>NC_014206.1:157500-3650813 GCF_000092445.1 Geobacillus sp. C56-T3 | reverse complement strand
ATAGCAAATAAAACGGCTTGTTGCAACGGGATTTTTTTGATTATCCACAAAATGGACAGGGTGTGAAAAAATCATTATCCACACCATTGAACATGTGAAAAAAATGTCGATAAATGTTGTGGATTGTTGATAGGGAGAAAAAAATTTATCCACAGCGCTGATCAAAGTTGGAAAAACGAAGAGGCGGTTGACATTTGCTAAGATTGTTCAATATAATGAGAAAGACTGCCTGTAACTGTTATTCCCTAGGGAGGTGTCATAGATGAAACGGACGTATCAACCGAATAGACGGAAACGAAGCAAAGTGCACGGATTCCGCGCGCGCATGAGCACGAGAAACGGCAGAAAAGTGTTGGCGCGCCGCCGCCGCAAAGGAAGAAAAGTTTTGTCTGCATAATAGGCCACTGAAGTTTCAGTGGTCTTTTTTCTCAATATTTTGCCGCCGGGAAATTAGGCAAATGGAGTGTTTAGGGAGAATGAAAAAAAAGTATCGGATCAAGAAAAACGAAGAGTTCCAGGAAGTGTTTCAGAGGGGCGCTTCAACGGCCAACCGCCAGTTTGTCATCTACACGCTTGACCGCCCGGAGCAGCCTTATTTTCGCATCGGGCTGTCTGTCAGCAAAAAACTTGGCAAGGCTGTCGTCCGAAATCGAATCAAGCGCTACATCCGCCAATGCTTCCTCGAATTGAAAGAGGAGATTGCCCCTGGCAAAGACTATGTCGTGATCGCTAGGCAGCCGGTGGCGGAGATGAATTATGCGGAAGTAAAAAAAAGTTTAATCCATGTGCTCCGGAAATCCGGAGGGCTGAAAAAAGGAGGCCAGCCGTCGCATTCGGCTTGAAAAAATGCTCCATGCGGCAAAAAAAGATGGTAAAATACATACGTGAACTTGTATATGTGGGAGGAAAAAGAAGGTGAAAAGGCGAATCAGATTCATCATTTTGTTCGGTGCGTTAGCGGCTGTGCTGGCCGGATGCACGGAAATTCACAAACCGATCACCCCGGAAAGCAAGGGGTTTTGGAACGAGTATATCGTTTATCCGCTTTCTTGGCTGATCAAATATGTCGCCGGGCTGCTCGGCGGAAGCTTTGGGTTGTCAATCATTGTCGTCACCATTTTGATCCGCTTATTGATTTTGCCGTTGATGATCCAACAGACGCGCAACGCGAAGGCGATGCAAGCGCTTCAGCCGGAAATTGAAGCGCTCCGCAAAAAATACAGCTCAAAAGACGCGCAAACTCAACAAAAGCTCCAGCAAGAGATGATGCTCTTATTCCAAAAGCACGGCGTCAACCCAATGGCCGGCTGCTTCCCGATTTTGATCCAGATGCCGATTTTAATTGGATTTTACCATGCCATCATGCGGACGAGAGAAATTGCCCAACATAATTTTTTATGGTTTGACCTTGGCGAAAAAGACCCGTACTACATTTTGCCGGTCATTGCCGGCGTGACGACGTTCATCCAGCAGAAAATCATGATGGCCGGCTCCGCTCAGCAAAATCCACAAATGGCGATGATGCTTTGGATGATGCCGATTATGATCGTCATTTTCGCGATCAACTTCCCAGCTGCTTTGTCGCTTTACTGGGTCGTCGGAAATATTTTCTCCATTGTGCAAACGTATCTCATTAAAGGGCCGGAGATTGCCGCCCATTCAGGAGGAGCGAAAAAGTGAAAGAAGTGACCGCGACTGCCCGGACAGTCGAAGAGGCGGTGCAGTTGGCGCTCGCGCAGCTTGGCGTTCCTCGAGAGCGTGCGGTTATTGTTGTGCTCGATGAAGGGAAAAGAGGTTGGTTTGGCTTGTTTGGCGGCCGGCCGGCGGTTGTGAAAGCCGTGCTGAAAATCGACCCGGTTGAGGAGACGGTTCGCTTTTTGCAGCAAGTCATCGCGCAAATGGGGGCGGAAGGGGCAAGCATCGAAGCCGTCCGCCGCGGCAAGCAGGTGACGCTTCATGTGCACGGGGGGCCGGTCGGTCTATTGATCGGCAAGCACGGGCAAACGTTAAACGCTCTTCAGTTTTTGGCGCAGCTCGTCGCCAACCGCCATGCTGACGAATACGTGTCGATTGCCGTCGATGTCGAAAATTACCGCGAACGAAGGGAAAAGGCGCTGATCGAACTGGCGCACAAGCTGGCCGCCCGGGCGGTGAAGACGGGAAAAGAAGTAAGGTTGGAGCCGTTGCCGGCGCATGAACGGAAGATCATCCATGCAGCGCTGGCTGACAACAAGCACGTCTTGACCTATTCCGTTGGCGTTGATCCGCACCGTTCGATTGTCGTCGCTCCGAAAACAGGCAAAATGTCGCCGAAAAAAGAGGCGCCTCGCTAAACTGTAGAGAGGCGGCCTCTTTTTTTACGGTATTGGCGCCGCCTGGAAGATTGGCGATGGAAATGGGGGAAACGCTCCAGCAAGAGCTTCTTCAAATGGGGAAACAGCGCAGCAACGGTCTTTTTTGCCTATCCGTCCAGATGATTGTGAAGCAATCACTAGTTTCCACCAACTTTTTTGACGGCCGCCGCTTATATTTTTCAACAACCGCGTTGAGCGCGCCGTATTGTTATTCACATGTGGATAAGTTAAAATTGAACTAAGTGAATATGCACAAGGAAAAAAAGCGGCCAAAACGGGCTGTGGATATAGAGAAAGCGGAGCAAAGAGAGGTGAACAGCTTTGACGGAATTTGATACGATCGCCGCCATTTCGACGCCGATGGGCGAAGGGGCGATTGCCATCGTTCGGTTGAGCGGAGATCAAGCGGTTGAGATTGCGGACCGGCTTTTCCGCAGCCCGAGCGGAAAGCGGCTCAAAGACGTTCCATCGCACACGATCCACTACGGGCATATCATCGATCCGAAAAGCGGACGGGTCGTTGAAGAAGTAATGGTATCAGTTATGCGCGCACCGAAGACGTTTACGCGCGAGGACGTGGTCGAGATCAACTGCCATGGCGGGTTTGTTTCCGTCAATCGGGTGCTGCAGCTCGTGCTGGCAAACGGGGCGCGGCTCGCCGAGCCGGGGGAGTTTACGAAGCGGGCGTTTTTAAATGGGCGCATCGATTTATCTCAAGCTGAGGCAGTCATCGACCTGATCCGCGCCAAAACCGACCGAGCGATGAACGTCGCCCTACAGCAAATGGAAGGGCGCCTGTCAAAATTGATTCGCGAGTTGCGGCAGACGATTTTGGAGACGCTGGCACATGTTGAAGTCAATATCGATTATCCGGAATACGATGATGTCGAAGAAATGACGCCGCGCCTTTTGCGGGAAAAGGCGGAATATGTGCGCGGGCAAATTGAAAAGCTGCTGTCGACCGCCGCGCAAGGAAAAATATTGCGCGAAGGGCTGGCAACGGTCATCATCGGGCGGCCGAACGTCGGCAAATCGTCGCTTTTGAATGCGCTCGCCCATGAAAATCGGGCGATCGTCACCGATATTCCGGGGACGACGCGCGACGTCATCGAGGAATATGTCAACGTCCGCGGCGTACCGCTTCGCTTGATCGATACGGCTGGCATCCGCGAAACCGAAGATGTCGTCGAACGGATCGGCGTCGAGCGCTCGCAGCAAATGTTGAAGCGGGCCGACTTAATTTTGCTCGTTTTGAATTATCATGAACCGCTGACGGAAGAGGACGAGCGGCTGTTTGCCATGATCGAGGGAATGGACGCCATCGTCATTGTGAATAAAACCGATTTGCCCCGGCGGATCGATATGGAGCGGGTTAAGGAACTGGCGGCCGGCCGGCCGGTCGTGGCGACATCTCTGTTGCATGAACAAGGAATTGATGAACTGGAAAAAGCGATTGCTGACCTGTTTTTTGGAGGTGAGCTGGAGGCCGGCGATTTGACGTACGTTTCAAACTCTCGCCATATCGCCTTGCTCGAGCAGGCGAAAACAGCGATCGAGGATGCCTTGGCCGGCATTGACGCCGGCATGCCGGTTGATCTCGTCCAAATCGATTTGCGCCGGGCGTGGGAGTTGCTTGGCGAAATCATTGGTGATACGGTCCATGAAAGCTTGATTGATCAGCTGTTTGCTCAGTTTTGTTTAGGAAAATAAGCGAGGAGGAAATGCCATATGGATTACCATGGAGGAACGTATGACGTCATTGTCGTTGGCGCTGGCCATGCCGGCTGCGAAGCGGCATTAGCTTCGGCGCGCATCGGGGCGAAGACGCTTGTCATTACGCTCAACCTCGATATGATCGCGTTCATGCCGTGCAACCCGTCGATCGGCGGCCCGGCGAAAGGAATCGTCGTGCGCGAAATCGACGCTCTCGGCGGGGAAATGGCAAAAAACATTGACAAAACATACATTCAAATGCGGATGCTAAACACCGGCAAAGGGCCAGCCGTCCGCGCGCTTCGGGCGCAAGCCGATAAAGTGCTGTACCAGCGGGAAATGAAAAAAACACTCGAAAATCAAGAAAATTTGACGCTTCTGCAAGGAAAAGTCGAGCGGCTGATCGTCGAAGACGGCGTTTGCAAAGGTGTCATCACTCACACGGGGGCGCATTATTACGCCAAGGCGGTCGTCATTACGACCGGGACGTTTTTGCGCGGGGAAATCATCATCGGAGACATTAAATATTCGAGCGGCCCGAACAACCAGCAACCGTCGATTAAGCTGTCCGAGCATTTAGAAGAGCTTGGGTTTGAGCTTGTTCGCTTCAAAACGGGCACGCCGCCGCGCGTCAACAGCCGGACGATCGACTACAGCAAAACGGAAATTCAGCCGGGGGACAAGGAGCCGCGGGCGTTTTCGTACGAGACGACAAAATACATCACGGATCAGCTGCCGTGCTGGCTGACGTACACGACGGAGGAAACACACCGCATCATCGATGAAAACTTGCACTTGTCGCCGATGTACTCCGGCATGATCAAAGGAACCGGGCCGCGCTATTGCCCATCGATCGAGGATAAAGTCGTCCGGTTCCACGATAAGCCGCGCCATCAAATTTTCCTCGAGCCGGAAGGGCGGGAAACGGAAGAAGTATACGTGCAAGGGTTGTCAACAAGTTTGCCGGAACATATCCAGCGCAAGCTGCTCGAGACGATCCCGGGACTTGAGAAGGCGCAGCTCATGCGGGCTGGCTATGCGATCGAGTATGATGCCATCGTGCCGACGCAACTATGGCCGACGCTCGAGACGAAGCTTGTGAAAAACTTGTATACCGCAGGGCAAATCAACGGCACGTCCGGCTATGAAGAAGCGGCGGGCCAAGGCATTATGGCCGGCATTAACGCCGCCCACCGTGCGCTCGGCCGCGAAGAAATCATTTTAAGCCGTTCGGATGCCTATATCGGCGTTTTAATCGACGACTTGGTGACGAAAGGGACGAATGAGCCGTACCGCCTGCTGACGTCGCGTGCCGAGTACCGGCTTTTGCTTCGCCATGACAACGCCGATTTGCGCCTGACCGAGCTCGGCTATCGGATCGGTCTCATTTCCGAAGAGCGGTATCAAAAATTTTTGGCGAAAAAAGAGGCGATCGAACGGGAGAAAAAGCGGCTGCAAACGGTGATCATCAAACCGACGCCAAAAGTGCAGGAAGTCATCCGTGAAGCGGGTGGAAGCGAGCTGAAAGACGGCATTCGCGCTGCCGATTTGCTCCGACGCCCGGAGATGACGTACGAGCACATCCGAAAACTGGCGCCGGCTGACGAGGAGATCGCTCCGGAAGTGGCTGAGCAAGTCGAAATTCAAATCAAGTACGAGGGCTACATCCAAAAATCGTTGCAAGAAGTCGAACGGCTCAAAAAAATGGAAAACAAAAAAATCCCGGAAGATATCGATTACGACGCCATCCAAGGGCTGGCAACCGAGGCGCGGCAAAAGCTCAAACAAGTGCGCCCGCTTTCGATCGCCCAGGCGTCGCGCATTTCCGGCGTCAATCCGGCCGATATTTCGATATTATTAGTGTATTTGGAACAAGGAAGAATCGCGCGCGTGTCGAATGAATAAACAATGAGGGAAAGGATTGGCTTATGGAGGCGACACAATTTCAAACCATGCTCGAAGAGAGGGGAATTCTCCTCTCTTCCCGGGCGCTTGCGCAGTTTGAGCGCTATTACGAACTGCTCGTTGAGTGGAACGAGAAAATGAATTTGACCGCTATTACGGACAAGCCCGGCGTCTATGTCAAGCACTTTTTCGACTCGGTGTCCCCGGCTTTTTACTACGACTTTTCAGCGCCGCTTGCGCTTTGCGACGTCGGATCCGGGGCGGGATTTCCGAGCCTTCCGCTCAAAATTTGTTTTCCGCATTTGCGCGTTTCCATCGTTGATTCGCTGCAAAAACGCATCCGTTTTTTAGAGCATCTGATCACCGAGCTCGGGCTTGCGGACGTGGCGCTTTACCACGAACGCGCTGAGACGTTCGCCCGTCAAAAGGGGATGCGCGAATCATTTGACGTCGTCACGGCCAGAGCGGTGGCGCGCATGCCAGTGCTTGTCGAACTTTGCCTTCCGCTCGTGAAAATGGGCGGGACATTCATTGCGATGAAAGCTGCTTCGGCGCCCGAGGAGCTGAAAGAGGGAAACAAGGCGATTTCTGTGCTTGGCGGAGAAGTGACGGCGATGGAAACGTTCACGTTGCCGTTTGACGAAGGCGAACGAACGATCATTTTCATCCAAAAAATGAGAAAAACGCCGAACCAATACCCGCGCAAACCGGGAACGCCGAACAAACAACCGATTCAGTAGCGTCTTTGCGGGCGGGGGAGGGCTTTGCCGGCTGAAAGAGAGAAACTATATAGATGCAACGAAAAAGTTTACCATATCCTTGATGGAAAAGTCGCTTGTTCATTTTTCGACTGTCGAAGGCAAGCCTGTGGCTTGCCTCCGTCACGCCAAGGCGTGACGGAAGACCGAACAACCACCCGCTTCACAGACCCATACATGGGTCTGAAAGCGGCGTTGTTCGGTCGCCCGACAGTCAATCAAATGCAAATGCTCGGTAAACGCTACAGTTAAAGCTTCAAATTGCATCTATATAGCTGTTTCGCTCCCCGCCTTCGTCCCGCGCCAAAAAACCGACTGTAAGGCGGCGTATGCCGGGCGAGACAGAGACATTTTGGCCAAGTATGTCCAAAGGTGGTGTAGGGGGATGAAACATCCATTTTCGCGCTTGTTCAGCTTTGGAGAAAAAGAACAGGAAGAAATGGAGGAAAAGCAAGAGCGGGAGGAAGTTCGCCACATTCCGGTCAAAAGCATTATTCCGAACCGCTTTCAGCCGCGCACGATGTTTGATGAAGAGAAGATCGACGAGTTGGCGCTGACGATCCGCACGCACGGCATCATCCAGCCGATCGTCGTCCGCGAATGCGGGAACGGACGGTTTGAAATCATCGCCGGCGAGCGGAGATGGAGAGCGGTGCAAAAGCTTGGCTGGACGGAAATCCCCGCGATCATCAAAAACTTAAATGACAAAGAAACCGCCTCCGTCGCCCTCATTGAAAACTTACAGCGCGAAGAGTTGACGCCGATTGAAGAGGCGATGGCGTACGCCAAATTGATCGAGCTCCATGATTTGACGCAAGAAGCGCTCGCTCAGCGGCTCGGCAAAGGACAGTCGACGATCGCCAATAAGCTGCGTCTGCTGAAACTCCCGCAAGAGGTGCAAGAGGCGCTCTTGCAACGGGCGATTACGGAACGTCATGCGCGCGCGTTGATTGCCTTGAAAGATAAAGAAAAACAGCTGAAACTGCTGCAAGAAATCATCGACAAACAGTTGAATGTCAAGCAGACGGAAGATCGGGTGTTAAAGCTGCTCGAGGCGGGGGAACGGAAGCCAAAACCGAAGCGAAAGGCGTTCAGCCGCGATATGCGCATCGCCGTCAACACGATCCGCCAGTCGCTTTCCATGGTCGAAAGCAGCGGGGTGTCCGTCCAATCTGAAGAAGAAGAATTCGATGACTACTATCAAATTACGATTCGAATCGCGAAAAAATAACGAAAGTCACCTTTTGCCTCATCAAGCACTGCTGATGGGGTTTTTTCTTTCAGAAAACAAAGTCATTTTCCTGTTTTCGTGCTAAAATAAAATGGATTGAGGAAGAGATAGAGGTAGGTGGCATCGTGGGAAAAGTCATTGCTATTGCAAACCAAAAAGGCGGAGTTGGAAAAACGACGACGGCGGTCAATTTATCGGCCTGTTTGGCGCATCTTGGAAAAAAAGTGCTGCTTGTTGACGCCGATCCGCAAGGAAATGCGACGAGCGGCATCGGCATTGAGCGAGGCGATGTCGACGAATGCATTTACAATGTCATCATTGGCGACATGAAAGCAAAAGATGTCATTCGACCGACGGACATCGAAAATTTATACGTCATTCCAGCGACGATCCAGCTCGCCGGCGCAGAAATTGAGCTCGTCTCGGTCATTTCCCGCGAAATCCGGCTGAGAAACGCGATCGAGCCGCTGAAAGACAAATACGACTTCATTATTATCGACTGTCCTCCTTCGCTCGGCTTGCTGACGCTCAACGCGTTGACAGCGGCCAATTCTGTGCTCATCCCTGTCCAATGCGAATATTATGCGTTAGAAGGGCTCAGCCAGCTGCTTAACACGATCCGGCTTGTGCAGCGGCACTTAAACTATGATTTGCGCCTCGAAGGCGTTCTGTTGACGATGCTTGATGCAAGGACGAATCTAGGCTTGCAGGTCATTCAAGAAGTCAAAAAGTATTTCCGCGAAAAGGTGTACCAGACGATCATCCCGCGAAACGTGCGGCTGAGTGAGGCGCCAAGCCATGGCAAGCCGATCATTTTGTACGATGTGAAATCGCGGGGGGCGGAAGTGTATTTGGAACTGGCGAAGGAGGTGCTTGAACGTGGCTAAAGGTCTCGGCAAAGGCATCAGTGCGCTGTTTGACAACCTTTCTCTCAATGAACTTAATGGGAAAGAGGAAACGGTGCGGGAAGTAAGCATTCACGACCTTCATCCAAACCCGTACCAGCCGCGGAAAACGTTTCAGCCTGAGGCGATTGAGGAGTTGAAGCAATCGATTTTGCAGCACGGCATTTTGCAGCCGCTCATCGTCCGCCGTGTACCGAACGGATTTGAAATCGTCGTTGGCGAACGCCGCTACCGGGCGGCCAAAGAGGCGAATTTGCCGTCAGTGCCGGTCGTGGTGCGCGAGTTGACTGATGAGCAAATGATGGAGTTCGCCCTTCTTGAAAACTTGCAGCGCGAGGATTTGAACCCGATCGAGGAAGCGATGGCGTACAAAATGTTGATGGACAAGCTGCACTTAACCCAGGAGGAAGTCGCGAGCCGTGTTGGGAAGAGCCGTCCGCACATCGCTAATCATTTGCGTTTGTTGTCCCTCCCTTCAGATGTGCAAAAGCTGCTCATTGACGGCACACTTTCGATGGGACATGGCCGCGCGCTTTTAGGGCTGAAACAAAAAAGCAAAATGAAATCGATCGTGGAACGGACGATTCGCGAAGGGTTGAACGTCCGCCAGCTTGAAAAACTGATCCAACAAGCGAACGAAAATGTTTCACGTGAAACATCAAAGCGGAAACCGCCGGAAAAAAGCGTGTTTATTCGGGAAAGCGAATCGTTGCTGCGCGAAAAATTCGGGACGAACGTCACGATTAAACAAACGAGGAAAAGAGGAAAAATTGAAATTGAGTTTTTTTCTCCGGAAGATTTAGAGAGAATATTAGAACTGCTCGATGTGCGGTTCGACGAGTAAGTCGGCCCTTTGATCAAGGCCGGTTTATTTTTTTGCAAGAGAGGGTTGGACATCATGTTGACGAACATTCGCGTGGCCAATTTGCTGCCGAGCATTCTCATTACGGCAGCCGCCGTTTTCATTCTTTCACTCGTTTAACGACCGGTTGTTTTGGCCGGACAGAAAAGAAATCCCCTCCTTGAACAGCTGACCAAGAGGGGGATTTGCTGCCTACCATAATGAATGCCGGTCTGTTGAGAGCGGAGGGGCAGCGAGCCGCTCTTTTCGGAGGATGAACCGCTCTGCTTCGTAAATGCCATTGGCGATCGTTTTCGCCATATTCATGACAAGATGGAGGCGCGTATTTTGCAGGACGAAAAACTCCATAAACCCGCTGACATTGACAACCCCAGTAATATGGGCGTCGCCGACGGGAAGGAGCTGTTTGTTGACCCCAGCCCCAGGGCGGACCGGTCCTTTGGCAATCGTGATGGCGCCGACGCTTTTCAGCCGCCCGAGGCAGGCATCGACCGCGATCATGAACGGATCGTGATGAATGAGTCGAATGGCTTCTACCTTTTCTTCCAAATTAACGGCATGGATTGGTTCTTCGAGTGTTCCGTACACGTGGAAGCGAGCCAACGGCTTCTCTTTGAGCATCGTGCCGACGAGCGGTCCAAGCGAATCGCCGGTCGAGCGGTCTGTGCCGATGCAAACGATAGCGATCGGCTGAACGAGCGGGTCGGGAAGCAGTGAGGCGACCCGCCAAGCGATCGACGACACCGCCCCTTGCTCATCGTAAAACACGCGGTCCCTTTCCTCCTTGGACGAGAAAAATATCGATGGTATGCTCATTCGCTTCACTCCTACTTTCGTTTCAAAAGTATTAACAGTATACGGAAAATAAAAGAATGATATACATTTCATTGTTCGTTTTCTTGCCTTTTCTTCGCGATAACGGGATATCGGGCTACAAATCAGCGGCCGGTCTTGTTAAAATAAAAGCGCAGAACAAGAAAAAAGATTGAGGTGTCGCCAACGTTGAACACGATGGAAAAAACGATGAGCCGATTGTTCGCATTTTTGATAGATGAGAAATTGTGGCTCCAGATCGGAAAAGGGACGCTGAAGATTGTTCTTATCCTACTCATATGCGCCATTGCGGTGAAAGTGTTGAAAATTGCCGTTCATAACATGTTCAAAGTGCGACAGAAGGCGCCGATCCGCATTTCCGAACGGCGGGAGGCGACGCTCGTTCGGCTGCTCGACAACGTCATTACGTACGTACTATATTTTATTGCGCTCTTGATGATTTTAGATACGTTTGGCGTTCCCGTCAAAGCGCTGCTCGCCGGGGCTGGGGTCGTCGGGCTGGCCGTGGGTTTTGGCGCACAAAGCTTAGTGAAAGACATCATCACTGGATTTTTCATCATTTTTGAAGACCAGTTTGCGGTCGGCGATTATGTGCGCATCGGCAATTTTGAAGGGTATGTTGAAACGATTGGGCTTCGGGTGACGAAAATTAAAAGTTGGACCGGGGAAGTGCACATTTTGCCAAACGGCAGCATCACTCAAGTGACGAACTATTCACTGCACAACAGCCTCGCTGTCGTTGACGTCAGCATCGCCTATGAAGAAGACATTGAAGAGGCGGAGAAAGCCATCCGCGAGCTTCTTCCGCAGCTGCCGGCGAAGTATGAAGACATGGTCGCCCCGCCGGAATTGCTTGGCGTGCAAAATTTAGCCAGCTCAGAAGTCGTATTGCGCATCACGTGCGAAACGAAGCCGATGCGCCATCTGGCGGTCGCTCGGGCGATCCGCAAGGAAGTGAAGTTGCTGTTGGACGAACGGGGAATCGAAATCCCATACCCGCGGCTTGTGCTGCATCGCCGCGACGGACAAGAGCAGCCGGAGGCAAAGCCGCAACGGGAGCAATCGTTGTCATAGGGAGGTGGATCGATGGAAGAGAAACAGTTCGGCCTATACGATATCGTCGAAATGAAAAAGCCGCACCCATGTGGAACGAATCGTTGGAAAGTGATCCGCTTGGGCGCTGACATCCGCATTAAATGCGAAGGGTGCGCCCATAGCGTTTTGTTGCCGCGCAAAGAGTTTATCCGCAAAATGAAAAAAGTGCTCGTCAAGCATGAAGAATAAGCAAATGAAGCATGGTGGCGAGGCCATGCTCTTTTGTTGCGAAGGGGAGGGAGAAAATGACGGGAACGACGCATGTAACATCATGTCCGCTCAACTGCTGGGACGTATGCGGGCTGAAGGTGACGGTGAACGAGGGGAAAGTCGTATGGGTTGACGGCGACGAACACCATCCCATCACGAAAGGGAACATTTGCGGACGCGGGCGGATGTTGAAAGAGCGGGTAAACGCCAAAGAACGCCTTCTCTATCCGTTGAAAAAAGTAAACGGGCAGTTCGTTCGCATTTCTTGGGAAGAGGCGCTTGATGACATCGCCGGGAAAATGCGGAAGTTGAAAGAACAATTTGGGCCGACAGCCGTGCTTCACAGCCATGATTACGCCAACAACGGGCTGCTGAAAAACCTGGACCGCCGTTTTTTTCATTGTTATGGTGGGGCAACAGAGCTTATCGGCAGCCTTTGCTGGGGCGCGGGCATTGAGGCGCAGACATGGGATTTTGGCAACGCCTACAGCCATGCGCCAGAAGATATCGACAACAGCCGCCACATCGTCATTTGGGGGCGAAACGTCGCCCGCACGAACATGCATTTATTCGAGCGGTTGCTTGCCGCGAAAAAACGCGGGGCGACCATTGTGGTCATCGATCCGCTGTTTGGCCCGACGGCGCGCATCGCCGATCAGTACGTATGCATCAAGCCGGGAATGGACGCTTTTTTGGCGATGGGCATTATGAAAGAGCTGCTTCGACTCGGGTTGGAGGACCGGGCCTTTATCAAGCAACACACAATTGGGTTTGATGATGTCAAACAACTATTGCAGACAATTTCGTTGGCGGAGATTGAGCGGCATACCGGTGTTAGCCGCGATCAAATGACGGAGCTGGCCCGGCTTTACGGGGACCGGCCGACCGCAACGTATCTTGGCCTTGGCATGCAACGCTATGCGAACGGCGGCAATACAATCCGATGGATCGATGCCCTTGTCGCCGCAAGCGGCAACGTTGGCATTCCGGGTGGAGGGGCGAATTTTGGCAACTTGCAGGTGGGCGAGTGTTTTGATAAAGCCGCATTGACGCTCCCAGAGCGGAAAACGGCATCGCGCACATGGACGATGATGAAGCAGGGAGAAGAGATATTGCGGGCGAATGATCCACCGATCGGCATGGTGATCGTCACGTGCGGCAACCCGCTCGCTCAAGTGCCGAACACGAACTTGATGAAAAAAGCGTTCGCTTCCGTTGAAACGGTGGTTGTGTTTGAGCAGTTCATGACCGATACGGCTGCAATGGCTGATTATGTTTTGCCAGTAGCGGCTTCGTTTGAAGAGGAAGACGTCTATTGTTCATCGATGTACCATGCGTATTTGAACTACGGGCCGAAGCTTGTCGACCCGCCGGGTGAGGCGAAGCCGGACTTGTGGATTTGGACGGAGCTGGCAAAAAGGCTCGGGTTTGGGGATGATTTTGCCTATACGCGTGAGCAGTTTCTTGCGATGGCGCTCCGGCCGTTGGAGCATCACGGCATTACGCTGAAGCGATTGAAAACAGAACACCGCGTCCTTTTGCCTGTCGAACCGGTGCCATGGCGCGACCGCCGGTTTCAAACGCCAAGCGGAAAATACGAATTTACGTCAACCATCGCCAAGCAAAAAGGGATGGACGGCCGGCTGCAAATCATGTATCCGGCCGAATCGGAGGAGTCCAATCCGGCACTAGCCGCCAAATATCCGTATCGGCTGTTGACGATCCATCCGCTCCGTTCGAATCATTCGCAACATTATCCGCTCATCCCAGCGCTTCAGACAGTCCGCATTGAGGTAGCGGCTGATGTTGCTGCGGCAAAAGGTCTTGCCGATGGCGACCGGGCGCTTGTTTACAACGACCGTGGATCGCTCGTGGGAACGGTCAAGATGCTTGATGGCGCCTACCCAGGCACGATCAACATTGACGAAGGACAATGGGGAGTGTTCGGCGGGCCGGTCAACGTCCTCACGTCCGATTTGGAGTCGGATAACGGCTGCGGCAGCACGCTGTATGACTGTTTGGTCAATATTGAAAAAGTCACGTCGGAAGCAAAGTAAGCGGTTCACAGTTGCTTCGGATCAGTAGAAAAAAGATATTGTCGACGACAAAATGCGGTTTGAGGCTGTTGATCCGAAAAGATGATTTTGTCATCCAAGTGTTGGGAAAAGGGCGCAAACTTCCGCCTTTTTTGAAGCGGGTGGGAGAGGAAACATTCCCCGCTTGCGGCGCGCTTGTCATTTTCTGCGCCAGCCCATATAATGAGGAAAGATGTGAACGGGAAAGAGGAGTGGAACGAATGGGATTGACAGCAGGAATCGTCGGATTGCCGAACGTCGGCAAATCGACGCTGTTTAACGCCATTACAAAAGCAGGTGCTGAGTCAGCCAACTATCCGTTTTGCACAATTGAGCCGAACGTCGGTGTCGTCGAAGTGCCCGATGAGCGGCTCGATGTATTGACGGAAATGTTTCGGCCGAAGCGGACGGTGCCGACTGTTTTTGAATTTACCGATATCGCGGGCATCGTCAAAGGGGCGAGCAAAGGAGAGGGGCTTGGCAACAAGTTTTTGTCTCACATCCGCCAAGTCGATGCAATTTGCCAAGTCGTCCGCTGCTTCAGTGATGAAAACATCACCCACGTGGCGGGCAAAGTCGACCCGCTCGCCGATATCGAAACGATCAATTTGGAGCTCGTGTTGGCTGATTTGGAAACGATTTACAAACGAATCGAGCGGGTCGGCAAAATCGCCAAGCAAAAGGATAAAGAGGCGGCGTTTGAATACGACATTTTGCGGCGGTTGAAGGAGACGCTCGAAGCCGGCAAGCCGGCGCGCACACTCGAGTTCACTGATGAAGAGATGAAAGTCGTCAAGCAGCTGCATTTGTTGACGATAAAGCCGATGCTTTACGTCGCCAATGTCGGCGAGGAAGATATCGCTGACTCTAGCGGCAATCCGTTTGTCAAGGACGTGCGCGAGTTTGCCAAGCGCGACAACGCTGAAGTCATTGTTGTCTGCGCCAAAATCGAAGAGGAAATCGCTGAGTTCAGCGATGAGGAAAAACGGCAATTTTTACAGGAGCTCGGCATCGAGCAGTCCGGCCTTGACCAACTTATCCGCGCCGCTTACAGCTTGCTCGGATTGGCGACGTTTTTCACCGCCGGCGAGCAGGAGGTGCGGGCGTGGACGTTCCGCAAAGGGATGAAAGCGCCGCAATGCGCCGGCATCATCCATTCCGACTTTGAGCGAGGGTTTATTCGCGCGGAAACGGTGTCGTACGATGACCTTGTCGCGGCTGGATCGATGGCGGCGGCGCGCGAAGCCGGAAAAGTGCGCTTGGAGGGAAAAGACTACGAAGTGCAAGACGGCGACATTATGCATTTCCGGTTCAACGTGTAACCATTGGTTCGAGGGCAGGGCGGATGCAGCAGGTCACGGCGTGGGGCCGTTTTTGGCTTGGTCATACGGATGGAAGATGTTTGCGCCGACGGAATGCGGCAAACTGCCTTGCTTATCGTTGTCGGTCATGGTATAATCAACAAATGTGAGTAATGGTGATTGCTCCTTGCTCTTCGAATGGAAGGGCCGCTTAGACCAAAAGGAGGTGACGAGCGTGAGAAAGTACGAAATCATGTACATCATCCGCCCGAACATGGACGATGAAGCGAGACAAGCTCTCGTGGAGCGGTTCAACAACGTGTTGAAAGAAAACGGCGCGGAGATTACGAACGTGACGGATTGGGGCAAGCGCCGCTTAGCCTATGAAATTCAAAAATACCGCGACGGCTATTACATGATCGTCAATGTCGTATCGGAGCCGAAAGCGGTGCAAGAATTCGACCGCTTAGCGCGCATCAGCGAAGACATCATCCGTCATATCGTCGTCAAAGAAGAAGAATAATCTTTTCGACATGATTAAGAGGTGGTTCTGATGATTAACCGCGTCATTTTGGTCGGCAGGTTAACGAGAGATCCGGAGTTGCGTTACACTCCAAGCGGAGTGGCTGTTGCCACGTTTACGCTCGCGGTCAACCGTCCGTTTACAAATCAGCAGGGCGAGCGGGAAACGGATTTTATTCAATGTGTCGTTTGGCGCCGCCAGGCGGAAAACGTCGCCAACTTTTTGAAAAAGGGGAGCTTGGCTGGTGTCGATGGCCGACTGCAAACCCGCAGCTATGAAAATCAAGAAGGTCGGCGTGTGTACGTGACGGAAGTGGTGGCTGATAGCGTCCAATTTCTTGAGCCGAAAGGAACGAGCGAGCAGCGAGGGGCAACAGCAGGCGGCTACTATGGGGATCCATTCCCATTCGGGCAAGATCAGAACCACCAATATCCGAACGAAAAAGGGTTTGGCCGCATCGATGACGATCCTTTCGCCAATGACGGCCAGCCGATCGATATTTCTGATGATGATTTGCCGTTTTAATAAACAAGTCGCTTGAAGCCCCTGTCTCTAAACAACGCGCAGGCAGCGGGCCATTCCACCGATGAGGAAACGATGGCAACGGAAAGGAGGAAACAGCATGGCAGGACGGAAAGGCGGCCGCGGCAAACGCCGCAAAGTATGTTACTTCACGGCGAACAACATTACGCATATCGACTACAAAGATGTCGATTTGCTGAAAAAGTTCATTTCTGAACGCGGCAAAATTTTGCCGCGCCGTGTAACGGGAACGAGCGCGAAATATCAGCGCAAATTAACGGTCGCGATCAAACGCGCGCGCCAAATGGCGCTTCTGCCGTACGTTGCGGACGAGTGAGCCGAAAGCAAGCAGTAAGGGGGGATCCTTACTGCTTTTTTTATCTCCTCTGACTGAGCGGACTCCGACTCCCAAGCAGAGTGAAAGTGGGGAAGGAGGTCAAATCACCAAAAAAACAAAGAAAGGGGAACGTCCATTGCGAAAAACGCACGCCCTCACCGAAGCGGCGATTGAGCTCGCGCTGTTTGCTGTTTTGTTTTTGCTTGCGCTGTACGCGCCGGTCATTGGGATTGTCGCCGCTTTGTTTTTAGCGCTTCCGTTTATGGTGTTTACGATGCGCCATGGGTGGATTCCAGCTATGTTGCTGCTGGCGGCGGCCCTTGTCATCTCCGGTTTGATCGGCTCGCTTTTGTCGCTGCCGATGGCGCTTATGTTCGGCACCGTCGGCATGGCAGTCGGCGCGATGCTTTCGAAACAGAAAAACCATTATCTTGTTCTTCTTGTCGGCGCGCTTGTATTTTTGGCGAATATCGTGCTTGATTACATCATCTCGATTCAATTTTTGCACGTCGATATGATCCAAGATACGCTTGCGCTCGTGCGAGAATCGTTTGACACGGCAATGAATCTAATGAAGGGAATGGGACAAGCGCCGCCTTTGGAGATGCAAAGGCAGTTCGAACAAGGGCTGAAGCTGATCGGCTATATGGTTCCGACGCTGTTTGTCATCGCTTCGTTTGCGCTGGCGTACGCGACGATCATCGTCTCGCTGCCGGTGATGAAGAGGCTGAAGCTGCCGGTCGGTTCATGGCCGCCGTTTCGCGAGCTTATGTGGCCGAAAACTGTATTGTGGTTGTATGTCTTCGTGCTCCTTCTCTCCTTGTTCCCGTTCAAAGAAGGATCGTTTGCCTATATCGCCGTGTTGAACTTATCGTATGTGTTGCAGCTGGCGATGATCGTGCAAGGATTTTCGTTTCTTTACTACGCCGCTTACAAAAAAGGGGTTGGCAAAGGTGTGGTGGCGGCAGGGACGGTTGTTTGCTTATTCCTGCCTTTTCTACTTTATCTTGTGGCGATATTCGGTATAATTGATTTAGGATTTGATTTGCGCCGCCGCATATGATAATTGGATCAGGCGAGTCATTTCTTCAGTGTAGGAGCTGACTTGAATGTCCCATTTTTATGAAAGGAAAGCGTATCGCTATCCGTTATATGCGTTAGCCGCCTTGGCGGTGCTTATGGCGATCGGCTTGTTTTACTTCCAATGGCTGCTTGGCCTCGTCGCCCTTCTTGGCGTCGGGTTTGTGCTTTATTATGTCATTGGGGCGCAACGCTCCTTGCATAAAGAGTTGGAGCACTATATTTCCAATTTGTCGCACCGGGTGAAAAAAGTAGGCGAGGAAGCGTTGATGCAAATGCCGATCGGCATTATGCTCATCGATGAAGGGGGAGAAATCGAGTGGTCGAACCGTTTTTTGGCCGCCTGCTTTAAGGAACAGACGCTTGTCGGCCGCTCTCTCGCCGAGCTTTCCGAATCGTTGGCCGCTTTTGTGAAAAGGGGAAAAACGGACGAAGAGATCGTCGAATTGAACGGAAAGCAGCTGAAAGTGGTCATTCGCCGCCCTGAACGGCTTCTTTACTTTTTTGATGTTACTGAGCATTTGGAATTGAAGCGGCAGTATGAAGCGGAACGGCTGGTGCTCGCCATTATTTTTCTTGACAATTATGATGAAATTACGCAAGGGATGGACGATCAGGCAAAAAGCCAACTAAACAGCCTCGTCACTTCCGTGTTGAACCGGTGGGCGAACGACTATGGCATTTTTTTAAAGCGGACGTCATCCGACCGATTTATTGCCGTATTGAACGAACATATTCTTGGGCGGCTCGAGAAAAGCAAATTTTCCATTCTCGACGAAGTGCGAGAGCAGACGGCAAAACATCATGCCCAGCTGACGCTGAGCATCGGCATCGGCGCCGGCGTGTCCCAGCTCCCGGAGCTCGGGGCGCTCGCCCAATCAAGCTTGGACTTAGCGTTGGGGCGCGGGGGCGATCAAGTCGCGATTAAGCAAGGAAATGGAAAAGTGAAGTTTTACGGCGGCAAAACGAACCCGATGGAAAAGCGGACGCGCGTCCGCGCCCGCGTTATTTCCCATGCGCTTCGCGAACTGATTGCAGGAAGCGACAAAGTGCTCATCATGGGCCATAAATATCCCGATATGGACGCCATGGGAGCGGCGATCGGCGTTTTAAAAGTCGTCCAATCGAACCAAAAGGAAGGGTTTATCGTCGTCGATCCGGCCAAAACGGATGCCGGGGCGCAACGGTTGCTTGAGGAAATGAAAAAACATGCTGAATTATGGTCAAGATGCCTAAAACCGGAGCAGGCGCTTGAGCTCGTCACCGAGGATACGCTTTTGATCGTCGTCGATACGCATCGTCCGTCGCTCGTCATTGAAGAGCGGCTATTGTATCGCACCGACCATATCGTCGTCATTGATCACCATCGCCGCGGCGAAGAGTTCATTGAGGCGCCGATTCTCGTCTATATGGAGCCTTATGCTTCTTCGACATCGGAACTCGTCACCGAGCTGTTAGAGTACCAACCGAAACGGATGAAGCTGACGATGCTCGAAGCGACCGCCCTGCTTGCCGGCATCGTCGTCGACACGAAAAGCTTTACGCTCCGCACCGGCTCGCGGACGTTCGACGCCGCGTCATACTTGCGCGCCCAAGGAGCGGATACGGTGCTTGTGCAAAAATTGCTGCGGGAAAGCATCGCCAACTACGTCAAACGGGCGAAATTGATCGAACGGGCGGTGATCGATGAGCATGGCATCGCCATCGCCAAAGGCGGCGAGAACGAGGTGCACGACCAAGTGTTGATTGCGCAAACGGCCGATACGCTTCTCACTTTAAGCAGCGTCGTTGCTTCGTTCGTCATTTCCAAGCGGTCCGACGGGACGGTCGGCATCAGCGCCCGCTCGCTCGGCGATGTCAACGTGCAAGTCATTATGGAACGGCTTGGTGGAGGCGGACATTTGACAAACGCCGCCGCCCAATTGTCCGAAGTGACGGTGGAAGAGGCGGAGCGGCAGCTGCGTGAAGCCATTCATGACTATTTCGAGGGGGGGAAGCCATCATGAAAGTCATTTTTTTAAAAGATGTGAAAGGAAAAGGGAAAAAAGGGGAAATCAAAGACGTCGCCGACGGTTACGCAAACAACTTTTTGTTCAAACAAGGGCTCGCCATTGAAGCGACGCCGGCGAACATCAAAGCGCTCGAGGCGCAAAAACAAAAAGAGCAGCGCCAAGCGGCGGAAGAATTGGCCAATGCGAAAAAACTGAAAGAAGAGCTCGAGAAGCTGACGGTGGAAATTCCGGCGAAAGCGGGCGAGGGAGGCCGTTTGTTTGGCTCGATCACGAGCAAGCAAATCGCTGAGGCGCTTCAGGCCCAGCACGGCTTGAAGCTTGACAAACGGAAAATCGAGCTTGCTGATGCCATTCGCTCCCTCGGATATACGAATGTGCCGGTGAAGCTCCATCCGGAAGTGACAGCGACCTTAAAAGTGCACGTCAAGGAACAAAAATAACGGTAGCGACGATGCCCCCGCCCGCTATGGCGGGGGCATTATCGACGGAAATGAAACGGGGGAAAAGGCGGTGAGACGATGAGCGAACTTTTTTCAGAACGAATTCCTCCGCAAAGCATTGAAGCCGAGCAGGCCGTGCTTGGCGCTGTGTTTTTGGATCCCACTGCGCTGACGCTCGCCTCGGAACGATTAATTCCCGAAGACTTCTACCGCGCGGCCCATCAAAAAATTTTCCACGCCATGCTTCGCGTCGCTGATAAAGGCGAGCCGGTCGATTTAGTGACGGTGACGGCGGAACTGGCCGCTTTGGAGCAGCTGGAGGAAGTGGGCGGTGTCTCCTACTTAAGCGAGCTTGCTGATTCTGTGCCGACAGCGGCCAACGTCGAATACTACGCCCGCATTGTTGAAGAAAAATCATTGCTTCGCCGCCTCATTCGCACGGCGACATCGATTGCCCAAGATGGCTATACAAGGGAAGATGAAATTGACGTTTTGCTCGATGAAGCGGAACGGAAAATTATGGAGGTTTCCCAACGGAAACATTCAGGCACCTTTAAAAATATTAAAGATGTTCTCGTACAGACGTATGACAACATTGAAATGCTCCATAACCGGAACGGGGACATCACCGGCATCCCGACCGGATTCACTGAACTCGACCGGATGACGTCCGGATTTCAGCGCAGCGACTTGATTATCGTCGCCGCCCGGCCATCGGTCGGGAAGACGGCATTCGCATTAAACATCGCCCAAAATGTGGCGACGAAGACGAACGAAAATGTCGCGATTTTCAGCTTGGAAATGAGCGCCCAGCAGCTTGTGATGCGGATGCTTTGCGCCGAAGGCAACATCAACGCCCAAAACTTGCGCACTGGCAAGCTGACGCCGGAAGATTGGGGCAAGCTGACGATGGCGATGGGCAGTTTGTCAAACGCCGGCATTTATATTGACGATACGCCGAGCATCCGCGTCAGCGACATTCGCGCCAAATGCCGCCGCTTGAAACAGGAAAGCGGCCTCGGCATGGTGGTGATCGATTATTTGCAGCTCATTCAAGGAAGTGGGCGCAACCGGGAAAACCGCCAGCAGGAAGTGTCGGAAATCTCCCGTTCGTTAAAGGCGCTCGCCCGCGAGCTCGAAGTGCCGGTCATTGCTTTGTCACAGCTGTCGCGCAGCGTTGAGCAGCGCCAGGACAAGCGGCCGATGATGTCCGATCTTCGCGAATCGGGGAGCATTGAGCAAGACGCTGATATCGTCGCCTTTTTGTATCGCGACGACTACTACAACAAAGATTCCGAGAACAAAAACATCATCGAAATCATTATCGCCAAACAGCGGAACGGCCCGGTCGGGACGGTGCAGCTCGCCTTTATTAAAGAGTACAATAAATTCGTCAACTTAGAGCGCCGTTTCGATGAGGCGCAAATTCCACCGGGGGCGTAAGACGGACCGCGCTGCCGGCGTCGAGCGCCTTTTTGTTCTTTTGGTCTTTGACTATTTCCCCGTTTACACCCGCGGCGTTGAAGAGGGAGCCTTCCTGATCATTAATAAACGAATAAAAAAGACGATATTTTCTTTTAATGTTCGTGTTTAATTGACTTTATGGCTGAAAACTGGTACACTGACAATGTTTAGACCGAGGAAACTGGAGGTGCTCGCCATGTCGTCAGTCGTTGTTGTCGGCACGCAATGGGGCGATGAAGGGAAAGGGAAAATTACGGACTTTTTATCGGAAAATGCGGAAGTGATTGCCCGGTATCAAGGGGGAAACAACGCCGGACACACGATCGTGTTCAACGGGGAAAAGTATAAGCTGCACTTGATCCCGTCGGGCATTTTTTATAAAGATAAAATTTGCGTCATCGGCAATGGGATGGTCGTCGATCCGAAGGCGCTCGTTGCGGAGCTTTCGTATTTGCACGAGCGCGGCATTTCGACTGATAATTTGCGCATCAGCAACCGCGCCCATGTCATTTTGCCGTATCATTTGAAATTGGACGAGCTTGAGGAAGAGCGGAAAGGGGCAAACAAAATCGGCACGACAAAAAAAGGAATTGGGCCGGCGTACATGGACAAGGCGGCGCGCATCGGCATCCGCATTGTTGATTTGCTTGACCGCGACGTGTTTGCCGAAAAGCTGGAGCGCAACTTGAGGGAGAAAAATACGTTGCTTGAAAAAGTGTACGGGGTCGAAGGCTTCCAGTTGGAGGACATTTTTGAGGAGTATTACGAGTACGGCCAGCAAATCGCCAGATACGTCTGCGACACATCGGTCGTATTGAACAATGCGCTCGATGAAGGGCGCCGCGTCTTGTTCGAAGGAGCGCAAGGCGTCATGCTTGACATTGACCAAGGAACGTATCCGTTTGTCACGTCGTCGAATCCAGTCGCTGGCGGGGTAACGATCGGCGCCGGTGTCGGGCCGACGAAAATCAAGCATGTCGTCGGGGTGGCGAAAGCCTATACGACGCGCGTCGGCGACGGGCCGTTCCCGACAGAGCTGCACGATGAAATCGGCGACCGCATTCGCGAAGTCGGCCGCGAGTATGGGACGACGACCGGCCGTCCGCGCCGCGTCGGTTGGTTTGACAGTGTTGTTGTCCGTCATGCCCGCCGGGTGAGCGGCATTACGGACTTGTCGCTTAACTCGATCGACGTGTTGACCGGCATTGAAACGTTGAAAATTTGCGTCGCCTATCGCTACCGCGGCCAAGTGCTCGAAGAATTTCCAGCCAGCTTAAAAGTGTTGGCCGAATGCGAGCCGATCTATGAAGAACTTCCTGGCTGGACGGAAGATATCACCGGGGTGAAAAGTCTAGACGAGCTGCCGGCGAACGCCCGCCATTACGTCGAGCGCATTTCCCAGCTCACCGGCATCCCTCTTTCGATTTTCTCCGTCGGACCGGACCGTTCGCAAACGAACGTCGTCCGCAGCGTCTACGCGTAAGCGGCAACAGTGGACGGTGGCAGGCAGCGTATAAACAATGCAAACGACAGGCATAGATGCGCGCGCGTCTATGCTTTTTTCTTTGATCGGCTCCTCAAAATGGCAATCGGCAAAGGATGATTTCATGTTCATAACATGGTAAATTAGTAATGATAGGATTCCATCGCAAAAGGAAGGATGTGAGCGAGATGGAAAAACGCATTTTAGTCGTTGATGATGAAAAACCGATTGCCGATATTTTGCAATTTAATTTGCAAAAAGAAGGATATGAAGTCATTTGCGCCTACGACGGCGAAGAAGCGCTGCAAAAAGTCGAAGAAACGATGCCGGACTTGATTTTATTGGATATTATGTTGCCGTTAAAAGATGGCATGGAAGTATGCCGTGAAGTGCGGAAAAAGTATGATATGCCGATCATTATGCTGACAGCGAAAGATTCCGAGATTGATAAAGTGCTTGGGTTGGAGCTTGGTGCGGACGATTATGTGACAAAGCCGTTCAGCACGCGCGAGCTCCTGGCGCGGGTGAAGGCAAACTTGCGCCGCCATGCGCAAACGGCCAACCAAGAAGAAGGAGAAAACGAAACAAATGAAATCGTCATTGGCCCGCTCGTCATCCGTCCGGACGCGTATGTCGTGCAAAAGCGGGGGGAAACAATTGAACTGACCCACCGCGAATTTGAACTGCTTCATTACTTAGCGAAGCATATCGGCCAAGTGATGACGCGCGAGCATTTGCTGCAAACCGTCTGGGGCTACGATTACTATGGCGATGTGCGCACCGTGGACGTGACGGTAAGACGTCTGCGTGAAAAAATTGAGGACAACCCTTCCCACCCGAATTGGATCGTCACAAGACGGGGAGTCGGCTATTACTTGCGCAA
The DNA here is from genome assembly GCF_000092445.1 of Geobacillus sp. C56-T3. Lineage (NCBI taxonomy): Bacteria > Bacillati > Bacillota > Bacilli > Caryophanales > Anoxybacillaceae > Geobacillus > Geobacillus sp. C56-T3. The sequence continues at coordinate 3,626,826 of NC_014206.1, read as the reverse complement.
TCCGGAACAGGAGTCATGAGCCAGCATGAAAAAAGTAGGTCCATTCCGTTCGATTCATTTTAAGTTTGTCATCATTTATGTATTACTGATTCTCGTCGCCATGCAAATCATCGGCGTGTACTTCGTTCGCAAGCTGGAAACGGAGCTTGTGCAGAACTTTAAAAACTCATTAAACGAACGGGTGACCTTGCTCGCCTATAACGTCGAGCAGGCGATGAATCGGGAGCGCGATGAAAAAAGCCCGACATTGGAAGAAGACATCCGTTCGCTTCTTCATGATTTCGTTTCCCAAGACATTTCCGAAGTGCGCGTCATCGATGAGAAAGGGAAAGTGCTTGCGACATCCAATCCGTATATGCAAAACATCGTCGGAAAGCGGACGACCGAGATTTATGTAAAACGTTCCCTCGTCACCGGCGAAATCGTCGACCGGATGCTGCTCGATTCGAAAACAGGTCATCGCATGTACATTTCGTCGACTCCGATCAAAACGAGCGGCGAAATCAAAGGTGTCATTTATGTCATCGCCTCGATGGAAAACGTCTTTTCGCAAATGCGGCAAATCAATATGATTTTGGCGACCGGGACGGGGATCGCTCTCGCCATTACCGCCGTGCTCGGCATTTTTTTGTCGCGCACGATCACCCGGCCGATTTCCGATATGCGCCGGCAAGCGCTGGCGATGACGAGGGGAGATTTCTCACGCAAGGTCAAAGTGTACGGCTATGATGAAATCGGCCAATTGGCGATGACGTTCAATAACCTGACCAAAAAACTGCAGGAAGCGCAGGCGACGACGGAAGGGGAACGGCGCAAGCTCGAGTCCGTCTTGACGCATATGACTGATGGCGTCATTGCGACCGACCGTCGCGGGCGCGTCATTCTCATTAACGATGCAGCGTTAAACATTTTGAATGTTTCACGTGAAACAGTGCTGTCGAGTTCGATCGTCGACGTGCTTGGCATTGCCGACCAGTATACGTTTGAAACGCTGCTTGAGGAGCGCGATTCGCTCATTTTAGATTTCAGCACGGATGAGGAACTATATATTTTGCGCGCGTCGTTGTCGGTGATTCAAAAAGAGGGCGGATTTGTCAACGGGTTGATCGTCGTTTTGCACGACATTACCGAACAGGAAAAAATCGACCGCGAGCGGCGGCAGTTTGTCGCCAATGTGTCGCATGAATTGCGCACGCCGCTCACCACGATGAAAAGCTACTTAGAAGCGCTCGCTGACGGCGCTTGGCAAGATAAAGACATCGCGCCGAGGTTCATTCAAGTCGTGCAAAATGAAACGGAACGGATGATTCGGCTCGTCAACGACTTGCTCCATCTGTCCAAGCTCGACAGCAAAGACTACAAGCTGAAGAAAACGTGGATCAATTTTTCAGCCTATTTCCATAAAGTCATTGACCGATTTGAGTTGACGAAAAGCGACAACATCCGTTTCGTTCGCAAAATTCCGCGCGAGGCGATTTTTATTGAAGTTGATGAAGATAAAATTACGCAAGTGTTAGACAACATTATTTCGAACGCTTTGAAATACTCTCCGCAAGGCGGGACGATTACATTTCGCGTCCGCAAACTTTCTGATGAAATTATTGTCAGCGTCAGCGACGAAGGAGTCGGCATTCCGAAAGCCGACTTGGCAAAAATTTTCGAACGGTTTTACCGGGTCGACAAGGCCAGGTCGCGCAAATTGGGCGGTACGGGGCTTGGGCTGGCCATTGCCAAAGAAGTCGTTCTTGCCCATGGCGGGACGATTTGGGCAGAAAGCAAGGAGCATAAAGGAACGACGATTTATTTTACGCTGCCGCTAGAACGCGAGCAAAAGGATGACTGGTGCGATGTATGAAACGATCAAAACCATCGTGTTGACGTTGCTTGTGCTCATCAGCATTACCTTAACGTTTGCCTTATGGACATATCATCCGAAATACGACGTGTTGCAAAACGACGAATACATTCAACACGTCTCCGTGAGCAATACGCAAGTGGATACAGCGATGGTCGTGCAGCCAAAGCAGATTCTCATTCATAAAAACGGCGTCCCCTATGCTGTGACGAAAGACGAAGAGAAAAATGAAGTGCTGAAAGAAATGAGAAGATGGACGCTTGACGATTTCGAAGATGTTTCGTCTTCTGTTCCGCAAGGGAAGTTTTTATCGTTTTTAAATGGCAAAGAGCGGCTTGAGATCATTTACCCCGATGAGGTGCCGATCGACATATACCGATTGATTTTCACGATCGATGACAGGGGGCTCGACGGCTTGGCGTTTGACCGCCTGCTCGTCCCGCTCGGCGGGAAGGACGAGTTCCCCATCTACTTCATCGCGACCGACAAGCGCAAAATTTACAAAGCGATTGCCAGCGATGCCTCCTTATCGGCGATCGGCCGGCTGGCGAAAGAAGCGAGCCATTTTCCGCGTTATTTCGCTTATCCGGTCAGCGAAACGAAGCAGTTGTATTTGCCGGAAAAAGAAGTGGTGCTCAGCAGTCTGCAATATTATACCGACGAGCTGGACGCAGACAAGTTTAAAGAAGCGCTCTTTAGCGATCCAAGCTTTGTCAAAAAAGATTTGATTCCGTTTGGCGAAGAATATACAGACGGTTCGCGGCTGATGGACGTCGATTTTCTTCAACGGATGCTGCTGTATGTGAATCCAGCGGCGCGCGTCTCGAATATGGGACAAACAGAGCAAGAAACCCATATCATCCAAAAAAGCATTGATTTCGTCAATGAGCATGGCGGTTGGACGGATCTGTATCATTTCGCCCGCTGGAGCGAGGAGGATCGAAAAGTCACGTTCCGGCTTGTCGTCAACGGCTATCCAGTCTTTAATGAATACGGCATGTCAGAAATCGTGGAGACGTGGGGAGCGTCCGATTTGATGAAATACCAGCGTCCGCTCTTCCGCCTTGAAATCGCGGATCGCAACCGCACACCAAAAACGCTGCCGTCCGGCCATGAGGTCGTCAACTGGTTCGAACAGACGAAAGGCGTTCGCAAATCGCTCATCAAAGATATCGCCATCGGCTATGAGCTCATCAAAGATCCCGAGCGGGAAAAAGTCATCCGCCTTGAACCGGCATGGTTCTACTTGTACGGACAAACGTGGAAAAAGGTAAACATGGGCGATGAGGCGGGAGGAGGGGGAACAAATGGATTGGAGTAAAACGAAGACGATTTTTATTATCGTGTTCCTCATCCTCGACTGCTTTTTAGGCTATCAGTTTATGGAAAAACGAAACAGCAGCCAGCTCGATGTCATTTTGGAAACGACGATTGAAGAGCAGCTTGAGGCGAACGGCATTACGTATGTGGATCTGCCTAAAGAAGTGACGAAAGCGGCGTATGTCAGCGGCAAAAGCCGCTCATTCACCATGGCGGATGTAAAAAAGCTGCCCGGGCAAAAAGTGAAAATCGAAGGAGAAACGAAAGTCAAAGGGACGTTCATCGATCCGGTTGCGCTGCCGATTGACGATCCATACCAGTTGCGTGAGTTTTTGCAGCGCTACATCATCGGCGGCGGGCAATATGCCTTTTGGTCGTTTGATGAAAAACAAGGAATCTTGACCTGCTACCAAGTGTATGACGGTAAGATGATTTACGGCAATGAAAACAGCAAGCTCGTCATCCATGTCAACGGGAGACGGGAAGCGCTGTCGTATGAACAGACGATGCTCAGCGACTTGGAAAAGTACGAGCGGAAGCAAGATATCGTCCCGGCGATTAAAGCCATTGAGACGTTGTACCGAAAAGGGCATTTGCAGCCGGGCGACCGCGTCACAAAAGTGGAGCTTGGCTATTACGGGCTTGTTCAATTTACTGCATCCCAAGTGTTGACTCCAACTTGGCATATCGTTGTCAATCGGAAGGAAGACTATTTCGTCAATGCGTTTGAAGGGCAAGTGATCAATGATCAAGGAAATGTGCTGGAGTGAAAGAACATGACGATGCGATTTAGTGTGCTGGCCAGCGGCAGCACCGGCAACGCCTTTTACATTGAGACAGACCGCCAGCGCCTGCTTGTTGACGCCGGTTTGAGCGGCAAGCAGCTTGAGGAGTTGTTTGCTGAGATCGGCCGCCATCCAAAGCAGCTTGATGCGCTGCTTGTCACCCATGAACATAGCGACCATATTAAAGGGCTCGGGGTGCTTGCCCGCAAGTATCGGCTGCCGGTGTATGCCAATGAAAAAACGTGGCGGGCGATGGAACAAGCGGTCGGCGACATTCCGCCCGAGCAAAAATTTGTCTTTCCGCTCGGCGCGGTAAGGACGTTCGGCGATGTTGACGTCGAATCGTTCGGCGTCTCTCACGACGCCGCCGAGCCGATGTTTTACGTTTTCCACTATGAAGGGAAAAAGCTTGCGTTGCTCACCGATACCGGCTACGTGAGCGAGCGGATCAAAAAGACGATTGAAAACGCGGATGTGTTCGTGTTTGAAAGCAATCATGACGTCGGCATGCTGCGGATGGGGAGATATCCATGGAGCGTCAAGCGCCGCATTTTAAGCGATGTCGGCCATATTTCGAATGAGGAAGCGGGTTTGGCGCTTGCTGACGTGATCGGCGACCGGACAAAGCAAATTTATTTGGCCCATTTGAGCCAAGATAACAATATGAAAGAGCTGGCGCGCATGACCGTGACGCAAGTGTTGGAACAGAAAGGCTTAGCGGTCGGCGCCCGCTTTCGTTTGTATGATACCGATCCGCGTCGGGCGACAGCGCTGGCGTATGTATAAAGCCCGTTTTGCCGAAACTGAGGGAGACGCATTTGTTGGATTTTTTCTCCTGTTCATGATTATAATGAGGGATGGAGACGAATGTGGAAAGGATGGTGAGCATGGGATACTACGACGACCATTATGAGCCGTACGAACAAACGAGGAGGAAGCGGCGCAGCGGATCGTTTGTTTCCGCGCTTGTCGGCGCCGTGTTAGGAGGGCTGCTCGTCCTCATGTCCATTCCGGCGCTTTCCCGTTGGGATATCCTCCCGTATGATGTTGTGCCGAATCAAAGAGCAGAGGAAGAGCCAAAAACAGAGGAAAATGGAACTCCACCGATTCGGCAGAGTGTTTCCGTTGATGTGACGACGGCGGTGACAAAGGCGATCGACCAAGTGTCGGATGCGGTTGTCGGCGTTGTCAACATTCAAGAAGCCAGCTTCTGGTCGCAAGGAGGCGAGGCTGGCGTTGGATCGGGCGTCATTTACAAGAAAGCGGGAGGCCGGGCGTTTATCGTCACGAACCATCATGTTGTTGAAAACGCCAGTCAACTCGAAGTGAGCCTCAAAGATGGGACGAGAGTGCCGGCGAAGTTGCTGGGCAGCGATGTGCTTATGGATTTAGCCGTCTTGGAAATTGACGCGAAGCATGTGAAAAAAGTCGCCCAGTTCGGCAACTCCGATACGGTGAAGCCAGGCGAGCCGGTCATTGCCATCGGCAACCCGCTCGGCTTGCAGTTTGCCGGCTCGGTGACACAAGGCATTATTTCCGGAACGAACCGGACGGTCGAAGTCGATTTGGACCAAGACGGCGCTCCAGACTGGAATGCAGAAGTATTGCAGACAGATGCGGCGATCAACCCGGGCAACAGCGGCGGCGCTCTCGTCAATATCAAAGGGCAAGTCATCGGCATCAACTCGATGAAAATCGCCCAAGAGGCGGTTGAAGGCATCGGGTTCGCGATCCCGATCAACACGGCCATTCCGATCATTTCGGACTTGGAAAAATACGGACAAGTGCGCCGTCCGTATATGGGCGTTGAACTTCGCTCGCTGAGCGACATCCCATCGTACCATTTGCAGGCGACGCTCCATTTGCCGCCGAACGTAACGGAAGGAGCGGCGGTCATTCAAGTCGTGCCGATGTCGCCGGCCGCACAGGCGGGCTTAAAACAGTTTGATGTCATCGTGGCGCTTGACGGCGAAAAAATCCGCAACGTGCTTGATTTGCGCAAATATTTGTATACGAAAAAATCGATCGGTGACCGGATGGAAGTCACGTTTTATCGTGATGGGAAAAAACGCACGGTCACGATGAAGCTGGCGCGCGAGTCGTATTAAACGAAAGCGGATGGAGGGAGCGGAAACGCTCCTTCTTTTTTCCACAAGGAAAGGGGCGAGAATGATGATATTCACATGTGAAGAACATGTCGACATCGCCATTGATCAATATGTAGATGAAACGGAACAGGCGCCGGATCTCCTGCCTGTGGACAACAGCGAAAAACAGTGCTATTTTTGCTCGAAACAAGCTGTATATGTCGTAGGAGGATAACAGTTTTTTCACAACATGTGGATATGTGTTGTGTATATGTGGATAAATCTTGTTGATAAGCTGTTTATAAGGCAGGGGTTGTTTGTGCATATTTCCATTGTCGCTGTGGGTAAATTGAAGGAAAAATATTTAATCGCTGGAATTAATGAATATACAAAGCGTCTGTCCGCATACGCCAAAATCGACATCATCGAAGTCGCTGATGAAAAAACGCCGGAGCGGGCGAGCGAACTTGAGGAGGAACAAATCAAAGAGCGCGAGGGAGGACGGCTGCTGGCGAAAATTCCGCATGACGCCCACGTCATCGCGCTCGCGATTGAAGGGAAGATGAAATCGTCCGAGCAATTCGCCGCCCGTCTCGATGAGCTCGCCACCTACGGCAAAAGCAAAGTGGTGTTCGTCATCGGCGGCTCGCTTGGCTTAAGCAAACAAGTGATGGCGCGCGCCGATGAGACGCTGTCGTTTTCGAAAATGACGTTTCCACACCAGCTGATGCGCCTCATTTTGCTCGAGCAGATTTATCGTGCGTTTCGCATTAACCGCGGGGAACCGTATCATAAGTAAGGGAAATTTCCGTTTATTTACTAATTGAACTGCTTCACCTTAGGTTGCGCTAAGGAAAAGTCAAGGGAGAGCCGCCTAATTTATGCAACTCCCCCGCATTGGGCTGATACTTTATTTTTGCCGCTTTCTTTCGAACGGAGCAATAAATGGTCGGCATAAATGTACGCTTTTTCAATTGACATCGTTCCTTCTGCTTGACAAAAGTAAAGACCGAACGACGACGTATAGGCAATGGGACGTTTCGCCGCCATATAATCGACCAACACGGTGCTGCGGCGCACTGCTTCTCGAATCTCCTCGACAAGCCGGACGCTCTCTTCAAACGTGCGATTACGCAAAAACATCGTAAATTCTTCACCGCCGCTGCGGAACAAAAAATCGCCCTCTTTGAGAAACTGTTTCAAGGTTGAGGCGAAATGGCGGATCACCTCGTCGCCGACGGCATGGTTATACGTGTCGTTGATCGTTTTAAAATTGTCGATATCGGCGACGACGACGCCAATCCATTCACCGGATCCGTTTAGCTTGGCGATCGTTTGATCCATGTAGGCGCGGTTATGGATGCCGGTCAAAAAGTCGGTGTAGGCCATTTTTTCGAAGTGGTCGCGTTCTAGTTTATGCTGGATGCTTTGCGATTTGGAAAAAAACGAGCGGCTGACGAAGTAATTCAGCAAAAATAAGCTCAAAAGCATATCCCACCGCTGTTCTTGCAAAAAGAGAAATAACAGACCGTTTGTCAGCGCCGTTTTTCCCATGTCCATCCAGCTTCTCGTCTTAATAAAATCCAACGCCTCGCGCTGTGTCTGAATGTCGCCGGTTATATAAAAAATGATGATCAGGCAACAGTCAGTCAAAAAGGAAACGACGATGACGAGCAGGAATAAAAGCAGCCAGAAGCCAATGAACGGAATAGACTGAAACAGCGGACCAAGGAGATCGTATAAGGCAAACGCGAGCGAATTGAACGTCACAAATGAACCAATGTTGTACAATGTGTGCAGCCATTCATCGGGTTCCGCTGTTTTCAAATATTTTTTTGCTATATGTTCAGTCAAGCGAAACAATGCTTCAAAGATAAACAGCCCGAACGGGCCGGCAAATAAGCAGAAGGATAAACTGTAGTTAATGCCGTAATCAACGGGAATATTGTTTTTCGTTTTGTCTATGACGCGCAAGTGTGAATACAAGCTGGAAAACAGCCAATAAAACAGCAAAGCGATGACATAGGTGCGATCGAAGAAAGGCGGCTTTGACACAAACACAACAGCAATGGACGCGGAAAAAACAGCAAAAATAATCGGTCGTGCTCGGAGTAACATCTCGGCTCTCTCTCCTATAAATCTGACCTCTGACAACTTCGTCGTTGATGAAGTGATTCCAAAAAGAGGAAGACTACTCACATGCCAGTGGCTTTCAGCAAAAATACGGATTATAGCAGACGATGGCGAACGGTGAATTTGGAAACCGTCTTTTTTATAGAATCAACATGTTCCCAATTGGAACAAACGAACATATGGTTATATCTATTATAGTACTATATACATAATTGTGAAAATAGACAAAATGGCATTGTTTTTCGCTTTTTTTCCACAAAATTTGACACATGAGGAGGGAAAAAGAATGAAAATCGTTATTGCTCCTGATTCATTTAAAGAAAGCCTTTCTGCGCTCGAAGTCGCCGAGGCGGTCGAGCGTGGGTTTCGCACGGTGTTTCCGGAGGCGGAATACGTTAAGGTGCCGATGGCCGACGGCGGGGAAGGGACGGTGCGGTCGCTCGTTGATGCGACCGGCGGTCGCATCGTCGAAACGGAAGTGACCGGGCCGCTCGGCGAGCCGGTGCGGGCGTTTTTTGGTTTGCTTGGCGATGGGAAGACGGCGGTGATTGAGATGGCCGCCGCCTCAGGGCTGCACCTTGTCCCGCGCGACCGGCGCAACCCATTGGTGACGACGACGCGAGGGACAGGGGAGTTGATCCTTGCAGCGCTGGATGCCGGCGCCACCCACCTCATCATCGGCATTGGCGGCAGCGCGACGAACGACGGTGGGGCCGGCATGGTGCAGGCGCTCGGGGGAAGGCTTTTGGACGAAGACGGCTGCGACATCGGTCCGGGCGGCGGCGCGCTGGCCGATTTGCATGCGATTGACCTTTCCGGTCTCGACCCGCGTCTTGGGGGAGTCCGCATTGACGTGGCGTGCGACGTCGACAACCCGCTTACCGGTCCGAACGGAGCGTCGGCCATTTTCGGTCCGCAAAAGGGGGCGACACCGGACATGGTCGCCGTTCTCGACCGGAATTTGGCGCATTACGCAGATGTCATCCGACGCGATCTCGGCAAACAAGTCGGCGACATCCCGGGAGCGGGTGCGGCCGGCGGGTTGGGGGCGGGACTGCTCGCGTTTCTCCCGGCCGAGCTAAAGCGCGGCGTGGAGATTGTGATCGAGACGGTTCAGCTCGCGGAGCGCGTCAAAGACGCTGACTTGGTCATCACCGGCGAAGGGCGGATTGACGGACAGACGGTGTTCGGCAAAACGCCGATCGGCGTTGCCAAGACAGCGAAACAGTTCGGCGTCCCCGTCATCGGCATCGCCGGGTCGTTGGGCGACGACAGCGCCGTCGTGTTGGATCATGGCATCGACGCGCTGTTTACGATCGTGCCCGGCGTCGTGCCGCTTGAAAAAGCGTTGGAGCAGGCAGAACATTATGTGACACAAACGGCGCGGCATATTGCCTCTGTGTATCGTCTCGGTCAAATGAAAGGGACATCTTCCTCCTAAGCGGGGAAGATGATGGGATTTCTTCATGGGTGAAATCCTATTGTTGAACGGCATGTTTTGTTCAGCTGTCCCCTTCTCGGGTGGACAATAGAAAAAGGTGTCCCAAAGGCAAGAGGACACCTTTTTTGTATGTTGCAACCCATTGGTTGAGGCAGTCAGTCGTTTATTTGCCTGCCCGCGGCCATGAGGCGATCGCCTCAAGCATCCCACGGATCGTGAACCGGCCAAATTGGTGCGGCAAAATAAAGTGGTCGCCTTGGCGGATCGCGTATATCCGCTCATGATGAACGAGCTCACCTTCGCCTTTTAGGATGCTGACGATGAGAAACGGTTTCGTCTGTTCTGACGCGAACGCGTCATGGACGTCCCATTTTTGGACGCCGAAGTAGTCTCCTTCCACGAAGGTCGTCACCGTCGCGCCGGGAAATTCGGCGACATGGGGGTGGACATCGATGTCGCGATGCGGGACGGTCGTGACGTCAATCGCTTTCTCGAGATGAAGCTCGCGCTTCCGCCCTTGGCTGTCGACGCGATCGTAATCGTAGACGCGGTAGGTTGTATCTGAGCTTTGCTGCGTCTCGAGGACGAGCGTTCCTTCGCAAAGGGCGTGGATCGTGCCGCTCGGGACATAGAAGAAGTCGCCCGGGCGGATCGGCACTTTCCGAAGTAAACGATCCCATTCCCCCGCTTCCATCATCGCGCGCAGCTCTCCTTTCGTTTCTGCATAATGGCCGTAAATGAGCTTAGCGCCCGGCTTGCAGTCGATGATGTACCAACACTCCGTTTTGCCGAGTTCTCCGCCTTCATGCGTTTTGGCGTATTCATCGTCCGGGTGGACTTGGACTGACAAGTCGGCATTGGCGTCCAAAATTTTGGTCAACAGCGGGAAGCGGTCAGACGGGAAGTGGCCGAACAAATCGCGGCGTTCCTCCCATAATTGTCCGAGCGTCATCCCGGCAAACGGTCCGCGGGCGACGACCGTCTGCCCGTGCGGATGGGCGGACACCGCCCAGCATTCCCCGGTTTGCGAAGACGGAATGTCATAGCCGAATCGTTCGGCGAGCTTCGTGCCGCCCCAAATCCGTTCTTGGAAGACAGGGGTGAGAAAAATCGGTTCAAGGTCCATGCGTCATCCCTCCCGAAAACATCATACAACATGCAGTCCACTCTAATTTTCATCTTATCACGAAATGCGCCATCGGCAAATGAAAACGATAAGGGGGTTAGGAACATACGCTCCCAACCCCCATTGGAACTCAAGGTCGACATGCCGACTGCGACGATGTTCTGCACGCGCCGCCGTCCTGCGTCAGCGCGTCACTTCGCGTCATCAAGTTCAATGCGCGCGAGCGGCTGTTTCGCCGGTCCTTCGATAACATCGCCATCGATCGAGAAGCGCGAGCCATGACATGGGCAGTCCCATGTCCGGTCGCCGCTGTTCCACTCCAGCTCGCAACCCATATGAGTGCACGTCGTGTCAACGACATGGAGCCCCCCGGCTTCGTCCTTATAGGCGCCAGCCCGCTTTCCGTTGACCGAGACAACCGCCCCTTCGCCATGCGCCAAATCTTGCGGCCGGCGGACAACCGGTTCGATCTTTCCCACCAGCAAATGTTTGGCGACGTCAAGGTTTGTCGTGAAAAACTGCTTCATGCTTGGATCAGCGTAAAAGCGCGACGGGGAGTACAAGTCGCGGTATCGGTTGTCGCGGTCGAGGATGAGGTCAGACAAAAGCATCCCGGCGACCGTCCCGTTCGTCATCCCCCACTTCCGGTACCCTGTCGCGACATAAATGTTTGGCGTCCCTGCCGTCATCGGGCCGATGTACGGCACGTTGTCCAGCGTCGTCAAATCTTGGGCGGACCAACGGTAACGGATGTCGTTCACCGTAAACAGCTGCGAAGCGAACGAGGACAGCGCCTCGTAATGACGCATCGTCGGCACGCCTTGGCCGGTTTTATGGTTTTCGCCGCCAATCAGGATAAGCGTCTCGCTGCCTGCCGCTGCGGAGCGGATCGAGCGTTTCGGTTCATCGGCGCTTAAATACATGCCGCCCGGGTACGGTTCAGTGATCGTCACTCCCAATACGTACGACCGTTCAGCGTACATGCGCGAAAAGTAAAACCCGCCGTCGTAAAACGGAAAGTGAGAACAGACGGCGACATGGTCGCACTCAACCCGTTTTTTGTCTCGCGTAATGACTGTCATCCTTTTTCCTTGTTCAATATCCGCTGCTGGTGTGTGTTCGTAAATGGCGCTGCCAGCCTGTGTGATCGAATCGACGAGCTTGGCCAAATATTTGAGCGGATGAAATTGCGCCTGCCTCTTCATCACGACCGCTGCCGCCACCGGCAGCGGGAGCGGGATCGACTCAACGAAGGCGCCGTCAATGCCGAGCCGTTCGTACGCTTCCCATTCTTTCACTAGTTTTTGGAAAGAAGAGGAAGACGTCGTATAAATATAGGCATCTTGCTCGCAAAAGTCGCAGTCTATTTGTTGTTCTTCGATCGTGCGGCGGATAAACTGGAGTGCGTCCATGCAGGCGTCATAATAGAGCCGCGCCTTTTCTGCACCGAAATGGTTGAGAAATTCATCATAGACGAGATCGTGCTGGGCGGTGATTTTCGCTGTCGTATGGCCGGTCGTGCCGTTCAGGAGCCGGTCGGCTTCCAGAAGGGCGACGCGCGCCCCTTGCGCCGACAGCAAATACGCTGTTGTAATCCCGGAAATGCCGCCGCCGATGACTGCGACGTCGACGGAAATGTCCGCATCGAGTTTCGGAAACGACGGAAGCGAAACGGAGTCGCGCCAGTAAGGCTCTACGGTGGAAGGAAGGGACGACATGATTACCTCCTCCTTGCATGTCAATGTTGTCTTCTGTAGTTTTCCTTTTATCGGGCGAACTATTCCACATATCCACAACCGTTTTCTTTTTTTGGCAACTATCCGCAAGGAGAAGGAAAGATGGTACAATAGAAAAAGAGAATCAAACTGTTTTGCAAAAATAACGTCAAAGGAAGATCGGGAGTGAATAAATATACAAATTCGTTTCATGAACGCCCCCATGCGCTGGCAGACAGCCTGATTTTAGAGCATTACAGCTTAAGTGAGCTCAATTTCGAGACCGTCAGCCATTACCGCGAGCGGTTTGCTCGGGTGAAACCGGGCCATCCGTGGAACGGGCTCGAGACAAAAGAATTTTTATACAAAATCGGCGCGTGGGGCAAGCTGCGCGACAGCAGCAAAGAAGGGCTGACGCTCGCGGGATTGTTGATGTTCAGTGAGGAGCGGATCATCACCGAGGTGCTGCCGCAATACTTTTTGGAATATCGAGAGCACGCTGACGATGAAGCGGCAGGATGGACGAAGCGGTTCACATCACAAGACGGCACATGGTCGGGCAACATTTACGATTTTTATTTTCGCGTGTTGGCTGAGCTGGAGCGTCACGTTTGGTCGGATGAAGGGCGCGCTCTGCTTGGCGAGGCGCTTGCGAATGCCATCGTTCATGCCGATTATGGGGAGGAAGGCGGCATCACCGTCGAAAAAGAGGATCGTTCATTTCGCTTTGCCAACCCGGGACGGTTTCGCATCCCGATTGAAGCGGCAATGGCGGGGCATACGAGCAATTTGCGCAACCCGAATATTTTTAAAATGTTTTTGCTGATCGACGTATGCAAACGCGCGGGATCGGGCCTTAAGCGAATGTGTGATATGCAGGAACAGGCGCTTGTCTGTCCGGTCGATATCTCGCAGCAAACGAATCCAGACCGTACAATCGTTGTGTTGTGTCCGCTGCAATTTCCAGCTGAAATGAGCGCAACAATGGAAACAGAACCGGCTGGACAGCTGGAACAGCCGGAACCCGAATGGCTGGATGCGGGCAGCGGACAGGAAACCGAGAGCTTCATAACTAACGAACTAAACTTCGTAAGTATAGACACCAACTCCGTTAACAACGAAGAAAACTCCGTAAATATAACCAAAAAATCCGTAAACATCGGGTCAAACTCCATAAAAAATGAGTCTGACTCCGTAAATATAACGTCGAACTCTATAAATAAAGAGCTGAAGTTCGTAAATAGCTTGCTTAGCTCCGTAAACAACGACATCAGTATGCATGACGGCAACGAAAAAGGGGAAACGATCGACGAACGGCTATGGAAGATGGCAGAATTGGCACGGCGAAAAAAACGGTTGGCTCCAGCGGTCATGGAACAATTGATCATTCGGTTATGCCGCGAGCGGCCGCTGCGCCTGAAAGAGCTGGCTGAGCTGCTCGAACGAACGCCGGATGGATTGCGCAACAATTATTTAGGAAAGCTGTTGGAAGAAGGGAAAATCCGCTTAAAATACCCGGATCAGCCCAATCATCCGCGCCAAGCCTACATAGCGGTTGATGAATGAAAGGATGAAAGCGAGTCATGATCCAAACGGAAATACACCGATCGGAAGGATGGGGTCTGCGATTGCACATTTCCTGCTTTTTGTTTTATAAAGAGGGTGTCCCGCAAGGATGGGGACACCCTCTCTTTTGATCGGACTTGTCATCCAGCTTGCTTTTCTTTGGCTTGGCCATGCTGGCGACGATGCATTCCTTTGGCGAAGTATACTGCCGTCAAAAGCAGCAGCCAGGCTGGGCCGATGATCAAAGCGATGCGCGTATCCGGGAAATACGCCATTAGGGCGGCAACGCCGATCAAAAAGGCAAGCGACACGTATGAGCTGTACGGATAAAGCGGAAGTTTGAACGTGAGACGTTGTGCTTGTTCCGCGCTCAACTGTTTGCGGAATTTCAGCTGGGACAGCAAAATTACCGCCCACGTCCAAATGGCGCCGAATGTGGCGATGCTTGTCACCCATTGGAACACTTTTTCCGATACGTAGTTCAAATATACGCCGACAAGCATGACAAGCGCAGTGGCGATCAAGGCCGCGCCCGGAATGCCGCGCTTTGTCAGCCGGCCGAATGCGCTCGGCGCTTCTTGCTGTTCGGCGAGGTTAAACAGCATCCGGCTGGTGCTGAAAATGCCGCTGTTGCATGACGACAAGGCGGCGGTCAAGACGACAAAGTTGATGATGCCAGCCGCGGCGTGAATCCCGATTTTTTCAAACGTCAGCACGAACGGGCTTCCCTTTTCGCCAATTTCGTTCCACGGATAAATGGACATGATGACAAACAGTGCGCCGACGTAGAAGATCAAAATGCGCCAAAAGACGCTGTTAATCGCTTTTGTCAACGATTTTTGCGGGTTTTTCACTTCCCCAGCTGTTACGCCAATCATTTCGATGCCTAAATACGCAAACATGACCATTTGCAGCGACATCAAAACGCCGCTGATCCCGTGCGGGAAGAAGCCGCCGTGCTTCCAAAGATTGCTGATGCCGGTGGCGACGCCGCCGTTGCCGATGCCAAAGAGGATCATGCCAAGGCCGATGATGATCATGGCGACGATTGTCACGATTTTGATTAACGCAAACCAAAATTCAAACTCCCCGTACGCTTTCACCGCGAGAAAGTTGATGAACGTCATGAGCACCAGCGCGGCAAGCGCCCACGCCCAGCGCGGCGTGTCCGGGAACCAAAACTGCATGTAAATGCCGACAGCTGTAATTTCGGCGATGCATGTGACCACCCATAAAAACCAGTAATTCCAGCCGGTCAAGTAGCCAGCGAGCGGACCTAAATATTGATAAGCATAGCGGCTGAACGAACCAGCGACCGGGTGTTCGACGGCCATTTCCCCTAGCGCACGCATGATGAAAAACATAATGGCGCCGCTGACTGCATAGCCGAGCAAAATCGCCGGCCCGGCCATTTCAATCGCGGACGCCGAACCGAGGAATAAGCCGACGCCGATCGCCGCACCGAGCGACATGAGCGAGATATGCCGTTCTTCTAAGCCTCGATGCAATTGCGGCTGTTTTTGCTCCATTGTTTCTCCTCCTTTTGATAATAAATAATATTTTTTGAAAAAGTATTTTTGAAGCGCTTACATTATAATACTAACCGATAGATAAAGAGGTTGTAAATGAGCAATGTTTTCAAGTTATTATATATTTAATAATCTGAATAGTATTTAAAAATACATGAATTGCCTTGGCATCCTGTCATTTTGTACAATGGGAAACACAGAATACGCTAGGCTTGGAAAGGGGGATGCGTTGTGGAAGAACGGGAAGCGACATCATTTTTGGAACAGCTGCGGCAAGAAGGGCTGATCACCGAATCGACGCGTCCGGTTTGGGAAATGATTTTGCCAAGGCGGCTTCGGCGGATGTATGAGGTTTTGAATGAGCGCACCCGCTATATTACCGTCTTGATCGAAGCGGTCGATGACCCGCATAACCAAGCGGCGGTGCTGCGGACGGCTGAAGCGTTTGGCGTTCAAGACGTTCATATCGTGACGGGAAAGGCGCCGTTTTCGCCGAACCGGCTTGTGACGCGCTATGCCGATCAGTGGCTGACGCTCCACCATAAGCCAGATATCAAAACGGCCATTGCCGATTTGAAAAGTCAAGGGTATCAAGTGTATGCAAGCTATTTTGGTGAGGGGACGATTCCGGTTTCCGACATCGATCTGTCCCAACCGACAGCGCTGTTGTTTGGCAACGAGCATAGCGGCGTGTCGGAAGAGGCGCTCCGCTTGGCGGACGGAACGTTTGTCATTCCGATGTACGGCTTTGTGCAAAGCTTTAACATTTCCGTCGCCGCTGCGTTAGCGCTCTATGATGTCACCGAGCGGGCGCGCCGCCAGGCCGGCCGACACTACTATTTATTGCCTGGAGAGAAAAAGGCGTTGTATGAACAATGGATGTGGCAAACGTTAAACCCACGCATTCGTAAACAGTTGCAGCAACAAGGATATGCCATTCAAACGAACGAAGGACAGCTGGGTTCTTTTTCATAAAGAATTCAGCTGTCTTGTTTTATGGCGGGCTTTTCCGCAACTCTCCTTTCTCATCAATATTTCCCTAAACGAGGAAAACAAGTGGCGATTTGTTGAACAATGATTGAACAGTTTGTGACAAATGTTTTGCTGATTTATGAACTTTTTCGCTCATTCGTTTCAAACATTTTCAATTTTGATATGGTAGAGACAAAAGAAAATGCATGGAAGGCCCCGAAATGGTTGGGGCGGAAGAGGGAGGACCGATAGCGATGAAACGGGCGAGATGGCGCGCGGTGCTGGTTTTGCCGTTTTTGTTTTTGCTTGGGGGCTGCGTGGAGCGCACGGCCGTGCTCAATCCGCAAGGGCCGGTGGCGCGCATGCAGTATGATTTGATCATGTGGTCTGTCGGCTTTATGTTGTTCATTATTGTTGTTGTATTTACGTTATTTGCCGTTTTTCTCATTCGTTATCGCGAGAAGCCGGAAAATGCCGGCTATGAGCCGCCGGATGAGGAAGGGAACACGTTGCTTGAAGTCGTCTGGACGGCCATTCCGATTTTGATTGTCGCTGCGCTCGCTGTTCCAACAGTGAAGGCGACGTTTGCGTTGGAAAAGCCGCCGACCGAGAAAGTGAAACCGATCACGATTCATGTGACGGCGGCGAACTGGAAATGGATTTTCAGCTATCCGGAAGAAAACATTGAAACGGTCAACTACGTCCATATTCCGGCCGGTGTGCCGGTCAAGTTTAAGCTGACTTCGGTCGGACCGATGAACTCGTTTTGGGTGCCGGAATTAGGTGGGCAAAAATATGCGATGGACGGCATGGAGACAGAGCTGATCTTGCAAGCCGATAAGCCCGGTTCCTACATGGGGCGGAGCGCCAACTTTTCCGGGGAAAAGTTCGCCCATATGGAGTTTGAGGTCGTCGCACAAACGGGAACGGACTTCCGCAAATGGGTAAATGAAGTGAAACAAACCGCCCCGAAGCTCGATGAGAAAAAATATACACAAATTTTAAAACCGGGGCTTGTTGGGCGAATGACGTTTTCGAACACCCACTTACAATGGATTGACCATGCGAAACAAAACAGCCATCATGCAGATGGAAAGCCAATGAAAAACGACGATCAAAGCGATGAAGCGATGACAAACAGTCATCATCATGGGGAGTAGGAAAGGAGGAGCGAAAGATGAAATGGAGCGAGTTTTTTGTCACGGGTGAGCCGCTCATTTATGCCGCCGATGTCGCCATCGTCTTGACGATGGTCGGCATTGTGTTTGTGTTGACATATTTTAAAAAATGGAAATGGCTGTGGAACGAATGGCTCACGACGGTGGATCATAAAAAGATTGGCGTCATGTACATTATTTGCGCAGTTTTGATGCTCTTCCGCGGCGGCGTCGATGCGCTTTTGATGCGGGCGCAGCTGACCGCGCCGAACATGAAGTTTCTTGACGCGCAGCATTACAATGAAATATTTACGACGCACGGGACGATTATGATCTTGTTTATGGCGATGCCGTTCATCATCGGTTTGATGAACATTGTCGTTCCGCTGCAAATCGGGGCGCGCGACGTCGCGTTTCCATATTTGAATGCGTTAAGCTTTTGGCTCTTTTTCTTCGGTGCGTTGCTGTTTAACATTTCGTTCGTCATCGGCGGATCGCCGGATGCCGGTTGGACGGCGTACTTCCCGCTTGCCGGCAACGAATTCAGCCATGGCGTCGGCAACAACTATTACGCCGTCGCTTTACAAATTTCCGGGATCGGAACATTGATGACTGGGATCAACTTCCTTGTCACGATTTTAAAAATGCGCGCGCCAGGCATGACGTTGATGCGCATGCCGATGTTTACGTGGACGATTCTCATTACGTGCGTGCTTATTATTTTCGCCTTCCCGGTATTGACCGTCGCCTTGGCATTAATGACGTTCGACCGCGTATTTGGCACGCAATTTTTCACGATGGCCAATGGCGGCATGTCGATGTTGTGGGCGAACTTGTTCTGGATTTGGGGTCACCCGGAAGTGTATATCGTCATTTTGCCTTCGTTCGGCATTTTCTCGGAGGTCGTCAGCACGTTTGCCCAAAAACGCTTGTTTGGTTATAAGGCCATGGTCGGTTCGATCGTCGGCATTGCGTTCCTGAGCTTTATCGTTTGGGTGCACCACTTCTTTACGATGGGCGCAGGGCCGGCAGTGAACTCTGCCTTCTCGATCACGACGATGGCGATCGCGATCCCGACCGGGGTGAAAATTTTCAACTGGCTGTTTACGATCCGAAAAGGGAAAATTCGTTTTACAACAGCGATGCTTTGGTCGCTGGCGTTTATTCCGAACTTTGTCATCGGCGGCGTGACAGGTGTGATGCTGGCAATGGCCGCGGCCGATTATCAATACCATAACAGCTATTTTCTCATCGCCCACTTCCATTACGTGTTGATCGCGGGTACGGTGTTCGCCTGCTTTGCTGGCTTGCATTACTGGTATCCGAAAATGTTTGGCCATATTTTAAACGAGCGGCTCGGCAAATGGACGTTTTGGCTGTTTATGATCGGGTTTAACGTCTGCTTCTTCCCGATGTATTTCCTCGGGTTGATGGGGATGACGCGCCGCATGTACACGTACTCGGCTGGTCTCGGCTGGACGCCGCTCAACGTCGTCGCGACGGTTGGGGCGGTTTTGATGGGCATCGGGTTCATTGTGCTTTGCTATAACATTTATTACAGCGCGCGCTACGGCGAGCGCGACATGACCGGCGACCCGTGGAACGGGCGGACGCTCGAGTGGGCGACCGCGTCGCCGCCGGTGCATTACAACTTCCCGGTGACGCCGGTTGTCGAAGATGTGGATGCATATTGGGTGATGAAGAAAAAATATGGCGGCTTCCAAGTGAAAGAAGAAGACTTGAAGCCGATCCATATGCCAAGCAACTCAGGACGCCCGTTTTGGATGTCGGTGGCGTTTTTCGTCGCTGGGTTCGGCCTCGTGTTCAAATGGTTTGCGTTGGCCATTGTTGGCGCGTTGTTCATTGTGCTTGGATTGATTCTCCGCTCATTTGAAGACGATGATGGCTACTATATTCCGGTTGATGAGATTAAACGAATGGAGCAGGCGGCGCGAAAGGGGGCGTAACGAATGGGAGAAGCTGCACATCGCTATGATGAAACGCTGCCGTTGGAGTATCGGACGCAAGAGAGTCGGTTGAACATATTGGGCTTTTGGATTTTCCTCGGGGCGGAAGTCGCGTTGTTTGCGACGCTGTTTGCGACGTATCTCGTCTTGTTCCAACGGACCGGCTCGGGGCCGACGGCAGGGGAGCTGTTTGAGGTAAAAGACGTTCTGATTGAAACGCTGTTGCTTTTAACGAGCAGTTTTACGTGCGGGTTGGCCATTTTTGAAATGCGCCGCGGCCGCATAAGCGGGCTCATCGCTTGGTTGCTTGTGACGCTTTTGCTTGGCGCCGGGTTTATTACGTTTGAAATTCGCGAGTTCATCCATTACGTCCATGAAGGAGCGACGATGCAGACGAGCGCATTTTTATCAAGCTTTTTCGTGCTCGTCGGCACGCACGGCGCCCACGTCAGTTTAGGAATTGGCTGGATGATTTTGATCATCATCCAGCTCCTCCAGCGCGGCTTTACGCCGAAAACAGCGCGGAAAGTGTTTATTGTC
Organism: Geobacillus sp. C56-T3; assembly: GCF_000092445.1. Lineage (NCBI taxonomy): Bacteria > Bacillati > Bacillota > Bacilli > Caryophanales > Anoxybacillaceae > Geobacillus > Geobacillus sp. C56-T3. The sequence goes on along the minus strand of NC_014206.1, from coordinate 3,606,633 downwards.
AGCTTGTACTGGCACTTTTTGGACGTCGTTTGGATTTTCATCTTCACGCTCGTCTATTTGTTAGGGATGGTGATCTAACCATGGGCACGAACGGCCATCACGAATCATTTCCGTGGAAACATATCATTGGGTTTTTGTTGTCGCTCGTCTTGACGTTTGCCGCCCTTTGGGTGGCGCTCTCATCCGGACTGCCGCTCAAAGCGGTCATTGTCATCATCGTTGTGTTTGCGGTGATTCAAGCAAGCTTGCAGCTGTTTATGTTCATGCATGTCAACGAAAGCGACAGCGGCCGCATTCAAACATTCAACATGGCGTACAGCTTCTTTATCGCCATTGTCGTTGTCGCCGGTTCGATTTGGGTGATGCAGTTTGTGTTGTAAAGCGAGGCTGGCCGGGGTTCGGCCGGCTTTTTTCCGTCTCTGAAGGCCAGCGGCATTTCCGCCATCAAAAAGGCTTCTGAAAGCCCGCGGTTTCAATCGTGGGATGAAAGACGGCGTTGCTCGGTAATCCTTAATGGGATTGCTTAGAGCAACCATTTTTATCTTTAGACGTTGCAGTATAACCATTAAACTGATACAATTAATAATATGGAACAAGAATATCGAAGAACGAAAACAACTGTATCTTTAATTAACTATCATTTTGTTTTCTGTCCGCGTTATCGAAGAAAAGTGTTAGTAGGCAGAGTGGAAGAGCGATTCAAGCAGTTAGTAGAAGAAATTTGCCAAGAGAATGATTGGGTCATCCTTGCTATGGAAGTGATGCCTGATCATTGCCATTTGTTCTTGAATTGTCTCCCTTCTGATTCTCCATCAAATATTATGGCAAGAGTGAAAGGAGTGACTTCCAGACGATTAAGACAAGAATTTCAACACTTGTCTCATTTGCCTAGTCTTTGGACACGCTCTTTCTTCGTTAGTACAGCAGGGAATGTATCAAGTGAAACAATAAAACGCTATGTGGAATCTCAAAAGAAAAGGGGGTGAAGCCATGCCCACGATCACACTCAGGCTGGAGCTGCACAACCCAACGAAAGTCAAACAAGACATGTATGAACGGATGACAGAAGTGAATACCGCGTTTGCGAATTGGCTGTTGAATCATCCCGAGCTGAATCAAGCGACGAGCAAAATTTTTAAGGAGTTTTCGCTGCAGCGGTTTCCTTCCGCCGTCGTGAATCAAACGATTCGAGAAGTGAAGTCTCAAAAGAAAAACCAGAAAACAAAGAAGTTCCGAACATTATGGTGTTGCTTTAACAACCAAAACGTAAAGGTGGAAAAGAAAGGAGAGTTCTACACGGTTTCATTCCCCACACTGGAGAAACGAATTGGCGTACCGGTCGTCGCGCGTTCCTATCAGGAAACGTGGCTGAATCGGCTTATCAATGGAACCGCCAAACAAGGGGCCGCCAAGCTCTACAAAAAGAGAAAGAAATGGTATTTGGCGATCGCCATCACCTTTGAAGTGGAGCCGCGACACGAAACAAAGGTGATGGGCGTTGATTTGGGACTTCGCTATATCGCCGTTGCCAGCGTAGGCACGAAATCGTTGTTTTTCAAAGGGAACCAATGCGCCTTTATTCGCCGGCGGTATGCCGCCCTTCGGCGCACATTGCAAAGAAATAAGAAACTCCATGCAGTGCGAAAAATCGGAAACAAAGAGTCCCGCTGGATGAAGGAGATGAACCATAAAATCAGTCGTCAAATTGTCAACTTTGCGCTCGCCAACGGTGTTGGCGTGATTCGCATGGAAGAGTTGACGGGGATTCGGAAACGAGCCGCTTCGGTAAAAGAAGCAGGACGAAGCCTTCATTCTTGGGCCTTTCACCAACTGCAAACGATGATTGCCTACAAAGCCGAAAAGGCAGGCATTCGGGTGGAGTGGGTGAATCCGACCTATACGAGCCAAACGTGCAAGTGCGGTCATCGAGAGAAAGCGAACCGAAACGGCACCCGCTTCCGATGTCAAAAATGCGGATACACCCTCCACGCCGACTTGAATGGCGCGATCAACATCGCCAAAGCGATTTCGGGCCTTGCCCCCTAACCTAGCGCATTGGTCAAAGGTGCGCCGCCCATCGGGGTACATCTTAACCCGATGGGACGGGGTGATGGCACACCCCTGAAGCTTTTGCGTTGTCCGAACCAGAAATGGATGAGGACGCCAACGACCCAAGAATCCCACGGTTTTAGCCGTGTGGAGTGTCAAAATACTTTTGACAAAAACGCTTTCGTCCGCTCGTGCTGCGGGCGGTCGAACAAATCTTCCGGCTTGCCTTCTTCGATAATGTAGCCGCCGTCCATAAACAGGACGCGGTCGCCAACTTCGCGGGCAAAGCCCATTTCATGGGTGACGACAACCATCGTCATCCCTTCATTGGCCAGCTGCTTCATGACCGAGAGCACTTCCCCGACCATTTCCGGGTCGAGCGCTGATGTCGGCTCGTCAAACAGCATGATTTTTGGTTCCATGGCGAGCGCCCGGGCGATGGCAACGCGTTGCGCCTGTCCGCCGGAGAGGGAGTCCGGGTAGGCATGCGCTTTGTCTTTCAGCCCGACTTTGGCGAGCAGCTCCATCGCCTTCGCTTCCGCTTTTTCACGCGGCCATTTGCGCACTTTCATCGGTGCCAGCGTGATATTGTTCAGCACCGTCATATGCGGAAACAAGTTAAAGCGCTGGAACACCATGCCCACTTCTTCACGCACTTTGTTTAAGTTCGTGTCTTTCGCTTTTAAGTTGATGCCGTCAATGATAATTTCTCCTTCATCGAAATCTTCAAGCAAGTTTAAGCAGCGCAAAAACGTCGATTTCCCCGAGCCGGACGGCCCGATGACAACGACCACTTCCCCTTCGCGAATATGGACATTGATCCCTTTCAGCACTTCAAGCGATCCAAACGATTTTTTCAACTGGCGTACGTCGATCATTGGGTTGAATACTTCCTTTCAAGATAATGTGACAATTTGCTTAAGGAAAGCGTTAAGATTAAATAGATGAACGCGACTGTTAAATATGGCTCCCAGACGCGGTAATACTCACCAGCGGCCGCTTTGCCCCAATACATGATTTCCGGGGCGGCGATGACCATTCCAAGCGACGAGTCTTTGATCAAGACGATAAATTCGTTGGCAAACGGCGGAATCATCCGTTTCAGCGCCTGCGGCAAAATAATGTAGCGCATGGCCTGTGCGTGCGTCATGCCAAGCGAACGGGCTGCTTCCATTTGCCCTTTGTCGATGGACTGGATGCCGGCGCGGAAAATTTCTGCTACATACGCAGCTGAATTGAGCGAAAGGGAGACAGCTAGAGACACGATGCCATTTGGTTGGGCGAAAAAGAGCGGCATGACACCGAAATGGACGAGCAAAATTTGCACGACAAGCGGCGTGCCGCGAAAAAAGTTAATGTACCATGAGAAGGGCAACCGTACGAGGCGGTTGGTTGACATTTTGCCGAGACCGATAAACAAGCCGAGAATGAGGCCGAAAATGATGCCAGCCAAAGAAACACCAATTGTTGCCAGCAAACCTTGGAAAAAGTAAGGGGCGTATTCGACAATAATATCAAAACGAAAATCCATCGTTCTCACCTTTCTCTACGAAAAATGCGTAACTTGCGGGTAGTTACGCATTTTCTTTGTTCGCACGCTTATTATTGTTTTAATCGATCAAGCTTCGGTTCTTTTCCAAACCATTTTTTATAGATTTCGGTGTATTTGCCGCTGTTGATGACGTTTTTTAATGCTTCGTCCACTTTTGCTTTCAATTCGCTGTTTTTTGGGAAGATCATACCATAATATTCTGAAGCGAAGTTTTTCGGGTCCTCAATGACTTGCAGCTTTTTATTGGGATTGTTTTTTACATATTCGTTCGCCACTGCATTGTCGGTGATAACAGCATCGACGCCGCCGTTTAACAGCTCCATAATGGCAACGACTGTTGTTTCGAATTTTTTAATATGAGGGCCTTTCCCAAAAAGCTTTTCTGCTGCTTCTTGACCAGTTGTCGCATTTTGCACGCCGATCGTTTTCCCTTTTAAGTCAAGAGCGTTTTTCACCGGGCTGCCTTGTTTGACTAAGATGACTTGCGTTGCTTCAAAATATGGATCAGAAAAGTCATACGATTGCTTCCGTTCATCTGTAATCGTAATGCCGGAAATCCCCATGTCGACCTCTTTGCTTTGCAGCGAAGCGAACAGCGGATCCCAGCCGATGTTTCGCAATTCGTAGTCAAGACCGGCTTCTTTCATAATAGCATCGAGAAGATCGACGTCGAAGCCGACAATTTTTCCTTTATCCATATATTCGAACGGAGCAAACGCTGCGTCTGTCCCGACGACGATTTTTTTCTTTGCTTCCCCATCGCCGCCCGATGACGAGCTTGTTTCCGTTGACTTGCCGCCGCAGGCAGCGAGCGCCATCAGCAACGCGGCAACAACAGCCACGAATAAACCTTTCTTCATTTTAAGCATGTGAAAATCCCCCTTTGAAATCATGTCGATGAACGATTATCATACTATCAATATTTTTTTGGTTATGCAATAGGTTTTATAAAAATAATTGTTTGAACATTTTGGTATCCACTCCTTAATAGGAAAATATGTATTTTATCAATGGTTTTATCCTGATAAATAAAAACGGATTGAATTTTTATGAAATAATGTTCATGAAAGGGAGTTGCGGTTATGGATGATTCTGAATTTACTAAATATTATATCAGAAAGAGATAGTGTTGTACATCTTTTTTAAATTTCTTTTATTTTATCGGATTTGGAAAAAAATAAATACTATTGTATAAATATTATTTGTTCCATTATGATAAGAGTGTAGGTGACAAGACAACAAAGGAAGGGGAGCACGACATGGTCTTATTTTCAGTCATTGTCTACTTAGTTGGCATGCTGTGGATCGGCTATTGGGCGTATAAGCGGACGTCGAATTTGTCCGATTATATGCTTGGCGGCCGGACGCTCGGGCCGGCGGTGACCGCGCTTAGCGCCGGGGCTTCCGACATGAGCGGCTGGTTGCTAATGGGGCTGCCGGGGGCGATGTATATCGATGGAGTGAGCGCCGCATGGATCGTCATCGGCTTGACGCTTGGCGCTTATGCAAACTGGCTGTTCGTTGCGCCGCGCTTGCGCGTCTATACAGAAGTGGCGAACGATTCGATTACGATTCCAGAGTTTTTAGAAAACCGATTCGGTGATGCCACGAAATTGTTGCGCATGGCATCCGGCATTGTCATTATGGTCTTTTTCACGTTTTATGTATCGTCCGGCCTTGTTTCGGGCGGCGTGTTGTTTGAAAACTCATTTGATGTCAGCTATCATACGGGCTTGTGGATCGTCGGCGGCGTTGTCGTCGCTTACACGCTGTTTGGCGGCTTTTTGGCCGTCAGCTGGACGGACTTTGTGCAAGGGACGATTATGTTCATTGCGTTGATTCTGGTGCCGGTGGTGACGCTGTTCCATACAGGCGGGCCAGTAGATACGATTGAGACGATCCGCGACATCGATCCCAACTTGTTGAACTTATGGAAAGGAACGAGTGTTCTTGGCATCATTTCGTTATTTGCCTGGGGGCTCGGCTATTTTGGCCAGCCGCACATTATCGTCCGATTTATGGCGATCAAGTCGGTCAAAGAAATGAAAAGCGCCCGGCGCATCGGCATGGGTTGGATGATTTTCTCGGTTGTCGGAGCGATGTTGACGGGTCTTTTTGGAATCGCTTACTTTTCGCAGCGCGGCATGAAACTTGATGATCCTGAAACGGTATTTATTAAGCTCGGGCACATTTTGTTCCATCCAATTATTACCGGGTTTTTGCTGGCGGCGATTTTAGCCGCGATTATGAGCACCATTTCATCCCAGCTGCTCGTCACCTCGAGCTCGCTGACCGAAGACTTGTATAAAGTCGTGTTCCGCCGCGCGGCTTCGGATAAGGAGCTTGTCTTCGTCGGGCGTTTGTCGGTGCTCATTGTCGCCATTGTCGCAACGGCGCTGGCGTACACGAAAAACGACACGATTTTAAACTTGGTCGGCTATGCGTGGGCTGGATTTGGCGCATCGTTTGGCCCAGTTATTCTGTTGAGCTTATGCTGGCGGCGGATGACGAAATGGGGGGCGCTCGCCGGCATGGTCGCTGGGGCATTGACGGTCATTCTTTGGACGCAATCCGCCTACTTAAAAGGGCTGTTGTATGAAATGATCCCCGGTTTTGCCGCCAGCTTGGCAGCGATTGTGATCGTCAGCTTGCTGACGAAGGAGCCAGAAGGGAAAGTAGCTGAACAATTTGATCGATTCAAGCAGTTGCTGTCCTAAAAATAGGAAAAAGGGTGTCCCCTTGCGCAGGGGCACCCTTTTTGTCGTTTAGGACTATTTCACTTGATTCCAATCCGGGTACAAGTCGATGCGCCGGTCGCGCCATGTCGCGACCGATCCTTTTTCCCGCACTTTGCGAAGAAGCGATAAGTCGAGGTCAGCCGTAATGACCATGTCGTCGTTGATCTCGCCGGCCGCAAGCACGCCGCCGGGTGGGAACGGGATGTCGTTGGGCGTGATGACGGCCGCTTGGCCGAAATTGGCGCGCATAAAGTCGACCGTCGGAAGCGACCCGACCGTGCCGGTCGTGACGACATACACTTCGTTTTCGATGGCCCGCGCGTGGCAGCAATACCGTACGCGGTAAAACCCGTGCCGGTCATCGGTGCACGACGGACAGAAGATGACATCTGCCCCTTTGGCGCGCGCCATGCGAACGATTTCCGGAAACTCGATGTCATAGCACGTCAAAATGGCGATCGTCGCTTTGTCCGTTTCAAACACATGCACGCCGTCGCCTGGAGCGATATTCCACTCGTTCACTTCCGTCGGGGTGATGTGCAATTTCGCCTGCTGATGGATGTGCCCATCCGGCGTGAATAAATGAGCGACATTGTACAGCTTGCCGTTTTGGCGGATGACATGCGTGCCGCCGATCAAATACATGCCGGTGTCTTTAGCGAGCGACATAAACAGCTCGGTGTATTTTTCGGTATAATTCGGCAAGTCATCAATCGTCGCTTGCCGTCCGTCGTCAAGCGGAATCGAGAGCAGCTGGGTGGTGAAAAATTCCGGGAACAACACAAACTCAGCGTCAAACTCTTGCGCCGTTTTGACGTAATGCGTCACTTGCGCGGCAAATTCATCAAACGAACGGATGGTATGAAGATGATATTGGACAGCCGAGACGCGCAATGGCGGCACCTTCCTTTCTATTTCCATATGGCATCTATTTTAGCGCCATGCAAATCGTTTGGAGGCATTTGCTTTTTCGGTATGTGCAGGCCTCGCTCCCTTCCTAATTCCAAGGAGGGGAGTTGCGGAAAAAGACAAGGACGAGGCCTTGTCTATTGTTCGCCGTAGCGGCGGTACGCGCCGTGATGCGTCGGCCCGACGTATTCGTTGAGTGGGAACGAGTGGCGGATGGCGGCGGTGATGAACGCTTTGGCCGTCGCAATGGCGTCTTTCACCGGTCGGCCTTTCGCCAGTTCGGCGGCAATGGCGGCCGAGAACGTGCAGCCGGCGCCATGCGTATACGTCGTGTCAATCCGTTCCGACTCAAGCAGCTCAAACGTTTTACCGTCGTAAAGGACGTCGACCGCATAGTCGTGCGGAATTTTCCGCCCGCCTTTGACGATCACGTATTGGGCTCCAAGCTCATGAATGCGCCCGGCCGCTTCCTTCATGTCTTCAACCGTTTCAATGCGCGGCAGGCCGGAAAGCTGCGCTGCTTCGAACAAGTTTGGCGTCACGACCGTTGCTTTTGGTACGAGCGTTTCCCGATAGCATACCGTATTTTCCGGGTGGAGCGGCTCATCCGCCCCTTTGCACACCATAACCGGATCGACGACGGCATGTTTCAAACCATGCTTTTCAATCGTCCGCGCGGTCAGTTCAATGATGTCCGTCGTCGGCAGCATCCCCGTTTTGAAGGCGTCGACGCCAACGCCGACGATGATCGTCTCAAGCTGAGCTTCGATCGTCGCCAAGTCCACCGGAAACACTTGATGCGCCCAACGGTTGTGCGGATCCATGGCGACGATCGTCGTGATCGCCGTCATTCCGTATACGCCAAGCTCTTGGAACGTTTTCAAGTCCGCCTGCAGCCCGGCGCCGCCGCTGCTGTCTGACCCGGCGATCGTTAACGCTTTTGGCATCGTCATCGTCATCACTCCTTTGTTCTACAAGATTATATCATGAAGACGCCCTCAAGGACGAAATAGTTGTTCTACATCAACAGAAAAACCGTCAAGCGCGCGCGAACATGCCATGCCGGTTTCTTTCCAGACGCCGGCTTGTTCATATTGTCCGTCGTCATTGAGCGAGTAGATTTGCACAACAGAGTGCATAGGGTTCACGATCCAATATTCACCGACTCCGTATTGCATATACAAGTTCAATTTGAACACGAGATCATACGCCTGGTTGGAAGGACTTAAAATTTCAATGATCAACGTTGGGACGCCGACAAATTTGCTGTCCGTTAATCCGCTTCGATCGCAGATCACGGTTAAATCAGGAACGACGATTTTCTTGCCTTCGATCCGTTCGTTCTTTAGTTCGATGTCAAAAGGGGCATGAAACACTTCGCACGGCTTTTTTTCTAAAAAGTGGAACAGTTTGACGTACAATCGCCCCGATATGCGTTGGTGCTGGGTCGAAGGGGAGGGAGACATCAACACAGCGCCATCAATATATTCTAAAATACGATCGGTTGTTTCCCGCATGCGATAAAATTCTTCAAGCGATACCGCCTGTTTTCCCGGAACGTTCACGAAATCACCTTCTTTCCAGCTTTCTATTTTCATTATACACTGGCCGCTTTGCCGAACGAAAATGATTTGGCATAACGCAACGGGTGACATACTCCCGCCGCCTACGCTCACTTGTAGAAATGGCGGCTTTGTCGGTTTAGGACGATAAAAAAAAAGCCGCCCGCTATGAGCGGGCGATCATGGGAATGGACAATGATGAACAGGCGGCCGGCAGCGCGTGTTGCCGGCCGTGTCCATCACGGTTAGTTGGCGGCCAACGTTTTCCCGAGCGCTTCGCGGGCCGGGACGTAGCGGTAACCGAGGTCGCGGGCGACCGCTTCGTACGTGATTTCGCCGTTGGCGACGTTGACGCCAAGCTCAAGCGCCGGGTTGTCTGTAATGGCTTGGATGACGCCTTTGTTGGCGATTTGCAAGGCGTATGGCATCGTGACGTTCGTCAAGGCGATCGTCGAGGTGCGCGGGACGGCGCCAGGCATGTTGGCGACCGCATAATGGACGACGCCGTGTTTGACGTACGTCGGGTCGTCATGTGTCGTGACGTGGTCGCTCGTCTCGACGATGCCCCCTTGGTCGATGGCGACATCGACGATGACCGAACCCGGTTTCATCGCTTTCACCATGTCCTCGGTGACGAGCTTCGGCGCCCGCGCTCCCGGGATGAGGACGGCGCCGATGACAAGGTCGGCCTCAGCAACCGCTTCGGCGATGTTCATTGGGTTGGACATGAGCGTCGTAATTTGGTTGCCGAAAATGTCGTCAAGCTCGCGCAGGCGATCCGCGTTCAAGTCGATAATCGTGACATCTGCCCCGAGGCCGACCGCGACTTTCGCTGCGTTCGTGCCGACGACCCCACCGCCGATGATCGTCACTTTGCCGCGGGCGACGCCTGGGACGCCGCCAAGCAAGATGCCTTTGCCGCCGTACGGTTTTTCTAAAAATTGCGCTCCAATTTGCGCGGCCATCCGTCCGGCGACTTCGCTCATCGGTGTCAACAGCGGCAGCGTGCGGCCGACTTGCACCGTCTCATAGGCAATGGCGATGACGCCGCTTTCTTTTAAGGCGCGCGTCAACTCCGGGTCGGCGGCCAAATGCAAATAGGTGAACAAAATGAGACCTGGGCGGAAATAGCCGTATTCGCTTGGCAGCGGCTCTTTCACTTTCATCACCATATCGGCTTGCGCCCAAACATCTTCCGCCCGCTCGATGATTTGTGCTCCGGCACGGGCGTAATCGCTGTCGCTGAAACCGCTTCCAACCCCTGCCTCTTTCTCAATCAGAACCGTATGTCCAGCCTGAACGAATGACAAAACACCAGCCGGCGTAATGGCGACACGGTTTTCGTTATTTTTGATTTCCTTTGGCACTCCAATAATCATGGATATCGTTCCTCCTCGTCAGAAGTGGCCTTACTTATAGTATAAAAGAGACGGAACGGGCCGGGCATTGTTCAAAAAAGAGAAAGAAGCGCCCGGTTTTTGTGGATTTCCACAAATTCAACCGCGCGCTTCGTATTTCGCTAATTTAATATCAATGTATAATTTGATTTTTTGATTCATGTCATTGAGATCAAGCTCGGCAATGTCGGCAATCCGCTTGAGCCGATAAGCAAGCGTGTTCGGGTGAACGTTGAGGACGTCGGCGGTTTCTTGCGCGTTTTCGTTATGGTCAAAAAACGTTTCAAACGTTTTGACCAAGTCGCTGTGGTGTTTCTGGTCGTACGATTGCAGCTTCGTTAACGCTGGGTTGGTCCATTCTCCTTGCCGCTTTTGTTCAAGCAAAAAATCAAAAAATTGGTAAATGCCAAGCTGGGCATAGCCGTAAACCGACTTGATTTCATCGCCGAGCTTTTCTTTCAGCGCCAGGACGGCGAGCGCTTCGCGGTAGCTTTTTTCAATGAGGCGATAGGCGCCGTACACGCCGCCAAACCCGCACTGCACATCGTGGATGTGAAATCGTTCTTTCATTTTGGCGGCGAACGACTCGATGAATGCATTCAGCTCTTTGAGCGGCTGGTCGGTTTTGGGCGCCGCCAGCAAAATCACATCGCGGCCGTCGGTCGTATAAAGAAGGAGCGGGAGTTGCTGGGTTGTTTGCAATAAGTAGGAAATTTGCCGCTCCATTTCGGCGGTCAAATCGGCGGCAAAGCGGAAGACGACAACGGCAAACTGCGGTGCGGTCGGGATTTGCATCGCGGCGAGATGAGCGCGGATGTCGTCTTCACGAGCGATGTGGCCGGTGAGCAGCTTCCAAAACAGCTCTTGCACCCGCTCTTCTTTTTTGTTTTTGCGCATATACAGTTGCAGCACTTTGTTTTTCGCCGCTTTCGCCGCCAGCTTCAGCCATTCCATCTCCTCGGGTGAAAGCGTCCGGTTTGTTTCGAGCACCCAGATGAAGCCGATCACCTCATCGTTTTTCCAGATCGAGACAGCGACGCGGCTGCCGAGGCCGACATCATGAATTGGCGGCACGCGCACCGGTTCGCGGCTTTTGAGCAGCGCCGGGATGGCGCCTTGTTTCCATAAGCTGTTGATCACTTTTTCCGGAACGCGCCGGCTGATGATCGTCGCCGTCCGCGCCGGGTCGGTGTAATCATCATGGGCGCTGTAGGCGATGAGCCGATGGTTCGCGTCTTCGATCGTCACCGGGCATTTCAGCACGTCGCTGACGCGGTCGGCAAACTCTTCAAGGCTGTCAAATTCGCCGCGGAACGGGTCGGTATCATAAGACATATTGACTCCCTCGCATCGTCCATATGATTTGTAGTTTCATTTTATCATAAATGTGAATCCACCACCGTTATTGTATGATGAAAGAAAGGAATGGCTGCGCTTTCTGTCCAAGGAAGGAAAGAAGGAATTCTCCCAAGAATGAAAAAATGGGACATTGCCGTCATTCCCAGCGACGGAATTGGCAAGAAAGCCGTTCCCGTGGCGAACACGAACGTCAACGGCAAATATCCGTCGATGTTTGAACCGGTGCACGGTTCGGCGCCGGATATTTACGGCAAAGGTATCGCCAATCTGATCGGGCAAATTTAGACGGCGAAGTTGATGTCTGACCATTTCGTTGAAGAAGAGCTCGGCGCCTTGTTGCTAAAAACGATTGGAGATGTTACCGCCGATGGCATCAAAACGCCGAATCTTGGCGGCACGGCTTGCGGTTTTCTTCCGTTTCGGTATACTGTTTTCAGATGAACTGCAAAAGAAAGGATGACACGCTTTGTTCAAAAAATGGTTTGGCAAGCAACAGCCGAAGGAAGAGACGATCACCGCGCCGCTTGACGGGACGATCATGCGGCTTGAAGACGTGCCGGATCCGGTGTTTGCGCAAAAAATGATGGGCGATGGCATCGCCATCGATCCGGCGGATGGGGATGTCGTCGCTCCGGTCGATGGTGAAATCATCCAGCTCTTTCCGACGAAACACGCCATCGGCTTGCGTTCGGAAGCGGGTGTGGAGCTGCTCATCCATGTCGGCATCGACACCGTGTCGATGAACGGGGAAGGATTCACCGCCTATGTCAAAGCCGGCGACCGAGTGAAACGGGGCGATCGGCTTCTTTCTGTCGACTTGCCGCTTGTGCGCGAGAAAGCGAAAAGCGCGGTGACGCCGATCATCATCACGAACGGCGACGCCCTCGAAAGCCTCGAGAGAGAGGCCGAGGCATCAGCCAAAAAAGGCGAGACGGTCTTATTTCATGTCAAAATGAAATAAGGGCGGCAGGGAAAGGAGTTCACCGCCCGGTTTTTTCCGCATCCGGACGACCGGGCGATCTTGTTCGGGACCCATGGACATCTTCATATGGATATCGAGAAATGGGAACTCTAACATATGCTTGTAGCTACAAGGCTGTCAAACGAGCGGTAATCGTTTGGCAGCTTTTTTGTCGTCTTGAGTGGAGAATCGCCTCTCCCAAGTGCAGGTGTAGGTGGGAAATCGTCCCATGCGACGGCTCGTTTTGTGAGAAAATGAGCAATATATAATGGAATTTGCGCCTTTCTCCTTCTATAATGAAATGTAGATGGTGTCTTGACACTAATAATGACAGGAGGATACACATGAACGAACCGACGATTTCCCAGCGCAAGTTGTTAGGCATTGCCAGTCTCGGTTGGCTGTTTGACGCGATGGATGTCAGCATGTTGTCGTTTTTGATGGCGGCCTTGCAAACAGACTGGAATTTGACGGCCAGCCAAGTCGGCTGGATCGGCAGCGTCAACTCGATCGGCATGGCGGTCGGAGCGCTCGTGTTCGGGCTGCTCGCCGACCGGATCGGCCGGAAAAATGTTTTCATTGTCACATTGTTATTATTCTCGATCGGCAGCGGGCTGTCGGCGCTGACAGCGACATTGGCGGCGTTTTTGGCGCTCCGCTTTTTGATCGGCATGGGGCTTGGCGGCGAGCTGCCGGTCGCGTCAACGCTCGTTTCGGAGGCGGTGCCGGCTGCCGACCGCGGCCGGGTTGTCGTGCTGCTTGAGAGCTTTTGGGCCGGCGGGTGGCTGATGGCGGCGCTCATTTCCTATTTTGTCATTCCCGCTTACGGCTGGCGGACGGCGTTATGGCTGGCGGCGATTCCAGCGCTGTATGCGATCTATTTGCGCCTCCGCCTCTGCTTTCAGTCTTCGATTCTCTTCCTCTAAACTGCACTCTTTTTTTCGAGGCCTTCCCTTGAATGGAGACTTGGATGTCCCGCGCCGTTCTTCGAGCCCTTTTCGACCATGTTCATGATAACGTTTTACCCAAAGTCTGATCGTTTTCGTGCAGGGAATCCCTAACTCTTGGCATATCCGCTTATATCCCCATCCTTCTTCGATGTACATCTGGACAGCCCTCCATTTAAACTCCACGGAATAAGTGGTCTTCCCTTTCGATGTTTGCTTGGTCTCGAACATAAACAAATCCCTCCAGTGTTTTTACTGACAGTATGGGCATTTTCCCAACTGTCTACACTAGAGGGATAATATCACAAGCGAGAAGGGCTCCTTTTTCATCTCGACAACTTCTCCAGCCTCGCGCACAACTCATGCTGCCACTCAACGTCGCCGGTCATGCTGGCCAGTAGCGACAGGTTTTTGAGTTTCGCGATCTCCATACTCTCTTGACATTGACAGAATCGTTTGGTGAAGATTTGGATGTTTTGAAGAAAAATAAACCCGCCTCGACATGGGCGGGTTTTTTCTGTCAATCCAAATACTTCTCGCATAACGATACGAACTTTCCATCTGACTTTAGCCCTTCCAAAATGCTTCTCAACATTGCACTTCTTTTGGGAAGCTGCTTCTCGAACTCTGCCACAAATGTGTCCTTGTCCCACTGTGATTTGCCAGCGTGATAAAACAGCTTTTCCAGGCGTTCCAACTCGTCGGCAGTAAAGCCAGTGGCTAAGGCCAGAATCGCAAAACTTTTGTGCTCCTTGTTCACCATATCTAAGAGTAACGTAATTGCGTCGGTGGCTAGACTCAATTTTGCTTCAAGATCCTTGATTCTTTCCTCGTTCATAGCACCCTCCTTGTACTATAGTAATACCCAGTCTACGAATTTTGAAATGACCCAACCAACCTGTCTCGCTGTACTCAGTGGTACTCCCAGATCATATAACGCCCCGCTAACTTGATCTTGAATGATTTGGATAGAAAGGTCTTTCCAAGAAGCTATGGTCCGCAAGGTATCAGCAATATTATCGGCATATTCCCTGATAGTATCTGCTACCTTTTTACTGCCGTAGTCCTCAACAAAGTCGAGCAATTTTTTAATGGCTTGCGATTCCAGCATGTCTGCTAACGTCAATACCGCTTTCTTGAGAGCCGCAGTTTTGATACCCTGTGTTTCTACCTTTGGCGACACTGTGTTGACCTTCGCCACAGAAGGGGTGAGTTGTGACACCGTGTTTGTCTCTGCGGCAAAAACAGAAGTAGGTACTGCTACTGCCAAAACAGACAGAGCTAAAACAGGAGATAAAATTCTTTTGAACAACTTCATAGACAGCTTCATAAATTCCCCCTCCCTTTTATCGGTTTATTTATTTCAATGAATACTATAAAAGGTTAAAAAAGTAAAAGTATGTCGCAATTTGTCGTTCACAAAAAGTTCATATAACCCATATTAGTACTCACATTTCGCACCCTAACAGGGTTGAAAGAAAGGATTTTTTATTTCGTTTTTTAGAATAACTTTCCGACCAACACAACGAGTGATGGAAATCCTTTTTTTACCACATCTGGTCGTTCCGTATCACGTTACACGTAAATGCTCTCATCCATGCTCAATCCCTGCAGAATCCTTCGCTGATCCGGGGTGAGGGAGCGATCCAGTGCGCGTTGGATGCGTCCATCCGGCAGCTGGAACAGGACGACGTTCACGTATGGAAACAGCTGAAAAATCGCCTGTCCCGTCGGACGGGTCAGCTTGCGGCCTCCAGGACCCTTCAACGGGTGTTCGGGAGTCATGAACGGACGCACCCGGCGCTGAAAGACGCGGTAAATGCCGGCCTCATACAGACGATCGAGATGACGGGTCAACGCATCGTCATTCAACTGGGAAGGATGGAGCCCGGAACGGATGAGTTTCTCCAGGTCGATCGTGTGCCCCCATTGTTCCAAGTGAACGAGGGCTTGCCGGCCGTCAAACACATTGTAGAGAATGGCTTGAACGGCATCGTTGACTCGAGTCTGGCACTGCGGATCGACGGGAACGAGATGGTCAATCGATTGGGGGAAACCCATTTATGATATTCAAATAAGAATTGCGATAGACCGATTCGACTTGCACATCCATGAGAGAAAAACTCCTTCACTTTCCTTGTGTGTTAAGGATTCATTCGACATCGGAACGAAAAGATCCTCCCGATTTTCGTCGGAAGGGTGCGAAATGTGAGGTCGAAATCAACATCATGAACGAGGGAACGAAGAAAGGATTTGATGCTTTGCCAAAAGGTTGTACTGGCGCCTATCATGAAAAGCATGGCAGCTGATTTTAGCCGAACTTTTTGTTCCAACCATGGAACGATGGCTGGATCGCGGATGTTGGTGTTTGATCCTGTTATTCAAGGCTTCGAGCTGATTTTTCGCAAAAATTATCAACCGTATAGTGCACAGGCCAATGATTTTCTTTTATAATGAATATGTCTTGACATTAATAATGACAGGAGGATACACATGAACGAACCGACGATTTCCCAGCGCAAGCTGTTAGGCATTGCCGGGCTCGGTTGGCTGTTTGACGCGATGGACGTCGGGATGCTGTCGTTTTTGATGGCCGCCTTGCAAAAAGATTGGAACTTGACCGCCGAACAAGTCGGTTGGATCGGCAGCGTCAACTCGATCGGCATGGCGGTCGGGGCGCTTTTGTTCGGGTTGCTGGCCGACCGGATCGGGCGGAAAAAGGTTTTCATTGTCACATTGTTATTATTCTCGATCGGCAGCGGGCTGTCGGCGCTGACGACGACGTTGGCGGCGTTTTTGGCGCTCCGCTTTTTGATCGGCATGGGGCTTGGCGGCGAGCTGCCGGTCGCGTCGACGCTCGTCTCGGAAGCGGTGCCGGCTAAAGACCGCGGCCGGGTCGTCGTGCTGCTTGAGAGCTTTTGGGCGGGCGGCTGGCTGTTGGCGGCGCTCATCTCGTATTTCGTCATACCAGCTTACGGATGGCGGACGGCGTTATGGCTGGCGGCGATTCCGGCGCTGTATGCGATCTATTTGCGCCTCCGTCTGCCTGATTCCCCGCGGTTTGCGGCCGCGCAAAAAGAGGAGACGGTGTGGAGCAATATCGTCAAAGTATGGTCCGCTCCCCATCGGAAAGAGACGGTCATGCTTTGGTTGCTTTGGTTTTGCGTCGTCTTTTCGTATTACGGCATGTTTTTATGGCTGCCGAGCGTCATGGTGATGAAAGGGTTTAGTTTAATTAAAAGCTTTGAATATGTGCTCATCATGACGCTGGCGCAATTGCCCGGCTATTTCAGCGCCGCATGGCTGATCGAGCGGGCGGGGCGGAAATTTGTCTTGGTCACGTACTTGCTTGGCACCGCATTGAGCGCTTACTTTTTCGGCACGGCCGAGTCGCTCGTCGGGCTGATGGCATCCGGCATTTTCTTGTCGTTTTTCAACCTCGGCGCTTGGGGAGCGCTGTATGCGTATACGCCGGAGCAGTATCCGACGTCGATTCGTGCGACCGGCGCCGGCATGGCGGCGGCGTTTGGCCGCATTGGCGGCATTTTTGGCCCACTGTTGGTCGGCTCGCTTGTCGCCCAAGGGGTGTCGGTGACGGCCATTTTCACGCTGTTTTGTCTATCGGTCCTTGTCGCCGTTTTGGCGGTCGCGGTGTTGGGCAGCGAGACGAAGCAGCAGGAGCTTGCATGAGTAAAATCGTTGTAAGGGACATTCTAAGGCAGATCTCTAATGAGAGTTGCGGACTTTGGTTCGTGGTGCTCGTTAGGGGAGGCAAGACGAAATTGACAAACAAACGGCAGGGGCGGTACCTTAAGGGTAAGCCCCTTTTTTGATTGGCCAAGCTTTTGGTGGGTGTGCGCATCGACGCCCGCGGACGCCAAGGGGAAAGCCAGTGCGAGAGGCGGTGAATCAATCTTGCGTCCGTCCGTGTCCGTGGTTATTCCGACGTACAATCGCCCGTATCCGCTTGCCGAGCTGCTCGAGTCGTTAAGCCGGCAGACGTACAAGCCGTTTGAGGTCATTATCGTCAATGACGGCGGCGTCCCGGTTCATGATGTCGTCGCCTTGTACCCGGAGCTTGACATCCGTCTCATCGACCGCCGCGACAACGAAGGACATGTCGCGGTCCGCAACGTAGGCGTCAAGGCGGCGCGTGGCGAACTCATCATGCTTTGCGACGACGATGACTTAGTGTTGCCGTGCCATCTCGAGCGGATGGCCGCGGCGCTCGAGCATGCGGACTTCGCCTATGCCGATGCGGAAATTGTCCAGTATCGGGTGGAAAACGATCAGCGCGTCCCATCCGCCCGTTTTTTATTTGCCTATGAGTATGATTTGGAAGCGATGCGGACGTTTTCGACGTACGTCCCGTCTGGAAGCGTGTATCGAAAATCGCTCCATGACGAGATCGGCTGCTTTGACCCGACTGTCCACCATTATTGGGATTGGGACTTCTTTTTGCGCGCCGCCTCTGTTTGTCGCGTCACGCGTGTCGCGGCGGCGACGGTCTTGTATGCGTTCAGCCCGGATGGCGACAACGTGTCGCGACATATGAGCGACAAGCGGCGGCATTACTTGCGGCGGCTTTGCGAGAAGCATGGGCTCGGCGACTTGCCGGTGAAAAACTTTTGGCTCTTGCTTGACGAGCCGGAAGTCGCGAAGCGCCGGGCGAAAAGCGAAGTCATTTGGAACGGTCAGCCGATCGTGTCGCGGTTTTGGATGCAAAAAAAGGCAGGATGGCGTTGACAAAAGGTTTTGGGGTTTGCTATGATAATGGACAAAATCATATATGGATCGCGATGACGGATCAATAGTAGTTAACCCTCTCTTCCCAAGCGAGCCGGGGACGGTGGAAGCCCGGCGAAGATGGTTAATGAAACGGCAGTCCGGAGCGGAAATGGCAAAAAGGGGATGCGTGATTTGCGCATCAACTAGGGTGGAACCGCGGGAGCTACGCTCTCGTCCCTAGGCGTCAGGCCTAGGGGCGAGGGCGTTTTTGATTGGTGGACATCACATTGAAGGAGGATGAACACGATGGCTGTCACAATGGAAGAAATCGTCGCACATGCCAAGCATCGCGGCTTCGTTTTTCCGGGGTCGGAAATTTACGGCGGGCTGGCGAACACGTGGGATTACGGCCCGCTTGGCGTTGAGCTGAAAAACAACATTAAACGGGCGTGGTGGAAAAAATTCGTCCAAGAGTCGCCGTACAACGTCGGGCTCGACGCCGCCATTTTAATGAACCCGAGAACGTGGGAAGCGTCCGGCCACTTAGGCAACTTCAACGATCCGATGGTCGACTGCAAACAGTGCAAAGCGCGTCATCGCGCCGATAAGTTGATTGAGAAGGCGCTCGAGGAAAAAGGGATCGAGATGATCGTCGACGGTTTGCCGCTTGCCAAAATGGATGAACTCATCAAGGAATACGACATCGCCTGCCCGGAATGCGGCAGCCGCGATTTCACGAACGTGCGCCAGTTCAACTTAATGTTCAAAACGTACCAAGGCGTCACCGAGTCGAGCGCCAACGAAATTTATTTGCGCCCAGAGACAGCGCAAGGCATTTTCGTCAACTTCAAAAACGTCCAGCGCACGATGCGGAAAAAGCTGCCGTTTGGCATCGCGCAAATCGGCAAAAGTTTTCGCAATGAAATTACGCCGGGCAACTTTACGTTCCGCACGCGCGAATTTGAACAGATGGAGCTCGAGTTTTTCTGCAAACCGGGCGAAGAGCTGCAATGGCTTGAGTATTGGAAGCAGTTTTGCAAGGAGTGGCTGCTGTCGCTTGGCATGAAGGAGGACAACATCCGCCTGCGCGACCATGCGAAGGAAGAATTGTCCCACTACAGCAACGCCACGACTGACATCGAGTACCATTTCCCGTTCGGCTGGGGCGAGCTGTGGGGCATCGCGTCGCGCACTGATTACGACTTAAAGCGGCATATGGAATACTCGGGCGAGGACTTCCATTATCTCGACCAAGAAACGAACGAACGCTACATCCCGTACTGCATTGAGCCGTCGCTTGGCGCCGACCGCGTCACGCTTGCGTTTATGATCGACGCCTATGACGAAGAAGAGCTGGAAGACGGCACGACCCGGACGGTGATGCATTTGCATCCGGCGCTTGCGCCGTACAAAGCGGCTGTCTTGCCGTTGTCGAAAAAGCTCGCTGACGGAGCGCGCCGCATTTATGAAGAGCTGGCGAAACATTTCATGGTCGACTATGACGAAACCGGCTCGATCGGCAAGCGGTATCGCCGCCAAGATGAAATCGGCACGCCGTTTTGCATCACGTACGATTTCGAGTCTGAACAAGACGGCCAAGTGACCGTGCGCGACCGCGACACGATGGAACAAGTGCGGCTGCCGATAGGGGAGCTTAAAGCCTTTTTAGAGGAAAAGATCGCGTTTTGATGAAGTGGACGCCGGGGCATTGACGACCTCCGGCGTTTTTTTAAGAACATGTATCTCACATTTCGCACCCTGAATAAAAATTCGAAATAAGCCCGATTTGACCGAAAAAAAATTAATTATTTTACAATTTTTTGTATAAAAAATTATCTTTATGCGAATATTCGGGTCGTTTTTTGTATATTATGCAAAGGTTGCGAAATATGAGATGTATGGAAACGGAATCGCTTTTTTAGGGAAAATTTCAAAAAAAGCTGAATGTTCGCTGTATATAATGGTAAAATAGGAGTGTAGACTAGTTCCTGCATCCTGCATGGGTCAAGGGGGTCAACCATGATGGAAGGAAAACCGATCTACTACGATGGAAGCGGCCATCTGCCTGGCAGTGATGAAAACGCCGTCAAAAGCGAACCGTTTACACTCACCGATGAGATACGAAAACAAATCAGCGGCAACCCGTTTGTCGTGGAACAAAGCGAGTAAAATTGCCTTGGAGAAAGGCAATTTTTTTTTGCGGTCAAATTGTTTGCCAAGCGTTTCGGACCTTTATATAATTATCTTTTGTTGGAGATATTTGAATTCAAAACAATTGTATGCCGCTTGGACAAAGCGCAAACACTAAGTGCTAAGATCATCACGAAAGGGAGTATGCATGATGACGAAAGTATTGTACATCACCGCCCATCCTCATGACGACACGCAGTCTTACAGCATGGGGGTCGGAAAGGCGTTCATTGAGACGTACAAACAAGTGCATCCGGACCATGAGGTGATCCATCTCGATTTATATAAAGAATACATTCCGGAAATCGACGTCGACGTGTTCAGCGGCTGGGGCAAACTTCGCTCCGGGAAATCGTTTGAAGAGCTGTCTGACGAAGAAAAAGCGAAAGTCGGGCGGATGAACGAGCTGTGCGAACAGTTTATTTCCGCCGACAAATACGTATTCGTCACGCCGATGTGGAACTTTTCGTTCCCGCCGGTGTTAAAGGCGTATATTGACGCCGTGGCGGTGGCCGGCAAGACGTTTAAATATACGGAACAAGGGCCGGTCGGATTGTTGACCGATAAAAAAGCGCTCCACATTCAAGCGCGCGGCGGTTTCTATTCCGAAGGCCCGGCGGCGGAGATGGAGATGGGGCATCGGTACTTAAGCGTCATTATGCAATTTTTCGGTGTTCCGTCGTTTGAAGGACTGTTTGTCGAAGGGCATGCGGCGATGCCGGAAAAGGCGGAAGAAATCAAAGCGAACGCCATCGCCCGGGCGAAAGACTTGGCGCACACGTTTTAACAGGAGGCCGAGTATTGCGCGGGAAATGGCCGCAAACTTGGCTTGGGAGCCTCTTCATTCGGAGAGGCTCTTTTTTTGTTGGACAACCAAACGGTCGTGACGTTCATATACGCTGGCGGGGGGCCGTATGGTATAGCCTGATCAATAAAGTCCCTATTTCTTCGTGAGAAATTTTCCTTGATAAATACATAAAACCCCAGCACCGAAGTACTGGGGCAAAAACCATGAATTCCCCGCTGACGGGGTGAAATGGCCTGCGACGCGGCAGGCAACTTATCATTAGGTTATGATTCTCTTGGCGATAATATGCAAAGAGAGGAACCATTTAGGCTCCTCTCCGTTGTAAAAACAAACGAATCCACGTTTTTTCACGTGTGAAATGGTCTGTGACGAGACAGACAACTTATTTTGTACTCTAAGTATAGAAAAAACCTAGGGAAATGTCAATACGTCATAAATACGTCGTCAATACATTGTAAATACGTTATAGGTCAAATACCCATTTTACACGGTTCATAATCTTATTTAAGTCATCCTCGTTTATATTGCCGATATGTTGCTTTAATCGTACTTTGTTTACGGTCGTTAATTCTTCTACCTTTACCGCGGAAGTCTGAGCTAAAAAAGGATAAACTTCCTTTCGAAGAAAGTAATGTGTCTTTAAACGAGGCACTACTTTGGTTTTCCCTTTCCGATCTGTAACGGTTTTGGTTTTTAATTTTGTAGATAAAGGAGCTACCTTAACGTTTCCGGATGTGCGGTTAATCCAGTCGTTGGAAAGAACAAGCACCGGCCGCTCTCCGTTTTGTTCTGTGCCGATATTTTCCCCGAGTTCACAAGTGAAAATAGCTCCTCGTATGATCGGGCGCTTCATCTGCGTTTGCTCATTCTCAATCCATTCGTTTGCTAAAGCAATCTTCTTTGGATGCCATTCATCTAGTTTTACCTTTTTGTCCACTTTTTTTAAACGTAATCGTTCGCGTTGAATAGCATCTGATTCCATTTTATTCCCCCCTTTCCCTTCGTTTTATACCGCCACGCTCATGATTGTATCACATCTTGTCCTTAAAGTTCGGCCACGCTGCAATATTTTTTTGCGCTATACATTCCCATTATTTTGTCGTTGCAGGATATCTCCCACCACCAATAGAATGGTATTTGTCGAAGGGCATGCGGCGATGCCGGAAAAGGCGGAAGAAATCAAAGCGAACGCCATCGCCCGGGCGAAAGACTTGGCGCACACGTTTTAACAGGAGGCCGAGTATTGCGCGGGAAATGGCCGCAAACTTGGTTTGGGAGCCTCTTCATTCGGAGAGGCTCTTTTTTTGTTGGACAACCAAACGGTCGTGACGTTCATATACGCTGGCGGGGGGCCGTATGGTATAATAAACCATATAGAACGAAGAGTGGAGGTTCCCCATTTGTGAATGAATACGGACGATATGGCCTAGTGCGCCTGCACAGCGCGGTGGCCGTGCTGGCGGCCGGAATGTTTGGCTTGCTTCTGTTTGCGGCCGGCCGGTTGCCTGTTTCGCTCGAATTCTATCATTCTATTCATCTTTCTTTAGGGCTCGCCGTGATGGTCGTTTGCTGGCTCGTCGCCGTGCAAGGGTGGGCCGTGTTTCCGCATACGTTGTCGCTGGAGCGGCTTATGATGGGAGCGCTGTTTTTCTCCTCAGGCTTGTTGTTTTCGTTGCACGTTGTCCTGTCTTTTGCGTCTGACGGCGCGGAGGCGCCGCTCTTTTCGCTCGCGGCCCGATTGACGCTCGCCTGGGGGCTTCTTTTTCTGTTTTCGCGCCGCGATGAGGTGATGGAGCGGAGGAGCGGGCAACGGTGGCAAGCGTTTTTCGCCGCTTTTGCCTATGCGGCGGTCGTTGGGCTATTCATCCATTGGGTAGCGCCGCTTTGGCCGGGAGACGGGACAAGCCGATGGCCGTTCTGGTGGAAGGCCGGCGAGGGAATGATCGGGTTGCTCGATGCGGGCGCCGCTTTGCTTGTATGGCGCCGTTGGCGGCAAGGGAGTTCCCGATCCTTCCTGTACTGGCTCCTGGCGTTATGGTTGTTTGCCCTCGGCCAATGGCTGCTCATGCTTGGCGGCGGGTACGGGCTATGGGGGCAGCTTTATGAAATGGCTGGATTTTTGTATGTCGTGCGCGCCATGTATGTGGAAACGGTGGAAAAGCCGTACGTGGAGCTGAAACAGCACGAACAGCAACTGGAAATGATGGCGAACGCCCTTGGCGAGGGATTGATGATGTTAAACCGAGACGGCCGGATTGTTTGGATGAACCCGGAAGCCGGCCGTTTGCTTGGCCTTGATCCGGAGAAAGCGAAAGGCAAGCCGCTGTTTTCGTTTGTCTCGCTCGCGGGGCCAGACGGCGACAAATGGGATTGGAAGCAGCTGCGCCGCGTCGTCAAACGGCTGAAAAGCGGCGAGGTGATTCGCGTCGAGGAGGAGCCGTTTCGCCGCCGCGACGGCGTCTGCCTGCCAGTCGGTTATACGCTGGCGCCGGTGTTGGAAAACGGTGCGCTGGCGGGGCTTGTCGCCGTCTTGCGCGACATGACGGAGAAAAAAGAGAAAGAGCGGCTTGAGCGTGAACGCGAACAACTCGACTTTGAACTGTCGCTTGCCGCAAATATGCAGCGGTCGCTTTTGCAGACATCTTCGAAAGTGAACTTGCCTTCGTACATCGACATCGGTGTCCTCAGCGTCCCTGCCCGAGTGTTGAGCGGCGATTTTTATCACTTTGCTGTCCATCAAACATCGGTGTCCGTCGGCATTGCTGATGTATCGGGAAAAGGCATTCCAGCGGCGATGCTCATGACGCTGATGAAATTTATTCTGGACCGGACCGTCCATTACGGAACGCAGCCGCACGTGTATCTTGACCTGCTGAACCGATTCGCCTGCGACTACACCGAGCCGTCGATGTTTGTCACGATGTTTGTCGGCAATTACAACGAAAAAACGCATACGTTCTCGTACGCGTGCGCTGGACACGAACCGGCGCTTTGGTATCGGGCGAAAACGAAGCAATGCGTGCCGCTAGGCGCCAAAGGCTGCGCGCTCGGCTTGTTTCCGCAATTTTCATTTGAGACCAAATCGGTTGTGCTCGAACCAGGCGATTTTGTGCTGCTGTACACCGACGGGGTGACGGAAAAGCGTACCGAAGAGGCGGACGATGACTTTTCCGTTCTCGCCGCGATGATCGCCCGCGTCAACCTTGATCAGCCGGCGCCGGAGATCGTGCGCGAGTTGTACGAGCATATTCAAGCGTATCATCAATACGAACAAAAAGATGACCAGACGTTGTTGCTGCTGCGCCGCCGCTAACATGGGGAGCCCGGCCGCTTGATGCGTCTGGCGGCGCGATGTTTGACCGTTTATGACGAATAGGCGGCGAGCTCCCGCTTTAATTTCGCGATGGCCCGCTTTTGAATGCGGCTGATCGTCATTTGTGAGACGCCGAGCCGCTCAGCGAGCGCGCGTTGCGTTTCCCCGCGTCGGAAAATGGCGTCGATGACGATTTGTTCTTGCTCGCTCAGTTTGCCGATCGCCTGCTCTAAATCCATTCGCTCGATCAGTGACTCGATTTCGTTCGCTTCATCCGCGACGAAATCGCCGATCGTCGTCGCATCCTTTTCCCCGTCTTGCACCGGGGCATCGAGCGAAACGGCTTGGTAATGGTCCCGTCCGGCCAAAATTTCGATCGTTTCTTCGACCGATAAGCCTAAGTGGCCGGCGATCTCATCGAGCGTCGGCGAACGCTCGAGCTTGACGGTCAGCTCATCGATCGCCTGCTGCACTTTGCTTCCTTTTTCTTTCACCTTGCGCGGTACTTGGATGTACCATGCTTTGTCGCGCAAATAGTTTTTCATATAGCCGATCAAGCTTTTCATGGCGTATGACTCAAAGCTTGTTCCTTGTTTAGGGTCGTAATGGTCAAGGAGACGCAAAAACGACAGCCGTCCGATCTGAAACAAGTCTTCGTAAAAGTCAGGGCGGCTGCGCGCCATTTTTTTCGCTGCGGCCGCAATGAGCGGCTCGAAGCGCACGAGCAAGGCGGTCGCCGCTTCTTCCGTTTTTGTTTGTTGATAGGCGGAAATGAGGGCGTCAAGCTTGCTCTTGGACAGAGGAGGGGGATATACAGTCATGGGCATGCTCTCCTTCGCCGCGATGGCGGAATTTCGTCAGGCGGACTTCCGTTCCGCCCTTTGTGGTGACGGTGACATCGTCCATGAGCGCTTCCATCAAAAACAGGCCGAGGCCGCCAGCTTTGACGTCTTCAAGCGGCTTTGCGGACAGGGGCGCTGCTTGTTTGGACACCCGTTTGTAATCAAACCCTTTGCCCTCGTCTTTAATGATGATCGAAAGCGCATCGGCGCGCATCTCAAAGCGAAGATGAATGACGCCACCCCTTCCGTTGTACGCATGCAAAACAGCGTTGTTGCACGCTTCTGAGACGGCCACTTTCATATCTTCAATCTCTTCATAGGAAAACCCCATCTTGGCGGCCAGCCCGTATAGCGTCAAACGCGCGACATCGATAAACTGCGCATCAGCTGGAATCGACAGCTGTACGACGGTTTCATGCTCTTTCATGATTGGCCCCCGATCCTTTCTGTCGTCTGATCCATTTCCGAAAAGAAGTAAGATACACCTGTTAAATCGAACAAACGTTTCACTTTTGGCGGCACATTTTCAATCATAAACGGCGCTTCTTGTTTTTTGCGTGTTTTCAGCAGTGCGACAAACATCCCGATGCCGGTGCTGTCGATATACGACAATTCTTCAAGGCGGATGACAAGCGGTTTTGATGCGTCATGAGCAAGCGGTTCGACGGCGCGTTGAAACTGTTCGGCCGTCGCTAGATCAAGCTCCCCTTTTATGTATACAACATGCCGATCCGGCTGTTCATCATGCACGATATGAAATCGTTTCCTGTCCATAGCCGTTCACCTCACATAATCAATGAGTTAGCTGGATGATGGTACGGGAAGGTTGTCCACCTTGCAATGTTTACACTACTATACCCATATTTTATACTATATGAAACAGGAAAGGGCAGGGGAACGCGATGTTCACAAAGTGGAAAGAATGGGCAAGGGTGCTGAAACGAGACATATTCGTCTTGTATTCTGCGGTTCGCGACCGGCGCGTTTCCATCTGGCTGCGGCTGTTTATGCTGGTCGTTGTGGCGTATGCGTTCAGTCCGATCGATTTGATTCCCGATTTCGTTCCGGTTCTTGGGTATATCGATGATTTGCTGCTTGTGCCACTCAGTATTTACTTGGCGCTGAAATGGCTGCCTAAGGACATTGTCGCCGAACATCGGGCGCGGGCGGAAGAGCTTGCCAAGCACGGCAAACCGACGAATTGGGCCGCTGGGGTGCTGATCATTTTTTTATACGTGCTGCTTGGCGCTTGGCTGCTCCGCTGGTTGATTTCGTGGACATTTTGATTTTCTCTTCAATATTTTGATGGCTGCGGCAGGGGATTGGCGCATTTCCTGTTGGGGAAACAGGTTTCGCTATGGTTGCCTCAATCTGAACATTCACTTCGCTTTGACGCTGGTGTCTTTTGGGCTACAATGATAAAAGGGAAAAAGCCGATGGCAAAGGAGTTGCTCGCAATGCCGATTCTCAAAAACGACTGGGCTCCGCTGCTTGAAGAGGAGTTTCAAAAACCATACTACTTGAAGCTGCGCGAATTTTTGAAAGTAGAGTACCGAACGCGGACGATCTATCCCGATATGCACGATATTTTCAACGCCCTTCATTATACACCGTATGCAAACGTCAAAGTCGTGCTGCTCGGGCAAGATCCGTACCACGGCCCGGGGCAGGCGCACGGGCTTAGTTTTTCCGTCAAGCCGGGCGTGCCGGTGCCGCCGTCTTTGGTGAACATTTTTAAAGAGCTGCATGATGACCTTGGCTGCTATATACCAGATAACGGCTATCTCGTGAAATGGGCCGAGCAAGGGGTGCTGTTGTTAAACACGGTGTTGACGGTCCGCCGCGGCCAGGCGAACTCCCATCGCGGCAAAGGGTGGGAATATTTCACCGACCGCGTCATTGAGCTCGTCAACGAAAAAGACGATCCGGTCGTCTTTTTGCTTTGGGGCCGGAACGCTCAGGAGAAAAAAGAACGGATTACGAATCCGCGCCATCTGATTATTGAAGCGCCGCACCCGAGCCCGTTTTCCGCCGCGCGCGGCTTTTTCGGCCATCGCCCGTTTTCGCGGACGAACGCGTTTTTAACCAAGCACGGACGCGAACCGATCGATTGGCAAATCGAGAACATCGGCGCCCGCGCTGAATGAAGAAAGGGGGAAGACATCATGACGATCTCTTTGGCGGCGGTTGTCGCCAAAATGGAAGACGAATTGCGCAAGGCAAAGGCGGCCCATGACCCGCAGCGGATGCGTGAACATGTCGCTGCCATTCGCGTTTTATGCGATTTGATGCTGGAAACGACAGGCCAGCCGCAGCCGTCCGTTCCGTCTGTCTCGACAGAGTCGCTTGCCGTCGGCGGGCCGATTTCGGTTGCTGGCGGGCTTTCGCTTGGGGGTGTTTCCGTCGGAGGACGTTCTCCCGACATTGACGATGAGGCGAACGGGGAGTCGTTGTTGGATTTTTGAGGGGGCAACGAAACACCGTGGAAAACGGTCTTCTCCACGGGGAATGTTGATCAACAGAACTCCGTTGAATCGCTTGCCTTTGTTTGCGCCAAAAAACAAGAAGCGGTTCACCGGCTTGGATGCGGGTCTTGCCGGTGGCGCTCCCGATTGACCGGTTCTGTCGAGTGAAGTGGCTGACATTCATTAGTAATTTGTTGTCGGGGAACATTCCCATTATATTAATGAATGAGGGAAAACAATCTTTAATTAGAAAGGCGGAACAGCTATGAAAACATTCATCCTTCTCGGCGCGCTCAATGCGTTTTTAGCCGTCGCATTGGGAGCGTTTGGCGCGCACGGGCTTGAAGGGAAGATTCCGGATCGTTATTTGGAGATTTGGAAAACGGCGGTCCAATATCAGATGTTCCACGCATTAGGGCTGCTTGTTGTCGGATTGCTCGCTGGCAAGGCGCCAAATGTCGGGCTGATCGGTGCGGCGGGCTGGGTGATGTTCGCCGGCATCGTGTTGTTTTCCGGGAGCTTGTACGTATTAAGTGTAACGCAGATTAAGCCGCTTGGCGCGATCACTCCGTTTGGCGGCGTCGCCTTTTTAATCGCTTGGGTGATGATCGGCTATGCGGCGTTGAAATGGCTGTAAGCGAAGCGCGGGCAAGGTGTACCCCGAACAGGAAATCACGCGCCGTCCCAATCATAGAAGGCACCTTTTTTGTTTCGTTTGCCACCATGATAGACAACTGGGCGTCAGCAACTTGTGATGGCCGTCGCATCGGATGAAAAAAAGCAGGCTACCCTGGGGCAGCCTGCTCATCGAACATCGGTTTTGCGCTTGCACTCAGCGCGGCGAATAGGAGGCGAGCGGCGTGGCGGAGGCACCGGCAAACGGATATTCGTAGGCGATTTCTCCTTCAAAGGTGACATAATCGACATAAATCATCGGAATTAAATAGCGCGTTCCTGTTTGTGGGTCGCTCAGGATAACATGATCGCGTCCGGCCGCTTCAATGACGCCGCGAAACACCTTGGCATTCCACTCACGGTTGTTTTCAAACGTTGCATAGACCGTCGCGATTTTTCCTTTGTTTAACCGCAAAATGTTTTCAATGTACGATTCTTCCATCGGCAGCATCCCTGGAATCGATGGGCCGGTGGTGGTCGGCATCGGTGTCGGGGCCGTAAACGTCGGCGCCTGCAAACCGAACGTCGGAGCGGCGGCTGTCGCCGGTGTCATCGTTGGAGCGGCAGCCGCTTGCGGATAGTAATAATACGGGTACGCCGCCGGATAGTACGGCTGCGGATACGGATAGCCGTATGGATAGGATGCATACGGTTGTTGCCGTTCTTGACCGAACGGCGAATAATAAAATGATTGTTGCTCCTCATCAAGTGGATAAAATTGATTTTCTGGATTGTTCGGCATAAAGAATCCTCCTCAATATTAAGAATAGACACGTGGGCAGTCGGATGGAGTCGGTGCAAAAAAGCAATGCGATTTGTAGCGGCCGACGTTCCACTGGCCAAACCATTGCGGCGGACAATCTTGGCCTTCAGGTGGTTTAAAAAACCAAAGGGCGTTTGTCGCTGGGTGGTAGCGCCAACCGCGGAGCACTTGGCGGGCTAGGCCTATATCCACTTCGCGCGCCCGTTGGTAAAAGTACCCTTTTTGCACCGCCTCAAAGCCGCCCGGGCTTTGAAACACCATTTGCCGGATAGAGCGGATGCCGCGGAAGTCAAGGCAGTCGGCGATGACGCGGTTGACGCCGACGTTGCCGACCATGAGCATCCCAAGCCGCCCGTCTCCTTCCGCTTCGGCTCGCATGAGCCGAGCCAACAACTTTACTTCCTCTTCTGTGTGGGCTACAATGGAGGGAGCGATCTGACCCATATCGTCACCTCAGTCGTTGTGAATTTCGACAGTAATAGGCTATTGGTGGAACAAGAAAATGGTGACACACGAATAGAATGTTTCTGAAGAGATTTTCTGTTTTTATGTGTATGGAGCGGTCAGGCCGCATATGACAGAAAAGCGGGATGATTGTCCAAAAAGCAGCGAAAACGAAGCAAAGCCCCGTATCGTTCGGGGCTTTGCTTCATACATGGAGGAAAGAAGGCACCTTTTCCGCCGACAGACGGATGCCGACGAAAAATGAGCCAAATTCGCCAAAGCGGGCGCTCACTTCGTCAAAGCGCATTTCATAGACGAGCTTTTTGAACTGGAGTGCATCATCCGAAAACAAGGTGACGCCCCATTCAAAATCATCCAAGCCGACGGAGCCGGTGATGATTTGCGTCACTTTGCCGGCGTATTTTCGGCCGGTCATGCCGTGGGCGCGCATGAGTTCGCGCCGCTGTTCCATCGACAACATGTACCAGTTGTCGTTGCCTTGGCGCCGCTTGTCCATCGGATAGAAGCAAATGTAGTTCGTTTTCGGCAAAATCGGATACAAACGGCGGCGCACCTCTGGAATTTGGTACGGATCTTCGCTGCCGGACGCCAAGTAGTTGCTCAACTCCACGACCGAAACGTACGAATACGCAGGTAATAAATAGTCGGCGAGTTTCGTTTTGTTAAGCGCTGTTTCGATTTCATGCAGCTCATCCAGCGTCGGCCGCAAAATCATGAACAAAATATCGGCTTTTTGCCCGACGATCGTGTAGACGGCATGGCTTCCTTGCTTCTCGCTTTCCGTCGTCTCCCATTGGTCGACAAGCGCTAAAAACTCACTGATCGCTGCCTCGCGCTCTTCGTTCGGCAGTGTTTTCCACGCGCTCCAGTCGATCGTGCGGAAATCGTGCAAACAATACCAACCGTCCAACGTTTGGGCCGCTTCGCTCATCATCGTCACTCCTTATCAACAAATTGTACAGTATCACTATATCACAGTTTGCCCAAAAAAGCGGCTATCAGCGTATCAAAGTGGAAGTAGACTGAATTGTGGCAAAAGGTGAATTATTTGTTGTAAAGGCTTACCTGCGTTGCGTTTCTGGCGAGAAGCGGTATGCTTAATAGTGGAAATGGCTTGTGGATGCCGAAATGAGCCGGGCGTGCCTTAACCGGGGCGGGCTGGCCTAGCATAAGGAGGATTGGATCGTGACAACCGATTTATTTACGGCATTAAAAGCGAAAGTAACCGATACGGGTCGAAAAATCGTGTTTCCCGAGGGAACCGATGACCGCATCTTAACGGCGGCGAGCCGTTTGGCGACGGAGCAAGTGCTTCAGCCGATCGTCCTTGGCGATGAGCAAGCTGTGCGGGTGAAAGCGGCGGCGCTTGGCTTGCCGCTTGAAGGGGTGGAGATTGTCAACCCGCGCCGCTATGGCGGGTTTGATGAGCTGGTTTCGGCGTTTGTGGAGCGGCGCAAAGGGAAAGTGACAGAAGAAACGGCGCGCGAGTTGCTTTTCGATGAAAACTATTTCGGTACGATGCTCGTTTATACGGGAGCGGCCGACGGCCTCGTCAGCGGGGCGGCACATTCGACGGCGGATACGGTCCGACCAGCCTTGCAAATCATTAAAACGAAGCCAGGCGTTGGCAAAACGTCCGGCGTGTTCATCATGGTGCGCGGCGACGAAAAATATGTGTTTGCCGATTGCGCCATCAACATTGCTCCTAACAGCCAAGATTTGGCTGAAATCGCGGTCGAGAGCGCCCGGACGGCAAAAATGTTCGGCCTTAAGCCGCGCGTGGCGCTGTTAAGCTTTTCCACGAAAGGGTCGGCCTCGTCGCCGGAGACGGAAAAAGTCGTTGAGGCGGTGCGGTTGGCGAAAGAAATGGCGCCGGATCTGATCCTTGACGGTGAGTTTCAATTTGACGCCGCGTTTGTGCCAGAGGTGGCGAAAAAGAAAGCGCCGGACTCGGTCATTCAAGGGGACGCAAATGTCTTTATTTTCCCGAGCCTTGAGGCGGGCAACATCGGCTACAAAATCGCCCAGCGCCTTGGCGGCTTTGAAGCGGTCGGCCCGATTTTGCAAGGGCTGAACAAGCC
Source organism: Geobacillus sp. C56-T3 (assembly GCF_000092445.1). NCBI lineage: Bacteria > Bacillati > Bacillota > Bacilli > Caryophanales > Anoxybacillaceae > Geobacillus > Geobacillus sp. C56-T3. The sequence continues at coordinate 3,574,829 of NC_014206.1, read as the reverse complement.
GGTGAACGACCTATCGCGCGGCTGCAGCGCCGAAGACGCCTACAAGCTCGCGCTCATCACCGCTGCCCAGTCGCTTGGGGAGTGACGGGGCTGCCGCTCGATAAAAACGAGGGAGGCATGCGCCCCTTGTCCTTTTTGCGCCATTTGCTAATGGCGATTATGTTATAATGAATAGAGTTGGAATGATCTATGCAAGGGGTTGCTCGCGATGGGCCATGAATTGCTGCGGCAGCCGAAATGGCGGGTCATCGACCAGTCGCATTTCGGTCCGCTGTTTGATGCGAAACAATCGTTTGCCATCGATGATGCATTATGCACCGCGGTTGGTGCGGGACAGTCGGATGCGGTCGTCCGCACGTGGGTGCATGAGAATACCGTCGTCTTAGGCGCCGCTGATACGAAGCTTCCGTACATCGATGAGGCCATTTCGTTTTTGCGCCAGGAAGGGTATCGCGTCGTCGTCCGCAATTCCGGCGGGTTGGCCGTTGTCCTTGACAGCGGGGTGTTGAATATTTCGCTCATTTTTCCGGAAACGAAAAACACGATTGCCATCGAGCAAGGGTATGAGGCGATGTACGCGCTCATGGCCGCCATGCTTGCCTCATACGGTGCCCGCGTTGAGGCGGGGGAAATCGTCGGTTCGTATTGCCCGGGGAGCTATGACTTGAGCATTGGCGGCAAAAAATTTGCTGGCATTTCGCAGCGGCGCGTGCGCGGCGGCGTTGCCGTGCAAATCTACCTTTGCGTCAACGGGAGTGGAGCCGCGCGGGCTGAGCTTATTCGCCGCTTTTATGAGCTCGGCCGCCAAGGAGAGAAAACGAAATTCGCCTACCCCGATGTTGTCCCAGCTGTCATGGCGTCGCTGTCTGAGCTTCTCGGCTGCGAGTTGTCGATCGATGAGCTGCTTGTCGCCCTTTGGCGCACGCTGCAGTCGTTTGGCGGCGAGCTATATTCGTCTGCCCTCGAGAACGGCGAATGGAATTGGTATGAGCAGTATTGGGCGCGCATCGTCGAGCGGAATGAAACGGCGCTCAAGGGCGAGCTCCTAGCAGGAGAATAAGGGGGCGGTCCGCCCGGCGGCAAGAGCCCGCGTTTATCGCCTGACGCCGCCGGCAGGCAAAAAGGATGCTCCGTGTCTCGGCCGCACCGGAGAGAGTGCGATCAAGGCGCAGCCATGGACAGGGCATCCTTATTTTATTTACTCCGCGATTTTTTCCAAGTTGCCGTTCGGGTCCATACGGAAGGTCAGCCCCCGCTCTTCTTCCTCTTTTAACACCATTTTGCGCGCTCGGTTGATGATTTTCACGAGCGTCTCAAAATCTTCTTGGACGGTCGACGAATTTTCTTCTAATTTCGCAACCTTTTCTTCAAGTTCTTTATTTTTTTGCTTTAATTCTTCAATTTCGCGGCGCAGCCGCTCGTTTTCTTTGATCAGCGCCTCCCGTTTCCGCTCATGGGATTGGAACGTTTTTAAAAAAGCGATCACTTGATCCAGCGTCACTTGTTGCGGCGGAGAGGATGGGACGACGGCTGGCAGCTGCATCACATCGCCCAACTCCTCTAATGACGGCATCGGTGGTTCATACAGGCGCCGCTTTTTCGCGCCGCCTTGTTTGGCCAACAGCCGCATCCGCTCTTTTCGCTGCTTTTTCGCCAGCTGCAGCGCTTCTTCGTACTGATGGCGGACGACTGCATTCCAGCGAAAGCCACAGGCGGCCGATGTCCGATTCAGCTTGTCGCCGACTTCTTCAAAGGCGTTGAGTTGGGTGCTCCCTTCACGCACATGGCGCAATACGGTCTCTGCCAACAATAAATCGTCTTCTTCCGTCCAAGCGTCTTGCCGTTGTTTCACTGTTCTCCACTCCTTCTTTCAATGCTAGTAAAAGCATGGACAAAATAAAATGAATTTATACGTTGCAAGTTTACAGGATTGACAAGTTGAAAGAATGAAAGGCCGCAAACTTGCAATTTTCTTCGGGAAGCGGTAGAATACACAAAGCAAACGCTGCAGAAAGGGATGACGCATAATGGCAAATGAGTTTCGCGTTTGCGACGACTGCAAGGCGCCGAATTTAAAAACATTGATTCCGCGTTTGAAAAAGCTGGATCCGGATGCGGTCATCAAAATCGGCTGCCAGTCGTATTGCGGCCCAGGGCGGAAAAAGACGTTTGCTTTCGTCAACAACCGTCCGGTGGCGGCGCTGACGGAAGACGAACTGATTGATAAAATTGCCGAAAGGTTGAAAAAGCGATAACCGATCACCTTCTTTGCCGAAAGAAGGTGATTTTTTGTTTTTTCCGTCAATAATGGAGAAAGACGGGGAAAAAAGTCAACTATTTCTTTGCCAAAAGAAACGGCGTATAATAGATGTATGTTGGAGACGGAAGAGGAGGATGCGATGTATTCCGGCGGGCAGCTTGACGAAGAAAAAGTGTTTAAAGATCCGGTGCACCGATACATACATGTTCGCGACAAAGTGATTTGGGATTTGATCGGCACAAAAGAGTTTCAGCGCCTGCGCCGCATCAAGCAGCTCGGCACGACATATTTGACGTTTCACGGCGCCGAGCACAGCCGGTTTAACCATTCGCTCGGCGTTTACGAAATCATCCGCCGCATCATTGACGACGTGTTTGTCGGCCGCGATCATTGGGATCATAGCGAGCGCCTTCTTTGCCTATGCGCGGCGCTCTTGCACGATTTAGGGCACGGCCCGTTTTCCCATTCATTTGAAAAGGTGTTTCGCCTCGACCACGAAGATTTTACACAGGCAATCATTTTAGGCGATACAGAAGTGAACGCCGCCTTGCGCGAAGTGGGCGACGATTTTCCGCAAAAAGTGGCGGAAGTGATCGCCAAAACGTACCCGAACAAGCTTGTTGTGAGCCTCATTTCGAGCCAAATTGACGCCGACCGGATGGATTATTTGTTGCGCGATGCCTACTACACCGGCGTCAGCTACGGCTATTTTGACATGGAGCGCATTTTGCGCGTCATGCGCCCGCGCGAAGACCAAGTCGTCATCAAACGAAGCGGCATGCATGCGGTGGAGGATTACATCATGAGCCGCTACCAAATGTACTGGCAAGTGTACTTTCATCCCGTGACGCGCAGTGCGGAAGTCATTTTGACGAAAATTTTGCATCGGGCGAAAAAGCTGTATGAAGAGGGGTATCGTTTTCAGACGAAGCCGGTCCACTTTTTATCGTTCTTTGCGGGGAACGTGCCGCTTGGCGATTACTTGGCGCTGGATGAGGCAGTCATCTTGTTTTACTTCCAGCAATGGCAATACGAACGGGATCCGATTTTAAGCGATCTGTGCCAGCGGTTTGTCCGCCGCCGCCTGTTCAAATATACGGAGTTCCATCCGACGAACGAGCAAATGGAGAAGCTCATTGAGCTGACCGGTTTGTTTAAAAAAGCGGGCATCGACCCGGACTACTACTTGGTCGTCGATTCGTCCTCGGATTTGCCGTATGACTTTTACCGGCCGGGCGAGGAAGGCGAGCGCCTTCCGATTTATTTGTTGATGCCAAACGGGGAGCTTCGCGAGCTGTCGCGCGAATCGGTGCTCGTTGACGCCATTTCCGGGAAACGGCGCACCGACCATAAGCTGTATTTCCCAGCTGATTTCCTGGAAGATTTGTCGACGAAGCGGACAGTGAAGAAAAAGATTATGGAAATTTTAAAGGGTTAGGAGATGACGGAGAGTGCTCACAGAGCATGCGAAAGTAATGAAGGCGTTGGCGGCCGCCGGGGAAATTGCCGGCCGCAAAAAGCTGCAAAAAATGATCTACATCGCGAAAAAGCTCGACTTTCCGTTTTACGAGAAATTCGATTTCCACTTTTACGGCCCGTATTCGGAAGAGCTGACATGCCGCATCGAAGAGCTGTGCGCGCTCGGCTTTTTGCATGAAGTGAAAGAGAAAAAGAGCGGTTATATGCAATATCGCTATACATTGACCGAAGCGGGCGAACAGTTTTTGCGCCATTATGACTGGGACATGCCGGGCTTGGCGGAGTGCATGCAAGCGATGAACGAACAAAATGCCCGTTTTTTGGAACTTGTGTCCACCGTGCTTTATTTTGAACATTTGCCGAAAGACGAAGTGAAAGAGAAAATTGCGGTGTTAAAAAGCAAGCAGCGCTATACGGAAGAAGAAATAGAGGAGGCGTACGCGTACATTGAGGCGCTGCGCAGCCGATGCCACAACAAAGCCCGTGTGTAGGCGGGCGGAAAAAGCTGCTTCAACGTATCATCAGTTGGCCATAGACGAAAAGGGGCTGACCCAAAAGGCCGTCTGTCTTCAGGATAGACACAAAATATAGTGCGAAAGAAGCGGTTAGTGCGTATATATAGAGACGAAAGAGGGTGTCCCGATCCTTTTGGGACACCTTCTTCATTTTTGGTTAATGCGGCAAAAACGCCAGCTGCAAAAAGAACAGCACGGCAAGCACGTACAGCAGCAACGGCACATCGCGCCAGCGGCCGCGGGCGATTTTTAAGAGCGGGTACGAGATGAAGCCGAGCGCGATGCCGGTCGCGATGCTGGACGTGAGCGGCATGCTTAAGATGATGAGAAAGGCTGGGAACGCTTCGTCCAGTTCGCGCCAATTGATATGGGCGATGTTGCTGATCATCAAGCTGCCGACGACAATGAGCGCCGGGGCGGTGATGGCAGAAAGCCCGGCGACGGCGCCGACAAGCGGGCTGAAAAAGGCGGCTGCGATGAACAAGACGGCGACCGTGAGCGCGGTCCAGCCGGTGCGTCCGCCAGCGGCGACGCCGGTTGACGACTCGATGTACGCCGATGTCGGGCTCGTGCCGAACATGGCGCCGATCGTGGTCGCGACGGAGTCGGCCAAGAGCGCCTCGCGGGCGCGCGGCAGTGTGTTTCCTTTCATCAGTCCCGCTTGCTGGGCGACGCCGATCATCGTGCCGGTCGTGTCAAAGAGCGTGACGAGCAAAAAGGAAAAGACGACAGCGTACAAGCTGTGGCTGATGACATCGCCAACGGCCGTCAATGGATTGGCGGCGACAAGCCCTTCCGGCAGCGACGGCAGCGAGACGATACCTTTGTCAAAGTGAAGCTGCCCGGTCGCGTAGGCGATGACGCCGGTCGCGACCATGCCGTAAAAGAGCGCGCCGTTGACGCCGCGCATCATGAAAACGAGCGTCACCGCCAGGCCGATGAGCGTCAACACGGCCGACGGGGCATGCAAGTTGCCAAGCGCGACCAAATTTTGCGGATGGGCTTGGATAATTCCGGTCAGCCGCAGGCCGATAAAGGCGATAAACAGCCCGATGCCGGCGGTGATGCCATGTTTTAAGCTGTCGGGGATCACTTCGATCAGCTTGCTGCGGAGCGGGGTGAGCGACAGCAACAAAAACAGCAATCCCGCGACAAACACAGCGGAAAACGCGGTTTCGTACGAAATGCCGCCGTGCGAGCCGACGACGGAATAGGCAAAATACGCGTTCAGCCCCATGCCGGGGGCAATGGCGATCGGATAGTTGGCAAAGATGGCCATCCATAGCGTGCCGACGACTGTTGCGATGACGGTTGCCGTAAACGCCTGCTCGAACGGGACGCCGGCGTCTGATAAGATGACCGGATTGACGACGATGATGTACACCATGGTGAAAAAAGTCGTCAGGCCAGCGAGAAACTCTGTTTTGCGATTGCTGGCATGGTGCGGAAGACGAATCATAGGCAACCTCCTAAAGGCGAACAATATGAAAGACAACTATAATAATATTCGTTTTTATTCCAAAAAGCAACGGGGACGCCCGATGGCGCCCCCCGTTTGTTACTCCGCATCGCTCAGCCGTTTTCCAGCGATGGCGTAATGGTCTTTCGTCATTTCCTCGATGAACACAACAACGCTCTCTTTTTTCGCCCCGGTTGTCTCTACAACGGCGTCGGTCACTTTTTCCACCAGCGCTTTCTTTTGCTCATCCGTGCGGCCGGCGAGCATTTTGATCGTGACATACGGCATCATCATTCCCCCATTTCCTTGTCGAGTGCTGTCGCGCTTATTATACCATGGAACCGTGAAGTTCAGTCCACTTTTGGCGGTAAATCATGTATACTAAGGATAGTGAATACAGGGGAAAAGGAGTTAATCAAGTGGAACACATTTTGCCGTATTCGTTAAGCGAAATTCCGTACGTGCTGTTGACGCTGGCGCTGGCGTTTTCCGTGCATGAGTTCGCTCATGCATACGTCGCCTACAAGTTCGGCGATCCGACGGCGAAAAACGAGGGACGGCTGACATTGTCACCGTTTGCCCATTTGGATTTGCTTGGCACCCTGCTTATTTTTCTCGCTGGGTTTGGCTGGGCGCGCCCGGTGCCAGTCAATCGCTTTTATTTCAAAAATCCGCGCCTTGCCGGCATTCTCGTGTCAGTTGCCGGACCGCTGAGCAACCTCGTGCTTGCCGCGCTTGGATTTGTCATTTGGTACGCGATGATCGATTTCGGCATCATGCGGGCGCTGCCGGATTGGTTTGCGGCCGGGTTTGATCTGTTTTTCCAAATTTTTATCAGCTTGAACGCTGTCTTGTTTGTGTTTAATTTATTGCCGTTTCCGCCGCTTGATGGGTATCGTATTATTGAAGACTTGGCCCCGGATGGGCTGCGGGCGAAAATGACGCAATGGGAAAACTACGGGGCGCTCATTTTTCTTATCCTTGTGCTCACGCCGCTTGACCGATATACGATTGAGCCGGTGTTTCAAGTGGCGCTGCCGTTTGTATTGGAAAATTTGCAGTCGTTGGTCGCCAATTTGTTTATGTAAGGAAGGAGGAACAAGCGGAATGGAGCAAAAAAAGAAAAAAAACATCGGCTTTAATATCATCAAAGACGATCCGACCGACGGGCACCGCGGCTTTGGCGCCGGGGCGTTGAGCTTAGAAAACGTTTCGCCGGTCATCATTGACGTCGAAGCGGGCGAAGCGTTCGTCGATATGGGGGCGATGCATGCCCGCAGCTCTGTTGAGCGCGGCATCAAGTTTTTGCCGGATCGCTCCGCCGTGCCAAACGGCAAGCCGTATTGGATCGTCTGGGTGACGATCGAGCGCCGCGAGGACGGTCCGTATTACGCCGGGGTGACGGCGTGCGAAATGACGGTCGACCTTGAGGCGCGCCGCGGTTATAAGTTATTGCCGGAACATGTGAACCGGCTCGATAAATCGCTGAAACGGCATATCATCGTCGATCATATGGACGCTAAGTCGAAGCGGGTGCTCGCCGACTTTTTGAAAGGACATGACATCGGGATGTGGAACCGTTCGAGCGATGAACTGAAAAAAGGGCTCGAAGGCGAATTGTGACGGTTTTGTGAACATGTTTGCCTAAGGGCTTGTTCTCGTTTGGAAAAAAGGATAAACTAAATCTACATGTATAACACAGGAAAACTAGGACAAGAAAATCCCCTGCGGGCAAACGCAGGGGATTTTCTTGTTTAAAACCATGGGAACCATTTCTCGAACCAGCTTTTTCCGTCTCCTTGTTTCTTCTTTTTCTTTTCCAAATGGTCGGTGCAATAGTCGGTCGGTTCTGTACCGATGAGATAGTACGTTTTTCGTTTCACCGGACAGGAGTCGGTGGCCAGCTTGCCGTTTTGCGGGTCGATGTAGACGCCGATGACGCCTTTGGTCGGTTTGAACGATTTTTTCGGTTCGCCGGCGAGGCTTTGTTCCATAAAGTGAACCCATATTTGTTTGGCATATTGCCTTTCGGCAGGACGATCCATCGTTTCCCCGCGGTCGTAGCCGGTCCAGACGCCGGCGACAAGTTGCGGGGCGAACCCGATCATCCAACTGTCCGTTTTCGTCGTTCCCGACTTGCCGGCGTACGGACGCGTGATGTCATCGATGATTGACTGCCCGGTGACGGTTGTATAGCCGTTAAGCTTTGGGTCGAACATCCCGGTCATTAAATGGGTCGTCACAAACGCCGCGTCGCGGTCGAGCACTTGCCGGCTCTCCGGCTTATGTTCATACAGCACGTTTCCGTTTGCATCAACGACTTTTTGAATAAACACCGGTTCGGTTTGTTTGCCGTAGTTGGCCAGCGTGCTGTACGCGGCCACCATGTCGATCACTTTCACGGGCGAGGTGCCAAGGGCGAGTGACGGCACGGCCTTCAACCGGCTCGTAATGCCGAGTTTTTTCGCTGTCTCAATGAGTTTATCCGCGCCGATAAACTGCAGTGTTTTGACGGCGAAAACGTTGTCGGAGACCGCGAGTGCCTGGGCAAGGGTAATCGGTCCGTCCGCGTAATAGTCGTTGTAGTTATGCGGCGTATACGTCGCCCGGCCCCCGTCAAACGTAAAGGTGGTCAGTTCGCTGCGCAGTTGCGTCGACGGGGTGAATCCTTGCTCGATCGCCGCGTAATACAAAAACGGCTTAAATGTCGACCCTGGCTGGCGTTCCGCCTGCACGGCCCGGTTGAACGGGCTCTCTTCGTAGTTGCGTCCGCCGACGAGCGCCTTCACTTCCCCGGTGCGTGGATCCATCGCCACAAGCGCCGCTTGAATGGCAGAGTGCGGATCGATGATGCGACGGATTTGCTCTTCGGCAATCCGCTGCAGACGCGGATCCAGCGTCGTATAGACGCGCAGCCCCCCGAGCTCAATCGTCCGCTCATCAAGGCCAAGCTTCGTGCGCAGCTGCTGTTTCACAACATCTTGGAAATACGGGGCCACAGGCTGCTCTCGTTCGCGGTGGCGGATGTAAACGAGCTTGTCACGGTACGCCCGCTCCGCTTCTTCGCGGCTGATGTAGCCGGCTTCCACCATGGAGGTGAGCACGATTTTTTGCCGCGCTTTTGCCCGCGCCTCGTTGACAAGCGGCGAGTAGTAATACGGCCCTTTCGGAATGCCGGCGAGCATCGCCGCCTCGCTGAGCGTCAGCTCGCTCGCGTGCTTGCCGAAATAGTAGCGAGCCGCTGCTTCAATGCCGTAGACCCCATGGCCGTAGTAAATCGTGTTTAAATAGCCTTCCAAAATTTGATCTTTGCTGTAGTTGGCTTCAAGCCGGATGGTGTACAACGCTTCCTGGATTTTTCGCGACCACGTTTTTTCATGCGTCAAAAACAAGTTGCGTGCATATTGCTGGGTGATCGTGCTCGCCCCTTCGACTTTTGCCATCGCCTCTACATTCGCAATGATGGCGGCGGCGATTCGCTTCAAATCAAACCCGTGATGTTCGTAAAACTTCCGGTCTTCAACGGCGATCGTCGCTTCGATGACGTGCGGGGACATGTCTTTGAGCCGAACCCAATAGCGTTTTTGCCCATGGTCGCTTTCCCCGATTTTGCTGCCGTCAGCGGCATAAAAAATCGTCGTCTGCGGCACGGCGACCGGCGGGGCGCCTTCGATTTTCGCGAACAACACAAAGCTCCCGAGAGCGGCGAAGGCAAAGATGGCGAGAAAAAAGCCGATAAAGACGGCGGCGCGCACATATTTCCACGTGCCGCGAAAACGGCTGCCCGGGATCGGTTCCATTGCGAATCACCTCAACGGTTTTGGCGTTGTTTTAGACATGCGGGCGGACGCCCGGCTGAATGCGCCGCCTTGCTTTTGTCAAGGCTTCGCCAGCGAGGTTTTCCGCTTTTTCTTACCAGTATGAAAAAAAATTTTTTATTTTAAACTTGTTCCTCTTGCATTTTTGCTAGATTGCTCTATACTTTTTCATGTTTAGTTTTTCGTTGGCTAAGGAAAACTTGTATAGTAAGCAACGCTCGGAGAAAGGATGTTACCGATGGAACTTTGGTTTACCGAAAAGCAAACGGAGCATTTTGGCATCACCGCACGCATCATCCGCACTTTACATACAGAACAGACGCCGTTCCAAAAACTTGATATGGTCGAAACGGCGGAGTTTGGCAACATGCTTTTGCTCGACGGCATGGTCATGACAACGCAAAAAGACGAGTTCGTCTATCATGAAATGGTCGCCCACGTGCCGTTGTTCACCCACCCCAATCCGGAAAACGTGCTTGTCGTCGGCGGCGGCGACGGCGGCGTCATTCGTGAAGTGCTGAAGCACCCAAGCGTCAAAAAAGCGACGCTTGTCGAAATTGACGGCAAAGTGATCGAGTGCTCGAAAACCTACTTGCCGGAGATTGCCGGCAAACTCGATGATCCGCGCGTCGAAGTGAAAGTCGATGACGGGTTTATGCATATCGCCAAAAGCGAAAACGAGTATGACGTCATTATGGTTGACTCAACCGAACCGGTCGGCCCAGCGGTCAACTTGTTCACAAAAGGGTTTTATGCCGGCATCGCCAACGCGTTGAAGGAAGACGGCATTTTCGTCGCCCAAACGGACAATCCGTGGTTTAAAGCGGATTTGATCCGCAAGGTTTATCGCGACGTGAAGGAAATTTTCCCGATCACCCGTTTGTATACGGCGAACATTCCGACGTATCCGAGCGGGCTCTGGACGTTTACGCTCGGCTCGAAAAAATACGACCCGCTCGCTGTGAGCGACGACCGGTTCCATGACATTGAGACGAAATATTACACGAAAGAATTGCACAAAGCGTGTTTCGTCTTGCCGAAATTTGTCGCGGATTTAACGAAGTAAGGGGGCGCAGGCGATGCGATTTGATGAAGCCTATTCGGGCAACGTGTTTATCGGCAGCCATCCGAATTTTGAAGAAAGCGAAGCCGTCATTTACGGGATGCCGATGGACTGGACGGTCAGCTACCGGCCTGGCTCGCGGTTTGGCCCGGCCCGCATCCGCGAAGTGTCAATCGGGCTTGAGGAGTACAGCCCATATTTGGACCGCGAACTCAAAGACATCCGCTATTTTGACGCTGGGGACATTCCGCTGCCATTTGGCAATGCGGCCCGCAGTTTGGAGCTGATTGAACAGTTCGTGAAAAAGGTGCTTGACGCCGGCAAATTTCCGCTCGGCCTTGGCGGAGAGCATCTTGTCTCCTGGCCGGTCATGAAAGCGGTGTATGAATACTACCCGGATTTGGCCGTCATTCATATGGATGCGCACACGGACTTGCGCGAACATTACGAAGGCGAGCCGCTGTCGCACGCGACGCCAATCCGCAAGGTCGCTGACCTGATCGGCCCGACGAATGTCTTTTCGTTCGGCATCCGTTCCGGCATGAAGGAAGAGTTCGAATGGGCGAAAGAAAACGGCATGTACATCGCCAAGTTTGAGGTGCTTGAACCGCTCCGCTCCGTGTTGCCGAAGCTCGCTGGCCGTCCGGTGTATGTGACGATTGACATCGATGTGCTTGATCCCGCTCATGCCCCAGGCACTGGGACGGTCGATGCCGGCGGCATTACGTCAAAAGAGCTGCTTTTGGCCATTCACGAGATCGCCCGCTCCGACGTGCGAGTCGTTGGCGCCGATTTGGTGGAAGTCGCACCGATTTACGACCATTCCGAACAAACGGCCAATACGGCGAGCAAGCTTGTGAGAGAAATGCTGCTTGGCTGGGTGGCGAAGTGAAAAATGAGAAAAAGCGCCTAAATCGCAAGTTTGCGAGGGCGCTTTTTTCTTTGGTGGGACAAAAGATGCAGGAATATGAGCGTACGGAGCGTAATAATGTGTAATATATTTACAGAAAAAGGAGAGGGGGAATGAAGATGGGCGTGAAGCTGATCAAAATTTCCGTTGTGTACTTTGTCATTGGCGTCTGTATTGGGCTTGGCATGTCGATGACCCATTCGTTTGCGCTGACCCCGGTCCATGTCCATATCAACTTGCTTGGCTGGACGGCCTTGACGCTTGTTGGCATCATCTATCATTTATTTCCACAAGCGGCGGCGACGAAATGGGCGAAAGTGCATTTCTGGCTGCACAATATCGGCCTGCCGGTCATGATGATCGGTCTCATTTTCGTCGTTTACGGCAACGAAGCGTTCGTGCCGGTGACAGCGATTGGCGGGGTGCTCGTCGTGATAGGTGTCATTCTTTTTGCTATTAACGTGTTAAAAAATGTTCGGGCATCATCATAAAATACCGATGGAACAAAGAGGGTGTCCCAAAAGGATCGGGACACCTTTTCTTATTACCGTATGTAGGCATAAAACAATCATTAAGATAACGATATGTTGTGTTTTGTTTAAGGAAAAACAACCTTTTGGGTCAGTCCCTTTTTTTTTCAACTGGAGCAGAATCTCCCACCGGGTTTGTCCCCTCTTGAATGGAGCGGAACAGTTCATTATACTATAAATTATGACTGTTTGTTCGCAAAGGTGTGTTCATCGATATGAAGGAAACAAACGGCATCCCGGCGCGCCTCCGCCAAGTGGCTGTCATTCGCGACGGTCCGCGCCAAGAGACGGTTGTGCTTGAGGCGGATGGCATGTATTACATAAAAGGGGAAACCGTTTATTTGCAGTTTGCCGAAGAAAACGAACTCGGGCGGGTGAACAACATTGTGAAAATCGCGCCTGACGAGGTGACCGTCCTTCGTTCCGGAGCGGTCGAGATGCGGCAAACGTTCCGCCGCCGCCAAGAAACATCGGGCCATTATGGGACGGTGTTTGGACGATGGGCGCTGGCGGCCAAAACGAGCTCCATGGAGTTTCACTATGATGAGCGGCGGAAAAAGGGGCGGCTCTTTCTTTCCTATGAACTGATGCTAGGCGATGAGCGAAGCGGGCGCCATACGTTGACGTTGACATTTAAGGGGGTATAAGCGGTGAACATTGTCGGACAAATCAAGGAAAAGATGAAAGAAGAAATCCGCCAGGCGGCGGTAAGAGCAGGGCTGGCTTCGGCCGACGAGCTGCCGGATGTGCTGCTTGAGGTGCCGCGCGACAAGGCGCATGGCGACTACTCGACGAACATCGCCATGCAGCTCGCCCGCATCGCGAAAAAACCGCCGCGGGCGATCGCCGAAGCCATCGTCGGGCAGCTTGACCGCGAACGCATGTCGGTCGCCCGCATCGAGATCGCCGGGCCAGGGTTTATTAACTTTTACATGGACAACCGCTATTTGACGGCGGTCGTGCCGGCGATTTTGCAGGCGGGACAAGCGTATGGCGAATCGAACGTCGGCAACGGGGAAAAAGTGCAAGTCGAGTTCGTCTCGGCCAATCCAACCGGAGACCTGCATTTAGGCCATGCCCGCGGCGCGGCGGTCGGCGATTCGCTTTGCAACATTTTGGCGAAAGCCGGGTTTGACGTGACGCGTGAATACTATATTAATGACGCCGGCAAGCAAATTTACAATTTAGCGAAATCGGTCGAAGCCCGTTATTTTCAGGCGCTCGGTGTCGATATGCCGTTGCCGGAGGACGGCTATTACGGCGACGATATCGTCGAAATCGGCAAAAAGCTTGCCGAAGAGTACGGCGACCGGTTTGTCGAAATGGAGGAAGAGGAGAGGCTTGCCTTTTTCCGCGACTATGGGCTCCGCTATGAGCTTGAAAAAATCAAAAAAGACTTGGCCGACTTCCGTGTGCCGTTTGACGTCTGGTATTCGGAAACATCGCTCTATGAAAGCGGAAAAATCGACGAGGCGCTTTCCACTTTGCGCGAGCGCGGCTACATTTACGAGCAGGACGGGGCGACATGGTTCCGTTCGACGGCGTTTGGGGACGACAAAGACCGCGTCTTAATTAAGCAGGACGGCACATATACGTACTTGCTTCCGGACATCGCCTACCATCAAGACAAGCTGCGGCGCGGGTTCAAAAAGCTCATCAACATTTGGGGAGCGGACCACCACGGCTACATTCCGCGCATGAAGGCGGCGATCGCTGCGCTCGGTTATGATCCGGAGGCGCTTGAAGTGGAAATCATTCAAATGGTGAACCTATACCAAAACGGTGAGCGCGTCAAAATGAGCAAGCGCACCGGCAAGGCGGTGACGATGCGCGAGCTCATGGAAGAAGTCGGCGTCGATGCCGTCCGCTATTTCTTTGCAATGCGCTCGGGCGATACGCATTTGGATTTTGACATGGACTTGGCCGTGTCGCAGTCGAATGAAAACCCGGTTTACTACGTCCAATACGCGCACGCCCGCGTTTCGAGCATTCTTCGCCAAGCGGAGGAACAACACATTTCCTATGACGGCGACTTAGCGCTTCACCATCTTGTGGAAACGGAAAAGGAAATCGAGCTGCTCAAAGTGCTCGGCGATTTCCCCGATGTCGTCGCCGAGGCGGCGCTCAAGCGGATGCCGCATCGCGTCACCGCCTATGCATTCGATTTGGCTTCCGCGCTCCATAGCTTTTATAACGCGGAAAAAGTGCTTGATCTGGACAACATCGAAAAAACAAAAGCCCGCCTCGCGCTTGTCAAGGCGGTGCAAATTACGCTGCAAAATGCGTTAGCGCTCATTGGCGTTTCAGCGCCGGAACAAATGTAAACGAACGAGGGGGAGCGACTGCTCCCTCTTTTGTTTGGGCATTCTAAAGAAAAACAGTGGCGGAGGATCAACAAATGAAAGAAGTTGTACTATCGCTCATCACCGGCATCGTTGTCGGCTTTTTGTTCACCTTGCTTCGGTTGCCGATTCCCGCTCCCCCGGCGTTGGCCGGCATCGCCGGCATCGTCGGGGTGTATCTCGGCATGCGGTTGTTTCAATGGTTCACGGTGTTTTGGAAGTAAGCACTTGCATGATCAAACGGGGAACAAAACCCGGTTGGCGCAATTTTGGCAGCATCAAGCCGCCGGAAGCGCCGGCCGGGTTTTTTGCTTCTTCTGTTGTTTGGGAGGGAAATGGAACTTCGGACCGGTCAAAGCCAGGCGGAGATGAGCTGGGAAATCGACTGTTTGCCGCGGTCAAGAAGCGAACGTTTTTGCCAAAAGTCGACCGTCAGCGGCTCGGCGCGCAACAAATCGCGCTCGATCGCCCGTTTGACGAGGCGGGTAAACGCTCGGTCAAACACATAGCAGTTGATTTCGCCGTTCAAAAACAAGCTGCGCCGATCGAAATTTGCTGTGCCGACGTCGCACCACTCCTCATCGATGACGAGCGTTTTGGCATGGTAAAATCCTTGGTAAAAGCGGTAAATGCGCGCGCCGGCTTTCAAGAGTCGATAAAAGTACGGATAGGCAGCCTCTTTGACAAATAAATGGTCCGCCTTCAGCGGCACAAGGACGGTCACACGCACCCCGCGCCGAAGCGCTTGCATCAGCTCGTTAAACAGCGGCCGGCTTGGGATGAAGTATGGGCTGCCGATCATAATTTCTTTTTTCGCCTGGCGGATGACCTCGATAAACTGTTCTTCAAGGGCAGCGCCGTTGGTGGCGACGAGCTGATGGCGAATGGCGCCGGCCGGAAGCGGCGGGAAGTAGCGATGTTTGTCAGGCACCGTCCGGCCCGTTGCTTCTTCCCAGTCGTGCAAAAACTGTTCTTGCAAGTCGTGAACCCCTTCGCCGTTCACTTTTAAGTGGTAATCGCGCCATTCGCCGAAGTTGGCGTCTTTTCCGTTGTATTCGCGGCCGATGTTAAAGCCGCCGATGTAGCCGACCCGCCCGTCGATGACCGTAATTTTCCGATGGTTGCGGCGGTTGAGGCGGTAAATGAAAAACGGAAAGCGCGGCTTTCGGGCATAGGCGAACTCCACCCCGCTTTCCTCGAGCGAACGGATGAGCGCTTTCGGCAGTCCAAAGCTGCCGACCCAATCGGTCAACACTCGCACTTTCACGCCGGCAGCTGCTTTTTCCTTTAAAATCTGGAAAAATGGCGCGCTCGTTTCGTCATTTTTTATAATGTAAAACAAGACGTGAATATGATCGCGGGCGCGGCCTAGTTCAGCGAAGTAATCAGAAAATAAATGCCTGCCGTTGATATAGAGGGAAATATCGCTTCTCCGCTCCGGGTAGACGACTTTTTTGCGCCCATTGCGGAAGATGAACTGTCCAAGCTTGTCATCAAGATAAACGAGCAGCAATACGATGGCAATGACGGAAATGACGACCATATCTTCTCCTCCTATGTCGATTCGGTATTTATTAATGTGCCCGAGAACGCGCAAAACGTTTCAAATTGCATCTACCGTGAACATACCCAAACTCCAAATGAATAAAATTTCCATATTGATGAATTTTTTTCGTCATGGGAGTCTATAGAGGGCTGAACAAATCGATGATTCCCCCGCGATCGCTCCGTTGCAAAGGGAAAGTTTTCGCGGCTGGGATGAAAAAAGGCTATTGACTGAATGCTCATTCATTTGTACAATAGACATAAAGCGAATTCTGAAAATTTCTTTTGTTATGGCAACACATTCGCTCGAAAAACGGGGGAAGGGGAGAGAAGATGAATGCCTTGTTGGTGGTGAACTGGCTCGCGTTTTTGTTTGTAACCGCTTACGCAATTTACTTGTTTGCATATGTCGTAAAAACGCGGGCGATGTACATCAAACTCGGCAAAAAAGTCGAGTTTGACCGCAAAGTAAAAGAGCGGCTGCGAAACATCTGGGTCAACGTGTTCGGCCAGAAAAAGCTGCTCAAGGACAAAAAAAGCGGACTGATCCACGTCGTCTTTTTCTATGGCTTTATTCTCGTCCAATTTGGCGCGATTGATTTCATCATCAAAGGGCTTGCGCCGGGGGCGCATTTGCCGCTTGGGCCGCTGTATGCGGGATTTACGTTTTTCCAAGAAATCGTCACTTTGCTTATTTTGATCGCGGTGCTCGCCGCCTTTTACCGCCGTTACATTGAAAAGCTCGTCCGTTTAAAGCGCGACTTGAAAGCTGGGCTTGTCCTCATCTTCATCGCCGGGCTCATGCTGTCGGTGTTGTTCGGCAACGGGATGAGCATCATTTGGCACGGCGAAGAAGCGACATGGAGCGAGCCGGTCGCCTCGATCATTGCTGCCGCGTTTTCCTGGGTCGGCGAAACGGGGGCTGCGGTGCTCTTCTTTATCGCCTGGTGGGTGCATCTGTTGATTTTGCTCACGTTCCTCGTGTACGTGCCGCAATCAAAGCACGCCCACCTGATCGCTGCGCCGATCAACGTCTTTTTCAGCCGGCTGACGCGGCCGAAGCTTGCGCCGATCCATTTTGAAGACGAAAGCCAAGAATCGTTTGGCGTCGGCAAAATTGAGGATTTCACGCAAAAGCAATTAATCGACTTGTACGCCTGTGTCGAATGCGGCCGCTGCACAAGCATGTGTCCGGCGACCGGCACGGGGAAAATGTTGTCGCCGATGGATTTGATTTTAAAATTGCGCGACCATTTGACGGAAAAAGGGGCGGTCGTCACGTCACGCGCGCCGTGGGTGCCCGCGTTCGCTTTCAAACATACAAGGGGCAATCAGCTCGCGTTCGCCGCGGCGTCGGAGCAGGCGGCGACGATCGAAATGCCAAGCTTAATCGGCGATGTCATCACCGAAGAAGAGATTTGGGCCTGTACGACGTGCCGCAACTGTGAGGACCAATGCCCGGTCATGAATGAGCATGTCGATAAAATCATCGACTTGCGCCGCTATCTTGTCCTGACGGAAGGACGGATGAACCCGGACGCGCAGCGGGCGATGACGAACATCGAACGCCAAGGCAATCCGTGGGGCTTGAACCGAAAAGAGCGGGAGAACTGGCGCGAGCTGCGCGATGATGTGCATGTGCCGACCGTCAAAGAGGCGGCGAAAGCGGGAGAGGAAATCGAGTACTTGTTCTGGGTCGGCTCGATGGGGTCGTATGACAGCCGGAGCCAAAAAATCGCCCTTGCTTTTGCCAAGCTGTTGAACGAAGCAGGCGTCAAGTTTGCGATTTTAGGCAACAAGGAGAAAAACTCGGGCGATACGCCGCGCCGGTTAGGAAATGAGTTTTTGTTCCAAGAATTAGCGACGAACAACATCGCGGAATTTGAAAAAGCGGGCGTCAAGAAAATCGTGACGATCGACCCGCACGCTTACAATACGTTCAAAAATGAGTACCCGGATTTTGGGTTCGAGGCCGAAGTGTATCATCATACCGAGCTGCTCGCCAAGCTCATCGAAGAAGGGCGGCTCGTGCCGAAACATCCGGTGAATGAACGCATTACGTTCCATGACTCGTGCTATTTAGGACGCTACAATGACGTCTATGACGCGCCGCGGAAAATTTTGCGCGCTATCCCGGGCGTCGAGCTTGTCGAAATGGAGCGCAACCGCGAACGCGCCATGTGTTGCGGCGCCGGCGGCGGCCTCATGTGGATGGAGGAGACGACCGGCAACCGGATCAACGTCGCCCGCACTGAGCAAGCGCTCGCTGTCAATCCGACGGTCATCAGCTCCGGCTGTCCGTACTGTCTGACCATGTTGTCAGACGGCACGAAGGCCAAGGAAGTGGAAGACCGCGTCTTTACGTACGATGTCGCTGAATTGTTGGCGAAATCGGTGTTTGGCGAGGAAAAAGAAGAAGCGGCATCATAAAAATAGTTGCATAGATAATTTCTATTTTTTAAAATAGTGAATATAGTAGAAGAGGGGTGTACCGTTGTACACCTTCTCTTTCACACCGCGATCGAGCGAGCGTTCAGTCTGTGTTTTGTAATCGCTTTCTTATCCGATGAAAAGGGGAGAGGAATATGGGAAAAACAGTGATTGTCAGCGGGGCGCGCACCCCGTTCGGAAAATTCGGCGGTTCCTTGCAAGCGCTGTCAGCGTCAGAACTCGGCGGCATTGCCGTGAAAGAAGCGCTTGCCCGCGCGGACGTGAGCGCGGAACAAGTCGATCATGTCATTTTAGGCACCGTCTTGCAAGGCGGACAAGGACAGCTCCCATCGCGGCAGGCGATGCGCCATGCCGGCATTCCGTGGCACGTTCGCACCGAGACGGTCAATAAAGTATGCGCATCGGGCATGCGCGCCGTGACGCTCGCGGATCAGCTCATCCGCTTAGGCGATGCCGATGTCGTTGTCGCGGGCGGGATGGAATCGATGAGCAACGCCCCGTACGTGCTGCCGAAAGCGCGCTGGGGGTTGCGAATGGGCGACAGCACGGTGAAGGATTTAATGGTGTATGATGGCTTGACATGCAGTTTTACCGGCGTCCATATGGGCGTTTATGGCGGGAATACAGCGCGTGAACTTGGCATTACACGCGAGGCGCAGGATGAGTGGGCGTACCGCAGCCATATGCGAGCCATTGCCGCCATCGAAGCCGGTCGGCTCGCGGAAGAGATTGTTCCGGTGACGATTCCGCAGCGCAAAGGAGAGCCGCTTGTCGTCGAACACGACGAGGCGCCGCGCAAAAACACGTCGCTTGAAGCGTTGGCGAAACTGCCGCCGGTGTTTGACCCGGAAGGAACGATCACTGCCGGCAACGCCCCGGGCGTCAACGACGGCGCCGCGGCGCTCGTCTTGATGAGCGAGGAGCGCGCCGCCCGCGAGGGGCTTGAGCCGCTCGCGACTGTTGTCGCCCACACCGCCATCGCCGTTGAGGCGAAAGATTTCCCAAAAACGCCGGGGCTTGTCATCAACGAGCTGCTCCGCAAAACGGGAAAAACGGTCGACGACATTGCCTTGTTCGAAATAAACGAAGCGTTTGCCGCTGTTGCTCTTGCTGCTATCCAAATCGCCGGCCTTGACCCGGAAAAAGTGAACGTCAACGGCGGCGCTGTCGCCCTCGGCCACCCCATCGGCGCGAGCGGCGCACGCATCATCCTCACGCTCATTTATGAGCTGAAACGCCGCGGCGGCGGCCTCGGCATCGCCGCCATCTGCAGCGGCGGCGGCCAAGGCGACGCCATCTTGGTCGAGGTATAACGAGCGGGGCGCGGCGGGCAAGCGGCATGCCGCCGTCGCCTTCCAGTGTTGCGCCAAGGCATAGGATGCGGCGTGTGACCGTCTGCCTCAAGCGTTGCGTCATGAGGCATCGCGCCATGGTGCGGCATGCCGCCGCTGTCTCTGTCGCAGCGCGCGGCACGTTGCTCATTGCCGCAACAGCCGCGGCATCAACGGTTGACAGCAGGGGTTGTTGTGATGACGATGCAAAGACCGGTTGCCGTTGGCTGCTGGCGGCAGTGAGGCATATGAGTTTGAGCGCGGAACAGGAAACGCAAAGCGGACGATAGGGGGAACAGAAGATGGATGTGAAAACAATCATGGTCGTCGGCGCCGGACAGATGGGGTCAGGAATCGCTCAAGTGTGCGCCGTCGCCGGCTATCAAGTGTTTTTGTACGACATTAGCGAAGCGCAGTTGGACAAAGGAATCGCCAACATCGAAAAAGGGCTCGCCCGCCAAGTGGAAAAAGGGAAAATGACAGCGGCGGACAAAGACGCAGCGCTCGCGCGGCTTGCCCGCTCGACCGACTTGCATGCCGCCGCCAAAGCGGATCTTGTCATTGAAGCGGTCGTCGAAAACATGGACGTGAAAACAAAGCTGTTCGCCGAGCTCGATGCGCTCGCCCGCCCGGAGACGATTTTAGCGTCGAACACGTCGTCGCTGCCGATTACGGAAATTGCCGCCGCGACGAAACGGCCAGAGAAAGTGATCGGCATGCACTTTATGAACCCGGTGCCGGTGATGAAGCTCGTCGAAATTATCCGCGGATTGGCGACGGCTGATGACGTGTATGAAACGATCGAAGCCGTTGCCCGCAAGCTCGGCAAAGTGCCGGTCGAAGTGAACGACTTTCCGGGCTTTATTTCGAACCGCGTCCTCATGCCGATGATCAACGAAGCGATTTACGCCTTGTACGAAGGGGTGGCGACCAAAGAAGCCATCGATGAAGTGATGAAGCTCGGCATGAACCATCCGATGGGTCCGCTGACGCTCGCTGATTTTATCGGGCTCGATACGTGCTTATACATTATGGAAACGCTTCATGAGGGGTTCGGCGATGACAAATACCGCCCATGCCCGCTCTTGCGCAAATATGTGAAAGCCGGCTGGCTCGGCCGCAAGACGGGCCGCGGATTTTACACGTATGAATAAACCGCTTGGCGTCGCTCCAGGACAACGCCGAAGCGTGCCGCAATGTGCGTGGGGCGGCGCCCGCTATGCTGTCTGCCGACCGTAACGCCGCACGTTAGGTGCATGCGGGAACGCTGTTTTACAGCCTATAAGGCAAATCTATAGAATCGTTCAGCTGCCTGCTGGCTGCCCCATGGAGCGGAGGAGCGCCTGAAAACACCATTGTGTCAGCGACATCGGAAGGAGGCCATTTCATGGAATTTCGCTTCACCGAAGAGCAGGAAATGATGCGGGAAATGGTGCGCGAGTTCGCCGCGGCGGAGATCGCCCCATTTGTCGAGCGCATGGAACAAGGGGAGTTTCCGCGCCCGATTTTAGCGAAAATGGCCGAACTCGGCCTAATGGGCATCACTGTCCCGGAGCAATATGGCGGCGCGGGTATGGACTTTGTTTCGTACATCATCGCCATTCATGAAATTTCTAAAGTGAGCCCGACCGTCGGTGTCATCTTATCGGTGCACACGTCGGTCGGCACGAATCCGATCTTGTATTTCGGCACCGAAGAGCAGAAACAAAAATACGTGACAAAGCTCGCCCGAGGTGAGTACTTGGGGGCGTTTTGCCTTACTGAACCGAGCGCCGGCTCGGATGCGAAAAGCTTGAAGACGAAAGCGGTGCGCCGTGGAGATCGTTATGTGCTAAACGGCTCAAAAATATTCATCACCAACGGCGGGGAGGCAGATACGTACATCGTCTTCGCCCGCACGAATCCGGAAGAAGCCGGAAGCCGCGGCATTTCCGCGTTCATTGTGGAAAAAGGGACGCCAGGGATGTCGATTGGCAAAGATGAGAAGAAGATGGGGCTGCACGGGTCGCGGACGGTGACCATTACGTTTGAAGACGCCGAAGTGCCGGCGGAAAACTTGCTCGGTCAGGAAGGGGAAGGATTTAAAATCGCGATGGCCAACCTTGACGTCGGTCGGATCGGCATCGCCGCCCAAGCGCTCGGCATCGCGGAGGCGGCAGTCGAACATGCCGTCGCCTACGCGAAAGAGCGGGTGCAGTTTGGCAAACCGATCATCGAGCAGCAAGGCGTCGCTTTCAAGCTTGCCGATATGGCGACGGCGGCGGAAGCGGCGAAATGGCTCGTCTATCGCGCCGCTTGGCTGCGCGCGCAAGGGCTGCCGTGCGGAAAAGAGGCGTCGATGGCGAAGCTCTTCGCTTCACAAACAGCGATGGACAATGCCATCGAGGCGGTGCAAATTTTCGGCGGCAACGGCTACACGAAAGACTACCCGGTCGAGCGGCTGTTCCGTGACGCGAAAATTACGCAAATTTACGAAGGAACGAGCGAAATTCAGCGCATCGTCATCAGCAAACATTTGTAGCCAGGCATGTTGATGAACCAATCCAAACCAGATGAGAAGGCTCTGTTCCTAGCTTTTCTGCCGTAGTCGGCAAGCCGTTCGCTTGCCGACTGGGCATGAGACAGCATGCCCTCCTCGAACAATGAACGTTTTGCGGGCAAATGGCATTTGCCCGTCGGCGTTCTTGTTCGAGGGAAGAGGCAGAAAAGCTTGTGTTCAGTCAGCTCATGATTGGCAACCGAATGAAATGGTGGAATCAGCCGCAAGCCGTCGGGTCTTCGGAAGGCTGAACAACGCCGCTTTCAGGGATGGAGGCATAAACACGGGGCTCTGTCATTTGCTGCGTTTTGTTGTGCAGCCGGAGCGATCCTATTCTCTTTTCCCAACAACGATTCGTTGTCTGTTTTTGGAAAACGGTGATCACGCTGGCACGGGGGACGAGGATTTCGGATATATAGGAAAACGGGGGAATGAAACGATGAACTTTCGATTGAGCGAAGAACATGAAATGCTGCGAAAAATGGTGCGCGAATTTGCCGAAAATGAGGTAGCGCCGACTGCCGCTGAGCGCGACGAAGAAGAGCGGTTTGACCGCGGCATTTTCAACAAAATGGCGGAACTCGGTTTAACAGGCATTCCGTGGCCGGAAGAATACGGCGGCATTGGCAGCGATTATTTGGCCTATGTCATTGCCGTTGAGGAGCTGTCGCGCGTCTGCGCCTCGACCGGGGTGACGCTTTCCGCGCATATATCGCTCGCCAGCTGGCCGATTTACAAGTTCGGCAACGAAGAACAAAAGCAGAAGTATTTGCGCGCCTTAGCGACTGGGGAAAAACTAGGGGCATATGCTCTGTCCGAGCCGGGGGCGGGGTCGGATGTCGCCTCGATGAAAACGCGTGCGGTAAAAGACGGGGACCACTACATTTTAAACGGCTCGAAAGTATGGATCACCAACGGCGGCGAAGCGGAAATTTACGTCGTATTTGCCGTCACCGATCCGGAAAAGCGGCATAAAGGGATCAGCGCCTTTATCGTGGAAAAAGGAACGCCGGGCTTTTCGTTCGGCAAAAAGGAAAAGAAACTCGGCATTCGTTCGTCGCCGACGACGGAGCTCATTTTTGAAGACTGCCGCATTCCGAAAGAAAACTTGCTCGGTCAAGAAGGAGAAGGGTTTAAAATCGCCATGATGACGCTCGATGGCGGCCGCAACGGCATCGCCGCCCAAGCGGTCGGCATTGCCCAGGGCGCGCTGGATGCGGCGGTGGACTATGCGAAACAGCGCGTCCAGTTCGGCAAACCGATCATCGAGCAGCAAGGGGTCGCTTTCAAGCTCGCTGACATGGCGACGGCCATTGAAGCGGCGCGGCTCTTGACCTATCAAGCGGCATGGTTGGAGTCGAATGGCTTGCCGTACGGCAAAGCATCCGCCATGGCGAAACTGTTTGCCGGCGACACGGCGATGAAAGTGACGGTCGAGGCGGTGCAAATTTTCGGCGGCAACGGCTACACGAAGGACTACCCGGTCGAGCGGTTTATGCGCGACGCGAAGATTACGCAAATTTACGAAGGAACGCAAGAAATCCAACGCCTTGTCATTTCGCGCATGTTGACACGCAATTAAACATTGCGTGTCCACTCATTCGTGTTGACACGCAATTAAACATTGCGCGTCAACTCATTCGTGTTAGCGCGCGATTGAAACATTGTGCGTCATTTCAATGGTTTTGGATCTGAACGGCGGCTTGGCGCTTTGGGGAAGGGCGCACGGATAGGCATGGGGCGGGGCGGCGCCCCGCCGTCAAATGGGAATGGGGGAGAGACAACGAACATGAAAAAACGGGAAGTGATTGCATCGGTCAAAGACGAAAAGCTCGTGAAAAAACGGCGCAATGAGATGATTAAAGGCGCGATTTCCTTGTTTAAACAAAAAGGTTTCCACCAAACGACGACAAGGGAGATCGCCAAAGCGTCCGGCTTCAGCATCGGCACGTTGTACGAGTACATCCGCAAGAAAGAAGACGTCCTCTATCTCGTGTGCGACCGCATTTACGACGAAGTGCGGGAGCGGACGGAACAAGACCTCGGTGCCCACCATGGCACGATCGAAGGGCTGAGGCGCGCCATTGCCCACTATTTCCGCGTTGTTGATGAACTCGATGATGAAGTGCTCGTCATGTATCAAGAAGTGAAAGCGCTAAGCAAAGAATCGCTGCCGTATGTGTTGAATAAAGAACTCGATATGGCGGCGATTTTCGAACATATTTTGCGCGCATGCGTTGAGAACGGGGCGTTGCAGCTTTCTGAAAGCGAAATCCGCCTGTTTGCCCACAACATCGTCGTTCTTGGGCAAATGTGGGCGTTCCGCCGTTGGGTGCTGCGGAAAATGTATACACTCGATGAATATATCGAACTGCAAACCGAGTTTTTATTAAAGGGGATTATGGAGAAACAGCGAGTCTAAAAGGGGGAGAAGAAACGATGGCGCACATTTACCGTCCGAAGCATCACGTCCGCTTTGTGACTGCATCGAGCTTGTTTGACGGCCATGACGCCTCAATCAACATTATGCGCCGCATTTTGCAGGCGAGCGGCGCCGAGGTCATCCATTTAGGCCATAACCGCTCGGTGGAGGAAATCGTCAATGCCGCCATTCAGGAAGATGTGCAAGGCATTGCCGTCTCCTCGTATCAAGGCGGGCATATGGAATTTTTTAAATATATGTACGATCTTCTAAAAGAGCGGGGAGCGTCCCATATCCGCATTTACGGCGGCGGGGGCGGCGTCATCATCCCGCGGGAAATCAAAGAGCTGCACGAATATGGCATCGCCCGCATTTTCTCGCCGGAAGACGGCCGACGCCTCGGCTTGCAAGGGATGATCAACGTCATGCTTGAAGAGTGCGATTTTCCGACCGTGACGACGGTGACCGATGAACTGGAGCGGCTTCCGTCCGGCGATGTGCAGGCGATCGCCCGGCTCATCACGCTGTGCGAATACCGCGCTGAGGCGGACAACAAAGAGGCGGCCGCGGCGGCGGAAGCCGCCATTGAACAAGTGAAGGCGCTCGAGAAGCGCGTGCCGGTGCTCGGCATCACCGGCACAGGCGGGGCTGGGAAAAGCTCGCTCACCGATGAGCTCGTCCGCCGCTTTTTAAACGAAATTCCTGATATCAAAATCGCGATCTTGTCCGTCGACCCGACGAAGCAAAAAACGGGCGGGGCGCTGTTGGGCGACCGCATCCGGATGAACTCGATCAACTCGCCGCGCGTTTACATGAGAAGTTTGGCCACGCGCCATTCCCGCACGGAACTGTCACCGGCGATTCGCGACGCCATTTCGGTTGTCAAAGCGGCCGGATTTGATCTTGTCATCATTGAAACGAGCGGGATCGGCCAAGGCGACGCCGCCATTACCGAAGTGTGCGACGTGTCGATGTACGTCATGACAAGCGAGTTCGGCGCGCCGACGCAGCTTGAGAAAATCGACATGATCGATTATGCCGATTTGATTGTCATTAATAAATTCGAGCGCAAAGGGTCAGAAGACGCAAAACGACAAGTGCAAAAACAATATCAGCGCAGCCATCAGCTGTTTGACCGCGATGTTTCGGAAATGCCGGTGTACGGCACGATCGCCAGCCAGTTTAACGACCCGGGCACGAATACGCTCTTTGTCGCGCTTGTGGATACGATCAATCAAAAAGCAGGAACGAATTGGAAAACAAGCTTGAAAACGGTCGCCAATGTCGAAAAGCATAATGTCATCATTCCGAACGAGCGCCGCTACTATTTGCGCGAAATCGCGGAAACGGTCCGTTCGTACCACCGCCGCGCCGAGCAGCAAGTCGAGGTGGCCCGACGCCTCTTCCAAATCGAAGGGGCCATCGAAGCGGCGAAGGAACGGGGCGAAGCTGAAGACGTGATCCGCGCGCTCGAGACGCTCAAAGCGGATTATGAGGCGAAATTGACGCCGGAATCGAAGCGCATTTTGGCGACATGGGAAGAAACGAAAGCGAAATATGCGGCAAAACAATTTGTCACGAAAGTGCGCGATAAAGAAATCGTTACCGAACTGACGACGAAAACGTTGTCCGGTTTGGACATTCCGAAAGTCGTCTTGCCGAAATTCAAAGACTACGGAGAGATTTTGCGCTGGGTGTATAAAGAAAATGTCCCTGGCTCGTTCCCGTATACGGCCGGCGTCTTCCCGTTCAAGCGCCAAGGCGAAGACCCGAAACGGCAGTTTGCCGGCGAAGGGACGCCGGAGCGCACGAACCGCCGCTTCCATTACTTGTGCAAAGAAGACAAGGCGAAGCGGCTCAGCACCGCGTTCGACTCCGTGACGCTCTATGGCGAAGACCCGGACTACCGGCCGGACATTTTCGGCAAAGTCGGGGAAAGCGGCGTCAGCGTTTGTACGCTCGATGACATGAAAAAACTGTACAAAGGGTTTGACTTGTGCGACCCGCTCACATCCGTGTCGATGACGATCAACGGTCCGGCTCCGATTTTGCTGGCGATGTTTATGAATACGGCGATTGACCAGCAAGTCGAGAAAAAGGAAGCCGAGCTTGGCCGCCCGCTCACGCCGGAAGAGTACGAACAAGTGAAGGAATGGACGCTGCAAACGGTGCGCGGCACGGTTCAAGCCGATATTTTGAAGGAAGACCAAGGGCAAAACACGTGCATTTTCTCGACCGATTTCGCCTTAAAAATGATGGGCGACATTCAAGAGTATTTCATCAAGCACCGCGTCCGCAACTACTACTCGGTGTCGATCTCCGGCTACCATATCGCCGAGGCGGGGGCGAACCCGATCACGCAGCTGGCGTTTACGCTTGCGAACGGCTTTACGTACGTCGAGTATTACTTGAGCCGCGGCATGCACATTGACGATTTTGCGCCGAACTTGTCGTTTTTCTTCAGCAACGGCCTCGATCCGGAGTATTCGGTCATCGGCCGCGTCGCCCGCCGCATTTGGGCGATCGTCATGCGCGAAAAATACGGCGCCAACGAACGGAGCCAGAAACTGAAATACCATATCCAAACGTCCGGCCGTTCATTGCACGCGCAGGAGATCGATTTCAACGACATCCGCACGACGCTACAGGCGCTTCTGGCGATTTACGACAACTGCAACTCGCTGCATACGAATGCCTATGACGAAGCGATCACGACACCGACCGAAGAGTCGGTCCGTCGGGCGATGGCGATCCAACTCATTATCACGAAAGAGTTTGGCCTGACCAAAAACGAAAACCCGCTCCAAGGGTCGTTCATCATTGAAGAGCTGACCGATTTGGTTGAAGAAGCGGTGTTGCAAGAGTTTGAACGGCTCAACGACCGCGGCGGCGTGCTCGGGGCGATGGAGATGCAATACCAGCGCGGCAAAATTCAAGACGAATCGCTTTACTATGAAACGAAGAAACATAGCGGTGAACTGCCGATCATCGGCGTCAACACGTTCTTGAACCCGAATCCGCCGTCAGAGGACGAACTGAACAACATCCAGCTCGCCCGGGCGACGTATGAAGAAAAAGAGACGCAAATCCGCAACTTGCGCGAATTCCAAGAGCGGAACAAAGACAAAGCCGGCCCGGCGCTCGAACGGCTGAAGCAAGTGGCGACAAGCGGCGGCAACATTTTCGAAGAATTGATGGAAACGGTGAAAGTCGCCAGCCTTGGACAAATCACCCGCGCCTTGTACGAAGTCGGAGGACAATACCGGCGGAATATGTAATTCAAGGGCGTTCCGTTGTTCGCAGCTTTCGATGGACGGCCTCGATCACAATGGATAACGGCCCGTTGAACTTTAGCAGATCGGTAGAATGATCGGCAGCCGCTGTTGGCGTA
The DNA here is from genome assembly GCF_000092445.1 of Geobacillus sp. C56-T3. NCBI lineage: Bacteria > Bacillati > Bacillota > Bacilli > Caryophanales > Anoxybacillaceae > Geobacillus > Geobacillus sp. C56-T3. The sequence continues at coordinate 3,546,774 of NC_014206.1, read as the reverse complement.
CTGGCCCGCCGGAGGCGAAACGAACGGAACGCGAATTGGGCCAAAAGATCAAGACGAATGGGCTTCGTAAGGAAAAAGTGGAGCGGTGTGAACAAAGGTGATTGTGACAACGGATATGTCGGAATCGGAAGGAGGGCCGCCCTCGCCGCAGGGCTGCCCTCTTTTGCTTTTTTCGGCAAATGGGTAGCATAAACCCCGACAATTTGTTTATAATGAATGGTATGTATTCCACTTGCATTCATTTGTTTCATTAATATAGAAGGGGAGTGCTGAACTTGAGCCTGCAGCAGCAATACTCGCCGGAGGAATTGCAGGAGATGTCGTTCGTCGAGCTGGCGAACCTCATTTTGCTTGACAAGCGGGAGGCGCTGCCGTTTGATCAACTCGTTCGTGAAGCAGCAGCGCTGGCCGGCATATCGGAAGAAGAGATGGAGGCGCGGCTGGCCCAATATTACACCGATTTAAACATCGACGGCCGGTTTATTTGCGTTGGGGAAAACGTCTGGGGATTGCGCGCATGGTATCCGTTTGACCAGACAGAAGACGAAACGGTGACGATCGTCAAGCCGAAGAAGAAGAAAAAAGCGCTTGACGATGAATACGATGAATACGATGAGTTGCTTGAAGATGAAGATCTCGATTACGACGATTTGGATGAATATGATGGGGAAGAGCTCGAGCTTGATGAAGACGAGCTCTTGGAAGATGAAGAATTCGATCTGGACGAAGACGTCGCGTTTGACGATGACATTCTCGGCGATGAAGAGTTTGAGCTGGACGATGCGCCGCTTGATGAAGAGCTTGATCTCGAAGAGCCGGAGGAAGACGAATAACCGCTTGACTTTGCCAGGGGAACCCGGTACAATGTGTGTTGGGCTCTTGAAAACGAACAAATCGATCGCTCCCTTACGTACGGTAAGCGGAGCGTTTTTTATTTGCGCCTTTCGCAAACACTGAAACTGTTACCGCAATTTCGGCAAGGGGGAAGACAAAATGACGAAATACATTTTTGTGACGGGCGGCGTTGTTTCCTCGCTCGGGAAAGGGATTACGGCGGCTTCGCTTGGACGTTTGTTGAAAAACCGCGGGTTGAACGTGACGATCCAAAAGTTTGACCCGTACATTAACGTCGACCCAGGGACGATGAGCCCGTATCAGCACGGCGAGGTGTTCGTCACGGACGACGGTGCAGAGACGGATTTGGATTTAGGGCATTATGAACGGTTCATCGATATTAATTTAAACAAATACAGCAACGTGACGACAGGAAAAATTTATTCCGCCGTCATCCGCAAAGAGCGCCGCGGCGATTACCTAGGCGGCACGGTGCAAGTCATTCCGCACATTACCAACGAAATTAAAGAGCGCGTCTTCCGGGCCGGAAGAGAGACGAACGCCGATGTCGTCATTACGGAGATCGGCGGCACGGTCGGCGATATTGAATCGCTTCCGTTTTTAGAAGCGATCCGCCAAATCAAAAGCGATGTTGGACGCGAAAACGTCATGTACATCCACTGCACGCTCGTGCCGTACATCAAGGCGGCTGGGGAAATGAAAACGAAGCCGACGCAGCACAGCGTGAAAGAATTGCGCAGCCTCGGCATTCAGCCGAACGTCATCGTCGTGCGCACGGAAATGCCGATGCCGCAGGAAATGAAAGAGAAAATCGCCCTCTTTTGCGACATCGATCCGAAAGCGGTCATCGAGGCGCGCGATGCCGACACGCTGTATGCGGTCCCGCTTATGCTTCAAGAACAAAAACTGGACCAAATCGTGTGCGAACATTTGCGCCTCAACTGCCGCGAAGCGGATATGACCGAATGGAAGGCGCTCGTCGAGAAAGTGCGCAACTTATCGAAAACGACGAAAATCGCTTTGGTCGGCAAATACGTCGAGCTTCCGGACGCCTATATTTCTGTTGTTGAGGCGCTCCGTCATGCGGGGTATGCGTTTGACACCGACATTGATATTCAGTGGATCAATGCGGAGCATGTGACGCGTGACAATGTGGCCGACCTGTTGAAAGATGCGGACGGCATTTTGGTTCCGGGCGGGTTCGGCGACCGCGGGGTCGAAGGGAAGATTGAGGCGATCCGCTACGCCCGCGAGCAGCGCGTGCCGTTTTTGGGCATTTGCTTAGGAATGCAGCTTGCCTCGATTGAATTTGCTCGCCATGTTGTCGGGTTGTCCGGCGCCCATTCGTCCGAGTTTGACCCGAACACGCCGCATCCGATCATCGACTTGCTTCCGGAGCAGAAGGATGTCGAAGATTTAGGCGGCACGCTCCGCCTCGGCTTGTATCCGTGCAAGCTGCAGGAAGGGACGCTTGCCTACGCCGCCTACGGCGATGAAGTCATTTACGAGCGCCATCGCCATCGGTACGAATTCAACAACCAATACCGGCCGATCATGGAAGAGCACGGCTTCGTCTTTTCCGGCACGAGTCCGGACGGACGGTTGGTTGAAGTGATCGAACTCAAGGATCATCCGTGGTTCGTCGCCGCGCAATTCCATCCGGAATTCACCTCGCGCCCGACGCGGCCGCAGCCGCTGTTCCGCGAGTTTGTCAGAGCGTCGCTGAAAGAGTGACGAAAAAGGGGCTGTCCCAAAAAAGCCGTAGAACGGCCTTTTGGGTTCAGCCCCCTTTCTTTTTTGGATATTTTTCATCTTGTCAAGCACGATGCCCATTGATCAGGCGCCGTTTTTTGGGCGGTTTCTATACCTCTTTGCCTTCAGCCGGCGGGAGAGCGCTCGCTTTCATGGCGGCTGTTATTCATATTCCGCCAAAATTTCATCGAGCAAAACGCGCAGTCCGTAGTAGATGAATGAAGCGGTGATGATCGTCGGCATGCCGATGCGGCGGCCGTCTTCGGTCGGCACGAGCGGGCGGGAAAGTTTGCTGTCGATAAAGACGGTGGCCATATCGGCCAGTCCGGGTTCATCCTTGACGAGCGCCGCGACGGCCACTGCATCGACGCCGTGCGCCTGCAGCTGTTCGACGAGGCGAATGGCCTCAGGATCGGCGGAAAAGCGGGCAAATAGAAGCGCTCGGTCCGTTTCCTGCCATTCATCGGTTGCTGTCGGCTCAAGCCGTTTGGCTTTCGGCAGCGGATCGGGGCCAAGAAGCGCGGCGGTGACGACCGCATCGAGTTCACCTATGCCATACAGCCAAATGCGCCCATCACCGATGGCGGCCTGAGCGAGCAGACGCGCCCCGTCTTCGAGCGCCAGCTCTTCGTCCGCGGCGATTTTTTGCAACAATCCGATCGTTTGCGTCGTTAAAATTTTCACGGTTCGGCCTCCCTTCGCCGCTATTATACAAAATCGGCAAACAACAAGAAAAGCAAGCAGGAAATGGGTTTGCCAAATGCGAAACATTAATAGGGAGAAAACAGGGAATAGAGGTGCATAACTGTGGGAAACAAAATTTTGATTGTCGACGACCAGTATGGCATCCGCATTTTGCTCAATGAAGTGTTTCAGCGGGAGGGGTATGTAACGTATCAGGCCGCCAACGGCATGCAGGCGCTCGAAATCGCCCGCAAACATCACCCCGATCTTGTGCTTCTTGATATGAAAATTCCTGGCATGGACGGCATTGAAATTTTAAAACGGTTGAAAGAGATTGATCCGGATATTAAGGTGATCATCATGACCGCCTACGGGGAGCTCGATATGATTCAAGAAACGAAAGAGCTCGGGGCGCTGATGCATTTTGCCAAGCCGTTTGATATTGACGATTTGCGCGTTGCCGTCAAAAAATACATTACCGCCTAGACAGCGCCATCGACGAGCGGCTTTCCTTTGGCAAAGAAAGCGCATCGATGGACATTGATGACGCTGTCGTCTTTAGGAGAATAAAGGGTGGAAATGTTGCCGTTTTGCCGGCAAGTTGGTATGCTTATAACGTAGATGGATTTTGCGCCTGTGGACCCAGTCACCGCCAGGGCGACAAAGACGACGATCAGCTAAGGAGGATGTAACCATGCCGTTAGTATCGATGAAAGAGATGCTCAACGAGGCGCTGCGCGGCAAATACGCGGTCGGTCAATTTAACATTAACAACTTGGAATGGACACAAGCCATTTTAGCGGCGGCCGAAGAGGAAAAATCGCCGGTCATTCTCGGCGTCTCCGAAGGGGCGGCCCGCTATATGAGCGGATTCAAAACGGTCGTCAATATGGTCAAAGGGTTAATGGAAGACATGAACATCACCGTTCCGGTCGCCATCCATCTCGACCATGGATCGAGCTTTGAAAAATGCAAAGCGGCGATTGACGCCGGGTTCACCTCGGTTATGATTGACGCCTCCCACCATCCATTTGAAGAAAACGTCCGCATCACCTCGCAAGTCGTTGAATATGCTCATGCGCGCGGCGTTTCGGTCGAAGCGGAGCTCGGCATCGTCGGCGGGCAGGAAGACGACGTCGTCGGAGAAGGGATCATTTACGCCGACCCGAAAGAGTGCGAAGAGCTTGTCAAACGGACAGGCGTCGACTGTCTCGCCCCGGCGCTCGGTTCTGTGCACGGCCCGTACAAAGGAGAGCCGAAGCTCGGATTTGCCGAAATGGAGCAAATCCGCGATTTAACCGGCGTTCCGCTTGTGCTCCACGGCGGCACCGGCATTCCGACCGAACAAATTCAACGCGCGATCTCCCTTGGCACATCGAAAATCAACGTCAATACCGAAAACCAAATGGCGTTTACCAAAGTCGTCCGCGAACTGCTCGCGAAAGACCCGAACGTCTATGATCCGCGCAAAATCATCGGCCCGGGCCGCGATGCCATCAAAGCGACGGTCATCGGCAAAATGCGCGAGTTTGGCTCGTCCGGAAAAGCAGCGCGATGAATCGGCTTCGCGGGCGGCGTTTGGCCGCCGCGCGGCTGCCTTTGCATGTGCAACGAATAACAAGGAGGGTTCAGCATGAAATTTTTTATCGACACTGCCAACTTGGAAGAAATCAAACACGCCCATGAACTCGGCATTTTGGCCGGCGTCACGACCAATCCGAGCCTCGTGGCGAAGGAAAACGTATCGTTCCATGATCGGTTGCGCGAAATTACATCGATCGTTTCTGGTTCGGTGAGTGCTGAAGTCATTTCGACCGACGCCGCTGGCATGATCGCGGAAGGAGAAGAGCTGGCGAAAATCGCCCCGAACATTACGATCAAAGTTCCGATGACGCCGGAAGGCTTAAAAGCAGTCAAGGCGTTCAGCGAAAAAGGGATTCGAACGAACGTGACGCTTGTGTTCACCGCCAACCAGGCGCTCTTGGCCGCACGCGCCGGCGCGACGTACGTCTCTCCGTTCCTCGGCCGCCTCGATGACATCGGCCATAACGGTTTAGAGCTCATTTCCACCATCGCTGAGATTTTCAACATTCATGGCATTGAAACGGAAATCATCGCCGCTTCGATCCGCCATCCGCACCATGTGACGGAAGCGGCGTTGCGCGGGGCGCATATTGCCACGGTTCCGTACAAGGTGCTGATGCAATTGTTCAACCATCCGCTGACCGATCAAGGAATTGAGAAGTTTCTCGCCGACTGGAATCGGCAAAAATGAAAGTAAGCCGTTTGCCTCTTGGGTGAAGCGGGCTCGCTCTGCCGCGTTCAGGCCGGACGTGATGAGCCCGCCCGGCTTTGCTTTTTCGTCCCAGGGGTGAAGCCAACTTCCGAGCAAAGAAGGGAGACGACGATGGATAAAATGAAAATTATCGGCGGAGATCGGCTGCGGGGAACGATCAAAGTGAGCGGTGCGAAAAACAGCGCGGTCGCTTTGATTCCTGCAGCGATTTTGGCCGATTCGCCGGTGACGATCGAGGGGTTGCCGGACATTTCCGACGTGCACATTTTAGGAAGCTTGATCGAAGAAATCGGCGGCTCGTTTTCGTTTGACGGCAAAGAGGCGGTCATCGACCCAACGAATATGGTGTCCATGCCGCTTCCGAATGGGAAGGTGAAAAAGCTGCGCGCCTCCTACTATTTGATGGGGGCGATGCTTGGCCGCTTCAAAAAAGCGGTTGTCGGCTTGCCGGGCGGATGTCATCTCGGTCCGCGCCCGATTGACCAGCATATCAAAGGGTTTGAGACGCTGGGCGCCACCGTAACGAACGAGCAGGGCGCCATTTATTTGCGCGCGGAAGAACTGCGCGGAGCCCGCATTTTTTTGGACGTCGTCAGCGTCGGCGCGACGATCAACATCATGCTGGCGGCGGTGCGCGCCAAAGGGCGGACGATTATCGAAAATGCGGCGAAAGAGCCGGAAATCATCGATGTAGCGACATTGCTTTCGAATATGGGCGCGAAAATCAAAGGAGCCGGCACCGATGTGATCCGCATTGACGGCGTCGAAACATTATCGGGTTGCCGCCATGCCATCATCCCGGATCGGATCGAAGCCGGGACGTACATGATTGCCGCCGCGGCCACCAATGGCGAAGTCGTCGTCGACAACGTCATCCCGCAGCACGTTGAATCGCTGACGGCCAAATTGCGCGAAATGGGGGTGCGCGTGGAGACGGGGGAAGATCAAATTCTCGTCTGCGGCACCGACGTTTTGAAAGCGGTTGACGTCAAGACGCTCGTCTATCCGGGCTTCCCAACTGATCTGCAGCAGCCGTTTACCGCGCTGCTGACAAAAGCCAACGGCACAAGCGTCGTCACCGACACGATTTACAGCGCCCGCTTCAAGCATGTCGATGAATTGCGGCGCATGAACGCCAATGTAAAAGTCGAAGGCCGCTCAGCCATCGTCACCGGCCCCGTCAAACTGCAAGGGGCGAAAGTGAAGGCAAGCGATTTGCGCGCCGGGGCGGCGCTTGTCATTGCCGGGCTGATGGCCGAAGGAGTGACGGAGATCACCGGCGTCGAGCATATCGACCGCGGCTACAGCAACCTCGTCGAAAAACTGTCTGACATCGGCGCCACCATTTGGCGCGAAAAAATGACCGATGAAGAAATCGAGCAAGTGAAAAACGCGTAACGTCCAGTCGACAAAGGGGAAGGGGAGAACGACGATGGAACGAAGCTTATCGATGGAACTCGTGCGCGTCACCGAAGCGGCGGCGCTTGCCGCCGCCCGCTGGATGGGGCGCGGGAAAAAGAATGAGGCTGATGACGCCGCGACGTCGGCGATGCGCGACGTGTTTGACACCGTGCCGATGAAAGGCACCGTCGTCATCGGCGAAGGGGAAATGGACGAAGCGCCGATGCTGTATATCGGGGAAAAGCTCGGCAACGGTTATGGCCCGCGCGTCGATGTCGCTGTCGACCCGCTTGAAGGGACGAACATCGTCGCTTCCGGGGGATGGAACGCCTTGGCTGTCGTCGCTGTTGCTGACCACGGCCATCTGCTTCATGCGCCGGACATGTACATGGAGAAAATCGCCGTCGGGCCGGAAGCGGTCGGGATGATTGACATTGAGGCGCCGATCATCGACAATTTAAAGGCGGTGGCGCGAGCAAAAAACAAAGATATTGAAGACGTCGTCGCGGTTGTCCTCAACCGTCCGCGCCATGAGCGTCTCATTCATGAGCTGCGTGAAGCCGGCGCCCGCATTAAGCTCATCAATGACGGCGATGTCGCCGCCGCCATTAACACGGCGTTCGACCATACCGGCGTTGACATTTTGTTCGGCTCGGGCGGCGCGCCGGAAGGAGTGCTCGCGGCGGTCGCTTTGAAATGCCTTGGCGGTGAACTGCAAGGGAAGCTGCTGCCGCAAAACGACGATGAAGTCGAGCGGTGCAAACAAATGGGCATTGACGTCAACAAAGTGCTGCGCATGGACGATTTGGTGAAAGGAGACGACGCGATTTTTGCCGCCACCGGCGTCACCGACGGCGAGCTGCTGCGCGGCGTGCGGCTGAAAGGGGCGTACGGCCTCACCCACTCCGTCGTCATGCGGGCCAAGTCCGGCACGGTCCGCTTCATCGAAGGGCGGCACAGTTTGAAGAAAAAACCGAACTTAGTCATCAAATGATATCCTACCATCCGGCCGGGCGCCGGAGCCGCGCCTGGCTCGGAAAAACAAAAAAATATTGATTAAAAAGAAGAAAAAAGGGTAAAATAGTCGTGTTACTTGTGCAAAAATAAGCTCTGCCATTCTACTTCTTTATTTCATTTCAGCCTTCATCATCTTCGAAATGAATCCCTTCGCCTGTCGAATTGATGACCAATACGTCCGAACACGAACGATGGGAGAATAGGAAAATTTGCAAAGTGTGGTGTCAAGATGGAATTAACGTTAGCAGCATTAGAAAACATGAAATTGAAGGAGCTGTATGAGCTCGCCAGGCAATACAAAATTTCATACTACAGCAAGTTGACGAAAAAGGAGCTTATTTTTGCGATTTTGAAAGCGCGTGCCGAACAAGACGGCCTCTTTTTCATGGAAGGCATCCTCGAAATCATTCCGTCGGAAGGATTCGGCTTTTTGCGCCCGATCAACTATTCCCCGAGCTCGGAAGACATTTACATTTCCGCTTCCCAAATCCGCCGTTTTGATTTGCGCAACGGGGATAAAGTATCCGGCAAAGTGCGGCCGCCGAAAGAAAATGAACGCTACTTCGGCTTGCTTCATGTCGAAGCGGTCAACGGCGAAGACCCGGAAGTCGCCAAGGAGCGCGTTCACTTTCCAGCGTTGACGCCGCTTTACCCGAATCGGCAAATGAAGCTGGAGACAACGCCGGACAAGCTGTCGACCCGCATCATCGACTTGATCGCTCCCGTCGGCTTTGGCCAGCGCGGGTTGATCGTCGCGCCGCCGAAAGCTGGCAAGACGATGTTGCTGAAGGAAATTGCCAACAGCATCACCACAAACCACCCGGATGTCGAGTTGATCGTCTTGCTCATTGACGAACGGCCGGAAGAAGTGACCGACATCGAGCGGTCGGTGCAAGGCGATGTCGTCAGCTCGACGTTTGATGAGGTGCCGGAAAACCATATTAAAGTGGCCGAGCTTGTCTTAGAACGGGCGATGCGATTAGTTGAGCATAAGCGTGACGTCGTCATTTTAATGGACAGCATCACCCGCCTCGCCCGGGCGTACAACTTAGTCATTCCGCCGAGCGGACGCACGCTCTCGGGCGGGATCGACCCAGCGGCGTTTCATCGCCCGAAGCGGTTTTTCGGCGCGGCGCGCAACATCGAAGAAGGCGGCAGCTTGACGATTTTGGCGACCGCCCTCATTGACACCGGGTCGCGCATGGATGACGTCATTTACGAGGAATTTAAAGGCACCGGCAACATGGAGCTCCATCTTGACCGCTCGCTCGCCGAGCGCCGCATTTTTCCAGCGATTGACATTCGCCGTTCGGGAACGCGCAAAGAGGAGCTGCTCATCCCGAAAGAACATTTGGAAAAGCTGTGGGCGATCCGCAAAACGATGGCCGATTCGCCCGACTTTATCGAGCGGTTTTTGAACAAATTGCGCCGGACGAAGTCAAACGAAGAGTTTTTCGCCTTGCTCGATCAGGAGTGGAAACAGGGCGGCCCGCTCCGTCTGTAGGCCGTTGGCGGAATTTGCCGCGAATCGCCCGTTGCAAACTGACAGAAAAGCTGTTATAATCTTAACATGTGTGTTTTGGCTATCGCCTTTTGGTTTGTGCGATCCGTGATTTGCACCGGCCGGGTTCGCTTCGGTGGAGTCCCGGCTGTTCCATGCGCTGCGCCTTGCCAAACGGGCGGGCGCGCATAAGCATGAAGCGTTCCATGCTACGAATCACTCTGTTTCGATAAGATACAGGGCGGAAGGAGATGAAAACGATGAAACAAGGCATCCATCCAGAGTACAAAAAAGTCATCGTCCGTTGTGCATGCGGCAACGAATTCGAAAGCGGTTCGGTCAAAGACGAGCTGCGCGTGGAGATTTGCTCGGAATGCCATCCGTTCTTCACGGGCAAACAAAAATTTGTTACGGCAGCGGGCCGCGTGGATAAATTCAATAAAAAATACGGCCTTAAGTAACAAGGACGTGACGAAAGCAGGCAAGCGAAACTTGCCTGCTTTTTCGTGAGAGCAGATGGAAGGCCGGTTGCTTATCAAGCTGATCCCGCTGATCGTCGCGATGGCAGACGGCAAGGAGCGGCTGATGGTTTGAGGACAGTGTTGTGTGAAAGGAGAGGCCCCGATGTACGTGATGACGCAGTCCGGCTGGCTTGAGGTCATTTGTGGATGCATGTTTTCCGGCAAATCAGAAGAATTGATTCGCCGCGTCCGCCGCGCTCAGTTTGCCAAGCAGGAAGTGAAAGTGTTCAAACCGACGATCGACAATCGTTATAGCGAAGACGCAGTCGTGTCGCACAACGGCAATTCGGTGATCGCCATTCCGGTCGCGACGCCGGCGGAAATGTTCCGCTACATTTCCGCCGCCACCGACGTCGTCGCCATCGATGAAGTACAGTTTTTTTCCGACGACATCATCGATGTGGTGCAAACGCTCGCTGATGGAGGCTGCCGCGTCATCGCCGCGGGGCTCGACCAAGATTTTCGCGGTGAACCGTTTGGCCCCGTGCCGGCGCTGATGGCGATCGCTGAGTCGGTGACGAAGCTGCAGGCGGTTTGCACGGTATGCGGTTCCCCAGCCAGCCGGACGCAGCGGCTCATTAACGGTGCGCCCGCCTCTTATGACGATCCGGTGATTCTCGTCGGCGCCAGCGAGGCGTACGAGCCTCGCTGCCGCCATCACCATGAAGTGCCTGGCAAACCGAAAAAGCGATACAACCGCCCGCTTGCTGGACATACGGGTGAGTGATGGTGAGGCGGTCACGGATGTTGTTTGGCCGCTTTCATCGGCCAAGTGGCGAAGCGCAGCCATAGTTGATGGAAACGGCGCATATTCGTATGTTTCGCCGACCGAGAAGGGCGGAAGCGGCGCCATCATCCTCGCCTGTCTCGTGCGTCCATTCGCTATGGGAGGAAAAAGCGTTTGGCATGCGGCTCGTTCATCATTGGTCGTTCGCTTGACTAGGCTGCCCCTTTTGTTCGTTCGCCGCAAAATAGACGAATGATGGCAGAAAGATTTATGGCTTGCCGTGTATCATTGACGTGCGATCATGGACATCCTAACAGCTAAGGAGGCGAAAAAGGATGAGAAGCATCTGGCTGTTAGGAATGATCTTCCTGCTTTCGGCCTGTTCGCTCGCTCCGGATCATCCGTCCTACCGCCAGCAAAGCGAGGACAAAAACGGCGCGCGGCTGATGACGGACGGGCGGCCGAAGATCGACGCTGACAGAGACTTGTACAACAACTTCGACGATCCGGAAAACGTGCGGCAAAACCCGAATTTTATCAGCTTGACCGAAGGAAGCGAAAACCAGCGCGCCGATACGCGCAAGGCAGCACAACTCATTGAGCGGTACACCGATTACCACGCCGACTCCATCTGGTTTCACGGCGGCAATATGTATGTGACAGTTGATGCACCGGAAGAGCTGTCTGACGAGGAGCGGCAGCGCGAGGCGCAACGCATTGACAAGCTGCTGACAAAAGCGATCCCGACATACGAGATCATCGTGCGCGTCAACTGAGAGCTCCCGCTTGCCAAAAGCGGGGGTTTTTGTTTGGCTTCATTTCATGCTATAATCTAAAAATAGACTGTGTGGGAAAAACAGAGGTGAATGATGTGTTTGATCGGTTGGAAGCTGTGGAGCAACGGTATGAAAAGCTCAATGAACTGTTGATGGACCCCGACGTCATCAACGATCCGAAAAAGCTGCGCGATTATTCCAAAGAGCAGGCGGATTTGGAAGAAACGGTGCAAACGTACCGTGAATACAAATCGGTTCGCGAGCAGCTGGCCGAAGCGAAAGCGATGCTCGAAGAAAAGCTGGAGCCGGAGCTGCGCGAGATGGTGAAAGAGGAAATCGGCGAACTGGAAGAACGGGAAGAGGCGCTCGTTGAAAAGCTGAAAGTGTTGCTTTTGCCGAAAGATCCGAACGATGAGAAAAACGTCATTATGGAAATCCGCGCGGCCGCCGGCGGCGAAGAGGCGGCGCTGTTTGCCGGCGACTTGTACCGGATGTATACGCGCTATGCGGAATCGCAAGGGTGGAAGACGGAAGTGATCGAAGCGAGCCCGACCGGCCTTGGCGGCTATAAAGAAATCATTTTTATGATCAACGGCAAAGGGGCGTATTCAAAGCTGAAGTTTGAAAACGGCGCGCACCGCGTCCAGCGCGTCCCGGAAACGGAGTCAGGCGGGCGCATCCATACGTCGACGGCGACGGTCGCCTGCCTGCCGGAGATGGAAGAAATCGAAGTCGAAATCAATGAAAAAGACATTCGCGTCGACACGTTCGCCTCAAGCGGACCGGGTGGGCAAAGCGTCAACACGACGATGTCGGCCGTGCGCCTCACCCATATTCCGACCGGCATTGTCGTCACGTGCCAAGACGAAAAATCGCAAATCAAAAACAAAGAAAAAGCGATGAAAGTATTGCGCGCCCGCATTTACGACAAATACCAGCAAGAAGCGCGCGCTGAATACGACCAAACGCGCAAGCAAGCTGTCGGCACCGGCGATCGTTCTGAACGCATTCGCACGTACAACTTCCCGCAAAACCGCGTCACCGACCACCGCATCGGACTGACGATCCAAAAGCTCGATCAAGTGCTCGATGGGCATTTGGATGAAATCATCGAGGCGCTCATTTTGGACGACCAAGCGAAAAAATTGGAGCAAGCGAACGATGCGTCGTAACGTACATGAAGTCCTCGCCTGGGCTTCTTCTTTTTTGCGCGCCCACGGAAAAGAGGAGCGGGCGGCGGAGTGGCTATTGTGCCACCATTTAGGCGTGGACCGGGCCGGGCTGTTCGCCCGTTGGCGCGAGCCGGTCGACGAAGCGGTATATGAACGGTTTGCGGCCGATGTGCGCCGCCATGCGGTGGATCATGTGCCGATTCAATATTTGATCGGCTATGAATCGTTTTACGGCCGGCCGTTTCTTGTCAACCGCCATGTGTTGATCCCGCGCCCGGAAACGGAAGAACTGGTGCTTGGCGTCCTAAAACGGGTGCCGCGCCTATTTGCTGGTCGGAAGCGGATCGATGTCGTTGACGTCGGCACTGGCAGCGGGGCGATCGCCGTGACATTGGCGCTGGAGAACAAAGCGTTGTCGGTGACCGCAACCGATATTTCCGAAGCGGCGCTCGCGGTCGCCCGTGAAAACGCCCGGCGGCTCGGGGCGAATGTTTCATTTTTGTGCGGCGACTTGCTGCAGCCGATCATGGCCATGGGGTGGACGGTCGATGTCGTCGTTTCCAATCCGCCGTACATTCCAGAGACGGACGCCGCTATGCTTTCCCCGGTCGTCAAAAACTATGAGCCGCACACGGCGCTCTTTGGCGGCCGCGATGGGCTCGATTTTTACCGCCGCTTCGCCCGCGAGCTGCCGCTTGTGCTCGGCGCGCCGGCGCTTGCCGCTTTTGAAGTCGGCGCCGGGCAAGGGGAAGCAGTGGCGGCGCTCTTGGCCGCAGCGTTTCCAGAAGCCGAAGTGGAAGTCGATTTTGACCTCAACGGCAAAGACCGGATGGTGTACATGACGCGGCCGAAAAACGGGAAAAAGTGTTAGATTGATAGGTTTAAAAACGAGCGGCGCCGTCCACAATGAAAGGTGAAAGGACGGTGCCGATGATGACCATCAAAGGAAATGCCATTGCCATATGTTTATATATCATTCTATTAACGACAGGCGTACTCGTCGAGCTGTACGGCCACAAGACGGACGCCGGGGCGAACGCGGCGGTCGCCATCCCTGATGAGGCAATCCGCCTGCGCATTTTAGCCAACAGCGACGCCGATGAAGACCAACAATTGAAGCGAAAAGTGCGTGATGCGGTCAATGCGCAAATCAACGGCTGGGTGGCCGAACTCACTTCGTTTGAGGAAGCAAAGCGCGTCATCCGCTCTCACCTGCCGGACATCGAGCGGACGGTCGCCCGCGTGTTGCGCGATGAACAAAGCGATCAAACGTACAAAGTGGAGTTTGGCCCGGTTCATTTTCCGACGAAAGTGTACGGCAACTACGTATATCCGGCTGGCATCTATGATGCCGTGCTGATCACGCTTGGGGAAGGAAAAGGAGCAAACTGGTGGTGCGTTCTGTTCCCGCCGCTTTGTTTTCTCGATTTTTCCAACAGCGATGCCGTCATGATGGCGGCGAACCGATCGCCTGCAGGAACGAATGAACCGGTGTCGGCTGAGAGCGTCCGGTCAATGGAAGCCGGGTCGAAGCAGAACAGCGAGTCGGCCGAAGCGGAAGCTGAGGCGATGCGAAGCGGCGAGCAGGCCATCGAGCGGGACGAACCGAAAGAGGAGAGGGGTGCGATGGCGGAAACCGAAGATCGCGCCGCTTCGTCCATCCATGCGGATGGCGAGAAGGACAAAGGGCACACTGATGATCAAGAATCGTCCTTCGTCGTCATGGCCGAGCCGGAACAGCCGGTGGAAGTAAAATTTTTCTTCAAAGAGTGGCTCAGCCATCTCATTCCATAAGCATCTATCCACAAAGTTATCCACAAAAATAACAAGTTTATTCACAATTTGTGTATAACTGTGGAAAGGCATCGGGCGGCGATCTGACGCTTGTAAAAAAAGCCGCCATTTTCAAGGCGAATCACGGCGATGGAGAAGGTGAAACGATTGAAAACGCGTGTTTGGGTTGTGGATAATATTGTTGATAAACAGCAAGTTTATCCACAAATACGAGAGGCGGTTGAATGGCTGCGGGCCGGGGAAGTTATCGCATTCCCGACGGAAACGGTGTACGGGTTGGGGGCCGATGCGGCCAATACAGCCGCGGTGGAAAAAATTTTCGCCGCCAAAGGGCGGCCGAGCGACAATCCGCTCATCGTTCATGTCGCCAGCATGGCCCAAGCGGAGGCGGTAGCCGCCTCGATCCCGCCGATGGCGAAAACGTTGATGGAGCGGTTTTGGCCGGGGCCGCTCACGTTAGTATTGCCAAAACGGGCCAAAGCGGTGTCTGAACGGGTGACGGCCGGGCTGCCGACGGTGGCGGTGCGCATGCCGGATCACCCGCTGGCGCTGGCGTTGATCGAGGCGAGCGGCTTGGCGTTGGCCGCCCCGAGCGCGAATCGGTCAGGAAGGCCGAGTCCGACGACGGCGGCGCACGTGCTTGCCGATTTAGACGGGCGGATCGCCGGGGTGATCGACGGCGGGCCGACCGGCGTGGGCGTTGAATCGACGGTGCTCGATTGCAGTGGGGGCGTGCCGACGATTTTGCGCCCGGGAGGAGTGACGAAAGAGGCGCTTATTGAAGCGATCGGCCGCGTTGAAGAGGCCGCTGCTGTGGATGACGAGGCGGCGCCGAAAGCGCCGGGGATGAAATATACGCATTATGCGCCGAAAGCGCCGCTTTGGATCGTCGCCGGCCCGCCCGCGTTTTTGCAGCGGCTTGTCGATGAAAGCCGGGCGGAAGGGAAAACGGTCGGCGTGTTGACGACCGAGGAGAACCGGGATCAGTATGCGGCCGATGTCGTGCTGCCGTGCGGAACGCGCCAGGCGCTTGAGACGGTCGCGAGCCGGCTGTACGACACGCTGCGCCGATTTGATGAAACGAACGTCGATCTCATTTACAGCGAGGCGTTTCCGGAAGAAGGAATCGGCGCGGCGATCATGAACCGGCTCCGCAAAGCAGCCGGCGGACGCGCCATCAGCGAACAGCGGAAATGAAAGGACGGCCGTCTGTATAGATGCAGTGAACAAGTTTCACATATCCTGGTCGAAAAAGCAGCTTGTCTATTTTTTGACGGTCGGAGGCAAGCCGCAGGCTTCTTCGTCGCGCCTTGGCGTGACGGAAGACCGAACGGAAACGCGCTTCACAGATCCATGTATGGGTTTGGAAGCGGCGTTGTTCGGTCGTGCGATAGTCGAGAAAACGGCTCTGCAAACGGTAAGGTTCAGATTGCAACTAGAGGATTTGGGGGATGCCGTTTCCAAGCGCTAAACCGGTCTGTTGTGGACCGGTTTTTTCTTTTCCGTCCGCCCGTCAATCAGGCGGCGCCCATTGGCTGCCCGCTCTGCTTCTAAACTGCCCTGGACGTGCATATGTTTAGCAATAAGGCCGGTCCGGGAGGGAAGAAACATGGGCGCATTCATCGGTGAAATCATCGCGCTGTCAATGATGGCGCTGGCGCTGGGCATGGACGCGTTTTCAGTCGCTTTAGGAATGGGGCTGTTGCGCCTCCGGCTGCGGCAAATGTTTTATATCGGGTTGACGATCGGCTTGTTTCATATTCTCATGCCGCTTGCTGGCATGGCGGTCGGCCGCCTGCTGTCGCGCGAGTTCGGAAGTGTCGCGACATACGCGGGCGGGGCGCTGCTGTTATGGCTTGGCGGGCAAATGATCATCGCCTCGTTCCGGAGGGACGATGGCTCACCGCTGTTTCCGCGTGGG
The DNA here is from genome assembly GCF_000092445.1 of Geobacillus sp. C56-T3. Taxonomy (NCBI): domain Bacteria; kingdom Bacillati; phylum Bacillota; class Bacilli; order Caryophanales; family Anoxybacillaceae; genus Geobacillus; species Geobacillus sp. C56-T3. Next base: position 3,530,357 of record NC_014206.1, on the reverse strand, counting down.
GTGGGGTTGCTTTTTTTTGCGTTCAGCGTCAGCCTAGACAGCTTTTCCGTCGGGCTGAGCCTCGGCATTTTCGGAGCGCGGACGATGGTGGCGATTTTGCTGTTTGGTCTGTTCAGCATGGTGCTGACATGGGTTGGGCTTTTTGTCGGCCGCCATTTTCAGCAATGGCTCGGTTCGTACAGCGAAGCGCTCGGCGGCAGCATTTTGCTGGCGTTCGGGCTCAAGCTGCTTTTTCTATAAACGGAGGCAGGCGGTTTTCCTTCAGTGGGGAAAAGTGGACTGCCTGCTTTTTTTGCGGCTCTTCACCAAAAGTTGTACTTGATTTTTTCTGAACATACCCTATTTACGCTTGTGAGGGAAAATCAGCACTTTTTGCCTATCCTTACGCAGGAAACCGCATTGCTTGTCAAGTACATGTTGTGGTGAAGAGCCTTTTTTTGCTCTTTTCCCTATGGTATATTGATGGTAAGTCATTGATGTGAAGAGGTGGTTGTATGCCATACCGCATTTTGTTCGTCTGCACGGGCAATACGTGCCGAAGCCCGATGGCCGCTGCATTGTTGGAGAATAAGCAGCTGCCAGGCGTCGAGGTGAAATCGGCCGGCGTGTTTGCGGCGGAAGGGAGCGAGGCGTCGGTTCACGCCAAGACGGTGTTGAAGGAAAAGGGAATCGAAGCGGCCCACCGCTCCTCGCAGCTGAAAAAAGAGCATATCGACTGGGCGACGCACGTGCTGGCGATGACATCCGGCCATAAAGAAATGATCGTCGAGCGTTTCCCAGAAGCGAAGGACAAAACGTTTACGTTGAAGCAGTTCGTCTCGGGAACAGACGGCGACATCGCCGATCCGTTCGGCGGGCCGATTGAAGTGTACCGGGCGGCGCGCGATGAGCTGGAGAAGCTCATTGACCGCTTGGCGGAAAAGTTGCAAACAGAACAATGAGGTTGAGAAGTGAGGGGGAACACAAATGGGGGGGACAAGTCATCGGTTCGGTTTGCGCCTAAAGCTCGTCGTCTTTACGACAGCGTTGGCGCTGATCACGTATTCAACGAGCGCCTTTTTCTTGTACGTTTTGTATGATCAGTGGTTCGCCTCATGGAACAAAAGCGTGTTCACGATGATCGTGTTGCTCCTTGGCATCTTTTGGTCCGGAGTGCTTGCCTATTTGGCCGCTGGCTGGATTACAAGGCCGCTGCAACGGCTCGAGGAAGCGGCGGCAAAGGCGACGGAAGGGCATATCGATGAGGATGTTCCGCTGCCCTCTTCCCATGACGAAATTCGCTCGCTGGCTGTCGCGTTCAACCGGATGCTCGGCCATTTGCGCGCAGTCGTCGCCAATGTGGAAGAGAGCGCAGCGCGCACGACTGAAAAGACGGCGGAAATGAGGCAGGCGTCCGAAACAGCGTCAAACCGTGCACGCGATATTGCAGCGACCATTGACGACATTTCCAAAGGGGCGGCGTCTTCGGCCGAGGCGATTCAAGAGGCGGCTGCGGCGGCCGAGGATGTGCTCGCCATCGCAGTACAAGTAAAAGAAACAGCCGAGCGTGCGGAACAGTCGGTATATGGGATGGACGAAACGTTGAAGGCAAGCCGCGATATCACCGATTCGCTCATTAGCGGCATCGATCAGCTGGCTGACGATCAAGAACGGTCGCGGGCGGCTGTCAAGCAGCTCGAAGCACACGCCAATCAAATCGGCAACATTACGTTGCTTGTCGCGGACATCGCCGAACAGACGAACTTGCTTGCGCTCAATGCTTCCATTGAGGCAGCCCGCGCCGGCGAGCACGGCCGGGGGTTTGCCGTTGTCGCCGAGGAAGTGCGCAAGCTGGCTGATGAGAGCGCCAAGGCGGTCAAGAAAATCGCGGAACTGGTCGGCAACATTCAAAATGAAGTCGCCCGTGTGGTGGCGCAAATGGACAAGCAGGTGGCTGCTGCCAACGCTGAGGCGGCGAAAGGGGAGCGCACGAATGAGGCCATTGCGGCCATGGCGGCCTCAGCTGATGAAGTGATCCGCGCCGTCCATGACATCGCTGAGCTGGCGAAGCGTCAAATGGGGCATATGGAGCGGGCCGCGGCGCAAACGCAAGAAGTGGCGGCGATTGCTGAGCAGACGTCCGCCGGCGCGCTCGAAGTTGCGGCGGCAACCGAGGAGCAGGCCGCATCGATCAACGATGTGCATAAACTGGCTGGCGAGTTGGTTGAACAGGCCGAACAATTGCAGGCGGCTGTCGCCCGGTTCCGCACCCGTTGATGCACATGCAAATATGATTCATCGAAAGGAGGAAGGGCGATTCCTCCCTGGCTTTCGCTATCACTGCGAAGCCTAGGGCTCCTCGCCCGAACGTGATGAAAGTCGCTATTGCTTCTGACCATGGTGGAATTCGCATTCGTGAGGAAATGAAAGCACTGTTGGATGAAATGGGAATCGAGTACACCGATTTTGGCTGCGATTGTGAAACATCGGTCGATTACCCGGATTACGCGCTTCCCGTCGCTGAAAAAGTGGCGCGCGGCGAATTTGATCGCGGCATTTTGATCTGCGGCACCGGCATCGGCATGACGATTGCCGCCAACAAAGTGAAAGGGGTGCGCTGCGCCCTTTGCCACGACGTCTACAGCGCCAAGCTGACGCGCATGCATAATGACAGCAACATTCTCGCGATGGGGGAGCGCGTCATCGGCCCCGGCCTGGCGCGCGAAATCGCCAAGGCATGGCTTGAGACCGAATTTGAAGGCGGACGCCATGCGCGGCGAATCGGCAAAATCGCCGACTATGAAAACAAGCATTTGTAGGCAGAACCAGGGCCGCATCGGAGCGGATGCGGCCTGTGGGCCATAAGCGAAAGGTGTGGGCGTCTAGCTTCATGAGGGCAGTAGCGCAAAGGCTGGGAATCCGGCGATGTTCACAACAAACGCCGTTCATCTTTCGCGAATCATTGGTGAAAATACTAGAAGGCCATTGAAAAACAGCCGTTTTTTTGAAATGGATGATTCTAAAGTGAAGGAAGAGCAGCATGTATAAGGTTTCTCAATTTGAAAAGCAACGTGATGGAGCCGCATTTTCCGTTACATCACCAGACTTCTAGTGTTCGTCAAGGATAGTGTGGGGCACACCGTGCGAAGGAGGGAAGGGAATGGACGCACGATTGACCGAATGGCGGCAGCAATGGCAAGCCATCTTGCATGAGTTTCGCAAACAGGCGCCGCTTGGCCGCGGCGATGTCGTTGTGATCGGCTGCAGTACGAGCGAGGTGCTTGGCGAGCGGATCGGCACGGCTGGATCGATGGACGTTGCCGCCATGCTGTTTGCCGAGCTTGACGCGTGGCGGCGCGAAACCGGCATTGCGCTCGCTTTTCAATGTTGTGAACATTTAAACCGGGCGCTTGTTGTCGAACGGGAAACCGCCAAAACTCACGGGCTGGAGATCGTTTCGGTCGTTCCGGTGCCGAAAGCGGGTGGGGCGATGGCCGCCTGCGCCTATCGAAAGTTCGCTGACCCGGTCGTTGTCGAGGCGATTCGCGCCGATGCCGGCATTGACATCGGCCATACGCTCATCGGCATGCATTTGAAGCCGGTTGCCGTTCCCGTGCGCGTTTCGGTGAAGCACATTGGATCGGCGTGCGTGACGCTGGCGAAAACGCGGCCGAAGCTGATCGGCGGCGCCCGAGCGGTCTACTCGTTGGAAAATCCGAATGATTCCTGTTCTTTCTAGCGGTTTCATTCATTTTTTTCTTTGAATTTGCCTAGCTGAAGCTGATAAAATAAAAACGAATATTCACTGATTTCGCATAAGGGGGAGCTATTGATGAATTACTTGCCACAACAAGATCCGCAAGTGTTCGCCGCTATTGAGCAAGAGCGGAAGCGGCAACATGCGAAAATTGAACTGATCGCCTCGGAAAACTTTGTCAGCCGCGCGGTCATGGAAGCGCAAGGGTCGGTGCTGACGAACAAATATGCGGAAGGCTATCCGGGACGCCGCTACTACGGCGGTTGTGAATATGTCGACATCGTCGAAGATTTGGCGCGCGAGCGAGCGAAGCAGTTGTTTGGAGCGGAGCATGTGAACGTCCAGCCGCACTCCGGGGCGCAGGCGAACATGGCCGTTTATTTCACCGTTCTTGAGCACGGCGACACGGTGCTTGGCATGAACTTGTCGCACGGCGGCCATTTGACGCACGGCAGCCCGGTCAATTTCAGCGGCATTCAGTACAATTTTGTCGAATACGGCGTCGATCCAAAAACGCATGTCATTGACTATGACGACGTGCGCGAAAAAGCGCGCCTTCACCGGCCGAAGTTGATCGTCGCCGGCGCGAGCGCCTATCCGCGCATCATCGACTTCGCCAAGTTCCGCGAGATTGCCGATGAAGTCGGCGCCTATTTAATGGTTGACATGGCCCATATTGCCGGTCTTGTTGCGGCAGGTGTTCATCCGAATCCAGTGCCGTACGCCCATTTCGTTACGACGACGACGCACAAAACGCTGCGCGGTCCGCGCGGCGGGATGATTTTATGCCAGGAGCAGTTCGCCAAACAGATCGACAAAGCCATTTTTCCTGGCATTCAAGGCGGCCCGCTTATGCATGTCATTGCCGCCAAAGCCGTCGCGCTCGGCGAAGCGTTGCAAGACGACTTTAAAGTCTACGCGAAGCGCGTCGTGGAGAATGCCAAACGGCTCGCAGCCGCCTTGCAAAACGAAGGATTCACCCTCATTTCCGGCGGCACGGACAACCATTTGCTGCTTGTCGATTTGCGCCCGCAGCAGCTGACCGGGAAAACGGCGGAGAAAGTGCTCGATGAGGTCGGGATTACGGTCAACAAAAACACGATTCCGTATGATCCGGAAAGCCCGTTTGTCACAAGCGGCATCCGCATCGGCACGGCCGCGGTCACGACGCGCGGCTTCGGATTGGAAGAGATGGACGAAATCGCCGCCATCATCGGCCTTGTGCTGAAAAACGTCGGCAGCGAACAAGCGCTTGAGGAAGCGCGCCAACGCGTCGCCGCTTTGACGGAAAAGTTTCCGCTCTATCAAGACTAAGCGCCGCCGCTTCGTCCGAAACCGTACGGTGCACCGCCTCCGGATTTGGCGGTGCGCCTTTTTCCGTTCGTTCGGCAGTTGAATAGGCGCTCGTTTTCCAGTAGAATGTATAGAAGTGCAGCGCATACATACGGAAGAGGAGAGTTGACCCATGGGAAAAGTGTACGTCTTTGATCATCCGCTCATCCAGCATAAATTGACCTACATTCGCGACAAGAATACGGGCACGAAAGAATTTCGCGAGCTTGTCGACGAAGTGGCGACGTTGATGGCGTTTGAAATTACACGTGATCTGCCGCTTGAGGAAGTCGAGATCGAAACCCCCGTCAGTAAAGCCAGAGCGAAAGTGATCGCCGGCAAAAAACTGGGCGTCATTCCGATTTTGCGCGCCGGCATCGGCATGGTTGACGGCATCCTGAAGCTCATCCCGGCGGCGAAAGTCGGCCATATCGGCTTGTACCGCGATCCCCAAACATTAAAGCCGGTCGAATATTACGTCAAGCTGCCGAGCGATGTCGAAGAGCGCGATTTTATCATCGTCGACCCGATGCTCGCAACCGGCGGATCAGCGGTGGCGGCGATCGATGCGCTGAAAAAGCGGGGAGCGAAAAGCATTAAATTTATGTGCCTGATCGCGGCGCCGGAAGGAGTCAAAGCGGTGGAAACGGCCCACCCGGATGTGGACATTTACATCGCTGCCCTTGATGAGCGGTTGAACGACCACGGCTATATTGTCCCTGGTCTCGGCGACGCCGGCGACCGGCTGTTTGGCACAAAATAACAGTTGTAAGGCGCCCTGCGCCGCGCGGGGTTCGCATTCCATCGAGCGGCGGAGAGGGTGCCTTGCCCATGCGTCAGTTAAGCGCTTGCATCGAATAGGCCGCGGCAGAAAGATGGCGCTGAGAAACCGCTCCGTTTGCAAAGCCAAGTATATATATAGATGCAACGAAGAAGTTTAACATATCCTTGACGGAAAAGCGGTTTGCCCCTTTTCGACTGTCGGAGGAAAGCCACAGGCTTCTCCGTCACGCCTTGGCGTGACGGAGGACCGAACAACCGCCTGCTTCACAGACCCATATATGGGTCTGGAAGCGGCGTTGTTCGGTCGCCCGACAGTCGATCAAATACTCGGTAAAAGCTGCAAATGGTAAAGCTTCAAATTGCATCTATATAGAATCATGAAAAGGAAAATAGGCTAAAAATAAAATATATCATTATACATCATCATTGTGAGAAGAAAATGAGAAATTGTCACAAATTATTAATATTTACCCTATGTGAATGAGGTTTTACGTGGAAACACATTGACATTGACCAGGCCGTATTGTATCCTTTACAAGGGGTAGATTGAGAAGGTTTTCATTATGTTAAAGGGTGTGTTGGCATGTCCCCAAAACAGCGCCACCCGTTTCAAGCCATGGCGTTGATGTCCGCCATCGTCTCCCAACTTGTTGGTTCGATTTTGGTCGGCGTTTTCGGCGGGAGATGGATCGATGATCGACTTGGCACCGAGCCAATCTTTTTGATCGTCGGCCTTTTGCTCGGACTGGCGGCCGGCGTGTACGCCATGTTGCGCTTGATCCGCCAATATTTCTCTGAGGAGTAATAAAATGGGAAGTCTTCAAGCGATGTTTTGGCGGCAAGTGCGATACATATTGTATTTGCTCGCCATCTATACGCTCGGCTTTGGATTTACGCCGTATAAAACCGTTTTTCTCAGCTTGATTCTCGGCACATCGATCAGCCTCCTCATGGTTTGGAACTTAACCTGGAAAATCGAAAAATTCGGACAAGCGGTGGCGGCGCGCAAAAAAGTGCGCACATTAGGCACCTTATCGCGTTTGGCGCTTGCCGCGTTGGCTGCTGTCATTGTTCTGACGTATCCGCAATATTTTCATATCGTGCCAACCGTTTTGGGATTAATGACATCCTACATTGTCATTATAATAGATTTCTTCTTTCACAAATGGAAAAACGACAAGCTGCAGGTATGAAAGCGAGGTGAGGGAGGATGGAGCATAAAGCGCCGCTTGTCGAATTTTTAGGCCTTACGTTTAATTTATCTGATATGTTGATGATTACGATCACGAGCTTGATCGTTTTCATCATTGCTGTTGCGGCTACTCGCTCGCTTCAGCTGCGCCCGACGGGGATGCAAAACTTTATGGAGTGGGTCTTTGACTTTGTCAGAGGCATCATTAACAGCACGATGGATTGGCAAACGGGCGGCCGCTTTTTGACGCTGGGCGTCACGCTCATCATGTATGTGTTTGTGGCCAATATGCTTGGACTGCCGTTTTCCGTCCATGTCAACGGTGAACTTTGGTGGAAATCGCCGACCGCGGATGCGACCGTTACGTTGACGCTGGCGGTGATGGTCGTCGGCCTCACCCACTACTATGGCGTCAAAATGAAAGGGGCGTCCGACTATTTGCGTGATTACACCCGTCCAGTCGCCTGGTTGTTCCCGCTTAAAATCATCGAAGAGTTTGCCAACACGCTGACGCTCGGTTTGCGTCTTTTCGGGAACATTTACGCCGGGGAAATTTTGCTTGGCTTGCTCGCCAGCCTTGGCACGCATTACGGTGTGCTTGGCGCTGTTGGCGCAGCCATCCCGATGATGGTGTGGCAAGCGTTCAGTATTTTTGTCGGAACGATTCAGGCGTTCATTTTTACGATGTTAACCATGGTTTATATGGCTCATAAGGTCAGTCATGACCATTGAGCATTCCTTTTCATTAGAGCAAGACTTGAATGAAACATTACTTTAACATTGCGAAGGAGGATCTATCAACATGAGTTTGGGTGTACTTGCAGCTGCGATTGCGGTAGGTTTGGGGGCATTGGGCGCCGGCATCGGCAACGGGTTGATCGTCAGCCGTACCATCGAAGGGATTGCTCGTCAACCAGAATTGCGTCCGGTTTTGCAAACGACGATGTTCATCGGGGTCGCGTTGGTTGAGGCGCTTCCGATCATCGGTGTCGTCTTCTCGTTCATTTACTTAGGTCGATAAGAAATCGATATGGAAAGTGATGGCGAAGTTCGTGTCAACGACCACCTTCGCCATTCCTTTATGTGCGGTTTTGCGAGACCGCGTCGGTGCGATAGCTGTCGAAAGGAGTGAAACGCGGTGTTGTGGAAGGCAAACGTATGGGTGCTCGGCGAAGCGGCGCATGGCATCAGCGGCGGCACGATTATTTACCAATTGCTGATGTTCATCATTTTGCTGGCCTTGCTGCGCAAATTCGCTTGGCAGCCGTTAATGAATATCATGAAACAACGTGAAGAACATATCGCGAACGAAATCGGCCAGGCGGAAAAACGCCGTCAAGAAGCAGAAAAACTTCTTGAAGAACAGCGCGAACTGATGAAGCAGTCGCGCCAAGAAGCGCAAGCGCTCATTGAAAACGCGCGCAAGCTGGCTGAAGAGCAGAAAGAACAAATTGTCGCCTCGGCCCGTGCGGAAGCGGAACGGGTGAAAGAAGCGGCGAAAAAAGAAATCGAGCGTGAAAAAGAACAGGCGATGGCCGCGCTCCGCGAACAAGTGGCCTCGTTGTCTGTCTTGATCGCCTCAAAAGTGATTGAAAAAGAGCTGACCGAGCAAGATCAACGCAAGCTGATCGAAGCGTACATCAAAGACGTTCAAGAGGTAGGAGGAGCGCGATGAACCAAGAAGTGATCGCCAAACGGTACGCGTCCGCTTTGTTCCAAATCGCGCTCGAACAAGGACAGCTTGATCGAATCGAAGAAGATGTTCGCGCCGTGCGCCAGGCGTTGGCGGAAAACGGCGAGTTTTTATCGCTTCTTTCGTATCCGAAACTTTCCTTGGATCAGAAAAAAGCGCTCATCCGCGAAGCGTTCGCCGGTGTGTCCACTCCGGTGCAAAACACGCTTCTCCTTCTTCTGGAGCGCCATCGCTTCGGCCTTGTGCCCGAGCTGGCGGAACAGTTTCTCGCCCTCGTCGACGATGCGCGCGGCATCGCCAAGGCGGTCGCCTATTCGGCGCGGCCGTTGACGGACGAAGAACTGCGGGCGCTTTCCGACGTCTTTGCCCAAAAAGTCGGCAAACAGACGCTTGAGATTGAAAATATCATTGATCCGGAACTCATCGGCGGCGTGAAGCTGCGCATCGGCAACCGCATTTACGACGGCAGCGTCAGCGGGCAGCTTGAACGGATTCGGCGGCAGCTGATCGGCTAACATTTGAAGACAGGGGTGAAAGGCATGAGCATTCGAGCGGAAGAAATCAGCGCGCTCATTAAGCAGCAGATTGAAAACTATGAATCGCAAATCCAAGTGAGCGACGTCGGCACCGTCATCCAAGTCGGCGACGGGATCGCGCGCGCTCATGGGCTCGATAACGTCATGTCCGGCGAGCTCGTCGAGTTTGCCAACGGCGTGATGGGCATGGCGTTGAACTTGGAAGAAAACAACGTCGGTATCGTTATTTTAGGACCGTACACCGGCATTAAAGAAGGGGACGAAGTGCGCCGTACGGGCCGGATCATGGAAGTGCCCGTTGGGGAAGCGCTCATCGGCCGCGTCGTCAACCCACTCGGTCAGCCTGTTGACGGATTAGGGCCGGTGGAAACGACGGAAACGCGCCCGATCGAGAGCCCGGCGCCGGGCGTTATGGACCGGAGATCGGTGCATGAGCCGCTGCAAACCGGGATTAAAGCGATCGACGCGCTCGTGCCGATCGGCCGCGGCCAGCGCGAGCTCATCATCGGCGACCGGCAAACGGGGAAAACGTCCGTCGCCATTGACACGATCATCAACCAAAAAGACCAAAACATGATTTGTATTTATGTCGCCATCGGGCAAAAAGAATCGACGGTCCGCACCGTTGTCGAAACGCTCCGCAAACACGGCGCGCTCGACTATACGATCGTCGTCACCGCTTCGGCGTCGCAGCCGGCTCCGCTTTTGTTCTTGGCGCCGTATGCCGGTGTGGCGATGGGCGAGTATTTCATGTATAAAGGCCAACACGTGTTAGTGGTCTATGACGATTTATCGAAACAAGCCGCGGCATACCGTGAATTGTCGCTCTTGCTTCGCCGTCCGCCGGGCCGTGAAGCGTATCCGGGGGATATTTTCTACTTGCACTCCCGCCTGCTTGAGCGCGCAGCGAAATTGAGCGATGCCAAAGGCGGCGGTTCCTTGACCGCGCTTCCGTTCGTCGAAACGCAAGCGGGCGATATTTCCGCGTACATTCCGACGAACGTCATCTCGATTACGGACGGGCAAATTTTCCTGCAATCGGACTTGTTCTTCTCCGGCGTCCGCCCAGCGATCAACGCAGGGTTGTCCGTTTCGCGCGTCGGTGGGGCAGCGCAAATCAAAGCGATGAAAAAAGTAGCCGGGACGCTCCGTTTGGACTTGGCCGCTTACCGTGAGCTGGAGGCGTTCGCCCAATTCGGCTCCGACCTCGACAAGGCGACGCAAGCGAAGCTCGCCCGCGGGGCGCGCACGGTCGAAGTGCTGAAGCAAGATTTGCATCAGCCGATTCCGGTCGAAAAACAAGTGTTGATCATCTATGCATTGACGCGCGGCTTTTTGGACGACATTCCGGTTGAAGATGTGCGCCGTTTCGAGAAAGAGTTTTACTTGTGGCTCGACCAAAACGGCCAACACTTGCTTGAGCACATCCGCACGACGAAAGATCTTCCGAACGAAGACGATCTCAATAAAGCGATCGAAGCGTTCAAGAAAACGTTTGTCGTTTCACAATAAGGCCGGCGGGGGCATATCGCCCCCTCACGCCTGTTAGAACCCGTGCAGCAAAAAGGTGGTGAAACCTTTGGCATCGTTACGCGATATTAAAACGCGCATCAATGCGACGAAGAAGACAAGCCAAATTACAAAAGCGATGGAAATGGTCTCGACGTCGAAGCTGAACCGCGCGGAGCAAAACGCGAAATCGTTCGTTCCATATATGGAGAAAATTCAAGAAGTCGTGGCTAATGTGGCGCTTGGCGCCGGGGGGGCTTCGCATCCGATGCTCGTTTCGCGCCCGGTGAAAAAAACCGGTTATCTCGTGATCACGTCGGATCGCGGTCTGGCTGGCGCGTACAACAGCAACGTGCTGCGCCTCGTGTACCAAACGATCCAAAAACGCCATGCTTCTCCGGACGAATATGCGATCATCGTCATCGGCCGCGTCGGGTTGAGCTTTTTCCGCAAGCGGAACATGCCGGTCATTCTCGACATCACCCGCTTGCCGGACCAGCCGTCGTTTGCCGATATTAAAGAAATCGCCCGCAAAACGGTTGGGTTATTCGCCGACGGTACGTTTGACGAGCTGTATATGTATTACAACCATTACGTGAGCGCGATCCAGCAAGAGGTGACGGAACGGAAGCTTCTGCCGCTCACTGACTTGGCGGAGAATAAGCAGCGCACGGTGTACGAATTTGAACCGTCGCAAGAAGAAATTTTGGACGTCTTATTGCCGCAGTATGCGGAAAGCCTCATTTACGGCGCATTGCTCGATGCAAAAGCAAGCGAACACGCCGCCCGCATGACGGCGATGAAGAACGCAACGGACAATGCGAACGAGCTCATTCGCACATTGACGCTTTCCTACAACCGCGCTCGCCAAGCGGCGATTACGCAAGAAATTACGGAAATTGTCGCCGGAGCAAACGCCTTGCAATAGGGGACTAGCAAGTTAGGAGGGAAAACGATGACAAGAGGACGCGTTATCCAAGTCATGGGTCCGGTTGTAGACGTCAAGTTTGAGAACGGCCACTTGCCGGCGATCTACAACGCCCTGAAAATTCAACATAAAGCGCGCAACGAAAACGAAGTCGACATCGACTTGACATTGGAAGTCGCCTTGCACCTTGGCGATGATACAGTACGGACGATCGCGATGGCGTCCACAGACGGCCTCATCCGCGGCATGGAAGTCATCGATACCGGTGCACCGATTTCGGTGCCGGTCGGCGAAGTCACGCTTGGCCGCGTGTTCAACGTCTTGGGCGAGCCGATCGACTTGGAAGGCGACATTCCGGCTGACGCCCGCCGCGACCCGATTCACCGTCCGGCGCCAAAATTCGAGGAATTGGCGACGGAAGTCGAAATTTTGGAAACGGGGATTAAAGTCGTTGACTTGCTTGCCCCGTATATTAAAGGCGGAAAAATCGGTTTGTTCGGCGGCGCTGGCGTAGGAAAAACGGTCTTGATCCAAGAGCTGATTCACAACATCGCCCAAGAGCACGGCGGGATTTCCGTCTTTGCTGGCGTCGGCGAACGGACACGCGAAGGAAACGACTTGTACCATGAGATGAAAGATTCCGGCGTCATCAGCAAAACGGCCATGGTGTTCGGACAAATGAATGAGCCGCCGGGGGCGCGGATGCGCGTCGCCTTGACCGGCTTGACGATGGCCGAATACTTCCGTGATGAACAAGGCCAAGACGTGTTGCTCTTTATCGATAACATCTTCCGTTTCACGCAGGCCGGTTCGGAAGTGTCGGCGCTGTTAGGCCGCATGCCGTCGGCCGTTGGTTACCAACCGACATTGGCGACGGAGATGGGTCAATTGCAAGAGCGGATCACGTCGACGGCGAAAGGCTCGATCACCTCGATTCAAGCGATTTACGTCCCGGCCGACGACTATACGGACCCGGCTCCGGCCACGACGTTCTCGCACTTGGATGCGACGACGAACCTGGAGCGGAAGCTCGCGGAGATGGGGATTTATCCGGCCGTTGACCCGCTCGCTTCGACATCGCGTGCGTTGGCGCCGGAAATCGTCGGCGAGGAGCATTATCAAGTCGCCCGCAAAGTGCAGCAAACGCTGCAACGTTATAAAGAATTGCAAGACATCATCGCCATCTTGGGGATGGACGAACTGTCGGACGAAGACAAACTCGTCGTTCACCGCGCCCGCCGCATCCAGTTCTTCTTGTCGCAAAACTTCCACGTGGCGGAGCAGTTCACGGGCCAACCGGGCTCCTACGTGCCGGTCAAAGAAACGGTGCGCGGCTTTAAAGAAATTTTGGAAGGCAAATACGACCATCTTCCGGAAGATGCGTTCCGCTTAGTCGGCCGCATTGAAGAAGTCGTTGAAAAAGCGAAAGCGATGGGTGTCGAAGTGTGACCCGGGATAGGGGGATTGGACAATGAAAACGATCCACGTGAGCGTCGTTACTCCTGATGGCCCGGTGTACGAAGACGATGTTGAGATGGTCAGCGTCAAAGCGAAAAGCGGCGAGCTCGGCATTTTGCCGGGGCACATTCCGCTTGTCGCCCCGCTCGAGATCAGCGCGGCCCGGCTGAAAAAAGGCGGCAAAACGCAATACATTGCCGTCAGCGGCGGCTTTTTGGAAGTCCGCCCGGACAAAGTGACGATTTTGGCTCAAGCTGCTGAACGGGCGGAGGACATTGACGTCCTCCGCGCCAAAGCGGCGAAAGAGCGGGCGGAGCGCCGCCTGCAAAGCCAGCAGGATGACATCGACTTCAAACGGGCCGAACTGGCGTTAAAACGCGCCATGAACCGTTTGAGCGTTGCGGAAATGAAGTAAAAAGCAGGGGAGTTTTTCCCCTGCTTTTTTTGATGAAAACGGAAGAATCGTCCGTCAAGGAGAGAGGCAAACGCTCTCTCTTTTTTCGTTCCTCGCATTCCGTCGCTTCAACAAAGATGAAGCGCTTACATGAATGGATACCGTGTTGACAGTGTTAACTTGAAGTTTTGCTGACACGGCTGGATATAAATGTTATAATGAAATCGAAGGAATTATTGAAAAATTTCATCATTAACACCATACGTATGTAGTAAACCGGAAGGGGGCGAGCTGGTTGAGCAACATCTATGCAAACAGTTATTTGATCATCTTCGTCTTCCTTTGCCTCGGTGTGTTGCTGCCGATCGGGGCGCTCACGGCCGGGCGGTGGCTGCGGCCGCACGTGCCGAGTGATGCAAAGGCGACAACTTATGAAAGCGGTAACAATCCCTTTCACGACTCGCGCGTTCAGTTCCAAGTTCGGTACTACCTATTTGCCTTGCTGTTTGTCATTTTCGATATCGAGACGGTGTTTTTGTACCCGTGGGCTGTTGTCTATGACCAACTCGGCTTGTTCGCGTTGGTGGAAATGATCATGTTCATCGTTTTGCTTGCCATTGGCCTTATCTATGCTTGGAAAAAGAAGGTGTTACGATGGATGTGAAATGGGAGGGTTTTTCTGGCGTCGAAATGGAAGAAGTGAAGCGAAACGTCTTTTTGACGACGTTGGAACAGTTGAAAGGATGGGCCCGAAGCAGTTCGCTTTGGCCGTTGACGTTCGGCCTTGCCTGTTGCGCTATCGAGATGATGGCGGTCGGCGGCGCCCATTACGACCTCGACCGGTTCGGTTCGTTTTTCCGCGCCTCGCCGCGGCAGGCGGACGTCATGATTGTCTCGGGCACGGTGACGAAAAAAATGGCGCCGCTCTTGCGCCGGTTGTATGACCAAATGCCCGAACCGAAATGGGTCATCGCCATGGGTTCGTGTGCGACAGCCGGCGGCCCGTACGTCAAATCGTACAGCGTCGTCAAAGGCGTCGACCAAATTGTCCCGGTGGACGTGTACATACCAGGCTGTCCGCCGAACCCGGCAGCGCTCATCTACGGCATTCATAAATTAAAAGAAAAAATCCGACTGGAAGCCAAAACGGGGAAGAAGGTGCTGTAACCGATGGATGAAGAAAAAGATTTGGCCCAGAGAAAAAAAGAAGCCGCTGAGCGGGCAAAACAGCTGGCGCGCGAACGGCTTGCGGCCAAGCAAGCAGCAGAACAGGCGAAGCAAGCCGCTGAAACCGGTGACGCCCGAAGCGATGATTTGAATCCTTCTTCGGATGTATCCGACGGCCCGGCAAATGAAGCGCCGGGCGGCGCGGCGCAGCCGCCATCGGCTGAAGACATCGCGTCAGCGAAAAAACGAGTTGCCGAAGAGGTGCGAGCCAAGGCCGCCGAGTTGCGGCGGCAGCGCGAGGCGGCGGCGTCCGGGGACGACCTCGAGGCAGCGAAGCGGAAGGCGGCGGAGGAAGCGCGGGCACGGGCGGCGGAATTGCGAAGACAGCGGGAGGCCGCTGCGTCTGGTGCGGCGACAGGGGACGACCTTGAGGCGGCGAAGCGGAAGGCAGCCGAGGAAGCGCGGGCGAGGGCGGCCCAACTGCGAAGACAGCGCGAGGCGGCGGAAAGCGGTGCGGAGGATGATCTTGAGTTGGCGAAGAAAAAGGCAGTTGCGGCCGCGAAGGCGAGAGCTGCTGCATTAGCCAAACAAAAAGCCGCTGAAGCGTCGGGCGACGATGACGAGCTGGCCAAGCAAAAAGCGGCCGCCGCGGCGAAAGCGAAAGCCGCGGCCGCGGCAAAAGCGCGGGCGGCGGCCTTGGCGAAGCAACAAGGCGGCGCTGGCGATGAGGGGGCGAAACAAAAAGCGGCAGCGGCCGCCCGGGCGAAGGCCGAAGAAACTGACGGAGGAACCGGACGGTCTGCCGCTCCGTCGCCGAATGATCCGCTGCTTGAGAAATATGTCCGCATCATTCATGAGCATCTCGGTTCGGACGTGCTCGAGGATGCATACATCAACCGGCTGGCGAAAGATGTGCCGACGCTTGTCGTGAAAAAAGAGGCGTACTACAAAGTCGCCGAGTTGTTGAAAGGCCATGAACAGCTTCGGTTTGATTATTTATCCGAGCTGCACGGCACCGATTTTCAGACGCATATGGAAGTGTACGTCCATTTGTATTCCTATCCAAACCGGCATCCGGTGGCGCTGAAAGTCAAAATCGAGCGCGACAACCCGGAAGTCGATTCGCTCGTTCCGCTTTGGCCGGGGGCGAACTGGCCGGAGTGCGAAGCGTACGATTTGCTTGGCATCCGTTTCCGCGGCCACCCGAACTTAATCCGCATCTTCCTCGGCGAACAATGGGTCGGGCATCCGCTGCGCAAAGATTACGAGCCGTATGATGCGGAGGTGTAGATGATGCTGCGCACAGAAGAAATGATTTTAAACGTCGGCCCTCAACACCCGAGCACGCACGGGGTGTTCCGCCTCATTTTAAAAATTGACGGCGAGATCATTCAAGAAGCGACACCGGTCATCGGCTATTTGCATCGCGGAACGGAAAAGATCGCCGAAGGGCTGCAATATACGCAAATCATCCCGTACACCGACCGAATGGACTACTTGTCGGCGATGACGAACAACTATGTGCTTTGCCATGCGGTCGAAACGATGATGGGCATTGAAGTGCCGGAGCGGGCCGAGTATTTGCGCGTTCTTGCTATGGAGCTCGGACGGATCGCCAGCCACCTCGTCTGGTGGGGGACGTACTTGCTTGACCTTGGCGCGACAAGCCCGTTTTTGTACGCATTCCGCGAACGCGAAATGATTATTAATCTATTAAATGAGCTGTCCGGGGCGCGGCTGACGTTCAACTACATGCGCATCGGCGGCGTCAAATGGGATGCGCCGGACGGCTGGATCGACAAAGTGAAGCAGTTTGTCCCGTACATGCGGGAGAAATTGGCCGGCTACCACGACCTCGTCACCGGCAATGAAATTTTCCGCGAACGCGTAACAGGCGTCGGGCGGTATACGAAAGAAGAGGCGATCAGTTATTCGCTCAGCGGCGTCAACTTGCGGTCGACCGGCGTCAAATGGGATTTGCGCAAAGATGAACCGTATTCGATCTATGACCGCTTTGAGTTTGATGTGCCGGTGCGCGAGGGCGGCGACTGCCTGGCCCGCTATGAATGCCGGATGGCGGAAATTGAGCAGTCGCTTCGCATCATCGAGCAGGCGTGTGAGCAATTTCCACCCGAGGGGCCGATCATGGGAAAAGTGCCCCGCATCATCAAAGCGCCGCCGGGCGAAACGTTTGTCCGCATCGAGGCGCCGCGCGGCGAGATCGGCTGCTATATTGCGAGCGACGGCAAAAAGGAGCCGTACCGCCTCAAATTCCGGCGCCCGTCGTTTTACAACTTGCAAATACTCCCGAAGCTGCTCAAAGGGGAAAACTTGGCCAATGTCATCGCCATTCTTGGGTCGATTGACATTGTGCTTGGGGAGGTCGACGGATGATGGAGCAATGGCTTGAATCCACGCCAAGTTGGTCGAACATCGCCCTGTTTTTCGGGCTTGGGGCGCTGCTTTTGGCGGTCGTGCTCGCCTTTGTCACATACGGCATTTTGGCTGAGCGGAAAGTGATGGGGTTTATGCAAGGGCGCATCGGCCCGAACCAAGTCGGCGGCCGCTTTGGACTGTTGCAAACCGTTGCCGATGTGTTGAAGCTGCTTTTGAAAGAGGATACGATCCCGAAAGCGGCCGACCGTCCGCTCTACGTGCTGGCGCCGATCATCGCCTTTGTGCCGTCGTTTATGGTGTTGGCGGTATTGCCGTTTACCGATGCGTTCCGGTTCGCCGATATTGGCGTCGGCCTTCTGTATTATATCGCTGTCTCCGGCTTGACGACCGTCGGCGTTGTCGCCGGCGGCTGGGCGTCCAACAACAAATACGCTCTGCTTGGCGGCATGCGGGCAGCCGCGCAAATGATTTCCTATGAGATTCCGCTCGTCATGTCGGCGCTTGGCGTCGTGCTTTTGGCGGGAAGCATGAATTTAGTCGACATCGTTGCGGCGCAAAAAGACGTCTGGTTCATTTTCGCCCAGCCGTTGGCGTTTTTGATTTTCCTCATTGCCGCGGTGGCCGAGTTGAACCGGACGCCGTTTGACTTGCCGGAGGCGGAGTCCGAGCTTGTCGCCGGCTTCCATGTCGAATATTCCGGGTTCCGTTGGGCGTTCTTTATGCTCGCCGAGTATGTGTATTTGTTCGCCATGGCGGCGCTTGTGACGATTTTGTTTCTCGGCGGTTGGCATCCGGTCGCGTTTCTCGGCTGGATTCCTGGCGCGGTCTGGTTTGCGCTGAAGTTTTGTGCGGTCGTTTTCGTCCTCATTTGGTTTCGCGCCACATTTCCGCGCGTGCGCGCCGACCAGCTGATGGAGTTCGCCTGGAAAGTGCTGCTTCCGCTTTCGCTCGTCAACATTGTGCTGACGGCGGTCGTGAAAGCGTGGTTTTTCTAAAAGGCCGGTGATGTAGTGAAAAGTCGCGAAAAACGGACTCTTCTCAAATTGAGAAGTCCTGTAAAATCAACGCCTCTCTTTCACCCAAAAGCAACGGATTCGGCGAAATCGGTCGTTTTTCACCAGTCCTCTAAAGGAACAAAGCAACTTGTCTTGCCAGGAAGGGGGCAGCCGCCCATGAGCATGGCCTCCTCCTTCGGGCATAGGTCGTGTCGGAACGCCACTTTTCCCATGAGAGGGGTAGAAGACGGATGATTGGGTTGATGAAAGGATTGGCGTATACGTTAAAAGAGTTGACGCGCGAAAAAGTGACGTACGATTACCCGCACGAACCGCTCCCGCTCCCGGATCGGTTTCGCGGCATCCAGAAATTTTATCCCGAAAAATGCATCGTGTGCAACCAGTGTGTCAACATTTGCCCGACCGAATGCATCCAGCTGACCGGGAAAAAACATCCCGATCCGACGAAAAAAGGGAAAGTGATTGAGACGTACAACATCAACTTTGAAATTTGCATTTTATGTGATTTGTGCACGGAAGTATGCCCAACGGAAGCGATTGTCATGACGAACAACTTTGAGCTCGCGGAATACAGCCGCGACGCTCTGTATAAAGATTTGGCCTGGCTCGATGAAAACGATACGAACATCAGAAGGGAGAATAAGCCGTGAGCGGAACGGACATCGCCTTTTTCTTGCTCGCCCTCGCGGCGATTGCCGGGGGAGTGACGATGCTCCAGCTGACGAACGTCGTCCATATGGTCATCGCCCTCGTCATGACATTTTTAGGAATTGCCGGGCTGTACGTGCTGTTGTCCGCTGAATTTGTCGCTGTTGTGCAAGTGCTCATCTATTCCGGAGCCATCACGATCATCATGCTGTTTGCGATCATGCTGACGCGCCATCACACAGACGAAAGGGAGCGCCCAACCACCGGCGGCGTCTGGCATAAAGCGGTTGCCGCCCTCTCCGTCATCGCCTTCGGCCTTGCCGTCTACTTCGGCATCCGCCAGCTCGACTTCGGCGCTGACGGCAGCGCGCTTTCGGGCGACAACGCGAAGGCGATCGGCAAGTCGCTTTACTCGTATTATACGATTCCGTTTGAAATCGTGTCCGTCATTTTGCTTGTCGCCTTAATTGGCGCGATCGTGTTGGCGAAAAAAGACGGCAAGGGGGCGGAAGACGAATGACATTATCGGCCTATTTAGCGTTGGCGCTGATCTTGTTTTGCATTGGGCTGTACGGGGCGCTCACGAAGAGGAATACGGTCATTGTGCTCATCTGCATTGAGCTGATGTTAAATGCGGTCAACATCAATTTCGTCGCTTTTGCCAAATACGGCGCCCATCCCAGCGTTCACGGGCACGTGTTCGCGCTATTTGCGATCGCCGTGGCGGCGGCGGAAGCAGCCGTCGGCTTAGCTGCGCTCATCGCTTTTTACCGCAGCCGGAAGACGGTTCAAGTCGATGAAGCCAATTCGTTGAAACATTAGAGAAGGGGATGGGAACGATGATGAACCTAGCTTGGGTCGTGCCGCTGTTCCCGCTTGGTTCGTGCATTCTGTTGCTGCTGTTCGGACGGAGATGGAAACAGCGAAGCGCCTATGTCGGCATCGCCGCGGCGTTCTTGTCGCTGCTTTTGGCGCTCGCGGTGCTTGTGGACCGCCTTGGCGGGTCGACGTATGAGGCAAACTGGACATGGATGACGATCGGCAACGTGACGTTGACGGTCGGGATTTCCGCCACCGCCCTAAACGCTTGGATGCTCGTCGTCGTCGCACTCGTCAGCTGGCTCGTCCATGTGTATTCGCAAGGGTACATGGCTGGCGATGAACGGTTTTCCACCTTTTACGCGTATTTGGGCCTGTTTACGTTTGCGATGCTCGGTCTTGTGCTGTCGCCGAATTTGCTGCAGGCGTACATCTTTTGGGAGCTCGTCGGACTTGGATCGTTTTTGCTGATCGGTTTTTACTTCTATAAGGAAGAAGCAAAAGCGGCGGCGAAAAAAGCGTTCATCATGACGCGCATCGGCGACGTTGGCTTTTTTATCGGCATGATGTTGCTCTTTTGGCAAACGCACAGCTTTGATTACGATGACATTTTCCGCGCCGTCGGCGACGGCACGCTGTCGCCGGGGATGACGACGCTCACTGTGATCTTGATTTTCATCGGCGCCATCGGCAAATCGGGGCAATTTCCGCTCCATACATGGCTTCCAGACGCGATGGAAGGCCCGACGCCGGTGTCGGCGCTCATCCACGCTGCGACGATGGTGGCGGCCGGTGTGTACCTTGTGGCGGCATTGTTTCCGCTGTATGAGGCAAGCCATGCAGCCATGATGACCGTGGCGACGATCGGCGGGGTGACGGCCATTTTCGCCGCGACGATCGGCTTGGTGCAGACGGACATCAAGCGCGTCCTCGCCTATTCGACGATCAGCCAGCTCGGTTATATGATGTTGGCGCTTGGCGCCGGCAGCTATGTCGCGGCCATCTTCCATTTGACGACGCATGCGTTCTTTAAAGCGCTCCTCTTTTTGGCCGCCGGGAGCGTCATTCATGCCGTCCGTACGCAAAACATCGAGGAAATGGGCGGGCTTTGGCGGCGGCTGCCATGGACCGCGCCGCTATTCCTCATTGGGGCGCTGTCGATCAGCGGGGTTCCGCTATTCGCCGGCTTTTTCAGCAAGGACGAAATTTTGGCCGCCGCCTGGACGAACGGGCCGCGCCTCCTCTTTTGGCTCGCGGTCGCTGCCGCGCTGTTGACGTCGTTTTATATGTTCCGGCTCTTTTTCCTCGTCTTTGCCGGCAAAGCGCGGCATCATGAGGATGCTCATGAAGCGCCGGCCTCGATGGTGGCGCCAATGCTTGTGCTCGGCGTGCTGTCGATTGCATCCGGATACATGCAAACGCCGTGGTTTGGCTCGTTCCTTGGCGAATGGTTGACGGATGGAGCGTATCGTCATGAAGCGGCGCCGGGATGGATCGCTGTTTTGGCGACGATCGTGTCGTTTGCAGGGATTTTTCTCGCTTGGCTGATGTACGGGGCGCAGAAAGTGCCGCGCGATTGGCTGTCCGCGCGTGTTCCGTATGTTGATGAGCTGCTGCGCCGTCATTACTACATCGATGACATTTACCGTTTGACGGTCGTGTCGCTTGTGTCATGGATCAGCCGCCTGTTGGCGTATGTCGACCGCTTCCTTGTGGAAGGGCTCGCCCGGCTTGCCGCCGGCATTGTCGGCGCGGCCGCCTCGGCTGGGTCGCGCGGGCAAAACGGGCAGGCGCAGACGTATGGGGCGGTGACGGTGGCCGGATTGGCGATTTTGGTCGTCATTTTCGCCTTAACAGGGGGGTACTGGCTATGATGTTTTTATCGCTGCTCGTCTTTTCGCCGCTGTTAGGCATCATGTTGCTGATGTTTGTCCGCAAAACGGATGAACGAATGATTCAATGGCTCGGAACGGCCGCCACCGTACCGCCGCTCATTTTGGCGTTGTTTGCTTTCATTCAGTCCGGGCGCGGGTTTCGCCTCGAGCGGCTCGACGAAGCACGGGACTGGGTGCGGCTTACGGACCTGCCATTTTTGACGGACGCGGCGTATGTGATCCGCTATGAGCTCGGCATCGATGGGCTGTCGCTTGTCTTTATCGTTCTGACCGCGGTGTTGGCGACGTTGGCCGCTTTGGCGTCGATGCTTGTCACAACGGAGAAAAAAGGGTATTTTCTCTGGCTGCTGGCGCTTGAGATTGGCATGCTCGGCGTATTTTCCGCCGCCAATTTCGTTTGGTTTTTCCTCTTCTTAGAAGTGACGTTGGTCGCCATGTTTTTGCTTGTCGGCAAGTGGGGCGGGTTTGAGCGCGAGCGGGCGGCGTACAGCTACTTGTTGTACAACGGGCTCGGCTCGGCTTTGCTGCTTGTCGTGATCGCGGTGCTGCTTGCCCGAACTGGAACAGCGAACTTTGCCTTGCTTCATGAAATGTTACATAATCCAGCGGCGGAAGGGCAACTGATTGCGCCGCTGACGGCGGAAGGGCGTCGCTGGCTGCTCGGCGGGCTGCTGTTGGCATTTGCCGTCAAGCTGCCGGCTGTTCCGTTCCACCGCTGGCTCATCCGCGTCCACGTCGAAGCGCCGCCGCCGGTGGTGATGCTTCATGCCGGGGTGTTGCTGAAAATCGCAGCGTATGGGATGATTCGCTTCGGGGTCGGCTTGTTTCCGGATGAGTTCCGCTCGTTTGCCGGCGTTCTCGCTCTATTTGGCGTCATCAACGTGCTGTACGGCGCGCTGTTGGCGCTTCGCCAGCGCGAATTGAAGCGCGTGCTCGCCTACTCAAGCGTGTCGCATATGGGGGTCGTGCTCATCGGACTCGGTGCGTTGAATGAGGCCGGCATTCAAGGAGCGGTCTTTCAATCGGTGGCTCACGGACTCATCTCGGCCTTGTCGTTTTTGCTTGTCGGCGTGCTCGCTCATCGAATGGGAACAACGGACATCAACCGGCTTGGTGGACTGACGAAAGCGATGCCGCTCTTTTCCGGGTATTTGCTCACAGCGGCGCTCGCCTTGCTCGGTCTGCCGGGGCTGGCGGGATTTGTCGGTGAATTCACGTCGTTTCTCGGGCTGTTTCAAACGAAGCCGGCCCTTGCCGCCGTGGGGGCGCTTGGATTGATCTTCGCCGCTGTCTACTCGCTGAAAGCCGTCCTTGATATCACGTTCGGCCGCCCCCGCGACCGGCGGGAAGCGGTCATGGGCTGGCGTGAGCCGCAAGCATCTGCGGCAAGCCTAGGTGAACCGCAAGGGGGCGTCGTTGACTTGCAAGGAAAAGAAGCTGTGCCGGCGTTCATCCTCGTCGCGTTGATCGTGGCCGTCGGCGTCTATCCGCAGCTATTGGCCGCGCCGCTTACGGCCGTCGTCAAGACGATGATGAACGGGCTAGGGGGTTGATCACATGAACGATGTATGGCAATCCGATTGGAGCATGATGGCGCCCGAATGGATCGTCCTCGCGGCCGCCATAGCGCTGTTGGTGATGGACTTGGCGCTGCCAAGTAGCCGAAGCCGCCGGCCGCTTGCTTGGGGCGCCGCGGCGGCGGCGGCGCTCGCCATGATCGCGACAGCGGCGATGATCCCGGTCGGGTCGGCATCGATTTTGCATGATACGTTCCGGCTCGATGCGTTCGCCAAAGCGTTCAAGCTCATTTTGCTGGCTGGCGGAGCGCTCGCTCTGCTTTTGGTGGCCGAATGGGCGCCGAAAGAAGGCAGTCCGCACCGCGGCGAATTTGTCTATATGATGTTGTTTGCGCTGCTTGGGGCGATGATGATGGCGTCTAGCGGCGATTTGCTTACATTATTTGTAAGCCTTGAGCTGCTTTCGGTGTCGTCCTACATTTTGGCCGGTTTGCGCAAAACGGCGCCGGCATCGAACGAGGCGGCGCTCAAATACGTCATCAATGGCGGCATCGCCACCGCCATCATGCTGTTTGGCATGAGTTATGTGTTCGGCTTGACCGGAACGACGAATCTCGGCGGCATCGCGCGCCGCTTGCAGGAGACGAACGAGCCGTACATGCTTGCTTTGGCGTTTCTGCTTTTGCTCATCGGCGTTTCGTTTAAGCTGGCGACTGTTCCGTTTCATATGTGGGCGCCGGACGTGTACGAAGGAGCGCCCGTTCCAGCGACCGCGTTTTTTGCCGTCGTGTCGAAAACGGCCGGCTTTGCCCTTCTTCTCCGTTTACTGGTGACGATCTTTGCCGCGGCGCCGGCAGAAGGGCGGGATCCGTCATCGCTTCTTTTGTCGATGCAGCCGATCATCACCGTGTTAGCCGGATTGACGATGATCATCGGCAGCGTCGTGGCGCTTCGGCAGCGGAGTTTAAAGCGGCTGCTCGCCTACTCGAGCATCGCCCACGCCGGCTACTTGCTCGCGGGGTTTGCCGCGATGTCATGGGCGATGATCGATTCGCTCTGGATGTATTTGCTCGTCTATACGTTGATGAACATCGGGACGTTTGCCATTATTGCCCATATTGTCAATGAAACCGGATCCGATGATTTGGATGGACTGGCCGGCTTATATCGGCACCGCCCACTGCTGGCTGCGGCGCTCGGGCTGTTTTTGCTCTCGCTCGCCGGCATCCCAGGAACAGCTGGCTTTATCGCCAAGCTGCATATTTTCATCGGCCTTGTCGTCACAGAGCCGGGCCATTATGTGCTCGCCGCCGTGATGGCGATCACGACCGTCATCTCGTACGTGTACTATTTCAATTTGATCGTCCAGCTCTTTTTCCGCCCGACGTTCACCGCGCCGCTTGGCCGGCTGCCGGCCGGGCTGTCGACCGCCGTCGTTCTTTGCGCGCTTGGAACGTTGGCGATCGGCTGGGCGCCGGGGCTTGCTTACGATATGCTCGCCCAGTTTGGGCATTTTGGCGATTTTTTGCCGTAACGGTAGAATAAAGGGAGAGGGAGAATGCCTCTCCTCTTTTTTTGCGCCGCCGGCTTCGTTTGGAAAGGAGGGGATGCGCTGCGTGCTTTGCGCAGGAAAGCTCCATCGAGCCATGTTTGCTTTCCACCTAGCATGAAAGTTTCAAGGCCTGCGCATTTTCATAGAAAGAGAGGAATGCTCATCCCGCTGGCTTTGTTTCGGGACGAGGAGCACCTTGGATGTGCGGCCGGCTCTGTTTCGGGGGAGAAGAGCTTATCATGCGCCGCTTAATCTGTTTTCGAAACGCATGAAGTGCTTTGGCTGCTCGCCGCGTTCCGAAAAAGAGGAAATGCTTCGTATGCTTCGTTTCACATATGCTTGAGAAAGAGGTGAAACTTGATGATGCCGGTCATCGGCCAACAAGCGTTGATTTCGATTATCGTTCATTTGGCGTTTCTAGCGGTGACGTGGTGGACGCTGCAGGCGGTGCGGCTCGAGGTGCTGCTTCGGCCGAACCGCGTCGTCCAAGGGCGGCTGCTGTACATTTTATTGACGATTGCCATCGGCTCGACGGTGGCGAACTTTTTCCTTGACTATTGGGCTTGGTCAACCGATTTGCCGTATTTGTTCCGCGAATAAGGAGGCCCGGGGCGCCGTGGTGCTTCGGCTCCCCCTCCAACTGCCCGCTTGCCCCGCCCTCTGTCCGGCCGATCCGTTCTTGCCGCCGCCTCTTTGCTCCCCGTCCCGTCCCCTTCTTCCACGGATTCTCGGCTGTTTGCCCTCCGCTTTGATGTTTATTTATGAAAGCGATTTCAAAAATCGCCGGTTGTCGATTTTTTTGACGTATGTTCCCTTGCCCGGTGGCAACAATAACAAGTAAGGAGAGGAAGGGAACGAAGATGAGAAAAAATCCAATCTGTTGGCTGATGGCGCTGGCCGCCGCGGTCTTGTTGTTGGCCGCAGGGCAATACCGGACGGAAGGCGCGCGGGGGAACGAATGGTCCGAACCGTTGGAAATGATGGCGCACACATTGGCGCAGCACGGTGCCTCGCTCGGCCGCTGGGTCGTGTACACAAGAGAGTATGCCCACGATATTCAAAATGATGCGGACTTTTTCAAAAAAATGGCGGAGTTCAAACAAACATACCGCTCCTTTCACTGGACGTTCCACCAAACTAGCCATGGGCAAAAAGTGATCGGCACGAATGAACATTCCTTTTTTCGTGAACAAATCCAGCTCGTGATGACCGTCACAAATGGAACGCCGCAAACGTATATCCTCTATGAAGTGACCGGCCCAACGTGGAGCCAAGCTGGGTGGAAAGAAGCAACACAGCACATTCAAAAAACGACGAACGGACTATTTGTGAATCACTCTACATTTTTTGCTTGTATTGAAGGCGAGTTCAGTGGTAATATGGAAGGTGGTTTGTTCGATCAAGCTTCTCAATTGCTTCGCGATTTTCAAGCGACGCCTGTCGAGTGGCTGCGGGAAGAGTCACTCGTTTCCCTGTCTGCATATACTGGGCAGTGGAAGAACGTTCTCCCAACCGCCCATCATCAGCCGATCAACCTGCAACTCGCCTTGAGAGAAAGATTGGGCGGCAAGACGCGCGTCGTTGCTGGAACCCCAATCATTACCATTGAATACTAATATAGAGAAATTGGACGCGGAGGGGAATACCTTGGAAAAGATCATCGTCCGTGGCGGAAACCGGTTGAGCGGCACCGTCAAAGTGGAAGGCGCAAAAAATGCCGTTTTGCCTGTCATCGCTGCCACTTTATTGGCTACGAAAGGAACAAGTACGATTCATGATGTGCCTGCTCTTTCCGATGTATATACAATCAGTGAAGTGCTCCGCTATTTAGGCGCCGATGTGCACATTGCCGGCGAGACGGTCACCGTCGATGCCACCGGTCCGTTGACGGTGGAAGCGCCGTTTGAATATGTGCGAAAAATGCGCGCGTCGGTGCTTGTCATGGGGCCGCTGTTGGCGCGCAACGGCCGAGCCCGCGTGGCGCTGCCGGGCGGCTGTGCCATTGGCTCGCGCCCGATCGATCAACATTTAAAAGGATTTGAAGCGATGGGCGCGTCTGTGAAAGTCGGCAATGGCTTTATCGATGCGGAAGTGAACGGACGGCTCCGCGGCGCCAAAATTTATTTGGACTTTCCAAGCGTCGGGGCGACGGAAAACATTATGATGGCCGCCGTGCTCGCGGAAGGCACGACTGTGATCGAAAACTGCGCCAAAGAGCCGGAAATCGTCGATTTGGCGAACTTTTTGAACGCGATGGGCGCCAAAGTGCGCGGCGCCGGCACCGGAACGATTCGAATCGAGGGAGTTGACGAGCTCGTCGGCACAACGCATACGGTCATTCCGGACCGCATCGAAGCCGGCACGTTTATGGTGGCGGCGGCGATCACCGGCGGCAATGTCCTCGTGCAAGGAGCCGTTCCGGAACATTTAGGCTCGCTGATCGCCAAACTCGAAGAAATGGGCGTGACCGTCATGGAAGAGGAAAGCGGCTTGCGTGTCATCGGTCCGGAAAAGCTGAAAGCCGTCGACATTAAAACGATGCCATATCCGGGCTTTCCAACCGACATGCAGTCGCAAATGATGGCTCTCTTGTTGAAAGCGGAAGGCACGAGCATGATCACCGAGACGGTGTTTGAAAATCGCTTTATGCATGTGGAGGAATTCCGGCGCATGAACGCCGATATTAAAATTGAGGGGCGTTCCGTCATTATCAATGGCCCGTGCCAGCTGCAAGGCGCCGAAGTGGCGGCCACCGATTTGCGCGCAGCGGCGGCGTTGATTTTGGCTGGACTCGCGGCGGACGGCTACACGCGCGTGACCGAGCTTCGTCATCTCGACCGCGGGTATGTCCGCTTCCACGAAAAGTTGGCTGCGCTTGGGGCCGACATTGAACGCGTCCGCGAAGAAACGGAACAATTCGACCAAATTCAAACGATCCAATGGAACGGATAAAGAGCGAAAAACGACCGTGAACTGCCTTTCAGCAGGGAATGGTCGTTTTTTCTTGGAACACGGGCGACCGTCGAAGGACGGTAGAAAACAACCGTTCGTTCCTGGCGATCTTCTGTACAAAGTTTCTCCATAAGCTTGATCGCATCGCGCGCGGCAAGTTGCGGCGGTGGTGAAACATGTGCTTTCGAAAACCCCCTTGTTCCATCGCCCCCTGTTCCGTCACCGACTTTTTTCAACGGCTTCATGTTTAGAAGGTCGGTGAAAAACGGCTGTCACGAGCAAATCAGCGGCATTTCGCCAAAAAAGAAGGCTGATTTCGTAAGGTTTTTCTAATTGAGAAACAGCTGGGACTAGCAGTATTTTGTACTCAATCACCAGCCCTTTAGACGGGGTGCGAAACGCGCTCAAGGCGTTTTGGCTCGAGAGAAAACTGTCATACATACTTGTCCGAGCCCATAACTATAGTAACGAACCGAAGCCAACGCAGGCATTCATTCGCGATGTCCGCTTGTGCTTGGAAAACGCATATTGGGGGCTCGGCTATGGTGAAACGATTGAAACCCGTAATGGTGCTCGCTTTCTTGCTATTTGTCGCCATCCTCGTCATTCCGACGGCGCTCGTTCTTCCATTTTATGACGGGAAGGTGGCGAAATTGGCCGAACAACTGCACAAGCAAGAACAAATTCAGCGGTCGCAGGCAGCCGAAGGGCCGTCTGTCGAGGTGGCGGTCTACCGAAGCAAAGAACAACGCGTCGAACATATTCCCCTCGAGCAATACGTCATCGGCGTCGTGGCGGCGGAAATGCCGGCCGAATTTGAACTTGAGGCATTAAAGGCGCAAGCGTTGACGGCAAGAACGTACATCGTGAAGCAATTGCTCGCCAACCAGCCGTTTCGCCTGCCAAAAGGAGCGAATGTGACCGACACGGTGGCTCATCAAGTCTATTACAGTGATGACGAATTGCGAAAGCTGTGGGGCAGCGATTATGATTGGAAAATCAAAAAAGTGACAAAAGCCGTGTTGGAAACGCAAGGACAAATTTTGACATACCACAACGAGCCGATCGAGGCGCTGTTTTTTTCGACAAGCAACGGCTATACGGAAAATTCGGAAGCCTATTGGCAAAGCGATTTTCCTTATTTAAAAAGCGTCGCCAGCCCATGGGACAAACAATCCCCGAAGTTTTACCAGAGAAAAACGATGTCGGTGGCGGAATTCGAGCGAAGACTGGGGGTCCAACTGCCCGCTGACGGCTCAGTCGGCGTCATTGTATCGCGCACTCCCGGCCGCCGCGTCGGCGAAGTGAAGATCGGCGGCAAGACGTTTACGGGCCGCGATGTGCGCGAACGGCTCGGATTGCCGTCAAGTGATTTCACCTGGGTGCGCAACGGAGATGACATCATCATTACGACGAAAGGCTACGGCCATGGCGTCGGCATGAGTCAATACGGCGCCAACTTTATGGCCAAAGAAGGGAAAACGTACGCCGACATCGTTAAATATTATTACCGCGGCGTCCATATTTCGTCGGCGACGGCGTTTTTAAACAAATTGACCGCGAAAAATGGATGAACCGGGGTTCTGCGCCCCGGTTTTTCTGTCAAATGTTCGGGGCAAACGGCAGGGAGACGCCCCTCATTTTTTTGTATAAAATCTAGCCGAATGTCAAAAAATAAGTGAAAAAATTGTTTTCTATGTGTATATCTTTTCCTCTTTCTGTTCAAAATGGTTGCTGAGGTGATGAACATGAGAGAGGAACAAAAACAATCGTCGCTGAAGCGTCTGTTCCGCAAACGCTGGGTATTTCCGGCCATCTATTTATCGTCTGCCGCATTGATCGTCGCTGGTGCGCTTTGGTTCCAATTGGGCAAAGAGGAGAATACGGGCAGAGACAACGTGGCGAAAAACGGCACCGCCCAGCAAGAAAATCCGGCTGTTCCGGTCAATGAAACGGTCGAAACGATTGCGATGCCGGTGCTTGATCCAAATGCGGTGCAAGTGAAAACGCCATTCTACGATGACAAAGCATCGGAAGCAGAACAGGAAGCAGCCCTCGTCTTTTATGATCATACGTACCACCCGAACCAAGGCATCGATCTTGTGCGCCAAGACGGCAAAACGTTTGATGTCACCGCTTCCTTAAGCGGCACGGTGACGAAAGCGGAAAAAGACCCGATTTTGGGCTATGTTGTCGAAATCAATCATGAACAAGGGGTCACGACCGTCTATCAATCGCTCGCTGATGTGAAAGTCGAAGCCGGCGACACGGTGAAACAAGGTGAAGTGATCGGCAAGGCAGGGCAAAGCGAATTCAACAAAGAAGCCGGCATCCACGTCCATTTTGAAATTCGCAAAGACGGCCGGGCGGTCAACCCGATCGACTATGTCGACAAACCGTTGACGGCTTTGACTGACAAAGCGGAAGACAAAACGGGAACCGATCGCGCCGCCACGAACAAGGAAAAAGAATTGATGCCAAGTGACGAAACAGCGCCGACAGACGAAAACCCAGCGAATGAACAACCATCGGCTGACGACCATTCGACGACGCCAAGCGACAACCATCAAGACGAAAACAACGATGCTTCATCCTACAAAACGCCAGACGCCTCGATCGGCATGGCAAGAGCGTAATCGACAAGGCGTCGAGCAAGAGGAAACGAAAAACGCGACGAAAAGGCCTGTCCGTTTGCCAAGACAAGCGGGCGGGTCTTTTTGCTTTGCCGCTTCTAAAGTCAGACGTGGGAAAAACGGTAGCCAAAAAAGCTCTTCACCATAAGATAAAAAACGTTTTTCATGATAGGTGCCCCAAAAAGTCATGGCTATTTTTTGTTCGATCGGGAGGGACGATGTTATGTTTGTGTCTAAAAGTCAAGTACATCTTTCGGTGATGAACCGCCAAAAATTATGATTTGAATATTCTTTCATTTTTTAGGAACAAGGATGGAAATAACCCCCTCTTTCCTTTAAAATAAATGAAAACGGAAACAGTTTCGTTTGTGAAACGTTTTATTCTTCACTTAACGAAAGAAAGGGGATCGTGGCCATGGACTACCTATACCACCCCTACCCATCGCAGCGGATGACGGTGTTCGCCAAAAACGGCGTTGTGGCGACATCGCAGCCGCTCGCGGCGCAGGCGGGGCTTGATGTGTTGAAAAAAGGCGGCAATGCCATCGATGCGGCGATCGCCGCGGCCGCCTGCTTGACGGTTGTCGAACCGACATCGAACGGCATCGGCGGCGATGCGTTCGCCCTTGTTTGGACGGACGGG
The DNA here is from genome assembly GCF_000092445.1 of Geobacillus sp. C56-T3. Lineage (NCBI taxonomy): Bacteria > Bacillati > Bacillota > Bacilli > Caryophanales > Anoxybacillaceae > Geobacillus > Geobacillus sp. C56-T3. Next base: position 3,499,557 of record NC_014206.1, on the reverse strand, counting down.
AAGCTGTACGGATTAAACGCGAGCGGCTATGCGCCGAAATCGATCTCGATTGAAGCGCTCAAAGAGCTCGGCTATACCGAGATGCCGAAGTACGGCTTCGCTCCGGTGACCGTTCCGGGGGCGCCGGCGGCGTGGGCGGCGCTGTCAAAGCGCTTCGGCCGCCTGCCGCTTGTGGAAACGCTCGCACCGGCGATCGCCTATGCGGAAAACGGCTATCCGGTTTCGCCAGTGCTCGGAAAGTATTGGGTTGCGGCGTTTCGTACATACAAAGAAGCGCTTCGCGGGCCGGAGTTTGCCGCCTGGTTTGCGACGTTTGCGCCGGGCGGCCGCGCGCCGAAGATCGGCGAAGTGTGGGCCTCGCCGGACCATGCGGCGACGCTGCGCTCCATTGCCGAAACGGAAGCGGAAAGCTTTTACCGCGGCGAGCTGGCGGAAAAAATCGCCGCCTTCTCGAAGCAATACGGCGGCTTTTTGGCGGCGGACGACCTCGCCGAGTATGAACCGGAATGGGTCGAGCCGATCTCGGTCTCCTACCGCGGCTATGAGGTGTGGGAAATTCCGCCGAACGGCCAAGGGATTGTCGCGTTGATGGCGCTCAACATCATGAACGGGTTTGACGTGCCAAGCGTGTCGGATGTCGAGACGCACCACCGGCAAATCGAGGCGATGAAGCTTGCCTTTGCCGATGGGAAAGCGTACATCGCCGACCGCCGCTATATGAACTGCAGCCCAGACGAGCTGTTGTCGGAATCGTTTGCCGCGATGCGCCGGGCGCAAATCGGCGAGGAGGCGCTGACGCCGGAGCCGGGGACGCCGCCAAAAGGCGGAACGGTCTATTTGGCCGCCGCGGACGGCGAAGGGAACATGGTGTCGTTCATTCAAAGCAACTACATGGGCTTCGGCTCCGGCCTCGTCGTCCCAGGCACGGGCATCGCCCTGCACAACCGCGGCCATAACTTCGCTTTTGATGAGAGTCATCCGAACGGGCTGGCGCCAAGGAAAAAGCCGTACCATACAATCATCCCCGGCTTTTTGACCAAAGGGGGTGCGCCGGTCGGCCCGTTTGGCGTCATGGGCGGATTTATGCAGCCGCAAGGGCATCTGCAAGTGATCATGAACACGGTCGATTTTGACTTAAACCCGCAAGCGGCGCTCGATGCGCCACGTTGGCAGTGGATGGAAGGAAAAACGGTGCTCGTCGAGCCGCACTTCCCGCGTCATATCGCCGAAGCGCTCGCCCGCAAAGGGCATGACATCCGCTTGGCGTTGGACAGCGGACTGTTCGGCCGCGGGCAAATCATTTGGCGCGATCCTGACACCGGCGTGCTCGCCGCCGGGACGGAGCCGCGCACGGACGGTGCGGTGGCCGCTTGGTGAGACTCACGATAAAGGGATGACTTCGATGAACCAATGGCATTTGTTTCTCGCTTTTTTCCGCGTCGGCATGCTTGGATATGGGGGCGGCCCGTCTTCGATCCCGCTTGTGCGTGCTGAAGTGGTGGCGAAATACCGCTGGATGGCGGATGAAGAATTCGCTGAAATCGCCGCCAGCGCCTTTTTGATGTTTGGCAAATGGCGCCTGCACCCGGCGTATGTCATCGCCTTGTCGCTTGTGTACGGGGCTTTCTTTTTGTCTTAATGCAGGGAAAATCCTTTCGGCGCTGCAACGGGATGCTTCATCCTTGGGTGAGCATCCCTCTTTTTGTGGCAGTGCGGGCAAAAAGAACATCGATGCAGAAATTCCTGTTGGAAAAGGCCGCAAAAAGCGCTCGGGACAGGAGCGTTTTCCTAATTTAGACGCCGGATGGCGAGCGCGGCAACAGCCGCGAAGGCAAATCGGAAGCGCCTTCACTCGACCGTAAACGTCACCTTCGCCCGCGCGTTCGGCCAGTTTGGATCAGCGAGCCACCACTCAAGCGTATACGTCCCCGGCTCTAGGTCGCGGAACGTTTCCTGAAACGACAGCTCTTCCCCCTGTTTTAACGGCCGTTCCTCATAAATTTGTGCAAACATCTTCCCTTCGCTGAACTGCTTCACCTTTTGTCCATCGCGGTATAAAACGTAGTCATACTTTTTCGAGCTCGTAAACGTCACCGTTTGCACGCGTTCGGTTTGGTTTTTGACCGTAAACGTAAACACGTAAGCATCGTGTTGCTTTTCGTACGTGAGCGACGGCTCCAGCGTCCCGGCGATGATGCCTTTTCCGCCCGCGGGCGCTGGTTTGCCGGCCGGAGCGGGGCCAAGCAAATCGTCTTTCGCCTGCGGTTGATCACTGCCGTTTGTGTACATGAACAACGCACTCGCCGCTGCTGCTCCCACGAGCGCCGCAATGATGCCGATCGTCTTTCTGTTTCCCATTCTCGCTCCTCCTTTGACTTTTCTATTATAGTCGTTTCCCATTTTCTCTCCGTTACAAACCGCAAAAAAATTGTGAAAAAACCGTTGTCCGCCTTGATATTTCTGGTATATATGCCCGATTTGTCTAATAAAATGTTACAAATTGAACAGCAATGAGAGTGGTTGAGGTGGGGATCGTTCACAACCGGCAAGCGACGCGATGAAGACGCTTCTAAGACATCCAACGAAAGCGGCGCCCATCATTGGCAAGACGAGTCTCATTTCACACTTCTCACTTCTCACATCCAACTTAGGGAGGGCGAGTGGTGTGCACGATTACATCAAAGAGCGTACGATCAAGATTGGCAAGTATATCGTGGAGACAAGGAAAACCGTTCGCGTCATTGCGAAAGAATTTGGCGTATCCAAAAGCACCGTGCATAAAGACTTGACCGAGCGGCTGCCGGAAATCAACCCGGAACTGGCCCAAGAAGTCAAACAAATTCTCGATTACCATAAATCGATCCGCCATTTGCGCGGCGGGGAAGCAACGAAGAAAAAGTATAAAAAGCAGACGGTGAAAAACAACTGACTTTTTCCTTGCCATCTGCCGTTTGCAGTATCATTCCGGGAGGCAAATATGGTAGAATAAACAATTAGGAATGATTTTAGGGCAGAGGCAAGGAGGAGCAAGTCATATGTTTTCACGAGACATCGGCATTGACCTAGGCACGGCGAACGTCCTCATTTTCGTCAAAGGCAAAGGCATCGTGCTCAATGAGCCGTCCGTCGTGGCGATCGATAAACACACGAACAAAGTGCTGGCAGTCGGCGAAGAAGCACGACGAATGGTCGGACGTACTCCTGGGAATATTGTTGCCATTCGGCCGCTCAAAGACGGCGTCATCGCGGATTTTGACATTACCGAAGCGATGCTGAAGCATTTCTTAAGCAAGCTCGACCTAAAAGGCTTTTTCGCCAAACCGCGCATTTTGATTTGTTGCCCGACGAACACAACATCCGTGGAACGGAAAGCGATCAAAGAGGCAGCGGAAAAAAGCGGCGGCAAAAAAGTGTACTTGGAGGAAGAGCCGAAAGTCGCAGCCATTGGCGCCGGAATGGACATTTTTCAGCCGTGCGGAAACATGGTCGTTGATATTGGCGGTGGCACGACTGACGTCGCGGTTCTCTCGATGGGAGACATCGTCACCGCCTCTTCCATTAAAATGGCCGGGGACAAGTTTGATATGGAGATTTTAAACTACATCAAGCGCGAATATAAGCTGCTCATTGGGGAGCGAACGGCCGAGGAAATCAAGATTAAGGTCGCAACGGTATTCCCAGGCGCACGGTCCGAAGAAATCGACGTCCGCGGCCGCGATCTCGTCACCGGACTGCCGCGCACGATCACCATTCGTTCAGAAGAAATCGAACGGGCGCTTCGCGAGCCGGTGTCGTTGATTGTACAAGCTGCCAAAAGCGTGCTCGAGCGCACCCCGCCGGAATTGTCGGCGGATATTATCGACCGCGGCGTCATTTTAACGGGCGGCGGCGCATTGCTTCATGGCATCGATTTATTGCTGTCAGAAGAGCTGAAGCTTCCGGTGTTCGTCGCGGAGAATCCGATGGACTGCGTCGCTCTTGGCACCGGGATTATGCTGGAAAACATCGATCGGGCGCCAAAATCGCAATTGATTTAAAAAGCCGTCATGCCCTTTGGCCAAGAGATGGTTCATCTGGATCAACCTTATAGAGTCAACCTTTTGCGTCATTCAGGCGAAGACCGCTTTGGAAGGACGTTTTTCTCATGGCGTGATCAAAATGGATACAACCGCCGCCGAGACAAGCGAGGCGGGCAAAAAAGGAATGGCGGGGGATGCCGCGGCTGCCCTTGCCCGCTTATAATGAAAGATGGAATGGAAAGGAGCGGAGCGGCAGGGCAACGCGCCGCCCGCTTGACCATAGGGAACACCCCATCCGCCGTTGCCCAAAGAGCGGCCGCGGCTTTTTCTGATCGATCGGACAAGCGAGGTGCTGGTCATGTTGAGAGGGTTGTACACCGCCGCGAGCGGCATGTTGGCGCAAGAGCGGCGCGTGGATTGGCTGACGAACAATTTGGCGAACGCCGAAACGCCGGGATACAAAGCCGATGCGGCCGCGATGAGAGCGTTTCCGGAACTGTTGATGAGCCGCCTCGAGGATCAACCGATCCCGACCGCCTCAAGGCGCGCCATCCCGACGCAAACCGTCATTGGGCCGCTCGTCACGGGCGTCTATATGCAAGAACTCATCCCGAACTTCCGCCAAGGGGATGTGAAAGAAACCGGCTTGGCGACCGATATCGCCCTTGTGGACGGACAAGTCCCCGTCGACCGGGCGAGCCGCCAGCGAGGCGCGCTGTTTTTTGCCGTCGCCAACGGTCAAGGGGAGGTCCGCTACACAAGAAACGGTCATTTCACCTTGAGCCCGGACGGCTACTTGACGACGCAAGAGGGCTGGTATGTGCTTGATGCCAATGGCGAGCGCATTCCGCTCTCAAGCGAGCGGTTTTCTGTTCGCGACGACGGAACGATCATCGATGAGAATGGGACGGCCACCCGTCTCGGCGTTGCATTCGCCGCCAACCCGCAAACATTGGTGAAGGAAGGAAACGGCCTGTTCCGCAGCACGACAGGGCCGTTGCCGCAGGCGCCCGGCAATGTGACGTATACGGTGAAACAGCGTTTTCTCGAGCGGTCGAACGTCGACATTGAGCGGACGATGACCGATTTGCTCGCTGCCTACCGCACGTTTGAAGCGAACCAAAAAATCGTCCAAGCGTACGACCGCAGCTTGGACAAGGCCGTCAACGAAGTCGGCCGCCTGAAATGATGACAAAAGGGGGACAAGCCCGTGCTTCGTTCGATGCTCACCGCCGCCAACACGATGAACGCTTTGCAAGAGCGGCTCGATACGATCAGCCATAACATCGCCAACAGCAACACCGTCGGCTTTAAACGGCGCGAAGCGAGCTTTGCCGAGCTCTTGACCCAACAAATCGACCGCCTGCCGAACGACGAAGCGCCCCGGCAAACGCCAGAGGGCGTGCGCTATGGCAACGGGGCGCGTCTCGCTTCGACGATGCTCATCACCAAGCAAGGCGCGCTGGTGGAAACCGGCCGCCGCTTGGATTTTGCCTTGACGGCCGAAAACCAATGGTTCCGCGTCCGTCTGGCCGATCAAAACGGCGCGGAAACGATCGGCTACACCCGCGCCGGCAACTTTTCGCTTGCGCCCATGAACGGCGAGCTTGCTTTGACGACAAGCGACGGCCTGTTTGTGCTTGATGAAAGGAACGCGCCGATTGTGCTTCCCGCCGATGCGCATGACGTGCAGGTGTCCCCGACTGGGACGTTGACGGCAACCAATGCCGACGGCCGCGTCGTCGCCCGCGTCAATTTGGGCGTCACCGTGATCCGCCGTCCACAGCTTCTGGAAGCCCGCGGCGGCAATGTCTATGCGCTTCCCAACGTCCCAGGCGCGGCCGAAGAACTGAACGGCAACTTGCGCGGCCAAATCAGCGTCAAGCAAGGCGCCTTGGAACAGTCGAACGTCGACCTTGGCGAGGAAATGGTCGGCCTGATGGCGACAAGCCGAGCGTATCAGCTGAACGCCCGCGCCATTTCCATCTCCGAACAAATGCTCGGGCTGATTAACGGCATGCGCTCCTCATAAGGAGGATCGCTATGAGTGACGAGAGGCATCAAGAACCTATGCGCTCGCCGTCTTCCCGGATGGCGAGGCGGAAAGGCCGAGTAAGAAAGAGCCCGCCGACTCCCGCCGAACCGGAAGCCAAAGCCCTTCCGCCGGAAGGGGAGGCGGCCGCGCCGCGCCGGTTCGTCCGCACCCGGCTCATCCCGATCTGGCTTCGGCTGATCATCGTGATCGTCTTGATGGCCGCAAGCCTCGCCGCCGGGGCGGTCGTCGGCTACAGCGCCATCGGCGATGGGAAGCCGCTCGATGTATTCCGCCCGTCCACGTGGAAGCACATCATCGATATCGTCGAGAAAGGAACGGACCGCGGCTGATGAAGCCGCCAAACGAGAGAAAGGAGTTTGCCCATGCTTGACATCCAGCAAATCCAGTCCATCATCCCGCACCGCTATCCGTTTTTGCTTGTTGACCGCATCGTTGAAATCGAAGAAGGCAAGCGCGCCGTCGGCATCAAAAACGTGAGCGCCAACGAATCATTTTTCGCCGGCCACTTCCCTGAATACCCGGTCATGCCTGGCGTGTTGATCGTCGAAGCGCTCGCCCAAGTCGGCGCCGTCGTCCTCCTGCAGAGCGAGGAAAACCGGGGCCGCCTCGCCTTTTTCGCCGGCATTGACAACTGCCGTTTTAAAAAGCAAGTCAAGCCGGGCGACCAGCTCCGCTTGGAAGTCGAAATTCTCCGCGCCCGCGGCGCCATCGGCAAAGGCAAAGGCATCGCCACCGTCGACGGCGAGCTTGTCTGCGAAACGGAGTTGATGTTCGCTCTTGGCGACAAACGAGCTGACTGAACAAAACGCGTTCCTTCGGGGAGCGCGTTTTTTTGTCGGCTGCGCTATATAGCGAACGAATGAAACGTTTCTTTCTGGGAAAGATAAACAAGGACCGGCCTTACATAAGGTCACCACAACCAATAGAAAGGAGCAGATAGGATGAAGAAAAAAGCGTTGCTGATCCGGCTGTTCAGCGCCGTCGTCGCCCTCTTTTTAGCGGCTGGATGCAATATGAACCGCGACAACAACAATCCGCCGCCGCCAAACAACCAAAACGATGTCAACGACCAAGACATGAACCCGGCTGATGACATCAACCAAAACGATAACGTCGACAACGACAAAGACAACGACGGCATCCCGGACAACCGCGATACCGATTTGAACGACAACCAAAACAATCAACTCCCGCCGGGAGACGACATGAACAACGGACCGGGCGACGATGAGCGCGATACGGTTCCGGACCGGGAAGACCCGATTGAAGATCCGCGGGATGCGAATGACAAAGACAATAAAGACGAATAGCGCAAACAAAGGCTGCCTGTCGGGCGGCCTTTTCATTTGGCCAAAATTAGTACTCATTTCGGCTAGCTATGTCCCTTTCTATTCGCTATAATGGGAATGTCGATTCATGTTCGAAAGATCGGGACAGAGGTCGAACACCGCGATGTCCTTGCGGGGAAAACACCCGCACAGCCCACCCATTCTACATCAGAAGGGGCGTACATTCAGCGAACGTCAAGCAAGACGGAGGCAAACAAGAGAGGGGGAACACGGATGGAAGAAACAATCAGCCTGCGCGAGCTGTTCGATACATTGCGCAAACGGCTTTGGCTCATCGTCCTGATCACCGCGCTTGCCACCGTTGTAAGCGGTGTGGTCAGCTACTTTATATTGACGCCGATTTACGAGGCGTCGACGCAAATTCTCGTCAACCAGGCGAAATCCGAGCAGCAGCTCTACAACTTCAATGAAATCCAAACGAACGTGCAGCTCATCAACACGTACAGCGTCATCATTAAAAGCCCGACGATTTTGGAAAAAGTGAAAGACGAGCTCCACCTCGACCGGACGCTTGACGAACTGAACGAACAAATCCAAGTCTCAAGCGAAAAAGACTCACAAGTGTTCTCTGTCACCGTCCAAGACCCGGATCCAGCCATGGCGGCCAAGATCGCCAACAAAACGGCGGAAGTGTTCAAAAACGAAATCGTCAAAATCATGAACATCGACAACGTCACCATTCTCTCGAAAGCGGAAGTGAAAGAGCATCAAGCTCCGGTCAAGCCGAAGCCGCTTCTCAACATGGCCATCGCCTTTGTTGTCGGCTTGATGACGGGTGTGGGACTTGCTTTTCTGCTTGAATATTTGGATAACACGATCAAAACGGAAGAAGATGTCGAAAAACATCTTGGCTTGCCGGTGCTCGGCGCGGTCAGTTTAATCACGGCTGAAGGCGGCCAAAAAGCGAGACGCGAATCCGCCATTCCACAAACAAGAGGTGAAACCATTGGCTCGTAAACCAGCAGCATCGATCCGCAAAGCGGAGCGGAGACTGATCACGGTCGACAACCCAAAATCGCCCATCGCGGAGCAATACCGAACGATCCGAACGAATATCCAATTTTCATTCATTGATGCGCCGCTCCGCTCCCTAATTGTCACGTCAACCGGACCTGGCGAAGGGAAATCGACCACCGCGGCGAACTTAGCGGTCGTCTTCGCCCAGCAAGGGAAAAAGACATTGCTCATTGATGCCGACTTGCGCAAACCGACCGTCCATTACACGTTCCGCTTAAACAACTACAAAGGACTGACCAACGTCTTAACGGGTTCGGCGCCGCTGTTGTCGACGTGCCAAGCGACCGAAATCGACCACTTATCCATCTTAACGTCCGGCCCGATTCCGCCAAACCCGGCCGAGCTCCTCAGCTCGAACGCGATGGCGCAATGCCTCGAACAGCTGTATGAGACGTTTGACCTTGTCATCTTCGACACCCCGCCCGTCCTCGCCGTGACGGACGCACAAATTTTAGCCAACCAATGCGACGGCACGGTGCTGGTCATCGCAAGCGGCGGCACCGAAATCGAAGCGGCGGTCAAGGCGAAAGAACTGCTCGAAGCGGCCAACGCCAAACTGCTCGGCGTTGTCTTGAACAAGCGGAAGCACCGTGACGGCGGGTACTATTACTACTATCAATACAAGTAACCACAAACGGCTTCCCGACCGCGGGAAGCCGTTCTGATAGAGAAAAGGGGGAGAACCGTTGAGAAACTTCGTCCTCATCCTTTTGGTCACCGCCGCTTGCCTTGCCTTTCTGATCACCGGTCACTTGTACTGGGAGCGAAAAATCGAAGCCACGGTGCAAGCGGCGCGGGCGAAAGTCGAAACATCCGCCAAGCAGGAAACGGAGACGAGCCAAACGAAAGTGATCCTCGCCCGCGCTAGGCAGCTGCCAGCGGCCGCGCAAGCTGCCATCAAGCGGGCGGTGGAGGAACACCGTCCGATCCACCTCGTCATCGCTGGCTCCGAATCAACGCCAGAAAACGGCGGCTGGCCTGAGCGGTTGAAACAAGCGCTCGATGACGCCTACGGGAAAGGCGTGTTCCACATCACCGTCCACGAATACGACGGCTTGACCACCGCCGACGCCGACCGACAGCGCATCGCCGCCGACTGGGTCAAGGACAAGCCGGATCTTGTCCTGCTTGAACCGTTTTTGTTAAACGACAACGGCGTCGTGACGATCGACGACACTCTTGCCCATATCAAATCGATCGTCGACGAGCTCAAATCGGCGGCCCCGAATGCGGTCGTGATCTTGCAGCCGCCGAACCCGATTTACAACGCGACCTACTACCCGCGCCAAGTCCAACAGCTCGAAGCGTTTGCCAAAGAGAACGGCTATCCTTACCTCAACCATTGGCACGCCTGGCCTGACGATCAAAGCGAAGAGCTGAACCGCTACGTCGACCCGCAAACCGACTTGCCGACCGAGGAAGGAGCCGCGCTTTGGGCCGATGCGCTCGCCAAGCGCTTCATCGCCCAATGAAAACGCGCACCTCTTAAGGTGCGCGTCTCATTTACTTCGCCGCTGTCGCTTTCAGCTCTAGATGCTCTTTCAACTCATTCGAAATCGCCAGCCGTTCGCTCGCTGGCACGATCAAGTAATAAATGCCATTGATTTTCGTCCCTTGTCCCGTAATATGCAGCTGCTTAATGTGCTTGCGGGCGTCTTTGTAATTCGCTTGAATTTCTTTCATTTCCTCAAATGTCAAGTTCGTTTTCACGTTTTTCCCGATCGCTGCGAGCACATCGCTGTAATTCGTGAGCGACGAGAAGCTGGCGCCTTTCTCAATAATCGCTTGAATGATCTGCTTTTGCCGGTCCTGGCGCCCGAAATCGCCGCGCGGGTCCTCTTTCCGCATGCGGGAGTATTTCAGCGCCTCGTCCCCGTTCAACGTAATCTCGCCTTTCGGGAAGTGCGTTCCTTCATACGTAAACGCGAACGGGTTGTTCACCGTCACGCCGCCGACCGCATCGACGATGTCGCGGAAGCTTTCCATGTTGACTTTAATGTAATAGTCAATCGGAATATCCAAGAAATGCTCGACCGTCGCCATCGTCATCTCCACTCCGCCAAAGGCGTACGAGTGGTTGATTTTATCTTTCGTCCCTTTTCCGACGATCTCGGTCCTCGTGTCGCGCGGCACGCTCACCATGTCAATCGACTGCTTGTTCGGATTCACCGTCATCACAATCAGTGTATCCGCGCGCCCGCGATCCCCTTTGCGTTCATCAACGCCGATCAACAAAATGGAAATCGGCGTCTTCCGTTCAAACGAAACGTCTTCTTTCCGCTTCTCCGACTTCCAGTTGACGTTCTCATGCATTTGGTTCGCCGTCTGTTTCACATGATGATAAATGGAATAGGCGAATATTCCTGCTCCAGCGAATAACACGACGAGCAATCCCGTCACCCAGCGGAGCCATGTTTTCTTCTTTTTTCGACGTTCTGCTCTCATGGGCACTCTTCCTTTTCCATTCAGAAATTTTCGTGCATACCATTTCGATTATAGACCGTTTTCGAAAAGAAGACAACTGACAGCCGCATTGGCGGGCGTTCCAGCTTGCCCCCTAATCGGTGGAATTTGGCTTCCATTTCGACAATGTTCGACAAATCTCATCCATTGATAGCCTGTTTTTCCTATGTTACCATAATAGGTGTTTAGTAGAGCGAAAAAAGGAGGAGTGGACGATGATCGACATTCATAGCCATATTTTGCCTGGCGTTGACGACGGAGCGGCGGCGATGGAGAACGCCATCGCCATGGCGCAAGCCGCAGCCAAGGAGGGGATTACAACGATCATCGCCACTCCCCATCATCAAAATGGAACGTATGACAACCCAAGACCAGCCGTCCTTTCCTTGGCGGCGGAACTAAATGACGAATTGAAACGGCGCGGCATCGCCTTGAACGTGCTTCCAGGCCAAGAAGTGCGCATCCACGGCGACTTGCTTGACGGCCTTGCCCGAGGCGAGGTGATGACGCTTGCCGATACATCATACATGTTGATCGAATTTCCGCCCGATCATGTGCCGAAGTATGCGGAGCAACTCCTCTTTGATGCCCAAGTAAAAGGGTTTATCCCGATCATCGCCCATCCGGAGCGAAACGCCGAGATCATCGAAACCCCCGAGCGGCTTTACCAGCTCGTCAAACGCGGCGCCTTGGCCCAGCTGACGGCATCAAGCATTACGGGCCATTTCGGCAAGAAAATCAAAACGTTCTCGTTTCAGCTGATCGAAGCGAACTTGGCCCATTTCATCGCCTCGGACGCCCATAACACGAAAACGCGGCCGTTTCGCCTTCGCGAGGCGTACGAGGTGATCCGGAAAGAATACGGGACAGACATGGTGTACTACTTCCAAGAGAACGCCGAGCTGCTCGTTCGCGGCCAAGCCGTGTTCCGCGACGAACCACAGCGGGTGAAAAAGAAAAAGTTCCTTGGCCTCTTTTAGAAATAGTTGGCAGTATGATATAAAATAATTTAGAAATACTTCTTTTCTTTTGCCCGTTCGTTGTCGAAACATGGCTTGTTTCTTGTAGAACGATTCAGGATGATGTCGAACGGCATCCAATAGCGGCGGCCCTTTCTTTAAGACAGTTTGGCTCGCGCGGCAAGAGATTCATAGCGGCGGCTTCTTTGTCTTAAAGACAGGCCGTTTTCTTCGTTGATGCCGTTTCGTTCGGTGATGTCTCCTTACCGTTATCAACGGAGGCACTCGGCCATGCCGTGGGTGGGGACGATGACGGTCCTGGCACCTTAGACGCCCGTCGTCGAGGGTGTGGCGTGAGGGCGGGTTAGATGCCCGATTTTTCAATCGTTTTGGCTCAATCCGTGATTATGAATCAAGCGTATCGTTTATAATAGTAGAAAGATAGAAGATTTGTAATTTGTAAAGAGAGGCGATACGCGCATGGAACAAACTTGGGCGTTAAAGGTTGAGCGATTTGGAAAGATCAAACAGGGGGAAATCGATATTGCCCCGTTGATGTTGTTTGTCGGCGACAACAACAGCGGGAAAAGCTATCTGATGTCGCTTCTTTGGGGGGTGTTGTCCGAGGGGCGCAAGCTGTTTCCAAAAGACCCTCCGAACACGTCCACGTACAAGGAAATCGATCGCTTTCTTGAATCGTCTATCGGCGATGACTGCCTCATCCAAGACCGTGAAGCGCAACTGTTTGTCCAATGGTTTAATGATGTTCTCAGAAACAAAAAAAGCGAGTTGGTTAGAACGATTTTTCGGCGCAAAATCCCGATCGGTTCGTTAAGCATCGAGCGGTACCGCCGTTCTGAACCGCTGCGAATCATCTTTGAAAAGAAAGATTCGCTCCAAGGCACTCGTTTTTCGACGGGGAAACACTATATTCGCATCCCGTATACGGATCGAAGCAAGGGACAAGCGACAGAGCGGTATCGCATGGCTCAATACATTACGTGGAATTTGCTGATGGATGGACTTACATCGCCGTTTTACCCGCCATCCAGACAAGGCGGCATCCAAGGGCGGGCCATTGGCGAAGCGCTGTATTTGCCCGCTTCGAGAACAGGGTTCATGTTGTCTTACAAGGCGCTGGTGCAAGAAATGATGGAACGGATGATCAACGAAGAACATGAGGAACCATCCCTTGACTTCACGTTGCCTGTCTATCGATTCTTGCAAGCGTTGTTGCGTTTGGAGGAAAGCGGACAGTCGAAATATGCGGACATCGGACGATTTATTGAAACCGAGATTGCCAACGGAACCATGGACCAAGAAAAAGGACCGATTCCATCGTTCTACTATTGCCCACAAGGCAAACAAGAACGCTTGCCGTTATATGTCACATCGTCGCTTGTGACCGAACTGTCGCCGCTCATTTTGTTTTTAAAATCAAAAGCAACGTACCGTTCGCTCTTTTTTGAAGAGGCAGAAGCGCACCTGCATCCACGCGTCCAGCGCATATTAGCGACAGCGCTTGTCAAGTTGGCCAACCGGGGCATGCCGGTATGGCTGACCACTCATAGCGACATTTTGTTCCAACAGGTGAACAATTTGATCAAACTTCATCAGCATCCAAAGAGAGAACAGTTGATGAAAACGTATGGTTATGTCGATGATGACGCGATTGATCCGAAAAAGGTGAGGGCGTACCAGTTCCGCCTGCAAGGCCAAGACACGATCATCACACCGCTCATTCCGACCGAAAACGGCTTTCCGGCGGAAACGTTCAATGAAGTCATTTGGCAGTTGAATGAAGAGACGTATGCATTCCAGATCGGGGAAGAGGATGGAGAGGATGAATAACCTCGAATACCTTGAGCGAAGCTTTTATGAGAAAACGGGGGAAACAGGCGGAACGTTATATGTGATCGAGCAGGAAAAATCGGGAGAAGCACAAGTAACGCTCCACTGTTCCAACGAAGCCGTAGTGTTTTCGATCAAGCCTAACAACGGATTCCCTTATCTTCGAACCAAAAACACACCCGATGGCATCGTCTTTGTCAGAAGAGAGAAGCAATGTTGGGAACTGCACATTTTTGAATGTAAAAAAACAGTAAGAGTGAAGAGTTGGGAAAAGGCGAAACAGCAGTTTGAAGGAGGCATGCTTCATGCCTATATGTTACGAGGGCTTTTGGATCTTCCGCCTTTTTCAAAAATATGTGTATACACGGCCTACCAGGATGACCATTTATCGAAAAACTCGCCAGATCCAGCTTTGTTTCGGCAGCCGGTGGGCAAACCCGTGAAGAAGCCGCCGTATGCGGACTGGGATGATCCAAGCCTTGTCATTTTGGGGCATGAAGTTCCTCATCAACGCATTCCACTGAATGACTCCGGACAAGGAGAATACACGTTGTAACGTTTCCCTGCCGCGCCATGCTATAATGGCGTCAAGGAGGTGAAGCCATGAGCCAAGAGCTGAAAGAATTGCTTCGTTCCGTCTTGCAAGAAGAACTGAAACCAGTCCACGACAGGCTCGAGCGGTTGGAAGGCACAGTCGGACACATTCGTCAAGACGTATCGCAGCTGCAGCAAGATGTATCCCAGCTTCAGAAGGAAGTCACCCAACTGCAAGAAGGTCAGAAAGCATTGCAACGTGATGTCACCCAACTGCAAGAAGGTCAACGGACATTAGAAACCACGGTTTCCCAAATTCAAAAGGACGTTGCCCAGCTCCAAGAAGGGCAGAAGGCGTTGCAGCGTGATGTCGCCCAACTGCAAGAAGGCCAACGGACATTGGAAACGACGGTTTCCCAAATTCAAAAAGACATTATCCAGTTGCAAGAAGGCCAGAATGCATTGCAGCGTGAGATCGTCCAGCTCCAAGAAGGTCAACGGACATTGGAAACGACGGTCTCTCAAATCCAAAAAGACATCACCCAGCTGCAACAAGGCCAACAAAAATTAGAACACGAGATGGCCGGCATGAAGCAGACGCAAGAACGAATCCTCGAAGAGCTGCGCATTTCCAAACACAATCAAGCCCTCATTTTAAACGATGTCACCAGCATCAGAAAGTCCGTCGATGTCACCGTCTCGTACTTGCAGCGCCGATCCGATGTGATGTTCGACAAACTGATCGATCACGAAAAAGAAATCTTGAATCTGAAATCAAAACTGCCAAACTAAGTCCCCAAAAGGGACTGTTTTTTATGCCCATATGCATCGGCTCATCGGCGCAGCTGCGGTTGCACCGATGCGCGGGGGCATATGGGCCAAACATACATAGGGGGTTACATAAGATGAAAAAAGTGCGCAAAGCGATCATCCCCGCGGCGGGCTTAGGCACGCGCTTCCTCCCGGCGACGAAGGCGATGCCAAAGGAGATGCTGCCGATTGTCGACAAGCCGACGATCCAATACATCGTCGAAGAAGCCATCGCCTCAGGGATCGAAGACATCATCATCGTCACAGGGAAAGGAAAACGCGCCATCGAAGACCATTTCGACATCGCCTTCGAACTCGAGCAAAACCTTATCGAAAAAGGCAAATACGACCTGCTCGAAAAAGTGAAAGAACCGTCGAAAGTCGACATCCACTACATCCGGCAAAAAGAGCCGAAAGGGCTGGGCCACGCCGTCTGGTGCGCGCGCAACTTCATCGGCGACGAACCGTTCGCCGTGCTGCTTGGCGACGACATCGTCCAAGCCGACCCGCCGTGCTTGAAGCAGCTCATCGATCAATACGAACAAACATTGAGCTCGGTCATCGGCGTCAAACAAGTGCCCGACAACGAAACACACCGCTACGGCATCATCGACCCACTCGAACAGCACGGACGCCGCTACCAAGTGCGCCAATTCGTCGAAAAACCAGCGCCAGGCACCGCGCCATCGAACTTAGCGATTATGGGACGATACATACTCACACCGGAAATCTTCCTCTTCCTTGAAAAACAAGAAGCCGGCGCCGGCGGCGAAATCCAACTCACCGACGCGATTCAAAAACTAAACGAAATCCAGCGCGTTTTCGCCTACGAATTCGAAGGTAAACGCTACGACGTCGGCGAGAAGCTCGGATTCATCAAAACGACGATCGAGTTCGCGTTGCAAAATGAGGAGTTAAGGGATGATTTGCATGGGTTTCTAGAACATATCCTTCAAAGAGAAAAACAGCTAAAGCCGCTGTAACCTGACTGTAGAAGAGATGTAGATATGGGAGGGAAAAATCAGAGGTGGGGGCCAGCGCGAATCGGGACAACGATTTTTTTAGGGAATATGCTGCTGCGATCGATACACCGTACATAATAGAGCAACAGCAGACAAAGATAAAATATTACCCTTATATAAAGAGATTCTTAGATATTGTCTTTTCATTGCTCGCCTTGCCGGTGGCCATTCCGATCATCGTCATTTTTGCAATCATTATCAAATTGGAGACGCCCGGGCCAGCTTTTTTCCTCCAAGAACGGGTTGGATTGTATGGAAAGTATTTTAAGGTCATCAAATTGCGTTCAATGGAGGTAAATGCGGAAAAAAACGGTGCACAATGGGCCGCAAAAAATGATCCACGTGTGACTAGAGTGGGAGCATTTATCCGAAAAACAAGGATCGATGAACTTCCACAGTTATTTAATGTGCTAAAAGGAGATATGAGCCTGATTGGCCCAAGACCAGAACGGCCGATGTTCACCGCACAATTCAACGAGGAAATCCCGGGTTTTATTGATCGACTGCAAGTAAAACCGGGGATTACCGGATGGGCGCAGGTGAATGGGGGGTATGACATTACCCCTAGAGAAAAATTGGAATTGGATCGTTATTATATTCATAACATGAGCTTCTGGCTCGATCTTAAAATTATTTTGAAGACCATAAAAGTTTGTCTAACGGGAGATGGGGCGAGATAAAAACAAGCCGTTCGCTTCGGCAACGTCCTCGGCAGCCGCGGCAGCGTCATCCCGCTGTTTAAAAAACAAATCCAAGCAGGCGGCCCCGTCACCGTCACCCATCCGGACATGACGCGCTACTTCATGACGATCCCGGAGGCCTCCCGCCTCGTCATCCAAGCGGGGGCCTTGGCCAAAGGCGGGGAAATTTTCGTCCTTGACATGGGCGAACCAGTCAAAATCGTCGATCTCGCGAAAAACTTAATCAAACTATCCGGCTACACCGTCGAAGAAATCGGCATCGAATTCACCGGCATCCGCCCAGGTGAGAAAATGTTTGAGGAACTGTTGAACGAAAATGAGGTTTATCCGGAGCAGGTGTTTCCGAAGATTCATATTGGGAAGGCGACGGCGGTGGACGAAGCCATCCTCCGCGACTTTATGGAGCGGTTTGAGGGGATGAGCGAGGACGAAGTGCGGGTGACGGTAGTGGGAATTGCGAATGGGCGGGCTGTCCCGGAAAAAGTGAGTTGAAAAGGAAAGAAGAATAGATGTTCATCAAACATGTTTTCAGTTATTTTGTCTCCAGAGGGTTAACAGGCATTGTCAACTTTCTTGCTCTTGCTTTGTATACTCGAATGTTGAGTACGGAGGATTATGGGGAATATGCACTAATTGTTGCTACGGGTGGATTGGTAAATTCTGTATTTTTTCAATGGATTAGGCTAGTCCTGCTCCGATTTTTGTCAAAATATAGGAATGAAAAGAACGAATATGTATTATTGAGTACTCTTTTTATCGGTTATCTCCTCACTTTAGTAGCGCTTATTTTCGTTACCTCTCTATCTTTACTTTTAGGTTTTGAAACTTTTTCTATCACGATAGGCGTCTTATTGCTCGCTATTTCTCAATCCATTTTTGATATTATTTCAGAGTTGTTGCGAGCGTCTTTGCAAACTAAAGCCTACGGGTTGCTTTCTGTTTTAAAATCAACCATATCTTTA
Source organism: Geobacillus sp. C56-T3 (assembly GCF_000092445.1). Lineage (NCBI taxonomy): Bacteria > Bacillati > Bacillota > Bacilli > Caryophanales > Anoxybacillaceae > Geobacillus > Geobacillus sp. C56-T3. Next base: position 3,481,814 of record NC_014206.1, on the reverse strand, counting down.
GGGCTGAGTCTACTGCTTATTCAATTGGGGCTAGGGTTGAACGGGGTTGTTTTTGGATTGATCATCGGCCCATTGTTATCCTTATGGATTTTATATGCTCTCCAAGAAAAGAAGCAAAACATCCGATTTCTCTTGCAAAAAGAAAATTTTCATTTTGCTTTATTGAAAGAGTGCGTGAGTTACGGTCTTCCTTTAACCGCTACACTTTCGTTATCGTTTGTTATGAATCAGTCGGATCGATTATTATTAGGTTGGATGGTGGGGAAAAGTGAAGCTGGAATTTATTCTGCGGCCTATGATTTAACCCAACAAACGATTATTATGTTAATGATGATTGTCAATTTAGCTTCGTATCCTTTGTGTGTGAGGGCTTTGGAAACCAAAGGATATGAAGCTGCACAAAAACAAATAAGAAGCAGTGCTGTTGCTTTATTTTTAATTGCTGCTCCGGCAACGATAGGCATGGTGGTATTGAACAACAGCATTTCTTCAAGTATATTGGGCGAAGAATTTAGAGAAAAGGCTTCGATGATCATACCGGTTGTAGCAATTAGTGTGCTATTGCAAGGAATGAAATCCTATTATCTTGATTTATCATTTCAGCTTGGGAAGAAAACCACTTTGCAAATCTGGCCTGTCCTTGCGGGTGGAGTGATCAATATCATCTTAAATTTAGTTTTCATCCCGGTCTATGGAATTAATGGGGCGGTATATGCTACCTTCATTGCTTATATCGCGGCTTTCGTTTTAAGCGGAATTATAGGTAAAGCAGTCTTTCCGGTGTCATTTCCATTAAGTGATTTTGTAAAAATCGTTGTCTGTGCTATGGTTATGTCAATTCCTCTTTATTTTTTGGATAATGCGGATGACAATTTATATCGTCTAATGGCAAAGGTTGGTTTAGGAGTTTTGGTTTATTTTACAATGGTGTATCTTTTAAACGTATGGGAGATACGTGAACATGTAAGTGGCTGGGCGACTAAATTAAAAACGGAGAGGAAGTAAAAAACAACCATGAACAAACATATTGCGCTTTTCCTTCCCTCCCTCCGCGGCGGGGGAGCCGAGAGGGTGATGGTGAACTTAGCGAAAGCATTTGCCAAAAACAACTTTCAAGTAGACATGGTTTTGGCTCAAGCAGAAGGGCCTTACCTGTCGCAAATCCCCAGTGATATTCGTATTGTCAATTTAAACGCATCGCGCGTCGCTTTGAGTCTATTTCCATTAGCGAGGTATTTGCGCAAGAACAAGCCGTTTGCTTTAATATCCGCGTTAAATCATGCCAACATTATCGCGATTTTGGCTGCAAAAGCCTCTTTGGCCAAAACGAGGATTTTCGTTACGGAACATAGTACGTTAAGCCGCTCCTTGTTGCATCCTGCAAATTTTCGCACGAAACTCATGCCTTTTTTTATGAAGCTTTTCTATCCAATGGCTGACCATGTCATTGCGGTGTCTAACGGTGTAGCGGATGATTTATCGAAAACATTAAATCTTTCCCGATCAAAAATTAAAGTCATTTATAATCCGGTCGTCACCGATGATCTATTTGAAAAAGCAGATGAGGAAGTGGATCATCCCTGGTTTCAAGACAAACAACATCCCGTCATCTTAGCCGTTGGTCGATTGACAGAGGCGAAAGATTATCCTACGCTTATCAAAGCTTTTTATCATGTGCGGCAACAAAGGGAAGCGAAATTAGTGATTTTGGGCGATGGAGAAAAGCGGGAAGAGTTGTTAAATTTAATAAAGGATATGGGATTAGAGCAGGATGTAGACATCATAGGGTTTGTGCAGAATCCGTATGCATATATGAAACGTTGTTCAGTATTTGTTCTTTCTTCTAAATGGGAAGGATTGCCTACTGTTTTAGTAGAAGCCTTAGCTTGTGGAGCAAATGTAATATCTACAGATTGTCCGAGTGGGCCGAGAGAGATATTAGAGAATGGAAAGTATGGTTGCTTGGTAAGGGTAGGAGATGAAAAGGGACTAGCTAAAGAAATTTTAAAGAAATTAGAGTATAAAAAAGGAAAGTATAGTAATCATAGCTATAAATTATTTACTGATATTGAGGTATTTAAAAATTACTTTAAACTTTTTATGTAATCAGATTACATAAATTCTCGAGAGCTTTATTACCTATTGGAGGATAGCATACAATTATGCTTAATATAGATACTTATCGGTATTTGAAAACTTTTTTGTTAATTGTATTATCAAGTATAATAGGTCTTTTTTCCGTATTAGTCGGGTATATAAATGAAGGAGTATTTGGAAAAGGGATTATTATTATCTTATTGAGTTGTATCAATGGTTCCATCCTATTACTTTATATGAGACAGAGATTAAAGAAAACCGCTGATATTATGGACTTTGGATTCATATTTTCCGGATTTTTTATAGTATACAACGTTTTTTTACTACTAAATGTTGGCGTTAGTTTTAGTCAACAAGGTTTAGTTAAGACCCAATATCCTATTAGTTTTGAAGCTGATATATATATTAAGGCCAGTTTATTAGTGTTTCTAGCGTGTTCAGGGTTATTAGTCGGAGAAACCATCTTTAAGCAGAGTAATGAAAAAAGATATGAAATAGAAAAAATTTTGTTTAACTCAGGTAACAATGTATATTATGTAAGTGGGGTTTTGCTATTTGTGATAGGTATCATTCTTTTATTCTTTGATTACAATAGAATAGGAGGATTTTTTTATGCATTGAAACTAGACCGGGGAGTTAGGATGGATTTACTCTCTCAAAGTAGGGGGAATTTACCTTACTCCTCTTTTATCTTTACTGGGTTAGCTTTAATAGCGTTTAGTCTTCGAAGACTGAGCATAAAAAGCTTTAAAAGTATTATTTTAATGGTTCTTTTAGCGGCTTGGTGCACATTGTTAATTATACAAGGAGATCGGCGTTTTTTGCTCTACTCGTTTTTGATTTTCTTTACTATATATTTTTATGGTAAAAAAATAAATATAAAAAGAGTGCTTTTCTCCTTGATACTATTATATGTTTTATTTTCCGTGTTTCAACAGGTTAGATATATGATCCCTCTGATTTTAAATAGTGAGGCTTCAATTAGTGACTTGGTCAACAAAGTGCGAAAAGACTTTAATATAGAATGGCTGTTGCCTGTATCGAACGAGGCTGCTGGTCCTTATTTTACTCTGCTTTGGCACTTAAAATTTGGTTTTTCCACCTTGTATGGTTACTCGTATGTGATGTCTATACCTAATATATTGCCTAGAAGTTTATATCCAGGTGAAAAACCTCTTACCATTGCGCAAGATTTTGCGAATTATATTCACGATGTTTATTATCCGTTTAGGAGCTCTATTATCGGATGGGGGTTTAGTCCGATAGCTGAAGCATACGTGAATTTTGGTGTAGCAGGTGTTTTTATCGTATTTTTATTATTATCCCTTTTGTTTAGAAAAATATCAGAAATTAAGCATAGAGCTAATGGCTATTGGATTATGATTGTGGGTTCGCTAATGCCTCAGGCTTTTAACCTAAACAGGATAAATTTTTCTTCTGTTGTGCAGGAGTCTGTAATTAATTTGTTTATTTTATTTTTCTCTGTATTCTTTATTCATATTGTATTAAACAACCGGTTTTATAAGAAGAAAAGGCGGATTACGTGATTGATATCCGATTTTACCATTTGTAAAAAGGAATGAGTGTAAGAAAATGAAAAGCATAAAGTTAATCCACCTCATCACCGGCCTCAACACGGGCGGAGCAGAGATGATGCTGTACCGGTTGTTGTCCAAAACCGACCGTAACAAGTTCGAGGTTTCCGTGATTTCGTTAACCGATGTCGGCCCGGTGGGGGAAAAGATTAAAGAATTAGATATTCCAGTCATTGGGTTGGGGATGAAACGAGGAGTCCCGAACCCGATTTTTTTGTTGAAATTGGCCAGCATCTTAAAAAAAGAAAAGCCCGATGTATTGCAAACATGGATGTATCATGCCAACTTGTTGGGCCTTTTGGCTGGGAGATTGGCAGGCGTTAAGAATATTATCTGGGGCATTCACCACAGCAACTTGGATCCCAAAATCGAGAAAAGACAAACGATTGCCGTGGCGAAATGGTGCGGTGTATTGTCTCGTTTCTCTAGCAAAATCATATGTTGTTCCCATGCCTCACTCCAATGTCACGAACAATTAGGGTATAGCAGGGACAAAATGATGGTCATCCCCAACGGCTTCGATATAGGATTGTTTCAACCGAATCGTCATTCCAAATCCTTATTGAAGGAGCTTTTCCTAGCGGATGATTGTTTGTTGGTCGGCCATGCGGCGCGTTGGCATGGCCAAAAAGATCATCCTACTTTAATCAAAGCGGCGAGATTCGTGGTGGAACAGCTCCCCAATGTCCATTTTGTGTTATGTGGAGATGGGGTCACGTACGAAAATGAAACATTGTCAGCTCTTATCAGACAGGAAGGAATCGAAAAACATGTCCATTTGCTGGGGAGAAGAAATGACATTCATACGTTAATGCCCCAATTTGACGTGTATGTTTCTTCTTCAAAAGGAGAAGCGTTCCCGATCGTATTGGGCGAAGCTATGGCTTGCGAAGTCCCGTGCGTCACGACAGACGTTGGGGATTCAGCTTATATTGTCGGTGATACAGGCTTTGTTGTGCCTCCTGAACATCCGCAAGCTCTAGCGGATGCCATCATACGATATCTTAGCCTCCCAGCTGAAGAGCGCAAACAGCTGGGAAAAAAGGCGAGACAGCGGGTGGAGGCGCATTTTGCGTTGGATTTAGTAGTGGAGAAGTACGAGGATGTTTATCAATCCTTGTTGTAAAATTCAGTGAAAAGGTGCGTCAGCGATGATAAAAGTCGCCCATGTTTGTACGTCGAGTTACAGTCATAAAATATTGGTTGACAAGTTAGCGTTATTAAACCAAAAAGGGTATGAGATTCACCTTGTTTCTTCTGAGGAAGGGTACAACGAAGCATTGATGCAGAACTACGATTTCAAACTGCATTTTATTCCGATGAATCGCCAAATTCATGTGTTCGATGATATGGTGTCTATTTTTCGAATGACCCAATTGTTCCGTAAAGAGAAGTATCAAATTGTTCATACTCATACAGCCAAGGCAGGGATCATCGGGCGTATGGCGGGGAGATTGGCTGGTGTCCCCGTTGTGGTTCATACAAGCCATGGGTTGCCTTTTTATGAGGGACAGGGCAGGCTTAAGTATTATACGTACCGCTTTCTTGAGACAATCGGCGCTTGGTTTTGTGACGCGATCGCCTCGCAAAATCGGGAAGATATGAAAAAAATCGAGGAATATGCTCCGCGCCAACGTGTGTATTATGAGGGGAACGGGGTGGATTTATCCAAGTTGGATGATCGAAATAACCATATAAGCTGTGAGCAGCTTACGGCCTTGAAAAATCGGTTAGGCATCCCAAATGATCAAAAAGTCATTTTGGTCGGGGCGCGATTTGAGCCTGTAAAGAATCACTTTTTTTTACTAAAAGGGATCAAGAGGGTCAAAGAACAGCACAGATCCGATTTTGTTTGCCTTTTAGCAGGAGAGGGACCGTTGAGAGAGCAAATTCAGCAGCAAATCAAAGACGATCACCTTTCGGATGTCGTCAAAATCATAGGATTTCAAACCGATATTTATCCTTATATTAAAATGGCGGATCTCATTGTGTTAACTTCTGAAAAGGAGGGCGTTCCCCGAATCATTATGGAAGCCATGGCGTTTTCTAAACCTGTCGTGGCTACGAATGTATTAGGGACGAGAGAATTGGTTGTGGATGGAGAAACAGGTGTGTTAGTGGAATACGAAGATGTGGAACAATTGGCTTCAAGCATCCATATGATGTTGAGTGATGAAAGAAAGAGAAAAGAGTTTGGAAATAACGGCCGGAGAAGGATTGAAGAGAGTTTTACGGAGGAAATCGTTGTGGAACGGATCGTGAGCATGTATCAACAGTTATGGCAAGTAAAGAAAACGGAGGCATCGATATGACCATTCTTGTCACAGGTGCAGCGGGGTTCATTGGAATGCATTTTTCGAAACGGCTTTTAGAAGAAGGATATGAAGTGGTCGGGATCGATAATTTGAACGATTATTACGATCCCAAGTTGAAAGAGGATCGTTTGTTAGAATTAAAGAAGTATAGCCGTTTTACGTTTGTTCAGCTTGATTTGGCGGATCGGGAGGGGCTTTTTGCGCTCTTTCGCAACTACGCATTTACGCATGTCGTTCACCTTGCCGCGCAGGCAGGGGTACGGTACAGCTTGCAAAATCCTTACGCTTATGTCGACTCGAATATCGTCGGGTTTGTCAACATCTTAGAGGCATGCCGCCATAATCCCGTCAACCATTTGATCTATGCTTCTTCAAGTTCGGTGTACGGAGCGAATGCGAAAATGCCGTTTTCGACAAGCGACAATGTCGATCATCCCGTGAGTTTATATGCGGCGACGAAGAAAGCGAATGAGCTCATGGCGCATACATACAGCCATTTGTACGGCATCCCGACGACCGGACTTCGTTTCTTTACGGTGTACGGACCATGGGGGCGCCCAGATATGGCGTATTTTTCGTTTACCAAAAACATTCTGGAAGGAAAGCCCATCAAAGTATTCAACCATGGAAATATGAAGCGCGATTTTACGTATATCGATGATATTGTTGAGGGAATGGCTCGTCTGTTGGATCGTCCGCCGCTTCCCAATGAACAGTGGGATCGTTTTCATCCAGATCCAAGTTCCAGTTATGCCCCGTATAAGATTTATAATATCGGCCATAACCAGCCTGTTAAACTGCTTGATTTTATCCAAACGTTGGAATCGCTGCTTGGCGTGGAGGCGAAAAAAGAATTTTTGCCCATGCAGCCAGGCGACGTGGAAGCGACGTATGCGGATATTGATGACTTGCATCAGGCTGTCGGCTTCCAGCCTTCCACGTCGATTCAGGATGGACTCAAGAGGTTTGTCGATTGGTATAAAGCGTACTATCAATAACCGCCAGTGCTTTTTCGAGGTGCTGGTTCTTTTGATTTGGAAGGGGAGCAAAAGTGAAAAAAATCGCTGTCGTGGGAACTGGATATGTAGGACTCGTCACTGGCGTTTGCCTTTCCGATATCGGCCATTATGTGACATGCGTCGATATTGACGAGCGAAAAGTGGAAAAGATGAAACAAGGGATTTCCCCGATTTACGAGCCTGGGTTGGACGAGTTGATGAAACGAAACATCGACCGAGGCCGCCTGCATTTTACGACCAGCCATGAAGAAGCGTTCCGTGATGCCGAGGTGATTTACATTGCCGTCGGCACGCCGCAGAAGGAGGACGGTTCGGCAGATTTGCGGTTTGTCGAGCAAGCGGCTAGGGACATTGCGGTGCATATCGAACGAGATGGAGTGGTGGTTGTCACGAAAAGCACCGTTCCGGTCGGGACGAATGAAAAAATCCGAGCGTGGATTCAGCAGCACCTTCGACGTCCTATCCGCTTTGATGTCGTATCCAACCCCGAGTTTTTGCGAGAGGGTTCGGCGATTTACGATACGTTCCATGGGGATCGTATCGTGATCGGGGCGGACAATGAGCGGGCGGCGGCGGTGATGGAGGAAGTGAACAAGCCGTTTGGCATTCCGATTTTTCATACGGACATTCATAGTGCGGAAATGATCAAATATGCTTCCAACGCCTTTTTAGCCACCAAAATCAGCTTTATCAATGAGATCGCAAATATTTGCGAAAAAGTCGGCGCCAATGTCGAGGATGTCGCATACGGCATGGGGCTTGATACGCGGATCGGTCCTCAGTTCTTGCGGGCGGGAATTGGCTATGGCGGTTCGTGTTTTCCAAAAGACACAAAAGCGCTAGTGCAAATTGCGGGGGATGTTGATCATCAATTTGAATTGTTAGAAGCGGTCATTAAGGTGAACAACAAGCAACAGCTTAAGCTGGTGGAAAAGGCGCGCAGCCGCTTCGGAAGTTTGCAGGGGAAAAAAGTGGCGCTGCTTGGGTTGGCATTTAAGCCGAATACCGATGATATGCGCGAGGCGGCTTCGATTGTCATTGCGCGAGAGCTATTGCGGGAAGGCGCCTCCGTTGCAGCGTATGATCCGGTGGCGATGGAAAACGCCAAACGGATCATCGGCGATGAGGTGGTGTATGCTTCGTCGGTTGAAGAGGCATTAACCGGCGCCGACTTGGCCATGATCATAACGGAGTGGGAGGAGATTAAGCAGCTTCCGCTTGAGTTGTACGCCAAATGCATGAAAACACCGATTGTGTTTGATGGGCGCAATTGTTATCTGTTGGAAGAAGTGAAAAAGCATTCGATTGAATATCATTCGATTGGTAGAGAAAGTGTTCTGACGAATATGGTGAGCATCTAGGAGGCTGGTGAAATACGACTGATTTCGCTGAACCCATTGTTTTCGGTCGAAAGAGAAGCGTTGATTTTGCAAGACTTCTCTATTTGAGAAAAAAGTCCATTTTCCGCGATTTTTCACTAAATCACCGGCCTTCTAGGGGACTGGTGAAAAACGACCAATTTCGCCGAATCCGTTGCTTTCGGATGAAAGAGAAGTGTTGATTTTACAGGACTTCCCAATTTGAGCGGAGGGTGTTTTTGCAACTTTTCACTAAATCACCGACCTTCTAGAATTATCTTTCGGTCAAAACGGAGGAGCAGACATGCCTATTTTAATCACCGGCGGCGCGGGTTATATCGGCAGCCATACGTGCGTGGAGCTGTTGCACGCAGGGTATGACATTGTCGTCGTCGATTCATTCACCAACAGCAAACCCGAAGCGTTGCGGCGAGTTCAAGAGATTGCGCAAAGGGATTTTCCGTATTACCAGGCTGATTTGTTGGAACGGGATGCGTTGGAATCCGTCTTCGCGAAGCATTCGATTGAGGCGGTCATTCATTTTGCCGGGTTGAAAGCGGTGGGGGAATCGGTGGCGGTTCCTCTTCTTTATTATCATAACAACATCACGGGGACATTGGTGCTGCTTGACGTCATGCGCCAATACGGGGTGAAGAACATCGTGTTCAGCTCGTCAGCGACGGTGTACGGCATGCCAGAGCGTGTGCCGATTAGGGAGGATTTTCCGCTGCGTCCGACGAATCCGTATGGACGGACGAAATGGATGATTGAGGAAATGTTGCGCGATCTCTATGTGTCCGATCCTTCTTGGAGCATCGCCCTTCTTCGTTATTTCAACCCGATCGGCGCCCATCCGAGCGGGCGGATCGGGGAAGACCCGAACGGCATTCCGAACAACTTGATGCCGTACATCACCCAAGTTGCCGTCGGAAAGCTGAAAGAATTGCGCGTGTTTGGCAACGATTACCCGACCATTGACGGCACAGGGGTGCGTGATTACATTCATGTCGTCGATTTGGCGATCGGGCATGTGAAGGCGTTGGAGAAGGTGCTGGCGGCAACGGGGGTGGAGGCGTACAATCTCGGCACGGGGCGGGGATACAGCGTCCTTGAGGTCGTGTCAGCGTTTGAACGAGCGACAGGGGTGAACATCCCGTACAAAATTGTGGATCGCCGCCCAGGGGATGTGGCAGTGTGCTACGCCGATCCGACGAAGGCGAAGAGGGAGCTTGGCTGGATCGCGGCACGGGGAATCGAAGACATGTGCCGCGATGCGTGGCGGTGGCAGTCGCAAAATCCGAATGGATATGAACGTGTCAAGGTATAGACCTTGCCATTGCGATGACAGAGGGGGGATCGTCTATTCTAAAGCGAGGGTTTGACTTCATCGTTGCGCTGATGGCGCTCATTGTGCTGTCGCCGATTATGGCGGCAACAGCCGTCCTTGTTCGTTGGAAGCTCGGATCTCCAGTGTTGTTCAAACAACAGCGCCCTGGGCTGCACGGCAAGCCGTTTTATTTGTATAAGTTTCGCACGATGACGGATGAACGGGATGAGAACGGAGAGCTGCTTCCCGATCATATGCGATTGACGCCGTTTGGACGGTTTTTGCGGAAGTATAGTTTGGATGAGTTGCCGCAGCTGTTGAATGTGTTGAAAGGGGATCTCAGCCTCGTTGGCCCGCGGCCGCTACTCATGGAATATTTAGAGCTGTACACACCAGAACAAGCCCGCCGCCACGAAGTGAAGCCGGGGATCACGGGTTGGGCGCAAGTAAACGGGCGCAATGCGATTTCGTGGGAAGAGAAGTTTCAGTTGGATGTTTGGTATGTGGATCATCAGTCGTTTTGGCTGGATGTGAAAATTCTTTTTTTGACCGTATGGAAAGTGCTGAAGTCTGAAGGGATTAACCATCAAGGACATGTGACGATGGAAAAGTTCACAGGTGTGAAAGAACAAAAGAGCGGATGATGACGATGAATCCAATTGTTGTGATCGGCCAAGGCGGCCATAGCAAAGTCGTTCAAGATATGATTGCCGCTGATGGACGCTATCAAATCGTTGCGATTTTAGATGACAAATACCAAGAAATGAATGAGCGGGACGGGATGGTGTACGGCCCCGTTTCCGTCGTTTCGGATCTAATTGATGAAGATCCGGATGTGAAACTGATCATTGCGATTGGAAACAACCGGGTGCGGGCTGATATCGTTGAGCGTATTCAAGTCGATCATGAACGATTTGCGACGATCATTCATCCTTCTGCTGTCATAAGTCCGTCCGCCCGAATCGGAGCGGGTACAGTCGTGATGCCGAATTGTGTAGTCAATGCTCATGCGGAAATCGGGAAGCATGTCATTATCAATACAGGAGCGATTGTAGAGCATGATAACCGCATCGGGGATTATGCCCATATTTCCCCTAATGCAACGTTGACCGGGAATGTGGTGATTGGAGAAGGTGCTCATGTCGGAGCGGCTGCTACGGTAATACCAGGAATTAGGATAGGGAGTTGGAGCTTGATTGGCGCGGGTTCGGTGGTGATCCGGGATATCCTCGATGGGAAGAAAGCGGTCGGATGCCCCGCGCGGTTGCTGGAATAGTTCATCGGAATATTGATTTTGGATAAGAGGATGAGAGAGAATGTCAAACAAACCACGAATCTACCTTTCCCCTCCCCACATGAGCGGGAACGAACAAAAGTACATCAATGAAGCGTTTGAAACAAATTGGATTGCGCCGCTTGGTCCGAATGTCGATGCGTTTGAAAAAGAGTTGGCGGAATATGTAGGTTCAAAAGGGGCGGCCGCAGTCAGTTCAGGGACGGCGGCGATTCATTTGGCGCTGCGGCTGCTTGGCGTTGGGCGGGGAGATGTGGTGTTTTGTTCCTCGCTGACGTTTGTGGCCAGCGCGAATCCGATTTTGTATCAAGGTGCCGAGCCTGTTTTCATTGATTCCGAACCAGAGACGTGGAATATGTCCCCACAGGCATTGGAGCGGGCGATGGAAGAGGCGAAGCGGGAAGGGAAGCTTCCGAAGACTGTGATTGTCGTAAATTTATACGGCCAAAGTGCGAAGATGGATGAGATTTTGGCGATTTGCGATCGCTACGGCGTGCCTGTTGTGGAAGATGCGGCGGAGTCGCTTGGTTCTGCCTATAAAGGGAAGAAGAGCGGGACGTTTGGGACGTTCGGCATTTATTCGTTTAACGGAAACAAGATTATTACGACCTCTGGCGGGGGGATGTTGGTTTCTGATGATGTCGATGCACTGCAACGAGCCCGCTTCTTGGCGACTCAGGCGCGTGACCCTGCCCCGCATTATCAGCACAGCGAGATGGGGTACAATTACCGCATGAGCAACATCGTCGCGGGGATCGGGCGGGCGCAGCTTCAGGTGCTGGACGAGCGGGTGAAGGCGCGGCGGGCGGTGTTTGACCGCTATGTGCAGGCGTTGGGGGATATCGAAGGCATTCATTTCATGCCTGAACTGGAAGGCACGATGTCCAACCGCTGGCTGACGGCGCTGACGATCGATCAGCAAGCGCTTGGCGTGACGCCGATGGAGATCATCAACGCGTTAGCGGCGGAGAATATCGAAGCCCGTCCGGTGTGGAAGCCGTTGCATTTGCAGCCGCTGTTTGCGGGGGTGCGGTATTATCCGCATGAGGAAGGATGGAGTGTGTCGGACGAGCTGTTTGCGAACGGCATTTGTCTGCCGTCGGGGTCGAGTATGACGGTTGAGCAGCAGCAACGCGTCATTGATGTCATCATGCATGTGCTGACATCATCATAGCCAATATGCCCCCTGTGATGATGTTGCAGGGGGATGTTTGATCGTTGGGGGGGTGAGGATCGATGGGGAAAAAGCATACACTTTCCAAAGCCGAGCAATTGAAACATATTTTGCTGGAAGCGTATCGGCATGGAGAAACGGTTGCTCACATGACCGCAAAAGATATGGTGCAACATTTGATTGAACAATTGAAACAAACGCGCATTATCTCCTCTTGAATGGGGGCGGGGCTGATGTTTGAAGCCAAACGAACACAACCGTTCTGCGCAGCCGTGGAACTTCAGGGCATAAAAAAGATGGCTTGTCAGTTTCGAACATTCGCTTTTCTAGTGAAGGGTATGGAGAACGAAACAGCGAAGGGAAAAGGTTTTTCCAAGGGATTTCCCCCTTCCCCGTGATGCGGGTGGGAGGGGATCAAATGTATTTCACCATCGCCGTTTCATCGCAACAGTCGAGTTTCGGGCAATTGACACAGTCAATCCACACTTTTTCCGGCAGTGTTGATTTGTCTACGATCTCAAACCCGCATTTTCGAAAAAACTCCACTTGGTACGTGAAGGAGATTAACCGCTTCACCCCGAGTCTGGCCGCTTCGTTCGCAATATGGTCAACGAGCAGGCGGCCGATTCCTTTCCCCATATGGTCAGGAGATACGACGAGCGAACGCACTTCCCCGAGATCGTGCCCTAGGATATGCAGCCCAGCGGTGCCGACGATTTGGCCGTTCTCCCTGGCGACATACATGCATTGTAAGTGCTGGTAGATGGACAGCAGCGAACGGGGCAACACCAATCCTTTTTCCGCATAGTGTTGGATGAGCGCGTGCATGTCTTTGACATCGCTCGTGACGGCATGGTCGATTTGCATTTGGATCCCTCGCGATCAATCGTCATTGTATGTTTATAAATATACAGCATTTTGTGTTTATATTCAACTACGGATTTTCGTTGGCTTGGGGATGTTTCTGCCAAACGTTGCGCGGCAGGAGGAACAAGAATGCCATTGTCGAAACAATAAAGTGGTTTGTTGGAAGCATGGGAGTAATGGATTTAATAGAACAGCAGTAATCATATGGATTGAATGGTGGAATATTCGTAAACTATTGAGTCGTATTGTGGTGTGTAGGAGGATTTTCTGTGAAACGAGGGGGAAGGACATGAGCACGATTACCACGTTTGACAGTACAGTCGAAAGTTTGCTTGATTTGCTTGAAAGCATTCAGGAATGCCGAACACAGCTTCCTGATTTTCAGAGAGGCTGGGTTTGGGATGACGAGCGGATTCGAAATCTGTTGATCAGTGTTTCTCTCTCTTATCCGATCGGTGCGGTGATGATGCTGCAGACGGGAAATCCGAATGTCCGTTTTGCCTCAAGGCCGATCGAAGGGGTCGATAACGTGAACCAAGTTGAGCCGGAACGGCTGATTCTTGACGGTCAACAGCGGCTGACGGCGTTGTTTCAATCATTGAAATTGAAAGCGCCTGTAGCGACAAGAGACAAGAGGGACAAGGCAATCAAACGGTTCTACTATATTGACATTGACAAAATGTTAGACCCGAACGTCGACCGGGAAGAGACGATCGTCAGTGTTCCGGAAGACCGGATCATTCGCGGGCCGGGAGGGAGAGTCGTTCTTGATTGTTCTGACTTGGAGAAAGAATGCGAAGCGGGAATGCTTCCGGTGAATTTGCTTTTCGATCCTGCGGGGTTGTTGGCGTGGCAGACGTGCTATTTTTCGGATCCAGCGAGGCTTGCGGAACGGTCGTTGAAATGGCAAAAGCTCATGATGGATGTATTTCCCCGTTTTCAGCAATATCAAGTGCCGGTCATTATGCTTCGGAAGCCGACTCCGAAAGAGGCGGTTTGCCAAGTGTTTGAAAATGTGAACACAGGGGGCGTCTCTCTGACCGTCTTCGAGCTTCTTACGGCTACGTTTGCGGCGGAAGATTTCAAGTTGAGGGATGATTGGGAAGAGAAGGAAGCGAAATTAAAGAGATCTGGAGAAATTTACAACAGAGTATTGGCCGATATCAGCAGCACCGATTTCCTGCAGGCAGTTGCGTTGTTGGCCACGTACAATCGACGAAAAGCGGGGGACGGCGTGGCGGTCAGCTGCAAGCGGCGCGACATCTTGCAGTTGACGTTGGCGGATTACCAAAGATGGGCGGATCGGGTGACGGAAGGGTTTATTCAGGCGGCTCAATTTTTGCATGAGCAGCATGTGTTTTCCGCGCGCGACTTGCCGTACGGCACCCAGTTGATTCCGCTGGCAGCCATTTTTGTCGAGCTGGGAAAAGAGGCGCATAATGTTTGTGTCCGTGACCGAATCGCCCGTTGGTATTGGTGCGGTGTGTTGGGCGAATTGTATGGAGGAGCGACGGAGACGCGGATTGCCCGTGACTTGGTGGAAGTCGTCGAATGGATTCGCGGAGGCGTTGAGCCGACGACGGTGCGGGATGCCCATTTCGCCGCTGACCGCCTCTTCACGCTGCGCACGCGGAACAGCGCCGCTTATAAAGGGTTGCACGCCTTGCTCATGAGGGAAGGGGCGCGGGATTTCTTATCTGGGGTGCCGATCGATATTCAGACGTATTATGGCGAGTCGATTGATATTCACCATATTTTCCCTCGTGACTATTGTGAAAAACGAGGGATTGAGAAAGCGAAGTACGATTGCATTATAAATAAAACCCCATTGTCCTATAAAACGAATCGGATGATTGGCCGTGATGCTCCAAGTGTATATTTGAAGAAATTGGAGAAGAGGAAAGGCGTTTCGGCAACGGTGTTGGATGACATCCTGCAAACGCATGTCATTGATGTGGCATCCATAAGAGCGGATGATTTTGACCAGTTTTTTGAAAAAAGAAGGCTGGCTCTGCTTGCGATGATCGAGCGGGTGATGGGTAAGAAAGTGGAGTGAGTGGGATGGGCGGATGTTGTAGGGGAGAGGTTTTGGTTTATATTTCAAGGAAAAGGACCTTTAGGACCTTTTTTGGCAAATGCCTTGGAACGACGTATCCGCGGGGAGATCAAAGGGGGAAAGCTTGATGGAAAAACAGGAACAGATACATTGGCTGCTGGACAGCAGACAAATGGAAATAGAATATTTAAAAGAAATCATAAGAAGTTTAGGCAATACGAAGGAGAGGCTTTTAGACATCATTACTAACCCTGGGAATTATGATGAACAAACGGTTCAACGAGCATGGGATCATTTGAAAATGATCGACCTAAGATTGTTGGGGGAAAGAGACTGGGTAAAAATACATAATGAGATGATCAACGTCAAGTGGGAATTGAAAAAGATCCGGAAATGGTGCCGCCAGCGGAAACGGGATCATGGTGATGGGAAATGAGAGCCCCTGTTTGTCAAATATGTATGGACAAAGGAGGGGAAACTGTTTATGGGTGAAGGAGAAACATCCTTCTTCTGATCTTTATGCATCTTTTGTTTTTCAAAAAGACGGCAGCCCCAAGGATAGGCTGCCGATTTCCGTGTTTACGCATTTGCTTCTGGAGACAGTTCAACAGCGACGCGGATGGCCTCGAGCATGCTTTGCTCGCCGGCTAAGTTTTTTCGGCAATGTCCAAGGCAGTGCCGTGGTCGACCGAGATGCGGATGATACCGTTCTTGAGGACGACGGTGAAGTTCTTGCTCGCTAAAAATGGCAGGCGAACGTATGTCAGTTCGAATGTACTGTTTTTTGATTGCTTGCTGAGGTAGCCGAAGCTTGCCTCTGCGGTATGGTTTTTCCTAAAAAGAAGGTGACAATGCCTGCCAATGCGAGAGACAAGGCTAAGAAATAAAAGCCTGCATGGTGGTTCCCTGTTAGGTCTTTGAGTACACCAAAGAATTTTGGTCCGTTGTAACCACCAAGGTTGCCGATGGCGTTTTGCAAGCCCATGGCTGCACCGGCTACTTCAGCAGGAATAATGGCTGTCGGGATCGCCCAGAGCGGCCCGTATGGTGCATATACGCCGATTGCTGTGATGGATAAGAGAATCATTTTTAACAGAGGTGTTTCTACAAACTGTCCCATTATCATAGCGCAAGCTGCTACAAACAACGGGATGACGACGTGTTGTGTGCGGTTCATGCGCCGATCCGACCAAGATGAGTTCACAATCATGCCAACGAGCGCGCATGTGAACGGAATGGCGGTCAACCACCCCATGACAGATGAATCGTCGGTGAACTCACTGACAAC
The DNA here is from genome assembly GCF_000092445.1 of Geobacillus sp. C56-T3. NCBI lineage: Bacteria > Bacillati > Bacillota > Bacilli > Caryophanales > Anoxybacillaceae > Geobacillus > Geobacillus sp. C56-T3. The sequence continues at coordinate 3,465,424 of NC_014206.1, read as the reverse complement.
GCTAGGCACCCACATCGTATAACCGTAAAATCCAGTCATCCAGAGGAAGTACATGATGACAAGTCCCCAAACGGCTTTGTTTTTAAATGCAGCCGCATATCCTTGAGATTTGGCGGATTGGCTTTGTTCAGCAGTCAAGGCGTGCAATAATTGCTGTTTTTCGTTCTCATCCATCCATTTAGCTTCAGTTGGACGGTCTTTAATCATCGCATACCATACAAACGCCCAAACAATGGGTGGGATGCCTTCCAAAATGAGCACTGTCTTCCAGCTGAAATGCTTCAATAAAATGCCTGTGATTGGCGCCATGAGGATGGCGGAAACAGGCAAGCAAGCCATCCAAAATGCGTTAGCCCGCGCTCGTTCTTGAAGGGTAAACCAGTTGGCGAGCAATACGAGAACCGCTGGCCAAACCCCTCCTTCAGCTACGCCTAGCAAGAATCGAACGAGTTTTAGCTGTCCCTCGGTTTGAACAAAACCAGAGGCCATAGCGGCCAATCCCCAAAGGATCATCAAGATAAAAATAAACTTTTTGGCTGACCATTTTGTGGCTAAGATGCCCCCAGGGATTTGCAATAATAAATATCCAATGAAGAAGATTCCAGCGATATCTCCAGCTGCAGAAGAAGAAATATTTAAATCTTCCTGTATATAAGGCATCAACACACCTATGTTAATACGATCCATATACGCAAGCATGTACATGATAAAGGCGACAGGAATGATTCTTGCCCATTTTGATTTCATCGTACTCCCCCATTTTACATGAAGATTTTTTCGCAACCGCTTTCAAATAGCGTGTGATGGAAAGCAATACAGACAAAACTACTGCCCGATTGCTTTCGGTCAGCTGGACGGTTTATGCTGTTTGTAAGGAGCGAAACCGTCCAGCGTATTTAGCGGCCACTTTAATGCATTCTTCCATACTTATGCTGCTTGCAATGCCTTTTCCTGCGATGTCGAACGCGGTTCCGTGGTCAACGGATGTGCGTAAAAATGGAAGTCCATTGGTAATCGAAATGGTTCTTTCAAAATCGGCCATCTTTGCGGCGATATGACCTTGGTCATGATAAAGGGAAAGAACGGCATCATAGCGTCCGTTTAAAGCATGATGGAATACTGAATCGGCAGGAACAGGGCCAATCGCGTTGATTCCCTTTTCTTGCGCCATTTGAATGCCTGGGAGAATCTCATCGATTTCTTCCCTTCCAAACAGCCCATTTTCTCCACCATGTGGGTTTAATGCGGCAACGGCGATTTTCCGATTTTCTACTCCCAAGCGTTGTAGGGCTTGATCACAACGAATGAGATAGTCGCAAACTCTTTTTTTTGTCATGGCAGCGATGGCATCTTTCAAGGACAGATGTCTCGTTAAGAAGAAAATGCGCATATTTCTTACTTCAAACATCGTCAGCGGATCATCGGTGTTGGTCAAAGCAGCTAAAATCTCTGTATGGCCGATAAAAGGAACATTGGCAGCTTTCAGCGACTCTTTATTGATCGGTGTGGTTGCTAAAGCTGATACGCTTCCATTCAATGCCAAACGAACAGCCGTTTCAATATATTCATAGGCTGCCTTGCCACATTGTGCTTGGACTTTTCCCATTTCAAGGGTGTCCACATTTACATTGTTCAGTGAAATAACATCAATCGTTCCGTGTTCATACTTCCCTTCGATCTTCTGTGTCGAAGGAAGCGAAGATCGACGGAGATGGGAAACATTGATCAATCGATTGCATGAACATTGACCCGAGTTCGACAGTTTTGAGGTCATTTTAGGCAAATGGAAATGACCAAAATGCTGTTATATCAAGGGTTTCGTAATGCGGATCCTAGGAAAAAACGCCGAATTTCATAGGCACACGATTTATTAATTTTTTCTTTTAAAAATAAAGTTTATACGTTATAATATAGGCATGTACATACGACGAGTCACACGCAAAAACAAGAATGGAACAACCGTTGCTTATCTCCAGCTTGCTCACAATGAATGGGATCCAAAGGCCAAATATGCGAAAGCGAAGGTGATTTATTCATTCGGGCGCGAAGATGAAGTGGATCGCGCCGTCTTGGAACGTCTGGCCAAAAGCATTTCGCGATTCCTTTCTCCTGAGCAGGCTTGGGAAGTCGAAACGTTGACAGGAGAAGCTTCCGATGACTTTCAATTCCAGTCATGCAAACACCTCGGCGGCGTTTGGCTCTTGGATCAGCTCTGGAGACAACTGGGGTTGGGAGAGATTCTCCACTCCTTGTTTACCTCCCGACATCACCAGATTTCGCTGGAACGGCTGATTTTTGCCATGGTGGCCAATCGCACCCTTCATCCGTCAAGCAAGTTGGCGATGGAGGAGTGGGTGGAGAAAGACGTGTATATCCCTCACCTTCCTCAAGTCGCCAGCCACCAGTTGTACCGGGCGATGGATGAGCTGATGGCCGTACAGCCGGAATTGGAGCGCCAAGTGTTCCATGCCGTGGCCGATTTATTGAATTTGGAAGTCGACTTGATTTACTTCGATACGACTTCGTCGTACTTCGAAGTGGATCCCTCTGAAACACCGGAAGGAGAATCGCTTCGAAAACAAGGATTCTCGAAAGACAAACGCCCAGACTTGGTTCAAATCGTCATTGGGCTGGCTGTCACCCGGGAAGGAATCCCGATTCGCGCTTGGGTATGGCCTGGCAATACCATGGACATGACGGTCATCAAACAGGTGAAACAAGACTTGATTGGCTGGAAGCTTGGACGTGTGATCAGCGTCATGGACCGCGGCTTTTCCTCTGAAGAGAATTTGCGAATCTTGCAACAGGCCGGGGGACACTACATTGTCGGCGAAAAAATGCGATCCGGCAAAGCCGCCGTCGAAGAGGCCTTAAGCCGTCGCGGACGTTATCATGAAGTGGACGAGAATTTGCACATCAAAGAAATCATCGTGGGCGACGGAGAAGCGCGTCAGCGCTATGTTCTCGTGTACAATCCCAGCGAAGCCGAACGCCAACGCAAGGAGCGAGAAAAGCTGCTCGAATCGCTGAAAGAGGAGTTAGAAGGGCTTCGCCAACTCCCAAACGAAGCCCATCATAAGGCGACCTGCCGGTTGCGTTCCCATCCGTCCTACGGAAAATACTTGCGCCAGTTGAAGGACGGAACCCTTCGCATCGACAAGCAAGCGGTTCGTGACGCGGAAAAGTACGACGGCAAATATCTCATCCGGACATCCGATGACACCTTGTCTGCCGAAGATGTCGCCATCGGGTATAAGCAGCTGGTGGATATTGAGCAGGCCTTCCGAACATTGAAGTCTACATTGGAATTGCGACCTATGTATCATCGCTTGGAAGACCGCATTCGGGCGCATGTGCTACTCAGTTGGCTTGCTCTCTTGTTAGTTCGGATCGTGGAGATCCGAACCCATGAATCGTGGCCGAAAGTAAGGGATGAATGTGAGCGTCTTATGCTTGGACATTTTTCTTCCAAAAACGGCGACCTTTATCAACGAACCGAACTGACGGCCAAACAGGCTCAATTCTTTGCGGCTCTAGGGCTGGAGCCTCCTCCGAAGATCCTAGGCATCCATCCTCGCGCCTAGATACACGCCCAAAGTGTGCCCAAATGTCTCTCGTCCCTTTTGCCTCAAGGGGCGAGAGGCATTTTGTTTGCCTAGTGACTGTCGAACTCGGGATTGAAATGGGCAAGAAAATCAGTGATTGATATATTGCTGAAAAGAGAAAATGCCATTGCGTTTGACCCACCTTAATAAAGAGAAATGTTTAAGCAGCAATTTGCTAAATCAGGCTGCTGTTTTTTGTGATAATATTCTAAATAAAGAAGGGAGGAGTATAGAATGAGAGAAGAAGAGTTTCGAAGATTCTTAATGAACGACAGCAATATAAAAAGCAAAGTGAAAGCAGTTCATTCAAGAGTAGCAAAGGCTTTAAGGGTCGAACGAGAGCTGAACGTCAATTTAGATGATATTGTGAAAAATGATGAAGCCATGTATCATTTGTTGCTGCAAATTCAAGAAAGGCTTAATGATAAGCTATACCATAATGCTTATCAAAATGCGGTGCGAAAATATTATTTGTACCCGTGGTGCTAGATAAAACTCAGACAAGCATAAAAATAGCCCTTGCTGGCGGATCTCCAGTAGAATGAAAGTGTCACCCAACATTCGAAAGGAGAGATCCCCCATGCAAGAGCACTTTCATTTTCCTACAGATCGAGCCAAACTTCAAAAACAATATGCCGCTATTTTCTGTTTTGTTTCTGCTCAACTGTCGTTGATTCAAATGTATCTTCATCGCCGCAACCGTCACTTGGTCAAGCAAAAAGACGAAGTGGTCATGGCGGTTCACCTTTTGGGGAAGCTGCTGGGCTTTTCTTCTGAACGAGCCTGGCATCGCTTTGTCACGGGAAATTTGTTCACAAACGGCTCGTTTCTTGAACGCTCCCGATACAACCGCCGCTGCCGAGCGCTTGGCTTCGCGGTCAAATGGATTCGTCATGAACTAGCCAAACGTGGCCAACACCATGCTTATGCCGTTGTTGACAGTTTGCCTCTTCCGTTGTGCCATCCCGCGAGAATGCAGCGCGTCAAGCGATTTCGAGGGATCGCGGATATGGGGTATTGTGCTTCCAAAAAGCAATGGTACTACGGTTTCAAGCTGCATCTTCAAGTGACCAATCAAGGGCTGGCCATGGGCTATGTCGTGACGGAAGCGTCCTGCCACGACGTCAAAGCGGCTGAAACGGTGATGACTCAAATCCCTCATCCTGACAACTTTGGAGACAAAGGGTACATCAGCCGCGCTCTTCGAGAAAAGCTGTATGAAGAACACCAAGCCGCGTTCTGGACACCGTCTCGACACAATCAAAAGCACGGCCCATCCAAGGCATGGGAAGAATGGATCAGGAAAAAACGCAAAGTCATCGAGACGGTGTTTTCGATTCTCGTGGACCAATACCGGATCACCGACATTCGGGCGAATTCCATTGCCGGGTTTGAAGTGGCACTCGATGGCATCTTGGTGGCTTATTCCCTGGTCACACTAGGGCTGGTTGAGCGCTGACGCTCAACTAGCACCACGGGTTATTTGTTTGTGAACGGAAAGGAGTTTCCGAGATTAAGGCGATATTAACAAGATGCAGTCAGAGTTTGCGGTGCATGTAAGTCCTGGCATGAGATGACGGAGGGGAGCAGGACACTGTTTGAGTAAAGTGGTTTCACTCATGGACATAGAAAGTGGAACGTCACGAGGATGGAAAGCGCCGTCCGTATTTGGTGTTAACGGATGAGGCTCGCCAGCAACTGGAAAGTGACCAGTAGCGGGGTGACGTGTGTTCGCATGGCTGTTTCGCTCTTGTTTGCTTTGGGCGCTGAGATCAGTTACGGGGAAAAAGAGCCGCACAGTGGCGGCTCTTTGACGTTATGAGGAGGGCGTCTGATGGTTGTCCATTTCCTTTGCAAGGTCGGCGACTTCGGCGACGGTCAGGCCGGTCCGTTTCGCCACTTCGTGGATGGGCAAGACATCAAGGAAGTTTTTGGCGATTTCAATGGCTTTCTGTTTTTCGGCTTGCTTAACCGCTTGCTCTTTTTCCTGCATCACTTTCTTCAACATTTCTTCTCTTTCTTGTTCAAGTTCTTCGACTAACAGGCGAAACACTTTGTTCATTTTGATCCACTCCTTTACTTTTTCGGCATATGGCCGATCGATGAATTTGTCTGTGGCGGTCAGAACGCCGGCGATAATGTGCAGCTGTTTCGGTTCGTCGCCGATTGTTTTGGCCAGTTCGATCGTTTTTTCGATCATCGTTTGCCGGTCGAAGCGGGTGTGCATGAGCGGCACGAGGATGAGTTTCATCGTTTCTTCCGGAGTGAGCGGTTCGCCGTTGTGGACTTTTTCTTCAATGGCATGGAAAATCGCATCGCCGTTGAATTCGCCAAGCAGCACCGCTTTGGATGAAAGAAACACATCGCCGGCGTCAAGTTGTTCGCGGGCACTCGTGACATCGCTTGTGTAAATAACCACAATGCGAACCGGATGGATTCGTTTTTCCTGTTGATAGTATGTGTGAAGGATGCGGCAGGCATAATCAAGATACTTTAAATGGTTGTCGAGAAATCGGTCGTTGCTTTCGTACTCCAGAAGCAAAATGGAATCGTCTTCGAGAAGAAACACAGTGTCGGCGCGCCGTTCATCCGCCCGTACAGACGGAAATTCGGTTGGAAGCAGTGCTTTGATCCGCGGGAGTCCGTGAAGTCCGTATACATCGAGGGCTTGGTTTTGGTACAATGCGCTCAGCGACTTGAACAAAATGTCTTTGGCGTGATGCGAGATCTCGCCTGGCATCGTCTCCACTCCATTCGCTTTTTATCTCAATTATACTACTTGCCCGATCGGTTGTCAGCTGCCATCGTGAGCGGGTGTGAGTAAAATATTTGTGGGTGACATTCCGAAATGATCCCCGACGAGGGTTGCGAACTTTTGTTCGCGACGCTCGTCGGGGCCACCAAGCGAAGCGCGGTAGAAAAAGCAAATGTCGTGAAAAAAGGACTCTCTCCCTGCTATGATGGTGATTGGCAAACCAACCGAAAACAGGAGGGAGAGAGTCCATGAAACATCTTACCACAGAATAGCCTTTATTAAAAGAGCTGGAGGAGCAATTCGTCAGAACTCTTCAAAAGGTGTTCGCTGTCTTGTTGGCCGCTCTTTTGGAGGAGATCGATCCACAACTGGCGGAAGCGCGGGACAAGCGCCGGCATCAGCTGAAAGACAAACGGCCGACTACGATCCAAACGCTGTTTGGAGAAGTGACGTTTCGACGGAACTACTACTATGACCGGCAAACGGGGAACTATACCTTCTTGCTGGATGCCGAATTAGGCTTTGATGGGGCCCGATCGATCAGTCCTTGCCTCGAGGAAACGGCGGTCGAGTTGGCCGTAGAGTGCTCTTCCTACCGCAAAGCGGCTCGCACACTCGAGTCGATCGTAGGGTATGCGGTCATGAGCCACGAGGCGATTCGCCAACTGGTGCTGGAGGCCCCTGTCTCGCTGCACCACCCTGTTTCCAAACGGCACGGCCGAGTGCTGTTTGTGGAGGCGGATGGGCTGTTCATTTCCCGCCAGGGGAAAGGGAAACGGGCGAAAGAAGAGAAAATCCTGGCGATTCACGAGGGATGGAAACGAAACGGTTCGCAGCTTGAGCTGGTAAACCGGCGCCACTACCTCCATGAAGGGGCGGGAGACGTGTGGGAACGGTTTGAAGAGTGGCTGATGAACGAATATGCCTATGATCCGTGCCGGGACCTTTTGATCATCAACGGCGACGCGGCGTCGTGGATCACGGCCTGCCGGGAGTATTTTGGGAAGCGGGCGTGCTTTCAGCTGGATCGATTTCATGTGGCGCGGGAGCTGCGTCAGTGTCTGTCCGGCCATCCGCGTTGGCGGGAGGTGCGGAAGAAGCTGGCGAAACAAGACGAAGAGGGGCTTCTGGTGGAGCTGAACAGCGCGGTCGGCACGTTGGAGGACGAAGCGAAAGAGAAGCAGATGGCTGCCATGATCCGCCGGATCGAGTCGATGCCGGGATGCATCCGGGACTATCGGGAGTGGCTGTCGGAGCAAGGGGTGGAGACGACCGGCATGCGTCCGATGGGCCACGCCGAGAGCGTGATGAGCCGGTTTGCGCATCGGGTGAAATCCCGCCGCAGCTGGAAAGACCAAGGGCTTCGGGCGTTTCTGAGGGCGATGGCGGCCCGAATCGACGGGATCGGGTGGAGAAAGGGACGGTGGGAGGAGCAAGAGCCCCAGTCGGCCGTCTCGGCCTCAACAAAGTCCAAGCGGATCGAACAGGCCAAACGGAAGGCCGGACGGTTATGGGCAGATGTGGTGCGTCAGAATCTACCGTGTCTGCAGCGGTCATCCGGGACGCCGATCCATCAAGCGTTGTCGGCGCTCCGGGATGGTGGTTGGGTGTAAAAAAATGGAATATCGTATCATCGCCTCAAGATGAGGGATGAGAGTCCGAAAGCGCTTACGATATTAATTCCTGAAAATGGTTCGCTAACTAGTGATTGACAACGCCCGTAGTGAACCGAAAAAATGTTCTCCACAAAGTCTTGACTGACTCCGTGAGCGGAAACACGGTGTTCGTTCGATGGGAGTGAATGACATCTTCCTGAAAAATCAAACGGGTTGCGACCCGGAACAGATGGATGAATGGCGCTGTTTTGCCCTCACGGCCGGATAAACACTTCCGTTCCGTTCGGGACGATGGAGGCGAGCTCGAGCACGTCTTTGTTATGCATGCGGATGCAGCCTTTGGATACGTATTTGCCGATCGAGGACGGATCGTTCGTGCCGTGGATGCCGTAATGGATTTTGGATAAACTGAGCCACATCGCGCCGAACGGCCCGCCTGGGTTCGGCTGGCGGTTGACGATGACAAAGTCGCCGACGGGTGTGGCGGTGACCATTTTGCCGACGCCGATCGGATACGTGCGGATCGTTCGTCCCCGGTGTTTTAACGTCAGCTGGCGGCGGCTGATCGAGATGTGGATCGTGTAGGGAATCGATCCTTTCGGCGGAAGGTGGGGGATGACGATCTCCTGCCCGGGAAAGATGACGGACGCGGCGGTCAAACCATTGGCGCGAAGGAGCGCCTCAACAGATGTGCGGTAGTCGCGGGCGATGGAGGCGATCGTTTCCCCGCGTTTGACGATATGTTTGTACATGGCATTTCGCTCCTTTTTTTCGCTGGATGGAGAAAACAGCTCCGATTGATGATACATTAGTGTATGAGAAGATTCGAATAAGGTTGCTCAAATAGGAAGAGAGTCTCATGCGCATGGCATGTGAATACGGTGCGGCCGCCAGTCGCATGAACGCGCTGTGCGTTAGTCTATACTTGACAGGGAGCGTTGCCTAACGGGTGTTTCTTGTCAAAACGTGTAGGTGAAAAAGGAGGATGGCGCGAATGAGAACGTTTGTCCTAAAACCGGAAGGACAGAAGGTTGATTATGAGCTGTATGCCGAGCTCTCCCCTGTCCCGCTTGAGATCATTGACGGCGATCTCTTTTTTACGAAAGAGGAGCGGGAAAACTTGCTTAAGCTGTTGATATACAATGTCGGCATTAATCGGACGCTTGAGATCATCGAGGAATGGAAGGAGCGGTGAAAGCGGCGCCCATTCGATATCGGGGCCGCATCGATGTTGGGGGTTACGGGCGGTAAGGGAACAAAATGTTCTTTTCCCCTTTTTCTTTGGCGACGAAGACGTCTTGATGGATTTCGAACACGCCAAAAACGCTATGGAACGTCTGAATGACGCGGACGCGATACACGTCGTGAAGCGGTTTGTCCTCATCAGACATCGACCATGACGACAGTTTTTCCACCTCATCGATGCGGTAGTCGAACGTCTCGACGCCGAAGTCTTGCATAAAGACGTGGGCGCGGCGCTGGATGTAGACGTCTTTTGGGAATTTCTTTTTCATAAGCGGGTGAAACAGCTCCCAAGAGCTGCCAAAATCCCCTGCCTGCTCGTAGCGGTAAAACGTGTCCACGATTTCCTTTGCCTCGTTCCGTTCGTTCGAAAGAAACAGAGACAAGATCGCCACCAACACGGCGACGGCAGTGAGAACCGCCACCCCAGTCCTGGCTCGGATCGTCTTTTGGCGGTAGCGTGGGAACATGGGGTCTCCTCTCCTCTCTGTTATACCATATGCACGATGGGCGGCGGATATGGGCAGGGAAAGGGCGGAAGCGCCGTGGCATGTGTCACAGGATAGACATACGGCCGCATTTTTTAGTCAAAAAATTCATCAGAGTGTAGTAAAATGGATGGCAGGGGTTGTTGGAAATGATGCACTAGCGTGAGAAACGGTGGTTTGTCCTATTTGGAGGAGGATGGAAAGGCGGAGCGTCAATCGGCTCCGTTTTTCCTTTGCCGTTCCGCTGAAAATCGAACAGGCAGGAGAGGTAGAGAAAGATGAGGAAGTCATTTACGTATGTGCTGTTAGTGGCGATTATGGTGGCGTGGGGATTGAATGTGACGGCGTTGAAAATTTTGGTCGAGCATTTTTCGCCCGTCGCGTTGACGGCGTTGCGCATTTTAACGGCCGGGTTGGTCGTGCTTTTGTTTTTATGGGGGATCGGCAAGCTGGAAAGAGTCAGTTGGAAGGAGGCGAAACAGATTGGCGTGGCCGCATTGTTCAGTGTTGTGGCCCATCATTTCTTTTTGGCAGTAGGACTGACCAGAACAACGGCGGTGAATGCGGGTCTTGTGCTGGGGCTCGTCCCGCTTGTGACGGCGCTGTTGGCGATCGTGTTTTTGGGGCAGCGGCCGACGTTGTTTCGTTTGCTTGGCATCGCGCTCGGGTTTTTTGGCGTCGTGTTTGTCGTCGCGAACGGCGACGGCGGCCTCGGCCATTTGTCAATCGGGGATGTGTACATCTTTTTGGCCGTCTTGGCGCAAGGGATCAGCTTCATTATGATCAAAAAGGCGACGGTCGAGGCGCGGGTGATGACAGGGTGGATGCTCGTCTTCGGGTCGCTTTGGCTGTTTGTCTTAAGCCTTGTGCTCGAGCCGAGCGGCCTATCGAGTTTGAAAGAGGGCACGCTTCCGCTTTGGATGATTTTCCTTGCTTCGGCGGTCGTCGCGACGGCACTTGGCCATATGTTTTACAATCAGGCTGTGCAGCATCTCGGGCCCGCCGAGTCAGCGGTGTTCATTAATTTGAATCCGCTCTTTTCGTTGCTTGGGGCGCATTGGCTGCTTGGTGAGCCGATTTCATGGATGCAGCTGGCTGGTTTTCTCTTCATCGTCGCGGGCGTGATGTTCGGCAGCGGGGGGATGGATGACGTGATCGCCCGTTTCCGCCGGGCGAAAGTGGCGGCTGGGGGAAGGAAGGTGGGGATGTAGTAGCCTTGGAATCCCCTACTTCTAGGCCTTGCGTGCAAGTGGCGAAACATTCATATACAGGAATGGAGGGGGCTTCACATTGCGGTCGGCGTCTTGGCTGTCTCTTTTTTGAAGAGGGACGGCCATTTTTTTTACCATGGACAGGATTTTGCCTGATGATGTCGAAAAGTTGATGGGCTTTTTTGAAACGTATGTGAAGCTGTCCGATGAAGAAGAACAACAGCTCCGAAGCGAGGTGGAACAAATGGAGACGAAAGAAAAAGAACGCGTGCTGGAATTGATCATTTCGTACGAGCAAAAGGGAAAAATTCAAGGCCGAAAGGAAGGACGGGAGGAAGGGCGCAAAGAGGGAGCGGAACAAGAAAAACGGCACATTGCGAAACGGATGTTGATGAAAGGGTTTGATGCGCAGACGATTCACGAACTGACCGGATTGCCTGTGACGGAGATTGAGGAAATGAAACAAGGCGGCTTCAAGTGAATGGAAATGAATCGCCACACGCCGCTCATAAAACAGGCGGGGCAAAAGGCCAGCCCCGCCCTAGCGCTTCTGTTTCGCTGCGGTTGATTCCCGTTTGATCAGTTTTGTGGACAGCAGCACCTCTTGGAACGGTTCGTTCGGGTTGTCCCACCGCCATCGCAGCAATTCCACCGCTCGTTTGCCGTAGCGCTTCAGGTCGATGTCGACGGTTGTGATTTTCGGCGTCGCGATTTGCGACAGCTGCCCGTTGTCAAAGCTGCAGACGGAAACGTCATCGGGCACTTTTAGCCCGTATTGCTGCAGGCCGGTGCTGACGAAAAAGCCAAGCCCGTCATTGACGCAAAACCAGGCGGTCGGCTGCCGCTTCAGCTCGCGGATGTAGCCTGCGATGACCGTTTCGTCCTCTTGCGCCTGGCAGAACATCCACTCCTCGTTCGGTTTCACTCCGTAGTCTTTCAGCGCCAATAAGTACCCTTCATACCGCTCTTGATAGCTCGGCGAATAGTGGACGTCGCCGACAAACGCGATGTCGGTATGGTGGAGCTCCAACAAATGCTGGACGGCCACATACGCCCCGAACCGATTGTTGGTCAGCACCGCATCGGTATTGACTGGCTCGGCTCGCCCATCTTAGCCCCGCTCGTCATTGCGCTCATGATGGCGTGGAAGTTTGTCGGATATTATGCGCTGCTGTTTTTGTCCGGCTTGGAAAGCATCCCGAAAGAAGTGTATGAAGCGGCGGAAATTGACGGGGCGGTCGGCTGGAAGCGGGTTTGGCACGTGACGATTCCGATGCTGTATCCTTCGTTTTATACCGTGACGATTTTGGCGGTCGGCTTGATGTTTGGCATTTTCACCGAACCGTATGTGCTGACGGGCGGCGGGCCGGAGTATGCGACCCATACGTGGCAGCTCGAGATTTACAACCAAGCGTTTGAAAAATTGAATGCGGGTTACGGAACCGCGGTCGCGATCATTAATTCGATCGTCACCTTTGCGTCGATTTTCGTCTTTCGCAAGGTGTTGGAAAAATGGGGTGGCAAACATGGCTGGGAGTAAAACATGGAAGGTCGGACTGCTTTATGTTTTGGCGTTTGCTGTTTTGTTCGTCATGGTGTTTCCGTATTTGTATATGGTGTTAGGCTCTCTTGCCCCATGGAATGAGGTCGACCGAAAGCTCATCCCGTCGTCATTGACGCTTCGCTCGTATGAATGGCTGTTTCAAGGCGGCGAAGATGTCGTGCCGCGGCCGTGGCTTCGGGCGTTTTTCAACAGTTTGCTCGTCACGTCGGCGTCAACGCTGCTCATGCTTGTGACGGCCGTGATGGTTGGATATGCGTTGTCGAAAGTGAAATTTAAAGGGAGACAATGGGTCAACAACGCGATTTTGTTTCAAATGTTTTATCCATCGATCATTTTGCTTATTCCACTGTTCCTGATCGTCCGGTATTTCGGCTGGTACAACACGTATTGGGCGATGATCTTGCCGAAGGCCGTCAACTTGTGGGCCATCTTTATGTACACGAACTTTTTCCGCAGCATTCCCGATGAATTGATCGAAGCGGCAAAGATGGATGGAGCGGGCCATTTCACCATCATTCGCCGCATTGTCTGGCCGATGTCGCGCTCGATTACGACGATCATTTTCTTGTTCCTTTTTATGGAACGATGGGTGGAACTGCTTTGGGATATGCTTGTTGTGAATAACGAAAAGATGTTGACGTTAAACGTGTTGTTGGCGCAAATGTTTGGACCGTACGGCGGATATCCGGGGCCGATGTACGCAGCCTCAGTGCTTCTCACGCTGCCGATTTTGATTTTGTTCATTTTGTTTAGCAAGAATTTTAAAGAAGGCATGCAGTTCATATTAAAATAATAAAAACATCATGATGGAAGAGGGAGCAGGGAGAGACGTTATGCAGACAAGGACGCCGACGATGAAAACATGCCAGACACTGCTTGAGGAATTTCAGCGTGCTCCTCAGCCGCTTCGGGTGGAGAAGCTCGTGTTTGCCGGCGTTGGGGGGCGGGACGTGTACAACATTTCCGCGCCGTTTGAAGACGATGGCGAGTGGGTCATTGCCGGACGGGTGGAGGCAAGAGACAGCGAGCAATCAGAAGTATACTTTTTCGTCGAGCGTGAAGGGACATGGGTGCCGCGGGAAGGGGCGCCGGTGTTTGCTTTGCAGGATCCGTTTGTTTCGCGGGTGCACGGGCATCTCGTGTTTGGCGGCGTGGAGACGTTTCCGCATCCTGTGCTTCACGGGAAGCTGTATTGGCGGACGGTGTTTTACCGCGGAAAAACGATCAATGAATTGGCGCATTTTTTCACCGGTCCCGACGGGATGAAAGACATTCGTCTTGTCGAGCTGCGGGATGGGTCGGTTGGGGTCTTCACCCGTCCGCAAGGGGAAAAAGGCGGACGCGGAAAAATCGGCTTCACCCGCATCGGTGCGCTCGATGAGTTGACGGTGGAGGCGATTGAGAATGCCCCATTGATTGACGGCCAATTTGCCGATGAAGAATGGGGAGGCGCCAACGAAGTGCATTTGCTTGGCAATGGGCTCGTCGGCGTCTTGGGCCATATCGCTTGTTTCGATCAGGAGCGGAACCGTCATTATTATCCGATGGTGTTTGCGTTCAATCCAGATACGGGGGAAGCGTCGGACATGGAGTTGATCGCCACAAGAGCCCATTTCCTCGATGGCCCGGCGAAGCGTCCGGATTTGGCGGATGTCGTGTTTAGCGGCGGACTGATTCGCAAAGGGGACGGCACGGCCGATTTTTACGCTGGAACAAGTGACGCAGAAGCGCAAAAACTAACAATCGTTGATCCATTTACGAAATACGAAAGGCAGGGGTGACGATGCACCTTTACCGCTATGAAGAGAACCCGCTCATTACGCCGAACGATGTGCCGCCGTATCACGACGGGTTTGAAGTGATCGGGGCGTTTAACGCCGGGGTGGCGACGTTCCAAGGGGAGGTGTTGCTGCTGCTTCGGGTGGCGGAGCGCCCCGTGTCGGATGACCCGAATATCGTGAAAGCGCCGGTATGGAATCCAAAGACGGGGAAGGTCGAGGTTTACGAATTTCGCCAAGACGATCCGCGCTACGATTTTTCCGACCCGCGCGTTATTAAAGAGGCGGGGGCGGAGCGGTTCGCCTATTTGACGTCGCTCTCCTATTTGCGCCTCGCCCGGAGTCAAGACGGGCGGCGGTTTACGATCGACGACCGCCCGTTCGTCTATCCATCGAATGAGCTCGAGACATTCGGTATTGAAGATCCGCGCATTACGTACATTGACGGCACGTATTACATTTATTTCAGCGCCGTCTCACCAAAAGGAGTCGGCGAGGCGATGGTGTCAACAACGGATTTCCGGACGGTGACGCACCACGGTATGATTTTCGCGCCGGAAAACAAAGATGTGCTCATTTTTCCGGAGAAGATCAACGGCAAATATTATGCTCTCCATCGCCCAGTGCCGCGAAGCAACGGCCGCCCCGAGGTGTGGATCGCGGAGTCGGAGAATCTGCTTCATTGGGGGAATCACCGCTTTTTGTTCGGTCTGCGCGAAGGAAAGTGGGACAGCGCCCGCATCGGCGGCGGGGCGGTGCCGATCAAAACGGAGCACGGCTGGCTTGAGTTGTACCACGGCGCGTCGGATGACCACCGCTATTGCATGGGGGCGGTGCTGCTCGATTTGAACGATCCGGCAAAAGTCATCGCCCGCTCGGAGCGGCCGCTTGTTGAGCCGGAAGCGGACTATGAGGTGAACGGCTTTTTCGGCCGCGTCGTGTTTTCATGCGGGGCGATTGTTGACGGTGATATTGTGAAAATGTATTACGGCGCCGCCGATACGTCGATGGCGTGCGTCGAGCTGAAGCTGGACGAGATTTTGGATTCGCTTGTGAAAGTATGAAAGCGAAATTGCCCGCACGTTGCGGTGTAAGAACGGAAACGCCTGGATGGCCGGGCGTTTCTTTTTTGGTTTGCCGCGAACATACCGTGAGCGCAGGTGGGAGAGCGTTCAACGTTCATTGCGTCGTTTCGTTTCTTTTCCGTTCAACAGGATTTGGTATAATAAAAACAACGCCGATTCATCGGTCAGGTTGGCAGAGCGGTTTGCGGCTGGGCAATGAAAGACACTGGCCATGACTCGAAAGAACAGATGATCATCGGATAGAGGAGGAACCATCGGAGATGAAAAAAGTACGCAAAGCGATCATTCCGGCGGCCGGGCTTGGGACGCGGTTTTTGCCGGCGACGAAGGCAATGCCGAAGGAGATGCTTCCGATCGTTGATAAGCCGACGATTCAATATATTGTTGAAGAGGCGATGGCATCAGGCATTGAGGACATCATCATCGTCACCGGGAAAGGGAAGCGGGCGATTGAAGACCATTTTGACTACGCGTTTGAGCTCGAGCAGCTGCTGAAGCAAAAAGGAAAATTGGACTTGCTTGAGAAAGTAAAAGAGCCATCAAAAGTGGACATCCACTACATTCGCCAAAAAGAGCCGAAAGGGCTGGGGCATGCGGTTTGGTGCGCGCGCAATTTCATTGGAGACGAGCCGTTTGCGGTGTTGTTGGGCGATGATATCGTCCAGGCGGAAAAGCCTTGTTTAAAGCAGCTCATTGAGCAGTATGAACAAACGTTCAGCTCGGTGATCGGCGTCAAGCGCGTGCCGGAGGAAGAAACGCATCGCTACGGGATCATCGACCCGCTCGAGCAGCAAGGCCGGCGCTACCAAGTGCGCCGCTTCGTGGAAAAACCAGCTCCAGGAACGGCGCCGTCGAACTTGGCGATCGTCGGCCGCTACGTGTTGACGCCGGAAATTTTCTTGTTTTTAGAGAAACAGGAAGCCGGCGCGGGCGGGGAGATTCAGCTCACCGATGCGATCGGGCGGCTGAATGAAATTCAGCGCGTGTTTGCCTATGAATTTGAAGGAAAGCGGTACGATGTCGGCGAAAAGCTCGGCTTTATCGAAACGACGATTGAGTTTGCCTTGCAAAACGAGGAGTTGCGGGATGACTTGCTTTCGTTTTTGGAGCGGGTGGTGGCAGAGGCGAAGGGATCGAAGAGCAGCTAATCAAAGATAAGTCGTTCGTGTTGAAATGCTCTTAATGACTGTTAGTCGTTTTTTAGAGGATGGAGACAAAAAAGGAGGGTAGGATGTGGCGCGCATACGGATTGAACATTTTGGTCCTGTGAAGCTGTTTGATGAGGAGATCACGGATGTTACCGTTTTGATTGGCCCCCAAGCGAGCGGAAAAAGTACGATCAGCAAATTGATTTTTTTCTTTCAATCGATTCCTGATGAGTGGGTAAACTATTTGCTTTCAGTACGTCAAACGGAAGAAAACAACCCATTTTTTGAGTTCAATAAACGTCTTCGGAGAAAATTTGTTGGGTACTTTGGCACAACCAAACATATGAAACCGTTTCATATACGTTATGAGTATGATGTTGAAAAGTTTGTCCGTCTTGATTTAAAGGACGGTTATGTACAAATCCATTTCAGCGATCCGCTAAAACGGGAGATTCAGGAAAATTTTAAACATGTTGTGCAGATGAAAAAGGAAATGCAATACGAAGAACAACAGTTGGATGATTTTTGGAATGTCTCCTCGTGGAAAGTGCGTCAACAAAATGTGTTGGAAAAGGTCAAAGCAGCGATCGCTGAGGTATTCGGCGATTCCAAAACACCCATTTTTATCCCTGCAGGGAGGAGTTTAGTTGCCACATTGTCGGATCAGCTTCAGGATATTAACCCGCAGCAACTCGATGTGTTGACAGAACAGTTTATCGAGCGAATTAATCTGCTAAAGAAGATGTTTTCGCATTCGTTTGAGGAAATCATCGAAGATCGAAAAAAATTCTCGACAGAAAAAATTGACTTTGAGGCAATCCGACTGGCCATCAAGATGATCGAAGGCGTGATGAAAGGGAAATACATGTTCTCTGATTATGGGGAAAGGATTTTTTTTAATGAAAGAGAGTATACAAAACTGAAATTTTCATCTTCTGGACAACAGGAAGTCGTTTGGATTTTGCTGCTGATCTTTACAATCATCCTGGAACGGCAGCGAGTGTTTATGGTGATTGAAGAACCCGAGGCACACTTATATCCGAACGCACAAAAAGAAATGGTTGCCTTATTTGCGTTGTTGCTAAATGTGACGAATAGTACGCTAGTGATTACGACTCATAGCCCGTACATTTTGTCTGCTTTTAATATTTATTTGTACGCTGCCAAAATCGGAAACAAACTGGATCAACGTGCGCATCCAATTGTGGACCGAAAGCTGCGCCTTTCTCCAGAGCGGGTAAAGGCCTACATGCTGGAGAGTGAAGGAGGGAGATTCCGCTATCGAAGCATTATTGATAATGAATTACAGTTCATACAGGCCGAAGCGATCGATGAAGCATCATCTTCTATCAATCGTGTGCTGGATGAGCTTATGGAGGCGGAGGAAGAGGGAAAATAAACATGGCCTTTGCAGAGTGGGAACATTGTTTGCAATACTGTGATCATCGAAGGTTGGCTGTTGTTGAAGAAAATGGGAGGGGAGTCCGTTTCGTCAACAAGCAGCAAAAGCACGTCGCTTTGTACCGTGTGGATGATTGTTTGCTCATGGAGGGAAAGCGTTGTGATTTCTTATTTTTGGTGTTAGAAGAAAGCCGAGCGTTTTTTGTCGAGTTAAAAGGGTCTGATCTCGAGGAAGCTGTGCGACAAATAACGCGAACGGTAGAACAATTGGGCAAGAAGTTGTCTGGATATCGGTTTGAAGGACGAATTATCATGACGCGTGTGAGGACGCCCGCTGTAAAATCGACCTATAGGATCAAGCTGGAAAAAATGTTGAGAAAAACGGGCGGTTCGTTAGTGGTGAAAGTGAACTGGGACGAGGTAGAGGTGTAAAGGGAAGTAGGGAAACGGACCTGTGTTCCAAACAAAGCGAATTTACCTTCCAGTGGAGCGGGATGACGGCCTTCGCATTCTCATCGCCCCCCCCTTTGGCCGCGCGGGGTGTCAAAGGCCGGGGCGCGCATCGACCGCTGGATGAAGGATATCGCGCCAAGCCCTGAATTGCGGAAATGGTTTGGCCATCAGCCCGAGCGATTTGCCGAGTTTTCGCGAATGTATGAACAGGAGCTGGCGACGGATGCCACGAAGCAAGCGCTCGTGACAGAGCTGCTTTCGGGAACGGTGACGCTGTTGTATGCGACAAAAGACGAGCAGCATAACCATGCCGTCGTTCTTAGGGAGTTTTTGCGCAAAACCGCTAAGGAGGGGTTGGGATGATTCGTGCGATCGTCGGCGATTTGACAAAAATCGAAGGGGTCGAGTACATTTGCAATGCCGCCAACGGCATCGGGCCGATGGGCGGTGGGGTGGCAGCGGCGATCCGTCGGGCAGGCGGGCGCGTGATTGAAGAGGAAGCGATCCGCGTCTGTCAAGCGCAAGACCCTAAGCCCGGCGATTTGTACGTGACAGGGGCAGGCTCGCTGCCGTTTCGTGGGGTGATTCACTTAGTGACGATGAAGCAACCTGCAGGGGCGACGTCGTATGACATCGTCCGGGCGTGTCTTGAGCGGCTTGTCGCGCACTGTCGGGAGCACGGAATCAAGAAGGTGGCGCTGCCGGCGTTGGGGACAGGCGTCGGAAGGCTTGACAAAGAAAAAGTGGCGCAGTTGTTTGTCAAGGTGCTTGGTCCGGTCGAGGATGTGGAGTTTGTGGTGGTGGATATTGATCAAGCGTTTATCGATTTTGTCCAACAGCGCCAATAAAGGGAGAAAAAGGGCCTTGACTTCGTCTTGGTCCTTCTTTTTTTGGCAATGAATAACGTGTTTCCTTCTTTCTCATATCATATTATAATAGGAACACACGAATGAATGAGTTTCATTGACTTCCTGATCCGGCGACGGGGGGTGGCATCATCGTTGGTGTCCGAATGACGAAGCCGGTGTGAAAAGGGAGTGGGGTTTCCTGTTCGAACCGCGACCAGGAAAAACGGCCAAAACGCTTATGCAAGCGTTTTGGGCGCCATCCGGAGGGATGATTATGTTATTCCAAACGCCAACATTAAAGACATGTCAAGTATTAGTCGATGAATTCCGCCTGGCCCCACAGCCGTTTGAGCCGGAAAAGCTCCGCTTTGCGGGTGTCGGGGACCGGGACGTTTATAATATTTCCGCACCGTTTGTGGATGAAGGAGAATGGGTGATCGCTGGGCGCGTCGAGGCGCGCGACAGCGAGCAATCGGAAGTGTACTTTTTCGTCGAGCGCGACGGCGTTTGGGTTCCTCGTGAAGGGGCGCCGGTGTTCGCCTTGCAAGACCCGTTCGTGTCGCGGATTCACGGTCAGCTTGTGTTTGGCGGCGTGGAGACGTTTCCGCATCCGGTGTTTGTTGGCGAGCATAGCTGGCGGACGGTCTTTTACCGTGGACCGAACATTCGCCGCTTAGAAAAGTTTGCCGAAGGGCCGGATGGGATGAAAGACATTCGCCTCGTCGAGCTGAAAGATGGCTCGATCGGCGTGTTCACCCGGCCGCAAGGGGAAAAAGGCGGCCGCGGGAAAATCGGGTTCACCCGCATTTTCTCGCTCGATGAGTTGACGCCGGACGTGATCGAGGCCGCGCCGATTTTGGATGCCCAATTTACGGATGAAGAATGGGGCGGCGTGAACGAGGCGCATTTGCTTGCAAACGGGCTTGTTGGGGCGCTCGGCCATATCGCTTGCTTTGATGAGCAAGGCAACCGCCATTACTACCCGATGGTGTTCGTGTTGAATCCCGAGACGATGGAGCGTTCGGAGCTGGAATTGCTTGCGCTTCGCTCCCACTTTTTAGACGGGCCGGCGAAACGGCCGGATTTGGCGAACGTCGTTTTCAGCGGCGGACTCATCCGCAAAGGCGACGGCACGGCTGAGCTGTACGCCGGCGTTGGCGATGCCGAAGCGCAAAAAATTTCGCTCATCGACCCGTTTGCGAAATACGAAGCGCAAGAGCTCGATCGGATGTATGCTTCCGTTTAGCGAAAGGATCGGTGCGATAGACCTTCTCTTGATGGGGAAGGTTGGCGGCCGGTCCTTTTTCACATTTGGCCGGCCATGTTTCTTGCCTTGTGCGAAGGGCTTCGGTTTGACATAAACGTGACTTGTTTGCTCGATAGAGCACAATAGCCAGCAGCAGTCGGAGCTGCGTTGCTCTCCTAGGAGTCGGTCGGACGAAACCATTTTGGCGGATATGGATCCAAAACAGTGAAATAAACGAATGTTCGAATTGTATAAAACGGAAGATTTTGCATCCATATTCGCTGGCTTCAATCCATTGGACAGACTCCTAGGAGGCTGGTGAAAAACGACCGATTTCGCCGAACCCGTTGCTTTCTGATGGAAGAGAAGCGTTGATTTTAAAGGATTTCTCAATTTGAGAAACGAATCCGTTTTCCGCGACTTTTCAATAAATCAACAGCCTTCTAGGGAAGACCATTTTCCTCCTCCCATTGCCCCTTCCGAAGCAAGCCATCCGGTATACTGAGAAAAAAGGGAATGGGGAGGGGCCTTCGTTGTCTTTGCCGCTTGCTTCTGGTGTGTCGTATGAGCGCTATGGGGTCCTGTGTGAACAAAGTGATGATCGTTTAGAGTATATTGATGGAGCCGTGTATATGGCCCCGTCGCCAAGCGTTCGGCATCAGCTCATCTCGAGCCGGCTTCATTTTCAGTTCAGTTTGTTTTTTCGAGGAAAGCCGTGCTATATGTGTTGGCGGCGCCGCTTGATGTGGAGCTTGTCGATGAGCAAACAGAGGAACGACATGTGGTCGTTCCCGACTTGATGGTCATTGGCGGCGAAAAAGGGCTGGATGGAACGAAGTATATCGGAGTGCCGCCGCTGATCGTCGAGATTGTAAGTCCGTCGAACCAGGCGCATGATCTTGTCACCAAGTTCAATTTGTACATGGCGTGCGGCGTCCATGAATATTGGATTGTCAATCCGATGAAGCAGGCTGTGACGGTGTATGTGCTCAATGAGGAACGGCTGTATGAGCAGGCGGATGTTCAAGTGAAAATGGGAATGGCTCGCTCCGTGTATTTTTCGGGGGTTGCAATCGACATGGCCGAATTGTTTCGTTGACAAGATGCCGAGAGGACTGCTTGAAAGCGAACAGCGTGGGATCAATCCCACGCTGTTTCCGTGAAAATGCACGCGTCTTGATGGGTCATTTTCATGCCCGGATGAAGGGCAAAACGTTGCCCATGAGACTTTTCGATGAAAATACGCGCGCCTGAATTGGCCCTTTTCATTTTCATGGCTGGACAAAGAGCAACACTTGCTTATGGAGTTTTTCTGTGTCCAACAGGATGTTCATCGCCCGGGTGATGCCCCTTTACGGTTGCTTTTGCCGCTTTTCCCGCTCTTTCAACTTTTCTTCCATCCGCTTCAGCAGCTTTTCCCACGGGTTTTCCGCCGTTTTTTTCTTGCGCTTCGGTTTTTCTCCCGCCATGCTTAAGCGCCTCCTTTCGCCGCGGCCGATAAGGCGAGCAAGTTGCGCAGTTCGTCATCGGACAGTTCGGTGATCCACGCCTCGCCTCCGGTGATGATGTCGGCGAGCGCTTGTTTTTGTTCGAGCATCTCGTCGATTTTTTCTTCGATTGTCCCGATGGTGATCAATTTATGGACGTGGACGAATTTCGTCTGTCCGATGCGGTAGGCGCGGTCGGTCGCTTGGTTTTCCACAGCCGGGTTCCACCAGCGATCGAAATGGATGACGTGGTTGGCCGCTGTTAAGTTGAGCCCGGTGCCGCCCGCTTTGAGCGACAAAAGGAAAATCGGCGCTTTTTTCGCTTGGAACTCATCCACCATCCGGTCGCGCGTTTGTTTTGGGACGCCTCCGTGCAAAAACAACACCCGCTCATCAAACAAGTCGGAAAGCAGCTCTTGGATCATCTCGCCCATTCGCACGTATTGCGTGAAGATGAGGCACGATTCGTCGTTGGTGCGAATTTGCTCGATCAGTTCGATGAGCTTTTCGAGCTTGTGCGACCGTTCAACGAGCTGGCGGGGGCGGCGTTCTTTTAAATACAGCGCCGGATGGTCGCAAATTTGCTTCACACCGTTTAGCATTTGCAAAATCAAGCCGCGCCGCGCAAACGGACTGGCTTCCTTTGCCCGTTCGAGTGTGTCGTTGACGAGCTGCTCGTACAAGGCAGCCTGTTCGGCCGTGAGCGGGCAATATTCTTTTTGTTCAAGCTTATCCGGCAAGTTGAGCGCAACCGCTTCATCCGTTTTCGTCCGCCGCAAGAGAAATGGGCGGATGAGCGCCTGCAGCGCCGCTTTTTTGCGGGCATCTCCTTCTTTTTCGATCGGTCCGGCAAATCGGCGTTCAAACTCGGCCGCACTGCCGAGGTAGCCCGGGTTGAGGAAGTGGAAGATGCTCCAAAGTTCGCCGAGACGGTTTTCAACCGGCGTGCCGGATAAGGCGATTTTATGTTTTCCGCTCAAGCGGCGGATGGCGCGCGCTTGTTTCGTTTGCGCGTTTTTAATGTTTTGCGCTTCATCCAAGCAAATGACGTGCCAGTGCATCTGTTTTAAATCGTCTTGGTCCAAATGAGCAAGGTTGTAAGACGTAATGACGAGATCGGCCTCGCCTGCCGTTTGCACGAACGCATCGTTTTTCGCCCGGTTCGGTCCATGGTGCACGTAGACGCGCAAGTCTGGGGTGAAGCGGGCGCATTCCTTTTGCCAGTTGCCGATCACGCTGGTCGGGCAGATGAGCAAGGCCGGCGTGTCCGGCCGTTCCATTTCTTTTACATAGGTCAAATAGGCGAGCAGCTGCACCGTTTTGCCAAGCCCCATGTCATCGGCCAAGCAGGCGCCAAAGCCGAATCGGCGCAAAAAGACGAGCCAATCGACGCCGCGCTGCTGATACGGGCGGAGCGTGCCGTGAAAAGACGGCGGCACATTCGCTTTCGGCAATCCATCAAGCTGCTGGAGCTGGCGGATAAACGCCCGGAATTGGTCGTGGACGTCAATGTGGATCGGGATCGATTCATCCGTTGCCTCTTCGCGCTCCTCTGCTTCTGAAAGCAGCGTTTGCGCCACGATATCGTGGATCGGCACGCCTTCTTTTTTCGCCTTTTCCATGAGCGCCTGCGCACGGCGGACAAGGGCGGGATCAAGGATGAGCCATTGGCCGCGCAGGCGGATGAGGCGCCGCTTTTGTTCCGCCAAAGCGGCAAACTCCTCTTCCGTCAGCTCAACCCCGTTGGTCGCGACGCGCCAATCGAAATCAGCGAGGCGCTCAAGGCCGAATAATGATTCCGCGTTGACGGAAGGCGACAGTTTCGCTTTGATCGACAGCTGCGCCTGGCGGATGTCGTGCCACCAGTCGGGAAGCAAGAGGCGCACGCCCGCTTCCGTCAGCTTTAAGCTTTCTTCGGACAAAAAGCGCCACGCTTGTTCGTCAGACAGTTCATGAAGCAACGACTCGCTTCCATTGCCAAGCCACGGCACGATCGTGCAAATGCGGCGAATGGCGCGCTGGATCGATGGTTCATACGGGCGCCAGGCGCGCGGAATGTCGCTCGCAGGTGTGATGACGCTGTCGTCGATGGCGATTAACACCGCTTCAAGCGTCCATACGTCGCCGTCCTCGGGCGGCTCGACGAGGCGAAGCCCGACCGTAAACGGCGGCCGGTCGCCGAGCCAGCCGATTTGTTCAAGCCAATCGTCTTCCGTTCCGGTCCATTGGCCGCTGGGGGAGGCGATCAATGGATAAGCGCGAACGATTTCGCCCCAAATGCCGCGAAGCTCCGGATCGCGGGAGAGCCAGTCGGCAATCGCCAGCGACCGCCATGTGGCGACGAACGGATCGGGATCGTCATCCGCGCCGCGCCAGCGGGTGCGCTTCGCTTCGCTCCATGCGCCGCCTGTGTTTTTCCATAAGGAAGCATCTGGAAGGAAGCGGCGTTCGCGCAAACCGTTCCAAATGTGCTTCGCCCACTCTTCCAATCGGGCGGTGAACTCGTCTGCCCATTCAATGGCGGAAAAGCGCGAGTGCAGACGCAACGCGAACAGGGTGAGCGTCTGCCACGGCGACAGCCGCACGGTCCCGTTTTCACCGTCATGGTCGATATCGAGCAAGGTGCCGTAAAACGTCTCTTCGTGCCAAGCGAACAAAGTCGATGCCCATGACGAGACAGGCGTGGAGCTTGAGAGTTCGAAGCATTGATCTTCTTCGTCCCACTTGCACGAAAGCCGAATCGTCTGCAACACGTTCATGAGAGCAATTTTCCTTTCTTCAATTCTTCATGAAACGCGCGCATGCGCGCCGTTTTGGCGAGCAGTTGTTCGAGATAGGCTTCCCATTGGTCGAGCCGCTTCATCGAACGGTAGTGGGTCCGCAGCGTTTTCAAATGGCGGACCGCCCTTTGGTAGCTCGCCCTGTTTTTTTCTTCCAGCCGCCTCATCACGGCCCGGTGATATAACGGCATCACGAGTTCTGGATTGCGCGCTTGCAATGTTTTAAGCAGCTGTGGATGCAATTCATCGGCGGTGATGTTTGCCCATAAGAATAGATCCACGACTTCCCGGTAGCGTCCTTGCCGATACAAAAAGTTGGTATAATAGTTGACGCTGTACGGAAGGCTTCGCTGCAAAAAATCTTCCCATGCGTCCGAGCGGTTTCGTTGGCGGGCGTACATTTCAAACCAGTGCGCCGTTTCGTCCAAAAAACTGCTTCGGATGGGAGCGGGTATATGCGAAAGATAAAGCGGCCAATCGTCTTTTGCTTTTTCCCAAACGGCTTCAAACCGTTTCAAGAGGCCGTTTTGAATGAATCGCCCGATCCATTCCACCAAAAACAAGCCTGCCTGATCGGGGAACGCGCGGTAAAGCGCCATCGCTTCGTCGTCTTCGCCAAGCAAAAAGGAAAGATGAGCCGCCGCCATAGCGGCGCGGATGTCGTCTCGGTCTTTGGCGAGCCGAAGGAGTTCGGCCCGTTCCTCTTGCCGCCATGCTGGCTTGGTGAACAGCGATTCCCACGCGGTTGTGTAAAAGTCATAGCCGAATGATGACAGCGCCCCGTCCAAAAACAATACATCACGAACATACGGAATCGTCTGTTCAATCAACGCGTTGAGCGACCGCGGCAGCGATTGATCAGACAATTTTTCCAAGGCGTCAAAGGCGCGGTCGGCGACATAGTTGACGTCCTGCTGCCAGGAAAACTGTCCGTAAGAGGCGAATACGACGTCATTCCACCCTTGCGCCTCCCCGTACTGCCGAAGCTTCTCCAATAAAAATAGAGCGGCATGAAGCTCCCGCAGCGGGCGGGCGCCGGCTTGCTTTCCTTCGTTTTTGCCCAGCTTCGGGAGGAGTTGGAAGGCTAAACGATACGGCCAGTTTTGGCCGTTTTGATGGCGGGAGAAAAAGTCTTCATACTGTTTCTCGAACTGGCCCCGCCAATCTTCAACCGTTTCATTGGCTATGATCGAAAGGCCCGCCGTTTTCCCCCCGCGTTTTGGAGCAGGCGTTTTTGGTTCATGGACAGCGGATTCTTTCCGCAACGCGCCGATTTGCCCTTTTTTCCAAAGGCGGAACAGTTCGCCAACGTCGAACACGTTGCCGTATATATAAAAGAACAGCGCCAAAACGTGTGGACACAGCCCTTCCGTCCCGCACGGGCAGCGATGGCGGCGGGTGATGTTGGCCAAATCAAGCATGACATCATGGGGGGTGATGTCGGAAACGACCCCTTCCACTTCATGGCTGTTGATGACCATCACGTTATAGACGAACCCGTATCTGGACAAATCGCGTCCTTTTTGAATGAGATTGTGGAAAATGGGATACGGCAATTCTTTCACCAATTCTTCTGCCGCTTGCCGCAAAAGCGGTTTGGAGATCGTGGTCTGCAACATGTCGGTCCGTCCTTTCCGATCCATTCCTTATCATCCTATTATAGCATGTGATAGCGTGTCGAAAAAAGAGGGGCAATGTGACAAAACGCGTCTGTTCTCGAGCCGGCATGAAAGGACATTGCGAGCTTTTGAACGTGTACGCGTTTTGATAGAAAGAAAGCTGGTGATGGTTGAACGTCTATCGATGATGGTATAATAGTAATAAGAAAAGTCCAAATGGAAAAGAAAGCAGGTGCATCGAATATGGCAGAAACGCCGCGGAACGCGTTATGCCCGTGCGGAAGCGGGAAAAAGTACAAGCATTGTTGCGGAAAAAAAGAGGCGGTTTCGATTTCGTCATTGATTGACCGCGAGTTGATCGAATGCATGAATGATATGCGTCAGTTTGTCTTGCAGCGGTATGAGAGGGAGGCGGAGGAGCTTTTAGACCAGTTCCCGCTTGATGAGATGCCGGAGGAACTCGAGCTTGGCGTGCAGATCATGGCGGTGAACTGGATGTTGTTTTGTTGGCCGCTTGATGAAACAGGACAAACGATCTTTTCCGCTTACCGGAAAAGCCGTCATTGGGAGCGGTGGCGCCCGTCCGTTCAGGCTCACATCGAGAGGTGGGAAGGAGCCGTTCCGTCGCTTGGCGAGTTCATCAGCTATGATGACGACAATCGCCCCGTTGTCCGGGATTTGTTGACGGGAGAGGAAAAGATCGTCCATTTATTGGCTCCCTATCAATGGCCGAGCGTGATCGAAACAGGAGATGTGGTGTTCGGCTTCCTTGTGCCGTACCAGGACGTGTTCACGTATTTCACGGCGGTGTTTCCGCTCCCCGCGTCAGGGAAAGAGCGATTGCTTCGGGCGATTCAACAAGAAGGGGAGTGGAGCGGTCAGCCAGCAGCTTCATGGATGCGCGATCGGTTCGTCGCTGTGCTTTCCGACGTGGTTTTGGAGTGGCTTTGGCAGTTCGCCAAACAGTTCAAATGGAATGATCCGAAACAAGCGGCCGTCATTCGCGAGCTCGATGAAAACGAGCCGGAGGCGCCAGCGGCGCTGCTCAATCAAGCGTTCGCCATATGGGCGATCTATTGCGGAAAAACATCCCGTCTCCCTTATTCGGTTCCCGTCTACGCGGCGGCGCTCCGCTATGTGGCTGGACATTTGATGAAGGCGGAAGGATCGGAGGTGGAAGACATCGCCGATCGGTATGACGTGATGCCAGAAGATGTGCGATCGGCGGCGTTGGATTTTTTCCTGATGGCTGTTGATGATGAAGACGACGAGGAATGGCTCGATGACTGGGAGGAAGACTGGTTCGAAGAGGAAGGGGATGAGCTTGATGCGCGCATCAATGAATGGATCGATGACATGGATCTTATGTTGATGCGTGAAGGATGGGACGAGAAGCGAGTCAACCGTCATATTGACCGCGCCATCCGTTCGTGGAGGAATGAAGGCCTGCTTGAGGAAGTGAATGAAAAAGAATTGCGTAAAGAACTCCGCGATGTAGCGTGGGAGATCTTCACCGATCGGGGATTCATCTAAAAGGCTGGCGGAAAAACGGGCGCTGCGCCCAAGTCAGCGGCATTTCGTCAGAAAGGAAAGCCGGTTCCACAAGGGCTCTCTCATTCAAACATCATTGGGCTCAACCCAAGCCCTCTATAAGCAGAAACAGGGAATGGAATGCGTTCCATTCGTGAAACTCCGAAAAAGGCGGCGGGGAACGATCGGTTTTGACCGAATCCATGATGGATTGGGAAAAATGGCTTTGTGCGCGATTCCGCCAGTTTTTTAACATCTTGGTCGCCGTTTTGGAAAGGAAAGATTAGAAGGGAGGATTTTGCATGGCAATCGGTCGGAATGACCCGTGCCCGTGCGGAAGCGGGAAAAAGTATAAGAAGTGCTGCATGAACAAACAGCAAAAGCATGAAATCAAGCGGGTGCGGCAGCGTCGCTTTTTTGACCAAAAATATGAGCTGTCGCAAATGGTGCAGCGGTTTTTGGATGAAGCGCTGTCTTATGATGAACGCGAAGCGGTCAACCGTACATTTCGCCAAATGATCGAACAAAAGGATCATCGTGAAGAGTTGAAGGTGTTTGAGACGCTTTGGCGTTTTTTCCTCCATCGTTATCCGAATGGATTGCGCGGCGTTGAATGGTTTCAACAGGAAAAAGGACGTCGTCTGTCTCCAGAGCTTAAGGAAATGTTGGACCGCTGGGTTCGGCTTGTGCCGCGCCTTGTGCAATTTGTCGATTTGCATGATGAAGGAGGAGTGGCGGTCGACCGGCTGACGGGCGAGAAATTTCTCATGCCGTATTGCGAGACATTGGAGGTTGTGCGCCCATGGGGCGGCATGTTTGCCTTTTTGGAGCCATTTGACGGCGGCTATTACGTTTGCGGTGTATCATCGATTGTGGATCCGAAGGGTGTGGAACGGGCGGAAGAGAACATTCGCGTCTTGTTGACGCAAACCGATTGGCCGTATGACAAGGTAGCCGTTGAACATTTTCTCGATATCGTCGATGCAGGCTATCCTCCGAAGGTGGACGATGTACAAGAGGAGCGCACGCGTTGGACGTATGAATACGAATGCCAAGAAGCCGCTGAGGCGATGAGGAAGCTTGCTTCGATTGGACGCGCTCACATTGATCATGACGATGGGGAGAAGGTGGAAGGTTCATGGTGCACCAATGTGTACCATTATGTCGGGATGATTTCCCCCAAGCTGATTCGTGTATTTGAATTAGGCGGGTCATTATCGGCTCATCGGTCGCGTCTCGTGTTGTCTACCGAGGAGGAAGGAACGGCCGAACAGCTCGTGTCGCTGCTGCAAGCGTTCGGGTATTCCCCAAAAGAACGAAAACGGCGGACAGAAGCCGTTTTGCGCCGAAAATGGATCGAAAACGTTTCGCTTCATATTGATTCAGACCCAGACTCTCCCCCTTGGGTGGCAACGCTGGCCGGATTGGATGTTCAAATGGAAAAAGCCCTTCACACCCCGCTTGAGAAATGGAATGGAAAAACCCCTCACGAAATGGCGCGCGAGGGGCGTGTTCAGGAAGTGGATGAGTGGCTGAAAGAGTATGAATTCCATTTGTTTAACATGCAAGAACGAGCCAATTTGCCGGTGCTCATCGGAGTGAATCCCATTCGCTCCCGTTATGGATTGCCCCCATCTCCGTTTAGCTCATCACATCGTCTTTCGGACTTATGGAAAATAAAATGGATGGGGCCGGAAAGAACCGAGACATTGTTGATCCGCGCGGAATGGGAAGGGATGTATTTCACCGATGACGCATTGGCGTTTTATAACGAGGTCATCGTGAGCGGAGAAAAAGAAGCCAAAGAGGCGTTTTGGGCCGTGGTTTTGCTCGTGTGTGAATATATGAACGGGCGGACGTTTTCATCGTGGGAGGACGTAGGAGAAGAAGACTGGAAACAATGCATCGTCGAGCAAATCCCGTCAAGATGGAGTTCGTTTCCATGGGAAGTGGTGAGCCGAGCGCTCGATATGCTGCTTGAGTGGGCCGATTGGCTGGACCGCCGTTATGGAACGAATCATCGAACTGTCGTTTGCGCCGTGCTGGAAGAGGTCAGAAGCGAATTGGAACATTGCTTTGCTCTGCTGGATGAATGGGGGGGCGAGAGAGGAAAGGCGGATGAGGAACTGATGGCTTGGCAGCTTGCTCATTTGTTTGGCTTGCCTATTCCCCTTTCCGTCGGTTTCTCGTTTTTCCGCGTCAAGCGTGTGGAACAGGGGAAGGCGGTGCTGGATTGGCTTTCCCATAACCGAACGGTGACATGGGACATTCCGAAGCGGGCAGAGCCGCATCTGTTGCCGGGCATGTATATCGTCGCCTCGACCGATCGCAATGGCAAGATGGACGATCTTGCCCGCGTGTATCCGCCGTCTTTCTCTCCGTACGTAGAGCCGTGGCTTCAGGCGCTGCAAGAGTGGCCAGACAAGGCGGAGACAGAATGGGCTGCGCTTCAAGAGCGCCTGCTTGCCTCGTTGTCCCGTTTGATTCGCCGGCCGTAGGTGTCCCGACGGATGACGGGGCGCTTTTTCTGTCGGCTCGGCCTCTATGATTCTCCATTATGCAGGCAAGACCAATGGTAAGAGCCAGTCATATTCTTAGGATTTTGGTCCATCACCACAACGTGTGCTTGACAAGCAAGGTTTTTCTCGTTTTACCCCGTATGAAAATCATTGATTGGCTGATTTCTCTTGAGGGCTGGTGAAAAACGACCGATTTCGCCGAACCCGTTGCTTTCGGTTGAAAGAGAAGCGTTGATTTTACAGGACTTCTCCATTTGAGAAGAGAGTCCGTTTTCCGCGACTTTTCACGAAATCACCAGCCTTCTTGGGAGAAGGAAATATGACATGTTTTGAAATGGTCAAGTACAACGTTTGGTGAAGAACCAGGATTTTGGGTTAGGCATAAAAAATGGAATGCGAATCGATGTTCTCGACACGAGCGGCGGAAGTCCCAAAGTGCTTGTGATATGTATTGCTGAAAGCAGTTCCATCACACGTTGATCGTTAATGTCTCCCCAAAGTGTTTGGCTGGCCCGAGCGTTAGCGTAGATGGGGAGAACGTTCAATGACTATGATACAAAGAAAGTAGGTAGCTATATGGCGAAGGCATCGCGAAACAATCTTTGTCCATGCGGCAGTGGGAAAACGTACAAGCATTGTTGTGGGAAGAAAGAAGCAGTACCGATAGAGTCTCTAATTGACCGTGAAGTGGCCAAATGTATGCAAGATGTGTTTTCGTTTGCGTTAGAGCGATATGAGGAAGAGCTTGCATTCATGATGTCTGGTTCTCCATTTCAAGGGCTTCCTAACGAGCTGGAGACCAGCGCCAATTTATTGCTGACGAACTGGGCGATTTTTCACCGGCACGTTGATGACAAAGGGATGACAATTTTTTCGGCCTATATGAGAAGTCGGCGCCGCACGCGATGGCGTCCAGCGGTGCAAACTCATTTGAAGCGATGGGCCGAGGTGGTTCCGTCGTTTGACGAGATCATTCATATCGAGGATGAGCGGCGTTTCCTTGTGCGCGATCTGTTGACCAGAAAAGAAAAATACGTCCGTTTTTTGACGCCGGAGGAGCTTCCGTCTGCTAGGGAGGGGGACGTGTTAGTAGGATGCCTCGTTCCGCATGGGGACGAGTGGGCGTACTTCATGAAGGTGCTGCCAATTCCAAAGAGCGGGAAGGATCGGCTTGCGCGGGCGCTTCAAGCGGAATGGAATCCGGATACGAAAACGTGTGAAGTGTTTTTGCGCGAGTCGTTTCCGGAATTGCTTGAAATAGCGGTCCATGAGTTGTTGTGGCAGCTGCTGAGCGAAAAAGACTGGGGGGATCGAGATCAAGATGATGTTTTTCGCGAATTAAAGAAAAAGGAAGAAACAACCTCCTCCCTAGTGCTCAGCGAGGCTGCGTTCCTCTGGCGCGCATACTGCGAAATGAATGAAACGGTCATCGAGAATCCTGCTGTGTATGCGGCTGCACTCCGTTATTTGGCGAGTGAAATGGCTGGAAGAGAATTTGTCAATATGGAGGATGTTGCCAAACGCTACGGTGTTCCTGTAGAGGAAGTGGAAGCCACTGTGATGGAATT
This sequence comes from Geobacillus sp. C56-T3, assembly GCF_000092445.1. Lineage (NCBI taxonomy): Bacteria > Bacillati > Bacillota > Bacilli > Caryophanales > Anoxybacillaceae > Geobacillus > Geobacillus sp. C56-T3. The sequence continues at coordinate 3,433,481 of NC_014206.1, read as the reverse complement.
GTTTTTATTTGGAACAGAGTTGCTCGATGATGGAGATGATGAGGGCGAGAATGATGATGAGTGGCTCTTTGACGATGGGGATGACGGTGATGAGATCTGGTTCGACGACGGTGGGATGGAGGATGGGGATGAGCTGGACCGTGCGATTGAGGAATGGCTTGACCAAGTTGAGGAGTTGTTTGATCGCGAGGGCTGGGACGTTGATCAAGTCCATCGCTTGATCGACAAAGCGGTCCGAACATGGAAAAAGGACGGGTTGCTTGAAGGAGTCGATGCAGCTGAGTTGCGCAAGGAGCTCGAGGAGCTCGTCTGGGAGACGTTTGCCGAACGGGGATTTTTGTAAGGCGGCGGACAAAGCAGGCAACGAAGCGCAGATGGGTGCGAAAGAAGGTGCCCTTGAGAGATGCCAGAACCCTTCTTTCGCGTGCACATATACATGTCTGGCTGTTGCTGCTTCCGGGTGCCGCGACGGTTGCTGAATGGATTGGAACCGGCATCGCGGAGGCCGGATTGTGGCGGTTGGATCGTTACAATCGGATATAGGCCAGCCGCTCGTTCGCTTCCTCGACGTCAAAGGCATCAGGGTCAAAATCTTCACCTTTCATGTCGTACATCCAGTCCACCAGCTCGCGCAATTCGGGGTCGGCAAGAGAGTCTTTTTGCGCCGCCGCTTCCAGCAGCTCCAGGTAGCCATAGACGCCGCCGCAATCCTCGGGAGGGCACGCCCGTTTTCCTTTCAGGCAAGCGGCGCGTTCCAACGGTTTTGGGAGTGTTTCAATCTTTTCAACGGTGACGGTATGGCGCCAGTAGTCGCCAAAATCGTAAATATATAGAAACTTTTGTTTTTCTTCCGTCAGCCATTGCTGTAATGGGATGCGGCGGGCGTCCATCAGTTCTTTTTCCAGCTGAAACGAATCCCAGCCGTCAGGGATGCCGATGAGAACGCTTCCGAAATCGAATTCGTATAAATGGGCTTGTTCCCATCCCATCGCTTCTTGGATGATGAGATGAAGCTCGTGAAATGTCGCATGTCCGGGAACAAGGACGCGCCGCCAAATCGGCGGGCGGATGCCGTTTAATGTGATTTTCAGCTGGTAGGCTGTTTTGGACCGCCGCCGTTTGGAAGGGGATGCGCTCTTTGGCGCCTCAACCCATCTGCCGTGTGGACGGTCCCGCTCTGTCGGATGGAACATGGCAGACAATTCGTCGATCAGTTTAGCAAGATTGTCGGGGTTCATAGCCCTCGTCTCCTTTCGGATAAACGTTTTGTATAATAGTAGTTTATCCTGTCCATAGTAGAATTTAAACATTATTGATGGAAATATTGAAAAAAGAAAGATGGGAGGGGAGGATGACGCATGTCGATCGGCCGGAATGACCCATGCCCGTGTGGAAGTGGGAAAAAGTATAAGAAGTGTTGCATGAACAAACAGCAAAAGCATGAAATCAAACGGGTGCGGCAGTGCCGCTTTTTTGACCAAAAATATGAGCTGTCGCAAATGGTGCAGCGGTTTTTGGATGAATCGCTGTCTTACAACGAACAAACAGCAGTGAGACGGTCGTTTCGCCAAAAAATAGGGCAAATGAAGCATCGGCAAGAGCTGGAATGGTTTGAAACACTTTGGTACTTGTTCATTCACCGTTTTCCAAATGGAATGCGCGGCATTGAATGGTTCCAGCGCGACAAAAGACACCGTCTCCCGTTGGAGCACGGAGCGCTTTTGGCGCTTCTGCGTGTTTCTTCATGGGGACGGCTTATCCATTCGGACATCGGTTAGAGAAGCGATGGTGGTATGTCGGCCGTAGCTGGATGGTTCGACTAGGTTGCGCGTTGTAGCTGCTGTCGTATGAAGAGACATCATGCAGAAAAAGGAGAGCCGTTGTCGGTTGATGGATGCCGCCTCGCTAGTTTTGTCGAGCGGTTTTCCGAAGCGGCAGACAGGAAATGCCCCGTTGTGCGCGAACGATTATAGTAGACAAATTGGGGACAACGGGGGAGGGAATGCGCATGAGGCGTGGGACATGGCTCGCCCTGTCGTTTTGTTTGCTATGGCTGGCTGCGGCTGCTTGGCCGGTGGGGGCGAAAGGGGAAAAGGAAATGGAGGAAACGAAGCGTCTGGCTGTGGTGACGGCGGATCGCGTGAATGTCCGCCAAGGGCCGGGAGTGCCGTATCGTCCATTGGCGAACGTCCACCGGGGCGAAGTGTACCGGTTGGTGGACATGAAAGATGGTTGGGTGAAAATTGAATGGGAGAAAAATCGAACCGGGTGGCTCGCTGCGCGGTACGTCGCGTTGGCAAAAGAGACGGCCGTCGTGCAAGAAAACCAACTCCGCCTTCGACAAGAACCGAGCCGAGATGGGCGAATTATTGGGCATTTGGCGCAAGGGGAAACGGTGTTTGTGATTGGGGAAGAAGGCGGCTGGAAACAGGTCGTGACGGAAGACGCCATCGGTTGGGCCGCTGCATCGTATTTGGCGCCAGCTGAGGCCCGCTCTATTTCACAACAGACTGGAACGGTGGCCGCCGATTTGCTCAACGTGCGAGCTGAACCGTCGCTTCACGCCCTGCGGATCGGCCGCCTTGTCCGTGGTGAAGAGGTCGAGATTGTAGAAAAGAAACCGGGATGGTACAAAATTGCCTCCCCAACAGGGCTTGATGGCTGGGTTTCGTCCGCGTATGTGCAGGTAAAGGGTGGACAAGCCAATGAAAAGGAAGCGGAAGCGCCCCAGTCGGCTGACCGCTCGCTGCTTTCCATCATCGCGCCTAGCGACTCGCGCCTTTATGTAGACAGCTGGACGCGCGGTCCTGTTCAGGCGCTGGCCGGAAAAACGATCGTTCTTGACGCTGGCCACGGAGGCAAAGACGGCGGGGCCCAAAGTGCCGATGGCATCAAGGAAAAGGAGTTGACGTTGGAAACCGCCAAGCTTCTGAAAAACAAGCTGCAATCTTACGGCGCCCGCGTCGTGCTGACGCGCTCCAGCGATGAGTATGTGCCGCTGTCCGCGCGCGTGGCGATGGCGCGCCTGTATCAAGCGGATGCGTTTATCAGCCTGCATTATGACAGCGCAGACGACCAACAGGCGAGCGGCATCACCGTTTATTATTATGACCGTTTTGCCGATTACGGCTTAGCGCAATCATTCGAAGACCCGCTTTCCCGATTGGCCGCACTGCCTTTCCGCGGCGTTGCGTTTGGCGACTATTACGTGTTGCGGGAAAACGACAGACCGTCTGTATTGCTTGAGCTCGGCTATGTAAGCAACCGCACAGATGCGGCGACGGTGACAACAGACGGCTATCAAGAAGCAGTGACGACCGCGATCGCGGATGCGGTTCGGCATTATTTTGAATAAGAAATGATCGTGGAGAAATCGTTGATCGGCGGTCTGTTCGTTTTTGTGATCAATCGGCCGTCATCAAGCAAACGGAAACACGCCGTGCAACCGGGGGGTGGCTCCTCCCGGTTTTCTTTTGTTTGCAGAGCACAACCGGTGGACTCAGCGGCTAGGCGAAAACAATGAAAATCCCCAGGCGATTCGCTATAATGAGAACAAGCGACAATAGCCGCAATGGATCAAAAAGGTGTGAGGAACGATGAAAATCACGATCGCCGGGGCGGGGTATGTTGGGCTTGTGACCGCCGCCTGCCTGGCTGATAAAGGTCATGATGTCATATGCGTGGATGTCAATGAGGAAAAAATTCGGCGGTTGAATGAAGGAATCGTCCCCATTTATGAACCGGGGCTCGAACCGCTCATCCAACGGAACAGCGCCCGCCTTCGCTTTACCACAGACGATGCGGAAGCGTATCGATGGGCGGAAGTGATCATGGTCGCGGTCGGCACCCCGCCGCTGCCGGATGGTTCTGTGCAGCTTGACGCCGTTTGGAAGGCGCTCGGCCGCATTGCGATGGCGGTGGAGCGCGACTGCCTTGTGGCCATCAAATCGACCGTGCCAGTCGGTACGGGAGACGAAGCGGCTCGCTTTTTGGCGGAACACGGACGCGGCGGGGTGCGTATCGACATTGTGTCCAACCCGGAGTTTTTGTCACAAGGAACGGCGGTGCGCGACACATTGCAAGCGCCGCGCATTGTGTTAGGCGTCGAATCGGAGAGAGCTGAGCGGATGATGAAGGACCTCTACGCCCCGTTTGCGCTCCCGTACGTCGTGACGGACCGGAGAAGCGCTGAGATGATCAAGTACGCGGCCAATGTGTTTTTGGCGTTGAAAATTTCCTACATCAACGAGATCGCCAATGTATGCGAGTTGGTAGGCGCTGATATTCAGGCGGTGGCGGAAGGAATCGGCATGGATCCGCGCATCGGCCGCCGCTTTTTGCGCGCAGGCGTCGGGTATGGAGGCTCATGCCTGCCGAAAGATGCGAGCGCGCTTTATTCGTTGGCGGCTTCCCACGGCTATTCGCTCAAAACGGTATGGGCGGCAATGGACGTCAATGAAAAACAGAAATGGAAACTGTTCGAGAAAGCGCGCGCCCACCTTGGTGTGTTCAGCGATCGAACAGCGGCCGTGCTTGGCGCCGCATTCAAGCCGGGCACCGATGATGTGCGCGAATCGCCGGCATTGGCGAACATCGAACGGCTCATTGCTGAAGGGGCCGCCGTGCGCGTCTGGGATCCGGCCGCTCTCGAACATGTCGCCCGCCGTTTTGGCGATGCGGTTGTTTGTTGCGAGACAATAGAGGAAGCCATTCGCGGCGCGGATGTTTGTTTCATTTTCACCGAATGGCCGGCTGTGCTGCAATTTGACCTTCACCGCTACAAGACGCTGATGAAAACACCGGTTGTGGTGGATGGGCGGAATTGCTACGACCCGAAGGCGGCAGAAGCCGCCGGCTTAATCTACGAGTCGATCGGGCGGCCGGTGGTGGTCGGATGGCAAAGCGCGATGAAGGAAACGGTGGAGCATCACGAATGACGTTTGGGACAGCAGCTCACTCACTAAACGTGCAGCGGGCTGCCTTTCTTCATGAATATGGAGGAATGAAAATTTCAAAATTTCCGTTTATAATACTAGGAAAGCGGAAAAGAGGGGGAAACGTGATGACAAAGGAAGAAATCAAACGGCTCGTCGATGAAGTGAAAACGGACGTCATCGCCTGGCGCCGCCACTTGCATGCCCATCCCGAATTGTCGTTCCAGGAAGAGAAAACGGCGCAATTTGTGTACGAGACGCTGCAATCATTCGGCCATCTTGAGTTGTCGCGGCCGACGAAAACGAGCGTCATGGCGCGGCTCATTGGCCAACAGCCAGGCCGAGTCGTCGCCATTCGCGCGGATATGGACGCATTGCCGATTCAAGAGGAAAACACGTTTGAATTTGCCTCCAAAAACCCAGGCGTCATGCATGCGTGCGGGCATGACGGCCATACGGCGATGCTTTTGGGGGCAGCGAAAATTTTCGCCCAGCTTCGCGATCAAATTCATGGCGAGATTCGCTTTTTGTTCCAACACGCGGAAGAATTGTTCCCCGGCGGGGCCGAGGAGATGGTGCAAGCCGGCGTCATGGACGGGGTGGACGTCGTCATCGGCACTCACCTTTGGTCGCCGCTTGAGCGCGGAAAAATCGGCATTGTGTATGGGCCGATGATGGCCGCACCCGACCGCTTTTTCATCCGCATCATCGGCAAAGGCGGCCATGGAGCGATGCCGCACCAAACGATCGATGCGATCGCCATCGGGGCGCAAGTCGTGACGAACTTGCAGCACATCGTCTCGCGCTATGTCGACCCGCTCGAGCCGCTCGTTGTGTCCGTGACGCAATTTGTGGCGGGTACGGCGCATAACGTCCTGCCTGGGGAAGTCGAAATTCAAGGGACAGTGCGCACGTTCGATGAGACGCTGCGGCGCACGGTGCCGCAATGGATGGAGCGCATTGTCAAAGGGATCACCGAAGCGCACGGCGCCTCGTATGAGTTTCAATTTGACTACGGCTACCGCCCGGTCATTAACTACGATGAAGTGACCCGCGTTCTGGAAGAAACGGCGCGCGAGCTGTTCGGCGAAGAGGCAGTGGTCCGCTTGAAACCGAACATGGGCGGCGAAGATTTCTCCGCCTTTTTGCAAAAAGCGCCCGGCAGCTTTTTCTACGTCGGCGCGGGCAATGTGGAAAAAGGCATCGTTTATCCGCACCACCACCCGCGCTTTACGATTGACGAAGACGCGCTTGAGATTGGCGTGCAAATGTTTGTCGCCGCGACGTTGAAACTGTTGGTGGAAGTAGAGTAGGATGCTTCCGCTTTTTTGTACATCATAAAGGCGGATCGATATATTGCTTACTCTTTCTTTGTCACCAATTCACATGGTTGAACTTGGTGCAGCTCACGTGAGTGGAGAAGAAATGAAGGAGGGCATGGAGTTCTCTGCCTCCCTTACTTTTTCAGCCCCGACTCGATCAAGACGTCAAGGCTAGGCGATTTTTATAATTTTTGTAATGGACGCTGGGTCGGGGTCTTGGTTGTAAAGAGTATGGACAAAATCGCCGTCAAGCGTAGCGAAGTAGTCATAATGATGGTATGTTGCAATGGCGTAGTGCAAGGCATCATAGGCTTCGAGCTGAAGGAGTCGCATTTGAGCCAAGGCTAGATCTTGAATGTTGACAAGCATCGATGTGTTGTGTATAGACGCTTGCCCAAAATGTTCATCTATGGCATCTTCATATGTCATCACAAACGACATAATCGGCTACCGTCCTTGTTTGTAGATGTCCACTAATTTTTTGCCAAAGGGAGAAGGTTTGGCTATTTTTTTCCGTAATTCGGCAAATGAAAGATCCTTGTCCGGTTTGTTGGCCTGTTCCGTGCAAGACAGTGTCACCCTCATTTTCGTTTCCAAAGCGGAGGGCATATTGATCACCTCATTGATTCTCCTTTCTAAAAATTATAATGCTGAACGAAAAAAATGTACAGATTTTCCTTTTACTACTATACCCATACCCTTGTTCATGAAAACATAAACTAGGGAGAGAATCTCCCTTAAAAGGGGAATGGGTGAAAGAAAAGGGGGGAACGGAAAAGAAGTCTTCTTTCCAGCCTGTGAGCGAACGATTTTAAAACAATGGTGAAGCAGCTTTCAAAAAAGAAAATGGAAAAATATCACCCTCCCTGTTATGATGGTAAAGGGTTTAGCGAACAAGGTGTCTACTTTCGTTTGTTGTTTAGGTACCTTGTTTTGTTGGCCAAAAGGTTGTTGGCAGGTGAAACGATGAGAGCTTTCCTTTCCCGCTGGCTTCCTGTCATTCTCTGGTGCCTCGTCATTTACAGCTTCAGCGAGTCTTCCTGGTTCACTGGGACGAATACGGCACATGTGCTGCAGATGATTTTATCGTACTTGCCGTTTGGCGGCGGGGATGAAGAGGGGTCGTCATTTTTGAACTTTTTGATTCGCAAAGCGGCGCATTTGACCGAGTTTGGCATTTTGGCCGCGCTTGTGTGGCGAGCGCTGTTGCCCAAGCGGTTTGCGTATGCGGGCGCTTGGCTGTTTGCGACCGCCTACGCGGCGACCGATGAGTGGCACCAATCGTTTGAACCAGGGCGGACGGCGACGCCAAAAGATGTGGCGATTGATTCGTGCGGGGCGCTGATTGCGCTTTTGATCGTCTTTGTTTGCCGCTGTTGGGTAAGAACAAAGCATCGTGCGGTCAAACGCGGCGTATAATAGAATAAGCTCTCCCGATGTATCGGCTTAGATGTAAAAGGAAAGAATGGCAAATAACAAGTTTGCGAGAAAAGGGAGAGAGAGTCATGGTCGCGTTTATCGCGGGAATGTTTGTCGGCTCGTTCGTGATGCTCGTCATCATGAGCATGATGGTGGCCGCGAAACGGGCGGATGAAGCGAGCGAACGGTGGAGGGAAAAGTGAGAAGCTTGCAGAGGGACGTTAGGCAATGACCGAACGTCCTAAATTTTCCAAGACATATTGGTTGCTAGGAACAAAAATGATCGAATAAAGATGCACGGTTTGATGCAGGGTGGGCAGTGGCCACTCCCTTGATGAAAGGGGGCTGCTGGATGATGACTGTTGCGGAGGCGTTGTCGCTAATGATTTCGTTTGCGCCGCTGGTCGTGGCATTCATTGCGGTATCAAAAGAAAAGCAACCCACCTTGCTCGGCCTAGGTGAGGGTGGGTTACTTCTGCCTGTTTCTGGGCCACTGCACTTCTTGTAGCAACCGTGCGTGTTGGTCAGGGCATTGGCGGTTGCCAATGTCCTGTTTTGTATCGTATGCTTTTCTATTCTTATTACAACCATGTTCTTGGGAAATCACAACACGGCTCACATGGAAAAGAGCGTATACATGACGGAGGATCAGCGCAAAAAATAGCTTGATGGCGCACAAAAAATAGGATATACTATGTGTAACCGGTTACACATAGACAGAAAAGAAGGAATCGAACATGGCAACGATTCGTGATGTGGCAAAGCGTGCAGGTGTCTCCGTCGCCACCGTTTCGCGGGTGTTAAATCAAAATGGATATGTTAATGAGGAAACGGAAAGACGGGTTAGACAGGCGATGAAAGAGCTCAATTATAAACCGAATGAAGTGGCGAGAGCTCTGTTTAAAAAGACATCGAAAACAGTCGGACTCATTGTCCCTGATATTACCAACCCGTTCTTTCCCGAGCTCGTGCGCGCGGTGGAAGATGTGATGAATATTTATGACTATACGGTCATTCTATGCAATTCCGATGAGAAAGTAGAAAAAGAACGAGAATACATCGAAGTGTTAAAGCAAAAATATGTGGACGGCGTCATTTTGACCACGAATCAGTTCGCGCCGGAAGAAGTCGAGGAATGGGATGTTCCGATTGTCGTGCTCGACCGTCCGTTGCATGAACGTTATCCATCGGTGGTCGCGGATAATTATGGAGGAGCTCGTTTAGCGACGCGGCATTTGTATGAAGTGGGCTGCCGGCGGATTGCCCATATTCAAGGGCCCACCCATGTGGTGAACGCCATGGAGCGTTTCCGCGGCTATCAAGATGAAATGAAGGAGCTGGGGCTAGGGGATCGCCAGCTCGTCATTCAAGGGAATTACCAGTTGAAGCAGGCGAAAGAAGCGGTGATGGCCGCGTTGGCTGAACATGATATGGACGGGATCTTTGCCGGCAACGACGCGATGGCGGTCGGTGCTTTGAAAGCGGTTCAGCAATGCGGGCTGCGGGTTCCGGATGATATTGCGATTATTGGCTACGACGGCATCCCGCTGACGGAAATGACAACACCCGAACTATCGACCGTGTCTCAGCCTATTTACGAAATGGGGGCCATGGCGGCAAGAATTTTAATTAAACAAATTGAGGGAAAGCCGCTTGAGAAGCTCCATTATCAACTTTCGGTTCAACTTGTGGTGCGGCAGTCGACGTCAAGGAGGGGATTGACTTGAACAAACCAACCATTACGGTGATCGGCAGCATCAACATGGACTTAGTCACCGTGGCGGCGCGGTTTCCAAACCAAGGAGAGACGATTTTAGGCGAACAGTTTCTCACCACTCCCGGCGGCAAAGGGGCGAACCAGGCGGTGGCCGCCGCCCGCCTCGGCGCCGATGTACGGATGATTGGCGCGGTGGGGGATGATGCGTTTGGTCAAGAGCTCATCCGTTCGTTACAAAATGAAGGCGTTTCCGTTGATTATGTGAAACCGGTTACACATCAACATACCGGCATTGCTGCGATTACGATTTCGCAACAGGACAACCGCATTATTGTCGTCCCCGGGGCGAATCATGCGCTTACGCCGGAGGATCTGGATCCATATGAATCCGTGATCGCCGAAAGCGATGTGTGCTTACTGCAGCTCGAGATTCCGCTTCCCGTTGTGGAACGAGCGGTTTCGATCGCTCATCGCCACGGCGTGCGCGTCATCGTGAACCCAGCTCCAGCCCAGCCGCTGCCGCTCGTGGTGCTTGAGCAGGCGAGTTTCTTGACGCCGAATGAACATGAACGGGCCATTTTGTTTGACAAGATGGACGAAGAAGCGTTTGCCGATAAGCTGATTGTCACCGAAGGGGCAAAAGGGGTGCGCATTTGGCAAGATGGACAAGAACGGCTCATTCCAAGTTTTCACGTTCCCGTCGTGGATACGACGGGCGCGGGCGATACGTTTAACGGTGCGCTTGCCGTGGCGCTGGCGGAAGGGAAGCCACTTGATGAAGCGTGTCGGTTTGCCAATGCGGCGGCGGCCTTGTCGGTGACGAAACTTGGGGCGCAAGCTGGGATGCCGAGACGGCAAGAGGTCGAATCATTTTTGTCCAGACAGAAGGAGAGTCACTGATGAAAAAACGCGGGATTTTGAATAAAGAATTAAACACGCTGCTTGCCTCGCTCGGGCACACCGATACGATCGTGATTGCCGATTGCGGGCTGCCAATTCCGAATGAACAGGCGCGCATCGACTTGTCTCTCGTCAAAGGGTTCCCTCCCTTTTTATCCGTATTGGATGCGGTTATGGATGAGTTGGAAACTGAAGCGGTTGTACTAGCCGAGGAGATCAAAGACGAGAATCCGGATCTATATGAACGCATCAAACAAAGGATGGATGGCGTGCCTGTGCAGTTTGTTCCCCACGAACAATTCAAAGCGATGACGAAGCAGGCGAAAGCAGTGATTCGCACAGGGGAGGCAACTCCCTATGCCAATATCATTCTGCGTTCCGGTGTAAGTTTTTCATAGAAAGATTTCTGAAGGAAAAGGAGGGCAGAAGCGATGAGGCCCTTGATTGAAATGCGGTCGATTCAAAAATCGTTTGGCGCCAATATCGTTCTGAATGGCGTTGATTTTGAAGTGCTTCCTGGAGAAGTGCATGCGTTGATGGGAGAGAACGGAGCGGGGAAATCGACGCTCATCAAGGTGTTGACCGGCATTTATGAGCGGGATGGGGGAACGATTGTTGTCAACGGGAGCGAAGTGCATTACCGTCATCCGAAAGAGGCGGAACGCGACGGGATTGTCGTGATTCATCAAGAGTTGAACGTCATTCCAACATTGACGGTGGCCGAAAACATTTTTCTTGGCCGCGAGCCGAAAATCGGGAGAACGGGTGTCATTCGTTATAAAGAAATGGAGCAACAGGCCGCTTCCTATTTGCGGAGATTAGGGATGGACCTTGACCCGAGAGAATTCGCCGGTCGGTTGTCTGTCGGAAAACAGCAAATGATCGAAATTGCCAGGGCCATTTCGACGAATGCGAAGTGCCTTATTATGGATGAACCGACAGCGGCGCTGACGGAACGGGAAATTCAGGCTTTATTTTCTGTTATTCGCACATTGACGCAGCAAGGCGTCGCGATCGTGTACATTTCTCATCGGATGGAAGAGATTTTTACCATTTGCGACCGGATTTCGGTTCTCCGCGATGGCCAGTTCATCGGAACGAAACGAGTAAAGGAAACGAACTTCGATGAAATTGTTCAAATGATGGTCGGCAGGCAAATTGGGGAACGTTTTCCAAAACGGCGCGTCACCATTGGAGAAGAACGGCTGCGCGTAGAGCGGCTCACGAAAAAAGGGTTGTTTGAGAATGTATCGTTTTCCGTGCGAGCCGGTGAAGTGCTTGGTGTGGCGGGACTGATGGGATCGGGGCGAACCGAGATCATGGAAGCGATTTTCGGAGCCAGGCCATTCGATGAAGGAGACATCTATATCGACGGGCGCCCTGTGCGCATCCGTTCTCCGCGCCAAGCCGTCGAACATGGCATCGCCATGATTACCGAAGACCGAAAGCAAAAAGGACTCGTCCTCGAGATGAGCGTCCATGAGAATTTGACCTTGCCGAAGTTGGAACAATTAGCAACAGCGGGATTCATCCAGTCATCGAAAGAACGGGACGTGGTGTTGACATACATTCATCTGTTGAATATTAAAGCCTCTTCCCCAGATTTACCCGTGAAAGCATTGAGCGGCGGGAATCAACAAAAAGTCGTATTCGGCAAATGGTTGGCGATGAACCCGCGCATCCTCATTTTGGATGAACCGACTCGCGGCGTGGATGTCGGGGCAAAGAAAGAGATTTATGAAGTGATCAATGAATTGGCCGCCCAAGGCGTCGCGATCATTATGATCTCTTCTGAACTGCCGGAAGTATTGGGCATGAGCGACCGCGTCATGGTCGTCCATGAAGGGAAAGTGCAAGCGATCTTGGAAAACGACGGCCTGGATCAAGAAACCGTCATGCGGGCAGCGACAGGGGGGAATCGATGATGGAAGCAAAGCGAAAATGGGATGTGAAAAAACTAGGGCCTCTCATCGGATTGTTTCTGCTATGCATCGTGCTTTCCATATTGAGCGATGACTTTTTGATGATGGACAACTGGCTCAATCTCCTGCGGCAAGTATCGATTAACGCGCTCATCGCCTTTGGCATGACGTTTGTCATTTTAACGGGAGGCATTGATTTATCGGTCGGTTCGGTGTTGGCGTTATCAAGCGCTATCACAGCAGGAATGATGGCGCAAGGAATTAATGGTTTTGTCGCTATACTGGTGGGCCTATTAGCAGGTATGGTAATGGGAGCGTTGAATGGGGTGATCATCACCAAAGGAAAAGTGGCTCCTTTTATCGCTACGCTGGCGACCATGACGGCGTTTCGCGGCTTGACTCTCGTTTACACGGACGGCCGCCCTATTACAGGGTTTGCGTCTGATGACATCCTGTTTCAGATGATGGGGCGCGGTTATTTCTTCGGCATTCCCGTACCTATTATATTGATGCTCATGGTCTATATCGCTTTGTATGTGGTATTGAAAAAGACTACATTTGGCCGCCATACGTACGCGGTTGGCGGGAACGAAGAAGCGAGCCGTCTATCGGGACTTCGCGTTGATCGACTCAAAATATATGTGTATGCGCTGACAGGGACGTTATCTGCTTTGGCGGGGCTCATTTTAACTTCCCGTTTGAATTCTGCGCAGCCGACAGCGGGAACGGCGTACGAGTTGGATGCCATTGCGGCCGTTGTCCTAGGAGGCACTAGTTTGTCAGGAGGAAAAGGTTGGATTTTTGGCACGCTAGTGGGCGCCTTGATTATCGGGGTATTGAACAATGGATTGAACTTGCTCAATGTGTCGTCGTTTTACCAGCAAGTCATCAAAGGAGCGGTCATTCTTCTTGCGGTGCTGTTAGACCGCCGCAAAGAAGCATGATAGATTTATCAAAAAACAAGGGGGAATCGAAATGAGAAAAGCAGTGGGGTTATTGGCGGCATTGTTGCTTGCGGGAGGCGTGTTGGGCGGATGCTCGCTCGATCAGAACAGTGCCTCGAGCGACAAAGGGAAAACGAAACAAGATGGAGAAGTGAAAATCGGTTTGTCCATTTCCACCTTGAACAACCCGTTCTTTGTCACATTAAAAGAAGGAGCGGAAAAAGCCGCCAAAGACGAAGGGGCGGAATTGATTGTCGTCGATGCCCAAAATGATTCAGCGAAACAAATTAACGATATTGAAGACTTGATCCAGCAAAAAGTCGATGTGCTGTTGGTCAACCCGACGGACTCGAGCGCCGTGACTTCTGCGATTGAATCCGCCAACAGCGCCAACATTCCGGTCATTACGGTCGACCGCAGCGCGGACGGCGGGGAAGTGGTCACCCATATCGCCTCCGACAATGTGGCTGGAGGAAAAATGGCGGCGCAGTTTATCGTCGACCACTTGAAAAACGGTGGAAACATTGTGGAATTGGAAGGGATTCCTGGTTCGTCTGCAGCCCGTGAACGGGGGGAAGGATTCCACCAAGTGATCGACAAAGCAGCCAATATGAAAGTCGTGGCCAAACAGGCGGCGGATTTTGACCGAGCTAAAGGATTGTCGGTCATGGAAAATATTTTGCAAAGCCATAAAGACATTCAAGCGGTCTTTGCCCATAATGACGAAATGGCTTTAGGGGCGTTGGAGGCCTTGCAGGCGCATGGAATGAACAACGTGATTGTGGTTGGATTCGACGCGACCGATGACGCGGTCAAAGCGGTGAAAGAAGGGAAAATGGCGGCCACCGTCGCGCAAAAACCGGCATTAATTGGCGAAAAGGCTGTGGAAGCTGCTATCCGCGTTCACAAAGGGGAGAAAGTGGATCAATTTATCCCCGTTCCGCTCGAGTTGGTTCAAGGGCAATAATATGGGATTTTATCCGTGGTGCTAGTTGAGCTCTGACGCTCAACTAGCACCATGGGTTAATCAAAACAAAGCTCTGGCAAAGCAAGCTCTTTGATCACTATGTATCTATTAAATGCCATGATAACGAGGAAACGCGTTAAGAACGCGATTAAAATCGTAAGGGTGCATAATCCCGTAAAATTTCCGAAACCGAACGGTAGATGGAATTTCGTTATACCAGTCATACTGAACATATGATTGTGCCTTTAATCCAACATGTTTCCAATAAACAATTGGTATTCGATAAGGGTATCGAGATGTTGGTTTTGATCTTGTGACTTTTAATCCAATAGCAATGGCTCGATTGCCTCTAAAACCCAAAATAAGAACAGGACGATATGTACCGCCCTGCCCTTCCTGAAAACGAAAATATATATCGTAAATACCACCTGGCTGCATCATTCTTCATCTAGCCACCGTTGATGCACAGGATTATCGGGATTCACAGTCACAACACCATCAGGGCTAACATCCAATAAAGGAGCAGAAGGCAACCGATCAAAACAAATGCTTGAACTTAAAGACGCATTGATTTTTGCGTATCGATTTCGCACAGCAGGTTTAGCATAAATCGATCTTAATGACTGTGCTCGCACATCTTTTCGCCTTGAAATGGCTGATCTTCGCAACTGACGATGCTCCTTTCTGCGCATACGCTATCACCACCTTAGCAATAGCATATGCCTGTTTTGAAAAAACATGTACGAGACATACGCTGGCTATAATGTACATCTATTATAGCATATACAAGAGGGGATAACAAAACCAACCAATCTACAAGAGTCAGTCAAGACTTTGTGGAGAACATTTTTTCGGTTCACTACGGGCGTTGTCAATCACTAGTTAGCGAACCATTTTCAGGAATTAATATCGTAAGCGCTTTCGGACTCTCATCCCTCATCTTGAGGCGATGATACGATATTCCATTTTTTTACACCCAACCACCATCCCGGAGCGCCGACAACGCTTGATGGATCGGCGTCCCGGATGACCGCTGCAGACACGGTAGATTCTGACGCACCACATCTGCCCATAACCGTCCGGCCTTCCGTTTGGCCTGTTCGATCCGCTTGGACTTTGTTGAGGCCGAGACGGCCGACTGGGGCTCTTGCTCCTCCCACCGTCCCTTTCTCCACCCGATCCCGTCGATTCGGGCCGCCATCGCCCTCAGAAACGCCCGAAGCCCTTGGTCTTTCCAGCTGCGGCGGGATTTCACCCGATGCGCAAACCGGCTCATCACGCTCTCGGCGTGGCCCATCGGACGCATGCCGGTCGTCTCCACCCCTTGCTCCGACAGCCACTCCCGATAGTCCCGGATGCATCCCGGCATCGACTCGATCCGGCGGATCATGGCAGCCATCTGCTTCTCTTTCGCTTCGTCCTCCAACGTGCCGACCGCGCTGTTCAGCTCCACCAGAAGCCCCTCTTCGTCTTGTTTCGCCAGCTTCTTCCGCACCTCCCGCCAACGCGGATGGCCGGACAGACACTGACGCAGCTCCCGCGCCACATGAAATCGATCCAGCTGAAAGCACGCCCGCTTCCCAAAATACTCCCGGCAGGCCGTGATCCACGACGCCGCGTCGCCGTTGATGATCAAAAGGTCCCGGCACGGATCATAGGCATATTCGTTCATCAGCCACTCTTCAAACCGTTCCCACACGTCTCCCGCCCCTTCATGGAGGTAGTGGCGCCGGTTTACCAGCTCAAGCTGCGAACCGTTTCGTTTCCATCCCTCGTGAATCGCCAGGATTTTCTCTTCTTTCGCCCGTTTCCCTTTCCCCTGGCGGGAAATGAACAGCCCATCCGCCTCCACAAACAGCACTCGGCCGTGCCGTTTGGAAACAGGGTGGTGCAGCGAGACAGGGGCCTCCAGCACCAGTTGGCGAATCGCCTCGTGGCTCATGACCGCATACCCTACGATCGACTCGAGTGTGCGAGCCGCTTTGCGGTAGGAAGAGCACTCTACGGCCAACTCGACCGCCGTTTCCTCGAGGCAAGGACTGATCGATCGGGCCCCATCAAAGCCTAATTCGGCATCCAGCAAGAAGGTATAGTTCCCCGTTTGCCGGTCATAGTAGTAGTTCCGTCGAAACGTCACTTCTCCAAACAGCGTTTGGATCGTAGTCGGCCGTTTGTCTTTCAGCTGATACCGGCGCTTGTCCCGCGCTTCCGCCAGTTGTTGATCAATCTCCTCCAAAAGGGCCGCCAACAAGACAGCGAACACCTTTTGAAGAGTTCTGACTAATTGTTCCTCCAGCTCTTTTAATAAAGGCCATTCTGTGGTAAGATGTTTCATGGACTCTCTCCCTCCTGTTTTCGGTTGATGTTGACAATCACCATCATAGCAGGGAGAGAGTCCTTTTTGCATGACATTTGCTTTTTTCTACCGCGCTTCGCTTGGTGGCCCCGACGAGCGTCGCGAACAAAAGTTCGCAACCCTCGTCGGGGATCATTTCGGAATGTCACCCACAAATATTTTACTCACACAATCTACAAAAATCCTTTGTTTCTACCTTGTTAGGGTGTGACATGTGAGTAGTGACTTCCGCTCTTTCCCTAGACCGGCTCCGTCAACCATCGGAGGTCATAAGGAAACGCATCTTTGTTCATACTAAAGAAAAAGATTGCAAAAGAAAGGGACTCGCCATGCTTCGTGAACTCGATTGGATGACGTATATCATGATGATTTTGGCCAGCTATCGGTTTACCCATTTGATTGTGTTTGACAAAATTACCGAGTTTCTGCGCAATCCGTTTATGAAGAAAGAAAAAGTCAAAAGTGAGGACGGGCATACGGAAATCAAGAAAGTGCCGACATCCAAGTTTGGCTACTTGTTGAATTGTTATTGGTGCGCGGGGGTGTGGAGCGCGGTTTTTCTCGCGCTTGGGTATTTATTCATCCCGAAGATCGCCATGCCGTTTATTTTTGTCTTTTCAATCGCCGGGGCGCAGGCGATTTTGGAGACGTTTGTCGGGGTTGGGACGAAGGCGATCGATCTGTTGTCGGCGGCGAAAAAGCGGATGGACTAAGGCGTGTTGGCGGCAGAGGGCGGGGAACATTTGCGGGCGTGCGGCGGGGGCGGCACGCTCGTTTTTCTTGCTTTTGTCGATACATCATGGTTGACTTATATAAGCATTTAATTATATACTGGTTGACGGAAACCATTTCATTGGTCGGCGTGGCCGTTTCATGATGGTTGTTCGTTTTGATATAAGCAAATCATGATATGATGATGAATGGAGGGGTGATATGCCGCAACTCGCAATGGAGATAGGAGCGGCCGCCCGGGTGTTGAAGCTGCTCGGCGATCCGACGCGGCTGACGATTTTGGCGATTTTGAATCAGCGGGAATGCTGCGTGTGCGAGCTGCTTGAGGTGTTTTCGACCAGCCAGCCGGCGATCAGCCAGCATTTGCGTAAGTTAAAAGATGCCGGACTGATTCAAGAGGAGCGGAGGGGACAGTGGGTGTATTATTCGCTCCGGCCGCAAAGCGAATACTACTCACTGCTGCAAGCGGTGTTGTCGTATGTTCCGGATCAAGAGGAAAACATTCGCAAAATCGAGACAGCGAATCCCGCGGCCCGCTGCGGGTGCTGATGTTGAATGACGAGGTGAATGATGGTGGATTGTTGCGAACCGAAGCGGTTGTCGTTTTTAGACCGCTTTTTGACGGTATGGATTTTTCTCGCGATGGCGGTCGGGATCGGAGTCGGGATTTGGGCTCCTGGGCTGGTGGATGGATTGAACCGTCTGCAAGTCGGTACGACCTCGATTCCGATTGCGATCGGCTTGATGTTGATGATGTATCCGCCGCTGGCGAAAGTGCGCTACGAGGAAATGGGGCGCGTGTTCAAAGATGTGAAGGTGCTCGTCTTGTCCCTCGTGCAAAACTGGGTGATCGGCCCGCTGCTTATGTTCATATTGGCGGTCATCTTTTTGCCTGACAAGCCGGAGTATATGATCGGCTTGATTTTAATCGGGCTTGCCCGCTGCATCGCCATGGTCATCGTCTGGAACGACTTGGCGCGCGGCGACACGGAATACGCAGCAGGACTTGTCGCCTTCAATTCCCTGTTTCAAGTGCTGTTTTTCTCTCTGTATGCGTATGTGTTTGTGACGGTCATTCCGGAATGGTTCGGGCTTGAGGGAGCCGTTGTTGAGATCACGATGGCGGAAGTGGCGAAATCGGTGTTTATTTATTTGGGCATTCCGTTTTTCGCCGGCATGGCGACAAGATTTGTGCTTGTCAAAGCGAAAGGACGGCAATGGTATGACACGGTGTTTGTGCCGAAAATCAGCCCGCTGACGCTTGTTGCGCTTTTGTTTACGATCGTGGTGATGTTTTCGCTCAAAGGCGATATGATCGTCAGCTTGCCGCTCGATGTTGTGCGCATTGCGATTCCGTTGCTGCTTTATTTTGTCATTATGTTTTTTGTGTCGTTCTTTTTGGCGAAAAAATTCGGCGCTGGCTATCCGGTATCGACGACGCTGGCGTTTACAGCGGGGAGCAATAACTTCGAGCTGGCGATTGCTGTGGCGGTTGGGGTGTTTGGCATTCATTCGGGCGCGGCGTTTGCGGCGGTCATCGGTCCGCTCATTGAAGTGCCGGTGATGCTGGCGCTTGTCAACGTCGCCTTGGCGTTTCAGCGAAAGTATTTTTCCTCTGCTGCTCCAACATCAAAGTAAAGGTGGGAATCAACGATGAAGAAAAAAATCATTTATTTCTTATGCACCGGAAACTCATGCCGCAGTCAAATGGCGGAAGGCTGGGCGAAACAACTATTAGGTGACGAATGGGACGTGTACAGCGCCGGGATTGAAGCGCATGGCCTCAATCCGAATGCGGTGAAAGTCATGAAGGAAATCGGCATCGACATTTCGAAGCAAACGTCTGACGTCATCGACCCGAACATTTTAAACCGCGCCGATTTGGTCGTGACGCTGTGCGGCCATGCGGCCGACCATTGCCCGGTCACACCGCCGCATGTGAAGCGCGTCCATTGGGGATTTGACGACCCAGCGAAAGCGGAAGGGACAGAAGAGGAGAAACTCGCGGTGTTCCGCCGCGTCCGCGATGAAATTGGCGAGCGCATTCGCCGGTTTGCCGAGACGGGGGAATAGGGACGGTGCAGCAAGGCGCAAAGAGCGGGGAAACTGTCTTGCATAGGGTGCGCAGCAGCTGCTCGTCGAAGCGCGGCCGGAAACGGGGAAGTGGCTGGGCGGACGAAAACCGCTCGGCGTGACAAAGATGGTGAGAAGCCATCTTGTCGATCCATCGAACGTTTTGACAGACGAAATGAGCACATCGATGAAGGCGGTGCCACATCAGGTCACTGGGGGAGAAACCGAATGGAGTTATTTCATCAGTTAGCTCGCCGAAACATCAAAATCAGCAAACACGGCGTCGGAGCGAAATGGAGGCAACGGTGGGAAGAGGTATTTGCCGGCCATTTGACTGTGGAAGAAAAACAACACATCCACCTTCATAATCGGAATGGAGTCAACGGCTACTTATGGCATGTGTTCAGCTATGGGATGAGAGGCTGTTTCACAGGAGAAGAAGCGGAAATGGCGTTTGATCAAGAAGAGAAAACGTGCTGCTATCTTTTCTTTCAACATCATGATGATGGGTTCAAAGTGGAGGATGCTTCTAGCTTGAAAGCTGCGGACTTGGCCGCGGGAAACGGCGGGATGGATCTCTACGTGGTTGACAGTGGGTTCAACTGGACGTTTGTCATTACGCATGAAAGCGGATGGCTTGGTCCGTATTTTAGCAGAAGGTAACAGCCATGGCTTATCGGCGGCCAAGGAAATCCAATGAGACAGAAAGAAAAAGAGTTCCAACCGAGCTTCATTGCAGACTAGGTTGGAACCTTTTTTATTATCGCTCGTCGGCTGGGAACACGATGCCGGTTTGTCTTCGCGCTTCGTCCATGATTTCGATCGTCCAAAGCGAATGGCGGTGCGAGTTGATCGCTGATTCGCGCGCTCCGCTTTCAATGAGATCGATGAATTCTTTCACTTCATAGTACATCGGTGGTTTGTCTTGCGGCACGGCAATGTCCTCGACCCGTCCGTCGCGGTAGCGGATTTCGACTTTCGCTGGCGTATGGATGGCGTCAATGATCATGCTTCCGTCTTCCCCTTGAATTTCCGAAGGCAAGTGCGAGTTCGTGATTTTGGAATAAAAGACGACTGCGTCCATGTCGCCGTAATCGAGCACGATCGAGCCTTCGCCGTCCACCCCTGATTCGAGCTTGACGCTTTGCGCTTTGAGGTTTTCCGGCTTGCCAAACAAGACGACCATTGGATATAGGCAATAGACGCCAAGGTCCATCAGCGCCCCGTTCGAGAAAGCGGGGTTGAAGGCGTTGAGCACCGTTCCTTGTTTATAAGCGTCATAGCGCGACGAGTATTGGCAATAGTTCGCCACATAACGGCGGATGCGGCCGAGCTTATGGATGTGCTCGCGGATGGACTGGAATGTGGGGAGCAGCGTCGCTTTCATCGCTTCCATCAACACGACGCCGTTTTGCTCGGCCGCTTCGATCATCGCTTTGACTTCTCTCGCATTGGAGGCGAGCGGTTTTTCGCACAAGACGTGTTTGCCGTGATTCATGAGCAAGATCGCCTGCTCGGCATGAAGTGCGTTCGGGCTCGCGATATAGACGGCATCAATGTCGTTGCTTTCGGCCAGTTCGTGCAAGTCGGTGAATGTCCGTGGCGCACCGACTTTGTCGGCAAACCTCTTCGCTGTCTCATCCGTCCGCGAGTAGACGGCAGCGAGTTCAAAGGAATCGACGAGGCGCGCGGCGTTAATAAATGCTTCGGTGATCCAGTTTGTGCCGATTGTTGCGAATCGAATCATCATCAATTCCCCTTTCGCTCTTGTCGTCCTTCATTTTAGCACAATTTATCGGGAGAGTATGGGATTCTTGTGTGCGGGATTGGATCACTACCTTGTCAAAAAGCAGTGAAGGGAGGAGTTGTTGTAATCGGTGAGAAACGAAGAAAAAACCATTATGATCACGCCCCAGCATATATCTCGTATTTAAGATGGTTTTTCATTTCTTTACTCATATTTCGCAACCTTTGCATAATATACAAAAAACAACCCGGATATGCGCATAAAAATAATTTTTTATACAAAAATTGTAAAATAATTAATTTTTATTCGGTCAAACCTGGCTTGTTTCGAATTTTTATTCAGGGTGCGAAATGTGAGTCTTTATATACAATTTATTCTAAAAAAAGAGTTGACAGACATATACTTTTTTTTATGATTATTTTGGGAATTCATTTTTCGCTAGGAGGGGTACGATGAACAAAATACAAAAAGCTGCTCATTGGGTAGTCAGTTCTATAGCGGATGATTTGAGGAGTAATACGCTTTCTAACATTGTTGGGATGGCTACAGGTGGAATAGGCAATGGAGTGAGAGCGTATAAAGCTGCAACGACGGGATTTACTATGCTAGAAAGAAAAGTGGCGTCCGAAACTGCCAAAGGAGCCGCCAAGGGAATGGTAGCGGGATATTTCGCAGGAAGTTATGTAGTCGGGAGCATGAACAAAGTCGCTGCAGTAGAAAAATGGTTTGACAGCACAAAAGTAGGGAAGGCAATTGACAACGGTATAACGAAGGTTGAAAATAAACTTCATAAATTAATTGGCGGTGGTCGTTATTAAGTTGTGTAGTGTAAATAGCTGTGCCGAGCTTGATAGTGATCGCAATCCCTTATATATAAAACAAGTTTTCACTCCACTTGATAAATATTGTATTGTTCATTGCGTTGTTTCAAATGTGCAAGAAACAGATAGATTTGTTGAAATGATATGGCATCACCCGCATGGAGAAGCGATTTTTGGAGTTAAGATAGAACTTGATCAGAAAAAAGCGATACAAAAAGTATTTTCCATTGTACATTTTTCGTTTTTTCTTCATTTAGAAAAACCAGATGGTATTTGGGCGGTTCATATTAT
Source organism: Geobacillus sp. C56-T3 (assembly GCF_000092445.1). NCBI lineage: Bacteria > Bacillati > Bacillota > Bacilli > Caryophanales > Anoxybacillaceae > Geobacillus > Geobacillus sp. C56-T3. Next base: position 3,411,336 of record NC_014206.1, on the reverse strand, counting down.
GCCCTTTGACTTCAAGTGGGATTTGGAGATAAGGACGTTTGGTTTCCGAGCTAATGGTACTTTATCTACTTATGATTTTAAAGTTTGAACGAGGAGGTTCACTTCTACAATATACGAGATGTTTTGTATAGACTTGTATCCAACATGATCTTTACTTGTGACGGAAGAAGGACAAATTCTGACCACAGCCAAACCCAAACTTTTGGTGGAGAGCTAAAGAGGAAGTAGTTATGAAAAAAAATTACATTGCATTCTTTGCATTTCTTGTGTGTCTTTTATATATAAGTTGGTTGAAAGAAGGATGGGAAGGCCTTTCCCTTCTTTTTTTGAAAGGCGTTGTTATTTTTATAACGACCTATGGTGTGGTGTTTGTTATTGTCTGGTCGATTATGAAGTTAGTTGGTTTTTTTAAAAGACGTCTATAGTGAGCGATTATTTGGATGAAATATTTGAAATATTATGGCCATCCCGTATGGGGTGGTTTTTATAATAGGCAAAGAAGATGGAACTCATATTTTGTAGCCTTGGCACAACATACAAAAATAAAAAACGGGAGATTACAGGTTCATTGCCAGAAGATGTACTTGACTTTTAAAGGTAAACATGATTGAAATGCTAGCTAAAGAAACAAATAAACTCCATTCAAATTTTCATCATCTATAGTCCTTCTTCATTGTCAAGTACGCTTTGTGATGAAGATCTCTATTTTTCAATTAAAAAATGTAAAACTAACTTCTTTCTGACCCAATGCCGCCGATTTGCGCCTGTATGACATAATGTTGCGAAAAATGGCCTCCCCGCCGTTTTGGACCCGCTCTCGGTGTTTGGGTCGAATCAAATTGAGAGTTGTTATTTTACGATAGATAATGGAAGCAACTGTCGTTGATTGTCGAAGCAGGCGAAAAATGTCCGCTCTCCTTATATTGACAGCTTGACAATCTATATAATATCATGAATCTTGTAGGTTAGAAAATTTGAAATATTCATTTGATATTTTGGCAGAAAAAACGAATTGTCACCACGTTTTTTGTAAGCGCTTAACATTCGTGTTTCCTCATGATCGCCGCACTATTGATGCTGCACCATTGTGTTTGTTTCCAATCACAACATGAGAACAAGGGGAAGGGGATATCACATGATCTACGAATTTAAATTGCCAGACATCGGCGAAGGGCTGCATGAAGCGGAAATCGTTCGCTGGCTTGTCCGAGAAGGGGATATAGTCAAAGCCGATCAGCCGATTGCCGAAATTCAAACGGATAAGGCGATGGTCGAAATGACGACGCCGGTGGCGGGGAAAGTGGTGGCGCTTGCCGGGCCGGAAGGGGCGACGGTGAAGGTTGGAGAGCCGTTGATTGTCGTGGAAACCGAGGCGGCGGTCGTGGGGGAAGCCGCGCCCATCGAAGATTCGGTTCGGGAGCCCGTGCCTGTTCTGCATGGAGAAACGCCTCGTCCTGCGCGCAAACGGGCGATTGCCGCGCCGTCTGTGCGCAAGCGGGCGCGGGAGTTGGGCGTTCCGATCGATGAGGTGGAAGGAACGGGCGAAGGCGGCCGGGTGACGCTCGCCGACTTGGAGCGGTATGTCAGAGAACGAGAAGCAGCCGCTTCGGTGGCGGAGGTGGCAAGAAGGGAAGCGAACGAAGCCGGCGTTCTGCCGACCGGCAGCGCGAGTGCGGCCGGAGGACGGCAGGAGAGTATAGCCGCATGGACGTCCATCGCGAGTTTGGATGCGGTGTTTGAAGAAGAAGAGCGAATCCCGCTTCGCGGCTTGCGCAAAAAAATCGCCGAAAAAATGGTGAAATCGATGTACACGGCGCCGCATGTGACCGGCATGGACGAGGTGGACGTCACGAAGTTGGTGGAAATCCGCAAGCACCTTGCCAATCAATTGGCGGAAGAACGTATCAAACTGACGTATTTGCCGTTTATTATTAAAGCGGTGACAAGGGCACTGAAGCAATATCCGATGTTTAACGCTTCGCTCGATGAAGAGACGAATGAAATCGTCTTGAAAAAGCGCTATCACATCGGCATCGCGACGGCGACGAAAGCCGGTCTCGTCGTTCCCGTCATCCGTGACGCCGATCAAAAATCGATCCGCGAGCTCGCCATCGAAATCGCGGAACTGTCAGAAAAAGCGCACCGCCAGGCGCTTCGCCTTGAGGAGCTGCAAGGAAGCACGTTTACGATCACGAGCACCGGGGCGGGCGGGGGCTGGTTTGCGACGCCGATCATCAACTATCCGGAAGTGGCAATTTTCGGGGCTCATGCGATCAAACGGCGCCCGGTTGTCGTCGGCGACGAAATTGTCATCCGCGATATGATGGGGATGTCGCTCACCTTTGATCACCGCGTCATTGACGGTGAGCCGGCCGGGCGGTTTATGCGGACGGTGGCCTACTATTTGGAAAATCCGGAAGTGCTGCTCTTGGACGTGCGGTAGGTGGCGCGCGGTTAGGAGGACATGTCTTCGTGCTGGAAGAGAGCGAGCGCCAAAGAGAAGCAGCTGGGCCGTGATGAAAAAAATGATTAGGAGGGAAGCCCATGTTTGACCCGGACAAATTGCTGGTCGAGATCGTGCAAATTCTCGATGAAAACGGAAACGGCGATGAGGAGAAGTTAGCGGCGTTTTCCGATGAGTGGCTGCTTCGTGCCTACCGGGAAATGCGGCGGGCGCGCGTCATTGATGAGCGGCTGTTGCGCATGCAGCGGCAGGGGCGGATCGGGACGTATGCCCCGTTTAGCGGTCAAGAGGCGGCGCAAATCGGAAGCGCCCTTGCGCTTCGAAAAGACGACTGGATTTTCCCGAGCTACCGCGAAGTGGCGGTCTGCTTGATGCATGGCATGCCGCTTGAGCAGTTTTTCCATTATGTGCAGGGCCGCTTGTCGGGGAAACGGATGCCGGATGAGGTGAACATTTTTCCGACGCAAATTATCATCGCCGCTCAGACGCTTCATGCGGTCGGCTGTGCATGGGCGTCGAAATTGAAAGGCGAACCGCACGTATCGGTGGCGTATTTTGGCGATGGCGCGACGTCAGAGGGCGATTTTCATGAAGCGATGAATTTTGCCGCGGTGTACAACGTGCCGGTCATCTTTTTCTGCCAAAACAACCAGTACGCCATCAGCGTCCCGTACCGGAAACAGACGGCCAGCCGCACGATCGCGCAAAAAGCGCTCGCTTACGGAATGAAAGGGGTGCTCGTTGACGGCAACGATGTGCTGGCGGTTTATGAAACGATGAAACAGGCGGTCGAAGCCGCCCGCCGCGGCGAGGGACCCATGTTGATCGAGGCGCTCACCTATCGGCTTGGGCCGCACACGACGGCGGACGACCCGACGAAATACCGTCGGCCGGAAGAGGTGGAAGCATGGCGGACGAAAGATCCGCTTCACCGTCTGCGCGTGCTTTTGGAACGGCGCGGATTATGGACGGAAGCGCAAGAAGAAGCGCTTGTCGCCCAAGTGAATGACGAAGTGACGGCGGCGTACGAGGCGGCCATCGCCAGCAAGTCCGGTTCGATTGTCGATGTATTCGATTACGTGTACAGCGAGGCGCCGAAATTGCTGGCCGAGCAAAAAGAAGAAGTGATGCGGCGCAAACAACGGAGCGGGGTGAGATAAATGGCCGAGCTGACGATGATTGAAGCGATCAATGAAGCGATGCGCCAGGAGATGGAGCGCGATCCGCGCGTCATCGTGCTTGGCGAGGATGTCGGCGAAAACGGCGGCGTCTTCCGGGCGACGGACGGGCTGCTTGAGCAATTTGGGGAGGGGCGTGTGTTTGATACGCCGCTGGCGGAATCGGGCATTATCGGCACGTCCATTGGACTTGCGATCAACGGCATGCGGCCGATTGCCGAGATTCAGTTTCTCGGGTTTGTGTACCAGGCGATGGACCAGTTGGCGGCCCAGGCGGCGCGCATCCGCTTCCGCTCGGCCGGGAGGTTTTCGTGCCCGATCGTCGTGCGCAGCCCGTACGGCGGCGGGGTGCGGACGCCCGAATTGCATTCCGATGCGCTCGAGGCGCTGTTTACTCATTCCCCGGGCTTAAAAGTGGTCATGCCGTCCAATCCTTACGATGCGAAAGGGCTGTTGATTTCCGCCATTCGCGATGAAGACCCGGTTTTGTTTTTGGAGCCGATGAAGCTGTATCGGGCGTTTCGCATGGAGGTGCCGGAAGAACCGTACACGATTCCGCTCGGCCAAGCACGGGTTGTGAAAGAAGGAGAAGATGTGACGATCATCTCTTGGGGGGCGACCGTGCCGCTTGCCGCCAAAGTCGCCGCCGAGATGGAAGCGAAAGGAGTCAATGCGGAGGTCATCGACCTTCGCTGCCTGCAGCCGCTTGATATCGACACCATCATCACTTCGGTGGAAAAAACAGGACGGGTGATGATCGTCCATGAAGCGGTGAAAACAGGCGGGTTTGGCGCGGAAGTGGCGGCCTTGATCAGCGAGCGGGCGCTATTCGCTCTCTCGGCCCCCATCGTGCGCATCGCCGGCTACGACACGCCGTACCCGGTGCCGTCGGTCGAGGATGATTGGCTGCCGAACGCCGAACGCATCGTGGAAGGGATCGAAACGCTGCTGCGATACTAAACGAACCATGCCATCCGGGTCGATCGATCCACCATCAGAGTGCGTCAAGAGAAAAGGCGGCGCATCGATGGATGGCACCGCTTGATCCGATCGGGTGAGGAGGAGAACGATGAACGTATACGAATCACTGCTGGAATTGATCGGCGACCGCGAGCGGGTGAGCATCAATGAAACGGTGCTCGAACACCACAGCAAAGGCATCGCCTACCATGCGCCGCACAAGCCAGATGTCGTCGTGTTTCCGAAAACGGCGGAGGAAGTGAGCCGGGTGATGGCGTTTGCCAACGAGCACCGCATTCCTGTTACGCCGTTTGGCGCCGGCACGAGCTTGGAAGGGCATGTCATTCCAGTTGCGGGCGGCATCAGTTTGGATTTGACGTTGATGAACAACATCATCGACATTCGCCCGGACGATTTTCTCGCCATCGTCGAGCCGGGAGTGACGCGGCTGCAACTGAATGAGGCGCTGAAGCGATATGGGTTGTTTTTCCCGGTCGATCCGGGGGCGGACGCGACGATCGGCGGCATGGCGGCGACGAACGCGAGCGGCACGAACTGCGTGAAATACGGCGTGATGCGCGATCAAGTGCTCGGATTAGAAGTGGTGCTCGCTGACGGTTCGATGATTCAGACGGGAAGCCTTGCGGTGAAATCGTCCGCCGGCTATGATTTGACAGGCTTGTTCGTTGGGTCGGAAGGGACGCTTGGCGTGTTCACCCGCCTGATCGTCCGCCTGCACGGCATTCCGGAAGCGACAAACGCTATCAAAGCGTGCTTCCCATCGCTCGAGGCGGCAGCGCAAGCGGCGTTTGCCGTGCTGAAAGCCGGCGTCGGTCCGGGGAAAATCGAGCTCGTTGACGAGGCGACGATCGCGGCGGTCAATGCGTACAAAAAAACCGATTATCCGGTGAAACCGACGTTGTTTATCGAGCTGAGCGGCAGCCCGTCAAGCGTCGAGGAAGGGACAAAGCTTGTCAACGAATTGTGCGAAGCGGAGGGGGCGGTTTCATTCACGGTTGAAACCGACTCGCTCGCCCGCGCGAAGCTTTGGGAAGCGCGCCACCATGCGGCGTTCGCCATTCAAGCCGCCTATCCAGGCAAGGCGATGCTCTCAACTGATGTGTGCGTGCCGCTGTCCGAGCTGCCGGGGGCGATCGCCGATACACGTCGGCTCGTTGATGAGCAGAAGATGACCGCCGCGATTTTCGGCCACGTCGGCGACGGCAATTACCATACGGTGCTTGCCTTTGACCCGAACGATGCGGATGAGATGGCGCGGATCGAACGCGTGCACGCCCATATCGTCCGCTATGCCTTATCGCGCGGCGGCACGTGCACGGGAGAGCACGGCATCGGCATTGGCAAACGGGCGTTTTTGCGTGAAGAAAAAGGAGACGCCGTGCTTTGGATGAAACGGTTGAAACAGCTGTTTGACCCGAACGGCATTCTCAATCCGGGGAAAATTTTTTGATCATAGCGGACGCTCTGCATCCCTGCCTGTTGGCGGGGATTTTTCTTTTGATCGGCGGGCGGTGCAAAGGAGAAATCCGCTAAGCGTTCCAACAACATAAACGTGTTACTCACATTTCGCACCCTCTCGGAGAAAATCGGGAGGACTTTTTCGTACCGATGTTGAATGAATCCTTGACACACAAGGAAAGTGAAGGAGTTTTCTCTTGTGGACGTTCAAGTCAAAGCGGTCTATCGCCGTTCTTATTTGAATATCATAAGTGCCGTATTCAAGAAACTGGGTCTGCCCCAATGAATTGACCATCTCGTGCCCGCCTCCCCCCAGTGCCAGACGCGAGTCAGCAATGCCGTTTGAGCCATCCTCTACAATCTATTTAACAGCCAGCAAGCCCTCGTTCACGTGGAACAATGGGGTCACAAGATCGACTTGGAGAAACTTATCCGTTCCGGACTCCATCCTTCCCAGTTGAATGACGATACGTTGGCTCGCCATCTCGACCGTCTGTATGAGGCTGGCATTTACCGCATCTTTCAGCGCCGGGTGCGTCAGTTCATTACACTAGAACACCCATTGAAGGGTTCTGGGGGACGCAAGCTGACCGGGCCGACGGGACAGGCGGTTTTTGTTTGAGTATGTGAAAGTCGTCCTGCTGGAGCTGCCGGATGGACGCATCCAACGCGCACTGGATCGTTCCCTCAATCCGGATCAGCGAAGGATTCTGCAAGGATTGGTCATGGATGAGAGCATTTACGTGTAACGTCATACGGAGCGACAAGCGATGGCAGAAAAAGAATTGCCATCACTTGTTGTGTTGGTCAAACAGTGATCCTGAAAAACGAAATAAAAAATCCTTTCTTTCAACAACCCTGTTAGGGTGCGAAATGTGAGTTTTTAGAGAATGTGATATCGTAATAAATGGATATATTTTTCTTTTAAGTTAATATTATTATTTTATTGGTAAATTTACATTAAAAGTATTGAATTTTTTTTTTTGTTATAGTTTTACATGGTATCGATACCACATTATTTCTATAAAATAGGCTCTTCACCACAAAGTGTACTTGAAAAAGAAAGACGATCATGATAAAGAAAAACCAAAACAGCATTTTTTCCTTTTTATACCACACATCTCTTTGAACAACATTGCTATCATGTTTGTCTTTAAAAGTCAAGTACATCTTTTGGTGATGAACCATAAAATATAAATTAAGGAGGTATTTTTCATGACTTTTACTTATAAGATTGAGGTTTTAGAAAACGTCATTGCTCCTGGTAAAGGATCTATCCCCTATCAGATTGGATACTACACAGGCAAAGTGGTTAGCTGGATTATAACTTTCGGCGGTCTTTTTGATAATTAAAAAACGGTTTCTATGCATATATAGCTATGTTTGCTGGTGTCTCAGTTTCATTTAAAGAACTTTTCCCCCGGGGAATTTTTTACAGTAATTTTTGGATGAATGTAAGAAATAATACATGCGAGGAGGGAAAAGATGATGAATTTTAAAGTTGAGTCTCTAGAAGGCCGGTGAAAAACGGTTGTCACGAGCAAATCAGCGGCATTTCGCCAAAAAAGAAGGCTGATTTCGTAAGGTTTTTCTAATTGAGAAATAGCTGGAACTAGCAGCATTTTGTACTAAATCACCAGCCTCCTAGAGTCAGTTGTTGCTCCTGGTAAGTGGCAGATGATTAAAGATTTTATTAGAGGTTTTATTGACGGATTTTTCGGTTTATAGTGTTGTATTTAGGGGAGATTCCACATTCTTGGGATCTTCCCAATAAATTTCAAAAAACGTTAATCGATTTGGCGGGAGGTGAAAGACATTGACTATCGATATCAAAAACCTAGAAGGCCGGTGAATTAATGAAAAAGGCAACTCATCCCAACTCTTTTTCAATTAGAGAAACTTTGTCAGATCTGTTCTCCTTGCTGATCAAATACGGCTGGTTTGAGCAAAAAACTTGTTTTTCACCAGCCTTCTAGATATGAATGGTATAGAATTCATTGAAGACAAAGATTACTTTATTATTAAACGATATGGTAAGTATTTTAGATTAGGCGTTCCAGAAGCTAACATGTTACGGGAACTAACAGTTCATCGAGATGTGCAAACTGTGCTTCGTAAGTATGGAATAAGCGAAGAGGATTTCAGTAAGTTTGTACATGCTCTTGAGGAATGTGGTGTGATTGGGGATGTGAAGAAGGAAAGAAAAAATATACTTTTCTATAGGTTTAAGTTAATTAACCCAGATACATATCTTCATCTTTTAGTCAATAAATTTTTTAGTAATAAAACAGTTAATAGATTGTTGCTGATTTTTTCAGCATTGATTATTACGATGGGATTGATTGTTTTTTTGAAAAATATTTCTCAGATTACAGATGGATTTTTTAGAGATTTTGTTTTCTTTGATTTCATAACTTTTTATATCGCTACAATTCTAGTTATTTTTTTATATGAACTAGGTCATGGTATAGCTTGTAAATATTTCGGAGGAAAAGTTGAAGAAATCGGTTTCTTGTTGATATTTTTCTCCCCTGCTCTTTATTGTGATGTAAGCGGAATCTGGTCTTTCAAAGATAAAAAGCAAAAAATAATTACTCTCATTGCCGGGGTTTATGTCCAGCTAATCATATTTTCTTTATGCTCCATTATTTATGATTTATATTTTGGACAGTCAACTTGGCTAGCGACATTTATTCTTTGGAATGTATTGATGATTTTTTTCAATATTTTACCGTTCGTAAAATTGGACGGTTACTGGATATTATCGAACATTGTTGAGATACCTAATTTATACGAGAAATCTCTGAAGTTGGCTTTAGGAAGAGGCGAAGAAGTTCTTTTTGATGAAAGAGAGATTCTTAAGAAGAAGTTTATAAAAGTTTTCGGCATTCTGAATATAGTGTTTGTATTCATGTCAATAGTAGTAGGGTTTGTAGGTATATATTATGTGTCCATTAACATTGGGGGATATTTTCAATATGTGATTCTTTTCTTCGAAGGAATAACATATTTTTTAGTTTTGATATTTTTTGGGTTATTTCTTTATAAGTTGTCTAAACAGAAATCTTTAAGTTGAAGGGAATGGAAATCATTGATCATTCTTCGGAATATAAAAAAGTACTATAAATTAAGTAATGAAAGCATTGAGGTGTTGAAAGGGGTTTCTTTGCATCTTCAAAAAGGGCAACTCATTTGTTTATTAGGGGAGTCAGGATGTGGAAAATCGACTTTATTAAATATTATTGGCGGGTTAGACTATGCGGATGATGGTGAATACATTTTTCACTCGATCAATGTTCGGGAATTCAATGAAAAGGAATGGGCATGCCTACGACGAGAAAAGATCGGGTTTGTGTTCCAAAGCTTTAACCTTATTCCTCATCTGAGCGCTCTGGAAAACGTAGAGATGAGCATGACTTTATTAGGGAAATCGAAAGAAGAAAGAAAAAGAAGAGCGATAGAGCTTCTAAATATGGTAGGATTAGGGGATAAATTGAATTATCTTCCTAATCAGTTGAGTGGAGGACAAAAGCAACGTGTAGCAATAGCGAGAGCGCTAGCAAACGATCCCGACATTATATTAGCAGACGAACCAACGGGAGCATTAGACTCAGAAAACTCAGCACGTATAATGGAAATACTAAAGAAAATTTCGCAACAGGGAAAAGTGGTGCTGGTTGTCACACATTCTCAAGAGCTAGTCTCATATGCTGATAGAATCATAAGGATGAGAGATGGGAAAATTATTGAAAATGAGGATGTTGCACACGCAACAGAAGTTGAAGATGTGGACAAGTCGATAGGAAACAAAAGTAAAAAACTAGACTTGCTTACCACTTGCAAGCTGTCATTTCGAAATATAAAAAATAAAAAGTGGAGAAATATTTTAACCGCTCTAGGTGCATCAATCGGAATTTTTGGATTATCGATCATTATGGCTTTAGGCAACGGCGTAAAACAAAAGTTATCTAGTTCGATAGATGAAGCGACAGCAAAATCATCCTTAACTGTAGCAAATGAACAGTTTGCGGTTTTGAACGAGAACGACAGCGCTCGATTGAGGGAAATCAAAGGAGTAAGGGACATATATCCGTACAATCCATTTCAAATAAGTATGAAAACGAAAGAAGGAGCGAAAGCTACCTCGTCAGCTGAGAGTTTGTCTCCTAGAAAATATGCTGAGATCATATATGGGCAAAAATATATCGTGAAAGGAAGGTTTCCAGACGATCAAAGAGATGAAATTGTGCTGCCTGAGCGCATAGCCAAAAAATTGTTTAAAGATTCTAAAGAGGCTGTTGGAAAAAATGTCTCACTTGTTGTACAGTTAATGTCTTTGAAAGAAATTTATCCGACAGTTAACGTTCATGCGACGATAGTAGGAGTGGTAAAGAATAATCCCATCCCTCTGCTCGATATGGTAGGAATTTCTTATGGATTGTCACAAAAGATTATGAAAGAATCGATAGGCAATAGCACAAGTGCTCTATCCTTCACCATTATCCCATCGTCCATTAAGGATATAGCGCATTTAAAGAGTGAGATTAAGAAGATGGGGTATAAAGTGCAAACAGACGAAGAAAGTCAAAATGAAATTAATGAGTATATCTCCTTAGCAAGTATTGCATTAGGAATGTTGTCAGGCATATCGCTTATCGTTTCATCCATTATGATTGGTATTGTCTTATACGTGAGCGTTTTAGAGAGAACTCGCGAGATTGGGATTTTAAAAGCACTTGGCGCCTTTCGTTCAGATATTCGCCGCATATTTGTCACAGAAGGAATGTTGATCGGCATCATTGGGGGAGTATTCGGAATTTTAGGCTCGATCGCAGTGGGAAAAGCAGCAAATTATGTTGTAACGACAGTAATGAAAAAAAGTAATTTGGATCTTTTTCAGTTTAGTTTTATTCAAGTTGTACTTCTTGTTCTGTTTAGCGGGCTGTTAGGTGTTTTAGCTTCTTTTGTCCCTGCAAATAAAGCAGCGAAACAACCTGCTGTGGAAGCATTGCGACATGAGTAAGAAAGATGTGGAGCGTGAAAAAGATGAAGTGGATGAATGTTATATTTATTCTATCGGTTATTTCTTTTATTTTGTACAAGTTGATTTCGGGGGAGACGATTAGCAGTACTGCGTGGATCATTTCTACTTTTCTTGTCATCACTAATTTCATTGGTTTGATAAAGGGACGTAGAGAGAGTAGACAATTGTAATCTGTATACATCCAAGTGCAACGATTCCCCCAATGGTAGTATGAGAAGACGAAAGCTGTCAACGCCTCTTTGATCACCAGAGGCCCGTCGCTGTTCCGAATCGTCAAAGCTGCTCTGATAGAAGCGAATGCCCAATCCGGTTTGGCGCTGCGTGTGTCCGTTCACCACACCGGAACATCTGCTAAAGGAGGGCTGAAGGCCGCAAGCTGACCCGGCCGACGGGACAGGCGGTTTTTGTTTGAGTATGTGAAAGTCGTCCTGCTGGAGCTGCCGGATGGACGCATCCAACACCCACTGGATCGTTCCCTCAATCCGGATCAGCGAAGGATTCTGCAGGGATTGGTCATGGATGAGAGCATTTACGTATTGACAAGCGATGGCAGAAAAGGAGGGATTGCCATCGCTTGTCGTGCTGGTTAAAAAGTGATTCTAAAAAACCCTAGTTCGACAGTCTCTAGGCAAACAAAATGCCTCTCGCCCCTTGATGCAAAAGGGACGAGAGACATTTGGGCACACTCTCGGCGTGTATCTAGGAGGCTGGTGATTTAGTACAAAATGCTGCTAGTTCCAGCTATTTCTCAATTAGAAAAACCTTACGAAATCAGCCTTCTTTTTTGGCGAAATGCCGCTGATTTGCTCGTGACAACCGTTTTTCACCGGCCTTCTAGGTGCGAGGATGGATGCCTAGGATCTTCAGAGGAGGCTCCAGCCCTAGAGCCACAAAGAGTTGAGCCTGTTTGGCCGTCAGTTCGGTTCGTTGAGAAAGGTCTCCGTTTTTGGAAGAAAAATGTCCAAGCATGAGACGCTCACACCCGTCTCTTACTTTCCGATATGATTCATGAGTCAGGGGAAAGGAATCGCAACTTTTGGCCAAACGCTCCAAGACTGCACGATCCACCTCGTCTTCGCACTCGAACGAATCCATCACCTTCGCTTTCGCATATTTGGCCTTCGGATCCCAATTCGTTGTGAGCAAGCTGGAGATAGGCCACGGTCGTTCCATCCTTGTTTTTGCGTGTGACTCGTCGTATGTACGTGCCTATATGATAAACGATATTGGGTTTTTTTAAAGGATAGATTGACAAGTCGTGTGCCTATGAAATTTGGCGTTTTTTCCTAGGATCCGCATCACGAAACCCTTGATATAACAGCATTTTGGTCATTTCTATTTGCCTAAAATGACCTCAAAACTGTCGAACTCGGGTTTTGGCTACGATGGGAAATGTGAGTTAATCGACAAAATGGAAACAGGGGATGCCTTTGTTCCTGTAACACAACGTTACAACATAGAAACAGTTGTTTTTCGTTTTCCTTTTGTTACAACAAGGCGCCATGCCCTTTACTTTTGCCATCAGGCGCGGTTTAGTAATAGTAGATGGAGCCAACAACAAGGCGATGGCGTTGCTGCAATCAGCAGAGCTGGGCTCAAACGGTTGGGCTGCTGTCCTTTCCGATCGTTTCCGTCTTCCGTCCCAGCAGTCGATACATTTCTTTCGCTAACCGTTCGAGCAAGTAGACGACCGGAAGCTGGGTTGTGACATCGGTCTGCCCGATCCGCTCCGGTGTGGCGTAGTACGTCAAGTTGTAGTCCGAGATGTTCGCGAGTGTGCAATGTTTCCGGTTGGTGATGCTGATGATCGTGCTGCCGTTTTCCTTGAACCGGTGCACTTGGGCGAGCGTATAGGACGTCTCTCCAGACACCGACAAGGCGATCACGGCGCAGTTGTGGAAATAATGGCCGTAAATCGGAAAAAACGGATCCTTGATGTAGACAGAAAACTTTTGAAAGGCAGAAAAATAGCGCGAGCCGTATTCGGCCAAAATGCCGGAGCTGCCCGATCCGACGAAAATGACGTGATCCGCCCGGGCGATCGCGGCTGCCGCATTCAGAATGGTCCGCTCGTAATCGGCGGTCAGCGTCCGTTCGAAAAATTCCTTAAGCGCCTCTTGACTGCTGATGATCGCGGTTCGCTTTGTCTCGCGCAAATACAGCTTCCATTTCGTTTTAAATTCACTGAACCCTTCGCATCCGACCTTTTTGCAAAAGCGGAGCACGGTCGGCGGCGAGACATGGACGGCTTCGGCGAGCTCGCGGATGCGCATGTACGCGACTTCATGCGGATGTTTCATCACATAGTCGTAAATGGCGTAGTCGAGCTCGGAGAACTGGGCGATTTGTTCAGGAGTGAACATCGGGACACCTCGCTTTCATGGGACGGAACGTGCGATAGCTGGGAAAGGATGGCGCTTTCAAGCCCACTGGTTGATTCCTACATTGATTATACCATGCCCAACAGGGCGAAAGGGGAAGAGGAATATGGATAAACGATTGAAAATTGCGACGATTGGCGGCGGGTCGAGCTACACGCCGGAATTGGTCGAAGGGTTGATCAAGCGTTATCATGAATTGCCGGTCGGGGAATTGTGGCTTGTCGATATTCCGGAAGGCAAAGAAAAACTCGAAATCGTTGGCGCACTGGCCAAACGGATGGTCGAAAAAGCCGGCGTGCCGATCGAGATTCATTTGACTTTGGATCGCCGTCGGGCGCTTGACGGGGCGGATTTTGTGACGACGCAGTTTCGCGTCGGAGGTCTTGAGGCACGGGCGAAAGACGAGCGCATCCCGCTCAAATACGGGGTGATCGGCCAGGAGACAAACGGCCCGGGCGGATTGTTTAAGGGATTGCGGACGATTCCGGTCATTTTGGACATCATTCGCGATATGGAAGAGCTTTGCCCCGATGCATGGCTTATCAACTTCACGAACCCGGCTGGGATGGTGACAGAAGCCGTCTTGCGCTATACGAAGCAGGAGAAAGTCGTCGGCTTGTGCAACGTGCCAATCGGCATGCGCATGGGCGTCGCCAAGCTGCTTGGCGTTGATGCCGACCGCGTGCACATTGATTTTGCCGGCTTGAACCATATGGTGTTTGGCTTGCACGTCTATCTGGACGGCGTCGAGGTGACCGAAAAGGTGATTGATCTCGTCGCCCATCCAGACCGCTCCGGTGTGACGATGAAAAACATCGTCGACCTTGGCTGGGAGCCGGACTTTTTGAAAGGGTTGAAAGTATTGCCGTGCCCGTACCATCGATATTACTTCCAAACGGACAAAATGCTGGCTGAAGAGCTCGAGGCGGCGAAAACGAAAGGGACGCGCGCCGAGGTTGTGCAGCAGCTCGAAAAAGAGCTGTTCGAGCTGTACAAAGATCCGAACTTGGCCATCAAGCCGCCGCAGCTCGAGAAACGGGGCGGGGCGTACTACAGCGACGCCGCGTGCAGCTTGATCAGCTCCATTTACAACGACAAGCGCGACATTCAGCCGGTCAACACGAGAAACAACGGCGCCATTGCGAGCATCCCTCCGGAATCGGCGGTGGAGGTAAACTGCGTCATCACGAAAGATGGACCGAAACCGATCGCCGTCGGCGATTTGCCGGTCGCGGTGCGTGGGCTCGTCCAGCAAATCAAGTCGTTCGAGCGCGTCGCTGCCGAGGCCGCGGTCACCGGCGACTACCAAACGGCGCTCGTCGCCATGACGATCAACCCGCTTGTCCCGTCTGACACCATCGCCAAACAAATTTTGGACGAAATGCTTGAAGCGCATAAAGAATACTTGCCGCAGTTTTTCAAACAGACCAAAGCAGCGGCCAGGCGCTAAACGGCCGATTGGAGCTTGATGAAGCGAAACAGCGGCTGTTGTTTCGGTTTTTCGAGACGTATTTGACGCTGTCCGAACAAGAGGAAATCCAATTGCGAAACGAGGTGAGCCAAATGGAAACGAAGGAAGCGAAAAAAGTGAACGATCTCCTGATCTCATACGAGCGGCGGGGAATGGAAAAAGGAAAAATGGACGTGGCCAAGCAGATGTTGGCGAAAGGGTATGACGTGCCGACGATTTGTGAGTTGACCGGACTGCCAGTGGAGGCGGTGGAAAAGTTGAAAGAGTAAAAAATGGGGAGACGCCGTTCCGATGCAGCAAATCTGTTTCGGAACGGCGTTTTTTTTTGCTCGCTCTGCACTTGATGATGGGCATGGCCATCGCCGCATGGCGAATGATGCCGGCCGGACTGACCCCTATTTTTATTTCATATAGATGCAATTTGAAGCTTTACCATTTATAGCTTTTACCAAGTATTTGATCGACTGTCGGGCGACCGAACAACGCCGCTTCCAGACCCATATATGGGTCTGTGAAGCAGGTGGTTGTTCGGTCTTCCGTCACGCCAAGGCGTGACGGGGCAAGCCTGTGGCTTGCCTTCGACAGTCGAAAATGGACAAACCGCTTTTCCGTCAAGGATATGTTAAACTTCTTCGTTGCATCTATACAGCTTTTGCTGTCATCGAGAAGCAGAGGAGAGCGATGTGAGGCCGCGGCAGGCGGGAAGAAGGGAGAGACACGGCATCCATTTTCTTTTGTCTAGGCTAGCGCCCCGGCATTCGTGTACAATGGCGGTAGGAGGGATCAAGATGCGCGATTGGTGGAAACGGCTGTTTTACGGGGGCGGCATCGCCGCGCTGCTTGCAAGCGCTTCCTTCACCGCCTATTGCGCTTGGAACGTGTATGCGTATCCGAAATCAGAGAAGGAACGGGTTCCGGAAAAAACAAAAGAGGCCTATCATTTCGTGCTTGTGCCGGAGGAACTCGATAATGATTACTGGCGGCTCGTGGAAAAAGGAGCGAAAGCGGCGGCGAAAGAACTGGGGGTTGATCTTGAGTATATCGGCCCGCGGCAGGCGAATATGGATGAGCATTTGCGCATTTTGAAAAAAGCTGCGGCGGCGAAAGTCGATGGGATCATCACACAAGGGTTGACGGAAGCGGAATTTGTCCCAGTGATTAACGAAATCACGGACAAGAATATTCCTGTGGTGACGATCGATACGGATGCCCCGACGAGCCGACGTGTCGCCTATGTGGGAACGGATAATTATTATGCCGGTTTTCTCGCGGGACGGGCGTTGGCTGAGGATACGAAGGGCAAGGCGACGGTCGCGATTATTACCGGCAGTTTGACGGCGGCGCACCAACAGCTGCGAGTGCGCGGATTTGAGGATGCGGTGAGACAGGAAAAAGGCATCCGCATCGTTGCCATCGAAGAGTCGCACATTACGCGTGTGCAAGCCGCGGAAAAGGCGTATACGATTTTGAAAAAGCACCCGGATGTGAATGCGTTTTACGGCACAAGCGCGCTTGATGCGATCGGTATTGCCCAAGTGGTGGAACAGTTTCACCGCGAGCAAAAGACGTATATTATCGGTTTTGATACGCTTCCGGAGACGATCCGCTATTTGCAGAAAGGAACGATTGGGGCGACCGTGGTGCAGGAGCCGTATGAAATGGGATACAAGGCGGTCAACATGATGGCCGAGATCGTCGCCGGCAGAGACGTGCCGGCGGTGACGAATACGGAGACGAAAGTGATCCGAAAAGAGGATTTGCCGCTGCGCCCGGCGCGCCATTATGAGGTCAACACGCCATGAAGGCGCCTGCCAGGCCTCCGTAGGGAGGGGGCTGAAAGCGGAGAAAGGTTGGCGAACACCGCTAAAGCATGAGAGATGGCCGTCCTTGACGTTCGAACACGTTCGGCTTGAAGCGGCAGGGCGATGCAGGCAACAAAGCGCCGGTGACAGCGGGGTGGAATCGAGATGAACATTCGGACGAAGATGCTGCTTTGCTTTACCGTTTTTTTGCTTTTGCTGAACGGAGCAGTGTTTCTTTTGTATCAGACGAGCGAAGAGATGATGAGCGATTATGATCAACGGATGCGCCGATTGCTGTTGCTGAATGAGGTGTCGCAGCGGACGAATCGGATGACCGAACAACTCAATGCGTACGTGTCGGAAAAAGAAGGACGATACGCGCGCGCGTATGAGCGGGAGTTCCGCTGGCTGCAGCAACGCCGCCGGCAGCTCGGCGCCATCTTGCCAGTGCTGTCCGACCGGCTGGCGGCGGAAAACTATGAACATATGATTGAAAGTTTGCTGGAGGAGGCGGCGCTGACGGTCTATCATTTTCAAGCTGGAAATATTGGCTTGTACTCGTCCCACTTGCATGAAACGATGAACATTGCGTCCTTTTTGCAAGAGGAAACGTTAAACTTGATTGACGATGAGCTGACGGCCTACCAACGGCGGTACGATGAAGTGGAGCGGCGCAACCGCTATTTCCGCTATATGGGAATGGGATTGTTTGTCACGACGTTGTTGCTTGGCGCCTTGCTGGCGGTGTTCTTTTCCGGCCACTTAACGAAGCCGATCATTCTTCTCTCGCGCGCTGCCCGATCCATCGCTGACGGGCGGCTGGACGGGCCGGATATTGAGCCGATGACCAACGATGAGCTGCGGCTGTTGACGATCACGTTTAATGACATGCGCCGCAATTTAAAGCAGCTGATTGCGGAGATGAAACAAAAGGCTGAGCTCGACCGGCTGGTGAAGGAGCTGGAACTCAAAAGCTTGCAAAGCCAAATCAATCCGCATTTTTTATTCAATACGCTGAACACGGTTGCGAAGATGGCGTACTTGGAGGACGCCCAGCAAACGTCGCGGCTGATTGAAGCGGTGGCGGCCATTTTGCGCTACAACTTGGGCGATTTGCAGCGGACGGTGACGCTTGCCGATGAGGTGCGCATCGCCCGTGAATATTTCTTCATCCAGCAGACGCGGTTTTTTGATCGGATCAAGTTTTCGTTAGAGGCGGAACCATCTTGCCTCGATCAACCGATTCCGCCGCTCACGTTGCAGCCGCTGATTGAAAATGCGTTCATCCATGGCATTGAGACGTACGAGCAGGGAGCCGAGCTGTCCGTGTCCGTTTTCGCCGAAAACGGGCGGGTCGTTGTGGAAGTGCGCGACAATGGCGTTGGCATGGATGAGCAGGTGAAAGCGGAGCTTGATGCGTTGATCCGCGGCGAAGAACCGCCAGCGCGCCGTGAGCAAGGGCGCGGCCATTCGACCGGCATCGGCTTGCGCAATGTCATTCGCCGGCTGCAGCTGTTTTACGGAGTGATGGATGTGGCCGAAATCGAGTCTGCACCAGGAAAAGGAACGACGGTGCGGTTATGGCTGCCAAGATGGCAAGGGGGGGATGAACGGTGAAAGTGGCGATCGTCGATGATGAAGCGTTGGAGCGAAGAGCGCTTTGCAAAATGATCCATGACCACCTTCCGGACATCGAGGTGGTCGCCGAGGGCGCCAACGGGCGCGAGGCGATTGACATTGCCAAGCAATATCGCCCGGATGTGATGCTTATAGACATCAAAATGCCCGGCCTTGACGGGCTGCAAGCGATCGAAGCGATTCGCCAAGACGGCCTCGATCTGGAATTCATTATTGTGTCGGCGTTTGATTTGTTCGACTATGCGAAACAAGCGATGCGGTTTGGCGTCAAGGAATATTTATTGAAACCGAGCCGGAAGGAGGAGGTCATTTCGGCTTTGGAACGGGTCAGCCAAGAAGTGGCGGCCAAGCGGCGACACGAGGAGAGCAGCCGCCAGCTCGAGGAGCAGATTCGCCGGTTGCAGACGCTTGTGGAAAGCGAATGGCTGTCTGTCCTCATGACAGAAGACGTATCGGCTGATGAGTGGGAGCGGTGGAAGGAACTGCTGCCGTTTTCGATTGCGTCGGGGATGTTCCTCGTCATTCAGTTCCCGGATGCAGGGGTGGCTGACGAATGGAAATCATGGCTGGACAAGCAGCTTAGCGGGAAGGCGCCAACGCGCTATTGGATCGGGCGGATGGCGAACCGGCGCCTGCCGGTCTTGTTTTTCCGCAGCCCAAACGATGGCGAGCCGGCCTGGAAGCCCACCGTCCAGGCATTGGCGCTCGATTTGGCGCGGCAGTTTTCGGCCCGGTACGGCGCCGCGCTGTATATCGGGCTCGGCTCCCCGTTTTCCCGCCTTGACCAACTTCGTTCCTCGTACTA
Source organism: Geobacillus sp. C56-T3 (assembly GCF_000092445.1). Classification (NCBI taxonomy): domain Bacteria; kingdom Bacillati; phylum Bacillota; class Bacilli; order Caryophanales; family Anoxybacillaceae; genus Geobacillus; species Geobacillus sp. C56-T3. The sequence goes on along the minus strand of NC_014206.1, from coordinate 3,392,114 downwards.
TGAGGCGCTGTCGGCCGCTCATTATTACGCCGGCCGGCAAAAAGCACAAGTGGGGTTTCTGCCGGCGGAAGCGACGCGCGCCGGCGGGAAAGCGGAACGGGATAAACAGCTGTTTGAAGCGCTGCGCCTTGGCGACATCGAGCAAGCCCGGATGATTGGCCTCGCGTATATAGAGGAACTGGCCTCTTCTCATTCACTGCCGGCCGCCGGTCGCAAAGCGGAAGAGACCTTTGTGTGGCTCGGGCGTCTTCTATCGGAGCTGGGCATTCGTTATGAGCGGCTCGCTTCCTTTGCTTCCTGCCGGTCGGCGGCAGAATTGAAGCGGGCGGCGCTTGATGAACTGGACCGCATCGCCGCTGATCTCGAGGCTTGGCGCCAGCAGCAAGCGTATGGCAAACTCGGCAAGGCGAAAGACTACATTGACCGCCACTACGCCGAGCCGCTGACGCTTGAGGAGGTGGCGGAACAAGCGGGCATCAGTCCGTACTACTTCAGCAAACTGTTCAAAGAGCATTTTGGCATCACCTTTATCGACTACGTGACGAACGTGCGCATCGAACGGGCGAAAGAAGCGCTGGCTGAGACGGATCAAAGCTTAAAAGAAATTTGTTTTTCAGTCGGCTACAACGATCCCAACTATTTCAGCCGCGTCTTTAAAAAGCAGACCGGCCTGTCGCCGAGCGAATACCGGAAAAAGTGCAGGCGCACTGACAAGGGGAGTGCTGTCTCCAACAAGGAAGGTGCATGGCAAGTCAAAAGGTAAGTCCCGCAGACAAAGCAGGCTGCCCCGCCCTCTTCCGGCGTCTGAAACGAAGCCCGCCCCCTGGATGGGGAGACGGGCTTTTTTGCGCCATTGAAGCGAACTGGCCGTTAGCTGCACCGCTTGCCTGACAGGAGAACGGAAAACAAAAAAGTGAAGAAAAACGCAAAAAAGTGAAGAAATCAAGCCGCCGATTGATGAGCGGCGCATGGTACACTCAACATTGAAAGGGGTTTCAAAAACAAGCGGAAAAGGGGGAAGAACATGAGAAAGAAAGCATCCGCATGGCTGGCGCTTGCGCTTGGAATTGGGATGGCGCTGTCGGGCTGCAGCAGCTCGAACTCTTCATCCGATAACGCCAAACAAGGCAGCCAAAAAGCGGGAGAGAAGCTCGAGATTTTCAGCTGGTGGACCGGAGCCGGTGAGGAAGACGGCTTAAAAGCGCTCATCAAACTGTTCCAAGAAAAATATCCGGATATTAAAGTCGAAAACGCCGCGGTCGCCGGCGGGGCCGGAACGAACGCCAAGGCGGTGTTGGCGAGCCGCATGCAAGGGAACGACCCGCCATCAACGTTCCAAGTGCACGGCGGAGCGGAGCTGAATGAAGGCTGGGTGGCGGCTGGCAAAATGGAGCCGCTCAACGATTTGTATGAAAAAGAAGGCTGGATGGACAAATTCCCGAAAGCGCTTATCGATATGGTAAGCAAAGACGGCAACATTTACTCCGTGCCTGTCAACATTCACCGCGGCAACGTGCTATGGTACAACAAAAAAATCTTCGCCGACAACGGACTCCAGCCGCCGAAAACGTTCGACGAGTTTTTCCAAGTGGCTGACAAGCTGAAAGCAAAAGGCATTACGCCGCTCGCCTTGGGCGACAAAGAGCCGTGGGCGGCAACGCACCTGTTTGAAAACGTGCTGCTTGGCACGCTCGGAACGGAAAACTACAAGAAGCTTTGGACGGGCGAATTGTCGTTTAACGACCCACAAGTGAAACAAGCCGTCGAGACGTTTAAGAAAATGCTTGGCTATATTAACGAAGACCATAGCTCGCGCAACTGGCAAGACGCCGCCCAGCTCGTTGCCGAAGGAAAAGCGGCCATGTACGTGATGGGAGACTGGGTGAAAGGCTATTTTGTCAACGATTTGAAATTGAAGGTGAACCAAGACTTCGGCTATGTGCCGGTGCCGAATACGGAAGGCAAGTTTATGGTCATTACTGATACGTTCGGCCTGCCGAAAGGCGTGAAAAACCCGGATGATGTGAAGAAATTTTTAGCGGTGCTTGGTTCGGTGGAAGGGCAAGATGCGTTTAACCCGCTGAAAGGCTCCATCCCGGCCCGCATCGACGCGGATCCGTCCAAGTACGATGAATACGGCAAACAAACGATGCAAGACTTCAAAACGGCGGAGCTGGCGCCGAGCTTAGCGCACGGTTCAGCAGCGCCGGAAGGGTTTGTCACGAAGGTGAATCAGGCCGTCAACATTTTCGTGACGCAAAAAGATGTGAAGACGTTCATCGACACGTTGGCATCGGCCGCCGCAGAACTGAAGAAGTAATCGGGAAAAGGGGACGGGAGCCATTCTCTTCCCCTTTTCGTCATCATGAGGAGGGATCGTAGTGGAAACGGTCAACATCACGCCAGCCGAGAAGACAGCGGCTGTCCCTATGGTGCGGAAAAAGCGGAAATGGACGGCCGATCATTGGCTGGCAGCGGCGTTTTTGGCGCCGTCGGTCGTACTGATTTTCTTATTTGTGTACGGGTTTATCGGCTGGACGGGGTATGTGTCCTTGAGCAACTGGAATTCGCTCGTTCCGGATTGGTCGTTTGCCGGGTTGAAAAACTATCTGTATTTGTTCCATGATTTCCGCTTCCAGGCCGACTTGCGCAATACGCTTGTGTTTACGGTGTTGTTTATCGCCGCCGTCATTGTGTTGGGACAATTGCTTGCCATTTTGCTTGACCAAAAACTGCGCGGCGAGTCGCTGTTCCGCAACATTTTCTTCTTCCCGATGGCCTTGTCATTTGTCGTCACCGGAGTCGTGTGGCAATGGCTGTTCAACCCGTCAACGGGCGTGAATCTGTTTTTAAAACCGCTTGGCCTTGATGGAAAATGGTATACGGATACGAACATCCTTGGCGGATTCCATTGGGGGAAAATCGAATTTGGCGTTCCTGTCGCCATCGTTGCTGTTGTCGTGGCGGCCGTCTGGCAAATGACCGGATTTGCGGTGGCGATGTATCTCGCCGGCCTGCGCGCCATTCCGGATGAAGTGCGGGAAGCGGCGCGGATGGACGGAGCGACCGAGTTTCAATTGTATTGGAAAATCATTTTGCCGCTGCTGCGGCCGATCACCGTCAGCGTCATCATCATCATGGCCCATATTTCGCTGAAAATTTTCGACTTGATTTACGCCATGACCGGGCCGGGGGCGAACTTTGTCACCGATGTGCCGGGCGTGTACATGTTTGAAACGACGTTCCGCGGCAACTATTACGCCAACGGCGCGGCGATTGCGATCGTGATGCTGCTGTCGGTCGCCATCTTTATCGTTCCGTATCTCATCTCAAGCCGCAAGGGGGGATCGTGATGGCGAGATCCATGTGGGCGCGGCCGTTTTTGTATTTGTTGGCCCTCGTCATGAGCGTGTTTTTCCTGTTGCCGGTGTATGTCATGGTCACAACGAGCTTGAAGCCGCTCGATGAAGTGACATTGGCCGATATGTGGAAGCTGCCGTCAACGATCGATTGGAGCAGCTACGCGACGGCATTTGACAAGCTCGCCCCGAACTTTTGGAATTCGATTTTGCTCGTCGTGCCGGCGACGCTGCTCTCCGCGCTGCTTGGGTCGCTCAACGGCTACGTGCTGTCGAAATGGAAGTTTAAAGGAGCGGATACGCTCTTTACGCTCATTTTGTTCGGCATGTTCATCCCGTATCAAAGCATTCTCATTCCGCTCATCCAGTTTTTGCGCGAAATCGGGCTGTACAACACGATTCCGGGGCTTGTGTTCGTCCATGTCGTCTACGGTATTCCAATTACGACGCTCATGTTCCGCAATTTTTACGCCGCGATACCGGATGAGATGATTGAGTCGGCCAAAATCGACGGCGCGGGGTTTATCCGCATCTTCCGGTACATTATGCTCCCGCTGTCGATCACCGGGTTTGTCGTCGTGGCGATCTGGCAGTTTACGAACATTTGGAACGAGTTTCTGTTCGCCGTGACGATCACGACATCCGACAAACAGCCGATCATGGTCGCCTTGCAAAATTTATCCGGCAGCCAAATTGTCCAATGGAACGTGCAAATGGCAGGCGCCTTGCTCGCCGCACTGCCGACGTTGCTTGTGTACATCTTCCTCGGCAAATACTTCGTCCGCGGCCTGCTTGCCGGTTCGGTGAAGGGGTGAGCCAATCAGCAGTGTAGATCAACAAACCCGGCAGACAATAGAATCGATTGCACTATGTTTCAAAAAGCCGCTGATCAGCGGCTTTTTGTCATTGATGCCCTCTCCTTTTTTCTAGTAAGATAGATACAAGAAAAGAGCAGATGAAGAAAGAGAGGCGTACATATGATCCTAGGAGCCATTGAAGCTGGAGGCACGAAATTTGTCTGCGCCATCGGCGATGAACAGGGGAACATCCATGAACGGGCGGTGTTTCCGACGACGACCCCGGAAGAGACGATGGCGCACGTCATCGACTTTTTCCGTCCGCACCGCATCGAGGCGATTGGCATCGGGTCGTTCGGCCCGGTCGATCTGCGTCCGGATAGTCCAACGTACGGGTACATTACGAGCACGCCGAAACAGGCGTGGGCGCAGTTTGATTTTGTCGGCACAATGAAGCAGCATTTTCCCGTGCCGATCGGCTTTGACACGGATGTCAACGCGGCGGCGCTCGGCGAGCAGCGCTGGGGGGCGGCGCGAGGGCTTGACAGCTGCCTGTACATGACGGTTGGCACCGGCATCGGCGTTGGGGCGATCATCGAAGGCCGCTTGCTGCATGGGCTGCTTCACCCGGAGATGGGCCACATATTGGTCCGCCGCCATCCGGATGACGCGTTTGCCGGCATTTGCCCGTATCATGGCGACTGTTTGGAAGGCATGGCGTCTGGCCCCGCGATTGAGCGGCGCTGGGGGAAAAAGGGAGCGGAATTGGCTGACCGCCATGAAGTATGGGAGCTAGAAGCCTTTTATCTTGCCCAAGCGATCGCCAACTACATCCTCATTTTATCGCCGAAAAAGGTGATCACGGGCGGGGGCGTCATGAAGCAGACGCACGTGCTGCCGCTTGTGCGCCGTCATGTGCAGGAATTGCTTGGCGGCTATATTCAGCACGAAGCGATTCTCGAGAAGATCGATGAGTACATCGTCCTCCCAGGGCTTGGCGACAACGCCGGCATCGCGGGCGCGTTGGCGCTCGCAGCGGCGGCAAATGAATAGCAAGAACGGCCGTCCACCGTCTTCAATCAGGCGGTGGGGCCGTTTTTTTGTTTGAAGGCAGGGATGTTGACTGATTGTTCAACAAATTTAGTCTGGGAAAATGACTATTTGGTCAAAAAATATCGTTTTTGAGTTGCATACCTTTATAACAGTAGTTTATAATCGTTTTGACCAAATGGTCATATGGGATATGGAGGCGAGGACAATGACCGATGTTCGACGGTTGGTGGAATGGCTGCAACAGCGCGGCGTACGGGTTGATTTCGTGAAACCGCGCGCGGTGTTGCCGTCGTATCGGCAATGGATGACAGCGAATGGGAAAGGAATGAGTCGTTGCCATGGATGAACGGCGCGCTCAATTTATTGAGGCGGCAATGAAATTGTTTGCCGAAAAAGGGTATCATGAGACGTCGATTCAAGATTTGGTCGAGGCATGGGGGATTTCCAAAGGAGCGTTTTATCACCATTTCGCCTCGAAGGAAGATTTGTTGCTGGCGGTGCTCCGCTACTACAGCGAAAAAATGGTCGCTGATTTCATGGCGGACGGCGGGGAAGGGACGGAAAAAGAACGGTTTACTCGCCAGCTGGCTGCCCATTTTTCTCACATTCGCGAGTACAAAGACTTTTTGCGTATGATGATGTCGGAGCAATTGCCGAAAGTCAATCCGGAAGTGGAACGGTATATGTTCCGCCAGCATGGGCGCCTTTTTTTATGGTATTGCACCCGTCTGGCGGAGGTGTACGGAGAGGAAGTCGGTCCGTATGTGTATGATGTGGCCATGATGACGAACGGCATCATCCGACAATATTTGTTTTACTTCTTTTTTTGCGAGGAGGCGTTTGACGCGGACGAGGCGGCTCGTTTTCTCGTGCGGCGCATTGATGCGATTGTCGCCAGCTTCACGGCTGATGAGCGCCCGCTTTTGACCGAGGAGTCGTTTGCGCCATGGATGAAACTGGAGGAGCGTGAGCGCGAGCGTCAGCGGGAGCGGCTGGCTTCAGCGTTCGCCGCCGTCCGGGAGGCCGCCAACGGGCTCAATCCGAAGCAGGCGAACGATGTGCTTGAAGCCGTAGCGGTGCTGGAGGAAGAGCTGCTTGGGCGCAATGAGCCGCCGCGCGCCTATATCGTCGAAGCGCTGCTTTTGTATTTGCGGCATCAACAGGCGCCTCGACTTGCGTCGGCTTTGGACGCACTGAGCCAAGAAATGGAAGCGTATCAACGACTCAATGGATGGGAGAGAGGACCATGGAAAAAGCGATAACCGTGCCAGCGAGCACCATTCGTCATCGCCCGTTGCTCATCGCTGGACTGATCATTGCGATGCTCTTTGCAGCGTTGGACGGGACGATTGTCGGAACGGCCATGCCGCGCATCGTCGGGGAACTTGGCGGACTCGGTGTCATGACGTGGTTGACAACGGCGTACATGCTCACGTCAACGACGGTCGTGCCGATCGCCGGCAAGCTCGCCGACTTATTGGGTCGTCGGATTGTCTATGTGAGCGGGTTGGTCATTTTTATGGCTGGTTCCGCGCTTTGCGGCATGGCGAACGATATGACCGAGCTCATCATTTACCGCGGCATTCAAGGACTGGGCGGCGGGATTATGATGCCGATGGCCATGGTCGTCATCGGCGACGTCTTTACCGGCAAGGAGCGGGCGAAATGGCAAGGGGTGTTCGGCGGCTTGTACGGCCTTGCTTCGGTGCTGGGCCCGCAAATCGGCGGCTTTATCGTTGACCATTTGAACTGGCGCTGGGTGTTTTACATCAACTTGCCGGTCGGCATTCTCGCCACGGTGCTGATTGCCATGGGGTTAAGCAAATATAAAGCCGAGGGGCCGGTGAAATTTGACATCGCCGGGATGGCGACGTTGACCGTGGGCGTCGTCAGCCTGCTGTTGGGACTGACGTTTGGCGGCGACCGATATCCGTGGGGGTCGTGGCAAATCATCTCGCTGTTTGCGGCGGCCGTTGTCTTTTTCGCTTTGTTTGTTTGGGCGGAAAAGCGGGCGGAGGAGCCGATCATTCCGCTCTGGCTGTTCCGCAATCGGACGTTTATGCTGCTCAATGGCATCGGCTTTTTTATGAGCGTCGGCATGTTTGGCGCGATTATGTTTGTGCCGTTTTTTATGCAAGGCATTGTCGGTGTGAGCGCCACCCAATCCGGGACGATTATGACACCGATGATGATCACGATGATCATCGGCAGCGTCCTTGGCGGCCGTTTGGTGTACCGAATTGGAGTGAAAACGCAACTCGCCGCCGGCATGATCATTATGGCGTCAGCGTTCGGGCTGCTTGGCACGATGGAGGTTGATACATCAAAATGGACGGCGACGATGTATATGATCATTCTCGGTCTTGGCACAGGGCTCGTGATGCCGATTTTGACGCTCGCCTTGCAAGAAAGCTTCCCGAAATCGGAGCTTGGCGTTGTCACCTCTTCGAGTCAGTTTTTCCGTTCCATTGGCGGGACGTTTGGGATGACGGTGCTTGGCGCCATCATGAACCAACGGTCGAGCGCCTTGCTTGACGAGCGGCTCATGCCAAAGCTCGAAGCGCTGCCGGCGCAAGCGAAAGGGCTTGTCGACCGCTTTGTCGGCATGATCCATGATGATCCGCAAGGGCTGTATTCCGTTCTGCTCACTCCGGAAGCGATGGCCAAGATTCCAGCGCCGCTGCGCGATATGTTCGTGCCGGTGCTGAAGCAGTCGCTTGTCGATTCCCTGCAGGCGGTCTTTTGGTTCGGGCTCGTGTTTATTGCAGTGGGCTTGCTTTTGGTGTTCGGCTTGAAACGGATCGCCTTGTCCGATCGGGCTGAGGCGATGAAGCCGTTGAAGCAGGCAAAAGAGACCGAGTGAAGAAAAAAGGAAATGGCGGACCGCGCCTTTTCAGCGAGAAGGCGGGCCGCCGTTTTTTTGCCGCGACGAACAAACCGCCCCGGAGGTGATAAAGCATGCGGCGGGGGCGGATGGGCGAATGGAAGCAGGCAAGCTCCATGCCTCTCATTTGCCAAGCGATTCATGCATCGCGCATGGCGGTTTTACAGCAGCGTCCTGCAATGGGCGGCTACGGCGCGCCTGCATCCGCGCTTTGGCCGAAGACGCGCGAGCGAGTGAGAAAGCGGACGCCTTCCGGGCCTTCGAGTGAAAACATGCCGCCGCGCCCCGGAACGACATCGATGATGAGCTGCGTATGCTTCCAATATTCGTATTGCGCCTTGGCGATGTAAAACGGGCAGCCGCCGATTTCGCCAAGCAAAACGTCGGAATCGCCGACGATCAACTCGCCGAGCGGGTAGCACATCGGCGAGCTGCCGTCGCAGCAGCCGCCGGATTGATGGAACATGAGCGGCCCGTATTTCGCCTTTAATTTTTCAATCAATTCTAACGCCGCTTCGGTGGCGATGACTTTCGGTTCATCAGGCATTGGATGCACCTCCTTTCGCATCACGGTCAAAGACAGACGCCGGCCTGGCGCAGCTGCGCTGGATTCGTCGAATGGAACGGTTGCTGCGTTGTTTTCCATTCCATCATCAAAAGGCGTTTGCGTGGTTTTGGCGGCAATGGATGCAACAGTGGGCAAAAGGCAGCGCCGACGCGCTGCCTTTTGCTGTGGAAGAGCAGGTGGACCAATGTCAGAACAAGCCAAGTTTTTTCGGCGAATAGCTGACGAGCAAGTTTTTCGTTTGTTGGTAATGCTCAAGCATCATTTTGTGCGTTTCGCGGCCGATGCCGGACATCTTGTAGCCGCCAAATGCCGCATGGGCCGGATAGACGTGATAGCAGTTCGTCCAAACGCGGCCGGCTTGGATGCCGCGGCCGAAGCGGTACGCGGTGTTGATGTCGCGCGTCCAGACGCCGGCGCCAAGGCCGTACAGCGTCTCATTGGCGATCGAAAGCGCTTCGTCGTGATCTTTAAACGTCGTGACCGCGAGCACCGGGCCGAAAATTTCTTCTTGGAAGATGCGCATTTTGTTATGTCCTTTGAAAATCGTCGGCTTGACGTAATAGCCGCCTGCGAGTTCCCCTTCCAGCATGTTCCGTTCGCCGCCGATCAAAAGTTCGGCGCCTTCCTGTTTGCCGATGTCGATGTATGACAAAATTTTCTCGAGTTGCTCGGACGAGGCTTGGGCGCCGATCATTGTTTCCGTATCGAGCGGATTGCCTTGCTTGATTTGCTTGACGCGTTCAAGCGCCCGTTCCATAAAGGCATCGTAAATCGACTCGTGGATGAGGGCGCGCGACGGGCATGTGCACACTTCGCCTTGGTTTAGAGCGAACATCGTAAACCCTTCGAGGGCTTTATCGAGAAACTCGTCATCTTTGTCCATCACATCAGCGAAGAAAATGTTCGGGGACTTGCCGCCAAGCTCAAGCGTGACCGGCACGATGTTTTGCGAGGCGTACTGCATGATGAGCCGTCCGGTCGTCGTTTCACCGGTGAACGCCACTTTCGCCACGCGTGGATTCGAGGCGAGCGGCTTGCCGGCTTCTAAGCCAAAGCCGTTGACGATGTTGACGACGCCAGGCGGAAGCAAATCTTCGATGAGTTTGATGAGAACGAGGATCGACGTCGGCGTTTGCTCCGCCGGTTTCAACACGACGCAGTTGCCGGCCGCGAGCGCTGGCGCGAGTTTCCAGGCCGCCATTAAAATCGGGAAGTTCCACGGGATGATTTGTCCGACGACGCCGAGCGGTTCTTTGAAATGATAGGCGACCGTGTCATGATCGATTTCCGAAATGGTGCCTTCTTGCGCGCGGATGCAGCTGGCGAAATAGCGGAAATGGTCGATGGCGAGCGGAATGTCAGCCGCGAGCGTCTCGCGGATCGGCTTGCCGTTTTCCCACGTTTCGGCGACGGCCAGCATTTCCAAGTTTTCTTCCATCCGATCGGCGATTTTGTTCAGCAAACGGGCGCGCTCCGCTGGAGACGTGCGTCCCCATGCGTCTTTTGCTGCATGGGCGGCGTCAAGCGCCAGTTCGATGTCCGCCGCTTTTGAGCGCGGCACTTCGCAATACGGCTGTCCGGTGATTGGCGTGATATTTTCGAAATACTCGCCGTCGACCGGCGGCACCCATTTGCCGCCAATGAAGTTTTCGTAGCGCTTTTTAAATGTGACAAGCGCGCCTGGCTGGCCTGGTTGTGCGTAGATCATCCCCGATTCCTCCTTCATTTGAGTTTTTTGTATTCGCTTGCAAAGGAAAGAATATTATAAAAATTCTTTCCAATGAATACAATATCATGGCTGGACAATACTGTCAAATCGAAAATGCCAATGCGGCAGTATAGATGGTGATGAGAGGAGGCGCCCCGCCGCTTTTGGGGCACCTTTGGTTGGCTTCAAGGACTTGAATCGACGGTTTGTCCATCAATCGACTTCCAGGCCTTCCAGCCAGCGGCTCGCGTAGACGCTGCAAAGATGGTGGAACACTTCGATCGCCTCGTTCGGATCGGCGGCGAAAAAGACGCTCGCGGCCGTTTCATTTTCTTCGCCGACGAACTCAAGCAAAAAGTCGGTGGCGATCCGGTTGAACAAAAGAAGCGCGCCGTAGGAGCGCTCAAGCTGGCGTTTCCGCTCGAGCGGGTCATCGATGGACAAAAACGGACGCTCATAGCGGGCCGTCATCTCTGACAGTCGGCGCTGGATCTTGCGCTGGGCGTCAGTGAGCATCGCCTCGATCGTCTGTGGCGATAGAAAGGTTTGCTCGCGCAGCATATAGCCCCAAATTTGCTTGAGCGCATGGGCCGATTCGCTCGCAAACGCGATGTTGCCGAGCAGATCGGCAACGTATTGGTCGTCGTCATCGGTTTGAATGCGCAGTTTCATAATGATTTCGAGCACATCGGAATGAATTTTTTCTTTCCGCCATGATTTCGTCAGCTCATGAAGCAAGACGGAAAGCGAGCGTGCCAATTCTTCTTTCGTCATGATCAGCCAGTCCTTTCCCAGCAACATCGTTCCCTTTCTCATTGTATCATGACGGCTGTCTGTATAAAGCAGATCCGTTATTTTTCCGAATTGACGGAGGAAAACGGCGGTTTGGGCGAAGACCGGGAGCCCACCGTTTCATAGACGATGCATAGGTCTGAAAGGGATGTCGCTTCGCTGTCCGCTGCTGGTTATCGAGGTGCCGGTTGCCCAATGAAAAGAGTTGACGTATGATGGAGTCAAAAACGATAGAAACGATTGGGCCGGGCGGCATATGTCTGAAGAGAGGAAAGAAGGCAGCGTCAAAAGTTGGATGAAAACTCCATACAGACGATTCCTTTGAGGATTTAACCTTGACCGCCCCCACTAAAAGCGCGAAAGGTTCGTCAAGGACGACGGGGACAAAAAAGAAGGCAATCGAAAAGCTGTCTTTTCCATCTCCAAATGTTCACTTCGACAATGTTCCGTTGGTCAAAGGTTCGCTTCGTTGAATCCGGAAAGAAAGGAAGGGGAGAGAAGATGAAACCGGTTCGTTTGCGCGGTCATCATTTGCTTTGTGTGCACGGGTTTCGCGGCATGGGCTACAGCCCGTCGTTCGTGGAAAAAATGTGGGAGATCGTAGCCCGCATTCGCGATGAACACGACGATTTCCCGATTGAAGTCGTCGCGGCGCTCGATGAGGCGTGCCTCGCCTGCCCGCATCATGGGGAGACAACGTGTGAAGTCGGCCCGAATTCGGATGCCCACGTCCGTTCGCTTGACGGAAACGTCATTCGCCATTTAGGCTTGGAGCCAGGCAACGTGTATTGGAAGTCCGAACTGATCCGGCGGACGGCGGAACGGGTCAAGCCGGATGATTTGGACGAGTTGTGCCGCAACTGCTCGTGGCTGCCGTACGGCGTCTGCAAAGAAGGAATCGCCAACGTCCGCCGCGGCAATGTGGCGCAAACGTGAGGCAGAGCGGCCGTTTTCGGAAAAATCAAGGAGGAACGATGGAAAAACGGCGCTGCGCTGAACCATCATCCGTTTGTCAAGGCGGGGAGCCTGTTGCAGCGGCATCTGTATATATAGATGCAACGAAGAAGTTTAACATATCCTTGACGGAAAAGCGGTTTGTCCATTTTCGACTGTCGAGGCAAGCCTGTAGCTTGGAAGACCGAACAACCATCCGCTTCACAGACCCATACTGGGGCTGAAAGCGGCGTTGTTCGGTCGCCAGGCAGTCGATCCAATGCTCGGTAAAAGCGGCAAATGGTAAAGCTTCAAATGGCATCTATATGTTTTGAAAAGAGTCATGGCCGGCGATGGCGGCAGTTTTGGACGTTGGCGGAAATTTCTAAAAAATGAATAGTTCCATGGGCGGAAAAATGTGATATGATAAACAATTATAGAGACTTTCGACAGAAAGGGTCATGAACGATGAAAGTAGCCAAATTCGGTGGAAGTTCGGTGGCGAGCGCTGCACAATTCCGTAAAGTGGCCGACATCGTCAGCTCGGATATCGAGCGCCGCATCGTCGTCGTGTCGGCGCCGGGGAAACGGTACAAGGACGATGTGAAAGTGACCGATATGCTCATCCAGCTGGCCGAACAAGTTGTGGCTGGCGAGCCGCATGAGGAAACAATGGAAGCGATCGTGAAGCGGTATGCTGACATCGCCAATGAGCTGGGGCTGGAAGCAAACGGCTTTTTGGCCGAGCTTGTCGATGACTTGCAGTCGAAAATCAGCGCCTATCGAAGCGAGCCGCCTCGGTTGTTTGACGCCATTAAAGCGAGCGGCGAAGACCATAACGCAAGGCTCATGGCGCTCTATCTGCAAGATTGCGGGCTTGAGGCGAGCTACGTCAGCCCGCTTGAAGCCGGCATTATCGTCACCGATGAGCCGGGCAACGCCCAAGTGCTTCCGGAGTCGTATGACAAACTGAAGCAGCTGCGCGAACGGCGCGGCGTTTTGGTCATCCCAGGATTTTTCGGCTATTCCCGATCGGGCCATATCGTCACGTTCCCGCGCGGCGGGTCGGATATTACGGGCTCGATCGTCGCCGCGGGCGTCAAAGCGGACGTGTACGAAAACTTTACCGACGTCGATTCGATTTATTGCGTCAACCCGTCGATCGTCGCCGATGCCCGCAAGCTGAAAGAAATCACGTACCGCGAGATGCGTGAGCTGTCGTATTCCGGATTTTCCGTCTTTCATGACGAGGCGCTCGAGCCGGTCTATCGCGCCGGCATTCCCGTTTGCGTAAAAAACACAAACAACCCGGCCGCTCCAGGCACGTGGATCGTCGCCAAGCGCAACCATATCGACGAACCGGTCGCCGGCATTGCGAGCGACACTGGCTTTTGCAGCATCAACATCAGCAAATACTTAATGAACCGTGAGATTGGCTTTGGCCGGCGCGTGCTGCAAATTTTAGAAGACGAAGGCATCTCCTACGAACATACGCCGTCCGGCATCGACAACATGTCGATCATTTTGCGGGCGGATCAGCTCGCGGATGGAAAAGATGAGCGCATCCTCGCCCGCATCCGCGAAGAGCTTGCCGTCGATGAGGTGACGATTGAGTACGGCTTGGCGCTCATTATGGTCGTCGGCGAAGGAATGGAAAAAACGATCGGGATGGCGGCGAAAGCCACGACTGCGCTCGCTGACGCCAACATCAACTTGGAGATGATCAACCAAGGTTCGTCCGAAGTGAGCATGATGTTCGGCGTCAAAGAAGAAGTCGTCAACGAGGCGGTTCGCGCCTTGTACAACGCCTACTTTCAACAGGCAACCGTAAGTCACCTTTCCTAACGCGAAACAGGCGTCCGAAACTCGGGCGCCTATTCTTATGAACCGAGAAGCCCCCACTTTCACGCGATCAGCCGAAGGGGGGAATGAATCAGCGTCTTCCATCATGGATGTTCCCCAACGCCGCTCAAAATATCTTGAAAGAAGGACTTCGTTGGAACAGCCAAATCACAGGGACAGACGGGGGATGGTCTGGCTGGCAGTCTGCCTTATGGCAGGTGTTCCCGAGAATCTTCCATCTCTAAGCGTTTGCGTAAATGGGAGAGCGTTCAAGCGCTCTAAGTCGAGCTTTCTTCTTTTTTCGCTGGTTGGCGTACATAAGAGCGGCATGTTCGGAAAATACTACCAATGTACGTCAAAGAAAGCGGAAGGGAGGAAGAACGAATGCGGCAATGGCTAGGAATGGCGGTGCTTGTCGCTGTTTTCGCTTCGTTTCCGGCTGGGGCGGCGGCCATCAGCCGAAGCGAGCTTGAGCAGTACGCCAAGAGCGTCGGCTGGACAGTGAGCGACTTGTTGGACTATTTGGACCGATACGGCTTGACAGCCGCCGATTTTCGCACCATGGATGAGATGAAACAATGGCTCGGCACGCCCATCACTGACGAGCGGCTTCATGCCGTTCTGCGCCGGCACGGACTGACGGTCGAGGAGCTCGAGGCGCTGCTTGGCCAGTTTGGCGAAACGGTGCAAGACTACACATTTGTCGAAGACTTAGACCGGGCCATCCGTTTTTACTCGCAGCACAACGCCGCCATGCAGCAAATCAACGACTTGCTTGGGGCCATTGGGATGACGGAACAAGAAGTGCGCGCCCTCACCCGCCATATGGCCTCGCTTGACGACCCACAGTTGGCTGGGCGGCTGGCGGCGCTTCGTGAGCGGCTGCGCCCGTTTGCGGAGACGGAAGGGCCGTTTACGGAAACAGAGCGCCGCAAACTGCGGGCGATATGGGAAGAGGGGCTTCGCTTGCTTGAACTTGAGGCGGACGAGCCGGACATAAAGGCGGCCGGAGCGGAGCCGATCCGCATTCGATTGTACAACCGCCAAGGCGAGGAGGTCGCCGATATCGCCATAACGCGGGAGATGTTGACATCAGGCTACATCGTCCGCGCGGGGGAGAAAGGCATTGACGCCGGGCTGCTCGCTGTAGAGATGAAAGGAAAGATGTATGGGGAAAAACTGCCGGAGACGGCGGCGCCGTATTTGACCTATACGTTGGCCGGACTGATGCTCGCTTCCGCCGGGTTCCTTCTTTACCGGCGGGTCGGGCGGCTGAAAGGGTGAAGGGACGTGAAGCGCAAGCTAGCACGGGTTTCGTGGAAGCGCCGGGCCGCCCAATGGGCGGCGCTGGCGGCGATCGTCATCGGGGCGGCGACGGCCGGTTGGAACGGCTATTGGTACACCGTCGGCTGGATGGCGGTCAAGCGGGATGCTCCTGCGCCTTCCTCACCGCCGGCCGCAAGCCTTCCAGCGGAACGTTCGGGGCAAAAAGACGCACCGCTCGGCGCCTGCCTTGGCGAACTTGCCATTCCGAAGCTCGGGGCGGCGATTCCCGTGTATGAAGGCGTCCGCGAACAAGAATTGCGCCGAGGTGTCGGCCATTATCCGGCGAGCGATTGGCCGGGGGGACGAGGGCATGTCGTGTTGTCCGGGCACCGCGATACTGTGTTCCGCCGCTTTGGCGAGCTTGAGATCGGCGATGCGCTCGTCATTCGGACGGATCGCGCCGCCATCCATTACCGCATCGTCAACATCCGCATCGTCGATGACGACGACCGGACCGTTTTGGTGGAGAAAGCGCGCCCAACGCTGACGGTGACAACGTGCTACCCGTTTCGCCTCATCGGCCGCGCCCCGAAACGCTGCATCGTCACCGCCCGCCCGGTTCGGGTTGATGCCCTGGCGTTTCCAAGAGGATGATCCACTTGCCTGCAGGAAGGCAAACAAAAAGGCTGGAAAGTGCGCTCTCCAGCCTTTTACCTTTTCCGTTCCTGCGGCGCCTTGGCATCGATTCGCTCATGCATTTGCTGGCGAAACTCTTGAAGCAGCGCCTCGCCTTGCAGCCCTTTCTTGACAAGGCCGGCCAGCACGACTTCCGCCAAATGGGTGCGCCGCGGGATCATCAGCCCTTCCATCAAGACGCTGATGTGGCCGTTCATTTTCGTGATCGAACGGACGGCGACGAGCATATTGGCCGGGTCGTTGCTTGTGTGGGTGATCGTCACTTGCAGTTGAAACTCTGGACGCCGCTGCAAGCTCACAAACATTGGCTCATAGTCGTCATCCAAATACGCCTCCACGAGCCAGCGGTTTTGCCCGTCTTCTTTGTTGATGATCAACCCGTCAATAAAGGGGATGTCTTGGCGGTGCATGTCGTCATCGATGACCGAGAGCCCGACAAGCTTGAACGTTTTCATCTCGTCCACCTCGTTACCGTTGTCTTATCCAAGATTATAGCACAGGCGGACGAGGGAAGAAAAACGGGATGCCGCCCCTGCTGCTGAAAAACGATCTGCATTTTTTTCCGCCAGATGGCAAAAAAGCCATTTTGCCCCGCCATTGTCGACGAAGATTTCGCCTTTTTCGCTGGATTGTATCTATAGAGTGCGCAAAAAAATGCAAAAATCGCGATTTTACGACCCAAAACGAGATTCGTTATCATAAAGGTGCGGTGGAGGAAAGGGGGGATGCGCCAACACATGATCAACCAAGTCGTGTTGGTCGGCCGGTTGACGAAAGATCCCGAGCTTCGCTACACGGCCGAAGGGGCTGCCGTCGCGACTGTCACGCTGGCGGTGGCGAGAAATTTCCGCAACGCGGAAGGGGGGATTGACGCCGATTTCGTTCCATGCGTTTTATGGCGGAAAACAGCGGAACATACCGCCAATTATTGCCGAAAAGGATCGATGGTGGCGGTGACGGGGAGAATCCAAACGCGCCGCTACGATAAAAAAGACGGTCAACGCGTCTATGTCACCGAAGTCGTCGCGGAGTCCGTCCAATTTCTCCACTCCGGAAAGAAACCAGAATGGCCGGAGCACGTATAGTCGTTTCCCCATACATGCCTTTCAAAGCGAATCCCCAAGAGAAAGAACGTGTCCCCAAACACTCCCCCAACGGATGGCGCTAGCACGTCGTTGTTAGCGCTTTTTTCAGCATGAGGGGAGCTAAATGAGCTCGGAGCACTCTTTTACGATTGTCATGATCATCGTTTCGACATGTTTTCGCTTTTTATCCGGCAGCTTCGCGAGCGCGTACACCGCTTCGCTCATCTCTTGGTTATGAAGCAAGTAGTCCAACGCCGCGAGCACCGTTTCGTGCACGTCCGCCGTTCCGTACATGTCCGTCACTTCGCGCAACAGCTCGCGCTGGCGCGTTTCGCCGCCAAGCAAAAAATCGGCACTGATGTTGAATAATTGGCAAAGTTTTTCAAGCGACTGCACATCCGGAAGCAAGCTGCCGTTTTCCCATTTGCTGATTTGCGAACGCGATACATTCAGCTGCTCGGCCAGCTGTTCCTGTGTCCAGCGCCGTTGTTTTCGCAGCTGTTTGAGCGTTTCTCCTAAGTTTGCCATCGTTCGTCACCACGCTTTTCATCATTACTCTTTAAAGATAGAAAAGCGTGGAGCTAATGGTTGTTCCTTTTTCACTCATTCCCATCTTTGTTTCTAAATCAGAACGGATTTGTCCGTAATTTCATCGTTCGGCCTCTTTTTTTGCCCAGGAAGGACATAGTACAATTAGTTAAAAATGGGAAATTATGAGCCAAAAAGAGGGGGTCAAGGTGAATATCTATCTTGCCGATTTTGTCATTTGTGAACGAAACGGGGAGAAGCACGCCCAAAACATGTACCATATCTATATTAAGGAAATGAAAAATCCGTTTTCCGTGCGGCTGAAAACGATCGCCCCCGCCAGTTTCACCGATTCGCTGCGCTCGCTGAAAAACGAAGGTGGGCGGATGCGTTTTGCATCGGAAGGCGAGGCGCTGTTCCGCACGATCACCTGCTCAAAGGAAGCTCAGCTCTATTTTGTATTTAAATGCACGAGCCAGCTTTACATGTTTATCGTCAAGCTTGATCTTCGCCAAAAAAAGTTTACCGTCGCCCTTTATGAGTGGAACGAACCGAGGCAAAAATACATCCCGATCCGCGCAGATGAATGGCTGGCGATGGAAAAACAGCTCATTTATGAAGTGCTGCAGTCGATTTACCTTGTCGATGACCGGCATGTATCGCACTTGTTCGCCAATCTGTCGCGTCCGAAACGGGGAACACCCCATTCCGGTTCATGATCTTCTTTCTTCTCCCAATGGAAAAAAGCATTTCCTTTCATGGCTTTCATACGATATACTGAAAATATAGAACATTGCCGCGCCTCATCTTGAACATCCACTCAGGACAAGACGACAACAAACGAAAGGGGCGGCGAAGGGAGAGGACGCATCCGTGAAACCGAATCACGCCTTCTTTGCCGCTGCCATGGTTTCGTCCTTTTTTCTTGCCCCGGATGACAGCCAGGCGGCGGAATGGAAAAAAGGCATGAGTTCCCCTGAAATCACACAAATCCAGCAGCGTTTAAAGGAACAAGGTTTTTTTACATACCCAAAAGCGACCGGCTACTTTGGCGCCATTACCGAAGAAGCGGTCAAAGCGTTCCAACGGGCGATGAACTTGCCGGCGACCGGCATCGTCGATGACGCCACCTACGCGAAGCTGAAAAAGCCTGCGTCAAACGACACGCTCGCCATCGGGTCCCGCGGTGCGGCCGTCAGTGATTTGCAGCGCTGGCTGAAACAGCTCGGCTATTTTCGCTATCCGCAAATCACCGGCTACTACGGCGCCGTAACCGCCGATGCGGTGAAGCAGTTTCAACAGGCGAACGGACTTCCCGCCACCGGCCGGGCGGATCGGGCGACGCTTGAGCGGCTGAAGCAAAAAGCAACAAGTCAGCCGGCCACGTCATCTGACGCGCTGACGATCGGTTCGCGCGGCGACGACGTCCGCAAGCTGCAGCAGCAGCTTAAACAACTCGGCTACTTTACGTATTCGGACATCACCGGCTACTATGGGGTGCTGACCGCCGACGCGGTCCGCCGCTTTCAACGCGACAACGGCCTGCCCGTGACCGGCGCGGTCGACAACCAAACCGCCGCCCGCCTCGCGAGCGCGGTAAAAGCGAAAACGACCTCCCCTGCACTGATCGAACGCGAGCGTCAAGCTGTTCGCCTCTCCATCGGCGCGCTCGGCGAAGACGTCAAGCGCATTCAGACAAAGCTGAAAGAGCTCGGTTACTTCTGGACGGCCATCACCGGCTACTACGGCACCGCCACCGCCGATGCCGTCCGCCGTTTCCAACAAGCGGCCCAACTCCCCGCAACCGGCGTCGTGGACGGCGAAACATACGAGCGCCTGATCGGACAAGCCCCTGCGGCGAAGCTGGACGTCATCGAACTCGTCGCCGATGCGGCTGAGCTGCTCGGAACCCCATACGTTTGGGGCGGCGATGCGCCGGAAGAGGGATTTGACTGCAGCGGCTTCATTTTCTACCTTTTCCAGCAACAAGGCATCACCGTGCCGCGCACCGTCGCCTTGATGTGGAATGCAGGCGCATCGGTTTCCGCTCCGGAAGTCGGCGACATCGTCTTTTTCGCCACGACCACGAATAGCCCGTCGCACGCCGGCATCTATATCGGCAACGGCCAGTTCATCCATAGCGGCGCTTCGACCGGCGTGACGACGAGCCGCCTCGACCAATCGTATTGGAAACAGCGGTACTTGGGGGCGAAGCGGTTCTTTTAGCATGCTGGAACGACAACGATGACCAAAATGAGGAGGAAAACGAAGATGAAGCATGCATCCCAAATGGCAGCCGCCATCTGCCTCGCCGCCGCCATCGCCCTCGGAGGAAATGGACAAACGGTTGACGCCGCCGTCCAATGGGGGCAAGTCCAATGGAAACAAGGCATGATCGGCAAAGTCGTCATTTTGCGCGACACGCCTCTATACCGCCTGAACGGAGCCGCATGGCAGTCCGCCATGACGGCGAAACAAGGGCGCGAGTATCGCGTCTACAGCCAAAAACGGGCAGGCGGCGCCGTCTATTACAGCCTCGGCGGCGGACTGTATGCCAAACAAGGGGACGCCATCCAATACGTGCCGTTCACAAAAGACGAACTTCTCGCCCTTGTCGCCCGCTCATTGAAAGGGCAGTACATTCTTCAGGCAGGAAATGAATCCGTCCCGTTCGTCATTGAGCGGCAAAAAGGCAGCCGCTTGTTCGGTTGGTACTTATACGGCCAAAATATGTCATTGCCGCTTGAAGGCCGCATCGACGGCGCCGCGGTGACGCTCTCCATTTATTTCAACGACAACGCCGAAGCGATCGCCGACTCGATCTCTTACTTAAAAGCGTACAACGTGCCGAAGGAAGAGATCGAAAAAATCGCCGAACAGCTCGCCAACAGCGGCGACTACGCGATGCAGCTGCAATTTTCCATCACGAACAGCCCAGAACAATTCGCAGGACAGTTCCGCTTTCTCGATTTGTACTTGGATGACCGCTATGACGTCGTCAAAATGACGCTCGGCCAACCGATGGACGTCACGGTGAAGAAAAACGATTGATGTTTTTGCACAAAATGTTTGCCAACCAAAACCATCAAACTGCCAAAATATTGTTCTAAATTTCTGTTACAGGCATATTCATATCAATGTCGCCATCGATGGAAATAATTTCAAAGGTATATTCTCTAAAAAATTTGTATTTAGGGCTAGAATTTAGAAGGAAAATGTATTATTACTCACATTTCGCACCCTAACAAGGTCAAAACAAAGGATTTTTTATTTAGTTTTTCAGAATAACTTTTTGACCAACACAACGAGCGATGGCAATCCTTTTTTTACCATCGCTAGTCGTTCTGTATCATGTTAGACGTAGATGCTCTCATCCATGCCCAATCCCTGCAGAATCCTTCGCTGATCCGGGTTGAGGGAGCGATCCAGTGCGCGTTGGATGCGTCCATCCGGCAGCTGGAACAGGACGACGTTCACATATTGAAACAGCTGAAAAATCGCCTGCCCGGTTGGCCGGGTCAGCTTGCGGCCTCCAGCCCCTTTTAACGGGTGTTCCGGTGTGATGAACTGACGCACCCGGCGCTGAAAAACGCGGTAAATCGCCAAGGCCAAGAGAAATAGATAGCCCAATACGGCAACTCGTTCTGGCTTTTTGACATAAATCTCATCCGTGAAAAACGGATCTTTCAAAAACGCGAAGTTCATTTCCACCGAGATTTGCCCTTTATACAGCTTCAAGATCTCTTGGGCATCCATTTGTTGGCCCTTCCATTCCTTCGGAACGGTCGTGACGAGGACAAACCGGGACGCTTTCCGTCTTGCCTGTTCCCATGCCGGTTGGTCGAATTCGACGTTTAGGCGAAGGGTGTACAGCGTCTCCGTCTCGGGTTCCGCCCCTTTTTTCGGCCGTCCTCGCCGTTTTTTCGGACGCACGATCTCTTCGACCGCGGCCTCCACTCGATGAAACCGAGGGCGAAGGGACGCCTTGAGGGACGTCAAGGCTTGTTCGGCGTCTTCGCGGCAGGAGAAGGGGTGGCGCTCCCAACGGACTTGTTCCTCACGAAGAAGCTCCGCTTCTTTGACCCGCTCTTTTTCGAGCGTCTTTCCTTTGCGCTGGTCGAGCGCGCTCGATTCAACGACGATCAGCCGAACCGGGTGGCCTTCATAGGTCGCGGCCGTTTCCCATACCCGGTACGTGGCGCCGTTTCTCTCCGCCAGGGTAAAGGGTTCGCTCCACGGGATGTGAGGCGAATCGGCCTCCGCTAATGCCCGTTTCACGATTCGAAGCGACGAAGGGCCTCTGGTGATCAAAAAGGCTCGGGCGGCTTTTGTCTGCGCCAAGGTGTCTTTCGTCATCGCGGCGGAATCGGCCACGTAAATCCATTCGTCGTCGATCTTGGCTTGTTTGAACTGTTCGTGGATCCGCGACAGCACCTCAGGATTCCACGCCTTATCCGATAGATTGCCGTCATGCACATCGCCGTAAAACGGGATGCCGTCCTCGTTGCCGACCAGCCCGAAGCCGATCTGTTTTTGCCAACGGTGATGGCGGTTATAGCCATGTGTGATCTGCAAAGCCTCCAACGAGGCCGATTCATACGCTCCGTAAACCGTCTTGTCCGTCGTATCAGCGTGAAAGGCTCGGAGGGAAAGGCCTTCTTTGCGATAAATGTGAATCAAGCAAGTGCTGATGACCTTGTGAATATCGGCCTCATACAAGCGGTCGAGATGACGGGCCAAGGCATCGTCGTTCAACCAGGAAGGCTGGAGACCGGGACGGATGAGTTTCTCCAGATCGATCTCCTGAGCCCATCGTTCTAAGTGAACCAGGGCTTGCCGGCCGTCAAATAGATTGTAAAGGATGGCTTGAACGGCATCGCTGACTCGCGTTTGGCATTGTGGATCGACGGGCACAAGATGGTCAATCAAGTGGGGGATGTCGAGTTTTTTGACTAGAACACTTATTATATTCAAATAACCATTACGATAGACCCCTTTGACTTTCACATTCATGAGAGAAAAACTCCTTTACGTTCCTTGTGTGTCAAGGATTCATTCGACATCGGAACAAAAAATCCTCCCGATTTTCGTCGGAAGGGTGCGAAATGTGAGTTATTATAGGAGACGTGGAGCATTAAGGAATGATGTGAAAGTGCTAGCACTGGATGATAGCCTTGCTAATAAGTCTATCATCTAGACACACAGGATGATCTTGGTTCATGTTAGCACCTTTTAGGCAATGAATCTACTAAACGGAAACGTTTAGTACCCATTGCTCTAAAGTTTCATAAAAACGAAGGGGGATTTTGGGCTTTATGGACAAAAAGAAAGCAGTCAAACTCGCCACAGCCAGCGCTGTAGCAGCGAGCGCTTTCGTCGCCGCCAACCCGCACGCTTCCCAAGCGGCAACGGATGTTGCGACGGTCGTGAGCCAAGCGAAAGCGCAAATGAAAGAAGCATACTATACGTACAGCCATACGGTAACGGAAACGGGTAAACTCCCGAACATCAACGATGTGTATGCCGCCTACAACAAAGCAAAACAAGCGTATGCAAACGCTGTCGCTGTCGTGAACAAAGCCGGCGGCGCGAAAAAAGACGCGTATTTGGCTGACTTGCAAGCTACATACGAAACGTATGTATTCAAAGCCAACCCGAAATCGGGCGAAGCGCGCGTGGCTACGTACATCGACGCTTACAACTATGCGACAAAATTAGACGCGATGCGTCAAGAACTCAAAGCAGCCGTCGATGCGAAAGATCTGAAAAAAGCAGAAGAGCTTTACCACAAAATTTCGTACGAGCTCAAAACGCGCACGGTCATCCTCGACCGCGTATACGGTCAAACGACGCGCGACCTGCTTCGTTCGCAATTCAAAGCCGAAGCGCAAAAACTGCGCGACAGCTTAGTTTACGACATCACGGTTTCGATGAAAGCGCGTGAAGCGCAAGACGCCGTCAAAGCCGGCAACCTGGACAAAGCGAAAGCTGCGCTTGACCAAGTCAACCAATACGTATCGAAAGTAACCGATGCGTTCAAAGCTGAACTGCAAAAAGCAGCGCAAGACGCCAATGCGGCGTATGAAGCGGCATTGACGCCGAAGGTTGAGAGTGTAAGTGCGATTAACCTTAAACAAGTTAAAATTACATTTAACAAAGATGTAGATGTAACAACTGCTGAAACTGTCGGTAACTATACATTCCCAAGTGCAAGCGGTTTAACAGTAACTAGTGCAAAAGCGAACGGCAAAGAAGTCGTCCTAACACTGACTAATAGCGCTGCTCAGCAACAAACTGCTGATTTAACAATTGAAAATGTAAAAACTGTAAATGGGGAATTGATCGGAAAAACTACTAAATCGGTTAAATTCTTGGACGTAACAGCTCCGACTGTTGCTAGTGTTGAAGCAATTGGACCGAAGACGTTGAAGGTAAAATTCTCTGAAATCCTTTCAACGGTTCCAACCTTCACATTGGATGATGGAACAATTGCTATTGTAAACGCAACATTTACTCCAGGTTCTGACGAGGCAGTATTAACTCTTGGCACTCAACCAGCTTCGGGTACCCATAAATTAAAAGTAAAAGATGGTGCGGACTACGCTGGTTTCAAAGTTGAGGAAGTAGTTAAAGAATTTACTTTTGCGACAGACGCTACAGCTCCAACTGTAACAGTTAAATCTGCATCTCCTAAGAAAATTGTTCTTGAATTCAATGAAGATGTAACAAATGTTATGGATGCAAACGTTGAATTCTATCACACTTACAAAGGTGTTGCTGCATATAAAGCAACTAAAACTTTAAATGGTAGAGAGCTTACTTTAGATTTCGCTAACCCGCTTCCAGAAGGTCCGTTCAAATTATTCTTAAGCTATGTTGATGAGAAAGGCGCTCAAATTGCTGACCTCTGGGGCAACAAAGTGCCTGCTCAAACGATTACAGGCAATGTAACTGTAGATACAGTGGCTCCAACAGTGACAAAAGTTGAGGCTGTTTCGAATACCCAAATTAAAGTAACATTCAGTGAAGAAGTAACTGGTGGAGATGTATTAGGTAACTATACACTTAAAGACGCAGCAGGTAATACAGTGAATCTGATCTCTGTCAGCACAACTGATAACAAAACGTTCACAATTACTACGCCAACGTTAAACGGCGGTTCTTACACATTAACGATCAAGAACGTAAAAGATAAGTCTATTAACGAAAATAAACTTGCTGATTACACTACAACAGTAACTGTTAAAGATGTTGTGCCTCCTACAGTTTCTGACTTAGACAGCAACGCACAAGGTATTCAAGCACAACTATTATCTACTAAGAAAGTTAAGATTGTATTCAGCGAAGTAATGGACAAAGCTTCTATCGAAAACAAACTTAACTATTTATTTGGAGGCGCAGCATTAGACAGCAAAGTTACTGTAACAGCAGTAGATGGAAATAAAGCTGTAATCCTTGACTTTACCGACGCAACACAAGATCCAGCAGGAAAGACAATTCAAGTATTGCGTGTTCTTGATGCTGCGGGTAACCCAATCGCTGCAGCTTCTACGGATGTTCAAGTGCCATCAACAGTTTCTGCTCCATTATTTGATAAAGCAGAAGCAACTGGTAAAAATACAGTTAAGCTTTACTTTAAAGAAGTCATTACGGGTGCGCAAGCAGATGACTTCGAAGTTAGTGTTGATGGCGGTAGCACTTGGGCTCAAGCTGGCGGGCTTTCCAACGAAGTAGTAGATGGCAAGTCTGTCATTACCTTGACTACTACTAATAGCGTCAACATCCCAACAAATGTTCAGAATGTAAAAGTAAGAACAGCAACTTCCAATGTTGACGCTAAGAACAGCTTCGGTGCAGCCGTAAATTTGGGAACTAGCGGTGTACCGGTTGCTGATAAGTATGCGCCAGAAATGACAGCTGCTGTAGCGAAAGATCTAGACGGAGACAACTTTGTTGACACCTTTGAGGTGACATTCAGCGAAAATCTGTATGTGCCGTCTGTAAATGATTCAGACTTCTTGATTGAAGGTTATACTGTTAAATCAGTGTCTGTAAACGGCAATGTGGTGACTATCACAGTCCAAGAGAAAACAACGAATGATTTAGCAGCAACTCCGAAAGTGGCTTTAGTGGGTCCAGTTGAAGATGCAGCTCGTAATGTGAAAGCTTCTCAAGATGGCATTACTGCAACAGCAGCTGATGCTGCTACAGTTGCTACAGCAAAAGCCAACTTAAATTTGACTGTAACAAATCCAACAGGTGCTACTTCAACAATTACATTGCCGTCTACTCAAGATGGAGCTACAGTAACTTGGGCAATTACGTCTGGTGGAGGAACAATCTCTAATGGAACGTACACTACACCAGCACGTACATCTTCTACCCAAACTGTAGTATTAACTGCAACAATCACTAAAGGTGCATCGACTGCAACTCAGACATTTACAGTTACAGTTGGAAATAATGTTGACAGTAATTCAGATGGAACATTTGATAATGCTACAACTGTAACAAAGAATTGATATATTGATAGTTTTTGTAATATGACGGAAGGAAGGCTCTGAGAAGAATTTCTCTAGGGCCTTCCTTTCTGACTTATTTTAACCATCCCATCGGCGAAAATCTTTGAAGCATTGACAGAGATATCACCAACTCACATTTCGCACCCTAACAAGGTCAAAACAAAGGATTTTTTATTTAGTTTTTCAGAATAACTTTTTGACCAACACAACGAGCGATGGTAATCCTTTTTTTACCATCGCTAGTCGTTCCGTATCATGTTAGACGTAGATGCTCTCATCCATGCCCAATCCCTGCAGAATCCTTCGCTGATCCGGGTTGAGGGAGCGATCCAGTGCGCGTTGGATGCGCCCGTCTGGCAGCTCCAGCAGGATGACGTTCACATATTGAAACAGCTGAAAAATCACCTGTCCCGTTGGCCGGGTCAGCTTGCGGCCTCCAGCCCCTTTTAACGGGCGTTCTGGTGTGATGAACTGACGCACCCGGCGCTGAAAAACGCGGTAAATCGCCAAGGCCAAGAGAAATAGATAGCCCAATACGGCGACCCGTTCTGGTTTTTTGACATAAATCTCATCCGTAAAAAACGGATCTTTCAAAAACGCGAAGTTCATTTCCACCGAGATTTGCCCTTTATACAGCTTCAAGATCTCTTGGGCATCCATTTGTTGGCCCTTCCATTCCTTCGGAACGGTCGTGACGAGGACAAACCGGGACGCTTTCCGTCTTGCCTGTTCCCATGCCGGTTGGTCGAATTCGACGTTTAGGCGAAGGGTGTACAGCGTCTCCATCTCGGGTTCCGCCCCTTTTTTCGGCCGTCCTCGCCGTTTTTTCGGACGCACGATCTCTTCGACCGCGGCCTCCACTCGATGAAACCGAGGGCGAAGGGACGCCTTGAGGGACGTCAAGGCTTGTTCGGCGTCTTCGCGGCAGGAGAAGGGGTGGCGCTCCCAACGGACTTGTTCCTCGCGAAGAAGCTCCGCTTCTTTGACCCGCTCTTTTTCGAGGGTTTTTCCTTTGCGCTGGTCGAGCGCGCTCGATTCGACGACGATCAGCCGAACCGGGTGGCCTTCATAGGTCGCGGCCGTTTCCCATACCCGGTACGTGGCGCCGTTTCTCTCCGCTAGGGTAAAGGGTTCGCTCCACGGGATGTGAGGCGAATCGGCCTCCGCGAGCGCCTGTTTCACGATTCGAAGCGACGAAGGGCCTCTGGTGATCAAAAAGGCTCGGGCGGCTTTTGTCTGCGCCAAGGTGTCTTTCGTCATCGCGGCGGAATCGGCCACGTAAATCCATTCGTCGTCGATCTTGGCTTGTTTGAACTGTTCGTGGATCCGCGACAGCACCTCAGGATTCCACGCCTTATCCGATAGATTGCCGTCATGCACATCGCCGTAAAACGGGATGCCATCCTCGTTGCCGACCAGCCCGAAGCCGATCTGTTTTTGCCAACGGTGATGGCGGTTATAGCCATGTGTGATCTGCAAAGCCTCTAATGAGGCCGACTCATACGCTCCGTAAACCGTCTTGTCCGTCGTATCAGCGTGAAAGGCTCGGAGGGAAAGGCCTTCTTTGCGATAAATGTGAATCAAGCAAGTGCTGATGACCTTGTGAATATCGGCCTCATACAAGCGGTCGAGATGACGGGCCAAGGCATCGTCGTTCAACCAGGAAGGCTGGAGACCGGGACGGATGAGTTTCTCCAGATCGATCTCCTGAGCCCATCGTTCTAAGTGAACCAGGGCTTGCCGGCCGTCAAATAGATTGTAAAGGATGGCTTGAACGGCATCGCTGACTCGCGTTTGGCATTGTGGATCGACGGGCACAAGATGGTCAATCAAGTGGGGGATGTCGAGTTTTTTGACTAGAACACTTATTATATTCAAATAACCATTACGATAGACCCCTTTGACTTTCACATTCATGAGAGAAAAACTCCTTTACGTTCCTTGTGTGTCAAGGATTCATTCGACATCGGAATGAAAAAATCCTCCCGATTTTCGTCGGGAGGGTGCGAAATGTGAGTCACCAAAGAAACGATTAAGGCCATTACCGCCGTTCTTCAGAAGCACGCAAAGAGTTGAAGCGGTTATGTGCGTGTCATTTTTCGATGGATGGGACGGTGTGGCTAAGGCGGAGGTTGAAGAGGGAAACGGGGGATTAGGAATGGCGCATGTATTTCAAATCAAAACAAAACCGCATGGGTTTCAGCGGTACGACGAATTCATTCGCGACCAGGTCATTGGGATTGGCTGGACGCTGATTGGCAATTTAGACGGCATAAGCAAAGATGAACGGAGAGAGCGATTGCGCAACGTGTACCATTTCGGGGGCGAAGCTTGGCAACGCTCTTGGCGCGATCTGGACGTTTGTCCATACGATGGAACAAGGGGATGTCGTGTTGGTTCGCCATGGCACATGGCTCAGCATCGGCATCATTGGCCCCCATCGCTATGTGAAACATCTCGACAATGATATCGATGGGTTTTGCCACCAGCGATCGGTGGAGTGGAAGATCATCAATGAAAATGTTCGGTTGTATAATGAGAAGGTGCATGAAACATTGCGGCACCCGGGAGTTGTGACAAAAAGCAAATATACTGTACACGAGCTTCAACTAGGGATTGAATGGTGAAGCAGGAACGTTTGGGGCATATATGAAATGGTTCAGAGGTCGAAAATAGTCATTTCGTCTCACTTCCTTGCGAAGAAAATCATGGTACAATCATGATAAAGGTACAGCTAAGGAAACTTAGCGTCACAAAGCTACAGGGGCTAAGGGGAAACCTATGCCAGCCAGCTGCCATTACCAAAAAATAAAAGGAGGAATTGGTAATGTTAAAGAAAGGATGGCCGATTTTGGTGGCGTCGATGCTTGTCGCCTCTCCGGCGTGGGCGGCCGCCAAGCCTGCGGGCAAAGCGCATGAGCGCGAAACGATGGTGAAGAAAGTGGAAGTCGTCGTCAAGAAGAAGACGGAACAAAAGGAAACAGAGGCGAAGAAAAAACAGGAATCGTCCAAGCAACAAAAATGGCTTGCGCAAAAGTTGGCGCAGTTAAATAAAAAAGTAGGCCAAATTGAAGAGCGGTTAGACAAAGTGACCGCTCGCATTCAAGCATTGAGCGAAGCGGAACCGGCGACGGATACGCAAGCCTCGCCGACGCCTGCGGATTCGTCACCAACGGGCGAGCCGTCCGCTTCTCAACCGACAGAAGTCACAGCGGCAACTGACGCTCCGAGCGGACAAGCCATAGCGGCCAATGACGCTGCCGCTCCGGATTCCAGCGGGCAAACGGCAACGGAGGCGCCGTCTCCGACTTCTCCACAACCTGTTGGTGAAGACCAAGAGGAACTCGATGAAGAAAAACAAGCGCAAATCGATGGCTTCATCGGCCAGCTCATCGCGCTGTCCAACCAGCTGCGGGCGGTGACGAATGAAATTCGCGCTCTTGAAAAGAAAGTCGGCGCCAACAACGCAGACATTCAGAGGGTAAAAGAAAAAGTCAACGCGTTGAACGACCAAGTGCAAGCGAACAAAAAGGCGTTGCTTCAGTTGCTGTAGAAATCAAAGGAGAAGGCGTCCCAAAACGTTGGGGCGCCTTTTTGCATTAACGGAAGGACGTCCTTATTCCCGT
The DNA here is from genome assembly GCF_000092445.1 of Geobacillus sp. C56-T3. Classification (NCBI taxonomy): domain Bacteria; kingdom Bacillati; phylum Bacillota; class Bacilli; order Caryophanales; family Anoxybacillaceae; genus Geobacillus; species Geobacillus sp. C56-T3. Next base: position 3,362,455 of record NC_014206.1, on the reverse strand, counting down.
TTTTAAGGAAAAAATGAATTTCATCAAGAACTTTTGAATGATTTTTGGCATAAACTAATCCATATATTCCGCTTTTTGAGGAAACATACAATGGAAAATCAATCGTTCTTCATTTATAATTTATTGTAGAGGCAACGTCAAACGTTTTATGAAAACTCCACACGGACCATCCCATTGAGCATCGCAGGGATGTTCAAGGTTGGATTCGTCATTGTAGATATACGGGAGGTGAAGTGTATGGTAAATACAAACAAAATTGTAGGCCAGAATGTCAAAAAATATATAGAAGGGAAAGGCATTAAACATTCATGGGTGATGGAACGCACTGGTATTAAGAAGACAGCTTATTATAATTTCTTGAAAGGCGAAGGAAATGTGGAGGAGTATGTTGCAAAGATCAATAAGCTGTTCCGCATTCACGATCTGTTCTTTTTTTACAAGGCAGATATGGAGTTAAATGGAAAAACGTTTGGCCGCAGCCGATCTGATTCATTTATGAATTATGTGGCCCTTTCGTTTCACGGTGCAGTGGACGAAGAATTAAAAAAGGGCATGCATCTTTTCAGCGAATTTGTTGAACTGATCGATGTGTTAAAATCAGTGACAAATTCGGAACATCCAAGGGGGTAGTCCATTGATTACAAAAGACAATCTTGAAATGATTGTAGAGCATAACAAAACACATTTGCCGAAAATGAAAAGGGCAATGGACCGTATATACTCCCTCGGAGATCCTCTTGCTCATGTAAAGCCGCTTGATTTTATAAAAACTTATCTTTACGAGCATGCAAATGTATTGCAGTTTCCGATTCAAAATGCTGACTATGGTGGGCTTGTGTATTACTATAACGGTGATTATTATGTCCATATTAACACGGCACAGCCGAGAATATATGAAAATTTCATGTGGGCGCACGAGTTTTATCATTTCTTTTTTGACAGAGAGAAAATTAAGAGCCCTGACCAAAATTTTATCATGATTGATCATATTTATGATGAAAAAGAGCGGCTTCCTAATCTCTTCGCTGCCGAATTTTTAATTAATGATTTTGTGTTGGAAAGAAGTTTTCGATTTTTGGAGACCGCTCACATGAAACAATCTCTCCCCCAAAAAATTATGCGATTAATCAGTGTCTTCCAGATCCCGTACAAAGCGTTAGTTGTGAAACTTGCTCAAAACGAATTGATCACGATTAACGAAGCGAAAGATGCATTGGACTATGATTATAGAAATCGTATTCCCCATGATATAGACAAATCATTGTTCGAGCCTAGTTATACGATAAACATCAGCGGGTTTGATGAATTATATGAAAAAGCAAAAGGATTGATGTATGAGGAGGATCTTCAATCGATTAAAAAATTTTATGATAAGCTATATGAACAAGTGTTGGCGTCAGTGCATGATCAAAGGGGGACTAAAGGATGAAGGTCCTCGATTCCCCTGTTTTAGAATCCGTTCGCCCGTTTATTTCAGATAATACGCTCCAACTGTACCAGTCACTAAATGAACATCAAGCATTTTATATGTTAGATAATATGATCTTAACGAAATTCAGAAAACAAATATCAAATTTGCCGCTTTTGCTGCAGGCATTTCATCAGTCTCCGATTTTTCTTATTCCTGATGCAGTGTTAGAAGAGTCTTGTAGGAATATACCCACAAAGGAACGGTATCATGAGTATTACTTTGAGCTTTTCAAACAATTATCGGCGGAGAAACAGCTGTATATTCTATCGATGCAAACCATTTATCAATTATTAGAGAAAGGAATGATGAAAAGGCAACGCATATTGGATGTGATGAGACAACTGGCTTTGCAAGCTTTTAGAGTAAATAGAGATATTATTCATAACCTGGAACGATGTGAATTATCCTCCATTTCGGATCTTCCCAAATTGAGACAAATCATTTTACATAACGGGAATAATGCAGGAGAGCGCTTTATTTGTTTTTTCTCATTATTGCTTGTTCATCAGTACTACGGTCCTGCCTATATATGTAGTGATGACGGCAAAGGTGTATATACGATGTATAATACTTTCGTAAATAATGAAAGTCTATTTGGAATATTAGGCATCGATGATTTTTTAGAGTTTAAACAGCAATACATCCTGCTGTCTTATGACCGTATTTTACAATTATCTATTCAGAATACGAAATTAAGCTCCGAAGAAATCTATGCTTTTGTGCACAGCAGCGGCCGAAACGAGTCAAGGAAGGTCATTTATTCATTAGATGGACAGCCATTGCATACAGAAATAAAAAATGCCAATTTGGCAAAATGGATAGAAGAAGGGAAAATAGAGATTTCCTTTTAACGGAGGGGCATCCGTTGCTTTCGCAAAAGTTGCGAAAGCTCGATAGAGGCAGAGAGCCGCAAGGAAGATCCGTTATGAAAAAGCTTATTTTGTTGAAATCAAACATTCAAGCATTGAGCGAAGCGGAACCGGCAACGGACACGCAAACGACGCCTGCCGATTCAGCGTCAACGGGCGAGTCGTCCGCTTCTCAACCGACAGGAGCCGCAGCGGCAACTGATGCTCCAAGTGGACAAGCCATAGCGGCCAGTGACGCTGCAGTTCCCGCTTCCAGCGGACAAACGGCAACAGAGGCATTGTCTCTGACTTCTCCACAGCCCGTTGCTGAAGACCAAGAGGAATTCGATGAAGAAAAACAAGAGCAAATCGATGGCCTCATCGGCCAGCTCATCGCCTTGTCCAACCAGCTGCGGGCGGTGACGAATGAAATTCGCGCTCTTGAAAAGAAAGTCGGCGCCAACAACGCAGACATTCAGAGGGTAAAAGAAAAAGTCAACGCGTTGAACGACCAAGTGCAAGCGAACAAAAAGGCGTTGCTTCAGTTGCTGTAGAAATGAAAGGAAAGGGTGTCCCCCAGATGGCGGGACACTTTTTTACATTAACGGAGAATGTTGATGGATGTGTTCTCCAGGGGCTACGATCATGGTGAATGATGGATTCTTTTTCACTATCTCCCGAGACAGACTGTGTTTTCCTAATTTTCGTCTCCCTTGAAATCATGAAGGTGATGGCTTCTTGCTGAGCTTGAAGATCCGAAGCAGGATTCCATACTTTGATTGCGTTTTCTATTGTTTTTGGTAAGCTGCTGTGAAGGATTTAGGTGTTTTTTTCTAACAATTTTGTGTTTTTTGTGATATGATGGCAATGGTACAAATTTTTCGAATCACTAGAGGGGGATGGGCATTGAAAAAACGGAAGAAATACTCGGCGGCGAGCGTGGTGTTGGCGTTGGGGCTGCTTGCTCCGGCTGTGTTGCCGACCGCAGCGGGCGCGGAAGACCGAGATGTCGTCAAGCTGCGCATTTTAGAGACGACGGACGTACATATGAATCTCGTCAACTACGATTATTTCAAAGATAGTCCGACGAATGAGTTCGGGTTGTCGAAGACGGCGCGTTTGATCGAGCAGGCGCGCGCTGAGCAGCCGAATACGCTTCTGTTTGACAACGGGGATTTGATTCAAGGAACGCCGCTTGGCGACTATGTGGCCAAAGTGAAGCCGCTGCAAGACGGAGAAGTGCATCCGGCGGTGAAACTGTTGCATTTGCTGAAGTACGATGCGGCGACGGTTGGGAACCATGAGTTCAACTATGGCTTGGATTTCCTCAATGAAGTGTATGACGATGCCAAGCTGCCGATCGTGAATGCGAACGTGTACCGTGACGATCATGACCAAAATCCGGATAACGATGTCAACTATTTCACGCCGTATCAAATTTTAGAGAAAGAAGTCGTTGATGAAGACGGGGAGAAGCATACGCTGAAGATCGGCGTCATCGGCTTTGTGCCGCCGCAAATTATGGATTGGGACAAAGCGAATTTGCAAGGGAAAGTGATTGCGAAAGACATTGTGCAGTCGGCGCAAAAGTATATTCCAAAAATGAAAGCGGAAGGGGCCGATTTGATCGTTGTGCTATCGCACTCGGGCATTGAGACCGGCGGAAACAGCCCGAATATGGAAAACGCATCGTATTATTTAACGCAAATTCCGGGGGTCGACGCCGTGTTGACCGGCCACCAGCATAAAAAATTCCCGGCCCTTCCAGGCACAACACCAGATTTTCCGGACGGAAACGGAATCAACAATGAAACCGGCACGATCAACGGTGTTCCGGTGACGATGCCGGGTTCATGGGGCGATACGCTCGGCGTGATCGACTTGACGGTCGAGCAAGTCGACGGAAAATGGAAAGTGACGCAAGCGAAAGCCCAACTCCGTCCAGTGTATGACAAGGCGACGAAAACGCCGCTTGTCGACAGCGACCCGGCCGTTGAGCAGGCGATCCAAGCGGAACATGAAGCGACGATTCAGTACGTCCGCAGCCCGGTTGGAAAAACAACGAGCCCGATCAACAGCTATTTTGCGCTTATCAAAGACGATCCGTCCGTGCAAATCGTCACGAATGCGCAAAAATGGTATGTCGAAAAGATGTTGAAAGGGACGAAATATGAAGGCCTTCCGGTGCTGTCGGCCGGCGCTCCGTTCAAAGCCGGCGGACGCGGCGGGGCGAGCTACTATACCGACATCCCGGCAGGGGAAATCGCCATTAAAAACGTTGCTGATTTGTACTTGTATCCGAACACGGTGTATGCGCTGAAAATTACGGGAGCCGAGTTGAAAGAATGGCTTGAGTGGTCGGCGGGGCAATTCAACCAAATCGACCCGAACAAGACAGACGTTCAGCCGCTCATCAACAATGACTTCCCGACGTACAACTTCGACATTATTGATGGAGTGACGTACGAGATCGATGTCACCGAGCCGGCGAAATACGACAAAAACCAAAATGTGATCAATCCGAACGCGAGTCGGATTAAAAACTTGAAATTCGAAGGCAAGCCAGTGACGCCGAACATGGAATTTATCGTCGCAACGAACAACTATCGGGCGACGACAAACCGGATCATCAATCCGGGCGGGAAAAACACGATTTTGGCTGCGCCGGATGAAAACCGGCAAGTGATCATCGATTACATTCGGGAAAACGGAACGATCAACCCGTCGGCGGATGGCAACTGGCGGTTTGCGCCAGTGAAAGGGAAAGCGCCGGTGACCGTCACGTTTGAATCGTCGCCGGAAGCGCAAAAATACTTGCCGCAAGACGGCAGCATCCGCTATGTCACCGCCTTGCCGAGCGGATTTGCCCAATATGAATTTGCCTTGCCGCTTTGGAAGGAAGAAAAGCCCAACCCGCCAAAGCAGCCGGAGAAGCCAACCACTCCTCCAGGCCAAGTGAAAAAAGTGTACTGGGATGGCGTGGAGCTGAAAAAAGGGCAAATCGGCCGCTTGACGGTGCAAAAGCCGATCAATCTATGGAAGCGGACGAAGGATGGGCGCCTTGTGTTCGTCCGCATCTTAAAGCCTGGGGAAGTGTACCGCGTCTACGGGTATGACGCGCGCTTCGGCGGGCAGTACGCGGTCGGCGGCGGGTATTACGTGACCGACATCGACACGCACATCCGCTACGAAACGCCGTCAAAGGAGAAGTTGAAGCAAGCAAATGGATGATAACATCAAACACGGCCTTGTGCCGCCATTCATGGCGGGCAAGGCCGTGTTTTTTGCCTCAATGATAGAGCGGAATGTCTTTACAACGCGATCGCAGGCATCAAGGCCATGCCACCAACCGTGGTTCGGTCCAACGGACGAATTCACCAGTCCACGGTCGGGTTGTGATCGGCCAAGCGATGGTAGAGACGGTCGTTTTTCTAGGAACCCAAACCGAAACCGAACCGCCATTGACTTTGAATTCTCTCCATCCATCACTGTTGATGGTGACGGTGTCACTCCGGTTGCCGGTAAGGTCATAGAACACTTTTCCGGCGTGTTGTTTGCCAACGTACATCCATTTGCTTCCTCCCGGCCCATCGGTGATCAGTGCGGCCAGTCCGGATCCTGGTTTTTCAGTGACGCCTTCCCTTGTCCACCCGATGATGTCGGAGTGATCAAGATAATCATGTTGCGTTCCGTAAGCATAATCCCTGCGCGCGATGAGGAGCGGATCGATTTTGCTTTTCAGCGAAGGAATGTTATATTGTGGGATGCCATAATAGTCACCATAAAAGACGCACGGGTATCCTTCCTGCCGAGTTAGAATAAAGGCGTAAGCCAACGGTTTGAACCATGGGTCGACCCATGACTGCAGCGCTTGGCCGGGTTCGGTGTCATGATTATCAACGAAGGTGACGGCCAATGTCGGTTGATCTTTCATGAGAGTATTGGTCATTAACGTGCGCATATCAAATGCGCCCCCTGATTTGGAAGCGGTATAAAATTTGTTGTGTAACGGGGCATCAAACAAAGACATCGTTCCGTTTGTTTTCGTAATGTAATTGTGCAACTTGTTGATGTCATAGCTCCAATATTCCCCGACGGTAAATAGCGGCTTGCCAGTCTGAGAACGCACATACGACAACCAATCAGGAAAAAAACTGAACTTAATATGCTTGACGGCATCAAGCCGGAACCCATCAATGTTCGTTGTGTTGACATACCATTTCCCCCAGTTTTTCAGCTCGGTCACGACTTCGGGATGATCCATATCAAGGTCGGCATACATTAAGTAGTCATAGTTTCCGTTTTCTGTGTCTACTTCCCAATCCCACGCTTTGCCGATGCCGCGGAATTTGTAAATGCGGCTCAATTTTCGGCTTTCGTCCCAATCAACGCCGTCAAAATGGTACCAGCGCCACTTAAAGCTGGAGTAGGTGTTGCCCCGCCCGGGAAAATCAAATTTCGTCCATGCTTGGATTTGATAGGTGCCCGAGATTTCTTGGTTGCGGTCGGACGGATTGACTTCGACGGCGTCCACCCATTCCGTGCCGTCAGCGCCGCCTTTATGGTCGAACACGACATCGGCGTACACTTGCATTCCAGCGGCGTGGGCGGCTTGAATGGCTTGAAGATATTGAGCTTTTGTTCCGTATTTTGTGCGGACGGTCCCTTTTTGATTGAATTCGCCGAGGTCATACAAGTCGTATACTCCGTACCCTACGTCGCTGCGGCTTGTTCCTTTGTAAGCGGGCGGCAGCCAAAGAGCGGTGATGCCAAGGCTGGATAAGTTGTTGGCTTCATTGGCCACTTTGGTCCATAACGTGCCATCATCCGGCAAGTACCATTCAAAATACTGCATCATGGTGCCGTTAAACGGTGCGGCAGCCTTGGCGGGCTGTCCTGTTGGGCAGAACAGCGAGGCAGTGAGCAAAAACGCGAGCAGGAACATCCATCCTTTTCGAATGATGCGGTGAAACGTTAGCACAATGCCCTTCCCCCTTAATCAAATGTTACATTCGACGGTTTGGCTTCCAAAAAATTAAGGGAAACGATTGCATAAAAAGAGTAAAAAGGGAGCAAACCCTCGAACGTTTACGTCTATTATAATTTTTATTTGTAATCGTTTTCAATATCGAATTTAAACAATTTTGAGTTTGACATGAATCGAAAATAGAACAACGGAACGATTCGTTTTTCAACAAGGGGAAAATATAGTTGAAATATTCTGTTTATTCGTATAAGATAAAGATTGATGAAATCGTTTGCATCAACCATTTTGTGCAAACGATTGCACAAAGAATATAAAAAGGAAAGGAGAGAAGGAAGTTGGCCAAACAAAGGAGAAGGGAGCGGGGGATGATCAAGAGGGCAAGGAGAATGCTATCATTGGTTTTGGCATCGGTGTTGTTGCTGGCATTGACTCCTTTCCAGGCGGTTGCCGCTGCGAACGAGGCAGGAAGTTCTAGCGCTCTAGGGAATGGAGCGCATCGGTGGACGGCCGAATCCACGGCCTCGCAACCACGGACGATCACGCTAGTCGGCAATTTGCAAGATGAGTTGGGCCATACGGCGGAATGGGATCCGGGGGCATTGGCGACGAGGATGCATGATGAAGGGAATGGGCTTTATACATTCACCGGGACGCTGCCAGCCGGGACCTATGAGTACAAAATTGCGGTCAACGGCAGCTGGGATGAAAATTACGGCGTCGGCGGCCGCAATGGCGCAAATCTGGTGTTGAAGCTGGATCGGCAAACCGAGGTGACGTTTTATTACAATGACCGGACGCATGCGATCGCTGATTCGACATGGTATACGGCGATTGCGAAGGAGAAACAGCCGCGTCTTGTCGGGACGGTGCTGCCGGCCATCGGCTATGAGGGGGAGAGCAACGGATGGACTCCGGGGACATCGACGGCGCTGTTGACCGATGATGATTTTGACTCGGTGTACACGTTTACGGCGCAGGTGCCGAAAGGATCGTATGAATATAAAATTGTCCTCGGAAACAATTGGAACGAGAGCTACCCACAAGAGAATGCACGCTTAAATGTTTTGGAAACGACGATCATTACATTCTTCTTCAATGCGAAAACAAAAGAGGTGTACACCGACTACAACCCCAATGGCTCTGACGGTGTTGTTCAGAAAGACCGATTAAAACACAATACATGGGATACGCTGTACCGCCAGCCGTTTGGTGCGGTGAAAGCGGGAACGAAGGTGACGCTTCGTCTGGCGGCGAAAAAAGGCGATTTGACGAAGGCGGATGTGTATGTGAAAAATGCGACGACCGGAACCGCCAAAGTCTACACGATGGAAAAAGTCGGCGTGCTCGGGGATGATGAATATTGGGAGGCTGCGTTTACCCCTTCTGCGCCGGGGGTATACGGTTATAAATTTATCGCTGTCGATGCCGGGATGAAGGCGGAATATGGTGAAGATACGAAAGAAGGACAATGGGGGAGGGCGGTCGACAAAAATGCGGGGCTGTTTCAGCTGACCGTCTATGATCCGAATTACAAAACACCAGATTGGATGAAAGAAGCGGTTGTGTATCAAATTTTCCCGGATCGGTTCTTTAATGGCAACCCTTCAAATGATAACAGCAAGCAGCAGGCACGCGGGGCGCAGCCGATTGAGCATCGCGATTGGTCGGATTTGCCCGATAATCCGCGCCTGAAAGGAACGAGCGGCTACGATGGCGACGGCGAATGGTCGAATGACTTTTTCGGCGGAGACATCGCCGGAATTGAACAAAAGTTGGATTATTTGCAGTCGCTTGGAGTGAACACGATTTACTTAAATCCGATCGCCAATGCGCCATCGAACCATAAATATGATGCGAGCAATTACAAAGAATTGGATCCGATGTTCGGTTCCCCGGAAGAATTCCAATCGTTTGTGCAGGCGCTTGCGAACCGGGGGATGCATCTCATCTTAGACGGGGTGTTCAACCACGTATCCGACGATTCGATTTACTTTGACCACTACCACCGCTATCCGACCGTCGGCGCGTATGAATATTGGGAAGCGGTTTACGATTTGATAAATGAAAAAGGATTGAGCGAGGAAGAAGCGCGGAAACAAGTGGAAGAGAAGTTCAAACAAGAGGGACAGACGTTCAGCCCGTATGGGTTTCACCTTTGGTTCAATATTGAAAACAAAAAAGTCGATGGCCATTATCAATACCAATCATGGTGGGGCTATGACAGTCTGCCGGAGTTTAAGTCGGTGACGGGGGAAAAAGTGCCGAATCCGAGTGAATTGAACAACGATGCGCTCGCGAATTACATTTTCCGTGAATCGGATTCGGTGGCGAAAAGCTGGATTGCCCGCGGCGCCTCCGGCTGGCGGTTGGATGTGGCCAATGAGGTGGATCCGGCGTTTTGGCGCGAGTTTCGCCAAGAATTGCTTCAAGGGTCGTACGGCCGCGGTCCGACGTTAAAAGAGGGGGAGCAGCCGCTCATTTTAGGGGAAATTTGGGATGACGCATCGAAATATTTTCTAGGCGACCAGTACGATTCCGTGATGAACTACCGGTTCCGCGGGGCGGTGCTTGACTTTTTGAAAAACGGAAATGCAGAAGAGGCGGACAAGCGACTGACGGCCATAAGGGAAGACTACCCAAGTGAAGCGTTTTATGCGCTGATGAACTTAATCGGTTCGCATGACACGGCGCGGGCGGTCTTTCTGCTTGGGAACGGAACGGATTCATCCGAGCGGGCGGAGCTTGATCCGAATTATAATGAGGAACTTGGGAAAAAGCGGCTCAAGCTGGCGGTGATTTTGCAGATGGGATACCCGGGAGCTCCGACGATTTATTACGGCGATGAAGCGGGAGTAACAGGCTCAAAAGACCCAGACAACCGCCGCACGTATCCGTGGGGCAAAGAAGATCAAAATCTGTTGTCCCATTATCAGAAAGTGGGGCACATTCGCCAGCACCATCAATCGCTGTTGGCCCATGGCGACATCAAGACGGTGTATGCGCAAGGGGATGTATACGTATTTGCCCGCCAATACGGGCGTGAAGTGGCGCTCATTGCTGTCAACCGCGGCAATGAGGACAAGACGGTGGCGCTTGACGTCGCTTCGTTGCTTCCGAATGGCACCGTACTCACGGATGAGTTGCATGATGGCGGGAAAGCTACGGTCGCTGGCGGAACGTTGACGGTCACGATTCCGGCCCTGGATGGACGGATGATGTTTGGGGCGGTGACGGTGGAAATGCCGGCAGCAGTCAGCAATTTGCAGGCGAGCGCTTCGGATGGCCGTGTCATGTTAACGTGGGAAGGAAATGCGTCGAGATACCGAATTTACGAGTCCACGTTAAAAGGGGCCGGTTATACGATGGTGCAAGAGACGGAAACAACTTCGGCCACGATCGGTTCGTTGACGAACGGAACAGCCTATTACTTTGCCGTTGCGGCGGTCGATGAAAACGGGAATGAATCACCGAAGGTCGAAACGAATCGCGTCGTTCCTCATTACCCGCTGACGAGCGACAATGTCCAGTTCGTGACAACGTTAAGCGATGCCACACTGGATTTGTCAAAGCCGCAGCAAGTGGATGTCCATGTCAACATCGACAATGTGACAAGCAAAGGAGCAGCTGATGGGTTGCAAGCGGTGTTGCAAGTGAAAGGCCCGCATGACGAAACATGGAAAGAATACAGAGCGGCTTACCAAGGACAAGACGGCGACGCCAACGTGTTCCGAGCTGCCTTCACTCCGCTCGCCGCAGGGACGTATACGTATCGTTATGCGCTGACGACCAACCTTGGCGAGGAGTGGATGTATACAGGAGAGAAGCAAGTGACGTTTGCGGCAGACAACAGCGATCAAATAGCGCCAGCAGACGCCATCGAGCTGCGGCAGCCTGCGGTTGAATCGGGACAAGTGAATTTATCATGGACGTTTGTTGGGAAAAAAGATGGGGATGCTTATTTGTTAGCCATCGAGCGCAACGGTGATATCGTGCATACAACCACTTCGATCGGCGATTCATTTACAGACTACGATGTCGAAAACGGCACCGAGTACACGTATGTTGTCAAGTTGTATGACCGCGCCGGCAATGTTGTGGCGTCGAACACGGTCAAGGTGACGCCGGACATTGTGATGGTGAAGGTGATTTTTAAAGTGAAAGCGCCGGATTATACGCCGCTCGATGCCCGCATTACGATTCCGAACAGCTTGAACGGCTGGAACACAGGGGCCTGGGAGATGTCGCGCAACGGTGCGGTGACGCCCGATTGGCAATTTACCGTCGAGGTGCAGGAAGGGGAAACGATCACCTATAAGTATGTGAAAGGTGGATCGTGGGATCAAGAGGGGTTGGCCGACCATACGCGTGAGGACGACAACGATGATGACGTGAGCTACTACGGCTATGGGACGATTGGCACCGACTTGAAAGTGACGGTCCACAATGAAGGAAACAATACGATGGTTGTGCAAGACCGCATTTTGCGTTGGATCGATATGCCAGTCGTCATCGAAGAGGTGCAAAAACAAGGGAGTCAAGTGACGATCAAGGGCAATGCCATTAAAAACGGCGTTTTGACAATCAATGGCGAGCGGGTGCCGATTGATGGCCGGATGGCATTCTCGTACACGTTTGCGCCGGCCAGCCATCAAAAAGAAGTGTCGATTCATATTGAACCATCGGCTGAAAGCAAAACAGCCATTTTCAACAACGACGGCGGAGCGATTGCGAAAAACACGAAAGATTATGTGCTGGATTTAGCAACGAAGCAATTGCGCGAAGGGAAGTTGACAACGCCGCCAAGCAACGGCGATTCTCCGGGAAGCGAAACGCCGTCCCATGACGGAGGGGCAACACCAGGCAACGGCACCTCTCCAGGCAGCGGTGGTCCATCGGATGGCACATCCCCTGGGGGGAGCGTTCCGCCGGGCGGCACAGCTCCACCGGGAAACGGAGCACCTCCATCCAGACCGCCGCAAAAACCGTCTCCATCGAAACCAAAAGAGAAACCGAGAAAGCCAACCACTCCTCCAAGCCAAGTGAAAAAAGTCTATTGGGATGGCGTGGAGCTGAAAAAAGGGCAAATCGGCCGCTTGACGGTGCAAAAGCCGATCAATCTATGGAAACGGACGAAGGATGGGCGCCTTGTGTTCGTCCGCATCTTACAGCCTGGGGAAGTATACCGCGTCTACGGGTATGACGCGCGCTTCGGCGGGCAGTACGCGGTCGGCGGCGGGTATTACGTGACCGACATCGACACGCACATCCGCTACGAAACGCCGTCAAAGGAGAAGTTGAAGTTGGTGAATGGGGAGTAAGCAAGAAAGCGAGGCTGTCCGAATGAATGGGGCAGCCTCGCTTTTTGCACGTTATTGTTCACTCGTGACCGTAACCGCCAACCCGTCCGCATCATAGGAAAGGGCAATCACAAGGCCGTCTTTGTGAAATACGAGTGCAGGCGGGTAGCCTTGGCCAGAATCGGACTGTTCATACTGGTTTCCAAATAGCGTGATGAGCTGTTGTTTCAGATTGTTGTAAATCGCTGTGAGCTGATCGTTTGTGTACTCCTTTCCGGCATCGAACGAGTAGCCGTAGAAGGCCAGCTTTCCGTTCTCAAATCCATAGACGAGCAGCGTATGATATCCGAAAAGAGAAGTCGAATAGACCCAGGCTTGGCCGCCGTCTATATTTTCTTGTAGGATAAATTTTGCGGTTTCCAACTTCTTGACTTGAGAAGCGGACATGCCGAGCTTGACTCCGCGGAACAGTTGCTCCATTTTGACTTGATTGAGTTTTGCTTTGGACGGCGTTTCGTATTTTACCCGGGCATCGCGATCGACATAATATCCGCCGCCTAAACCTAACATGCCAGGTTTAAACGTGTAAATGCGATAGACTCCACCGGCTTTTAACGTTTTTATGTAAACTTTCTTCTCTCCTTGCAACTTATAAAGCTCGGTATCTTTTAAAACGGTCAACTTGCCGATCTGTCCCTGCACCAATTCCATGCCGTTCCACCAAACTTTTGCTTGCGCATCGTGGGCGTGAAATGGCGACAGAAGGATTCCGGCGCTTAGCGCTGAGACTGTTAGAAATTTTTTTATGGTCTTCATAAAGTATGCTCCTCTCTTACAAAGATGGAAGAATAATATGATCCATTTTAACCGATCTTTCACTCTTTAGCCAAGTCCGTTGGAAATCTTGTTTGACGAAATGTTGACCTTTGCACCGCCAAAGCGGCCTCTTTTTCGTTGAAATCATTCTTTTTTCTCTTTTCTTTTGATGGAAAGGCATCTATGATGAAAGAAAAAGAGAAAGGAAGGAGCGGACGGAAGTGAGAAAATGGGTGCAGACGGTGGCAATCGGAATGCTGTTGGCTGCGGCCGGATGGCTTTGGATGCCGAGTTCATCAATGGTCAAGGCGGAGGATTGCGGGGAGCTTGTCGGAACGGAAAAAGTGTGGTGGGACGGCGTTGAACTGAAGCCCGGGCAAATCGGCCGGTTGACGGTCACAGCGCCGACAGAGCTATGGTTGTCGAACAAAGCAGTGAAGACGCTGCCAAGCGGCGCGGTGTATCGCGTGTACGCGCTAGGCGGCGGGTATTTCGAGGTCGGCCGAGGATATGCGATTAAGAACGATGCCCGCGTCCGCTATGAAACGCCGTCAAAAGAGAAATTGGCCGCTGCTTTATGCGTGCAGCAGGCGAAGGCAAACATGGCGGATGTCACGATGAACGGGGTGGCGATCGGCGACTCGCGCGCGAAGGTCGAAGCGATGTACGGCAAGGCGAAGCGGAAGACGAAAAACGCCTACGGCCTATATTGGGAGGCGTATGATCAGGGCGGTTACAAAAACTTTTTGATGGTGAGCTATGACCGTGATCGGGTGGCGGCGATGTACACGAATCAGCCGATTGTCCAAACGAAAAAAGGAACGGGCATCGGAACGGCGAAAACGGTGGTGGAAGCGCGCTACGGCCGGCCGCTTGCGGTGATTCAAAAAAAAGATGGCCTTTACAGCATCCAAAATGATGAATATGATACGTATCTTGTCAACGGCCGCTACGTCACCTTCTTTTATGACCGGTACAACAACAACCGGGTGGATGGCGTGCTTGTCGTCAATCGGGCGCTCGAGTATGAAAAGCCCGGGTTTTACGGAACGGCGACGGAGGAGCTGCGCACGGCCTATGAATATCAAATTTTTGATTTAGCAAACGCGGCGCGCCGCTTGCACGGGCTTCCGGCGCTCGCGTGGGATGCGAAGGCGGCGGCGGCCGCCCGTGAACATAGCGAAGATATGGCGGTCCATCACTACTTCTCTCATACGAACTTGCAAGGCCTGTCGCCGTTTGACCGCCTGAAGCGCCATGGCATCGCTTATCGCGTGGCGGGAGAGAACATCGCCTACGGACAATACGATGCGATTTTTGTCCATGAAGCGTGGATGCACTCGCTCGGTCATCGGCAAAACCTTTTATATCCGGACTTTACCCGCCTCGGCGTTGGGGTGGCGTTCAATTCATTTCATCAACCCTACTACTCTCAAGAGTTTTATACTCCGTGACCGCGGATGATGTTTTCGCTTCTACAGAGCGTCCCAACCTTGCTGGGACGTTCTTTTTTTTTTTGACTAAATAAATGGAAAAGGGTTCCCCTTTTTGTAGAAGTTTGTCGTATAATAGAATCAGTGTCAACAAAATGATAGAAAGAGAGGAAAATAGGACCAGTGGGAAAAGCGAAGAACATCATCCGCATTGGGATCGGGGCGGTGTTGGCCGCATGGACGGCGCTGCAGGCGGCAGAAGCGGATGCCGGAGCGAATGTCGTCTACTGGGAAGGCATGCGCCTCGTGCAGGGGCAAATTGGAAAATTGGAGATCGTGAAACCGATTAACCTATGGAAACGGGAAAACGGGGAGCTGACGTTTGTCCGCGTGTTGCAGCCTGGAGAACAGTACCGGGTGTATTCGTATGACGAGGCGTTTGGCGGCCAATACGGGGTTGGCGGTGGATATTACGTCACCAATATCAAAGGGCATGTCGTGTATAAAACGCCGTCAAAGGAGAAGCTGAAGCTTGTCAATCCTGGGCGGTACGGAGCGAAACAACTGGCGGTCGGCACGGTGGTAAAGGAGGTGTCGACGCGCATCGCCTCCGGGGTGGAAAAAGAGGAAATGGAAATCGTCGGAACGCGCGGCAAGCAGCATGTGTACAAGCTTGACATCGATACGTCGAATGAGAGGCTGGCCATTGAGACGGCGCTGTCCAATGATCAAGTGCTTGGCATTGAACCGGTGCTTGAGCAGGCAAAACGGTACGATGGCCGCGACGGAATCGTACTGGCGGCGGTGAACGGCGATTATTTCAAAGAGGATGGTTCGCCGACCGATTTGATGGTGCACCGTGGGGAAATTGTGATAACAAATACGACGCCGGCGGCGGAACGGACGATTTTTGGCATCAGCGCTGATGGGAAGCCGATGATTGGAAACCCAGATGTTCAAATTGGCGTTCGAATTGGAGAAGGAGGCTCATATCCCGTCGATGGCATCAACAAGCCGCGGCGCGCTCATCAGTTGATTTTGTACACCCCGTATTTCGCTGCCTCCACGAAAACGAACGCCCTTGGGACGGAAGTCGTGCTGACGAATGTACAAGGGGTGTTGAACGGGAATGGAACGGTCACCGGAACGGTGAAGAAAGTTGTAGTCGGTCAAGGCGATGAACCGCTCCAGCCTGGAGAGCTCGTGCTATCGGGCCACGGCCGGGCGAGCGACTATTTGCGGCAGGCGAAAGAAGGGGATGCGGTGGAAATTTCCCTTCAGTATGACCAGCCCGAATGGAGTGGGGTGAGAGAAGCGCTCGGCGGCCGATACCGGTTGGTGGCGGATGGAAAAGTGCAGCCGTTTTCGATCGAAGGAGTCCATCCGCGTACAGCCGTCGGCATTGACAAGAACGGAAATGTCATGCTCATCGTTGTCGATGGCCGCCAGCCTGCCCATAGCCAAGGAATGACATTGAATGAGCTGGCCAAGCTGATGCATGAGCTTGGCGCCGTCGATGCGATGACGCTCGATGGCGGCGGTTCTTCGACCTTTGTCGTCCGCCAGCCAAACGGGCAGCTCAAAGTCGAAAACAAGCCGTCTGATGGATTTGCGCGTCCGGTGGCGAATGCGCTTCTTGTTGTGTACAAAGAGACGCAAGAGAACGGGGAAAGCGAAGAAGTGCTTGATGATTTTGAGGCCGAGTCGAAGTGGAATGCATCGGGCGTCAACTATGTGGGGGCTGCGGTCGAGCGGACGACAGAAAAGGTGAGAGAAGGAAAGCAGGCGCTGAAAATTTCATATGATTTCCGCGGGATGCCAGGGACATCCGGCGTCTATGCTAGTCGGGAGGAAGCGATTTGGATTTCAAAACGGCCGCAAGCGATTGGCATGTGGGTGTATGGAGACGGAAGCGGCCATTGGCTGCGCGCCCAGCTGCGGGATGGAAGCGGGCGCCGCATCTGGATCGATTTTTCCCGCCATGTCGATTGGACTGGTTGGAAATATGTGCAAGCCGCTGTGCCTAGCGATGTCGCGCTTCCGCTCATGCTGGAGATGCCGGTGCGTTATATGGAAACGGAAGCGGGACGGAAAAACGCCGGAGCGATTTACATCGACGGCCTTCGCGCCATCTTCCGCTGATGCGCTCGCCTCCCCTGCTTGCCTAGAAGGATGGTGAATGAACAAGGGATGTTGCTCACTAATCGAGAAAGTCCTTGCATGCTGTTCTTCTAGGCATTTGCATTTCTCTGAAAAGTATTGTATATATGTGGATAGGCAAACCGCAAGGGAGGCAAAAGTTTTACGATGGACGAGCAAACATTGTTGGAGCAGTTGCGGAAAAATCCGCCGAAGCTGGTCGGAGGATATAAAAAACAAGGATGGGCGATCAAAGTGTTGGAGCGAATCGCCAATCCGGATGTGGAAGACGAAGGGGACGGCCGGGTGACGGCCAAAGCGGTGCTGTGGGCGCAAGACGGCACGTATTACCCGGCTTTTTTGACAATTGACCTCAATCAACAAGGAAGAGTCGTCGGCGTCTATTTTATCGCTGAAAACAAGGAGCAGTTCGATTTGATTCCGTTCGAATGGGCGAAAGAGTTTCTTGGCAAGCCAGAGCAGGAAATCGTTCCGTTTCGCTACCGGACGCTGAGCAAAATCGACGGCGACAAGCAGCAAACTCATTGGCCGGACTTTCGTTGATCAAGGCTGGCTCTGACAGTCAAAAAGGTGGCTGAAGAGTCGGCCTTATTTTATGCTTTGAAGGGCTTACGTTCGATTTTTTTCAGAACATATTTTCATTTTGTTTCTTTTCCAGTAAAATTGAAATACATGTTTCCTATTTTTATAGATAGCAGGTGAAAGTGTGAGGAGAAAACGGAGAAAAGCATTTTCCATCATCGGATGGCTGGCGGTGTTTTGGTTGTCGTTTTCGCTGTTGGCTGTTCAGGCGGAAGCGGCCCCGTTCCCAAGTGTGGAGCGGCTTGAACAGCATGCCGCCCAGCTTGAGCGGGCGATGAAAGCGGATCAATGGTCCAAGCCGTACCGTCTCTTCAACCAAGTCAAACGCGATTATGAGGCGGCAAAAAAAGAAGTGGCGCGCGTGCGTCCACAAACGGCAAGGGCGCAGTTGGAAAAACGGATCGCGGCCGGAGAACAGACGATGAAAAAGGCTTCCGCCTATATCAGCGCGGTCGAAAGCGGGGAGCGATTGCGCGCCTTGACGGCCAACGTCGACCGGGCGCTGCGGACGGGGGATGTGGATGTTGTGTACGATTCCTACGGTCCGCTGGAATATCAAATTCGCAAAACAGCGATTCTCATCGGCCGCGTTCCGGGAGCGTCGCTGCGCGAAAAGATGGAAGGATGGTTTCAACGCCCGGCTTTGGCTGTCAAGCTGCGTGCCTATGATCCCATCAATATTATGAAAGCCATGGACAAGCTGCTTGATGCGTATGATGAAGGGGATATCGCGCGGGCGGAGCGGTTGCTGTCGCTTTGCGACCGGTGGCTGCCAAACGTGGTGGATGCGGCGACGCGCAAGCAGCTGGCGGTGTATATCGATGATTTTAAAGCGCCGGTTGTCTTAGATGTCGATATCGAATAAACTGGCGCATGTCGGGAGAGGAGAGACGGATATGAAGGTGATTCAGCGATGGGCGGCGGCTCTTCTATTGCTTGCGGCTTCATTTTCGGTTTGGAGTCCGCCGGCGGAGGCGGCGACGGCTCCGGCGTCAACGAAGGTGCTCGAAGAAGTGCGGGAAATTGTCCGCCAGTATTATGTGGAACCAGTGAGCGATCAAGTGCTGAAGGCGAGCACCCCGCAAGATATTGTCAAACAGCTTGACCCGTATTCTGCCTATATGACAAAGGAAGAATACGAGGAATTTTTGAAGTGGATTGATATGGAGTCTGTCGGCATCGGCGTGATGATTGAGGAAGATGAGGACGGCGTCCACATCATGTCTGTCTTGGACAATGGGCCAGCCGCCCGCGCCGGACTGCAGCCGGGCGATGTGATTCAGGCTGTTGACGGGCAGCCGGTAACGAATGAGACAATGGAAAAAGTATTGAGCTTGATCGCAGGGGAAGAAGGAACGACGGTGGCCGTAACCGTTTGGCGGCCGTCGACCGAGGAAACCGTCAGCGTCACCATCAAGCGGGAAAAAATCGACTGGCCGAACGTGGAGTTCAAACGGCTGGCAGGGAATATCGGCTATATTCAGCTATATAGTTTTGATGAGACAGCGCCTGGTGAGATCGAACGCGCCATTCGCTCGTTAAGCGGGGTGAAAGGGTGGATTTTTGACCTCCGCGACAATCCGGGGGGATATGTGGAAACGGCGCAGCAAATCGCCGGCTTTTTCCCGAATGTGAAACAGGCGTTTCAGTTGCGCGACCGTTCGAATCACCCAGAAGTGTATGCCGCTGTCAAACAGCCGGTGCAAATGGCGGGTCCGATCCGGCTGCTTGTCAACGCGTCGAGCGCGAGCGCGTCGGAAATGTTGGCGGCGGCGGTGAAGGAGCAAAAGGCGGCCGTTTTGTATGGGCAACGGACGTTTGGCAAAGGATCGATGCAGGAAATGTTTGAGCTGTCGGACGGCAGCATGTTGAAGTTGACCGTCGCCCACTTTTTCTCGCCAAAAGGGACGCCGATTCATCACGTTGGGGTGAAGCCGGATGTGCCGACGGTTGTCGGTAAAGAGCTGTATGCCGCTCACCGCGATTTGCTGATTGGCCAGCTGAAAGGGTATCAGTCGCTCGGCAAGCTGCGCAACGCGCCGGTCGATAAGACGTTTGTCGTCCGCTTCTCTCGTCCGCTCGCCAATACCGCGGTAAGCGGAGTAAAATTGTATCAATTAGGTGGACAGGAAGCGGCGGTGACGGCGCAAATCCGCCGGGGGACGGAGCTTTTGATCAAACCGGCAGCGAAGCTGGCCAAAGGGCAGAGCTATTTATTGGTCATTCCGCCGGTGTTAAAAAGCAAAGACGGCGTGGCGATGAAAAAAGGCGCTTACATGGAGATTCAAACCGCTGCTTCTACGAAATAAGGCCCTCCCGTCCAGATGCGTTGGATAGCCGTCTGCTCTTGATGGTGCAAAGTTCGGCTGCTTCGACTAAGGCTCGGCTGACAACGGGAGCGCGGTCGTTTTGAACGGAACGATGCAAAGAAAGCTGGCCTCCATCGGTCGTTTGGCGACCATGGGGGCCAGCTTTTTGCCGATTACGTTTCGCTTGATTGCGTTTCTTGCCTTTCGCTCTGTGCCGGGGAGGATGGGATTGTCACCTTCCAGGACGTCCAATCCGGTTCTGCTTTGTGCAGCAATTCCGGTGGGAAGAGGAACGTCCATGGTTTGCTGGTGTGGGCTTTCACTTCCAGATGGCACGGAAATAATCCGCGGGCGACCATGTCGCCAGCATGATCCCGCACTTCAAGCGGGATTTGTTCAAAATGGATATGTTTGTCGCTGCCGTTGCGAATGAGCAACGTGACGGCTAGTTCACCGGAAGGCAGCTGTTTCGCTTCAATGCCCATGAAGTTCACCTCCCCGGGAGCGGGAGGCGGAACCGAGTCAACGAGGGCTTGCAGCTGTTGGTGCTGCTTGGCCGACAGCGCCTGCTCCCAGCTTTCCTCTAGGTCGAGCCGATGCCGCGGTGTCAGTTCAAAGGCGATCTTCCATCCATCTTGAGGCAACTGATCGACGAGCTTGTCCTCGGCGGCGAACAAAAACCGCCACGGGCGGGCCGTCATCGGCGGCAGCTCGCCGAAAGCGCTCATATCAAACTCTTTGCGGGCGATCGCCGTGCCATCCTCGTCAAGCAGCAACAGGCGGATTCGTTCAAAGCGAACCGGCTTCGGCAGCGTGTTGCGCAAAATGGCGACAGCGACAAACCCATCGTTGTATTCGACCAGCTTGACGCCGGAAATGGAAATTTGGTTTGGCTGAAGCGGCGGCAGCTGTTCGTGGTAAAAGCGATAGACGTACGTTTCCTCTGGAGACAGCTGCCAGTCCGGATGAAACGACAGCGTCGTTTTCGTTCCGCCCTCCGGCTGTTCGACATGCTGCGCCGGCAACTCGGCCTCCGGTTGCGTGCGTTGTTTTCGTCGGAAAATCATAGGGAACCTCCTTTACGAGGCGGCGTGCTGCGCCGCGGTTATGGTTCGTTCGCGGCGGCGGCCGCTTCGTCATCGATGACAAACTGGCTTTTCAAATAGTTCATGGCTGTGGTGCAAATGCCGGCGTCGATCGCTTGCTGCAGCGCGACGAATTCGCGGTAGGCGTCCATTTCAAAGGCGCGGTACGGATCCTCTTGGCCGTAGCTGCGCAAATGAATCCCCTCTTTCAATAAATTCAGTTGATTTAAGTGGCGAATCCAGTGGGCGTCGATGGTTTCGACCATCAAATGCTTAAGCCGCATCGTTTGTTCTTCGTCGCACGGAAGATCGGTGAGCGCCGCTTCAAGCGATTTGTATTCGTCCCAAACAAGCAGGGCGATTTCTTCTTTTTGCTTATGGCGAAGATCCTCAATCGGATAGACAAACTGGAAAAAGGCACGGCGCAGCTCGTTGTGCAGTCCTTCGATGTTCCACTCTTCAAACAAGACGTCTTCCGGGCAATAACGGTCGATCGTTTGCGTGATATAACGCTGAATGTGTCGAAGGAGCTCGGACAGCACCTCTGCTTGCTTCAGCGCCAAAACGCGGTCGCGCATATGGTAGATGACTTTGCTTTGTTGGTCGATCACGGTGTCCAATTTCAATAAATGCAAACGCGCTGAATAATGGGCGTTTTCGATCGTTGTTTGCACTTTTTGGACGAACTTGATCGGGTCGGGCGACACGATGAGCCCGGTTTCATCCGTCTTGACTTTGCTTCGCCATTTTTCCAGTTCCTCTTGATCGTACAGCCGAAATAAATCATCCTCCAGCGAAATGATAAACTGGGAAGACCCCGGATCCCCTTGGCGTCCTGCCCGGCCGCGCAGCTGCATATCAATGCGATGGCTTTCATGCCGCTCTGTGCCGATGATGTGCAGCCCGCCAAGTTCCTTGACGCCTTCTCCAAGCAAAATGTCGGTCCCGCGCCCGGCCATATTGGTTGCGATCATCACTTGCCCTTTTTGCCCAGCGGTCGCGATGATGCGCGCTTCTTCTTCCTCCGTTTTGGCATTGAGCAGGTGGTGAGGGATGCCTGCTTTCGAAAACGCTGCTGACAACCGTTCCGACTGTGCGACCGATGTCGTGCCGATGAGAACGGGACGGCCGATGGCATTCATTTTTTTCACTTCGTCAATAATTTTCCGTACTTTCGCCTCGTACGTCTGGTAGACGAGGTCGTCCCAGTCGGTGCGGCGGGATGGCCGGTTGGTCGGAATCGTAATAACGCGCAGCCGGTACGTTTGCCAAAATTCTTCTTTCGACGGCGTAGCGCTGCCGGTCATCCCGGCTAGCTTCTCATACATGCGAAAATAGTTTTGGATCGTAATCGTTGCTTGGATGTCGTTTTCTTCGGTGATTTCCACACCTTCTTTCGCTTCAATAGCTTGATGCAGGCCGTCGCTGAACGAGCGCCCTTCCATCACCCGGCCGGTGAACGGGTCAACGATCATCACTTTGCCGTTTTTGACGATGTAATCGACATCCCGCCGCATGATAAACCAAGCGCGCAGCGACTGCATCGCGTGATGGAGCAGCACGTGATGCTCCCAGTCGTATAGATTGTCGATGCCAAACGCCCGCTCGATTTTTTGCGCCCCTTCTTCGGTGAGGAAAATTTGTTTCGTCTCCAAAGACCGTTCATACTCTTTTCCTTCTTCAAAGGTGCGGACGATGCGCGCCATAATCGGGAACAATTCGGCTCCGATTCCCGATTTATTGGCGATAATGAGCGGGGTGCGCGCTTCGTCGATTAAAATGCTGTCGATTTCATCGATGATGGCGTAATACAGCGGGCGCTGCACTTTATCTTCGAGGCGGTACACCATGTTGTCGCGCAAATAATCAAAGCCGAACTCGGTGCCGGTGCCGTACGTGATATCGGCCGCGTACGCTTCTTTTTTCTCGCTGGCCGTCATTTGCGACACATTCAGGCCGACGGTTAAGCCGAGAAAGCGGAACACACGGCCCATTTGTTCGCAGTCCCGGCGCGCCAAATATTCGTTGGCTGTAATAATGTGGACGCCTTTTCCAAGGAGGGCGTGCAAGTAACTCGGCAAAGTGGCCGCCAATGTCTTTCCTTCCCCGGTCTGCATTTCGGCGATGTTTCCTTCATGCATCGCCAATCCGCCCATCAGTTGCACGTCGTAATGGCGCAGACCGAGCACGCGCCGCGCCGCCTCCCGGACGACGGCAAACGCCTCGGTTTTGATGTCATCGAGCGTCTCACCGCGTTCGAGCCGTTCTTTGAAGGCAACCGTTTTTTGGCGCAGTTGTTCATCGCTCAGCGAAGAAATGGTTGGTTCCCATTCATTGATTTGCGCCGCCAGCTTGGCAAGACGCTGCACTTCTCGCGCGCTTTCGTCAAATAGTTGCTTTACTTTTGCAAACATATGTCCATTCCTTTCCTAGACAGGCATGATTCACACCAAGTGCTCTAAAACCTAATTATAGCACAAGATGTTTCCTGTGGAGGGAGGATGTAAAATGTGGAATCGTCCGCCGGATTGGCGCTCGGAGCTTCTCGCGGCAAGGGAAAAAGAAATTTTCCATCCTTGGGGACAAAAAAGGGGTGTAAAAAAAGATTGATTTACTCATCGTATATGGTAACATAAAGATGATGTGTGTTTCCGCGATTTTATAAGGCCAAGGTGATTGCACATGAATATGGAAGCATTTGCCGCATGTTTGGCTTCGTTTATCACAGTATTGGTCATCACCCCGTTCGTGATCAAGCTCGCGGTCAAAATTGGCGCGGTCGATCGGCCGAACGGGAGAAAAGTGCATACAAAAGTCATGCCAAGGCTTGGCGGATTGGCCATTTTTATCGGTGTCGCCGTCGGCTATTTTGTCGGCGGGGTGTATAAAGAGCAAGTGACGGGGATGACGGTCGGCGCCATCATCATCGTGCTCGTCGGGATGCTCGACGATTTGTACGAGCTGTCGCCAAAAGTGAAGCTGGCCGGCCAGCTGCTGGCGGCGTTCGTCGTTGTTGCTTCCGGGCTGAAGGTCGATCTTTTGACCGTTCCGTTTGTCGGCACGTTTGAGGTGGGGCTGTGGAGCTACCCGATCACGATATTTTGGATTGTCGCGATTACGAACGCCATCAACTTGATCGATGGATTGGATGGATTGTCCGCAGGCATTTCCGCCATTGGAATTGCGGCCATTGCCGTCATGGCGGGCATGGCGGGCAAAATGCTCATTTTCACGCTCTGCTTGATCATCTTAGGCAGCGTCATCGCTTTCTTGTTTTACAACTTCCACCCGGCGAAAATTTTCATGGGGGATACCGGCGCGTTGTTTTTAGGATATGCGATTTCCGTCCTGTCGGTGCTAGGGCTTTACAAAAGCGTGACGCTCTTCAGCTTCGTCGTTCCGGTGATCATTTTGGGTGTGCCGATTTTCGATACGACATTTGCCATTATTCGCCGCATTGTGAATAAAAAGCCGATCTCGGCGCCGGATAAGTCGCATCTTCATCATCGGCTGCTGGCCCTTGGCTTTTCGCATCGCAACACGGTGCTGCTCATTTATGCGTTTGGCTTGATGTTTGCCATCAGCGCGATTTTGTTCTCCGCCTCGACGTTATGGCAGTCCATTCTCATTGTCTTTGCCTTGATCGTCTTCGGGGAACTGCTTGCTGAACTGATCGGCTTGGTCAATGATCAGTACAAGCCGTTTATGACCTTTATTCGCAAGCTGCTTCGGGGAAGCCGAAAAGTATACGGAAATGACCGATAAATAGCAAATGGGCCGTTTGTGTCATGAAAGGGACAAACGGCTTTTTTCAGGAATGGCCCGTCTTTGGAAAATTATACCCTTCTTTTTCGTTGTTTATGCAGCTTCTTCCGTTCCTTCGCTGATTTTTTTGCGGCAAGGCCAAGATTGCCACAAAACTGTCATTATATATTGACGCAAATGTGATAAACTAAACATGTTTATTCTATATATTTTTTGGATTTGGAGGAACTTGCGATGAATGTGCCAATGTTGGATTTAAGCGAACAGTATGAACAATTGAAGCTGGAGATCATGCGCGTATTGGATGAAGTGATGCGCTCCTCCCGCTTTATTTTAGGAGATTATGTCAAAAAGCTAGAAGCAGATATTGCCGCCTACAGCCGGGCTAGACATGGGATCGGCTGCGGCAACGGAAGCGATGCGATACATATTGCTTTGCAAGCGGCCGGCGTCGGGCCGGGCGATGAAGTCATCACGACGGCGTTCACCTTTTTCGCGACGGCAGGATCGATTGCGCGGGCCGGCGCCAAACCGGTGTTTGTCGATATCGATCCGGTGACGTTCAACATCGATCCAGCGAAAATTGAAGCGGCGGTGACGGAGAAGACGAAAGCCATCATCCCGGTGCATTTGTACGGGCAAATGGCGGATATGGAGGCGATTGCCGCGATTGCCAACCGGCACGGATTGGCGGTCATTGAGGACGCCGCCCAGGCGATCGGCGCGAAATACAACGGGAAATGCGTTGGCGAGCTTGGGACGGCGGCGACGTACAGCTTCTTCCCGACGAAAAACTTGGGCGCCTACGGGGATGGCGGCATGATCATTACGAATGATGACGAACTGGCCGAAAAATGCCGGGTCATCCGCGTTCATGGCAGCAAGCCGAAATATTACCATCATGTACTTGGCTACAACAGCCGCCTCGATGAGATGCAAGCGGCGATTTTAAGCGTCAAATTCCCGCATCTGGATCGGTGGACGGAACAGCGGCGCAAGCATGCGGCGACGTATACGCGCCTGCTCGAGGAGGCGGTCGGCGACCTTGTTGTGACGCCGAAAGAAGTCGACGGGCGCTATCATGTGTTCCATCAATACACGATTCGAGCGCCGAAGCGCGACGAGCTGCAAGCGTTTTTGAAAGAACAGGGGATCGCGACGATGGTGTACTATCCGCTGCCGCTGCATTTGCAGCCGGTGTTTGCTTCGCTCGGATACAAGGAAGGGCAGCTGCCGGAGGCGGAAAAAGCGGCGAAAGAAGCGCTGTCGCTGCCGATGTTCCCAGAGCTGAAAGAGGAGCAGCAACAGTACGTCGTCGAGAAAATCGCAGAGTTTTACCGTCATTTCGCTTGATCGTCCAACCGGCCAAAGGAAACGTCACTTGCGCACAGCAATGGCGTTTTCTTTGGCGTTGGATCATTTGTTTTGTTCACAACACTTTGTTATTTTATGATAAGGGATGGTGGCCGGATTGACGGCGGAAAAACGACCGTTTGTGCTATACGAATATTTGCGCTTTTTTTGGCAGCGAAAATGGTGGTTTCTTGTCGTTCCGCTTGCGACGATCGTGTTGACCGTCATCGCAGGGCGGCTTTTGCTGCAGGGGGAGAAGTATACGGGGAAAGCTGTCGTGTTTACCGGATCGATTGACGTAAAAGAGTTGACGGATCCGAAAAATATAGAAGCGAAGTTTCCAGATGTGAAAAACTTGGATGTCGTCGTTCCTGAAGAACAGTACGTGCAAATCACTGTCAAAGGCGACGATGAACAAGACGTGAGTCGAGAATTGAAGCTTGTTGTGTCGGAATACAGCCAGGGGCTCAAGCGCCATTCGCAAGAGCGGATTGATGTCACCACGAAATACTTGCATGCGCTGGAAGAACGGGAGCGCGCATTGCAGCAAAAAGTCGATTATTATAGCGAACAAATACAGTCGGGCCGCTTGAATCCGGAACAGCTCCATGACATCAGCGACTTGTTGGTTGAGTCGGAAAACAACTTGACTGAAGTGATGGAGCGTGTCAATCGCATCCGCGGCAATCTTGTCTTTTACGAAAAACCGGCCGTATTGTCGGAAACGGTGGCGAAATCGAAAACGTATACGGGGCAGCTGATGGCCGTCGGCCTTGTCCTCGGCCTGTTTTTGACGGTCGTTTGGCTCGTGCTTTGGAAGTATATATTGGACGCGAGGAGGTACTATTCTTCATGATCCGTTTTGCCATTGTCGGCATGGGGCATATCGCCAAAAAACATATCGATGCCATTGAAAAGGCGGACGACGCCGAACTGGCGGCGGTTTGCGACACGAACCCCGAACGTTTGCGCGACGTGTCGGATGTTCCTGTTTACACTGATATGGAGACGATGTTGAAGGAGAACGAACAGATCGATGTCGTCAACATTTGTGTTCCGTCTGGATTGCACGCGCGGCTGGCCAAGCTGGCGGCCCGCTATCGCCGCCATATCATTGTGGAAAAACCGATGGCTCTTCGCACAAGCGACGCTGAAGAGATGATCCGCGCGACGAAGGAATATGGCGTGAAGCTTGCGGTCGTCCATCCAAACCGCTTCCGTCCGGCGATTCGGAAGCTGAAAGAGGCGATGGAGCGCGGCATGTTCGGGAAACTGAGCCATGCGAACGCCACGGTGCGCTGGAATCGAAATCAAGCCTACTATGATCAGGCGGCGTGGCGGGGGACAAAAGAGTTTGACGGCGGCGTCTTGATGAATCAAGCCATTCACAATTTGGATTTGCTGCTTTGGCTGATGGGGCCGGTCAAGGCGGTGCAAGCGATGGCGGCGACAAGGCTGCGCAAGATTGAGACGGAAGACGTCGCGGCGGCGGTCGTCGAGTTTGAAAGCGGGGCGCTTGGCGTCATTGAGGCAGCGACGACGATTTATCCGCAAAACTTGGAGGAATCGATCTCCATTTTCGGCGAAACGGCATCGGTGAAAATCGGCGGCCGGACGGCCAACTTTATCGAAACGTGGGAAGCGGAAGGCGTCAGCGAGGAAGAACGGGCAAAGCTCATCGATGAGATCAACGCCGACCCGTTTGGCAAGCCGGGGCACCAATGGATCATTGAAGATATGGTGCAAGCGATTCGCGAAGACCGCGAGCCGATCGTCACTGGTTTGGACGGATTGGCTCCTGTTCGGCTGATCGAAGCGATTTTGCGTTCGGCGGAAACGGGGACAAGAGTGCAACTATCTGAGTAGAAAGGAATGAGAGGAATGAACTACGCGGAACGGCTGTTGCAAAAGTTTGAAAAACGCGACGCGGTCATCGGCGTGGTCGGTCTTGGCTACGTCGGCTTGCCGCTGGCGGTCGAAAAAGCGAAAGCAGGATTTCATGTCATCGGCTTTGATATCCAACAAAGCCGCGTCGATCAAGTAAACAACGGGATCAACTACATCGGCGATGTCGTCGATGAAGATTTGCATGAGATGGTCAAACAAGGGCGGCTCGTAGCGACGACCGATTACGCCCGCATCGCGGAAGTCGACGCCGTGGCGATCGCGGTGCCGACCCCGCTCGATGAGCATCACCAGCCGGATACGTCCTACGTCGAAAACTCGGCGAACGAAGTCGCCAAATATGCCCATGAAGGAATGCTTGTCGTTTTGGAATCGACCACCTATCCAGGCACGACGGAAGAAATCGTGAAACCGGCGCTGGAGAAAAAGGGGCTCGTCGTTGGGAAAACGGTGTTTGTTGCCTATTCACCGGAGCGGGTCGACCCGGGCAACAAGCAGTTTAAGACGAAAAATACGCCAAAAGTCGTCGGCGGCGTGACAAAAACGTGCACGAAAGTGGCGGCGGCGATGTATCGCGCCGTGCTTGAAGGCGATGTGCACGAAGTATCGAGTCCGGCGGTGGCGGAAATGGAGAAAATTTTTGAGAACACGTTCCGCCATATCAACATCGCATTGGCGAACGAAATGGCCATTTTGTGTGAACGGATGGGCATTGACGTTTGGGAAGTGATCGATGCGGCGAAGACGAAGCCGTACGGATTTATGGCGTTTTACCCGGGCCCGGGGCTTGGCGGCCATTGCATTCCGATCGACCCGTTTTATTTGACATGGAAAGCGCGCGAATACAACTACCATACACGCTTGATCGAGCTGGCCGGCGAAATCAACAACGCAATGCCGGAATATGTCGTCAACCGCGCGATGCTCATTTTGAACGAAGAAGGGAAGGCGCTGCGCGGTTCGAAAGTGACGGTGCTCGGCGTCGCCTACAAAAAAGACATCGACGATGTGCGCGAATCGCCGGTGTTGAAAATCGTCGAGCTGCTCGAACAATACGGGGCGGAATTTGCCGTCGTCGACCCGTATGTGCCGTCGTTCCGGGCGTGCAACCGCGTCATTGAGACGGTCGAACTGACGCCGGAACTGCTTGCACAGTCAGATCTTGTCTTGATTACGACGGACCATTCCAACATCGACTATGAAATGGTCGCTCGTCACAGCCGGGTCGTGTTTGACACACGCAACGCCATGAAAGATGTGTCGAAACCGGCAAAATACGTCAAATTGTAAGCGAAGGAGACGAAACCATGAACGTTGTCGATCCCTCTGTTGTTTGCGGTGAACGTGTCGAAATTGGCCATTTCACTGTCATCGAGGCGAATGTAAAAATCGGAAACGACGTTAAAATCGGACATTGCGTCACGATTCACGAAGGAACCGTCATCGGCGACGGCGTGACGATCGCCGACGGAGCGGTGCTCGGCAAACCGCCGAAGCCGGCGAAAACGAGCACCGTCAAGCTGTCGGGCGAGCTGCCGCCGCTTGTCATCGGCGACCATTGCACGATCGGCGCCAACGCTGTCATCTATCGAGGAGCAGTGATCGGCGCCTACACATTGATCGCTGATTTGGCGAGCGTGCGCGAAAACGTGCACATCGGCCAATATGTGATCGTCGGGCGCGGGGTGTGCGTCGAAAACCACGTCCAAATCGGCGATCAGACGAAAATCCAGTCGAACTCCTACATCACGGCCTACACAACGCTCGAAGACCATGTGTTCATTGCTCCGTGCGTCACGACGACCAATGACAACTACATGGGGCGGACGGAAGAACGGTTCGCCAAAATCAAAGGGGCGACCGTCAAGCGCGGGGCGCGCGTCGGAGGCGGAGCGATTTTGCTGCCGGGCGTGACGGTGGCGGAAGAGACATTTGTCGCCGCTGGGGCGCTTGTGACGAAAGATACGGAACCGAGGACGGTCGTGAAAGGATTCCCGGCGCGCTTCAGCAAAATGGTCGACGAGCGGGAGTTGTTATAAATTGTTCTCGGCATTCAAGCGTTTAGGAGCGGATTCGCTCCTTTACGCGTTTATGAACGTCGGTACGAAGCTGATTGCCTTTTTGATGCTGCCGATTTATACAAGCTATTTGTCAAAGGCGCAGTACGGGGCGGTCTACTTGATCGACCAATGGACGTCGATGCTGACGTTTCTCGTCATTTTCGGTACGGATTCGGCGCTCTCTTTTTACTATTACGACACGGACGACAAAGAGAAGCGCCTTTTGTATGTGCGCAACGTCATGTACTTCCGGCTGTTTGTCGTCGCCATCTTATTTTTGGCTGTCGTTTTGGCCGGTCCGTGGATCGCAGGCGCGCTGTTTCAAGAACCTCGCTATGTCGATTTGCTGTACATCAGTATCGCGACGCTATTGCTCGATACGATTTTCGTCGTGGCGACGACGGTGCTGCGGTTTGAATTTCAGACGAAAAAAGTCGTGATTTGGACGCTCGTGAAAATGCTGCTTGTCGCTGTGCTGTCGTATGCGGCGCTCCGGTGGTTCGCGGCGACGCCGGAAGGGCTGCTCATCGGCCGGCTCGTAAGCAGCGCGCTCGTGTTTTTGTTGATGCTGCGTTTGACCGTAAAGTATATGGTGTGGCGCGTGCGCCTTGACGTGTTAAAGGAGCTGCTTGCCTACGCCGCCCCGCTCGTGCCGACTTCGCTCGCCTTTTGGGTGATCGCCAACGTCAGCACGTTTTTCATCCAACGGTTTGCGTCGTTGGAGGAAGTCGGGGTGTTTGGGGTTGCCTTGCGGCTCGCGACCGTGATCACGCTCATCACGAGCGGCGTGCAGATGGCGTGGCGTCCGTATTCGATGTCGATGAAAGACCGGCCGGAAAGCCGTGCGCTGTTTGCGAAAGTGTATATGGCGCTTTTGCTCATTGGAGCGTTTGGGCTGCTTTTGATCGCCACGGCGAGCCCGTGGCTTGTGGAAACCTTTTTCAAACAGGAATATCGCGATGCAGCGTCCTATATCCCGTTTTTATCGGCCGTCACGTTTTTGAACTTTTATTATCTGATTGTTTCCACCGGCTTGTTTTTGACAAAGGAAACCGGCTATATTTCACGGGTGTTCACTCTAGCGGCGCTTCTTCACCTTGCGTTGAACGCCGTTTTGGTGCCGCTTTGGCTCAGCTGGGGAGCGGTCGCGGCCAGCCTCATTACGTATATTGTCGCTGTGGCCTTCATTTTTCGCAAAAGCCAACAAGTGTATTCCGTGCCGGTGTCGTGGAAAAAGATGTCTTTGGTTTTTGTCGGCACATTGCTCGCCCTCATCGTCATCGTCTACGTCCAGCAAGCGCCGCTTGCTGACGGCTGGGTGCTCGCTGGTTGGGGCTTGTTTGCTGCCACGCTCTTTGCCAGCCGGGTTGATCGTGATTTGCGCCGCCCGGTGCGCACGATCGAGGGCGAAAATGCGCAAAATACTTGATAACCGCTCGTCTGATCTAGAAGTCTGGTGACTGAATGGGAAAACGCTCCTTCAAAGGACTTTCTCACATTGAAAAACAGCATGGTCATGATCCTGCTTTGCATTCATGAACCGATGATTTTGCAGAAATCACTGTTTTTCACCAACGTTCTAGGAGGTGTTTCGGATGAAAATCGCCACCGTGTTAGGCGCCAGACCGCAGTTTATCAAGGCTGCCCCTGTCTCGCGCGTCTTGCGAAAACAATATACCGAAGTGCTGATCCATACCGGGCAGCACTATGACCCGAATATGTCGGCCATTTTTTTTGAGGAGTTGAACATTCCGACGCCTGACTACTATCTTGGGGTGGGTTCAGGCAGCCATGGAAAGCAAACGGGCGAAATGCTGATGAAAATTGAAGAAATTGTCATGCAGGAAAAACCGGATTATGTGCTCGTCTATGGCGATACGAACTCGACGCTCGCGGGCGCTCTTGTCGCAGCGAAGCTCCATATTCCCGTCATCCACGTCGAAGCCGGACTGCGCAGCTTCAACAAGCAGATGCCGGAAGAAATCAACCGCATCATGACCGATCATGTCTCCGAGCTCTTATTTTGTCCAACGGAGACGGCCGTGGAAAATTTACGAAAAGAAAATATTACGCGAAACGTCTGGAATGTCGGCGACGTCATGTATGACGCCATTTTGTACAACAAGGAGCTCGCACAGCGCCAATCGACGATTTTGGCTGATTTGTCGCTGGCGGAACAATCCTACTACTTGATCACCATTCACCGAGCGGAAAATACCGATGACCCCGACAAATTGAAAGCCATTTTGGCTGCTTTTCGGGATATTGACGGAACGAAAGTGTGGCCGATTCATCCCCGGACGCGGCATAAGCTTGAAGAGTACGGCTTGGACGCTTCGGCGATTCCAGGGCTTCGGCTGATCGATCCGGTCGGTTATTTGGACATGCTTCGGTTAGAGAGCGGCGCGAAAAAAATCATCACCGATTCAGGAGGCGTACAAAAGGAAGCGTATTTCCTTCGTGTGCCTTGCGTGACGGTGCGCGAACAAACCGAATGGGTGGAAACGCTCGAAGGCGGGGCGAACATCTTAACCGGCACGGACCGCGAGAAGATCGTCGCGGCGGTTCACAAGGAAGTCGCCCCTGTTTATGTGGACGTCTTTGGCGATGGGCATGCGGCGGAGAAAATCGTGGCGGCGATCGGACAGCGATAAGGGTGCGTCGGCATGTTGGACGTGTTGATCTGGTTGATTGTTCTTGTCGCCTCCACCTTGATGTTTCGCTATGCAGCGGGGACGCTTTCATTGACGGCGCCGAATCTCGTGTCGATTGTGTACTATTACTCGTTCCTTCTGTCAAGCTTCATCGGCGCGCTGCTGATCGCCTTGGGGATGGACGATTACTACATGATTCGCAAGTTGTTTCGGCCTGAGGAATACCGGCAGATTGGATTTGTCGTCGTGTGCTTTGTCATGATCGTGTTCCCGCTGTCGATGGTGGTCGTTTCAAGGCTGTGCGGATTTGAAGCCAGGCAGGAGTTTCGCGCCTATTTGCAAAAGCCGCTTTCCCCGTTGGCCGGAGCGACGGGCAGCCAAG
Organism: Geobacillus sp. C56-T3; assembly: GCF_000092445.1. Taxonomy (NCBI): domain Bacteria; kingdom Bacillati; phylum Bacillota; class Bacilli; order Caryophanales; family Anoxybacillaceae; genus Geobacillus; species Geobacillus sp. C56-T3. The sequence goes on along the minus strand of NC_014206.1, from coordinate 3,329,348 downwards.
TGTTTTATGCGTTTTTGGCGCTGTCGCTGCTCAGTTTTGCCGCCATTGCGTATATGATTTGGAAAACGCCGACGATTCCGGTGTTTGCGCTCTTGACAGGCACGGATGAGAGCTTGGCTGCGTTGCGCATTGAGGCGTCGCGCCATTTTGCCGGAAACGTGCTCGTTCGCAATATTTTTGCCATTACGCTCACGCCGCTTTTGTCGTTTATCGCTTATTTGTTTGCCGAGCTGACGCACGAGTGGCGGTGGAAGCTGCTGTTTATCTGTCTGTTTGTCGGGGCGGTGTTCGTCAATGTGTATGATTTGGCCAAATCGCCGATTTTCTTTTACGTGATGATGTTTTTCCTCATTCGCATTTACATTGGAAAAACAAGGCTGTCGGCGGTGAAATTGGCGCTGTATGGGGGAGTGGGGGCGGCGGTGCTCGTCGGCATGTACATCGTCATTCAAGGGGTGCAAGATGCCACGACCTTTTTGTCTTACAACAAGGGCCCGATCGGCCGCATGATTTTGGCGCAAATCGCGCCGACGTTTCTTCATTTGAATTTGTTCGGCGAAGCGCTGCCATTTCTTTATGGAAAAAGCTTGCCCTCGATTTTAACAGGGTTGTTTGACGTCGAGAACGTCCGCTCCGCCCGCCTCGTGATGGCGCACGTGTTCCCAGAGCGGATTGAAGACGGGACAGGGGGAGTGTTGAACACCCTTTTTGTCGCTGAGGCGTATGCCAATTTCGGTTATGTGGGGATCGTCATCGGCACGCTGTATGTCGGTGTCGTGACGCAGCTGTTGTACATTGGGTTTCTACGGCTGCCAAAAAATCCTTTGTTTTTAAGTTTGTTCGTTTATTTTTCCATTAACATCCCCCGCACGCTCGTCGGTGGGTTCACCGATTTTTTGTTCAATCCGACCTGGGTGCTGCTCGTGGCGTTGTTTGGCGGCATGGCGTTATGGCTGCGGGTGCAGGGGGATTTACGGGCATGGTTTGCAACGAAAAGGCGAATCACGGATGAGGGATGAATGATGAAAACCGTATTGATTTATTACCCGTTTTCACTCGCCGCGGAACGAAACAGCGGGTCAAAGCTGCGGCCGTATGAAATGCATCAGGCGTTTTTGCGCTGGGGAGCGAAGGAGGGAGTGGACGTTCTTCTGATCGCCGGCACGTCAGCCGAGCGGGAGAAGCAATTTCAAGAGCTCCGCAGCCAAGGCAAGCTCGATGATGTCTGGTTTTGCTATATGGAAAACCAGACGATTCCGCTTTGGCTCACTGACCCAGGACACCGGCCGCAAAGTCCGTTCGTCGACCGGGACGTTCTCCGCTACTTGAAAGCCCGCAATGTTCCGATCGGCGTCTTTTACCGCGACGTCTATTGGAAGTTTCCTGATTTGTATCCGCTCCGCGGTTGGAAAAAAGCGGCCATGCAAATGATGTACCGTTGGGAAGAACGGTTTTACGAGCGGTACTGCGATGTCATCTTTTTGCCGAGCCTCGAAATGGGAACATACGTCGCGATCCGCCGCCCGATGGTCGATTTGCCGCCGGGTGGGAAGCAAAAGCCGTTTCAGCGGTTCGGGACGGCGAAACAGCCGCTGAATGCCATTTATGTCGGCGGCATCAACAATGCCGACTACGGGCTTTTGCTCCTGCTTGAGGCGATTCGCTTGGCAAACCGCCGCAAGCCGCTTGTTTCGCTCACCGTCGTCTGCCGAAAAGACGAGTACGAGCGGCAGCCGCTTGCGGTGAAAGAAGAGCTTGCCGCCTTGCAAGTGCGCGTCGAGCACGTCAGCGGCGAAGCGCTCGACCGTTTGTATGCGGAGATGGATTTCGCCTTCATCCCGCGGCGGCGGAGCGAGTACAATGATTTTTCCGTTCCCGTCAAGCTGGTTGACTATCTGTCGAGCGGCCTGCCGATTGTCGCCACCGCTTGCTCAGCGCAAAAGCGGTTGATTGAAGCGGATGGGTACGGCGTCATTTGCGACGACAACCCGTCGTCGATGGCAGAAGCGATCGCCAAGATGGCCGACATGCTCGAGGAGTGCCGCTTGCGCATTGCGCAGACGTTTATGGCGAAACACTCGTGGGAAGCGAGAGTGGAAAAGGTGAAAGAAACGTTGGTGGGGGGCCTCCGATGAAAGTCGCCTTATTGGCTCCAAGCAAATCGATCCATACGCATAAGTGGGCCCGCTTTTACCAAACGCAAGGCATCGACGTGAAAGTCGTGACGTTTAAAGACCATTACGGGCCGGAACAAGCGAAAGAAGTCGAGACAGTCGTGCTGCCGAAATGGCTGCCGGGGAAGTTGTCGTATTTTTCCACTGTCTTTTCATTAAAGCGGCTGCTCGCTTCGTTTCAACCAGATATTTTGCACGCCCATTATGCCTCCAGCTACGGGTTGATCGGGGCGCTTGCGGGGTATCATCCGTTTTACGTCTCCGTCTGGGGGCGCGACGTGTATCAGTTTCCGAATGCCAATCGTTGGAACCGACGGATGCTTGAATATACATTCCAGCGTGCGGATGTCATTTGTTCGACAAGCCATGTGATGGCGAAAGAAACCGGAAAGTATACGGACAAACCGATCGAAGTGACGCCGTTTGGTGTTGATGTCGCCCGCTTCAAACCGTTGCCGAAACAGCCGAAACGGACCGTGACGATCGGCACGGTGAAAGCTCTTTCCGACAAGTACGGGATCGCCGATTTGATTCGGGCGTTTGCCATTGTGCACGAGCGGCATCCGCAAACGGAGCTGTTGATCGTCGGCGACGGGCCGCAGCGGAGCGAATACGAGGAGCTGTGCGCCCGCCTCGGCATCCAATCCGTGACGACGTTTGCCGGCAAAGTTCCGAACGAACAAGTGCCGCTGTATATCAATCAAATGGATATTTTCGCCGTGCCTTCGACTGAAGACAGCGAAAGTTTTGGCGTTGCCGCCGTCGAGGCGATGGCGTGCGGCGTTCCCGTTGTCGTCTCCAACGTCGGCGGGCTGCCGGAAGTCGTCCGTGAGGGAACAACGGGGTTGATCGTGCCGAAAAACAGTCCGGAAAAGCTGGCGGAGGCGTTCGAACGGCTGCTGCTTGATGAGAGGCTGCGGCAACGAATGGGGGAAAACGGCGTCAACCATGTCCATGAACATTACGATTGGACGGAAAATGCGATGCGCATGATCCGATTGTATGAACAAACGTTGAAAGGCGGTGGAGGGAGTCAATGAGGAACAAAGCCGTCATATCAGCCGCCGCGGTTGGTGCTCGTTTGTTGCCGAAAGCGGAGGCTAAGTCGCGAAGCCGGCGGCTTTCCGTTGGCAAGCTCATGATGACCGTCGGTTCGCGGCAACGATTATCCATCCAAGGACAGCGGGACGATGCCAGGGGGGCGTTTCCCCTTTTCCACGCCTCGTTTGCGCTCGCCTCTTGGCGCTCGAAATGGAACGTTCGTTTGCGATTTTTTGGGAAAGTGGTGTGGAGCGGGCCATGAGGATCATGTACCTATGCCAACACTTCCCGCCGGAAACAGGCGCACCGCAAATTCGTGTGTATGAGGTGAGCAAAGAGCTGATCAAACGGGGGCATCAAGTGGAAGTGCTCACGGCGTTCCCGCATCATCCGCACGGCGTCATCCCCAAGCCATACCGCGGCCTGTTTTATTTGTTCGAACAATGGGACGGCATTCCCGTTCATCGGACATGGATTTATCCGTCGCCGAAGGGGAGCTTTTGGAAACGGCTCGCTTCGTATTTTTCGTTTACGTTCAGCTCGTTTTATTCGCTGCTTGTGAAAGCGAAGCCGACGGATGTGATCATTTGCAATTCCCCGCCGTTGTTTTTAGGGATCACCGGGTACGTGGGCGCGAAGTTGAAACGGGCGAAGTTTGTTTTCAACGTCGCCGACATTTGGCCGGAATCGGCCGTTGAGCTCGGCATTTTGAAAAATCGGCTGTTCATCCGAATGGCGAGATGGCTCGAGCTGTTTTTATACCGGAAGGCGTGGAAAATCGCCGCCGCGACGGAAGGCATTCGCGATTATATGATTGAGCAAGGGAAGGCGCCCGAGGATGTCTTTTTATTGCCGAACGGCGTCAACACGGATGTGTTTCGCCCGTTGCCGAAAAACAAGAAGCTGCTCGCGGAATTAGGGCTCGAAGGAAAAGTGGTGTTTACGTACGCCGGAACGATGGGATACGCCCAAGGGCTCGATTCGGTGCTGCGGGCGGCGGCCATCGTCAAAGCGAAAGATGAACGGGCGCATTTCCTGTTTGTCGGCGACGGCCAAGAGCGGGAAAAGCTGATGGCGTTAAAAGAAGAGCTTGGCCTTGACAACGTGACGTTTTACGGATCCGTTCCGGTTGAGAAGATGCCGGAGATTTTCTCCATCACCGATTACAGCATCGTTTCGCTGCGCAACATCGATTTGTTTAAAGGAGCAAGGCCGTCGAAAATTTTCCCGGCGATCGCCACCGGAACCCCGGTGCTGTATTGCGGCGAAGGGGAGAGCGCAGAGATTTTAGAAACATACCATTGCGGAAAAATCGCTCCTCCAGAAAATCCCGAACAGATCGCCGCGGCGGTTCTCGAGCTGCTTTGCCTTCCGAGAGAGGAATACGAAAAGATGGCGGAAAATGGGCGCAAGTTGGCGGTGGAGCAATACTCATGGATTCGCATTGTCGACGATTTGCTTCACGCCCTTGGCGATGAAACAAAACGCGAATCCGTTTGGCCGGCGGAACAATAAAAAAAGAAAAGGGTGTCCGGCTCATAAGCAGGATGCCCTTTCCTTTATGTGAAAAGCGGCTATGTTTCCATTTGGAAAGATATTTTCCGACTGCGTCGGGAGTGTTGTAATGCGAGTGATGTTTTCCTTCACAATCGTCACGCTTTCACTCGAACGAGACTTCCGCCCCGCGGAAGTAATGCTCTAAAATTTGCTCCGCCGTCCATCCGCGCTCGGCGAATGCTTTTGCTCCGTATTGGCTCATGCCGACCCGGTGCCCCCAGCCTTTTCCCGTGACGGTGATCGAGCTGACCCCTGACGGCGAGGCGGAAAGCGGCATGATGCCATCCGTTGTTTGTACTTTGATTCCTTCGACGCCGGCGAGCGAAACCGTTCCGTTCTCTGTTTGGACAGAATAAGATGACAAGGAAGAGGCGGCGATGCTGCCGTTCGTCGTTTGAATCGACACGGATGGACCGCTTTTTTGCACTTGAATGTCGAACCAGTTGGACGGCAAGATGCCGTAAAATTGATTACCGTCTAGCGGGAACAGTTTGCGGATGGTCGTTTCATTGCCTTTCACCGTTTTTTCGCCGGCCGAGGTTTCAATCGTGACGGCCCCCACTTCCCCGTTCGCGCCGGTTTTGGTGATCGAGACGTCGTATAAAACAACCGATGGATCGGTGAGCCCGAACGAACGCAGCAGCACAGACGGGGAGAAGGTGAACGACCAACGGCTGTACGGCGATGATTCATACGGGTCATCGACGCTCGCCAAATATGGGTAGGCGGTTTGCGACGAGTTCCAGACGTCGCTTACGTTGGCGGTTCTGCCGCCGCTTGTCGAGTGGTAATACGTTTCAATGACACTGCCATTATATTTAAGATACAATCCTCTTGTCGCATCCACTGCCTCGTTCGATCGGGGAGATTCTCCATCATATCCTTTATACGTCTGTGTGTTTGGATTGGTCGTCAAACTTGTTTTATGTTTATAGGCATAGTTTCGGGCTGCAATGGCTTGCGCCTTCAGCGCCTCAAGCGGCCAAGAGGCAGGCATCTCGCTCGGCACGACTCCTTTTAAATAATCTTCCATATCTAAAATATTGACAGCATACAAGGCGCTGTTTTGCAGGCGAATGTCGACGCTTCCCCGATACCGCGTTTGGTTCACCTTGACAAGGGACAACGGCGCCGCGCCGATTGTTTCTTGAATAGTAAATCCGGTGCTTGAAAAATCCGTCTTTCCATTGTACGTGACAAACACGGTCGAAGAGGAAGACCGAAATGTCAGATTTGTCCCGCTTGGCAACGGGGTGATCGTCAACGTCTCTTTATTGACGATTTGATAGTTTCCTTCGACGGCGGCTGTCACCGATGCTCCTTTATATAAAAGGACTTGCACGGGATTGTTGTACGTTTTCACCCCAGCGGCGTTCGAGGCGGAAGGAGAGGTGATGAGCCAAAACAGGACGACGGCCAACCACGCTAGTTTTTTCACCGTCTACTTCACCTCACCAAATTCAGCGGCCATCCAACCCCGCCGCCCGTCAGACAGCTGCACGTTGTACCATTTCTCTCCTTTGCTGTTGGTAAACGGCTGGATATAGACCATCTCTGTCCCTTTTGGAACGGTCGCAATAATCGGATAAGAAGTCGTCGCTCCTTTTCGAATATTGACCGCGGCCGTGGCGATGACGTGCTTGGTGCTGTCGCTGCTGACAGCGGATGTCGAGACATCGCCTGAATGGATCCATCCTTTCAGCGATGAAGATAGGACGACGTTGTACCAAAGTCCTTGGGAAGTAAGGTGCGCCCCGACGACTTGCAGTGAAGCCCCTGCCTGTTTATAAGTGATGACGCGGTAGCTCGTTGACGCTCCGCTGCGGACGGCCGCATTGTTTTTCGCTACATAGACGACAGAAGGCAAAGAAGGCGAAGCGGGTTTGCTGGCAAGTTGTTGTTGAAGCTGTTGAATTTGTTGTTGCTGGGCGGCCAGTTGTGCTTTCAGGTTGGCAATGTCGTTTTTCATCGGGTTGAGCTGGGACGTCACCCAGTCGACGCTCGCTAACACGACTTCTTCCGATGCTTTCATCGCCGATGGCGTAAACAAGAGGGCGCCTGCCGTCATTCCGACCGCCAGGCTGGCAGCAACGGCCCATTTGGCTTTTCGTTTCATCATGTTCATCTCCCCCGTTTTTGGATATGGAAAGAAAGGAGAATAATAGCTTTCCTAAAAGGCCGGTGAAACACAACGGATTCGCTTGGTTCATGAGGAATCGCAAGGAATGAAAACGCGATGTTGCCATGTTTCTCCAGCTTGAGAAACACCGTTGCCAAAGCTTTATATCCGTTGCATCATCGGCCTTCTCATGCTATTATTCTCCGAATGTGAACAAACTAGAATTGGCTGAAGTATTCTTCCAGTCCTTCGCGAATGCCGACGGCTGCTTTTTGGCGGAACGCTTTCGTTTTGAGCAGCGCCTCTTCATTCGGATTGGAGATGAAGGCGAGCTCAACAAGAATGCTCGGCAGCTCGTTTTTCCGGTTGACGTAAAAGTCTTGCGTTTTATGGCCGCGGTCATATGTTCCGAGCTGTTGGACAAGATGTTTTTGCACGATGGCGGCCAACTGCTCGCTTTTTGGCCCGTTGAAGTTGCTCGATACGTTGTAGTACGTTGTCGTTCCGCGAGATGTCCGAGAGTACGAGTCGGCGTGAATGCTGATAAAGGCGTCGTAGTCGGAACTGTTGGCGATCCATGTCCGTTCCGACAGCTCCAAAAAGATGTCGGTGCTTCGCGTCAATTTCACGATCGCTCCGGCCCGCTCCAATTCTTCTTTTAGCAATAAGGCGGTGTCCAGCGTAATATCTTTTTCCCGCGTGCCGCCAGGGCCGATCGCCCCGGTATCGTGCGCCCCGTGCCCTGCGTCAATAATGATTTTTTTGCCCTTGAGTCCGGTCTCGAGAATTTTCAGCGCCAATCGGTCGCTGTAATGGCGAAGGGTGAACGTGTACCCCGGTTCAAAGGTGATGAGCAGGCTGCTGCCCGTCCACTCCACCGTTTGGATGCCTGGAATGTCGGTCGACGGGACTTCAGCGTAGGAAAACGAGCCGGTGATTTTCAGGCGATTGCCAGGCAACAACGAATAGGAGACGCGGAAATTAGACGTTTTTTTCCACGTCAAATAGGCATTGTCGTTGATGGTCGAAAACGTCGGTTCCACGAGACTATTTAAGGCGACGGTAGAGGTGCTCGATTCTTCCACCCATCCGCGGACGCCATTGGATGTTTCGACATTCAGCCATCCATGATATTCGTAAAGGACAGCAAGCCGCTCATTCGCTGCCAGCGTCTTCAACGATTGATAGTTTGAAGAGGCGCCTCGGCGCAGCGGAGTGCCCGCCTGTTTGACGTATACGTAGGATGGGGCGTTGACTTCAAACGCCGGCATCCATCCCGTTTTCCCCGATGCAGAGGTGACTTGCACCCAGTCGAACGGAGATGCTTCTGTCGTCTTCAAAACCGTGACCGTTCGGTTTTTCGCAATCCGCTCGATGACGGCGGCGCTCAACGAAGGTTCGGCAAACAGCGCCGCATTAGCGGTTGTCACCTGCTTTTGCTTCCCCTGGCTGGCTGGTGGGGAAAGGTAGGATTTGGTTACGACCGTCTCGTGCACCCAGCCGAGCGTTTTTCCATTGAGGGACACTTTGTACCAAAGCGCTCCCGACGCATCTTTGGCGCTTGACAGGCTGTTCAGTTTGGTTCCTTTTTTCAGTTGGGTGACGACTTTTGCTTTTAAAGATGGAGCTTGCCGCACATTGGCGACCGACACGCTGACCGTCAGCGGCTGGCCTGAGATGCTGGACGTATCCGAGACACCGCTTGGAACCGAAATGGTTGATGACATCGTCAACACTTTTTCCGACACCCATCCCCGGACATGTCCGAGATCAACGCGGTACCAAAGTTCCTGACCATTTGTGACGAACAAATCGATCACTTTGACAGATTGACCGCGTGACACTGTGGCGACGGCGCGGTAATGGACGCTCGCCCCGCGGCGAACCGGGGAGGACTGCACAACGTTCATGAATGTCGGCAAAAGTGTCGGAAGCTGTTTGGGTATGTAGATCTGTTCCGTTTTCACCCATCCTTTGACTCCCGCCCACTCCACACGCACATACTGTTCCCCGAGCGAATTGGTGAACTCGGCCATGATGGAGACGACATCGCCGTTAGACAGTGTTTTTACGACCGGATAGTAAGGGGATGCCCCCTTGCGCATCGCGATGTCGTTGGCGGCGATGACCGCACGCTTTCCGACGAGCATGGAAGGTGGTTGGTTGGAAAAGCTGTCCGCACGCGCCCAGCCGGTGACGCCTCCGTACTCGATGCGATACCACGTTTCACCATAGGCGTTTTGAAACTCGTCTATGACGTTCACTTGTTGGCCAGCGGGAATCGAACCAACGGCCCGATATGAATCGGTTGCCCCTCTTTTCAGCAACGAGTCTTGCTTGGCGAACATCACGTTAGGGAAGGCGGAAGAGACATGCGCTTCAGAAAAGTCGTCTGCCCGCGCCCAGCCCGTGATGCCCTTGTATTCGATGCGATACCACGTTTCGCCAGCAGCATTTTGGAACTTGTCGATGACCTTTACTTGTTGGCCAGCGGAAATGGATTCGACGATTTGATAGGAATCCGTCGCTCCTCTCCTCAGCAAAGCGTTATGCTCAGCGACCATGAGTGTCGGTGAGGATGAGGAAGGACTTCCATCGGCGGCCAAGGCGGCTGACGGCCATAGCGGGCAAGTCGCCAACAAGACGGAAAGAAGCGTTTTTTTCAAGGATTCGATCCCCCCTTTTTCTCAAGTTTGCGTTTTCTATACTATCATAGCGAATTTTGCCGTTTTATCCAACCCGAATTCAGTCCTATTATGAGAAAAAATGAAAAGTTTTGTTGAAAAAGAGAGAAAAAAGCAGAGGACATGAAAGGTTGTGCTCTTTCATCATCATTGCGGCATGATATACGCTGTAAATGGAAAAAGGCGCCCCATTGCGTTTGGTAGCACCTTCTTTGTGATCGTTAATTTTGGCTTTGTGTGGATGGTGAATCGCTGCGCGTGAGGGAGGCGTTGGACGTCTCGAGCGCTTGCCGCAGCGTTTCATTGATTGAGCTGACCGATTGCTCGTCCGGGATGTAGTAGTACACGCCGTTGATCGTTTCGTCGTATCCTTTCAAATGCAAATTTTCTACATCCGCGTTTTTCATTTTTTGATAGACGTAGATGAATGACAACAACTCGGACGGAGGGATGTTCGTCCGCACGTGATCCCCTAAATCGGCGATGACGTCATCCAGCTTCGGCAACGAGGTGATGGACGTGCTTTTGTCAATAATGGCGCGAATGACTTGCTTTTGCCGCTCGTTTCGGCCAAAATCGCCGCGGGGGTCCGATTTTCTCATGCGCACATAGGCGAGCGCTTCATTGCCATTCAACTCTTGTTTGCCTTTATGGAACGTATGCCATTTGAGCGAACCTGTCAGCTGAGCTTTGAATGTAAACGGAACATCCACCGTGACGCCGCCTAGGGAATCGACAATTTTTTCGAACCCTTCAAAATCCGTCGTCACGTAATAGTCGATCGGAACATCGATCAGCTCATTGACGGCTGCAATCGTCGATTGAATGCCTCCATGACTGTAGGAGTGGGTGATTTTGTCTTTCCTCCCTTCGCTCGGAATGTAAACGCGCGTATCGCGGGGAATGCTCAACAAATACACTTTGTTCGTCTTCGGATTGACGGTCAACAACATGACGACATCAGACCGCCCCTCCTCGTCGTGGTACTGGTTTTCCACTCCAACCAACAGCACGGTAAACGGATCTTTGCGCATTTCAATATTTCTTGCAGGCTTGCTTGATGGATCAAGCTCTTGGTAAATTTTGTTTGTTGCCTGTTTCGTCTCGGAGTAAATATTGTAGCCAAAGGCGCCGACACCCCCGAGCAAAAGAAGAAACACGAGCAAAAAGAATCGGCGGAGCCGCTTTTTTTTCTTTCGCTTTTTCACCGTTTTTCTTGTATGATTCATCGTTTAACCCTTCTTTCCTTTACGGTGTCGTTTTAGGAAGACGGAAGCAGCCGCTCGGCATACTCCATCGCTCCCGCCTGAATGTTCGCCCTTCCGTTTGTCAGTTCGGTCATCCACTCGCCGAACGAAGACTGGCCGTCCTCGGGAACGAGAACGTCAAACGTGACGCGGTCGGCATATTGGATATTTTTAATAGTATATACGGAAGAGCGTAGCTCATTTTCCACTTTCCCAAGCCATGGATAGTCGATCGTGACATGCATGACGCGCATGAGCCGACGCTCGACGATGCCGGCGGCGTTCAGCCCCTCGGAGACGGCGCGGCTGTAAGCGCGCACCAACCCGCCCGCGCCGAGCTTGATGCCGCCAAAGTAGCGGGTGACAACGGCGACGGTGTCTTTCAATCCTTTTTTCTTCAGCACCTCAAGCATCGGCACCCCTGCGGTGCCGCTCGGCTCGCCGTCATCGTTCGCTTTTTGGATTTGGTCATGCTCGCCGATCAAATAGGCGGAGCAGTTGTGGGTGGCATCCCAATGCTTCTTCTTGATTTGTTGAATAAAGGCGACGGCCTCTTCCTCGGTTTCAGCGCGATTGATATAGCAGATGAACCGTGATTTTTCGATCACGATCTCGCGTTCGCCGTATCCTTTGACCGTGTAATATGTTTGCAACAAAGCAAAACACCTCAACATACAAAAAACGCGAAAACGGTTTAATTTTGTTCATTTTTTTGCATGGAATGGCTAGCGATCTACTCTAATTATGGTAAACTGAAAATAAAAGAGCAATAGATAGGGCATGCTTTTATTATTATAAATCGACAACTTTTTTCCTTCAAACAAATTTTGCTGGCGCCCATGCGCACCGCTTGGCAGCGCTGTTGGAGGTTGGCAAATTGGCTGAGGCAAAACAGTGGGATGTGAAGCAGTTGGATCGGATTGTCGAAAAAATGATCGACACCGTTCAACACAGCAAAGACGAAATTTTCCGCATCGGGGAGCAGTCGCGTCAAGAGCACGACCATTTGCTTCGCGAACTCGAGGAGGTGAAGCGGCTGACCGTGCAGGCGATCGAAGAAGCGGATCAGCTGGAAATGAAGGCGCGTCAGGCGCGCCGCCGCCTGTCGGAAGTGAGTCAAAACTTTTCCACCCACTCGGAACAAGATATTCGCGAGGCGTATGAAGCGGCGCATGAGTTGCATATGAAGCTGACGATGGTGCGCGAGCGGGAGAAACAGCTGCGGCTGCGCCGCGACGAGCTCGAGCGGAGATTGGCGAGCCTTGCGCAAATTATCGAACGCGCCGATTATTTAGTTGGACAAATTACGGTCGTGCTCCACTACTTAAACAGCGATTTCCGCCAGGTCGGCGAGCTTATTGAAGGAGCGAAGCAAAAGCAGGAATTTGGGCTGAAAATCATCGAAGCCCAGGAAGAAGAGCGGCGGCGGCTGTCGCGGGAAATCCATGACGGCCCGGCGCAGCTGCTCGCTCACGTCCTTCTTCGGTCTGATTTGGTCGAAAAGGTGATCAAAGAGCGAGGGACAGAGGCGGCGATCGCCGAGATTCGTGATTTTCGCAAAATGGTGCGTTCGGCTTTGTCCGAAGTGCGCCGCATCATTTACGATTTGCGGCCGATGGCGCTTGATGATTTAGGATTGGTTCCGACGCTAAAAAAATATTTGCAAACGACGGAAGAATATAACAAGGGAGTCCACATTTCCTTTGTACATATCGGCGAAGAAATTCGGTTGCCTTCGCGGATGGAGGCGGCCGTGTTTCGGCTTGTCCAAGAATCGGTGCAAAACGCCTTGAAGCATGCCGAAGCGCGCCATATCGACGTCAAAATGGAAGTGACGTGCGACCATCTGCTTGTCAGTGTCAAAGACGATGGCAAAGGATTTGATCCATCGGTCAAAAAAGAAAATGCGTTCGGCTTGATTGGAATGCGGGAGCGGGTGGAGCTGCTCGGCGGCACGCTCGACATCCGCTCAAAGATTGGCAGCGGAACGACCGTGTTCATTCGCGTTCCGCTCGACCGTTCGACTGACAAAACGAACAAGGAGGAGAGGAAACGATGAAAACACGCATCGCGATTATCGACGATCACCAGCTGTTTCGCGAGGGCATCAAGCGCATTTTGGAATTTGAGGGCGATTTTGAAGTCGTGGCGGAAGGAAGCGACGGAAGCGAAGCGCTTTCGATCGTCGAAACATACCGCCCCGATTTGGTGCTGATGGACATTAACATGCCGGACATCAACGGCGTTGAGGCGACGAAACAGCTGATTGAAGCTTACCCTGATACGAAAGTCGTCGTGCTGTCGATTCATGACGATGAAAACTATGTCATGCGCGCCTTGCAGACGGGAGCGACCGGATATTTGTTGAAGGAGATGGATGCCGATACGCTCATTGAGGCGGTGAGAATCGTCGCGGAAGGCGGTTCGTACTTGCATCCGAAAGTGACGCACAACTTGATTCGCGAATACCGCCGCTTGACGACAGAAAAAGGCGGCGCAGTGGTTAAGCAGGAGGTGCGCCGCCCGCTTCATTTGCTGACGCGGCGCGAGTGCGAAGTGTTGCAGCTGTTGGCTGACGGCAAAAGCAACCGCGCCATCGGCGGAGCGCTTTACATTAGCGAAAAAACGGTGAAAAACCACGTCAGCAGCATCTTGCAAAAATTAAACGTCAACGACCGGACGCAAGCCGTTGTGGTTGCGATCAAAAACGGCTGGGTGGAAGTGCGCTAATGGCAATGCCCCCTCCGTTTTCGCCTATTGTCGGCGGATTGGACGGGCGTCTGGCGGCTGGTGTTGAGGGGATCGAGGCAGCGATGCTTTGTTGTTGGTGTGTCCGTGGTGAGGACAAGCTGTCTTGTAGTTGGCGGCAAGCGGCTTTGTTTAGGTCCTTGCGGTGCGCTATCCCCCATTTGGAGTGTGAGTAAAATATTTGTGGGTGACATTCCGAAATGATCCCCGACGAGGGTTGCGAACTTTTGTTCGCGACGCTCGTCGGGGCCACCAAGCGAAGCGCGGTAGAAAAAAGCAAATGTCATGCAAAAAGGACTCTCTCCCTGCTATGATGGTGATTGTCAACATCAACCGAAAACAGGAGGGAGAGAGTCCATGAAACATCTTACCACAGAATGGCCTTTATTAAAAGAGCTGGAGGAACAATTAGTCAGAACTCTTCAAAAGGTGTTCGCTGTCTTGTTGGCGGCCCTTTTGGAGGAGATTGATCAACAACTGGCGGAAGCGCGGGACAAGCGCCGGTATCAGCTGAAAGACAAACGGCCGACTACGATCCAAACGCTGTTTGGAGAAGTGACGTTTCGACGGAACTACTACTATGACCGGCAAACGGGGAACTATACCTTCTTGCTGGATGCCGAATTAGGCTTTGATGGGGCCCGATCGATCAGTCCTTGCCTCGAGGAAACGGCGGTCGAGTTGGCCGTAGAGTGCTCTTCCTACCGCAAAGCGGCTCGCACACTCGAGTCGATCGTAGGGTATGCGGTCATGAGCCACGAGGCGATTCGCCAACTGGTGCTGGAGGCCCCTGTCTCGCTGCACCACCCTGTTTCCAAACGGCACGGCCGAGTGCTGTTTGTGGAGGCGGATGGGCTGTTCATTTCCCGCCAGGGGAAAGGGAAACGGGCGAAAGAAGAGAAAATCCTGGCGATTCACGAGGGATGGAAACGAAACGGTTCGCAGCTTGAGCTGGTAAACCGGCGCCACTACCTCCATGAAGGGGCGGGAGACGTGTGGGAACGGTTTGAAGAGTGGCTGATGAACGAATATGCCTATGATCCGTGCCGGGACCTTTTGATCATCAACGGCGACGCGGCGTCGTGGATCACGGCCTGCCGGGAGTATTTTGGGAAGCGGGCGTGCTTTCAGCTGGATCGATTTCATGTGGCGCGGGAGCTGCGTCAGTGTCTGTCCGGCCATCCGCGTTGGCGGGAGGTGCGGAAGAAGCTGGCGAAACAAGACGAAGAGGGGCTTCTGGTGGAGCTGAACAGCGCGGTCGGCACGTTGGAGGACGAAGCGAAAGAGAAGCAGATGGCTGCCATGATCCGCCGGATCGAGTCGATGCCGGGATGCATCCGGGACTATCGGGAGTGGCTGTCGGAGCAAGGGGTGGAGACGACCGGCATGCGTCCGATGGGCCACGCCGAGAGCGTGATGAGCCGGTTTGCGCATCGGGTGAAATCCCGCCGCAGCTGGAAAGACCAAGGGCTTCGGGCGTTTCTGAGGGCGATGGCGGCCCGAATCGACGGGATCGGGTGGAGAAAGGGACGGTGGGAGGAGCAAGAGCCCCAGTCGGCCGTCTCGGCCTCAACAAAGTCCAAGCGGATCGAACAGGCCAAACGGAAGGCCGGACGGTTATGGGCAGATGTGGTGCGTCAGAATCTACCGTGTCTGCAGCGGTCATCCGGGACGCCGATCCATCAAGCGTTGTCGGCGCTCCGGGATGGTGGTTGGGTGTAAAAAAATGGAATATCGTATCATCGCCTCAAGATGAGGGATGAGAGTCCGAAAGCGCTTACGATATTAATTCCTGAAAATGGTTCGCTAACTAGTGATTGACAACGCCCGTAGTGAACCGAAAAAATGTTCTCCACAAAGTCTTGACTGACTCCCATTTGGATTCGTAGTGGTGGGCGGTTTGTCTTTTTGGTATAATGGAAGAAAATTTGAAATCAGGAAGGAATGGCGTTCGTGAAAACGGCAATTGTCACCGACAGCACGGCCTACTTGCCGAAAGAGGTGCGCGAGAGGCTGGGCATTCGCTTGATTCCGCTCAGCGTCATTTTCGGGAATGAGACGTACCGCGAAGAGATCGATATGACGGCCGATGAATTTTTTGCCAAAATCAAGCAGCATCCGACGTTGCCGACGACGTCCCAACCGTCGGTCGGTGAGTTCGTTGACTTGTTCACTGCCATTCGTGAGGAAGGGTACGAGGCGGTCGTCAGCATCCACCTCTCAAGCGGCATCAGCGGCACGTACCAAGGGGCGGTCACGGCAGGGACGATGGTGGACGGATTGCGTGTTTACGCATACGACTCGGAAATCAGCTGCATGGCACAAGGGTTTTATGCGATCGAAGCGGCGGAAATGGCGCAGGCGGGGAGGTCCCCTGAGGATATCATCGCTCGCTTGGATGAAATGAAACAAACGCTGCGCGCCTACTTTATGGTCGATGACTTGGCCCATCTGCAGCGGGGCGGACGGCTGACCGGGGCGCAGGCGTTCATCGGCGGCCTCTTGCAAATCAAGCCGCTTCTTCGCTTTGAAAACAAAGTGATCGTGCCGTTTGAAAAAATTCGCACGCGCAAAAAAGCGATCCACCGCATCGAAGAGCTGTTCGCCGAAGATGCGGAAAAGGGTGTGCCGCTCAAAGCCGCCATCATCCACGCCAACCAGCCGGATGAAGCGGGCCGCTGGCGCGATGAGCTGTCCGCCCGCTATCCGCACGTCGAATTTTCGATCAGCTATTTTGGCCCAGTCATCGCCACGCATGTCGGCGAAGGCGCGCTCGGGTTGACGTGGTATCAACCTTAAGCCGAGGCCGCAAAGCGCCTTCTCGAGGCGCTACAGCCAAGCGCAAGGAGGAACGGTGCGCTCCGCCTTGCGCGGCGGCGAATTTGTTGTACAGTAGTTTTCTCTCCGCTTTATGAAACGGACGGAGATGTGGGGCTGGCCGAACTTGTCGAACCGTTTTCCTTTCCTGAAAAATTTGTCGCTATTTCCCTGGGAATGTTGTCGAAACACGTTATCGATCGACTCCATGACTCTCCTGTGAATCTTTGCTGGCGTCAGGTTTCGCCGCATCCATTTCTTTCGAAGGCCGATATGTCGTGAAAAAGACGGTCAAACCACATCCTTATTCCATTTGGAAAGGCCTTTTCATCTCCACTTTCTTTTCTGGCGGAATGTTGCTGTTTTGCGCATGACGCCCATTTTTCACCATCTTTCTAACTTTTTACGAAAACGAACACCGTCGATCGCTCTTCCTGTACCTTTATGCGCTTCAAGCCTCTCAACTTGGGGAGAGGGTGTTTTCCATGGCGTTTTCGCCGCGTCACCCGCTCTTTTTGGCTCCCGACTAGGAGACATGCTTTTCCTGAATGGCAAAAGGAGTGATGCTCATTGTACATTCACCCATCAGCCGCTGCTTCGCCGCTCGTCGCTTGGCTGAACGGCCAGCGCCTACCCCGAGAGCAGCTGCCGTTTCCCGATGGAGAAGTCGCTGCCGCCATCCAGACTGGTTCGCTATGCGAACAGCCCGGCCTCATCAAAATATCAAGCGGCTGGCGCTGTATGCGCTGCGGGAATGAAGACGCGCGTCTTTTTGCATCGTTTCCATGCGCCCGCTGTGGATCGGATTGCGCGTATTGCCGCAAGTGTCTCGTGATGGGGCGCATCAGCTCCTGCACTCACCTTGTGCACGTGACGATGCCGCTTCCGTCCGAGCGGCACGAGGCGCCGCTTGTTTGGGATGGGACGCTGTCCGCCGCCCAAGCGGAGGCCGCCTGGGCAGTCCGTCAGGCCGTGCTCGATCGAAGCGAACTGCTCGTTTGGGCCGTATGCGGCGCAGGGAAAACCGAGATTTTGTTTCCCGCCATCGCCGCCGCGCTCGAGAAGGGCTGGCGCGTTGGCCTCGCCACGCCACGGACCGATGTCGTCCGCGAGCTTGCTCCCCGCTTTCGCCAAGCGTTCCCGCGCGTTCCGCTCGCTGTTTGGTACGGCGGAAGCGAAGAGCGCGGGCGGATCGCTTCCTTGGTCCTCTCAACCACCCACCAGTTGCTGCGGGCTTACCGCGTCTTTGACGTTATGATCGTGGATGAAGTCGATGCCTTTCCATATTCTGTTGAGCCGATGCTTGAATACGCCGTTCGTGAAGCGCGAAAAGAACAGGCGAGCCTCATTTATTTAACCGCCACCCCGTCCCGCGCTTGGCAGCTTGATATCACAAGAGGTAAACGGAAAGCTGTCGTCATCCCCGCCCGCTACCACGGCCGTCCGCTTCCCGTCCCCATGTTCGAATGGTGCGGCAATTGGCGCAAACGGTTAGAGCGCGGCCGCTTGCCTGAAAACGTCCTTGCGTGGGTTCTCCATCGTTTGGCGCAGGGAAAACAAGCGTTTTTGTTCGTTCCCCATATCGATGAGCTTGAAGCTGTCACCCGCCTCTTGCAGCGCGTCGATCCCCGCATCGTCGGCGTTCATGCCGAAGCCCTAGACAGAGCCGAGCACGTTCAGGCATTTCGCGATGGGCGCGTGCCGTTGCTCGTCACAACGACGATCCTTGAACGGGGAGTGACGGTGCCGAACATCGATGTCGCCGTTCTCGGCGCCGAAGACTGCATCTTCACGGAAAGCGCTCTCGTGCAAATCGCCGGCCGCGTGGGCCGCCACGCCGCGTTTCCGGATGGCGATGTCCGCTTTTTCCATCACGGGAAAACGAACGAGATGGTGCGGGCGCGCCGCCATATCCTTCGCATGAACGAAGAAGCGAAGAAAAGGGGGCTGCTGCGCCCATGAACTGCCTCCTTTGCCATTCTCCGTACAACCCGATCGCGAGCTGGCGCCAGCTTCTTTTCCTCGAAGACCTTGACGTCCTTTGCCCGCGCTGCCGCGGGTCGTTCAAACTCATTGACGGCCGACTTTGCGAGATGTGCGGCCGCCCGCTTGAGGAAGCCAAGCCATCGCTGTGCGCCAACTGTCTAAGGTGGCAGGAAGATGAACAGTGGGGGAGGGCGCTCGTGAAAAACCGATCTGTGTATATATACAACGACTGGATGAAAGAAGTCGTCGCCTTGTGGAAATTCCGCGGCGACTATGCCATCGTCGCTGCGTTTCGCCGTCCGTTTTCCCAAGCGTTTCGCCGCCATTTCGGTCGCGATTGGCACATCGTCCCGATCCCGCTGAGCCCCGAACGGCTGTATGAGCGCGGCTTCAACCAAGCGGAAGCGCTCGCCCGCTTGCTCCCATCCCCGTATTTCCCTTGGCTGGCCCGCCGGCATTCCGAGAAGCAATCGAAAAAATCGCGCCGCGAGCGGCTGGAGACCGACAACCCGTTTTTTCTCTCCGGACATCCGCCGATTGACGGAAAACGAATCGTTCTCATCGATGACATTTACACGACGGGCATCACCGTCCGCCACGCGGCCCTTGTGTTGCTTGAAGCGGGGGCGGCCGAGGTGGGGGCGTTGACGCTCATTCGCGCGTAACAGTGTAAACATTGAAAGCCTACGTGCCGATATAAACAGTAGTAACTGAATCGAGCAGAAGGTGAACGGGGATGGAAATTCGCAACGTTTTTACTAGACAATCGATAACGTCGCCAAATCAAACCCTGATGGTGCAAAAGGGCGAAACATACGATGCCGTCATCAAAGAAAGCCGAGACGGCGAGGCAGTCGTCGTGATCAAGGGGACCGACGTGCGGGTGCGAACGGAAGGAGAATGGCCGAAGGAAGGGCGTGTGGCAATCAAGATCGTCAGTGAACAAGATGGAGTTCCTGTGGCGCGAATCGTTCCCCGTCCGCCACAAGAGACGGACAAACAAGCGGTTCATTTTTCTGCTTCTGAACCGTTATTGCCTGAGCTGAGACAGGTCGGGGATTGGCTGCAAAAACATGGACAATCGCTCACAAAAGAGATCGTTTCCACCTTGCGGACGTTTTTCACCGAAGCCCCAGGCACCGTAGAGCAAAAACTCGATACCGTCCGCGCGGTCATCAATAAGCATTTAGAACTGACGAACGTTCATCTTGCGGCCGTCCATGAGGCGCTGCATGGGAAGCCGCTCGGAGAGAGGCTCGTAGATATGGTAGAGGAGCTTAAGGTGAATGAACAAAAGAAATTCCGCGTTTCCATGGAAGGAAAATTGGACGACAGTGCGTCAACTTCTATGTCCCGTGTTGGTTCTCCACAAGAATTCGTTCAACCATTGCTGCAACGATTAACAGCTCTTTTGTCCGAACCGCATCAAAAGGCAAATGGCACAGAGATGATGCAAGCGATCAATTTATTGCGCGACAAGGTTCTTCATGCCATCGAGCAACTGAAAAAAGAGCCGCATCTTGAACAAGCGCTTGACTTGATTCAAAAGGAGATTGGAGAAGGAGTTCAGATTCATCCTGCCTGGAGGCAGGCGTTCAACGAAGCATTGACAGAAGCGCGCCAGTCGATGGAAAGCGGAAGAGAGCTTGCTGCCCGGAAAGCGTTGTTCGATATGTTGAGTGACATGGAACAAACCCTTTCCTCGGGATCATCGGACCATGTTCTGCTTAATGGAACATGGATGCAAGCGAGTGTGCCGATGCAAACGAAAGACTTTCTCGTGCAAACGGTCACAGCCAAAATGGCACAGGCGTCCCGTGACTTTCAGATTGTGAAGCGCAATGTGATGCACCATTTGGAGACGGTGCTGCACTGGGCGGAACAAAGAGGACAAGCCGCCCGCTTGCAGGCAAAACAGTACTTGGAAAGCGCAATTAAGCAGTTGGACAACGTCATTTTAAAAAGTGATTTGATGCTGTTTACGGACATGGCGACGGAAAAGCAGCTGATGAAGGCGAGCTCCCAGCTCGCCGAAGCGAAAAAGCGGCTTCGTCAAGGGGATGAGCAAGGCGCTCGAAAATTGGTCAATGGGGTAAAAGAGACCCTTGCGAATATGGAACTGAAACTTTCCGAAGCAAAAGTGAAGCATTTTGTGGTTGGTTTGGGCGAACCGCAGGAAGATGCGTCCAAAGCATTTCTCCGGCACATAAACGAAGCGACGCAGCCGTTCGTTGACGGCCCATCAGCACGGCAACTGTTTGAAGCATTCCGACGGTTTGGTTTTACCCACGAGTATGAGGCGGCTGAATCGTTCGTGCAAAAAGGTGCGGACGAGGAAGGAACACTGCAAAATATGAAGGCGGCGCTCTTGCAGCTTGTGCAAAGCGAAAATGAACCCATCGCGCGCCAGTCGGTGCAAGCGCTGGCCAATTTGACTGGCCAACAGCTGTTAAACCGCTGGGACGCAGGAGTGGGCATGCAAAGCCTGTTCTTCTCCTTGCCGTTGCGATGGCAAAATGAAGTGCGGAACGTCAACGTCTATGTCAACGCCCGCCAAGATGGCGAGCGAATCGATTGGGAAAACTGTCAGCTGTATTTCTTGCTGGAGACGAAAAAACTGGGAGACCTCGGCATTTTGCTTCAAGCCAATGAGCGAAGCTTGTCCGTCACCCTTCGCAACGACCGCGATGACTTTGCCCAAAAAGCCGCGCCGTTCATCGATATGGCGAAAAAGCGATTGGAGGAGATCGGCTACCACGTCAAAATGGTCAACATCACAAAGCTGACGAATGAAACGAAGCGGCAGGAAGAAGAAAAACGGGTGCCATCCGTTCGCCTGTACGGACCGTTTACGGAAAGAGGGTACGATTTCACGATATGATGGCGCAATATTTCAATCAAAAAAAACGAAAGCAAATGACTGGTCCGACGGCGGCCGTCATCCGGTATGACGAATCGTCGGGCCAGTCGCCGACTGTCGTCGCCCAAGGAAGCGGACATGTGGCGCAGAAAATCATTGAACTGGCGAAACAGCATCACATCCCGATTCAAGAGGATCCATTGCTCGTGCAAAACTTGCTTCAGCTTGATCTTGGCGACCGCATTCCGCCGCAATTGTATGCGGTCATTGCTGAAATACTCATTTTAATTCAGGAACTTGAAAAAAATCACTAAACATGCCTAAAATAACGACCGATATAAAAATGGGGGTAATACATAGTGGATTTTTTTACAGAAGAATGGATTTACCAGAAAAACTCGCAACAGCTGACGGCATTGTTATATGAAGGATTGATGGAATGTTTGGAAGAGGCTTTGACAGCCCTTGAACAAAAAGACTATTGGAAAGCGAACAAACAGCTGCAAAAAGGAAACGACATCCTCCGCCGCCTCGGCGTTGGATTGCGCTATGACGCGGGCATTATCGCCCATCAGTTGGATGCGCTCTACAACTATATGGCTGAGCGCCTCATCGAGGCGAATATGAAAAAAGACGTGAAGATTGTTCAGGAAGTGTGGCAATTAACGACTACGATCGCCACCGCGTGGAACGAGGCGCTGAAGAGCGGCGCCTCCCCCGCGCAAACGGTGCGAAAGCCCAAAACAGCAGCGTATGAGCAGTTCATCGCCTATGAGCAATCTTAAGCAAAGGAGTCGGTTTCGATGCGAATCAACCATAACATTCAGGCGCTCAACGCCTACCGCAACTTGGCAGCCAACCAATCGAACATTTCGAAAAACTTGGAGCGTCTCTCCTCCGGCTTGCGCATCAACCGTGCGGCTGACGACGCGGCGGGGCTTGCCATTTCGGAAAAAATGCGCTCGCAAATTCGCGGCTTGCAAATGGCAGAACGGAACGCGCTCGATGCGATTTCGCTCATTCAAACGGCGGAAGGGGCGTTAAACGAAGTCCACAGCATCCTGCAACGGATGCGCGAGCTGGCTGTGCAGGCGGCGAATGGGACGAACCAAGATACGGATCGCGAAGCGCTTGACAGTGAATTCCAACAATTGAAGGATGAAATTGATCGGATCGGAACGGATACACAATTTAACACTATGAATATTTTAGCCAGCGGCCAAAATATTACGATCCAGCTGGGGCCGAATAATGGGCAGTCGTTGACAATATCGTGGGAAAAGCAAAAAAAAGACTCTCTTGGGGAAGACAAGAAAGACATTAGCTCATTGGATATCAAGCAGGTAGCGAATGCCCAAGCTGCTATTGCAAAATTAGATGAAGCGATTATATCAGTGTCGAAAACGCGATCGAAAATGGGCGCTTACCAAAACCGCCTCGAGCATACCATTAACAACTTAACAACCGCGAACGAAAACTTGACCGCCGCCGAATCCCGCATCCGCGATACGGATATGGCGATGGAGATGGCGGAGTTTACGAAAAACAACATTTTGACGCAAGCGGCGCAGGCGATGCTCGCGCAGTCGAACCAGCTGCCGCAAGGGATTTTGCAGCTTTTGAAAAGCTAATCGGACCGCATCGGGCGGGGCATAAACGCCTCGCCCTTTTGCTATGGTTGTGCGATAATGGGGGTAGCGAGAGGTGATGAAGATGGAAGTACAAAAAGTGACGCGCACAGGGCTGACAAATGTGAGCCGCAAAGACGATGCTCCGATGGAATCGGTGTCGTTCACCGAAGTCATGGCGAAAACGCGCCGCGACGTCGTATGGGAGCGGATCAACGAACAAGTCCGCCAAATTGAGGAGCAAGGGAAAAAGCTTGCCGAGTCGCGGACGGTGGAGGATTTGCGCAAATATAAACAGCTCGTCAAGTCGTTTTTGGACGACGCGGTGAAAAACAGCCTGCAGCTGGAAGAACAGCGCGGCTTCAGCCGCGGCGGGCGGGCGCGCATTTATAAGCTCGTGAAGGAAGTTGATCAAAAGCTTGTGGAACTGACGAACGAAGTGCTGCAAAAAGAACAGCGTGGACTTGAGATTTTGCGGCTCGTCGGCGAGATTCAAGGGCTGATCATCAATATTTACACATGACGGAATCGTTTAAGAGTACAAGATCGATTCCGCAATGTTGCGTTGGTCATCAATATTGACATATTATCGATCTGCTTGCGGCTGTGGAAGATGGTCAACGGCGCCGCATGCAGGGATGCGTCACTGACAGGAGGGTGGTGTTCGCGACGAGTTGGTGACCACCAGGCGGGCGCCATTATTCAAACCTAATAAGTTTTTATACGGCGGCTTCATAGGCAATGATCGGGAGGTATCCACGATGGCGGAACTATCCAATTGTTCGAAGTGCGGGCGGTTGTTTGTCAAATTATCGACCCGTGACGTATGCGAGTCGTGCTATCAAGAAGAAGAGCGGCAATTTGAACGCGTTTATGCCTTTTTGCGCAGACGGGAAAACCGCACGGCGACGATGGCGCAAGTCGTTGAGGCGACAGGGGTGGAGGAGAAGCTGATCATCAAATGGATTCGCGCGGGGCGGCTGCAGCTCGTCCATTTTCCAAATCTCGGCTACCCTTGCGACTCGTGCGGAGCGATGATCCGTGAAGGGCGGCTGTGCGCCAAGTGCCTTGGCCAGCTGCAAGCCGACTTGCGCCGGGCGGAGGGGGAAAAGGAAAAAGAAGCTCGTTCCCGCCATGCCACTTATTACACCCAAGACTATCAAGAACGCTAAACATTTCCGTCAACGTTCCGATATAAACAATAGCCAAATGCAAACAAGCGCCGGTCAAGCGAGGTGAATGTGATGAAAATCCACCATATTGGACCGATGGGCGTCAACCCGTACCAGCGTCAGCTCGCTAAAACGGAGCGGCTGGCGGCAGGGAAGGCGAAGGGCGATCAAGTGGAGATTTCCAAAGAGGCGAAAGAGCTGCAAGAAGCAGCAAGCTGGGAACAGGCGCGGCAGGCGAAGCTGGAGGAGCTGCGCCAACAAATTGAAAACGGCACATACCAAGTCGACCCGCGGGCGGTCGCCAAGCGGATGATCGAGTATTATCGAAACCATCGATAAAGGAAGCGGATCGTGAT
The DNA here is from genome assembly GCF_000092445.1 of Geobacillus sp. C56-T3. NCBI lineage: Bacteria > Bacillati > Bacillota > Bacilli > Caryophanales > Anoxybacillaceae > Geobacillus > Geobacillus sp. C56-T3. The sequence continues at coordinate 3,304,959 of NC_014206.1, read as the reverse complement.
GACGTTTGCGGCACTCATCCATCTTTTGCGGGCGCACAGTGAGCTTTATGAAAGCTTGCTGGCGCTTTCGCGGCGGAAAACGGAAGCGTTGAAAAAAAACGATATTGAGGCGCTGTCGGCCTTGCTTGCCGATGAACAAAAGCATATTTTCGCCATCCGCCAACTCGAAGAACGGCGGCGGCGCTGGCTGAAAGAGGTGCTCGGCGATGAAACGGCGACCGTCGCCCAATGCGAGGCGATGGCGAAAGGCAAGGAGCGCGAGGAACTGCGTGAATGCCGTGAGCGGCTGAAACAGGCGGTGAACGCGGTGGCGGAAGCAAATGAGTTGAACCGCCAGCTCATTGAGCAGTCGCTCCAGTTTGTCACCGCCATGATCGAGACGTTCACCCCAACGCCGTCCACTTACAGCCGCACGCAAGAATATGCACCGTTGCCCGACTGCCCGTTGTTTGAATCGAAAGCGTAAGGAGGAAGAACGATGCTCTCGACATTCCACGGCCTCGAAGCCGCCCGGCGCGGCATGATGGCGCAACAGGCCGCCTTGTATACGACAAGCCATAACATCGCCAACGCCAACACGGAAGGGTATACACGGCAGCGCGTCCAATTGCGGCCGACGTCGCCGTTTCCGACGCCGGGGCTCAACCGCCCGAACATCCCAGGACAGATGGGGACAGGGGTGGAAGCGTCGTCGGTCGAGCGGGTGCGCGAATATTTCCTCGACATCCAATACCGCGGCGAAAACAGCAAGCTCGGGTACTGGGAAGCGCGCGCGGATGCGGTGTCGAAGATGGAAGACATTATGAATGAGCCGTCCGACAGCGGACTGGCGAAAACGACGGATCAATTTTGGCAGGCGCTTCAAGATTTGAGCACCCACCCGGAGAACGAAGGAGCGCGCTCCGTCGTCCGCCAGCGCGGGTTGGCGGTTGTCGAGACGTTTCACTATTTATCGAATTCACTGACGCAAATCCGCACGGACATCGGCACGCAAATCGGCACGACGGTGACGGAAATCAATTCCCTTCTCAACCAAATCAGCGCATTGAATGAACGGATCGCCGAAATCGAACCGAACGGCTATTTGCCGAACGACTTGTACGACGAGCGCGATCGGTTGGTCGACCAACTGTCGCAATATATGGAGATCGGCGTGGAAAAGCATCCAACTGGCGGAAACGCCTTGCCCATGGCGGAAGGAACGTACGATGTTTACGTGATGAACGGGAGCGCGAAAGTGTATCTCGTTCAAGGCCGAACGGCGTCTGTCGTGTCGTTTTCCGACGGCAGCGACGTCGACGGCGACGGGGTGAAGGAGATGCCTCCCGCTTCAGGCGTCAATACGCTTGATGTCAGCGGGACGACCGTTTCCTTTTCCTCTCTTCCGAACGGCAAATTGCGCGGGCTGATCGAAGGATACGGCTATCAAACCGGAACCGACGCCAGCGGCCAGCCGATCGTCAAAGGGTTGTACCCCGACATGCTTGCCAACTTGGACAAGCTCGCCTATACGTTCGGCACGGTGTTCAACGACGTTCATCAACAAGGCTACGGGCTAAACGGGAGCACGAATCACCCGTTTTTTGACGGGATCAGTGCCGTAAGCGGCGCGGCGAAAACGATCAAACTCGCCGCCGACATCGACGATTTGGCGAACATCGCGGCGTCAACGAAAAGCGGGGAAACAGGGAACGGCAACAACGCCATTAACCTGGCCAACGTTCGCAGCCTGCTTCTGTCCAATGCGACCGTTTCACTGCAAGACGGCATCTCCGTCAACTTGGCGTCCCTGAATTTGCCGCTTTCCTCAGGCACGGTTGAAACGAACTACCAAGGCTGGATCGGCCAGCTTGGCGTCGACGGTGAGCAGGCGAACCGGATGAAAACGAACAGCGAAACGCTACGCCAGTCGGTCGAGGAAAAACGACAGTCGGTCAGCTCCGTGTCACTGGATGAAGAGATGATGAACATGATCAAATACCAGCACGCCTATAACGCCGCGGCAAGGCAAATCACGGTGATTGACGAAATGCTCGATAAACTCATCAACGGCATGGGCGTCGTCGGAAGGTAGGTGAACGGTGATGCGCATTACGCAAAGCATGTTGGCGAACAATACGCTTAAGCAGATTACCCGAAGCTACGCCAATTTGGACAAATATCAAACCCAACTGTCGACGGGGAAAAAAATCACCCGCCCGTCGGACGATCCTGTTGTGGCGATGAAAGGAATCGCCTACCGTTCGAATTTAGCCGAAGTCGAGCAGTTCAAACGCAATTTCTCTGAAGCGTACAACTGGGTGGAAAACTCCGATTCGGCGCTTGACAAGGCGACGCAGGCGCTGCAGCGCATCCGCGAGCTCACCGTGCAGGCGAGCAACGATACATACGAAGAGACGCAGCGCCAAGCGATCGCCAAAGAAGTGCGCCAGTTGACCGAACATTTGGTCACGATCGCCAATACGAAAGTCGGCGACAAATACATCTTTAACGGCGCGAAAACGACCGATCCGCCTGTTACCGTCAATCCGGACGGCACGATTTCCGTGTCGACGAACAGCCAACAGGTGAACATTGAGCTCGCCAAAGGCATTTACATTCCGGTCAACATTCCGCCAAGCACAGCGTTCGGGGCGGGCAGCGGATTGTTTTCGGACTTGCAAAACTTGGCCGCTTCCCTCGAAAATCCGAGTACGACCGGCGATGATGTAACGGGCTATTTAGACAAACTCGACAGCCACTTGACGAATTTGCTCGGCGTCCGCGCCGAACTTGGGGCGCGCATGAACCGAATCGAGCTGATGGAAGACCGCATCGACAGCCAGCAGGTGATCGCGGAAAAAATGTTGTCGGACAACGAAGACGTCGATCTCGAAAAAGTCATCACCGACTTGAAAACGCAAGAAAGCGTCCACCGAGCCGCTTTGGCCGTCGGCGCGCGCGTCATCCAGCCGACATTGGTCGACTTTTTGCGTTAAACTAGCGTAACGCCCGCCGAAAGGAGCGATGGCCATGCGCATTCCGCAGCTCACGATGCAAGCGACATACGCCAAGCTGGCGATTTCGACCGAACCCGCGCGGCTTGAGATCACTCAGCCGCCCGCCGAGATGACGATCGAACAGCCGCCTGCCGAAATGAGCGTTGCTTCCATCCCCGCGCGCTTGACGATCGACCAGACCGAGGCGTGGGCGGCGGTGAACAACAAGCACGTGTTCCAATTGATCGAAGACGAGGCCGCTGACGGGCGGCAAGCGGTGCTTGATTTCATCGAGCGCGCTGCGGTCCAAGGCGATGAACTGATGCGCATCGAACAAGGGGGCGATCCTCTCGTTGAGCAGGCGGAAGCCAACAGCGAAGGCCCCCCGCTTGAGTTCAACATCGCCCTCGTCCCGCCGCCGTTTAGCGTCAAGGTCGACTATGAACCAGGACGGCTGGCGATCGACTGGAACACCCACGCGCCGCGCATTGATGTGAAGGCGCATGCGCCGATCATCCGTTATCAACAAGGAACGGTCAAGATCGCCCTCGCCCAGCGCCCGAGACTGCACATTGACGTCGTCATTTAGGAAACGTAGGAGGAGCAAACATGAACATTGACACGAAATACCACGGAACAGTGGCGGTGAACGAGCAAGACATCATCCACTTCCCCCACGGCCTCCCTGGGTTCGCGGACGAAGAGCGGTTCGTCCTTCTTCCGCTCGCCGACACGCCGTTTGTCATCTTGCAGTCGGTCGACACGTCTGCGCTCGGGTTTGTCTTGATCGAACCGTTTTCGTACTTTCCCGCGTACGAAATCGAGTTGGATGAGGCAACGCTCGAACAGCTCGGCATCGAAAGCGAACGCGACGTTGCCTTATACGTCATCTTGACGGTCGCTGACCCGTTTGACAACACGACCGCGAACTTGCAGGCGCCTGTGGTCATCAACGCCCGAAAACGAATCGGCAAGCAAGTGATCTTAACGAACACCCCGTACAAAACGAAACATCGCCTCTTCCCGGACAAAGTGGCGACGTAAAGGAGGCGGCTTATGCTTGTCCTAACGCGCAAAATCAAAGAAGCGATCCAAATCGGCGATGACATCGAAATCACCGTCCTCGCCATCCAAGGCGACCAAGTGAAGCTCGGCATCAACGCGCCAAAACACATCGACATCCACCGCAAAGAAGTGTACCTCGCCATCCAAGCAGAAAACAACGCCGCCTCCCAAGCGTCCGAAACGTCGCTCGCCGAACTGACCGCCAAGCTGAAACAATGGAAACAACCATAACACCGAAGCGCCCACGCGGCGCTTTTTTCGCCCCGTCGACAAAAAATTTAAATTTCCCTATTAAACTTCCAAAAAACGCGCCGATATAAAAAGTGAGCGCGGCATATGGCGAAAGGCGGCCGACTTTCGCCCCGTGCCGATGACTTCCACAGGGACGTGGAAGAGAATATCCATTCAAGGAGGAAGAAACTATGCGAATCAACCACAACATCGCGGCGTTGAATACGTATCGGCAGTTGACGTTCAACAACACGCAGGCGTCTAAAAACATTGAAAAGCTGTCTTCCGGCCTTCGCATTAACCGCGCGGGTGACGATGCGGCGGGTCTTGCGATCTCTGAAAAAATGAGAGGGCAAATTCGTGGGTTGGAGATGGCTTCGAAAAACTCTCAAGATGCAATCAGCCTCATCCAAACAGCAGAAGGTGCTTTGAACGAGACGCACTCGATTTTGCAGCGGATGCGGGAGCTGGCGGTTCAAGCAGCGAACGATACGAATACTGCTACAGATCGCGTTGAACTTCAAAAAGAAGTTGATCAGCTTGCACAAGAATTATCAAGGATTTCGAGTACTACTGAGTTTAACACGCAAAAACTTCTTAACGGGACGTTTTCTGGCACTTTCCATATTGGTGCGAATGAATCACAAAACATTAAGTTGAATATCAGTGACATGAGTGCATTCGCATTAGGTGTAGCAGGAGATGTGACAACAGTAATTAGTGATGCTGATGGGGATGCTTCATTCACAAAAAACGGAACCCTCCAAGATATAGCTGACGGCACTTATCAGATTCAAACAACCAATACTGGCAGTTATAAAATGGTTGATTCCAATGGCAATACTGTAGCTACAAGCAACGATGGGAAATCATGGACTTCAGCTATTGGAGAGAAAGACGATACATTTACGTTTACTGCTGCTGTTAAGGCTGGGACAGTAACGTTAAGCGGGAATGGAACAAAGGTTTCTGCGACTGGTTCACTAACAAATAATGGTTTGCAAGCTGGGACATATACTTATGTAGCATCTGAAAATGCTCTTAAAGATAGCAATGGGAACGCTGTTGCTTGGACAACAGATAGTGGAGTTACATTTATTGATAAAAATGGGAAAGTTGTTCTAGACACAACGGGAGTAACTGTAGCCGACGGAGATTCATTTACTGTAGGAGGCGTAGATATTACGAGCCAAGCCACTGCGAATAAGGCAGTGACAACTATCAACAGAGCGATTGAAACAGTATCTGCAGAGCGTGCTAAACTTGGCGCTGTCCAAAACCGCCTCGAACACACGATCAACAACTTAGGTACATCGGCGGAAAACTTAACCGCTGCAGAATCCCGCATCCGTGACGTCGACATGGCCAAAGAAATGATGGAATTCACGAAAAACAACATCTTGGCGCAAGCAGCGCAAGCGATGTTGGCTCAATCAAACCAACTGCCGCAAGCGGTGTTGCAGCTGCTTCGGTAGGCTGGTTTGGCGGGCGTCTTAGCTGGAAACGGCTAAGAGGATGACTGGGTGAATTGCTGGGAAACCCTGAGAGCCTTTGGCGCCACAACGGAGCTGGAAACGGCAGACGTGAGGGCGGAAAAAGCCAAAGGATTGGGCAATCAGCAGCCAAGCTCCTGTCCCGAAAGGGTGGAGAAGGTTCAACGACTAGGGCATACCACCTAAGGCGAGTGCTATGGTGATGAAGCCCGTAGGGGAGGCCGATGCCGAACCGAAGCGCCCAGCCCCTAACAGGTCAAGCTGAGGGTGAAGAGGTAGTCTGCACAACGGTCGAAAGACGTTGAGGCATGGCAAGCCAACCAACAACCGCAAGGGGTATTGCAATTGCTTCGTTAATCATAAGACAAGAGACCTTAGGGTGGCCTAGGGTCTCTTGTTTGTTGTCACTCTTTTTGTATTTCACGCCATTTATACACGATAGACCAATAACTTCGGTGCAAGGTATCAGCAATTTCTTGAATCGTCGCGCCTTTTTGCTTCATGTCCTTTAGTTGTTGAATCTCCTTCTTAGAGTATCGCTTTGAACGTTCGTGGCTGCTCGTCCGCAATTCGAAATCTGGGAATATCTTTTGCCATTTTTCCTTTTCTATTTTGAGTCGCTCGTTCCAGTTGGTTTTGTAATACATAGACGGGCAAGTTGAGATTGCTGAGGAGATTATATTAAGAAAATGAAACGTATCCCTCACAGAGGTTGTTCGTAAAATGCAGCCTTGTCCATTTGGATGTTTACTTAAACGGAAGGTGACACCGAAATGAGAAAGAATGTGTTGTTGCAACTTTTTTAATTCTTCGCGAGGATAATTCTGTAGATAAAGGTAAATATGAGGTGTCAGGTAAATTACTTTTTTGCGTTTATTGATATTAGGAGAAATACAGAGCGAGCCATCATCCATATATAAAACAGCAAGGAAATGAGGCAACGTGCAATACGTCAATAAAGGAATCGGGATATGTTTAGAACCATCATCATGGTAAAAGTATGGATATAGCCTTGTAAATAGCGGAAGAGACGATGATCGAACACATTGACTTCGGGGAGTGATGTACAAAAGATTGTCGAAAAATGAAATCTTCCATTTTCGATACTCAGCCTGTTCCATGCCGAAATGTTCCCGGTAACTATGGTTTTTCCGTCGGCTCTTTTTATAAAGCTTTGTAATTTCTCCGTCTCCGATAATGCTAGCAATTAGAACGTTTTGTTGTACAGGGGTTAATTTGGATAAGTCGTCCATGACCGTTTCTCCTTTCTTTTGGGAACGTTTGTTCTGGTTTTATTATAATATATTCTTATATGTTTAGGGAACCTTTCTATATAGACTCCCATGACAAAAAATTTTGTCACCATCAGAAGGATGAAAATGCCTCTATGTTGAATTCTACAACCTTGCACATTTTGGCGTTCGGGTATTTTCAGAATAGCGATTTTAGTTGCTTCGAGATTATACACCACTCCCTAGTCACCTTTCGCCTAAATGAAATTCCCCTTTCCCCCTTCACACTCCCTACGTTTCATCCGATATAAACCATAGAAAGCGTCCAAACCAAAGGAGCGGGATCGTATGACGATTGAACGGGTGTCTTCTTCTTTTCCTTCCTATGAACCGACGCGAAGCGAGCAGGTGCATGCAACCGTCGAACGCGCGGCAGTGCAGCCTCAAGAGGTGGGGGGTTCTGCTTCTTCCCTTTTTCAACCGCTTTCGGAAGAAGCTGTGGAGAAAGTGGTCAACGGCTTGAATGAGCTCGTGCAGCCGAGCCATACATCAATCCGGTTTGAGCTGCATAAAGAGCTGCATGAATATTACGTGCAAGTGGTGGATGAAAAAACGCAGGAAGTGATCCGCGAAATCCCGCCGAAAAAGCTGTTGGATATGTACGCGGCGATGATGGAGTTTGTCGGGCTTTTAGTGGATAAAAAAATTTAACGGTGGTGAGTCGACATGGCGAATACGATGCGCATCAGCGGCCTCGCGAGTGGAATGGACATTGACAAAATCGTGAGCGATTTGATGAAAGCAGAGCGGGCGCCGCTGGATAAATTGAAGCAGAAAAAGCAGCTGCTCGAGTGGCAGCGCGATGACTACCGGTCGATGAACACGCTGCTTCAGGGGCTTGACGACTACTTGTTTTCCAACATCACGCTCCAAAGCAGCATGCTGAAAAAAACCGTCTCGAGCTCGAATGAATCGGTCGTCACAGCGACGGCGGGTTCGAGTGCGGCGAACGTGGCGACGACGATGCAAGTCAATCAAGTGGCCACATCGGCCGTCTGGCTGTCGGATGCAGGGGCGAGAGTGGACAAGGCGAGTTTTTCCATTGCCGCTGATGTGACGCTGACGATCAACGTGACGAATGGGGATGGGACGACGAAGCAGGCGGCGATCACGGTGAAGCAAGGAACGACGCTCGATGGGGTGATCGCCCAACTCAACAGCAACCTAGATCTTGGCGTCAGCGCGTTTTACGACGAGCAGACCGGGCGGGTTTCAATCATGAAAAAAGACACGGGGGCTCAAGCGAGTCTAGTGCTCGCCGATCAGGCGACGGTGGACTTTTTTGCGCAACTAGGGTTTACGAATACTGCAGCGGGGCAGGAGCTGACGGGAAAAACGGCGGGGAAAGATGCGCAAGTGACGATTAATGGTCTAACGACGACCCGCTCGGCGAATACGTTTACGATCAATGGCGTGACGTACACGCTCAAAGGGACGGGCGCGGCGACGGTGTCGGTGGCGACGGATGTAGACGCGATGTTCAATGCGATTAAAGGGTTTGTCGACAAATACAACGACACGATCGACAAAATCAACGCCAAGCTGAAAGAAGAGCGCTATCGCGACTATCCGCCGCTGACGGATGAACAGAAGGAAGCGATGACGGAAAAGCAAATTGAGCTGTGGGAAGAAAAGGCAAAAAGCGGCATGCTTCGCGGCGATTCGATTTTGTCAAGCGCCCTCAGCAAAATGCGCATGAACTTGTACACAAAAGTCGAAGGAGCGAACATCCCGAGCGGATTTTCGCAGCTGGCGCAAATCGGGATTACGACGTCGTCGAATTACCTAGACGGCGGGAAGTTGATCATTGACGAGACGAAGCTGCGGGAGAAAATCAAAGAAAATCCTGATGCCGTGTATCAGCTGTTCAATCAAAACGGCGCGACGGATGCGGAAAAAGGCATCGCCCGCCGCCTGTGCGATACGATTAAGGAAACGATCGGGAAAATCGAACAAAAGGCGGGGAAGACGATTTGGACGAACCAGCAGTTTGCGATCGGGCGCGATTTAATTCAAATCAATGACCAAATTGATCGATTCCAAGACCGCTTGAAACAAATTGAAGACCGCTACTACCGCCAATTCACAGCGATGGAAGAAGCGATTCAGCGCGCCAACCAGCAAAGCATGTACTTGATGAACGCCTTTGGCGGCGGTATGCAGGGATAGGCGGGTGAAGGTTAAGGCGCCATCGTGGTGACAGTGGGTGAAGAGGCAACCCCGCTCACGGATGGCAACGAATGAAGGGCGTTCGGCGCTGTAGGCGGTGAGGAGCGGCGCGGCCCGTTGTGCTGAATCAGATGATGGCTTTGCGATGGGGTGAACATCATAGAAGGGGAGTGACGGAACATGGCCACAAACAATCCGTATCAACACTACCAAGCGAACGCCGTGCAGACGGCGTCTCCCGGTGAACTGACGTTGATGTTGTATAACGGGTGCTTGAAGTTTATCAAGCTCGCGCGCCAGGCGATCGAGAAGGGGGACATTGCGGCGCGCAATGAAAATTTGATTAAGGCGCAAAACATCATTTTGGAACTCATGAAGACATTGAAGATGGAGTATGAAGTCGCGAAATCCATGATGACGATGTATGACTACATCTATCGCCGTCTGATCGAGGCGAATGTGAAAAACGATGCGGCGATTTTGGATGAGGTGGAAGGGTATGTCGTCGAGTTTCGCGATACGTGGAAGCAAGTGATTCAGCTGAACCGGCAGCGCCAATACGCGGAAGGCGGGCGCGCGTAATGAGTGCCGTGCATGACGTGTGGCGGTTGACGAAGGAGCTGCTGGAGGCAACGGCGCTGCCGTGGCCGTCTGAGGATCGGGAAGAGCGGCTTCGGATGGTTGATCGGCTGCTTTTGGAGCGCGAGGAACTGCTTCGGAAGCTGCGTCCGCCGTACAGTGAGGAAGAGCAGCGGCTTGGCCGCGAGATCATCGCTTGGAATGGAGAAATTGAGAAGCGGCTTCACCGCGTGTGTGATGAGATTCGAAGCGATTTGCGGATGGCGGGGGCGAAGCGGCAGGCGAACACCCGCTACGTTCACCCGTATGAGCAGCCGCTTTCGTTTGACGGGATGTTTTACGACAAACGGCGATAGGTGGAATGGGATATGGCGAAATTGACGAGCGACGCGCTGGCGGTCATCCGCCAGTATGCCTCGCTGCTCGAGACGGTCGAGGAAGGGCTCGACTATGTGGAGGCGAGCTTTTCCGATCCGCGGCGGATGCATGCCGATGTGCTGCTTGGGGATATTTTGCTTGCGCTTGGGAAAATCGGCGAGACGAACGTGTATTTATGCCAGCTGTTCGCCGAGGATAACGATTTCGTCCGCCATATCGAGCGGTTTGCCGACGTGTTGGAGGCGGCGGAGGCGCTTGACGGGCAGTTCGCTGATGCGGCGGTGAAAGAGCGGGTTGTGTGCGGGCGGTTGTCCCCGGCGTTTCAGGCGTGGAAGCTGGCCGTAGAGGGCAGCCTGCGGCGGTATGTTGTGCAGTGAGCAGCGGGGACGGCTCCTGCGCTGTCCATGCGGGTGAGCGGAAAAGAGAAAAGAACAGCGGCGTGCTGTTCTTTTTTTGATGAGATTGACCTATGAGACCGCTTATACGGCTTTCACAATCGTGATGTTCATCTCTTTCCGCAAGTCAATCTCATACGGGCTTTTCAGCTCCTCGCCTGCTGGGTTTTTGATGACGCGGACGATGGGGCGGAGCGGGAAGCCCGGAAACACTTGCGAGACGACGCCGACGTGCCCGGTGTTGAGCAAGACGGTCGTGGCGACCGGGTAGATGGCGATGTGAGAGAGAAACAGCTTGATCAGATCATAGTCTAAAATGCCGCCGGCGGCTGATAGGTATTCAGCCGCCTCGTGCGGCGAGTATTGTCTTCGGTGGTAGCGCGCCGATGTCAAGGCGTCAAAAACGTCGGCGATGGCGACGATGCGGGCGTATTCGTGAATTTCATCGCCCGATAAGGCGCGCGGGTAGCCGCTGCCGTCGCACCGCTCATGGTGCTGCAAGGCGCAGTGGGCGGAAAAGAGCGAAATGTTGCGCTGACGCCGCAACAGCTCGAAGCCGAGATACGTATGGCGGCGGACGATTTCCTTTTCCTCTTCCGTCAAGACTCCTTTTTTCCGCCAGAGCCCATCAGGAAGCTGCGTCATGCCGATGTCAAACAACAGCGCGCCGATGCCAAGGTCAAGCAGCTGCTGGGGGCGGTAGCCTTTGGCGATGCCGATGACACCCGCAATGGTGGCGACGTTGACTGAATGGTGGAAAAAGTATCCATTGGAAATGACCAAATCCGACAAGTTGATGAGCAAATCTTCTTGTTTTACTCACATTTCGCACCCTGAATAAAAATTCGAAACAAGCCAGGTTTGACCGAATAAAAATTAATTATTTTACAATTTTTGTATAAAAAATTATTTTTATGCGCATATCCGGGTTGTTTTTTGTATATTATGCAAAGGTTGCGAAATATGAGGTTTTAGCAGATAATCCAAAATGTCTTTGAACACTTTTTCGTACTCTTTTCCTAAATCGAGGGAAGACACACGGCTGAGCAGCTTTTTTTGCTCAATCAAGGCCGTCATCGTCTCGTACACTTTTTTCACCGCCTGCTGGCGCACGGTCGGGCTGATGAGCGGGCGCGGGCGGATGTCATATGTTTGTTTGTCGTCAATATAAATGTATTGAACCCCTTTTTGTGCTAAAGAACGGATGTAGCCGCTTGTCAGCCGCACGCCGCGCGACAAAAGGACGTTGCCGTTGGCGGCGAACAAGTCGACAGCGAGCACGTCACCGCTTTTCGCATGGGAAATATGGACCTTTCGCATCGTTCACACACTCCGTACCTTCCACATCATAAGAAAAAACACCTATGCCTATCTTACCATATTTTCCTATGTTTTTCACAAAATCTTCAAAAATATTTTTGATTGAAACATGGATTGGATGGGTAATAAAAAAGTGTAGGGATTTACAGTTTTAAAGATAAGGAGTGGTCAGCGATGATGTATAACGTTCGCGGGGAAAACATCGAAGTCACGCCAGCGCTGCGCGAGTACGTGGAGAAAAAAATCGGCAAATTGGAGCGCTATTTCGATCGCACCGATGATGTGAATGTCCATGTCAATTTAAAAGTCTATAACGATGGACAAGGGAAAATCGAAGTGACCATTCCGATTCCGCATTTGTTGCTGCGCGCTGAAGAGCGCCATGAAGATATGTATGCGGCCATCGATTTAGTAACCGATAAGCTCGAGCGGCAAATCCGCAAACATAAAACGAAAGTCAATCGGAAGCTGCGCGACCGCGAGAAAGAAGCGAAGCTGGCTGCCCCTGTCTCGATCGGCGCTTCCGCGGCGGAGAATAATGAAGAGGAGTTTGAAATCGTGCGCACGAAACATTTCAGCTTGAAGCCGATGGACAGTGAAGAAGCGATTTTGCAAATGAATTTGTTGGGGCACAACTTCTTCATTTTCACCAATGCGGAAACAAACCGGACGAACATCGTCTACCGCCGCAAAGACGGAAAATACGGATTGATCGAGGCGAATTAAACGGTTGCCTCTTGTGCGCATCCCCTGCTTTTTTTGGCAGGGGATGTTATAATATGCATGAGAAAAATCAAAATGGGGGAGAGCGATGGAGGAATTGTTGCGTCAAATTTTGTCCAAGTTGGACAACATGGAAAAAGGATTTTTGGTGTTCCAAGAAGAAACTCGCCAACGGTTTGAGCAGATGGATGGCCGTTTGACGGAGATGAACGGACGCCTCGTCGGCCTCGAACAGGAAATGGGCGCGGTGAAAGAGCGGTTAGACCGTGTGGAAACGCGGTTGAATGGCGTAGAGACCCGGTTGGACGGCGTGGAAACGCGGTTGAATGGCGTGGAGACCCGATTGGACGGCGTGGAAACGCGGTTGAATGGTGTGGAAACTGAATTGACGGAAGTGAAAGAGACGCTTCATCGGGTCGAAACGCAGCTTGTGGATGATGTGCAAATATTGCTTCGCAAAATTCATGAAAAAGTTGAGGAGAAAAGTTTTGAAATTTATGCGCTGAACCGGCGGCTTCACCATGCGGAAGCGGCGATTGAGCAGCTTCAGTCCAAGGCGTGATTCCCTCTTTTGGACATGCCCCTCTCTAAGCCTGTGCAACAGTTGTCACCTATCCCTGTAAATGATATGATGAATAAGTGAGTCCATGAAAAATAAGGAGCGTTTCCTATGCTTGGAGTCTTAAAAAAAGTATTTGACCCGAACAAGCGTCAGTTGGCAAGGCTTGAGAAAATTGCGGATCAAGTGGATGCGCTCGGTCCGGAGATGGCCCGACTGTCCGATGAACAGCTGCGGCAAAAAACCGAGGAATTCAAAGCCCGCTACCAACAAGGCGAATCGCTCGATGATTTGCTTGTTGAGGCGTTTGCCGTTGTGCGCGAAGGGGCGAAGCGCGTCCTTGGCTTGTACCCATATAAAGTGCAAATTATGGGCGGCGTCGTCTTGCATGAAGGCGACATCGCCGAGATGAAAACTGGGGAAGGGAAAACGTTGACGGCGACGATGCCCGTCTATTTGAATGCCTTGACGGGGCGCGGCGTGCATGTCGTGACGGTCAACGAATACTTGGCGACGCGCGATGCGACGGAAATGGGCAAATTGTATGAGTTTTTAGGCATGACCGTCGGCTTGAACTTAAGCGGCATGTCGCGCGAGGAGAAGCAGGCGGCGTACAACGCCGACATTACGTACGGGACGAACAACGAGTTTGGCTTTGACTATTTGCGCGACAACATGGTGCTCTATAAAGAGCACATTGTGCAGCGGCCGCTCTATTATGCGATCATCGACGAGGTTGACTCGATTTTGATCGATGAAGCGCGGACGCCGCTCATCATTTCCGGCACGGCGCAGAAGTCGACCAAGCTGTATGTGCAGGCGAATGCGTTTGTCCGCACGTTGCGCAAAGATGTTGATTACACATACGATGAAAAAACGAAAAGCGTCCAGCTGACGGAAGAAGGAATCAACAAAGCGGAGCGCGCGTTTGGCATCGACAACTTGTTCGATTTGAAACACGTCACGCTCAACCATCATATTCAGCTGGCGCTAAGGGCGCACGTGACGATGCAGCGCGATGTCGACTATGTCGTGCAAGACGGAAAAGTGATCATCGTCGACCCGTTCACCGGGCGCTTGATGCACGGCCGCCGCTACAGCGACGGGCTTCATCAAGCCATTGAGGCGAAAGAGGGGCTCGAGATTCAAAACGAGTCGATGACCTTAGCCACGATCACGTTCCAAAACTATTTCCGCATGTACGAAAAATTGGCGGGGATGACGGGGACGGCGAAGACGGAAGAGGAAGAGTTCCGCAACATTTACAACATGCGCGTCGTCGTCATTCCGACGAACCGCCCGGTCATCCGCGAAGACCGTCCGGATTTGATTTATCGGACGATGGAAGGGAAATTCCGCGCCGTGGTCGAGGACATCGCCGCCCGCCATGCGAAAGGGCAGCCCGTGCTTGTCGGCACGGTGGCGATCGAAACGTCCGAGATGTTGTCGGAGATGCTGAAAAAACGCGGCATCCCGCACAACGTCTTAAACGCGAAAAACCATGCGAAAGAGGCGGAAATCATCGCTCAAGCCGGGCAAAAAGGCGCGGTGACGATTGCGACGAACATGGCCGGGCGCGGGACGGACATTAAGCTTGGCGAAGGGGTCAAGGAGCTTGGCGGGCTCGCGGTCATCGGCACGGAGCGTCACGAAAGCCGGCGGATCGACAACCAGCTGCGCGGCCGTTCCGGGCGTCAAGGCGATCCTGGGGTGTCGCAGTTTTACTTGTCGCTTGAAGATGAATTGATGCGCCGTTTCGGCTCGGAAAGCTTAATGGCGATGATGGACCGCCTTGGAATGGACGACTCGCAGCCGATCCAAAGCAAAATGGTGACGAAAGCGGTCGAGTCGGCGCAAAAACGGGTCGAAGGCAACAACTTCGACGCCCGCAAACAGCTGCTTCAATATGACGATGTCCTGCGCGAGCAGCGGGAAATCATTTACCGCCAGCGCTATGAAGTGCTCGATTCCGACAACTTGCGCGGCATTATCGAAAAGATGATCCAATCGGTGATCGAGCGCGTCGTCAACGCTCATACGCCGAAAGAAGAGGTTCCGGAAGAATGGAATTTGAAAGGGCTCGTTGAGTATCTCAACGCCCATCTGCTTCCGGAAGGGGATGTAACGGAAGCTGACTTGCGCGGCAAAGAGCCCGAAGAGATGATCGAGCTCATTTGGGCGAAAGTGAAGGCGCGCTATGATGAGAAAGAAGCGCAAATCCCGCCTGAACAGATGCGCGAGTTTGAACGCGTCGTCGTCTTGCGCGCTGTCGATATGAAATGGATGAACCATATCGACGCGATGGAGCAGCTTCGCCAAGGCATCCATTTGCGCGCCTACGGGCAAGTCGACCCGCTGCGCGAATATCAGATGGAAGGCTACGCCATGTTTGAGGAGATGATTGCGGCGATTGAAGAGGAAGTCGCCACCTATATTATGAAGGCGGAAATTCACCATAACCTTGAGCGCCAAGAGGTGGCCAAAGGCGAAGCGGTTCACCCGAAAGAAGACGGCGAAGAACCGAAGAGAAAACCGGTCCGCAAGGCGGTGCGCGTCGGCCGAAACGACCCGTGCCCGTGCGGGAGCGGGAAAAAATATAAACATTGTTGCGGAAGAGTGGTATAACCGTTTATAAATAATAAAGGGAGGCTCGGCCTCCCTTTTGAATGGCAGACATTCATCGTTGGCATACTATATTGATGATGAGGTGAGGACAACATGATCGATTTGGTGGAAATCAAGCAAGAGCTTGAGAAAATGGCTAAGCGATTAGCGGAAATCAGGGGGTCTCTTTGACCTCGAAGCGAAGCAGGCGCGCATTCGCGAATTAGAAGAGCAAATGGCCGCGCCAAACTTTTGGGATGATCAAAAGGCGGCGCAGGCGGTCATTTCCGAAGTGAATGCGCTCAAAGATCTCGTCGAGGAATTTTCCTCGCTTGAAGAACGGTTTGACAACTTGGAAGTGACGTACGAATTGCTCAAGGAAGAGCCGGATGACGAGCTCCAAGCTGAGCTCGTCGAGGAAGCGAAAAAGCTGATGAAAGACTTCAGCGAGTTCGAGCTGCAGCTGCTGCTCAACGAGCCGTACGACCAAAACAACGCCATTTTGGAGCTCCACCCGGGCGCGGGCGGCACGGAATCGCAAGACTGGGCGTCGATGCTGTTGCGCATGTACACGCGCTGGGCGGAGAAAAAAGGGTTTAAAGTCGAGACGCTCGATTACCTCCCGGGCGAGGAAGCCGGGATTAAAAGCGTCACGCTGCTCATTAAAGGGCACAACGCCTACGGCTACTTAAAAGCGGAAAAAGGGGTGCATCGGCTGGTTCGCATCTCGCCGTTTGACGCCTCAGGCCGCCGCCATACGTCGTTCGTGTCGTGCGAGGTTGTGCCGGAATTGGATGATAACATTGAAATTGAGATCCGGCCGGAAGAGCTGAAAATCGACACGTACCGCTCAAGCGGCGCGGGCGGGCAGCACGTCAACACGACCGACTCGGCCGTGCGCATCACCCACTTGCCGACCGGGATCGTCGTCACGTGCCAATCGGAGCGGTCGCAAATCAAAAACCGCGAAAAAGCGATGAATATGTTGAAGGCGAAATTGTACCAAAAGAAACTCGAGGAGCAACAAGCCGAACTCGCTGAGCTGCGCGGCGAGCAAAAAGAAATCGGCTGGGGCAACCAAATTCGTTCGTACGTCTTCCATCCGTATTCGCTTGTCAAAGACCATCGGACGAACGTCGAGGTCGGCAATGTGCAAGCGGTGATGGATGGGGAAATAGATGTGTTTATTGACGCGTATTTGCGTGCGAAGTTGAAGTAAAGGGCGATCATCGGATCGTCCTTTTTTTCGCTTCAAAATCGTGTTTTGGCCTTTTGACGCATCTATGCTTTCGTGATACGCTGAAGGTAATGATAAGGAAAAAGGAGGGCGATGGCTTTGGCTGTGCGCAAACAATTGCTTTACGAACTGATTGACCGGTTGGATGAAACGGATCATCAAACAGCGTACGATTTTTTGATGTACTTGCTTGATCGGTCCAGAAAGGAACGAATGGTATGGGAGCGGATTGACGAAACAGATGAAGAAGAAGCGTTGACGGAAGAAGAGCGCCAGCAGCTGCAAAGCGATGAAGGATATATCACCGGGGGAGAAGCCAAGCGTGAATTCGGGCTACAAGTTGATTTACCGTAAGGCTGCAGTCAAATTCATCGCTAGGCAAGAAAAAGAGGTTCAAGAACGGTTGGCCTCTGGGTTGCAAGGTCTGCTTGCGATCCCGCCGCAGGGGGATATAAAAAAGTTGAAGGGGCAGGATGGATTATATCGGCTGCGGGTCGGAACATATCGTGTTTTGTTTCGCATCGATCATGATGAACGAATCATCTATATTGAGGCGATCGGCAACCGCGGGGATGTGTATTGAGGCTTGTATTTTTTGGCTAGGGCGATCATCGGATCGTCCTTTTTTCCTTTAGCATAGCAGACCATTATCGCGTTAATCGGCTGTCATTTACTTGCCAAAACGGGCATGCTATACTCACAGAGGAAGGTGGGGAAGCATGCGGAAGCGAAGAGAGAAGACCATGCCTCCGGCGGTGGAGGCGGCTTTGGAGTATGCGTATGTTCTGATCGGCGCGGCGATCGTCGCTGTGGCGTTTAACGTGTTTTTGCTGCCGAACCGGATCGCCTCGGGCGGAGTTAGCGGCATCAGCACGATTATGCACGCGTTGTTTGGCATTCAGCCTGCCTACGTCCAATGGGCGCTCAACATTCCGCTCTTTATCGCTGGCGTTGTGCTTTTGGGCCGGCAGTTTGGCGTGAAAACGTTTGTCGGGACGGTGTTTTTGCCGCTTGTCGTCTATTTGACGAAAGAGATGGAGCCGGCGACGACGAATCCGCTTCTTGGCGCGATCTTTGGCGGCATCGGCGTCGGGCTTGGCCTCGGCGTTGTCTTCCGCGGCCGGGCGTCGACCGGCGGCACCGATTTGGCAGCGCAAATCATCCATAAATATACCGGGCTGTCGCTTGGCATGTGCGTCATTTTGATCGATGGCTTGATCGTGTTGACCGCGGCGTTTGTGTTTGATATTGAACGGGCGCTCTATGCGTTGATCGCGTTGTATGTGACGAGCAAAACGATCGACCTCGTCCAAGTCGGGCTTGGGTATTCGAAAATCGCTCTTATTATTACGAATGAAGAAGAAAAAGTGCGCCGCGCCATTTTGCACGAAATCGACCGCGGAGTGACGCGCTTGCCCGCGTATGGCGGTTACACGGAACATGAGCGGCCGGTGTTGATGTGCGTCGTCGCGCAATCGGAGTTCACGAAATTGAAACAATTGGTCCGAACCATTGATCCGACAGCGTTTGTCATCGTTGCGAACGCCGCTGAGGTGCTCGGCGAAGGATTTCAACGTACGTAAAACGGAAGAAATCGGTTATAATAAATGAGAACGAAATTTTTGTTTTCAGGGGGAGTTCGCCATGAAATGGAAATTGGCTGCGATGTTCCTTGGCGTTTCGCTCGCGCTTGCCGCGTGCGGCGGTGGCGGGGACAATGCCGGGGAGAAAAACGGCGGCAGCAACGGCGGAGGGGATACAGCAGCGGCTGCCGAGCAAATTTTTAAACAAAACTGTGCGTCCTGTCATGGACAAGACCTGTCGGGCGGGGTCGGCCCGAACTTGCAAAAGGTTGGAAGCAAGTATTCCAAAGATGAAATTAAAAACATTATCGCCAACGGCCGCGGCGCGATGCCGGCAGGAATCATTAAAGGGGAAGACGCCGACAAAGTGGCGGAATGGCTGGCTGCGAAAAAATAATGGACGGATGTTTCTGACTCTTTGAAAGGAAAAGATCGTTTCATTCAAGGAAGGTGCACCGCCTTGTTCGCTTAAGAACGGGGCGGTGTTTTCTGTTTTTGCATCTTTTGTCCTAGTTTCTCCATTGTTCCCCATTTGAAATATAAATGTAAAATTCGACAATAGAAAATCGTGTTATAATAATCCTTGCGGAATTTTGCAAGATTCATTCGAAACAGCTCGAGAAATGGCAACAGGGAAGTCGAAAATAGGTGATGATGATGATTGAAATGCAAGATGTATACAAAACGTATCCAAACGGCGTTGTGGCGTTAAACGGCATCAACGTCCGCATCAAGCAAGGAGAATTCGTCTATGTCGTTGGACCCAGCGGGGCTGGGAAGTCGACGTTTATTAAGATGATGTACCGCGAGGAAAAGCCGACGAGCGGGACCATTATGGTCAACGGCGTCAACCTTGCCAAACTCAAAGACAGCAAAGTCCCTCTTTTGCGCCGCCATATCGGTGTTGTGTTCCAAGATTTCAAGTTGCTTCCGAAGCTCAACGTTTACGAAAACGTTGCCTTTGCCTTGGAAGTCATTGAAGAATCGCCGAAAGTGATCCGCAAAAAAGTGATGGAAGTACTCGACTTAGTCGGCCTCAAGCATAAAATCCGCTCTTATCCGAACGAACTGTCCGGGGGCGAACAGCAGCGCGTCTCCATCGCCCGCTCAATCGTCAACTCCCCGAAGATCGTGATTGCCGACGAACCAACAGGAAACTTGGACCCGGAAACCTCATGGGGCATTGTGGAGCTGTTTGAAAAAATCAACGACCGGGGAACGACGATTGTGATGGCGACCCACAACAAAGAGATTGTCAACGTGACCCGGCGGCGCGTCATCGCCATCGAAAACGGGAAAATCGTCCGCGACGAGGCGAAGGGGGAATACGGCTATGACGCTTCATACGTTTAAGCGCCACGTCCGGGAAAGCATCAAAAGCCTTGGCCGCAACGGTTGGATGACGTTTGCCTCCGCGAGCGCCGTCACGGTGACGCTTTTGCTTGTCGGCGTCTTTTTTGTCGTCATGTTCAACATCAACCATTTTGCCCAAAAAGTCGAAAACGATGTCGAAATTCGCGTCCATATCGAGCTGACGGCCGACAGCCGGCAAAAAGACGCTTTGCGCCGGCAAATTGAAGCCATTCCAAACGTCAAGGAAGTGCGCTATTCATCGAAGGACGAAGAGCTGAAGCGGCTGATCAAAAGCATGGGGGATGAAGGCTCGTCGTTCCGCTTATTTGAACAGGACAATCCGTTGAGCGATGTATACGTCGTGAAAGCGGCCCATCCGCAAGATACGGTGAAAATCGCCAAACAAATCGAAACATTGCCGTTCGTCCATAAAGTCAATTATGGCCAAGGGACGGTCGAGAAGCTGTTTGACGCACTGAAAGTGGCGCGCAACGTGGGGCTCGTGCTCATTCTCGGATTGTTGTTTACGGCGATGTTTCTCATTTCCAACACGATCAAAATTACGATTTTCGCCCGCCGCCGCGAAATTGAAATTATGCGGCTCGTGGGCGCGACGAACGGGTTTATCCGCTGGCCGTTCTTTTTGGAAGGGTTATGGCTTGGAATGCTCGGCGCTCTCTTCCCGATCGCGGCGCTTTCGATCGTGTACTACAACGTGTATCAAGTGTATGAACAGCGCGTTTCCTTGCCGTTTTTTGAACTTCTTCCGTTTTCGCCGTTTATGTGGCAGTTGAGCGCACTGCTCTTGGTGATCGGCGCGGGCATCGGCATTTGGGGAAGCGTCATGTCAGTGCGTAAGTTTTTGAAAGTGTAAAAAAGAATCATAGGGAGAGGGGAAAGCGATGAAAAAGAAAAACATGATGGCGCTCGCTGTCGCCGCGGCGCTCGGCCTTGGCGTTCTGCCGCCGGCGGCGGACGCCGTCAGCACTCGTGATATCGAACAAAAGCGAGGCGAGATCGACGCGCTTCGTTCGAAACGGTCAGAGGTGCAGGAAAAAATCAGCGAGGCGCAAAAAAACATCGAAGCCCTTCAGTCGCAGCAAAAACAAGTCGCCAACGATATTGAAAAGCTGAACATTGCCATTGAGGAAACGAGCGGCAAAATCCGCAACGTCAGCGCAGATATTGACCAAACGGAGCAGGCCATTGACCAATTGAAACAAGAAATTGCCGAAATTCAAGAACGGATTGAAAAGCGGAATGAAATTTTGAAGGAGCGGCTTCGTTCCTTGCAGGAAAGTGGCGGAGCGATCAGCTACTTGGAAGTGTTGCTCGGCGCGCAAAGCTTCAGCGACTTCATTGACCGGATGAGCGCCGTGACGACGATCATGGAAGCGGACCAACAAATCATCCGCGAGCAGGAAGCCGATAAAGCGTTAAAAGAGAAAAAGGAAGCCGAATTGACGGAGAAGCGGAACAAGCTGCAAGAGGATTTGCAAGAATTGAAGCAGCTGCAGGCCGAGCTGGCCGGCCAGCTGGAACAAAAAAATCGCCTGATGGCCGATTTGAAGCAAAAAGAGGAAGAAGAGCATGATCATAAGATGGCGCTTGAAGAAGAAAAAGAACTGATCGCCAAACAAGAAGCGGCGGTGAAAGAGCAGCTTGCCGAACTCGAACGGCAAAAACGGGCCGAAGAAGAAGCGAAACAGAGAGGACGTACATATGCCTCGCCAAACGGTGGAGGAGCGTCATCAGGAGAAACGCCATCCGGCGGCAGCACGCCGCCTGTATCGAGCGGGGCGTTTACCCGGCCAGCCAACGGACCGATCACCTCGGGCTTTGGCTACCGGTTTGGCGGCACGGACTTCCATCCAGGGGTCGACATCGGCAAGCGAGCTCCCGTTGTGCCGGTTGTCGCTGCAGCGGACGGCATTGTGTTCCGCTCCTACTATTCTAGCAGCTACGGCAACGTCATTTTCATCAGCCATGTGATGAATGGGCAAACCTATACGACCGTGTACGCTCATTTAGAAGCGCGTCTTGTTGGCGAAGGGCAGCACGTCCGTAAAGGACAAATGATTGGCTACATGGGCAATACCGGTCATTCGACCGGTCCGCATCTTCATTTTGAACTGCATCGCGGCGGCTGGAACGAGGCGAAAACGAATGCGGTCAATCCGCTTGACTATATTCCTTTCTAATTTCGAACGGTAGGTGGCATTGCGCAACTTGTCTGTCTTTTGGCAGGACAAGTTGCGTATTTTTTTGATTGATTTGACATCAAGGAAATGGTTTGGCCGCACCACATTCCCCCTTGACTCTGTACCTTAGTCCATCGTTTATAATGTTGAGCAAAGACGGGAACCCCCCACCCCGTCATCGCAAGGAGGGAGAACGATGGGAATGGTCAAAAAATCGTTTTGGGCCGTGCTGGCACTGCTCAGCTGCCCGTGCCATCTGGCGGTTATTCTGCCGTTGTTGGCTGGAACATCGGTCGGTGCGTATTTGATCCGACACCAAAGCCTTGCCATCGGCTTTTTTACGGTTTTGTTTTTCTTTTCGCTGATGATGATGTTTGGAAAGCGAAAGCCAATGCGATCAGGTGAAACGGAAAGCTGTGGCCTAGGGAAAACGGGAAACGGCCATGAGGTGTGCTGTGTCCCCTTCCGAACGAATCATGAGGATGAGTGATATAGGTTTCATAATCGAGGATCTGAACAAAATAGGAAAGAGACATTTGTTGATAAGGAGTGTTTTTTACCATGAAAACATATCGAATGACCGTCCAAGGCATGACATGCACCGGCTGTGAACAACATGTCGCCAGAGCGCTGGGGGCGATTGGGGCCAAGCTGATGGATGTCAGCTTCCAGCGCGGTGAAGCGGTATTCGCGCTGCCTGAGGGCACGGACGTTGACATGGCGAGACAAGCGGTCAAAAACGCCCATTACGAGCCGGGGGAAGCCGAGGAGATCACCGCATCAGCCAGATCTGTCATCGATGGCGAGGGAGAGTATGACTACATCGTCATCGGTTCCGGCGGGGCGGCGTTTTCCTCGGCGATCGAAGCGGTGAAATACGGGGCGAAAGTGGCGATGGTCGAACGTGGCACGGTCGGGGGGACGTGCGTCAATATCGGCTGCGTGCCGTCAAAGACATTGCTTCGGGCTGGTGAAATCAATGCGTTGGCGCGAAATCATCCGTTTCTCGGCCTGCATACATCCGCTGGTCCGGTTGATTTGGCGCCGTTAGTGAAGCAAAAAAATGAGCTGGTCGAGCAGCTTCGCCAAGCGAAATATGCAGACTTGATCGGAGAGTATGGGTTCGATTTCATCCAAGGGGAAGCCCGATTTGTTGGGCGCCAAACGATTGAAGTGAACGGCCAAACGCTGTCGGCGAAACGGTTTTTGATCGCGACAGGCGCTTCCCCGGCTGTGCCGGATATTCCGGGGCTTCATGATGTCGACTACTTGACCAGCACGACGTTGCTCGAGCTGAAAAAGGTGCCGAAGCGGCTCGCCGTCATCGGCGCCGGCTACATCGGTATGGAGTTGGGACAACTGTTCCACCATCTCGGCTCGGAGGTGACGTTGATGCAGCGAAGCCCACGCCTGCTGAAAGAGTATGACCCGGAAATTTCCGAAGCGGTGGCGCGGGCGCTCACGGAACAAGGCATCCGCATCATCACCGGCGCTTCGTTTGAACGGGTCGAACAAGACGGGAATACGAAAAAAGTGTATGTGAATGTAGACGGCCGCACCCGGGTCATCGAAGCGGACGAATTGCTCGTGGCTGCCGGGAGAACGCCGAATACGGCGGCGTTGAACTTGCCAGCAGCCGGTGTGGAAGTCGGGGCGCGCGGGGAAATTTTGATCGACGAATACACACGGACGACGAACCCGTCGATTTATGCGGCAGGCGATGTCACGCTCGGCCCGCAGTTCGTCTATGTCGCGGCCTATCAGGGAGCCGTTGCCGCGGCCAATGCCGTCGGCGGGCTGAACAAGCGCTGGGATACGGCCGTCGTTCCGGCGGTGACGTTCACCCATCCGGCCATCGCCACCGTCGGGTTGACCGAACAGCGGGCGAAAGAAAACGGGTATGACGTGAAAACGTCCGTCCTGCCGCTTGAGGCGGTGCCGCGCGCGATCGTCAACCGGGAAACGACGGGGGTGTTTAAACTTGTCGCTGAGGCCCGTACGGGCAAGCTGCTAGGCGCCCACGTTGTTGCGGACAATGCCGGCGAGGTCATTTACGCTGCGACGTTGGCGATTCAATTCGGATTAACGATCGACGACCTTCGCCGCACGTTGGCTCCGTATTTAACGATGGCGGAGGGGCTGAAGCTGGCGGCGCTTACGTTTGACCAAGATGTTTCGAAGTTATCGTGCTGCGCGGGATGAGGCCTTCGAATTGGGCCGCCGCTTCGCGGACCGTTATCAAGGGGTTGGAACTCATTGCTGTTGCGATTGCAACGAAGCTTAATGGGTAGCGGTCCGTTTGGCGGAACGCTTCCTTAAAAGGCTGGTGATTGAACAGAGCATGAAGCTTAACAGCAGCACTTCTCAAATTGAAAAACTTTGTAACATCGATTCCTCTTTTCGCACGATAACCAATCGATCAGGGGGAACAGTTGTTTTTCGCCGGCCCAACTTTTATATTGACTTGACCCTGTACTATAGTACAAGGTTTATGCTTTTGGGTGAGGTGGTTATATGAAACATTACCGCATCGGCGAGCTGGCAGAAACATGCCATGTCAATAAAGAAACGATCCGATACTACGAACGGAAAGGGCTTATTCCAGAAACAGAGCGGACAGAAGGCGGATATCGTCTGTATACGGAGGAAACGGTCAGGCGAATTCAGTTTATTAAGCGGTTGCAAGGGCTCGGATTCACCTTGGCGGAAATTGATAAACTGCTTGGCGTTGTCGATCGGGATCGCGATCGATGCAAAGACATGTACCGCTTTGTTACGCAAAAGATCGAGGAGATTCAAGCCAGCATTCGCGATTTGAGGCGGATCGAAGCGATGCTCCAGCAGTTAAAGGAATGTTGCCCTCATGAAGACAATTTATATAACTGCCCGATTATTGACCTATTGCTAGAAGAACCCTCGGATGAGGGAAGGAAGGGAGAATGAGGGACTGTTTACTTGCCTAAAAGGGAGATAGGCAACGGCTTTGTTATTGATCGGTTCGGGTGTTTATTTTACTACGGAATTTTAGCCGCAACAGCCCCGTGCGTCCTTTACACTGGCAACGGGGGAGAAAAAAGGCTCTTCACCAAAAGTTGTACTTGATTTTTTTCTGAACATCCCCTATTTACGCTTGTGAGGGAACATCAGCACTTTTTGCCTATCCTTGTCAGGAAACCGTTGTCAAGTACATGTTGTGGTGAAGAGCCAGAAAAAAGGGCGATAAGGAAATAAGTGGTGGCAAGCTCCAACAAAAATACGGCTGCCCTCATTAGCCGGTTTCCCGGCCTTTCGGGCAGCTGCTTGTCTGCTCAGGACGCGATTATTCGCTGCTGTTGCCATCATCGCCGCCTACATTGCCACCATCGTAGTCATCATCGTCTTGGTCGTGATTTTGATCATGACCGTCTTGATCATGGCCTTGGTCATCGTCATCTTGATCATCGCCGGGTTGCCCAGCATTTTCTCCTTTGTCCTCGTCTTGCTTGACGGAAAGTTTCCGCGCCCGGCCGCTTCCATATTTCCACTCGAGTTCAAGGCGGAACGGAGTATCAAGGGAAAAGAGAGTTTGGATTTTGGCGATGACTTCATCATTTGACAGCGACGGTGATGCTTGCAAGTCGTTAATGAGCGACTGGACATCATTTGTTGTCACTTCACCCGTCTGGTCTTTAATGTGCAAATGGGAATGGCGTTCAGACCAATGATAGTCGATTTTAATCGTTTGGTTAGCCGCGGTTTTCATTTGTAGCTCAAGTTTTTGGACGACGTTAGCCAGTTGGGCTTTTCCTTTCTTCTCTGCTCCGTCCTTGACATGATCGTTGTCGCTGTCGGCATCTTCGGGTTTAGTGCCGAGCGCTACCTCGGCGCTGTTTGTCAGCCCATCGCGGTCGGTGTCTTCGTCCCCATCTAATATTTTATCTTTGTCCGTATCTGTTTTCGTCGGATTCAGACGGAGGTTGTATTCCACTCGGTTAGTTAAGCCGTCGCGGTCTTTGTCCTGGTTGGCGACGTTTTTCCCTAGACCAAGTTTGTACTTCAGTTCCCAATCATCCGGGATGCCGTCTTTGTTTTTATCGGCCCATTTTGGCTTGGATTGTTGTTTCCCCTTGGCTTCGGCTGTTGCCCATCCTGATGAAAACAACAAGGCAGCAGCGAGGCACCCAACTAGCATTCGCTTCATGCTTTTCTTCTCCCTTCATCAATGATGGATTGAAGATACGTTCGGCAGCTGGCTGGCATAGCGTCTTTCGCCGTAGCCCCTTTAGCTTTGCGCCACGCTGTTTCCAGCGCTTTGCCTTTTCGCCGTATCTCCTCGCAGGAGAAGATGCGGCGGTAATCTATCTTCACTATAAGTTGTCCTACGATCTGAGGTAAATCATCCATTTGTCCTATTTTTCATCCGTTCCAAAGTTGACAGGCAAAACGGTTTTTTCTATAATAATCTCGAATTCAAGATTTTAGAATCAATCAAATTGATGTAGAACTTCATGCTGGCTAGCCCTCCAAGGAGGCCGGTGAAAAACGTCCATTTCCGCTAATATCGATGATTCTTGAGTGGAGGGAAGAGCAACATTTATATATAAGGCTCCTCCGTTTGAGAAGCGACATGATTGAACCGCATTTCCTGTTGAATCACCAGCATTCTAGATTTTTCATGATCCGCATCGTATATATCACATGACTATGATCGCTATGGCGATCGCCGTATCAAAGCGGCATGCTCTTGGTGCTCTATTTCGATAAATGAAGGAGAGGAACAAGATGATCCGCATCGACCGGGCGTCGTCCCGATATCATGCCGATTACGGCTGGCTGAAAACATACCATAGCTTCTCATTTGGCGAGTATTATGATCCGAACAACATCCAGTTTGGCCCGCTAAGGGTGTTAAACGACGATTTCGTTGCGCCGCTCTCCGGCTTTGGCGCTCACCCGCACCGGGAGATGGAAATTGTGTCGATCGTGCTTAAAGGCTATTTGCAACATGAAGACAGCACCGGACATAAGGCGGTGACAACGTTCGGCGGTGTGCAGCGGATGTCGGCCGGCACCGGCATCGTCCATTCGGAAGTAAACCCTTCGGCGACGGAAGAGGTGAACTTTTTGCAACTTTGGTTTTTGCCGGAACAATACGGATTGCCGCCGTCGTACGAGCGGACCGAGTTTCCGGTCGACAAGATGAAAAACGCCTTGCTGCCGATTGTCACGAAACACCCGTCTTCCCCGGGGATTGCTCACATTCATCAAGATTTGACGATTTATCTTTCCGATTTGGAAGCCGGGCATAAGCTGACGTTTACCCAGCCGGAAGGGCGGAACATCTTTGTCTTTGTCATTGAGGGGGATCTGACGTTAAACGGCGAGGACCATCTCGAGCGGCGCGATGCGGCCCGCATCACGGAAACGCCGGTTCTTCGCCTCGCAACGAACGAAGGATCGCGGTTGATGCTCATCGACTTGCCAAAAGAGGGGTGAAAGCGTTTCGTTTTTGTGCGGCTCATTGGTTTGGCTTCCATTCTAGATCGTGCCAAGAAGACGAATCAAGAAGAGGCATCGTTCGCCGCCAAGGGCGAGGGGTGCCTCTTTTTTCCGCTCTGTATGAGTTGAGAAATCAACAAGGAGCGTGTAAACTAGTAAAGGATGGGCAACGCACTAGCATACTCGGTACAAGCCCAACATATGATGAAGATAAAGGCATGGCACGGCGTGAGGCGGTGCTTTTCCTTTTCGTGTTTTGCAAAAGCCGTCAGCGTTGGGGCGGAAGGGATGTTCATTTGCTTCACTGACGGAGGAGCGAGGAGAAAGCCCCCTTCTCGCACCGCAGCAAGCGGTGGGGAAGGTCAAGCATAGGGTGAGGAGGAAGCAACGTGAAAAAATCGACGACGGCCGCATTGATGGCCATATCGATGCTCATTGGGGCGGGAGGGACGTACGCTGGCCTTCAGTTGGCGGACCGCCCGATGGAAGGCTCGCTTTCGACGATTGTTTCGAATGAGCCGTCCAAGTCGACGAACGACAGCGAAGAGATGAAAAAAATCCGGCAAGCTTATGAGCTCATTAAGAATCGGTACGTGGAGAAAGTGGATGAAGAAAAACTGACGGAAGGCGCCATTCAAGGTATGATCAACACGCTCCATGACCCGTATTCCGTCTACATGGATGCGGAAACGACGGAGCAGTTCAACGAGTCGCTCGACTCGTCGTTTGAGGGGATCGGCGCCGAAGTGAGCATGATCGACGGCAAGGTGACGATCGTTGCTCCGATCAAAAACTCGCCGGCGGAAAAAGCGGGTCTGAAGCCGAACGATCAAATTTTGCGCGTCAACGGAGAAAGCCTGGAAGGGCTTGATTTATATGAAGCGGTATTGAAAATCCGCGGCAAGAAAGGAACAACGGTGGAGCTTGACATTTTGCGCCCCGGCGTCAAAAACGTGATGAAAGTCAAAGTCGTCCGCGACGAAATTCCGATTCAGACGGTGTATGACTCGATCAAAACATACAACGGCAAAAAGGCGGGCTATTTGCAAATTACGTCGTTTTCGGAAAACACGGCCGCCGATTTTAAAAAGAAATTGGCGAAGCTTGAGGCCGAACATATTGATGGCTTGATCATCGATGTGCGCGGCAATCCGGGCGGCTATTTGCAAAGCGTTGAGGAAATTTTGAAACAGCTCATCCCGAAAGGCAAACCATATGTGCAAATTGAAGAACGCGATGGCGATCGGCAAAAGTTTTATTCCGATTTAACGGCGAAAAAGCCATACCCGATCGTTGTGCTTATCGACAAAGGAAGCGCATCCGCGTCGGAAATTTTGGCGGGAGCGATGAAGGAAGCGGGCGGCTACAAGCTGGTCGGCGAGGCAACGTTCGGCAAAGGGACGGTGCAGCAGGCGATTCCGATGGGCGACGGCAGCAACATCAAATTGACGCTGTACAAATGGCTGACGCCGGACGGGCATTGGATCCATAAAAAAGGGATCAAGCCGGATGTCGCGGTGGCGCAGCCGGATTATTTCCACGTCGCTCCGCTTCATGTGGAAAAACCGCTTCGGTATGACATGAACGACGAGCAAATCGCCAATGCGCAAAAAATGCTCAAAGGGCTTGGCTTCAACCCGGGCCGCACGGACGGCTACTTCAGCAAAGAAACCGAACAAGCCGTTCAAGCGTTCCAAAAAGCGAATCAGCTGCCGGTTACGGGACGAATCGATGAGACGACGGCGGATGTGCTGCAAACGAAAATCATGGAAGCCGTCCGCGATCCGAACCATGATGTGCAGCTGAAAAAAGCGCTTGGCGTGTTGTTTCCGTCGTAAGCGAGCCGAGGGCGATTGATGCTATATACGGTAATAAGAAAGGGTGTCCCGATCCTTCTGGGACACCCTTTCTTTTTATCATCTCTATAGATGCAATTTAAAGCTTTACCATTTTTCGTTTTTACCAGTGATTGCATCCGACTGTCGAGTGACCGAACAACGCCGCTTCCAGACCCATGAATGGGTCTGTGAAGCGAGTCGTTGTTCGGTCTTCCAAGCCACAGGCTTGCCTTCGACAGTCGAAAATGGACAAACCACTTTTCCGTCAAGGATATGTTAAACTTCTTTGTTGCATCTATATCGAATCGAAGGAGGCTACTGCCAGGCCGCAAGTGAAAGCAGGAGATGTTCAAGCGGATCCGATTGATCCGTCCGACCTTTTCGGTTTTGGATCACCTATGCCTTCCTACAGGCGGGCTGGTGTTTTCTCCCTTTCTGATGGAAGCGGCAGCTGCACGGTTTTTTCGATCGCAAACCGCGGCCGCCGTTTCACCTCTTGATAAATTTTGCCGATGTATTCCCCGATGAGGCCGAGGCTCATGAGCACCAGCCCGCCGATGAACCAAACGGAAATCATGAGCGACGTCCAGCCCGATTCGGCGTGTCCAAGCCATTTGACGATCAGGGCGTACAGCCCGGCCGCACCGCTCGTGAGAAAGGCCAAAAAACCGATGAGCGTAATGGCGCGAATCGGTGCGACGCTCAAGGACGTGATGCCGTCAAAGGCGAAGGCGAGCATCTTTTTGAGCGGGTATTTCGACTGTCCAGCCCACCGCTCATGCCGGTCGTAAAAGACGCACGTCGAGCGGAAGCCGACGAGCGGAACCAACCCGCGCAAAAAGAGATTGACTTCCGTGTAACGGCTCAGTTCATCGAGCGCCCGCTTGCTCATCAGACGGAAATCGGCGTGGTTGTAAATCAGCTCGATTCCGATGGCCCTCATGAACCGATAAAAGGCTTGGGCGGTCGTACGCTTGAACCACGTGTCTGTCTTTCGGCTCCGCCGCACGCCATACACGATGTCATATCCTTCGCGGTATTTTTGCACAAATTCGCGGATTGCCTCCACATCATCTTGCAAATCGGCGTCAATGGACACGGCACAATCGGCGTACGCGCGAACCGTTTCGAGCCCAGCGAGCAGCGCCCGCTGATGGCCGACGTTGCGAGCGAGTTTCACACCGGAGACAAACGGGTTGCGCTCGCTTTCTTCTTCAATGAGCGCCCATGTCCGGTCGCGGCTGCCGTCGTCGACAAACACGATATGGCTGCCGATGGCGACCGCTCCTTCTTCGAGCAGCTGCTCAAGCAAAGCGGTCAGCCGCCGGGCCGTTTCCGGCAACACTTCTTCTTCGTTGTAGCATGGGACGACGATGGCTAACAATGGTTTGTCCACCATGTTTCTTGCCTCCCTTTCACTCCACTTCGTATACATAAATTTTCCAGACTGACTGTCGATCGGTGAACGCCCGCAAGAAGCGGAGATGGATGTCGCGGGCGTTCATGATCGGGACGGAGGAAAAAATGTACTTGCCGCCAAGCTGTTTGAACGCCTTTGTGTCGATCTCGAAATGACGAATGACTTTATGCGAGCGTTTCGTGAACATGTAATGTTTCCCGAGCTCTGCCGAAAACAAATAGACGCGGTTGCCCCAATGGTCGAAATAGTCTTTCAGCACTGGGCTTTTGTCCAATTCTTTGGCAATGATGCGGCGAAACTTCCGCTTATACGATAACGGGTAAAAATTGTTGTACGTATCGAGCGTATAAAACCCGTTGTATTGAGCGATGGCCGGGTGAAGCCCAACGCTGGCGACGCGGTAGGATGATACCGGCTTGCCGATGTATTGCTTGATTTTGGTAAATAAATGTTCGGAATAAAACTGCTCGAACGACGGCGTGCCAGCGAGGCGATAGCGGATTTCCTCGTTAAACCCGCCAAGCAAAAGCAGCTGCAGCGCCAAGGCGATCGGCACGAGGCGCCGCCATGCGGTCCGTTCCTTGGCTAAGATTTGCAAGGCCAAGGCAAAATCGACGTAAATGACCATCGGCCGCAAAAAATGGAAGCGGGCGAAATTGAACGTATTCAAAAGTGAAATCCGTTCTTTCAGCGGCTGCCACCCTTTGTAAAACCAAAATGCATACCAAGCCGATAAGGCGATGTTCAACCAAAACAGCAAAAGGAAGCGCCGCTCCAATGGCCCGCGCTGACGGCGGCGCAAAACGAGAAAAAACGCCGCCCAAAGCACCGGCAAGATGATCGGCCCATGGACGGTCATCACATGCGTATGGCCGAGCACATAGTTTTTCAACGTTAAACGAAGGCAGTGGACGAAGCTGAGCCGCGAGGAGAGGAACTCGTTCCGGCTCGTCGGTTCGCCGCTGAAGACAAGCGAGTACACGAGGCGGTACTCGATGGCCAAAAACAAGCTTGTCATCAGGGCGATCGCGGCGAAAAACCGCTTGTTCCACTGCTTGCGGACAACGCCGTCAAACAGCCACACCGCCGCCATCGCGGTGAGGAAAAAGAAAAATCCGAGCACAAAGCTGGCGTAAAACGGAAGCAAGATGATCGCAAGCCATTCTTTCCATGTCGCTTCTCCGTTGCGGATCGACAGAAACGCCCAAAGCGCCAGCGGCATGCCGAGCGTGCTTAACATGCCGGACGGCCAAAACGGTGTCAGCGCAAAAGCAAGCGCCGCCCCGACGCGAATGAGCCATGATTCCGGTGAAGGCAAAAAGTGGCGCCTGAGCAGCCAATACATACCCAAAAAGGCGAATACCCTCGTGATCGTCTGGCTGAGCGCGTACGCCACCATGGAGGGAAACAAAGCGTGCAGCCACACGATGCCGCTGAATTCTGTGCCGAAGGCGTTGCGCGGCAACCCGTTGATCACTTGCGGGATGACGGCATCGATTGGGCCAAATAGTTGGCCGCTGCGAACGAGCACGCGATACCAGGCGATGTTCGAATCCATATTGTCGTGCACGCGAATATGGGCGTGTTCGCCTAACATGTACAGCGGAGAAAGGTAGAGAGCCAATACGATGAACGCGATGGCGACCGCTTTTCGTTCTCTTTGTTCCATCTCGCGCGCCCTCCTTTCCCATACGGGAAGATTGCACAACATGATCCATTATAAACCGCTGCGATTAAAAAAGCATAAAAAAATTGTAAAGAAGTAGTGAAGGGGGAGAAAAAGGGGAAAGAAGCAACCAAAAAAAACACCCTGCGTCAAGCAGGGAGGATGGAACCATTAGGCAAACAACCCCATCACCCGCCCAAGGCCGCGCCGTTTCTGTTTCGTCTCTTCCGGCGGTTCATGGGGAGCCGGGGGACGGGTATTCAGCTGCTGTTCAAGGCGGGCGACAAGCTGCTCCAACGCAGTGAGGCGGGCGACGATTTCTTCCATTTCTTGGCGGTGATGCAACAGTTGAATGGAGACGACGTCATCTGCTTTTTGCTCCAGTTGCCGTTCAAGCTGGTCCAAGCGCGAGGAGACGCGGGCGATTTCGGGTTCGATCGATTCATGTAAGGCGTCAATAGGAATGTTGTTCCGCAGCGGCGTCGGAGGGCGTTTCGGGGTCGGCGGCGCTTCCATGGCGGCGCCTTGTTCAAATTTGACCCGTTCGAGCAAGGCGACCGTTTTTTCATCAAACAAGTAGTGGCCGGCCTCGTTTCTCCGCAACGGAATGTCGTATTTGCGCACCCAGCGCTGGATCGTTTTCGGCGATACACCAAGGCGAGCAGCGACGTCGGACGTTTTCAATTCCATCGTTTCACTCCTCCTTGTTTCGTCTTGTTTATACTTTTTCCTCTGCATCTTTGAAAATCCTTCCCAGCCGACAAAACTAGTGTTGATTCGGCAAAGAAAGTGGAAAACAGCGAAGATTCGCCATTGGCGAAAAAAGATGGCTGTGGGCATGGGAATTGGCCATGCCATTTGGTAGAATAGAAGATAAAGAATGATGAACGACGCAAGGGGTGAAGCGGATGGCAACATGGTGGCTGGAATGGCTTGAGGGCGTCGCGTCGGTTTGGCGGCAGCCGCTTCTTTATTATGGCGCCGCGCTCGCTTTGGCCGTCGGTTGGCGGCGGGTGAAGCGGGAGCGCCGCGATTTTCATGTGCGCGTCTACAGCCTATGGCAAGAGTGGCGCGGGCTTTGGACGAAGGGATGGATGGCTGGAGCGATGTTGTCGGCGGCGGCCGTCGGCATCGGGATCGAGGTGCCGCAGGAAGCGGTTTGGACGGTGACGGTGCTGACGGTGCTCTTTAGCTTGGCGATGGAAGCGCGGTTGTTGTCGCCTGCTTATACGGTTGGCGGCGCGCTTCTCGTGTTCGGTTTGGCGGAGCGAAGCAGCGCGTTGTCCCGATGGCTTCCCGATGGCATGGCGGCGGCGCCGGCTTTGGCGGTGTGGCTTGCGTTGCTTTTGCTTTCGGAAGGATGGCTCATCATTCGCACGCGAAACGAGGCGGCCTCGCCGCAGCTTGCGAAAAGCAAGCGGGGGATGACGGTCGGCCTGCAATGGACGCAGCGTCTTTGGTTTGTGCCGGTTGTGCTGCCCGTATCAGGCGGCGCGCTGCCTCCGGCTTCCTGGTGGCCGCTCGTTTCGACGGGAGACGGCTATTCATTTTGGCTCGTGCCGTTTCTTCTCGGCTTTTCCCAGCGCCGCCAGCACATGCTGCCGGCGGAAGCGGCGCGCGCGGAGGGGCGGCTTGTTGTTCGGCTGGCGTTCGTTGTCGCCCTATTGGTCGCTTCCGGTATATGGTATCCACCGCTCACGGTGGCGGCGGGGGCTATGGCCATCATCGGCCGCGAATGGATCGCGTTTTCCGGGCATCACGCCGACCGCGCCCGCCCGCCCCGCTTTGCCCGCTATCCGCACGGCTTGGTGATTGTCGGCGTGCTTCCCGGCTCGAAAGCGGAAAAAATGGGGCTTTCGATCGGGGAAGTCATCATCAAAACAAACGGCGCCCCGGTGCGGAGTGAAACCGAGTTTTACGAGGCGCTCCAACGCAACCGCGCGTTCTGCAAGTTGGATGTCGTAGGACATAACGGCGAAGTCCGTTTCGTCCAAGGGGCGCTCTATGAGGATGAGCATCATGAACTCGGGCTGCTGTTCGTCCGTGATCGGAACGCATCAGCGTCTGAAGCTGTTTCGTAAAGGAGAATGGATCATGTGGTTTTTGGCGGCACTCATCATTCCGTGCCTATTGGTGCTGTTGTTTGCGCGGGTGACGTACAATCGGTACATCGCTGTGCTGTTGACGACGGCGCTGCTTGTCGCTTCCTACTTGAAAGGCTATACGGACGAGCTGCATGAAATCGTCGCTGACATTGCATCGACGATCGCCGGCTTTCTTTGGGCCGGCCGCATGCTCGACCATCTGAAGCAAAAATGAAGCGGCGTTGTCGGTTCAACCGTCTGTTTTTGGAAAAAGGCATCGTCGGCTGAACCTCGGATTGTCGAAACGGAACGGAGCGAAGACGCGGACCTTGGGCATGAATGGGTCCGCTTTTTCGCGTTTTTCGGTGCGAAGCGATGGAAAACACTGAGTGGGTTGGTACGAATATGAGTTCGCATTTTTGATGCATGGATCATCACGATGTGATACAATGGGGAAAGATGGTACGAAGGAGGAGGCGAAACGGTGGAGGGCCGTTTTCAATTAGTGTCGCCATACGAACCGCAAGGCGATCAGCCGCAGGCGATCGCCAAGCTCGTTGACGGTTTGCGGCTTGGGGTGAAGCATCAAACGCTGCTTGGGGCGACGGGGACGGGCAAAACGTTTACGATCTCGAACGTGATCGCCCAAGTCAACAAACCGACGCTTGTCATCGCCCACAACAAAACGCTCGCTGGCCAATTGTACAGCGAGCTGAAAGAGTTTTTCCCGCACAACGCCGTCGAATATTTTGTCAGCTATTACGATTACTATCAGCCGGAAGCGTATGTGCCGCAGACGGATACGTACATTGAAAAAGACGCGAAAATCAACGATGAAATCGACAAATTGCGGCACTCGGCGACATCAGCCTTGTTTGAGCGCCGGGACGTGATTATCGTTGCGAGCGTGTCGTGCATTTACGGTTTAGGGTCGCCGGAAGAATATCGGGAGCTCGTCGTCTCGCTGCGCGTTGGGATGGAAATCGAGCGCAACGCGTTGCTTCGGCGGCTCGTTGACATCCAATACGACCGCAATGACATCGATTTTCGCCGCGGCACGTTCCGCGTCCGCGGCGATGTTGTCGAAATTTTCCCCGCGTCGCGCGATGAACATTGCATTCGCGTCGAATTTTTCGGCGATGAAATCGAGCGCATCCGCGAGGTGGACGCCTTAACCGGCGAGGTGCTCGGCGAGCGCGAGCATGTCGCCATTTTCCCGGCGTCGCACTTCGTGACGCGCGAGGAGAAAATGCGGCTCGCCATTCAAAACATCGAACAAGAGCTTGAGGAGCGGCTTGCCGAACTGCGCGCGCAAGGAAAGCTCTTAGAGGCGCAGCGGCTTGAGCAGCGGACGCGCTATGACCTTGAAATGATGCGCGAGATGGGCTTTTGTTCAGGCATCGAAAACTACTCGCGCCATTTGGCGCTGCGGCCGCCGGGCTCAACGCCGTATACATTGCTTGACTATTTTCCGGACGATTTTTTGATCATCGTTGATGAGTCGCACGTCACCTTGCCGCAGCTGCGCGGC
Source organism: Geobacillus sp. C56-T3 (assembly GCF_000092445.1). Classification (NCBI taxonomy): domain Bacteria; kingdom Bacillati; phylum Bacillota; class Bacilli; order Caryophanales; family Anoxybacillaceae; genus Geobacillus; species Geobacillus sp. C56-T3. Next base: position 3,268,782 of record NC_014206.1, on the reverse strand, counting down.
ATGTACAACGGTGACCGGGCGCGCAAGCAAGTGCTTGTCGACCACGGCTTCCGTCTGCCGTCGGCGCTTGACAACCGGCCGCTCACGTTTGAAGAGTTCGAGCAAAAAATCAATCAAATTATTTACGTCTCGGCGACGCCAGGGCCGTACGAGCTTGAACACAGCCCGGGCGTTGTCGAACAAATCATCCGCCCGACCGGGCTTCTCGACCCAACGATCGACGTCCGCCCGACGAAAGGGCAAATCGACGATTTGATCGGCGAAATTCGCGAGCGCGTCGAGCGGAACGAGCGGACGTTGGTGACGACGCTGACGAAAAAGATGGCGGAAGATTTGACCGATTATTTGAAAGAAGCGGGGATCAAGGTGGCGTATTTGCATTCGGAAATTAAGACGCTCGAGCGCATTGAAATCATCCGCGATTTGCGGCTCGGCAAATACGATGTACTGGTCGGCATCAACTTGCTTCGCGAAGGGCTCGACATCCCAGAAGTGTCGCTTGTCGCCATTTTGGACGCCGACAAAGAAGGGTTTTTGCGCTCGGAGCGCTCGCTCATCCAGACGATCGGCCGGGCGGCGCGCAACGCGAACGGCCATGTGATCATGTACGCCGATACGATCACGAAATCGATGGAAATCGCCATTCAAGAGACGAAGCGGCGCCGCGCGATTCAAGAAGAGTACAACCGAAAGCACGGCATCGTGCCGCGCACGGTGAAAAAGGAGATTCGCGACGTCATCCGCGCGACGTATGCGGCGGAAGAGACGGAGATGTACGAGGCAAAGCCGGCGGCAGCGATGACGAAACAAGAGCGGGAAGAGCTGATTCGAAAGCTCGAAGCGGAAATGAAAGAGGCGGCCAAAGCGCTCGACTTCGAGCGGGCCGCCCAGCTGCGCGATATCATTTTCGAATTGAAAGCGGAAGGGTGATGGCCGGGTGAACGGAATGGATAAAATTATCGTCAAAGGGGCGCGCGCCCACAACTTGAAAAACATTGACGTCGAAATCCCGCGCGGCAAGCTCGTCGTCTTGACCGGGCTGTCCGGGTCGGGGAAGTCGTCGCTGGCGTTTGATACGATTTACGCGGAAGGCCAGCGGCGCTACGTCGAATCGCTGTCGGCGTATGCCCGCCAGTTTTTAGGGCAGATGGAAAAACCGGACGTCGATGCGATTGAAGGATTGTCGCCGGCCATTTCGATCGATCAAAAAACGACGAGCCGCAACCCGCGCTCAACCGTCGGCACGGTGACGGAAATTTACGACTACTTGCGGCTTCTATTCGCCCGCATCGGCCGCCCCATTTGCCCGACGCACGGCATTGAAATCCAATCGCAGACGATCGAGCAAATGGTCGACCGGCTGCTCTCTTACCCGGAGCGGACGAAAATGCAAATTTTGGCGCCGATCGTCTCGGGAAAAAAAGGGACGCACGCCAAGACATTGGAGGATATTCGCAAACAAGGGTATGTGCGCGTCCGCATTGACGGCGAGATGCGCGAGTTGACGGAGGACATTGAGCTTGAAAAAAACAAAAAACATTCGATTGATGTCGTCGTCGACCGCATCATCATTAAAGACGGCATCGCCGCCAGGCTTGCCGATTCGCTTGAGACGGCGCTGAAGCTCGCCGACGGCAAAGTTGTCGTTGACGTGATCGGCGAGGGGGAGCTGCTGTTCAGCGAAAAGCACGCTTGTCCGTACTGCGGCTTTTCGATCGGGGAGTTTGAACCGCGTCTGTTTTCGTTCAACAGTCCATTCGGCGCCTGCCCGGACTGCGACGGGCTCGGGGCGAAGCTCGAAGTGGATCTCGATTTGGTCATCCCGAACGATGAGCTGACGTTAAAAGAACACGCCATCGCTCCGTGGGAGCCGCAAAGCTCGCAATATTACCCGCAGCTGCTCGAAGCCGTGTGCCGCCATTACGGCATCCCGATGGACGTGCCGGTGAAGGATTTGCCGAAAGAGCAGCTCGATAAAATTTTGTACGGCAGCGGCGGAGAGCCGATTTATTTCCGCTATACGAATGATTTCGGGCAAGTGCGCGAACAATACATCGCATTTGAAGGCGTCATTCCGAACGTCGAACGCCGCTATCGCGAGACGAGCTCGGACTACATCCGTGAGCAGATGGAAAAGTATATGGCGGAACAACCATGTCCGACATGCCAAGGCTACCGGCTGAAAAAAGAAAGCCTGGCCGTCCTTGTCGGCGGCAAGCATATCGGCGAGGTCACCGCCATGTCGGTGACCGAGGCGCTCGCCTTTTTTGACGGGCTCGAGCTGACTGAAAAAGAGGCGCAAATCGCCCGCCTTATTTTGCGTGAAATTCGCGACCGTCTCGGTTTTTTGCAAAACGTCGGCCTCGACTATTTGACGCTCAGCCGCTCAGCAGGAACGCTCTCCGGCGGCGAGGCGCAGCGCATCCGCTTGGCGACGCAAATCGGCTCACGGCTGACGGGGGTGCTGTACGTGCTCGACGAGCCGTCGATCGGGCTTCATCAGCGCGACAACGACCGGCTGATCGCGACGTTGAAAAGCATGCGCGACCTCGGCAATACGCTCATTGTGGTGGAGCACGACGAGGATACCATGCTGGCCGCGGACTATTTGATTGACATTGGTCCGGGGGCGGGCATCCACGGCGGCGAGGTCGTCGCCGCCGGCACGCCGGAAGAAGTGATGAACGACCCGAACTCGCTCACCGGCCAGTATTTATCGGGGAAAAAATTCATCCCGATTCCGGCCGAGCGTCGCCGTCCGGACGGACGTTGGCTTGAGGTGGTCGGCGCGCGCGAGCATAACTTGAAAAACGTATCGGTGAAAATCCCGCTCGGCACGTTTGTCGCTGTCACCGGGGTGTCGGGCTCGGGCAAAAGCACGCTCGTGAACGAAGTGTTGTATAAGGCGCTGGCGCAAAAGTTGCACCGGGCGAAAGCAAAGCCGGGCGAGCACCGCGACATTCGCGGGCTGGAGCATCTCGATAAAGTCATTGACATCGACCAGTCGCCGATCGGCCGCACGCCACGCTCGAACCCGGCGACGTACACCGGGGTGTTTGACGACATCCGCGACGTGTTTGCCTCGACGAACGAAGCGAAAGTGCGCGGCTACAAAAAAGGGCGGTTCAGCTTCAATGTCAAAGGCGGGCGCTGCGAGGCGTGCCATGGCGATGGCATCATCAAAATTGAGATGCACTTTTTGCCGGACGTGTACGTCCCGTGCGAAGTGTGCCACGGCAAACGGTACAACCGCGAGACGCTCGAGGTGACGTATAAAGGAAAAAACATCGCCGAGGTGCTCGACATGACGGTCGAAGATGCGCTCGACTTTTTCGCCTCGATCCCGAAAATCAAACGCAAGCTCGAGACGCTCTATGACGTCGGGCTCGGTTATATGAAGCTCGGCCAGCCGGCGACGACGCTCTCGGGCGGCGAGGCGCAGCGCGTCAAGCTCGCCGCTGAGCTTCACCGCCGCTCCAACGGCCGGACGCTCTACATTTTGGACGAGCCGACGACCGGGCTTCATGTCGATGACATCGCCCGGCTGCTCGATGTGCTCCACCGGCTCGTCGACAACGGCGATACCGTGCTTGTCATCGAACATAACTTGGACGTCATCAAAACCGCCGACTATATCATTGACTTAGGTCCGGAAGGCGGCGATCGCGGCGGACAAATCGTCGCCGTCGGCACGCCGGAAGAGGTGGCCGAGGTGAAGGAGTCGCACACCGGCCGCTACTTGAAACCGATTCTCGAGCGAGACCGGGCGCGCATGCAGGCGCGGTATGAAGCGGCGAAGGCGTAAAGGCCTTGGCCGCTTTGGCATATGGGAGATGGCCGCTTTTGGAAAGAGAAAAAGGAAACTTTTCCAAGCCGCGGTCGTATATACAAGGTAAAAGAAACTTATGGAAAGGGGATTTCCGCTTGTCGACGAACAAAGTGTTATCCGCGCTTTGTTATTTCAGCGTCTTTTTTGCGCCGTTCATTTTGCCGATTGTCGTCTATTTTGTCGTGGAGGATGTGGAAGTGAAACATCATGCGAAGCGGTCGCTCGTGTCGCATTTGATTCCGGCCGTTACGATCCTCTTGTTCATTGCGTTAGCCGCGTCGCCGGTGCTGTTCGGCCATTGGGGCGAGGAATCGCTTCTTTTTGGCGGCGGGCTCGTCTGGCTTGGGTTCCTCGTTGCTGGGGCGGTGAATCTCGTTGTCATCGTTTGGAATGTCATAAAAGGGATTCAAGTGTTAAAATAAGAGAAAGCGTCTGTTTGCCGGCGATGCCGCGGCCCCGCTTTTTTGGGCCTGTCAAAAGGCGTGGCAGGCGAACGCGAGACTCGAATAAAGATGGTGATGGGATGCTCAATTGGCTGATCGGTGTGTTTATCAATACGGTGCTGCTGATGGCGATTGACGGCTATTTTGACGATATTCACTTCGGCGGCATCGGCGCGGCGTTTTTGGCGAGCGTGATTTTGGCGGTGCTCAACGCCGTCGTTCGCCCTGTGCTCATCTTGTTGACGCTGCCGGTGACCGTGTTGACGCTTGGGTTGTTTTTGTTTGTCATTAACGCCATCACGCTCATGATGACTGCAGGGCTGATGGGCGATGCGTTTCAAATCGGCGGCTTTGGCACGGCGCTGCTCGCCTCGATCGTCTTGTCGTTTTTCCACCTGCTCGTGCAAAAAGCGATTATCGAGCCGCTGCGCAACCGGTCGTAACGGGGGCGTGATCCATTGGAAGGCCGGTGGCGCCATGGTTTTCCGTGATCGTGTGAAAAGATGGCGAATGCGGCAAGGGGTTGCAATGGGAGAAACGATGCGGTGAAGATCGTTTCGGTTTGATGTGTTTGGCTTGATCGGGACGGGGGGAGCCGTCCCTGTTTTGTTTTCCCCGATGTTTTCCATTCAACGGCGGAACGAAACGTGTTACAATGGAAAAAGATGAAGAAAGGGGAGAAAGGCGACGTATGCCAAAAGTGCGGACGAAAGACATCATTGAACAGTTCCAGCTCGAGCTCGTCAGCGGCGCGGAGGGCATTTACCGCCCGATTACGACAAGCGATTTGTCGCGGCCGGGGATTGAAATGGCCGGCTATTTCGCCTATTACCCGGCGGAGCGTCTGCAGCTGCTCGGACGGACGGAGCTGTCGTTTTATGAAACGTTGACGCCGGAAGAAAAAAAGTCGCGGATGGAACGGCTTTGCACCGACATTACGCCGGGGATCATCGTCTCGCGCGGCTTGGAAGTGCCGCCGGAGCTGATCGAAGTGTCTGAGCGCCAGTCGGTGCCGGTCATGCGCTCGACAATGAAAACGACCCGCCTGTCAAGCCGATTGACAAACTATTTGGAAAGCAAGCTCGCCCCCACCACCGCGGTGCACGGGGTGCTTGTCGATGTGTACGGCGTCGGGGTGTTGATCACGGGCAAAAGCGGCGTCGGCAAAAGCGAAACGGCGCTGGAGCTCGTCAAACGCGGCCATCGGTTGGTCGCCGACGACTGTGTGGAAATCCGCCAAGAAGATGAAGATACGCTCGTCGGCAGCGCGCCGGAGCTGATCGAGCATCTGCTTGAAATTCGCGGCCTCGGCATTATTAATATGATGACGCTGTTCGGCGCAGGGGCGGTGCGGACGCATAAGCGCATTTCGCTCGTCGTCGACTTGGAGCTTTGGGATCCGGAGAAGCAGTACGATCGGCTCGGGTTGGAAGAAGAGAAAGTGAAAATTTTGGATACCGAATTGCCGAAATTAACGATTCCGGTCCGCCCAGGGCGCAACTTGGCGGTCATCGTCGAAGTGGCGGCGATGAACTTCCGGCTGAAGCGGCTCGGGGTCAACGCGGCTGAGGAGTTTTCGGCGCGATTGAGCGACGCCATCGAAGACGGCGCGCACGATTACGACTGATCGGCGGCGTTTCTTGCGTCAAAGGAATGGATCTCGTTTGGGCATGGAGCATAGGAGGTGGAAACGATGGAATCGACGATTCAGCCGCTCGACCGCGTGTTTTTGCACCTTGGCCCTATTACGATTTATTGGTATGGGGTCATTATCGGCACCGGTGTGTTGATTGGGCTATGGCTCGCGACGCGCGAAGCGGTGCGGCGCGGCTTGCCGAAAGAGACGTTTGTCGATCTCGTGTTATTTGCCGTGCCGATCGCCATTGTCTGCGCGCGGGCGTACTACGTGCTGTTTGAATGGCACTATTATTCAAAGCATTTGTCAGAGATTCCAAAAGTTTGGCAAGGCGGTCTCGCCATTCACGGCGGTTTGATCGGGGCGGTGGCGACGGGCGCGGTGTTCGCCCGCGCGCGCGGGCTGTCGTTTTGGAAGCTCGCCGATATTGCCGCACCAAGCATCATTTTAGGCCAGGCGATCGGGCGCTGGGGCAATTTTATGAACCAAGAGGCGCATGGCGGTCCTGTGTCGCGCCAGTTTCTTGAAAATTTGCATTTGCCGGATTGGATCATCAACCAAATGTACATTGACGGGCGCTATTGGCACCCAACGTTTTTATATGAATCGCTTTGGAACGTCGCCGGCTTTTGCCTCCTGCTTTGGCTTCGGCGCGTCAACTTGCGGCGCGGCGAGCTGTTTTTGTCGTATTTGATTTGGTATTCCGTCGGCCGCTTTTGGATTGAAGGGATGCGCACCGACAGCTTGATGCTGGTCGGCAGTCTGCGCGCGGCGCAAGTGATGTCCGTGACGCTCATTGTTTTGTCCGTAGCGCTTTGGGTCGTGCGCCGGGCGAAAGGCTGGGCGGACGCGCGGTATCAAGATGAATAGCGGCTTAGGTTGGTTCGAGACAAATGAGAAAAAAGGATGCTGTGTATGGTATCAAGAGAATCTTTGCTCGGCCGCACCGCGGCATGAAGATGAGCAAAGGAGAGAGGAGAACATGGCAGGAATGTTGCAGCGCGGTGTGCTCGCCGGGCTGAAGACCGCGTGGGCGCTTGGCAAAATCATTTTTCCAGTGACGCTCATTTTAGCGCTGTTGCAGCCGACGCCGCTCTTTTCATGGCTCATTGACCTTGTCACCCCGTTCATGAAATGGTTCGGCTTATCAGGCGATGCGGCCGTGCCGCTTGTGCTCGGCAACTTGCTCGGGCTGTATGCGGCGATCGGGGCGATGCTGACGATCGAGTTTACGGTGAAAGAAGTGCTTATTCTCGCTGTCATGCTTTCCTTTTCTCATAACTTGATCGTCGAGTCATCCGTCGCCTCGCGCACCGGGATGAGCGTCTGGCTCATGATCGTCGTGCGCGTCGGACTGGCCGTTGTGTCGGGACTGTTGATCGCCCATCTATGGGACGGGGGGCAGGAGATCGCCCGATACGGGTTTGCCGCGCATGAAGCCGCGCCGCCGTCCGGTTGGGGAGAGATCATCTTGGCGGCGCTGAAAAAAGCGGCCACCGGCATTGTGCAGCTCGTCGCGATCGTCATTCCGCTCATGACGGTCATTCAAATTTTAAAAGAACGCCACTGGATCGAGACGGTTTCGCGCTGGATGGCGCCGGCGACCAAGATGCTTGGCATGAGCGCGAACACATCGCTCACGCTCGCGGCCGGCTTTGTGTTCGGCCTTGCTTATGGGGCGGGGGTGATGATTCAGGCGGCGAAAGAAGACGGCGTCTCGAAGCGCGATTTGACGCTGGCGTTCATTTTTCTCGTGTCATGCCATGCGGTCGTCGAAGATACGCTCATTTTCGTGCCGCTTGGCATTCCCGTATGGCCGCTGCTTTTGATCCGCTTGGTTACGGCGGTGCTGTTGACCATGGCGGTGGCGTTCGTTTGGCGCCGCTTTGAACATCCGACTAGAAAGGAAGCCGCTTCATGACGATTCGAACCATTTTGTTTGACCTTGACGGCACATTGATTGATACAAATGAGCTCATCATCCAGTCGTTTTTGCATACGCTGGAGAAATACTACCCGGGCCGCTATCAGCGTGAGGACGTCTTGCCGTTCATCGGCCCGTCGCTGTATGAGACGTTCAGCTCGCTCGATCCGGAACGGGTCGAGGAGATGGTGAAGACGTATCGCACGTTCAACCACGCCCACCATGACGAACTGATCCGCGAGTTTGACACCGTGTATGAAACGATCGAAACGCTCCACCGCCATGGCTTCCGCCTCGGCGTCGTGACGACGAAAATGCACGACACCGCCCTGATGGGGTTAAGAAAAACGCGGTTGGAACCGTTTTTCTCGTGCGTCATCGGCCTCGATGACGTCACACGGCCAAAGCCGGACCCCGAGCCCATTTATAAAGCGCTCGAGTTGCTACGGTCAACGCCAGATGAAGCGCTCATGGTCGGCGACAACTACCACGACATTTTGGCTGGCAAAAACGCTGGGGTGAAAACAGCCGGCGTCGCCTGGGCGATTAAAGGCCGCGGCTATTTGGAACAATATGAACCGGACTATATGCTGGAAAAAATGAGTGATTTGTTGGCCATTGTTGGCATTAACGAATGAAAGGGGGAGCCGTTCTCCCGGTGAGACGAACGACAAAATACCCCGTCCAAGGAGCGAACTCGCTCTGGCAATTGTACCGCACCGTATCGTTTTGGAAAGTGCTGAAAAACGTCATCATCATTCAAATCGGGCGCTACACGCCGTTTTTGCCGCTGAAAAACTGGCTGTACCGCACGTTTCTCGGCATGAACATCGGCGAGCAGACCGCGCTCGCCTTTATGGTCATGCCGGACATTCTCTTCCCAGAAAAAATCAAGATCGGCCGCAACTGCGTCATCGGCTACAACACGACGATTCTCGCCCACGAATATTTAGTGGACGAATACCGCCTCGGCGATGTGGTGATCGGCGATGAGGTGATGATCGGCGCGAACTCGACCATTTTGCCCGGCGTGGTGATCGGCGACCGCGCCGTCGTCGCCGCCGGCACCGTCGTCCATCAAGACGTTCCGCCCGAGGCGATGGCCGCGGGTTGCCCGATGCGCATCGTACGCAGGAATGAACCGCTTTCCGATTGAACGGGGGCGGTTTTCCATTTTGGAAGAGGAAAAAAATGAAAGAAACGAAAAAACAGAGAGTCTGTTTTTTGTCCCCTATAAGTTAAACCTCACATTTCGCACCCTCCCGACGAAAATCGGGAGGATTTTTTCATTCCGATGTCGAATGAATCCTTGACACACAAGGAACGTAAAGGAGTTTTTCTCTCATGAATGTGAAAGTCAAAGGGGTCTATCGCAATTCTTATTTGAATATAATAAGTGTTCTAGTCAAAAAACTGGACCTCCCCCACTTGATTGACCATCTTGTGCCCGTCGATCCACAGTGCCAAACGCGAGTCAGCGATGCCGTTCAGGCCATCCTTTACAATCTATTTGACGGCCGGCAAGCCCTGGTTCACTTAGAACGATGGGCTCAGGAGATCGATCTGGAGAAACTCATCCGTCCCGGTCTCCATCCTTCCTGGTTGAACGACGATGCCTTGGCTCGTCATCTCGACCGCTTGTATGAGGCCGATATTCACAAGGTCATCAGCACTTGCTTGATTCACATTTATCGCAAAGAAGGCCTTTCCCTCCGAGCCTTTCACGCCGATACGACGGACAAGACGGTTTACGGAGCGTATGAATCGGCCTCGTTAGAGGCTTTGCAGATCACACATGGCTATAACCGCCATCATCGTTGGCAAAAACAGATCGGCTTCGGGCTGGTCGGCAACGAGGACGGCATCCCGTTTTACGGCGATGTGCATGACGGCAATCTATCGGATAAGGCGTGGAATCCTGAGGTGCTGTCGCGGATCCACGAACAGTTCAAACAAGCCAAGATCGACGACGAATGGATTTACGTGGCCGATTCCGCCGCGATGACGAAAGACACCTTGGCGCAGACAAAAGCCGCCCGTGCCTTTTTGATCACCAGAGGCCCTTCGTCGCTTCGAATCGTGAAACAGGCGCTCGCGGAGGCCGATTCGCCTCACATCCCGTGGAGCGAACCCTTTACCCTAGCGGAGAGAAACGGCGCCACGTACCGGGTATGGGAAACGGCCGCGACCTATGAAGGCCACCCGGTTCGGCTGATCGTCGTCGAATCGAGCGCGCTCGACCAACGGAAAGGAAAGACGCTCGAAAAAGAGCGGGTCAAAGAAGCGGAGCTTCTTCGCGAGGAACAAGTCCGTTGGGAGCGCCACCCCTTCTCCTGCCGCGAAGACGCCGAACAAGCCTTGACGTCCCTCAAGGCGTCCCTTCGCCCTCGGTTTCATCGAGTGGAGGCCGCGGTCGAAGAGATCGTGCGTCCGAAAAAACGGCGCGGACGGCCGAAAAAAGGGGCGGAACCCGAGATGGAGACGCTGTACACCCTTCGCCTAAACGTCGAATTCGACCAACCGGCATGGGAACAGGCAAGACGGAAAGCGTCCCGGTTTGTCCTCGTCACGACCGTTCCGAAGGAATGGAAGGGCCAACAAATGGATGCCCAAGAGATCTTGAAGCTGTATAAAGGGCAAATCTCGGTGGAAATGAACTTCGCGTTTTTGAAAGATCCGTTTTTCACGGATGAGATTGATGTCAAAAAACCAGAACGGGTCGCCGTATTGGGCTATCTATTTCTCTTGGCCTTGGCGATTTACCGCGTTTTTCAGCGCCGGGTGCGTCAGTTTATCACACCGGAACGCCCGTTAAAAGGCGCTGGAGGCCGCAAGCTGACCCGGCCAACGGGACAGGTGATTTTTCAGCTGTTTCAATATGTGAACGTCATCCTGCTGGAGCTGCCAGACGGGCGCATCCAACGCGCACTGGATCGCTCCCTCAACCCGGATCAGCGAAGGATTCTGCAGGGATTGGGCATGGATGAGAGCATCTACGTCTAACATGATACAGAACGACTAGCGATGGTAAAAAAAGGATTGCCATCGCTCGTTGTGTTGGTCAAAAAAGTTATTCTGAAAAACTAAATAAAAAATCCTTTGTTTTGACCTTGTTAGGGTGCGAAATGTGAGTTAAACCTTCCAGTTGGATTTATATAGGATCAATGATGAAAATATGAAACTTTAGGTGGCAGAACAAAAATTGTTGATTTTATTCTTTTTTTATTTTACAATTTATGCAGATATTTCTTTTTATAGAGATAAATGGCTCTTCACCACAAGTTGTACTTGAGATTTTAGGATAGGTATGCATAGGGAAAATAGAGGGTACAAAAAATGCGAATTTTCCTGTATGGTAAAGGTGACCAAACCAAACCATTGGAGGAAAATTCGCATGTACTCTCAGTTTATCAAAGAACTCATCGATTGACCAGATGTTTTGATTCAAAAGGTACGAAAAGAAGAAGAACGTTGGATTTTCGAACTTTCTCTTCCCGAACAATGCCCGTTATGTCCTGTTGGCTTGAAACGCACGATCAAAATGACAGGAAAAAAGAAGCAATGGATGCATGGCTATGCTCAGCGAATCGGGATTTTTTGGATCGAACTTCCTGTAGAGCGAAGACGTTGTGGTACGTGTGGCATGACATTCAGCACGTCTTATCCAGGAATCTCCCCTCGAAGCATAGCAACGGATGCCTTTCAACAATGGGTGGCGCAATCTTGCATAGGGACATCCATTCAGGCAGTGGCTCGTATGCTCAAGCTTCCTTACACGACCGTTGAACGTTGGTTTTATACCCATGCCCCTTCCTTCCTATCGAATGAAATCCAACCAAAGGCGGTTTGTGTCGATGAGTTTGCGTTTCGAAAAGGGCATGACTACGGGGTGGCGATCATGGATGCCGAAACGGGAGAAGTGTATGCCGTTGAAGCAGGAAAGAACGAGGAAGCCATTGGACGTGCGTTGGCTCATGTGTCTGGTTCTGTTCAGTATGTCGTGAGCGATTTGGCTCCAGCAATGAAAAAAGCGATTCAAAGGGTTTGCCCAGAGGCGACACATGTCGTGGATTATTTCCATGTCATTCAGCTGTTTACAGATGCTTTAGAGCGTTGTCGCAAATATTTAGACAAAGGAGGCAAGAAACACGGAAATGTTCGTTACGTTTGTCGTTTATTGAGCCAATGCCCAGAGAAATTGACGGAGGAAGAACGCCAAATCGTACGGAAATGGTGCAATGAAAGCGATTACTTAAAGTCTGTCTGCCAATCGCTTCAACATTTTCGCTATGTGTCTAAAAGCAAAGACGAGCAACAGGCGAAACGACGTTTGGAGGCTTGGATTCACCGATATGTATTTTGTCCTTGTTCGGCTGTACGCGCCATCGCAAAATCGCTTGTCAAACGAACAGATGAAATCATATCATGCATATTGTCACCTTATGTAAATTAGCACATTATTTCAGAATCCCTTTTTCAAATTATTTCAGATGGATTCTGAAATAATGTGCAAAATTTTTGCGGATTATTGCGGATTTTGCACATTCTTTCGGAACATTTGCACGCTCTTTCAGATGAAGAATTTCCAGCGCGCCTGATGGACCGATGAAAAAGAAAAAGCACAAAAGAGGCCGATTTGGCCCCTTTCGTGCTAATGCCCCATTTCCTCTGCAGCCATGCGCACCACTTCTTCGTCAATGACGTCCTTTTTCAGCTGATGCCCGTACAGCAGGCACGTCGTGGCCAACGTGTTGATGACACGGGGCCAACCACGTGATTGCAGGGCAATTGCCTCTAACGCCGATGGGGTGAAGATCGGATGCTTGGCCCCGGCCTGTTTCATCCGATGCTCGATGTAGCCCGCCACCTCTTCCTTCTCCAGCGGCCCCATCCGGTATCGCATGATGATCCGCTGGTCGAGAGGGCGGTGCTGATTGAGCCGCAGCTTCCCCTGTAAATGAGGCAACCCGGCCAAAATCAAGACAAATGGGTTGGTTGAATCCATCTCAAAGTTGAACAAGATGGCGATGTCTTGTAAAAAGGCATCCTTTGCTAAATGCATCTCGTCCAAAATGAACACCGGCGTGATCCGTCGTTCATGATGCAATCGCTCGATCGCCTGCTGGATTTGGCGGAAGAGATCTACCTTGCGGTACTTCGGTTCCTCTCCTAATCCCAAGGCCAGTCCACGGTAAAAATCCATCACGCCTCCGGTGGATAACGGAAAGTAGACGACATGATACAATGATGGATTCAATGACTCTTTCAGCGCCCGAAGGGCGAACGTCTTGCCCGCCCCCGGCTCTCCGATCAACAGCCCGATCCCCCGGGTTCGTTTCACGTACTCCAGCGCCCGCAGCGCTTCTTGAAACGCCGCCCCTTGATACGCCTCGGACGGATCTGTTTCTTTCGCAAACGGCTCCCGCGAGAGGGAATAAAACGTTTTATACATCCTGTTCGCCCTCCTTCGCCGAAACCGCCGCAAACGGCGACCGGTGGCGCTTCACATAGGCGTTATCCTCCAAACGCACCCGAATGGCTTCCGCCACCCGTTTGCCATCTTCGTACACATAGACGCCTCGTTCGTCATAGCGGAGCTCAATCGATTGCCCAATGAACCGAGGCGGCACTTCGTATAGCTGTTTATTCAGGGTGATCGTGCCATCGGCTTTCACCTTGCGGTGCTCCCGTTTCAGAAAAATCGCGTCCAGCCAATCGATGTCTTCGATCCACACCACTCGTTCCACTTGGGACTGAAACACCTCATGCGGCGTTTTTCCGTCCAGTGAGGCGTGCGGTTTTCGATGATACTCTTCTTCAAGCCACTTCCAAAAACGCTCGTTCAACTCGTCAAGCGACTTCGGCGGATTCAGCTCTAACAGCGGATAAAACCGCGTCTGTACGGTGCGGAAGAACCGTTCGATTTTCCCTTTGCTTTGCGGGTCATACGGCTGAGTGTGGATGAGCGTAATCCCCATCTCGGCGCACGCATACTGCAGCACCTCGGATCGATAAATTTTCCCGTTGTCCGAGTAAATGCGTTTCGGCTTCCCGCAACGAAGCACCGCTTCCTTTGTGACGATCCGCAGCCCGTCAAATTTCTCCGAAGGGAAAAATTGGGCATACGGCACCAACCGCGAGCAGTCATCGATATACGCGATCAAAAACGTTTTCTGGGCTTTCCCATGGACGCGAATCGTGGGTCCATGGGATAAGTCCCCTTGCCATAGCTCATTGATCTGGTCATACGCAAAACGCTTTCGCTCCGGCATCGGCAAGATTTCTTTTCCCACCAGGTTGTGTTTTTTTCAACAATCGGTATATAGTAAAGTATGAGAGGGTGGTGGGAATGTCCCCCTGCTTGGTGAGTTGTTCGTAGAATAGGGTCACGGGCATGGTGGGATGTTCCTTCCTCAATGCTAGAATATGATCCTCATCATCGGGGGACAGACGTCTGGAGCGGCCGCGGTCCGAACGGCGCTTCGGCTTCAAGGCGTCGAAGCCCCCTTTTTTGTATCGGGCGCACCAATCCAGAATCGTCTTCGCCGCAATGGGCTTGTCCCCTTGATGAGGAATCGAATGCACTCGCCCGCCCACCTCATTCAAATACACTTTGGGCTCCACCTGGCCATTCACCAACGGAGCGATCAGCCCGTACCGAAACAGCGCGATGTCGTGTCTCATCGATTCATCCATCCGGATCTCCTCCCTGTCTCCCTGTGATGTTGGACCGTTCCGGTCCCTCTGCCTCCTATCTTACGAAACGGCTCGAGATTCGTCGAGAGGAAGGGTTTGTGGGAACATCAACCATCTCCGTTTTTTGGTGTTAAGTAGAAAATCAGGAAGCAATTTGATCCGCAAACGGATGCCACCTCTCGTTTGTCCACAGGTCTTGGATGATCGAGCCCACCCCCCGTCCCTCCAAGGTCTGCATCCACCAAACCGCCCGTTCTGTTCTTGCGTTCCCCACAGGGCCGATGATCCCCCACCTTCTCACCGCCGCGTGATGCAAGCGGGAAAGATTCCGTAAAAATCGTCGGACATAAAACAAGATGACCTCCTTGGTGGGAAAAACAACCTGTTTGGTCTTCGCTCCTCGCCTTGGCGTTTCGAGCCACGTTTTGACCGCTTGCCAGATGACCGGCCGTGTATATTGAACATACGGGAGGAGAAAAGAAGGCAGCACACTCACGGTTTTACGGCACTCTTGACAGCGATATCGTGCGATCCAAAGGCGATACTCCCCCTCTGCCGTCAACGCATAGCGTTGGTAGTATCCGTGACGATGCAAGGGGCGGCGGGATGGACAGTGGGGGCATTGGTTCACGTCGGGAAAATCGTTCCCTTTCCCACGATCCGTATACGTTTGAATGTCAATGCCAAAGTCGTGAAACTGGATCACACTTCCTTCCCCCTCTCCTTGAAACGAATGGAAATCTTCGTCCGAAACAATTCACAAAAAAATTAGCACATTCCTTCAGAAAAGGGGAGAGGGCTTTCTGAAAGAATGTGCAAAAAAATGGGCGTTTTATGCTGAAATAAAATGATAATTTACACTTATTCGAATGGAAAAATGGAGGGAACAAATAACAAGATCAAGCTAATCAAACGTCGGGGATACGGATACCGAAATATCCAGCGTTTTGCATTGCGGGTTCGTCTAGAAACAGCTAACATACTTTAATGACAGGTGCAAGTACAACTTTTGGTAATGAACCAGATAAATTGATTTAAAGGAGATGAGAGTATTATGAAAAAAATATTTTCGTCAATTGCACTTAGTTTATCATTAGTGCTGCCCACAATAGCTTTGGCTGCAGGAAGTAGTTATTCTATATCTTACTTTTTTGAAACAGGTTTAACGGGTCAAACAAGAAGTTTCACAGGTGGTAAAGATTTAGTGGGAGTGTTTTACTCGGTAGCGTGTCGTGATTACAATTGTAATAATACTTTTGACACTACAGATACATTCAACGTAGCCTTATATAGAGATGGATTTTGGTCAGATGATTATATTGGCTCCAGTAAAGCTCCCCGGTCTGGAAATAAAACAATTACTTGGAGTAATGTAGGAGAGGGCGACTATTATATAAAACTCTGGAAACCATCAGATGGCACATATGTTAAGAGTCAGTCTGGTTCCAAATTATATATAAAATAACTGTAGATCAGCATTTTTTATTACAATAATTTTTGCGATTAAAAAGACTAATAGGATCCGATCCCTCTGGCGACATGGAGCTGTTCAATGGGAATTTTTTGCCTTGTGCGGTCACCAATGAACTCGACGACGTGAAATCTTTCCGCGACCGAAGGAGCTCCAGTCCAGCGGAAAGGATTTGTTGAGATTCGGCCATGTTGTACACGCAAGAGGACAGCACCACTGCTCCATACCGTTTCACCGCCCAAATGTGGCGAATCCGATAGCATAAGCTTCAGTTGATCTTTCGTCTGCTGGAAAAAGCATTTGATCGTCCCTGCAGTAAAATAAAAAACGATGTTTGGGGGGAGTTGTTTGTTAACCTTCGATATCCCAATAGTTTTCTTGTTTTTTATTCCTTTAGTTGTTTTGCTTATTAGACGAAATTATAAAAATATACCATTTTCTAAAAGTTTAATTTTTGTTATTTTTTACATCCATGTTGTTGTTGTTATTGGTATTACCTTGTTCCCCATTCCCTTCCAAAAGGAGTTGTTACATGACTTAAAAGCAAGTCATATCGAGAGCTCAATAAATTTCGTTCCCTTTTTGTCTATTATTAAAATATTATCGTTACACTCAATTGGAACCGGTTTCGCACAAATTGGGGGCAACTTTTTGTTGCTACTTCCTCTAGGAATATATCTGCCACTTTTATTTTATAGAGTGAATAGCTTTAAAAGAGTATCTTTCATTGTTTGTTTATGCTCATTCATGATTGAATCTATGCAGTTTTTCATTTCTTTGATATTAAATTATCATTATAAAGCAGTAGATGTCGATGATGTGATATTGAACACATTGGGAGGACAATTTGGTTACCTCATATATCGGATCACGATTCCTTCAATTGAAAGGAATGTTGATTTATCACGTTTTACAAACAACTTGAGATTCAAGGAATAGCTTATCATTTCGTCCCGCCCGGAGCGATGGCCGCGGGTTGCCCGATGCGCATCGTTCGCACGAACAAACCGCCTTCTGATTGAACGGGGAGGGTTTTGGCTTGGAAAAATGAGGGGCCAGAAAAAGTGAGGGAATTGTTTACCTGAGTTCGACGATCACTAGGCAAACAAAATTCCTCCCATCCCCATCACCTTCGCTTTCGTCCATTTGGCCTTCGGATCCTATTCGTTGTGAGCAAGCTGGAGATACGCTACGGTCGTTCCGTCTTTGTTTTTGCGTGTGGCTCGTCGCATGTACATACCTATATGATAAACGATATTGGGCTTTTCATGTCTAACCTGTTTAGGTGAGAATGGGAATAACAACTTTCGGTGAAGGTGTATAAGAGAGAGTTCACAAGATGCAAAGTCAGCGAAACACGTAAAAAGCCGCCCCGTAAATGGGGCGGCTTTTCCTTTTGGACCGCGCATGCGGCGGTCAGTTGAAAAATATTTTTGGCCGCACTTGAGTTCAAGGACTCAAAGGGCATTATTTATCGTATGCTTGTTTTCCGAATCTCATGCAAAGAAAATAATAAAGCATTTTGACAGAAGTGTCAAGAACGGTTTTCTGGATGAGTCAGTCAAGACTTTGTGGAGAACATTTTTTCGGTTCACTACGGGCGTTGTCAATCACTAGTTAGCGAACCATTTTCAGGAATTAATATCGTAAGCGCTTTCGGACTCTCATCCCTCATCTTGAGGCGATGATACGATATTCCATTTTTTTACACCCAACCACCATCCCGGAGCGCCGACAACGCTTGATGGATCGGCGTCCCGGATGACCGCTGCAGACACGGTAGATTCTGACGCACCACATCTGCCCATAACCGTCCGGCCTTCCGTTTGGCCTGTTCGATCCGCTTGGACTTTGTTGAGGCCGAGACGGCCGACTGGGGCTCTTGCTCCTCCCACCGTCCCTTTCTCCACCCGATCCCGTCGATTCGGGCCGCCATCGCCCTCAGAAACGCCCGAAGCCCTTGGTCTTTCCAGCTGCGGCGGGATTTCACCCGATGCGCAAACCGGCTCATCACGCTCTCGGCGTGGCCCATCGGACGCATGCCGGTCGTCTCCACCCCTTGCTCCGACAGCCACTCCCGATAGTCCCGGATGCATCCCGGCATCGACTCGATCCGGCGGATCATGGCAGCCATCTGCTTCTCTTTCGCTTCGTCCTCCAACGTGCCGACCGCGCTGTTCAGCTCCACGAGAAGCCCCTCTTCGTCTTGTTTCGCCAGCTTCTTCCGCACCTCCCGCCAACGCGGATGGCCGGACAGACACTGACGCAGCTCCCGCGCCACATGAAATCGATCCAGCTGAAAGCACGCCCGCTTCCCAAAATACTCCCGGCAGGCCGTGATCCACGACGCCGCGTCGCCGTTGATGATCAAAAGGTCCCGGCACGGATCATAGGCATATTCGTTCATCAGCCACTCTTCAAACCGTTCCCACACGTCTCCCGCCCCTTCATGGAGGTAGTGGCGCCGGTTTACCAGCTCAAGCTGCGAACCGTTTCGTTTCCATCCCTCGTGAACCGCCAGGATTTTTCTCTTCTTTCGCCCGTTTCCCTTTCCCCTGGCGGGAAATGAACAGCCCATCCGCCTCCACAAACGGCACTCGGCCGTGCCGTTTGGAAACAGGGTGGTGCAGCGAGACAGGGGCCTCCAGCACCAGTTGGCGAATCGCCTCGTGGCTCATGACCGCATACCCTACGATCGACTCGAGTGTGCGAGCCGCTTTGCGGTAGGAAGAGCACTCTACGGCCAACTCGACCGCCGTTTCCTCGAGGCAAGGACTGATCGATCGGGCCCCATCAAAGCCTAATTCGGCATCCAGCAAGAAGGTATAGTTCCCCGTTTGCCGGTCATAGTAGTAGTTCCGTCGAAACGTCACTTCTCCAAACAGCGTTTGGATCGTAGTCGGCCGTTTGTCTTTCAGCTGATACCGCCGCTTGTCCCGCGCTTCCGCCAGTTGTTGATCGATCTCCTCCAAAAGGGCCGCCAACAAGACAGCGAACACCTTTTGAAGAGTTCTGACGAATTGCTCCTCCAGCTCTTTTAATAAAAGCCATTCTGTGGTAAGATGTTTCATGGACTCTCTCCCTCCTGTTTTCGGTTGGTTTGCCAATCACCATCATAGCAGGGAGAGAGTCCTTTTTTCACGACATTTGCTTTTTCTACCGCGCTTCGCTTGGTGGCCCCGACGAGCGTCGCGAACAAAAGTTCGCAACCCTCGTCGGGGATCATTTCGGAATGTCACCCACAAATATTTTACTCACACTTCTGGATCTTTTCTAAGAGGCTGGTGATTTAGTACAAAATGCTGCTAGTTCCAGCTATTTCTCAATTACTGTAGATGAGCAAATTTGCTAACATAAATTGATAATCAAACAAAAAAGGAGACATGAACCCGATTCCTTGGTTAGGATAGATGTGCTATCAACCATTCACACAAGGAGGTTCATGTCTCATGAATCAATTCGCACATCATCAAGGAATTCACAAGTTTTTCACGATGTTGGGATTGACCCTTTATTTTTCAAAACCTGTCCTGAAGCATCTCGTTCCTATCATCGATGCGATGATCACGAAAGGTTTTTCGGGAACGTTGACGGATCTTCATCATGGGAGCTTTCATCTGAACCATCGCACGACACTCCTCCATTTTTTCACGAAAAGCCCTTGGGAGGAAGAGACGCTGCTTCATAAACTTCAGCAGTGGATGCTTCGTCGTGTCGAACGCATCGCCAAACAGGAGAATCAACCCTTTTTGTTTGGATCGATGATGCGATTTGCCAAAAAACGAAGCCTTCGTCACGGGCAACAAACGCCATTCAAGGGTGTGATGGGCACGATTCTCACTCAGAGAAAAAAATCGATTTGGGGACATTCTCTCGTTTGGCCCATGGTTCATACGATGACCCAGGCGTTTCCCTTTGCCTTTCGTCTCTACGACAGGGCGGCGGAAAAAGCAAAGGGGAACTCGCGATCGAGATGCTTTCTTCGTTGGATGTACGCCGTCCCGTTTATGTGCTAATGGATTCTTGGTATCCATCAAAAGCGCTCGTGGAAGCTTGTCTGAAAAAGGGATTCCACGTCATCGCCATGCTCAAGACGAACCGGATTCTCTATCCAAATGGCGTCGCCGTCCAAGCGAAGCGGTTGGCCCGCTCCATCGAACCGAATGACACTCCCTCGTCACGGTGGGAGAAGAGCATTATCGCTTCTATCGTTGCGAAGGAGCGCTCAACGGTCTCGACCACGCGGTGGTGCTGCTCGCTTGGAAAGCCAATCAGCCGATGACACCCGAACATCTTCACTGCGTCTTGAGCACCGATCGAGAGCTAAGCGATGAAGAGATCTTGCGCTGCTACGCCCAGCGTTGGTCGATCGAATGCTTTTTTCGACAAGCGAAAGACCAGCTGAAGCTCGATGGGTACCGTGTTCGTCAGGTTCGAGCGGTGAAACGCTGCTGGATCTTGGTGCAGCTTGCTTACGTGTACAGCCTACTCGAGTCGAACCGCGATGTTTCGGATGGGCTCGATCTCCTGTGCAAGAGAAAAGGACATAGCCTCGTAGAGTTCATTTACCGTGCAGCGAAACAAAATATTCCCATTGATGCCGTGAAAAAGCAGCTCCACGTGGCATAAGGGATACCCTGTTTGCCTCTTTTTACATGGTAATTATTGTTGTGAAAATTGCTCATCTACAGGTGGAAGTTAAAATTTCTTGAAGAGGTAATGAGAGGCTTGACAAACTATATTTTTATTTTTTAGTATATTAAGAAAAATAATAAGTGAGATGATTCATTGGAAAGGAGGTGTATAGGAGATCAGCGGCTTTCATTGATTTGGATATCCATATGGAAGGGAATATGATGATTAAGAAAGTGGATGGTGTACATTTATGTTTTTGACTCAACATTGATTTTCCCCCTTGCAGAGAAATCCTTTCAAGAATTCCTACAGCCGGAATCGTGATGAAATAAGGGATGCAGGAAAAATGGTTTCCTATCCGAGAACGGCATGAAAAGGTCACTCCAAGCACATATTTTCACAGTATACTATATGCCTTATTGAATTTTCATGCATATGTACAGGATACTTCGATAGAGGAAAAAATAGTTAGAGGAGAAGATTCATGAATAATAAGAACTCCATTCTAACGGTTATTGTCGTACTGTTTTTGTTTCTAACGAATAGTGTTGCAGCCAATTCAAATGCACGGACAGAAAAAACGTCCTCGCAAGGCTCAGGTAATCATTATAGCTGGGCTGAGGAGAAATTAGACAAAAAACTAAAAGAACTAGGTTTAACGAAGGAACAAATTGATGCCTTAAATGATGAGACGAAATGGGAAATTGTGAAGGATAAGGAAGTAAAAAAAGTGCTATCTTTTGCACAAAGTGGCGATACATTTAATGAAGAGCAAATAAATCGAGAAAGAGTGGAGGTTTCTACTGCCAGTTTAACGGAAGACATTTCCCTTAAGATTGTAGCCTTAGATTTAGGGACAAAAAATGGCCATCCGTATATTAAATTAGTGGCTGATTATGACTGGATCAATATGCCGATTTATCGGTTAGAAGATGGCTTTGCTATTTCATGGAGTGAAGGTTGGTATGGAGAAAGTTGGGGGTTTACAGAGAAACAGAAAAAATGCAGTTACTATGAGCGTTCATGCTTGTCCTATTATTGGGACACAAAGAACATTTATAATGCGACTGATGAAGATCGTCTGTCGGGCGTAGGTTTTCTATATGATTTAACCAGTACGGCGTATGATGCGAAAGGAACAGCGTATGTGTATTTAATTGGCAATGACGAGTCAAAAATCAAATCAACAACTTATTCTGCCTTTAAGGCTTGGTACGGGCATGACACATGGGCTGCGGATCTAGGAATCTCTATTGGGCTGCCAAGGGGTGCGGGGATCGCTGCGAATGTTAGTTTCGGCAATGAAGAGTATACGACGGCGTCTACATCCATTTATAATCCTAGCTTAAGCTATTAACTAGGGTGGTCATTCTATGAACAAATTATGCAGCTTTGCTGCTATGCTATTTTTAAGTGTGAGCATGATGATAGGAACGAACAAAACAGTGGAAGCAAATGTATTTCCTGCCTTTTACCCTTTAGAGGTGGATTTAAGCACGGATCAACTGATTTACAATAGAAACGAGGTTGTGCGTTGGATTGTAAATATAGCTGGCGGCTCATCTTACCGGCCAAATTTTACTGTCCATTTTACCGATACAAAAGGGAATAGCTACTGGATTGAAAATCTAAATAAGTACTCTACTTCAATCAATATTCCTTACTTAGAAGCAGGTGCGGTTACAGGTTATGTGACGGTATATGCTTCGGGCCAGGCCGTATCAGACAGCAGGACCATTACCATTAAGTAGGAATTTCTTTATTTTAGAGCTGAGCAACCTCTTCAAGGAAACATAAAAGGGACGCCGGCTGTGTGAGTGATAGAAAAAGGACTGATATTTGTGGGGTGGGTTCCGTTATGGAAACATACAAGCTTGTGCTGCTTACGCTCATTACTCTTTTGTTATTTTATATTGCCTTTTTGGTCAGTGATCTTGTTTTTTAGATAAGGAGAATGAGGGATTTTGGCAAGATGGATCGCCGCTATTTTCATTAGAGAGCAGATCACCGCCTATGCTGTGTGGAACGAAACGGACAAGCGCTTCCTTTTTTGAAGCGATCTTGTCCGTTTTGTTATTTATAAAGCATTCCCCCCTTGACGCTGTGGCCGCAAAGGAGTAAACTACTAATAACTTCACTTCTCTACCATATTAGCAAACTAAAGCATCTCGATAAAGGGCGTGGGGACATGGCAAAAAAGCTGTTCATGTTTGAAAAACCGTTAGGCATGCGCGATACGCTGCCGTTTTTATATGAGTTGAAAAAACAAGTGCGCTCGGTGATGGCGGAGGAAATTGAGCGCTGGGGGTACGAGTTTATTGAAACGCCGACGCTTGAGTATTATGAAACGGTCGGGGCGGCGTCGGCGATTGCCGATCATCGTCTGTTTAAGCTTCTCGACCAGCAAGGGCATACGCTCGTGCTTCGGCCTGATATGACGGCGCCGATCGCCCGGGTGGCGGCGTCAAGGCTTTATGAAGACGGCAATCCGCTCCGGTTGGCGTACAACGCCAATGTATTCCGCGCCCAGCAGCGCGAAGGCGGGCGGCCGGCGGAGTTTGAGCAGATCGGTGTGGAGTTGATCGGCGACGGCACGGTGACGGCGGATGCCGAGGTTATTAGCTTAATGGTCGCGTTGTTGAAGCGCGTGGGGTTGGGCCGCTTTTCGGTGGCGGTCGGCCATATTGGGTATGTGAACGCACTGTTTTTGGAGATTTTAGGGAATGAGGAGCGGGCGAGTGTATTGCGCCGTTTTTTATATGAGAAAAATTACGTCGGCTACCGTGAACATGTGAAGTCGTGGCCGCTTTCGTCGATCGATCAAAAGCGGCTGTTGGATCTTCTTTCCTTGCGCGGTGGAACGGACGTGATTGAACAGGCGAAAACGCTCGTCACAAGCGAGGAGGGGCGGCGGTCGGCCGATGAGCTGGCGGCGCTCATGGCGGCGCTTCGGACGTACGGAGTGGCCGAGGCGGTGAAGCTCGATATGGCGCTTGTCAGCCATATGAGCTATTACACTGGCATTTTGTTTGAAGTGTACGCCGAGCAGGTTGGATTCCCGATCGGCAACGGCGGGCGGTATGATGATTTATTGGCGAAGTTCTCGCGCCCGGCGCCGGCGACGGGGTTTGGGTTGCGCGTCGATCGGTTGATTGAGGCGATTGGGGAAACGGATGTGCGCGATGACATCGAGTGCATCGTGTTCAGCCAAGAGCGGCTGGCGGAAGCGGTGGAATTGGCCGAAGCGAAACGGGCGGAAGGCAAGCGCGTCGTCTTGCAGCACATTGCCGGCATTCGTGATATTGACGCCTACAGCCAGCGCTACCGGTCGATCGTGTATTTGCTTGGCCGCAGCGGGCGCGATGGGCAGTGAACATAACAGAGAAGGGGCCGCCGGTTGGTCATCGACGCTGTTGAAAACGGCAGCGATTGGCGGGACAGAGCGGATGCGAAGAACGGACGGGAGAGGCTGCCCATGGCGGTGGAGAGCATGCGGTGTACTCGAGGACCAGCGCCGCATTTGACATGATGAGGAGCAAGGAGGAAGAATGATGCTGACGATTGCCATGCCAAAAGGGCGCATTTTTGAAGAGGCGGTCGAGTTGCTGCGGCGGGCGGATTATGCGCTGCCGCCGGAATTTACCGAGTCGCGCAAGCTCGTCATTGATGTGCCAGAGGAAAACATGCGCTTTATTTTGGCGAAACCGATGGATGTCGTCACCTATGTCGAGCATGGGGTCGCGGATTTGGGCATTGCCGGCAAGGACGTGCTGATGGAAGAAGAACGGGATGTGTACGAACTGCTCGATTTGCAAATCAGCCGCTGCCATTTGGCGGTCGCCGGGCTGCCCGGCGCCAAGATGAACGAGATCGCACCAAGGGTGGCGACGAAATACCCGAACATCGCGTCAACGTATTTTCGCGAGCAAGGCGAGCAAGTCGAAATCATCCGCCTGAACGGATCCATTGAACTCGCCCCGCTGATCGGCCTTGCCGACCGGATCGTGGACATCGTTTCCACGGGGCGGACGCTCAGAGAAAACGGGCTTGTCGAGCTTGAACGGATCGCCGAGGTGACGTCGCGCCTGATTGTCAACCCGGCGAGCTACCGGCTAAACGGCGGGGACATTGAACGGTTGGTCGACCGATTGGCGGCGGTCATTCCCCAGCCGTAGGAAAAAAGGTGTGACAGAGCGGAAATGGGCGGTTTCCGAAGAATGGGTTGGTGGAGATTCGGGAATGGCGGAGCGGCGTTGACAACGCCGTTGGAAAATAGCATATAGATGCAACGAAGAAGTTTAACATATCCTTGACGGAAAAGCGGTTTGTCCATTTTCGACTGTCGGAGGCAAGCCTGTGGCTTGCCTCCGTCACGCCTTGGCGTGACGGAGGATCGAACAACCGCCTGCTTCACAGACCCATATATGGGTCTGGAAGCGGCGTTGTTCGGTCGCCCGACAGTCGATCAAATACTCGGTAAAAGCTGCAAATGGTAAAGCTTCAAATTGCATCTATACAGATTGCCAATGGACGAAAACCGATGGACGTCACAGAAAGGGGAGCGAACGATGAAAATCGAACGGATCCGAGGCGGCGTTTCGCTGCGGCGCACGATTGAAAGCGGAACGGAGGAGCAGCGGCGCGCGGTGCTTGATATCATCGCCAACGTGCGCGCCCGCGGCGATGCGGCGCTCAAAGAATATACAGAACGGTTTGACGGCGTCCGCTTGGATTCGCTCAAGGTGACGGAAGAGGAAATGAAGCGCGCGCATGTGGCGATGGACGCGGAGATGCTGGAGATCATTCGCCAAGCGGCGGCGAACATTCGCGACTACCATGAGCGGCAAAAGCGCGAATCATGGTGGATGACGAAAGAAGACGGCACAATTCTCGGACAAAAGGTGACGCCGCTCGATGCGGTCGGGTTGTACGTGCCAGGCGGGACGGCCGCTTATCCGTCGTCTGTGCTGATGAACGTTATTCCCGCACAAGTGGCGGGGGTGAAACGGATTGTCATCACCTCGCCGCCAAACAAAGACGGCACGCTCCCGGCTGGGGTGCTGGCCGCCGCCTATGAACTCGGCGTGACGGAAATTTACAAAGTCGGCGGCGCGCAGGCGATCGCCGCGCTTGCTTACGGGACGGAAACGATCCGGCCGGTTGACAAAATTTTCGGGCCGGGCAATATTTATGTGGCATTGGCGAAGCGGGAAGTGTTCGGGCATGTGGCGATCGACATGATCGCGGGGCCGAGCGAAATTGTTGTGCTGGCGGATGAAACGGCCCGACCGGATGAGATTGCGGCGGATTTGTTGTCGCAAGCCGAGCATGACGTGCGGGCGTCGGCCATTTTGGTGACGCCGTCGATGAAATTGGCGCTGGCGGTGGCGAGCGAAGTCGAACGGCAGCTTGAAACGCTGCCGCGCCGCGACATTGCCCAAGCGGCGCTTGAGAACTATGGCGCCATTTACGTCACCGAGACGCTTGAGGAAGCGGTGGATGTTGTGAACGAACTGGCGCCGGAGCATTTGGAAGTGATGACGGCAGAACCGCTCGCGCTGCTCGGCCGGCTCCGCCATGCGGGAGCGATGTTTTTCGGCCGCTTCAGCTCCGAGCCGGTCGGCGACTATTTCGCCGGGCCGAACCACGTGCTGCCGACGAACGGTACGGCAAGGTTTTCAAGCGGTCTCGGCGTCGATGAGTATGTGAAAAAATCAAGCGTGATTGTTTACAGTGAAGCCGCATTGAAACAACATGGAGAAAAAATCGCCGCCTTTGCCCGCCTCGAGGGGCTGGAGGCGCACGCGCGCGCCATTGAGGTGCGGCTCGAGAAAGGGGAATGAATGATGGCAAGGGAAGCGACGATCGCAAGAACGACGAACGAGACGAGCATTCAGTTATCGCTTTCGTTGGATGGCGAAGGGAAGGCGGAACTGGAAACGGGCGTGCCGTTTTTAACCCATATGCTCGATTTGTTCGCCAAGCACGGCCAGTTCGATTTGCACATTGAGGCCAAAGGCGACACGCATATTGACGACCACCATACGACGGAAGACATCGGCATTTGCCTCGGGCAGGCGATCAAGGAAGCGCTTGGCGACAAAAAAGGAATCAAGCGGTACGGCAACGCGTTTGTGCCGATGGATGACGCCTTGGCGCAAGTTGTGATCGACTTGAGCAATCGCCCGCATTTTGAGTTTCGCGGCGAGTTTCCGGCAGCGAAAGTCGGCGCGTTTGATGTCGAGCTCGTGCATGAGTTTTTATGGAAACTGGCGCTTGAAGCGCGGATGAACTTGCATGTCATCGTCCATTACGGGCGCAATACGCACCATATGATCGAAGCGGTGTTTAAGGCGCTCGGGCGGGCGTTGGATGAAGCAACGATGATCGACCCGCGCGTCAAAGGCGTTCCGTCGACAAAAGGGATGCTGTAGCCGATGGAGTGCGGCGCCTCCGTGGGGAAAGAGTTCCGCGGGCAAAGGGAATGCGGCCGGGCGCCAAGGAGAGGCCCGCGCGTGAAAGGAGCGCCGTTAACAAAAGGCATGCCGTCATCAAGTTGTTCGGTGGATGAGGGAAAACGATCGATTGGCATGGATCAGCGAAGAAAGGAATGGGATGACGATGATCGGGATCATCGACTATGGCATGGGCAACTTATACAGCGTCAGCAAAGCGCTCGAGCGGCTCGGCTGTCCGTATGTCCTAAGCGGCGACAAAGAGGAGCTCGAGCAGGCGCGCGGGCTGATTTTGCCCGGTGTCGGCTCGTTTCGCGATGCGATGCACATTTTAAATGAGACAGGCCTAGCTGCTTTCATCCGTTCGGCGGTTGAAAACGGCACGCCGCTGCTCGGCATTTGTTTAGGGATGCAGCTGTTGTTTGACGAAAGCGAAGAAAACGGGCCGACAAAAGGGCTTGGCTTGCTTCGCGGCCGCGTCGTCCGCTTTCCGGGCGTCACGAAAACCGGCGAGCCATACAAAGTGCCGCACATGGGCTGGAACCGGCTCCGCTTCCGTCGTCCGTCACCGCTCCTTCGTGGCGTCGAGGAAGGGCATGTCTATTTTGTCCATTCGTATTATGTCATTCCAGGGGATGAGGACGTCGTGCTCGCGAGCAGTGCATATGACGTTGATGTTCCGGCGGTCGTCGGGCGCGGCTGTGTGTTTGGCACACAGTTTCATCCGGAAAAAAGCGGTGCGGTCGGCATGAGCATCTTGAACAATTATGTCGGCATCGTCACGGGAAGGGGGAACGGCTGATGGCGGCGTTTACGATTTATCCGGCGATCGATATGCGCGGCGGCAAGTGCGTCCGCCTGCTGCAAGGCGATTACAACAAAGAAACGGTGTACGGCGATTCGCCGGTCGCGATGGCCGAGCAATTCGCCGCTCAAGGGGCGGAGTGGATTCATATGGTCGATTTGGACGGAGCGAAAGAAGGGCGCCGCGTCAACGACCGGTTTGTCATTGAAGCGGCCCGCTTGGGCGTCAACGTGCAAGTGGGCGGCGGCATCCGGACGGAAGAGGATATCGTGCATTATTTAGAAAATGGGGTCGCCCGCGTCATTTTAGGAAGCGCGGCCATTTCCGACCCGCCGTTTGTGAAAAAGATGCTCCAAAAATACGGCCGCCGCATCGTGATTGGCATTGACGCCCGCGACGGCTTCGTGGCGACGGAAGGGTGGCTTGCGACGTCGAACGTCAAGGCGGAAGAGCTCGGGCGGATGCTCGCTGAGGCGGGGGCGGAGACGTTTATTTTCACCGATATTGCGACCGATGGCACGTTGTCGGGCCCGAACATCGCCGCCGCGGTCCGGTTGGCCGAGGCGACGGGAAAAGAAGTGATCGCTTCTGGCGGCGTCAGCTCGCTTGACGATTTGCGCGCGCTCTGCCAATATGCTGGACAAGGCATCGGCGGCGCGATCGTCGGCAAGGCGCTTTATACGAATCAGTTTACGCTCGCGGAAGCGCTCAAGGCGGTGAACGAGCGATGATCACGAAGCGCATCATCCCGTGCCTCGATGTGAAAGACGGGCGCGTCGTCAAAGGAGTGCAATTTGTCCAGCTGCGCGATGCCGGCGATCCGGTGGAGCTCGCGAAGGCGTACGATGAGCAAGGGGCGGACGAGCTCGTGTTTTTGGACATTTCCGCTTCCCATGAAGGGCGGAAAACGATGGTGGATGTCGTCGAGCGCGTCGCCGCCCAGCTGGCGATTCCGTTTACGGTTGGCGGCGGCATCCACTCGCTTGAGGATATGAAGCGGATGCTTCGCGCCGGGGCCGACAAAGTGTCGCTCAACACCGCCGCGGTGCTCCATCCGACCTTGATCACCGAAGGGGCGGACTTTTTCGGCTCGCAATGCATCGTCGTCGCCATTGACGCGAAATACGATGAAACGCTTGGTTCATGGCGCGTCTATACGCACGGCGGCCGCAACGCCACGGACTGGGAAGTCGTCGCTTGGGCGCAGGAAGCGGTCCGCCTTGGCGCTGGGGAGATTTTGCTGACGAGCATGGACGCGGACGGCGGCAAAAACGGTTTTGATATTGAGTTGACGCGCAAAGTGAGCGAAGCGGTCTCGGTTCCGGTCATCGCCTCGGGCGGCGCCGGCAAGGCGGAGCATTTCCTCGAAGCGTTCGAAAAAGGGAAAGCAGACGCGGCGCTGGCGGCATCGATTTTCCATTACAAAGAAACGTCGGTCGGACAAGTGAAAGCGTACTTGAAAGAAAGAGGGGTGAACGTGCGATGACGGCGGACATTCGCTTTGATGAAAAAGGGCTTGTACCCGCGATCGTCCAAGATGCGCAAAGCAAGGAAGTGCTCACGCTCGCCTATATGAACAAAGAGTCGCTTGAAAAAACGCTGGAGACCGGAGAAACATGGTTTTACAGCCGCTCGCGCCAAGAACTATGGCATAAAGGGGCGACATCTGGAAACGTGCAGCGCGTTGTCGACATCCGCTACGACTGCGACGCCGACGCCCTGCTCGTTCTCGTCGAGCCGGCCGGCCCGGCTTGCCATACCGGGTCGTATTCCTGTTTTTCCCGCTCGTTGGACGGCGCGGCGCGCACGCCGGCGGCCGACCGGTTCGCCATTTTGAACGAGTTGGAACAGATCATCGCCAAGCGCGACGCCGAACGGCCGGAAGGGTCGTACACGACGTACTTGTTTGAAAAAGGCGTCGATAAAATTTTGAAGAAAGTCGGCGAAGAAGCGGCGGAAGTCATCATCGCCGCCAAAAACCAAAACCACGAGGAATTGAAATGGGAAGCGGCCGACTTGTTGTACCATTTGCTTGTGCTGTTGCGCGAACAAAAGCTGCCGCTTGACGCGGTGCTTGCGACGCTTGCCGAGCGGCACGCGCAAAAGGTGGGAGCGGGCGACAAAAAAGAATAAGAGGGTTAGGTGAGAAAAAGGAACGTCTGCCATCGCGCCGGCGTTCCTTTTTTGCACGGAAAAACCGCATTCCTAAAGTTTCTTGCTTGTTTTCGCCGCCGATATGGTATACTGTTGTTCGACGAATTTTACGGACGGCGGAGGACAGAATGGGAAAACAACTGAAGCGATCATCACGAAAAGCGACGATTGTACCGTTCATTCAAAGCGGAGATTACTTTTTTAAAAAAGGAATGAAAGCATACGACCGAGGCGATTTGGAAAAGGCGAGGAAATATTTTGAGCGCGCCGTTCGTTTGGATGAGCGCGACGCCTCATTCGCCTTGCAGCTCGCCCTTGTGCTGTCGGAGCTTGGTGAATATCAATTTTCCAATCAATGGCTGTTTAAAATTATCCATGATTTGGACGAAACGATGTACGACTGTTTGTATTTTTTGGCGAACAATTTCGCCTGCCTCGGCTTGTTTCGTGAAGCGAGGCAATACGCGGAGCGTTATTTGGCGCATGAGCCGGCCGGAGAGTTTGCCGACGATGCCGCTGACTTGCTTGAGCTGCTTCGGCTCGATGGCTCGGAATGGACGGAAGAAGAGGAGCAGCTGATGGTGCTGGAGGATCGGGCCCGCCGTTTGCTTGAAGAGGAGCGGTTTGCGGAAGCGATTGAGGCGCTCGAGGCGATCGTCGCCCGCTATCCGGACGTTTGGTCGGCGCATAACAATTTGGCGCTTGCTTATTTTTACAGCGGCGATGTCGACAAAGCGAAACAGAAAGTGCGTGAAGTGCTCAAACGCGATCCCGGCAATTTGCATGCGCTTTGCAACGCGCTTGTCTTCGCCTATTACTTGCGTGAGGAAGAACAGGCGGCCGCGCTTTGCGAGACGCTGGCCGGTTTGTATCCGTTTTTTCGCGAGCATCAATACAAGCTCGGGGCGACGTTCGCGCTTGTCGGGCGGTTCGATCTGGCGTTCCGTTGGCTGCACCGTTTGTATAAACAAGGCTTTGACGGTGATGGGCCATTTTATTATTGGCTCGCTTGCGCTGCCTACTATACTGGCCATGAGTCGCTCGCTCGGCAAATGTGGGAGGTGCTTGCCACCCTCCATCCCGAAAAACGCGGTGAGGAGCCGTGGGCCGTTTCAGCGCCGGTGGATGAGGCGCTCATCCGCTTGATGGCTTGGCTGGAGGGCGACGAGCTGGCCGACCGTCTGTACGGATTGTACTTGTTCAGCCGCTCGCCGCAGGCGAAAGAGGCATCGATGTCGCTTGCGGTATGCCGCCTCTTGCCGTCCGATCCCCGTCTGCGCCCGTTTATCGACTGCTTTTTGTTCGGCTTAACCGATGGCCCGTCCGCTTGGGCGGCGAACATCGGCCGCATGGTCGATGCGCTTTCGGCGCATAATGAGGAAAAGGAAGCGCTCTGCCGCTTCGCCTTCGCGATGGCCGTCCATCCGTCGGCTGATCGCGAGCCATTTGCGAACGGAGCCGCGTGGGCGGCGGCGATCGAATACATGTGGCGCCGACAGCAAGGAGAGCGTGTGACGCAAAGAGAGATGGCGGCCAAATACGGCGTTTCGGCGGCGACGGTGCAAAAATACGTGCAAAAAGCGCGCCGGCTCTATACATGAGCAAATCAATAGACAGGGCGAATCGACTTCTATACGATGAAAATGGAAGGATTCTCAAGCGAGGGAGTGGACGGTGTGGCAGACGAAAAAATTTACGATGTCATTATTGCCGGAGCCGGGCCGGCTGGGCTGACGGCGGCTGTCTATACATCGCGCGCCAATTTGTCGACGCTGATGATCGAGCGCGGCGTCCCGGGCGGGCAGATGGTCAACACTGAGGAAGTCGAGAACTATCCTGGCTTTGAAACGATTTTAGGCCCGGAATTGGCGACGAAAATGTTTGAGCATGCGAAAAAATTCGGCGCGGAGTACGCATACGGCGATGTGAAAGAAATCATCGATGGCGAGGCGTACAAAACGGTCATCGTCGGCGACAAAGAGTACAAGGCCCGCGCGGTCATCATCGCCACCGGAGCGGAATATAAAAAACTCGGCGTACCGGGGGAGGCCGAGCTCGGCGGCCGCGGCGTTTCGTACTGTGCGGTGTGCGACGGGGCGTTTTTCAAAGGGAAAGATTTGGTCGTCGTGGGCGGGGGCGACTCGGCGGTCGAAGAGGGCGTCTATTTGACGCGGTTTGCCAATAAAGTGACGATCGTTCACCGCCGCGACAAGCTGCGGGCGCAAAAAATTTTGCAAGACCGGGCGTTCGCCAATGAAAAAATTGATTTCATCTGGAACCATACGGTGAAACAAATCAACGAAAAGGACGGAAAAGTCGGCAGCGTGACGCTTGTGCATACGCAAACGGGCGAGGAGCGCGAATTTCCGTGCGACGGCGTTTTCATTTACATCGGGATGGTGCCGCTCTCGAAGCCGTTTGCCAATCTTGGCATCACGAATGAAAACGGCTATATCGTCACGAACGAAAAGATGGAGACGAAAGTGCCGGGCATTTTCGCCGCCGGTGATGTGCGGGAAAAAACGCTCCGGCAAATCGTGACGGCTACCGGCGACGGCAGCATCGCCGCGCAAAGCGCCCAGCATTACGTTGAGGAACTGAAAGAAAAGCTCCATAAGCAAGGGGTCAGCTGATCCGGTAACCAAATCGCAATCAAATCGTAATGGTTATTTAACCCAGATGTAACACGGGCGCAACACATTTGTCGTATGCTATAAGTAAGTAATTGACCCCCTTTTATATAGATCCTTTTTGGCGCGGGCGTTTGTCCGCGTCTCTTTTTTCTTTGCCTGCGCGCTTGCATCCTGCCGCCCCGCTCGAAACGGCGGGGATGGCGTCTTTCGGCTGGAAGCGGAATGTTGGGCCCCGAGGTTTTTGCAGACGGGAAGCGGACGGTTTCCAGCGGTTTGAAGGTGGAGCGGCCTAACTATTTATGGTAAAATAAAGATGATTATGTGCGTGTTTGCGGATGGTTGGGGTGAACGAATTGCAACGGGTGACAAACTGCGTATTATATAAAGACGGCCAAGTGCTGCTGTTGCAAAAGCCGAGGCGCGGCTGGTGGGTCGCTCCGGGCGGGAAAATGGAGCCCGGCGAGACGGTGCGCGAAGCATGCATTCGTGAGTACCGGGAAGAGACGGGCATTTATTTGAAAAATCCAGAGCTGAAAGGCGTCTTTACGATCGTGATGAAAAATGGGAATGAAACGGTGTCGGAGTGGATGATGTTTACGTTTTTCGCCGACGATTTCATTGGCGAAAACGTGCCGTCTTCCGAAGAAGGGACGCTTGCTTGGCATCAGGTGGAGACGCTTTCGACGCTGCCGATGGCCCCTGGCGACTATCATATTTTGGACTACGCCTTGAAAGGCAAAGGGGTCATGTACGGGGTGTTTGTCTATACAGAGGAATTCGAGCTGCTTTCATATCGGCTCGATCCGAGCTGATGGAGAGGAGGGGCGGAGATGGGACAAAACGGGGCGCTGCAGCCGATTCAGCTCGTCATCATCACCGGCATGTCCGGCGCGGGAAAGACGGTGGCGATTCAAAGCTTCGAAGACCTCGGCTTTTTTTGTATTGACAACTTGCCGCCGACGCTGCTGCCGAAATTTTTGGAGCTCGT
Source organism: Geobacillus sp. C56-T3 (assembly GCF_000092445.1). NCBI lineage: Bacteria > Bacillati > Bacillota > Bacilli > Caryophanales > Anoxybacillaceae > Geobacillus > Geobacillus sp. C56-T3. The sequence continues at coordinate 3,235,113 of NC_014206.1, read as the reverse complement.
CAAAGAGTCCGGGAATAAAATGAACAAAGTCGCCCTTGTCATGGATTTGCGCAGCCGCGACTTTTTCGATCATTTGTTCGCTGCGCTCGATGAGTTGGCTGAGCAGGCATGGGTCGTCCCCCAGGTGTTGTTTTTGGACGCCCAAGATTCGACGCTGGTCGCCCGCTACAAAGAAACGCGGCGGACGCATCCGCTTGCGCCGAACGAGCCCCCGCTTGAAGGAATCCGTTTGGAGCGGAAGCTGCTCGAAGAACTGAAAGGACGGGCGCAGATCATTTACGATACGACGGGGCTCAAGCCGCGCGAGCTGCGGGAGAAAATCATCCGCCAGTTCTCATCGCATGCTCAATCCGGGTTTACCATCAACGTCATGTCGTTTGGGTTTAAGTACGGCATTCCGATTGATGCGGATTTGGTGTTTGACGTCCGCTTTTTGCCGAACCCGCATTACATTGAACATATGCGGCCGAAAACCGGGTTGGACGATGACGTATCGTCCTACGTGCTCAAGTGGGGGGAAACGCAAAAGTTTTTGGAAAAGCTCATTGATTTGTTGTCGTTTATGTTGCCGTATTACCAGCGAGAAGGAAAAAGCCAGCTGGTGATCGCCATCGGCTGCACGGGCGGCCAGCACCGTTCGGTGGCGCTCGCAGAATATATCGCCCGCCATTTTTCGGCCGACTATAAAACTGTTGTCTCGCACCGGGACATGGAGAGGAGAAAGGACATACACCGATGAGGAACGAACGAGCAGCGAAACTGGTCGTCATCGGCGGCGGCACCGGGCTTCCCGTGCTGTTGAGGGGGCTGAAGCAGCATGAATTGGATTTGACCGCCATTGTCACGGTCGCCGATGACGGCGGAAGTTCCGGGCGGCTGCGGGATGAACTGCACATTCCGCCGCCCGGGGATGTCCGCAACGTATTGGCCGCGCTGTCTGACGTCGAACCGCTCATTGTCGAGCTGTTCCAGCACCGTTTTCAAAACGGCAACGGCTTATCGGGACACTCGCTCGGCAATTTGATTTTGGCGGCGCTCACATCGATCACCGGCGACTTTGTGAAAGCGATCCGTGAGATGAGCAAAGTGTTGAACGTGCGCGGCCAGGTGCTGCCGGCGGCGAACAAGAGCGTCGTATTGCACGCGGAGATGGAAGATGGTTCCATTGTATCTGGCGAGTCAAAAATCCCGAGTGCGGGAAAAAAAATTAAGAGGGTGTTTTTAACGCCGGAAGACATTGAGCCGCTGCCGGAGACGGTTGATGCCATCCGCCGCGCCGATTTGATTGTCATCGGGCCGGGGAGCCTATACACGAGCATCTTGCCGAATTTGCTCGTGCCGAAAATCGGGCAGGAAGTATGCAAGGCGAAGGCGAAAAAAGTATATATATGCAACATTATGACTCAGGCCGGCGAGACGCCGCACTATACGGTGAGCGACCATGTGGAGGCGCTTCATGCTCATCTTGGCGGCCCGTTTTTGGACGCGGTGATCATCAACAGCGGAGCGATCCCGGAAGCGATCCGCCGCCGCTACGAGGCGGAGCGGGCCGAGCCGGTGCGTGACGACAGCAGCGGGCTTTCGTTGCAAGTCATCCGCGACGATATTGTCACGTACGAGGATGGGGTCATTCGCCATAATACGGCGAAAGTCGCCGCCCTTCTTCTCGGGCTTCTCCCTCACCGTTAAAGGCGGGACCCGAGTAGGCCGCAAAGCGCCATTATGGGCGGTGATGCTCCCGATGGCCGCGCCGAAAGTCAGGCACCTCCAACCGGCCGGATGCGGGGAACGAATGGAGGTGGAGCGATCGTGTCTTTTGCATCGGAAACGAAAAAGGAATTGACCCATTTAGAGGTGAAGCCTTGCTGCTTGCGCGCCGAGCTGTCGGCGCTTTTGCGCATGAATGGTTCGCTGTCGTTTTCCGGCGGGCGAATGGCCATCGATGTCCAGACGGAAAATGCGGCGATCGCTCGGCGCATTTATACGTTATTGAAAAAGGGCTACGATGTCGCCGTCGAGCTGTTTGTCCGCAAGAAAATGCGCTTGAAAAAAAACAACGTCTACATCGTCCGCGTGACCGACGGTGCGGCCTCTTTGCTTCGTGAACTTCACATTGTCAACGGCGATTTTTCGCTCATCCATGACATTTCCCCGGAGCTCGTCAAGAAAAAATGCTGCAAGCGCTCGTATTTGCGCGGCGCGTTTTTGGCTGGCGGTTCGGTCAACAACCCGGAGACGTCGTCTTACCATTTGGAGATTTTTTCGCTGTATGAGGAGCATAACCGGGCGTTATGCGAATTGATGAACAGCCACTTTTTTTTAAATGCGAAAACGTTGGAACGGAAAAAGGGGTTTATTACGTATTTAAAAGAGGCGGAAAAAATCGCCGAGTTTTTGAACATCATCGGCGCCCATCAAGCGCTGCTCCGCTTTGAGGACATTCGCATCGTCCGCGACATGCGCAACTCGGTCAACCGGCTTGTCAATTGCGAGACCGCCAATTTGAACAAAACGATCGGCGCTGCGCTTCGCCAGGTGGAGAACATCCGCTACATCGACGAGACGATCGGCCTTGATTCACTGCCGGCCAAGCTGCGGGAAATCGCGAAGCTTCGCATCGAGCATCAAGACGTGACGCTGAAAGAGCTCGGCGAGATGGTTGCTGGTGGAAAAATCAGCAAATCCGGCATCAACCACCGGCTCCGCAAAATTGATGAGATCGCGGAGCGGCTGCGGGCTGGAAAGCCGGTCGATTTCCATAAATCGCTGTAAAGGGGAGATGGAGAATGGTGGAAAAACAAGTGGAAGTGAAATTAAAAACCGGGCTGCAGGCGCGCCCGGCGGCGTTGTTCGTCCAAGAAGCGAACCGTTTTTCCGCTGATGTGTTTTTGGAAAAAGACGGAAAACGGGTCAACGCGAAAAGCATTATGGGCTTGATGAGCCTCGCCATCGGCCATGGAGCGGTGATCACGCTCATTGCCGACGGTCCGGATGAGCAAGAAGCGATCGAAAAGCTCGCCGCCTATGTGCAAAAGGAAAAGTAAAGCAGCATGTGGGGCTGGCGGGGAAAGGAATGGAAAAGGCTGCTCCGTTTTGGACGGAAGCAGCCTTTTCGTCAATGTCGGTGCAGGAAGCAGCTCTATAGCGGTTCTGCCAACATGTGCATGCCTTATTTTTCATCAGCGCGCGTCAGCACGCGGTCAATGATGCCGTATTCCATCGCTTTTTGCGCGGTCATAAAGTTGTCGCGATCCGTATCGCGCTCGATCACTTCGATCGGTTGGCCGGTGTTTTCCGATAAAATGCGGTTCAATTTGTCGCGCAAGAACAAAATGCGCTTCGCTGCGATTTCGATTTCCGTTGCTTGCCCTTGGGCGCCGCCGAGCGGTTGGTGGATCATGATTTCACTGTTTGGCAAGGCGAACCGTTTCCCTTTCGCACCGGCGGCAAGCAAAAACGCCCCCATGGAAGCGGCCATGCCGATGCAAATCGTCGATACGTCCGGCTTGATGAACTGCATGGTGTCGTAAATCGCCAGGCCAGCTGTGATCGAGCCGCCCGGGCTGTTGATGTACAAGGAAATATCTTTTTCCGGGTCTTCCGCCGCCAAAAACAGCAGCTGCGACACGATCGAGTTGGCCACTTGGTCGTCGATCGGGCTGCCAAGGAACACGATTCGGTCTTTCAATAAGCGCGAATAAATGTCGTACGCCCGCTCCCCACGGTTCGTCTGTTCAATGACAGTCGGAATCAAATACATCAAAAACGCCTCCTTTTCCATCCTAATGGATCAATATGTACGCCTTAATCATACACGAATGGTCAATGAAGGTCAAACAAAACGACCTTCCCCATTCTTTATAACATATTCGCGGCTAGCGGGAACATCCCTCTTTTCATCATAACCGCTTTTTTATTTTTTTAACCCGTTGCCTGTGGCGGTGGCATTGATGTGGAAGGAACAAAGGCCTAATTTTTCCTGTTTTTTTATTGCATTTTTCCCTTGCATTTTTGCAAGATCCTGCTATAATAGAACATGCGACGGAACGAAATAGAGAAATCATGAACTTCCATGCCCTCGTAGTGTAGTGGATAGCACGAGAGATTCCGGTTCTCTTAGCGTGGGTTCGAATCCTGCCGAGGGCGTTCCAACGATCCGACAAGTTCGGATTGAGATTTCCAAATCCCTTGATACGACCGCGTTTGCGGTCGTTTTTCATTTTTTGGGAATCCCGAAAAAAACGATAGAATCCGAAAAAATTTTGTACGAATTTTGCACGGCTATTTGGTACGATCCAGTTCCGCCATCGCGAGATCGACCTGCCGGGATTCTTTTTGTTCCATCTCATCTAAAATATGCGAGTACGTTTGCAGAGTAGTGACAATATGGCGGAACGGGAAACGAGTTTGGAGCAGCTGGCTTTGATTCGGTTTCGCCAACCGTCGATCACGATTCGGACCTTGTCCGCAGACAAAGCGTATGGCGCCACGGAGTATCTGGAAGCGCTCTTTCTTCATCCAGACTACAGTTTTTTGTTTTTTGTCGTGTAAATGCCACTAATAAGTGAAAGGTGCAAACCGAATCCTCCTTCCGTTGCGTCACCCGATTGGGCGGCGTTTTTTATTTAGGTGAGGTGATACACGTGTAGAAGTTGCACGAGGTATTGAACGATAACAAAAGCTAAACCACATGAAGAAAAAGGACGGAATGACCTGGGGCGACTGGATGGAGATCATGGGATCCGGCGCGATACGTATAAACGAGTGCGCGGGGCGGTGAGGAGGAAATGGGAAGGAATAAAGACCCTTAGGTTAAAAAAACATATACTTGGTATATGGTTATAATCCTGCCGAGGCAAAACAGCCGCCTAGGCGGCTGTTTTTCTTTTAGATCGGCAGCGGACGCGCCGCTTTCCTCGAGAGGGTTCCCAAATCAAGGGCTCGGGCGGGGCATTGGGTTTTTTCGTCTGAACAGGCGCCGGTTCGGGCGGTCGCCAAGGCCGCTTTCCGCCGTCAAAAATTTCTCCTACCCCCTCCCGCTCCCGTCGTGTACAATAAAAGAAAGGGAGGCGTGACGATGAGGGCGGAGTTATGGCAAGAGCAGCGGCTGCAGTTGTCGCTGACAAAGGAACTGGTGCAGGCGATTGAACTGCTGCAATATTCCGCAGCGGATTTGGAAGCGTTTTTATATGAACAGTCGCTGGAAAACCCGTTTTTGGAAATTCGCCGCACCCGGGTGCGGCAACGGACAAGCCGGACAGAAAGAGATCAAAAGCAATGGCTCGAGAACATTGGCGCCCGCGCAGAGACGCTTGTTGGCCATTTGCTTTCTCAGCTGCCTGCGTTGAAGCTCGGAGATCGGGAAGAGCGCATCGTCCGTTATCTCATTGCCTCGCTCGATGAGGATGGCTATTTGCGCGTGCCGCTTGCCGAGCTGGCGGCGCGGTTTTCCGCATCGGAACAAGAGATGGAACGGGGGCTGCGCCTTGTGCAGTCGCTCGACCCGCCGGGAGTCGGCGCCCGCGATTTGGCGGAATGCCTCTTGCTGCAGCTTGAACGTCTTCCTGAGCGCGACGAGCTGGCGGAAACGATCGTCCGTTATCATTTTGTTCCTTTTGCGGAAAAGTCGTGGAAAACGCTGGCCAAGCAGCTTGGCGTCAGCCTTGGCGAACTGCAGCGCGTCTTCGAGCTCATTCGCACACTCGAGCCGCGGCCGGGCATTCACTATTCGAGCGAAACGCCGCCTTTGGTCGTGCCGGATGTCATCGTCACCCGCGGGGCGGATGGAGACTGGATGGCCGCCTATAATGATGACATCCATCCGGAGCTCGGATGGAATCGGGATTACGAGCGGCGCATCGCCGCATCCGGCGACCGGCATGCCGAACAGTTTATCAAAGAAAAATATCGGCAGTTTACATGGCTCGCAAAAAGCCTAGAGCAGCGAAAACAGACGCTTCTGCATTTAATGGCTGTCATCATCGACCGCCAGCGCTCGTGTTTGGAGTTTGGGCTTTCGGCGCTCAAGCCGATGACGATGCGCGAGGTGGCCGAGGAGCTCGGCGTTCATGAATCGACGGTGAGCCGCGCGGTCCGGCATAAATATGTGCAAACGCCGTTTGGCACCGTGGAGCTGCGCCGCTTCTTTTCGAACGCCGCGACGGCCGCAGGAGATGAAGCGGCATCGTCCGCCCGCGTGAAAGCGATCATGGAGGCCCTTATTTCCGAGGAAGATCGGCGGGCGCCGCTGTCTGACCAACAGCTTGCTGATTTGCTTCGCGATCGATACGGCATCGCCATTTCGCGCCGCACGGTCGCCAAATACCGCGAGCAGCTGCGCATCCCGTCTTCGGCAAAGCGAAAGCAATATACCGGAGCTTGATGCGGACGGTGAAGGAAAGGGAGAACGCGATGCACATTCGGTTGTACACGAAAACAAACTGCCCGCTTTGCGACAAGGCAAAAGCGGTTTTGGCAGAACTGCAGGCGGATGATCCGTTTACGATGGAGGAAATCGACATTTACCAAGACGATGCGCTTCTTGAGAAATACCAATTGATGATTCCGGTCGTCGAGCTGGACGGCGAAGAAATCGGATACGGGATGATTGAAAAAGAAACGATAAGAAAGCGGTTGCGGCAGGCGCGAAAAAGTTGAACCGTCTGTTTCCTCCTGCTATAATGAAATTGACGCGGGAGGGATTTTTTATCGATTTGCGGGACATAATATGTCATACCGGGACAAAACACGTCCCTATGTTCCGCTGAGGAGAAGGATCGATGCAACCGTTATTAGAGGCATTAAAAAAATTATCGCCCGACTTGCTTGACGTTATGCAAAAACGATATCAAATTTTGCACTCCATTTCGCTTATGGCGCCGATCGGGCGGCGGGCGCTGGCGGCGAGCCTCGGCATGAGCGAGCGGGTTCTCCGGTCGGAAACAGAATTTTTGAAAGGACAAAACTTGCTTTCCGCCGATGTGTCGGGCATGCGGTTGACGGAGGAAGGCCAGGCGCTCCTTCATACGCTCAATGATTTGATGCGGGAAGCGCTCGGGCTCAAAGAGCTGGAAGCCGCGCTGCAGGAGCAGCTCGGCATTCCGCGCGTGATTGTCGTTGCCGGGGATAGCGACCGTTCCCCTTGGGTAAAAAAAGAAATGGGTAGAGCGTGTGTCGCCTGCATGAAGGAGCTGCTTGAGCCCGGGGACATCGTCGCCGTGGCCGGCGGAACGACGATGGCGGCGGTCGCGGAGATGATGACGCCGGATTCGAAGCTTCGCGATGTGTTGTTCGTGCCGGCGCGCGGCGGCCTTGGCGAAGATGTCGAGAATCAGGCGAACACGATTTGTGCGAAAATGGCGGAAAAAGCGATGGGCCGCTATCGGTTGCTGCACGTGCCTGACCAGCTGAGCGATGAAGCGTACGCGTCGCTTGTCGAAGAGCCGGCGGTGAAAGAAGTGCTTGAGCTCATCCAATCATGCCGCATGGTCGTCCATGGCATCGGAGAAGCGGTGACGATGGCCAAGCGGCGGAAGACGCCGCCTGTGGAGATGGAGAAAATCATCGCCCGCCATGCGGTCGCCGAGGCGTTCGGCTACTATTTCAACGAGTACGGCGACGTCGTCCATAAAGTGAAAACGGTCGGCATTCAACTTGAACACCTCCCGCATGTCGAGCATGTCATCGCCGTCGCCGGAGGGGCGTCGAAGGCGAAAGCCATTCGCGCGTACATGAAACGGGCGCCGCACTCGCTATTGGTGACGGACGAAGGAGCCGCCAAAGCGTTCGTAGGGGAGTAATCTCCCTTGCTGATACAATCCAATCGCAAGGAGGAAAATAAGATGGCAGTCAAAGTGGGAATCAACGGATTTGGCCGCATCGGACGCAACGTCTTCCGCGCGGCATTGAAAAACCCGGACATTGAAGTGGTGGCGGTGAACGATTTAACGGATGCGAACACGCTTGCTCATTTGTTGAAGTACGACTCCGTCCATGGCCGTCTGGATGCCGAAGTGTCGGTGAACGGCAACAACTTGGTCGTCAACGGCAAAGAAATCATCGTCAAGGCGGAACGCGATCCGGCGAACTTGGCGTGGGGCGAGATCGGCGTTGACATCGTCGTTGAGTCGACCGGCCGCTTCACGAAACGCGAAGACGCCGCCAAACATTTGGAAGCGGGTGCGAAAAAAGTGATCATTTCCGCACCGGCGAAAGACGAGGATATTACGATCGTCATGGGCGTCAACCAAGACAAATACGATCCGAAAGCCCATCATGTCATCTCGAACGCTTCGTGCACGACGAACTGCTTGGCGCCGTTTGCCAAAGTGCTGCATGAAAAATTCGGCATCGTCCGCGGCATGATGACGACCGTTCACTCGTACACGAACGACCAACAAATTTTGGACTTGCCGCATAAAGATTTGCGCCGGGCTCGCGCGGCCGCGGAATCGATCATTCCGACGACGACCGGGGCGGCGAAAGCTGTTGCGCTTGTCTTGCCGGAATTGAAAGGCAAATTGAACGGCATGGCAATGCGTGTGCCGACGCCGAACGTATCAGTTGTCGACTTGGTGGCGGAATTGGAAAAAGAAGTGACGGTCGAAGAAGTGAATGCCGCGTTGAAAGCAGCAGCGGAAGGCGAGCTGAAAGGCATTTTGGCCTACAGCGAAGAACCGCTCGTGTCGCGCGACTACAACGGCAGCACCGCTTCGTCGACGATCGACGCGCTGTCGACAATGGTCATTGAAGGCAAAATGGTGAAAGTCGTTTCGTGGTATGACAACGAAACGGGCTATTCGCACCGCGTCGTCGACTTGGCCGCCTACATCGCCTCGAAAGGGCTGTAAAACCAGCTTGGCGTTGAGTTTTCCATCCGTTCAAGTCTATAATAGGGAAATGGAGGGGAGCGGGGAAATGATCCCCACTCCTTTTCCTTTGTCCAAACTGCAGCCAAAAGGGGGCACGAACGATGAACAAGAAGACGATCCGCGACGTTGAGGTGAGGGGAAAGCGCGTCTTTTGCCGCGTCGATTTCAACGTTCCGATGGAGCAAGGCGCCATCACCGATGACACGCGCATTCGCGCCGCACTCCCGACGATCCGCTATTTGATCGAGCACGGGGCGAAAGTCATTTTGGCGAGCCACCTCGGCCGCCCGAAAGGAAAAGTGGTCGAAGAATTGCGTTTGGATGCCGTTGCGAAGCGGCTCGGCGAGCTGCTTGAACGGCCGGTCGCCAAAACGAATGAAGCGGTCGGCGATGAGGTGAAAGCGGCGGTCGACCGTTTGAACGAAGGCGACGTGCTCTTGCTTGAGAACGTCCGTTTTTACCCTGGCGAAGAGAAAAACGATCCAGAGCTGGCCAAAGCGTTTGCGGAGCTCGCGGATCTGTATGTCAACGATGCGTTCGGCGCCGCCCACCGCGCTCATGCGTCGACGGAAGGCATCGCCCATTACTTGCCTGCGGTGGCCGGGTTTTTGATGGAAAAAGAACTCGAAGTGCTCGGCAAAGCGCTCTCGAATCCGGACCGCCCGTTTACGGCGATCATCGGCGGCGCGAAAGTGAAAGACAAAATCGGCGTCATCGACAATTTGCTTGAAAAAGTCGACAACTTGATCATCGGCGGCGGACTGGCGTATACGTTCGTCAAAGCGCTCGGCCATGACGTCGGCAAGTCGCTGCTTGAGGAGGACAAAATCGAACTCGCCAAATCGTTTATGAAAAAGGCGAAAGAAAAAGGCGTCCGTTTTTATATGCCGGTGGACGTGGTCGTCGCCGACCGGTTTGCGAACGACGCCAACACGAAAGTCGTCGCCATCGACGCCATTCCGAGCGATTGGGAGGCGCTTGACATCGGCCCGAAAACGCGCGAATTGTACCGCGATGTCATTCGTCAATCGAAGCTCGTTGTCTGGAACGGCCCGATGGGCGTCTTTGAAATGGAGGCGTTCGCCCATGGGACAAGAGCGATCGCTGAAGCACTGGCGGAAGCGCCCGATACTTATTCGGTCATCGGCGGCGGGGATTCGGCGGCGGCGGTTGAGAAATTCGGCTTGGCCGACAAAATGGATCATATCTCCACCGGCGGCGGCGCTTCGCTCGAGTTTATGGAAGGAAAACAGCTGCCGGGTGTCGTCGCGCTCGAAGACAAATGACCCACGGCGCCGGATTGGGCGCATGGCGGCTGACGCCGCCCATTGAAAGGAAGGGTGAACGATGAGAAAACGCATCATTGCAGGCAACTGGAAAATGCATAAAACATTGGCGGAAGCTGTTCAATTTGTCGAGGACGTAAAAGGGCACGTGCCGCCGGCCGACGAAGTGGATTCCGTCGTTTGCGCGCCGTTTCTCTTTTTGGATCGGTTGGTGCAAGCGGCAGACGGCACGGATTTAAAAATCGGGGCGCAAACGATGCACTTTGCCGACCAAGGGGCGTACACAGGCGAAGTGAGCCCGGTCATGCTCAAAGATCTCGGCGTCACGTACGTCATCCTCGGCCATTCGGAGCGCCGGCAAATGTTCGCCGAAACAGATGAGACCGTGAACAAAAAAGTGTTGGCCGCCTTCACCCGCGGCTTGACGCCGATTATTTGCTGCGGCGAATCGCTTGAGGAGCGGGAAGCGGGGCAGACAAACGCCGTTGTCGCCTCGCAAGTGGAAAAAGCGCTCGCCGGCTTGACGCCGGATCAAGTGAAGCAAGCGGTCATCGCTTACGAGCCGATTTGGGCGATCGGCACGGGCAAATCGTCGACGGCGGAAGATGCGAACGAAGTGTGCGGCCATATCCGTTCGGTCGTTTCGCGCCTGTTTGGCCCGGAGGCGGCGGAAGCGATCCGCATCCAATACGGCGGCAGCGTCAAACCGGACAACATCCGCGACTTCTTGGCGCAAGAACATATAGACGGCGCCTTAGTCGGCGGGGCGAGCCTCGAGCCGGCTTCATTCTTGCAATTGGTGGAGGCGGGGCGCCATGAGTAAACGACCGGTTGCGCTCATCATTTTGGACGGGTTTGCGCTGCGCGACGAAACGTACGGCAATGCGGTCGCTCAGGCGAACAAACCGAACTTTGACCGCTATTGGAACGAATACCCGCACACAACGCTCAAGGCGTGCGGCGAGGCGGTCGGGCTTCCGGAAGGGCAGATGGGCAACTCGGAAGTCGGCCATCTCAACATCGGCGCCGGGCGCATTGTGTACCAAAGCTTAACGCGGGTCAACATTGCCATTCGCGAAGGCGAGTTTGACCGAAATGAAACGTTTTTGGCGGCGATGAACCATGTGAAGCAGCACGGAACGAGCCTTCATTTGTTCGGTTTGCTTTCTGACGGCGGGGTGCACAGCCATATTCACCATTTGTACGCCCTCTTGCGCTTAGCGGCGAAAGAAGGCGTGAAGCGTGTGTACATCCACGGCTTTTTGGACGGCCGCGACGTCGGCCCGCAAACGGCTCCGCAATACATCAAAGAACTGCAGGAAAAAATCAAGGAATACGGAGTCGGCGAAATCGCCACATTATCGGGCCGCTACTACTCGATGGACCGCGACAAGCGGTGGGACCGCGTCGAAAAGGCGTATCGGGCCATGGTATACGGCGAAGGCCCGACGTACCGCGACCCACTTGAATGCATTGAAGACTCATACAAGCATGGCATTTACGACGAATTCGTCCTGCCGTCGGTCATCGTCCGCGAAGACGGCCGGCCGGTGGCGACGATTCAAGACAATGACGCGATTATCTTCTATAATTTCCGCCCGGACCGGGCGATTCAAATTTCAAACACGTTTACGAACGAAGATTTCCGCGAGTTTGACCGCGGCCCGAAACATCCGAAGCATTTGTTCTTTGTCTGCTTGACCCATTTCAGCGAAACGGTGAAAGGGTACGTGGCGTTCAAGCCGACAAACCTTGACAACACGCTCGGGGAAGTGCTGTCGCAGCACGGACTGCGCCAACTGCGCATCGCCGAGACCGAAAAATATCCGCACGTGACGTTTTTTATGAGCGGCGGCCGCGAAGAGAAATTTCCAGGCGAAGACCGGATTTTGATCAACTCGCCGAAAGTGGCGACGTACGACTTAAAGCCGGAAATGAGCGCCTATGAAGTGACCGATGCGCTGCTCAAGGAAATTGAAGCCGATAAGTACGATGCGATCATTTTGAACTACGCCAACCCGGACATGGTCGGCCACTCCGGCAAGCTCGAGCCGACGATCAAGGCGGTGGAGGCAGTGGACGAATGCCTCGGCAAAGTCGTCGACGCCATTTTGGCCAAAGGCGGCATCGCCATCATCACCGCCGACCACGGCAACGCCGATGAAGTGCTGACGCCGGACGGCAAGCCGCAAACAGCGCATACGACGAATCCGGTGCCGGTCATCGTGACGAAAAAAGGCATCAAGCTGAGAGACGGCGGCATTTTAGGCGATTTGGCGCCGACGATGCTCGATTTGCTCGGCCTGCCGCAGCCGAAAGAAATGACGGGGAAATCGTTGATTGTCAAATAACGATGATCTTGAGAAAATGATACGAAAAGGAGTGTGTTCCCATGTCTGCCATTATCGATGTCTACGCTCGCGAAGTGCTCGATTCGCGCGGCAATCCGACGGTGGAAGTGGAAGTGTATACGGAAGACGGCGGCTTCGGCCGCGCGCTGGTGCCGAGCGGCGCCTCGACCGGGGAATATGAAGCGGTCGAACTGCGCGACGGCGATAAAAACCGCTACCTCGGCAAAGGGGTGTTAAAAGCGGTCGAAAACGTCAACGAAATCATCGCGCCGGAAATCATCGGCCTCGAGGTCGCCGACCAAGTGGCGATCGACCGGAAGTTGATTGAACTAGACGGCACGGAAAACAAAAGCAAGCTTGGCGCCAACGCCATTTTAGGCGTTTCGCTCGCGGTCGCCCGCGCGGCAGCGGACGAGCTTGGCCTGCCGCTGTACCAATACTTGGGCGGCTTTAACGCTAAAACGCTGCCGGTGCCGATGATGAACATTTTAAACGGCGGCGCGCATGCGGACAACAACGTCGACATTCAAGAATTTATGATCATGCCGGTCGGGGCGGAAAGCTTCCGCGAAGCGCTGCGCATGGGGGCGGAAATTTTCCACAGCTTAAAAGCGGTGCTGAAAGCGAAAGGCTACAACACCGCGGTCGGCGATGAAGGCGGCTTCGCCCCGAACTTGAAATCGAACGAAGAAGCGCTGCAAACGATCATCGAAGCGATCGAAAAAGCCGGCTACAAACCGGGCGAACAAGTGATGCTCGCCATGGACGTTGCCTCGTCCGAGCTGTACAACAAAGAAGACGGCAAATATCATCTTGAAGGCGAAGGCGTTGTGAAAACGTCGGAAGAAATGGTCGCTTGGTATGAAGAGCTTGTATCGAAATACCCGATCATCTCGATCGAAGATGGGCTCGATGAAAACGACTGGGAAGGCCATAAACTGCTGACCGAGCGGCTCGGCAAAAAAGTGCAGCTTGTCGGCGACGACTTGTTTGTCACAAACACGAAAAAACTGGCCGAAGGCATTGAAAAAGGCGTCGGCAACTCGATTTTGATCAAAGTGAACCAAATCGGCACGCTCACCGAAACGTTTGACGCCATCGAAATGGCGAAACGCGCCGGCTACACCGCCGTCGTCTCGCACCGCTCCGGTGAAACGGAAGACAGTACGATCGCGGACATCGCCGTCGCCACCAACGCCGGCCAAATCAAAACGGGCGCGCCGTCGCGCACCGACCGCGTCGCGAAATACAACCAGCTGCTCCGCATTGAAGATGAACTCGGCCACACGGCCATTTACCAAGGCATCCGCTCGTTTTACAATTTGAAAAAATAACGGGAACAGGCGTCCCCAACGGAGGGGGCGCCTGTCGTTTTGACGAAGGCGAAAAGAGAATCGAATGGCTGGCGGTGATCAAGACGTCTTGACGCATTCAGGAAAGCTGCGCCTCTCCATCTCCATAAGATGGAACCATTCGTCAATGATCGTCTTGTGCTGCAGGGCGCAGACCGTGAATGTCGTCTCATGATGAGGACAAAGTCAAGTGGCATAATTTGTAGAAAATTATCGAATTTTTTCGAATAGTTTTTGTTGTTTTTTATTTTTTTTTTTTTTTTATAATGGAATTATAAAAAAAGAATTCGAAAGTTGGTGAAAAACAATAGATCCATCGGATTTGTGCGAAATTGCTAAGGAAAGAAAGTAGTGGTTCTGCAAGGTTTCTCAATTTGAATAACAGTGTTGGAGAGGCACTCTTCTTTAAATCACCGGCCTTCTAGGCTCTTCACCGAGATTTGCATTTGGTTGCTTCAGAAACATGTCTTAACTCATGCTTATTAAGGAGAAAATTAGTGAATCAATAGCTTTAGTGGATGTGGTTTCCCCTGCTTGTCAGGTGTATACTGTGGTGATGAACTTATTTGGAGAATAAGATAAGGAGGTTAATGCATTTGAAATCCAATGATCCTATAATTCAGAAGACTGAAATTGAAGGGCTACATTTTGAAATGAATTTATATACCACTTCTACAGATGATGGAATTTATCACGTCATTGCTAGTTCAGGACCAGGAATAACAGATCTTGTAACTCACAGCCCGAATTTCTATTATCTTCATTACGGAATCCATGTTGGGCAAGTGGATCGTTTAACATTTTTTGGGGATTCAAAACAAAAAATTACTGGTTATTTTGTTGACTGTAGAAAAGGATCTCCTACTCTGCATAAACAAGTAGTATTAGAATTTTATCCTGATCCTTCTAAAAAATTATATATTGACAGGGGTATTGCTCATACTTTTGACGGTCTGGAAAATGTTTTAACTCGGGATGAACCAATATGGTATATGTCTGCCGGCAATAAAGATTACAACATAGCTAATGATGTAATTAATGTTCAACGTGATACGCGATTAGATGAATTCCCTGTTGTGACAATAAATGAGTTTCCTATACCAAGAAAGGCATATGAGTTTGTATTAGAAATCCAGCATTTTACAATGACCGAATTACAACATTACCCAACGAGAATACCCATTATGATTAATGGAGAGAAACGGTACGTAAATTTAAAGCCAAAAATTCAGGAACTGGAGTGAAAATATATGGAAACTATGGTTTTGGAAAAAACATTTATAAATGGTGTTTTTTGGGTTAAAAACTATTATGTTCAGACTGGTCAAGAAAGTTTTACACTTGTGGCTAATCCTGGTCCATTAATCAGCGATATGATTTATTTTGTAGTTGATTCTACAAATCATTTCACAATACAGGTAGGGCAAATCGATCGCTTTACTTTCTTTGGAGACCCTGAGCAGGAAATCATGGGATTATTTGTGGATTGCCGGAAAGGATCTCCTACTTTACATAAAAAAGTAGAATTAAAATTTAAACCTGATCCTAGAAAACATCTTTACATTGAGAGAGGCATCGCTAAAATGTTTACGAACATGAAAAACATCACCATTAGATCAGAACCAATTTGGTTTTCAACGAATGTCAACATAGAATATAACATAGGAAACGACTCTTTAATTGTACCGATGGATACTGAATTAGGAGACTTCCCGGTTGTACAAATAAATGAACTTCCTTTGCCAAATAGGGTTCTGAAAGTGATTCTCGAGAGAGAACAACAAATTCTAAGGCAGAATAAAGAGTTCCAACAATCCTTTGATCTTTATATGGGGGGTTCTAGAAGCAGGATTACAATTAAGAAGCGAAATTAACTTTTACTGAAAGGAGGTGAGTAATAATGGCTTTAATTGAAAAGGTACATTCTTCTCTAGAAGAATTACAAGAGTTAGTGAAACAGACTACAGATCCTTTAGAGCGTGAAGGTTTAATTGCCTTTATTAATTGCATCACTCCTCACTTAGAAACAGCCTCTGCTACTTTCTTAGGAAAAATCGCTCAAGTAATTGGTGCCGATATCTCAACAGCCGGATCTGTAGAGGAAGTTTTAGAGGCTTTAAAAGAGAACTTCGAGATTGAAATTGAGTAAAAGTTAGTAGGAGAGAAGTATTATACCAAAAATCAGGAAACCCTCTATAAGTGAAGAGGGTTTCCTAATTTTGATGCATAGCTTTCGTGAAAGAGCTCCTCACCCTAACATTTATGGATCGAACTTATGGATTTCCTGACTTGCGGACATAAGTGCGAATATTTTTGACACAGAGTCAGGTAGCTTTTGGTGAAGAACGAACTGAAGGTTGGTGCTACGGATGAAGAACTTATATAAAAATAAAGCATTCTTGTTTGTCGCCTCCAGTCATTTTATACATAAAATAGCAGAAACTCTTTATGATTTAGCCATCCCTTTACTCGTGTTGCATGCAACAGGCTCTTCTTTGCTCATGGGAGCAATCTATGCATTGGGTTTTTTTGCCGAATTTTTGGTCAGTTTCTTTGGAGGAGCGATTGTAGATAGTGTAAACAGGAAGAGTTTGCTGATGTTTATATCCACCCTGCAGGCTTTATTCATAAGCATCCTTCCTATATCTGCTTCGTTTGGATTCTTTCATATAATCATTATTTTCTTAGTTGCGTTTGTTTTAGATATTTGTATTGCAATATATAGAATTGCGGATATGTCTATTATTCCGCAATTGGTGGAGAAAAATCATTTGCCGGAAGCGAACGGTGTTATGCAAATGGCCATTTCCACGGCAGAGGCTATAGGCCCAGCTATATCTGGTTTGGTCATATCTTTCATAGGATTATTTAACTCATTATGGATAAATTTTGTAAATTTTATCATGTTGTTGGCTACATTATCTTTAATTCAATATCAAAAAATGGAACGAAATGATCGTCTTTCTTCGCCAAAACAACTATGGTCTTCAAGCATTCAAGGATTGCAATATACATTAAGCATCCCCTTGTTCAGGTCAATATTAGTTTGGAACTTATTTGTTAACTTTGGGCTGAGCGGGGCGGTCCTGATGATTTTGTTTCATTTGAAAGAAAGAATAGGACTGACAAGTTCTGAAATTGGTCTTGTGATGACGATGTCAGCGTTGGGGGGGATTGCTAGTGGAGCGCTGTTCTCAAGGATTCAGGCCATTTTCAACTCGGGTAAAACATTATTAATGTCATCTTTCACAACTTCTGTAGCATTACTGCTTTTTCCTTTTCAATATCATTCGTTTTCTTCAGGTATTTTGGTCTTTATCCTCATGTTCAGTGTGGGGCTAAATTCAAGATTCATTTATCTGCTATTTCAATCGAGTGTTCCGTCTAATCAATTAGGGAGGGTAATCAGCTCTTCTAGACTAATATCTACTCTCTTGGCTCCTGTGAGCGTGTTCACTGCGGGATTCATTGCCAAAATAAATTCTGATTACGTATTTATTGGCGGCTCCATAATAATTGCTGTATCTACCATTATTGCTTTAAATACAAGCCTCAAGGAGGCAAACTGGTCTGTAAATGCGAATTCTGTTGCGAATAAAGAATCGCATTGTAAATAACAGGAACAGGCGTCCCCAACGGAGGGGGCGCCTGTCGTTTTGACCGGAGGCGAAAAGAGAATCGAATGGCTGGCGGTGATCAAGACGTCTTGACGCATTCAGGAAAGCTGCGCCTCTCCATCTCCATAAGATGGAACCATTCGTCAATGATCGTCTTGTGCTGCAGGGCGCAGACCGTGAATGTCGTCTCATGATGAGGACAAAGTCAAGTGGCATAATTTGTAGAAAATTATCGAATTTTTTCGAATAGTTTTTGTTGTTTTTTATTTTTTTTTTTTAGAATGGAATTATAAAAAAAGAATTCGAAAGTTGGTGAAAAACAGTAGATCTATCGGATTTGTACGAAGTCGCTAAGGAAAGAAAGTCGTAGTTCTGTAAAATTTTTTTATTTAATCTGTAGATGAGCATTTTTCATTACAATAATTTCCATGGTTAGAGAGACAAACAGGGTACCCCTTACGCGATACGGAGCTGTTTTTTGATCACATCAATGGGAATATCTTGCTTCGCAGCGTCATAAATGAACTCGACGACGCTGTGGTCTTTCCGCGACCGAAGAAGCTCCAGCCCGGCGGAGAGGTTTTGTCGGGATTCGGCGCTGTACACAGAGGCCAAGAGCACCACCGCCCAATACCGTTTCACCGCCCGAATGTGGCGAACGCGGTATCCATCAAGCTTCAGTTGATCTTTCGCCTGCCGGAAAAAGCACTCGATCGTCCAACGCTGAGCATAGTAACGCAAGATGTCTTCGTCGCTCAGCTCCCGATCGGTGCTCAAGACGACATGGAGATGTTCCGGCGCCATCGGCTGATCCGCCTTCCAAGCCAGCAGCACCACCGCATCATCGAGGCCATGGATGGCCCCCTCATAGCGATACACGCGATAACGCTCCTGACCCACCGTGACGAGGCGGGTGTCTTCGGACTCGACATAGCGGGCGAACTGCTTGGCTTGGATGGCGATGCCTTTCGGGTAGAGAATCCGGTTCGTCTTGAGCATGGCGATGACATGGAATCCCTGTTTCAAGCAGGCTTCAATGAGCGTTTTGGACGGATACCACGAATCCATGAGCACATACACCGGCTGAGCCCGCTTCACTTTGAGCGAAGAAAGCATCTCGATGGCCAGGTCGATCTTGCTTTTTCCCGCTTTCTTGTCATACAGGCGGAACGCAAACGGAAACGCTTGTGTCAAGGTGTGCACCATCAGCCAAACGAGCGAATGCCCCCAAACCGATTGATGATCTTTATGCGAGTAGTGCCAGTCGCACCCTTGAATGGCGTGCGTTGCCCGTGACGAAGGCTTCGTTTTTTGGCAAATCGTATCATCAATCGAGACAAAAAGAGGCTGATTCTTTCGCTCGACCAGGCGCTCGATTCGGCGGAGGATCCACTCTTGAAGCTTCCCAAGCAGCCTTTCCTCGTTCCAAGGGCTTTTCGTGAAAAAGTGACTGAGCGTCGTTCGATGATTCGGATGAAAGCTCCAGTGATGAATATCGGTCAATGTTCCCGAGAATCCCTTGGTGGTCAAGGCGTCGACGATATGAATGAGATGCTTGATGACCGGTTTGGAAAGCTGCAGCGTCAACCCCAACGTGAAGAAAAACTTGTGGATTCCTTGGTGATGTGCTAATCTATTCATGAGACATGAACCTCCTTGTGTGAATGGGTTTTGAGCACATCTATTTTACCCAAGGAGTCCGGTTCATGTCTCCTTTTTTGTTTGGTTGTCAATTTATGTTAGTGAATTTGCTCATCTACAGTTATTGGTATATCTTTCAGGATTTTTTACCCATTCTGGCCTTGGCCCGTAAGAAAAACCTGTAAAAACACAGTACATTTTGTTATCTTCAATCACAAAATCACTTGGTGGCAATTCAATATGATCTTTAATGACAGGATGAAAGGAAAGGGACGCATCATGAATTTGTATCCTATATACGTTGCTATGCTCACTGGATTTACCACCAGAATTTATAGTAATGAAAATTTCATTTTTGTAATGTTTCATTGTACTGACCATTCCACTGGTAAATGTCAATTTTTCTACTTTCCCACTAGACACATTCACAACAAAAAAAGGCATGCCTTCTCTAAATATTTCAGATGAAGCCATGTAAATTTTTTGGTTTAGTACCGCATAAGACGACGGAACATGCGGCAACTTTAACTTCTTTTCCACATGACCACTCGAAAGATTGATTGTAAATTAGCACATTATTTCAGAATCCCTTTTTCAAATTATTTCAGATGGATTCTGAAATAATGTGCAAAATTTTTGCGGATTATTGCGGATTTTGCACATTCTTTCGGAACATTTGCACGCTCTTTCAGATGAAGAATTTCCAGCGCGCCTGATGGACCGATGAAAAAGAAAAAGCACAAAAGAGGCCGATTTGGCCCCTTTCGTGCTAATGCCCCATTTCCTCTGCAGCCATGCGCACCACTTCTTCGTCAATGACGTCCTTTTTCAGCTGATGCCCGTACAGCAGGCACGTCGTGGCCAACGTGTTGATGACACGGGGCCAACCACGTGATTGCAGGGCAATTGCCTCTAACGCCGATGGGGTGAAGATCGGATGCTTGGCCCCGGCCTGTTTCATCCGATGCTCGATGTAGCCCGCCACCTCTTCCTTCTCCAGCGGCCCCATCCGGTATCGCATGATGATCCGCTGGTCGAGAGGGCGGTGCTGATTGAGCCGCAGCTTCCCCTGTAAATGAGGCAACCCGGCCAAAATCAAGACAAATGGGTTGGTTGAATCCATCTCAAAGTTGAACAAGATGGCGATGTCTTGTAAAAAGGCATCCTTTGCTAAATGCATCTCGTCCAAAATGAACACCGGCGTGATCCGTCGTTCATGATGCAATCGCTCGATCGCCTGCTGGATTTGGCGGAAGAGATCTACCTTGCGGTACTTCGGTTCCTCTCCTAATCCCAAGGCCAGTCCACGGTAAAAATCCATCACGCCTCCGGTGGATAACGGAAAGTAGACGACATGATACAATGATGGATTCAATGACTCTTTCAGCGCCCGAAGGGCGAACGTCTTGCCCGCCCCCGGCTCTCCGATCAACAGCCCGATCCCCCGGGTTCGTTTCACGTACTCCAGCGCCCGCAGCGCTTCTTGAAACGCCGCCCCTTGATACGCCTCGGACGGATCTGTTTCTTTCGCAAACGGCTCCCGCGAGAGGGAATAAAACGTTTTATACATCCTGTTCGCCCTCCTTCGCCGAAACCGCCGCAAACGGCGACCGGTGGCGCTTCACATAGGCGTTATCCTCCAAACGCACCCGAATGGCTTCCGCCACCCGTTTGCCATCTTCGTACACATAGACGCCTCGTTCGTCATAGCGGAGCTCAATCGATTGCCCAATGAACCGAGGCGGCACTTCGTATAGCTGTTTATTCAGGGTGATCGTGCCATCGGCTTTCACCTTGCGGTGCTCCCGTTTCAGAAAAATCGCGTCCAGCCAATCGATGTCTTCGATCCACACCACTCGTTCCACTTGGGACTGAAACACCTCATGCGGCGTTTTTCCGTCCAGTGAGGCGTGCGGTTTTCGATGATACTCTTCTTCAAGCCACTTCCAAAAACGCTCGTTCAACTCGTCAAGCGACTTCGGCGGATTCAGCTCTAACAGCGGATAAAACCGCGTCTGTACGGTGCGGAAGAACCGTTCGATTTTCCCTTTGCTTTGCGGGTCATACGGCTGAGTGTGGATGAGCGTAATCCCCATCTCGGCGCACGCATACTGCAGCACCTCGGATCGATAAATTTTCCCGTTGTCCGAGTAAATGCGTTTCGGCTTCCCGCAACGAAGCACCGCTTCCTTTGTGACGATCCGCAGCCCGTCAAATTTCTCCGAAGGGAAAAATTGGGCATACGGCACCAACCGCGAGCAGTCATCGATATACGCGATCAAAAACGTTTTCTGGGCTTTCCCATGGACGCGAATCGTGGGTCCATGGGATAAGTCCCCTTGCCATAGCTCATTGATCTGGTCATACGCAAAACGCTTTCGCTCCGGCATCGGCAAGATTTCTTTTCCCACCAGGTTGTGTTTTTTCAACAATCGGTATATAGTAAAGTATGAGAGGGTGGTGGGAATGTCCCCCTGCTTGGTGAGTTGTTCGTAGAATAGGGTCACGGGCATGGTGGGATGTTCCTTCCTCAATGCTAGAATATGATCCTCATCATCGGGGGACAGACGTCTGGAGCGGCCGCGGTCCGAACGGCGCTTCGGCTTCAAGGCGTCGAAGCCCCCTTTTTTGTATCGGGCGCACCAATCCAGAATCGTCTTCGCCGCAATGGGCTTGTCCCCTTGATGAGGAATCGAATGCACTCGCCCGCCCACCTCATTCAAATACACTTTGGGCTCCACCTGGCCATTCACCAACGGAGCGATCAGCCCGTACCGAAACAGCGCGATGTCGTGTCTCATCGATTCATCCATCCGGATCTCCTCCCTGTCTCCCTGTGATGTTGGACCGTTCCGGTCCCTCTGCCTCCTATCTTACGAAACGGCTCGAGATTCGTCGAGAGGAAGGGTTTGTGGGAACATCAACCATCTCCGTTTTTGGTGTTAAGTAGAAAATCAGGAAGCAATTTGATCCGCAAACGGATGCCACCTCTCGTTTGTCCACAGGTCTTGGATGATCGAGCCCACCCCCGTCCCTCCAAGGTCTGCATCCACCAAACCGCCCGTTCTGTTCTTGCGTTCCCCACAGGGCCGATGATCCCCCACCTTCTCACCGCCGCGTGATGCAAGCGGGAAAGATTCCGTAAAAATCGTCGGACATAAAACAAGATGACCTCCTTGGTGGGAAAAACAACCTGTTTGGTCTTCGCTCCTCGCCTTGGCGTTTCGAGCCACGTTTTGACCGCTTGCCAGATGACCGGCCGTGTATATTGAACATACGGGAGGAGAAAAGAAGGCAGCACACTCACGGTTTTACGGTACTCTTGACAGCGATATCGTGCGATCCAAAGGCGATACTCCCCCTCTGCCGTCAACGCATAGCGTTGGTAGTATCCGTGACGATGCAAGGGGCGGCGGGATGGACAGTGGGGGCATTGGTTCACGTCGGGAAAATCGTTCCCTTTCCCACGATCCGTATACGTTTGAATGTCAATGCCAAAGTCGTGAAACTGGATCACACTTCCTTCCCCCTCTCCTTGAAACGAATGGAAATCTTCGTCCGAAACAATTCACAAAAAAATTAGCACATTCCTTCAGAAAAGGGGAGAGGGCTTTCTGAAAGAATGTGCAAAAAAATGGGCGTTTTATGCTGAAATAAAATGATAATTTACAATTGATGATAAGCATCGATGGTTTCGTTCCCATATATGTACCATCATCTATTGCATAAACTCGATTTCCTTCTATAGAAAAGCTTTGAAATTTATTTTTATTTTCAATTTCTTTGACTATATTCATCTTTTTATCAAGAAAAATTAATTTGCGATCTCCATCAGCAAGTGCAACAAAGGCTGGGTTCACCTTCAGTTTTGTATCGTTTCGGGAGACAGTTTCTTTCCATTTCTCACACCCAACCATTAAAAACAAACAGATGCAATAAATGAAAATCATGATTTTCTTCATTATACAGCCCCTCGTAAATAAGTGTTCATGAAAATAGGACTACTTAAAACCTCGTTCACTTGGAACAATGGGGTCACACGATTGACCTGGAGAACCCCATCCATCCCGGGCTCCATCCTTCCCTGTTGAATGACGATGCGTTGGCTCGTCGTCTCGACCGCCTGTATAAGGACAGCATTCACCACATCATTAGCGCTTGCTTGATTCATATTTACCCAAAAGAGGACTTTCTCCCCGAGTCTTCACGCCGATGCGACGAACAAGAACCCTTTACAGCGCATATGAATCGGCCTCGCTAGAATCCCTGTAGGTCCACACACGGTGACAACCGCCGTACGAGCATTAGCTGAGGCCGATTCGGTCAACATCCCGCGGAGCGACCCCTTTACGTTGGCCGAGAGAAACAGTGCCACGCACCGGGTTCGAGAAACCTCCTCCACCTATGAAGGCCACCCGGTTGTTTAGTGCAAAATAACAGTGCAGAAATGTGCACTATTTGGTTTTCTTTATCGTGATCATCCTCACATTTCGCACCCTTCCGACGAAAATCGGGAGGATTTTTTGTTCCGATGTCGAATGAATCCTTGACACACAAGGAACGTAAAGGAGTTTTTCTCTCATGAATGTGAAAGTCAAAGGGGTCTATCGTAATGGTTATTTGAATATAATAAGTGTTCTAGTCAAAAAACTCGACATCCCCCACTTGATTGACCATCTTGTGCCCGTCGATCCACAATGCCAAACGCGAGTCAGCGATGCCGTTCAAGCCATCCTTTACAATCTATTTGACGGCCGGCAAGCCCTGGTTCACTTAGAACGATGGGCTCAGGAGATCGATCTGGAGAAACTCATCCGTCCCGGTCTCCAGCCTTCCTGGTTGAACGACGATGCCTTGGCCCGTCATCTCGACCGCTTGTATGAGGCCGATATTCACAAGGTCATCAGCACTTGCTTGATTCACATTTATCGCAAAGAAGGCCTTTCCCTCCGAGCCTTTCACGCTGATACGACGGACAAGACGGTTTACGGAGCGTATGAATCGGCCTCGTTGGAGGCTTTGCAGATCACACATGGCTATAACCGCCATCACCGTTGGCAAAAACAGATCGGCTTCGGGCTGGTCGGCAACGAGGACGGCATCCCGTTTTACGGCGATGTGCATGACGGCAATCTATCGGATAAGGCGTGGAATCCTGAGGTGCTGTCGCGGATCCACGAACAGTTCAAACAAGCCAAGATCGACGACGAATGGATTTACGTGGCCGATTCCGCCGCGATGACGAAAGACACCTTGGCGCAGACAAAAGCCGCCCGAGCCTTTTTGATCACCAGAGGCCCTTCGTCGCTTCGAATCGTGAAACGGGCATTAGCGGAGGCCGATTCGCCTCACATCCCGTGGAGCGAACCCTTTACCCTGGCGGAGAGAAACGGCGCCACGTACCGGGTATGGGAAACGGCCGCGACCTATGAAGGCCACCCGGTTCGGCTGATCGTCGTTGAATCGAGCGCGCTCGACCAGCGCAAAGGAAAGACGCTCGAAAAAGAGCGGGTCAAAGAAGCGGAGCTTCTTCGTGAGGAACAAGTCCGTTGGGAGCGCCACCCCTTCTCCTGCCGCGAAGACGCCGAACAAGCCTTGACGTCCCTCAAGGCGTCCCTTCGCCCTCGGTTTCATCGAGTGGAGGCCGCGGTCGAAGAGATCGTGCGTCCGAAAAAACGGCGAGGACGGCCGAAAAAAGGGGCGGAACCCGAGACGGAGACGCTGTACACCCTTCGCCTAAACGTCGAATTCGACCAACCGGCATGGGAACAGGCAAGACGGAAAGCGTCCCGGTTTGTCCTCGTCACGACCGTTCCGAAGGAATGGAAGGGCCAACAAATGGATGCCCAAGAGATCTTGAAGCTGTATAAAGGGCAAATCTCGGTGGAAATGAACTTCGCGTTTTTGAAAGATCCGTTTTTCACGGATGAGATTTATGTCAAAAAGCCAGAACGAGTTGCCGTATTGGGCTATCTATTTCTCTTGGCCTTGGCGATTTACCGCGTTTTTCAGCGCCGGGTGCGTCAGTTCATCACACCGGAACACCCGTTAAAAGGGGCTGGAGGCCGCAAGCTGACCCGGCCAACCGGGCAGGCGATTTTTCAGCTGTTTCAATATGTGAACGTCGTCCTGTTCCAGCTGCCGGATGGACGCATCCAACGCGCACTGGATCGCTCCCTCAACCCGGATCAGCGAAGGATTCTGCAGGGATTGGGCATGGATGAGAGCATCTACGTCTAACATGATACAGAACGACTAGCGATGGTAAAAAAAGGATTGCCATCGCTCGTTGTGTTGGTCAAAAAGTTATTCTGAAAAACTAAATAAAAAATCCTTTGTTTTGACCTTGTTAGGGTGCGAAATGTGAGTTCAGCGAATGTTGCGGCGGACAATGGCTTCGTCAACAGTTCACAGCTCGAGTGCAAGCGATCAAGGAAAAGAGCCGTGTTCGTTGGTCGAGAGGATCGGGCCCAAAACCGGCCAAAGGAGCGTCTGTATTGCGGGAGGAGAAAGCGATGGGATATCCAGTGATTCTTCAGCTTCGCGGCCGTCGGGCGGTCGTTGTCGGCGGCGGGAAGGTGGCGGCAAGGAAAATTCATGGATTGTTAGAGGCAGGGGCGGAAATCGTGATGATTGCGCCTGAAGCGGAGCCGGAGCTTCAAGCGTTGGCCGCGGGGGGGATGATCGTTTGGAAGAAAAAGCGGTTTGACCCAGACGATTTGGCGGAGGCCTTTTTGGTGATTGCCGCGACGAATGATCGCAAGGTGAATGAAGCGGTGACGCAAGCAGCAGCACCCGGTCAACTCGTAAATGTCGTGGATGATCCGGAGCGGTGTGATTTTCACGTTCCCGCTGTCATCCGCCGCGGTCCGCTCACAATTGCCGTGTCGACCGGGGGGGCAAGTCCGGCGGTTGCCCGCCGCATTCGCCGCGAGCTTGAGGAGAAGTATGGCGAAGAGTACAGGCCGTATCTTGAGTTTTTGCAGCGGGCCCGCGGCATCGTATTGCGCGAAGTGGAGGACGCTGAGGGACGGAAGCGGCTGTTTCAGGCGCTCGCTGCTGATTCCTTCCGGCAGCGCGGCCGATGGGATGAAGAGTTGGCTCAGCTATTGGCGAACGAAAAAGAACGAAACGGGGAAAGAGGGGAAGAGCAATGAACATTTCGATGTACATTGTCGATGCGTTCACCGATCGGCCGTTTGCCGGCAACCCGGCAGCCGTCTGCTTGTTGCCGCAGCCGGTTGGGGATGAGTGGATGCAGCGTGTTGCCGCAGAAATGAATTTGTCTGAGACGGCCTTTTTCATTCCGCACGAGGGAGGTTACCGTCTGCGCTGGTTTACGCCTAAGGCAGAAGTCGACTTATGCGGGCATGCGACCTTGGCGAGCGCCCATGTGCTGTGGGAGCGCGGAGAGCGCCGCGCCGATGAAGCGATTGCCTTTTTCACAAACTAGTCGGCTATCAAGCTTCAGCCCGAGGCGGCATTGTGCGGGTGACGGCAGCGGGAGAGAGTGGAGCTCGAAGGAAAAGCGGTTATCGTATTGAAAGGAATGTTAACCGTTTTGCGATACAACTGAAGTTGATAAGCGGCTCGGCGGAGTTCGGCTAATGCGGGAACAAGGTGTCCAGGTCGCGACGGACACCTTGCCCAAGGCATGTTAGGTTGATCAATCATCCCACCGATACGTCCAAAACCGTTCCGTTTTGAGCCAAGCAAGCGCATCGCCGCGTTTGGATGCCGCTTGCATCAGTCCTTCGGTTTGCGAACGGTGGGCGCGAATGGCGGCCAGCTTCGTATCGATCACCGAGCTGACATCGCGCACGACATCCGGCTGGCCAAGGTCTTGTTCGCAGTTTTTCGCAAACGCAACGCAATGGACGGTTGGCCGTTCTTCTTTCGGCCAGCGCTTTAAGGCGCGGATGACAGCGGCTCCACACGCATCATGGTCGGGGTGGACGCTGTAGCCGGGGTAAAACGTAATGACAAGCGATGGATTCGTTTCTGCCACGATGGCGGCGATCCGGTCAGCCAGCTCTTCTTCATCCTCAAACTCGACCGTCTTGTCGCGATAGCCGAGCAGGCGCAAATCATGAATGCCAAGAATGCGGCATGCTTCCTCCAGTTCTTGCTTGCGGATGTGTGGAAGCGTTTCGCGGTTGGCAAACGGAGGCACGCCCATATTGCGCCCCATTTCTCCGAGCGTCAAGCAAACGTATGTCACCGGCGTGCCGTTTTGCGCATGCTCGGCAATCGTTCCCGACACGCCGAACGCTTCATCGTCCGGGTGGGGAAAAACAACGAGCACATGTCGTTCATTCAACGGAACTCCCTCCTTACACAAACGGTTCGTTGCTTAGTTCGAGAGCCACGGCCAATTTCCCTTGATCATCATGGCCTGCTAGCAGCAACTGTCCTTTTTCTGTCCATTCCCAATGGGTCAGCCCTTCGGCGTACACCCAGCCAAGATCAAGCTTCAGTCCGACGCGATATGGCCCAGGGCCGGTGATCTTGCCGCGGGTGAAGCGAATGCAGGCGTTGCGGATGTAGGCGCCGACGGAATAAAAGCCATCGTTATGATGGGAGGCGTATGCTCCGTTCGTCGTTTCCAAATGAATATATACGTCGCGATTGGCAAAACGATTCAGCGCCTCTTGTACGGCGGCCGTGTCGATCGGTTGCAAGCGGCTCCCTCCTTGCTGTTTGTTTTTCTATTATTGTACATGACCGAGGCGTGTGAGCGGAAATATTTCGACTTCTATTGTATAATAAAAAAAGAGACACATCTTGGACTCATCCGCACCTACAAAGCGTTGAATGATGATTCAACGAAAGAAGGGTGATGATCGATGGGGTTTCAAGGCAATGGTGTCACGGTGTTGAATTTTGACGGCGTGTACCGGCCGCAAAAGCGGCTGTTTCAGTTTCCGCACGAATGGGTCGATCTCGCCGACGTGCCGGAGACGAATTTGTATTGCAGCGAAGCGGCGCTTGCTGAAATTGAGCGGCGGCTTGAGCGGCGGCGGAAGCGCGGGGCGGTGCTGATCGGCAGCGGCAACTACCATTATGTCACGTATTTATTGCTTAAAGAAATCAACGAACCGTTTACGCTTGTGCTTTTTGACCGCCATACGGATGCTGAAGGAGGGGATGATGTCATTTCGTGCGGCTCATGGGTCTCCTATGCACTTAAGCATCCGCGGCTGCAAAAAGTCGTTATCGTTGGCCCAACTGCTTCTTCGCATCAACTCCGTTTATCTCCGAAAATGACTGTTCTTCCATTTGATGATCATGATGAATGGCCAAAAGCGCTCATCGAGGCCATCCCGACCGGAAGCATCTATATCAGCATCGATAAAGACGCTCTTCGTCGCGAAGACGCGGTCACGAACTGGGATCAAGGAGTGATTCCGCTATCCCGGTTGCTCGCCTGCCTGCGGTTGCTTTTATTCCATAAAAAAGTGCTCGGCGTGGACATATGCGGCGAATACCCGCCCTCCGCTGTCGACATGTTCGACCCGCTTTGTCGCGAAGCGCGGGGAAAAAATGAGCAGGCGAACATGGCCATCTTGGAGACATATTTCCACTATGCGGCGCCGCATTTGCGGCCGTCGTAGTCGAGCGGCGAGAAGCGCGGGAAAGGCAGAACCGCTTTTGGTTTGGCGATCAGAAAAGCAAGGAAGACGCTGTCCCTTCGGATTTTGGCAAGCGGGCCGGCGCTTCTGCCGGCTTGATGGCCGAAAAAGCCGGGAAGGCCGCTGCTTGAGGGGATGAGCCTAGTTGTCAAAAGCCGCTCCCGTACATAATGCGAAATTGTTTTTCATCGGAGCGGACATCGCGCGGCTCGATGTGCATGCGGGCGACTTTGGCAAACATCGTTCCGGCTTCAATGGTGTCCAAAAAGAGTTGAAGGGCGCTTTCATCCCCCTGAACTTCCATTTCCACTGTTCCGTCATCATTGTTTTTCACCCAACCGGTCAGCTGCCGTTTTAGCGCTTCGTGTTGGACGAAGTATCGAAACCCGACGCCTTGCACGCGCCCTTCCACGATGACATGAACTCTTTTCACGCCGATGAGTCCTCCTTCATCATGGTTGTTCTGTTTCCATCATATAATAGATGAGGCGGAAAGTACATGAAAAAAGGAGCTTGAACCATCAAGCTCCTTTTTTTACGGATGATAGCGATAATACTTGTTGTTGAATGAGCAGCACAAGCCGCGGGTGATCGCCTAGGTAAGAGCATAAATGCCACTGTTTGTCGGAAACAGAGAACCCCTGCAACTTCCGTTCGATCGTTTTCATTAAGACGCCGGTAAACAATAAGTACGGGACGACAAACACACGCCGATACGCCGATGCATGGGCCCGTTCGAGCCCTTCATCAAGCGTCGGGCGGATGGCAGCGAGAAAACAAACGTCCACGTGCGGCACGTTCGTTTTTTCTTTTAAAAGCGCAGCGATGGCGGACATGTCGCGCTTCGTGTCTGGATCACTGCTGCCGCGGCCGACAAGAAGGATCATCGATTCGCCGTCAAGCGGTGCGGACTGTTCGCTGATGCGGTCGATCATGATGTCGATCATCGCTTCATGGACGCCGAACGGAGCGCCGCAGAGGATATCAACGGACGGATGGCGCCGTCTCGCGATGTCCAATGCCGCTGGAATATCGTGTTTGGCATGCCCTGCAGAAAGAAGGAGAAGCGGAACGACGATGACGCGTGTCGCCCCTTGGGCGACACAACGGTCAACGCCGGTGACAATGTCCGGTTCCGCGAGCTCGACAAAGCATAGCTCTTGAATCGGAATATCGATGGCCCTCCGGCACTGTTCGACGAAACGCGCCGCTTCATGGCGCGCGGCGGCAATGCGGCTGCCGTGGCTGACATATAAAACAGCTTCCATCGCCATCGCCTCACGATGTTGCCTCAGCGGCTGCCGATGACGCAAGCAACCGTTCGAACCATTGAATGTTGGCCCGCAGCCGCACGACGTCTCCGATCATGATCATGCTCGGATTTTGGATGTTTTCTTTGGCGGCGATTCCGGCGATCGTCGCGAGCGTGCCGGTGACGGTGCGCTGAGCAGTTGTCGTTCCCCATTCGATGACCGCCGCCGGCGTCTCCGGCGCTTTGCCGTATTTCATCAGCTGGCCGCAAATGTATGGCAAGTGATGAACCCCCATGTAAATGGCGATCGTATCGATGCCTTTGGCGAGGCTTTCCCATTTGATCTCGTCACGACTTCCGTCGCGCCGATGCCCGGTGACAAAGGCGACGCTTGAGCTGAACGCGCGATGGGTGACAGGGATGCCGGCGTAAGCCGCCGCCGCGATGGCGGAGGTGATGCCGGGAACGATCTCAAATTCGATCCCATGTTTGGCCAGCGCCTCGGCCTCTTCGCCGCCGCGCCCGAACACGAACGGATCGCCGCCCTTTAAGCGGACGACCGTTTTTCCTTTTTTGGCATGCCAGACGAGCGCATGGTTGATCGTTTCCTGCTGCATGGCATGGAAGCCGGGCAGCTTGCCGCAAAAGATGAGTTCGGCGTCCGGCTTGGCATATGAAAGCAACTCTTCATTGATGAGACGGTCGTACAAAATGACATCCGCTTGCTGGATGCATTTTAATCCTTTGACGGTAATGAGTTCCGGGTCGCCGGGGCCGGCGCCGACAAGATATACTTTGCCCATCGTTGTTTCAGCCCCTTCGTGCATGATTCAGCCAGCCGCCGGAAAACGGCATGGATGCTCGGCTGCTTTTATTGTAAATGGTCTGCCTTGGGATGAAAACGACCTTGTCAAATGACCTCCCGTTCTTTTTTGGCAGAGGACGGGGGAATCAGTCTGTTTTCGCGGCCGGGATCATTCCTCGCTCGCGCAGGTAGGCGAGCACTTGCTCGACACATTCGTCAACCGAATAACGGTGTGTTTCGATCGTCAGCTCCGGTGCTTCCGGCGCTTCGTACGGCGAGTCGATGCCCGTAAATTCACGGATTTCCCCGCGGCGAGCTTTTTGATACAGCCCTTTCGGATCGCGCTTTTCGCATTCTTCAAGCGGGCAGTTGACGTAAATTTCGATAAACTCGTCTTCTTCGACTAAGCGGCGGACGAGCGCCCGGTCTTCGGCAAACGGCGAGATGAACGCCGTCAGCACAAACTGGCCGCTGTCGACAAACAGCTTTGCCACTTCGCCGATGCGGCGGATGTTTTCCGTCCGGTCGGCGGCGGAAAAGCCGAGATCTTTATTGAGCCCGTGCCGGATGTTGTCGCCGTCTAAGACATAATTCTGAATGCCGAGCTCAAACAGTCGTCTGGAGACGGCATTGGCCACCGTCGATTTGCCGGAGCCGGACAGCCCGGTGAACCAAAGTATGGCGCTATGATGGCCGTTGCGCTTGCGACGATCTTCTTTTGTGACCGATGTGTGATGCCAAACGATGTTCGTGCTCATCGCGATCCTCCTTTAGCGCGCTGACGGGGCGACCGTTTCGCGTTCTTGCAGCCCTTTGATCAAGACGGCGGCCACTTCCGGGCGGCTGAACGTGCTCG
Source organism: Geobacillus sp. C56-T3 (assembly GCF_000092445.1). Taxonomy (NCBI): domain Bacteria; kingdom Bacillati; phylum Bacillota; class Bacilli; order Caryophanales; family Anoxybacillaceae; genus Geobacillus; species Geobacillus sp. C56-T3. The sequence goes on along the minus strand of NC_014206.1, from coordinate 3,203,451 downwards.
GCGGCACTTGGCCGTTGCGCAGCATTTCACGAACTTTCGTGCCGGAAAGGACGACATGGTATTTCGCGTCATGCGGACACGTTTTTGTCGATGCCATCCCTTCGCATTTCGTGCAGTAAAAGCTATGTTCGAAAAAGAGCGGCGTAATGCCAAGCTCTTCAGCCGTAAAGTTCAAGAAGATTTTTTGCGCATCATACGTACCGTAATAATTGCCGACACCAGCGTGGTCGCGGCCGACGATGAAGTGCGTGCAGCCGAAATTTTTGCGCACCATCGCGTGGAAAATGGCTTCACGCGGACCGGCATAGCGCATCGCAGCTTGGAAGACGCCGAGGAAAACGCGGTCTTTCGGGTAATAGTTTTCCAGCAGCACTTGATAGCTTTCCATCCGGATGTCAGCCGGAATATCGTCCGATTTCGTTTCGCCGACGAGTGGGTTTAAAAACAGGCCATCAACGATCTCGAGCGCGCATTTTTGAATGTATTCATGGGCGCGGTGAACCGGATTGCGCGTTTGGAAGCCGACAACGGTGTTCCAGCCAAACTCAGCAAACTTTTTCCGCGTTTCCGCTGGATCAAAATAAAACGCGGCGAATTGGCCTTTGTCGGTCCGTTTGACAAGCGTAATCTCCCCGCCGACATACACATCCGGCTTTTCAAACAGTTTGCGCACGCCTGGGTGAGCAAGTTCATCCGTTTTATAAACGAGCTTCGCTTCTTTCGTTTTGTCCGGGCGGTAAATGTCAGCAATCTCAATGACGCCGTAGACGTCGCCACGATAAACGAGTTTCGCCTTATCGCCGACGGCGAGCTCTTTCGCTTTTTCTTCTGTTACCGCGAGCGTGATCGGAATGCTCCAGACGGTGCCGTCAGAAAGACGCATGGTTTCAACAACCGCGTCGTAATCCGTTTTCGTTAAAAAACCAGTGAGGGGGCTGTAGGCGCCCGTTCCGATCAGCTCCAAGTCGCTCAGTTCGGCTTTGGAGAGCTCGATCGTTTTGGTCGCCTCATCAAGCGGATAGTCCGGATTCCAACGATTGATCAATGTGCCGCCATGCGGGATGCTTACGCTCATGTTCATAACCTCCTAGATTGATAGATGTTTTGAAATGCCGCTGCCATGTTCATGAGGCAAGCGCTCTTTTTTTCAGGCTAATGACGCCAAGCAGACGCTCAAGATGGCGATGACCGTATAGACGTCGCTGTCAAACAGCAGCTTGACGATTCGGAATGGCGTCCGATTCATCAGCGACGCCTATCGAGGCCGCCGCGCCGCTCGCCTCGACGTTCATGGCGAAGAAAAAGGATGCGATCAAAGCAATGGCAAGGAGCATATCGTTTTTCTCTCCTTAAGCGAGATGGAGACCGCATTCCGTCTTTCCTTGGCCGGCCCAGCGCCCGGAGCGCAAGTCGTTCGGATCTGTAGCCGGAGCGGTGCACGGGGCGCAACCGATGCTCGGGTAGCCGCGGTCGTGGAGCACATTGTACGGGAGATGGCGTTTATACACATAATTCCATACGTCTTTCCACGTCCAGTGAATGAGCGGACAAACTTTAATAGAACGGAACTTGTCGTCTTTGTTAATGTACTCAACATGCCGCCGCGTCGGCGATTGCTCGCGGCGCAAGCCGGAAATCCACGCCGTCACCCCGGTCAGCACCTCGCGCAGCGGAATGACTTTGCGCAGCTCACAGCATTTGTTCGGGTCGCGTTTCCATAACTCGTCGCCAAACTGCGCCTTCTGTTCTTCCAACGTCAAGCGTGGCTGCTTCATCACGATGCGAAGCGACGGATATTTTTCTTTCACTTTCGCGATCGTATCGTACGTCTCTGGAAAATGCAGGCCGGTATCCAAAAAGACGATTTCGGCGTCCGGTTTGACCTGGGAGATGAGATCAATAAGCACAATCCCCTCGATGCCGAAGCTACACGCGTATACGATCTCATCGCCGTATTCGCGATACGCCCAGGCGAGGACGTCAAGCGCCCCTTTTGTTTCATTATCGGACGGAAAAGACGGTTTTTCCGCCGTTTCCCACTGATCATACGTGAGCATCGGTTTCTCCTCCTCACAAAATCAAAGAAAATCCACGTAATTAGTCGGATATATAGCGGCCAAACGGCAATTCGGCGGCAAAAATCCTTCCTTGCATGAATCTCAGAAAGAACGGGAGAAAGGGTGCCCCTTATTTTACTAAAGATCTTCTTTAGCTGGAATTGGCACTTTGCTATAGGCGGCAGGTTGTCGGAGTTCATTGAGCCAATTCCTCCCTCACTCCCGAGCAACGTATGCAACGCATGTCATTTAATTGATTAAAATTTTAGCACAATTGACGATAATGTCAATCATAGTTTTTCGATAGGAATTGTTTTTATACGAAACAGCTGCATTGCCTGCCTAGCAGCAGATGGGAGCGTTATTTTTTGCGCAGGCTTCCGAGCTCTTCGACAATCGCCTGCATTTCGCTTGGGCTGAACGTCTCGCGTTTCATCACCATCTCGTAAATGTCTCTCAATTCATCGTACCATTCCTCGGAAAAATGGGACGGCTTGATGGCATCCAAGTTCAGCACTTTCAACTTTTGCTTCAACTGTTCGATCATGTAGGCGACGTTTTCCGCCGACTGTTTTGATAAATCCATTCGTTTACTCCTTTCATGGCAAGTTACTATGTATTGTACCATAGGTGCAGGAAGAATGGGGAGAGATTGCATGGCTTGGAGTCAGTCAAGACTTTGTGGAGAACATTTTTTCGGTTCACTACGGGCGTTGTCAATCACTAGTTAGCGAACCATTTTCAGGAATTAATATCGTAAGCGCTTTCGGACTCTCATCCCTCATCTTGAGGCGATGATACGATATTCCATTTTTTTACACCCAACCACCATCCCGGAGCGCCGACAACGCTTGATGGATCGGCGTCCCGGATGACCGCTGCAGACACGGTAGATTCTGACGCACCACATCTGCCCATAACCGTCCGGCCTTCCGTTTGGCCTGTTCGATCCGCTTGGACTTTGTTGAGGCCGAGACGGCCGACTGGGGCTCTTGCTCCTCCCACCGTCCCTTTCTCCACCCGATCCCGTCGATTCGGGCCGCCATCGCCCTCAGAAACGCCCGAAGCCCTTGGTCTTTCCAGCTGCGGCGGGATTTCACCCGATGCGCAAACCGGCTCATCACGCTCTCGGCGTGGCCCATCGGACGCATGCCGGTCGTCTCCACCCCTTGCTCCGACAGCCACTCCCGATAGTCCCGGATGCATCCCGGCATCGACTCGATCCGGCGGATCATGGCAGCCATCTGCTTCTCTTTCGCTTCGTCCTCCAACGTGCCGACCGCGCTGTTCAGCTCCACCAGAAGCCCCTCTTCGTCTTGTTTCGCCAGCTTCTTCCGCACCTCCCGCCAACGCGGATGGCCGGACAGACACTGACGCAGCTCCCGCGCCACATGAAATCGATCCAGCTGAAAGCACGCCCGCTTCCCAAAATACTCCCGGCAGGCCGTGATCCACGACGCCGCGTCGCCGTTGATGATCAAAAGGTCCCGGCACGGATCATAGGCATATTCGTTCATCAGCCACTCTTCAAACCGTTCCCACACGTCTCCCGCCCCTTCATGGAGGTAGTGGCGCCGGTTTACCAGCTCAAGCTGCGAACCGTTTCGTTTCCATCCCTCGTGAATCGCCAGGATTTTTCTCTTCTTTCGCCCGTTTCCCTTTCCCCTGGCGGGAAATGAACAGCCCATCCGCCTCCACAAACAGCACTCGGCCGTGCCGTTTGGAAACAGGGTGGTGCAGCGAGACAGGGGCCTCCAGCACCAGTTGGCGAATCGCCTCGTGGCTCATGACCGCATACCCTACGATCGACTCGAGTGTGCGAGCCGCTTTGCGGTAGGAAGAGCACTCTACGGCCAACTCGACCGCCGTTTCCTCGAGGCAAGGACTGATCGATCGGGCCCCATCAAAGCCTAATTCGGCATCCAGCAAGAAGGTATAGTTCCCCGTTTGCCGGTCATAGTAGTAGTTCCGTCGAAACGTCACTTCTCCAAACAGCGTTTGGATCGTAGTCGGCCGTTTGTCTTTCAGCTGATACCGGCGCTTGTCCCGCGCTTCCGCCAGTTGTTGATCAATCTCCTCCAAAAGGGCCGCCAACAAGACAGCGAACACCTTTTGAAGAGTTCTGACTAATTGTTCCTCCAGCTCTTTTAATAAAGGCCATTCTGTGGTAAGATGTTTCATGGACTCTCTCCCTCCTGTTTTCGGTTGATGTTGACAATCACCATCATAGCAGGGAGAGAGTCCTTTTTGCATGACATTTGCTTTTTTCTACCGCGCTTCGCTTGGTGGCCCCGACGAGCGTCGCGAACAAAAGTTCGCAACCCTCGTCGGGGATCATTTCGGAATGTCACCCACAAATATTTTACTCACACCATGGCTTGCTTTTCTGATGAAAAACGGATGATGTGGTAAAATGTAGGTGCACATGCATAGTGCCAGTCTAAAAGGTTGGTGAAACACCGCGTTTTCTTCAAAATGGTTGTCGTGAACGCGCGCAAGAGTTGTTGGCCCATTCGCACACGCTCCCCCGCTGGAGTTGTTTTTTCGTTACATCCCCGTCCTTCTAGGGACAAAAAGGGCTAGATGAAAAGAAACGAAGGAAAACTAACGGTGGAAAGCACCGTGGACATAGAGAGAGGGGTGGCTGTTTGGATGATTAAAGTGCTGTTTGTTTGTCTTGGAAACATTTGTCGCTCGCCGATGGCGGAAGCGGTCTTCCGTCATTTGGTGAAAGAGCGGGGGCTTGACGGTCTGATTGCCGTTGATTCGGCGGGAACAGGCAGCTGGCATGTCGGTGAGCCGCCGCATGTGGGGACAAGAAGGGTTTTGACTGAAAATAAGATCGACTACTCCGGCATCCGCGCCCGGCAAGTGAACCATCGTGACTTGGAAGAATTTGATTACATCATCGCCATGGACGCAGCCAACTTGAACGATTTGCGCCGATTGGCTGGCTCCCGTTCGAAAGCGGTGCTCGCCCGGTTGCTTGACTTTGTTCCCGACCGGGAAAAAGACGATGTGCCTGATCCGTATTATACCGGGAATTTTGCCGAAGTGTATCGCCTCGTCCGCTCAGGGTGCGAGCATTTGCTTGAGAGGATCATCCGCGACCATCGACTTGGTGTGGAGGAAACAAAATGACTTTGAGGGCGGCGCACCCGTCTAGGGAAAAACGGGGAAGGAGGGCAGCCGATGGTCGTAAATTTGGCGTTCATCCGTGAGTTGGTCCGCCGTTTTACGGAAGATGAAATCCCGCGCTTGTCGGCGGAATTGGCGTATTACTTTCTTCTGTCGCTCTTTCCGTTTTTGCTGTTTTTAATGACGCTATTAGCGTATTTGCCGATTCCGCATGAAGATGTGCTTGCGCTCGTGCGGCAATACGCCCCGAAAGAGGCGCTTCACCTCATTGAGACGAACGTTCATCGCCTCATCGATGAGCAAAACGGAGGATTGTTGTCGTTTAGCATCATCGCAGCTATTTGGTCAGCGTCTAATGGCATGAGTGCCATTATGAGGGCATTCAACCGCGCTTATGATGTGCAAGAAGACCGGCCGTTTTGGATCGTACGCGGGCTGTCGATTGTGTTGACGCTCGGCATGATCATGGTCATCATCGTTGCCCTCGTGCTTCCGGTCTTCGGGCGGATAATCGGGCTGTTTTTGTTCTCTGCTCTCGGGTTGTCGCAACAGTTTTTGGAGGTTTGGAACGCGTTTCGTTGGGTGACGAGTTCGCTGTTATTGTTTGCTGTCTTTACTGCCCTTTATTATTTCGCGCCGAACAAACAGCTTCGCTGCGTCAACGTCGTGCGCGGTGCGCTGTTTGCCACCGCCGGCTGGATTGCGGCGTCGCTGGCGTTCGCGTATTATGTCAACAACTTTGCCGATTACACGGCGATGTACGGCAGCCTTGGCGGGATGATCGTGTTGATGGTTTGGTTTTATTTGTCCGGCATGATTCTTGTCTTAGGCGGGGAACTCAACGCCATGTTTGACTGTGAGCGCGAAGGGAAAAGACGGCAGCGTTAGCGTGCATAAACGGTGCCGAGGCGGGATATCGTAACAATGCAAGGGATCTTGGCATAGGGGGGATCAAGATGACGAAACATACGAAAAAAGACGGGGGCACGAAGCAAAAAGGAAAAAACAGACCAAAGCATAAGACGAGTGGCAGCGCCAACGGCCAAAACGGCTATCATTGAAAGAAGCTGTCTCAAAAGGTGGTTCTTCGTTCAACATACCACAACATATTGTAATATTGTGCCCCGGCGGTCGTTTTATGTGTATAGATGGAAATCAAAAAAAGGTGCCCTTCCTTTTTTGAGGGCACCTTTCCTTTCATGCAAACACAGGCACATCGAGCCGCTGCCGCTTTATTCAACGATTTCTTCGTGATGGTGGTAATAGCGCTCATAAATGTATTCAATTTCTGCATCAGTCATATAGGCGAGTTCCTCGCGCGACAATCCCCGCACTTTTTCGATAAACTCGATCATATTTTTCCGTTCCGTTCTGCTCATGATCGCCACTCCTTTATACTGTTTTAAAACAGAAACTTGATATCTTGGTTTTATTATATAACAGAGGGAATAAAATGGTCAACGATTTTTTTTGAAAAAATAAAAAATAAAAAAACAAAAAACGGTCAAGCCGCTGTTTCCTGTTCCCGGCGGCTGACGAGGCAAATGGCCGGAACGAGGAGGACAGCGCTGACCGCAAGGAAAAAGGCGCGACTAGAGAGATCCACCACGCTGCCGGCAAGCGGCGGGCCTGTCATGCTGCCGAGACTGTATAGCATCCCGCACAACAAATTGCCGGCGGGAAGCAGCTCTTTCGGCAACAGGTCGGTCATATAGGCGATGCCGAGAGAGAAGAGCGAACCGGTAAACATGCCAGCGGTGAACAAACAGGCAGCCAACCCAACCGTGGACGCACCGACAGTGAGGGCAATCAAAAAACAACCGGCGCCGGCCAAGAGTGCACCGGTGATGATCTCGCGCCGCCCGAACCGGTCGCTGAGCGCTCCGAGCGGAAGCTGAAAGATGATGCCCCCAAGCGAGAAGCATGGCAAGATGAAGGCGATCTGCTCAGCGCTCATCCGCTCACGCAAGGCGTACAGCGGGAAGATGGAATGAACAGCCGCTTCTAAAAAACCGTACGCAAACGGCAACAAAAGCGCTGGCCATGCCTGTTTCCAAGCGCCAATAAACCGACCGGCCGCCGACGAAGAGCGTTCAAGCGGCTTTGGTTTTTCGTTCGGCAGCCAAAAGACGCCGATCCAACCGGCGAAACTAAGGAGAGCAGCTAAATAAAACGGAAGCGCCTTCTCGACCGAAGCGAGTGAAGCCAACAGCGGGCCGATGGTGAAGCCGAGGCCGAACGCCCACCCATACAGCGACAATCGCCGTCCGCGTTCAGCCGGCGGCGAAAAGTCCGTAATCCACGTTTGTGTCGCAAAATGAAGCATATGATCGCCGATGCCGATGGCAAAGCGAAGAACAAGCCAAAAGAAAAGAGAAGGAAAAAGTGGAAAAAGAATAAGCGAACATATTACAATGAAACCACCAAGGAGAATGAGGAGCCGATAGCCATAGCGTCTCAGCGGCCGTTCCAAAAATGGCGAAATGGTCAAGACACCGATATACAGGGCGGCGGCGTGCGCCCCGTTAACGGACGAAGAGACGCCGTTTTCATCAAGAAGCATCGCCAGAAGCGGCAGCAACATCCCTTGCGACAGACCAGAGACGGCGACAATCCCGGTTAAGATGGCAAAACGCATCGTGCATCCCCATTTCAGTTGAAATCGCCGGCCGATCAAACAAGCGAGGCCGGATGTTTCCCAGGGCGAATGAATGCCCTTATCCATCGTACATAGAAACGGCGGTCAATGCAACGAAAACAATCAAGAGGAAAGGTGGAAGAGAAATGAACAAGGTGTTTGCTTGGATGACATGGATCGGCGTGCCGGTGTCGGTCATCGGCGGGTTTCTTCATTGGCCGACTGTCTTGATGTTTGTGTTGTACTGTTTGACGATCATTGCGCTCGCCAGCTACATGGGGCGAGCGACGGAAAGCTTGGCGATCGTCGCCGGACCGCGCATTGGCGGGCTGTTGAACGCGACGTTTGGCAACGCGGTCGAGCTGATCATTTCCATTTTTGCCTTGCAGGCTGGACTCGTTGACGTCGTGCTCGCTTCCTTAACCGGTTCGGTGCTCGGGAACTTGCTTTTGGTGGCTGGGCTATCATTTTTTGTCGGCGGACTAAAATATAAGCGGCAAGAATTCAACATTTATGATGCTCGTCATAATGCCGGGCTGCTGACTTTTGCCATCTTCATCGCTTTTGTCATTCCGGAAGTGTTTACCATGCATATGAATCACAGCGAACAAGTCGCGTTGAGCGTTGGCATTTCGATCATCATGATCTTGCTTTACGCCGCTGCCCTTTATTTCCGGCTTGTCACCCATCGCGGCGTATATCAGCATAAATCAGAAGAAGTGGAAGAACATGAAGAGCCCGAATGGGGCAAAGGGAAAGCGACCGCCATTTTGGCGCTGGCGACGGTTGCGGTCGCCTATTTATCGGAACGGCTCGTTCACACGTTTGAAACGGTCGCCGAGTCATTCGGCTGGAGCGAGCTGTTTATCGGGATCATCATCGTGGCCATCGTCGGCAATGCGGCGGAGCACGCTTCCGCGGTTATTATGGCGTACAAAAACAAAATGAATGTCGCGGTGGAAATTGCCGTCGGCTCGACATTGCAAATCGCCATGTTCGTTGCGCCGGTGCTTGTGCTCGTTTCGCTTTTGTTTCCGGAAAAAATGCCGCTTGTCTTTTCACTTCCTGAGCTGGTGGCGATGGCTGCTTCCGTCCTTTTGATGATTGTGCTGTCAAATGATGGTGATACGAACTGGTTTGAAGGCGCAACATTGCTCGCTGCCTATACGATCATGGGCATCGGTTTTTACTTGCTGTAAGTGACTGCATCCGGGCGTTCGCCGTCCGGGTGTTTTTTTGCGGGTGCGGGAAGTGGGGCGTCAAACGGGGAAAATTTTCGCCGCCGCGGATAAACGGCGCATTTTGAAAGAAACTAACAGTGAATAACGTGGGAAGAAAGGAGTGAAGACGATGAAAAAGTGGGCTGTTTCGCTGTTTGGGAGCGTGCTTCTTCTTTATGCGGCGGCGTTTTCGGCGCTGGCGGCTGCCGGCAAACCGGCGCCCGGTGCGGTGATTGATATATCGAAGGAAAATACGTATCCGAACCCGACGCAAGATTTGCCGCATTTGGAACCGAGCTCGTTTACAAAACAGCTGTTAAGATCGGCGAATGTGAAAATTGAGAATCCCGAATTGATCCATCTCTTTAATGAATCTTCGGCGACCGACACGCCATGGGCCATTGGCTTCAGGGCGACGATTTATTTAGGCCAATGGCCGCTCAATTACCAGTCGATCGAAACGTCGACGAACTGGGAATATCAAAAGGTCAACACGAATTTCCTTGATAACCGCGGCGGCGATACGGCGCAAAAGTTGTACTATAAACAAGAAATGCAAAAATACGTCCGCGGCGGGTTGACGGTGAAAGTGCCGAATGAAGACGCGGTTAAGCGGATGATGTTAAACAAAGCGATGGAAAAGACGAACTTGCCGCTCTCTTTCAGCACGGTTGTCGGCCTTGGCACGAAAAAAGACCAACCGTACAACGTACCGGCGAAAAAAATAGGTTATTTGTACGCGTACGCTCCGGCGGTGAATGAAAAAGGGAAAGTAACATACGGGGAAGTGTACGTCGTGCTCAAAGGAAACAAAAAGAAAATTGTCGTCAAAAACGTGACGACAAGAGGGGTTGGGGCGTGGATTCCGGTGCAGGATCGCCTGTACATGTCATATGTGGTGAGTGAACAGCCAAGATAAAACGTCAAGGAAAAGCTCCTTGACGTTTTTTATCGGCCAATGCGCGCGGACCGCTTCGTAAAATCGACGCCGCGGTAATACGTCTGCTTCACAAGGACGTTCGGTCCGAGGCATAGTGCCGACGGGCAGTGGCAAAGAAGCTCCCTAGCAAGCTTTGAGCGCCGCCATTTGTCATACACGTCTGGCAGCGAATCGTGAATGATGTTGCCAAGCGGCGGTTCATCACCGAAATCGGTGACGATGACATCGCCGGTGAAAATATTGACATTGAGCCGTGAACGTCCGTCTGGATCGTTGCGCACGGTGACGTTTTTGCTTTCATACAGCCGCTTCAATAGGCGCACATCTTCTTCGTTGTCGCTGCACGGGTAAAACGGCAGCGTGCCAAACAGCATCCAGACGTTTTCGTCGCGAATGTCAAGCAAATGGTGGATCGCTTCGCGCAATTCGTTCAAGCTCAACGTCTCTAAAGCGCTGGCAAAATCGCTCGGATACATCGGATGGATTTCATGGCGCCGACAGCCCATTTCCTCGACAACTTGGCGGTGGATCGCTTCCAAGTGGCGGACGGTCCGTTTGTTTAACATCGTTTCCGCGGATACCATCACGCCGGCATTTGCCAGCGCTTTTGCATTGTCAAGCATGCGCTGGAAGTATTTCTCGCGTTGGGCGCGCGTCGGCTTCCGCTCCATCATGGCAAAACCACCTTCGACAAAGTCGTCGACCGTCCCCCAGTTGTGCGAGATATGGAGCACATCCAAATACGGAATGACTGGTTCATAGCGAGACAAATCCAACGTCAAGTTCGAATTAAGCTGCGTCCGCACCCCGCGCTCGTGCGCGTAGCGGAGAAGGGGAACGACGTATTGTTCGACGGATTTTAATGACAGCATCGGCTCGCCGCCAGTGATGCTTAATGACCGCAAATGCGGAATTTCCTCGAGCCGGCGGAGCAACATATCAAGCGGCAGCGCCTCGGGATCTTTCATTGTCAACGTATAGCCAACAGCACAATGCTCGCAGCGCATATTGCAAAGCGTCGTTGTGGTAAACTCAATATTCGTCAGTTGTAGTTTTCCATATTCTTCAATATCGACGTACGCTTCCCAAGGGTCATACGCCGGCGTAATGGCCGGTATGGTCGATGAACGCATTACTTTCTCCTCTCTCCATGACAAAGTCCTATCGTTCATTATTAGCCGCCTTAGCAGCGCTTGTCAATCGTTTTGGATGTTTTGCATCTACCCCATTCGTATGATGAGGATGGAACAATCATGAGATCGAAAAGAAAGATTTTTTACACAACGCTGGAAAACGGAGTATAATAGGAAAAGATGGGACAACTGCATATGGACGATAAACAGGGGAAGGGGCGTTTGCACAAATGGAAAAATTCCAGCAAAGCATGTATGACTTGATTGTGGAAACATCTACGAAGCTGCCAAAGGATGTCCGTCGAGCGATCGCTCGGGCGAAAGCGCGCGAAAACGCCGGCACGCGGGCGGCCATGGCGCTCAATACGATCGTCGAGAATATTCAGATGGCGGATGAAAACGTGTCTCCCATTTGCCAAGACACCGGCTTGCCGACGTTTAAAATCAAAGTGCCGGTCGGCGTCAACCAAATCGAAATGAAAAAAGCGATCCGGGCCGCCATTGCCGAAGCGACGAAAAACGGCAAACTGCGCCCGAACTCGGTCGATTCGCTCACCGGCAAAAACAGCGGCGACAATTTAGGGGAAGGCGTGCCGGTCATTAAATTCGAACAATGGGAAAACGATTACATTGACGTTCGCCTCATTTTAAAAGGCGGCGGCTGTGAAAACAAAAACATCCAATACAGCCTTCCGTGTGAACTCGAGGGGCTCGGCCGCGCTGGCCGCGATTTGGACGGCATCCGCAAATGCATTTTGCATGCGGTGTACCAAGCGCAAGGGCAAGGATGCAGCGCCGGCTTTATCGGCGTCGGCATCGGCGGCGACCGCTCATCCGGCTATGAGTTGGCGAAAGAGCAGCTGTTCCGTCCGGTTGATGACGTCAACCCGATCGAAGAATTGCGCCAACTCGAAGAATACATTATGGAAAACGCCAACAAACTTGGCATCGGTACGATGGGCTTTGGCGGCGAATCGACGCTGCTTGGCTGTAAAATCGGCGTCATGCACCGCATCCCGGCGAGCTTCTTCGTTTCGGTCGCCTACAACTGCTGGGCGTTCCGGCGCATGGGCGTGAAAATCGATCCGGCGACCGGTGAGATCATCGAATGGCTGTACCAAGACGGCGAAGACGTCGATTTTGCAAAAGAGTTGGAAAAAGCGGAAGCCGCCGCGGCGCTTGAACAAGGCGACACGCGCGTCATCGACCTTGTTCCGCCGCTGTCGGAAGAACAAGTGCGCCAGCTTCGCGTCGGCGACGTCGTCCGCATCAGCGGCGTCATTTACACCGGCCGCGATGCCATTCATAAATATTTGATGGACCATGACGCGCCGGTCGACTTGAACGGGCAAATCATTTATCATTGCGGCCCGGTCATGTTAAAAGATGAAGAAGGCCGCTGGCACGCCAAAGCTGCCGGCCCGACGACAAGCATCCGTGAAGAGCCGTACCAAGGCGACATCATGAAAAAATTCGGCGTCCGTGCTGTCATCGGCAAAGGCGGCATGGGCGCGAAGACGCTGCAAGCGTTAAAAGAACACGGCGGCGTGTATTTGAACGCCATCGGCGGCGCGGCGCAATATTACGCCGATTGCATCAAATCCGTGGAAGGCGTTGATTTGCTGGAGTTTGGCATCCCCGAAGCGATGTGGCATTTGCGCGTCGAAAACTTCACTGCTGTTGTCACGATGGATTCGCACGGCAACAGCTTGCATGAAGATGTGGAAAAATCGTCGCTTGAAAAGCTGGCCCAGTTCAAAGAGCCGGTGTTCAAGTAAGAGGGAGAGCTGAATTTCAAGCACATGGCTATTGGTATTCACAAGCTGATCCCGTTTTCTTCTCTGTCCCCAAAGCGCTCGCTTTTGGGGCTTTTTTTTGCAAAAAATGGCGCGCGTAAAGCGGTCAGGGGTGAAAACAATAAGAAAGAGGAAAAGATGGCGGCCAAGGAGGAACTAGGCATGAGATGGCTCATTTCTCTCGTTTTAGCGCTCGCGCTTTTTCCCGCCCCTGCTTTTGCCATAAGCAATGCGCCGATCCATTGGGGATTGAAGCGAAGCGAAAACCACGAGCCCCCATCGGCGGGAAAAGAGCTCGATGAGCTGCTCGCCAAATATGACGCCTTTTATTTAGGCGACACGAGCGAAAAAACGATCTATTTAACATTTGACAACGGGTATGAAAACGGCTATACGGCGCAAATTTTGGACGTGTTAAAGGAAAAACATGTGCCGGCCGCCTTTTTTGTCACCGGCCATTATTTGCAAACAGCGCCCGATTTAGTCAAACGGATGGCGGCGGAAGGGCATATCATCGGCAACCATTCGTGGCATCATCCCGATTTAACAACTGAAAGCGATGAGCAGGTGCGCGAAGAGCTGGAAAAAGTCAAGGAAAAGACAGAAGAGCTGATCGGACAAAAAGGGATGATGTACCTTCGCCCGCCGCGCGGCATTTTCAGCGAGCGGACGTTATCTCTCGCCCGCGACCTTGGCTATTATCACGTCTTTTGGTCGCTGGCGTTCGTTGACTGGCAAACCGACCGCCAGCGCGGCTGGCAATATGCTTACGACCAAATCATGAAACAAATCCATCCGGGGGCGATTTTGCTGTTGCATTCCGTGTCCAAAGACAACGCCGAAGCATTGCCGAACGTGATCGACGACTTGCGCAAACAAGGGTACACGTTCGCCAGCCTTGATGACCTTATGGCCAAAAAGACCGGCCTTCATCCGTGGCTGTTTCGCCCATAAGCCGCTTTCATCACTTGAGCACAAAAGCGGTACGAAACGTTGTGTGTTGGACCATTCGAAAACCCGCCTCGTTCTGTCAACCGAACCATATGCCGCTGCCTCGTCCTGCCAACAAGTTGGTTCGACGGGGCGTTTTTCGTTATAATAGGGGCACGGACAAATGAGAAAGGTGAGAACGATGTGGAAACGAACGATCACTGTGCCGGCGCCGTATGATTTCGCCCACGCGCTTGAACGGCTTGCATTGGATCCGCTCCTGGCGGTCGATTTAGAGCGGCGGCGCATCACCGTGCCGCTTCATCTCGATGGTTTAAAGGTGCCGGTCGTGATTGAAAGCATCGGCACAAAAGACGATCCTCGCTTTGTCGTCTCGGCGCCGCATCCCAAGCGGCAGGAAGACATCATCGAGCGCGTCTCTCATTTATTTCAATGGCGGACGCCGCTCGTTCTGGTGTATGATCATTTTCGCGCGACCGAGCTGGCGCCGCTGTTTGCCGAGTATGAGGGGCTGCCGCTTGTGCTCGATTTTGACTTGTATTTTTGCCTAATGAAATGTTTGATCCACCAGCAGCTTCATCTTAAAGTCGGTTACCGGCTCACAGAGCGGTTTGTGAAAGCGTTTGGCGAGGAGCGGGACGGTGTTTGGTTTTACCCGCGCCCGGAAGAAGTGGCCGCCCGTTCGTACGATGACTTGCGCGCCTTGCAGCTGAGCGGGCGGAAAGCCGAATATATCGTCGATGTGTCGCGCCTCATTGCCGAGGGGAAGCTGCGGCTTGATGAACTCGAGCAGATGGAAGACGGCGAGGTGATGGAGAAGCTGACCGCCGTGCGCGGCATCGGTCCGTGGACCGTGCAAAATTTCCTCCTCTTCGGCCTCGGCCGTCCGAACGTCTTTCCGCCGGCGGATATCGGTTTGCAGCGGGCGGTCGAAAAATGGTTCGGTCTTCCGAAGCGGCCGACCACAAAAGAGATGGCGGCGCTTAGCGAGCGGTGGAAGCCGTACGCCAGCTATGCGGCGCTTTATTTATGGAGAAGTATCGAATGAGAGGGACCGATATGGCAAAGCAACAAATGAACATCAAAATCAAAAAAGGCGAGCAATTTCCGGTGAAGATTCAACGGATCGGCATTAACGGCGAAGGGGTCGGTTATTTCCAAAAACAAGTCGTCTTCGTCCCCGGTGCGTTGCCGGGGGAAGAAGTCATCGTTGAGGCGACGGACATCCACCCAACCTACGCCGAGGCGAAAATCAAGCGCATCCGCAAGCGCTCGCCAAACCGCATCAAGCCGCCATGCCCGCTCTATGACCAGTGCGGCGGCTGCCAGTTGCAGCACTTATCGTACGAGGCGCAGCTCGAGGCGAAGCGCGACATTGTCATCCAGGCGCTCCGCCGCCATGCCCGGCGCCTCGATGTCGACAAGCTTGACATCCGCCCGACGATCGGCATGGACAACCCGTGGCATTACCGAAACAAAAGCCAGTTTCAAGTTGGAATGAAGGAAGGGAAGGTGCTCGCCGGGCTGTACGGCATCAACTCCCACCGGCTCATCGATTTATCGGAATGCCGCGTCCAGCATCCGCAAACGACGCGCGTCACGAACATTGTGAAAACGATTTTGCAAGACTTGCGCATCCCGATTTACAACGAGCGGACAAGAACGGGCGTCGTGCGGACGATCGTCGTCCGCGTTGGCTTCCATACGGGCGACATCCAGCTTGTGCTGGTGACGGCGACAAAAGACATCCCCCGCAAACAGCTGCTCATTGACGAAATTCGCCGCCGTCTTCCAGAAGTGAAATCGATCGTGCAAAACATCAACGGCGAAAAAACGTCGCTTATTTTCGGCGACGAGACAGAAGTGCTCGCCGGCGACGAATATATTCAAGAAACGCTCGGCGATTTGTCGTTTGAACTGTCGTCGCGTGCCTTTTTCCAGCTCAACCCGTTGCAGACGGTGAAATTGTACGACGAAGTGAAAAAAGCGGCCGCCCTCACCGGAACGGAGCGGATCGTTGACGCTTACTGCGGCGTCGGCACGATCGGTTTGTGGCTTGCTCGCGATGCCAAAGAAGTGCGCGGCATGGACACGATTCCGGAAGCGATCGAAGACGCGCAAAACAACGCCAAAAAGCATGGTTTCACCAACACGCACTATGTCGTCGGCAAAGCCGAATATTGGCTGCCAAAATGGGTGAAAGGAGGCTGGAAGCCGGACGTCATCATCGTCGACCCGCCCCGCGTCGGCTGCGACCGGGCGTTGCTTGAAACGATTCTCCACGTCCGCCCGAAAACGGTCGTCTACGTCTCGTGCAACCCATCCAGCCTCGCCCGCGATCTCGATGCCTTGGCCGCACAATACCGCGTCGACTACATCCAGCCGGTGGACATGTTTCCGCACACGGCGCATGTGGAGTGTGTGGCGAAGGTTCGGTTGGAATTGTAAACACCAAATAAGCTCGTTCTATTGCAAAAATAACCGTTCATAATGAGAGAAAGAAAGTCGGGTATTATTCAATCCATTTTAAAACAAGGGATTAAGCGCTATGATAAAGCGCTAGAAACGACAGTCATGTCAACATGGCTGTCAGTTTTATTTTTAAGGCCTTGTAAAATGAAAAATACGCCTCCAGTCGTAGACAAAATATATCTATGGAACATGATGAGAAACGGATTGTCCGCGGTATGATGGAAAACGAAAGGAGGCGAAAGGATGGCAAAAAAGATCGTGCTGTTCGTTGCCGGCGCGGTGGCGTTGCTTGTGCTGCTGTTTCATCTTGGGCCGCTTGTCGGGTTGGCAATCACGCTGGCGGTGCTGTACTATGCGTTCAAGAAATGGTTGAAAGCCCCGTCGACATTCGGGAAAGTGGTGTGGGCGCTCATTGGCTGTGCGGCGTTGGTGGCCAGCGCTTCGAATGTGCCAGCGCTCATCGCGCTTGTCCCGGCGTATGTGCTGTATGTCGTGTATAAAAAATGGAACGGGGTGAAAGACGAGCGCGTCGTTCCAGAAGCAGATGACCCGTTTGTCAACTTTGAAAAACAATGGGCGGAGCTGCAAAAGCATTATTCATGAAATCAATGGAAAAGGAGCGAATCGATGATGAGTGTGTTCTCACGCTTGAAAACGATCATTGAAGCCGATCTCCATGAATGGCTTGACGAAAAAGAAAAGAAAAACCCGATCGCGCTTCTCAATCACTATTTGCGCCAATGTGAACAGGAAGTCGAGCGGGTGCGGCAGCTGCTCGAGCGCCAATATGTGCTGAAAGAGCAATTTGCCCGCGAACATCGCGAAGCCGAACAGATGGCGGAAAAACGAAGCAAGCAGGCGGAGGTGGCGGCGCAAGCCGGGGAAATGGAGCTGGCCGAATTTGCGCGGCGTGAACAAGCGCAATATGCGGAACGCGCGGCCCGCTTAAAACAGCTGCTCGAGCAAACGAGCCGCGAGCTGTTTGAGTTAGAAGCGAAATATGAAGAAATGAAGCATAAGCTGAAAGATATGCAAATGCGGCGCATGGAGCTGATGGGGCGGGAGAATGCGGCTCGGGCGCACTACCGCATCCATCGGGTGGTCAACGGGGACACCGGCCCGGCGTTGGCGGCGTTTGCTGATGCGGAAGTCTACCTTGACCGCCTTGAGCAGCAAGTTCGCTCCGATTATTACCGAAGCACGATCGATGCGCGCATCGCTCAGCTGGAAAAGCAGTTGCAGGAAGGAAAATAACCGGATATGCTAAAGGCGTACATGGTTACGCCTTTTTCATTTTGGACAACAGGGGGCTCCCCACATGCTTGATCAACGGAAGAAAACTGACTATGTCAGTTGGGTTGTTTTGGTGACACTGCTCCTTTTTGCAATCGAAATTTCGTTTTTTCGCCCGGGCGTGCTGTTTTCGTTAAGTATATCGGTCTGTTTGATTTATGTTGGAAGGAAAAAATGGCATCGGCGGAAAGGAAAATGGCTGTTTTGGCTTGGCTGCATCATGTTGGCCATTCATGTGTTAACGATGATGGCCGCTCGTTTTGTCATGGTCGCGCTGTTGGGTTATGCCCTTTGGCAATTGTTTCAGTCGAAGCGGCATCCGACGGTGATCCGCCCGACTATGGCTGAGAACTCGTATGGGGGAGAGGAAATCGTGCGCCGTCAACCGCTGTTTCAAAATGTATGGGTTGGCCGGCAAGCGACCCCAGAACGGGCGTATGAGTGGAATGATGTCAATATCCAAACGGGGATCGGGGATACGGTCATTGATGTCAGCTATACTGTGCTTCCGAAAGGGGAAGCGGTCATTATCGTGAGAGGGTTGATCGGCAACATTCGAATTCTCGTTCCGTACGAAATTGAAACACGGCTCGTTCATTCCGCCATTTTCGGTGTTGCCTCGCTGTTTGGCAAGGAACAGGAAAAAATGTTCAACGAGACGCTCATTTATCAAACTTCTTCGTATGATCAAGCGGAGCAAAAGCTAAAAATCGTCACCTCGATGATCATTGGCAATGTCGAGGTGACACGCGTATGAGCCGACCGATGCTCGCTTCTGTTTTGCTTGCGCTTGCGCTTGCTGTGGCGTTGCTCATTTCCTTTCTCTATTTCCTTCCGCCTGGAATGTGGTCGTCTTTGTGGGATCAAACTGTGATGGGGTTGCCGTTTTTGTTGTTTGTGTTCGCTGTAAGCCTGTGTATGGGGATTGCTGTTGGACTTATGCTTGATTCCTTCTTTCGCAAGCAATGGCAAGCGGTTGTGCAGGCGCTTCGGCACATTGAACAAGGAGAGATGGGGGAGTTGCATCGGGAAGAGCCGCCGCCGGAACTGCAAGAGCTTTGGCGGCAAATCGTGAAGCTGCAAACGCAATGGCTCGAGCAAACGAAACGCGTTCAAAAATTGGCGGCGGAAAAGGCCGAACAGGAAGAACGACTCGTTGAACGCATTCTTTCCGAAGAACGCACGCGGCTGGCGCGGGAACTGCATGATTCCGTAAGCCAACAATTGTTCGCCGCTTCGATGATGATGTCAGCCGTCATGGAAACGATGCCGCCCGATGATGAACGCCATCGGAAGCAACTGAAAATGGTCGAACAAATGATTCACCAGTCGCAATTGGAAATGCGGGCGCTGCTTCTGCACTTGCGGCCGGTGCATCTGAAAGGAAAATCGCTCCAAGAAGGGATGAACGAACTGCTTACTGAACTGGCGGGTAAAGTGCCGCTCGAGATGAAATGGAAAATCGAAGACATTTCGCTGGATAAAGGAGTCGAGGACCATCTGTTCCGCATTTTGCAAGAGTCGCTTTCCAACACGCTGCGCCATGCGAAAGCGAAGTCGTTGGAAGTATTGCTCATCGAACGGGACGGGTTTGCCATTTTGCGCGTCACCGACGATGGCGTTGGCTTTGATGTGGAACGTTCGAAAAGCGGCTCGTACGGGTTGCAGCACATGTATGAGCGGGCGGCGGAAATCGGTGGGATGTTGAAAATTGTCAGCTTAAAAGGTCAAGGAACGAGGTTGGAAGTGAAAGTGCCGCTTTTGCACAGGGGGGATGACCGTGATTAAGGTGCTGCTGGTCGATGATCATGAAATGGTGCGGCTTGGCGTGTCGGCGTATTTATCCGCCCAACCAGATATGGAGGTGATTGGCGAGGCGGAAGATGGTAAAAAAGGGGTGGAGCTCGCCCTCCAGTTGCGTCCGGATGTCATTTTAATGGACCTCGTGATGGAACCGATGGACGGCATTGCGGCGACGCGCGAAATCATCGGCGCGTGGCCGGAGGCGAAAATCATTGTCGTGACGAGTTTTTTGGATGATGAAAACGTGTTTGCCGCGCTTGAAGCAGGGGCGACGAGCTATTTATTGAAAACATCGAAAGCGAGCGAAATTGCCGACGCCATTCGCGCCACGTTCCACGGGCAGTCGGTGTTCGAACCGGAAGTGGCCGGAAAAGTGATGCGAAACTATCGGAAACAAGAAGAGCGCCTGCCGCATGAGCAGCTCACGAGCCGGGAGATGGAAGTGCTTTTGTTGATGGCGCAAGGGAAAACGAATCAAGAAATGGCCGATGAATTGTTCATTTCACTTAAAACGGTGAAAGTGCATGTAAGCAACATCCTCGCCAAACTCGGCGTCCAAGACCGGACGCAAGCGGTTATTTATGCGTTTCGGCATGGATTGGTGAAATGAAGAGCGTGTGAGTGGCACAAGCGCTATGCATTGAGAGTATGCTATGTCGAACGCGATTCATTTTTTGATAGGGAGTAGGTGTTCTGTGAACACCAAAACCGCTCCGTTTCATCAAGATGAACATGGAAGATGAAACGGAAGCGGTTTTTGACGTGCGGTGGACAGGGAAAATGGCTGGCTAACTGAGAGGGGTTACGCTTGCTTGGTCAGTTGGCGAAGTTTTCGGTCGTGGTGGAGCACTTTTGTTGTCAACACTTCGACCGAGGCTTGAGTATCTGTTAATTCTTCTTCAAGGTGGTCGATTCGTTCGTTCAGTTGTCCGTTCATCTGTTGCATTTCCTCACGAAGGGAGTCGATTTTGGCCTCAAGCCGAGTCTCAACAGCACGGATTTCTGCCCGGAGCTGTTGCCCCATTTCTTGCATCTCGCTGCGGAGTCGTTGCTCCATTGTTTGCATTTCATGGTGAAGTCGCTGTTCCATCGTTTGCATTTCATGATGCAGTCGTTGCTCCATTTCCTGCATTTTCGAGCTAATTTTGTCAGAATGCTGTTCGAGCGCTTGAAGCACCGCTTGAATGATTGTTTTCTCTTCCACTTTTTCTCACCTCCTCACAGGTATTATACAAAGAAACGGGGCGAGAAAGAAAGAGAAAATATGGTGGTTTTCGTCGAACGTT
Organism: Geobacillus sp. C56-T3; assembly: GCF_000092445.1. Classification (NCBI taxonomy): domain Bacteria; kingdom Bacillati; phylum Bacillota; class Bacilli; order Caryophanales; family Anoxybacillaceae; genus Geobacillus; species Geobacillus sp. C56-T3. Next base: position 3,182,724 of record NC_014206.1, on the reverse strand, counting down.
GACGGTTCGGTTTTTGGTTTAGGATCGCGCGTTTTCGGTTTATCATGCCGCCCGCTTTGCCGTACAATAAACTCATATAAAAAGGCTGTTTTGGCCGCAAAGGAGATGACGATGTTGGACGCAGGATGGAAGTTCGACAACAGTTATGCAAGGCTGCCGGAGCGCTTTTTCAGCAAAGTCCTCCCCACGCCGGTGCGCGCGCCGAAGCTGGCGGTGCTCAATCGTTCGTTGGCAGTCAAGCTTGGGTTGAATGAGGAAGCGCTGCGAAGTGAAGATGGGGTGGTCGTGTTAGCTGGGAACAAAATTCCAGACGGAGCTGAGCCGCTGGCGCAGGCGTATGCGGGGCATCAGTTCGGTTATTTTACGATGCTTGGCGACGGACGGGCGGTGCTGCTTGGCGAGCACGTCACCCCAAGCGGCGAGCGGGTGGACATCCAGCTGAAAGGCTCGGGCCGGACGCCGTATTCGCGCGGCGGCGATGGGCGGGCGGCGCTTGGGCCGATGCTGAGGGAGTACATTGTGAGCGAGGCGATGCACGCGCTTGGCATCCCGACAACGCGAAGTCTTGCGGTCGTCACCACGGGAGAGACGATTATGCGCGAAACGGAATTGCCTGGGGCGGTGTTGACCCGTGTCGCCTCGAGCCATCTGCGCGTCGGGACGTTTCAATATGCGGCGCAATGGGGGACGATAGAGGAGTTGCGCGATCTGGCCGATTATGCGCTCTGGCGCCATTTTCCTGGCTTTGAGGAAGCTGAGAACCGCTATTTGTTTTTGCTTGAACAAGTGATCGAACGCCAAGCGGAACTGATCGCGAAATGGCAGCTTGTCGGCTTTGTCCACGGGGTGATGAACACGGACAATATGACGATCAGCGGGGAAACGATCGACTATGGGCCGTGCGCGTTTATGGACACATACAGCCTGGAGACGGTGTTCAGTTCGATTGATACGGAAGGGCGGTATGCGTACGGAAACCAGCCGTACATCGGGGGCTGGAATTTGGCAAGGTTTGCGGAAAGCTTGTTGCCGTTGCTTGATGAGAATGAAGAAAAAGCGATCGCGCTTGCCCAAGGGGCGCTTGATGAGTATCCGAAGCAATACCACGACCATTGGCTTAGCGGGATGCGGGCGAAGCTCGGCCTTGCCGAGGAGCAGGAAGGGGATCAGAAGCTGATTGCGGATTTATTGCGGCTGATGGAGGCGCACCGCGCTGATTATACGAACACGTTCCGGGCGTTGACGTTAGGCGAATATACGGGGATGGCGCTGTTTGATTCCGCTGAGTTCCGAGAGTGGCATGAGCGCTGGCAGACAAGGCTCAGCCAAGAATCGGTGTCAAGAGAGGAAGCGTATGAACAGATGCGCCGCCATAATCCGGCTGTGATTCCACGCAACCACCGGGTTGAAGAGGCGTTGGCCGCCGCGGTCAACTGCGGCGACTACAGCGTGATGGAGCGTTTCTTGGAAGCGCTGGCCGACCCGTACGCCTACTCGCGGGAGCAAGAGAAATACGCGGAACTGCCCCCGCCGTCCGCCCGCCCGTACCGGACGTTTTGCGGGACATGATGATGGCGTTTTCGTTTAGCGGCAAAGGAGAAACGAATCACCTCTTGCATCGTCTAATTTGGATAGAGATGAAAGATCGTTAAGCAGCAGGCGGCTCGCCCTAAGAATAGGCGGGCCGCTGTTTTTGCTGGTGATGGATGAAGGGGATCGGTTTGCGGTACAATCAAAATGGTGCATAGGGGTCGTTTTAGAACAAAGGCAAGGACTGAACATTGCTATGGAAGTGTCACGCAGGATCCATTAGGCATGGCTGGGCATCCTTGGAGTTGGATCCAATTCTGAAAGGTGTCTGTTAGAAGTAGGAGTCAAGGGAAAAAGAAAGGGGATGGCTGGATGGAAACGCTGAGACAACGGCTGCGGTCGATCGATCAAAAAGGCTATAAGGCATATAAAGCGATCGAAGGTACGTATCGGTTTCCAACGTTTACGCTCGCAATTGACCATGTGCAAGGCGATCCGTTCGCTGAGCCGTCCAAGGTCCGCGTGATCGTGCCGCGGGCGAAAACGGCGCTGGCAGCGGAGTGGACCGATACGAAACCGCGCCGCATTCGCTGTGAGGATTTGCTTTTGCGCCGCGTCCACCGCGAATTGCGGCAATGGCCGCTGCGGGCGCGCGGGTCGGGAAAAAGTGGACTCGTCTTGATTGATGCGCCGGGGCAAAAAGTGCTTGAGCGGACGGCGGTGCAAGTGGCTGACGAGACGATCACCGTTTGTTTGTCGGTCGGCTTGCCGGCGAATGGACGGCGCATTTTGGCGAAAGAAGCCGAGGCCATCTTTTTCGAGCAAATTCCATCCGTCATTGAGCGGGCGGTGTACGGCCTTCGGGAAGAAGACATCCGCCCGGCGGTGGAGCTGGCCGATCAGCAGCACGCCATTCGCTGTTATTTGCGCGAGCATGGTTTGGTGGCGTTTGTCAAAAACGGCGCGATTTTGCCGCGGGAGAGCGGAGTGAGCGACAAGCCGCTGCAACATGGAGCGGTGCCGTTTCAAAGCCCGCCGGAGCTGGAGATTGCGATCCCCGTTCCGCATCGCGCTGAACCGATCAAAGGCATGGGCATCCGCAAAGGGATTACGCTTATTGTCGGCGGCGGGTATCACGGCAAATCGACGCTGCTTCAGGCGTTAGAGCACGGCGTGTATGACCATATCGCCGGCGACGGGCGGGAGTTTGTCATCACCGACAGCGGGGCGGTGAAAATTCGCGCCGAAGACGGCCGGAGCGTCGCCAGTGTTGACATTTCGCCGCTCATTGGCACGCTGCCGTACGGCAAAGAGACAACACAGTTTTCGACGGAAAACGCGAGCGGCAGCACCTCACAGGCCGCGAGCATGATCGAAATGATTGAAGCGGGGGCATCGGCGTTTTTGATTGACGAAGATACAAGCGCGACGAATTTGCTCATCCGCGATGGACGCATGCAGGCGCTCGTGGCGAAAGAAGCCGAACCAATCACGCCGTATATCGACAAGGCGCGTCAACTATTTCGCGATTACGGCATTTCGACGGTTCTTGTCGTCGGCGGGTTGGGGGATTACTTCGATATCGCTGATTGCGTGATCAAAATGGAGCAGTACGTCCCGTTTGATGTGACGGGGGAGGCGAAGCGGATCGCTGCAGAGATGCCGTCGGGACGGAAAGCGGAAGGCGGAGAGTCGTTCGGCCACATTCGCGAGCGCATTCCCCTGCCCGAAAGTTTGAACAGCCAAAAAGGAAAAAAAGCAAAAGCCGTCGCGCGCGGACGGCACGTTATTCAGTACGGGCAAACCGATCTATTGCTTTATGCGCTTGAGCAGCTGGTCGATGACAGCCAGACTCGGGCGATTGCCGCGGCGCTGCTGTATATGGAACGAAAAGGATGGCTCGACGGGAAGAAAACCATCCGCCAACTACTCGATGCGATCGAAGAACAATGGGACCGTCAAGGGCTAGGCTCCGTTTCGTTCCGAAAAGGGAATCCGGGTGAACTTGCTCGCCCGCGCCGCTTCGAGCTGGCGGCGGCGCTGAACCGGCTGCGGTCGCTCCGGTGTATAAAGCAGTAGCCAGCTTGGAAAGGAGAAAGCCGGTTTGCTTGTTCTTGGCGACGTTTCCGTGCAGGTTGGATGACGGGGTTATTGGGGAGGAGGAATGGCTTGGTTTTTGTTTTTCCCAGTTGCAACAAAAAATAGGGTCGCAGGATGTGCGGCAAGGGCGTTTGTTTTCCCTGCTGGCCAACGGAACAACGGACGCTCTTGTTTCAACAGGGGCGGCCGTGTGCCGGTATCGACCCAGGCGCGACCGGTGCGGGGCCGCTGCTCTTGTTCTTATAGACGATGCCTCATGCCCTGGCAAAACGCGAATGAATCCGCTTTCTATCGGCGCCTTGCCCATTTTCCTCTAGCGCTATCCATCAATTGCGGCTATAATAATGTTTATCAGTGCAACGTGGCGGATGGCGGTGGGAAGCCGCGGGTTGGTTAGGGGGATCAAGGCATGAACAAGTCAAAAGGTTGGATGGAATCGGAAATCAGCAAAGCGTTGACGAAATGGGAAAAAGATTTTCTCGGCCGCGGCTCGGTGTCAGTGAAAACCGATATTTTGCGCGATATGATTATCGTTTCCCTGCACGGCATCCTAACACCTGCTGAGTACGCTCTTTGTGAATCGAAGGAGGGAATGCTGGCGGTGAAACGGTCGCGGACGAGCCTAGTGGAATCGGGAGTTGATGACTTGAAAGAAATGATTTTGGAAATCACAGGCGAGCAGGTGAAAAGTTTCCATACCGATTTAAGCACCCGAACGGGTGAGCGGATTATTGTCTTTAAGCTGTTCAACGATTTGGAGAAACAGTTGACAAAATAAAATTTTCCATGACAACTCAACAAAGTTATTGTATAATTGAAACAACTTTTGTATAGTAAGTATAGAATAAAATAGTGGACGATGCTGTCGGGAGCCCTTCAAAAAACCTACGCAGGCTTAGGTTCGTTGAAGGGAAACCGACCGTCGCCTGCCGCGCGACAACGAACGGGAGATCTTCAAACAATCGAGCGATGATTGGTTGAAGGTAAACCGGCTATGGGCAATCGATAGGCAATGGAACGGCCTTTTTCGGCCGTTTTGCCTGATTGACATAGCCGGTTTTTTCTTTTTTCTCTCGAACGATGTGCAAGCAGATGAGGGGAGGAGATGGCAATGGGGAACGAATGGTTCGCATGGGGATGGCTGGCGGCGATTGCGGTCGTTTTCCTAAGCGCGATCGTGTGGCTGTCTCCGCGCGTGTCGGAACGATATGTGCATGTGCACGTTTGGCTGTTGCTGTTGCCGGGGGCGGCGGCGCTATTCGGATGGATCGGCGCCGGCGCGGTCGACATCGGCCCGTGGCGGTTTGATGCGACGAGCTGGCTGTCCGCCGTTTATATTTCGCTTCTCAGCTGGGCGATTCAACGGTTTGCGGTTCGCTATTTGCACGGCGACCGCCGCTATCGGTTGTATTTTTCGCTCTTGACTTGGACGTCGTTTGCTGCTTCGCTCACGTGGGCGGCTGATGATTTGCGGTTGGTCGCGGTATGCTGGGGGCTGCCGCTCGCGGGGCTTGTGGCGTTGACTGTATTGAAAAAAGAATGGGAACCGGTTCAGTTTGTCGCTCGGCAGATGAGCGTGATGTTTTTGACTAGTTGGCTCGCTGTTGCCATTGTTGCCGTTTGGCTTGGGATGAGAGGCGGTGAATGGACGCTGGCCTCTATGCTGTCAGCGGAACGGTTGGCTCAACTTGGCTCATGGGAAAAAGCGGTGTTGAACGGGCTGCTCCTATTGGGTGCCATTATTCCGGCCGGTCAGTGGCCGTTTCATCGCTGGCTGATGGAATCAGTCGTGACGCCGACGCCGGTGTCAGCGGTGATGCATGCAGGGCTGGTGAACGCGGGGGGATTGCTGCTTTGGCGCTTTTCTCCGCTTTTTCACGAAACATGGGCGCATGTGGCGCTCTTTCTGATCGCTTTTGCCTCGATTTTGATTGGCACGGGCATCAGCTTAGTTCACGTCGACTATAAGCGCCAGCTTGTCGGTTCGACGATGGCGCAAATGGGCGTCATGCTTGTGCAATGCGCCCTGGGCGCTTACGGGGCCGCAGTAGTGCATTTAGTGTTGCACGGGTTGTTTAAAGCGACGCTCTTTTTGCAGTCCGGGTCCGTCGTGCCGCGAGTCGGTCGGGCAGGATTGCGAAAAACAGGCAGTTCGTGGCCGGGCGGCATCATCCTCGGCGTGCTGCTTGGGTGGGCCTTTTGGCAGGCGGCTCCGCACGAACCGGCCCGGCTGTTGAGCGCGCTTTTGCTTGCGGCCTCGGCAACGGTTGCCTGGGGACGGCTTACGGATTTTCGCGAAGGCCGTTGGCTGGGCTTTGCGGTTGTCGTTGCTTTGGCGTTGGTGTCCGAAACGGTGCGCCATCAATTTATGGCGCTGCTTCATAACGGGATGCCGTCCGCGTTTCTGCCGCCCGCTTCGTTCGAATGGCTTGTCTGCGCTCTGTTTGTTGCCGCGGCGCTGGTTGCTGTATGGATCGCGAACCGGCGCAGTTCCATGCTTGCCATTCAGCTGTACATGTGGCTTGTTCACCTTGGTGAACCGCGTCCGGCGGCGACCGAAGCACACCCGCGTTATTTGGCGTCCTATCTAAAGGAGGGGATGGCTCATGAGTAGAAGCGTCATATCACTTGAACGGTCAACGGAGGCAAAAAAAGCAGCCGCTTGTCCGCTCGAGGCGATTGTCAGCGAAGCGGCGAAGGTGATCGCTCCGCTTTGGCCGATTTCCGCGTTTATCGCCCGCCATCCGTGGATGGGGATGGAAGACAAGTCGTTTGTCGACGCGGCTGACCGACTGCAAGAAGCTTACGGCATCGACTTGTATCCGCCAATGGCCGTTTTTCATGCGGCGCTATCCAAAGGGGAGATTGACGTTTCCTTCATCGAGCGGCGTCTGCAACGATGGTTGGATGACGAGCCGCTTCCTGCGCCGCGCCATGAAGCGGAACGGCTATGCCGCGCCCTCCTTTGGAACGATGCGGTGCCCGAAGAAGCGCTTCAGATGCCGAAACTGATCGAGTTGGCCGCCGCTATGCCGCTGCGCTCTGTTTCCATCCGCACGCGGTCTGTGCGCCTTGGTTTGGAAAAGCGGTTGGATCAACAAATGATCAAATGGTGCAAGCTGTTTTACGATCGGGGAGAGGCGGTGTGGGCGCTACCGCACCGTGAACACGGCTTTTACGGGTCTTGGCGTCGCTTGGCGCCTCTTGATCCATCCTTGTCCAAGGAGGAGCGGAAACGGCTTTTCGATTGGCCTCACCATCCAGAGGAGGCGTTGCAACGGGCGCTTGAGCAGCTCGGGGTGCAGGATGAGGAGGCCGTGGCCTATTTAGAAGCGCATTTATTAGCTCTGCCCGGCTGGGCGGGGATGATGGTCTGGCAATCGCGCCGTGCAGGTGACGAAATCGGCGGGCTGATCAATTACTTGGCCGTTCGTTTGTCGCTGGAGTGGGTGTTCACAGCGCCCCATCTGCCGCTGAAGGAGGAAGAAAACGAAGACGATCGTGCGGTTGGGCCGCTGTTGGCCGCCTGGATCCACTGGGGCGGCATGACGCTGGACGACTGGCGGCGCCTGTCGCTCGAAGACCGCCAAGCTCGTCTGGTGTTCGCCGATCGGTTCTGGCGGATTGGCCGCCGCCATCTTTGGCTTGAGGCGTGGGAAGATACGTATGAAGCGAAGCTGAAAGAAGCGGTTCTCACCCGTCAACCTGAGGAGCCAAAAGAGCAGGCGGCAGCGCAGCTATTGTTTTGCATTGATGTGCGCTCCGAGCCGTTCCGCCGTCATGTAGAGGCGGTCGGCCCGTTTGAAACGTACGGCTGCGCTGGCTTTTTCGGCTTGCCGATCCAAACGCGCGTGCTTGACGGAGATGACGCCCATCCATCTTGCCCGGCGATTGTGGCGCCGCGGCATGAAATCAACGAAACCGCTTCTCCCGAAACGGCGGCGCCGTACCGCCGGCGGCGCGATCTGTTCCGCTTTGTCGGCCGGACGTTTAAAAAAATCAAGCAGCATCTGCTGGCTGGTTTGCTGCTTCCGGAAATGAGCGGCCCGTGGCTCGGTTTGCATACGATCGCCCGCAGCGCGGCGCCGGCTTGGGCCGGGCAAGCCATTCATCAGGCGGAAATGTCGGCGCAACAAAAACCGAAGACGACGCTGTCGCTTGATTGCCAAGGGCATGACGAAACGACTGGGCTGCCGATCGGGTTGACAAAAGAAGAGCAAGTGCAATACGTAAAACAGCTTCTCGTGAACATCGGCCTGACGTCTTCATTTGCCCCGCTTGTCGTCGTCTGCGGCCATGAGAGCGAGACGACAAATAACCCGTATGCGTCCGCGCTCGATTGCGGGGCGTGCGGCGGCGCGGCTGGGGCGTTCAACGCCCGCGTATTCGCCGCGTTGGCCAACTTGCCGCACGTGCGGGATGGATTGGCGAAAGAGGGAATCATCATCCCGGATGAGACCGTGTTCGTCGCCGCTGAACATATCACGACCGTTGACGAGTTGCGTTGGGTGGAAGTGCCGCCGTTATCCGAAGCGGCTGAGGCGGCGTTTCGACAGCTGAAACAAGCGCTTGCCGACGTCAGCCGCCAAGCCAATGCTGAGCGGATGGCGAAGCTGCCGCATGTCGGCGCCATGCCGCGCGATCCGGTTGCCGAAGCCCGACGCCGCGCCGTCGACTGGAGTGAAATTCGTCCGGAGTGGGGATTGGCGGGGAACGCCGCTTTCCTGATTGGGCGGCGGGCGTTGACAAAGGGCGTTCATTTAGACGGCCGGGTGTTTTTGCACAGCTACGATTGGCGCGAAGATCCGACCGGTGAGGCGCTGGCCGGCATCATCGCTGGGCCGGCTACGGTTGGGCAGTGGATCAACTTGCAATATTATGCTTCGACAGTGGCACCGCATCATTACGGAAGCGGCGACAAAACGACCCAGACGGTGACCGGCGGCATCGGCGTCATGCAAGGGAACGGAAGCGACTTGCTAGCCGGCTTGCCGTGGCAGTCCGTCGCCGCATCTGACCGTGAGTGGTTCCACTCTCCGCTTCGGTTGCTCGTCATCATTGAAGCGCCGTTTTCCTATATCGAGCGGTTGCTCGATGAAAACAGCGAATTTCGGCGCAAAGTCCAAAACGGCTGGCTCCGTCTCGCCTCGATTGACCCAGACAGCGGGGCGTGGGTGAACTGGGAGGCAGGCCGTCTTGCGTCGGTACAGCAGCGCTAAAAAGCAACGATATGCCGCTTGCCGGGTTTGTCTGGCCGGCGGCTTTTTTTCGTTGACTGCCAAACGAGGCAGGGAAAATGGATGCACGCCGCGAAATAAGATAGCAGCTGGTATAACAGCAACAGGAAAGACGAGGAAAGAGGGAAAGCGGATGAAAACGCAGTTTATCGCTGGTCATGCGCGGCTGCCGGCCGGAATGGCGGCGAAAAGCCTTTACGATACGCTGACGATCACAGCGGAAATTGATAAAAAATACGGGGTGATCGTGGAGGCATCATGCACATTGGCTACTGAACATGGGCGCGATTACGTGGCCCGCCTGCTTCGCGGCCATTCGCTGCGCGATGGCATCGACGGTCTGCTCGCCGAGCTTGACGAAGGGTATTTAGGGAAAGCCCATTCTGCTCTGTGCGCGGCGCTAAAAGATTTGTACAAACAATATTGCAAAATGGAGGAGAAAGAGCCATAAGCCGCTGCCCCTCATCGGTTGATGGGGGGCAGCGGCGTTTTGGTGCGGGTCAGCGGTTTGGCCGCCCATGATTTCGTTGGTGATTCAGTTTTCAGCCGGCCGCCATGCCGGCAGCGTTTTGCGCAACGGTTTGTCTTGGCGGTAACCGAGCACATATTCGGCCTGCATGATCGTATGAATTTCCCGTGTTCCTTCGTAAATGACCGGCGCTTTCGAGTTGCGCAAGTAGCGCTCGACCGGGTATTCGTTCGAATAGCCGTAGGCGCCATGGATTTGCACGGCATCGTCGGCCGCCTGGTTCGCGTAGTCGCAGGCGATCCATTTGGCGAGCGATGTTTCTCTCGTGCAACGCCGGCCTTCGTTTTTGAGAAAGCCGACTTTGTAAACGAGCAGGCGGCTGATTTGCAAACCAGCTTCCATGCGGGCGATCATTTGCTGGACGAGCTGATGGCGGCCGATTTCTTTGCCGAATGTTTTTCGTTCGTGGCAGTATTTAACGCTCGCCTCAAGACATGCCATAATGAGGCCGACCGCGCCGGCGGCGACGGTGAAGCGGCCGTTGTCAAGCGCTGACATGGCAATTTTGAATCCTTCGCCTTCTTCCCCGAGCAAGTTTTCTTTCGGGACGCGGACGTTGTCAAAAAACAGCTCGCCCGTATTGCCAGAGCGGATGCCAAGTTTCCCTTTAATCGGGCGCGACGAAAAGCCGGGCATCGTCCGTTCGACGATAAAGGCGGAAATGCCGCGGTGCTTTTTCGATTTGTCCGTATAGGCGAATACGAGAAAATGGTCAGCGATGTCAGCGAGGGAAATCCATGTTTTTTGTCCGTTTAAAATGTAGTCATCTCCGTCGCGGACGGCTGTCGTCTGGATGGAAGCGACGTCTGAGCCGGCATTCGGTTCGGTCAGGCCGAATGCGCCGATTTTTTCCCCGCGCGCTTGTGGGACGAGATATTTTTGCTTTTGTTCTTCAGTTCCCCACTGAAGGAGCGTCAAACTGTTCAGCCCGGTGTGAACCGATACGGCGGTGCGAAACGCCGTATCGCCGCGTTCGAGCTCTTCGCAGACGATGGCAAGCGAGTTGTAATCCATGCCCATGCCGCCATATGTTTCGGGAATGCAGACGCCCATTAAATTGAGCTCAGCGAGCCGCTTGAAAATGTTGCGGTCAAATTCGCCGCGCTCATCCCATTCTTTGATATAAGGCATAATTTCTTTATCGACGAATTTGCGCACCGTTTGCCGCAGCATTTCTTGTTCGGGTGTAAAGTCGAAGTTCATCATCGTTTCCATCCCCCTATGCAACTGTTTGTTTTTCATGGTTTTCGTGTCAACGTTCGTTTCCCTTGTTTCAGCGGGCGCTGAAGCGGTTGAGGAGAACAACGGTTTATTCATTGGTTTTTGTCGTGCGGACCGTTTTCAGCGGCCGGTTTGCCTTGCCATCCAGCTTCGACCTCGCCGTTATGCTCGCCGGCCAGCGGGGGCGGCAGCCGGTAAGACACCGCCGTGTCAGACAGTTTCAGTGGGCTGGCGACAAGCGTTAACGGACCGACGATTGGATGGTGCACCGTGACTGTCATCTCGCGCGCCGCCGTTTGCGGATGGCGGAACAGTTCATCGAGCGTCTGCACCGGTCCGCATGGAATGCCTTTCTCGGCGAGAAGGCGCTGCCACTCGGCCCGCGTCCGCCGCTTGATTTCCTCGTTCAGCCGCCGGTTCAGCTCTTCGCGATGGGCGACTCGGCCGGGATTGGTTTGAAAGCGCGGATCGGTTCCAAGCGAGTGATCGGACAACAACGAGCAAAGCGCTTGAAATTGTCGGTCATTGCCGACGGCGATGACGATCGGACCGTCGCTTGCCATGTACGTTGAGTATGGCACGATGTTCGGGTGTTCATTGCCGAGCGGCTTCGGGACGTCGCCGGATAACAAATAATTGGCGGCGACATTGACAAGCGCACTCACGGCGCAGTCAAACAGTGCGAGATCAATTTTTTGCCCGCGCCCCGTTTTCTCGCGGGCCAAAAGCGCCGCTTCGATCGCGATGGCGGCATACAGGCCGGTGAACACATCCGTGACGGCGACGCCGACTTTGAGCGGGCCGGTGTCCGCAGTGCCGTTAATGCTCATCCAGCCGCTCATTGCCTGAATGATATAGTCGTAGCCGGCTAATGGAGCGAGCGGTCCTGTCTCGCCAAACCCGGTGATGGAGCAGTAGATGAGACGTGGGTTGAGGCGCGACAACGATTCATAGCCAAGTTCCCACTGTTCCATCGTTCCGGTCTTAAAATTGTGAATGAGGACATCAGCTGTTTCGGCGAGGCGGCGAATCGTCTCTTGTCCTTCTGCCGATTTTAAATTGACGGTGATGCTTCGTTTGTTTCGATTGACGGCGGTATAGTAAGCGCTCATGCCGTTTTGGAACGGCGGCCCCCAAAACCGGGTGTCATCCGACCCCCCGGGCGCTTCGACTTTGATGACATCAGCGCCTAAATCGCCTAAAATCATCGTCGCATACGGACCAGCCAACACGCGCGATAAGTCGAGCACGCGCACGCCATCGAGCGCTCCTGGCATCGATTTCCCTCCTTTCTGTTTACATGCAAAAAGCCGGTTCCTATACAGCGTGCAAGATAGGAACCGGCTTGAACGGACTGAGAAGGCATTCCGGCGCGGAGATGCCGTCAGGCCGCACAGTTCTTTTTGTGGTCGATGCATAAAAGCTGCCAACGCTGCCTGTCAGGCAACGGGGCTATCGGACAGATGGCAGGGGCCGTCCGGTCTGCACAAGCGGCCAAGCTGGCAGGAGACGGCTTATACGTTTATTATAGTGATTTGTTTGATAATTGTAAATAGTCGAACAAGAAATTCGCCAGCGAAAGCCGGCTGGCGAGGGGAGTAAGGCACATTGCCGCGTTGCTGGCATAGGCCCTTTTCAATGTAAAGGAATGACAAGAAATCGTCGCCCGGTCGGACAATTTGGCATGAAAAGGGCGCAACATTCACCTAAATTTCTATATAATTGTAGAGAAAGGGGAATCGATGACGCAAAAAAGGAAGTGATGGTGCATGTTTCAAGTGTTAGTCACGACAGACGCCAATTATCTTCCGCCGCTGAGAGTCTTGATGCATTCGCTGTTTTGCAACAACCGGCGCTCGTTTACGTTTTACTTGCTTTACTCGCGCATTGCCGAGGAAGAGATTCAGGCGCTTGGCGAGTTTGTTCGCCGGCAGGGGCATGAGCTGGTGCCGATTTACGTTGATCCGCAACTGTTTCATGATGCGCCTGTTTTCCGCCACTATACGGTGGAGATGTATTACCGTCTGGCGGCGCATTTGTTTTTGCCGCCAGACGTCGACCGTGTCTTGTACCTTGATCCGGATATTGTGGCGATCAACCCGATGGATGAGCTGTATGACATGGATTTTGAAGGGAACTTGTTCATTGCGGCTGAGCATACCCATTCGACGAAGGTGGCAAACTTGTTCAACAAGTTGCGGTTAAAAACGCCGAACGCGAAAGGGTATTTCAACACGGGTGTGATGATGATGAACATTGCGATGATGCGCGAACACGTTCGGCTTGCGGACATTTACCAGTTCATTCGCGACAACCGGTTCAAGCTTGTTCTTCCTGACCAAGACGTCTTAAACGGGTTGTACTGGGACAAAATTAAACCGGTCGACTGCTACCGCTACAACTACGACGCGCGCTATTATGACTTTTTGCAGCTTTTGCCCAACCCGAAACACGATTTAGCTTGGATTGAGGAAAACACCGTTTTTATCCATTATTGCGGCAAGGAAAAACCGTGGAAAGACAATTACAAAGGGGAGTTGGGGCGGTTTTACAAACGGTACAGCCAAGTGTTGGAGCTCGAGGGCGAGGCGACGGTGTAGCGCGGCTTGAGAGACGTGTTTAACTAAAGAAAGTCTCTCACTCCAAGCAAAGCGAAGTGGAAGCGGTTCACAGGAAAAAGGCGCCCCATCAAAGCGGGCGCCATGTTCGGTTACTGTTTGCGCTCTTGCCGGCGGATGCCGGCTGCCGCAGCGCGTGCCTGTGCTTCAAGGTCTTCATGGTCGGCAAATTCTGCCGAGTATTCCACATCGATGCCGTCAGATTTCAGCTGTTTCGGCACTTGCGGCAAAGTCGCCTTGTTTTTGTCGCGTGTTCGTTGTCCGCGAGAACGGCCCATCATCCATGCCCCCTATCCAAAAGTGTGAATCGTACGATTCAATCATTAGGATGGCATGGACGGCGCCAGCGTATAAATAGCAATCGTTTCTAATGGCGCGCTTTTTTGGCCGTATAGCCGCCCGCTTGGTCCGCCATTTTAAAATCGCGGGCATAGCTTACTTCTTGGGCGCTTGTCAGCGTATGCTTCGCTTTTTCGCGTTTTCGTTTTTCCGCCATCGCTTATTCCCTCGCTTTGCATCAATATTCCTTTAGTTCCATTTTGCGCAAAATCAGCCGTTTTTATGCGTAAAAAAGAGGATGTCCGTTTGGACAGCCTCTTTTTGCATCAGATGCGCTCTCCCGCGGCTTATGCCTCTTTGCGCTGTTCTTCATTGTGGGCAAAGGAAGGATGGCGCATTGTATAGAGCGTGTAGTTGTCTTTTGTAATTTCGTACAAATTGTATACATCCGAGCCGATTTGCTCGAGCAACGCCCGCCGCGTTTCATTGGCCGGCGTGACGTACGGCAGTTTTTCCGCCGCTTTGATCGAGCGGACGTTGACTTTGCGAATGCGCAAAAACACGGTTTCGATCGACAGCTCATAAAACAGCTCATGGAAAAACGCTTCTTTGGCGCGCCGATTGTAACCGAGCCCGTGATACGGCTTGCCGAGCCACGTGCCTAAAAAGCCGGCGCCATCTTGGATATCAAAGAGGCTGATTGTGCCGATCGGGTTTCCCCATTCGTCTAAAATCGTGCGCGAAATCAATTCGCCACGTTCTTCCGCCTCCATGAGCTGTTTTGTCATGAATAAAAACTCTTCGTACGAGCTGGCTTTTTGGCGCACGAAAGGGAAGACGTCCGGATGCACCATCAGCTCGTACAGCGCATGGCAGTCTTGCAGCTCGCGTTTTTTCAACATGGCCAATCCCTCCTTTGGATGCCGAGGGCAGCCTCCCAGCGGGAACCCACCCTCGAAATTTTTTTATTAAAACTTCATTAAAAAAATTTCGGGGTGGGAATCGAACCCACTAGGACCAGCGCGAGCGCTGGTGACGCACCATTTGCCTTCCCCTTGTTCCTGTCCGTATGCGATTATGACGACAACTAGCCTAAGGTCTCCTTTATCATACACGATCGGAGGCAAAAAGGGAATTGTTTTTTTGTTAATTTTTTTTGGATATTTTTTGTCGGTCATGGGGCAAAAGCAAATCGGTGAGACAGCCTTCCAACGTTGGAAACGAAAAGCGGAAGCCGGCTTGCAATAGCTTCTTTGGGATGACGCGTTGCCCTTCGGTGACAAGCATGCTCATTTCGCCAAGGAGAAGGCGAAGCGCCCAAGCGGGAATCGAAAGCCAATACGGGCGGTGAAGAAGTCGGGCGACGGTCAGTCCAAATTCTTCCATTTGTACTGGATGGGGCGCGGTGAAATTGATGGGGCCGGACAATTCCTCGTGTTCGATGATGTACGAGACCGCGCGCACGACGTCTTCAAGATGAATCCACGATAGCCATTGCCGTCCGCTGCCGATTGGGCCGCCGACAAACAGCCGGTACGGCTTGATCATCATCGGCAAGGCGCCGCCATGTCGGGCAAACACGACGCCAAAGCGAGCGTAGACGGTGCGGATGCCAAGCTGCTCAATCGGACGGGCCGATGCTTCCCATGCTTGGACGGTCTGGGCTAGAAAGTCGCCGCCGTAATCGGTCGTTTGCTCGGTAAATGTTGCGGAGTCCGAAGTGCCGTAAATGCCGATGGCGCTGGCGTTGATAAACAACGACGGGGGGCGGGACAGTGAATCGATGTAGCGGCCCATCGCTTCGGTGGATCGAAGGCGGCTGTCAAGGATGATCTCTTTTTGCTTCGCCGTCCAACGTTTTCGATTGAGCGGCTCCCCGGCTAAATTAATGGCGACATCGACAGCTTCAGGCTTTCGGTGGTTGTCGAAGGAAAGGTAATGAATGTTGCCTTCAGAAGGTTTGGGAGAGCGGGTGAAAATGTAGATCTCATGTCCTTGTTTGGAAAAATGGCGGGCGAGCGCCTGGCCGATCAGCCCAGTGCCGCCGTTGATGGCGATGCGCATCTTGATTCCCCTTCCATTGGTTTATTTTATGACTTCGCTTTTGGTGTCAGAAGTTCCTGCTTATGATACGATAAAAGATAAGGGGGACAAACAATGGGAACGATTGCCGACATTGTCGTAACCGAACAAAATGCTGAACGATTTTGGATTGTCGTGCACCGTGACGGCGCACCGTCGTTGAGATTGACAGTTGATCAAGATGTATTGCTTCAATTCCACTTGAAAAAAGGGATGGAGATCAGCGACGACCTGCTTCAACATATTGTGTATGCCGATGAGGTGAAAAAGGCGTATCAACAGGCGCTTTACTTTTTGGCGCACCGGATGCGTTCGGAGCATGAGGTCGCCGCACACTTGCGAAAAAAAGGCGCTCCGGATTCGGTGATTGATGAAGTGCTCAAAAAACTTCGCGCCGAGCGGTATGTCGATGACGAGGCGTTTGCCGCCGCTTACGTACGCACGCAAAAAAAGACGGCGGCGAAAGGGCCGCTTCTCATCCGCGCTGAACTGGAACGGCTCGGTGTTTTGGGCTGCTTGATCGAGCAGAGTTTGGCGGAGTATACGTTGGATGAACAGATGGCCATCGCCCGCTCGCTTTACGAAAAAGCGAAAAAACAGCGCCGGGCTGAATCGGCTCGCGCGTTTTTGGAACGGGTGCGGCAGCAGCTGATGCGCAAAGGGTTTCCGCATGAGGTGATTGCCGCCGTTTTGGCGGATGGCGGCGCTCATACTGAACAAGAAGAACGGGAGGCGCTCAGTGTTCAGGCGGAGAAAGCGCACCGCCGTTATGCGCACCACCCGCGGCCGCTTTATGAGCAAAAGATGCGCCAAGCCCTGTACCGAAAAGGATTCGCACTTGACTTGATCAATGAATGGCTGCGCATGCACGGTAATGACGAGTGATCTCGAATGAAAGGATTTGAAAAAATTAGGGGATATTATCAGTTTTGTCGTTGAATGTTGATCACAAAATCGTTCCAGTTCCATAAATCAAGAGATGTTCTGAGCCTTTTGCCGAGTTCCATGTGGATGAAAACGATCCATCCGGAATGCTCAAAAAGGAGGCTTGCCTATGATCAAAGGAGAACAAAAACGGTACAGTGAAATGACGAAAGAAGAACTGCAACAAGAAATCGCCATGTTGACGGAAAAGGCACGCAAGGCGGAGCAGATGGGGATGGTGAACGAATACGCCGTCTACGAGCGGAAAATCGCCATGGCGAAGGCGTATATGCTTAATCCAGCTGATTTTCATCCTGGGGAGATTTATGAAATTGAAGGGGCGCCCGGAGAGTATTTTAAAGTGCGCTATTTAAAAGGAGTGTTTGCCTGGGGATGGCGGTTGAAAGGAAACGGAGAGGAGGAGGCGTTGCCGATTTCACTGCTTCGTAAACCGAATTTGCCTCAATCATGACGGTCGGGACAAGTTCACAGTCGGACGGAAAGAGAGCCTAAAAACCTAGGGAGGGTGTCTCCCTAGGTTGTTCCGCTACGACTGCTTGCGCGTCTGCCGCTCTAAAATGATGAGGTCAAGCGTTTGCTGCGTTTCGCCGTTCACTTGCGAGTGGGCGTGTTTTGGATTGGCCCACGGCTGCTGAAACGGGTTCGAATAAAAGTTGTCATAAAATTTTTTGTGCCGATGGTGACCCATGATTGTTCACCTCGCTGCGGAATGTGCCGGGGGAGTGCGGCGAACGATGCCGTGCTCCCCCTTCATGTTAAAAGAAATCGCTTCGTTCGCCGGAGGCGCGCATCCGTTCTTGCGGGTGGGTGTTGGTCGTGCCGTCGGCCCGCTTCGAGGCGTACTCGGCCTTGGCGCGCGGTTCGCCTTCGAGCTTGTTGTTGTTTTGGTTCGGGAAGTTGTGCGCTTTGTTCCGCACGGCACATTCCCTCCTTAACGGCGTGCTCGTGTTGGATGGCCAACACGTATTTTTATTATGGGACACCCTGTAGCGCTTATGTGTGGCAATGATTGGGGCGGAGCCCATCAGCCGTTTGGAGCAAGTTCGAGCTTTTTGCGCAGTTTGCCTTCGCTGAAAATCCAGCCGGTGTATGAGCTGACAATATTGAGATCGCGGTCGAGCTGGACGACAGCGACAAACGGGTAATACCCTTTGCTTCGATAGCGTAAATCAGTAAAGCGCACTTCATAGTAATCATCGTATTCGTTCATTTCCCAACGGTAAACCGGGGAAAAAGATAAGAAAGCGGCGATATTTTCGTCGCGTTTGGCGGCGTTCATCACCGGATGGTCGGGAAGCGCACGCTTTTGGAAGCGGTCAAGGATGATGAGCTCGCCGCGTTTGACGCGGGCGACGTAAAATTCGTCGCAGGTTGAAATGGCTAAATGCCATTCGCGCGGCCGCCATGTCGGTACGGTGATGATCTCGGTCACCCCGGCGACCGAGGCGTGCACGAGCCGTTTGATGTTGGCCTGCTGGCGGAAGCGAAGCCCATAATACGCAGCGATAAGCACGTAGACGACAAGAAACGTATAACCGGGATGGGCGCCGAGAAACAAGCCGCCGACGCCAACCAAATGAAGCCCAAAAATGACCGGATCAAACGTATGAATCACGCCAAGGGCGATCCATTTTTTTGTAAACGGGCGCAACGCCTGGGTTCCGTAAGAGTTAAAAATGTCAACAAATACGTGCAAGGCGACGGCAACAAACGTCCAAAGCCAAACGCGAAGCCAATCCGTTTTCGGATAGATGGCGGCCATCACGCTGACGATGAGCAGCGGCCAAAGAACGACGGCGGGAATCGAATGGGTGATGCCGCGATGGTTGCGAATATATTGGGCGTTGTTGCGCAATTTGAAAATCGTGTCGATATCCGGCGCTTGCGAGCCAGCGAGCGCGCCGATCAACACAGCGTGGGACAAGAGCGGATCGTGGGCGATCGCAGGGTCAAGTGAAGCAATACTGCCGAGCGCCACCCCCATCAAAACATGTGTGCCTGTATCCAACGTGAAGGCGCCTCCTTCTTGCAGCATCGTTGCATGTTCGGATGGAAACTGTCTGTTGTCTCTCGGCCGGAGCACATCTTTCTTTTTCATGCAACTATTAGTATGCCCCACCTTGTGTTCAGCCAATAACCGTTTGAGGCATTGGCCGAAAGGAGGCGAGAGACAAACAAGGTTATGGCTAGTGTATCATAGGGCGACAATCGTTGGCGAGAGGCGGAACGACCAATTTCACAAAGATTCAAAAAAGGAAACGATTGATAGACAGTGGAGTGAGAAAAAGAAACAGGAAGCAAGCCGTTCGTCAGACGAAAAGGGAAGCGCTTCAACCAAAAACGAAAAGCGCCCCGCATGAGGCGGGACGTTTTGTTGATCATCTCGAACCGAGAAGCTCCCCACTTCAACGTCTATATAGGTGTAAGTGGGGAGCATTCCATGCTGATGGAAGATCGGTTCACCATCCGTTCTTTTGGCGGCTCATTGGTCAACTGTCCTTTTCTCTGCCAGCCGATCGATTAGCCGTCATTTCTGAACCGTTTGCCGATCGCTTTGAGAGCGGACAGGAAAAAGCGGATCGCGCGGTTGATGTCCGGGTCATTGAGCGCTTTAAGCAAATCAAACAACCCGATTTTTTTTGTTTCGGCGGAGTTTTGTTCGTACGCCTCCAGCGCGCCGGCGGCGATGTGCTCAAGCAGTTTCGCCGTTTTCTCCGGATCAAGTGAAGCAGCAAGGCCAGCTATGGCGAACGCATGGTTGATCATCGTTGTCACCGGTTTTTGGTTGAGCTGGCCGACGACGATTTTCGCCACGTCTTCCCGCGCTTTTAACAAGGCGTTGGCTGCTTCGAGCAGGCCGCTTTCATGGAGCTGATCGATGAACTCCAAGAGCTCGCGGACCGCCTCTTCACTGTCGCCGACAGCGGCTTTTAGCTTGGCCAGCGCTTCAGTTCGTTTTTCTTCCTCCGTCATTTGGCGCTTTTGAATGGTGGTAATCGGCTTAGCCACCGATCGTCACCCCCTTGTTTTCCTCGGTGAGCGGCACGTAGTCGCTTCGCCGCCACTTCCGCTCCACCTCGACGCCGTTTTGCGGATGCCGCTTTTTAAAGCGCGGATTTGTGCGCGGCAGCGGCGTCTTGCCGGACCGTTCAATGACTTCCATGCGCACGCGGGCTTGTTTGTAAGCCGGCGTGTTCGTGCGATGGTCGGTTTGCGGGCCGGTCAGCATGTTAATGGCGCTCTCATTGGCTGTGGAGTGCATCGGCAAGAACAGTTCATTGCCTCTGACTCGATCGGTGACGAGCACGCGCACTTTGACGCGGCCGTACGGCGAGATGAGCCGAACGAGCGCCCCATCTTCAATGCCGCGTTCTTTGGCGAGTTCAGGGGATACTTCGACAAACACTTCTGGGAATTTATGCTCGATGCCTTTGGATTTGTACGTCAAGTTTCCTTCATGGAAATGTTCGAGCAATCGGCCGTTGTTCACAAGCAAATCGTACTCTTCCGGATATTGCACCGGTTCGACCCAATCGGCTAACGCAAAGCGGGCTTTGCCGTCCGGGAAGTTGAACCGCTCTTTGTACAACAGCGGCGTATCAGCGCCGTCGTGGCTGCCCCAGCAAAGGCTGTTCCAGCCCTCGAGCCGGTCGTAATGCGCTTGTGAGTACAGTGGAGCGAGGCTGGCGATTTCATCCATGATTTCTTTCGGACCGGCGTAATTCCAATCGGCGCCAAGCCGCTTCGCGATTTCTTGAATGATCCACCAGTCTGGCTTGGAGTCGCCAAGAGGCTCCAGCGCTTGGTAAAACCGTTGGATGCGGCGCTCGGTATTCGTGAAAGTTCCTTCCTTTTCCAAACTTGGCGCTGCTGGCAAGATGACATCAGCAAATTGCGCCGTTTTTGACAAGAAAATGTCTTGAACGACAACAAAGTCAAGCTTCGCCAACGTCTCTTGCACATGGTTGGCGTTGCAGTCGACAAGCGCCATATCTTCGCCGATGATATACATCGCTTTCAGCTCGCCGCGCTCGGCCGCTTCGAGCATTTGGATGTTGTCAAGGCCTGGTTTCGCATCGATGCGGACGCCGTACGCTTTTTCAAACTTCGCTCGCGCCTCATCATCGGTGACATGTTGGTAGCCAGGCAGCCAGGCAGGAAGCGAACCCATGTCGCAGGCGCCTTGGACGTTGTTATGGCCGCGCAATGGGAACGCGCCCGCCCCCGGACGACCGTAGTTGCCGGTTGCCAAAAGCAAGTTGGAAATCGCCGCCGATGTATCGCTGCCGCCCGTGTTTTGCGTGACCCCCATGCCCCAGAGGACGCACGTGCCGTCTGCTTCGTGGATCATCTCGGCGATGCGGATGAGGTCGGCTTTGGCGACGCCGGTGACTTGTTCGGCATAATCAAGTGTATATTTTTCCAGCAATTGTTTAAACTCTTCAAAGAAATGAACGCGCTCGCGAATGAATGCCTCATCGTGCCAGCCTTGGTCGATGATGTATTTTGTCACGGCCATCAGCCATACTTGGTCGGTGCCTTGTTTCGGGCGGATGAACAGGTCAGCCCGCTCGGCCATTTCATTTCGGCGCAAGTCCGCAACAATGAGTTTTTGGCCAAACAGTTTATGCGCCCGTTTGACGCGGGTGGCGATGACCGGATGCCCTTCCGCTGGGTTGGCGCCGATGATGATGACAAGGCCGGCTGAAGCGATGTCATGAATCGTGCCGGAATCGCCGCCCATGCCGACCGTGCGGAACAGGCCGTCCGTCGCCGGCGACTGGCAGTAGCGCGAACAGTTGTCGACATTGTTCGTTTCAAATACTTGCCGTGCGAGCTTTTGCATTAAATAGTTTTCTTCGTTGGAAATTTTTGACGATGAAATAAAACCGATGGCGTTGCCGCCGTATTGCCGCTTGATCGCCCCGAGCTTTTCCGCGACCAAGTCGAGTGCTTCGTCCCATGTCGACTCGACGAATACGTCGCCTTTGCGAATGAGCGGTTTCGTTAGGCGCTCTTCGCTGTTGACGAAATCCCAGCCGAATTTTCCTTTGACGCATGTGGAAATGGCGTTGACCGGCGCTTCGGATACCGGCTGGACTTTTAAAATTTTCCGCCCTTTCGTCCACACTTCAAACGAACAGCCGACGCCACAGAACGTGCAAACCGTTTTCGTCTTTTTGATCCGTTGTTCGCGCATGGCTGCCTCGATTTCAGAAATGGCGAAAATGCTCGTATAGTTTGGCTCGACTTCCTTGACAAAATCGATCATCGGGTTGAGGACGTCTTTGTCCAAGCCGGTGAGAAAGCCCGCTTCGCCAAGCATCGATTTTTCCATTAACGCGTTGCACGGACAGACAGTGACGCAATGCCCGCAGCTGACGCACGACGATTCGTTGATCGGCACCCCACCGTCCCAAACGACGCGCGGCCGTTCCGCTTCCCAATCGATCGAAAGCGTTTCGTTCACTTGCAAGTTTTGGCAGGCCTCGACGCATTGCCCGCAGGCGATGCATTGATTCGGGTCGTAGCGGTAGAACGGATGCGACATGTCCACCTCGGACGGGTCGACTTTCGGCCGGTACGGATATGTTTGATGTTCAATTTGCATCATTTCCGCCGTGTTGTGCAGCTTGCAGTTGCCGTTGTTGTTGTCGCACACCGTACAGTACAAGAGATGATTTTCCAACAGGCGGTCCATCGCTTCTTTTTGCGCTGCCTTTGCCCGCGGCGAGCCGAGTTCGACGACCATGCCGTCCTCAACCGGTGTCGCACAGGCACGAAGCAGCGTTCCATTGACTTCAGCGATGCACGTGTCGCATGTCTGAATGGCGCCAAGCTCCGGCGTATAACAAACTTGCGGATGCGGAAGACCGTGTTCATTGACGACTTCTAAAATGGTCATCCCTGGCTTGGCGTGGTAGGTACGCTCGTTGATGGTTACCGTCACCATTTGCGCTTCCATCATCGCTCCCCCTTTGTTAAAATAAAAAACTCCACCAGCGACGAGACGAATGCTTCATCGTGGTGGAGTAGTTCTTTAGCATCACGATACTAAACAACCAATCCAAACTTTTTATATTTAGTAGAAAAATAACAAGGCCGCTTCTTGCCTTATTATTTTTCCACTATGTATACATTTGCTATAGTTTATTATAGTACGGCGAAAGGAAGAACACAACGGATGGGCCGGAAGTTTTTCTGCTGACTGCAAGGAGGGGTGAGAATGTCTAAAAAAGAAGCCGCTTTCAACGATATTGTGCGCAAAGTGCGCAAACAACTGTTTGGGAAAGGGCCGGAGCGGATCAAAACGTATTTTGTTGACAATTTGGCGATTACCATTTTGCACGGCAATTTGACGCCGACGGAAAAATTTATCGCCCGCACGCCGGAAGGGCGGGACATGGTGCATGCAGCGAGAACGAAAATGATCCAAGATGTGTACGCCCAGCATGTGCCGGACGGCATGGAAGAGCTTGTCGGTTCGAAGCTTCTTTATTTGTTCAGTGATATTAAAGTGGAAGAGGATATGGCTGTTTCCGTTTTTGTATTTGAAAAACCGATTGAATTGTGACGATTTTGTGAACGGAAACCATTGTTTTTCGCTGCTGTTCGTGGTATGCTTATGAATAGTTAGCACGATGAAAATAGTAGAAGCCTTGCCGGCTAAACGGTTTTGCCGCTTGGCAGGCAGGTTTCGGAAACGGATGTGCGTTGGTTTCGCTGCAGAAGTGCTGGGCGCAAACTACCGCCGCTTTTCGCTGACAGGGGCGAGTTTGTCCTCTTGTCCGGAAGGCGGCGGTTTTATTTTGCATGGAAAGGGGGAATGGCAAGGTGAGCGGGTTTGCGGCGAAACGGCGACCGATTGCGAAATACCGGAACGGGCGCTTTGTTGAGGAAGAGGACGAGATCGCGCTCGAGTTTCCGTTGACCATAACGGTCAATGGCGAGGAGTTTGCGACGATCGTTTGCACGCCGGCGCATCTAGATGAATTGGTAATCGGATTTTTGGCCTCGGAAGGAGTCATTCGGACGTACAGCGACATCAAAGGAATGAGCATTGATGGGGAGCGGGGCTTTGCTTATGTTGAGCTCGCCGCGGGCGGACTGCCGGCCAAACAGTTTTATGCCAAGCGGTTCATCGGCTCGTGTTGCGGAAAAAGTCGGCAGTTTTATTTTTACAATGACATGAAGACGGCGAAAACGATCGTCGGCGGCATCGCCGTGAAGGCGGATGACTGCATTCGCCTCATGAAAGCGCTGCACGAGCAGTCGACGGACTTTGCGGCAACCGGCGGTCTTCACAACGCCGCGCTCGCCACACCGGACGGGATCGTCGCCATCCGCTCTGACATTGGGCGTCACAACGCGCTTGATAAGCTGTATGGCTATTGCCTGCGTCATCAAGTTGCGGTGAAAGACAAGCTCATTGTATTCAGCGGCCGCGTTTCGTCGGAAGTGCTGTTAAAGGCGGCGAAAATGGGAGTGAGCGTCCTGCTCTCAAAATCGGCCCCGACGACGCTAGCCTTAGATTTGGCGGATGAACTCGGCATAACCGTCGTTGGCTTTTTGCGCGGACAGGTGTTTAACGTGTATACGCATGAGAGTCGGATCATAATCGGGTAAAAGGGGAGGAGAGGCTGTGAAAAACCGTTGGCTCATTGCGTTATCGGCCGTTGGCATTCATATTTCGATTGGGTCTGTTTATGCGTGGAGCAATTTTACCAATCCATTAAAACAATTGTTTGGATGGTCCGATCAGGAAGTAGCGCTCACGTTCAGCATTGCGATCTTGTTTTTAGGATTGTCGGCTGCGTTCCTTGGCCATTTTGTTGAAAAACACGGACCGCGGAAATCCGGGCTATTGGCCGCCATCTTTTTTGGCCTTGGGGTGACGGGGTCTGGTTTGGCCGTAGCGCTTGGTTCGAAATACTTGCTGTATTTGTTTTACGGGGTGTTGGGAGGAATTGGGCTCGGCGTCGGGTATATTGCGCCAGTGTCAACGCTTGTCAAATGGTTTCCAGACCGGCGCGGGTTGGCTACAGGGCTGGCGATTATGGGGTTTGGGTTTGCCGCAGCGATCGCGAGTCCGGTGATGAACAGTTTGATTGCCTCCGTCGGCGTCCAAAATACGTTTTTCATTTTAGGGATTACGTATTTTGTTATTATGACGTTATCTTCTCTTTATTTAGAAAAACCGCCGGAAGGATGGCTGCCGGAAGGATTTCAGGAAAAAGTGAAGGCCGGAAAAGCCAAACCTTCGCTTGATTTGGCGCAATTGACGGCCAATGAGGCGGTCAAAACAAGACGGTTTTGGTATTTATGGTTGATGCTATTTATCAATGTAACGTGCGGTATTGCCGTTTTGGCGGTGGCCAAACCGTTGGCGGTGGAAAGCATCGGCATCAGCCAAACGGCCGCGGCGGCATTAGTTGGCGCCATTGGGGTGTTTAACGGGTTAGGGCGCATCGGTTGGGCATCGGCTTCTGATTATATTGGGCGGCCGAATACGTATACGACGTTTTTCGTTTTGCAAATCTTGATTTTCTTCCTGTTGCCGAACGTGTCCACCAAATGGCTTTTTGTTGTGATGCTGACGATTGTTTATACGTGCTACGGCGGCGGATTCGCCTGTATCCCGGCGTATATCGGCGATTTGTTTGGAACAAAGCAACTCGGTGCCATCCATGGTTATATTTTGACCGCTTGGGCCGCGGCTGGTCTCGTCGGACCGATGTTTGCCGCGTATATTAAAGACACGACCGGTTCTTATGAAGGAAGTTTGGC
Organism: Geobacillus sp. C56-T3; assembly: GCF_000092445.1. NCBI lineage: Bacteria > Bacillati > Bacillota > Bacilli > Caryophanales > Anoxybacillaceae > Geobacillus > Geobacillus sp. C56-T3. The sequence continues at coordinate 3,157,396 of NC_014206.1, read as the reverse complement.
CTTTTTTGGCGGATTGTTTGTCATCGCTTTCATCATCTCGTTGCTCGTGCGCATCGATATTCGCCGATTGCGCGCCCAACATGAACAAATCGCCTATGTTTCTGCGGCTAAGGAAAGTTGAGAACGATTTCCTTCCGTTTCCCCTCGGCGTGCGGCAAGCCACGCCGGGGGTTTTTTGATATAATAAAGTAGATATGGATAATAGGCATCATGGGGGAAACGTTGGATGACAAGAGAAACAGAGCGATTTCCAGCGCGCGAGTTTCAGCGCGATTTGCTTGACTGGTTCGCCCGCGAGCGCCGCGACCTGCCGTGGCGGAAAGACCGCGACCCATATAAAGTATGGGTGTCGGAAGTGATGCTGCAGCAAACGCGCGTCGAGACGGTCATTCCGTATTTTGAACAGTTTATCGATCGGTTTCCGACGCTGGAGGCGCTTGCTGACGCTGATGAGGACGAGGTGCTGAAGGCGTGGGAAGGGCTCGGCTATTACTCGCGCGTGCGCAATTTGCACGCGGCGGTGAAAGAAGTGAAAACGCGCTATGGCGGCAAAGTGCCGGACGATCCAGATGAATTTTCTAGGCTGAAAGGAGTCGGACCGTATACGGTCGGGGCGGTGTTGAGCCTCGCTTATGGCGTCCCGGAGCCGGCTGTTGACGGCAACGTAATGCGTGTCTTGTCGCGTCTGTTTCTCGTGACAGACGATATTGCCAAACCGTCGACGAGAAAACGATTTGAACAAATCGTCCGCGAAATTATGGCGTACGAAAACCCGGGAGCGTTTAACGAGGCGCTGATTGAGCTTGGCGCTCTTGTTTGCACACCGCGCCGCCCGTCGTGCCTTCTTTGTCCGGTGCAAGCCTACTGCCAAGCGTTCGCCGAAGGGGTGGCGGAAGAGCTGCCGGTGAAAATGAAAAAAACAGCGGTCAAACAAGTGTCGCTCGCAGTAGCGGTGCTGGCCGATGATGAAGGCCGCGTTCTCATTCGCAAGCGCGACAGCACCGGTTTGCTTGCGAACTTATGGGAGTTCCCCAGCTGCGAAACGGACGGCGCAGATGGAAAAGAGAAGCTCGAGCAAATGGTTGGGGAGCAATACGGTTTGCAAGTGGAGCTTACAGAACCGATCGTTTCGTTTGAGCATGCGTTTTCCCATTTAGTCTGGCAGTTGACCGTGTTTCCCGGCCGTTTGGTTCATGGCGGACCGGTCGAGGAGCCTTACCGGCTTGCGCCGGAAGACGAGTTGAAGGCGTACGCCTTTCCGGTGTCCCATCAACGTGTTTGGCGCGAATATAAAGAATGGGCGGGCGGAGTACGCCGCCCCGATTAATCAGGCACCGGCATCGTGCCGTGTGTATACGTTGCTTCACGGCGCCCAAGGCCGCCGCGCGCTTCGATTTCCTCGATGATTTCGCGGTGAATCGTCTGCCCTTCGACGTTTAAATATGGAGCGATTTGTTGGAACGAATGATGAAAATAAGCGAGTTCGTCATCGGTCCATTCCGTTTTCGGAATCATCGACAGCTCAGTCATATCGCGGCCGACGTACATAGGCAGCCCCTCCCTCATCTATGGAATTCGGCTATATTATATGTATAAGGAGTGAAAAACATGAGCGGAAAAGTAGCAGTGGTCACCGGCAGCAGCCGCGGCATTGGCAAAGCGATCGCTTTGCGGCTGGCCAAGGAAGGATATGATATTGTCGTCAATTACGCCCGCAGCAAAACAGCCGCCGAAGAAACGGCGCGCGAAATTGAAGCGCTCGGGAGAAAAGCGCTCGTCGTCAAAGCGAACGTCGGCGACGTTGAGAAAATTCACGCCATGTTTGCCCAAATCGATGAGGTGTTCGGGCGGGTCGACGTGCTCGTGAACAACGCCGCATCCGGCGTCTTGCGCCCGGCGATGGAATTGGAAGAAACGCATTGGAACTGGACGATGAATATCAACAGCAAAGCGCTTTTGTTTTGCGCCCAGGAAGCGGCCAAAAGAATGGAGCGGGTCGGCGGCGGGAAAATTGTGAGCATCAGCTCGCTCGGGTCGATCCGCTATTTGGAAAACTATACGGCGGTCGGCGTCTCGAAGGCCGCGCTTGAAGCGCTGACCCGCTACTTGGCTGTCGAGCTGGCGCCGAAAAACATCGCCGTCAACGCCGTCTCCGGCGGGGCGGTCGATACAGATGCGCTGAAGCACTTCCCGAACCGTGAAGAGCTGCTCGCCGACGCGGCTGCGAACACGCCGGCTGGCCGCCCGGTCAAACCCGATGATATCGTCAACGCGGTTTTGTTTTTGCTCTCGGATGCAGCCGAGATGATTCGCGGGCAGACGATCATTGTCGATGGTGGAAGATCTTTACTTTTGTAACGTCAGCGGATAGAACGATCACCCCCGGGGCATAGTAAAGCACGTGGAGGTGAGAACAATGGCCAAACAACCGAACAAAACAGCAGCTGGCACAAACATTCAAGAAGTAAGACAACAAAATGCCCAATCGGCTCAAGCCGCTCAAGCTGGCCAATTTGCGACGGAATTTGCGGCTGAGACGAATGTGCAACACGTAAAACAACAAAATGCGCAAGCGGAAGCCCGCAAAGCGCAAAATGTCAATCAATAACCAACGATCATCCATGGCTGACGCCTGGCGGTTGTGACGACGGCGTATGTTGCTGCAAGAGCGCAGGCGATAGGCCGAAGATGGAAGGCAAAAGCAGGGGCGGCGCGCCTCTGCTTTTTTTGTCGACAAAAGCTGTCATCTCTTTACAAGATTAGTGAAAGGGATTTGTGGGTGCGGACGCGAAATGATGAAAGGAAATCACACGGCAAAGGGGAAGGGAGAACGGAATGGCGATGGAGCACGCATGGACGAATGTAGGCGACGAGGCGCTGTTTTTGCAACAGGAGATGGAGCGTTGCGAGGAGATCACCCGCCAGTTGGATGAACTTGAACGTGAAGCGCCGACCGCCGCCTTGCGCGAGGAAGTGCGGCAAATGAAACGGGAGGTGGAAGCCATCCGCCGCGCATTTTTAGGGCAGATGGCATCCGGTGTCTGACGGACAGGCTGCGTCCTTGAGCCAACGCGCCAGTTGCCTTTTCCTCAGTAAGGCGGCCTGCTTTTCTTTCCTTTTGCAAAAGGAACAGGGTATAATATAACGAAGAAGCTCCCATCGGAAAGTAGGGAAGAATGATGCCAGCTTACCCTCGGGAAGGGAAAATCATTCAAATCCATAGCTACAAACATAATGGGACGATTCACCGGATTTGGCAGGAAACGGTCGTATTAAAAGGGACGCCATCGTATGTGATCGGCGGCAATAACAAAACACTCGTCATGGAAGCGGACGGCCGGACGTGGGTGACGCGCGAACCGGCGATTTGTTTTTTTCATGCTAAGCATTGGTTTAACATTATCGCCATGATTCGTGAGGACGGGGTGTACTACTATTGCAATTTAAGCTCGCCGTTCGTTTGGGATGAAGAAGCGCTGAAGTACATCGATTATGATTTGGATATTAAAGTGTTTCCCGATATGACGTACATGCTGCTGGATGAAGATGAGTATGAGCGGCATCGCCGCGAAATGCACTATCCCGATGTGATCGACCGCATTTTAAAAAACAACGTTCAAAAACTGATCGGCTGGATTAAGGAGCGGAAAGGGCCGTTTGCGCCCGAGTTTATCGACAAATGGTACGGAGTGTTTCAGGCGTACCAAACGTAAATAGCGGCATGAAAAAAGCCTGTTCGGCATCGCTGGCAGGTTTTTTCTGCTTTTTTGTCGAAAGCGGCACGCATGAAGAGCTGATGGTGAGGCGGGGGATTGTTGGGCACACCCGCCCTACGGCAGGTTGTCAGTCAAGCCATCCTCGTGCGTCCCACGGTTGGGCTGCCTTGCTAACGCTTATGTTTAAAAGCAGGGGTCTCGATTAGAGATGAGAAATAGCGACATGAAAAATCCTGTTCGCAAGTCGGCAGTTTTTCTGCTTTTTCCCGCATGCATGAGGAATGGTGACGGTCAAGCAGGAGTGATCAGTTGATTTGGAGGCAAAAATGGAATGAGACGTTAGAAATTATGATAAAAAATCTCCATGCGCTATTTTTGCAATCTATCCGGCGTGAAAATGGTCGTTCAAGGTGCGTGCATCTTTACAACAAATAAGGTCAACGAGGGATTGTTTCATCCCCTCGTTATTTTATTACTTTTCCTTTTTCGATAATTTTAATTTTTTATAATATTATATTGTGTTAGAAAACAATACATGGCATAATTTTATTCAGAGAGCAAAAGTTTCATCAAAATCGAATGAGAGAAGGGGAGCGTGATGGGGGAAAAGATTTTATTGGAAGTTCGTGGGCTTCGGACGTCTTTCTTTACGGATGATGGGGAGATCCCGGCGGTCGATGGTGTAGATTTTTCCATTCGTGAAGGCGAAGTGCTTGGCATTGTCGGGGAGTCCGGGTGTGGGAAAAGTGTGACGTCATTGTCTATTATGGGGTTGTTGCCAAAAGGAATCGGCAAGGTGGTTGGCGGTGAGATTTGGTTTAAAGGCGAGAACTTGATCGAAGCCTCGGAGCGGCGGATGAAGCAAATTCGCGGCAACGAGATCGCGATGATTTTTCAAGAGCCGATGACTTCCTTAAATCCATTGTTTACCATTGGAAACCAATTAGTCGAGGCTATTCGTTTACATACAAAAATAGGGAAAAAAGAAGCGCGAGCGCGGGCGGTGGAGATGCTCAAGCTTGTCGGGCTGCCGCGCGCTGAGCAAATGTTGGACGAATATCCGCATCAGTTGTCTGGCGGCATGCGCCAGCGCGTGATGATTGCGATGGCGATGGTGTGCCGTCCGGCGCTCTTGATCGCGGACGAGCCGACGACGGCGCTTGATGTGACCATTCAGGCGCAAATTTTAGCACTGATGAAAGAATTGAACCAGACGTTCGGCACGGCAGTGATGATGATCACCCATGATTTAGGAGTTGTCGCTGAACTATGTGATCGCGTCATTGTCATGTACGCTGGCCAAATCGTGGAAGAAGGAAGCGTTCGGGACATTTTCCGCAATCCGAAGCATCCGTACACCGCCGGCCTGATTCGCTCGATCCCGGATATCCGCGGCAAAAAGGAGCGGCTGTATTCCATTCCCGGCCAAGTGCCAAAACCCGGAACGGTCCGCTGCGGCTGTCGGTTTGCCGCTCGGTGCGAATGGGTCGTTGACCGCTGCCGCCACGAAGATCCGCTATTGTACGAAACGAGTGAACAAGGCCATCGCGCCCGCTGTTTTTTGGCGTTAGAGAAGGAGGGGCTGGTTGATGAGCGAGCCGCTGCTCGAAGCGAAAGGGCTTAAAAAATACTTTCCCATTACCGGGGGCGTTTTTAGCAAACAAATTGGGACGGTCAAAGCGGTCGATGATGTGACCCGAGTTCGACAGTCACTAGGCAAACAAAATGCCTCTCGCCCCTTGAGGCAAAAGGGACGAGAGACATTTGGGCACACTTTGGGCGTGTATCTAGGCGCGAGGATGGATGCCTAGGATCTTCGGAGGAGGCTCCAGCCCTAGAGCCGCAAAGAATTGAGCCTGTTTGGCCGTCAGTTCGGTTCGTTGATAAAGGTCGCCGTTTTTGGAAGAAAAATGTCCAAGCATAAGACGCTCACATTCATCCCTTACTTTCGGCCACGATTCATGGGTTCGGATCTCCACGATCCGAACTAACAAGAGAGCAAGCCAACTGAGTAGCACATGCGCCCGAATGCGGTCTTCCAAGCGATGATACATAGGTCGCAATTCCAATGTAGACTTCAATGTTCGGAAGGCCTGCTCAATATCCACCAGCTGCTTATACCCGATGGCGACATCTTCGGCAGACAAGGTGTCATCGGATGTCCGGATGAGATATTTGCCGTCGTACTTTTCCGCGTCACGAACCGCTTGCTTGTCGATGCGAAGGGTTCCGTCCTTCAACTGGCGCAAGTATTTTCCGTAGGACGGATGGGAACGCAACCGGCAGGTCGCCTTATGATGGGCTTCGTTTGGGAGTTGGCGAAGCCCTTCTAACTCCTCTTTCAGCGATTCGAGCAGCTTTTCTCGCTCCTTGCGTTGGCGTTCGGCTTCGCTGGGATTGTACACGAGAACATAGCGCTGACGCGCTTCTCCGTCGCCGACGATGATTTCTTTGATGTGCAAATTCTCGTCCACTTCATGATAACGTCCGCGACGGCTTAAGGCCTCTTCGACGGCGGCTTTGCCGGATCGCATTTTTTCGCCGACAATGTAGTGTCCCCCGGCCTGTTGCAAGATTCGCAAATTCTCTTCAGAGGAAAAGCCGCGGTCCATGACGCTGATCACACGTCCAAGCTTCCAGCCAATCAAGTCTTGTTTCACCTGTTTGATGACCGTCATGTCCATGGTATTGCCAGGCCATACCCAAGCGCGAATCGGGATTCCTTCCCGGGTGACAGCCAGCCCAATGACGATTTGAACCAAGTCTGGGCGTTTGTCTTTCGAGAATCCTTGTTTTCGAAGCGATTCTCCTTCCGGTGTTTCAGAGGGATCCACTTCGAAGTACGACGAAGTCGTATCGAAGTAAATCAAGTCGACTTCCAAATTCAATAAATCGGCCACGGCATGGAACACTTGACGTTCCAATTCCGGCTGCACGGCCAGCAGTTCATCCATCGCCCGGTACAACTGGTGGCTGGCGGCTTGAGGAAGGTGAGGGATATACACGTCTTTCTCCACCCACTCCTCCATCGCCAACTTGCTTGACGGATGAAGGGCGCGATTGGCCACCATGGCAAAAATCAGCCGTTCCAGCGAAATCTGGTGATGTCGGGAGGTAAACAAGGAGTGGAGAATCTCTCCCAACCCCAGTTGTCTCCAGAGCTGATCCAAGAGCCAAACGCCGCCGAGGTGTTTGCATGACTGGAATTGAAAGTCATCGGAAGCTTCTCCTGTCAACGTTTCGACTTCCCAAGCCTGCTCAGGAGAAAGGAATCGCGAAATGCTTTTGGCCAGACGTTCCAAGACGGCGCGATCCACCTCGTCTTCGCGCCCGAACGAATAAATCACCTTCGCTTTCGCATATTTGGCCTTTGGATCCCATTCATTGTGAGCAAGCTGGAGATAAGCAACGGTTGTTCCATTCTTGTTTTTGCGTGTGACTCGTCGTATGTACATGCCTATATTATAACGTATAAACTTTATTTTTAAAAGAAAAATTAATAAATCGTGTGCCTATGAAATTCGGCGTTTTTTCTAGGATCCGCATCGTGAAATCCTTGATATTACAGCATTTTGACCATTTTCATTTGCCTAAAATGGCCTCAAAACTGTCGAACTCGGGTGTGACATTCACCGTGTACCGCGGTGAGACGCTTGGCATTGTCGGCGAGTCGGGCTGCGGCAAGTCGACGACGGGCCGAATGCTGCTGCGGCTCATTGAGCCGACAGACGGTTCGATTCTATTTGAAGGGAAGAATGTAACCGCTTTATCCAAAGTGGAGCTGCGTCGGTTGCGGCGCGATATGCAAATGATTTTCCAAGACCCGTTCGCTTCGCTGAACCCGCGCCATACAGTCGAAAAAATTTTGGAAGAGCCGCTTATTGTCCACGGCATTGGATCAAAAGAGGAACGGAAGCGGCGGGTGCGGGAGATGCTTGAGGTGGTCGGACTCGGTTTGTATCATGCCAAGCGCTATCCACATCAGTTCAGCGGCGGCCAGCGCCAGCGCATCGGCATTGCAAGGGCGCTGATGACCCGTCCGAAACTGATCATCGCCGATGAACCGGTGTCGGCGCTTGATGTCTCGATTCAGGCGCAAGTGCTCAATTTGCTCGAAGATTTGCAAAAGCAGTTTGGGCTTACATATATTTTCATTGCCCATGATTTAGGGGTCGTTCGTCATATCAGCGACCGGGTCGGCGTCATGTATTTGGGGCGAATGGTCGAATTGGCGGACAGCGAATCGTTGTATGAATCGCCGAAGCATCCGTATACGCAGGCGCTTTTGTCCGCTGTGCCGATTCCAGATCCTGATCATAAAACAGAACGACAGTTGCTCTCCGGCGATTTGCCGAGCCCAGCGAATCCGCCGCAAGGATGCGCCTTCCATACGCGTTGTGTATTCTGCATGGACATTTGCCGCGAGCGGCGTCCGGAGTGGCGAGAAGTGACCGATGGGCATTACGTTGCTTGCCATTTATACGAGCCAACAGGTGAGCAACGTGATGATAAACAAATGAAACACAAGGGGGAAACACGATGAGGAAAAAAACATGGTTTACGTGGCTTGCCATGATGCTGGCAGTCATGCTTGTTTTAGCTGGCTGCGGCAAGTCGAAGCAAACCGCAGGGGGTGGCAGTGACAAACCGTCGACCCAGGATACGCTGGTGTACGGGCGCGGCGGTGATTCGGTGTCGCTCGACCCGGCGACTGTGACGGATGGGGAGTCGCTGAAAGTAACGAAAAACATTTTTGATACGCTCCTTGATTACAACGACAACGATACGTCCGTCAAGCCGGCGTTGGCGACGGAATGGACGATTTCGAAGGATGGACTGACCTATACGTTTAAATTGCGCCAAGGTGTCAAGTTTCATGACGGGACAGAGTTTAACGCCGATGCAGTGGTCTTTAACTTCGAGCGTTGGGCGAACGGCAATGCCGACAAGTTTCCGTATTACGGATCGATGTTTGGCGGTTACAAGCAGGATGACAGCCATGTGATTAAAGAAGTAAAGGCGCTCGACAAGTACACGGTGCAATTTGTGCTGAAACGGCCGCAAGCTCCATTTTTGAAAAATCTCGCCATGACGCCGTTTGCCATCGCCAGCCCAGAAGCCGTGAAAAAATACGGCGACAAGTTTGGTGAACACCCAGTCGGGACCGGCCCGTTCGTCTTTAAAGAATGGAAGCGCAACGAACGGATCGTACTTGAAAAAAATAAAGACTATTGGGAAAAAGGCTATCCAAAGCTGAACCAGCTCATCTTCGTGTCCATTCCGGACAACTCGGCGCGTCTCAATGCGCTCTTAAAAGGCGAAATCGACATCATGGAAGACTTGAATCCGACGGACTTAAAACAAGTGGAAGGAAACAAAGAGTTTCAAATTTTCAAGCGCCCGTCGATGAACGTCGCCTATGTCGGACTGACGGCGACGAGAGGGCCGCTGAAAAACAAGTTGGTTCGCCAAGCGTTGAACTACGCGGTTGATAAGAAAGCGATCATCGATGCGTTTTACGCCGGCCAGGCGGAACCGGCGAAAAACCCGATGCCGCCCAGCATCCCGGGATACAACGATGCGATTCAAGACTATCCGTTTGATTTGAATAAAGCGAAAGAGCTGCTGGCGAAAGCGGGTTATCCGAATGGCTTTGAAATCGAACTGTGGGCGATGCCGGTGCCGCGTCCGTATATGCCGGACGGGCAAAAAATCGCTGAGGCCATTCAAGCGAATTTTGCCAAAATCGGCGTGAAAGCGAAAATCGTGACGTATGAATGGGCGACCTATTTAGACAAGCTCGCCAAAGGGGAAGCGGACGCCTTCCTGCTCGGCTGGACGGGCGACAACGGCGACGCGGATAACTTCTTGTATGCGCTCCTTGACAAAGACAGCATTGGCAGCAACAACTACACCTATTTCTCGAATGATGAGCTGCATAAAATTTTGGTCGAAGCGCAAACGGTGAGCGATGAAAACAAACGGAACGAGCTGTATAAAAAAGCGCAAGAGATCATTAAAGAAGAAGCGCCATGGATTCCGCTCGTCCATTCAACTCCGCTGTTGGCCGGCAAGGCGAATATCCAAGGCTTTAACCCGCACCCGACCGGTTCGGATAAGTTTACGAAAGTCGAGTTTAAATAATTCGACTGAGAGAGGGGAAGGAGCGCATCTTCCCCTCTTTGTTTGCCGCATGTTAAGGGAGGGAGAGTCAGGTGCTGTCGTATGTTGTGAGAAGGGTGCTGATGGTGATCCCGGTGTTGTTTGGCATGTCGCTTGTCGTCTTTTTTATGATCCGAGCCATTCCAGGCAACCCGGCGCAAGTCATTTTAGGGCAAAAAGCGACGAAAGAGGCTGTAGCGGCTTTGACCCATAAGCTGGGGTTGGATCAGCCGTGGTATGTGCAGTATGTCAAATACATCGGCGGCTTGCTGCACGGCGACTTAGGCGAGTCGATCCGCACCGGCGCCCCCATCGCCGCAGAAATTTGGCCGTATTTAGCGGCCACGATTGAACTGTCGCTGGCGGCGATGCTGATTGCGGTGATCATTGGCGTGAACGCCGGCATTATTAGCGCTTGGTTTCAAAATTCATGGTTTGATTATATTGCGATGGTGTTGGCATTGATTGGTGTTTCCATGCCGATCTTTTGGCTTGGCTTAATGGAGCAGTGGCTGTTTTCGATTGAACTTGATTGGCTGCCGACGTCCGGTCGCGAGGACGTACGCAACCCTGTTGAGCCGATCACTCATCTTTATCTGATCGATACCCTTCTGTCTGGGAACACCGATCAGTTTTGGCAAGTGGTGCAGCATCTTGTCTTGCCGAGCATGGCGCTGGCGACGATCCCAATGGCGATTATCGCCCGCATGACGCGTTCGAGCATGTTGGAAGTGATGAAATCGGACTACATTCGCACCGCTCGAGCGAAAGGGTTAAGCATGTTTTGGGTCGTGTACAAACATTCGTTGAAAAACGCCATTATTCCCGTGTTGACGGTCATTGGGCTGCAAACAGGGCTGCTGCTTGGCGGTGCGATTTTGACGGAAACCATTTTTAGTTGGCCCGGCATCGGACGCTATATTTATGATGCAATCGGGTATCGGGATTATCCGGTGATCCAATCGGGCATTTTGATCATTGCCACCATTTTTATTTTTATTAATTTGATCGTTGATTTACTTTATGCGATCATTGATCCGCGCATTAAGTACAATTAAGGAGGGAGGGCGCCTATGGCTGAACTAGCGCGCACGCCGGCAACACCGCCGGCGGCGATTAGGGAGACGGAATCGGTTTCTTTATGGAAAGAAGCATGGCGGCGGTTTCGAAAAAATAAAATCGCCTTGGTCGGCGCTGGGATCGTTTTGTTTTTTATCCTTGTCGCCATCTTGGCGCCGTGGCTGGCACCGTATGATTATAAAGACCAACAGTTGGCCGAGCGGTTGCAGCCGCCTTCTAGCGAGCATTGGTTCGGCACCGATGATTTCGGCCGCGACATTTTTTCCCGCGTGATATATGGAGCCCGCATTTCCCTGTGGGTCGGATTTTTTTCCGTGCTCGGCTCGGTCATGGTTGGTTCGCTGCTTGGCATTATCGCCGGCTACTATGGGCGCTGGATTGATGGGGTGATTTCGCGTTTGTTTGACATTATGCTGGCGTTTCCGAGCATTTTATTGGCGATCGGCATCGTCGCTGTGCTCGGGCCGTCTTTGCAAAACGCCCTCATCGCCATCGCTGTCATTAATGTACCGAACTTTGGGCGGCTCATCCGTTCTCGCGTGCTAAGCATTAAGCAAGAAGAATACATTATGGCAGCGAAAGCGATCGGCATGAGCGACTGGCGCATTTTAATCCATCATATTTTGCCCAACAGCCTCGCGCCGATTATCGTTCAAGGGACACTGGCGATCGCCACGGCCATTATCGAAGCGGCCGCACTTGGCTTTTTAGGCTTGGGGGCGCAGCCGCCCAATCCGGAATGGGGGAAAATGCTATCGGACGCCAAAGATTTCTTGACTCAGGCGCCGTGGACGATGATTTTCCCTGGATTGGCGATCATGCTGACGGTGCTTGGCTTTAACTTAATGGGCGACGGGCTGCGCGATGCGCTTGACCCACGGATGAAAAATTGAAGCAGGCGGTCCGCTACGAGCGGCCGCCTGCTGACTTTTCCAGCTCTTTTTCCAGCGTGTCATCGTAATGGTAATGATGGTAACTGTCAATCAGTTTATCTAAATGTTCAAGGCGATCCCCATAATCCATGATCGCTCCGATTAAAGAAAACAACCGATAATCGCCCGGCGGCTGGCCGTCCGCATAAAAGGCGGAAGTGAGCCGCTCGCGCTGATGATGAATTTCCTCGGCCCGTCTGCTGTGAGGGAGCGGCTTTGCCTTATGGATAAATTTCAGTAACAGTTGCTCATGGTAGTCAAGCAAGCAGCCAAGGTGCAGGCAGACGGCTTGACGAAGCTCGGCGGGCAAGCGGCTGAACTCGTTTTCGAGCCGGTGCAGCCATTTTAAGACAGATAAAGCCCGATCGGCCGCTGCTATCATTTGCCGGTACAACACGAGTTTGCGAGATTTTTGGAAGCGTTGGCGTCGAAAATATGTGCGTTCTTCTTTGTACATAAAATATAGATGCTCGAGTTTGGTCATTTCTTCGTGTCGTGCTTCAATTTCTTCCTTCAAATGGTGATGGTCGGCTGCTTGCTGTTTATGCAGGCGGATCCATTTTAAAATGGCCTCTGTTTCTTCGCTGATTTTTTCATATACCTTTTTTTCGTATTTCGGCGGCAAGAAAATCAAGTTGACGACAAAGGCGGCGAAAATACCGAGCATCATCGTTAAAAAGCGAATGGCCGCAAATTCAATGAACTGGCGGTCTGTATATTCCATAATGGCAATGACTGTGACAAGCGCTACGGAAATCGTCGATGATTCAAGGCGCATTTTCAGGCAAAGGGCGATGACGATCATCAGCGTCAAACCGACGACCAACGGATCGCGCCCAAGAATGAAAACCGCCGCGATCGCGAACAAGGCGCCGATCACATTCGCTTGCACTTGCTCGATCAGCGATAAATAGGAGCGGTAAATGGTCGGCTGCATGGCGAACACAGCGGAAATGCCGGCGAATGACGGCGATGGAAACTGGAAGAGCGTTGCTAAGAACAAGGCGAGCGCCACTGCGATCCCCGTTTTGAAAATGCGGGCACCGAGTTTCATCTATGATCAAAACTCTCCTTTTTGTTTTGGTGAACCATTCAGTACTATACACAGTTTCATCCTATGTGCGCAAGGAAAAAATATAACGCCCCGCCGATGAAGGAGGAGCGTTGGAAAATTTCGAAGGCCGGTGATTTACTAGGGCAACAGCTTCCTGGAATCGCTTCTCAAGTAGAAAAACTTTGTAGCATCAGCCCCTATTTTCACACGTTCACCCATCGATCAAGGCAAACAGCGGTTTTTCACCGGCCTTTTCGAGTGTTCAAAGCTGCCGGAACGCCTTGCCGACCGCGTCGATCGTGTAGGCGATGTCGTCTTCCGTATGGGCGAGGGTGATAAACCATGCTTCGTATTTCGACGGCGCGAGATTGATCCCTTGTTTGAGCATGAGCTTGAAAAATTTCGCAAACAACTCGCCGTCGCTGCGCTGGGCTTGCTTGTAGTTTTCCACTTTTTCGTCAGTGAAGAAGACGGTGAGCGCGCCTTTTAAGCGGTTGACGGTCACCGGCAGGCCGCATTGGCGAGCATGGGCAAGGATGCCTTCTTCCAGCATTGCTCCCAATCGGTCGAGATGCTCATAGACGCCCTCTTGTTTCAACACTTCAAGGCAGGCGATGCCAGCGAGCATCGACGCCGGGTTGCCGGCCATCGTCCCGGCCTGGTACGCTGGTCCGAGCGGAGCGACTTGTTCCATAATGTCTTGGCGTCCACCGTACGCCCCGATCGGCAAGCCTCCGCCGATGATTTTCCCCATCGCCGTCAAGTCGGGCTCCACACCGAGCAAGTTTTGCGCTCCGCCGTACATAAAGCGGAAGGCGGTGATCACTTCGTCGTAAATGACGAGCGCCCCTTCCTTGTGGGCAATCTCATTGATCGCTTCTAAAAAGCCCGGTTTTGGCAGGACGATGCCGAAGTTGCCGACGATCGGCTCGACGAGGACCGCTGCGACTTGCTCGCCCCAAACGTTCATCGCTTCGCGGAACGATTCGACATCGTTGTATGGCACGGTAATGACTTCTTGGGCGATGCTCGGCGGCACGCCGGCTGAGTCCGGCGTCCCCAACGTCGATGGCCCCGAGCCGGCGGCGACGAGCACAAGGTCCGAATGGCCATGGTAGCAGCCTTCGAATTTGACGATTTTGCTTCGTCCGGTGTAGGCGCGGGCGACGCGGATCGTGGTCATCACCGCCTCTGTTCCCGAGTTGACAAACCGCACTTTCTCGAGCGACGGGATCGCCTCTTTTAACATTTTGGCAAACGTGATCTCATGCGGCGTTGGCGTGCCGTACAACACACCGGTCTCGGCGGCGCGGCGGATGGCTTCCGCGATGTGTGGATGGGCGTGCCCGGCGATGATCGGTCCGTAGGCGGCCAAGTAGTCGATGTACTTGTTTCCATCCACATCCCAAAAGTAGGCTCCTTGCGCCCGCTCCATCACGACTGGCGCACCGCCGCCGACCGCTTTGTATGAGCGGGACGGGCTGTTCACTCCACCAACAATGTGCTGGAGCGCTTCTTCATATAATTGTTCTGATTTGGTCCACTGCATTGTTTGATCCTCCTGTTTCCGCTGACTGCCTCTTTATATAGTAAACCGAGAAGACTCAAACTTCAATGCTATAGGTGTAAAGCGGGAGACGGATCGGTTTCTCCCATCATTGACGTGCCGATTCGAAAAAATCCGACAGGAAATCGTTTGTTTCCGTATGGGCGGAACTGACATCCAACTGTTGCCGACGGTCGATCGGCGAGTGGGCATTGATTTAGGACAAAAGCATTTTGCCGTTCTTTCCAAATCGGCGGCGGCGCCTAACGCAATGGCGTCAACAGACTGGAAAACAAAAAAGATGAAAATGGCGGCGATTCATGTATAATGCAACATAGGGAGAAGGGCGCAAGCCGCCTTTTTCATTTGACGCCAAGGAGAGGTCAGGAGGAGAACGATGAACGCGATTGAAGTAGAACATTTGCGCAAAGAATTTAAAGTGCACAAAAGCCGCTCCGGCCTTGTCGGAGCGTTTCGCGATTTATGGACGCGCCGTTATACGCTCGTTCGAGCGGTTGATGACATTTCGTTTGCTGTTAAGCAAGGGGAAATCGTCGGCTATATCGGCGAAAACGGCGCCGGCAAATCCACGACGATCAAAATGTTGACCGGCATTTTAACGCCAACGTCTGGGCGCATTGTCGTCAACGGGATGAATCCCCATAAAGAGCGGGAAAAATTCGTGCGCACGATCGGCGTCGTGTTCGGCCAGCGTTCGCAATTATGGTGGGACATCGCTGTTCAAGAGTCGTTCCGGCTGTTGAAAAAAGTGTACTGCGTCTCGGACGAGCAATATCGCCGCCATATGGCCGAGGTGATTGACATGCTTGAGATCGGCCCGCTGCTTGATAAGCCGGTGCGCAAGCTGTCGCTTGGCCAGCGGATGCGCTGTGAGCTTGCCGCCGCGCTCATTCACAACCCGCCGCTATTGTTTTTGGATGAACCGACGATCGGCCTTGATGTGCTTGTCAAACTCAACATCCGCCAGTTTTTAAAGCAATTGAATGAACGGTATGGCACGACGATCCTGCTGACGACGCACGATATGTCAGACATTGAAGCGCTTTGCGAGCGGGTCATTATGCTCGATGAAGGGAAAATCATTTACGACGGGTCGCTTGAGCGCCTGAAAGAAAGATGGGGGCAAGGAAAACGGGTCGCCTTTACGTTCGCCGAAGCGGTGACGGCCGCTTTTTTGCAGCAGTTGACTGAAGGATTGGAGGTTGTTTGGAAAAAAGGTGAACAGCCAAACGTTTGGGTCTCGCACGTCCCATCAGGAGGCGTGCCGGAAGTTGTCAGTCGCGTCGCTGCCCGTTGTGCGTTAAACGACATCCATATTCACGAAGTGCCGACGGAGGAGATCATCCGCAATATTTATGAGGAAGGTGCGGTTCATGGGTAAGTATGTCGAAATGGTCCGCATCCGCTTTTTAATGATGCTCGCCTACCGGACAAACTATTACACTGGCATTTTGATTTACGCCATTAACATCGCAGCGTATTACTTCCTTTGGTCGGCTATTTATGGCGGTAAATCATCGATGCAAGGGATGTCGCTTGGGCAAATGACGACGTATGTCGCCATTTCCTGGCTGGCGCGGGCGTTTTATTTTAACAACCTTGACCGTGAAATCGCCATGGAAATCCGCGATGGAAAAGTAGCGATTGAACTGATCCGCCCGTACAGCTATTTAGGGATGAAAGCTGTGCAAGGGCTTGGCGAAGGGTTGTTTCGCCTTTTCTTTTTATCGCTGCCTGGGCTTTTGGTCGTATCGCTTTTTTTGCCGCTTCAGTTTCCGGGACACGCCAAAACGTGGCTCGCTTTTGGCTTGTCGCTTCTATTCAGCTTTATCATTTTTTCGGAGCTGAACTTGCTTGCGGGGGTTGTGACGTTTTTTACGTTCCGAAATGAAGGGTTGCTTAGGGCGAAACGGTTTATTATCGATCTATTTTCCGGTCTTATTTTGCCTTTGTCGTTTTACCCGGATTGGGCGCAGCAGCTCATGGCGTATATGCCATTTCAAGCCATTAGCTATATTCCAAGCATGATCATTACGGAAAGCTTCCAAGGCGCCGCTGTAAGCGATGGATTGTTCACGCAGGCGGCGTGGTGCGTGCTGTTATTGTTTCCGATCGCGCTGCTATGGCGGGTGGCGAAAAAGCGGCTTGTTGTGCAAGGGGGGTAGACATTGTTTTACGTATCTGTTTTTTTTCAATATATGGCCCAGTACATGAAGACAAAATTGCAATACCGCACTGATTTGCTCATTGAATGGTTGTCCGACTTAATGGCGCAGGCGGTGAACTTAGTGTTCTTGCTTGTCGTGTTCGGCCATACGACACTGCTTCACGGCTGGTCGCGCGATGAGATTTTGTTTATTTACGGTTTTTTTCTTGTTCCGTATGCCGTATTTGGCGCCTTTTTTAACCTTTGGGATTTTAATGAACGATATATTGTGCAGGGGGAAATGGATCGCGTGTTGACGCGCCCGCTAAACAGCCTGTTTCAAATTGTTTTGGAGCGGATGGAGCTCGAATCGTTGCTTGGCGCTGTGCCCGGGCTGATCATTATGCTGTATGCCGGCAGCCGCTTGTCTCTTTCATTTCATTGGTATGATGTCTTCGTGTTTATTTTGTTTGTCATTGGCGGTGCATTGATTTATGCCGGCATTTTCATTTCATTGGCGACGATCAGTTTTTTTGCCGACGCCCGCACATCCATCATGCCGATGATGTACAACATCAGCAGCTATGGCCGCTATCCGATCGATATTTATCATCGCGTCATCCGCTATATTTTAACGTGGGTGCTGCCGTTTGCCTTTGTCGGCGTTTATCCAGCTGCTTATTTTCTTGATAAAAAGGAATGGTACAGTTATGCCTTTTTCACCCCAGTGGTCGGCATGGTTTGCTTCACCGTTTCGGTCATGCTTTGGAACGCCGGGGTGAGGCGATATCGCGGGACGGGGAGCTAGGCGCCCCGCCCGTTTTTGTTCATTTGCCATCAAAATGACAAACAATGGTCAAGCAATCGACACAACCTTGTCTGTATCGTTAGCATGTTATGGCGTAAAATAAAATGTGAATATATTCACAAAAAGGAAGAAGAGGTGAATAGTGATGAAAAACGGGAGAGGAAATCGGGTAGCGGTCGTCGGCACCGGGTTTGTCGGCGCCAGTTATGCGTTTGCCTTAATGAATCAAGGGATTGCCGATGAGATCGTGCTCATCGATGCAAATGAAAACAAGGCTGAGGGCGATGCGATGGACTTAAACCATGGGAAAGTATTTGCGCCGAAGCCGGCTGACATTTGGCACGGCGATTACGATGATTGCCGCGATGCCGATTTGGTTGTCATTTGCGCCGGCGCCAACCAAAAACCGGGCGAGACGCGGCTTGATCTTGTGGACAAAAACATTGCCATTTTCCGCTCGATCGTTGAGTCGGTCATGGCATCCGGATTTCAAGGACTGTTTCTCGTCGCCACCAATCCGGTCGACATTTTAACGTACGCGACGTGGAAATTCAGCGGCCTGCCGCAAGAGCGAGTAATCGGATCGGGCACGATTTTGGACACGGCGCGGTTCCGCTTTTTGTTGGGCGACTATTTCGCCGTCGCCCCGACGAACGTGCACGCCTATATTATCGGCGAACATGGCGACACTGAACTCCCGGTCTGGAGCCAGGCTGATATCGGCGGCGTGCCGATCCGCAAGCTGGTCGAGTCCAAAGGGGAAGAAGCGCAAAAAGAGCTCGAGCGCATTTTTGTCAATGTGCGCGATGCCGCCTACCAAATTATTGAGAAAAAAGGAGCGACGTACTACGGGATTGCTATGGGGCTTGCCCGCGTGACGCGCGCCATTTTGCATCATGAAAATGCCATTTTGACCGTTTCCGCTTACTTGGACGGCCCATACGGCGAACGCGATGTCTACATCGGTGTGCCTGCTGTGATCAACCGAAATGGCATCCGCGAAGTGATTGAAATTGAACTTGACGAGGAGGAGAAAAAATGGTTCCACCGTAGTGCTGCGACGTTAAAAGGTGTATTGGCGCGCTATTTTGCTCAGTAAAGCGCAACGATTGGCTTCGTCTGACGGGACGCTGGCTTGTCAAATGGGTCGGGCGATCCGGTGGAATACAGGAGTGCTGCCGATTCAAGCAGGGTTCGGAGGGTCATGCGGTATAATCGCCCGGTTGTCCGCGTATATATGAACGACGGACAAAAATGGGGGGAACGTGATGGATTACGCCTTCCTTGGCGTTGTTGCCGCCGTACTGCTCGGCAGCATCACCTCGCTTTGGACAGTGCGCGTGCAAGCGACGCATCGCATGTCACTCGATAGCTTATGGGTTCTCGTCCAATGGTATTTAACGATGTTGCTCGGTTTTGCCATGATTTATATGATTTTGCAAGTAAATGGCCATGCCGTGTTTACCCCATCCCCAAATAGCGCATCGAAAGATCGTTTGTCGCTGCTTGAAGACAGCTTGTATTTAAGCGGTATGACGCTTTTGTCGGTCGGATACGGTGATGTCACTCCGATCGGCGTCGGGCGGTGGATCGCCATTGCCGAAGCGCTGCTCGGCTACATTATGCCCGCTGTCATCGTGACGCGCACCGTGTTTGACTGGGATCATCGCTGATATGAGTTGCAATTTCCCTTCGTCTTCGCTACGCTAAAAGAAAATGAAGAAGACGGGGGGAACGACATGACGATTGCCATTGGCCAGCCAGCTCCAGATTTCACCTTGCCGGCAAGCAATGGGAAAATGGTTTCGCTGTCTGATTTTCGCGGCCGGTATGTGGTGCTTTACTTTTATCCAAAAGACATGACCCCGGGGTGCACAGCCGAAGCGTGCGACTTTCGCGATCGCCATGCGCAGTTCGCCGAGTTGAACGCCGTCATTTTAGGAGTGAGCACCGACCCGATGAAGCGGCATGAGGCGTTTATCGAAAAATATGAGTTGCCATTTTTGCTTCTTTCTGATGAGCGGCATGAAGTGGCCGAGCTGTATGGGGTATGGAAGAAAAAGAAAAATTTCGGCAAGGAATATATGGGTATTGATCGCTCGACATTCATTATCGCCCCCGACGGAACGTTGGTTCAAGAATGGCGCGGGGTGAAAGTGAAGGGGCATGTCGATGAGGCGCTTGCGGAAGTCGCCCGACTAGCGTCATCTAGGTAAGCGTCCAGACAATGTACATCGTTTTGCGTATGATACATAGTAACCTCCTCAAATGAATGACATAAGAGGCGGAAACAATTTCCGCCTCCTTTTTTTGTTAAAATGGCGTCTGAGCCCATATATTAATGGCATCTATATTGACAAATGGCATGTATTCTTTGTAGACTAATTATAAATATTATAAAGTGATAATTTTTTTCACCTTTGAACAGAGAGTGAGGTGCATGACGGTGTCTGACAACGAGCAACTGAAGGAAGCGCTTGACATGCTGAAAAAGACTGGCATACGCATCACGCCGCAGCGTCATGCGATATTGGAGTATTTGATCAGCTCGATGTCCCATCCGACGGCTGATGAAATATACAAAGCGCTGGAAGGGAAATTCCCAAACATGAGCGTCGCTACCGTCTACAATAACTTGCGCGTCTTTAAGGAAATCGGGCTTGTCAAAGAGCTGACGTACGGCGATTCGTCAAGCCGGTTTGACTTCGTCACTTCCAATCATTATCACGTCATCTGTGAAGAGTGCGGCAAAATTGTCGATTTCCACTATCCAGCGCTTGATGAAGTCGAGCAGCTTGCCGCTCACGTCACCGGCTTTAAGGTCGACCATCATCGCATGGAAGTGTACGGAGTCTGCCCTGACTGTCAAAAAAGCGGGGCGCCGGCGCATTCGCATTAAAAAAGCTGATAGCACAAGGCGGCTATCAGCTTTTTCTTTTTTTGTTGTACTTTTCGTCAAACTCTTTTCCTTCCAGTTCGCGGTCTAACGTCAACGGTTCACGGCAAAACATGCATAAATCGACGCGTCCGAGCATTTTTGTCACTTTGCCGCACGACGGGCAAACAACTTGGACGGCTCTCGTCGAGAGTGTGCCGATCCAAAAATACACAATGCCACTGGCGACAAGAAACAACATCCCAAACAACATAAACAACGTCATGATGACCGGGGACGTACGAAAAAACAGCCCAAGATACATGACAATGACACCGATAAAAATCAAGCTTAAGGCGAAAGTGCGAATTTTGTTGATTTTGCTCGAATATTTGATGCTCATCACAGTCCCTCCTACATAGACCACTATACCATAAAACGGGGTCCCATCGCGAAGAAGAAATCAACAAAATCGACGTTTTAAAGAAAGGAATTCCTCGTTTTTTGTCGAATAACGAATGACGGCAACAAACGACAGCTTCATGGATGCAAGCATTCTGGTCTTTCTGAAATGAAACAAGCGTTGACAGCATTGTTTGAACATCTGCACAAACGCAATGTGATGATTGATGACGGTGGAAGGGAGGAAAAAACGTTGCAGAAAAAACAGCCGGCTCAAAATGGGAACGTATGGTTGTCTGTCAATCGATATGTTGGGATATCTGAGGGATTTGTCCGCCGGATATCGCGGCCGGCTTTCTGCAACGGACGCGAGGTATGAAAGAATTGCTGCATCCCATCTATCACGAATGGGCAAACCGCTGCAACACGCACGGAATTTTAATGATTGAAAAAACGGCTTGCCATGCAGCAACAACGGATACGTTTGATGTCGTGCTGCTCGTCATTGTCGACCCGCAAAGCGAGCCTATGCTTCTCAGACAGTATTCACTAAACGAGAAAAAGGCGGTGCTTTATGCAGTCAGTGAACGGCAGTTAAATGAATGGCTTGTTCTCGGGTCACATCGAAAGGCGGTCGACTGGGTGTTCAACGGAAAGGTCGTGTTTGACCGAAACGGCTATGTTCAGCAGTTGCGCCAGCGCCTTGAGCAATTCCCGCCTAAAGAACGGCGATTGAAAATGGGACTCGAGTTTGCCAAACTGATCCGCCGCTATACAGGTGGCAAGGCGCTGTTTGCCGCCAAGCATTGGCTCGACTCATACAACCATATGGTGCAAGCCCTCCATCATTTGGCGCGATTGACCGTGATCGAGCACGGACTTTACCCGGAAGTGACCGTATGGAATCAAGTCAAGCGAATGGATGGAAGGATTTATAAACTGTATGAAGAACTCGTCGGAAGTGAAGAACCGCTTCCGAAACGGCTGGAACTTTTGTTGCTGGCCAGTGAATTTTTGATTCATTCTTACGTAGAATCAGGTTCCTCTCATTTATGCGAAGCGCTGAAAGAAAAAAATGGTGCTTGGAGCATTGAGGAAATGACCGGTCATCCGCAGTTTGCGCCTTACTCGGTTGATCTTGTCATCATGCTTGAGTATCTTGTCGAAAGGAAAGTGCTAACCGTCGTGGAAATGCCGACAAAAGGAAATACAATGTTCGAACGGTATTACACATTGCAAAAAAAAGAATTTTGACGGTCCCCTTCCGCTGATCCTAAAAAGTGGAAGGGAGCCGGTGAGAGGATGGATGCTATTAGGAATTTCATTGTGTTTATACAAATGTCAGTTGCCAAGATCATTGAAGGAAGGAGGCAACCCGGCCGAAAAAAGCTCTTGACTTCCTTGTCGAACGATGATATATTTTAAATCGCTGCCGCGGCGGGAAAATGTTGCGGAGCTGTATGAATAAAAGGCTGTTGACAACGAACAATAAAAATGCTATGATGTAAGGGTCGCTTTAGGAAGCGGAAAACACATTTGCGTTTGAGGGAGTCCAGAGGAGTTGGATTCCTCGGTGCAAGGTTGCAAAGGAGTAAGTCTAGGCAGCAACCTCGTTCCTTGAAAACTGGACGAAACGAAGCGCGACGAAAAGCGGAGGTCCGCGGGTCGCCGCGACGGGCAAATGTTCTTCACCCGCAGGGGTGCTTGCACCCCGAGGGGGAAGGTTATTTGATCCCGAGCGGCGGCGGACCGAAGCTGGACAATTCGAAAAGCTGAGGCCGCATTGGCCAAAGCAAAAGCCAATCAACTTTCTTTTGGAGAGTTTGATCCTGGCTCAGGACGAACGCTGGCGGCGTGCCTAATACATGCAAGTCGAGCGGACCAAATCGGAGCTTGCTCTGGTTTGGTCAGCGGCGGACGGGTGAGTAACACGTGGGCAACCTGCCCGCAAGACCGGGATAACTCCGGGAAACCGGAGCTAATACCGGATAACACCGAAGACCGCATGGTCTTTGGTTGAAAGGCGGCCTTTGGCTGTCACTTGCGGATGGGCCCGCGGCGCATTAGCTAGTTGGTGAGGTAACGGCTCACCAAGGCGACGATGCGTAGCCGGCCTGAGAGGGTGACCGGCCACACTGGGACTGAGACACGGCCCAGACTCCTACGGGAGGCAGCAGTAGGGAATCTTCCGCAATGGGCGAAAGCCTGACGGAGCGACGCCGCGTGAGCGAAGAAGGCCTTCGGGTCGTAAAGCTCTGTTGTGAGGGACGAAGGAGCGCCGTTCGAAGAGGGCGGCGCGGTGACGGTACCTCACGAGGAAGCCCCGGCTAACTACGTGCCAGCAGCCGCGGTAATACGTAGGGGGCGAGCGTTGTCCGGAATTATTGGGCGTAAAGCGCGCGCAGGCGGTCCCTTAAGTCTGATGTGAAAGCCCACGGCTCAACCGTGGAGGGTCATTGGAAACTGGGGGACTTGAGTGCAGGAGAGGAGAGCGGAATTCCACGTGTAGCGGTGAAATGCGTAGAGATGTGGAGGAACACCAGTGGCGAAGGCGGCTCTCTGGCCTGCAACTGACGCTGAGGCGCGAAAGCGTGGGGAGCAAACAGGATTAGATACCCTGGTAGTCCACGCCGTAAACGATGAGTGCTAAGTGTTAGAGGGGTCACACCCTTTAGTGCTGCAGCTAACGCGATAAGCACTCCGCCTGGGGAGTACGGCCGCAAGGCTGAAACTCAAAGGAATTGACGGGGGCCCGCACAAGCGGTGGAGCATGTGGTTTAATTCGAAGCAACGCGAAGAACCTTACCAGGTCTTGACATCCCCTGACAACCCAAGAGATTGGGCGTTCCCCCTTCGGGGGGACAGGGTGACAGGTGGTGCATGGTTGTCGTCAGCTCGTGTCGTGAGATGTTGGGTTAAGTCCCGCAACGAGCGCAACCCTCGCCTCTAGTTGCCAGCATTCAGTTGGGCACTCTAGAGGGACTGCCGGCGACAAGTCGGAGGAAGGTGGGGATGACGTCAAATCATCATGCCCCTTATGACCTGGGCTACACACGTGCTACAATGGGCGGTACAAAGGGCTGCGAACCCGCGAGGGGGAGCGAATCCCAAAAAGCCGCTCTCAGTTCGGATTGCAGGCTGCAACTCGCCTGCATGAAGCCGGAATCGCTAGTAATCGCGGATCAGCATGCCGCGGTGAATACGTTCCCGGGCCTTGTACACACCGCCCGTCACACCACGAGAGCTTGCAACACCCGAAGTCGGTGAGGCAACCCGCAAGGGAGCCAGCCGCCGAAGGTGGGGCAAGTGATTGGGGTGAAGTCGTAACAAGGTAGCCGTACCGGAAGGTGCGGCTGGATCACCTCCTTTCTAAGGAGAAAAGCGGAGGCGAGCGTTTCGCCGCGATGGGCAAATGTTCTTCGCCTGGAGGGATTTACAATCCCGAAGGCGAAGGTTATTTGACCCCGAGCGGCGGCGAGCCGGAGCTAGACAGGGAGAAAAGCGGAAGCGCCGCGATTGGCGGTGAGCTAACGTTAGACATCCTAAATGCGCTTCTGTTTCGTTCAGTTTTGAGGGAACGAGTCATGTTCTCTCAAGAACCAACTTCGTTCCTTGAAAACTAGATAACCGATTAACATAAGGAAGAAGCCGAGAGCGCAATAGGTTAAGCTAGAAAGGGCGCACGGTGGATGCCTTGGCACTAGGAGCCGATGAAGGACGGGGCAAACGCCGAAACGCTTCGGGGAGCTGTAAGCAAGCGTTGATCCGGAGATGTCCGAATGGGGGAACCCACTGTCCGTAATGGGGCAGTATCCATGCCTGAATCCATAGGGCATGGAGGGCACACCCGGGGAACTGAAACATCTTAGTACCCGGAGGAGAAGAAAGCAACCGCGATTCCCTGAGTAGCGGCGAGCGAAACGGGAACAGCCCAAACCAAGAGGCGTGTCCTCTTGGGGTTGTAGGACCGCTCACGATGGGAGTGAGAAAGGGACGGGGTAGACGAACCGGTCTGGAACGGCCGGCCAGAGAAGGTGAGAGCCCTGTAGTCGAAACTTCGTTCCCTCCCGAGCGGATCCTGAGTACGGCGGGACACGAGGAATCCCGTCGGAAGCAGGGAGGACCATCTCCCAAGGCTAAATACTCCCTAGTGACCGATAGTGCACCAGTACCGTGAGGGAAAGGTGAAAAGCACCCCGGGAGGGGAGTGAAAGAGAACCTGAAACCGTGTGCCTACAAGTAGTCAGAGCCCGTTGATGGGTGATGGCGTGCCTTTTGTAGAATGAACCGGCGAGTGACGATGGCGTGCGAGGTTAAGCCGAAGAGGCGGAGCCGCAGCGAAAGCGAGTCTGAACAGGGCGTCAAGTACGTCGTCGTCGACCCGAAACCAGGTGATCTACCCATGTCCAGGGTGAAGGCCGGGTAACACCGGCTGGAGGCCCGAACCCACGCACGTTGAAAAGTGCGGGGATGAGGTGTGGGTAGGGGTGAAATGCCAATCGAACTTGGAGATAGCTGGTTCTCCCCGAAATAGCTTTAGGGCTAGCCTCGGGTTTAGGAGTCTTGGAGGTAGAGCACTGATTGGGCTAGGGGCCCAAAACGGGTTACCGAACCCAGTCAAACTCCGAATGCCAATGACTTATGCCCGGGAGTCAGACCGCGAGTGATAAGATCCGTGGTCGAGAGGGGAACAGCCCAGACCGCCAGCTAAGGCCCCGAAGTGCACGTTCAGTGGAAAAGGATGTGGAGTTGCCGAGACAACCAGGATGTTGGCTTAGAAGCAGCCACCATTTAAAGAGTGCGTAATAGCTCACTGGTCGAGTGACTCTGCGCCGAAAATGTACCGGGGCTAAACGTGCCGCCGAAGCTGCGGGATGACCGTTGGTCATCGGTAGGGGAGCGTTCTAAGGGCAGAGAAGCCAGACCGGAAGGACTGGTGGAGCGCTTAGAAGTGAGAATGCCGGTATGAGTAGCGAAAACAGAGGTGAGAATCCTCTGCGCCGAAAGCCTAAGGGTTCCTGAGGAAGGTTCGTCCGCTCAGGGTTAGTCGGGACCTAAGCCGAGGCCGAAAGGCGTAGGTGATGGACAACAGGTGGAGATTCCTGTACCACCTTCTTCCCGTTTGAGCGATGGGGGGACGCAGGAGGATAGGGCGAGCAGGCGGCTGGAAGAGCCTGTCCAAGCCGCAAGGCTGATCCGCAGGCAAATCCGCGGATCATAAGGCCAAGCGGTGACGGCGACGGATGGATCCGGAAGTCCCCGATTTCACACTGCCAAGAAAAGCCTCTAGCGAGGGAAGAGGTGCCCGTACCGCAAACCGACACAGGTAGGCGAGGAGAGAATCCTAAGGCGCGCGGGAGAACTCTCGTTAAGGAACTCGGCAAAATGACCCCGTAACTTCGGGAGAAGGGGTGCTCTTTGGGGTGAAGAGCCCTGAAGAGCCGCAGTGAAAAGGCCCAAGCGACTGTTTATCAAAAACACAGGTCTCTGCGAAGCCGAAAGGCGACGTATAGGGGCTGACACCTGCCCGGTGCTGGAAGGTTAAGGGGAGCGCTTAGCGGAAGCGAAGGTGCGAACCGAAGCCCCAGTAAACGGCGGCCGTAACTATAACGGTCCTAAGGTAGCGAAATTCCTTGTCGGGTAAGTTCCGACCCGCACGAAAGGTGTAACGACTTGGGCGCTGTCTCAACGAGAGACCCGGTGAAATTATACTACCTGTGAAGATGCAGGTTACCCGCGACAGGACGGAAAGACCCCGTGGAGCTTTACTGCAGCCTGATATGGAATTTTGGTATCGCTTGTACAGGATAGGTGGGAGCCTGGGAAGCCGGAGCGCCAGCTTCGGTGGAGGCGGCGGTGGGATACCACCCTGGCGGTATTGAAATTCTAACCCGCACCCCTTAGCGGGGTGGGAGACAGTGTCAGGTGGGCAGTTTGACTGGGGCGGTCGCCTCCCAAAAGGTAACGGAGGCGCCCAAAGGTTCCCTCAGAATGGTTGGAAATCATTCGGAGAGTGCAAAGGCACAAGGGAGCTTGACTGCGAGACGGACAGGTCGAGCAGGGACGAAAGTCGGGCTTAGTGATCCGGTGGTTCCGCATGGAAGGGCCATCGCTCAACGGATAAAAGCTACCCCGGGGATAACAGGCTGATCTCCCCCAAGAGTCCACATCGACGGGGAGGTTTGGCACCTCGATGTCGGCTCATCGCATCCTGGGGCTGTAGTCGGTCCCAAGGGTTGGGCTGTTCGCCCATTAAAGCGGTACGCGAGCTGGGTTCAGAACGTCGTGAGACAGTTCGGTCCCTATCCGTCGCGGGCGGAGGAAATTTGAGAGGAGCTGTCCTTAGTACGAGAGGACCGGGATGGACGCACCGCTGGTGTACCAGTTGTCCCGCCAGGGGCACCGCTGGGTAGCTATGTGCGGACGGGATAAGCGCTGAAAGCATCTAAGCGTGAAGCCCCCCTCAAGATGAGATTTCCCACCGCGTTAGGCGGGTAAGATCCCTCGAAGATGACGAGGTCGATAGGTCCGAGGTGGAAGCGTGGCGACACGTGGAGCTGACGGATACTAATCGATCGAGGGCTTAACCTAGTGAGAAAAGTGAAAGCGCCGCGATTAGCTCTCGAAGCCAAATGTTCTTCACCCGCTGGGGTGCTTGCACCCCGAGGGGGAAGGTTATTTGGCAGAAGAGAGCTAGGCGCTGGAACTGGACAGCAAGAAAAGTGGAGGCCGCCCGCTTATCGGCGAGGTGCGCTGGAGGGCCTGCGAGCGGGCTTAGCCCGCCGCAGCAGGACCGAAGCGTCGCGAGCCGATGGCGGCCGGAACTAGACAGCGAAAAGCGCAGGCGAGCGGCTTCTTCCTGAGCACGGTTATCTAGTTTTGAGGGAATGAAAAAGTCTTGACAACAGGTCAACTTTCCTTATAATAAGACTTGTCCATTGTTGCCTAGTGGCTATGGCGGAGGGGAAACACCCGTTCCCATCCCGAACACGGAAGTTAAGCCCTCCAGCGCCGATGGTAGTTGGGGCCAGCGCCCCTGCAAGAGTAGGTCGCTGCTAGGCAATTTCGTGGAGGATTAGCTCAGCTGGGAGAGCACTTGCCTTACAAGCAAGGGGTCGGCGGTTCGATCCCGTCATCCTCCACCATCTTAATATAAAAGCTGACTTGCTTTCTCATCATCGCGGGGTGGAGCAACGAGCCTTTGCTTCATCGAATCCGCATCGAGTTGCCTCGACGCACCCAGCTCCCTCGAATCAGCTAGTAGAGGAAGAGGCAATGAATAGCACGCCCGGATCATTATGAAAACCAGTTGAATTTCCTATCGTCGCGGGGTGGAGCAGTCCGGTAGCTCGTCGGGCTCATAACCCGAAGGTCGCAGGTTCAAATCCTGCCCCCGCAACCAAAATTGGTCCCGTAGTGTAGTGGTTAACATGCCTGCCTGTCACGCAGGAGATCGCGGGTTCGAGTCCCGTCGGGACCGCCATTCTTTCAAAATTGTGAAAGATGAAAAAATATGGCTCGGTAGCTCAGTCGGTAGAGATGAGCATCCGCTTCATCGAATTCGCTTCGAGTTGCCTCGACGCATCCAGCATCTTCGAATCCGCTGGCAGAGGAAGAGGCACAATGTAGCACAAGTAAAGCAGCGTAAAACTTAATATGGCTCGGTAGCTCAGTCGGTAGAGACGAGCATCCGCATCTTCGAATCTGCTGCGAGTTGTCCCGACGCACCCAGCTTCTTCGAATTGGCTGGTAGAGGAAGGGACACAAAAGTCATCAACGAACAAGGGAAAAATAAGATACGGCTCGGTAGCTCAGTCGGTAGAGCAAAGGACTGAAAATCCTTGTGTCGGCGGTTCGATTCCGTCCCGAGCCACCATTTTTATCATAGTTCCGAAAGAAGGTTCCCGCTTCATGCAAAGCTAAGTGGGAGTAGTTCACAGACATGTCAGATGTTCAAACCACCCCGGCTTAGTTCAATGGGTAGCCACGAGCACTCGCATCGTCGAATCTGTTGCGAGTTGTCCCGACGCATCCCACTTCTTTGAATAAGCTTGCAGAGGAAGGGACACCGAGCATTTGACTTCCTCGAATCAACTTGTAGAGGAAGAGGCACAACCAGGCAGACAACATGAGTCACTAGCTAATTTTAAATGTGCCGGCTTAGCTCAATTGGTAGAGCAACTGACTTGTAATCAGTAGGTTGCGGGTTCAAGTCCTGCAGCCGGCATTCTTATTCCTTAATAACCCCTTAAGCCATTAAGGCGGCAACCGCGAGCCATTAGCTCAGTAACGAGCGTTACATCTTCGAGTTCGCTTCGAGTTGTCCCGACGCATCCTGCATCTTCGAATCAGCTGGCAGTGGAAGGGACATTGTTGTCTCGGAGTGTTATTGAACCCATGAGCCATTAGCTCAGTAGGTAGAGCATCTGACTTTTAATCAGAGGGTCGGAGGTTCGAGTCCTCCATGGCTCATCGTCTTGCGGAAGTAGTTCAGCGGTAGAACACCACCTTGCCAAGGTGGGGGTCGCGGGTTCGAGCCCCGTCTTCCGCTCCACTTCCGCCGGGGTGGCGGAATTGGCAGACGCACAGGACTTAAAATCCTGGGGTAGGTAACTACCGTGCCGGTTCGAGTCCGGCCCTCGGCACTTGTGCGCTCGTAGCTCAATTGGATAGAGCATCTGACTACGGATCAGAAGGTTAGGGGTTCGAATCCTCTCGAGCGCGTTTTGTCGGGAAGTAGCTCAGCTTGGTAGAGCACACGGTTCGGGTCCGTGAGGTCGCAGGTTCAAATCCTGTCTTCCCGATTTATCATGGGGCCTTAGCTCAGCTGGGAGAGCGCCTGCTTTGCAAGCAGGAGGTCATCGGTTCGATCCCGATAGGCTCCACCTTTTGACTTAAATTTGGCGGTGTAGCTCAGCTGGCTAGAGCGTACGGTTCATACCCGTGAGGTCGGGGGTTCGATCCCCTCCACCGCCACCATTATCGGACCTTTAGCTCAGCTGGTTAGAGCAGACGGCTCATAACCGTCCGGTCGTAGGTTCGAGTCCTACAAGGTCCACCATTATTATTGTTGCTTTTTTGGAGGAGTACCCAAGTGGTTGAAGGGGTCGGTCTTGAAAACCGAGAGGCGCCGCAAGGCGCGCGGGGGTTCGAATCCCTCCTCCTCCGCCATGCACTTTAAAATCATGCCGGCTTAGCTCAATTGGTAGAGACGAGCATTCGCATCGTCGAATCTGTTGCGAGTTGTCCCGACGCATCCCGCTTCTTTGAATAAGCTTGCAGAGGAAGGGACACCGAGCATTTGACTTCCTCGAATTAGCTGGAAGAGGAAGAGGCACAGTTCAGCATAATAGGAGTCACTGTTTCATTACTAAATATGCCGGCTTAGCTCAATTGGTAGAGACGAGCATCGGCATCATCGAATTGGTTGCGAGTTGCCTCGACGCACTCAGCTTCCTCGAATCAGCTTGCAGAGGAAGAGGCACAACCAGGCAGACAACATGAGTCACTAGCTAATTTTAAATGTGCCGGCTTAGCTCAATTGGTAGAGCAACTGACTTGTAATCAGTAGGTTGCGGGTTCAAGTCCTGCAGCCGGCACCAGATCGAGGCGACTATGGCGAAGTGGTTAACGCACCAGATTGTGGCTCTGGCATGCGTGGGTTCGATTCCCACTAGTCGCCCTTTTCATTATATTCTATATTTGCGTGTGTAGTTTAGTGGTAAAACCTCAGCCACGAGCATCTGCATCATCGAATCCGCTTCGAGTTGCCCCGACGCATCCGGCTTCTGTGAACCAGCTGGTAGAGGAAGGGGCATGGAAGAGCGTGGCAGATGTTGATTCCAAATGATATGCGTGTGTAGTTTAGTGGTAAAACCTCAGCCACGAGCATCTGCATCATCGAATCCGCTTCGAGTTGCCCCGACGCATCCAGCTTCTTTGAATCGGCTGGCAGAGGAAGGGGCATGAAAGATTGTGATGGGTGTTTCATCAAAAATTATGCGGGTGTAGTTTAGTGGTAAAACCTCAGCCTTCCAAGCTGATGTCGTGGGTTCGATTCCCATCACCCGCTTTTGACGGGCCTATAGCTCAGCTGGTCAGAGCGCACGCCTGATAAGCGTGAGGTCGGTGGTTCAAGTCCACTTAGGCCCATTATTTTCCATTGAATGTTTTTTGGCTATTCGCTATAATAATGGGCGAACAATGCCCCATCGTTCCACAGCAAAAGCGGAGCGACGAGCTTCACATCTTCGAATTCGCTGCGAGTTGCCTCGACGCATCTCGCTTCCTTGAATTAGCTGGCAGAGGAAGAGGCAACGAGCACATTTGGAAGATGTGCATAACATATAGTTATTCATCATTCCGCAATAGCTCAGCGGTAGAGCAACCGGCTGTTAACCGGTAGGTCGTAGGTTCGAATCCTACTTGCGGAGCCATGTTACGGAGAAGTACCCAAGTGGCTGAAGGGGACGGTTTGCTAAACCGTTAGGTCGCAGTTTTGCGGCGCGCGGGTTCAAATCCCGCCTTCTCCGCCATAATGGCCCGTTGGTCAAGTGGTTAAGACACCGCCCTTTCACGGCGGTAACACGGGTTCGAATCCCGTACGGGTCACTGGTTGCTGGCACCAGAGATTCTGGTGCCCTTTTGTACAATTTCTTTTGTCGATTTTTGCGTTTTTTTCTTGCGATGCGTGTGGAAGTCTGTTATAATGTCTCTCGTTAGCTTTAAAATTATGTTATGATGGTTGGGGACAACGCAGTGTTTCGTTTCGTTAAAGAACGAGGCATTGCGTTTTTTTATTTATCACCCTAAACCGAGAAGACCCCCACTTCCACGCGTGAGCGTAGGTGGGAGAGCGTTCAAGTAGGGAGGGAGTCCCCCGTTTCCAACGGCAGGAAAGTGGGGGGAGAAGATCAAACGAACAATTGGGCGTCGGCTTCGCCGCCATGAATTTGCACAAACATCGTTTGGATGGCTTGAAGCTGGCGCTTGGCGGTTTCTTCTGGCGTTGATGGGAGAAAGTAAACGATTTGCAAAGCGTTTTTCGTTTCTCTCGTCACGGCGGTCCGCTCCGAATCGACGATCGGACTGCCAAACGGCCCTCGTTCATCTTTGCTGACGAGTTTGTTGGCAAAGTTGACTGTGCGGCCGTTTAACGCGATGTATTCATCTTGTTCCGTGCCGATCGTGAGCGTCACTGTCCCGTTGATGCGGTCTAGATCATAGATGCCGAGTGGAATTTTATAATAGAGTGAAAAAAAGTTGTTTATGTCTGCCGCTGAATGGATAGGCGGAATGAAGCTTTTTTTCTGGATGCGTCGGTACAGGCTTTCACTTGACGGTCGATAGCGGCTTGGGTCCGTTCCGATTTGTTTGAAAGTACGGCGCCATTCGACCATCTCAGGAATGTCGGCAATCGACTTTTCCTGCAGCTCGATGTAAAGAGATTCTTGAAACAGCTCAAGCCGCCCCCTTAACATTTGCGGTGAATCGCTGACCTCGATATGATGATAGCGGATGACGCCGAATTTACCAGAAGGAAGGCGTTGCTTTAGTTGTTCTGATATCACGAATTTCATCTTGATCACCTCGGATTTCATTTTACCATATATGACGAAAGGAGGGAAAACGATGGATGTTATGGCATTAAAGCGGGAAGTCATTGAGTATAGTCGGTCAATCGGCATTGATAAAATCGGATTTGCGAGCGCTGATCCGTTTGTTGAATTAAAGGAACGGCTGCGCCGCCAGCAGGAGCTCGGCTATCAGTCCGGTTTTGAGGAACCAGATATTGAGAAACGGACGAATCCTTCATTGCTTCTTCCGGAAGCAAAATCGATCATTGCCATTGCTCTTGCCTATCCGTCCAAAATGAAAAATGCGCCGCGGGGGACAAAGACGGAACGGCGCGGCGTTTTTTGCCGCGCTTCATGGGGAAAGGACTACCACGATGTGTTGCGGGAACGTTTGCAGCAGCTCGAGGAGTTTTTGCTGGCCAAAGTGCCCCATGCCCGCGTTCGCTCGATGGTGGATACCGGAGAGCTCGCCGATCGGGCGGTGGCGGAACGGGCAGGGATCGGTTGGAGCGGCAAGAACTGCTCTATTATTACACCAGAGTTTGGATCGTATGTGTATTTGGGAGAAATGATTACGAATATTCCATTTCCCCCTGATGAACCGGTTGAAAACCGATGCGGCACGTGCACGAAATGCATTGATGCCTGCCCGACCGGGGCGCTTGTACAAGGGGGACAACTGAACGCACAGCGGTGCCTTTCCTTTTTAACGCAAACGAAAGGCTTTTTGGCCGACGAGTTTCGGGAGAAAATCGGGAACCGGCTGTACGGCTGTGATACATGCCAGCAAGTCTGCCCGGAAAATAAGGGGAAAGACTTTCATTTGCATCCAGAATTCGAGCCGGATCCGGAAGCGGTAAAGCCGAAACTCATCCCGCTGCTTCAGATGAGCAACCGTGAATTTAAAGAAACATTTGGGGCCATGGCGGGTTCATGGCGTGGGAAAAAGCCGATTCAGCGCAATGCCATTCTGGCGCTCGCTCATTACAAAGACCAAACCGCGGTGCCGCACTTACTGCGTTTGTTGAAAGAGGATAGCCGTCCAGTCATCCGCGGGACGGCGGCGTGGGCGCTCGGGAAAATCGGGGATCCAAGCGCTAAGCCTTATTTGGAGGCCGCGCGGCAAACGGAGGCGGATGCCGATGTGATCGCTGAGATTGAAAAAGGACTGAAACTGTTGGCTGAGGCAAAGGAATAGGGAAAAAAACGCAGCTTCCCCACATAAGGTAGTAACAAAAACGAAAGTGGTGGAAAGCAGCATGAAAAAACAGTTGCGCGCGTGGTTGGATGAGCGAGCCCGCTCGTTTGTGTCGGAAAGCAATATCCGAAGCGAAGAGGCGGCAAGAAAGCAACGGCTTTGCCAAAAGCGCGGTGCGGAGATCGTCCGTTGCACGATCCGGGGACAAATTGTCGGCAGGCAGACCATCGAGCGGGAAGCGAAAGTGATGTATATTGCCCACCATCAATTTTTAATTAAGCAAAGGGGTTCACTATATATAGAAGAACAGGTTGAGGAGCGATGCGCCTGTTTTGTTCGCGGTGAGCTTGTAGCTGATGAACCGATCAACCGGTTGGGGGGGTATATGGAGGCGCCGCGCGTCGAACGAGAGCAATGGACGGGGGAGCGTCTTTCTTACCAGTATGACCGCGCCCGGGCGGTGCGGTATGCGGAAACGTGGTGGAATCGGCATAACCCGGTGTTTCCGTCGTTTCCGGTGGATTGCACGAATTTTGTCTCTCAATGCTTGTATGCAGGCGGGGCGCCGATGACGGGCTATCCGAACCGGGCGAGGGGATGGTGGTGTCAAAACGGAAGTTGGAGTTACAGCTGGGCTGTGGCCCATGCTTTTCGTTGGTATTTGAGCGGGTCGCGCATCGGCTTGCAGGCGGTGGAAGTGGCGGAGCCGGAGCAATTGATGGCAGGCGATGTCATCTGTTATGATTTTCAAGGGGACGGACGCTTCGACCACTCAACGATTGTGGTGGCGAAAGATCAGAACGGGATGCCGCTTGTGAACGCCCATACGACAAACAGCCGAATGCGCTATTGGTCGTATGAAGATTCAAGCGCCTATACGCCGAACATTCGCTATAAGTTTTTTCACATCATCGATCGCAAATAAACGTTGTTGAGGTGAAGGAAATGCCGCTTCATGTAGTGCTATACCAGCCAGAAATTCCAGCCAATACTGGAAACATCGCTCGTACGTGCGCAGCAACCGATACGTCGCTCCATTTGATCCGCCCGCTCGGTTTTTCTACGGATGATAAAATGTTAAAGCGCGCCGGGCTTGATTATTGGCCGTATGTCAATATTTCGTATTATGACTCGCTTGACGAACTATTCGCCCGCTTTCCGGAAGGGGAGTTTTATTTCATTACGAAATTCGGGCGCCGGTATTATGATTCGTTTGATTTCAGCGATACAGAAAAACATATTTTCTTTGTGTTCGGCCGTGAAACGACCGGATTGCCGAAGGAGCTGCTTGAGGCCAATATGGATCGTTGCCTTCGCATCCCGATGAATGACAAAGTGCGCTCGTTAAACTTGTCGAACACGGCGGCCATTTTAGTGTACGAAGCGTTGCGCCAACAACGGTTTTATGGGTTGTCATAAACAAAAAAACGACCTTCGCTCTGGAGGTCGTTTTTTTGGTCTTATTGTCTGACGCCTGGTTTGTCTTCATAGCCAGCGGTGAAAATGGCCGTCAAAAACGCAATGATAACCCCTAGCACAAGCAAAGTGCGCATCGTTTGTTCCTCCTTCATAATGAAAGTGGCAGGCGTTTCCCCCTTTATTATAGCGAATATGGCCAAGCATGTGAATGACCGCAGCTGGTTGTTAGGAGACAAAATTTTTTTTGCGGCGAATGATACGGGACATCCTCGCATAAATTGTAATAATCTTGCTGTTAGACATCCAAGGGTGAGGAGGTCCTTTATGGATATTTTGCAAAAAATCGCCCGGTATCGGGAAGAAGAAGAAAAGCTGAAATGGGAAGGAACGTTTGCCGAGTATTTAAAGATTTTAAAAGAAAAGCCGTGGGTGGCCCAGTCGGCTCATTCGCGTGTTTATAATATGATCAAAGATGCTGGGGTCGAAGAGGTGAATGGGCGGAAACGATATAAGTTTTTCAGCCAGCACCTGTTCGGGCTTGAGGAGGCGCTTGAGCGGCTCGTTGAGGAATATTTCCACCCGGCGGCGAAGCGGCTTGATGTGCGGAAACGGATTTTGCTGCTGATGGGGCCGGTCGGCGGCGGGAAGTCGACGTTGGTAACGCTCCTGAAGCGCGGGCTTGAGGAGTACTCCAAAACGGAGCGCGGAGCCGTTTATGCGATTAAAGGGTGCCCGATGCATGAAGACCCGCTTCACCTCATTCCTCACCATTTGCGCGACGATTTTTACCGTGAGTACGGCATTCGCATTGAAGGTGAGCTGTCGCCGCTCAATATGATGCGGCTTGAGAAAGAGTACGGCGGACGCATTGAAGACGTGCTGGTGGAGCGTATTTTCTTCTCGGAAAACCGCCGCGTCGGCATCGGGACGTTCAGTCCGTCTGACCCAAAATCGCAAGACATCGCCGATTTAACGGGAAGCATCGATTTTTCAACGATCGCGGAATACGGCTCCGAGTCCGACCCGCGCGCGTACCGGTTTGACGGCGAGCTGAACAAAGCCAACCGCGGGATTATGGAATTTCAAGAGATGTTAAAGTGCGATGAAAAATTTCTTTGGCATTTGCTGTCGCTGACGCAAGAAGGCAATTTCAAGGCTGGGCGGTTTGCTTTAATCAGCGCCGATGAATTGATCATCGCGCATACGAACGAAACGGAATATCGGTCGTTCATTGCCAACAAAAAGAACGAGGCGCTCCATTCGCGCATCATCGTCATGCCGATTCCGTACAACTTGCGCGTCTCGGAAGAAGAGCGCATTTATGAAAAAATGATCCGCGAAAGCGACGTCGCCGACGTGCATATCGCCCCGCACACGCTGCGGATTGCGGCTATGTTTACGATTTTGACGCGGCTGAAAGAATCGAAGCGGCCGGATGTGGATTTATTGAAGAAAATGCGCTTGTATGATGGCGAAATGATTGAAGGATTCAGCGAGGTCGATGTGGAGGAGCTGAAAAAGGAGCATCCGGATGAGGGGATGAGCGGCATCGACCCACGCTATGTCATCAACCGCATTTCTGCCTGCATCATCCGCAAAGGAGTGCCGTCGATCAATGCGCTTGACGTGCTTCGTTCGTTGAAAGAAGGATTGGATCAGCATCCGTCGATCACGAAGGAAGACCGCGAGCGGTATTTGAATTTCATTTCGCTCGTGCGCAAAGAGTATGATGAAATCGCAAAACAAGAAGTGCAAAAGGCGTTCGTCTATTCGTATGAAGAGTCAGCGAAAACGTTGATGGATAACTATTTGGACAACGTCGAGGCGTACTGCAACAAGACGAAACTGCGCGATCCGCTTACGGGTGAGGAAATGAATCCGGATGAAAAGCTGATGCGCTCGATCGAGGAACAAATCGGCATTTCCGAAAATGCGAAAAAAGCGTTTCGCGAAGAAATTTTAATTCGCATTTCGGCATATGCACGAAAAGGACAGCGGTTTGATTATAATTCACATGAACGGTTGCGGGAAGCGATCCAGAAGAAATTGTTTGCGGATTTAAAGGACATTGTCAAAATTACAACGTCGACGAAAACACCGGATGAGCAGCAGTTGAAAAAAATTAACGAAGTCGTCGCCCGCCTCATTGATGAATACGGGTACAACTCCACGTCAGCCAATGAATTGCTCCGTTATGTCGGCAGCTTGTTGAACCGCTAGGCATG
Source organism: Geobacillus sp. C56-T3 (assembly GCF_000092445.1). Lineage (NCBI taxonomy): Bacteria > Bacillati > Bacillota > Bacilli > Caryophanales > Anoxybacillaceae > Geobacillus > Geobacillus sp. C56-T3. The sequence continues at coordinate 3,120,236 of NC_014206.1, read as the reverse complement.
CCTCAAGCGCTGAGGCATGCTTTTTTTATCCTCCTCCCCTGTCTGACCGAGTTGCACAGGGAGGGTCGAGCGAAGACGACGCAGCGAGCTTCGCTAAAAGGAAGCGAACAAGAGGGCGCGAAGCTGATAATCGGGCTTGTCTACTTTTCTATTTTCCTCATTCATTGGTCAATTATTTTGAATTTTTGCATACGATAAAATAAACCAACTTGGCATAGTGATGGCCCGTTTTGATGACGCCAACATAAGTATATGCGGGAAAGCGAAAAGTGTGAAAATGATTTTTTCAAAGGAGGGGAAAACATGAAGGGGAATTTTGTTGTATCGAAAGAAGACTGGTCCCTCCACCGCAAAGGATATGATGATCAAAAGCGCCATCAAGAAAAAGTGAAGGAAGCGATCAAAAACAATTTGCCCGACTTAATTACGGAAGAAAGCATTATCATGTCCAACGGGCGCGATGTGATTAAAATTCCGATCCGCTCGCTCGATGAATACAAAATCCGCTACAATTATGAGAAAAACAAACACGTCGGCCAAGGAAATGGAGACAGCCAAGTCGGTGATGTGGTGGCCCGAGACGGAAGCGGGGAGGGGCAGGGGCCAGGAAAAGGCCAAGGTGCTGGCGATTTGCCGGGCCAAGATTATTACGAAGCTGAAGTGTCGCTGATGGAGATTGAGGAAGCGTTCTTTAGCCAATTGGAGCTGCCCAACTTGCAACGAAAAGAGCTGGATCAAAATGTAACCCAACATATCGAATTTAATGACATCCGCCGCACCGGACTGATGGGGAACATCGATAAGAAGCGGACGATGCTCGCTGCCTTCAAGCGCAATGCCATGAACGGCAAACCAGGCTTTTATCCGATTTACCGCGAAGATTTGAAGTTTAAAACGTGGAACGAAGTCGTCAAGCCAGAATCGAAGGCGGTCGTCTTGGCGATGATGGACACAAGCGGATCGATGGGCATGTGGGAAAAATATATGGCACGCAGCTTCTTCTTCTGGATGACGCGCTTTTTGCGCACGAAATATGAAACCGTTGAGATCGCCTTTATCGCCCATCATACGGAAGCGAAAGTCGTCAGTGAGGAGGAGTTTTTCACGAAAGGGGAAAGTGGGGGGACGATTTGTTCATCAGCCTACCGCAAGGCGCTTGAACTGATCGAAACGAAGTATTCTCCGTCGCGCTACAACATTTATCCGTTCCACTTCTCCGACGGCGACAACTTGACATCGGACAATGCCCGTTGCGTGAAGCTTGTTCAAGAGCTGATGAAAGTGTCGAACATGTTTGGGTACGGGGAAGTCAACCAGTACAACCGCCATTCCACGCTCATGTCGGCGTATCGCAATATTAAAGACGAAAAATTCCGCTATTATATTTTGAAGCAAAAATCGGATGTGTTCCATGCGATGAGAACATTTTTCCGCAAAGAAGAAAGCAAGCAGCTCGTTTGACCCTCTTCATATGGCGAAAAGAGGGTTTTTCTTTTTGGAAAGGCGGGAGGGCGAGGCCCTCCCTAAAATAAGTTATTGCTTTTGCAGCGTCGCCGCCATGGCGAGTACGGCGCCAAGCACGTCTTCGTTGCTTGGAGCGTGCACGGTCAATAGCATCGGCGTTGGTTGGGCGCTGGCGATGACATGAACGGTGACACCGTCCGCTTGGGCAGTGTACCAAACGGCATCAGCGAACGGCTTAGGCAATCCGTTCGTTTGTTGGCGGGCGGCGTTGGCGTCAACCGCTTGGGCATGTTCTTTCGCCAGCTGCTCGTAGTTTGTTTCCCCCTCCGAAAGCAAGCGGATGCGGGCAAAGGCTTCGCCATGAAGCAAGACATCGGCGCCCGGTTCTTCGGCGTCAAGGGTCCATCCTTCCAAAACATAGAGGGAAAAATGCTGATTGTTGCTTGTTTGCAGCGTTGCGGTTTTCGTGACGGTTTGGTTTCCATCTTGGTAGGACAATGAAATGGTCGGTTGTGAAGCAGCGGGTTGTCCTCCTCCTGCCGCTCGTTGCTCTTCTTCGTTCTTTTTCGTTGATGTTTGCTCTTTTGCTTCCTTCGAAGGAGAAGGGTTCTTGGATGACGGCGCATCAGACGATGGTTTTTGATCGTCGGCTGTCTGCTCTTCCTTTGCCGCCTGTGTCGTCTCGTGCTCTTTCGTTCCACAGCCAACCAGCAAGACGGAGGCGACAGCGAGAGAGAACAACAGTTTCCAGTATCGAATCATGTTCATTCCTCCCTACGTTCCATATACCCCCCCATTATACCAATTGAAACGGTGGAAACAAACAGACTCGTTTCCCTATTTTTTCTGCTTGTTTGTTTTTGCACGTTGTTTGACGTGCAAGGCGAAAGGAAGCACTCCGTTATGGCTACCAGTTGCTTTTGTTTCAGACGAATTATGATGTAGAAGGGGAGCTCGAGGCGTTGGAGCGGCTGCGGATGAGGCAAATGGATGGGCTGATCGTGTGCTCCCACGAAGTGGAAATGATCCGCTGGCCGAAATGCTGGGCATTACAACCGTGGCACTCCCCCATTTTACGCTCGGGGAAAGAGCGTTCCGCCTTCTTCACCATTGGCTGGAGACAGGCCGTGTGGCGCGAAAACAGGAAGAGCTGCCTGCCCGGTTGCTGGTGCGGGATACGGCATAATAGGGACTGGCTTTTCCGTCTCTGACAACCAGCTTAAAGCCAAGTGAAACGGCGTCGTGTTATGTTGCTTTCAGATGGTACCGATTCACTGGTCGTCCGACGCCGCCGTATTGCACATCGAGCACGACTTTTCCTGTTTTCTCAAGGTACTCCAAATAGCGGCGGGCGGTGACGCGGGCGATGCCGACTCCTTCGGCCACTTCCTCGGCGGAAACAGGGAAGCGGTGTTGGTGCAAATAGGCGATCACTTTTTCCAATGTGACCTCATTCAGTCCTTTCGGAAGCTCAGAGGACGGTCCGGCCGATTGTTCAGTCGCCCGCCTTAGGGCATCGAGTTCCACCTGGGTGAGCGATTCCTTTTCCGCAAGCGAACGGCGGAATGTCCGGTAGTTTTCCAACGCCTGTTTGAGCCGTTCAAATTTGAACGGTTTCACAATGTAATCGAAGGTGCCGTTTTGCAGGACGCGGCGCACCGTTTCAATGTCGCTCGCCGCGGTAATGGCGATGATATCGACTTCATGGCCGCGGGCGCGGATTTGTTTTAATGTTTCAAGGCCGTCCAGCTGCGGCATGTAAATATCAATCATCGCTAAATCGGGACGGAGCTCGTGAACGAGGCGGAGCCCTTCTTCACCGTTTCCAGCGAGGCCGATGACGGTGAAGCCGTCGACTTGTTCAATCATTTGCCGATTCACTTCTTGCACCATCGGGTCATCCTCGATCAACAACACGCGATACATAGCCTTTTCCTCCTTCGTCTCGACGGGGGTGTCTTTCGCGGCCGCCGTTGCCTAAATGGACCTCACATGTCAAAGGTCACCGTAAACACCGTTCCATTTCCTTCTTCCGACTGCACATCGATGCGCCCGTTTCCCTTTTCCACAATTTGCTTCACCAAATACAAGCCGATGCCTCGACCGTTCTCCCCTTTGGTTGAAAAGCCTTCATCAAAAATGCGGTCAATATGCTCGCGAGCAATGCCTTGGCCGTTGTCTTCGACCGAGAGGGAACAAATGTCTTCATTTTGTTCGATGCTGATGTAAATTTCTTTTTCCCGGTCGGTTACATCACGGAACGCGTCGAAGGCGTTTTCAATTAAATTGCCAAGGAGAACAACAAAATCATGGTGATCGAGATGCGGCGGAAAGCGGTGCAGCCGGCTGTGCCGGTCGATTGTCACGCGGATGCCGAGCTCCTTGCCGCGGCGGATTTTGCTTAGGAGCAGTCCAGAAATGCTTTCGTCCTTAATGTTGCGGCTTAAAAACTGCGTGAGCTCCGCCTGCTCTTCCGTGGCTTGGAACACGTACTCAAGCGCCTTTTCGATATGGCCGAGCTGGATGAGGCCGGCGATCGTATGAAGCTTATTCATGTATTCATGATTTTGCACGCGCAAGGCGTGGACAAACGCCTTTACGCCCGTCAGTTCTTCAGCCAGCCGCTTCACTTCCGTCCGGTCTTGGAAAATGGCGATGGCGCCGACCGTTTTCCCGTTGACTTTGATCGGGATGCGGTTGCTCCAAATCGTTAAATTGCCGATCTGCAACTCCTTATTGTAAATCGGCTTGTTTACTTCCAAGATTTCCGGAAGGTGTGTGTCCGGAATGACGGAACGGATCGACCGGCCGATGACATCCCCTTTGACGCCGAGCATTTGTTTTGCCCGGTCGTTGAAGATGGTAATGTTTTCATCACTGTCAATGGCGATGACGCCTTCGTGCATGGCGTTAAACGCTTCCGTCCGTTCGATCAGCAGCTTGGCGATCTCATGCGGTTCCAGCTCAAACATTTGCCGCTTGATATGGGAGGCGAGCAGCCATGCACCAATTCCACCGACAACGAGCGACAAAACGACCGCTACGGCAGCTTCTTCTTTCAAAGAATCAATGGCTTCGAAAAACGTCGGCAACCGGTAGGCGGCGATGACGACGCCGATTTGTTCGTGATCGCTGTTCATAATGGGAACGAAGGCGCGAACCACTGTCCCGATTTCCCCGCGGGCTTTGGAAGTGTACGTATGTTCGGCAAATGCCGGCCCCTCATCAGCACCGCGGGAGATCGTGCCGATCATTGCCGGAAGCGGATGGGAGAGGCGCACTTTGTTCATATCGAGAACGATGATATAGTCGGCGCTGTGAATGACGCGCACCCGCTCGACGACCGGATTGATCAGCGCCCGGCTTTGTTTGTTTCCGACAATATGGCGCCTGACTTCGGGCAGCTCGGAGACGGTGCGCGCGGTCAATAAGGCACGCTGGCTGAGTTCCTCCTCCTTTGTATGGAAAAAGTCGCTGATGATGAATGCACCGCTCAGCAACATGGAAAAGCTGACGATGGCGAAAATCAAAATCGTAATTTTCCAGCGAATCGGCAGCCGGTTCATGGCGGAACTCCTTTTTGGCAGTCGTGATGGCTGTTGGACATGCCATATGAATCGGGAAAGGAATAAATCAACGTTTTTTTCATTATACCAAATCTTCTTGAATGGAAAGAAACGAAAGGTGTAAAATGGCGGTGGGGAACAAATATTCTGCCCGCCAGCATAGAAGATGGGGCATGCGTAAGGCGTGGCGATTGCTGCTTTCAAACCGAATCGGTGGGCTCCAGCCGCTTTTTTGCTTCAATGATTCGAGTCGGCGGGGAGCATTCCGTTGGAGTGCCATTTTAGCAATAGGATGGAAGAATGGTGTGAACAATGGGGAAAAAGTGGAGAGCATGGACAATCCTTTTGTTTGTTGGCCTCGGTCTGGTCGGCTGGGCAGCTAGCCGTCAACTGGGACGTGAACCACTTGTTTATGACGACGAGCAAAAGGGGTTGAAAAAGCAAATCATTATTTATTTCAGCCATGTCGTAGCAGAGAATACGCCAAAAGGGTTGGCGGCGCAAAAGTTTGCCGAGCTCGTCGAGCAAAAAACAAACGGCCGCGTCAAAGTCGAAGTGTTCCCGAACGGCTCGCTTTATTCGGATGGGGAAGAGCTTGATGCGCTGTTGCGCGGCGACGTGCAAATGATCGCGCCATCATTTTCAAAGGTGACAGAGCTTGTCCCCGAATGGCAAGTGCTCGATTTGCCGTTTTTGTTCCGCGATGAGGACGACGTGCGCCGCGTGTTTACTGGAAAAGTGGGCGCCGAGCTGCTTCGGATGCTGGAGGCAAAAGGAATGAAAGGACTGGCGTTTTGGAGCAATGGATTTAAGCAAATGATGAGCACAACCCGTCCGCTCATCGCCCCTGACGATTTTCGCGGCTTGCGTTTTCGCATTATGCCGAGCGAAGTGATTGAAAAGCAGTTTCGCTTGCTTGGCGGTGAACCGGTTGCTGTTTCATTTGACCGCGTTTATCAGGAGCTTGAACAGCATAAGTTTGATGGGCAGGAAAATACGATTTCCAATATTTATTCGAAAGGGTTTTACAAATTTCAACCGTATATTACGATCAGCAATCACGGGTATCTCGGGTACGCCGTCATGATGAATCAGTCATTTTGGGACAGTTTGCCGAAAGACATCCAGCAAAAAATGACTGAAGCGATGGCTGAAGCGACGCGTTGGAATTTAGAGCAGTCGAAAGAGCAAAACGAACGGGAGCTTAAGCAGCTCGAGCGGCGTGAAGATGTCTTCCTTTACCGGCTGTCGGAAGAGGAGAAACGGAAATGGGAGCAGAAGTTTGCCCCGCTGTACGACGAGTTTACGAGGCAGTTTGGTTCCAGGCTTTTGGATGAAATGAGAGGATCGCAATAGGCTTCCGCGGGCGGAAGCTTTTTTGTTTTTGAACAGCAAAAAAGGTCAAGACCAAAAAGACCAAAACGACCATTATCACCATAATATTTTGATTTCAACGATTTTTCTTTATGATAATGTTGAAAGCGTTACCAAGATATCGAAAGGAGTGGGAGAAATGCGGAGAAAACTGAAAAACTTGACGGTGCAAGTCATCATCGGCATTATTTTAGGGATCATTGTCGGATTTGTATTTCCGGAATTTGGCGCGAAGTTGAAAGTATTGGCAGACGGATTTATTAAGCTGATTAAAATGGTGATCGCCCCGATCATTTTCTTCACCGTCGTCATCGGAATCGGCAATATGGGCGACTTGAAAAAGGTCGGCCGCATCGGCGGCAAGGCGCTCATTTATTTTGAAATTGTCACGACGTTTGCGTTGGCGATCGGGATTGTCGTCGTCAACCTTGTCAAACCAGGGGTTGGGTTTCATACCGATGCAGTAAAAGGCGGCGACATTTCACAATACACGAAACAAGCGGAAGAAACAAGCCACGGTTTTGTTGATTTCATTTTAAGCATCATTCCCGACAACGTCGTTGCCGCGATGGCGAGCGGCCAACTGCTTCCGGTGCTCTTCTTCGCCGTGTTGTTCGGTTTAGCGGCTGCCGCGCTTGGGGAAAAAGCAAAACCAGTGATTTCCTTGTTTGAACGGCTGGCGGAAATTTTCTTCGGCGTCGTCAACATGGTTATGAAGGTGTCGCCGATTGCCGCGTTCGGCGCGATGGCGTACACGATCGGCACGTTTGGCCTTGGTTCACTTGTGTCGCTCGGCAAATTGATGGGTTCTGTTTACATTACGATGGCGCTCTTCATTTTCGTCGTGCTTGGCGGGATTGCCAAGTTTTATGGGTTTAACATCTTTCAGTTTCTCGCTTATATCAAAGAGGAACTGTTGCTTGTTTTGGGCACGTCTTCGTCTGAATCAGCGCTGCCGCGGCTGATGGAGCGACTCGAAAAATACGGGTGCTCAAAATCGGTTGTCGGTCTTGTCGTTCCGACAGGGTATTCGTTTAACCTAGACGGCACATCGATTTACTTGTCGATGGCAGCCATTTTCATCGCCCAAGCGTACGGCATTGATTTAACCATTTGGCAAGAGCTGACGTTGCTTGGCGTCTTAATGCTCACCTCGAAAGGGGCAGCAGGGGTTACCGGTTCCGGCTTTATTACGCTGGCTGCAACGTTGGCAGCATTTCCGATGATTCCGGTCGAAGGCATCGCCTTGTTGCTTGGGGTTGACCGCTTTATGTCGGAAGCGCGGGCGATTACGAATATTATCGGCAATGCTGTGGCGACTGTTGTCGTTTCGAAAATGGAAAACGAGTTTCATCCGAACGAAGCTGAAGTGGAGCGCGCCTCGATGAGCGTGGCCAAATAAGAGTCAGGAGCGCTCTGCAAGTCCCATTGACAGCTTTTCCGTTCGCATGTTTCTGACTGCGTCGGGAAAGGCGCCGCACGCTGCAAATCGCCGAATGGATGAAAAAAGGAATGCAATGACAGCGCGAGGGGAATGTTTCCCCTCGTTTTTGCGTTGATTTTCCCCTAAAGAAAGAACAAGAGGGACGCGGGGAAGCGAGAAAGGAGAGCAAGCATATATTTTGATTTTCTTTCCCTCTTTTCCCATAATGAAACTATAATGACGCTCGAGGAGGAGAGGATATGAACGGCCTGCAAGATTGCGCCACTTTGCATAACGGGGTGAAAATGCCTTGGGTCGGCCTTGGCGTTTATAAAGTCAAAGAAGGGGAGGAAGTAAGAAGCGCGGTGCGCACCGCGCTCGAGATCGGCTACCGCCATGTCGATACAGCCGCTTTTTATGAAAACGAAGAAGGTGTCGGTCAAGCGATCCGCGAATCCGGCATTCCTCGCGAACAAGTGTTTGTGACGACGAAAGTGTGGAACACCGACCAAGGGTATGAGACAACGCTGAAGGCGTTTGACAAAAGTTTGAAGAAACTCGGGTTCGATTATGTCGACTTGTATTTGGTCCACTGGCCGGTGAAAGGGAAGTATAAAGAGACGTACAAGGCGCTGGAAAAGTTGTATAAAGACGGTTATGTGCGCGCGATTGGAGTGAGCAACTTCCAAATTCACCATTTGCAAGATGTGATGGCTGACTGCGAAATTAAGCCGATGGTCAACCAAGTCGAGTATCACCCGCGCCTGACGCAAAAAGAGCTGCTTGCGTTTTGCCGGGAAAACGGCATCCAGCTTGAAGCATGGTCGCCGCTCATGCGCGGGGAAATTTTAAGCGAACCGACGATCGTTGACATTGGGCGCAAGTACGGGAAAACGCCGGCGCAGGTGGTGTTGCGCTGGGATTTGCAACACGGCGTTGTGACGATCCCGAAGTCGGTGACGCCGGCGCGGATCAAGGAAAACGCTGATATTTTTGATTTCTCGCTGACCGACGAAGAAATGAAACAGATCGACGCGTTGAACTTGAACAAACGGGTCGGTCCTGACCCAGACAATTTCAATTTTTGATGTCCCCATCAGCCAAATAGCGCCTCGATGCAGGCGCTGTTTTTTTTGAAACCGGAGCGGGCCGTTTGACGTATGAAAAGGTGAGCAAGTACAATAAATAATAGTATACACATTTGATGAACATTGAAAAAACGGAGGGTGCTGTGATGCTATTCCATCCGATGGATATTTTCATTTTTATCGCCTTCCTGATATCGCTTTGGGCGCAATGGAAGGTATCAAGCAATTTCAATGCCTGGTCTGAAGTTCCAGCCTCATCGGGGTTGACGGGGGCGGAAGTGGCGCGCATGATTTTAGACCGCCACGGGCTGCACCATGTGCCGGTGGAGGTCGTGCCAGGGAGATTGTCCGACCATTATGATCCGATTTCCCGCACGGTCCGTTTGTCGGAGCCGGTCTTTTATGGGCGTTCAATCGCTTCCATTTCCGTTGCCGCCCACGAGGTTGGCCATGCCGTTCAACACCAGCAAGGCTACGCTGCGCTCGTCCTTCGCCACCGGATGTTTCCGATTGTGAACTTCGCTTCGGGCGTTGCGCCGTTGTTGTTGCTCGTTGGATTTGTGCTCCATCAATTTTCGCTGATTGGACTCGGCATTTTGTTTTTCTCGCTGGCGGTGGCCTTCCAAATCATTACCTTGCCGGTGGAGTTTAACGCGAGCGCACGGGCGAAGCGGTTTATGCTGGCTGAAGGGTTGATCGCCCCAAATGAAGCGCGAGGCGTAAACAAAGTGCTTGGCGCGGCGGCGCTGACATACGTCGCGGCAACGTTGATCGCCGTGTTTGAATTGCTGAAATATGTCCTCATTTTCACCCAAGGGAACAATAATGAGGAATCGTAACATATTGGGCCGCCTGAGGCGGCCCAGCGGCATCATCGTCTATCAGCTGCAATGGAAACTTTTGTGTGCAGGAGGTGTAACCTGGGCGCTTCATCCGCGCTCGGAGACGAATTGGATATAGCCAGTTTGCTGTTGGTGGCGTTTCTCATCGCTTGCACCGCCTTTTTTGTCGCTTCTGAATTTGCGATCGTCAAGGTGCGCAGCTCGCGCATCGATCAGCTTGTCAATGAAGGGAATCGACGGGCGGTCGCGGCGAAAAAAGTGATTTCGAATTTGGACGGCTATTTATCGGCGAACCAGCTCGGCATTACGCTCACCTCGCTTGGCCTTGGCTGGCTCGGGGAGCCGACGGTGGCGCGGATGTTGCTGCCGCTGTTTGAACGCCTCCATTTATCGGAATCCGTCTCCCACTTTTTAGCGTTTATCATTTCGTTTTCGCTCATCACCTTTTTGCATGTCGTCGTCGGTGAATTAGCGCCGAAGACGTTTGCCATTCATAAGGCGGAAGCGATTACGCTGTTTACGGCTCAGCCGCTCATCTGGTTTTACAAAATCATGTATCCGTTCATTTGGACGCTCAACAACTCTGCGCGGCTCGTGACGCGCCTGTTTGGCCTCAGGCCGGTGGCGGAGCATGAAATCGCGCACTCTGAGGAGGAGTTGCGCCTCATTTTATCAGAAAGCTACAAAAGCGGGGAGATCAATCAGTCAGAGTACCGCTATGTCAATAACATTTTTCGTTTTGACGACCGCATAGCGAAAGAAATTATGGTGCCGCGCAAAGAAATTGTGGCGCTCGATATTAACAAAAGCGTCAAGGAAAACTTGGACATCATTCGCGAAGAAAAGTATACGCGCTATCCGGTCATTGACGGCGATAAAGACCATGTGCTTGGACTCATCAACGTTAAAGAGGTGTTTACGGACTTTATTGCCAATCCGTCCAACGAAAAGCAGATGAAAGACTATATCCGCCCGATCATTCAAGTGATTGAATCGATCGCCATTCACGATTTGTTGGTCAAAATGCAAAAAGAACGCATCCATATGGCGATTTTGGTCGATGAATACGGCGGCACGTCTGGACTGGTTACAGTCGAGGACATTTTGGAAGAAATCGTTGGCGAAATCCAAGATGAGTTTGATATTGATGAAACGCCGCTGATTCAAAAAATGGACGATCGATTGATCTTGGATGGCAAAGTGTTGATCAGCGAAGTGAATGATTTGCTTGGGCTGGACATTGACGATGATGACGTCGATACGATCGGCGGCTGGATTTTAACGAAGCATTATGATATCAAACCAGGCGAGAGTGTAGAAATCGATGGCTACTTGTTTACGGTGAAGGAAATGGATGGCCATCATGTGAAATCGCTGGAAGTGGCAAAAAAAGAGCCGAGCAAAGAGGAGGAGGCGGCAGGCGCCGAAGAGGAGGAGTTGCGTTTGTAAGGCAGACGGGGGCGTCTGCCTTTTCTCGTTTCGGCCGAGAAATCCCCTCCTCCATTGAAGGACGGCGGAGTAGATCAATTGTAAATGCGCGAAAGGTCGGTGGGAAAATCGCTTGTTGGCGCGAGACAAATGACCTCTTCGTTTGTAAACGGATGGCGGAACGTTAGCTTAGCGGCATGAAGCGCATGGCGATGAAACACTGGTTTGCCGCCATAAAGCACATCGCCGACGAGCGGATGGCCGAGATGGGCCAAATGGACGCGGATTTGGTGCGTCCGTCCAGTCTCGAGAGAAAGCTCGACAAGCGATGTTGACGGGAATGTTTTGATGACGCGATAGTGTGTCACCGCTTTTGCCCCCGTCTTCGAGACGCGCCGGCGCGTTGGATGGTGGCGGTCGCGGCCGATTGGCGCGGAAATGGTTCCTGATTTCGGGGACAAACGACCGTGAACAAGGGCGACGTACGTCCGCTTGATGGCACGGTGGGCGAGCATCCGATCGAGCGTCGCACCGGCAAGAGGGTGTTTGGCAAATAAAATCGCTCCCGACGTGTCGCGGTCAAGTCGGTGAATGTGGCGCACTTTTGTTAAAATTGCCTGCGACTGCAAATAAAACGCGACCGCATTGGCGAGCGTCCCGGTTTGCCCCGGTTCGGACGGATGAATGTCGATGCCGGCTTCTTTGTTCAAGACGAGCAGATGGTCGTCCTCCCATAAAATCGAAAGCTCCCGATATTCTGGAACGATGAACGACGGCTCCGGCTCATATGCGTAAAGCTGAAGCCGGTCGCGTTCGTTGAGCACCGTCTTCCAGGGAACAGCCTGGCCGTTCAGTTTGACGCCGTGTTCCATCCGCCAACGGTGGGCGAGCTTTTTCGAGGCGGCCCATACGTCTTTCAGGAGCTGTTCAATCGTCAAACCGCTCCACCAGCTAGGGATGATGCATTCCAGCCAATCGCCTTTTCTTGTCCACAAAGTTGTCACACTCCCAATTGTTTGTTAGCTGTGGAAACACTTTCTACCCCTATCCTTGCGCGAGATATGGTACACTCATAGTATCGTCTTCATGATGGAGAACGCAAGCATTGCGGCGAGAAAAGGTGGTATGGACGTTGAAAATGATGTATGCAGCGACTCCGGAACAAGAGCATTACATGCAGTATTTGCTCAACTACTTTTATACCGATGTGTTCCCGTATTACTTCGATGATGAACAAATCCGTCAATTTGAGGAGTGGGGCATTCTTTCGTTAGATCACGAACATGTGGCATATAATGGAACAATGAAGGAGGCTTTCCAAATCATTTCGGCGCTGCAGTCGCTCATTACCGTCATCGAATATATGGGGGAACATGGAGAGTGCGACCAATATGAATGGCTGTTTGCCCGCAACCAAAAAATTTTGGCTCGTCATGGCATCACCTTTCCATTTCGGGCCAAGCAGTTTATCCATAAGCGGGCGATGCCGTGTAGCATGTATGTTCCCGCTGTGAACCAGTGGGTGATGTAGGGCAAGGGGCTGCGTCTTGTAAAAGGCGCAGCTCCTTATTTTTTTGGCATTGGCAGTGAGGCAAACCATCGGCGAAACGTTTTTTCATCATGGTATCCTTCGATGCGTTTTGCCTCTTTGCCGTTTTCATAATGGACAATGGTCGGGGTTGCTTCAATATGGTATATGTCCCAACCGTCTTCAAATTCGAGCAAGTTGAACAATTTTAAGTCGATGCCCAGCTGTTTCGCCAAAGGAACGACGATCGGGGTTGTCCGTTGGCAATGAGGGCATGTCGGGCTGTAAAAGTAAACGGTGAGCGTCTTGCCGTCAGCCAGCTGCTGTTTCAGCTCCGCGGGCAAAATAATGTTGCGGTAGTTCGGGTCGTCAAGTTGGGCGATGGTGGCTGGGTTGAGCTCACTTTTATGGTAAGGATTGTTACTTGCGGCTTCTTTTTGTTCGTACATCGTAATAAACGCGATCGCAGCGAACAGGACGACAATGATGCCGCCAAATGCGAGCAGTTTTTTCAACGTTCGCTCTCCTTTCTTTGCTGGCGCATGACGGTCCAACTTAACAAAATAATGATCATAAAGGCAGTGAACGCCAAAAATGGAATGGTGATAAATCCAAGCCAGTTTATATATTGCCCTGTGCACGGAATGCGGCCGCAACTGAGGGCGTATTCTTGAAGCAGCGGAATTTTTTGCAATCCATAATGATACAGAGAAATACCCCCGCCAATCAATGACAGTGTGAAGCTATAGCGAGCTGCCGCAGCGTCTTTGCGCACGATGGCGATTCCTAAAATGATGACTTGCGGATACATAAAAATGCGTTGAAACCAGCACAGGTCGCACGGAATGTACCCAAGCACCTCCGAAAAATAAAGGCTTCCGAGGGTGGCGATGAGCGCAGTCGCCCATGCGGCCAAAAGCAAGTGTTCCGCGCGTTTTTCTTGTTCCATCCTTCTCCCCTTCTTCCGTTGCAGACACCGTTGCCCGATCTTACACTGTTCAGCTCCATTATAAGGGAAAAGAAAACGGCACGTCCATTCATAACCGGCAAAGGGCAGGAAAGAAAACAACATTTTCTATCTATATCGCTCGACAAACGAGCCATACTAATCGGTGAAAGGGGAGGATCACATTGACGAACAACAGCGGAAACAAAGTGCAGGACATTATGACGAAAAACGTCGCAACGATTTCGCCGAACCAAACGGTGCAAGAAGCAGCGCAAATCATGAGCCAAAAAAATATTGGGGCGCTTCCGGTTGTGGAAAACGGGCAAGTCAAAGGGATGATTACGGACCGCGATATTACGTTGCGTGTTTCGTCCCAAGGAAAAGACCCGTCGACCGTCAAAGTAGCGGAGGTCATGACGAACCAAGTCGTCACCGGTACGCCGAATATGAGCGTACAGGAAGCCGCGAATGTCATGGCCCAACATCAAGTTCGCCGTTTGCCGATCGTGGAAAACAACCAGCTTCAAGGCATTGTTGCGTTAGGCGATATTGCGACGAACAGCGCATCAAACGAAGCGGCTGAACAGGCGTTGACGAGCATTTCGGAACCGTCGCAGCCGCAAGGGTAATGGGGGAAAAGGATGCCCACATTTTTTCCAGGGCATCCTTTTTCTTTTGGCAGGTATATTGTATGATGGGAGCGAATACATAAACAGGGAAAATGAAAATCAAGGGGGAACAGCGATGGAGTGGAGACAAAAATACGAACAATGGCTGCGTGAGCCGCAGCTCGATCCGGAATTGAAGCGGTTGTTGGAACAACGCCGCAATGATGAACGATGGCTGGAGGATTGCTTTTACAAAAATCTCGAATTCGGCACCGGCGGCATGCGCGGCGAGATTGGCCCGGGGACGAACCGAATGAACATGTATACGGTGCGAAAAGCGTCAGAAGGATTGGCGCGATACATACAATCGTTTGGCGATGAGGCGAAGCAACGCGGGGTCGTCATTGCCTATGACTCCCGGCATAAGTCGCCGGAATTTGCGATGGAGGCGGCGAAAACGTTGGCTACGAACGGCATTCAAACATACGTGTTTGATGAATTGCGTCCAACGCCGGAACTGTCGTTTGCTGTTCGCTGTTTGCGGGCGTTTGCCGGCATTGTCATCACCGCTAGCCATAATCCGCCCGAATATAACGGCTATAAAGTGTATGGAGAGGACGGGGGACAGCTGCCGCCTGCTGTCGCCGACCAAGTGATCCGCTATGTCAATGAAGTCGAAAATGAGCTCGCCATTCATGTGGAAGATGAGGAAACGTTAAGAGAAAAAGGCCTTATTCGCATCATCGGAAGCGAAGTCGATGATGCTTATATCCATGCGGTCAAAACGATTTCCATCCATCCGGAGCTCGCTCGGGAAACGGCGATCAATATCGTGTTTACGCCGCTTCACGGCACGTCAAACAAACCGGTGCGCCGCGCGCTCGCTGAGCTCGGCTACCAAAACGTCTTTGTCGTCAAAGAGCAGGAGCTGCCGGATCCGAATTTCTCGACGGTCGCCTCGCCCAATCCGGAAGAACACGCGGCCTTCGCCATGGCGATGGAGTTGGGCAAGCAAGTGAACGCCGATCTGTTGATCGCCACCGACCCGGATGCCGACCGGCTGGGCGTGGCGGTTAAAAATGACAAGGGAAACTATGTCGTGCTGACCGGCAATCAAACCGGCGGCTTGTTGCTCCACTATTTGCTGTCGCAACGAAAAGCTCAAGGCACTCTGCCAGAAAATGGTGTTGTCTTAAAAACGATCGTGACGTCTGAATTTGGTCGGGCGATCGCCCAATCGTTTGATCTTGAGACGGTCGATACGTTGACCGGTTTCAAATTCATCGGCGAAAAAATGAAGGAATACGAACAAACAGGGCAATATGCGTTCCAGTTCGGATATGAGGAAAGCTATGGGTATCTGATCGGCGATTTTGTCCGCGACAAAGATGCCGTGCAGGCGGCTGTCCTCGCGGCGGAAGTGTGCGCGTTTTATAAAAAGCAAGGGCTATCGTTGTATGAGGCGCTCTTGCAATTGTTTGACCAGTACGGCTATTACCGCGAGGGACAACGATCGCTCACGCTGAAAGGCAAAGAAGGAGCAGAGGCGATTGCCGCGATTTTAGCGTCGTTCCGCCAACAGCCGCCGGTGGAGGCCGCGGGGAAAAAGGTGACGGTGATTGAGGATTACAAAACGAAAGAGCGGACGAACACGTTGACCGGCGAAAAAACGGCCATTGATTTGCCGACATCCAATGTGCTCAAGTATATCTTGGAGGATGGCTCGTGGTTTTGTCTGCGTCCATCAGGGACGGAGCCGAAAATGAAGGCGTACTTCGGCGTCAAAGGGACGTCGCTAGAGGACAGCGAAGAAAGACTAGCGCGCTTAACAGAAGCCGTCATGCAACGCGTAAAGGATGTGCTCAGCACCGTTTCGCCTTCTTATGCGCAATGATCAGCACAATCTGCGGGGAATTGGCATCGGCCAATTCCCCGTTCGTTTTATGAGTAAAACTGCGCGTACTGCTCGACTCCCATTTTTTGTTCGCTCACTTCAAGCGCATGGTCAATATAGCGAAGCAAGGCGTGCAACCGCTCCTGGATGACGGAGTAGTCATGTTCAAAATTATAAGCGTGGAGAAACTTTTCAATTTTTTTCGACAGAATATCATCAGGCGTACGCACCATTAAAATGAGCAAATTGTCCCATTCGGAGCGATGCGTGTAATAGAGCGCCTTATCATAGTCGACGGTGTTCAAGCGGCATGCCTCCTTTATCAAGAAGGAGTCATTGTTAGTGTATGACGGCGGGGCGTTTTGTTGCCCTGTAAATGTTGCGACAGAAGGCAAAATATAAATTATAACCGAAATGAAAACGAAAAAGGAAAAATAAATGTTGCAATTTTGTGACAAGGATAGTATCCTCAAAATAAGGGGATGATGAGAATGAACAAACGGCACGAAGGGCAAGAAATCATCAACATGTGCAAATGGATGGCGTCAGTGGGATTGATTGTCGGAGTTGTACTGTTTTTGCTTAGTTTTATCGCAAGCGCTTACAACAAAGACTATTTCTTGACGATCATCAGTCTCGGCATTATCGGGGCCTCGATGTTTATGTTCGGATTCGGCCTGTTTATGGGTCTGCTGACGGAAACGTACCATCGCGGCCCGCGCGAGAACGTATAGCGCGCATAGAGAAACGAAAAACACCGGAGATTAGCCCGGTGTTTTTCGCTTTTGCTGGATGTACCAATAGAAGATGGCAAAACCAAGAGCGACCAAAAAGACGGGAAATAAGAATGGACGGTAGGCATGGATGTACTGCTTGACGGCCATCCAGCGGCTTTCAAAATAGGCGCCGATCGTCAAAAAGACAGCGACCCACACCATCGCCCCGCTGTAGGCGAACAAAGCAAACTTTCTCCAACGGTAGGCGTTCATGCCGGCCCAAAAGGCGGCGAGATGCCGAACGCCGGGGATGAAATAGCAAATGAACAATACCGCTGGGCCGAGCTTCGAAAAAAGCGCTTTCGTTTGCTCGAGCCGTTTTTCTGTAAGATGGAGCTTGGGACCGAATTTATGCAAAAACGGCAGCCCGAGCGTAATCCCGAGCATATAGCTGAGCGAGATGCCAATGATGGCTCCAAGCCAGCAGGAAAGAAAAGCGAGCGGATACGAAAACGCCCCCGTTGAAACGCGGTAACCGGCATATGTCAACAGCAGCTCGTCAGGGATCGGCAGCCCGACGATGCCGAGCATCAGCGCCACCATAATGCCGATGTAGCCGAAGTGTTCGATAAGATAATGCAAATAGTGTTGCAAATGACCACCACGCTTTGCCGTGATGTTTTGTACCATCATTATAAATCATAGGACAAAAAAGGTAAACGGCCGTCCCCCAACAGAAAAACATCCGCCTATATTTACCCTCGGTTGTTTTCGTTGCAGCGAGGAGAAATAGGGATGAGAAGTTTTACCTCCGTCCCTTTTCCTAACTCGCTGTCGATGTGAATTTCCCCCCGGTGTTGCCGGACGATATTTTGAGCGATGGATAACCCAAGCCCTGTTCCGCCTGTTTCCCTGCTTCTCGACTTGTCTACCCGATAAAAACGCTCAAAAACATGTTTGATGTCTTCCTTTGGGATCCCGATGCCGTAATCTTTTATTCGTATTATAACGTATTTTTCCCTCTGTTCTAGAAATACATCGATCGGATCTTGGCTGTACTTGATCGCGTTATCAAGCAGTATAATCATTACCTGCTTCATTTTTAATTCATCCACTTCAGCCATGATCGGATTTTGGGAGTAATGAAGTCGTATAGGTCTGGCATATACAGTTTGGAGTTGGCGCAAAATATGGCTGAGAGCCGAAATAAGATTGACCGGTTCCACTTCCAGTATAGATTCCTTTTCCGACGCCGCTAGGTCAAGCAAAGCTTCGGCCATCTTTTGCATCCTTGTTGCCTCCAAATAAATGGTTTCAATAGCTTCTTGGACCATTGCTTCATTTTGGACCCCTCGCCGCTTTAATAAATCAGCGTAACTTTTGATGACCGTAAGAGGCGTTTTTAATTCATGTGAGGCATCCGAAACGAACCGTTTTTGCTTTTCAAGATTTTCTTGCAGCCGTTCGATCATACGGTTAAATGTCATGGCCATTTTTTGGAGTTCATCAGGCATGTTGTTTTGAATGAGTATAGGTTTGAGAACACCACTCTGTTCGATTTCTTTCATTGAGGTGATCATGCTGGAAATGGGGTGCATAATTACGTTTGATAACCATTTTCCCCCGAGCAACGATAAGAAGACAGCGATCACCGAACAAACCGTTAAAATGGACAGTAGAATATCTTTTCGCATTTCAAGTCCCATGAGTCGCTCTCCAATTTCAAGGGTGCCTATGACATGGCGAGGCGACGAAATGGGGATACGGACAAGCAGAACTTGCTCCTCCCTCATTTTACGGAGTTGCGACTCGTTCTTTGTTACAAATTTTGCTTTTATCTTGGATAAATAACGGTCATTTGTTACCTCTATGATAACCTTAGCGTGAGGGTTGACAACCCTGATAAAAGAATGGTCCGTTAGGTAAGACTCTAAAAGATCACGAGGCAACGATATAGAATTAGGGGCTCGGTTTGCCTCGATGATCTCGTGTGCTTTTCGAAAGGCTGCCTCCTTTTCCATATCAACGGTTATTTTCATAAAAGAAAAAAAGACGAACACGTTGGTAACGAACAAAATACAAATCAGCCAAGCGGTCGTCAATAAATTGATTTTCGTGGTAGTCTTCATTTACTATTTCTCCCTTATAACGTATCCGACCCCCCAAACCGTATGGATTAGGGGAGAGCCAAAACCTTCGTCAAGCTTTTTTCTAAGGTGGGCAATGTGCACATCAATCATGTTTGTTTCTCCTTCATATTCGTAGCCCCATACATTGGTCAGAATATTTTCGCGTGTCATCACTCACATTTCGCACCCTAACAAGGTCAAAACAAAGGATTTTTTATTTAGTTTTTCAGAATAACTTTTTGACCAACACAACGAGCGATGGCAATCCTTTTTTTACCATCGCTAGTCGTTCTGTATCATGTTAGACGTAGATGCTCTCATCCATGCCCAATCCCTGCAGAATCCTTCGCTGATCCGGGTTGAGGGAGCGATCCAGTGCGCGTTGGATGCGTCCATCCGGCAGCTGGAACAGGACGACGTTCACATATTGAAACAGCTGAAAAATCGCCTGCCCGGTTGGCCGGGTCAGCTTGCGGCCTCCAGCCCCTTTTAACGGGTGTTCCGGTGTGATGAACTGACGCACCCGGCGCTGAAAAACGCGGTAAATCGCCAAGGCCAAGAGAAATAGATAGCCCAATACGGCAACTCGTTCTGGCTTTTTGACATAAATCTCATCCGTGAAAAACGGATCTTTCAAAAACGCGAAGTTCATTTCCACCGAGATTTGCCCTTTATACAGCTTCAAGATCTCTTGGGCATCCATTTGTTGGCCCTTCCATTCCTTCGGAACGGTCGTGACGAGGACAAACCGGGACGCTTTCCGTCTTGCCTGTTCCCATGCCGGTTGGTCGAATTCGACGTTTAGGCGAAGGGTGTACAGCGTCTCCGTCTCGGGTTCCGCCCCTTTTTTCGGCCGTCCTCGCCGTTTTTTCGGACGCACGATCTCTTCGACCGCGGCCTCCACTCGATGAAACCGAGGGCGAAGGGACGCCTTGAGGGACGTCAAGGCTTGTTCGGCGTCTTCGCGGCAGGAGAAGGGGTGGCGCTCCCAACGGACTTGTTCCTCACGAAGAAGCTCCGCTTCTTTGACCCGCTCTTTTTCGAGCGTCTTTCCTTTGCGCTGGTCGAGCGCGCTCGATTCAACGACGATCAGCCGAACCGGGTGGCCTTCATAGGTCGCGGCCGTTTCCCATACCCGGTACGTGGCGCCGTTTCTCTCCGCCAGGGTAAAGGGTTCGCTCCACGGGATGTGAGGCGAATCGGCCTCCGCGAGCGCCCGTTTCACGATCCGAAGCGACGAAGGGCCTCTGGTGATCAAAAAGGCACGGGCGGCTTTCGTCTGCGCCAAGGTGTCTTTCGTCATGGCAGCGGAATCAGCCACGTAAATCCATTCGTCGTCGATCTTGGCTTGTTTGAACTGTTCGTGGATCCGCGACAGCACCTCAGGATTCCACGCCTTATCCGATAGATTGCCGTCATGCACATCGCCGTAAAACGGGATGCCATCCTCGTTGCCGACCAGCCCGAAGCCGATCTGTTTTTGCCAACGGTGATGGCGGTTGTAGCCATGTGTGATCTGCAAAGCCTCTAATGAGGCCGATTCATACGCTCCGTAAACCGTCTTGTCCGTCGTATCAGCGTGAAAGGCTCGGAGGGAAAGGCCTTCTTTGCGATAAATGTGAATCAAGCAAGTGCTGATGACCTTGTGAATATCGGCCTCATACAAGCGGTCGAGATGACGGGCCAAGGCATCGTCGTTCAACCAGGAAGGCTGGAGACCGGGACGGATGAGTTTCTCTAGATCGATCTCCTGAGCCCATCGTTCTAAGTGAACCAGGGCTTGCCGGCCGTCAAATAGATTGTAAAGGATGGCTTGAACGGCATCGCTGACTCGCGTTTGGCATTGTGGATCGACGGGCACAAGATGGTCAATCAAGTGGGGGATGTCGAGTTTTTTGACTAGAACACTTATTATATTCAAATAACCATTACGATAGACCCCTTTGACTTTCACATTCATGAGAGAAAAACTCCTTTACGTTCCTTGTGTGTCAAGGATTCATTCGACATCGGAATGAAAAAATCCTCCCGATTTTCGTCGGGAGGGTGCGAAATGTGAGTCATCACTTTATTTTTATTGATCAGTAAATACAGCAACAAATCATACTCTTTTGGGGTTAAGGATATAGATTTTCCATTCCTTGTAACTTCCCTTGTATCAGTATTAACAACCAAATCTTTCACGATTAAGAGCGATTTTTCTTCGTTTGATTCTTCGATTAAGGATTTATAACGTATACAAGACCGAACTCGCGCTAATAATTCTTCCATTTCAAAAGGCTTCGTCACATAATCATTGGCCCCCTGGTCTAATCCCATTACTTTATCCAATGTGGTATTCCGGGCGGTTAAAAGGATGACGGGAGTATAATTTCCTGCTTTGCGCAATCTTCTCAATACTTCTATACCACTTAGTTCGGGCAACATGATATCCAGTAGGATTAAATGGAATTTTTCTGTTAAAGCTGTTTTCAAACCTGATTTCCCATCATGCCTAATCGTTACTGTATATCCTTCGTATTCAAGTTCAATTTTTAATACTTTGGCTATTTGTGCTTCATCTTCAATAATTAAAATATGTTTTTGCATTCCTACTCCCTGCCTCTATTTTAGAGAATTCCTAGTATTGCATTGCATGGCGGCGATATTCCTGTCATGCAAAATGGTCTGTCAAGACAGATCTCGACAGATCAATTATATCACCTGACGAGAAACAAAATAAGGTAACTATGCTGTTCAAATAGTGAAATCCAGTAGGCCATCTAACTCCCTCCCGACGTTAGTCATGCCTATTTCCCGAATTTGGAAAACTGGTCGTTTTTAGAAGTACTGTGTACCTCGCAAAGCCATATTACCATTAATACCGTGCCATTGCTCTTTCTTCATCAATTCTTAATATCTTGTTTAAAGTTTTTTTAGTGTTAGTTGGTATGCTGAAAATGTTGTTTTGGCCCAAGAGGCTAACTACAAGTCGACAACTGTAAAGGGAGGAAAACAAAATGAATGATGAAATATTTCAATTGATCAACAGATGGGCAGGACATTTTTCTTTCCTTGATACTATCATGGTAGTTGCTAGTAACAGTGTGCCATATATTTCTGTTGCCGTCGTCCTGTTCCTTTGGTTCTACCGAAAAGGGGAGAAAGGGGTGGAAAGACCATATACGGCTTTATATACTGCTCTGACAGCTTTGCTTGCATTGTCTGTGAATGTCGTCATTCACCTTGTGTATTATCATCCACGCCCGTTTGTTGTTCATCACGTTCATCAGTTACTACCTCATTCTTCTGATTCTTCTTTCGTTAGTGATCATGCCGTTTTAGCATTTTCCATCGCATGGATGTTGTTGTTTAGAAGGGATCGGTGGGGGTATCCGGCATTCGTTTGGGCTATAGTGGTGGGGATTTCTAGAGTTTTTGTCGGTGTTCATTATCCGGCTGATGTGGCAGGAAGTATGGTTCTTTCTGGTGTGATGGGAATATTTGTAATCCTGTTATCCAAATCGAAAAGATTTGAACTTTTTGCTCAGTTTCTGTTCCGCTTAGATCACACTGTCATAAAGTATGTCCCTTTCTTGCAGGCATATTGCCATAAAGAGTTAGATAAAAAAGGGTGATAGAAAGGGGTTCGTTGACATCTTGACGATTGCGAACGTATCAAAATCCCTTTTTCCTCATACATTGTGATAAGAGGAAAAAGGGGGGAGATGGATGCGGAAGGGCGAGCTGAAAGAGCTGGAACGGGCCATTGCCGAAATTACCGAAATTGCGGAAGGATTTGGCCTTGATTTTTATCCGATGCGTTATGAAATTTGTCCGGCGGACATTCTTTATACGTTTGGCGCCTACGGAATGCCGACGCGATTTTCCCATTGGAGCTTTGGGAAACAGTTTTACAAAATGAAGCTTCATTATGATTTAGGGTTAAGCAAAATTTACGAGCTCGTCATCAATTCGGACCCTTGCTACGCGTTTTTGCTCGATACGAATACGCTCATCCAAAATAAGCTGATCGTCGCCCATGTGTTGGCTCACAGCGACTTTTTCAAAAACAACGTCCGCTTCAGCAACACGAAGCGCGATATGGTGGAAAGCATGGCGGCGACAGCGGAGCGGATCAAGCATTATGAACATCAATACGGAAAATTGGAAGTGGAAAAATTTTTGGATGCTGTCTTGGCCATTCAGGAGCATATCGATCCCTCGCTCCTGCGGCCGAAGCTGTCATGGACGTGGGAAGATACGGAAGTGTACGAAGAGGAGGAGCCTCCGAAAACATCGACGCCGTACGACGATTTATGGTCGCTTGACGAGCGGAACAAACTGAAAACGCCGCCGCGAAAAAAACGGCGCAAGTTTCCGCCGCAACCGGAAAAAGATGTGCTATTGTTCATTGAAGAATACAGCCGCGAACTGGAGGATTGGCAACGCGACATTTTAACGATGATGCGCGAGGAAATGCTTTATTTTTGGCCGCAGCTGGAGACGAAAATCATGAACGAAGGATGGGCGACGTATTGGCATCAGCGCATTTTGCGCGAGATGGATTTGACGAGCGATGAGGCGATTGAATTTGCGAAACTGAACGCCAACGTCGTGCAACCGTCGCGCACCGGCATCAATCCGTATTATTTAGGACTGAAAATTTTTGAAGACATTGAAGAGCGGTGGAACAACCCGACTGAGGAGATGAAAAAATACGGCGTCAAGCCGGGGTCGGGGAGGGCGAAAATTTTTGAAGTGCGCGAACTGGAATCCGACATTTCGTTTTTGCGCAACTATTTGACGAAAGAGCTCGTCATGCGCGAAGACATGTATTTGTTCCAAAAACAGGGAAAAGAATATAAAATCGTCGACAAAAACTGGGAGCATATCCGCGACCAACTCGTCAGCATGCGGGTAAACGGCGGATTCCCGTATATCACGGTCAATGACGGCGATTATATGCGTAATGGGGAGCTGTATTTGAAGCATTGGTATGAGGGGATTGAGCTTGACTTAAAATATTTGGAAAAAGTATTGCCGTACATTTATCAACTGTGGGGACGGCCGGTTCATATGGAGACGGTTGTTGAAGAGAAGCCGATGTTGTTTACGTATGACGGGAAGACGGTGCATCGGAAGTATTTGTGATCACGAACGGCAGGGCATCCTGCTTTTTTTTGTTTGTCACGACGAATATGTGAAAAACGTCGCAAATTATTCGAATTTGCGATGGATAAGAGCGGGAAGTTTATGGGATAATAAACACAACTGGTTTGTGATGTTTATCACAATTATGTCATGTAGGACTTTACGGGGGGAATGAACGTGTGGAAACGGCAAGAAACGTGGCTCATATGGATTAGTTTTTTGGCGGCAGCGGCCGTGTTCGTTTCGTTGATGGGACGGCTGTTTTCACAGTGGGGATGAAACATGCGCGAGTATGATCCAGTGTGGCTCAGCCGCGTGCTGACAGAGTTGACGCTGACGTTTCACATCATTTACGCCACGATCGGCGTTGGGATTCCGCTTATGATCGCCATTGCCCAGTGGGTCGGGATAAGGAGTAAACACAATTTCAGCGTCTTGGTAATGCATAGTTTGCCGCCAATCGCTCACACTAGCGGATGACAACGAATCAAGGAAGGGTGGGCGATCATGAAAGAAGTGTTGCAGCGTGTGAAAGAACGGTTGGAACAAGCATTTGACGAACCACGTTCGACGAGCCTTGACGGGGCGCTCCATGAGCTTGAACAATTGAAGGCGAGCGCTGGGGAGAAGAAACAAATGATTGAAGACGTCATTCGCGCCGTCACCCATGCGCGCAATGCACGAATGGAGCTGGCCGAGGCTGGAGATGAATCGGCGACGAACGCCTTCGCTGAGGCGTATCGGGCGCTGGATCAAGCGATTGAATCGTACAGTGGCGTCGATAACGACCCGGTGTAAGACGGATGGGGGCCCCCTCGGCCTTCATCTGTCGGAAATACGCGGAAGGCGGATGGATTGCAAGCGTTTGGCTGACGTGTTATACTGATTGGCAGCCAAGTAAATACAGGGAATGTTTTCTAGGGTTCCGCAGCTGCCAGACGGCTGGCCTGTGACCGAGAGAAAACGCGCGGCGCGGCTCGCGTACACGGAGGGACAAAAGCCCGGGAGGAGCATCGTTTCGATCGTTCTCGCGGCTTTTTTATTTTCGCTAAAAAAGGAGGACGGGGCATGGCGTGGGTTTGTTTAATAGTTGCTGGTTTGTTCGAAGTTGTATGGGCGATCGCGCTGAAATATACGAACGGGTTTGCCCGCTTTTGGCCTTCTGTTGTGACGATTGCGGGGATGGCGGCGAGCTTTTACTTTTTATCACTGGCGATAAAAACGTTGCCGATCGGCACCGCCTATGCGGTGTGGACGGGAATCGGAGCGCTCGGGGCGGCCTTGGTCGGCATGTTGTTTTTAAACGAGCCGGTCAACGCGCTGCGGGTGGCGTTTTTGCTTTGCATTCTTGTCGGAGTCATTGGTTTGAAGTTTACGGCGGGGCAATAAATTGGATTCATTTCTTGTCAAGAAAAAGAGTTGACAACAGGTATAAATATTGAATATCATGGAAATATAAAAACGAATTATAGTTTCTTTTGTTAAAGGGGAGTAGCTTTAACAGCAAAGTCGTCAGTTCAGGGTGCACGCCCTCGGCTTTGTTGGCAACGGCGACGTTGTTAGCGAGACCTTTACCGATGTGGGTAAAGGTCTCTTTTACTTATGAAGGCCTTTACCAAGGATGGTAAAGGCCTTCTTTCATGTCATGAAACAAAAGGGGGGAAGATAATCGTAAAAGAAGATAGGTTCGGCTTCAAAAAGAACAAAAAGCGGAGGGGATGACATGCGCAAATGGTGGAAACGGCTTCGCTTCATCGTCCATGTCCGGCGTTTTCTACCGTTTTTGTTCGAATTTTTCGTTTCTCATGAAGTGCCAATGCGAAAAAAATTGTTTTCCGTCGGTTTGCTGCTTTTGTATATAGCGTTGCCGCTTGACCTCATTCCAGATTGGCTTGCGTTGTTTGGTTTGATCGATGATTTGACCGTCTTCCTATTTATTTTGCAACAAGTCATTAAGATGGCTCCAGTTTCATTAAAAGAAAAATATAACTTATAAAGGAGGATTCTTCCATGGATCTGTTGTCAGCGGAGTTTTGGACGGCGTTGCTGTCAATCATTATTATCGATCTTTTGCTGGCAGGGGATAACGCCATTGTGATCGGGTTGGCGGCGCGCAACTTGCCGAAGCACCAGCAAAAAAAGGCCGTTGTCTGGGGGACGGTAGGCGCTGTCGTCATCCGGGCGCTGGCGACGATTTTTGTCGTCTGGCTGCTGAAAATCCCAGGGCTTTTGCTTGTCGGCGGCGTGTTGCTTGTCTGGATCGCCTATAAGTTGCTTGTTGAGGGGAAGGGACACGACGATGTTGAAGCCGGGGGAAATTTATGGGAAGCGATTCGCACGATCATCATTGCCGATGCGTTGATGGGGCTTGACAACGTATTGGCGGTTGCCGGAGCCGCGCACGGAAGTTTTCTCCTCGTGCTCCTTGGGCTGCTCATTTCTGTGCCGATCATGGTGTGGGGCAGCACGCTCATTTTAAAATGGATCGAGCGCTTCCCAATCATTATTACGATCGGCGCCGGTGTCCTCGCCTGGACGGCGGCGAAAATGATCGTCGATGAGCCGTTTTTAAAGGCGTATTTTGCCAATCCCGCCGTGAAGTATGGATTTGAGCTGCTCGTTGTTGCCGCTGTCATTGTGGCGGGAGCGATGAAAAAACGAAAAAGCGCCAAAGAGCCGCAACCGAAAGCCGCCAATGAATAATTGGCGGCTTTTGTGGTAGGGCAATCGCCAAGCGGATGGCTATTTCCATTTCAGCAGCAGAAATTGCAGCAGCCATCCAATGGAAAGCCCGGGGATGACAGCTAAGATCGGCAGCCAAATCGGCCCGAAAAACACGCCGCCAACCGTTACGTGCGTTGAGTACATCAAGCCGATCGTCACAAAGTAGGCGGAGACGACAAACGGCAAAAACGAGTACGGTGTCCGCCCGCCGCCAGCGTCTTTAAACGCATCCCACATGGCAAAAAAGTATAGACATGGATAAAACATCAGCCATCCGATATCGACAATGCGGGCGGCCTCATCCGTACGTCCCAAAAAGCTGAGGCGGATAGCTTCATTGAAATGAGATTGGGTGTTAATCACAAATTCCAACGCAATAAACAAAATTCCTTTGATATACTTTTTGTTCAACAGTTGCCCGAATCCAGGCAAAGCAATGCTCCATAACAATGCTTCGATCGCCTTCACCTTCTCGAACCCTTTACTGAGATAATATTAGTTGATCGTTGCTTCGTCCGTTGCACCGTCAGATGGAGCTGGGGACAATCGATGGGTGCTTCATGGTCAGTTGCTGGTTAAGCCGATGGGTGCAATTACATTTTTTGCGCCAAAGACTTGTTTTATACTTTTGTGCAATAGGAATGCGGGAAAACCCTCCTATAGAACCAAACTTATACATTAGTTGAAGATGAAAAAATGTCTTTAAATTTTTCAGAATAATGAATATAATAGTAGCGTAAAGGATTTTGACAAATAAAAAAGGAGGAAGCCGTGTGAAGGGGCTAAAATCGATTTTGTTATGGGGCCTGATTTCCGTCCTTGGGGCCGCAGCGTTTGCCATTTTGGCTTTAAGCCGCGGCGAATCGGTCAACGCCATGTGGCTGATCGTCGCCGCCGTCTGCACGTATGCGGTCGCCTATCGATTTTACAGCCGGTTTATCGCCCGCAAAGTGTTCGGTCTTGATGATAACCGGAAAACGCCGGCTGAGGTGTTCAATGACGGAAAAGACTATGTTCCGACAAACAAATGGGTGTTGTTCGGGCATCACTTCGCCGCCATTGCCGGCGCTGGACCGCTTGTCGGACCGATTCTGGCCGCGCAGATGGGGTATTTGCCGGGGACGCTTTGGATTGTGATCGGCGTTGTGCTCGGCGGAGCGGTGCAAGACTTTGTCATTTTGTTCGCTTCGATGCGCCGCAACGGGAAGTCGCTTGGCGAAATGATTAAGGAAGAAATGGGCCCGGTGACGGGCTTGATCGCAGCGCTTGGCATTTTGGGCATTATGATTATTTTATTGGCCGTATTGGCGCTCGTTGTTGTGAAAGCGCTTGTCGGAAGCCCGTGGGGGATGTTTACGATCGCCGCAACGATCCCGATTGCGATTTTGATGGGCATTTACATGCGCTTCATTCGCCCGGGGCGCGTTGCGGAGGCGTCGCTTGGAGGATTTGTGCTGTTGATTTTGTCGATCGTGGCCGGACAGTACGTCGCAGAGCACCCGACGCTCTCGGCGATGTTTACGCTAAAAGGGGAAACGATCGCCATCTTAATGATCATTTATGGCTTCGTTGCCTCGGCGCTGCCGGTATGGCTGTTGCTTGCGCCGCGCGACTATTTGAGCACGTTCTTGAAAATCGGTACGATCGTTGGACTGGCGCTTGGCATTTTCGTCGTCATGCCGGACTTGCAAATGCCGGCGGTGACGAAATTTATCGACGGCACCGGGCCGGTGTTTGCAGGCAACTTGTTCCCGTTCTTGTTCATTACGATCGCTTGCGGCGCGGTGTCTGGATTCCACGCGCTCGTTTCATCCGGCACAACGCCGAAGATGATTGAGCTTGAAAGCCATGCGCGGCCGATCGGCTACGGTGCGATGCTGATGGAGTCGTTCGTCGCTGTTATGGCGATGGTGGCGGCTTGTGTCTTGACGCCAGGGGCGTATTTTGCCATCAACAGCCCGGCGGCGGTGATTGGCCAAGACGTGGCGCAGGCGGCAAAAGTGGTATCGTCATGGGGCTTCACCGTAACGCCGGATATGCTTGCGCAGCTGGCGAAGGACGTCGGCGAGCAAACGGTGTTGTCGCGCACGGGCGGGGCGCCGACGTTGGCGATCGGGATGGCGCACATTTTATCGAGCGTCATCGGCGGCAAGGCGCTTATGGCGTTCTGGTATCACTTTGCCATCCTGTTTGAAGCGCTGTTCATCTTGACGACGATTGACGCCGGCACGCGCGTCGGCCGTTTCATGATCCAAGACATTATGGGCACGTTTTACAAACCGCTCGGCAAAACGGATTCGCTTGCATCGAACTTGATCGCCACGACCCTTTGCGTATTGGCATGGGGTTACTTCCTATACCAAGGCGTCGTCGATCCACTGGGCGGCATCAACACGCTATGGCCGCTGTTTGGCATCGCCAACCAAATGTTGGCGGGCATCGCCTTGTTGTTTGCGACGACGGTTCTATTTAAAATGGGCAAAAAGGCATATGTTTGGGTCACGCTCGTGCCGACAACATGGCTTTTGGTCGTCACGCTGACGGCCGGGTATCAAAAGCTGTTCCATGAAAACGTCAAAATTGGTTTCTTGTCGCATGCAAAAATGTTCCAAGACAGCTTGAGCCAAGGCAAAATTTTGGCGCCGGCAACGAATGAGGCGCAAATGCGGCAAATTATTATGAATGACTACATTGATGCGACATTGTGCGCGATTTTCATGCTCGTGGTGATCGCCATGCTCATTTCCGCATTGAACATCTGGATCAAAGTGCTTCAAAACAAACATGTGCCGCTCAAAGAAGCGCCGTACGTGCCGCGCGATGGAGAAGGAGCGAAGCACTATGCCTAAATGGCTGCAAAACGTTTTGGCTTATCGCCGGCAGTTTCTTGACTTGCTTGTCGGCGTGCCGAGTTATGAAAAATATGTTGAGCATATGAAAACCCATCACCCTGGCGAGCCGATCAAGTCGCGGAAAGAGTTTTTCTGCGAGGCGCAAGAGGCGCGCTACAATGCCAAAGGCGGCAAAGTGTCGCGTTGCTGCTAGCGGACGAGAAGGAAGGAGGGGCGCGTTCCCTTCTTCCTTTTTTCTTCTTGTTTATCATCGTGGAGAAACATGTTCGATTGGCGGCATGGCTTTTGTGAAAGACGTTGGAAGCGTAGGATCAACCCTCAAGTAGAGAAAGGAGCTGTACATACGATGCGCATTCTGTTTGTCGGAGCGGGAGCG
Organism: Geobacillus sp. C56-T3; assembly: GCF_000092445.1. Classification (NCBI taxonomy): domain Bacteria; kingdom Bacillati; phylum Bacillota; class Bacilli; order Caryophanales; family Anoxybacillaceae; genus Geobacillus; species Geobacillus sp. C56-T3. The sequence goes on along the minus strand of NC_014206.1, from coordinate 3,090,142 downwards.
GTCGGCGGGTATTTCGGCGGCCGTCTTCTTGAAAAAGGGGTGGACGTAACGTTTCTTGTCCGCGAGCGCAGAAAACAGGAACTGGAGAAATACGGGCTTGTCATCCACAGCATCCATGGCGATGCGGTATTGGCGCCGAAATTGCTTGTTGCCGGCGAATCGGCCGAGCCATTTGATCTTGTCGTGTTCTCAAACAAAGCGTACCATTTAGACGGCGCCATCGCCGACGCGAAACCGTATGTTGGAGAGGCGACGATGATTTTGCCGTTGTTAAACGGCATGGCCCATATGGAGGCGTTATGGAAGGCGTTCGGCCGCGAGAATGTCTTAGGCGGGCTTTGCTTTATCGAAACGACGTTAAACGAGAGAGGGGAGATCATCCAAACGAGCCCGGCGCATGAGATGCGTTTCGGTGAATGGCCAAACGGGCGGAGCGAGCGAACGGAGGTGCTTGCATCGTTGTTTGCCGGCGCCAACGCCTGCTTTCGCCTAAGCGAACAAATTGCGGCTGATATGTGGAATAAATATTTGTTCATTGCGACGATGTCGGGCGTGACGACGCTGTTCCGCGCCCCGATCGGGCCGATTCGCTCCGGCGAGTACGGGAGCGTCATCATCGACCGGCTGTTTCGCGAAATCAAAACGATCATCCAGGCGCATGGGGCGCCGTTGACCGATGAAATGGCCGAGCGGCAACGCACCCAGCTCGAACAGATCGCCCCAACGATGAAGTCGTCCATGCAGCGCGATATGGAAAAAGGACAGCTCATCGAAGCCGACCATTTGCAAGGGTATTTGCTGGCATTGGCGAAACGGCATGGCATCCATGCCCCGATGCTTGAGGCAGTATATCACAATTTAAAAATTTACGAAGCGAGCCGCGCAACGAGTTGATCAACCCCAGCCGGTTGGCAGGAGCGTGCAGCCCCGCCAACCGGCTGTTTTTTTGAGAAAAAGAGAAGTTGTTTACCGCACCAATATAGTGTACAGTTAATAGTGAAAACGTGTGCGCAAGGAGGAGGCAGCCTTGAAAAAAACATGGTGGAAAGAAGGCGTTGCGTATCAAATTTATCCTCGCAGCTTTATGGATGCCAACGGCGACGGCATCGGTGATCTTCGCGGCATCATCGAAAAGCTGGATTATTTGGTGGAGCTTGGAGTCGACATCGTTTGGATTTGTCCGATTTACCGGTCGCCGAACGCCGATAACGGATATGACATCAGCGATTATTATGCCATTATGGATGAGTTTGGAACGATGGATGACTTCGATGAATTGCTTGCCCAAGCCCATCGGCGCGGGTTGAAAATCATTTTGGATTTGGTCATCAATCATACGAGTGATGAGCATCCGTGGTTTATCGAATCGCGGTCATCGCGAGACAATCCGAAGCGCGACTGGTACATTTGGCGCGACGGCAAAGACGGGCGCGAACCGAACAACTGGGAAAGCATTTTCGGCGGCTCGGCATGGCAGTATGACGAGCGGACGGGTCAGTATTACTTGCATATTTTTGACGTCAAACAGCCCGACTTGAATTGGGAAAACGACGAAGTGCGGCGGGCGCTTTATGCGATGATCAACTGGTGGCTGGATAAAGGCATCGACGGCTTTCGCATCGACGCGATTTCCCACATTAAGAAAAAGCCGGGTCTTCCCGATTTGCCAAATCCGAAGGGGCTGAAGTACGTGCCGTCATTTGCTGCGCACATGAACCAGCCAGGGATTATGGAGTATTTGCGAGAGTTGAAGGAGCAAACGTTTGCACGATATGACATTATGACGGTCGGCGAGGCGAACGGAGTAACGGTTGATGAGGCCGAACAATGGGTCGGGGAAGAAAACGGCGTGTTTCATATGATTTTTCAGTTTGAGCATTTAGGGCTTTGGAAAAGGAAAGCCGATGGTTCGATCGATGTCCGCCGGCTGAAGCGGACGTTGACGAAATGGCAAAAAGGATTGGAAAACCGTGGGTGGAACGCGCTCTTTTTGGAAAACCACGACTTGCCTCGATCAGTGTCGACATGGGGAAATGACGGCGAGTATTGGGCGGAGAGCGCGAAGGCGCTTGGCGCGCTCTACTTTTTCATGCAAGGGACGCCGTTCATTTACCAAGGGCAAGAGATCGGGATGACGAACGTGCAATTTTCCGACATTCGCGACTACCGCGATGTCGCTGCCTTGCGTCTGTATGAACTCGAACGGGCGAACGGCCGGACGCATGAGGAAGTGATGAAGATCATTTGGCAAACCGGGCGCGACAACTCGCGCACCCCGATGCAATGGTCTGGTGCCCCAAACGCTGGATTCACGACAGGTACGCCATGGATCAAGGTGAACGAAAACTATCGTACGATCAATGTCGAGGCCGAGCGGCGCGACCCGAACTCGGTATGGTCGTTTTATCGACAAATGATTCAGCTTCGGAAAGCGAACGAGCTGTTTGTTTACGGAACGTACGATCTGCTTTTGGAAAACCACCCATCCATTTACGCGTACACAAGAACGCTTGGCCGCGATCGGGCGCTTATCATGGTCAACGTATCTGATCGTCCTTCACTTTACCGCTATGACGGCTTCCGCCTTCAGTCAAGCGATTTGGCGCTCTCGAACTACCCGGTCCGTCCGCATAAAAATGCGACGCGTTTTAAGCTGAAGCCGTACGAGGCGCGCGTATACATCTGGAAAGAATAAGAAGGAATTTGCCTTTCTGTGTGGAATGAATGAATACGGAAGGGAGATGATCAACATGGCGACGGTCGATCCGATTCGCTACCCGATCGGAACGTTTCAAGAGCCGGAGCGTTTTGAGGCTGAGGAGGTGCGAAAGTGGATAGCTGCCATCCGCGGACTGCCGAACGACTTAAGAACCGCTGTTTCCGGCTTGAACGATGAGCAGCTGAACACGCCGTATCGCGACGGCGGCTGGACGGTGGCCCAAGTCGTCCATCATTTGGCTGATGCAAGCATGAATGCGTTTTTGCGCACGAAATGGGGAGTGACGGAAGACGGCCCAACGGTGAAGCCGTTTGCGGAAAGCGAATGGGCGAAAACAGCTGATGCCCGTACATTGTCGATTGAATCGTCGCTTTTGCTGCTTGACGGGCTGCATGCGCGCTGGACGGTGTTGCTTGAATCGATGACGGAGGTGGATTTTCACCGAACCATTCGGCCGGAAGGGGCAGCGGGGGAGATGCCGCTGTATGTATTGACCGCGTTGTATGCATGGCATGGGAAACATCATACCGCACAAATTGTGTCGTTGCGCAAACGAAAAGGATGGTAAAGGCTGCCGATTGTTCGGCGGCTTTTTTCTTCATCCTATTTCGCGCAGGAGACTCCCACTTCAACGACCAAAGGGAGTAAGTGGGAGAGGAATGCGCGTTCCCCCTTTCTTTTGTGTATGATAGAATAAAGGCGTGGAGAAAACCGTTAAATAAAGGCACTCCAATAACGGCTGCTCGATGTATGGAGTTGGTTGCAGGAAACGTTGCAACCGCAAAACATCGAGCGTAGGTCCGTCTGTTGTGTGTGGAAGCCAAGTACTGCCAACAGACACACCGAGAGAATCGGTAACGATGCAGGCATGACCTGCGTCGTTGGGCAGTCGTCAACCTGCCCCCTGATGCAACCCCAAGTCAAGGAAGGAGGACGAAGTCCGTTTGCACTTCTGGGGAGTTGCAAGCCCCCACTTCAAGCGTTAGCTAAGTGGGGGTAGTTGACGCATCATAGAAGGATGGTGCTGCGCAAACAACACCCGGGAACCGCCGGCTGGGCGGGGCTTTTTTGTCGTCATCTTGCCGGGAGAACGGTGAAATCGCATTTTGCTTAAACGGCGGCATAGGATTATGTTATACTAACAAATATTAAGGGACACGAAATACATAGTTCGCAAGGGGGATCGGTATGGGAGCGGAGCAGCAGCCGCTTATGGCAGAACAAAAAGAAAAAATATGGACGAAAGATTTTGTTTTGATTTGTTTGGCCAATTTTTTTGTGTTTCTTGGGTTTCAAATGACGCTGCCGACCCTTCCGCTGTTTGTCGAGCATTTGGGCGGCAACGATCAGCTGATTGGCGTTGTCGTCGGTGTGTTTACGTTTTCGGCGCTCATCGTCCGTCCGTTCGCCGGCCATGCGCTTGAGACGAAAGGGCGCCGGTTTGTGTTTTTATTGGGGCTTCTCATTTTTGTCATTTCTGTCGGTTCCTACAGCTTGATCTCAAGCATTTTCCTTCTCTTTTTGATGCGGGTCGTCCAAGGAATCGGCTGGGGGTTTTCGACAACCGCTTCCGGAACGGTGGCGACGGACATCATTCCAGCGAGCCGCCGCGGGGAAGGAATGGGCTATTACGGGCTGTCCGGGAATATCGCCTTGGCGTTTGGTCCGTCGCTTGGACTTGTGCTTGCCGCTATGATTCCGTTTAGCCATCTGTTTGCCATTTGTGCGGCGCTTGGAGTCGCTTCGGTGCTGTTTGCCGCCGCGATCACGTATAAAAAAGCGGAAGCCGTGCATGGCAAAGGGGCGAACAGATGGGATTTGTATGAAAAAAGCGCTTTGACCCCGTCGTTGCTGTTGTTTTTCTTGACGGTGACGTTCGGCGGCATCGCCTCATTCTTGCCTCTATATACGGCGCAAAAACAGATCGGCGGCCTGCAGCTGTACTTTTTGCTTTACGCGCTGGCCTTGATGGTGACGCGAACGTTCGCTGGCCAGTTGTATGACCGAAAAGGGCATCGAGCCGTCTTTCTCCCTGGTGCGGGGCTTATTTTGCTGGCGATGCTTCTTCTCGCTTGGCTGCCGGGAGAATGGGCGTTGCTTTTGGCGGCGGTGCTGTACGGTTTCGGCTTTGGCATGGTGCAACCGGGGCTGCAGGCGTGGTCCGTCGAGCGGGCGCCTGCCCACCGCAAGGGAATGGCGAACGCGACATTTTTCTCGTTTTTTGATTTAGGGGTCGGCGTCGGGGCGATGGTGTTTGGCCAAATCAGCCATTGGTTCGGCTATCCGAGCATTTATTTAGCTGCTAGCGGTTCGGTGCTCCTTTCGATGCTTGTCTATCTGTCGGTCTTGCATAAAGAACAATCGCTTCGCTCCAGGGAACGAAAAAACGCTTAGGGATAACCCCTAGGCGTTTTTTCTGCCCAGCAGCGCATCGAAACGGCCTTTGAGGGCGGCTCGTCACCGCCGAGAATGCACTTCGTAAATGGCGAATTTTAAGTAGTCGCCTTCTTCCGCGGCAAGGAGTTTCGGGTGGTCGTAGCCGGCGCCGTTCCAATATACTTGGCGCAGCACTTTTTTCGCGTCAAATGCCGCATCAGCGATCATCTCTTGAAATAGGTGCGGGCGGACGTGGTACGAGCAGCTTGATGTGACGAAAAAGCCGCCGTCTTTGACAAGCTTCAATCCGTTTAAGTTAATGTCTTTATAGCCGCGCAGCGCCTTCGGGACGGCATGGGCCGATTTCGCGAACGCCGGCGGGTCGATGATGACGACATCCCACTGTTTGCCGGCGCGCACCGACTCGCGCAAATAGTCGAAGGCGTTGGCGACGACAAATTCAACGTTCGTGAATCCGTTTAACGCGGCGTTCCGTTTCGCCGTTTCGATGGCATGTTCAGAAATATCGACGGCAGTAGCATGTTTTGCCCCATACAGACAAGCGTTTAGCATAAACGAGCCGGTATGGGTGAAGCAGTCGAGCACGGTCGTCTCCGGGCCGATGAGCGGACGAAGAGCGGCGCGGTTTTGCCGTTGGTCGAAGAAAAAGCCGGTTTTTTGTCCGTTTTCAATATCGACGATGTATTTCACGCCGTTTTCCTCGATTTCGATTTCCGTTTCCGCTTCTCCGTACCAAAAGCCTTTTTCTTGTTTGAGGCCTTCAAGCTCGCGGACGGACACATCGTTGCGCAAATAAATGGCCCTTGGGGCAAACACGTCAAGCAAGCCGCGCAAAATCCAGTCTTTCCGCCTTTCCATGCCGAGCGCCAAAATTTGCACAACAAGCACATCTTCATATTTGTCGACGATCAATCCGGGCAAAAAGTCGGCTTCGCCATAGACGGCGCGGCAGGAGCGAACGCCGGGAATCATCCGTTCACGGTACGCCCACGCCTGACGGATGCGGTCGATGAAAAAGCGCTCATCGAGTTCATCGTTTCGGTTTTGCGTCAAGACGCGGACGATGATTTGCGAAGCGGGGTTGATATATCCTTTCGCCAGCCAATAACCTTGATGATTGTAAACGTCAACGAAGTCGCCCGGCGTCGCATCGCCTTCGATGCGGTCGACTTCACTTTGAAAAATCCATGGATGCCCTTGCTCAAGCCGTTTTTTCCGTTCTCTTTTCAGGATGACCTTCGCCATCGTTTCCACTCCCATTCCGTCGTCAATTGCTGCGTTTCCATCATAGCGGATTGCAACGCATAGCGCAACGTCGGAGAAAAAAAGATTGACAATCGTTCGTGCCATGGTATGATTAAGTGTAAAGAAAACTGAAAATTGCACCATCATCCACTAGGGGGGCCTTTAGAAAGGCTGAGATCAAAGTGTGCCTTTGAGACCCTTAGCACCTGATCTGGGTAATGCCAGCGTAGGGAAGTGGAGGAGCAGCACAGCAAGGCTAGGCTTTGCCTTGCCAACGTCGCATGCCCACGCCGCTTTCTTTACGCCAATCGGCAAAGGAAGCGGCGTTTTTATTTTGCCAAAAAGGGGGAAAACGAATGTCATTTGCCAAACAATTGCGCCAAGCGGCCGATCCGATCTGGCAGGCGAGTTTCCGCCATCCGTTTGTTCAGGAGCTTGGCCAAGGGACGCTTGCGCGCGAGAAGTTTCGCTATTACGTGATGCAAGATGCCTATTATTTGCGCCATTTTGCCCGCGTGCAGGCGATCGGGGCGGCGAAATCGCCGGATTTGGCGACGACAGCCCGGTTGGCGCACCATGCACAAAGCACGTGCGAAGCCGAGCTGTCGCTGCATGAAACGTTCGCCGAGCTCTTGGGCATTACGGAAGAGGAAAGGGCGGCGTTCATTCCGGCGCCGACGGCGTACGCCTATACGTCGCACATGTACCGCGCGGCGTACGAAGGGCATCTCGGTGATGTTATCGCCGCCATTTTGCCGTGCTACTGGCTGTATTACGAAATTGGCGAGCGCTTGAAAACGTGCCGCCCGAACGATCCGATTTATGAAAAATGGATCGGCACCTACAGTTCGGACTGGTTCCGCTCGCTTGTGGAAGAGCAAATCGCGCGGCTTGACGACATCGCTGACGAGGTCACCGAAGAGGATCGCCATCGGATGAAGCGGCATTTCCTCATCAGCAGCGAATATGAGTACGAGTTTTGGGAGATGGCGTATCGGCTTGAGCAGTGGCCGTCGGCTGAATTGGCGGCGAGCCGTTGACGCAAGACAAGGAGGAGAACAGGATGGAAGTGAAGACAAAAGGGTTAAAATTGGCGGATATTTTAACGACGATCGTCATTGCGATTGTGTTTGGCATTATTTACAAATTATGGGGCCCACTATATAGCGCGGTGGGAGCAGTAGGGTTTCATCTCGATCAACTCATTTACGGCATGTGGTTTATCGCCTCCTCGCTCGCTTATTTGCTCATTCGCAAGCCAGGGGTGGCGTTGCTCGCGGAGATTGCGGCTTCGTCCGGCGAGCTGATCATGGGATCGCAATGGGGGCTTGAAGTGCTCATTTACGGGGTCGTTCAAGGGCTGTTTGCCGAGCTCGTCTTTGCCGCCTTCCGCTATCGGCGCTTTGATACGTTCGTTGTATCGCTCGGCGCGGTCGGGGCGACGATTGGCTCGCTCATCATGGACTTTTACAAAGGCTATATTGAGGCGCTCGCCCCATGGAATATGGCGCTCTTTTTGCTGGCGCGTTTTATCGGCGCCATCCTCATCTCCGGCGTGCTTGCTGTTTCATTGGCGAAAGCGCTCGAAAAAACCGGAGTGACGCAAATGTGGCGGCCGGCTTCAAAAGACGATTACGATGCGTTGAACCGGTAAGGCGGCGAATGGCGATGAAACAAGCAATTGCGATTGACCGGCTGCGCCTGAAATTTCCCGGGAGCGACGGGCTGCTGTTTCGCGACTTGTCGCTTTCGATTGCCGAGGGGGAGAAAGTGCTCCTCCTTGGTCCGTCGGGATGCGGCAAGTCGACATTATTGCAAGTGATGGCTGGCATCATTCCCCACTCGATCGATGTGCCGATGAAAGCGGAGCGCCTTAAGCGGCCGGAACGGTGGGGCTATGTTTTCCAAGATCCTGATGCGCAATTTTGCATGCCGTATGCGGACGAGGAAATCGCTTTTGCCCTCGAAAATCGAAGCGTGCCGCGCCACGAGATGCCCGTCCGCATCCGTGCGCTGCTGAACCAAGTCGGTTTGGAGATCGCCCCGCATACTGATATTCATACGCTTTCCGGCGGGATGAAGCAGCGGTTGGCGCTCGCTTCGGTGCTGGCGCTTGAGCCGGATGTCTTGTTTTTGGATGAGCCGACGGCGCTGCTTGATGAAGAAGGGACGAAGGCGGTATGGCAAACGGTGAAGCAGGTGGGCCGCGGCAAAACGGTCGTCATCGTCGAGCATAAAATTGACCATGTGCTCGACTTTGTGGATCGCATTGTCTTGTTCGGCCGCGATGGGCGCATCATCGCCGACGGCGAGGCGAAGGCGGTGTTTTCCGACTATAAAGACGTCATTGCCGCTGAAGGGATTTGGTATCCAGGCGTCTGGGACGACTATGACCGGACGGCAAGGCGGCGAAATCGCCATCAAGGCGAGGAGCTTCTTCGCCTCGCCCGTTTTCGCGGGTTCCGCGGCCGGGAGGCGAAAATCTATGTTCCTGAAGCAGCGGTGCACGCCGGCGAATGGATTGCCGTCACCGGAAAAAACGGCGCTGGCAAAAGCACGTTGCTGCACGCGCTTATGCAACTCATCCGCACGGACGGAGAGTATATGCTGCTAGGCGCCGACATCAAGCGGCAACACCCGCTCTACCGCCATATTGCGTTTGTTTTCCAAAATCCGGAGTGGCAATTTGTCGCCCATTCCGTTCGCGAAGAGCTCGCCTACTCGCTTCGGCTTGAAGGGCGGCCGGAAGCGGAAATCGAGGAAACCATCACCCGCCTGTTGCGTGAATTTGACCTTGTTGAGCAGCAAGACCAGCACCCGTACCAACTGTCGGTCGGACAAAAGCGGCGGTTGAGCGTCGCCGCTTCGATCGTCGCCGGCCAACGCCTCTTTTTGCTTGATGAGCCGACGTTTGGTCAGGACGCGAAAAACACGTTTGCTTTGCTTGAAATGCTTGAAGCGCACCGCGAACAAGGAGCGGTGATCATGATGGTTACACATGACGAACAAATCGTCCGCCGCTTTGCGACGAGACAGTGGGTGATTGAAGATGGGGCGCTCGTTCGGGACGAACAGCTTGAAATTCGAGAGCCGGTGTTGGCGGAAGGTGGGGCAGGGCGATGAAATGGGAGGTTCGCTGCCGCGAGACATGGCTTCATGAGACGAACCCGAGCTTGAAGCTCATTGTGCTTGTCGTGCTCTTTTTCGCTGTGTTGTTCATTCATAACCCGAACGTGCTGATTAACGTTTCGCTCGCTCTCTTCGTTTTGTTTTGCTTTGGCACCGGCTATCCGGCGAATGTGTTGTTTTGGCTGTTTTTGCCGTTTTTCCTCGTGTTTGTTTCGACGGCTTCATCGATGATGATGTTTGGCGAGGGAACGACGACATGGGTTCGCTGGGGGCTCATCCATGTTACAGCGGAAAGTTTTTGGCGCGGGGTGCACATCGGGTTTCGCGCTTTGGCGCTTGGGCTTCTCGGATTGATTTTTTCGCTGACGACCCGGCCGGTTCCGTTGTTTTATTCGCTCATGCAGCAGTTGAGACTGAAGCCAAAGTATGCGTACAGTTTTTTGGCGGCCGTTCGCCTATTGCCGATTATGCTTGAAGAGTTTCAGGCGATCCGCTATGCGTTAACAGTGCGCGGCGTGCCGAATAAGGGCGTCCTCAGCAAAATGAAGCGCTACGCCATTCCGCTGTTGTCGCAAAGCATCCGCCGCGCCCAGCGCATCGCCGTGGCGATGGAAGCGAAACAATTTTCCGGCAGCGGGCGGCGCACGTTTTATTATGAAATCGGGTTCGGCAAATATGATATTTGGCTTGTCGCCTTGTTTGCCGCTTTGATGTTCGCCGCCTACTATGTCGGTGTTCATTATCCGTATATTTCTATAAGCGATGTACGGTAGAAAGAAAGGGATGGCGATGGGGGTTCTCCATTTCGTTTCCACCGGGCGTCAGACGGTTGACGAATTCGCCGCGATTTGTGCGCACACCCATCCGTATGCCGACCTGATTCATATTCGCGAAAAAGGGAAGACGGCGCGTGAAGTGGCGGCGTTTGTCGCGGCACTGCTTCGCGTCGGGGTGCCGCTGCAAAAAATCATCGTCAATGACCGGGTTGATGTCGCCGCTGTCTACGGTGTCAAAGGTGTGCAGCTTGCTTATCACAGCCTGCCGGTGCGCGCCGTCCGCCGCTCGTTTCCGGACTTGACGGTTGGTTGCTCGGTGCACGGGTCGGAGGAGGCGAAACAAGCCGAACAGGATGGCGCTCACTTTTGTTTGTATGGCCATATTTTTCCGACGGACAGCAAGCCCGGTTTGCCGCCGCGCGGTCTGGACTCGCTTGCGGAAATCGTGGCCGCCGTGTCCATTCCAGTCATCGCCATCGGCGGCATTCACGCCGGCAACGCCCGTCGGGTGCTGGAAGCGGGCGCAGCCGGGGTGGCAGTATTGTCGGCTGTTTTTTTCGCTGCTGACCCCGTTGCTGAGGCCAAACGGCTGGCAGACATCGTGAAAGGGAGGGGATAGGGGATGACGCATCGGTATGACGTCGCCATCGTCGGCGGCGGGGTGATTGGGGCGGCCATCGGTTTTGAGCTCGCCAAGCGGCGGCATCGCGTCGCCATTTTTGAAAAAGGAACGATGGGAAGCGGGGCGTCAAGCGCGGCAGCCGGCATGCTTGGGGCGCAATCCGAGTTTTCGACGTCAAGCCCGCTTGTGCCGCTTGCCTTGCAAAGCCGAGCTCTCATGCCGGCCTTGGCTGAAGAGCTGAGGGAGAGGACCGGCATCGATATCGGCCTTGTCGAAAAAGGATTGATCAAACTAGCGACAACGGAAGAGGAAGCAGACGATCTCTATCGCCATTATACATTTTGGCGGGGCATAGGCGAACCGGTGCAGTGGCTCACGAAAGGGGAGGCGCTTGAAATGGAACCGCGTCTTGCGGCGGAAGCGCTTGCCGGCGCGATGTACATCCCTGGCGATGGGCAAGTGAGCGCTCCGGATTTGGCCGCCGCTCTCGCCTATGCCGCCGCCTCCGCCGGCGCTTGTCTGTACGAGTATACGGAAGTGTTCGACATCCGTTCCGACAGCAGTGGGCATGTGGTAGACACAACAGGCGGGACGTTTGCCGCCGAGGCGGTCGTCATCGCTTCCGGAGCTTGGGCGGCGCGGCTCGGCGCGCGGGTCGGGCTTTCGCTTTCCGTTTATCCGGTCAAAGGGGAATGCGTCATGGTGCGCACTCCGGTTCCGTTGTTGCAAACGACTGTATTTGCGAAAAACGGCTGCTACATCGTTCCGAAATCAGGAAACCGGCTGCTCATCGGAGCGACGTCCACGCCCGGCACGTTCGATCGGCGCGTATCGGCCGGTGGGGTGATGAACTTGCTTCACCGCGCCGCCCACCTTGTTCCGGACATCGAACAGGCGGAATGGGTGGCATCATGGAGCGGCATTCGGCCGCAGACCGAAGACGGCTTGCCTTATCTAGGCGAGCATCCGGAGCGGCGCGGCTTATTCGTCGCTGCCGGCCATTACCGGAACGGCATTTTGCTCAGCCCGTTGACCGGTCTGCTTGTCGCCGACTTAGTGGAGCGGAAAGAGACGGCGTTTGACCTTGCGCCATTTTCGTTGACACGCCATATCGGAAAGGTGGGGGTGGAATGACGTTAGTGATTAACGGGGAGGCGGTCGCAGTGCCCGACGAGGTGAAAACGGTGGGCGATTTGCTTGCCTATTTCCGGCTTGAGAACAAGCTTTGCATCGTCGAAGTCAATGTCCGCATCATCCAAAAACATGAGTATGAGACGACGGCGCTATGTGATGGCGATCGCGTGGAAATCGTTCATTTTGTAGGAGGCGGTTGAGATGTTGAAAATTGGCCCATATGAATTCTCTTCGCGGCTGTTGCTCGGCACGGGCAAATATCCGAGCTTGGACGTGCAAAAAGAAGCGGTGGAAGCATCAGGGGCGGAAATTTTAACGTTCGCCGTCCGGCGGATGAACATCTTTTCTCCGGAGCAGCCGAACTTTTTAGAGCAGCTCGATTTAAGCAAATATAAGCTTTTGCCGAACACCGCTGGGGCGAAAACGGCCGAAGAAGCGGTGCGCATCGCCCGGCTCGCCAAGGCATCCGGATTGTGTGATATGATAAAAGTAGAAGTGATCGGCTGCGACAAAACGCTCCTCCCAGACCCGATCGAGACGTTGAAAGCGGCGGAAATGCTGCTTGAGGAAGGGTTTATTGTGTTGCCGTACACATCCGATGATGTCGTGCTGGCGAAGCGGCTAGAGGAGCTTGGCTGCCATGCGATCATGCCGGGCGCCTCGCCGATCGGGTCCGGGCAAGGCATCATCAATCCGCTCAATTTGAGCTTTATCATTGAGCAGGCGAACGTGCCGGTCATTGTCGACGCCGGCATCGGTGGACCGGCGGACGCGGCGTTGGCGATGGAGCTTGGCGCGGATGGGGTGCTCTTGAACACCGCTGTTTCCGGCGCGGCCGATCCAGTGAAAATGGCGAAAGCGATGAAGCTGGCGGTGGAAGCGGGCCGGCTCGGCTATGAAGCCGGACGCATCCCGAAAAAACGGTACGCGTCAGCGAGCAGCCCAACGGAAGGAATGAGTGTTGTTTGAACGAACGGTATTCCCGGCAGCAATTGTTTGCACCGATTGGCGAGGAAGGGCAAAAGAAAATACGGGGAAAGCGTGTCGTGTTAGTCGGCGCCGGAGCGCTCGGCACAGGCAACGCCGAAGCGCTCGTTCGCGCCGGCATCGGCAAATTGACGATCATTGACCGCGATTACGTCGAATGGAGCAACTTGCAGCGCCAGCAACTGTACAGCGAAGCGGATGCGAAGGAGCGGCTGCCAAAGGCGATCGCCGCCAAACGGCGCCTTGAACAAATTAACAGCGAGGTTGAGATCGAGGCCATTGTCGGCGACGCCGGCCCGGAAGAATTGGAAACGATCGCCCTCAAGCAACGCCCTGACTTATGGATCGATGCGACAGACAATTTTGATACGCGCCTTGTCATCAATGACGTTGCCTACAAGTACAACATTCCGTGGATTTATGGCGCTTGTGTCGGCAGTTACGGTTTAAGCTGCGCCTTCATTCCGAACCGCACGCCTTGTTTGTATTGCTTGCTTGAAACAGTGCCGCAAGGGGGATTGACGTGCGATACGGCCGGCATTATCAGCCCAGCGGTGCAAATGGTTATCAGCTATCAGATGGCTGAGGCGTTAAAAATTTTAGTGGAGGACTGGTCGGCGCTCCGCGGCAAGCTCGTTTCGTTTGACCTTTGGACGAACGAATACGCCTCGATTCGCATTGACGGGGTGAAAAAGGACGGTTGCCCGACGTGCGGACGTCATCCATCTTATCCGTTTCTTTCCTATGAACAACGGACGAAGACGGCCGTCTTGTGTGGGCGCGATTCCGTGCAAATCCGTCCGCCTGCTTTGCGCCAGTACGACTTGAATGAATTGGCGGAGCTGTTTCGCCGCCAAGGGCTTCAAGCGGAAGCGAACCCGTATCTTGTCTCCGTTTCGCTCGGCGACAAGCGATTGGTTGTCTTTCGCGACGGCCGTGCGCTTGTGCACGGCACGAAAGACGTGCAGGAGGCAAAGGCGATCTATTACCGCTATTTAGGTTGAAACGAGAGAAAATGAAATGAGGGCGTCCATTGATGGGAGGACGCTCTTGTTTTGTTCATCAAACTGTCAAAAAGACGTCCTTCTCCTCCTGCTTTTCCCGCCGTCAATATGGTACGATGAAAGAGGGGAAGAAAAGGGAGGGGAAGACAAATGGCCGAGTGGTCGGTGACATTCAACATTGCCTCATTGCTTGTTCTTGTGTATTTGATTGGTTCCTGTTGGCTTGAATCATGATGCGCCTCGGTTCATCCGGCGCATTTTTCTTTTTAGTTGTCTGGATTTATATGGAAGGAAAACTCGCCAGCTATAGTCAGTTGGCGAAAAATTTGTTATATTTAAGAATAGGAAGAGAGAAAACGGCTGCTGCCGGTTGCATCGCTCTGTTTCCGCTTAGCGCGGAAAGTGTGGCTTTTACAAGCATGATTCGGCGGAAAAATGGATATGAATAACATCGTCACCATCCATAGGAGTGTGAAGATTCGTTGGAAGAGTGGCCGCTAAGGTTGTTCGGGTGGTTTTTCCTCTCCCTGCTCGCGAATGCACTGTTCGCTTCAGCAGAAGCTGCGTTTTCTTCGGCAAGCAAGGCACGGTTGCGGCATTATGCGGAAGAGCATCTGCACAATAAGCGCCTCCAAGCGGTGATCGGTCAGCTTGACCGCGTGTTGTTGGCGCTTGCTGTGGCCAATCGCCTCACCAGCGTCGTGACGGTCGTGCTCTTTACGGACATCGCCGTTTCGTTGCTTGGGGAACAGATGGGCTTGTTTGCCACGCTGGCGGTGATGACCGTATTATTTGTCGTCTTCGGTGAAATTTTGCCAAAATCGATGGCGAAAGAGCATGCGGAGCAGCTCGCCATCCGATACGCCGGCCTTGCCTATGGGCTGATGAAGTTGATGACGCCGGTTACGGCGTCGCTCCAAGCCTTAAAAGATCGAATCGCCAAGAGGTTCGCCAATGGGGTGGCTGTGCCGGCTGTTACGGAGGAAGATATTAAAGTGATGGTTGAGCTGAGTGAAGAAGAAGGGGTCATCGACAACAAAGAAAAAGAATTGATCCAACGTTCGCTCGATTTTGATGAAATTTTGGTCGGAGAAATTTTCACGCCGCGCGCTGATATGGTGGCGGTGGAAGTGAACCAGCCGATTGAAGAGATCCGCGACGTGTTTTTGGAAGAGAAATATTCCCGCATCCCGGTCTATGAAGGGGATATTGACAACGTGATCGGCATTTTGTCGGAAAGCGACTTTTTCAGCGAGCTTGTGCAAAAGCGGGAGGTGCGCATCCGCGATTTGTTGCGCCAGCCGTTGTTCGTCGTCGAGTCAATGAAAGTGTCCGATCTCCTGCCGGAGCTGCAAAAAAGCAAAGTGCATATGGCGATCGTCGTCGACGAGTTTGGCGGCACCGCCGGCTTGATTACGCTCGAAGATATTCTCGAGCAAATTGTCGGCGAAATATGGGATGAGCATGATGAGGCGGTGAAAACGGTGCGCCAAATCGACGAGCACAGCTTCGAGTTCAGCGCCGAACTGCCGCTGGATGAATTTTGCGAAGTGATGAACATCGACGTGCCAAAGAGTGAATCGCATACGTTGGGTGGTTGGATTTTTGAGATGTTTGAGCGTATTCCAGCCGTCGGCGAAACGTTGCAATATGGACCGCTGACGTTCACCGTCCGCCAAGTCGACAATCGGCGCATTCGCAAAGTGCTTGTCTCATTGAGCCAACCGCTTGCCGAGCAGGCGGGAGGCGCCTGATTCGCTCCCCGTTCCCATATGAAAGCGCCCCGGGCTGACGGCCCGGGGCGTTTGCCATCTATATGAAGTTGTTCGTTAAGGCGGTTATTGAATGTTGCCGAATTGGCCGCCAAGTTGTTGCTGAGCCATGGCGACAAGACGTTTCGTAATTTCGCCGCCGACCGAACCGTTCGCGCGAGAAGTCGTGTCAGCGCCGAGGTTCACACCAAATTCTTGGGCGATTTCGTACTTCATTTGATCAATGGCTTGTTGAGCACCAGCGACTAACAGTTGGTTGTTGTTATTGTTGCGTGCCATCGTTGATCATCTCCTCTTAAAAATTTTTGATGGTTGGGGTGGTTGGATTTGCACCAACACTTCACGCTGCAAGGCATGTGCCAAGCTTGGCTGAACCCACCGGCCCACCCGCTTTTGGCTTCGCCAGCGTCCCTGTTGCAACGGATGGGTGATTTCGCTGGCGGTACTCATAGTTTGGGACGTTTTTTGCCTGTTATGCATGGTGAGAATATGGGAATTTTTAACGTTTTACCGCCGTCACCATTAGGGAATATGTAAAGATAAGGAACATCTTAGAGGAGGAAGCAGCATGAATGTATGCCCGCTGTGCAACGGGTTGCGCCGGGTGACGGTGTATTGCAGCTACTGCCGGCAACCAATGGAAGATCATGGGAAAGTTACAGATTATTTCGATGACTACAGCCCGTACATGGATGCGGACGTCATGAAGCTTGTCGACGGCTATTTGCGCACGTATACGAATCATGAATGTGTTCATTTGTTTTACTGTCCGACTTGCCATGAGGAGGAAGTGCGTTTTATCAAGGAATAAGGCTGTTGATGGAGTGGAAAGGAAAGGCGTTCCGTTTTTTTCGGAACGCCTTCGAATGAATCTATATGAACAACAATGGGGGGGTTACTTTTCATCCGCCGCCCGGATGCGCCGTTCCGTTTCAACGTCAAAGAAATGCGCTTTGTTCATATCAAGCGCCAGGTCAATCCGGTGGCCCGGCTTGATTTCCGTGCGGGCGTCGATGCGAGCGACCAATTCTTGGTTGTCGATGCTAAAATAGATCATCGATTCAGCGCCAAGCAGCTCGGCGACTTCGACGAGAGCGGTAACTTTCGTCGCCGGAGATGCTTCAAGGAAGAGCGGTTCGTCGTGAATGTCTTCCGGACGAATGCCTAAAATCACTTCCTTGCCGACATACCCTTGCTCACGCAGCACTTTCATTTTTCCTTCCGGAATGCCAAACGATGTTTGGCCGACGACAAACTTGCCGTCTTGGAGCGTTCCACGAAGGAAGTTCATGGCCGGTGAACCGATAAAGCCGCCGACAAAAATGTTTTCCGGTTTTTCGTATACTTCGCGCGGCGTTCCGACTTGCTGGATGACGCCGTCTTTCATGACGACAAGACGGGTGGCCATCGTCATCGCTTCCGTTTGGTCGTGGGTGACGTAAATGGTCGTCGTTTCCAAGCGCTGATGGAGCTTCGCGATCTCCGAGCGCATTTGCACCCGCAGTTTCGCATCCAAGTTCGAGAGCGGCTCGTCCATTAAAAACACTTTTGCATCGCGGACGATGGCCCGTCCCAATGCCACGCGCTGCCGCTGCCCGCCGGAGAGCGCTTTCGGTTTGCGGTCCAAATATTGCTCGAGCCCAAGAATGCGCGCCGCTTCGCGGACGCGTTTTTCAATTTCCGCTTTCGGGAATTTGCGCAGTTTTAAACCGAACGCCATGTTGTCATAGACGCTCATATGTGGATACAGGGCGTAGTTTTGGAACACCATGGCGATGTCGCGGTCTTTCGGCGGCACATCGTTCATTCGTTTGCCGTCGATGTAAAGATCGCCTTTGGAAATTTCCTCAAGGCCGGCGATCATCCGCAACGTGGTGGATTTGCCGCAGCCGGACGGGCCGACAAATACGATAAACTCTTTGTCTTGAATATGTAAATTGAAGTCTTTGACGGCGACCACATTGTTGTCGTAAATTTTGTAAATATGATCAAGAATGAGTTCTGCCATAACCATCCTCCTCATCGCCGAAATCGTTTTCTTGCCATTAGTGTATAGAAAAATAGGAACATTCGTAAATGGACGAGGTGCACAAAAAATGCCGCCGATTTTCGGCGACATGACAAAAAAGCGGGGGATTACGAACGGCGCCGGTGCAAGATAGCCAAATAGACGGCTGCCGCCCCTTTGAACCGTTTGATGTCAACACCAGTTTGCTCCGCCCATTTATCGATTCGATATTGCAAACTATTGCGGTGCATATACAGCTTTTTCGCTGCCATCGAGACGTTTAAGTTGCATTGCAAAAACGTCTCCATCGCCCGCACTTCCTCCTCGTCGAATCCGTCAAGAAACGAGAGGGTCCGGCGGGCTTTCTCACTGACTGCTCCTTCTTCAAAGAGCGGAAGCGGAATGACGTCTTCCCATTCGTACACCGTTCGTTTCGGCCAAAAGCGCCGAGCGGCGGAAAAACACTCTTTTTCAAGGAGAAACGATTCATATAGCCGTTCATCGACGGAGCGGATTGGGCCGATCAATAAATGAAGGGCAGTATAAAAATCAGCGGCGAGCGCCTCAGCCATGTCCGCTAACGAAGGCGGCTCCGTCGTCCGCTTTTGTTTCGCTTCGACGATCAGCCCGCGCCGATCTTGTTCCCAGACGATGGCAACCGGGGAGGAAAATAAGCCGCGAACGGCGTCAGCAAACTCCTCTTTGTTGGCGATCGGCCGGCTGGCTGTAAAATGAATGAACCGGCAATACGGAGCAGCGAGCCGAGCGAGCGCGGCTGGGTCGCCGGTTGCCATCCATCGTTTCCATGCCCGCTCCTCTTCGCTTTCCGGTTCGCGTCGGCGCTCGGCGGGGGTGAAAAAAAGCGCCAGCAATCGCCGCTCCTGCTCTGTCAATCGATGCTTGGCGATGCCGATCTCATCACCATCGGCGGTATAAAACCATTCGTAATCTTCGGGGTGTTCCGGCTGACCGTTGATGACGATGTCCCCTTCATAAAGCGATTCGAGCTCTTTTAGCATCGCGGCGCACCACTTTCCGTCAAGGATGATGTCACGCCGAAGAGGAATCGGCGTTGTTTTCATTATACCAAATCCCCGCGAATGGAAAGAAAGACAATGGATGAAAGCGGGAAAGCCGCAGGATGAACGGGCGGCTTGGCCAACAGCGGTCGTTTCGAACGATCCCTGCCTAACGCATTGGCGGAGAGGCTTCATAAAACAAAAGGCCGACTTTCCCGAGGCGGGAAAATCGGCTCCGTTTACTGGCCGGCTTCGTACGGCGGCTCTTCTTTGACAAGATCGCGCGCTTCCTCAATGTTGACGTCATCGCCGTGGCCGTACACAGCACCTCCGGCCATCCCTTCGTTGATCATGCGGTCGATGTCCATATAGTATTCATCGCGCCCTTCGTACAATGAATCCCGGCGCTTGGCTTCATTTCGTTCCATCATCTCGCTCCTTCCTCTCATCGTTTTTCCTAAAGTTTGTCCAAAAGAGGCATACGCTATCCATGCCATTCATATGGATGAAAGAGGACAAGCGGCAAGAAAGGGGCGGCACGCGATGATCATGCTGATCAAAAAATTGCTCGAAACAACCGCCGCGGCGGAAGAAAAAGCCCGGCAGCTCGCTGAGATGGAAACGGATGAGGCATGGGCGGTCTATTTGGCTGAAGCCGAGCGGCAGCGTAAACTTTGGCAATACGTGCATTATTTAGTTGCTGGGGCTAACGCCGACGGTCGAGCGGAAAGAGAGCAAAGCAAAGCAGGCGCACCTCGTTGTGATCTCTTGCAAGCCATGGCGGCGGCTGAGTGGGAAAAAGCGATGTTATGCCAGAACGTCTGCCAAAGCTTAAATGGAGCCGCCAAACAAGCGGTTGATGCTGTGTTCCGCCAGGCGCTTCGCTACAGCGGCCAGTTTCTAGCTATGGCGTACGATGAGCGAGCTCGGCAAACAGCTGATTGAGCCTCTCGAGCCGCCGTGCCTCAATCTCCGGCTCATCAAACACCATCGGCTTGGCGTTGATTTCATAAATGTAAAGCTGCCGTTCGCTTCCGACGCCGATGTCGGCGGAAAACTCGCCGACAAAGCCAAACCGTTCGCCAAGGCGTGCGCCGCTCAAGGCAATAAGCCGCTCGAGCGCCGCTTCATCGATGCGTTCCTTGACTTCTTTGTACGGGAGGATGGTTCCGCCATGAAACACATGGGTCGTCACCGACTCGACGTCGGCCGAACGAACACCGATGCCGGTGATCGTATGGCGGCCGTTGTGCCAATGGGCGAGCACGCGCAAATCGTAGCGGCGTCCATTCCACTCGTCCGTTTCAGCCAATGCTTGGGCGATGTAGCGGCCGGACTGAATGAGTGATGCGAGCGCATCGAGCGAGCAGAACCGTTTTTGGCCGCCCGGATATTCGCAAATGGCTTCCGTCTCCGACAAGGCGGTGAGACGAAACAGCCCCATTCCTCTGGCGCCGTCATCCCGCTTCAAGTAAATGCAGCTGTATTGGAGGAGCCAAGCGCGAAGATCGGCCGCTGTTTGGACAGGCGCCGTCGGCAATAGATGCGGCCAGAGCCGGCGGTCGGACCGCAGCGCGTCATAAACGTCCGATTTGCGGAAAAAAGAGCGGTTGACAAGTGGAACGCCATGGGCGTTCAACTGGGCAGCCGCCGTTTGAAACGGCTCGCTTTCTTCTTCTTCGCGGCTTTTTACTCGATTGTAGACGACATCGGGCAGTGGAGCGGCCGCTTCGATGAAACGATGAATCGTCGGAACGAATAGATATCCGGAGACCGTTTTCTTTCCGATGCCGGCGGCCGCACTGACGACGGAGATGCCGCCGGCTTTGTGGATGGAGCGGATGACGGTTTCAAGCCACGGCTTTTTCCCAGCCAGCAAAGCGGAAAGGGACGAGGCGCTGACCAGCACGCCGACGAGCGGTCCCACCCGTCCATCTTGCTCGCGGACGGGAAAGACGAGATCGGGAAGGACAGCGGCGGGAGCAACCCAGCCGCTGCCGAATCGATAAGGGCCGCCCGGACTGTTGCACACCCACTCCCCGATGTCAGGACGGTAGCCGATCGTCAGCATGACCAAAGCGCCTCGGGTTCGGTGATGGCTGTTTTGCTGAGGTGGACGGCGTAAGCGAGCGGCAACCGCGCTGTTCGTTCGTCTGCGTCCTTTAATTTTGGATGCTTAAAAATCGACCGTCCGGGTTTGGAATTGGCTTCAAACATCCAAATCCTTCCTTGTTGGTCAACACCAAGGTCAAAACCGATTTCGCCGATCAACGTTTCTGATGCTTCATCAAGGCAACGGCTGAGCGTAAGGGCGGCGTCAGAAAGACGGGCGAGCATGATTTCGCGCTCGACGGCATCCGGGAAAATTTCTTCCAGCGTTTTGACGATGCCTCCGCTGTTCATATGGGTCGTGATGCTTTGTTTTCCAGCAATTTTGGCGGCGATGGCGCTCACTTGCCATATGCCGTGTTCGTTTTTGTTAACGTGAACGCGGAAATCAGCCGGTCGGCCGTTGACGGCAAGAAGCGGAACCGCTTGTTGGATGACATAGCGGTGAAGCGGCGCATGGGCGAGCAAATGATGCCACACCGCCATGGCGGTCGGAAACAGCACTGTTTGTATTTCTCCGCTTTCATCGCGGAACCGGCATTCATAGGCGTTTTTTTTCGCTACATGATAAATGCCGCGGCCGAGGCTGCCGTCGGCCGGCTTGATGTACGCTTCACGGTAGCGGGCAAGAAACTGCTCAATGGTGTGCTGCGTCACGTGGGCGGACGTCGCCGGCAAATACGGCTGCGCCTTCGGATGAAGAGCGAGCCGGCGGTAAATGTCCCATTTGTTGAAAAAACACCCGTTAAAGATCGGGATGCCGTAGGTGGTTTGCAGCGTCTTCGTCATCGTTTGAAACGTTTCCTCCTTTTCGACGCGCCGGTTTGGCAGCCGGTTGTAAACGACATTCGGCAACGGCACCGTATGGCGTTCCCAGCCGCGCTCTGTGTAAAAATAGCCGTTCGTCATGCCGTTTTCCCAGTCAATATGGGGCGCGCCAAACAAAAAGGCAAATCCGCCGACTTGCTTTTCTTGCGCCAGCAACTTGGCAAAAAAGAAGCTCCGGCTGCCGACCGGGCGGTGGAGCGACTTTGTGAATCCGGCGGTCAAAATGCCGACAAGCGGCCCGAAGTGAACAGCTTCATCGGTCAAAAAGACATGAACGTCAGCGGCAAATGGGATCGACAAGCATCGGGCAACGTCATGCGCCACAATCACACGGTCGACAAGACGGGGGGAAGAAATGACCCGGCATGGGGTGACAAGGCTGCCGAACGCGGCTGATGTTTGCCTAGATGCTTGGAGCGTGGCGGGAAGAATCACCGTATTTGTTTGTTTTTCGTCAATGATCAACGTGTAGGTCATTGGCTTTTCCCCCCTCTGGCCAAAAACAAGCAATACCGAAGCGGCGCTTCGTACAGTTCGTTTTGTTGCTCCGGGGGCAGAAGATGCGCCACTTTTCTCCCCGGCTTGGAATTGACATCCAAAATCCACACCGCCCCGTTGTCGGTCGCACCAAGATCCAAGCCGATTTCAAACAAAGGTCCGAACATGTGATCTATATAAACTGGCAGCGTGCGGATGATCGTCTCAACGCCATCGAGCACGAAGAGACGTTTTGAAGAGGAAAGGCGGTCGAGCCACTCGGAAAACGGACGAATGTCCGCGCCGGCGCGGACGTTGGCCACCCATGCCCCCGGTCGGCCGACTCGCACGGCCCGCACCCGCTCCACCCAGCGTCCGTTTTCATCCTTTTGCAAAAGAATGCGGAGGTCAAACGGTTCACCCTCCGGGGTCGATAGCTGAAGCAATGGCTGCAGGACATACTCGCCGCGGCGGCTCCAAGAAGCGAGGAGCTGTTCCAGCTCGCTTCGGCGGGCAATGACGGCCTGTTCTTGACCGTGACTGTCTTGGACGGACAGCGCCTTCCCTTTCTTTTGAAAGATGCAAATACCGCGTCCCCCGGAGCCGTGCACCGGCTTGGCGATGGCGGCTTGTTCGCGGCGGAGAAGCGCAAGCACATCATCGGCGCGCTCAAGACGGACAGTCGGAGGCACGTATGCGGACAAGAGCGGGTGAGAGGAGAGCGCTTCATATACGTCCCATTTGCCCGGCAGGCCATAGCCTAAAAACGTGAGGTCAGGTCGCTGCTTCAACCAGTTCATAATCGGTTTTGCTTTTTTGGACCGCTCATCATTGCCGTAAAAGCAGCGGTCATATAAAAATGGCGGAATGGCAAAGACGGCGTTTGTCCATTCGTTCGTTTCCTCTTGAAAGAGAAAGCCGCGGACGTTTTCCGTCTGCGGATCGATGCCAAGCGGCGAAAAGCGGCAGACGGAAATGCCGTAGCGTCTGGCGCATTTCGCCACCTCAGTGCAATACGTGTGGTCTTGCTGTTCGTCAAGGGTGACAAAACCAAGTGAAAGCAAAACGGTTCACTCCTTTTCCTCCATCAATGTCAAACTATAGTCGATGATCGCCTTCGCCGAAGGGCGAACCGATTGGTAGGAAGCGGCCATATCCGTCTGTTTCGACGGCTTCGTATTCACCTCGATGATCCACGGCTGGCCATGGATGTCAATGGCAAGATCAACGCCAAACTCTCCATACAGTCCCTCCGCTTCCGAGGCGAGAACGGCGGCGGATTCCAGTGCGATTTCTTTCAGAAGCTGTTTTTGCTGGAACGCGTCAGCTCTCGTATACCACTTCCGCAAGACATCATTGACCGCCATCAGTTCTCCGCCGCGGGCAAGGTTAGCGACAAACTGATCGGGCGGCGCTACGCGGGCGACGGCGGAAGTGACGCGCCAATCATTGTGGCGGACGCGATGACAAAGCAGGCGAAAATCGACCGGGCGGCCGTCGAGGGTGCGAAGCTCAAGCCCTTGTTGGATGATCATCGGCGTTCGGATTTGTTGCCGCAAAGCGGAAGCTAAAGCGTCCATCGAACGATATACGGACGTTGAAGCGGAAGTGGAATGGCGAAGACAAATTCCGTCGTCCGAATGTTGGAGGCAGAAAATCCCTCGCCCTTGGCTGCCATAGATCGGCTTGAGAAAGACGGATGGGAAAGCGTCAAGGAACGCCTCAAGCGTATGTTGACCGCTCCAGAGCGCCGTTTTCGGCAAGTGCGGGTGCAAGTACTCGTGCCGCTCAAAATGGCAGTGCACTTCCCATTTATGCAAAAAGCGATGGTTGAACATCATCCCGTTTTCTTCGGCAAGCCGGGCGAGCAGCTCGGCAAACAAAGGGGAGCGTTCGAGCTGGCGTGAGTGAAGGCGATTGTAAACGACATCGGCTGGAGGCACGTCCCGCTTGCCCCATCCGCTTTCGGTCCACTGATAGCCGACTCCCTCTAAGTAAAGCGCCGGCGAGGACACGTAAAAAAAGAGACCACGCTTTCTAGCATATGCCGCCAATTCCTCGCAAAAATGATGGATGGATCCAAAGGCAGCCCGTTCACTTGTTTCATTGATTTCCGTCAGCACAGCCATCGTTCGTTGTTTGCTCATCGCAGTCCCTCATTTGCGCATTCGTCAGGCAAGCTCTATAATGAACAATTAGGCAAACGTTTATATCGCCATCGTATGATGACGGACGCCGTTTGGTGACAGCGGCGGGGACGGAAGGAGAAGAGGATGGAAACGTTCGTTTATTTGCTGTTTATGGTGGCGGTCGGGGCGCTCATTGGCGGGGTGACGAATTTTATCGCCATCGTGATGCTGTTTCGCCCATATGAGCCGATGTACGTGTTTGGAAAACGGCTGCCGTTTACGCCGGGATTGATTCCAAAGCGGCGGCGGGAGCTGGCCGAACAGCTCGGGAAAACGGTCGTGGAGCATTTGGTGACGCCGGAAGGATTGCGGCGCAAACTCATGGATCCATCCTTTACGGCCGAGATGGCCGAGTGGGGGCGGGAATGGCTTCGAAAGTGGCTTGCGCGCAAAGAAACGCCGGCTGAGTTGCTTGAACGCCTCGGTATTCGCTCTCCCGCCGAGCGGCTCGAGGCGATGGCGGCCGAGCAAGCTGAGCGAGCGTACGAACGGTGGAGCGAAACGTGGCGTCTGCGGCCGATACGCGATGTATTGCCAGCGGAGTTGAAGCAGACAATGGAAGCGGGCGTCGAAAGTCTAGCGGGTTATTTGGCCGACAGGACGCTTGACTACTTTCGCAGCGAGGAGGGAAAGCAGCAGATTTCCAGCATGATCGAGCGTTTTTTCCAAGAGCGCGGGATGGTTGGAAATATGCTGCAGATGCTGCTTGGCAATGTCCATTTCGTCGATAAGGTGCAGGCGGAGCTCGGTAAATTTTTGCGCCATGCTGGCACAAGAGAGGTGCTCTCCCGCCTTCTTTGGACGGAGTGGAACAAATGGTTGGACTATCCGCTCGCAACCGTGGAAGAGATGATCGGCCGCCGGCGCATCGATGAAGCGGTGCGGTCGGCTGTCCGCCGCTTGGTGCAAAGCGGCGGATGGCTGAACCGTCCGCTTGTCGAACTGCTCGCCCCATACGAACAGCCCTTGTTTGGTCGTCTCATCCCGCAGGCGGCGGAAGCAGCCAGCCGCCTGCTTAGCGGCAAGATTGAGGCAATCGTGGCGCAGCTTGGGCTTGAAGATATCGTCCGTGAACAAGTAGAGTCATTTTCGTTGCAACGGTTGGAAGCGATCATTTTATCGATCGCCCGCCGTGAACTAAAGATGATTACGTATTTGGGCGCCTTGCTTGGCGGGCTGATCGGCGCCGTTCAAGGCGTCATTGGCTTATGGCTGTAGGCTGTGGCATATCGCCGCCAGATGGCGCATACGTTAGAACGTGAACGATATTCGTATAGGAGGCTCTTTTTATGTCTGAACCCCTTCATGCGCTCGCTAGACAGCTTGAGCAGGCGATTCGGGCGAGCGAGCCGTTTCAGCAGCTGAAACGGGCATACGAAGATGTCCGCCGAGATGAAATCGCCTATCGAATGTTCGCGAATGTCCGCGACATCCAGCTTCGGCTCCATGAAAAACAGATGCGCGGGGCGGCCATTTTGCCTGATGAAATCGAACAGGCGCAAAAGGCGATGGCGCTCGCCCAGCAAAACGAGAAACTCGCCCGCCTGATGGCGCTCGAGCAGCAAATGAGCATAACCATTGCCGAGGTTCAGCAAATCGCCATGAAGCCGCTTGAGGAGTTGCACCGTTCATTCATGGAAGGAAGATAGGAAAAACACCCGGTCGGGTGTTCTTTTTTTGTCCGTTTCGTCATAGTCATGAAAATGATAAGGAATGCAAAGCCGCCGCCAGCTTGCTGGCGGCGGCAAGAGAGGTTGAGACGGACAAAAGGGGGAGACAGCCGTGTATAAGCTGTTGGCGCTCAACATTGACGGAACGATTTTAAAAAACAACGGCCGCCTGCCGCGCGAAACGAAAGAGGCGGTCGACTATGTGAAGAAAAAAGGAGTTTATGTTACGTTAATCACGAGCCGCAATTTGCTTTCCGCCCGCAAAGTGGCGAAAGCGCTGCGGCTTGATGGGATGCTCATTGCATTCCAAGGAGCGATGATTGCCAGAACGCTTGATGATAGGCTGTTTGACGCCGTGATCCCTGAGGAGCGGACGTTTAATATCGTGCAAATTTTGGAAAACTTCAACTGCAACATCCGCCTCATGCATGAGCGGTATTCGCTCGGCAATCGGAAGAAAGTGAAGAAAAACCTTGTCGTGCAAACGGTTCTCTCCTCAAGCGACCCGTTTTTCTATCCGACCCAATTTGTCGACTCGCTTGGCGACGTGTTGATGGACGAACCGATCGCTGTGCCGAAAATTGATGTATATTTTGCTACAGACGAAGAGAGGGATGCAACGGCCGCTTTATTGACGAAATCGATTCCGTCCATTGATATGATTATGCAGCCAAACGGAAAAATGGAAATTGTCCCGCAAGGAGTGTCTAAACTAGCGGGGTTGCGCCGGCTGGCTCAACATATCGGCGTATCGTTGAAAGAAACGGTGATGATCGGTGACGGCCTTGACGATTTGCCGGCGATTGAAGCGGCTGGGCTCGGCGTCGCCATGGGGAACGCGCCGCTTGAGGTGAAGCGGGCGGCCGACTGGGTGACGCGTTCGAACGAACAGCTCGGCGTCGCCTACATGGTGAAAGAACATTTCCGCAAACAGCAACGGATCGAGTTTTTGCAAAAACTCAAAACGAAACAGTAAGAAGCTTGAGCGGGGAGCGAACCGTGAGCGGACAACTGGCGCTTGCCGTTTTCACGAAAATCATAAAAATGAGGCCGGAGCGAATGCCCGGCTTTTTTAATCTAGTTGGCCGGGCGGGAGTCATTTCCATAAAGTCGGCGGCAAAGGTGCATTCTTCCGCTTGACGAAGGAAACAGCCGTTCAGTACACTGAAAGAAGTTTGAAAGAAAAGGTGATGAACGTGCGGATCGAAATTCAAGGACTGCCGCATCCGGAACGGTTTCAGCGCCCGCTCGAAGTGATGACCGAGCTGTTCTTCGAAGCGCCGGAGCTGTCGTTCGCGCCGCTTCCCGAGGCCGATATGGCCGCTATGTTTTCCGTCAAGGAAGACGGGTGCATCGCTGTTTCTGGGACGCTTCTCGACAAGACGTCCGGGCGCGTTGAGGAAGCGAGTCATGAATGCAGCACGCCGGCGGATGCTGACGGGAAAACGTACGAAAAACAGCTGAAAAACGCCGTTTTGCATGTCTATTTGACGTTGCTTGAGCGTTCTACCGGCCTCATTCAGCCGTGGGGCGTGCTGACCGGCGTGCGTCCGGTCAAGCTGCTTCATCAGCTTTTGCGCTCAGGCCTTTCGAAAGAAGAGGCGCACCGGAAGCTGGCTGAAGAGTATTTAGTGACAAACGAAAAAATCGAATTAATGCAAGCGATCGTGGATCGTCAGCTCACGGTCGTTCCGGATTTATACGATTTGGCCCACGAAGTGAGCATCTATATCGGCATTCCATTTTGCCCAACGAAATGCGCCTATTGCACATTTCCAGCGTACGCCATCAACGGCCGCCAAGGGTCGGTCGACGCCTTTTTGGCCGGCCTTCATTACGAAATGGAGGCGGTCGGCCGCTTTTTGCGCGAGCGCGGCATCCGCATTACGACGATTTACTACGGCGGCGGGACGCCGACGAGCATTACGGCCGACGAGATGGACCGGCTGTACGCTCATATGTATGACGTATTTCCAGACGTCGACCGCGTCCGCGAAATCACGGTCGAAGCCGGGCGTCCGGATACGATTACGCCGGAGAAGCTCGAAGTGTTGAAAAAGTGGCGGATCGACCGCATCAGCATTAACCCGCAATCCTACATTCAGGAGACGTTAAAAGCGATCGGGCGCCATCATACGGTCGAAGAGACGATCCACAAGTTTCATTTAGCAAGGCAAATGGGTATGAACAACATTAATATGGATTTAATCATCGGACTGCCCGGCGAGGGTCTGGCGGAATTTACGCATACGCTCGCCGAGACGGAGCGGCTCATGCCGGAATCGCTCACCATCCACACGCTGTCATTTAAACGGGCGTCGGAAATGACAAAGAACAAACAAAAGTACAAAGTCGCCAGCCGCGAGGAAGTGCAGGCGATGATGAAGGCGGCCCAAGAATGGACAAAGGAACACGGTTATGTCCCTTACTATTTGTATCGACAAAAAAACATTCTCGGCAACCTTGAAAACGTCGGCTACGCGCTGCCAGGTCAAGAGAGCATATACAACATTATGATCATGGAAGAGCAGCAGTCGATCATCGGCCTTGGCTGCGGGGCATCAAGCAAATTCGTCGATCCGAAAACGCGGAAAATCACCCGCCAGGCGAACCCAAAAGAGCCGAAAGTGTACAACGAGCATTTCGCCGAATATACGGAAGAAAAAATCCATATATTAAAGGGGATATTTGGATGAATGACAAAGGGCTGACCCAAAAAGTTCACTTTTTGGGTCAGCCCCTTTTTTCATTCTGGGGCACAGAGATCAATGCAATGGAAAGATGCTCATCTCTTCGCTTGCGCTGTTTCAGTTATAATTAGATTTTAATGAGAAAATAATCGGAAAATTCGATGATGAACCTAATTGATTTCGATTTTCGATCATCTAATTCCCTAATATCATCAGTGATACACTACTTTTCGGGCCAGATTTGACGATGATGAGACCCATCATCCAACAATATTTGATTGATATGGGCATACTTATTTTTATCAATTTGGATATGAAAGGAACTACCTTTGCTTCCAAAGGAAAATAAGCTACCCTTAATAGTAATAAGAAGGGTTCCATTTTTCTCGCTTATAGAATACCCTTTATATTTCGTTCCGCTTTCAGCGATACTCCCCTTAATGGAAATCATTTTGTCACCCACATTCGCTTCGCTGATCGCAATACTATTTGGACTTAATGCTTTTGAAAAAAACATAAAAACCACTCCAAATATAATCATTAGAGAAATAATAAAGATCGTAAATAAACCCCTTTTTTTCTTCATATTTTTTCCTCCAAACAAGTTATCAATAATAATAATAATCAATATATTCAGAAAGAAGAACTGACCCAAAGGGGCTGACCCAAAAGGGTAATTTCCCTTAACAAAACACAGCATATTGTTCCTTAATGATGTTTTATACCTATATACGGTAATAAGAAAGGGTGTCCCGATCCTTTTGGGACACCTTCTTTGGGGTCAGCCCCTTTGGATTAACGGTGAAATAAAATGAGCTTGCCGCTGGCATTGACGCAACGGTGTGTTTTCTCCCAACAGCCGCGCTCGCGCAGCTTTTGTTCACCGATTTTTTTCGCTTCTTCATCATTGGCTGCTTCAAACGTTTCATCGAGCAATTTTTCTCCATCGCGCTCAAAAGCGGTCAACGTATACATCGGCATGTCACCATCTCCTTTCTCTGAACCATCATTCATTTCTCTTTCATTTAGAGGTTTGATAGGCAAATTCCTGCTTCTGTCTGAAACTTTTTTTGAGACTGCACGTTTTAATAATGTGGGTGGAAAATTTGTTTTACGTTGGGGGAATGTGGATGAGTTTAGAGATCATTGAGGTGACGAAACGGTTTGGTCAGGCGACGGCCGTCGACCATTTGACGTTGACGGTTCCAGAAGGGAAGATGTTCGGATTGCTTGGGGCGAACGGAGCGGGAAAAACGACGACCTTTCGCATGATTTTAGGCCTTCTGCTCCCGACGGAAGGGGTGATCCGTTGGCAAGGCGAACCGATTGATTACTCGAAAAGCCATCTGATCGGCTATTTGCCGGAAGAGCGCGGGTTGTACCCGAAGCTGAAAGTGCAAGAGCAGCTTCTGTATTTAGGGCGGTTGCGCGGAATGAAAAAGACGGATATTCTTCGGGAAATCGACCGCTGGCTCGAGCGCTTCCATATCCGCGATTACGCCAACAAGCGGGTGGAGGAGCTGTCGAAAGGCAACCAGCAAAAAATCCAGTTTATCGCTGCTGTGCTTCATCGACCGAAGCTATTAATCTTGGATGAGCCATTCAGCGGTCTTGATCCGGTGAACGTTGAACTGTTGAAAGAAGCGGTGCTTGATTTAAAACGGAACGGCACGACCATTGTCTTCTCGAGTCATCGGATGGAACATGTGGAAGAGCTGTGCGAACATGTCTGCATTTTGCGCCGCGGCCGCGCGGTGGTGGCTGGAGCGCTGCGTGAACTGAAACGTTCGTTTGGCAAACAAATACTTGTTATTCAAGGGGACGGGCCGTTTGAAGAATTGGCGCGGTTTCCTGGCGTTTTGCAGTGGAAGAGGACGGCGGAAGGGGTGCGGCTGCAAATCGCCAATGAGGAGACGGCACAAGCGATACTCGGCCATATAGCAGGAAAAGTCGCGGTTCGTCTGTTTGCCTTGGAAGAACCGTCTCTGAATGATATCTTTATTGAAAAAGTAGGTGCGGCGTATGAATAAGTTTTTCCTTGTGGCGGGGCATACGTATGGAACGAAGCTGAGGGCGAAAGCATTTCTTGTGACAACCGCCATCACTTGCCTGTTGATCATCGGGGTGGCCAACATTCAGCCGATCATCGAGTTTTTCACCGGTGATGAAAAGACTCATGTCGCGGTCATTGACCGCACGGGATCTTTGTACGGTCCGCTTGAGAAGCAGGTAAGCCATGACCAAATCGCGTTGACGAGAATTACTGATATGGAAAACGAAGCGAAAGAAGCAGTCAAAGAAGGCAAATGGGACGGATTGCTCGTATTGTCCATGGATGCGGAAGGATTGCCGGAAGCGGTGTATTATGCCAATACGATTGTGGACAATCAGACGCCTGAGGAACTCAAACGAGCGCTAAGCCAGCTGAAAACAGCGCTTTCAGCCGCTAAGCTCGGCCTGACGGATGAACAAATGGCTGAGCTTTACAAACCTGTTTCGTTCCAAAAGGTGGCATTGGAAAAAAACGCGAAGACGGAAGAGGAGTTGAACCAAGCGCGCGCTCTTGTTTATGTCCTTCTTTTCGCGATGTATATGTTTGTTTTGATGTATGGAGGAATGATCGCGACGGAGGTGGCGACGGAAAAATCGTCGCGCGTGATGGAAATTTTAGTGTCAAGCGTCCCGCCGGTCCAACAGCTGTTTGGCAAAATCATCGGCGTTGCTCTTGTCAGCTTGACGCAATTTTTCGTTTTTTTCGCCGTCGCTTTCGCCGCGTTAAAAACGAGCGGGCAGGAAGTGTGGCGTTTCCTCGGATTTGACCACCTGCCGGCATCGATATTTGTGTATGCACTCGTTTTTTTCTTGCTCGGTTACCTCTTGTATGCGGTGCTGTTTGCCGTGCTCGGTTCGCTCGTCAGCCGGGTCGAAGATGTGCAGCCGGCGATTACGCCGGTCATGATGTTGGTTGTCGCTGCATTTATGATCGCGATGTTTGGCTTGAATGCGCCAGAGTCGGCGTTCGTGACCGGCGCCTCGTTTGTTCCCTTTTTCGCTCCGATGCTCATGTTTTTGCGCATCGGCCTCGTTTCCGTGCCGGGGTGGGAAGTGGCGCTTTGCCTTGTGCTTTTAGCGGCGACGACTGCCTTGCTGATCTATTTTGGCGCCAAAGTGTATCGAGGCGGTGTGCTGATGTATGGGCGAATGAACATTTTCAAGGATATAAAACGGGCCATTCAGCTAACAAAAAAATAAACAGCGTGACGGGACGTTTGGGCCAATGTTTCCTTGCCGTTTCGGCAAGGCTTTCTTTTTGCCCTCTAACCGTTATGATATACTAGAAAGTACGTACAGAGAAACGGAGGAGAACGAAGTGGCGAAAGGCATCATCCATTATGAGGTTGGGGAACAAGTTGATCTCTTTTTGCTCATCAAATCAGCAACGAAAGGCATCGCCAGCAACGGCAAGCCGTTCTTAACTTTGATTTTGCAAGATAAAAGCGGCGACATTGAAGCCAAACTGTGGGATGTCTCGCCGGATGACGAAGAGCGGTATGTGCCGGAGTGCATCGTCAAAGTGGCGGGAGACATCCATAACTACCGCGGCAAATTGCAGCTGCGCATCCGTTCGATCCGTCCTGCTCATCCGGGCGATGCCGTGCGCATCGATGACTTTTTGGAGAAGGCTCCGCTCGGCCGCGAGGAAATGAAGGCGAAAGTCATGGAATACATATTTGCTATGGAAAATCCAAACATCCAGCGCATTACCCGCTATTTGTTGAAAAAATACGAAAAGGCGTTTTTTGAGTACCCAGCGGCGACGAAAAACCATCATGAATTCATCTCCGGACTGGCGTACCACGTCGTGTCGATGCTCGAGCTCGCCAAGGCGCTCATCCATCTCTATCCGTCGCTCAATAAAGATTTGCTTTATGCCGGCGTCATTTTGCATGACCTTGGCAAAGTGATTGAATTATCCGGTCCGGTATCGGCGGCGTATACGCTTGAAGGAAATTTGCTCGGACACATTTCGATCATGGTGAGCGAGATCAGCAAGGCGGCGGAACAGCTCGGCATTCAAGGTGAAGAAGTTGTCATTTTGCAGCATCTTGTGCTCGCGCATCATGGCAAGGCGGAATGGGGCAGCCCGAAGCCGCCGCTTGTCAAAGAAGCCGAGGTGCTTCATTACATTGACAATTTGGATGCGAAAATTACGATGATCGACCGCGCGCTTGAGAAAGTGAAACCAGGTGAATTCACCGAACGCGTCTTTGCCCTTGACAACCGCTCGTTTTACAAACCGGCGTTTTTGTCTGTTTCAAAGCCAAAAAACGCGGGTAGTAAAGAGTAGGGGGCGGATCAAGGGAGGGATGGATCATGATCGAACCGATCATTGAAATCGTCCCGACGGCTCAGTATGAACAGGCGAAAGAAGAGTTGAACGAGCTGCGCCGACAGTGGAAGAAAACGAAGAAGAAGCGAAACGAAGCATAAGCGTTGTCCCTAAGAAAGAGGCGGCTTTCCCGCCTCTTTCTCCATGCATACTGCCCCCTTGTTGCGCGTATAGTGTACTAAGACAAGACAAGCATACAAGGGGGAATGGCGATGCTCAGTTTGCCTTGGTGGGTGTATTTGGTTGTTGCCGGCATTATTTTCAGCGGCTATATGACCGTAAAAACGGCGGCGCGTGAGCGGGAAATCGACGAAGCATTCATTGAAAAAGAAGGGGAGATTTACATGGAGCGCATCCGAAAGGAGCGCGAGCGGCGGAAACAAGCGAAGTCCTTGCAATAGCAGGGGCTTTCTTTTTTTGGAAGATTTCATTTGAAAGCGTTTTTTTCGAAAAATTCTCTTTCTTTTTTTGCGAATCGTGTTAGGATAATAATATCAATGGACTACCAGGAGGCAAAGTGAGGGATGACAATGAAACGCGCGTACAACTTCAACGCCGGCCCGTCAGCGCTGCCGCTTCCGGTGCTTGAGCGGGCGCAAAAAGAGCTGCTTAATTTTCAAAACACCGGCATGTCGGTTATGGAATTAAGCCACCGAAGCAAGGAATACGAGGCTGTCCATAATGCGGCGAAAGAGCGGCTCAAGCGACTTCTTGGCGTGCCGGACGGATATGACATTTTATTTTTGCAAGGCGGGGCGAGCCTGCAGTTTTCAATGGTGCCGATGAACCTCCTCACGGAAGGGAAAATCGGCTGTTATGTGCTGACCGGGGCGTGGTCGGAGAAAGCGCTGAAAGAAGCGCAAAAAATCGGTTTGACAACGGTCGTCGCTTCGAGCAAAGAAGCGAACTACACATACATTCCGCCGCTTGATGACGTCCAATGGCCGAAAAACGCCGCCTATGTCCATATTACGTCAAACAACACGATCTTTGGCACTCAATGGAAGGAATTTCCTAACACGCCGGTTGACTTGGTCGCGGATATGTCGAGCGATATTTTAAGCCGTCCGTTCGATGTCAGTCAATTTGCCCTCATTTACGCCGGGGCGCAGAAAAATCTCGGCCCGTCAGGAGTCACGGTTGTCATTCTCCGCAACGATTTGCTTGAGCGCATTCCGGACGGGCTGCCGACGATGCTTGATTACCGGACGCACCAGAAGAGCAATTCGCTGTACAACACGCCGCCGACGTTTGCAATTTACATGCTGTCGCTCGTGCTCGAATGGGTCGAAGAGCAAGGCGGTGTGGCGGCGATGGAAGAGCGCAACCAGCAAAAGGCGGCCGTGCTGTATGAGGCGATTGATGAAAGCGGCGGCTTTTACAAACCGCACGCCGAAAAGGGGAGCCGTTCGCTCATGAACGTCACCTTTACGCTTCCAAATGAGGAGCTGACGAAAACGTTCCTCGCCGAGGCGAAAGAACGCGGGTTTGTCGGGCTCGGCGGGCACCGATCGGTCGGCGGCTGCAGGGCGTCGATTTACAACGCGGTGCCGCTTGAGGCGTGCGAAGCGCTCGCGTCGTTCATGAACGAGTTCCGCCGCCGTTTTGCCTGAAAATTTCTTCTTCACTTTTACACTGCAAAGTGATATAATGATAGAAAAATTCTCGAGCAAAAGATATAGACGAGGAGAGATGAGGAGAGATGAGCATGAATGTGAGAGCATTAGTATCGATGGCGCTGTTAGTCGGAATCGGAGCCGTGTTGCACGCGGTCATTCCGGGGTTGTTTTTCGGAATGAAGCCGGATATGATGCTGGCGATGATGTTTTTGGCGATTTTGCTTTTTCCGAACGTCAAAGCGGTCGGCCTTGTCGGCGTCGTCACTGGCTTGATCTCAGCCATGACGACGACGTTCCCGGGCGGACAGCTGCCGAATATGATCGATAAGATCATCACCGCCTTTGTCGTGTTTGCCCTAGCGACTTTGATGAAAGCATACAGCCAAACGGTCATTGGGGCTTCAGTGCTGGCGGCAGTCGGCACGGTCATTTCCGGCGGGGTGTTTTTGGCTGTGGCGCTCTTGCTTGTCGGGTTGCCGGGCGGAGCGACGTTTTCGGCGCTGTTTGTCACCATCGTGCTGCCGACAGCGGCGTTGAACGCAGTGGCGATGGCCATCATCTATCCGATCGCATCGTCGATTTTCCGACGGATGAACGTTACAGCGCACGTGTAGACGGCGAAAAACCCGATCATTGCTGGTCGGGTTTTTTGCTATCAAAGAGAGAGTAGGAAAAAAATACTTATGCTCCATTTGTTTTTAACGCGTATTAGACATAGCTGAGAAGCCAAGCGGTGAGCAAGCAAATGAACGCTATTCCAATATAGCGCAAAGTCCGTTCTTTCAGCAATGCTTTCGGCGGGTACGCCCGCGCTTTCCATAAGGCGAAAAATGCGTTTATAAAAAGACAGAAAAATAAGAATCCGACAGCGATAAGCAGCCATTGTATATACACCATGGCATTCTCCTCCTGTATGCGCCAAGCGCCTTATGCTTACTACTATGAATATGCAAAAAAATCATAAAAATAAATACTTTTGTCTTTATTCCTTTTTGTTTTATTGATATAATGGAGAGTAAAAAATACGGTGAGGGAAGAGTGGGTGGAACGATGAAAGCGACAGAACAGCATTATTCCATCAAAGAGGCGATGTTATTCAGCCAACGAATTGCCCAGCTGAGCAAAGCGCTATGGAAATCGATTGAAAAAGATTGGCAGCGGTGGATCAAGCCGTTTGACTTGAACATTAACGAACATCACATTTTATGGATCGCCTACCACTTCAAAGGAGCCTCGATTTCGGAAATCGCCAAGTTCGGTGTGATGCATGTGTCGACGGCGTTCAACTTCTCAAAGAAATTAGAAGAAAAAGGATTGCTTTCGTTTTCCAAAAAACAGGATGACAAGCGCAATACGTACATTGAGTTGACGGAAAAAGGCGAAGAAGTGTTGATGAAGCTGATGGAGGCGTATGACCCGACGAAAAATGCCGTTTTCAATGGGGCGTTGCCGTTGCGCGAGTTGTACGGAAAGTTTCCAGAAATTTTAGAAATGATGTGCATCGTCCGCAACATTTATGGCGATGATTTCATGGAAATTTTTGAGCGGGCGTTTGAAAACATTAAAGAAGATTTTGTCGAGCAGGACGGCAAACTTGTCAAGCGAAAGCCGAAAACGGAAGAGCACGAGAAAGAATTGGCCAGCCAGGCTAACTGATGGTGCGAATGAGCGTTTTCAGCTCGGTCATCAGCGGGACAAACATTTGTTGGGCCAAAAGAGCGTCAACTGTCTGTTCCAGCGGAAGGTTCGGATGAAGCATCCCAGCAAACTGCACGAGCAGGGGAGTGAACATCGTCAACCCTTCCGCTTTTTGCTGTTCGTATTGGTCGGCAAGCTCTTGGCAAAACGCCAAGAAGGCGTCGACTTCTTCTTTGGTCAAATCCGCGCGGATGATGAGGGAATAAAATGGTTTTTTCGTTTCGTCGATCATTTCCATCAGCAGAGACTGGTGAAATTCCAGCTTGGCCACTCGCTTTTCCAACGATTCCATATATCGTGCTCCTTTTGGTGACGAAAATGTGACCGTTTTTACGTATATTTTACCGAATTTGTGCGCATTCACCAATAGAAAAATCGGTTTGTGTCCGGAAAAAGAAAAATGATTGATTTCCCGCCATGAACGATGTAAAGTTAAAGCCATGGGCGGCGTTTGGCGAAGAATCAAAGAGGAGGGGAACAGTTTTGGTGCTTTCTTTCATCCTCCTGGCGGTTACGGTCTTATTTTTTATCAACCAGCTCACACACTCGCTTTGCGCGCAGCGTGACATCCCGGAGGAGCAGCAGCCGGCGGTTTTTCGCACGATCAATGTCCTTATTACGATTTTATTAATCTCTTCTTACTTTGAAGTGTTGTTTACATAACTTTTCTCTCTTCTAACGGTTGATGCGGGGATTGTTATGTTTTCCTTTTGATGGAGCGAGTTCCATTGTCGTTGCCTCTCCCTTCGTTTCAAGGAAGGCGGCAAAAAAGGGTGCTCCTTTTGCGGGAGCACCCTCTTTCGTTTAGTAGATGACGCAGGCGCAGCCGACAATGATTAGCAAAATAAACAGCACAACAATCAACGCAAAGCCTCCAGAATAAGGTGCGCTCATCGTAACACCCCCTTTCGGCAAGAAGAAGCCTGTCGAGCGCTTCATCCTCATCATATGTATGGCAAGCGTGCATGTTATGGGCGGATGACTAAAGCGGAAAGAGGTTTTTTTTTCGTTGGAAATATGGTATAGTTATTGTCGTGGCTGAAGAGGCGAGCATGTTGTTTCTTGGGCGCGCTTGGGCGCCATTCGATCTGCGCCGCTTGAAAGCGTGGGAACATTCAATCGAAAAAAGATGTAGGAGTTGTGAAGCGAATGAAAAAATGGATGATGGCCGCTGCCGTCGTTTCGCTCATGGCTTTGTCGGCCTGCAGCAACGACGGTTCGGAAGCGATTGTGGAAACGAAAAACGGCAATATTACGAAAGACGAATTTTATAATGAGATGAAAGAGCGCGTCGGCAAATCCGTCCTTCGTGATTTGATTGACGAAAAAGTGTTGAGCAAAAAATACAAGGTAACCGATGAAGAGATCGACCGCGAAATCGAACGAATCAAGGAAGCGTATGGAACGCAATATGATTTGGCCGTGCAGCAGAACGGAGAAAAAGTGATCCGCGAAATGGTCAAGCTCGATTTGCTGCGGACGAAAGCGGCCGTTGAAGACATAAAAGTGACGGAGAAAGAGCTGAAGGAGTATTATGACAACTACAAGCCGAAAATTCGCGCCAGCCATATTTTGGTCAAAGATGAAAAAACAGCAAAAGAAGTAAAGGCGAAGCTTGATAAAGGCGAGGATTTCGCCAAGTTGGCCAAAGAATACTCCCAAGATCCAGGCTCGGCGTCCAACGGCGGCGATTTAGGCTGGTTTGGCCCAGGGAAAATGGTCAAGGAGTTTGAAGAAGCCGCCTATAAGCTGAAAGTCGGCGAAGTGAGCGATCCGGTGAAAACGGATTACGGCTACCATATCATTAAAGTGACGGACAAAGAAAAGAAAAAGTCGTTCAACGAAATGAAAGACGAAATTGCGTTTGAAGTCAAACGGAACAAGCTTGATCCTGCGACGATGCAGTCAAAAGTGGACAAACTGGTGAAAGATGCCGGTGTTGAGATCAAAGACAAAGATTTGCAAGATGTGATCGGGCAGCAAGGAAAACAGTAAAAAAACGGAAGCGGAACATCCCTGCTTCCGTTTTTTTATTTGTGGGCTTGACCTTTCTGCTGTTCAACAACGGGAGATCAGCCGAGCTGTTCGCGAATGGCGGCCGCGATCGCCTGCAGGTCAGCGGGCGTATAGTCGCTTGCATGCGACTTCCAGACCGCGCCAAACCCATCCCCTTTGCCGTAGCGTGGAATGAGGTGAAGATGGTAATGGAACACTGTCTGCCCCGCTTGCTCGCCATTGTTGTTCAATAAGTTGAGCCCGACCGGGGAAAATGCTCGCCTGAGTGCATTGGCAATCGTCGGCACTGCGCGAAACAGTTGGCCGGCCGCCTCCGACGTGAGGGTGAAAATGTTTTCCGTATGTACTTTCGGGATGACAAGCGTATGCCCTTTTGTCACTTGGCTGATGTCCAAAAACGCGAGCACATGGTCGTCTTCGTACACTTTCGCCGCGGGCAATTCGCCGTTAATGATTTTGCAAAAAATGCAATCGCTCACTGTGGTCACCCTTTCCTTCCTATTTTCTTCATTTTACCATAAAAAAACCGGGATGTAATCCCGCAACGCAGGTTACATCCCGGTTGGTGAAAAGGGGAGAGGATGATTCAAGCAAATGTGCGTTTGATGAACACCCCATTTGCAACAAAAGTTGGTTCGGCGTGAGCGCTTCCTTTGTTCAACGTGACCATCCCCTTTGGACAGGCTCGTTGCTTCCCAGCAACGAATGCGATGGTCGCTTCCTAGGAACGTTTACAACGTTTTGCGGCTCACAACGGTGTCTTTGACGAACACCCCATTTCGGATGGATCGTTCATCAACTTTTTGATTCCTCATCCCCTCTTCGCTATTTATCATGCCCGGCTTGAGTGAGTTTATGCAAAAGAACGGTGTGATCTTTTTTTGGTAAGCGAGGCTATCGTTTGGTACAATGGGGACAAAGGCCAGAACGGAAAGGGAGCGGACGATGACGCTTTTAGAAGTGAAGGATCTATCCGGAGGCTACACGGCGCAAAACGTGCTTGAAGACGTGACGTTTGCGGTCGACCGCGGCGAAATGGTCGCCTTGATCGGCCTAAATGGAGCCGGCAAAAGCACGACGATCAAACATATTATCGGCTTGATGGAACCGCGCCGCGGCGCGATTTCCATTAACGGCTATCGGCTTGCGGACGGGCCGGAAACGTATCGAAGGCAGTTTGCTTATATCCCGGAAACGCCGGTGTTGTATGAAGAATTGACGCTTGAGGAACATTTGCGTCTAGCGGCGATGGCGTACGGGTTGAGCGAAGCAGAGTATGAACGCCGCCTTCCGCCGCTGCTTCGCGAGTTTCGATTGGAGCGGCGGCTTTCCTCGTTTCCGGCTCATTTTTCGAAAGGAATGAAGCAAAAAGTCATGATTGTATGCGCCTTTTTGCTTGAACCGCCGCTTTATATCATCGATGAGCCGTTTCTCGGCCTCGATCCGCTTGCCATTCACGCCCTGCTTGAGCGAATGAATGAACAGAAAGAGAAGGGGGCGGGCATTTTGCTGTCGACGCACATTTTGGCGACGGCAGAGCGGTATTGCGACTCATTCGTTATTTTGCACAACGGCCGCGTCAAAGCCAAAGGGACGCTCGATGACATTCGCCGCCAGTTCGGGCTGCGGGGGGCGTCGCTTGATGAACTGTACGTCGAATTGACAAAGGACGATGCGCCATGATTGACGCCCGCCGTCTTTGGAAGCAGCGTTTCCAAGCGGAATGGCGAAAACGGATCCGCTACTTGCGCTATATGTTCAACGACCATTTGCTCGTCGGTTTGATCATTGTGCTTGGCGGCATAGCGGTGATGTACGAGCGCTTTGCGGCGGCGCTTCCTGACTCGTTTCCGTATCCGGCTATTGCGGCGGTCGTGTTCGGCTGGGCGGCGGCCGCTGGATCGGTGCGCACCTTGTTCCGCGAGGCGGATACGGTGTTTTTGTTGCCGGCGGAAGAACGGCTGGGTCTGTATATTCAGCGGGCGTTTTTCGTCTCATGGTTATGGCAGTCGTACGGCCTTTCTTTGCTTTTGCTGTTGGCGGGTCCACTGCATGCTCGCTTTTCCCCGGTGTCATGGCCGCTTTTTTTGTTCGGTCTTTTCTGCTTCAAAGGATGGAGCTTATGGGCCAGTTGGCAAGGAAGCTACATCGCCGATCCGTCTTTTCATCGCTTTGGCGCATTTACCCGTTTCAGCCTAGCGGCGGTGTTCGTTTATTTGGTGCTGGTTGCGGCCCCATGGCCATTTTTTGTCGTTTTGGTTGGTTTGATGGCCGTTCTGTCCATCTATTTGTCACGTTTGACGATAGGGAAAACATGGAAATGGGAACGGATCATCGCGGAAGAACGGCGAGCGGCCACGGCGTTTTACCGGCTGGCCAACTTGTTTACCGACGTTCCGGAATGGCGGGAGGCGGCGAAGCGGCGGCGCTGGCTTGATCCGCTGCTCGCTTTGATACCGTACGACGAGCGGCATGTGTTTTTTCATTTGTATGCCCGCACGTTTTTGCGCACCGGCGGGTATGCTGGTCTGTATGTCCGCCTCACCGCCATTGGAAGCGTCATGCTGGCTGTGATCGATCACCAATACGGGCGGGCGGCCATCGCATTTTTGTTTCTTTACGCGACCGCTGTTCAATTGGCCGCGCTGCCTTCCCATCATCGCTATTCGCTATGGCCGCGGCTGTACCCGTTGCCGCAGGCGCAACCGGATGCTGCGGCGGTTCGGTTGCTTTCCATTCTGCTGATTGGGCAAAATACGGTATTCCATCTCGTACTGTTGGCTGTTTCCCCGCGCCTTCTTTGGCTCGCCACTTGGCTTGGCGGAAACATATGGGGGCTTTGGACGGCAGGGCGGTACGTGCGCCTGCAGCGTGGGCAGAAAGCCGGACGCTAGCGCTGTTTGCGCTGGCGCCGGCGTTTTTCATTTTCAATGGATGGCTGAAGCTTTCACACCTTTTTTCCCGCTTCATATGCTGTAGTACACCGGCCTGGGCGCATGTCCAGCGGTCAGGCTGGAAGTCGGGAAGAAAGGGGAATGATTCATGGGTGTAGAGCTTGTAGCGTTGCACTGGATTTACTTGCTGTTCATCGTGCTCATTATTGGGTTTATGGTCGCCCGCAAAGATACATCGCTCATTTGCATTGCCGGCATCTTTTTATTGGCGGCGGTCGCTACCCATTCGTTGAGCGCGGCGGTCAGCGGAGTGTTTAACAGCTTTATTTACGCCATTGCGGAGCTATTGCCGACGATTTTAGTCATCTCTATTATTGTGGCGATGAGCAAAGTGTTGTCGGCCACCGGCATCAATGATGTCATGGTTTCGCCGTTTGTCCGTTTCATCCGTACGCCGGCTTGGGCGTATTGGACGATCGGAATTTTGATGATGATCATTTCTTGGTTTTTCTGGCCGTCTCCGGCTGTTGCTCTCATGGGGGCAGTTCTGTTGCCGGCAGCGGTCCGGGTGGGCTTGCCGGCGTTGGGAGTGGCGATGGCGATGAACTTGTTCGGGCATGGCATCGCGCTTTCCGGCGATTTTATCATCCAAGGGGCGCCGAAATTAACGGCCGATGCCGCCGGGCTGCCGGTCGGCGATGTCATCGCTGCCAGTGTGCCGCTTGTTTTTGTCATGGGGGCCGTCACAACGGTCACCGCGTTTTACTTGCTGCGCCGTGACATGAAGCGAGGGCGCCTGGCAAGCGGGGAGGCGGAAATGGCTGCAACGGTCGATTCGACGCTGGAAAAAACAAGCCATTTACTGACGGGACAAACGAAAAAATGGCTTGCGCTGTTGATTCCGATTTTGTTCGCCCTTGATGTCATCGCGATGTTTTATTTGCGGTTGCAAGGCGGGGAAGCGACCGCCTTGGTCGGTGGGACGGCGATTTTCATTTTGATTCTCATCTCCGTTCTCGCCCATCGGCAAGAAAGTTTTGCGGAAGTGACCAATTACTTTATTGAAGGGTTTCAGTTCGGGTTTAAAGTGTTCGGCCCTGTTATTCCGATCGCCGCGTTTTTCTATCTTGGCGATGCGGGGTTTGTGAAAATCATCGGCGACTATTTGCCGCAGGCATCGCAAGGCATCGTCAACGATTTAGGGGTTGCCTTGGCTCATGCGGTGCCGCTGAACAATGAGGTGGGGGCGGTTACGCTCACGATCGTCGGGGCGATTACTGGTCTTGACGGCTCCGGGTTTTCCGGCATCTCGCTCGCCGGTTCGATCGCCCATTTGTTTTCTGTAGCGATCGGCGGCGGAGCGGCAACGTTGACGGCGCTCGGCCAAATCGCCGCCATTTGGGTCGGCGGCGGCACGCTCGTTCCGTGGGCGCTCATTCCAGCGGCAGCGATCT
This sequence comes from Geobacillus sp. C56-T3, assembly GCF_000092445.1. Classification (NCBI taxonomy): domain Bacteria; kingdom Bacillati; phylum Bacillota; class Bacilli; order Caryophanales; family Anoxybacillaceae; genus Geobacillus; species Geobacillus sp. C56-T3. Next base: position 3,047,296 of record NC_014206.1, on the reverse strand, counting down.
GCGGGGTTGACCCGTTTGAGCTGGCGCGCCGCAACCTCATTCCTGTTGCTGTCGGCTTGGTGGTTACGACCGTTGTCGCCATGTTTCTCATCTGAACAGAAAGCTGTCCCGTGCGGCCGGGGCAGCTTTTTTGCTATAATGGGCATGGACTTAAAAATCGGTCGATTTTTTGACAGTTCGCCTTCTTCTCTATACATTGGGTACGGAAAGCTGTATAGTGAAAAGGAGATAGGCAACGTTTAAAGATGAAGAAAACGCGAAACCATTGACGGGATTGTGAGGAAAGAAAGGCGGATGGAGATGGCTAGACAGATCAACGATACATTTTTGCGCGCCTGCCGCGGCGAACAAACATCGTACGTGCCGGTTTGGTATATGCGGCAAGCCGGACGGTCGCAGCCGGAGTATCGGGCGCTGAAAGAAAAATATTCGCTGTTTGAAATTACGCATCAACCGGAGCTTTGCGCGTACGTCACGAGACTTCCAGTTGAGCAATATGGCGTCGATGCCGCCATTTTATATAAAGACATTATGACACCGCTGCCGGCCATTGGCGTGGACGTCGAGATTCAGGGCGGCGTCGGGCCGGTGATCGCGAATCCGATTCGCTCGCTTCAAGACGTCGAGCGGCTTGGGGAGATTGATCCAGAACATGATGTGCCGTATGTGTTTGAAACGATCCGGCTCCTTGTCAACGAACAGTTGGATGTGCCGCTCATCGGGTTTGCCGGGGCGCCGTTTACGTTGGCGAGCTACATGATTGAAGGCGGTCCGTCAAAAAATTATCATAAGACGAAAGCGTTCATGTATGCTGAACCGAAAGCGTGGTTCGCCTTAATGGACAAGCTCGCTGAGATGACGATCCGTTATGTGCGGGCGCAAATTCGGGCAGGGGCAAGCGCTGTGCAAATTTTTGATTCTTGGGTTGGCGCCGTTAATGCTGACGATTACCGGACGTTTATCAAGCCGGCGATGGCGCGCATTTTTGCCGCTTTGCGGGAAGAAGGGGCTCCGCTCATTATGTTTGGCGTCGGCGCCAGTCACTTAGTGCATGAGTGGAACGACTTGCCGCTTGATGTCATCGGCCTTGACTGGCGGCTGTCGATTCGCGAAGCGCGCCGCCAAGGCATTGCGAAAGCGATTCAAGGCAACTTGGATCCGGCGGTGCTTCTTGCGCCGTGGGACGTGATCGAAGAACGGGTGAAGCGCATTTTGGACGAAGGAATGGAACGGCCGGGCTACATCTTCAACTTAGGCCACGGCATTTTTCCGGATGTTCAGCCGGCGACACTGAAGCGTCTGACCGCTTTTATCCACGAATATACGTCAACGAACTAAACGAGGGGGTGGCACAATGGTGAAAAAAACAGTGGGGCTGCTCGTGATGGCGTACGGAACGCCGTACCGGGAAGATGATATTGAACGTTATTATACGCACATTCGCCATGGGCGCAAGCCGCCGCAGGAACAAATCGAGGATTTAAAAGCGCGCTACCGGGCGATCGGCGGGTTGTCGCCGCTTGCGAAAATTACGGAAGAGCAGGCGAAACGGCTCGAGGAGCGGCTGAACGAAGTGCAAGATGAAGTCGAGTTTCGCATGTATTTAGGGCTCAAACATATTGAGCCGTTCATTGAGGATGCCGTCGAGCGCATGCATGATGACGGCATCAAAGAAGCGGTTGGGATCGTCCTAGCCCCTCATTATTCCACATTCAGCATTCGCTCGTACAATGAGCGGGCGAAAGCGGCAGCAAAAAAGCTCGGCGGACCGACCATTTACACGATTGATCAATGGTATGACGAGCCGAAGTTTTTGCAATATTGGGCAGAACAAGTGCGGGCGATTTTTGCCGCCATGCCGGAACGTGAGCGGGAGCGAGCTGTGCTGATCGTATCCGCACATAGTTTGCCGGAAAAAATTATTCAAGGCGGTGACCCGTATCCAACGCAGCTCGAAGATACAGCGAAACGAATTGCTGATCAAGCCGGCGTCGCCCACTATGCCGTCGGCTGGCAAAGCGCCGGTCAGACGCCGGAACCATGGCTTGGGCCGGACGTGCAAGACTTGACGCGCCAGCTTTACGAAGAGCGCGGCTATACGTCGTTCGTTTACGCGCCGGTCGGTTTTGTCGCCGACCATTTGGAAGTGTTGTATGACAACGACATTGAGTGCAAACAGGTGACGGAAGAGATCGGCGCCCGCTATTACCGACCGGAGATGCCCAACACGAATCCATTGTTTATTGATGCATTGGCGTCGGTTGTGTTAAAGCGGTGGGCGGAAGAAGGCGATCGACATGAATGAAGGGCAACGGACGGTCGTCATCATCGGCGGCGGCATTACCGGCTTGACGGCTGCTTACTACTTGCAAAAAGCGATTCGAGAGCAACGCCTCCCACTTGCATGCAAACTTGTCGAGGCGACGCACCGGCTCGGCGGAAAAGTGCAGACGGTCGTCCGCGACGGTTTTGTCATTGAACGCGGTCCAGACTCGTTTTTGGCGCGGAAAACGAGCGCGTTTCGCCTTGTGAAGGAAGTCGGCCTTGAACATGAGATCGTTCATAACGCGACCGGAACATCGTACATTTTGGTCAACGGCAAACTCTATCCCATTCCGGGCGGAGCGGTGATGGGCATTCCGACGCGCATCGCCCCGTTTTTAACGACCGGACTGTTTTCCCCGGCCGGCAAGCTGCGGGCGGCGCTTGACTTTGTGCTGCCGCCGGTGAAAGTCGATGGTGATATGCCGCTTGGCCGCTTCTTCCGCCGCCGCCTCGGCGATGAGGTGGTGGACAATCTCATCGAACCGCTGCTTTCCGGCATTTACGCCGGCGACATTGATGAGATGAGCCTAATGGCGACGTTTCCACAGTTTTTTCAGCTTGAGCAAAAATACGGAAGCCTTGTCCGTGGAGCGAGACGAACGACGCCGAAAGAGCAAAAAGAGCGGAAAGGGGCGTTCCAGACGTTAAAAACGGGCTTGCAGTCGCTCGTTGATGAAGTGGAAAAACGGCTTGAGCCGGGCAGCGTCATCAAAGGGATGCGTGTCGAGCGGATCGTTCGCACCGATTCGGCGTATCGGCTGCAACTGAGCACAGGAGAGGTGTGGGGGGCAGACGGCATCATCGTGACAACGCCGCATCATGTTGTGCCCGACATGTTTGCTGACTATCCGTTTTTCGCCCCGTTCCGTTCAGTGCCGCTGACGTCGGTGGCGACGGTGGCGCTCGCATTTCCGGAGGAGGCGATCCGCCAAGACATTGACGGCACCGGGTTTGTCGTTTCGCGCCGCAGTGATTACACGATGACAGCGTGCACATGGACGCATAAAAAATGGCCGCACACCGCGCCGCCTGGCAAGGCGCTCTTGCGCTGCTACGTCGGGCGCCCGGGCGATGAGGAGATCGTCGACCAACCTGATGATGAGATCGTCCGTGTTGTATTGGATGATTTAAATAAAGTGATGAACATCGCCGGCCAACCGGAGTTCGCCGTCATCTCGCGCTGGAAGCGGGCCATGCCGCAATACACGGTCGGGCACCGCGAGCGGCTGGCGAAGATTAAGCAGCAGATGGCGTCCGAGTTGCCGGGGGTGTTTTTGGCCGGCAGCTCATACGAAGGGCTCGGATTGCCGGATTGCATTGACCAAGGCGAAAAAGCGGTGCGTGACGTGCTTCTGTATTTGCAGCAAGCGCCAGTTCAACAGACGTCCGATCTATACAGCAGCGTCCGTTAACCAACGGTTTTCCAACGCCCTGGTCCGTTCGCCGCTCACATTTGGACGTCGGTGCGGCCGCCCGCCGTTTGAAGCGAAAAGCAGCGGATGGCTGTTTGTCTCTTTTGGTTCGTGGAAGTGGTTTCCGCTGCAAAAGGGATGTGAAAAGAACGTGGGAGAAGCTTCAACGGCGCTTCTACCCATTTGCTTGGAAAGGATGAGGGAGCAGGAAGAAATTCCGTCCCCAATGCGACGGCCCTTTACATCCATGTTGTTTGATAGTATAATGGATACGGATTGACCAAATTGTTCATTTAGTCAGTTTGAAGGATGAGGAGTATGGCAAGCGACCGCAAACGGCAAATCATCGAAGCGGCGGCCCAATCGTTTGCTGCCTTTGGCTACAAGGCGACGACGATGGAGCAGATCGCCAAGCTCGCCAACGTCGGCAAGGGGACGATCTATACGTTTTTTAAAAGCAAAGAGGAACTGCTTGATGAAATCGTCTCCGGATTGATTATGGAAATCAAGGCGGAAGCGGAGCTGGCGATGGACTCGTCGCTGCCGTTTTCCGAAAACGTCCACCGCGCCTTGTACCGCATTTTGGAATTTCGCCAGCGCCATCAGCTGACGGCGAAGCTGCTTCAAGAAGTGCGCAATATCGGTACGGCGGCGGTGCAAGAAGTGCTTGCCAAACTGGATCGGGCAATGGTCGAGTTCATTCGGCAAAAAATTGATGCGGCGGTGGAAAAAGGGGAGATTCGTCCGTGCAATTCGGAAATTACGGCATTTTTGATGCTCAAGACGTACATCGCCTTGATCGTCGATTGGGAAAAAGATCATGAACCGTTGACAAAAGAACAAATTGCTGAATTGTTTACGCTCTATTTTTTGCAAGGATTGTCGAGATAGATGATCCTCTTTTTTTGTTGGAAATTGACCATGCGGACAATTTGGTCATCTGTACAAAGGAGGGAGCGCCATATGCTGCGAAAAGAGCTGCGGGCCATCGTGCTCCGCCCGAAAGTGTTTGTCCCGATCCTTGCTGTTCTGTTCATTCCTCTTCTGTACAGCGGGTCGTTTTTATGGGCGTTTTGGGACCCGTATGGGCATTTGGACCGCCTGCCGGTCGCTGTCGTCAATGAAGACCAAGGAGCTAAACTTGACGGCGAACCGATGCATCTTGGCGACGATGTTGTCAAGCGGCTGAAGGAAAAACATTCATTTGCTTAGCATTTGTTCACTTGGATCATCAGCATAACGTTTATGATGATTGTTCAATTCCTTGTCACCGTGTTTGACAACCCGGGCCGGTTTCTTGCATTTTGCTATTGATTGCCCAGCTAGTTGGAAGCGCCGGTACGTATCCGATTGAGCTCGTTCCGGATGCGTTGCAGTCGCTTCATCCGTGGCTGCTGATGCCCCATGCGATCCGTGGGTTGCGAGCAGTCATTTCAAGCGGCGATTTTTTGGTCATGTGGAAGGAAGCTGCGATATTGCTTGCGACAGCCGCGGTCTTTGCCTTGGCGACGCTCGTGTATTTTCTCCTTCGGTATCGCCGCCGTTATGCGGTATGGACGGAAACAGCGGCTCAAACGTGATGATTGAACCATGCCGTCTCGAAGGCGTCCTAAAAAGATTGGGACGCCTTTTTGCATTGGCCAATATCGGAATCAAACAACAGATGGAAAGTAAATGAAAGGAAAACCATTTGCTGGGACGGGGGATTGCTTTTTGCGGATGGGCCGCCATTAGAACGTTGTGTGTGATGGCGCCCCTGAGATTGGCAAAAAAAAAATGCCTCTTAGCTGGAGGCAGTCAAGAGAAAAGGCAGGCTGCATTGGGGAACAGCCAAACGCCGGCGGGGCAGCCGACGTCGTGACGCAAGAAGGTATTCCGCTTACCTAGTGGCGGTAAGCGGCGCCAAGGCAATCAGAACATGTGTTGCCGTAGCATTCATGCTGCTCGTCAATCTCTTTGCCGCAGTGCGTACATTTTTTAGGTGGCAAGTTTCTGAAAAATTCCAACACTTTCATCAACATTCCGATCCCCTCCGTTGTCTTGGTAATTTTATTGTATTATAACACATAACAAAATGTCAATATGTGTTTTAAAACAAAAATCAACAAAGATGAAAAAATAGGCGCGGTTGTGTATGATGAAGACAAAACGAATGGAAGGAGAGAACCGAAAATGAAAGTGACGGTCATCGGCTATTGGGGAGGGTTCCCGGCCGCCAATGAAGCGACATCGGCGTATTTGTTCGAGCATGACGGATTTTTCCTGCTCGTTGATTGCGGCAGCGGGGCGCTTGCCAAGCTGCAAAACTATACGGCTGTGGAAAACTTAGATGCGGTCATCATCTCCCATTACCATTACGACCATATCGCCGACATCGGCCCGCTCCAATACGCGCGTCTCATTCATAAAAATTTGGGAGCTGACCTTCCTGTCTTGCCGATTTACGGCCATATGGAAGACGAGGCGGCGTTTTCCCGCTTGACGCACAGCGGCATTACGGAAGGAATGGCCTATGACCCGAATGGGACGCTGGCTGTTGGACCGTTTTCGATCACATTTATGAAAACAGTCCATCCGGCGCCATGCTACGCGATGCGCATTACGGCCGGCGGCAAGACAGTTGTTTATACAGCCGATTCAAGCTATATACCGGAGTTTCTTCCGTTTGCCAAAGGAGCCGACTTGCTCATTTGCGAGTGCAACTTTTACGCTGGGCAAAACGCGGCGCCGGCTGGGCATATGACGAGTGAGGAGGCGGCGGCCATCGCGGAGGGAGCACGTGTCGGAGAATTATGGTTGACGCATTTGCCGCACGTTGGCCGGCACGAGCAGCTGGTTGAGGAGGCTGGCCGGACGTTCCGCGGTGTCATCCGCCTCGCCCGCACTGGCCTCACATGGGGGCAATAGGCCAAAAACAGGGGAGAACAGCAAAGGAAACGCTTTCCCTTGCCCTTTGCTGTTCTTTTTTTATAATGGATATAGTTCGAATTTTTTTACTTATAAAATGAATGGTCATTCATTCATTTTGGGGGAGGAGCGTATATGAACGTAACGACGCGGTTGGCGCAAATTGCGAAGCAGTTGCCGGACAAGGAAGCGTATGTGTTCATGAAAGAGCGGTGCACGTATCAACAATTGGACGAAGCCATTTCCCGATTTGCCGACGGATTGGCGCGGCTTGGCGTTCGCCGAGGCGACCATATCGCTTTGTTGCTTGGCAACTCGCCGCAGTTCGTCATCGGCTTGTACGGGGCGCTGCGGCTTGGGGCGACCGTCATTCCGATCAATCCCATTTACACGCCCGAGGAAATTTCTTATATTTTGCACAACGGCGATGTCAAAGCGGTGATCAGTCTCGACTTGCTTGCTCCGTTGTTTGTGGAGGCGAAGAAGCGGCTTCCGCTGCTCGAGCATGCGATCGTTTGTGAAACGCCGGAAGGGAAGGAAAAAGGCATTTCCCTGTCGGAAGGAATGAAATCGTTTGCAGAAGTGTTGGCGGACGGCAGCCCAGACTTTACCGGACCTGAACTGGGTGATGACGATGTCGCCGTCATTTTGTACACATCGGGGACGACGGGCAAGCCGAAAGGGGCGATGCTCACTCATCAAAACATATACAGCAATGCGCAAGATACGGCCGATTATTTAGGCATCAATGAAAATGACCGCGTCATTGCCGCGTTGCCGATGTTTCATGTGTTTTGCTTGACCGTGGCGCTCAACGCCCCATTAATGAACGGCGGAACGGTGCTCATTATGCCAAAGTTCAGCCCGGCGAAGTTGTTTCAGCTAGCTCGCGAGGAAAAGGCGACGATTTTTGCCGGCGTGCCGACGATGTACAATTTCCTTTATCAATATGAAGGTGGAAGTGCGGACGATTTGCGGACGCTCCGCCTCTGCATCTCAGGCGGCGCTTCGATGCCGGTCGCCTTGCTTGAAAACTTTGAGAAAAAGTTCAACGTCATTATTTCGGAAGGGTACGGGCTTTCGGAGGCGTCCCCTGTCACCTGCTTCAATCCGCTCGACCGGCCGCGCAAACCCGGCTCGATTGGAACAAGCATTAAGAATGTTGAAAATAAAGTCGTCAACGAATATGGAGAAGAAGTGCCCATCGGTGAGGTTGGCGAGCTTGTCGTCCGGGGGCCGAACGTCATGAAAGGGTACTACAAAATGCCTGAAGAGACCTCGGCCGCCTTGCGCGACGGCTGGCTGCACACCGGCGATTTGGCGCGCATGGACGAGGACGGCTATTTCTATATCGTCGACCGAAAGAAAGAGATGATTATCGTCGGCGGCTACAACGTGTATCCGCGCGAAGTCGAAGAAGTGCTGTACAGCCATCCGGATGTTGTGGAAGCTGCGGTGATCGGCGTGCCGGATCCAGACTACGGAGAGGCCGTGCGGGCGTATGTTGTCGCGAAAAATCAGGAGCTGACGGAAGCAGAGCTCATCGCTTACTGCCGTGAGCGGTTGGCAAAATATAAAGTGCCGAGCGCGATTGACTTTTTGGACGAGCTGCCGAAAAATGCGACAGGAAAAATTTTGCGAAGAGCGTTAAAAGAGCGGCTCGCGTCTTCCCACGCTTGATGGTGCTGAATTTTCAGCACCTTTTCTTTTTTTTTGAATAGTATATTGAAAACAAGTAGAGAAATTTATATAATTTAACACATAAAAGTTTAAAAGGGCTAAACTTTTCTACATAGGGGGATGGGATCATGGGCCAATCGATTCGGCGGCTCGCCGCGGTGTGCGCGGCCGGCTTTTTGTTGCTTGGAGGCTGCGGCGGCGCGAAAGAGACGGGAAGCAGCCAGGGAAGCGGCGGAAAGAGCGAGAAAGAAAAGACGTACAAAATCGGCGTGACGCAAATTGTCGAGCATCCATCGCTCGATGCGGCGCGCAAGGGATTCCAGCAGGCGTTAAAAGACAAAGGGCTGTCCGTTGAGTATGACGTGCAAATCGCCCAAGGCGACCAAAGCAACAACCAAACGATCGCCAATAATTTTGTTTCGGACGGCGTCGACTTGATTTTTGCCAACTCAACGCCAAGTGCGCAGGCGGCGCTCAATGCGACAAAAGACATTCCGATCGTGTTCACTTCGGTGACTGACCCAGTCGGCGCGCAGCTTGTCCAATCGATGGAAAAACCGGGCGGCAATGTGACGGGAACGACCGATACGCACCCGGAGGCCATTCCGAAAACGGTGCAGTTTATTGACAAATATATCAAAGGCAACCGTGTCGGCATGGTATATAACGCCGGCGAACAAAACTCCGTCGCTCAAATCGAGCAGGTGAAAAAGGCGATGCAAGGAACGGACTTGAAAATTGTTCCGGCGTCAGTATCGACATCAGCAGAGGTGAAGCAGGCGACCGAGTCGCTCGTCGGCAAAGTTGATTGTCTGTACATCATCACCGACAATACGGTCGTCTCGGCGCTTGAATCCGTCATTCAAGTGGCGAATGAGCACGACATTCCGCTTTTTGTCGGTGAACTCGATTCCGTCAAGCGCGGCGGTTTTGCGGCGTACGGGTTTGACTATTATGACATCGGCTACGAAGCGGGGGAAATGGCGGCGCAAATTTTGCAAGACGGCAAAAAGCCAGCTGATTTGCCAGTGCAATATCCACAAAAATTGAAGCTTGTCATCAACAAAAAAGCAGCGCAAGAAATGGGCATCAAGCTCAATCCAGAATGGGATTCCATTGCGGAATATATTGAATAAGCGGCCGTCCCTCCTTCGATGAAGGAGGGGGCCAAAGTAGGTAAAAGTGCGTTTTGACACTCAACGTGTCACATGCGCCTTCGGTCTGTTTCCGAAAAGGTAGGTGAAAAGCTGTGTGGACAGCGATGTTCAGTTCCGTCGAAGCCGGCTTGATTTACGCCGTGATGGCGCTCGGCGTCTATTTATCGTTTCGCATTTTGGATTTTCCCGATCTGACGGTTGACGGCAGCTTCGTCACCGGCGCGTCCGTCGCCGCCGTGCTCATTGTCAATGGAACCAATCCGTTTGCCGCCTCAGCCGCGGCGCTTTTGGCCGGCTTTGCCGCCGGGGTGTTGACCGGGCTTTTGCATACGAAAGGGAAAATCAATCCACTGTTATCCGGCATTTTAATGATGATCGCTTTGTATTCGATCAATTTGCGCATTATGGGCAAATCGAACGTGCCGCTCTTGCAGCAGGAAACGGTCATCACCAACATCACCGCCGCCTGGCGGCAAGCCGGATTGGATGCGGCGCTCAACCGACTCGTTTCCTTCACCGGCTTTGCGCCGCGGACATGGGCGGTGCTTATGTCAATGGCGGTTGTCGCGCTAATGGTCAAAGGGCTGTTGGATTGGCTGCTGAAAACAGAAGTGGGGATCGCCTTGCGGGCAACTGGAGACAACAAACCGATGGTGGCGAGCTTTTCCGCCAACACCGATTGGTTGATCGTGTTTGGCCTTGGGCTGTCGAACGCACTTGTGGCGCTTTCCGGAGCGCTCGTCGCCCAGTACGGCGGATTCAGCGACGTCGGGATGGGAATCGGGATGATCGTTATTGGGCTCGCTTCCGTCATCATCGGGGAGGCTTTGTTTGGCGCCCGTTCGGTCGCACGCGCGACGTGGGCGGTCATCGGCGGCGCCATCGTCTATCGCCTCATTTTGGCGCTTGCGTTGCGCGTCGAGTTTTTGGAGACGGGCGATGTGAAATTGATTACTGCGCTCATTGTGATGATGGCGCTCGTCGTGCCCAACACGTTGGCGGCGCAAAAAGAACGGCAGCGGAAAAAGCGGAGGGTGCGGCAGTTGGAGAGGGGGGAAACCGTTGCTGGAGCTGAAACGAATTACAAAAGTGTTTAACGAAGGAACGGCTGACGAGAAAATCGCTTTGCGCGGCATTGATCTGACGCTTGCCCCCGGCGATTTCGTCACCGTCATCGGCAGCAACGGCGCCGGCAAGTCCACGCTCATGAACATCATTTCCGGACGGCTGTCTCCTGATACCGGCGAAGTGTGGATCAACGGCCGCGATGTAACCGCGCTCAAGGAGCATGCGCGCGCCCGCTACATCGGCCGCGTCTTTCAAGACCCGATGGCCGGCACCGCCCCGCATATGACGATTGAGGAAAATTTGGCGCTCGCCTACAACCGGACAAAGAGGCGCACGTTAAGCCTTGGCGTCACGAAGCAAAAGCGCGAATGGTTTCGGGAGACGCTGCGAACGCTTCATTTAGGGCTTGAAGACCGGCTCGCCGCCAAAGTCGGACTTCTTTCCGGCGGGGAGCGGCAGGCGCTTTCCTTGTTGATGGCGACGTTTACAAAACCGGATGTGCTGTTGCTCGATGAACATACCGCCGCCCTTGATCCGGCGCGGGCGGAGTTGGTCACGGAGTTGACGAAGCAAATTGTTGAGCAGCACCGCCTGACGACGCTCATGGTGACGCACAACATGGAGCAGGCGATTCGCCTTGGCAACCGGTTGATCATGATGGATGGCGGACAAATCATTTTTGCCGCAGAAGGAAAGGAGAAAGAAGAGCTGACGGTCGAGCGGCTGCTTGAGGCATTCCAACGCATCCGCGGCAGCCAATTTGCGAGCGACCGCGCCGTGCTCAGCTCATAAACGAAATGAGGTGTCCTTCTTTGGCTGGGGGACACCTCTTCTGTTCGGCCGGCCGATCAGATATTTTGGGTTTCTCGCTGCGTCGCCTGTCGGTAGGCAACTTGCAGCGCCTTCGTCACCGCCCCTGGCGCGCCGCTTCGGATCACCGTTTCGTCGACTTGAATAATCGGGATAATCGCTGACGTCGTGCTTGTTAAAAACAGTTCGTCCGCCTCCCTAAGGTCGTTGGTGGAAAACGCTTCTTCGACAAATGGAATGCCAAGCTCAGCGCAAAATTCCTTCACTTTCGTGCGGACGATGCCGTTTAAAATCCGTGCGGTGGCCGGATGGGTGTACACCGTTTCATTTTTGACAAGGAAAATGTTTGACGAGCTGCCTTCGGTTACGACGCCGTCGCGATGCAAAATCGCTTCAAACGCTCCGCGCTCAACCGCTTCTTGTTTCGCCAATACGTTGGGCAATAAGTTCAAGCTTTTAATGTAACAGTATTCCCAGCGGACATCTTTCGTCAAAATCGTGCGCACCCCATGTGTCATTTCCTCGGTTTTTCGCGCCATCGGCTGGATGTAGGCGTATAAGTTCGGCCGGTTTTCCGCCGGAAACGCATGGTTGCGCGGGAAGCTGCCGCGCGTTATTTGCAAATACAAAATCGCATCTTCCTGCACATCGTTGAGGCGGCGAAGCTCCTCAAGCTGTTCGATGAGCTCTTCGCAGCCGAACGGAACGGATAGGCGAATGGCGGCCGCTGAACGGTACAGCCGGTCAAGATGCTCGCGAATCCAAACGTATGTTCCGCTATATAAACGGACGACTTCGTAGACGCCATCGCCGAATTGCAAACCGCGCTCTTCCATCGGGTACGTGACTTGTTCATAACGGAAAATGCCGCGGTCGGTTAATACATACGGTTTCACTGACATGGACGTGCACTCCTTTTCTGTTGCCGTCAATCATGAATCAGTTTGATTATATCATAGATTAGTCTCTCTCTGTGTTTGTCTCGTGTTTGACGTGAGAGGAAACAATGGATGGACGTTCGGGTTGCGAAATGAGACGAATTTTTAGACAATAAAGTTATCAATCTAGTCAAATGGGGGGGATGAGTGAATGGAAACGACATGGACAGACGGCAAGATGGCGCCGTTTCGCCAAGGGGTGCAAGCAGGAACAACGATTGCCATCGGCTACATGCCGATCGCGCTGGCGTTTGGGCTGTTCGCCAAGACAACCGGACTGACATTCGCTGAGACCGTGCTCATGAGCATCATCGTCTTCGCCGGCGCCTCGCAATATATCGCGTTAAGTTTGCTTTCGGCGGGCACCGGAGTGTTTGAAATTGTGTTGACGACATTCGTATTGAACATTCGCCATTTTTTAATGTCGGCGTCCCTTAATGAAAAGGCTGGGCCGGACGCACTTTGGAAAAAAGCGCTGTACGCCTTTGGCATTACCGATGAGACGTTTTCGGTGGCGGCGATGAAAGAAGGAACGATCAACGCCTCATATATGTTTGGGCTCATTGCCATGGCGTATGGCAGCTGGGTCGTCAACTCGGGCATTGGTTATGCCGCTGGATCCGGTTTGCCGGAAAGTTTGCAAGAAAGTATGTCCATTGCCTTGTATGCCATGTTTATCGGCTTGCTCATTCCAGCGTTGAAAAAACAGCGGAAAATCGTCTGGCTAGCGGGGCTGTCGGCTTTATTCAACTCGATCGGCACGTTTGCCTTTCACTTGTCGAAAGGCTGGTCGATCGTGTTGGCTACATTGTTGTCGGCTATCATCGTCCAATGGCTGACGAAGGAAGGAGGAAACGGCGATGAATAGCGCGATCGTATGGATGATCATCGGCATGGGAATCGTGACGTATTTGCCGCGCTTGTTGCCGTTTTTGTTGCTCGGCGGCGTCGAGCTGCCGTCGTTTTGGCAAGGAGTGCTGAAAAATGTGCCGTATGCGGTGCTTGGAGCGCTCATTATTCCGGACGTTTTTTTCATCCAGGATGATCTTTCGTTCGGTGTCATCGGTTTTGCGGCGGCCATCATTACAGCTTGGCTTGGGGCTAACGTCATGATCGTCGTGCTTGCGGCGGTTGCGGCGCTCAGCCTGTATTCTTTCTTTGTATGAACATGGGGCTGACCCAAAACGCAAGTGCGTTTTGGATCGGCCCCCTTTTCCTTTTGCGACAGGTACGCAAATCCGCTGTTTGGTTATGACAATTCCTCCATAATCGCTTCATATACTTCATCGACATGAAATCGAGATGTCCCCATGCCGATTTGTTTGACGACGCTCCCGTTGCGGCCAAGCAAGTAGGCGAACGTCGTGTGTACGATCATGCCGTTGCCCGGGTCGCGGTATTGAAAGTGGAAGGCGTTCGCTACTTTTTTCGTGTCCGCTTCACTGCCGCGCAAAAACATCCAACCTTGTCCGTCGCTCGTGACTCCAAACGCATTGGCATATGTCTGCAGCTTTTCATTCGTATCGCGCGCTGGGTCGATCGTGATCGTGATGAATTCGACTTTGCTTCCGAACACACCGGCTTTTTTCAGACGATCCCGTAGCTTCGCCATTTGCATCGTTGTATTCGGACAAATATCCGGGCAACTTGTATACATAAATTCAACGAGCCGTACTTTCGGTGGAAGGCCGCCAAACTCGTATGATTTTCCCCATGCTGTTTCCATCGTCACGTCATTTGGAAGCCGCATCGTCGATGGCTGGTAGACAGCAAAGTACAGGATGCCGACGCTGATGCCGATGATGACAAGAGAGGCAGCTAACGTATACCATTTTTTCACTATTCATCACTCCTCAATATGATCATATCAAAAAGATTAGCGAAAAAATCGCGATGTTTATGAACAATATGCGACTATTTTCCTAATTAAAAAAAGTTTCAAAAAAAGGCTTGCACTTTTGTTTTTCTGTTATATAATAAAATCGTAAATATAAATAATGTAATATAACAATAGAGAGATGGGGGAAGGAAAAATGGCGTCATTTGCTGAACGTGTCCGGCAATTAGAAGAAAGTTGGAAAAATGAGGAGCGCTGGAAAGGGATCGTCCGTCCGTACAGCGCGGAGGATGTCATTAAACTGCGCGGCTCGCTTGACATCGAGTATACGCTCGCTCGACGCGGGGCGGAAAAATTATGGAAGCTGCTTCATACAGAGAATTACGTCGTGGCCCTTGGCGCGCTGACCGGAAATCAGGCGGTGCAGCAAGTGAAAGCAGGCTTGAAGGCGATTTATTTAAGCGGCTGGCAAGTGGCGGCCGACGCCAACCTCGCTGGACAGATGTATCCGGACCAAAGCCTGTATCCGTCCAACAGCGTTCCGCATGTCGTCAAGCGAATCAATCAAGCGTTGCAGCGCGCGGATCAAATTCAATACTTAGAAGGCAGCGGGGACGTGGACTACTTTGTGCCGATCGTCGCTGACGCTGAGGCGGGATTCGGCGGCCAACTGAACGTCTTTGAGCTCATGAAGGCAATGATTGAAGCCGGAGCGGCTGGCGTCCATTTTGAAGACCAGCTGTCATCGGAGAAAAAATGCGGCCATTTAGGCGGCAAAGTGCTTTTGCCGACGCAAACGGCGATTCGCAACTTGATTGCGGCGCGGTTGGCCGCCGATGTCATGGGGGTTCCGACGGTGCTCATCGCACGCACCGACGCGAACGCTGCTGACTTGATCACAAGCGACATCGACCCGCGCGATCAAGCGTTTATCACTGGAGAACGGACACCGGAAGGATTCTATCGCACAAGAGCCGGTTTGGATCAAGCGATCGCCCGCGGGCTTGCCTATGCGCCGTATGCCGACCTCATTTGGTGTGAGACGAGCGAGCCGAATTTGGATGAGGCGCGCCGGTTTGCCGAAGCGATTCATGAAAAATTCCCAGGCAAGCTGCTGGCGTACAACTGCTCGCCGTCGTTCAACTGGAAGAAAAAATTGGACGACGAAACGATCGCCAAATTCCAGCAAGAGCTCGGCAAAATGGGATACAAGTTCCAATTTGTCACTTTGGCTGGCTTCCATGCGCTCAACTACAGCATGTTCGAACTGGCGCGCGGCTACAAAGAGCGAGGCATGGCGGCGTATGCCGAGCTGCAGCAAGCCGAATTTGCCGCCGAGAAGTACGGCTACACGGCGACGCGCCATCAGCGCGAAGTCGGCACAGGCTATTTCGACGAAGTCGCCCAAGTGATCTCTGGCGGCCAATCATCAACAGTCGCTTTGAAAGGATCGACCGAAGAAGAACAGTTTACGACAGCTTAATGCAAACCGATCACAAACGAAGACGAAAGCCCGGCGTGGCCGGGCTTTTTTCGTGTATAAAAAGGAAAAAGATGGAGCATCCTATAAGACATAGGGAGGCGATGTGATGGAAAAGAATCAAGGCGACCTGCCGGAGCTGATGCCCGCTGAGTTTCGCGTCAGCACGGATCTTCATGTTGAGCAATGGTTGATGGATGAAGAGACGTATGCTGGCGACTCGGTCGGCGAGCATACCGCGTTGGAACAGGCGAATGAATATTTAGCGTCCAAAGAAATCGGTCAAACGTTTGAAAACTCTTAGAACACCCATGACGATTGTCATGGGTTTTTTTAATAGATTTTTTGCAAAATATAGAAAAATATAACTTCTGATGGTATGATAGGAGTAGAGGGTGAGTTGATTAAGAGAGGAGACGAACGGATGAAAGTCAATGAATTCATTGTCTTGGAGCAATTCATCGTAAGCCGTTATACGATGGCAATTCTCCCATACTTTTTAAACAGCGATGTGTATGCGAAAGTCATTGAGGAGGACGGTGAATATATCATCAAACAAACGCCGATGGACATTATTAAACATAGTTGCGATTACTATGGAAGCAGCTTTCAAGGGAGAAAAGAAGGAACAAAAGCCGTCATTGGCATCACCCATAAAGCGCCGATCGCCATTGAACCAGCCAATGAAATTTACGTATTTCCAACCGCCTCTCCGCGTGACTCCCGCTGCGTTTGGCTCTCGCACA
Source organism: Geobacillus sp. C56-T3 (assembly GCF_000092445.1). Classification (NCBI taxonomy): domain Bacteria; kingdom Bacillati; phylum Bacillota; class Bacilli; order Caryophanales; family Anoxybacillaceae; genus Geobacillus; species Geobacillus sp. C56-T3. The sequence continues at coordinate 3,030,936 of NC_014206.1, read as the reverse complement.
TGCACGTTTATCGGTATGAGCCTGCCAAATATGAGCGGACCATCGTTTATTTCCGCAACGGAAAAAGCATATCCCTCGATGTTTCCTGCAAATCGTTCATCAACCAGTTATACCGAACGGCTCAACTGCGGACAAAATTATCCGAGCGGATGGAAGCGAGGGAGCGCAAACTCCAATACATATTTCGCATGCAGCAAGAAAAACAGAGTTAGCTGAACAAATTGATAAAAATGGTTTTTCCTAAAGATGAGTTCAAATTAGGCGCCTGGACGTGTAAAATAAAGATATAAACGGCATTTGAATGGGGAATAGACATGGATATGGAAACAATCAAACAATGGTTCACGCTCGACAGCATCCTTTCCCTGCTCGAACAATACCGCTCTTTCGGCGTGCTTCCCGGCATCGCAGCGACGTTGCTTGAGTCGTTTTTTCCCATTTTGCCCATGTTCGTCTTCGTGATGGCGAACGCAGCGGCGTTTGGACTATGGAAAGGGTTTCTGATCTCTTGGCTAGGCGCTTCACTTGGCTCGCTCATCGTGTTTTGGCTGACGCGGAAAGTGGGGCAGAAGCGTTTTTTTCACTTTGTCCGCCGCCACCCGAAAGTGCGGCAGTTTATGCATTGGATTGAGCGACACGGATTTGGTCCGCTGTTTTTGTTGTATTGCTTTCCGTTCACCCCATCGGCGCTTGTCAATATTGTTGCCGGACTGTCGCGCATCAGCCGCCAGCAGTTTGTATTGGCGGTGCTGCTAGGAAAGATGATCATGGTGTTTACCATCAGTTTTATCGGCTATGACTTGAAGGCGCTCATCCGTCAGCCGCTGCGCACGGCGATGATCGCCGCAGTCGTTCTGTTGCTTTGGTACGCCGGAAAACGGGTGGAAGCGCGATTTTCGTTGACGGAAGAACAAGGCGGCGAGGAGGGCGGGGAGTGACCAAGCAAAAAGAAAAACGAGGCCGCCGATGGCCATGGTTTGTTGCCGTTTGTGTTGTCGCCATGCTTCGGTTGTTCGTGTTCAGCAATTACGTGGTGGAAGGAAAATCGATGATGCCGACGCTAGAGAGCGGCAATTTGCTGATCGTCAATAAGCTTTCCTACGACATCGGGCCTATTCGCCGGTTCGACATTATCGTTTTTCACGCCAACAAAAAGGAAGATTACGTCAAGCGGGTTATCGGCCTGCCTGGCGATCGGATCGCGTACAAAAATGACATCTTGTATGTCAACGGAAAAAAAGTTGACGAACCGTATTTGCGCCCGTATAAGCAAAAGTTGCTTGACGGCAGGCTGACCGGGGATTTTACGCTTGAGGAGGTGACCGGGAAAACACGGGTGCCTCCCGGCTGCATTTTCGTTCTTGGCGACAACCGGCTTAGCAGCTGGGACAGCCGCCATTTTGGGTTTGTCAAAATCAACCAAATTGTCGGCAAGGTGGACTTTCGCTACTGGCCGTTTAAACAGTTCGCCTTTCAGTTTTAACCTTAATCTCGAAAGAAGTCTTCCGCTTCTATAACGAAGTGAAGCTTCAGAGACCAATAAATGGATCCTTCGAAGCGAGGTTGTTCAGTCGTCCGACAGTCGCTGACATGTCGGCTGGATCCACAAAAAGAAACAAACGTTAACGTTTCAGATTGCCTCTATATAACCCGCAGCCGGAAGGGCGTTTTTTTCTTCCCAAAAGCGAACATACGTGCTAAAATAAAACAAATAAAGGAAACGAATGGTGGTGGATACAATGTCGCTGCGGTTTTTGCTCGGACGGTCAGGAAGTGGGAAAACGGCTGTCTGCCTCGAAGAAATTCGCCGCCAGTTGCAAGAGGATCCAAAAGGAAGGGCGATCGTCTATCTCGTTCCGGAGCAAATGACATTTCAATGCGAATACGCGTTGATACATACCGAGGGAGTGGACGGGATGATTCGCGCCCAAGTGTTCAGCTTCACCCGTCTCGCTTGGCGCGTGCTGCAGGAAACAGGCGGCATGACCCGGTACCACATTCATGATGTTGGCGTGCAGATGATGATCCGCAAAATTATTGAGCAACGCAAACAAGAGCTGAAACTGTTTGGCCGCGCGGCGGACAAACATGGGTTTATCGAGCAGCTGAACGAAATGATCACCGAATGCAAACGGTATTGCCTGACGCCGGGCGAACTCCGCCGACATGCTGAGGCGTTCGAGGATGGGCCTGATCAACCGGGCCGCCGCTTGCTCGCTGACAAGTTGAGCGATGTCGCGCTTGTGTATGAGGAACTTGAGAAAAGTCTTATCGGCCACTATCTTGATTCGGAAGATTATTTGCGCTTGCTCGCTGAGCATATTCCGCGCTCAAGTTATTTGCGGGATGCCGATATTTACATCGACGGCTTTCATCATTTTGCGCCGCAAGAATATATGATCATCGAACAGCTTCTTCGCCATTGCCGGCGCGTCACCGTTTGTTTGACGATCGACCGCCCGTATGACGACGGAATGCCGGACGAACTTCATCTCTTTTATTTGCCGGCGCAAACGTACCGCCAGCTGAGGGAGTTGGCGCTAAGCAATGACATTGCGATCGAAGAGCCGATCGTGCTTTCGGCCAACCGACGCCATGAAGACAGGGCGCTCGTTCATCTTGAGGCGCAATTTCACCGACGCCCGTTGCTTCCATATGGTGCAAAGACCGATGCCGTCCATCTTTATGAGGCGTCCAATCGCCGAGCGGAAATCGAAGCGGTCGCACGCGAAATCATCCGCCTTGTCCGCGATGAAGGGGCGCGCTATCGCGACATTGCGCTGATCATCCGCCAGACGGAGGCGTACCGCGATCTGGTGAAAACGGTGTTTTTTGATTTTGGGATCCCGTATTTTATGGATGAAAAAGAACCGATGCACCACCACCCGCTCATTGAACTCGTGCGCGCTGCCTTAGAGACGGTCGTGACGCGTTGGCGATATGAAGCGGTGTTTCGGGCGGTGAAAACGGATTTGCTTTTTCCAACGGACGGCGATCTGCACATGTGGCGCGAGGCGGCCGACAAGCTCGAAAACTATGTGCTTGCTTACGGAATCAAAGGGGATAAGTGGACAAACAATGAGCGCTGGGCGTATCTGCGCTATCAGGCGCTTGACGGTTTGAACGTACCACAAACGAACGAAGAGCGGCAGTTTGAGGACATGCTCAATGAATGGCGCGAGGCGTTGGCCCCTCCGCTTCGCCGGTTGGAGCGCCGTCTGCGCCGGGCGGAGGACGGACGCGGGTTTTGTATGGCATTATATCTGTTTTTGGAAGAATTGCAGATTCCAAAAAAACTAGAGAAAATGAGCGCACAAGCGGAAGCGGACGGCCGCCTCGTTGAAGCGCGCCAGCATGAACAGGCGTGGAACGCCGTCGTCGATTTGCTTGACCAATATGTAGAAATGCTCGGGACAGAATCACTGCCGCTCGCTGAGTTTGTCAAGATTATCGAGGCTGGGCTCGATCGGTTGGAGTTCTCCCTTGTGCCGCCGGCGATGGACCAGGTGATCGTGGCTCAGCTTGATCGCTCTCGTTTAATTGACATCAAGTATGCGTTCGTCATCGGCGCCAACGATGGCGTGATTCCAGCGAAAGTGAAGGAAGACGGGCTGATGGCGGAAGTGGAGCGCGAGCAGCTGCGTGAGTTGGGGGTGGCGCTCGCCCCAGGGGGACGGGAGCAGCTGTTTTATGACCCGTTTTTTGTCTACTTGGCACTTGTTTGTCCGAGCCGGCGGCTGTATGTTACATATCCGCTTGCTGATGGAGAAGGGAAAGCGTTGATGCCGTCGCCGCTCATCAAGCAGCTTACGGAACTGTTTCCGCATGCGCCGGTGCATCTGTGCGGCAACGACCCGTTCGACGCCCCGGCAGAAAAAGCAGAGGCGTTCGTGACCGCGCCGCGGGCGACGCAAACGTATTTGATCAGCCAGCTCCGAGCATGGAAGCGCAACTACGGCATCGATCCGCTTTGGTGGGATGTGTATAACACGTTCATCGGCCATCAGGACTGGAAGGAGCAGGTGCGGCATGCCGTCTCCGCGCTCTTTTATACAAACGGAGCGACGCCGCTCAAAAAACAGTGGAGCCAGCGGCTGTACGGCAAAAAAATTCAGGCGAGCGTCTCGCGCATGGAGCAGTTTCAAAAATGCCCGTACGCCCATTTCGCATCGCATGGGCTGCGGTTGAAAGAGCGCAACGTTTTCCGACTTGAGGCGCCGGATGTTGGGCAATTGTTCCATGCCGCCATCAAGCAAATCGCCGACCGGCTGCGCGAACAGCATCTTGATTGGCGCGAACTGTCAAGACCAGACTGTGAACGGCTGTCGGCCGAAGCGATCGAGCGAATCGCTCCGCTCATCCAGCAGCAAGTGCTCTCAAGCTCTCATCGCTATGAATATATGAAACGAAAATTGAAACACGTCGTTGCCCGTACAACCCATGTGTTAAGTGAGCATGCGCGGGCGAGCGGTTTCGTTCCGATCGGACTTGAGCTGTCATTCGGCCCCAATGGCGACCTGCCGCCGCTTCGGTTTCGGCTGCCCGACGGAACAGTGATGGAGCTTGTTGGGAGGATCGACCGCGTCGATAAGGCGGAAAGCAGCCAAGGAGTGCTTCTGCGCATTATCGATTACAAATCGAGCGCGAAAACGCTCGATTTGACGGAAGTATATTACGGTCTGGCGCTGCAAATGCTCACCTACCTGGACATCGTGCTGACGTATGCCGAACAGCTTGTCGGACAGCCGGCCTTGCCAGCCGGGGTGCTTTATTTTCACATCCACAATCCGATCGTTCAAGCGAAGCAATGGGTGGATGATGAGGTGGAAATGGCGAAAAAGCTGCTGGAACCGTTTCGGATGCGCGGGCTGTTGCTCGCTGACGTCGAGGCGATCCGGTTGATGGACAGCCGAACGGAAGACGGACAATGGTCGCTGATTGTGCCCGCTCAGCTTACGAAAAGCGGGTCGATCCATTCGCGTTCGTCGGTGGCGAGTCCATCCGACTTTGCCGCGCTCCGCCAGCATGTCCGCCGTTTGTTCATCGACATCGGCGGGCAAATCGCCGACGGCGTCGTGTCGATCGCCCCGTACAAGTTGAAAGATAAAACAGCGTGCGAGTTTTGCGTCTTCAAACCGGTCTGCCAATTTGATGAGGCACTCTCCGGCAACGAATACCGGAAGCTTGCCCCGCAAACGAAGGAAGCGGTCATCGAAAAACTAGCGGAAGGGAAGGAAGGATAAATGAACGCCACGATTCGCCCGAAGCCGGCTGGGAGCCGATGGACGGATGAACAATGGAAGGCGATCGCCGCGGGCGGCCGAGACATTCTTGTCGCCGCGGCGGCCGGATCCGGGAAAACGGCCGTTCTTGTCGAGCGGATCATTCAAAAAGTGACGGCGGAAGAAGGAGCGGTCGATATCGACCGGCTGCTTGTCGTTACCTTTACCAATGCGGCAGCCGCGGAGATGAAAGCAAGAATCGGCGAGGCGCTCGAGCGGGAATTGGCCAAGCGTCCGCATTCGCTCCATTTGCGACGTCAACTCAGCCTGCTTCCCCGCGCCGCGATCTCGACGCTCCATTCCTTTTGCTTGGATGTCATTCGCAAATATTACTATTTGCTTGATTTGGATCCGTCGTTTCGCATCGCCGATGAAACGGAAATCGAGCTGTTGAAAGAGGATGTCCTTGAAGAGCTGCTTGAGGAGGAATACGGAAAGCCGGACAACGAGCGGTTTTTCGCTGTCGTGGATGCCTATACGGGCGACCGGAGCGATGCGGAGCTGCAGGAGATGATTGTCGCCCTTTATGAATTTTCCCGCTCCCATCCGGAACCAGATGAATGGTTGGCCGGTTTGACCTCGATGTATGATGTCGATGAACGAACAGATATAAAGACGCTGCCAGCAGCCCGCTATATCGCGCAACATGCCGTGATGGAGCTGACGGCGGCCAAACGGCTGATCCGAAGGGCGCTTGAGCTTGCTGAAGAGCCGGGCGGACCGCGTCCGTACGCGGAGCGGCTACGCGAAGATCGAGATATGATCGCTGATTTGGAAACGCGTCTTTCTGGACCGTGGGCCGAGCTGCATCGCGCGCTAAAGGCGCTGTCGTTTGGGCGGCTGCCGGCCTGCCGCGGCAAGGACTATGACGAGCGGCTGATCGACGAAGCCAAATCGCTGCGCGATCAGGCGAAAAAGAAAGTGGAGGCGCTGCGCGACAATGTGTTTTCGCTCGATCCATCCGTTTGGCTCCGCCATATGCGGGAAATGAAGCCGATCGTTGAAACGATCGCTAACCTTGTCCGCCGTTTTGCCGTCATGTTCCAAGCGGCGAAACGGGAAAAAGGAATCGTTGATTTTTCTGACTTGGAACATTATTGTTTGCATATTTTGCGGCGGCGCGATCCGGAAACGAGCGAATGGCAGCCTTCCCCCGCCGCCTTGGAATACCAGGCGCAGTTTGATGAAGTGCTTGTTGACGAGTATCAAGATACGAACCTCGTTCAAGAAGCGATTTTGCAGCTGGTGAAAAAAGGGAGCGAACGAACAGGCAATTTGTTTATGGTCGGCGACGTGAAACAGTCGATTTACCGATTCCGCCTTGCCGAGCCGATGCTGTTTTTGGACAAATACAAACGATTCACCGCCGACGGGGAAGAAGGGGGGATGAAAATCGACCTCGCGAGCAACTTCCGCAGCCGCCGCGAAGTGCTTGACGGGACGAATTTTCTGTTTGCGCAACTCATGGGGGAAACCGTCGGCGAAATGGTTTACGACGAAGCGGCGCAGCTAAAATACGGCGCCGATTACCCGGAAGGGGAGGATGCGGCGCCGGAAGTCATGATCATCAACCGGCAGCGTGCGGCGGAAGAGGACGAAGAGGAAGCGGCTGAATGGGAAGCGGCGGAGCTCGAGGCGCGGCTGATGGCGAAAAAAATCAAAGAGATCGTTTCCGCTCCGTTTTATGTATACGATCGTTCGAGCGGGCAGCCGCGGCGCGCCATGTACCGTGACATCGTCATCCTTGTCCGCTCGATGACGAATGCGCCGCAGATGATCGAGCAGTTGCAGGCGCAAGGCATCCCGGCGGCCGCGGATTTGTCATCCGGCTATTTTCAGGCGACGGAAATTTCGATCATGCTCTCACTGTTAAAAGTGATTGACAACCCGCACCAAGACATTCCGCTCGCCGCGGTGCTCCGGTCGCCGCTCTTTCGTTTTGACGAGAATGAGCTCGCCATGATTCGCCTCGCCGATCCAAAAGGCACGTTTTATGAAGCGCTCTGTTCGTTTCGGCAAAAGCCGGCGGAAACAAAAGAGGAGGCCAACGCCCAAAGGAAAGCGGCGGCTTTCTTAGAGCGGCTCGAGGGCTGGCGTACGATGGCGCGCCGCCGCTCATTAGCTGATCTCATTTGGCAGCTGTACCGCGATACGCAATTTTACGATTTTGTCGGCGCACTGCCGGGCGGCAGGCAACGGCAGGCGAACTTGCGCGCTTTGTACGACCGCGCGCGGCAGTACGAGTCGACGTCGTTTCGCGGCTTGTTTCGCTTTCTTCGCTTCATCGAGCGGCTGCAAGAGCGCGGCGACGATTTAGGGGCGGCCCGGCCGCTCGGCGAGCAGGAAGACGTCGTGCGCATCATGACGATTCACAGCAGCAAAGGATTGGAATTTCCGATCGTGTTTCTCGCTGGGCTTGCGCGTCCGTTTCATACACGTGATTTGCACCACCCATATTTGCTCGATAAAGAGCTGGGCTTTGCCACCCGCTTTGTCCACCCGCGGCTGCGCATCAGTTATCCGACGCTGCCGCTGTTGGCCATCCAAACGAAAAAGCGGCTTGAACTGCTTGCGGAGGAGATGCGCATTTTGTATGTCGCGCTCACAAGGGCAAAAGAGAAGCTGTATTTGTTGGCGTCGGTCAACGATGCGGCCAAGGAGATTGAAAAATGGAAAAGCGCTGCTTCGGAACGCGGCTGGCTTCTCCCCGACGATGTGCGGGCTTCGGCCCGCTCCTACTTGGATTGGATCGGCCGGGCGCTCATCCGTCATCGGGATGGGGGGGCGCTTGCGGGAACGAAGGCGCCTGAAGAGGTCGCCTCTCACCCGTCTGTATGGCGTGTCGCCATCGTGCCGGCCGCCGATTTGCGCGGCGAAGAGGCTGCGAGGGAGGAGATGGATGACGGCGTGCTTCTTGCCCTCGAACAAGGACGACCCGTTCCCGTGGGAGGAGGGTGGCAGAAGGAGGTCAAACGCCGCTTGTTGTGGCGGTATTCGTATGAGAAAGAAACGGCCGTGCGCGCCAAGCAATCGGTGTCAGAACTTAAAGAACAGCGCGCGCTCTTTGGCGAGCAAGCGGACGAATGGCGGCCGCGACAAGGGACGGCTCCGGTGTTTTCTCGGCCGCGTTTCATGCAGGAGAAAACGTTGACGCCGGCCGAAAAAGGGACGGCGCTCCATGTCGTTATGCGCCATCTCGATTTGCAAGCGCCGCTTGATGAATCGTCGATCCGCAGTCAGATCGTCCGCCTTGTCGAAAAAGAGCTGCTGTCGGCAGAACAAGCCGAGGCGGTCGATCCAGCGGCCATCGCTGCCTTTTTCACTGCAGATCTTGGCCGCCGCCTTTGCGCCGCCCGCGAAGTGCACCGTGAAGTGCCGTTCAGCTTGGGGCTTAAAGCGGCTGAACTGTACGGCGGCGAAGGGACGGAAAGCGGCCGGCGCGTCCTCGTGCAAGGGGTGATCGACTGCGTGTTTGCCGACGAATGCGGCTATGTGATGATTGACTATAAAACGGATGAAGTCGTCCACCGTTTTGCTGGGCAAAAGGAAGAAGCGGCTCGTTTTCTGCTCGGCCGCTATGGGACGCAAATGCGCTTGTACCGGCGGGCCATCGAGCAAATTTGGCGTGCGCCGGTGGCGGAATGCTATTTGTATTCGTTTGACGGCGGGTTTGTTGTGGCTGTTGAGTGATGCAAGGGGGGAAAGAGAGAATGCGGATTTTGCATACCGCGGACTGGCATTTGGGGCGAACGCTTGAGGGACGGAGTCGGATGGCCGAGCAAGAGGCATTTGTTGATGAGCTTGTGGAGATTGTCAAGAAAGAACAAATTGACATCATCCTTGTGGCCGGCGACGTATTCGACTCCGTCAATCCGCCGGCGGCTGCGGAACAACTGTTTTATGAAAGCCTCGCCCGCCTGTCCGACAAAGGACGCCGCCCGGTGGCAGTCATCAGCGGCAACCACGACCACCCCGACCGGATCAGCGCTGCCCGGACGTTGATGTGTGCGCACAACATTTTTCTTTTCGGCCGCCCGCAAGCGGCTGTTTGCCGGATTGACGTTCCATCGTGCGGCGAAACGATGATGCTTGCTCCGTTGGCCTATCCGTCCGAATCGCGCCTCGCCGAGCTGTTGTCATCCGACTGTAAGGAGACGACGATGCGCGATCGGTACGATGACCGCATCCGCGCCCTATTAGCGGCGATGGCCGCCTCGTTCACGGCGGAGACCGTCAATATCGCGATGAGCCATCTTTACGTTGCCGGCGGACGTACGTCCGATTCCGAGCGGCCGATTGAAGTCGGCGGCGCTTATACGGTGGCGGCTGAGAGCTTGCCGAAAGCCGCACAATATGTGGCGCTTGGCCATCTGCACCGGCCGCAGGATGTCAAGCAGGCAAAGACGGCGGCGCGCTATTCCGGCTCGCCGTTGGCGTACAGCTTTTCCGAAGCCGGTCAAGCCAAATCGGTCACGGTCGTTGACGTGCATCCAGGCAGGAAGGCCAAGGTGGCGGAGATACCGCTCGCTGCCGGCAAACCGCTCATCCGTTGGAAGGCGACAGAGGGGCTCGCTCAAGTATACCGCTGGTGTGAGGAAGGAAGAGACCGATCAAGCTGGATCGATTTGGAGATCCATGTGACCGAGTCGTTGACAATGGAAGAAATTGATCGGCTGCGTAAGCTTCATCCCGGATTTGTCCACATTCGCCCGGTGCTTCCCAATCGGGCGGAAGAGATGATGGAAATGAGCCGCGAGCCGCTTTCACTTGAAGAAATGTTTCACCGCTTTTACGAACGGCAGACTGGGGGACAAACGCCGGATGAAGAGCTCGTCCGCCTCTTTTTGGAGCTGGCGGCGGAAGAAGAGAAGGAAGGGGAGGGAGAATGAAGCCGATCTCGCTGACGATCGCCGGGCTTCATAGCTTTCGTGAAAAGCAGACGATCGATTTCACCGCACTGTGTGAGGGCGGTGTGTTCGGCATTTTCGGGCCGACTGGAAGCGGCAAATCAACGATTTTAGACGCCATGACGCTCGCCTTGTTCGGCAGCGTCGAGCGGGCGGCCAACCGCACGCAGGCGATCATCAACCACGCGGAGCAAGAGTTGTTTGTCTCGTTTACGTTTGAGCTGGAAAATGCGGCAGGAGCGAAACGGTATACAGTCGAACGAAGCTTAAAAAAAGTGGACGAATGGCGGACGCGCAGCGCCGTTTGCCGCCTAATCGAGCATCGGTCCGAGCCGGTCGTGCTCGCCGATAAACTGTCGGAGGTGGACAAGGCGATCGAGCAATTGCTCGGCTTGACGATGGAGGATTTCACCCGGGCGGTCGTCTTGCCGCAAGGAAAATTTGCCGAATTTTTATCGCTCAAAGGGTCGGAGCGGCGGCAAATGCTGCAGCGCCTCTTCCATCTTGAGCGGTATGGCGATCAGTTGAATAAAAAGTTGAAAGACCGGCTTGCCGCCGCTCGGCAAGAATGGGAAAAAATCGAAGCGGAAAAAGCGGGGCTTGGCGATGCTTCAAAAGCAGCGCTCGAGCAGGCAGAGGCGGATGTGCGGGAGCTCGCGGGGCTGTTTGCCAAGCGAAAAAAAGAGCTTGAGGAAGTCGAAGCAGATGTGGAACGAACAAAACAACGATGGGCATGGCAGCAAGAAAAAGAAGCGGTCGAACAAGAGCTCGCCGCGCTGCGCCAACATGAATCCGCCATCCGCGAGCTTGAGGCGAAAAAGGAGCGCGCCGAGCAAGCAGAGCGCATCTGGCCGTATTGGGAGCAGTGCGAGCAGGCATGTCGCTTGCGGGCAGAGGCGTTTCGTCGGTATGAAGGACTGGCGCGTCGGTTAGAAGAAGCCCAATTGAGCTATGAAGAAGCGGCGCGGCGTTATGAACGGGCGCGCCAAGAAAAGGCGCAGCGCGAACCGGAATTGCTCGTCCAGATGGAACGGCTGCGGCAGGCGGCGCAGCTTGAGCAGCAAATGGAAGTGCTTGGACAGGAGCTCGCAGCTCTTCGTGAAGAGAGGAAGCGACTCATTGCCCAGGAGAAGGCAGCTGCACGCCGGTTTGAAGAGGCGTTAGTCTGGTATGAGCGCGGCGCGAAGCGGCAGCGGGAGTTGAAAGAAGAACTGAAACAGCATGAAGAGGCGCTGGATGGAAAAGATGAGGCAGAGCGGGCGTACAGGCAGAAGCAGCATATTGAGCAAGCGGCGTCAGCCATCGCTCGCGTCGATGCCCAACTTCAGCAAAAGGAGGCCGTTTGGCGTCGGGCGAAAGAGGAAAAGTTGGAGCGGGAACGCCGATCAGCCGCTGTCGGCTCCCGGCTTCAAGAGCTGTTCCGGCGTGTGGAGCGGACGTATCGTTTCGTCTGCTGGCGGCAGCAGGACGCTGAAAAACAATTGTATACGTTGCAGAAAACCATGGAGGCGGAGCGACAGCGAGCCGAAGAAGCGCGGACGGCGCAACTCGCCTCCGCCTTGGCTGAGCGGCTCTGTCCCGGCGAGCCGTGTCCAGTGTGCGGATCACGCGAGCATCCGCATCCGGCCGCCGCACCGCACGATGTCCAACTTGAGCGTCTGTCCGAGCTTGAGGCAGAGCGGCAACGGTATGAACAAGATTGGCAAATGATCATTTCGTTCAAGGCGCAGCTCGAGCAGCTCGCCGAGCTGGCGGCAGGCCATGAAGCGCCGTCTCTGTTTGCCGAAAGCCGCTCGGTGGAGGAGGCCGTCGACCTCACTGTGGAAGTGCGGGCGCTTGCGCAAGATGTCATTGAATTGAAAGAAGCGGTCTACCGGGTGCTTGCCCAATGGAATGAAGCCGAGTCAGCGCGGCGCGAAGCGGAGAAAGCGTGCCAATGGATAGCGGCGGACATCGAAGCGCTGCAAGTTGAAAAGCAGCGGCTGGAGGAAGAGCGGCGGCAACTTGAACAGCAATGGCGGCAGATGTATCCTTTCCTTTCGCTTGAGACGATCGATGCGGTGTATGAACAGCTGTGTGAACGGGAAAACGTGCGGCGCGACGTGCAAAAACGGCTGGAGGACAGCGTGCTGTTTTTAGAGGAAAAACAGCGGGCGAAAGAGGAAGCGGCCAAAGAGCGGAGCCGGCTTGAGACGGAGCGGGTGCGTCTTGACTCGCTGATTAGTGCCAAACAGCAGCAATGGAACGAATATGAGCGGCAACGGGGCGAGAAGGCGGGGGAAGGTCCTGCGGCCGTGAAGCTTCAGAAGGCGGAGGCCGAATGGCGTCAGCTGCAAAACGGCGAGCAACAGGCGTATGAGGCCTGGCAGCGAGCCCAGCGGGAATATCAAATGCTTGAAAGCGAAACAAAAGCAGCCAAGCAGGCGTGGGAAGAAGGCGTCCGCCGCGAAGAAGAGGCGCGCGCCCGCTTCTGCAGCGCGATTTCGGACACGATGTTTACCGATGCCGAACAAGTCAAGCAAGCGAAGGCGGAAAAAGCGCAACGGGATGAATGGGATGAGACAATCCGCCGCTATTGGCGCCAAATCGAGCAAGCCGAACATCGCCTCGCCCAGCTGGACGCCGCCATCGGGGGAGCGGCAGTGAGCGCTGAACAATGGGAGACGATGCAGCGTGTATACGCCGAGTTGAAGGAGCAAGTGGAGGCGATGACGCAACAGCTTGGGGCGGCTCAAGCGAAGGTGGAAGAGTTGAGAAAAAAACATAGCCGCTTTGTTGAACTGGAGGAGAAGCAGGCGGAGCTCAGCCGGCGCATCGAGCGGTATAAACAGCTGCAGGCGCTGCTTCGCGGCAACAGCTTTGTCGAATTTATGGCTGAAGAGCAGCTCGAGCAAGTCACCGCCATGGCTTCGGAACGGCTGCAGCGGCTGACACGGCACCGGTATTCGCTCGAATTGGATTCGCAAGGCGGGTTTCTGATCCGTGATGATGCCAATGGCGGCGTTAGACGGCCGGTATCGACGCTCTCGGGTGGGGAGACATTTTTGACGTCACTGTCGTTGGCGTTGGCGTTATCGGCGCAAATTCAGCTGCGCGGCGAGTATCCGCTCCGCTTTTTCTTCTTGGACGAAGGGTTTGGCACCCTCGATGCTGAGCTGCTTGAGACGGTCATTTCCGCCTTGGAAAAGCTGCATACCGAGCGGCTGGCGGTCGGTGTCATCAGTCATGTACAAGAAATTCGCCACCGTCTGCCGCGACGGCTCATCGTCGAACCGGCTGAACCGTCCGGCCGCGGCACGCGTGTCTGGCTGGAAATGATGTGAATGGCTCGCCCGTTGAGCTGAACAGACTTTTGGGGAATAATGGATATATGCGGTCGCAAAAGGTTGGTTTCCTTTCGATCAAGCACAATGTATGGTTTTTTAGATAATTATAGAGGCAAATAAGCAAAGGTGTCCGGATCCTTTTGGGACACCTTCTCTTTTTGGTTTCGGCAGCGTTCGGCTGATGAGGTTGATGTTGGCAAATGAAAAGCGAGGGGATTCGTTTTCTGCCATGTTCAGTTGTTGGCGGCCACGTTTTGGTCGGATACATCGGGATCAAACGCGTTTGTAAAGCTGATTGCGTTGTTCGTCATGACAAAATCGCCGGTGTTGAACCCGCCGGATCCGGCTTGCGTTTTCGTGGCGACTTTCGGCGCGATGTACAGACAGTCGCCCATTTGCACGACAGCCCCGCTGCTGACGCTGTTGATTTTAATCGGGCCGACAAACGAAGGCATTATGAATCCCTCCCTCTTGTTGGCGCGCTCGACTCAGAGCCGGCCAGCTGGCGGATATGTTTCATTCTTGCCTCTGCCTCCGCTATCGAGGTCGAGCCGATATGGACGATGGCGGACGAAGAAATGGCGAGCACGCGCACAGACTGAACGGAAATGACCGGGGACTCATGGAGCGTTTGGCGTGCAGCTGTCGGCGATGGAGAAGTCCAGCGCGGGATCGGCTTCGCAAAAACAGGGAATATTTGTTCTCCTTCTGGGCCAAAAAACAGTTCATATTGCCGCTGCACGGCTAAGGCGTGCGTGCGGGCGGAAATTCGCTCTGAGTCGCCGATTTGCAGCACAGAGCTAATGATGAGCGTTTCGGCATGGAACGTTTGCACAACTGACGTTCGTTTCACGGCGTATCCCCTCGAGCCGGCACGAGCGGGACGAACGGGCCGATGATAAGCGATTCCGGTGGTGTGTCAAACGCGGATGACAAGTGAATCGCATCGGCGTCGCCGATTAAAAACAGCGAGGCACTGGCGACGGCCACGAGGCGGATGTCGCCAACATGCAGATGACGATTGATCACTGTATAATTCACGTCTATCCCTCCTTTGAAGGCAAATGTTTCAAAAACGCATCGAGCGATTGTTCGATATCGGCTTTCACTTTTTGAAAAATTTCATTTTCGACTGCTTCATCGCGGTCGCCGGACGGAACGTAGCCATGGTTGGCTTTCTCTTGCAAATAGAAGCGGATGCGTTCGTCTGTTTGCCGGGCGATGTCTTGCAAAATGAACTGGCGGTACGTATCGTCGAGGCGGCGGCCGTATTGCTGCTCAAGGCGTTTTAACGTTTCCGACGCTTCCCCGTTGAGATAGGCGGCTACTTTTTCTTGAATCGGGCGCATCAGCACCGGTTCCGGCTTTGGAATTACGGTTTTGACCGGTTCGACGGCAAAGTCTTCAATTGTACCGCCGGCTCCGGACGGAGCGATCCCGATGTTTAGCGTTCCTTCGAGCGTTTCCACTTTGAGCTGGTCAAATTTATATTCAATTCGTTCGATCGATGTGCGCGGTTGAGCCTCCATTTCCCGAAGCCGGGCTTCGAGTGCGTGGAGACGGCGTTCCAGAGCCCGTATTTTTTTTGTTTGCCATAATAAATAGCGGTGCAGCTTGACGAAATACTCGTAAATGCTCATTGTGCACCATCATCCTCTCCAAAGAGCCCTCTTACTTCAATATATGGACGGCCTTTCGCTCTCATCACTTTTTTTCGCTGAATTTAGCGGGTGGCTGAATGGAGAGGAACGAGAGGAGCGGATGCACCGGGCGGCACGGTCGCCTGTGGGGCCGGACCGGTGAATCCGCCGGTGTTGGCAAGCGTTGAGAGCGCTTGAATGCTTCCGGCGCTGCCGATTTGCAAAACGGATGAATTGGTGACCGAGCCGATCCGCAACTGGTGGATGCAGATGCTTTGGCTGATGTAAACGTGCACCCTCCTTCTCCTCCTTCAAACGTTTCCGACGACATTTTCATCGGCGACATCGGCGTCATTCGTATTCGTATTGCTGTAATAGTTATAGATATGAAGCCCGTCGCCGGTGTTAAACGAACCGGCGCCAGCGAACGTTTTCGTCACGCTTTGCGGGGAAATCGCAAACACATCGCCAATATGGAACACGCCGCTGCTTCCGATGCTGTTCAGTTTGACGACTCCGACAAAAGCCGGCATGTGGGCATGCTCCCTTCCTTGTTTTCTTCGTTGATACTAGTGTATGGGCGCAAGCCGGCTGACGTTCGCCCTAATTGTTCGCGGCGTTGTTCGCGTCTATCATATCCGGATCGCCGGTGTTGGTAAAGCTGACGAACGTATTCGTCTGCAGGAAGTCCCCGTTGTTGCCGCCGCCTGAGCCGGTATTGGATTTCAACGTGCTCTTTGGTGTGATTTGCAAGACGTCGCCGAAATTCACCGTGCCGTCGCCGCTGACATGGGTGATTTTAATTGGACCGCTGATAAATGAAGGCATGAAGAGCCCCCTCCTTTTTCGTCGTGTCGCTATCGTTATTGTATGAAAACGGAGAAAAAACGGTTCAATGCGGGGTGAGAGTCCAATTGAGGAAAGCAGCTCCCGCGTATGATAAAGAAAGGGAACGGGCAGAAAGGAAGGGGAAAGGGGATGCCAGCAATCGTCATTGGTGGGCTCAAAGTGACGAACGTAAGCGGCAATGGCACTGTCAACATGGGCGATGTGCTGCAAATCGCTCCGAAAAGCACCACGAAGTCAAACTCAGGCGCCGGCGGCGGCAATACTGGCGATTTCTTGCAAACGAATACGTTTTGCAGCGTCACGAATACGGTCGATCCGGACGTCTCCGACGCCGGGGTGAAAGGAAATAACTAGCGGTTGTCGAGACGATTCGCCTAGCATTCGTTTTTGGGAAAAAAGAAGAAACTGGGTTCTTTTTTGGCGCAATGGAGCGGACTAGCCAAGAAAGAGGGCTGGCTTCAAAAGTCATTTTACGACTTTTGGGACGGCCCTCTTTTTCTTTATGCCATCTTTGTTATATAATACAATTGTGAATTTTCTAAAACATAAAACAGGGGGATGGGAGAATGAATGCGCCGCTCGTGCTCCATCACTTTTTCGATCGCGCCGTGGCTCTCTATGGGGACAAGACAGCCATGATTTGTTTGGGGCGGACGGTGACGTATCGTGAGCTTGGCGAACGGGTGTCGAGACTCGCCAACGGGCTGCGGGGGCTTGGCGTTCGCAAAGGCGACCGTGTGGCGTACTTGGCGCCCAACACGCTCGAGATGCTCGAAGGGTTTTACGGTGTGTTTGAAGTGGGAGGGGTGATGGTGCCGCTGAATACGCGGCTGAAACCGGATGATTACGTTTTTATTTTGAATCACAGCGAAACGAAAGTGTTGTTTGTGGATCAGGAGCTGTATGGGCTGATTGCACCAGTCAAAAACAAGCTTGAAACGGTCGAGGAGATCATTGTCCACCATAAAACAGAGGCGGCGATTGATGAAACCGTTTACGATGAATGGCTCGCCGCCCAGTCGTCAGCGCCGGTTCCGCGCCCGATGATCGATGAGAATGATATATGCAGCTTGCTATATACAAGCGGGACGACAGGCAACCCAAAAGGAGTCATGCTGACGCATCGGAACAACTATTTGCATGCGCTTGTGACGATGCACCATTTGCGTGTGTCCGACCGCGATACGTATTTGCACGTGCTGCCGATGTTCCACGTCAACGGTTGGGGGGCGCCGTTTTATTACACCGCCAACGGGGCAACGCAAATCGGTTTGCGTAAAGTCGATCCGAAAGTCATTTTTGATCTTGTCAAGGAACATCAGGTGACGGTTATGCATATGGCTCCGACTGTGCTCAATATATTGCTGCAATATTATGAGCAATATCAACCAGATGTCCCGGAAGGCGTGCGGGTCGTCATCGCCGGTTCTGCGCCGCCGCCGGCATTTGTCGCACGCGTTGAGGAAAAGCTCGGCTGGGAGTTTATCCAGGTGTACGGCATGACCGAATCATCTCCGCTCAGCACGATTTCGCTCATTCGTCCGCAGCTTGACGGACTGCCTGTGGAGCAAAAGCAGCGGATCAAGGCAAAAGCCGGCTATCCGATGATCGGCTGTGAAGTGAAAGTGGTCGATGAAAACGGCGACGAAGTGCCTCATAATGGTCGGACGATCGGTGAGGTGATCGTCCGCAGCCATGGCGTCATGAAAGGATATTGGAAAAACGAAGAAGCAACCGCCGCAACGATCCGCGACGGCTGGCTGTATACCGGCGATATGGCGACCGTCGATGAATACGGGCATATTGATATCGTTGACCGGAAAAAGGATATTATTATTAGCGGAGGGGAAAATATTTCGTCGATTGAAGTCGAAGGTGCGCTTTATGAACACCCTGCTGTGCTTGAGGCAGCCGTCATTGCCGCGCCGCACGAAAAATGGGGAGAAACGCCGCATGCGTTTGTCGTCGTCCGCCCAGGGCACAATGTGACAGAGGAAGAGCTGATCGCCTTTTCTCGGGAAAAACTGGCTCATTTCAAAGCCATTACAGGCGTTACGTTTGTCGATGAGCTGCCGAAAACAGCCTCCGGAAAAATTCAGAAAGTACACTTGCGCCGCCAATATTGGGATGCAATTGGAAAATCGGGCCGCTATGTCAACTGATGATACAGGCATGCGCCTTCAGACGGGCAGAGGAGAGCGCGTCGAATGAAATGGATAAGGCGGCGGGCGTGCCGGCAAGGCGATAAAGCGTCGCCGATTGCGCAGACGGCTAGGCGGTAGAAAGAAGGGAGAAAGCGATGATCAGATCGCCCGAGCGAATCGCCGCGGCCGATGTGCTGCGTGGATTCGCTTTGCTTGGCATTTTGCTTGTCAACATGCGTTATGTTTCCTCGCCGGCGTTATACGACGACGGCGTCAAGGACAGTGATTTTGACCGAGTTTTCGTTGCCGTCGTGGATGTGTTGTTTGAAGCGAGCGCGTATCCGCTGTTTGCCTTTTTATTCGGCTTTGGCGCCGTGATGATGTTCCGCCGGCTCCAAAGCCGCGGGGAGCGGCCGATTCCGATTCTGTTGCGCCGCTTCTTTCTTTTGCTTGGGATCGGCATTGCTCATGCGTTTGGCCTTTGGTTTGGCGATATTTTAATCCCCTACGCCCTCGCCGGGTTCATCATGCTTTTCTTTTTCGCCGCCCCGCCTCGTTGGTGGCGGACGGCGGCTGTTGCCGTCTTTTTTCTTTTTCACGGCCTTATGGTGCTGCTAATGGCCTTAAGCATGTGGATAGGAGGAATGAAACCAGTTGAAGGTCATGAGAGAGCGGCGGCCGCAGCGCTTCACAACTATCGAAATGGTACGTTTTCCGACGTGTTTTGGCAGCGGTGGAACGACTGGATGTATATCAACGGCGATGGAGGGCTTTTGCTTACGGTGTTGACCGTGCTGCCGTTTTGTTTGCTTGGCGGCTATGCCGCCGACCAACGTTGGCTTGAAGCCGACCGTCACTCGCCTGCGAAGCTGCGCCGCCTGATGAGGTGGGCGCTATGTTTTGGTTTAACGTTGAAAACCATTCCGTATTGGGCTGCGGCCAACGACTTGACCATGTACATCCAAGACAGCTTCGGAGGCGCCGCTTTGGCGGTGTTTTACGCGGCGGCTGCCGTGTTTGTCTGCCGGAAACCAAGTTGGCAGCGCGCTTGGCGGTGGTGGCAAGACGTCGGGAAAATGTCGCTCACCCATTACCTCGCGCAATCGCTCGTTTGTACGTCGCTGTTTTATGGTTATGGGCTTGGGTGGTATGGACGCACAAGCGCATGGCAGGAGATGTTGATTGCGTTTGCCTTGTATGCAACTCAAGTGTGGATAAGCCGCTTTTGGTTTGCGCGTTTTCATTATGGCCCAATTGAGTGGATGTGGAGGTGGGGAACATACGGAACGCGGCCGCCGTTTCGCCGCCGGCCGGGGCAATAAAAACCCCCGCTTACTGAACGGACGGGGAAGGCGATTCCAACATCCTTGTTTGCTGCAAATATTGATTGATCAATTGGTCAAGCTCTTGGCTGCATTCGATCGTCTCTTTGGCCGTGAACCCATACGTGAGCGCCAATTCGATCATTTGTTGTCGTTTTTCTTCAATTTGCAACAGAACCATTTCCTTCACCATCAATTCGTTTGAAATGTTGGTTGAGGCATGCCCGTCGATGCAAGACGTTTGTTGCATGACGAAAGTCGCAATCGACGCCCTAGTGGAAACTAAACATTATTATACATATCCCGACGAAAAAAGGAAGCGATTCGGGAAAATAAGTGATAAATTTCCTAATTTAGACAAAATTCTACAAAAGCAGGACTTTTTCGCCTCGATGGCGAATACCATCCTCAACGCGCCAAAATGGCGAAGGCGGGTGGAAGAGAAGAGTTCACGAAGCGTCCGCTGCATAACAAAGAAAGGGAGAGAGGCACGATGAAACTGATCACCGCACTTTTCGATGGAGAAACGTTTGTTGGAGCCGTGCCGCAAGGAGACGACCGGGCGGTTCATTTGCGCCGCGCCGAACGGACGATGGATGGAACGGAGACGATGCCGACGACGATGCTTGAGGCGATTGCCCAAGGGGAGGCGTTTTTCACCCGAGCACAAGAAGTAGTTGACTGGGCGCTGCGCCACCCGGCACCGGAGTACGTTTATCGCCTCAGTGATGTCCGTCTTTTGGCCCCGATCCCACGGCCGGCGAAAAACATTTTTTGCATCGGCAAAAACTATGTTGATCACGCGCTGGAGCTCGGCGGCGCCGATGTGCCGGAGCATTTGATCGTCTTCACGAAAGCGCCGACAACGGTCATCGGTCATGAGGAAACGATTTTGCGCCATGCCGATGTCACGGATGAAATGGACTATGAAGGGGAGCTGGCGGTGGTCATCGGCAGACAAGGGCGGGCGATCCGCCGCGAAGACGCGCTTGATTACGTATTTGGATACACGATCATCAACGATGTGACAGCAAGAGATTTGCAGGAGCGGCACCAACAATATTTTCTCGGCAAAAGCTTGGATACATTTTGCCCGATGGGGCCATGGATCGTGCCAAGCAAATTTGTGCCAAATCCAAACGATTTGCGCATCGAGACACGGGTCAACGGCGAAGTGCGCCAGCAAGCGAACACGAAACAATTGATTTTTTCCATTGAATCGATCATCGAGACGATCTCAAAAGGCATTACGCTTGAGCCGGGCGACATCATTGCGACAGGAACGCCGGCTGGAGTCGGCAAAGGGATGAACCCGCCGCGCTTTTTGCAGACGGGTGATGTCATTGAGGTGACGGTGGAAGGCATCGGCACGTTGCGCAACAAAGTGGGAGAGTAAACGGTGAAAGTGAGGAAGCTCCCATTGATGCTCAAAAGGCGTCCTTTTGAAAGAAAGGGCGTCTTTCGTTTTCGTGAAGTTTGTCAACCGTAAGCCCGCCGTGCTATGATGGGAAGGAACAAGGAATGGTTGGAGGGATGGACGTTGACGCATGCCCATATTACGAGCTGGCTCATCACGATTGTTTTGTTTTTCCTTGCGGTGTCGATGGAGCGGCAAGGGGCGGGCAAAGCCAAGATCGTGCAAATGGTGTTGCGGCTGTTTTACATTCTCACGATCGTGACGGGGGGGCTTTTGCTGCATAGCATTGCTTCGATATCCGCGCTTTATTGGCTAAAAGCGCTTGCCGGGCTGTGGGTGATCGGAGCGATGGAAATGGTTTTAGCAGCTGTAAAAAAAGGAAAAAGCGCGGCGGCAAGATGGACGCAATGGGTCATTGCCCTTGTGGTGACGCTGTTCCTTGGCCTGCTGCTGCCACTTGGTTTTGACTTATTCTAAAGCGAAGCGGCAGCCTTCTATTGGTTGCCGCTTTTGTTGAAGATGAAAATATGGTATGGTAAAAGAAATATCATTTTTTGAATTTTTTGACCTTATTGGTCAGCGGAGGGGGCATGATCGTTTATGCGTTGGTTCTGCTGCCGCCGCGCCGAGGAGCTGGATCATTTGCTCAGGGAGCATAGTTCTTCCTTGGATGAGCCGTTGTTTGTCCAAATCGCGGGCAATGATGAGGAAGCAGTGCGCCATGCGGCCGCCGCGTTAGCCCGTCGTTGGCCGCACGCCCATATGGTTGGGATGGCAGGGCCGCTGCCAATGGCCGGGGAGGCGAATCTCGCTGTTGGCGTCGCGTCGATGACGTCTTCAACCGTTTCGTCGTTGGCGCTGCCAGCTGATGAGTTTGACCGCCCGGATGGATTGGCGGCGTTGATCGCGGAGGCGGTCGTTCGTCACGATACGACGTTGCTTTTGTTGTTTACGAATCACCGCTCGGCTTTGCCGCCTTTGCTTCGCCATTTGCCGCTTGCAAACGAACGAATGGTTATCATCGGCTGCGCGCTTCCCGAGGACAGCGTGTTATTTTCGCCCGACGGTCGGCTTGAGCGCGGAGGAATCGCCGTCTCTTTCAGTGGAACAGCGCTTCGCGGCCACTGTGCCGCACCGTTTTTATGGGAGCCGATTGGCTTGGCGTTTTCCATCACGAAAAGCCGCGATCAACAGATTGACGAGCTAAACGGACAAAAAGCGTCGAGCTATTTGGAACGGTATTTAGGAAAAGAGTTTGTCGAACGCCTTCCGTTTTCTGGGGTGGAATTTCCGTTTCTTATCGAACGGAACGGACGCGATGTCTGTCTGCCGATTGTCGCTGTCAACCAGGATGGCTCGGTTGCAGTAAGGGGACATGTCCATAACGGAGAAAAGGTGCGATTTGCTTATATTCATGCCGCGTCCCTTTACTGGAGCGCGCGTGATGTGGCGATGCAAACGGCCAAGCAACCAGCAGAAGGAATGCTGCTTTACTACAGTGCGGCGCTCGGTGGGTATACGCGCCCGCTGTTTGACGGCGTGGCTGCGGCGTTTGGACAGGCAGCGCTGTTTCCGGCCGTCGAGGTGTTGGTGAAAGATGCGTATACGGCGGTGCGGCCGGCCGCATTTGCGGCCATTTCGCTGGCGGAAACAGCGGCCTCGGCGGAGAGCGGCCTACTGTCACCGTGGTCATCGCCGCCAGAAGGGATGATGACATTGGCGCAGCTCATGTCAACATCATCCCGCGACATGGAGCGGCTGCACGTCCGCCTGCAAATGTCGGAGCAACGCTACAAATCGTTGTTTGAGCATAACACGGACATTGTCTATTCCACAGATTTGCACGGCCGTTTGACAAGCGTCAACCCCGCTTTTGAGCAAGTGCTCGGTTACAAGAAAGAAGAGATTTTGTATACGAATTCGCTCAAGTATATTCATCCGAATGATATTCCCCGCGTCACTCGCTATTTTTACCGAGCGCTGCAGGGGAATATCCAAACGTATAACTTGGAAATTCCGGCGAAATCGGGAGAACGGCTTTTGTTTCAAATGAAAAACATTCCCATCATTGTGGATGGCAAAAAGGTCGGCATTTACGGAATCGGACACAACATTACCGAGCAAAAAAAGGCGGAAGAGAAAATCTCTTATTTAGCATATTACGACATCGATACGAACTTGCCCAACCGGACAAAGTGGATGGAATTGTTTTCCGAACAGCTGGATAAAGCCAAGCAGAAGCAGCGAAAGATGGCGGTTGCTTTGATCGATTTGGACCGGTTTAAATGGATTAACGACAGCGTCGGCCATTACGCCGGAGATGACATTTTGCGCCAGCTTGTCGAGCGCATTCGCCGCGTCTTGCCGCCTAGTGCGGAGCTTGGCCGATTTCATGGCGACAAGTTTTGCTTGCTTTTTCCGCTCAAAACAGAGGCCCAGGCGGCGACGGAAGCGGCGCTCCGCATCGTGCGCGAAGTGGCGCGGCCGATTGTGTACGACGGAAAGGAATTTTTCGTTACAGCAAGCGTTGGTCTAGCGATGTTTCCAGATGACGGAGAGGACGAACATGCGCTCCTTAGGCACGCCGATATGGCGGTCAATATGGCGAAAAAAGGCGGCGGCAACCGGGTGGAGCGCTACTGCGCGCAAATGAACGAAGAAGCAATGCACCGATTGGAAATGGGCGGACATTTGCGCAGGGCGATCGAAGAGAATGAATTATTTCTTTGCTACCAACCAATTGTCGACGTACATACGGGTGTGGTGAAGGCGACGGAGGCGCTGATTCGCTGGCGCCATCCGAAGCTTGGGCTTGTGCGGCCGGATGAATTCATCCCTTTGGCGGAAGAGACTGGGTTGATTCATGAGATTGGGCGCTGGGTGCTGAAAACCGCCTGCAGACAGACGAAACAATGGCAGGAAATGACGGGAAATAACCGACTTGCCATTTTTGTCAACGTCTCCCCTGTCCAGTTTCAACACGAGCGGTTTGTAGACAATGTAAAACAAGCGCTTAAGCAGTCACGCTTGTCTCCGTCCTGTTTGCATCTCGAATTGACCGAACATTCGATGCTCCGTTATCTGTCCAGCACGATGCGGACAATGGAGGAGTTGAGGAAGCTTGGCGTCGGCATCGCCGTCGACGATTTCGGCAGCGGATATTCCTCGTTCCATTATTTAAAGCGGTTGCCAGCGACAATATTGAAAATTGACCGTGCCTTTATTGAACAATTGCATGCCAACGCTTCCGATGAGGCCATTGTCAAGGCGATGATTACGATGGCACACGGGTTGGGGCTTGAGACGATCGCCGAAGGGGTGGAAACGCCGGAACAGCTCAACCGGCTTCGCGATTTGCAATGCACGTATGCGCAAGGATACGTGTTTTGTCCGCCGCTTCTCGCTGAAGAAGTGATGCGGTATGTGACGGAAAAGCAAAAGTGATCCCCCGCCCGCGTCGGTTGACAGCTGTCGTCCGTCGGCACTCCGCCTGAAGCAAAACGGCTGCTAGGCTTCGCTTCGGGCGGAAGGATGGCCGGTAAAAAAACATTGACAGCTCGCCGTTGGACTTCGACGACGTGAGGATCAACAGGCGATTCAGCCGATTTGGGCGCAAATGGCTCGCTCACCGCTGTTTAATGTGATTTCAAAACGGTCGCTTGACGCCCGTCCGCGCTCGTAATAATGGTGGATGCTGCCAATTTGTTCGGTGTTGTCGTAAATGATGAAATTCACGCCAGACGATTTGGCAAACAATAGGCCGTTGTAGCAATATAAGCAGTCATACAGCGAAAATCCGAGGCTGTTCAGCCATTGAACAAACTGGAAAAAGGTTGAATCCGAAAGCGCGGCGAGCCATTGTTGATAGGCATAAGTCAGCCGTTTGCGGAAACGGATGCGATCTCCGTTTTCGAGGGGAAAGACGCCAAGATCCGTGGCGACCGCGCCCTGATCCTGCCATTGCCCGGACAGCCAATGCCCACAGTGAAACCATTCGATGCCTTGCTCGGCAATTTCTTCTACTAAAGAGGCTTCCTCTTCTTCTTCGTCGAAGAAGATCCATTCATCGTTGACGAACTCCACTGTTCCATACACATAAGCCCGCGGCTGTTCCACAATGCATTGCAGTCGTTCCTCGATGTTCAATGTCTCTCATCCTCCTTGTACTCCTCTGTTTTTCCATTTTTTTGCTGATTTATTCATGCGGCGACCGACGTCGGACAATTCATCGAAATGACGGGGGGTGCATAAAATGGAATCATGCCGACGTGGAGAACCATCGTGAATCAAAGGAGCGATCGCTGGAAACGATCGTGAAAAAGAACGGACGAAATGATGGAAACGGGTGAGAACTTGCCATCTTTGATAAAAAGAAAGGATTGGTTTGTATGTGTGGCATTACTGGCTGGGTCCATTTCGGGCGCAATTTGCGCCGCGAGCGGACGGTCATTGACAGCATGACAGAGACGCTCGCCAAACGTGGACCGGATGATACAAATACGTGGCTGGACACTCATGTCGCCTTCGGCCATAAACGGCTTGTCGTCGTGGATCCGGCTGGCGGCAAACAACCGATGGTCCGGCAAAAAAACGGACATCGTTATACGATCGTCTATAACGGCGAGCTGTATAATACGGAAGACATTCGCAAGGAACTGTTGCGCCAAGGCTATCGATTTGATGGTCATTCCGATACAGAAGTGTTGCTTGCCGCATATATGGAATGGAAGGAGAAATGCGTCGATTGGCTCAACGGCATTTTTGCCTTCGCCGTTTGGGACGAGGAGCGCGAGCTGTTATTTATAGCGCGCGACCGGCTCGGAGTAAAACCTTTGTTTTATCGAGAAGATGGCGGGGGGCTGCTGTTCGGCTCGGAAGTGAAAGCCATTTTGGCCCATCCCGATGTAAAGGCAGAAGTCAATTATGAAGGACTCGCCGAAGTGTTCGGCCTCGGACCGTCGCGCACACCGGGGCACGGCGTGTTTGACGGCATTCGAGAGCTGCGCCCGGCACATGCGCTCACGTTCTCTCGCAGCGGGCTTCGCATTTGGCGGTATTGGAATGTCGAAAGCGACGTCCACCGCGATTCGTTCGAGGAAACGGTCGAAAAGCTGCGCTTTCTATTGACGGATGCGGTCACGCGCCAACTCGTTTCCGATGTGCCGGTCTGCACATTTCTATCCGGTGGAGTCGATTCAAGCGCCATTACAGGGATTGCCGCCAATGCCTTCGCGGCAGATGGAAAAGGGCCGCTGCACACCTACTCGATCGATTATGAAGGAAACGACCAGTATTTCAAAGCCAACGATTTTCAACCAAACACGGATGCGCCATTTATCGAACAGGTGTCAAACCAATTTCAAACGGTTCATCATCGCTGCGTGATCACGCAAGAAGAACTGTTCCGCCATTTGCATGAAGCCGTCATCGTCCGCGACGTTCCGGGCATGGCCGATGTCGATTCTTCGCTTCTTTGGTTTTGCAAACAAATTCGCGAACGGTTTGTCGTCAGCTTATCAGGGGAGTGCGCCGATGAAATTTTCGGCGGCTATCCATGGTTTCATCGGCCGGACGATTTGGCGCGGAAAGGATTCCCATGGATGCGCTCGATTGAGGCGCGCATCGGGTTGTTAAAGGAAGAATGGCGGCAAAAGCTTCGCCTTGACGACTATGTGCAAATGCGTTATGAACAAACGCTTGCTGAAGTGCCGCGTCTCGAGGGGGAAAGCGCCGAGGATGCGAAGCGGCGTGAGCTGTTTTACTTAAATATGATTTGGTTTATGACGACACTGCTTGACCGAAAAGACCGGATGAGCATGGGAGCAAGCTTGGAAGTGCGTGTGCCGTTCGCTGACCATCGCATTGTCGAATACGTTTGGAACATTCCGTGGGATATGAAAATGTACGGCGGCCGAGAAAAAGGCCTTTTGCGAAAAGCGCTCGAGGGATTGCTTCCCGAAGAGGTGCTCTACCGGAAAAAAAGCCCATATCCGAAAACGCACCATCCTCTATATACGAAACTTGTCAAGCAATGGCTTGAGCAGTTGCTCCATGATCGCTCTTCGGTTTTGCACGAGTTTTTCGACCGGGAAAAATTGCTGGCGCTCATTGAAACAGAAGGGAAGTCGTTCCAAGTGCCGTGGTTTGGGCAGCTCATGACCGGTCCGCAGCTGCTCGCTTACCTTGGCCAAGTGCACGTTTGGTTTGATCATTACGGCATTCGCATTAAAGAATAAGAGCTGCGCCTACGCGCAGCTCTTATTCGATTTGGCGGCGCTACGCCATTTTTGCTTGTGGCACCATCGTTTTTTTCATCCAGACGCGCGACCGCCAGCGCCAAAGCATCAACAGTCCGCGCAGCCATTCGTCGGCGATGAACGACAGCCAAATGCCGACGAGGCCAAATCCGAGGGCGATGCCAAATACGTAAGCAATGGTCACGCCGACGCCCCACATCGACAAAATGCCCATATAGACAGGGAATTGCACATCGCCAGCGGCACGAAGCGAGCTGATAATCACTAAATTAAATGAGCGCCCCGGTTCAAGGATGATCGTTAACAGCAACAGTTTGCGGCCAAGAACAATCATTGAGCGGTCATCGGTAAAGAGCGACAGCAACGGTTCGGCAAACCAATAGGCGGTTGCGGCCAGCAGCACTGAGATGACGATGGCGCTGTACAAACTTTTCAAGCAGCGGGCGTAGGCTTCCTCGTATCGCCCGGCCCCGACGAAGTGTCCGACGAGAATTTGCGTTCCTTGGCTGATGGCGATGCCGAACAAAAAGACGAACATCATAATGTTTTGCGTATACACTCGTACCGTTAGCGCCTCGGCGCCCAGCCACGTAATCAAATAGGTGATCACCATTTGCGCTGTATTGTAGGAAAGGTGCTCGCCGGCTGACGGCACACCGATTTTCAATAGCGAACGAAAGTGGCGAAACGGCAGGGCGCAAAAGGCACGCGGCGCGAGTGCAATACCTGTTCGTTTGCGCAATAAGGCAACGAGCACAACAAAGCCGGCCAACCGGCTGGCTGCTGTTGAAATAGCAGCTCCTTCCGCCCCAAGAGGAGGAAGAGCAAATGAGCCGAAAATAAGGAAGTAGTTTCCGATGACATTGAGTACATTCATGCCGATCGTGACATACATCGTATCACGTGTAAAGCCGTAGCTTTTTAAGATGGCGCCGACCGTCATCATCAGCGCTTGGATGAACAAAAACCCGCCGACAATCGCCAAATAGCTGCTCCCCTCGTCAAACAGCTCAGCCGGCAGCCCCATCAGCCGCAAAATCGGCCGGCTAAACGCGGCAAGAATGGCACTTACCAACAGACCAAACAGCAAGTTGGCAGCAAGGGAAACGAGCGACACTTCAATGGCCTCTTGTTCCCGCCGGGCACCTAAATATTGGGCGACAAGGACGGCGGTCGCCAAGGCAACGAAGTTGAACAGCACGATCGTTAACGCGATGATTTGGTTCGCCACCCCGACGGCGGCGACCGCATGATCCGAGTACTGGCTGAGCATAAGTGTATCAGCGTTGCCCATGACCATATAAAGCAACGTTTCAATAAAAATCGGCCACGTTAATGAGAACAGTGACCATGTTTTTGCCTCTTGGCGCATATTGAGACAACTCCTTTTTCAAATTCCGACTTGAACGATATACTCAGTTTAGCTAGTTTGCTGCATAATGGAAAGAGAAAGAAGCGATTTCACTTGCACATTTCCGACAAGGAGAGAGGGGACAATGCATTATGTTACGTTTTCGCTGCCACCGCTGCCGGTGTTTATTAAAGGGGCGGAAAGCGTATTTCCAAAAGGAAAACGGCATTTTCGCCGCACGTTTACCGTATTTGACTTGCTGTATGTGAAACAAGGCTGTTTGTATATGACGGAAAACGGGCGCGAGTTTGCCATCGGCAGCGGGCAATATTTGCTGTTGATCCCCGGCCGCGAACATTACGGACACCGCCCGTGTGAAGAGAAAACGGAGCTTGTTTGGCTGCACTTTTTGCTGCCGGACTACACGGTTGCTCCGGACTGCCCGGCGAGCCGGCAAACGGTGATGGAAAAAGAGGCGACGTACACTGAGCCAATCCAATACCGGCTTTCGATCCGTCAATATGGGGAGCTGAAACAACGGGAGCGCGCCGAACAGCTGCTCGCCCAACTTGTCGAGCCGAACGTGGAGCGGGATATGGACCGGCCGCTCCGACAGCTGCTTTTGTTTGTGGAATTTCTTTGGCACTTGCAAAAGCAGGAGCTGTCCGTCCCAAGTGCAGCGGAACAAGTCAGTGCGGCGGCGGTGGCGTACATCGAACGACATTTCAACGAGCCGATTACGCTCGAAATGCTTGCGAAAGGGCTCCGTTTTCATCCCGATTACATCACCCGCTGTATGCAAAAAACGATGGGCATGGGATTTAGCCGTTATTTGACGTATTACCGCCTGTCGAAAGCCAAGCAATGGCTTGCGGAAACGAATGAAACAGTCGAGGCGGTTGCCAAGCGGATCGGCATTGATGATGGCGCGTATTTTTCGCGTGTATTCAAAAAGATGGAAGGGATGACCCCGACCGAATACCGGCGCATGGCTAGGCGTACATAAAACCGGCGCAGCGAACCGCTGCACCGGTTTGTGATCAAAGCAACACATGGCTGCGCCATCTTACCAGCTTTCAACTTTATAGAGCACAAACCCATACGGAGGCAAAGAGGCGCAAAGCGTTTCCGCCTCGGCCGCAAACCGCTCTCCGGTCAAGAGGTCAACAAGCCATTTTCCGCGAAGGTCGAGCGGGAGCGGAATGTCGGCGGCATCATTGCTTCGGTTGATGATGACGAGCACGGTTTCAGAGCCGTCAATTTTTTCATACACGAGATGGTTAGGGTTGTCGTCGGCGGAAAGAAAGGAGACATCTCCGCGCCGGAGCGCCCGGTGCTGCTTCCTTAGCGCAATCAGCCGCTTGACATGCGCCAACAGTTCGCGGTTTTGGTGCTCCGGATCCCACACCATACATTTCCGGCACTCCGGATCGTTTCCGCCCGTCATGCCGATCTCATCGCCATAGTAAATGCACGGCGAACCGGTGAACGTCAGCTGGAACAAAAACAACAACTTCGCTTTGCGGACGTCGCCGCCGCAAACCGTAAGCAGCCTTGGTGTATCATGGCTGCCAAGCAAGTTAAACGCCGCTTCGTTCACCTGTTTCGGATACGAATGAAGCAACCGGACCATGATATCGGCAAACTGGCGGGCGCTGATTTCCTCTTTCGCGAAAAAGCGAAGCGCTCCGTCCGTGAACGGGTAGTTCATGACGGCGTCAAATTGGTCGCCGCGCAGCCACGGCATGGCATCATGCCAAATCTCGCCGAGAATGTACACATCGGGCTTTAGCGCCTTCACTGCCTGCCGGAATTCGCGCCAAAATTGATGATCGATTTCGTTCGCCACATCGAGCCGCCAGCCGTCAATATCAAACTCGCGAATCCAGTATGTTGCGACATCAAGCAAGTAGCGCTTCACTTCCGGATGAGCGGTGTTGAGTTTCGGCATGTGCGGCACGAACGCAAATGTGTCGTAGTTCGGGCGCGGCTCGGTTTGGAGCGGAAACTCGCGAATATGGAACCAATCTTTATACCGAGAGGCTGCGCCGTTTTTCAGCACATCTTGAAACGGGGCAAACTCATAGCCGCAATGGTTGAAGACTGCATCGAGCATGACGCGGATCCCTTTTTCATGGCAGCGCTTGACAAGTGTTTTCAACGTCTCTTTGTCCCCAAAGTGCGGGTCGATTTCAAAATAATCAGCGGTGTCGTATTTATGGTTCGACGGCGCGCGGAAAATCGGCGTCAAGTAAAGGCCGGTGATGCCAAGGTCAGCCAAGTAATCGAGATGGTCGATAATTCCTTGCAAATCCCCCCCAAAAAAACTTGTCGGCGTTGGGTCTTCGCTTCCCCACGGCCGCGCCCCTTTCGGACTGATGGCCGGGTTGCCGTTGGCGAACCGCTCAGGGAAAATTTGATACCATACGGTGTCTTTTACCCAGCCCGGCGCTTGGAACAGGTCGACCCGATGAAGAAAGGGAAAGCAAAAGTAGTAAGCGGTGTCGTCACTCGGAGCTTCATGGTAAAATCCTTTTTCCGTATAGACCAGTTGTTCGCCCCCAGCTCGAAGCACAAACCCATAGCGCAGCCGCCGATATGGCGGTCTGACCTCGGCGAACCAATAGTCAAATCGTTCGTCGCTTCCCGTTTTCTGCATCGGTATCGTTTGAAACTGCCAGGCGCCGTCTTGCCACTCGTACGGGTCGCCGTGCAACAGCTCCACCCGATCAACATCATCTTTTTTTGTCCGAAGCCGAAGATGAAGCGTTTCGCCATCATAGGCATAGGCGAAGTTGTCAGTCGGGCGGTGGTGAATGGCTTCTTTTTGCATCATCGTTCCCCCTCTTGAATCCAATTTGGGTAAAAGCAATCGTTTGCATAATAGACTTCCGTTAAACAAAGCGTACGCCAATGTAAAAAAAAAGTCAAATTTCATAGAAAATAAGCTTGT
Source organism: Geobacillus sp. C56-T3 (assembly GCF_000092445.1). Taxonomy (NCBI): domain Bacteria; kingdom Bacillati; phylum Bacillota; class Bacilli; order Caryophanales; family Anoxybacillaceae; genus Geobacillus; species Geobacillus sp. C56-T3. Next base: position 2,999,488 of record NC_014206.1, on the reverse strand, counting down.
AAAATGAAAAATAGACGATATAATAGAGTTGAAAGGTGCAATCGTTTTCATTGGAGTGATTGCGATTTTAATGCGCAAACGGTTTCGCTATGGTTGCACTGAAAAAGAGTCGATCAAAAGAGGAGGGAGAGCATGAAGAAAACATTGTCTTTGTTTCTCATGGCTGTGCTGCTCGTGGGCGTGCTCGCTGCCTGCGGACCGAAACGGGACGTTCAACAGCCGAAAGAAAGTCAAGGAACGACCGAAAAGGCGGAAAAACCGGACAAACTGGTCGTTTGGGTGAACGACGACGAAAAGCAGAAACAAGCATTAAAAGATATTTTCCAAAAGTACACAGAAAAAACCGGAATCAAAATCGAGATGGTTGGGGTCAACATGCTCGATCAAACGAAAAAACTAGCGCTCGACGGACCGGCTGGCAAAGGGCCGGATGTGTTCTACCAGCCGCATGACCGCATCGGCGACATTGTGCTGCAAGGATTGGCCGATCCAGTCGACCTTGGCGATGCGAAAGGCGAGTACAGTCCGACGGCCATCAACGCGGTCACCTATGACGGAAAGACGTATGGCGTGCCGATGGTCGTTGAAACATACGGCGTGTTCTACAATAAAAATTTAGTGCCGGAAGCGCCGAAAACGATGGATGACTTGATGAAGATCGCCAAGGAAAAAACGAATGCGGCGAAAGATCAATACGGCTTTTTAATGGAAGCGGCGAATTTCTATTTCGTTTATCCGTTCTTCGCCGGCTATGGCGGCTATGTGTTTAAAAATGAAAACGGCAAATACGACATAAGCGACATTGGGCTCGCGAATGATGGAGCCGTCAAAGGAGCCGAGCTCGTCCAATCGTGGTTTAAAAACGGCTACATTCCGAAAGAAATCACCGGCGATATTATGAACGGGCTGTTTACGAAAGGGAATGTGGCGGTTGCCATCACCGGACCATGGAACATCGCGTCGTATAAAGAAGCGTTGGGCGACAAATTAGCGACCGCACCGCTGCCGGTCTTAGACAACGGCGAGCATCCGAAATCGTTCGTCGGCGTGAAAACATGGATGTTATCAGCCTATTCACAAAACAAAGAATGGGCGGTCGATTTCATGAAATTTGTGACGAACGAAGAAAATTCGCTCCATTACTATGAAGTGGCAGGTGAAATGCCGGCGAATGAAAAAGCGTTGACAAATGAGAAAATTACGAACGATCCGTTGATCGCCGGCTTTGCGGAGCAAATCCAATACGGCGAGCCGATGCCGAACGTGCCGGAAATGTCGCAAGTGTGGGAGCCGATGGGCAATGCCTTGCAATTTATCGCGAAAGGCGACAACCCGAAAGCGGTGCTCGGTGAGGCAGTGAAAACGATTCAAGATAAAATCGCCGCCAGCGGTGCTGGAAAATAACGCGTGATATCGTGGTGGATAGGCTCGGCCCTATCCACCATTCTTATCCATACGATAGGGGGGATTGGAATGCCGGAAGCAAACGTCCGCCATCGGCCGGCGGTGGCGATGGCGCTGTCGCTGTTGTTTGCCGGCCTTGGGCAATTGTACAACCGCCGGTATGTCAAAGGAATTTTGTTTGTCATCATTGAAGCGGCCTTTTTGATGACGTTTTATAACTTTTTGAACATCGGGCTGTGGGGACTCGTCACGCTTGGCGAAATCCCGATGCTTGATCATTCGATTTTTCTCTTGATTCAAGGATTGGTTTCGGTCATCATCATCGCTTTTGCGGTCGCGTTGCACATTGCGAACATCATTGATGCGCGCAACGACGCCCGCCGTCGGCAGCGCGGCGAGCCATTCCCATCGCTGATCGAATCGTGCCGTCATGCGTGGGATCGGGGGTTTCCGTACATCTTTGTGACGCCCGGGCTTGTGATGCTGTTGTTTATCGTTGTGCTGCCGCTGTTGTTTATGGTGTCGCTCGCATTTACCGACTACAACTTGTACCACTCGCCGCCGCGCCATTTGTTGAATTGGGTTGGGTTGGAAAACTTCAAAAACTTAGTGTCGATTCCAATTTGGAAAAGCACGTTTTTTAGCGTCCTCGCGTGGACAATCGTTTGGACAGTTGTCGCGACAACGATGCAAATCGCCCTTGGACTGTTTTTGGCGTTGCTTGTCAACGATCCACGCATCAAGTTTAAGCGGTTCATCCGCACGGTGTTGATTTTGCCGTGGGCCGTGCCAGCGTTTGTCACGATTTTGGTGTTTGCGGCGATGTTTAACGACAAATTCGGCGCCATCAACCGCGAAGTGTTGAGTTTGTTTGGGTTGTCGGTCCCGTGGATGACCGATCCGTTTTGGACAAAAGTGGCGCTTATTTTGATTCAAACGTGGCTTGGCTTCCCGTTCGTATTTGCGTTGTTTACCGGCGTTTTGCAAAGCATTTCCCGCGACTGGTACGAAGCGGCCGACATCGACGGAGCGACGCGCTGGCAAAAGTTCAAATCGATCACGCTGCCGCACGTCCTGTATGCGACCGCACCGCTGTTGATTATGCAATACGCCGGCAACTTCAACAACTTTAACATCATCTATTTGTTCAACGACGGGGGGCCTGCGGTGCGCGGGCAAAACGCCGGTGGAACGGACATCCTCATTTCATGGGTGTACGATTTGACGTTCACGACGAACAACTACAACATGGCGGCGGCGATTTCGCTCATCATCGGCTTGATCGTCAGCGGGTTTGCCATTTACCAGTTCCGGCGCACCCGTTCCTTTAAAGAGGAGGGGAACATTTGATGAACCGCAAATGGAAATCGCGCGTGGAAGTAGCGCTTATTTATTTGTTTATCGCCTTCATGTTTGTCGTCATCGCCTATCCGCTCCTTTGGACGATCAGTATGTCGCTCAATCCAGGAACGAGCCTGTATTCGGCGTCGCTCATCCCGGAGAAGTGGTCGTTTGAGCACTATAAGTGGTTGTTTACCAGTCCGAACAGCGATTATTTGCTTTGGTATAAAAACAGCTTGTTTGTCGCGGCGGCCAATGCGGTGTTGTCCGTCTTGTTTACCGCGCTCATCGCCTATGCGTTTTCGCGCTACAAATTCGTCGGGCGGAAAACGGGGCTGTATTTGTTTTTAGTGTTGCAAATGTTTCCGTCGCTCATGGCGATGGTGGCGATCTATATTTTGCTCAATATGCTCCATTTGCTCGATTCGCTGTGGGGGCTCATTCTTATTTACGTCGGGGGGCAAATCCCGTTTAACGCGTGGCTGGTCAAAGGCTACTTTGATACGATTCCGCGCGAGCTGGATGAGGCGGCGCGCATCGACGGTGCCGGGCATTTCGGCGTCTTTTTCCGCATTATGCTGCCTTTGGCCAAGCCGATTTTGGCCGTTGTCGCGTTGTTCAACTTTATGGCGCCGTTCACCGACTTTTTGCTGCCGTCGATCGTCTTGCGCGATCCGGACAAATTTACGCTGGCGGTCGGGCTGTTTAACTTCATCAGCGACCGGTTCGCGAACAACTTCACCCGCTTTGCCGCCGGCTCGATTTTGATCGCCGCCCCGATTGCCATCGTCTTTTTGTTCCTGCAGCGGTATTTGATTTCTGGCTTAACGGCTGGTGGCACAAAAGGGTAAGAACCGCTATCATAGAATAGGGGGCTTACCCGTTTCCGAACGAGCAAATGAATCGGGAAGGGAGGAATGGAAATGGGAAACCGGCTCTTTATGCTGCTCGTCCTTCCGTTCCTTCTTTTTTATGCCTGGCCGGTGCAGGCGGCGGAGAAAGAAGAACGGACGTGGCAAGATGAAGCCATTTATTTCATTATGGTCGACCGGTTTAACAATATGGATCCGACGAATGACAAGGGCGTCAATGTCAACGATCCGAAAGGGTATTTCGGCGGCGACTTGAAAGGGGTGACGGCGAAACTCGATTACATCAAGGAGATGGGATTTACGGCCATTTGGCTGACGCCGATTTTCGAAAACATGCCGGGCGGATACCACGGGTATTGGATCAAAGATTTTTATCGCGTCGATCCGCATTTCGGCACGCTGGATGATTTGAAGACGCTTGTCAAAGAAGCGCACAAGCGCCATATGAAAGTCATCTTGGACTTTGTCGCCAACCATGTCGGTTACAATCACCCATGGTTACATGACCCAACGAAAAAAGATTGGTTTCACCCGAAAAAAGAGATTTTCGACTGGAATGATCAAACACAACTAGAAAACGGATGGGTGTATGGGCTGCCGGATTTAGCGCAGGAAAATCCAGAAGTCAAGAAATATTTAATCGATGCGGCCAAATGGTGGATCAAAGAAACGGACATTGACGGCTACCGGCTCGATACAGTGCGCCACGTGCCGAAATCGTTTTGGCAGGAGTTTGCGAAAGAAGTCAAATCGGTGAAAAAAGACTTTTTCCTTCTTGGCGAAGTGTGGAGCGACGATCCGTGCTATATTGCGGAATACGGCAAATACGGCATCGACGGTTTTGTCGATTATCCGCTGTATGGCGCGGTGAAGCAGTCGCTTGCTAGGCGCGATGCGTCACTGCGCCCGCTGTATGACGTCTGGGAATACAACAAAACGTTTTACGACCGCCCGTACTTGCTCGGGTCGTTTTTGGACAATCACGATACCGTGCGGTTTACGAAACTTTCGATTGACAACCACAACAACCCGATTTCACGCATCAAGCTGGCGATGACGTATTTGTTCACCGCCCCTGGCATCCCGATCATGTATTACGGGACCGAAATCGCCATGAACGGCGGCGAAGACCCGGACAACCGCCGTCTGATGGATTTCCGCGCCGATCCGGAGATCATCGATTACTTGAAAAAAATCGGCCCGCTCCGCCAACAGCTGTCGTCTTTGCGGCGCGGCGATTTTACGCTCCTGTATGAAAAAGACGGCATGGCGGTGTGGAAACGGCAATATGAAGATGAAACAACGGTTATCGCCATCAACAACACGGGCGAAACGCAGCACGTTCACCTAACGAACGACCAGCTGCCAAAAAACAAGGAACTGCGCGGCTTTTTATTGGACGATCTCGTCCGCGGCGATGGCGACGGATACGATCTTGTGCTCGACCGCGAAACGGCGGAAGTGTACAAACTGCGGGAAAAAACAGGGATCAACGTTCCGTTTATCGCCGCCATCGTATCGGTTTACGTGTTGTTTCTTTTGTTTTTGTATTTGGTGAAAAAACGGGCGAAGCGGATGCCGGAATAGAGGGAAAGGAGGGACCTTATGACCGTTACGATTAAAGATGTGGCGAAACGAGCGAACGTTGCGCCGTCAACCGTCTCGCGCGTCATCGCCGACAGCCCGCGCATCAGCGAGAAGACGAAACAGCGGGTGCGCGAAGCGATGAAAGAGCTCGGCTATCACCCGAACTTTATTGCTCGCAGCCTCGCGAGCCAAATGACGCAAGTGATCGGCATCGTCATGCCGAGCTCCGCTGACCAAGCGCTGCAAAACCCGTTTTTCCCGGAAGTCATCCGCGGCATCAGCAAAGCCGCCCATGAAAAGCGATATGCTTTGCAAATGTCGACCGGAGAGAAAGAGAACGACATTTACGAGCGAGTCGTGGAGATGCTGCAAGGACGGCGCGTCGACGGCGTTATTTTGCTTTACTCGCGGCAAAACGATAAGCTCATGAAGTACTTGTTAAAGCATGGCTTTCCGTTCGTCGTCATCGGCAAACCGCACCAAAAAGCGGAACAAGTGACCCATGTCGACAACGACAACGTCCAGGCGGGGAAAGATGCGGCAAACTGGTTGATCGCTCGCGGGCACGAACGCATCGCGTTTGTCGGCGGCAATCCACAATATTTGGTGACCGTCGACCGCCAAACCGGCTACGCCGCGGCCTTGCAGGAGGCGGGGCTTCCGTACCGGCCGGAATACGTCGTCCATGCAGAATTTTTGCAGGAAGGCGGCCAAGAGGCGATGAAGGAGCTTCTTTCGTTGCCTGAGCCGCCGACCGGGCTTGTCGTCGCCGATGATCTCATGGCGCTCGGCATCTTGAAAACGCTTGATGAAATGGGGCTTGGCGTCCCGGAAGATGTTTCGATCGTCAGCTTCAACAACACGCTGCTCGCCGAAATGTCGCGTCCGCCGCTCACGTCGGTTGACATCGGCATTTTTCAGCTCGGCTACGAAGCGGCGAAAAGTTTAATTGAGAAAATCACCAACCCGAATGAACCGATCAAACGCATCATCATCCCGCACCGGCTCGTGGAGCGGGGGTCGTGTGCACAGCGTTAGAAAGAAGCGGTGTTGGCAAAGAGACGTCCGTCGTATTGGCGGGCGTTTTTTCGTTTTCGGGCATGATCACGGTTTCTTTTGGGATCATCATGCAAAAGCATAATGGACAGTGTATGTTCAAGCTTGGAAGGAAGAAACGAAAAAATTAAGGGAAAATTAAGCAACCCTTTGGATAATCGGAGTGTCGATGCTTATTTGAAATGGAGAAAGGGGAATGCGAAGTGAAAAAATGGATCATCGCGTTGGTCGCGATTGTGGCTGCAGCCGGCGCCGGCGGTGCATGGTACTTCACGCAGGCCAAAAGCGAGCCCGCCATGGCTCAGACGGCGACCGCTTCAGTGCAAAAAGGAACGTTGGAAGTGAAAGTGAGTGGATCGGGAACGGTTGAGTCCGTAACGAGCACGGACATTCAAGCTGACGGCAGCAAAGAAGTGGATGAAGTGCTCGTTTCCGAAGGGGAAACCGTGACGAAGGGGGAAGACCTCATTACATTTACTGATGGCAGCGATCCGATTGAAGCGCCAGCAGCTGGAACGATCACCTCGCTCGACGTGGAAGAAGGAGACCGCGTCAATGACGGACAAGTCGTCGCCCATCTCACCAATTACAGCGATTTGCAAGTAAAAGTGCAAGTGGATGAGCTTGATATTCCAAAAGTGAAGGTCGGACAAACCGCTGCGATTAAGATCAACGCTTTTCCTGAGGCGACATATACCGGAAAGGTCACCTCCATCGCCAAAGAAGGGACGGTTTCGAACGGTGTGTCGACTTTCGATGTGACGGTGCACATCGATAAACCGACGAATGTGAAAATCGGCATGACAGCGGAAGTAAGCATTTTAGTCGAAAAGAAAGATAATGTGTTGTATGTTCCGATCGAAGCGGTTCACACGATGAATGATGAAAAGTTTGTGCTTGTCGTCCAACAGTCGGCGGACGGGAGCAGCACGGCTGTGCGCCAAACGGTGAAAACCGGCATTAGCAATGAAGACAACATTGAAATTACCGATGGATTGAGCGAAGGGCAAATCGTGAAGCTGCCGAGCGTTTCTACTTCCTCCAGTACGAATAATCCAGGGCGGCAAGAAAGAATGATGGGCGGGATGCCAGGGATGGGCGGCATGCCAGGAGGCGGAATGAACCGTCGGACAGGTGGCCAGCCATGAGAGGAAGGAGGAGAATCGTATGTTGATGATTGATATTCAAGGGATGACGAAAGCGTACCGTTTAGGAGGAGAAACGGTGCATGCGCTGCGCGGGGTTTCATTGCAAGTCAAACGAGGGGATTTTGTTGCGATTGTCGGTCCCTCTGGTTCGGGCAAGTCGACGTTGATGAATATGATCGGCTGCCTTGATCGCCCGGATTCCGGCAGCTACCGGCTCGACGGGAAGGAAGTCAGAACGATGAAAGAGGATGAACTCGCCGTCATTCGCAATCAAAAAATCGGATTTGTATTTCAAAATTTCAATCTTCTATCCAAACTGACGGCGCTGGAAAACGTTGAGCTTCCCCTCATTTATCGGGGAGTGAAGGTGAAAGAAAGGCGAGCCATTGCCTATGAATGCCTTGAAAAAGTGGGGCTGCAGGAGCGAGTCCACCATTTGCCCAACCAGCTGTCAGGCGGCCAACAACAGCGCGTCGCCATTGCCCGCGCTCTTGTCGGCCATCCGCCGATTTTGCTCGCTGACGAGCCGACCGGCGCGCTTGACAGCAAAACAAGCAAAGAGATTATGCACATCATGAAGCAGCTCAATGAGCAAGGGCATACGATCGTACTCATCACCCATGATTGGGAAGTCGCCAGAGAAGCGAAGCGGATCGTCCGCATTCAAGATGGCGAGTTGTTGGAAGAAAGAGGTGAGTTCGTTGGGGCTTCTTCCATCCATTAAAATGGCGTGGCGCAGCATTCGCGGCAACAAGTTGCGCTCCTTTTTGACGATGTTGGGCATGATCATCGGCGTATCGTCCGTCATCGTGCTCGTCTCCATCGGTCGAGGCTCAAGTGAGCAAGTGACAAGCCAAATCAATCAGCTCGGAACGAATTTATTGACGGTCAACGTCATGAACAGCGATGAAGTAAAGCTGACGGTTGAAGACATGAACAAGTTTCGCGAACTTTCCGGTGTAAAGGACATCGCTCCTATCGTGTCTGGGAGAGTGAATGTCAAACAAGGGACTGCTTCAGCGCAAGTATCGTTAATCGGCACGACAGCTTCGTATGAAGCGGTTCGCGATGTCAATGTGAGCAGCGGCCGATTTTTATCAGACATCGATATCGAGTACAGGCAAAAAATCGTCGTGCTCGGCGCGACGATAGCGCAAACGTTGTTTGGATTCGGGGATCCGGTTGGCCAGTACGTGCAAATCGATGGGACATCGTTTAAAGTTGTCGGCGTTTTGGCGTCCAAAGGCGGTTCTCTTGGACAAAGCGGGGACGATGTCATTTTGATGCCGCTGTCGACCGCCCAGCGCCTGACAAAGACGATGAACATCCAAACCGTGTATATCCAGGCAGACAAGGCTTCAGACGTCAACTTCGTGATGGTGGAAGCAAAACGGCTTCTTGCCCATTTGTTCCCAAACAATGAAGACAGCTACAGCGTCTTTAATCAGCAGGATTTGATGGAAACGGTCAGTTCCGTAGCCGATACGATGACGCTGATGCTTGGCGGCATCGCCGGCATCTCGTTGCTTGTCGGCGGCATCGGGATTATGAACATCATGCTCGTCTCGGTGTCCGAGCGGACGAAAGAAATTGGCATCCGCAAAGCGGTCGGCGCCAAACGCCGCCACATTTTGCTTCAATTTCTTGTTGAGGCGGTGGTGCTCAGCTCATGCGGTGGAGCCATTGGCGTCGTTCTTGGATTTGGTGTTGGCCAAGTGCTGAAGTCGGTGATGGGGATGACAATCTCCTATTCCCCTTCCGTGTCATTGCTCGCCTTTTTGTTCTCTTTGTTGGTCGGAGTGGTGTTTGGCGTATTTCCAGCGAACAAAGCGGCCAAGCTTGACCCGATTCAAGCGTTGCGCTACGAATAAAAGAAAGAAAAACAAAGCGTTCGCATCATGCGGCGCTTTGTTTTTCCTTTCCCGATACGGCATGTATGGTGCTTAGCTGTTGCCTTTCACTGCGAAGGGAAGTTCCTTACAGCCATAGGTTAAAAAAGAGGAGGGAAGATAGTTGAAGCTGCTTGTTGTCGAGGATCACCACGACTTGCGGGAGGCTATGATCGAGATGCTGGCGGATGAGTTTGAGGTTGATGGGGCATGTGACGGCGATGAAGGGTTGTTTTTAGCGCAGCAAAACATTTACGACGCCATCATCTTGGACGTTATGCTTCCCGGCATCGATGGTTTTTCCATCGTCCGTCGTCTTCGTGAAGACGGAATCGAAACGCCGGTGTTGTTTCTGACGGCGAGAGACTCGCTTGAAGATCGGGTGAAGGGACTTGATTTTGGCGGGGACGATTACTTGGTGAAGCCGTTTCAGTCTCCGGAACTGAAGGCGCGTCTGCGGGCTCTTTTGCGGCGCAGCGGCGCCCTGACGACGAAACAGACGATCCGCTACCGCGGCATCGAATTGTTTGGCAAAGAAAAAGGAGTCGTGGTTGACGGTCAACCGCTGAAATTGACCAGCAAACAGTACGAGCTTTTGGAATATCTCGTTCATAACCAAGGCGTCATTTTAACGAAGGAACAAATTTTTGACCGCATTTGGGGATTTGACTCTGATACGACGATCTCCATTGTCGAAGTGTTCGTTCATCAGCTGCGGAAAAAGCTTGAGCCGTTTGGCTATCATGCAGATATTCAAACTGTCCGCGGCATCGGCTACATGCTGGTGCGGGAGCAGGAGTGAAAATGTGCCATGTTTCACAAAACCCTTTGGCGTTTGACATTCGTCAACTCGCTCGTCGTGTTTTTCGTGATTAGCGCGCTTGGCGTCGTGCTGTACGTGTATATGCAGGAGCGTCTGTACCATGCGGCCGATGTTCCGCTTGAACGATTGGCGGAGCGGATTAGGCAGGGCGGGCCATGGCGTAAGGATGATGCGCTGTTAGGAGATCCGCTCTTTCATGATCCGCTGTTGCGCGACCCGCGGCTGTTGGTGGTCATCTGGAACGAGAAAGGAGAAATGGTCGGCATGACCCGCGACGCTTCTTTTTTCACCGGGCTGCCGCTCACTCCCCCAGAAAGGCTTGATGAACTGTATGAGGTGAACGTAGGCCATCTCTATTTTCGGACGTTGGCTGTTGAAGTGAATACGGCGTTTGGCCCGATAACGGTGCAAATGCTGCGTAATACGAACTCTGAACGCGAGCTGCTTGGCGAATTGATGTTCATGATTGCAGTAGGATGCATGCTGAGCGCTCTGTTTGCCATCGCGGCAGGCTATTTTCTGGCTGGCCGGGCGCTCGTTCCCATTCAAGCGGCGTGGAAAAAACAGCAGCAATTTGTCTCCGACGCCTCCCATGAATTGCGCACGCCTCTTTCTGTCATTCAGGCAAAAACGGATGCGCTTTTTCGTTCTCCGAAAGCAACCATTGAAGAGAAAAGCGTCGATATTTCTGTGATCGCCAAAGAATGCCGCCGCTTGTCGCGGCTCGTTTCCCAACTGCTCACCTTGGCGCGTTCAGACTCGAATCAGTTGGAAATGCAAAAAGAAGCGTTTCGGCTGGATGAATTGGTCCGCGACATTGGTGAACAGTACAGCGAGATCGCTTCGTACCAACAGAAAACGATGAGCGTCGAAGCGCAAATCCCTATTGAGTGGGTGGGCGACCGTGAACGCATCCATCAATTGATCGTCATTTTGCTTGACAATGCCTTGAAATATACGACGGAAGGCGGACACATTCGCCTTGCATGCCATCGTTTTTCCTCATCGGTCGTGGTGGAAGTTGAAGATGACGGCATCGGCATTCCAACTGAAGATCTCCCTCGCATTTTCGACCGCTTTTACCAAAGCGACAAGGCGCGCTCGCAATCGGATGGAGCCGGTCTTGGATTGGCGATCGCCAAATGGATTATTGATCAACACCATGGCAAGGTGAAGGTGGAAAGCAAACTCGGCGAAGGAACGCGGTTTCAAGTGATGTTCCCGGCGGCGAGATGGAAATATAAGCGGTCGGGGGATTAAACATTGACGTTCTGTTTATGTTTGTATACAATTGTATACGAATAGGATCAGAAGGAGGGAAAGCATGGAACCGAAGCATCCGCACGATCGCCATGAAGGATGGGAGTTGTTTCGGCAATTAAACCGTTACATGAATGAACAGTTTGCTCCGCAAGATGAAGTGCTTGCCAGCATCCGACGCTCAATGGAGGAAAACGGCCTTCCGCCGATTTCTGTTTCGCCGGCGACAGGAAAGCTGTTGACGATGCTTGTCGCCATCTCCGGCGCCAAAAACGTGTTGGAAATCGGAGCGCTTGGAGGCTACAGCGGTGTTTGTCTCGCGCGCGGGCTTGGGCGGGGCGGATTGTTGACGTCGCTTGAGCTTGTGGAGGACTATGCCCGCTTGGCAAAACAGAACCTGGAAAAAGCCGGTTTCGGCAGCCAAGTCGTGTATATGGTCGGACCAGCCTTGGAAAGCCTTGAAGCGCTTGTTGCCCAAGGCTCGCGCTTCGACTTCTTCTTCATTGATGCGGACAAAGAAAACTATGTTCATTATCTCGATTATTGCCTCCGCCTCGCCAATCCAGGGGCGATCATCGCAGCGGACAACACCATGGCAGGAAGCGGCATCGGCACTCCGCGCGCCTTGGGACGGCGCGGGGAAATCATGAGGCAGTTCAATGAGACCGTTGCTCGGCATCCAGCGCTTGATGCCTTGTTTCTCCCCATTGGGGACGGTGTGACGGTGGCGAGAGTGAAAGCGGCGAAGGAGGAAAGATGACGGCATGCATGGACATTTTTTTCATGGACATGGACATCCATTCGAAGGCCATCCCGCATGGAAAGGCGCGCATATGCACAAAGGGCCGCATCGCGGCGCCAAAACGTTCCGTCGCGGGCGGGCGCTCGAATTTTTAGCACGGCTTTATGTCAAACGGGAGACATTGAAACAGCAACTGCAATCGCCGGAGCTTCAATCGATTCATCCCGTGCTGACAGGAGAGTTGAAAGCAATCGAGATGGTGATCAATGAATTCATACAGTCGTTTGATATTCATGACGAAGAACTGAGCAGTATATGGGGAGTTCAAAACCGCGACGGAGATGCCCCTATCGATGAACAGCGCAACGATGAGGACAGCAGCGAACAATAATCGCATCATCATCAACAGAGAAAGGGAGAGGATTTATGTTCGTGCAAATGCGTAAAATCACAGTGGCTGAAGGATTCGCCGACCAAGTGGCTGAGCGGTTTCGAAAGCCTGGAATCATCGAACAGCAAGAGGGGTTTGTTGATTTGAAAATTTTGGTTAAGAAAGCGCGCCGCGGTGATGAGGAAGTCGTCATTTTGATTACATGGGAATCGGAGGAGCATTGGAAAAAATGGGAGAAAAGCGACGCTCATATCGCCGGACATAAACAGAGACGAAATGAAGCGAAGCCGGAGTACATCCTCAATGTCGAAGTCGGACATTATGAGGTGAAGGCGGTGAAACAAGCGGCACAGTCAGCGTCGGCTGAAGATTGAAAAAGGGAAATGAAAAAGAGCTCCTCTTTTCGCTCATGGCATTGGCGTTGAGAGGAGCTGAATGCGGTTATGGTTTTATGTTGCTTGGAATGCTGGGTGTTCCGTACGTATGGAATGTTTCCACTGTTTTGTTTCCCCAAGCCTGCCCTCGTTTCCTCTCTTCTTCGGTCCATGTAATTGGTTTCCAATCCGGAGCCAAGACAAGATAGCCTCCGGAACATACTTCAATTCGATTGCCGCCGGGCTCGTACACATATGTCGTATACGTTTGATTGATGGCATGCTTGCTTGGGGAAAGCTCGATGTAAACGCCGTGATCTACAAATACATTGGCCGCTCTCACGATATCGGCCATGCTTTCCACAGCAAAAGCGATATGATGAAGCCGTCCTCTTGATCCGGTCGCATCTTTTGTATAAACAATATCATACGACTTGTTCGTGGCTCGATACCAAATTCCTGTTTTTCGGCCGTCATTCATCACGATTTGTTCCGTCAGACGAAGACCAAGGATCGTTTCCGCAAACTCCCCGTCTTTTTCGGGATTGGAAGATAAAAAGTTAATATGGTCTAATGTCTTGACAGCGGCTCCATGTCCAGTGAATTTTTGTGGCTGATTTTTCCAATAAGGCTTGAGATGATCGGGCGCCTCATAAAAATTAGTCTCATAGTACAATTCCATCACATGGCCGTCCGGGCTGTAAAAACGGTATGCTTTCCCGTGTCCTTCATCGCCGTCAATCCATCCGATTCCTTGTCCTGTTTCTTCAATGGCGTACACTTTTCTTTCCAAGGCTTCAAGGCTTATCGTTCTCAATGCCGTATGGCCGATTCCAGCATGTTCAGCTTTTGTCAACTTTAAGGAATACTCTTCGTAATCCCCCCAACAACGCAAATATGCAGACTGGCTGTTTCGATACACTTCTTGCATTCCGAGAATATCAGTAAAAAAATGAACACTTTCTTCGAATTTTGGCGTCAACAGTTCTACATGACCAAGATGGGCGATATCGAAGTCGAGCTTTTTTGTTGTTGTCATGGTCTCCCCTCCGCACTAATTAAACATTATTGTTTAACAATTCAACTATACAAAATACAAAAAGTTATGTCAATAAGCGCTTTCATATTCAGTTGTCATCCGCTTCAAAATGGTGCGCAGAGAAAACGTTTTGCGAAACATTGACGAATTCAATTTCATCATTGAAAATAAATGTATAATCATATTGTTAAACAAAATGGAGATGGAGCGATGACAATGGCCAAAAGACCGATGGATGTAGCTTATGAATATATTAAAGAACGAATTATGAACGGCACGTTTTTGCCTTCGCAAAAGTTAAATGAAAGCGAGCTGTCCGCGCAAATCGGCGTCAGCCGAAATACGGTCAAAAAAGCGTTATTTAAATTGGAGCAGGAACATTTAGTAGACATGGAAGAAAACAAAGGGGCAACGGTGAAATCATTTACTGTCAAAGAAGTTTCCAACTATTTTGAGATCCGTGAGGCATTGGAAGGACTGATCATCCGCAGTGCGGTGGAACGGTTGACGGAAGAAGACCTTCGACAAATGGAAGATATTTGTAAGAAGATGGAGACATATTTAGATATGGGGGATTTTGAAGAATATTCACAGCTTAACAAACGGTTTCATGATATGATTTATCGAGCGAGCGACAATCAACAGGCGGTGGAAATGGTCAACTTGATCAAAGGCCAACTTCTTCGCTACCATTTGCGGACGATTTTGATTCCAGGACGAAAGGAAAATTCAGCGAAAGAACATCAGCAAATTTATCGCGCGTTAAAAGAGCGAAATGCTGAGGAAGCGGAAAATGCTGTTCGCCGTCATATTGCCAATATCCGAAAAACGATCGAAGAGCACTTTGCCTTTTTAGTTTAGCATCTTTCCGAAAGAAGTCTCCCACTTCGAAACGAAGGAAAAGAAGGAGAAATTCGATTGGCTTAGCCTAGAATATGGTTAGAACGGACACCTTCGGAACGAAGGGAAGCGTAAAGGGTTCTTGGGCGTGGCTTGCTGTTCGGTGAACACGCACAAGTCGCTTGAAGCCCCACTTCTCAGCGAAGTGTAAGTGGTAGGTAGTTTACCACGATGAAATGGTCTGGCCTCCAACGATATACATGCAACATGAAGAGTTAACCTCTCCGTTATCCTGCACACCCTGAGCGTTGCAGCACTTCCTCCAAAGATCCTGTAGGCTCAATCTGCGAGCTGAGCCATGGGGGAAGGCAGTTCGTTGCAGGAGAAGGCAAATGTTAATTTTTTAATGAGCATGTATAGAGATTGTTAAAGAAGTCTGGTAAGAGTGGAGGAACATGCTGGTTTATTCAGCGACAAAGCTGAAACCAGCTTTTTTTTACGAATTTTTTGAATGATTTTGTTGACATGATGAAGAATAGTATTTTATAATTCAATCATAAACAAAATTGTTTAACAATATTGTTTAAAGAAAGAGGGATGCTGTTTGTATGAAGAGTTGCTGAAGGATGCATATGATCTTCATGTTCATACCGGACCTGACGTGTTGCCGAGAAAACTGGATGATTTTGAGATGGCGGCACGGCTTCAACGGCTTGGCATGAAGGGATACGGCATTAAGTCCCATTATTTCTGCACCGCTGAACGAGCAGCTTTGGTCAATCGCCAGTTTCCCGGATTTCAAGCGGTTGGAGCAATCTGCCTAAACAATACAGTTGGAGGGTTAAACGCTGTTGCGGTGGAAATGGCGGCAAGAGACGGAGCGAAAATCGTGTGGATGCCGACGTTTGACGCTGCGAACGAACAAGAACATTTCATCAACAGCCCTCCTGTGAAATTGCCACATTGGGCGAAGTTGCGTCTAGAATTTGAGGCGCAAGGAAAGGCGTTGCCAACCATTCGAATTTTAGATGAAAACCATCGTTTGAAAAAAGAAGTGTACGACTGTTTGGAAGTGATGGCAAAATACGATTTGATTTTGGCGACGGGACATGTGGGCAAACAGGAAATTTATGAACTGGTGAAAGAAGCTCGTGCGGTCGGTGTGCGGAAAATCGTCATCACCCATCCGAACTTTCCATCGATCGCTTTGTCCAAAGAGGAACAAAAAGAGCTTGCTGAGATGGGAGCGATCATGGAACATTGCTTTACAACACCGGCATCAGGAAAGACGACGTGGGAGTCGGTATTTGCGGAAATTCGGTATGTTGGTCCCGAACATTGCATTTTATCCACCGATTTGGGGCAACCAAGCAATGTTTATCCCGATGAGGGGCTTCTCGAGTTTGTTCGTCAACTGATCGAGCAGGGTGGTTTTGCACCGGACGAAGTCAAACGAATGACTGTCATCAATACAGCCATTCTCGTGGAAGAAGTCGCTTCGAAAGTGTAAGCGCAACCGGTTATAGAAAGAGAATAAGTGTTCGATAGGAGGAGAAGCCATGGATCAACACACAAACCTATTAGTCGTCAGCGCCCATGCTGCTGATTTTGTTTGGCGGGGCGGCGGGACGATTGCGAAATATGTAAAGGCTGGAGCCAATGTGTCGCTTGTGATTTTGAGCTATGGAGCGCGTGGTGAATCAAACGATTTATGGAAGGTGGAAGGACAGACGCTTGAAAACGTTAAAGCGGTGCGCCGAAGTGAAATCGAAGCCGCGGCAGAATGCTTGGGAGTGAAGGATTACGAGATTTGGGATTACGAAGATTATCATATGACCATCACGCCGGAGCGGATGTTGCAATTAGTAAGAAAGATTCGTGAGGTTCGCCCGAATGTGATTTTAACACATGGGCCGCGTGATGCGTTCAATCCCGACCATGAAACCGTTTCCCGTTTTGTGTTTGAAGCGTCCGTGTTGGCGACATCGGCTGGGGTGCGCGATGTCGATTTGCCGAAAATCAAGCAACCGAAACTGTTTGGCTTTGAACCGCACCAATCGGAGATTAGTGATTTCAAGCCGGAAGTGATCGTTGATATTACCGATACGTATGAACAAAAATATGCAGCGATGAATTGTTTCAAGGCGCAAAAACATTTAATTGACTATTATGCAGCTAAAGCAGCTTTACGCGGCAACCATGCACGCCGGTGCTCGGGCAATCAACAATATCAATACGCGGAAGCGTTTAGCCGTTTTTTCCCTCTTGTAGGGGGTGAGCTTATCTGATGGAAAAATACATCATTCGCAACATTCAACGTCCAGCTTTGTCAATCATCGAGGAACTGAAACATTACGATGTGTCAACCGTGTATGAAGCGCAAGGAAAGCAAGGGCTGCTTTCTCCTGAACTGAAGCCGATTCAACAGGGGATATCGATATGCGGGCCAGCAGTGACCGCCGTTTGCTACGCGGGAGATAATTTAATGATCCATGCCGCCATTGAAGTGTGTCAGCCTGGAGACGTACTTGTCGTCGCAACGATTGGCGAAGGAATTCATGGGATGATTGGTGAGCTTATTGTGCGTGCGTTAATGAAGAGGGGCGTACAAGGGCTTATTATCGATGCTGGCATTCGCGACGTAAAACAAATTCGTGAACTCGGCTTTCCAGTTTGGTCGAAAGCTGTTCATCCGGAAGGCACTACAAAAGCGAGGGGCGGTTGGGTGAACGCTCCCGCCGTATGCGCTGGCGTGCTCGTCCACCCAGGGGATCTCATCATGGCGGACGATGATGGAGTGGTAGTGATTCGCAAAGATGAGGCGGCTTCATCATTGGAGGCGGCAAAAAAACGCGTTGACAAAGAAGCGGAAACAAAGCAGAAAATTGAAAAAGGCGAGTTGAGCTTAGATTTTTACCATTTGCGAGCAACATTGCAAAGAGAAAATGTGGTGTACTACGAGAACGAGGAAGCGTTTCAAAAACGGCATTCTTTTGGAATCAAGGCGACATAAACGTTTTGAACGATGGGGAGATGGAAAATGATAGCACCATCGATTGGATTTATTGGATTTGGAGAAGCGGCTTTTGCCATGTCAAGCGGGCTGCTGGAAGAAAAGAAGATCACCTCTATTTTCGCCTATGACATAAACAGCGACCATCCTTTATATGGAGCTATGATCCGCGAGCGGGCAGCGGCGCTCGGCATCCCGCTCACGGATTCCTTGAAGGAACTTTGCGAAAACACAACACATCTTTTTTGCACGGCCAGTGCGAAAGTCGCGGAAATGATCGCGGAAAACATTCAGCCCTTTTTGCATACTGATCATTGTTACATTGATATGAACGCGGCTTCTCCGATGACAATGGAGCGAGTGGCGGCACGCATTGCCGAAACAGGAGCCTCATTTATCGATGCGGCAGTGATGGACACTGTTCCTCTGAAAAAGCATAAAGTGCCAATCTATGTCAGCGGATCGAAGGCGCTCGGGTTTGCAGAAGAAGCCAATGGATGGGGGATGAATGTCACATTCATTGGCGAAACTCCTGGAAGTTCGTCAGCCATAAAAATGTTTCGCAGCATTTTTATGAAAGGGGTTTCGGCATTGTTGCTTGAGACGCTGCATGCAAGCCGAATATATGGGGTTGAGGAGACGGTGCTGGCTTCTCTAAATGAATCGATAACCGCACGGCCGCTGCAAGAAACAGCGGATTTGCTGCTGCCGCGCACCGCTATTCATGCGGAGCGACGGGTGGCAGAAATGAGCGAAGTGATGGCCACGCTCGGCATGCTGGGCATTGATGCGACGATGTCTGAGGCGGTGAAGGCAAAGTTGCAATGGCTGGCCGATCAAAGAATACGTGAACAATGGAACGGCCAGCCGCCTAAAAGTTATGATCAATTGCTGACGATGCTCAAGGGGGAAGAGAAGAAAGAATCATAAGCAAAGGAAAATAAAAGAGAGTTGACTGATGGCGTGAAGCCATGGTCACAAAAAGCGAATTTTTCAAAGGGGAGAGAAAAGCGATGAATCACGGAGCAGTGAAATGGTGGCGATATGAAAATATCATTATGGTATCTTTTGGATTGTTATGGGGGTTGATTTTTTTAGATCGACTTGGTATTACGTATATTTTCCCAAATATAGCTGATGATTTACAGCTTACCAATGCGCAGCTGGGTTTGACAATGTCCATTGTTGCCTTTACATGGGGGTTTTGGACCTTTATACTTAATGAAAGAAGGAGGGTTTTCACAAACAGCAGCTGCAGCCATTTTCAGCATTTATGGTATTGCCCAGTTTGTTTGGTCAGCATTAATGCCGTGGCTTTCAGATCGCTTTGGTCGTAAACCTGTTGTGTTAACGGTGATGTTTGTGCAAATGTTGCTGCCCATCTCATTTTTGCTTTTCCACAATATACACGGAATGATCGTGTTAGCTGTTATTACATTTAGTTGTGGATCATGCCTAGCTCCCTTAACATTTTTTACCATTACTGGAGAATCTGTTCCCCCTGTTTCGGCAGCGACGGCTATGTCTCTTGTGAATCTTGTTGGAGAGGTAATTGGGGGAACGTTAGGACCAGCGTTAGGCGGCATGTTTGCTGATCGCTATGGTATCGCTGCACCTATATGGATCGTGTTGTTAGCAACAATTGTTACATTTATTCTATTTTTAGGGTTAAAAGAAACGGCCCCTGCCAAAAGGAATTTTGAATTTTCGAAGACAATTGCTCAATAATGGTGTATCTAAGGAAAGAATTTTTAGTCTTATTGCAATTTGTGGGAGGGAATGAATATGACAAAGACGTATTTTGACATTCCATATGCTTCGTTATCTGAATCACAAAAGTTAGACATCTATTTACCGGAGAAAGGGGAAAAGCCATTTCCAGTCATTATTTCTATCCATGGAGGAGCATTTGCTTTCGGAGATAAAAAGGGCCCAGATTGCGAGGCTGCATTGCATGGATTGGAGCGAGGGTATGCTATTGCTTCTGTGAATTATCGTTTGAGCGGTGAAGCTACGTTTCCGGCCGATATTGAAGATGTAAAAGCTGCGATTCGATTCTTGCGTGCCCATGCTGATGAATTTTCGCTTTGTTCAGAAAAATTCGCTGTATGGGGCGGATCGGCAGGAGGGGCTTTAGCGGCATTAGTTGGAACTTCAGGGGATGTTCCGGAGTTTAAAAATCCTACTATAGGATATGTTGAATACTCTGACCGAGTGCAAGCGGTTGTTGATTGGTATGGGCCTATCAATTTTCTGACTATGGATGACCAATTTATTGAAATCGGTATCGAAGGTCAAATTCATAATTCCTCAGATTCATTTGAATCGAAATTGATGGGGCAACAAATTACTCTCATCCCAGATTTAGTTGCCAAACATAATCCAGAAACCTATATTACGCCAGATTGTCCTCCATTTTTGATTCAGCATGGAATGAAAGATGATATCATTCCGTATTTACAATCTGTTGAATTTGCTAAAAAATTGGAGTCAGTTATCGGAAAAGAAAACGTCATTCTCGAGCTGTTTGAAAATGCGGGGCATGGTGGGCCGGAATTTCATTCAGAAGAAAATATTAGAAAAGTATTAGATTTTCTTGATGCGCGTTTGAAATAAAATCGCATCTTTAAATCGATGAAGGATGTTATGCGATAAAGTAGGCTTGTCTGTTCATGAAGGAAGAGGGTGTCCCAAAAAGGTCGGGACACCTTTTCTATTGCAGTATATACCCGAGTTCGACAGTCACTAGGCAAACAAAATGCCTCTCGCCCCTTGAGGCAAAAGGGACGAGAGACATTTGGGCACACTTTGGGCGTGTATCTAGGCGCGAGGATGGATGCCTAGGATCTTCGGAGGAGGCTCCAGCCCTAGAGCCGCAAAGAATTGAGCCTGTTTGGCCGTCAGTTCGGTTCGTTGATAAAGGTCGCCGTTTTTGGAAGAAAAATGTCCAAGCATAAGACGCTCACATTCATCCCTTACTTTCGGCCACGATTCATGGGTTCGGATCTCCACGATCCGAACTAACAAGAGAGCAAGCCAACTGAGTAGCACATGCGCCCGAATGCGGTCTTCCAAGCGATGATACATAGGTCGCAATTCCAATGTAGACTTCAATGTTCGGAAGGCCTGCTCAATATCCACCAGCTGCTTATACCCGATGGCGACATCTTCGGCAGACAAGGTGTCATCGGATGTCCGGATGAGATATTTGCCGTCGTACTTTTCCGCGTCACGAACCGCTTGCTTGTCGATGCGAAGGGTTCCGTCCTTCAACTGGCGCAAGTATTTTCCGTAGGACGGATGGGAACGCAACCGGCAGGTCGCCTTATGATGGGCTTCGTTTGGGAGTTGGCGAAGCCCTTCTAACTCCTCTTTCAGCGATTCGAGCAGCGTTTCCCGCTCCTTGCGTTGGCGTTCGGCTTCGCTGGGATTGTACACGAGAACATAGCGCTGACGCGCTTCTCCGTCGCCGACGATGATTTCTTTGATGTGCAAATTCTCGTCCACTTCATGATAACGTCCGCGACGGCTTAAGGCCTCTTCGACGGCGGCTTTGCCGGATCGCATTTTTTCGCCGACAATGTAGTGTCCCCCGGCCTGTTGCAAGATTCGCAAATTCTCTTCAGAGGAAAAGCCGCGGTCCATGACGCTGATCACACGTCCAAGCTTCCAGCCAATCAAGTCTTGTTTCACCTGTTTGATGACCGTCATGTCCATGGTATTGCCAGGCCATACCCAAGCGCGAATCGGGATTCCTTCCCGGGTGACAGCCAGCCCAATGACGATTTGAACCAAGTCTGGGCGTTTGTCTTTCGAGAATCCTTGTTTTCGAAGCGATTCTCCTTCCGGTGTTTCAGAGGGATCCACTTCGAAGTACGACGAAGTCGTATCGAAGTAAATCAAGTCGACTTCCAAATTCAATAAATCGGCCACGGCATGGAACACTTGACGTTCCAATTCCGGCTGCACGGCCAGCAGTTCATCCATCGCCCGGTACAACTGGTGGCTGGCGGCTTGAGGAAGGTGAGGGATATACACGTCTTTCTCCACCCACTCCTCCATCGCCAACTTGCTTGACGGATGAAGGGCGCGATTGGCCACCATGGCAAAAATCAGCCGTTCCAGCGAAATCTGGTGATGTCGGGAGGTAAACAAGGAGTGGAGAATCTCTCCCAACCCCAGTTGTCTCCAGAGCTGATCCAAGAGCCAAACGCCGCCGAGGTGTTTGCATGACTGGAATTGAAAGTCATCGGAAGCTTCTCCTGTCAACGTTTCGACTTCCCAAGCCTGCTCAGGAGAAAGGAATCGCGAAATGCTTTTGGCCAGACGTTCCAGGACGGCGCGATCCACCTCGTCTTCGCGCCCGAACGAATAAATCACCTTCGCTTTCGCATATTTGGCCTTTGGATCCCATTCATTGTGAGCAAGCTGGAGATAAGCAACGGTTGTTCCATCCTTGTTTTTGCGTGTGACTCGTCGTATGTACATGCCTATATTATAACGTATAAACTTTATTTTTAAAAGAAAAAATTAATAAATCGTGTGCCTATGAAATTCGGCGTTTTTTCCTAGGATCCGCATTACGAAACCCTTGATATAACAGCATTTTGGTCATTTCCATTTGCCTAAAATGACCTCAAAACTGTCGAACTCGGGATATACACATAAAAGGTTTCACGCACGAAGAAAGGCCTCCATATCTGCCTAATTGGTGCGAGGCGGCATGGTCAACAGCTCTGTTCAGTACCTATCTCCTGTCTCGAAAGTTTTGGTCATTTTTAACAAATGCTCATGGACGAATGTAAGATCATTTTTTACACTTTCGTCGAAATACAAGAAAGGAAATCTGCGAGAGAAAGAGAAAACAGAAAACAAAAGCAACCACGGAGGTGAACATAAGATGGCCGTGACCAGCGAGCAAGTGAAAATCATGTGGGAAAAGTTCGTATTTCATAACGAGCTCGATCCCGATTTGCCGCCCATGATTCGAGACTCTTGGCTTCGGTCGAAAAAAGCGATGGTTGATCCGTTTCGGACGTACGGGTGGATTAAAGAAATCGACAATGAAAAGTACCGCTCCTTGATCGATTGGTCATTGCCGTTAATGGAAGGGTTGTATTCGATTGTCAAAGGATCTGGATTTTTGGTGATCCTGTGCAATGAAAACGGACAGTTGCTTTTGTCGATTGGCGATCGCGAGCCTTTAGCGAGGGCGGAAGAAATCGGATTTATCGCGGGGGCGGACTGGAGCGAGCAAGTGATGGGGACCAACGCCATTGGCACATCGATCGCCATTGATCGTCCGATTCAAGTGTTTGCTGAGGAACATTACACGAAAATATGCCAGTCATGGACGTGTTCCGCTGCCCCCATCCATGATCCCGACGGCCGAATCATTGGTGTATTGAATATGTCAGGACCCTATGAAAAAGTGCACTCTCATACGCTAGGAATGGTTGTATCAGCCGTAAAGGCGATTGAGTACCAACTAAAATTACATGAGAATGCTGAAAAAAACGTGATGATGCAACGGTTTTTGGAAGCGACAACGAACAATATGAAAGAAGGTATTTTAATCATCGATCGCGATGGGAAGATCGTAAAGGCGAACAACCAGTTAAAAAAGCTGTTCCGTATACCACAACTGCAACTGGAAGAGAAAAAGCTCGACGATCTTTTCAATGATCCCTCTATCTGTTCGAACCACCCGCTTCATTTGCAAAATCAAGAGCTGCATCTAAGCGTCAAGCCTTCAAACGCGGTGCACCATGTGTTAGTTGACAAGATTCCAATTTACGAGAAAAAAGAACGAATCGGATCGATGATCATTGTAAAAGAAATTGAAAAGGTACGCCAGTTTGTCAACCACCTATCGGGAAACCAAGCGAAAATCACGTTTGCGGATATGATCGGGCAACACCCGTGTTTCATTGAGAAAATGAACGAAGCGAGGCTCGCCGCAGCGACAGATTCCAACGTGTTAATATTAGGGGAAAGCGGAACAGGAAAAGAGATGGTGGCTCAGGCGATTCATAATGAGAGCAAGCGGAGAAACAAACCGTTTATTGCCATTAACTGTGGAGGCATACCGCGTGATCTCCTTGGCAGTGAGTTGTTCGGATATGTGGACGGGGCATTCACAGGAGCGAAAAAAGGGGGAAGCGCCGGAAAGTTTGAGCTTGCCAATGGGGGAACGCTTTTTTTGGATGAGATTGGCGAAATGTCCTTGGAAATGCAAGTGTTGCTTTTGCGCGTTATTCAAGAAAAGGAAGTGATGAGAATTGGCGGGCACAAAGTGATCCCTGTTGATGTAAGAATCATCGCAGCGACCAACAAAGACCTTCGTCAGGAAGTGCAAAAAGGCAGCTTTCGCGAAGACTTGTTTTTCCGGTTGAATGTCATGCCGATTGTTCTCCCGCCGCTTCGGAAAAGAAAAGAAGATATTCCGCTTCTCGTCCGTCATTTTATTGAAAGACTGGCTCACAAACGAAATAAACCGTTTCCTGAGATACGGTCCGATTTCTTAGAGGCGCTTATGCAATACGATTGGCCAGGAAATATTCGCGAGTTGCAAAATATGATCGAGCGGGTGCTGAATCAGTGCACAAAACCGGTATTGACAGCGGCTGATTTGCCGGAAGAAATCTTTCGGCCTCTTCGCTTGCCTCAAGTTAGGGAGAACGTAGACATCTCCCGAAATGAGATAAAAAAGCAATCCATCATCGAGGCGTTAAAGCAGTGCAACGGCAACATTTCCAAAGCTGCCCGTTATTTAGGCATATCGAGAAGCACATTTTACCGGCAAATGGATAAATGGAATATTCGGTATTGACTGTCCCATTTTGTATCAAAGTGTAGCGACAAAGTGAAACAAAATGAAACACTTTGTCGCTGTTTTTGTTTAGGTTGGATCAAAAAGACGGCTTTGGATAAACAATTTGGCGGACGAAGAAAAGGAAACAAGCGTTGGAACGATTTTTGCTTTATAGAAATGATGAAAGCGGTACCAATCAAGTGAAGGAGGAGAGGAAGTTGGCCATTTCCAAGGATCATCTTCTTTGGATGTACGAAACGATGTACAAAATTCGCTGCTATGAAGACAAAATGGCGGAGGCGTATGCCGAAGGGAAATCTCCTGTGTTTAATATCGGCGCGGGGCCGGTGCCAGGGGAAATGCATTTGGCCACTGGACAAGAACCGGCTGCAGCTGGGATGTGTGTTCACTTGAAAAAGGAAGATACGGTGACTGCCCCTCACCGTCCGCATCACCATGCGATTGCCAAAGGGGTGGATTTGAACCGGATGACAGCAGAGATTTTCGGAAAAGCCACTGGACTAGGAAAAGGAAAGGGCGGCCATATGCATTTGTTTGATCCTGACGTCAAATTTTCCTGCGGAGGGATCGTTGGGGCTGGGATTCCTCATGCCCTTGGCGCGGCGCTGGCGGCCAAGAAAAGGGGGACGGATTGGGTGGCGGTTGCGTTTATCGGCGAAGGAGCCGCCAATCAAGGGGCATTTCATGAATCGTTAAATATGGCGGCATTATGGAAACTGCCATTCATTGTTGTCATTGAAAACAATCAATATGGAATTTCTGTGCCGAAAACGGCGTCTACAGCGGTTCCCTCGAATGATGTACGGGCAGCCGCCTATGGCATTAAAGGATACTATGTCAAAGACAACGACCCGATTGATATGTACAACGTATCGAAAGAAGCGGTTGAACGTGCACGAACTGGACAAGGGCCGTCGATTATTGAGATTGAAACATACCGTTATTTAGGACATTTCCAAGGCGATCCGGAAGTATACCGGGATAAAAATGAAGTGACGTTGCTTCGCCAAAAAGACCCCATTATTCGCCTTCGCAACTATTTATTGAATGAATGTGGGGTAACAGAGGAGACGATTGCACAGCTGGAAAACAAAGCGACATCTGAGGTCGATCAGGCGTACGCGTTTGCGAAAGAAAGCGATTATCCCAAGCCGGAAGAGGCATTGGAAGATGTGTTTGTCTAATTTCATAGGAGAAAGGAGTTTTGCCATATGCAACAAACAAAACAGCGGCTGTTAACGGGAAATAAGGCGCTGGCTGAAGCGATTCGCCTTGAGATGGAGAGAGATCCGAACGTCTTTGTGATGGGAGAAGATGTCGGAGTATACGGTGGGATTTTTGGAGCGACAGAGGGATTGTTCCAAAAGTTTGGACCGGAACGGGTCATCGATACGCCGATTTCTGAGACCGCGTTCATCGGTGCTGCCATCGGCGCCGCTGCGGAAGGAATGCGGCCGATCGTGGAGCTGATGTTTGTCGACTTTTTTGGGGTTTGTATGGACCAAATTTACAACCATATGGCGAAAATTCCGTACATGTCCGGCGGCAGGGTGAAACTGCCAATGGTATTGATGACGGCGGTGGGAGGCGGTTACAGCGATGCCGCCCAGCACTCGCAAACGTTGTACGCCACCTTTGCCCATCTTCCTGGGATGAAAGTCGTCGCTCCGTCGACGCCATATGATTTAAAAGGGATGATGATTTCCGCTATTCGCGATGATAACCCTGTTGTCTTTATGTTCCATAAAACCTTGCAAGGGCTCGGCTGGATGGATCAGCTTGATGCTTCGATCGGGCATGTACCGGAAGAGGCGTATACTGTGCCGCTTGGGAAAGCAAATATTGTGCGTGAGGGAACGGATATCACCATTGTCGGTATTCAAATGACAGTGCATCAGGCGCTCGAAGCGGCCAAAAGACTTGAACAACAAGGCATTCAAGCGGAAGTGATCGATTTGCGTTCTCTTGTCCCATTGGACAAAGAGACGATCATTCAATCGGTTAAAAAGACACACCGCTTACTTGTTGTTGATGAAGACTATCTGTCGTACGGGATGACGGCGGAAATTGCCGCGATTGCCGCTGAACATTGTTTGTATGATTTGGAGGCGCCGGTGAAGCGGATTGCTGTTCCGGATGTGCCAATTCCTTATAGCCGTCCGCTTGAACAATTTGTATTGCCAAATGCCGATAAAATTTTCCGTGAGGCGATCCAACTCGTCAATGAATAAGGAAAAGTTCGTTCCAAGGGAGGCAGCTTATGGTTGTCGAAGTGACATTGCCCAAATTATCCGATTCCCATGATGAAAGTTTCATTACGTTTTGGCACGTTTCCGAAGGAGATGCGGTGGAAAAAGGAGCCACGCTAGTGGAAGTGCAAACAGAAAAGGCCGTTTCAGAAATTCACGCTCCCGAGTCAGGAACAGTAAAAGAGATCAAAAAGAAACGAGGGGATACGGCCAAGGTCGGCGAAGTACTGGCCGTCATTGCCGTCGAAACGTTTGCTCCGGACGGCGGAGATCCGCAGACAGAGATCAAGATCACCCCACGCGTAAAAAAACTGGCCAAGGAGCTTGGCGTCGATTGGAGTACGGTCACACCGACGGGGGCGAATGGCAAAATCACGGAAGACGATATTCGTCGTGCGGCGAGCGCGGGAAAACAAAGGACTCCTCAAAAAACATTCGTGGCTGCCCCGTCAGTGCGAAAGTTTGCCCGCGAGCAGAACGTGTCTTTAGAGGAAATCACTCCAAGCGGAAAGAACGGAAGAATATTGAAAAGCGATATTGAAGCAGCATTGTCGGTTCGGCAGCAAAAAGCAACAGATGAGGCTGCTGCCAGTGTTGAGATTTTAGAGAAGCAGGAAAGCCGGGAAAAAGTGCGCCGAGTGCCGCTGACAGGCATCCGCAAGGCTATCGCCAAAGCGATGGTGCGGTCAACGCGGACCATTCCGCAAGTCACCCATTTTGGCGAGGCCGATGCGACCCGTCTTGTTCAACATCGCCGACGGATCCAACCGCTAGCCGAGCAACAAGGGGTAAAACTGACCTATTTAGCCTATGTGGTAAAAGCGCTGGCAGCGGTGTTGAAAAAGTATCCAATGCTCAACGCTTCGCTTGATGAGGAACGAGAAGAAATCGTTATTCACGAATTCATTCACATTGGGTTTGCGGTTGACACTGACCGTGGATTGCTCGTCCCGGTAATTCGTGATGCGGATCAAAAATCGTTGTTCCAAATTGCGAAAGAAATTGAAGAATTGACGGCGAAGGCGAGAGCGGGAACGATTCAAGCGGTGGAGATGAGCGGAGGGACATGCACGGTTTCGAACATCGGCTCGGCCAATGGTTCGTGGTTCACGCCGATTATTCATTATCCACAGTCTTGTCTTTTAGGAATCGGGAAAGTTGAGAAAAAACCGGTGGTCGTCGATGATTCGATTGAGATTGCTTCTGTGATGCCGCTGTCCCTTACTTACGATCACCGTCTTATTGATGGGATGATGGCTCAACACGCCTTAAATGAATGTCAAACGTACTTGTCTGAACCGGATTGGCTGCTTGTTATGTGACAAAAAACCCCGCCCCCATTCCGGGGTGGGGTGAGAGAAGAGGGGGCACCTTGTAAAGAAGTAGAGGAACATCGTAGCTTTATCGTACTCGTTTTTTTACAATCACGCCATATTTTTGTGAGAAAAGGTAACGCGATTTTGTTAAAAATGATTGGCAACAGCGGTGGCTGCGGTCAATCGCTGATGAACTTGCCGCCATTTACATGAAGCATTTGCCCGGTCATGTACGACGATTCGTCGCTCGCCAAAAAGACGTAGCACGGGGCGACTTCGCACGGTTGGCCGGGCCGTTTCATCGGGGTGTTGGCGCCGAATGTGGCGACTTGCTCGCTTTTGAACGTCGACGGGATGAGCGGCGTCCAAATCGGGCCTGGGGCGACGCCATTGACGCGAATGCCTTGGCCGACGAGCGCTTTGGCGAGCGAGCGGGTGAGGGTGACGATTGCGCCTTTTGTCGCCGAGTAGTCGATGAGCTGTTCGTTTCCTTCGTAGGCGGTGACCGAAGCGGTGTTGATAATGGCGCTTCCGTTCTTTAAGTGCGGGAGCGCCGCTTTCGTTAGGAAAAAGCAGCCGAATACGTTCGTGCGAAACGTTTTTTCCAGCTGCGCGGCGGTGATGTTGAGAAAGTTCGGCTGCGGGTGCTGTTCAGCGGCGTTATTGACGACGATATCGAGCTTGCCGAACGCTTCGATTGTTTGTTTCACCGCTTCTTTGCAAAACGCTTCATCCCCGATGTCTCCCGCCATCGCCAGGCACCGTCTTCCTTCCTGTTCGACAAGCCGTTTCGTTTCTTCGGCGTCTTCATGTTCGTTGAGATAGATGATCGCCACATCGGCTCCTTCCTTGGCAAAATGGACCGCGACCGCCCGGCCGATGCCGCTGTCGCCGCCGCTGATGATGGCGACTCTGTTTTCGAGCTTGCCGCTTCCTTTATAGGTGTCTTTGATGGTGACCGGCTGCGGGTTCATCTCCGTTTGCAGGCCGGGCTGGCGCGTCTGGTGCTGCGGGGGCAGCGTCGTTTGTTGCTTTGTGACCATGTTTGTTCCTCCTTAGCATGTATTGTCATCGTTAGTATGGGACGGAGGAGGGGAATTATGTGTGAAGAGGGGATGGACCGTGCTGTTGAATAGATCTGGAAATTTGGGGAACATGTTTTTCTCTTCTGTTTTTTCGTTTCTTGCCATAGAAGTCTTGAGGGATTAGATAATCTTTACTTTTTGATTGAGTAAAGATAAAATGATTATCAAAGAGGGAAGGAGGAATCGTAATGAAGCCATCCTCACATGAAACGTACACGTATTACTCCACACTTTCTTCGAAACATCAAGTGACGATTCCGATGAAGATCAGAGAAGTGCTTGGGGCAGAACCGGGAGACCAAGTCGCGTTTGTTTATGGGGAAAATCAAGAGGTGACGTTAAAGGTGAAAAAGAAAGATGCACTGCTATCTTTGTTCGGTACCATGCCGCCTAGGGGAGACAGCCGTCCGATGGCATGGGCGGATATTCGCAAACAGGCGAAAGAGGAACGGATGTCCAAAAGGGAAAAGAACGAGGAGTAGATGATAGGGAGAAGAGGATGAAACGTGTATATTTTAGATACGAACATCATCATTCGTTTTTTAGCCAATGACGATGAAGAACAATCTTCGGTTGCCTATCGGGTATTTGAAAAGGCGGTCAACGGTGAGTTTGTGTTCCTATTGCATCCTCTTGTCGTCGCGGAATGCTGCTGGGTGCTTGAGTCGAAACGGTACGGGTATACGAAAGGAGAGATCGCAAGCAAGCTGAAGCAAATCATAGAGGCTTCCTGTGTTAAGACGACAGACAAAGAAGTTGTTGAAAAGGCATTAGATGATTACGCCCGCTGCAGCGTCGATTTTGCTGATGCGTATCTTTCGGCGCTGGCGCAGCACACTTCATCCATCCAAGGGATCATCACCTGGAACGAAAAAGATTTTCGTCGGCTTGGCGGGGAATGTTATATGCCTGAATCCATCATTTGAATCAATGATGGCTGGCACGTGAACAAACATCGCGATTTTCCCAGATCGCCAATCCCCCGTCTTTTTTGCTGCAAAACGGGAAACGCCAAGGTGCGTAAAAAAGCAAACGAGCTGGCCCGCACATTGTCCAGCTCGTTTCCGGCTTATAACACATTGAAATACCGCGCTTCTGGATGGGCGAAGACGATCGCGGAAACTGATGCCTCGGGCTCCATCATGTAGCCGTCGGTGAGGCGGATGCCGATGTCTTCCGGATGAAGGAGACGGAACAGTTTCTCCTGGTCTTCCAAGTTCGGACAGGCCGGGTAGCCGAACGAGTAGCGCTGGCCCTGGTATTTGGCGGCGAAGCGCTCTTCCATCGTGAAATCCGGGTCGTCCGGGAAGCCCCAGCGGTCGCGCATAATTTGATGGATTCGTTCGGCGAACCCTTCGGCAATCTCGAGCGCCAACGCTTGGATGGCATGGCTTTTCAAAAATTCGCCTTCTTCCTTCCAGCGCTGGGCGAGTTCGCGGACGCCATGCCCGGCGGTGACGGCGAACAAACCGACGTAATCCATTTCGCCGCTTTCTTTCGATTTCAAATAATCGGCGAGGCAAAGATACGGCGCCCGCGGTTGGCGCGGAAAGTCGAACATCTCGAGCACTGTTTTGCCGTCAGTCGGATCGTAAATGTAAACCCGGTTGCCGTCGCTTTGCGCCGGGAAGAAGCGGTAGACGCCGGCGGGCTGAATCCAGCGGCGCTCTTTCGCTTCGGCGAGCAGTTCGTCGACGACCGCTTTTAACGCCAACGCTTTTTCGTCTTTCTCTTCCAGCAGCCGTTTCACTTTTCCTTTCAAGCCGAGGTGGTGGCCGAGCACCATTTGCCAGTTGACGTACGGCAAAATGTGGTCAAGCGGCACATTTCGCAGCACGTGGCGCTCGAGATCGGCCGGGATGTAGACGGGAACGTCGGTCGAGACGGTCGATTTAACCGCTGTGACCACCGTCGTTTGCCGCGTTGGCTCGCTTTCGGCCGTTTCTTTTTTCTTGTAGTCAATCTCGCCCTGCTGGATTTGGTTGGCAAGGGCGAGCCCGTCCATGGCGTCTTTCGCGTACAAGACAACGCCGTCGTACTCGGGCGCGATTTTGTTTTCCGTAAATTTGCGCGTCAAGGCGGCGCCGCCGACTAAAATCGGGGTCGAGATGCCCGCTTGGCGCAAGTCTTGGGCGGTGACGACCATCTGTTGAGCCGATTTCACAAGCAAGCCCGACAACCCGATGATGTCCGGCTGATGTTCGCGCACCGCTTCAATGAGTTGCTGCGGAGCGACTTTAATGCCGAGGTCGATCACCTCGTAGCCGTTGTTGCTTAAAATGATGTCGACCAAGTTTTTGCCGATGTCATGCACATCGCCTTTGACGGTGGCGAGAATGACTTTTCCTTTTGTGCTTCCTTCTTTCTTTTCCATATACGGCTCTAAAAAGGCGACCGCTGCTTTCATCACTTCCGCGCTTTGCAATACTTCAGCGACGATGAGCTGGTTGTTGTTGAACAGCCGCCCGACTTCATCCATGCCGGCCATGAGCGGACCGTTGATGATGGACAGCGGATCGGAGTAGGTCTCAAGCGCCTTTTCCAAATCGGGAATGAGCCCGTCTTTCGACCCTTCAATAACGTAGCGGGCGAGCCGCTCTTCCAAGCTCAAGTTCGTCTGCGCCGGTTTGGCGGCGGTGATTTTGCTTCGGTAAAATTCGATAAAGGCGTTTAATGTTTCGTCGTTTGTGTCAAAAAGAAGCGCCTCAGCCATTCGCACTTCCTCTTCCGGAATCGAGGCGAACCGCTCCAATTTCTCGGTGTTGACGATGGCGTAATCGAGCCCGGCTTGCGTGCAATGGTACAAAAAGACGGAGTTGAGCACCTCGCGTCCGGCCGGCGGCAAGCCGAACGAGACGTTGCTGATGCCAAGCATCGTCAAGCAATGAGGCAGCCGCTCTTTAATGAGGCGGATGCCCTCAATGGTTTCTTTCGCCGCGCCGATGTATTGCTCATCGCCGGTGCCGACCGGGAAGACGAGCGGGTCGAAAATGATGTCGCGCTCGGGGACGCCGTAGCGGTTCACCAGCAAGTCATACGAACGCAAGGCGATTTCAAGTTTCCGCTCAGCGGTGACGGCCATTCCCTGTTCATCGATCGTGCCGACGACGACGGCGGCGCCGTATTGATGAAGCAGCGGCACGACTTTTGCAAACCGCTCCTCGCCGTCTTCCAAGTTGATCGAGTTAATGATCGCTTTTCCTTGCGAATAGGTGAGGGCGCGTTCAATGACGCGCTCGTCGGTCGAATCGATGACAAGCGGCACTTTCACTTTTTTCACGACTTCGCGGACGAACTGCTCCATGTCATGGAGTTCGTCGCGGTCTGGGTCGGCGAGGCAAATGTCGATGACATGGGCGCCGTTTTTCACTTGGGCGCGGGCGATTTCCGCCGCTTCTTCGTATTTCCCTTCGGCGATGAGGCGCTTGAATTTGCGCGAGCCGATCACGTTTGTCCGCTCGCCGACAAAGAGCGGACGCATCGTTTCATCATAGATGAGCGCCTCGATGCCGGAAACGGCGTGGACATCAAACGAAGACGGAATCGCCCGCGGCGGGAGATCACGCACCGCTTCGGCAATGGCGCGGATATGATCCGGCGTCGTGCCGCAACACCCGCCGACGATGTTGATCCATCCCTTTTCGGCAAAGCGGCGGATTTTCTCTGCCAGCATATTCGGCGTTTCATGATAGTGGCCTTCCTCATCCGGCAGACCGGCGTTCGGGTAGCAGCTGACCGCCGTGTCAGCGAGCGAGGCGAGCGTGCGCAAATGGTCGGTCATAAACTCGGGGCCGGTCGCGCAGTTTAAGCCGACGGCGATCGGCTTCATATGGCGCACCGAGATGAAAAACGCATCGATCGCCTGCCCGGCGAGCGTCGTGCCCATCGGTTCGATCGTGCCGGAAATCATGAGCGGCACGCGGCGGCCGACCGCTTCAAACGCCTTCGAAATGCCGAGAAAACCGGCTTTGACATTCAGCGTATCTTGGCACGTCTCGAGTAGGAGAAGGTCGACGCCTCCTAAGAGCAGTCCGCGCGCTTGTTCTTCGTAGGCGGCGACGAGTTCTTCAAACGTTGCGCCGCCTGTCACCGACAACGTTTTCGTCGTCGGCCCCATCGAACCGGCGACAAAGCGCGGCCAGTCCGGGGTGGAGAACGACTCAGCCGTTTGTTTGGCGAGTTTGGCCGCTTCGATGTTCAGCTCAAGCGCCAAATGACCGAGGCCATATTCGTCAAGCACGATGCGTGTCGCTCCGAACGTGTTCGTTTCAATGATATCAGCACCGGCTTCTAGGTACGCTTCATGAATGCGGCGGATGACATGCGGGGCGGTGAGGGTCAAATATTCGTTGCACCCTTCATACGCCTCGCCGCCAAAGTCGGCGGCCGATAGGTTGGCGCTTTGGATCATCGTGCCCATGGCGCCATCGATGACAAGAATTTTTCTTTGCAGTTGCTGTTCTAAGGTGACGTTAGCCATGAACAACCTTCCTTTCTTTGGCGGCCGCTTCTTTTTCGTGAATGTAGCGGACAAGCTCGACCGTCATGTCGTAGCGCAAGAACGGCGTGATCAAATAAATGCCGTTAAACAAATCAAACGCAGCGTCAATGAGCGATTTGGCGATAGCGATGCCTTCCTTGGCTGCTTGCACCGGGTCGCCGCTGCAGGCGGCCATGCGGGCGCGAATCTCGTCAGAGAGCGTAATGCCCGGCACTTCATGATGCAAAAAGTCGGCGTTGCGCGCGCTCACAAGCGGCATAATGCCGATGTAAATCGGCGTGTCAAGATGCTTGGTCGCTTCGTGCACTTCAACGATTTTCTCTTCCGAGTAAATCGGCTGGGTCAAGAAATAATGGGCGCCGCATTGGATTTTTTTCTCCATCCGCTCGACCGCTTTGTCCAAATGGCGGACGTTCGGGTTGAACGCAGCGCCGATCGAGAAGTTCGTTTTTTGCCCAAGCGGTTTGCCCGAGTACGACAGCCCTTCGTTAAACTGGCGGATCAAGCGGATCAAATCGAACGATGATAAGTCGTACACGGACGTTGCCCCTGGAAAATCGCCGATTTTCGACGGGTCGCCGGTAATGGCGAGCACATCGGTGATGCCGAGCGTATGCAAGCCCATCAAATGCGACTGCAAGCCGATCAAATTGCGATCGCGGCATGTAATATGCACGAGCGGGCGGACGCCGAGCCGCTCCTTGATGATCGTGGCGACAGCGGCGTTGCTGATGCGCGGCGTGGCGAGCGAGTTGTCGGCCAACGTCAGCGCATCGATGCCGGCGTCATGGAGCGCTTTCGCCCCAGCAAGAAACTTGTCAATCCCCAATTTTTTCGGCGGATCCAGCTCCACAATGACCGAGCGGCGCGTGCGGGCAAGCTCGGGAAGGGGAGATGGGGCGGGCCGCTCCGCTTGCACTGATACAGATACCGCGCGCCGTTTCACCGTTTTTTCCGTCACCGGCGTTCGGTCGGAGAGCGCTTTTGCCATCGCTTCGATATGCTTCGGCGTCGTGCCGCAGCACCCGCCGATCAAGCGCACCCCTTGGTCGCGGAACGCTTTGGCCGTTTCCTCGAAATATTCAGCGTTCGTCTCATAGACAAGCCGCCCATCGCGGTAATCCGGAAGGCTGGCGTTCGGATACGCCGACAAAAACGCTCGATTTGGCAGCGGCACTTCCTCGAGCGACCGAAGCATATGATATGGACCGAGACGACAGTTCAGTCCGACGACATCGGCCCCGAGCGCCTCTAGGCGGGCAAGGGCGTCCGCGAGCGGCGTGCCATCTTGCAAGACGCCGACTTCATGGAGCGAGACGTGAGCGATAATCGGCAAGTCGGTCTCTTTGCGGGCGATGGCAAGCACCGTCTCCAACTCTTCCAAATCGTAATACGTCTCGAGCAGCACGCCGTCGACCCCTTCAGCGAGCAGGACAAACAGCTGCTCGCGAAACGTCCGCTTCACTTCTTCGAGCGTGACGACGCTTTTGTTTAACGTGCGCAGCCCTCCGATCGTCCCGAGCACGTATGCCCGTCCGTTTGCCGCTTGCCTGGCGAGCCGCACCGCCGCGCGGTTGATGGCCGGCACCTCATCTTCAAGGCCGTAGCGGGCGAGTTTCACATAGTTGGCGCCGTATGTATTCGTCTGAATGACGTCGGCGCCCGCGGCGATATACGCTTCATGAATATGGACGATTTCATTTGGATTGGATAGATTCAATTCTTCAAAACAACGGTCAATGCCGTGCGAATATAAAAGCGTTCCCATCGCCCCGTCGGCGATGAGAATGCGCTCTTTCAACTCATCCAGCAATCCCACGTTCGATTCCCCCGTTTCTCCGTAGTAAAAGAAAAAAGCCTTCTATAAGAAGAAGACTTTTCATTCGCTTCTTCTTATCTTCCAGGCTTCCGCCTGTCTGGATTTAGCACCTTGGCCGCGGGCCAGGTTGCTGAGGGTTCACCGGGCCAGTCCCTCCCCCTCTCTTGATAAGAATGTCCGTATGCAATTGTTCGGCAGCGTTTTGATGATTACTATATAATTTAATGTATTTTTCGAAATTATTCAATACGGTGAAGCAAGGAAATTTCAAAAAAGAATTTCTCGGATCAACGGAGAAGCTCTTTTCCACATTGGGGGCAAAATTGGAAATCGCGCTGCACATGCCCGCCGCAATGAGGGCAATGCTTGTTTGGCTGTTTATGGCTTCCAAATCGGACGTTCAGTGGGTCGGGCTCTTCCTCGCTGTCGACAATGTCCAATAAGGACATGCGTTGTTTTCCCATCGCATTTTTGTAATGGTAAATCCCTTGAAACACGCCGATGGCGATGACGACAAGGCCGAAAAACGGAAAAAAGCGGGCGGCGGGAAACGGCGAGTCCGCGGTGATGGAGAATGCCATCACCATCCAAAAGATGCCGAACAACACAGCGGCGATGCTGCCGAAGAGTCCTTGCATCGACGGGCCGCGGCCGGGTTTGATGCTTTTCAACTGGATTCCTCCTTAATTCGTTTCATGTTGGTTGGGATTATTATACCATATGATGATGTAGGGAACATGGGATGCCCTAATAAAAAAGAATCATTGAATCTCCTCCCTTGCCTTGTACAAATCTCTTAAAAGCATCTCTGTTTCATTCCAATAGCACGAAATATGTCGAAATGTGTTAAAAAAAGATAAAATCGTCGAACGGTTTCTCTTTTTTTTGTGAGAGTCAAGGTATATAATTAAAATGGATGATATTAACAAGGAATTTAATAGAAACCGCATCGCAGACAGGAGTGAAGTGGGTGAAAAAATGGTCATGGCCGTATTTTATTCTGATTAGTCTGCCGTTTGTCGTGTTTATTGTGCTTGCTTTTGGCTTAAAAGCGGCCGGGACGCCAATATGGAAAAAAATGGTGTTGATTGCGTCAGTTTTGATCTACGGGATGGTGTATTCCCGTTTATTGCGGAAGATAAAATGAGGAATGTTCTTGAAAGGAGGTGATAGGTTATGAGTTTGCTAGCGCTTGTTGCCGGGACGCTCGGCGTGTCGCAGGCAGTCGCTACGACGGTTGTTTCGATTGTGCTGACCGGCTCCACGCTTATTTCTATTATTCTTGGGATCACCGCTATTTTGTCAGGTGGAGTCGACGCCATTTTGGAAATTGGGTGGTCAGCTTTTGTCGCGACGGTGAAAAAAATAGTGGCTGAACGAGGAAAAGCAGCGGCGATTGCATGGTAAAAGGCAAAACGGCAGGGGAAAAACTCCCTGCCGTTCCTAATGAGTAAATCAATGTGGGGGAAGAGAAGTGAAACTCGTATGGCTGTTATATCAACAACGACAACGAAGTAGTTTGGCGCCGTTGCAGAAAAAATCGCCTTTTTCTCCGAAGATGACCATGTTCTTGGTGGAAGCGGCGAAATGGCTTGTTTCGGGGATATTGGTTGTGATCATTTGCACTCGATCATTTATCATGTTTCGTCCTTCTGCGATCATGGCGTTTCTCTTTTTTATGTCTGTCAGTCCTTTAATAGGAGTTTTGCTTGAATCCAAAGAGGCATTGCAACGTCAATATCATTATCATTATGTGCGTCTGTCTGGGGTGCGGGATGACGAGGTATGGCAGCGATTGCTCAAAATCCACTATGCTGTGTCCCTTTTGCGGCTATTGCCGATTTGGTTGCCTCCTTCAATTGGATTGATGGTGATGTTCGGGATCACAGGCGCATCATTAGTATGGTTTGGACAAACGATGTTGTTGCTTCTTTATGTGACATCGCATATAGTGCGTGGCTCAACTTTTAGAGCGATGGGCGCATTTTCTGCCTTTTTCTTTCGAATTGCATCATTCGCTATTGGTTATGCCGTGCTTGCGGCGATTGTGCCGCTGCTGCAATTGTCCCGCCAAGCGGTTCGAATGTATGGGCTGTCGCTTTCTTATCTTGCGTATATGGATGGTTATGTTGCTCATTGGCAACAGCTGTTTTATGAACGCATGACAAGTTGGGGGGAAGGGTGGTCATTTTCAAGTACAACTTTATCATTCATCGGTGCTGGATTCGCTCTGTTGGCTTTGATTTGCTTTCCTTTCACTCGTGCGTCTCATTCTGACAAGGCAGCGTACATGCTATATTCATGGCATCAACGTGTCATTGAGTCGTTAAAAATTCGCAGCACGAATAATGCAATTTTATATAAAGATCTTTGTCTGTTAACACGCCAAGCCCGTGAGTTGACGAAACCGCCTTGGTCGCTATTTTTGCCGGGGGAATGGTTTTTGGTTGCGGGAGCGAATTTGGCTCTGTTGCCGATCGTTCATAACGGGTCGATCATTTTGTTTTTGTTTATGTTTGAAATGTATATGGTCATGACAGGGACGTTGCGAGCCATTACCGACGTCTTTCGCGACATTTTTCAGTTTGAAAGCGAGACGGAGCGTCTCATCGTTTTTCGGCTCCTTTCTCCGCCTCCTCTTGTACCGTTAATCGAAGCGAAATCGACGTTGCTTGAGCGATTAGGTGTCTACCCATGCATGATGGCATTAGGATTGCTGCTTCTCGAATACATAGGATTATTGGGGGTGCGTGGAGGGCTTTGGGCGGCAATGGGGGCTGTGGTGATGATGCCCGCCTATTCGTTTGTTGTCAAACGGATTTTACGCACCGATTATGAAGTGTTTTGTCTTGTTTTAGCTAGCGGCGAGCAGGCGGCATTGACATCTCCGCGTGATTATGCAGGGTATATGGTGATTGCGGCCGGAAATCATTCGTTTCATCGCTTATTGATTTACATAACCGTTTTTTCA
Source organism: Geobacillus sp. C56-T3 (assembly GCF_000092445.1). Lineage (NCBI taxonomy): Bacteria > Bacillati > Bacillota > Bacilli > Caryophanales > Anoxybacillaceae > Geobacillus > Geobacillus sp. C56-T3. The sequence continues at coordinate 2,960,933 of NC_014206.1, read as the reverse complement.
TCGCTTCTTTCTGCCTTTTTTATGCTCTTGAAAGGTTGGAGTTGGGCATGTTACAGCGTTTTGTTTGTCGTGATGCTTTACCTTGTATTATGGAATAGTTCTCAATATGCTCGGCGCACGTGAGGAGGCATTCGCGGTGATCAAACGAGCGATTCACACTCATTTGCCGTATTTCCTATTGTCGCTAGGTGTGTACGTTGTCTGCTTTGCGTTGGGAGCGGGGATTTTTTCGCAAAGACTTGTCATTCATCCGACTTCCATGGCGTTTTGGACCACTTTAGGCCACAACTTGATGGTTGGAGCCATTTTGATGGTCGGCGGATGGCTGACGTTAGGAATGGCCAATACCCTTTATCTCGGTTACAATGGAGCGATGCTAGGCGTGATCGTGAGAGGAGTCGCCACAGGATATGGCATGCAGCCGTTGATGACCGGTGTCTTTCCTCATGCGATTCCTGAAATCATCGGCCATATCTTGTTTTGTACATTAGGGTACGAGACATGGCGGTTTCTTCAAATCGTCAAAAAAAGAGCAAGAGGAGAAGAAGAAACGCTCTATATACGGGATATCCTCTTTTTGCTAGTGCTGGCGGTCGCGCTGCTCATCATCTCAGCATGGTTGGAATCAACAGTGTCTCATGTATAAGAATAGACGGTCTAAAAAGCAGGAAAAGGGGAAGAAATAGATGGAACCGTTATTTTCATTGCAAAACTTGACGTATCGCTATGATGGGGGGGCAACGATTTTTCAGCAATTCTCATTTTCCATTTTCCCAGGGGAGACCGTGCTTCTCACAGGACCAAATGGAGTGGGGAAAACGACTCTTTTGCATATTATTTCGGGATTGCTCGATAAAGGAGAGTTGCATTATCAAGCCTTTTATAAAGGCAATCCGATTCAGCTTCCCGACATGCGCGCTCATTTGTCTTATGCTACATCCGAGACCGTCATGTTTTCGAAATTGACGGGATATGAAAACATTGAATGTTTTCGCCTTTTATGGAAATTGGATCGACAGTACGTTCGTAAAGCAGAAGAATTGTGCCGCCTGCTGGGAATGGAGGAGATGCTCTCGTTTCCAGTTGACCAGTATTCATTGGGCACAAGGCAAAAATTGCATATTGCGATTGCTTTAGCCCGTCCCGCTGAATTGTATTTGCTGGATGAGCCGTTTAATTCTCTTGACATGTCAAGCCGCGATCGGTTGGCCGAATGGATTCAATGCGACCGTCAGGCTGCTTATCTCATTGCTTCCCACGTTCATCAGGAGCGATTTCTCGATTCACGCATCGTGTCGCTTGCACGCCCAAGCGGCGGAAACGAAACGGAAAAATGACTGTGAGATCTTATGATGAAAAAAGTTCGTTTCTAATTGGCGTGATCGGGCATTTTTCCGTTGCACTTTCATCCCTGCTGTGTTCTAATTAGCAATAGTGAACATAAAGAAGACGGGGGGCTGGAAGTGAACGGAGAAGAGATCATCCGCTTCGAGCGAGTGACGAAGGAATACGACGGCGCGGTCGTATTGGATGACGTCAGTTTTGCGATGGAGCGCGGGAAGTTTTATACGCTGCTTGGGCCGTCGGGGTGCGGGAAGACGACGATTTTGCGGCTGATTGCCGGGTTTATCGAACCGACGCAAGGAACGATTTATTTCCATGGAAAGCCGATTCAAAGCGTCCCGCCGAACAAGCGGCAAGTCAATACCGTTTTTCAAGATTACGCCTTGTTCCCGCATTTGGACGTATTTGAAAATGTCGCCTTTGGTTTGCGCATTAAAAAAATGAAAGAAGCGGACATCCGCCAAAAAGTGAGCGAAGCGCTCCGGTTTGTCAACTTGGAAGGCTATGAGCGCCGGCGCATTCAAGAGATGTCCGGCGGTCAGCGCCAGCGCGTCGCGATTGCGCGGGCGATTGTGAATGAGCCAGAAGTGTTGCTCTTGGATGAGCCGCTATCGGCCTTGGATTTGAAGCTGCGCACGGAAATGCAGTATGAACTTCGCGAACTGCAGCGCCGATTGGGCATTACGTTTATTTTTGTCACGCATGATCAAGAAGAAGCGCTGGCGATGTCCGATTACATTTTTGTTCTGAATAAAGGGAAAATTCAGCAGTTTGGGACGCCAAAAGAGATTTACGATGAACCCATTAACCGGTTTGTCGCCGATTTCATTGGGGAATCGAACATTTTATCAGGGCGCATGATCGAAGATTTCCTCGTCGAATTCGCCGGCAAGCGGTTTGCGTGTGTCGACCGCGGTTTTGCGCCGAACGAACCGGTTGATGTCGTCATCCGCCCGGAAGATTTGGAACTCGTGGCGCCGGGAGACGGCCAGATGGTCATTCGTGTTGATTCGCTCTTATTCCGAGGCGTCCATTACGAAATTTGCGGCTATGATGAAAACGGCAACGAATGGCTTGTCCATTCGACGAAAAAGGCGGAAGTCGGGGAAACGGTCGGCCTCCGTTTTGAACCGGAAGCGATTCACGTCATGCGAGTCGAAAGGGAAGATGAGGGCGCATGACGGAACGGGCGTGGCGAAACTGGTATTTAATCCCTTATGGCATTTGGTTGGTGTTGTTTGTCATCGCTCCGATCGTCTTTTTATTATATGAATCGTTTTTGGATATAGACGGACATTGGACGGTGGCGAATTATGAAAACGTGTTGACGCCCATTTATTTGAAAATGATGGCGTATTCGTTTTGGTACGCGTTTTTGATTACCCTTGTGTCATTGTTGATCGGCTATCCAACCGCCTATTGGCTGACAAAGACGAGGCACAAGCAGTTATGGCTGTTGTTGCTTATTTTGCCGATGTGGGTGAATTTGCTGCTGAAGGTGTATGCGTTTTTAGGGCTGCTCGGCACGTACGGGTTGGCCAACGCCCTCTTGCAGACGCTTGGCATTGGAGCGCGTCAGCTGTTGTTTACCGATTTCAGCTTTGTGTTTGTATCGGTGTACATTTTTATTCCGTTTATGGTGCTGCCGATTTTTAATGCGTTAGAGGAATTGCCGCCGTCACTCATGGATGCCGCCCGCGATTTGGGCGCTTCGGCTTGGATAACGTTCCGCCGCGTCGTCTTCCCGCTCACGCTTGGCGGGGTGAAGGCCGGCTGCCAAGCGGTGTTCATCCCGTCGTTGTCGTTGTTTATGATTACGCGCCTTGTCGCTGGCAACCGCGTCATTACGCTCGGCACCGCCATTGAACAGCATTTTCTTGTCACCCAAAACTGGGGAATGGGGGCGACGATCGCGGTTGTGTTAATGATCGCGATGGCGGTTATCGTCGTCCTGACAGGAACCGGAAGGAAAGAGGGAAGCCGATGAAACGAACGCATTGGTGGGGGCGCGTGTATCTTTTGGTTGTGTTTGCCGTGATGTATACGCCGATTGTGTATTTGATGTATTATTCGTTCAACAGCGGCGGGACGATGCACGATTTTCAATCGTTCACGTTCAAATGGTACCGCGACGTGCTGTCCGACGACCGCTTGCTCATCATCGTTTTGAATACAATCGTCATCGCGCTGCTGTCGGCGGCAGTCGCGACCATACTCGGGGTCATCGGGGCGCTCGCCATTTACTATGTCAAGCGGCAGCGGACGAAAAACGCCCTTCTTGCTCTCAACAACGTGTTGATCGTCAGTCCGGATGTCATCATCGGCGCTTCGTTTTTGTTGCTGTTTACGGTGGCCGGCATCAAGCTCGGGTTTACGTCCGTGCTGTTGTCTCACATTGCTTTTAGCGTGCCGATTGTCGTGTTGATGGTGCTGCCGAAACTCGAGGAAATGAGCCCGACGCTGATTGATGCGGCTAGAGATTTAGGAGCAGGGCCTTGGCAAGTGCTGTCAAGCGTCGTGCTGCCGTTTTTGGCGCCAAGCATATGGGCGGGCTTTTTCATGGCGCTTACGTATTCGCTCGATGACTTCGCCGTGACGTTTTTTGTCACGGGAAATGGGTTCTCGACGCTGTCGGTGGAAATTTATTCGCGGGCGCGCCAGGGCATTTCCTTATCGATCAATGCGCTGTCGACGCTGCTGTTTTTATTTACGATGCTGCTTGTCATCGGTTATTATGTGCTCAGCCAAAAAGGCGGCCGAATGTACGGGATAGGGGGGCGAAAGTAGGTGAAACGGCTTGTCCAAGGGTTTGCGGCCGTGTTCATCGCGGCGTTCGTCCTCATGTTCATCACCCACCGGTTGAACGAAGCGGAAGGGTACGGCGGAGGCAAAACGGTGACCGTTTACAACTGGGGCGATTACATCGACCCTGCGCTCATTCGAGAGTTTGAAAAAGAGACAGGGTGGAAGGTGATTTACCAAACATTCGATTCCAACGAGGCGATGATGGCGAAAATCGCCCAAGGCGGGGCGACGTTTGATGTCGCCGTTCCGTCCGATTACGCCATCAGCAAAATGATCGAGGAAAACTTGCTGTTGCCGCTCGATCACGACAAGCTGCCGAATTTACAATATATCGAACCGCGGTTCCTCAACTTGCCGTTTGACCCGCACAACCGGTATTCAGTGCCGTATTTTTGGGGAACGGTCGGCATCGTCTACAACCGCGATATGCTTGGCGGCAAGACCATCACAAGCTGGAACGACTTATGGAACCCGGACTTGCGCAATCAAATTTTGCTTGTCGACGGAGCGCGCGAAGTGATGGGGATGGCGTTAAACAGCCTCGGCTATTCGCTTAACGATACGAACAAAGCCCATTTGCAAGAAGCAAAGCGGAAACTCGATCGACTCATGCCGAATGTGAAGGCGATTGTCGGCGATGAAATCAAGCTGCTTCTCGCGAATGAAGAGGCAGCCATTGGCGTCGTTTGGTCGGGTGATGCGGCGGAAATCATCGCCGAAAACGACAAGCTCGACTATGTCGTGCCGAAAGAAGGATCCAACCTATGGTTTGACAACATGGTCATTCCGAAAACAGCGAAAAACATCGAAGGAGCGCACGCGTTTATCAATTTTATGCTCGACCCGAAACACGCGGCGCAAAACGCCGAGTATGTCGGCTATTCGACGCCGAATAAAAAGGCGCTTGCCTATTTGCCAAAAGACATCGCGGGCGATCGGCGCTTTTACCCCGATTTGGATTCAGCAGGGCATCTCGAAGTGTACGAAAACTTAGGAAAACACATGCTCGCCTACTACAACGAGCTGTTTTTGGAGTTTAAGATGCAGCAAAAGTGAACAAGCGATGTCCCCTTTACCAACGAAGCGAGCGCCGTCTTCATTCATGAGGACTGGCGCTCGCTTTTTTGGCAGAAGGGCTGAGCGGCTTCTTTTTTTCGGGATGGTCAGTGTCTCCCAGCGATCGGCGTTCAGATGTTTGGTAATATAGACGATTTGTCTGATATGATATGAATAATGGTGTGCTACAGGTGGTGCGGTAACGGTAAAAGTGAGAAAGCCGTTGCGATGTATTAAAATGATGTGTCGGTGAATGTAGACGAGATTGTATTGGAACGACATTGAGAAGAACGAACATATCCGGGGCGTTGCGTCCTATAAAGGTCGGACAGTGTCAGGATTTTTGTTTGCAGGCAGTGCTCACCATGTTTGCCAAGTGTGTCATTAATCATAGAGGGATTTTCGTCTTGATCTCTCATTTCTCCTTCTCGTGCAGAAAATCAGGAGGATTTTTCATCCAGATGTCGAATGAGTGCTTAAAACATAAAGTTGTTGAGCAATAAAAAGAAGATGGCCAATAAGGGGGCACGAGGATGAACATTCATAAGTTCGTGATGCCCGAAGTGATTTTTGGCAACGGTTCCATTCATCAAGTAGGGGAAAGTTGTCTAAGGCTTGGTGCGACAAATGTGTTGATTGTCAGCGATCCAGGTGTTGCGGAAGCCGGTTGGCTCGATGTTGTCATTAAGAGTTGCAGGCAGGTAGGATTAAAATACGCGACATTTTGTGATGTAACAATAAATCCAAAGGATGAAGAAGTGACAAAAGGCTGTGAAGCATATCTTGAAAATGAATGCGATTCTATCATTGGAATCGGTGGAGGCAGTTCTATTGATGCCGCAAAGGCTGTCGCCATTCTTGCTACAAACGGTGGACAAATTCATGAATATGAGGGAGTGGATAAAATTCAATTTCCCCTTCCTCCTCAAGTGATGGTTCCAACAACAGCAGGATCGGGATCAGAAGTGTCTCAATTTTCTGTTATTGTTGATACAAAAGAGAAAAAAAAGATGACGATCATTTCCCGATCTCTTATTCCTGATATTGCAATCATTGATCCAGAAACATTATCGACAAAAAGCGCTCATTTGACAGCCTCAACAGGATTAGATGTTTTAACGCATGGCATTGAGGCTTATGTAAGCTTAGCAGCTACACCACTTACAGATGTTCAAGCTCAAAACGCTATTTCTTTAGTAGGAAAATATTTACGCCCTTCTGTCGCCTCTAAAATCAACCAAGAGGCAAAAGCAAATATGGCAATGGCGAGTTTACAGGCAGGATTGGCTTTTTCCAACGCGATTTTAGGCGCTGTTCATGCCATGTCCCATGCTGTCGGGGGAAGGTATCCTCTTCTTCATGGGGATATAAACTCTATATTGCTTCCGCATGTGATGGAGTTCAATCTGTTGGCGAATCCGAAAAAATTTGCTGATATTGCTTATTTTCTCGGAATTGATACTCGCGGCATGTCCTATATGGAAGCGGGAAGAAAGGCGATTGAGTATGTAAAACAATTGGCAGAGGATATTGGGGTGCCGCAGCGATTATCTGATATAGGAGTGAAACAAGAAGAAATACGGAAAATGAGTTTGGTCGCCTTTCATGACGCATGTATGATCACCAACCCTCGTGATATCACTGCAGAAGAAATTGAGGGAATATTCAGAAAGGCGTGGTAAACAAAATGAATGACCGGCAACAACTCATTAGCCTTTTAACAGGAGTTCAATCTTCGAAAAAAAGTTATTACACAGAATTAAAAAAGATGGTCACAGAGTTAAAAAAGAAAAATATGCAGTTGGAGATTATTAATGATATTACAAAAAGCTTCAATATTGATATATCAATGGATGAAATGATGAAAAATAGTATGGATAAATTGAAAACAATTTTTCCAGTGGAACGAATCAGCTTATCGTTATGTGAAAATCATAAATTAGTGTTAACAAATGTATATCCCGCTCACTCTTTGTATTTTCCTATTGGTTTTGTTTTGCCAAAAGAGAGGTCGCTCTATTGGAAAGTCGTACAATCGCTCGAAAAAATTTTTTATCAAATAGAAGAAGACGAAGATTTGTATGTTGAAGCAGCTGTATATAACGCCTTAGGAGTTCGCAGTGTATTATTGATCCCACTTATTAGCAAAGGAAAGGTGATCGGGGTACTGAGTATAGGAAGCAAGGAAAAAGTGGTGTATGATGAAGATGATCTGTCCTTTTTTCAGCAATTTTGCGACCAACTGGCGGTTTGTATTGAAAATGTCCGTCTTTATAATGAGGTACTTACCAGTAAAAAAGAATGGGAAGAGACATTCCGAGCTGTTTCAGAAATGATATTCCTCGTCGACCTAGAAGGGAATATTTTACGGTATAATGATGCAGCTAACGAGTTTTTTCAAGTTGACTTGTATAAAAAAGATATATGTAAATTGTTATCAATTAATCCAAAGGAAAGCCCGATCGTGGAAATTTTAGAAACAAAAAAATCTGTTCATCGGCGTATTCATATCCAGCAGAGGGTATGCGAATTGCGTTCTTATCCCGTCTTGAATGAAAAACAAAATATGTACGCTGTGATTATGTATCTTAATGACATTACTGAAAAATTGCAGATTGAAGCCCAACTTGTTCAATCAGGAAAGTTAGCTGCAATTGGGGAAATGGCTGCTGGAATTGCGCACGAATTGAATAACCCTCTCACCGCCATTCTTGGCAATGCCCAGCTGTTGTTGAGGTCTTTTTCAAAAGATGATCGTATATATAAACTGCTATTTGATATTTATTCATGCGGGAAACGCTGCAAAACCATTATTCAAAATTTATTGACATTTTCAAGACAAGATGAATATAGGTTTGAAGATTGTTCTATAAATGATGCCGTTGAACAAGTATTAGGGTTAATTGGTGATCAAATTTGCAAACAAAATATTAGTATTCAAAAAAGATTAGACGCTTCCATTGAATTGATTGAAGGAAACCTTCAACAGATAAGCCAAGTTATTTTAAATTTATTAATAAACGCTAAAGATGCGCTTGAAGAGATGGATATTCCAGAGAAAATCATTGTCATAGAAACAAAGTCGATCGTTGAAGCCGGAGAACATTGGGTTGTTCTATCGGTCCGTGACAACGGAAAAGGAATAGAAGAACAACATTTGCAGGAAATTTTTAATCCATTTTTTACAACGAAGAGGCCAGGTAAGGGAACCGGGCTTGGGCTGTCTGTTAGTTTAGGGATTGCTGAGGCGCACGGTGGAACGATTGAGGTGGTCAGCGAACTTGGTAAAGGAAGTGAGTTTATATTAAAACTTCCAAAAAAGAAATAAGGGGGGAGATGAGTGGGGAATATTTTAGTTATTGATGACGAAAGGGAAGTAGGAACGTTTTTTCAACATTTATTAGAAGGGAAAGGGAACAAGGTCAAGCTTGGATTTAGCGGGAAAGATTTTTTTCAGTTGATTCAACAATACAAGTTTGATCTTGCTTTCATCGATGTGAAACTTCCAGATGCAAACGGTTTAAATTTATTAAAACAGTTAAAACGCTCATATCCTTCTTGCAAAGCGGTTGTAATGACAGGCTATAGCACAATAAAGACAGCAGTTGAAGCGATTAAACATGGGGCAAACGACTATATTGAAAAACCGTTTGACGATATTGAACAGTTAGAGCGATTAATCGATGAATTATTAAGTGATGGTCCTCTTTCATCCCAAGATGATATGTATAAGTTGGCTGAGACGCTCGGTTTCATCGTTGGAACAAATAAAGAGATGAATGATTTGCTTAAATTAGCTTATAAAATTGCGAAAAAAAATGTGAATGTGTTGATTGAAGGAGAGACTGGGACTGGAAAAGAAGTGCTCGCTCATTTTATCCACAACGCGAGCATGCGCTATGATCAGCCTTTTATTGGGGTGAATTGTGGCGCTGTTTCGGAAACACTGTTAGAAAGCGAATTGTTCGGACATGAAAAAGGGGCGTTCACAGGAGCGGTAAAAGAAAAAAAGGGGATTTTTGAAATTGCTAACCGTGGCACGTTATTTTTAGATGAAATTGGAGAAGCGTCTCTTGCAACGCAAGTAAAACTGTTAAGAGTGCTGGAAACAGGGGAGTATATTCGCGTCGGGGGTGAAACGATCCGCAAAACGAATACACGCATTATTGCTGCTTCGCATGTCAATCTGGCAAAAGCAGTCGAGGAGAAGACGTTTAGAGAGGATTTATTATACAGATTAGATGTTGTGAAACTTACCATTCCTCCGCTTCGAGAACGGCTCGAAGATCTTCCAATTTTGATTGATTATTTTTTAAAAAAACTAAATACACCTCTATCGTTTTCAGAGGACTGTATTTCCCAGATGAAACAGTATCATTGGCCGGGGAATGTGAGAGAATTGTTTAATGTTGTTAAAAGGGCGGTAACTTTAGCGGAAGGAGAAACAGAGGTGATCACCCTTGACTATTTGCCGGAGAAGCTTAAGATTCCGTTGCATTTAGGGCAAGTATCGAATAGCGTGCGAAGTCCAAAAGATGGAGTAGAAGACTTAGAAGCCTATTTGCAAGAATGGATGAATGGTGTGCTAGCACTATGGAGAAACAGTGATCGGTTAGATCTTGAACATGTATTATCTTCAGTGAAAGAACTAGAAACGAAAATCGGCCGATCTTTTGTACTGAAAATGTTAAAAGAAACGTTAGGAAATCGTAAAGAAGCAGCAGAACGGTTAAATATCACCGTACGAACATTAAGATATTTATTAAAAGAAAAAGGAGCTGATCCAAAAGCGTAAATGGCTTTCGGATCAGCTTTTTGTTGCTTGATTGATCAGAAAAATCCTAATGGTTTTGGATTGTAGCTAACGAGTAAATTTTTCGTTTGTTGATAGTGCGCTAACATCATATGATGGGTTTCACGACCGATCCCAGATTGTTTATATCCTCCAAAAGCAGCATGGGCCGGATAAGCATGATAGCAATTTGTCCAAACTCTTCCTGCCTGAATGCCTCTTCCGAAACGATAAGCCAAGTTGATGTTTCTCGTCCATACCCCGGCACCAAGGCCGTACAACGTATCATTAGCAATCTCCAAAGCCTCCTGTTCATCTTTAAACGTTGTTACTGAGACTACTGGACCGAAAATTTCTTCTTGGAAAATGCGCATTTTATTATGTCCTTTAAATACGGTTGGCTTGATATAATACCCGTTTTCGAATCCAGGGATTATGTTTTTTTCGCCGCCGATTAGGCATTCGGCGCCCTCTTGTTTTCCAATATCAATGTATGCAAGAATTTTTTCCATTTGTTCTGCTGAAGCTTGTGCTCCCATCATTGTGCTTGTATCAAGCGGATTTCCTGTTCGAATCTTTTTCACGCGTTCAAGAGCGCGCTCCATAAATTCGTCATAAATGGACTCATGGATGAGAGCACGAGAAGGGCACGTACAAACCTCGCCTTGGTTTAAAGCGAACATGACAAATCCTTCAATCGCTTTATCTAAAAAGTCATCGTCTTTTTCCATTACATCAGGAAAGAAGATGTTTGGGGATTTGCCTCCCAATTCCAGTGTAACAGGAATAATATTTTGTGAAGCGTATTGCATAATCAGCCGCCCTGTCGTTGTTTCACCGGTAAACGCGATTTTGGCGATACGTGAACTAGAAGCTAATGGTTTGCCAGCTTCTAATCCGAACCCATTGACAACGTTGAGCACTCCAGGAGGCAACAGATCGCCAATCAGCTCCATAAGCACCATAATCGATGCCGGAGTTTGTTCAGCTGGTTTTAGCACAATGCAGTTTCCGGCAGCAAGCGCAGGAGCAATTTTCCATGCTGCCATCAATAATGGAAAATTCCATGGGATAATTTGCCCGACAACGCCGAGTGGTTCATAAAAATGGTACGCGATCGTATCGTCATCAATTTGGCTGATTGTTCCTTCTTGGGAGCGTATGGCTCCAGCGAAATAACGAAAATGATCGATGGCTAGGGGTAGGTCGGCGTTTAACGTTTCACGGATCGGTTTGCCGTTATCCCATGTTTCGGCAACCGCTAACATTTCCAAGTTTTCTTCCATGCGATCAGCGATTTTATTTAAAATCAACGCTCTGTCAGCCGGGGATGTTTTTCCCCAAGCTTCTTTTGCCGCGTGCGCGGCATCTAATGCCAATTCAATATCCTCAGCCTGCGAGCGTGCTGCTTCACAAAATACTTCTCCTGTTATGGGCGTGATATTTTTGAAATATTGGCCTGAAATAGGCGGCACCCATTCTCCGTTAATATAGTTATCGTATCTTGCTTTGAATTGAACTTTTGCGTCTCTTTCGCCTGGTTTGCTGTAAATCATTTGCATCCTCCTTGTGTAATAAAGATGTTTAAATTAAGCTATTTTCCTTCAGATATGCTCTTAGGGGAAGGGGAATCTTCCCCTAAGAGTTTGACATAATCGGATAGCACTTTTCGTAATACTAGAAAGCAGGTGATTTATTAGGCACTGGTGGTTGAACCGGTCGATTTCTCAAAATGAGAAACTTTATGATATCGATCTGTGCCTAAACTAAAAACAGGCAATGCTGAAAAAATCGCCATTTTTCTCCGTTCCCCTAGAAAATTTAGGATTGTTCTTCTGCCGCTTTGTGTTACATTGTTAAAACAATGCGGCCATTGATTTGGCCTTTTTCCATCCGTTCAAATACTTCGTTAATTTTTTCTAATGGTACCGCTTCCACAATGGGGCGAACTTTTCCGCGTGCGGCGAAATCTAAAGCTTCTTGCATATCTTTTCGTGTACCGACGATCGAACCTTTTATTGTAACGCCATTTAATACAGTGTCAAAAATAGGGATCGGTAGTTCATCGTGAGGCAGTCCAACGATGACAAGGCAACCACCGCGTCGAACGGATTGATAGGCTTGTTCGAAAGCTTTTTTCGTTACAGCAACGCTAATAGCTGCATGCACTCCGCCTACTTTTTCACGAATTGTTGCTACGGGGTCTTCACGCAGGCCATTGATTGTAATATCAGCTCCTAACTTTGCTGCAAGCTCTGCCTTTTCATCACTGATATCAACAGCAACGACATTTAATCCCATTGCTTTGGCATATTGAAGAGCAATATGGCCCAATCCCCCGATTCCATAAATAGCGACCCATTCACCAGGCTTGGCATTTGAAACTTTTAATGCTTTATACGTTGTGACTCCAGCACAAAGAATAGGAGCAACTTGTACAGGATCGAGATTTTTAGGAATTCGTGCGACATAATCGGCCGGGGCTTTGCAATATTCTGCATAACTGCCATCGACAGAGTATCCACCATTTAATTGATGTGGACAAAGTGTTTCTTGACCGCTTAAACAATATTCACATTCACCGCATGCCGAGTATAACCATGGAATGCCAACACGGTCGCCAATTTTGATTGATTTCACTCCCTCGCCGACCTCAACAACGATTCCTACTCCTTCATGACCAGGAATAAGCGGAAGTTTCGGTTTTACCGGCCAATCTCCATGGGCCGCATGCAAATCGGTATGGCAGACGCCACAAGCTTCAATTTTCACAAGCACTTCGCCATACCCTAGTTTTGGTTTCTCCACTTCTTCAATTTGAAGTTTTTGTTTGAATTTGTGAACAACGGCGGCTTTCATTCTCACCATCTCCTTTATAAAGTTTTTTTGTTTCACCTGCTATGAAAAGCAAAAATCGTGCCAAGCAATAGTGATGGGGAAAAGGGACCGGTGGTAAAGTGAAAGAACTTTTCAAGCAAGCAAGTTTCTGAGTTTGAAAAGCAATACGGCCGCCTTCTTCTTTAGGATTGGCGAATAAGCGGTTGAGAAGAAATAAATGTGTTTCGCCAGCGCCTAAAGAGATTTTATAGGGGAAATGTGCCAAGATTTCGTCCATTTTCTCCGAATGTTCGGCAAGTTTGTTCAAAAAATTGTCATATTTTGATGAGAAAGTTTTCACAAAGTCTTGATGACTTGTTTCTTTGTTGCAGAACAATATTGTACGTTAGGATATGAAACATGGCGGCTGCTTTATATGTGAAAAAAGAAAGTAATGTTGCTCAAATGAGGTAAATTGTATAAAAACTCATATTTCGCAACCTTTGCATAATATACAAAAAACGACCAGAATATTCGCATAAATATAATTTTTTATACAAAAATTGTAAAATAATTAATTTTTATTCGGTCAAATCGGGCTTATTTCAAATTTTTATTCAGGGTGCGAAATGTGAGTAAAAAGGAAAAACGTTATTTTGATTTTTTTTATTATGAACATCTTTCTTTGTCAAGTGCATTTTGTGGTGAAGAGCCAATATTAAAAAGGAAGAGGAGGAATGGAAAGAGAAGTATAGAAGAAATATCACCTTACCTTGATGAAAGGGGCTGTAAACATGCATAAACATTTGCCGATGGAAGAGGAAGTGATGGATTTACTCATTGGCGGTTTTTCCGTCGTGATGTTGATCGCCACCATGACGGTCGTTTCCCTTTGGCGGAAGAATCGGACGCGTCGTTTGGCATTCCATTGGATTTTTGCTCATTTTCTGCTGCTCTCTATTGCCGCCTACTTTGCGTTAAGAGCCATTTCTTTTGATCCTACCCATGCGCAGGCATCCGAAGAAATCTCCCTCCTTCTTGGCAAGGCGGGATTGGCATGGGGAGTGGGGATGGTTTGTTTGTTGGTCGGTATTGTGAAACTTTCCAGACGATGAATGCGATCCCGATCGATATGATTGTAGAGAAACGCCAGGCCGCCAAAAAGCCATCCGCCTTGATCGGCTGACGGTTCCGAGGGGCGGATGGCGTTTGCATGATCATTCGAATCAGAAGCTGCTTATGTTGTTTTTCGATTTCTTGGTATGGTCAGTGTTTTCCAGTTGTTTCGGTTCAGCTGTTTCGCGATATAGACGATTTGTCCGATATGATACGAATAATGGTACATTTGCCGCTCAATGGCTTCGATGACGGAATGGGGTTCGCCGCGGATCGTGACCGTCCGCAACAAATCCGTTTCTTGCAGTTCGTTCAGCGTCTGAAAGAAAGCAGACCACCCCTTTTCCCAGCAAGCCAGCACTTCTTTGCGCGTATGGAAGTCGTTAATAAACTCATCATCGCGGTTTCGGTCCGGTTTTTCCCCATCCGACGACAAAAAGTTTGTCCAGCGCGACACCATATTTCCGCTCATATGTTTGACAATGATGGCGATGCTGTTTGCCTCCTCATGAAAGCAATGGAACAGCTGTTCCTCCGAACATTGGTCCATAGCCCGTTCGGCGGTCTTTTTCATGTCAACAAAGCGTGCGCGCACCACTCGCAAATATTCTTGGCCGATGTTCATTCACACACCTCCGTCAAAGAAATGCCATCTCTTTTATTCGCCGTCGATGCTGTGATTTCTTTCTATGTGACGGCCAAAAGCAAAAAAAGCAACGCCTTGGGCGGACATGACTATGGGTCATGTTTTCGAAGCAGGCGAGTGAATAATCAGATCATAGCGGCACGCTTCTTTGCCCGTGTTGATCAACTGATGTTCGCAGGCGGCGTCGTAATAAAGAGAGTCCCCTTCGTGCAAGACGTCCGTGTTATGAAACCTCCTTTGCTTTCCTTGATTGTCGAAGATGCATTCGGCATGGTCGCGAAAACATCCTCTCGATTTTCGCCGAAAGGGTGCGAAATGTGAGGGATAACGTCCGCTCTTTTATACGTAGCTTCCGATTTTTCCGTTTTTTCTCGCCCAATGCCATTGTTGCTTCAAGACCAATGAGCCCATGGCCAGCCATAATAGCGAAATGCCGAGAGCAGGAAAGAATACGGGCCATCCTTCATTCACTCCTTGCACGGCCCAAGAAAGGGGAGAAAAGTAGTTGAGAATATGAAACGCTGTCGGCAATACATTCGAAGATAGAAAAAATCCTGAGAAGATCAATAAATAATAAAGCAGCACCTCGGTAACGGCTCCCACTTGCTTTAAGCGAAGGGACAGCCCTAAAATGAACACGCCGATTCCCGTCATCCCGATGAGGCTTACGCCGCCAAATACGACGATCTCCGTTATCATGGATACGATTCCCGAGAGAATTTCGGAAAATCCGATCATCAAAGCCGCACAAACGAAAAAGAGCGTCACCCACATGGACGATAACGCGACTTCAGCGATCACCACGCCGATCAAAATTTTCCATGGAGCAGTCTTGGTGGAAAGCACTTGCTCGGCGGTGCCGAGATACGCTTCTTCGATCACCGTGTTGCCGAGCTTCGAGATCAAATGAGCGCTTAAGTACCAAAGGCTGAAACCGAACAGTTTGACCGTCGCTTCTTTTCCGGTCTGTATCGGGCTTGCGTACAGCGTACCGAGAAAAAAGACAAATTTAATGATAAGCCCAACGGTAAAATCGAACCAATACCGACGATACTCTGCCTTTTTTTTTCAAAAAGGAAGCCAATACTACATTCAAAATTTGCGGGGACAACCGACTCACCTCCTTAGACGGATAGGTTGGAACGAATAGCGGCCAAAAAATGAGTTTCAAGGTCGGCTGGAGTTGAAAAATGTTCTTTCGTGCCGCTCCAAACGATTTTTCCGCCTTGGATAAAGACAAACTTATTTCCAACGGCGTGGGCAAAAGGAATGTCGTGGGTGGTGATGAGAACGGCTTTCCACCATGGTTTTTCGTCCGTTAACATGGTTCGGATATGATGCTGCGACTCAACATCAAGGCCAAGAGTCGGCTCATCAAGGAACAAAAACGGCGCTCCTTTCATTAAGGCGATCGCAAATGCCAGTTTTTGTTTCATCCCACGTGAAAGGGTTTGGGTAAGACGCTCAGCGTATGGGGTTAGATTCAACACGGCCATCATTCGTTCGGCTCTTCGTTTTGCTTCAGCACGACTCCATTTGTTCAGCAAGCCGAAGTATAAGAGATTTTCCAAAACAGTTAAATAGGAATAGGAGTTGTCAGCTTCTTCAAATACGACCGCAATCGACTCGCGCGCTTCATCTGGATGGCGGACAACATCTACTCCATTGACATAGATGCTGCCGCTGTCTGGTGCAGTAAGCCCGATGATGCACCTTATTAAAGTAGTCTTTCCGGCTCCATTCGGCCCTAAAAGAATAAGTCGATCCCCTTCAACCAGTTCAAGGGAAACATGATGCAATACTTGGCGGTTTGGCGGATAGATTTTGTTTACGTCTTGCACGGCAATCATTTTTTTCTACCCTTTCCATTTAACATTTATCGCTTTTGCTGGTCATTGCACCCGGCTGTCGGGTGGACGAACAACGCCGCTTCCAGGTTGTTGTTCGGTCTTCCGTCAAAGATATGTGAAACGATTTCATTGCATCTATATATGCAGCCACTCTTTCACAAAATCAGGAAGCGATTCGCGCCAACAGTCGCGCCACCATAATCGAAGTTTTTGCGTGCTCCATCCGGTTTCGGTCGTGCGGAGCGAATGAATGCGCCAATACATCGGCGGATGGGGGGATAGTTGAAATTTGGAAAAGCGTGAAAACCAGTCCTCTCTCTCGAAAGTGAAAGAACCGTCCTCGGCAAATGCATCTTCCTCCTCATCGTCTTTTTCCTTCGCATCGATGTGGTAGCGATGTGCTTGCTCGATGGCTTGGTCTTGATTTTTTGAAAGAATGGCTAAGGCGTTGGCCATCTGGTCGTTGCCGCCATCAAGCAGCGTCGCTCCGAGATGATCAGCGCGCACTTCCATCCACTGCACAAGCCATGAACGGAAAGCGGGATACAACAGAACGATGAGCGTCCAACCGATCAAAAACGTTGCGGCGCGATGTGTTTCCAACCAATGGGCGGCTGCTTCGTACACGCCAGCGATGATGGAGGAAATCACCATGATGAAGGCAAACTGCAACAGCTGCGCAGTTAAAACGTCCCGCTTTTTGACATGGACGGCTTCCTCCCCCTATAAACATCACTCTTCTATTTATGAAAAAACAGGCAGCGCGCTTCTGCCTGTTTCAGCGGTAGTTCACAAACTGCACGTCAATCGGCAAATCGGCTTCGCGAATGGCGGCGATCACCTTTTGCAAGTCGTCTTTGCTTTTGCCGCTGACGCGAATTTGGTCATCTTGCACTTGGCTTTTCACTTTCAAGCCAGTGTTTTTGATGATCGTGTTGATCTTTTTCGCATTCTCTTTGTCGATCCCTTGGACGAGCTTGGCACGCTGGCGCACCGTGCCGCCTGCGGCCGGCTCGATTTTGCCGTATTGGATGTTTTTCGTCGCCACCCCGCGCTTAATGAGCTTGCCGATGAGCACATCTTTCAGCTGCTCAAGCTTAAACTCGTCGTCGGAGATGAGAACGAGCTCGTCTTTCTCCAGTGAAATGTCGCTTTTGCTTCCTTTGAAGTCGTAGCGTGTTTTGATTTCTTTCATGGCGATGTTGATGGCGTTTGCCACTTCCGACAAATCGACTTTGGATACGATATCAAACGAACTTTCTTTGGACATAAGCAACCTCCCGGGCGTGTGATGTACTTTCATTATAGAAAAAGGTGGGAGGAAAGACAACAATGATCAAAGAGGCAAGAAGGTTAGTTTCGTCTTTTAGCCGGAAGAGGCCGGCATGTAGCGCCGTGCTGAAAGCGGGGACTTGGTGCAGGGGGAACAATGTGAAAAAGGCGGTGTTTCGGCCGCCTTTTTGTCATTTTGCTCACAAATGATCCGTCTTCTTCGAATACGCGAACTTCCCGGATTCGCGGTTTTTCTCGCGCATCATGTTTTTCTCATGGCGCTTCGCTTGGTTCTCCCGCGCTTTTTTGTCGTTGTCGCTCGTGTTTGGCATCGGTAGCCCTCCCTTGTTTCGATCGTCCATCATTAGTATGCGGCAAATGGAAATGAACTATGTGGAAATAGGGGAAGGTAGTTTGTGGAAAGATAAATGGAGAATTTTTCTTAACAAATGGTTCGCTTCAGAGTATAATTAAGTACAAAAATAGAGATAAATGTTTGTAATAGGGTAAATATAGGTGTTTAACGATCATTTTTTATCTAAAATGTTCGTAAAGGGGAATGAAAAATGAAACGAAAACCGTTTGTCCCCTTCAAGCTTCCTCTTAGCGAAGATGTCGTGAATCAAATGCGTTTTCTTCGCGAATTGATCGAAGCGAATAAGGCGATGGTTGAGTATCAAACGATGCTGCGGCATTCAAAGCTGCACCCTCGATTTCTGCTCAGGCCGATCATGCTGAAGGAGGCGGTGCAGTCGACGAAAATTGAAGGGACACAAGTGACATTGGATGAAGTGATGGAGACTGAAGCACAAAGCAGAAAAGCGAACAGCGATGTGCGAGAAGCATTAAACTATTATGAAGCATTAGTGGCAGGGATGGATGCGCTGAAAGAGATCCCCATTTCGACTCGGTTGTTTAAGCAGTTGCATCGAATTTTGTTGTCAAACGATGTACGCGGATCCCATCGGTCGCCAGGGGAATTCCGAAGGGTGCAAAATTTCCTCGGTCCGGAAGGATGCACGATTGAAACCGCCACTTACATTCCTCCGGAGCCGCATCTTGTCAATGAGTATATGTCAAATTTAGAGAAATACATTCATGAACCGAACGATGATTATGATGAATTAGTGAGAGTAGCCATAATTCATGCGCAGTTCGAAACGATTCATCCGTTTCTTGACGGAAACGGTCGGATTGGAAGAATTTTGATTCCGCTCTATTTGTATAGTAAGGGTGTCATCGATTACCCGAACTTTTTTGTCAGCGATGTGCTTGAACGGGATAAGCACAAGTATTACCGCTATTTGAATGATACCCGCTACAAAGGCGACTGGACGCAATGGATTCAGTTTTTCTTGCAATGCGTCCATTTACAAGCGAAACAAAATGTTCGATTGATTCAAAAAGTAAACGATTTGTATGAAGAAGATTTGGAAAAGGCAAGTGCGCTTGTGAACAGCCATAATATTCGAACCGTTGTCAATGTCATGTTCCAGCACCCGATTTTTACCGCGAACATGATGGCGGAGTTGACCGGTTTGCCGGAAGCAACGGTTCGGCGCTATTTGAATCGGTTTGAGGAACAGCAACTCATTTTCTCGGATGGCCGGATGCGGTCCAAAACGTACTACTACTACAACCTTCTTGATCAACTTCGGTGATGAGGACAGGCGCCTGTGTTGTGCAGGCGCCCGTGTTTCGTCCGGCGTGAAAGGCGTCAGATCTCAATATATTTGTTCAGAAAAAAGAGGGCAATCGTACCCGGTCCGGCGTGTGCGCCGATGGCGCTGCCGATGTCGGAGAGGAAAAAGCGCGTGCAGCCGTGCGTTTCTTCGATCATTTGTTTCAGCTCCAAGGCGGTTTCTTCGTCATCGGCATGGCTGATGCCGATCGTTTGCTTTTGCAGATCGTCGCCGCGCTCGCCCATCAACTCGACCATGCGCTTTAACACTTTTTTTCGCCCGCGCAGTTTTTCAAGCGGAATAAGCGCCCCGTCTTCGACATGGAGAAGCGGCTTGATGTTGAGCAAGCCCCCAAAGGCCGCGGCGGTTTTGCTGATGCGGCCGCCGCGCGCCAAGTAATCCAAGTTGTCAACGGTGAAAATGTGTTCCATATGGCGGCAATACGCCTCGATCGTTTCACAAAGCAAGTTGTACGGTGTGTTTTGTTTCGCCAGCTCGACTGCCTTCATGACGGCGAGCCCTTGGCCAAGAGAGGCGCATTTCGAGTCGATGATTGTCAGGCGAAATTCCGGATATTCACCAAGCAGTTCGCTGCGCACGGCCATCGCCGTTTGGTATGTACCGGATAATTTCGATGAAAAGGCGATGTAAAGGCATGGCCGGTTTTCTTTGGCGTATGGCAAAAACAGTTCCTTCATCGCCAGCGGGCTTGGCTGTGCCGTTTTCACCGTATGCCCTTGGCGCATGGCGTCATATACTTGCTTCGGCTCGATTGTGATGCCGTCTTCGTAATCTTGGCCGTTCCAATGAACGACAAGCGGCAAAAAGGCGATTTGATGCTCGCGAATGTACGACTGCGGCAAATCCGCTCCGCTGTCGGTGATGATTTGAATGGGCATGTTTCCGTTTCCCCTTTCTTATAGAAATCCAAGTGGATTCTTGTTGAAACGAACGGCGTTTCATTCGTCCGCATCGGCCGGTGGTCTTGGAGAATGAATAACGATTCACATCTATGCTTAGTGTAGCGGTTTTCCGGACGGAATACAATGGAAAATCGGCAACGGGCGAAAGAAACAGCTGCGGGAAGCCCGCAGCCGTTTAGTGGGTGAGCTCGTCCAGCTCGGCTTGAAATTGACGCAACTGCGCTTTTTCCGCCGTGTTGGAATGCGCATAGGCAGATGACAAGGCGTTTTTGGCGATGGCAATGGCGCGGTCGACGCTCATGTCGATTTCGCCATTGGCCGCTTGTTTCGCCTGCGCGACCGCTTTGCGCGCCTCTTGGAACAGGCGGTTGCCCATCGCTACGCTCCTCCAAGCGACGTTTCCATCGCTTTTTCCGCTTTGCGCGCTTCCGCCTCGGCGTACGTTAAATGGTAAGGGATTCGCTTGTCATGCCGTTCAACCGCATCGATGCTTTGTTGGACGAAACGCTTCGATTTGTTTCGTTTGCCCATGACGGATTCCCCCTTTAAAATATGAAGACGCGCGTTGCGTCACGTATAGTGTAACCGCACGGGGGGAACAGTAGTAAGGAAATTCGTTACAACACAAGTCGCTCTACAAAACGGCAAGGCGGTTGGAGAAAGGTGAAAAGAGGAGCATCAGCCAGCGTTTAGATTGTAGGAAGCAGATAAGGCTGGCGATAGAGCGAGGAAAACGCTCCGGCAAAGCGTTCGCCAACGAAGCAGCATCGAAACGGTTCTTTTTTGGAGAAACGCGCTTTTTCATCCATCTTAATGGACGGCGTCAAAAAAGGCGGCTCGGAAACCGCCGCGATGGAAACTACAAACGAAGCAAATCCTGCAAATATACACCGACGCCGTCTTCTTCATTGGTTTTTGCCACATCGTCGGCAATAGTTTTCAACGGTTCGATGGCGTTGCCCATCGCAACACCGAGACCGGCCCAGTCGATCATCTCGAGGTCGTTGTCTTCATCGCCAAAAGCAATGACGCGCTCCCTTGGGATGCCGAAGTAGTCGGCGACTTGTTTTAAGCCCGCGGCCTTATGGACGCCATGGCGGATGATTTCAATGACATGCCACGGTTCGCTCCAACGCCGTTGGTGGATGACGTTGGCGTACACATTCGCTAAGTGTGATTGAATCCGCTCGATATGATCATCGTCTGTGTACACGAGCACGCTCGTCGGATCTTTGCCGAGCGAGCGGCGCAAATCGCCGATTTCCACGGTCGGGTTGCCAAGGCGGACGATGTCAAGCAACACTTCGTCATGTTGGTGAAAATAAACATTGTCTAACACTTCGGCCATCATATTCTTGATTCCATAGGATTCGCTGATTTCAACAATGTCTTTGACGACCGCAAGCGGCAGCGGGTAATGGTGCATGCCCCACGACGGCTGGCGCGGATGGTGGACAAACGCGCCGTTGAAATTGACGATCGGCGTTGCAAGGCCAAGTTCTTCGTAGTACATGGAGCTTGCCCGGTACGGGCGGCCGGTGGCGATGACAACAAAATGGCCGGTGTCGATGGTGCGGCGGATGACGTCTTTGGTAAATGGAGAAATCGTTTTATCCTCTTTGAGCAACGTTCCATCCAAATCCAACGCGATTAAATACGGCTTCATGTCCGACTCCTTTGCCCTCGTTATTCTTTACACTACATAGTGTAACTCTTTTCCAAAATCGCTGTCCATATGGTAAACTATACAGCGATGGAAAAAGAAAAGGGGTTTGTGCAACCATGGTGATCATTGAACAGGAACAGTTGGCCGGCGTGCCGGTTCTTCACGTTGTCAAGCCGGAAAAGCGGAGCGAACGGCTGCCGCTGATTTTCTTTATCCACGGCTTTACGAGCGCCAAAGAACATAATTTGCATTTCGGCTACTTGCTTGCGGAGGCGGGCTACCGCGCTGTGCTTCCCGACGCGCTGTTTCACGGTGAACGGGACGAAGGCTTGAGCGAACGAAAATTGCAGCTGTCGTTTTGGGACATTGTCGTGCGCACGATCACCGAAATCGAGGAGATGAAAAACGACCTTGTAAGCCGCGGGCTGGCTGACCGAGAACGGATTGGGCTCGCTGGGACATCGATGGGCGGAATCGTCACGTTCGGCGCGCTCGCCGTCTATCCGTGGGTGAAGGCGGCGGTGGCGCTTATGGGCTGCCCGAACTACAGCGCCTTTTTTGATGAGATGATTGAAGAAGGAAAGCGGCGCCAAATCGACATTCCGCTGCCGCCGACGTTGCTTGCGCTCGAAAAAGAAAAGCTCGCCCGCTACGATTTATCCAAGCAGCCGGAAAAACTCGCCGGGCGGCCGCTGTTCATCTGGCACGGGAAAGCCGACCAAGTCGTCCCGTATGCTTATACATATGAGTTTTACAAGCAAATTAAACCACTTTATGAAGGAAACGAAGACCGACTCCAATTCATCGCCGACCCGCACGCCGGCCATAAAGTGACGCGTGAAGCGTTTTTGGAGACGGTGCGCTGGTTTCGCGAGCATGTGTAAGCAAAATCGGCAATGAGGAAACGAACATGTTTGCGGTCAGCTAAAGTGTGCTTCACAAGAGGGAATCCGCCTTTTAAAAACAAAAAGGCGGATTTTTCGTTTGAGCACATTTTTTATTCAAATGAATATTTGAATATAAGGGGGAGATATGCTATTCTATATTCAAATGAATATTTGAATATTGACAAGGAGCGAGAAGGAATGCACCGTCATGATGTGTGCGACGTTTACTGTTATGACGAAGAGAAGGTCGAGCGGGTTCAGCGGCGGCTTCGTGATGAAAACATTGCCGCGATCGTGCCGTTTTTCAAGGCGCTTGCCGACGAAAATCGGGCGAAGATCGTGTATGCGCTGTGCAGTGAGGGAGAGCTGTGCGTTTGCGATCTGGCCAACGTGATCGGGGCGACGGTGGCGACGACATCGCATCATTTGCGCATCTTGTACAAACAAGGAATCGTGAAATACCGGAAAGAGGGAAAACTTGCCTTTTACTCACTTGATGATGACCATATCCGCGAGCTGCTGCTTGTCGCGCTCGCCCATCAGAAAGAGGGGGATGGTCGTGGGGAATGAACAAACATTGGATCGGCTTGAGGCAAAAACATACCACGTGCAAGGACTGACGTGCACAAACTGCGCAGCTAAGTTTGAGCAAAACGTGAAATCTTTGCCCGGCGTGAAAGAGGCGAAAGTGAATTTCGGAGCCGCCAAGCTCACCGTTTGGGGCGAGGCGACGATTGATGAACTTGAACAAGCGGGGGCGTTTGAACAGTTGACCATTCGTGAAGAACGCGAACGCCCGGCCAGGCGGGAGCCGTTTTGGAAGCGAAAAGAAAATCGAAATGTCTTCGCCTCTGTGGCACTGCTTCTGTTTGGCGTTGCGGCGGATGCGGCAGACAAGGGGATGCTGGCGGTCGCTATGTATTTGGCGGCGATCGTGATCGGCGGCTACTCACTGTTTTGGACGGGGCTCCGGAATTTGGTCCGCTGGCAGTTTGATATGAAAACATTAATGACGATCGCCATTCTCGGTGCAACGGCGATCGGGGAATGGCAGGAAGGGGCGGCTGTTGTCATTTTATTCGCCATCAGTGAAGCGCTCGAGCGCTATTCGATGGAGAACGCGCGGCGGTCGATCGCTTCGTTGATGGAGATGGCGCCCGTTGAAGCGATCATTCGGCGCGGCACGGAGGAAATGACCGTTCCGGTCGAAGACGTTCGCGTCGGGGATGTCATGATCGTCAAACCAGGTGGAAAAATCGCTTTGGACGGCATTGTCATAAGCGGCGCCTCGACAGTGAATGAAGCGGCGATCACCGGCGAAAGTCTGCCGGTGGAAAAAGCAGTGGGAGACGCAGTGTTTGCCGGGACGCTGAATGGAGAAGGATTCCTCGAAGTTGAAGTGACAAAACGGGCGGACGAGACGACATTGGCGAAAATGATTGATCTTGTGGAAGAGGCGCAAGCGGAGCGGGCTCCGATGCAAGCGTTCGTCGACCGGTTTGCCCGCTATTATACGCCGTTTATTATCGTGACCGCGCTTCTGATCGCCATCGTTCCGCCGCTCGTGATGGGCGGGGAGTGGCTTGATTGGATTTACCGCGGTCTTGCCGTTCTTGTCATCGGCTGCCCGTGCGCGCTCGTCATCTCCACCCCGGTGGCGATTGTGACGGCCATCGGAAACGCGGCTCGGCGCGGCGTGCTCATCAAAGGCGGCGTGCATCTCGAACAAATCGGCCGGCTGCGTGCCGTTGCCTTTGATAAAACCGGGACGTTGACGAAAGGGAAACCAGCCGTGACCGATGTCGTCGTGTATGAAGGAACACGTGAGCAGCTGTTGGCCATCGCCGCCGCCATCGAAAAACGGTCGCAGCACCCTTTGGCTTCTGCCATCGTCCGCAAAGCGGAAGAAGAGGGAGTACCGTTTCTTGATGTGGCCGTCGAGTTTCAATCGCTCACCGGCCAAGGAGTGAAGGCGGTGATTGCGGGGAACACGTACTATATCGGCAGCCCCGCCTTGTTCACCAGTTTGATCGGGAAGTTGCCCGATGAAGCGGAAAAGCAAATCTCTGCCTTCCGAGACGAAGGAAAAACCGTGATGGACGTCGGCACGGCCGATCGGCTGTTGGGTCTTATCGCCGCGGCCGATCAACTGCGGCCGTCCGCACCGGAAACGGTCGCCGCGCTGCGGCGCCTTGGAGTGGCGGAAGTGGTGATGGTGACGGGCGACCACGAGCAAACCGCACAGGCCATCGGCCGTCAAGCGGGCGTATCCGATATTCGCGCCGAGCTCCTTCCTGAACAGAAGCTGGCGGCGATCCGCGAGCTGAAAGAACGTTGCGGCATGACCGCCATGGTCGGCGACGGGGTGAATGACGCCCCTGCCTTGGCCGCGGCCGATATTGGTGTGGCGATGGGCGGGGCGGGGACGGATGCCGCCTTGGAAACGGCCGATGTTGTGCTCATGGCCGATGATTTGCGCCAGCTGCCGTACACCGTCCACCTTGGGCGCAGAACGCTTGCCGTCATCCGGCAAAACATCGCCGTCGCCTTAGGGCTTAAAGTGCTGGCACTCGTGGCCGCCGTCCCGGGCTGGCTCACCCTTTGGCTCGCGGTGTTCGCCGATATGGGCGCGACGCTGATGGTGACACTCAACAGCATGCGCCTGTTGCGGGTGAAGGAATGAGCGGAGGCTCCGGGCAGCGAGGAACAGACCGTTTCGATACATCGTCCAACTTAGAAGGAGTGCATTTGTCCTCTCTCATGAAAGGCGTGGAAAATATGGGTGCTTTCTGACGATGAGAGACGGTATAATGAAGAGGAAAACATCAACCGCTGATTAGGTCGAACGTTTGAGGATGCTGGATGTTAGATAGAAACATCGTTTTGGTCTGTTCGTGAAAATCATGGGGAAGAGGGGGCGTCATGAAGGGATCTCGAGAAGAAGAGAGGCATGAAACGCAACGGATAGAGGAGATTCAACGGGTGGACGACCTGGTGTTTTCGCCGACCGAAGAGTTGGATCGGATCGCCGCGGGAGGGGCGATGAAGCGGGAAGCCCTCGATTGGCGAGGATTTCCCCGGTGGATTCGATATGTCGGATACATCGCCTTCGCCTTTTTTGTCATCGTTCCTTTGATGGCATGGTTGTGGAACGTGTTGCTTGAATAGCCGATCAAACGCCAACCGGAGGCGGGTCTCATGGAGGAGAAAAACAAACGACACGGAAATGCCCGTCGTTCCGTGTCGTTTTGTGTTTGTGCTGTTTTGTCAGTCCTCCATGCCTAAAGCGTGCAAGTAATGGCGCAGACTTTCTTCGACACATGCGGCGATCAGTTGAATGAACGGAGTGACCTCGCCTTCGACGCTCGCTTTTTCCAGCGCTTCGTAATACTTCCGGCGCTGTTCTGGGTTTGCTTTCACAATAGCGGGCGGATAGCCATGCTGCATTAAAATGAAATTCATCATTAAGCGGGCGGTTCGTCCGTTTCCGTCAGCAAATGGATGAATGGATACGAGCTGAAAATGGAAACGAGCCGCCAGTTCGATTGGATGAAGAGCATATTGATTCGTTTCATACCAAGAAAACAATCGATTCATTTCATCTTGTACATGCAAAAAGTGAGGGGGGGTGTACGAGCTGCCGGAAATGCGCACATTGTATGTTCGATATTTCCCGGCATTTTCATTGTCAATGCTCTTTAATACTAAATAATGGACCTGTTTCAACACGTGCTCGGTCAAATGTTCTTTGTTTGCGACTAACTCTTCAATAAAGTCAATCGCCTCCGCATGGTTAATCGCTTCCAAATGTTCCTTGAGTCGTTTTCCACCAATGGTAATCCCTTCTTCTACGACTAGCTTTGTTTCTAACAAGGTTAACGTATTGCCTTCGATGGCGTTAGAATGGTATGTCCATTCGATCCGAAATGATTCCCGCAAGTTTTTCACCAACCCTGGAGGCAAAGGGCGCAACGCATCCAACCGTTGTTTCAGCTCGTCGATTTTAGCAAACATCGCTCTCACCTCTTGGTATATGATTCGCGGCCTCGATTCGTTTTTCCTTTAAATAGCCAAGCGATGGCTCTCGTTTTTTCTATATGATACAAAAATAAAGGGCGGGGAGTGTTCAGCAGTTGCAGGACAATGAAACAACCGCCCGCCCAACGCGGGCGAACAGCTAAAAGGGGATGGAAAAGTGGACCGTTTCAGGAAAAATGTCCAAGCTGCCGGAGCGCTTCTTCGCTCATTCGCTCCGGCGTCCATGGCGGATTCCAAGTCACTTGGACGCGCACGTCGCGGACGCCGTCGATTTGCTCGAGCGCCCGTTTGACGCCGCCGGCGATCGAGTCGTGAAGCGGGCAGCCCGGGGTCGTGAGCGTCATCAGGACATTGATATGCCCATCTTCGATTTTTAAGTCATAAATCAACCCTAAATCGACGACGTTAATGCCGAGCTCCGGATCAAGGACTGTTTTCAGCTGTTGAATGGCAAGTTCGCGGACATCCATCGTTCTTTTCCTCCTCATTCGCTTATTTTCGGAAGACCGTTAAAATCGTTCCGGCAAAGGCAACGCTTAATCCAGCCAACAGCACTTGAGTGATGGCGAACAGCGGCACGCTCGCGACAGCAAGCGCAACAGCCGCCAGCGCGAGGGCGATGAGCCATAGGCGGCATTGGACGGTGACGGCTCGCTCATTCATCATTTGCCTTAACGTCGGCACGTTTTGTTGGCCGACTTTTTCGCTGTAGCGATGCGTCCACCATAAAAACGGCACGATTTTGAACAAATAGCCGATAATGCTAAATCCGATCCAGCCGATCGCAGAAAGATAGAGGATGATGCCGAGCCACCGTCCGTTGCCGGCTATGATGGCGATGACGGCAGCTGCGTGCAGCACAAGGCCGATGACGATGGCCGAAAGCGAAAAGCGGAACGGGCGGTCAAGCGTTTTTTTCATCCGCTTTTGCAAAATGGCGCGGATATGCCAGGCGAAAACAACGAATCCGCTCATGAGCAAGGCTGCACCGGCTGCAAGCCATGCGTGGCTTCGCAAGAATAAGCTGGCGAACGCCACCGCAATCCCGCTGATGTACAGCGCATAGACGTAACGCGCCGGCCGCAGCGAAAAGCCGTGGGCGAGCGAGAACATCGGCGCCATTTTGTACGAAAAGCCTATGATGAGCAGTGTGAACCAGCCGCACAGCCCGAACAGCACATGCAAGCCGAACACCACTTCATGATTGTTAGCGCCTTTGGCGGCGAAAAAGTGAAACGCCAGCAGCCCTCCGGCGGCCGCCGTCAGCAGCAAAAACAACAGTGACGTGGCGACAAAGAGCGTCATGATATTTTTCGTTTCTTGTTTTCTTAACGTCATCGCCATTTGCCAGACGAATAAGATGATGCCAAGCAAAAGCAACAAGCTGGGAAGAAACGCCCGGTTTGGCGCCGCCGCCAGGCTTACGGCAAATGCGACAATGCCGGCCGCTGTCACCGCAAATTGCCAAAAGCCGAGCCGCTCGCTCCAAATCGGCGTCAAAAAGGCGACCGGAACGAGCTGATACATCGCCCCCATGGACGTCATCAACGCAAAGCCAAGCAACGCCAGGTGGGCCGCCGCCCACACGAACGGCAACCGGAACGCGCCGCTGCTAAGTGAGGGAATCGCTCCAAGCAACATAAGCTGCGACGCGGCGAACGCCAACACGGCGAACATGATAAACGAGAACGGAAGACGGACGTCTGTTTCCGTCCCCGTGCGAGTAGGAAACACGTTGCTCATCCTTTCGTAATGCGGATTTCAAAACTGCCGTCTTCGCGTGCGACCGTCTCGTGCCGGTAGCCGAGCTCATCAAGCTGCTCGTACAAAAACATCGGGCGGCGGTCGTTAATGATCGTCAGCGTCTCCCCAGGATTCAGCTTCGCGAGGGCGGCTAGCGTCCGCATCATCGGCTGCGGCGGCTCGAGTCCGCGGTTATCGAGGATCATCGGTCTCCCCCCTGTTTGACAAACGTTACTCTCCAATGTTTTTTCTCGATTTGTTCGGCCTCGTACGTAAATCCTTTCGCTTTCATAATCGGAAACAGCGGCAGCGGCTTGAATGGAGCGTGCAAAATGAACGTATCGCCCGGTTTGAGCGGCTTAATGGCGTTCATAATTTTTTCAAACGGCTCACGTTTCTGCCGCAAATCTTCGCGCACATCGAGTTCAATCGTCACACCCATGCGCTTTCCCTCCTTTTTGACTATCATGATAATCATTTTCACTGCAGAATGTTGTGATATAGCTCACATCTTTCGGCCGAAACATGACATATTCCACTTTGGAAAAAAGGTTTCGTCTTCGTTTGAAAGGGCGGAATAGCATGTTTCAGAAAGATGGGCTTGCCCAAGTGTTTGAAAGGAAACCCCATCAGCTCCATTGCGAATCCCGACCGGTGCCGGACGATGGGGAAAAAGGAGTTAGAAAAAGATTTCTTGTTCGAGCCCTTCGCGGTCAATCAAATAAAAGCCGTGTTCGTCGACGTCAATCAGCCCTTTCCGTTTCAGCTGGCTCAACGTGCGGCTCACCGTTTCCCGGGCGGTGCCGATCATGTTGGCCAGCTCGCGGTTCGTCACATGGGCGGTGAGCCGATGCCATTTCCCTTGCTTGACGGCGTTCGTGCGCGTCAACCGCAACAAAAGCAGCACGATTTGTTCGTACGTATTATGGAGCACTTGCGCCTCAAGCCGGTTTTGCAAGTCGACGATTTTTTCGCCCATGACGCGGAACAGTTTTATGCAAAGTTCAGGGCTCGCCATCAGCACTTGTTCGAAATCGTGGATCGGGATCGCGATCAATGTCGCTTCCTCGACCACTTCGGCGTGGGCCGGATAGGTGCCTTTTAAGAAAAAGCCGGCATGCGGAAACATTTCTCCCGTCTGCAAAATCGAGATGATTTGTTCTTTTCCGCTTACATCTGTTTTGTAAATTTTCACTGTGCCGGAATGAATGAAGTAGACTCGCTCGAGCGGGTCGCCTTGCATAAAGACAAACGTCCGCGGCTTGTAAACGCGCACGTGGGAAATGGCAACCAGCGAATCAAGCTCGTAATCGGACAGTTCACGAAACAACGGAACAGCTTTTAAGCGGTCTTTCATCCAATGGTTCGCCATGAAGGCTGGTGATTTAAAAGGAAGTGCTGATCTCCAACAGCGTTTCTCAAATTGAGAAACCTTGCAACACCATAACTTCATTCCTTTCGATTTCTCAAAAACCAAGCGAATCCGTTGTTTTTCACCAGCCTTCATGGCGTTCTCTCCTTTGGAAATGTGACAAAAGTGTGGCGGCTGTCAACAGAGCATCGATGCTTTTCTCTTTTTGAACATCCGCTCCGTTTGGCCTTTTCTGCCTTCATTGTATACATTCCCACGCCATAAAGCTGTGATATAAATCATAACAGACATTTGCCCCGGCTCACAAACCGTCCTCGGTTCAGCACGCTACAATGGGGGCGAACAAACGAGAAGGAGGTTGTCTCATATGGAAGTTCATCGATCCGTTCGCCCCAACGTGCGGCCGGGGCGGCAAACGACCAACAGTTTTCTCAAATCGATTCTCATTTTCACCATTTTGATCAGCTTTACCGTCCTGCTTGTCGGCGGGTATTGGATTTTTAAAGAAATGGCGCCAAGGCCGAAGGAAGTGCGCAGTGAAGACGGCCAAGTGTTGATGACGAAAGAAACGATCATCGGCGGGCAGGCCGTCTTCCAAAAATACGGGCTGATGGATTACGGAACCGTGCTTGGACACGGGTCGTATATGGGGCCGGACTATACGGCGGAAGCGTTGAAAATTTATACGGAAGGCATGCAAGATTACAAAGCAAAAGAGCGGTATCACAAACCGTTTGCCGATTTAACCGCCGATGAGAAAACGATCATCCGCGAACAAGTGATGAAAGAAATGCGGAAAAACCGCTACAATCCGGTTACGGATGTTCTCGTCCTGACGGATGCGCAAGTATACGGGTTGGAAAAAGTGCGCGACTACTACCGCGACGTGTTCACCAATGGCGACGGTTGGGGATTGAAAAAAGGATTGATCAAAGAAAGTGACATGCCAAAATCGAACCGTGCTTGGGTGGCGGATGGCGATCAAATCCAACAAATTGCCGACTTTTTCTTCTGGACCGCCTGGCTGTCCAGCACGCCAAGACTTGGAGACAAGATCACATACACCAACAACTGGCCGTACTATGAAGACGCCGGCAATACGATGTCATTTTCCGCGGTATGGTGGAGCGGCGCGAGCGTCACGATTTTGATTTTGTTCATCGGGATCATTTTGTACGTGTTCCACCGCTATCAGTTAAGCATGCAAGAAGCGTATGCAGAAGGGAAGTTTCCGGTCATCGACTTGCGGCGGCAGCCGCTTACTCCGTCGCAAGTGAAAGCGGACAAATATTTCGTTGTCGTCGCCGCGCTCTTTTTCGTGCAAGCGATGTTCGGGGCGTTGCTCGCCCACTACTATACGGAACCGGACAGCTTCTTTGGCATCAAATGGATCCATGACCTATTGCCGTTTAACATCGCCAAAGGGTATCACTTGCAGCTGGCGATTTTCTGGATCGCCACCGCTTGGCTTGGCATGGGGATTTTCATCGCGCCGCTTGTCGGCGGGCAAGAGCCGAAAAAGCAAGGGCTGCTTGTCGATCTGCTCTTCTGGGCGCTTGTCGTGCTTGTCGGCGGCAGCATGATCGGCCAATGGCTCGGCGTCAACGGCTATTTAGGAAACGAATGGTTCCTGTTTGGCCACCAAGGTTGGGAATACATTGAGCTAGGCCGCGTTTGGCAAATCATTTTAGTCGTGGGCATGCTGCTTTGGCTGTTCATCGTCTTCCGCGGCGTCAAACGCGGGCTGAAGCAAGAAAGCGACAAAGGCGGGCTCATTCACTTGCTGTTTTATTCGGCCATCGCCGTTCCGTTCTTTTACATCTTCGCCTTCTTTATCGAGCCGGATACGAACTTTACGATGGCCGACTTTTGGCGCTGGTGGATCATCCACTTATGGGTCGAAGGCATTTTCGAAGTGTTCGCCGTTGTCGTCATCGGGTTTTTGCTCGTCCAGCTGCGGCTCGTGACGAAAAAATCGACGGTCCGGGCTCTCTATTTCCAATTTACGATTTTATTGGGCAGCGGTGTGATCGGCATCGGCCACCACTATTACTACAACGGTTCACCGGAAATCTGGATCGCCCTTGGCGCCGTGTTCTCGGCGCTCGAAGTGATTCCGCTCACGCTCCTTATTTTGGAAGCGTACGAGCAATACAAAATGATGCGCGACGGCGGAGTCAACTTCCCGTATAAAGCAACATTCTGGTTTTTGATCTCCACAGCGATCTGGAACTTGGTCGGCGCCGGGGTGTTCGGCTTTCTCATCAATTTGCCGGCGGTCAGCTACTTTGAACACGGGCAATTCTTAACGCCGACCCACGGCCATGCGGCGATGATGGGCGTGTATGGCATGTTTGCGATCGCCGTGCTTCTTTACTCGCTGCGCAACATCGTCAAACCGGAAGCATGGAACGACAAATGGCTGAAATTCTCTTGCTGGATGCTGAACATCGGCCTGGCTGGCATGGTTCTCATCACGCTTCTCCCGGTTGGGGTGCTGCAAATCAAAGAAGCGTTTGAACACGGCTATTGGGCGTCGCGTTCGCCTTCGTTCTTGCAACAAGACGTCGTACAAAACTTGCTGCTTGTCCGCTTCGTTCCGGATACGATCTTTTTAATCGGCGTCGCCGCCTTGCTTGTCTTTGCCATCAAAGCGATGTTCCATTTGCGCAAACCGACGCATGGAGAGAGAGAAGAGCTGCCGGTGGCGAATTTGGCGGAGGAAGAATAACAAAAACGGGCTGACCCAAAATGCGAATGTGTTTTGGGATTAGCCCGTTTTTACACGAAAATAGAAGAGAATCGTTCGTTTTCTGGCAGAATAGAGTCACCATAAACCACTATCACCGAAAAAGGAGCGATTCTTTTAGACATATCATCATATTTTTGAAGAGTGTACCGTGGCCCTCCACGTTGCCAATCGATATCATTCCAGTGGATCATATGGCTCATGTAGTTTACGAAATCGTCAAGCGCATTCCGATGGAGACGTTTCTTCCTTACTATAAAAGGCGGCCACACCTAAGAAAGGTAGGGAGGGATGCTCTCTCCTTGCTTATGGTGCCTTAATAAGACGAATGCTGGAAATTGCCGCTTCTTGTTCAATCGAACGCCTAGAAAGAAGATCTAAAATCCGTTCGTGCTTTTCCATGTTTTGTTCTATTTTCTTAACGATTTCATTTGTTTCAAGCACTGCTTGTTGGATGAAAACAAACTCTTGCTTCGTGACCATATTGGCTTTGACATGATCTAATTCTTTCATTAGGTTGTTCTTTACGTCCTCAAGCTCCTGTTTGGTAGCCATGTTGGCTTTGATATCTTCAAGTTCTTGCTTGGTAGCCATGTTGGCTTTGATATCTTCAAGTTCTTGCTTGGTAGCCATGTTGGCTTTGATATCTTCAAGTTCTTGCTTGGTAGCCATGTTGGCTTTGATATCTTCAAGTTCTTGCTTGGTAGCCATGTTGGCTTTGATATCTTCAAGTTCTTGCTTGGTAGCCATGTTGGCTTTGATATCTTCAAGTTCTTGCTTGGTAGCCATGTTGGCTTTGATATCTTCAAGTTCTTGCTTGGTAGCCATGTTGGCTTTGATATCTTCAAGTTCTTGCTTGGTAGCCATGTTGGCTTTGATGTCTTCAAGTTCTTGCTTGGTAGCCATGTTGGCTTTGATGTCTTCGATCTCTTTTGTGAAACTATGCTTCACTTCTTCAAGTTCTTGTTTGGTGGCCATGTTAGCTTTAATATCTTCTAGTTCTTTTGAGAAGCTTTGTTTTACTTTTTCGAGCTCCTGTTTGGTGGCCATGTTGGCTCTAATGTCTTCGAACTCTTTTGTGAAACTATGCTTCACTTCTTCAAGTTCTTGTTTCGTTGCCATGTTGGCTTTAATATCCTCAAGCTCTGTTGTGAAGTTTTGCTTCACTTCTTCGAGTTCCTGTTTCGTTGCCATGTTTGTTTTGACGTCGCTTACTTCATGTTCGATAATTTGGAGCTTGTCCAAAATTTGTTTCAATATCGCTTCCAAGGGAAATCCTCCCTTCTAATAAGATATATAGCATTCCTGGAAAAGCGAGTGATGATGAATCGCTTCTTTCTTTATGAGGACTGGGGAAACGAGCGTGTAGAGTAAGTGGTTGAGGAAAGGGATGGGATTGTAGCGCAGAACAAATGAGGATAATCGTTCCCCATTCATATTATAAATGATTCGTAGAAATTTGAAAATAACGTTTTGTGTCATTGTCGCTTTGTATCCGTCCAGGAAAAGGAGTGCGTTTTAGCCCGTACGGTCATGTTAATCCCGGCAGCGACATTGTTTTTAAGAAAATCGAACTTCCTTTCTTTATAATATAAGGAGAAACAAGGGATTTAATCGGAATCGTTCATGATCAATGTACGATTTAAAAAAGAAAGAGCTGGCTCCAAAAGTCCACTTGTTAGTGGATTTTTGGGTCAGCCCCCTTTCATTTGTGAACGTTTTCAATCACTTGTGGCATTTGTCCGGCGTGGTGTGTTCGTTTTCCTTTTGCTTGTCATGGCACGGAAAGCAGTACAACGTCTCTGTTTCTCGGCTGACGACGCCATTTAAAAACCCATGCAGACAATGGATCGGCTTGCCGCATTGCGCGCAAAAGCCAACAAGCTCTTCCAACCGCCATTTCTCCTTTCATGGGGATTGAACATGTTCACCTTCGGGCTGTGACGCTCGTCACTCCCCCCCAAGGTTCAAGCGGTTATGATAAAGTATATAATTCATTATACTACAAAGGAGGCCAATGTTATGAACCAATTTGCCGCCAAAATCCACGCTCCGGACTATCCGCCGCGCGACCGCCATCCGGCAATTTTTCGGCTGTTTGACAGTTTGAAGCCGGGGGAAGTGATGGAGCTGACGAATGACCATGACCCGCTTCCGCTGCAATACCAATTCATGATGGAGCGTCCGGATCAGTTTACATGGGAGTACTTAGAGGAAGGGCCGGACGTATGGCGGGTGGCCATCGGCAAAAAATAAATCATCCGCTCCATTGGGATTTCCGTCTGCAGGCGGAAATCTTTTTTTTCGCCGGTTGGTATGGTACGGTAAAAACAAACGATGGATGTCCGGAAAGGGGAAGCATGATGAAACAAACGATTGCCGGAGCGGTGCTCGCCGGCGGCCAGTCGCGCCGGTTTGGGCGGCCGAAGGCGTTTGCGTTGCACGAAGGAGCTCCGTTTTTCACTTGGTCCGTCGCGGCGTTGCGATCCGTCGCCGATGAATTGTACATCGTCAGCCACCCGTCGCTTATCGATGAATTCCGCCGGCAAACGGACATCCCGGTG
Organism: Geobacillus sp. C56-T3; assembly: GCF_000092445.1. Taxonomy (NCBI): domain Bacteria; kingdom Bacillati; phylum Bacillota; class Bacilli; order Caryophanales; family Anoxybacillaceae; genus Geobacillus; species Geobacillus sp. C56-T3. Next base: position 2,925,611 of record NC_014206.1, on the reverse strand, counting down.
CTGCTCGATGTGGAGCGCTGCCGCGGCTGTGGGCCGCTTGCCGGCCTTTACACCGTCATGGGACAGAGCCGAGCCGACTGGGTATTCGTCCTGCCGTGCGACATGCCGTACATGCGGCGGGAAGTGACGGAACGGCTTGCTTCCCATATCGATCCGACGTTTGACGCCATCGTCCCGCTCCATGGCAGCCGTCCCGAACCGTTGGTTGCTTTATACCACCGTCGGCTTCGCGACGCGATCGCCGAGCTGCTTGACGCCGGCGAACGGCGGATGATTTCGCTCCTTGACCGCATCCGCGTCCGCTGGGTGGATGTCGAGCAGCTTGCCGCGGATGGAGACGTATGGCGCAATGTCAATACGGAGGAAGAGTACCGGTGAAGGGGGGATTGTGGCCGAAGCAGACACAGCATACACTTTTTTTCAATCAGAAGGGCCATCCTTGACCACGAAATGGTTCTTTTTCCCGGCTTTTCACCACAAAATGCACTTGATGCAGGAAGACGCTCATGATACGCAAGTGAAAAATGATTTCGCCTGTACAATAACTGTCAATAAAAGGTCAAGTGCATCTTTTGATGATGACCTTGAATTTTATGAAACGGCAACAGTGCGAAGAAAAAAGAACCGCACGGCCTCGGCTCTTTTGCGTTATTGGACTGGAGGTTGATTTTGGTCCATTTCCTTCGCCAGGTCCGCTACTTCGGCGACGGTCAGCCCCGTTCGTTTCGCGACTTCGTGAATAGGCAGAACGTCAAGCAAGTTTTTCGCGATTTCGATGGCTTTTTGTTTTTCGGTTTGTTTGACCGCTTTCTCTTTTTCCTGTTCTAGATCTTCTACGAGCAAACGAAAGACTTTATTCGTTTTCATCCACTCCTTTACTTTTTGGGCGTATGGCGGGTCAATAAACTTGTCCAAACGTGGTTACTCAAGCAATCCGAGCCTAAACGCTTTTCCGACTGCTCCCGCCCGCGATTTGACGTGAAGTTTTCGCAAAATGGAAGACACATGGTGTTCCACCGTTCGTTTGCTGATGTTCAGTTGTTCGCCGATTTCGCGATTTGTTTTGTCTCTAGCAATGAGATCGAGAACGGCCAACTCCATGTCGGTCAGAGGCGAGCCATCATGGAAAGCAAGATCAGTCGGGAACGATTTCACCCCGCGATAGCTTTCCCGAATGGCGTGAATCAGGGTTTCGGCAGAATCGCATTTGGATACAAAAGCATAGGCGCCTGCCTCATGGACGGCCTGTACATATTCTGCGCTGGCATCCCCCGATAACATGACCACTTTGCTTGCAGGGAATCGTGATGAGATGTTCTTTGTCCAAATGAGGTAGTTTTCTCTTTGGCTCGTAGCATCGATGACAATGATATCAGGCTGGAAGTGAGCGATCTCCTTCTCTAGTTCGGCTGGAGAGAAGACGGCTCCCACTACTTCCAAGTCGGGCTCGCGTTCCAAAAGCTGATGGATGCCATCCATGACAAGGCCATGATCCCCTATGATCAAAATGTTGATTTTCACCATTGTCTCTCCCCCTCCCCCCGTAAAACGCAGCGAGTAGCGACGCATTTGGTTGGAACACACGTTGCGGTGAAACATGGAGTTTTACAGGGGATGAGTGATGTGCTGTTTTGATCCATAAGGCCATTTCTCTCAACTTCATTCGTTAAAATTTTACAATATCGATCAATCTCTGTAAACGAAATTTCAAAAAATAGGTATTTTCCGCAATGAAATTTGCGGAAAATACGGATGTTTTTTCAATGTTATTTTGGTACAGTAAGGGTGAAGCCGGCCGGTGATCTCTGAAATAATGAGGAGGATGATGCTCAATGAAGAAGAAATTTGCCGTGCTTGCTTTAGCAACGGGGCTTCTTGCTGTAGGAGGCGTAGCTCAGGCAGGAACGACGTATGATGATTATGACGTGATTGTCCCAGGTTTCAATGATAATGCGTTTACTCCTCAACAAACGAAGTCGACTACCGGCGCGTCAGCAGATTTGAAAGTATCGATACTGGGAAAAGCACTGGATGCAAGAGTGTATTCTTATAGCGGAGGAACTGGACCTTGGGTCCGTATCGCAACGGTTGGGGGCCCATTCAAACTGCCTAATTCGATCAAAGCAGGCAAGGATGCGAGAGTTGAGTTTAGTTCGGATCTTACTCAATTGGTAGATGTAAGAGTAAAAGGGGAGTGGAGAAGCAATTGATTCATCATGAGAATGGGCTAAACTGTTTGGATGGTCCATTCTCTTTAAACATGAAAACGAGCCTGGGAAAGGGTGTAAAAAATGTTGGGCCATCAAGTGAAAGTTGAATTCATCAGAGTCTTTACCTGGCGTCAATGTATGGTTTGGGCTGCATTAGTGTTGGTCCTGCCTGCCATCCAATTTATGTTGATAAAGGATCATTACCTTTACTATAGACAATTGGATCTTTTTCTGCGTTTGAATTCGAATTTTGTGCCGCTGCTTTTTCCGATCATCATGGTTCTCGTGTATGCGATTTCTTTTCCAAGTGAACAGAAAAATCATTTTATTCCATATGTACGTATCCGCATCCCTTTGACGACTTACTTCTTTAGCAAATTGATCGTCAATGCGATCCTGTCTTTTTTGCTCGCCTTTTTGATCGTATTCGTCCCTTTTGTATTTTCTATGTATATTGAACCTTATTTAGGAATTGTTCGTTTATATCCAACAGATGGCAATCCTATCCCTTATACAACGTTTGAGCAGCTGCTTGCCCTTGGCACGTTGCCATATGGAATTCTTTACTCACTATGGGTAGGGCTGAATGGAATGATGTATGCGACAATGGGATTGTTGCTCGTCATGATTTTAGAGAAGCCTTTTGTAGGGTTTTCCATTCCGTTTGTCTATTACTTGTTGGGAAATTTTATCACGCAAGTTTTTGGATATGATCAATTTTCCCCTACTTATACAATTTTTCCTTTTAGTATACAACAGCAACCGTTATGGACAGTATTCGTGCCATTTATCGTCTTATGTTTCGTTGTGATTCTATTGATGTTCTATCTAAAGGAAAGGTTGCATAAGCATCATGACTAGGACAGTAAAGAATAAATGGAAGGATTTTGTAAATGAATTACTGACATTCAAATGGATTCTCTTTGGAGCAGTTATTTACATATATGGATTAAGAGCGAAAGAGCATATGTATGTTGCTTCGTTTCAAACAAAACTATTGTTGAATAAATGGGATTTGTTACATAGCTTCTTCGGTAATATTTACCTTATTTTGTATTTCATTTTACCCGTTTTTCTATATCGTTCTATTTCGATTATTATATCTGATTTTGATTATACGGTTTTGATACGATTTGGTTCTTATCGAAGTTGGGTGTATGCAACATTAGTTCGATTTATTCAAAGCCTCAGCATATCCATGATCGTTTGGGGGGCAGTGAGCGGAGTTTTGTCAATCGGTGCTCCTTCTTTTGCTGGCTGGAGTCCGTTTAGTAAGCTGGATGCATCTTTAAGTGAAACGCAAATCTTGCAAAAATTTATAGACAGTCCCTTTTCAGCATTGTTGCTGCATTTGACGTTGCTTGTTTTAAGTTTCAGCTGTATTCACCTTGTTTTGGCCATCCTTTATGTAAAGTGGAAAAACAAGGGCATTGTCGTATTTGCCGCGGTGTTCATATGGGTGTATGGCGGAGTGTCATTTAAACTTCTTCCTCCCCATTCCTTGTTTAATTTGTGCCATTACTTGATTTTGCATTCGGGGGCTGCGCAGTTCGGAAATCTATGGGGATCTTTTGTGATGGTCATAGGATGGATGATCCTGCTCATATCGATTGCCAATCGACTGGATTTGAATGTGAAAGGATACAGCTGGAGATATGCCGCTTTTATTGCCTTGATTGTCATGGCATTATGGTCCGGAATGCGAGAAAACGTGGGACAAACTATTTGGGACCAATTTCTTTTCATGTTTATAGGTGGTTCCAATCAAGCGTTCTATTTCAAGTCGTTTTTATGTTATTGGGTTCTGTATTTTGGATTCATCTATTGGGTCCAATTGTACTTGCAGAAGGAATTGTCGGAAATGGGGTATTACAAGCTTTTGCGTTATCAGTCTATCACCCGATGGTTTTGGAGATGGTATCATAAGATCATGTTATATATTGGATTATACTTATTCGCCTTAGCATTGCTTGCTTTATTCATTTCTTCTTTGAAGCGTTTCTCTTTTGACTTCTATGTTTCGATTGATCGCTCGGTCACGTTGCTTGAGGTGTTTTATCATTTTTTTGTCAATGGCTATCTTCAAATTTCATTTTATGTACTATTTGTGTTTCTTATTTCTTGGTTGAGTAAAGAAACGTTTTATAGTTTAGTGGGGCTCGCCATACTTTCATTCTTTATGTTACCGGGTCTTAATAATTGGGGGATAGTTCCATCCGGATTGAATAGCATGGCGTATTTATTCGCAGATTACTCGGTTTATCGCATAAGCATAGTTCTATCCTTATGGAATGTTTTAGAGATTGTTTTCTTGCTGTATGTCTTTCATAAACAAGATCTTGATTTCTAAAAAGGAGTGAGGAAGTTGTCGCATATCCTACTGAGTCAAGTCAGTAAATCTTTTAAAGGAGCAACAATTTTTGAAAACGTGAATTTTGCAGTGGAAAAGGGGAAAATTTATGGAATTATTGGTCCTAACGGTTCAGGAAAGTCCGTATTATTTAAACTAATATGCGGATTTATGTTCCCTGATCACGGCAGCGTGATCGTGGACGGGGAAGAGCTGGGTGCCAATAAACGATTTCCCAGTAATTTTGGAATTATCATTGATCGGCCTGGGTATATAGCGGGAAAGACAGGGTTTGATAATCTAAAAGCATTAGCTCTCATTCGAAACAAAATCAATGATGACAAAATAAAGCAGACGATGAGGATGGTTGGTTTAAATCCAGAATTGACACAAAAGGTAAAACATTACTCACTTGGAATGAAACAAAAGCTTGCTATTGCTCAAGCCATTATGGAAGATCAACAAACACTTATTTTAGATGAACCATTCAATGCTCTAGATGCTGACAGCGTTGAAAATATCCGCAATTTGCTTCGGAAATTCAGGGAAGAAGGGAGAACGATTTTGCTTACTAGCCACAATCAAGAGGACGTTGATGTTCTTTGCGATGAAGTTTACAGAATCAACCGTTTTAAACTTGAAAAAGTGAAGTAATAGGCTCTAAATTTTCCATGGTCCGATGACGCCTATTACGATTAGAATTTGCAAATAATGAATCTGTTTGACTGGAAGCTTTTCTTTCACCCCTTCCCGAGCGGGATGGGGTCTTTCTCTTCCGGGGGATGATGGATTAGGGAAGGAATGAGGCTCATGCATAAAAAAATCGTGGTCGCTGTTTCCGCTGTGCAGTTTCTTCTCTTAGCTTTCGTAGCGATTGTTGTTTCGGATGTCCATGACCGCTTTTTTCCGGAACAGCTGGATGTGAAAGCGAAAGTGACATTGGATTTTAGCCAGTCTGATTTGCGTCAGGAAGATGTGTTTCAACAGTTGGGGGCGATGAGCGATCGATGGGAACTAGGATTGATGAAAATCGCGCCAGATTTACGGGGGGATCAGTCGGGACAGATCTTTGTTCAAGTGGGGGAGAAAGGGGATTTTCCAAAGAGAATTCAGCGTTTTGGCCATGAGCCAGATGCGGAGATCCGCGATCGCCGCGCGTTGGCCCATTCGTTTGCCAATGGCGATTATTTGGTGACAGGGAAAACCGATCATATAGACGAGTTGAAACATTGGCTGGCGTCGCATCGGGTCGATCAGAAGTGGAACGAAGAGACTCTGTTGACCATTCTCCAATTTTTGATCGTGCAAAGCGATTTTGGTGTGGCGCTGTTGGCTGTTTCGGCGCTGATGGTGTCATTAGCTTTATACTGGCTGGCGGTCAAAGCGAAAGGGCGCGCGTTGCGTGTGTTGGCGGGAGTTCCGACGTCGCGCATCCAATGCGAGGATTTCAGCCACTTTTTGCTGGCTATGGTTTTGGCCGCCGCTATATTGGACGTCTTGGCCGCTCTTTATGTCGGCTTTGTCTATGGATGGGGATTCGTGCCTTACTATAGTAAAGTGTTGCTTTTGGCTGAGGCGATGGTGATCTCTTTGACAATGGCTTGCGCGTTGATTTTTTCTGTTGCCTCATGGCCGAATCCAGAGATGTTGGCGATGCGCGAACCTGCTGTCAAGCGTTTGGCCAGAAGTTCGGCTGTATTGAAACTCGCTGTATTTGCTTTCGTCCTTTCCGCTGTCTCACCGGCGGTTTCAGCTTATACGAATGCTAGAAAAACAGCACAGGAACAAATCATGTGGAAGTCGTTGGCTGATCAAGCGGTGTTGGTGTTCCCGTCCCGTCCAGGAAGAGCGGGGGGAGCGGAAATCGAGCAGTTGTTTCAGATGTTGCAACCATCGGTGGGGGACATGGTTCGACAAGCGGAGGCCGACGATCGCGTAGTGTTATCGAAAGCGTGGACGGAAGACGATTTCGCCATCGATGGCATGACCATTGCGCCGTACCGTTACATGGTTATCGTGAATGAGCGATGGTTGGATATCGTTCGCAAAAAGAACAAAGGGCTATCTTTGGTTCCTCTTGCGCTGGAACAGATTCCAAAGGACGTGAGACAATTTGTCGAACTCTCCATCCCGTTATATGTAAGAAACCAGCAACAGGCTCAAGCCATATGGCATGAGGTCAAGATGTGTCGTTTGACCGGATCGTCCCCTTTTCCATTTGTCCGCTTTGGCGGACAGCTTGAGTTTGCCCGGCCGAAGGAGGTGTTATTGTTGGTTGCCCCTCATGTCCATTCATTATTCAATGACAACTTTTTGATCTCTGTCGCTTCTTCGTCGGAGTTGAGTTTTGTCGGACTAGAGGAAACACAGAAACTCGTAGCTGAACGCGGCCTTCAGAACCGGATCCGCGTCAACTATATGGCGGAGGAAGGAATTTTGCGCGCGCAGCTTTATGCCTATTTCGTGTGGCTTAGAATTGGATCGATTGTTGGTCTTTTAGCGGCCTTGGCTATTGCCTCCGCCATTAGTGCGTTTATTATGGCTGTGTTAAAAGCAAAACGCGATTTTCCTCTTCGGCTTGCTGGGGCATCTTGGTGGGCGGTGTCGCGCGGGCGAATCGTGAAAGAGTGGGTGTTAGGGGGAATCGTGGTCATGCTGATTATGCTGTTGCAAGGAATAAACGGCTGGTTGCCGGTTTGTCTAACGGGGGCGCTTGTGCTGCTTGCTTTGCCGCTCGTACATATTGGTGCGGCAGCTTGGGTGTTTGCGAAAAACTCCCTGCGTCAGTTGTAGAAAGAAGGAGGAAGGCTTGACTGCCATGAGAATTGAGGCCGATCAAGTGACGATGATTATCAATGAGCGAACGATTATGGAGAACGAAAGTGTCGTATGCTCCCCTGGAGCCTTGACGGCGCTTGTTGGTCCAAGCGGAGCGGGCAAAACGACGCTTCTCCATGTGCTTGGATTGCTTTTGCGGCCGACAAACGGTCGTGTATTGATTGATGGTGTCGATACAACGAGTTGGGGAGCGAAGCAGCGGCGGCTGTTTTGGAAACACCATGCGGCATTCATTCTCCAAGATTACGGAATTATGGAGGAAGAATCAGTTGCGTTTAATATCACGATGACTTCGAGTTTGTTTCGTTCGAAAGTTGTCGGCGATGAGGAGCGGGTGCGCAAAGTGTTATCGGAAACAGGGTTGGATGGAAGAGAACGAGAACTGGCCGCCCGTCTAAGTGGAGGCGAAAAGCGACGCTTGGCGATCGCACGCGCTCTCTATAAAGACGCACAAGTCATTTTGGCGGATGAGCCGACGGCTTCTCTTGATGAGGCCAATGGCGATCGCGTCATTGAGCTGCTTCAATTATTGGCGAAGCAAGGGAGAACGGTTATTGTCGCGACCCACGATGAGAAAATGATGCGAGCCGCCCATGCTGAGCATGCGCTAAAGGGAATGCGGCATGGCAGATGAGAAGAAAGGGGGCGAATCAAGATGACGAAAAAACGATGGTGGGGCATTGGCGTTGCCATTGTGTTGGTCGGCGGACTTTTAGTAGCGGGAGGGGGGATTGGTTTGTCGCTTATCCCGTTCCCAGGCAAACAGGACGTTGCTCGTCCTGAATGCGGAAAACTGCCGAGCCGATCGGAAGTGAGAGAGGCGTTGAGTCAGCATCGGGATCTCGCAGCTCGCTTGGAGCGCGTAGGAAAGGGAGTAAGCGTGAAGGTGGAGGCGCCGTGCGGAGATCAAGCGGATGAAGCGCTCATCCGCATTGTTTATCATACAAAGGAGGAACGGGATGCAGTTTCCTCCATTTTGGCTGACCACAGTTTCGGAGTTCCAGTTGAGCTAATCGAAAGATAAGATGAGCGCTGAGGTCTAAATGTGATCCATATCACATAACGCGCCTGAATGTTGCGGTACAATGGAGGCCAAGGAGGGGGCCGCAATGCGCGATTTTAATGAAAATCCGTTTATTGTGATTTGGGAATTGACGAGAGCTTGTCAACTCAAGTGCCTTCATTGCCGCGCCGAAGCGCAATACCATCGCGATCCGCGCGAGTTGACGTTTGAGGAAGGGAAAAAACTGATCGATGAGATTTACGAGATGGATCAGCCGATGCTCGTCTTTACGGGCGGCGATCCGCTCATGCGCCCGGATGTGTACGATTTAGCGAAATATGCGATCGATAAAGGATTGCGCGTGTCAATGACGCCAAGCGCGACGCCGAACGTGACGAAAGAAGCGATCCGCAAAGCAAAAGAGGTCGGCTTGTCGCGCTGGGCGTTTAGCCTTGACGGGCCGAACGCCGAGATTCACGACCATTTCCGCGGCGTGAGCGGCTCGTTTGATTTGACGATCCGTGCGATTCAATACTTGCATGAGCTCGACATTCCCGTGCAAATCAACACCGTCATTTCGCGATACAACGTTCATGTGCTTGACGAGATGGCGGCGTTGGTGGAGAAGCTGAAATGCGTCCTTTGGAGCGTCTTTTTCCTTGTGCCGACAGGCAGGGGGAAGGAGGAGGATATGATTTCCCCCATCGAGCATGAGCGGGTGTTCCGCTGGTTGTATGAAACGAGCAAGCGCGTTCCGTTTGATATCAAAACGACGGCGGGCCAGCATTACCGCTGCGTCGTGCTGCAGGCGAAAATGCGCGAAGGAAAAACGGCAAAAGGCGGCATCCGTTACGAAGACGTGTTGAACAAAGGCTTAACCGGACAAGTCGACGGGCTCGGCCGCGCGCCGAAAGGAGTAAACGACGGCAACGGCTTTGTTTTTATCTCCCATATCGGCGATGTCTACCCAAGCGGGCTGCTGCCGGTCAAAGCAGGGAACGTCCGGGAAACGCCGCTGGCGGACATTTACCGACACTCGCCGATTTTCCAAGACTTGCGCAATCCGGACAAATATAAAGGAAAATGCGGCGTCTGCGAGTTCCGATATGTGTGCGGCGGCTCACGCTCGCGGGCGTACGCGGTGACGGGAGACTATTTGGAAAGCGAGCCGTATTGTGTTTACATTCCAAAGGCGCTGCGGACAAAAGAGCGAAGCCAACGGTAAGAGGGCGGTGAAAAACGGCCGCTTAAAATGACGGCGCTACGGCGTTCGTGAGACGGTTGCCCGGGCGCATGCGGCGGATGTTGGATGTGTGTTCAAAACATACGGGGAAGGAGCAGGCGCCCTTCCCCGTTTTTATCATCCTGAACCGAGCTGGCGGCACTTGCTGTTGCGGAACCGCCTGAACCTTCCCCGTTTTCATCATCCTGAACCGAGTCCCCCACTTCCACGCGTGAGCGTAAGTGGGGGATGAATCGGGATTTGCCGTCATTCTTCCTCTTGCTTCCACAGAACAGAAGGTGTAAAGAACCGTGGGACGCACGGGGATGGCTTGGTGGACAGCCTGCTGTGGGGCGGGTGTTCCCAAGAATCTCCCACCTCAAAGCTCAAGCGTAGGTGGGAGAGCGTTCAATGTTGAAAGATCATTCGTGGTCCAAATCGACAATAAATGTCTCCGGCCCGGTCGGCGCCGCGCTTCCTCCCTTTGGTTCGAGGCTCGCTTTAATTTGCTTGAACTGTTTGACATCCTCGCCGGTGATCAAAATGCGCGCCGCTCCGTGGCGGATCGTCAACAGTTCCCCTTTGACCTCGTTGTTGGTGTAAATGATCCACAATTGATAATCGCGAGTCGCAAACGGCAGCAATCCTTCAATTTCCATCAGCATTTCCTTCGTATCGTCATTGAGCCAAATCGTGCCGTCCATCTGTTGAAAGAGCGCCGATGGTTCAATCGGAATTTGTTTCGTTTTGGGATTATGGATGATTCGCTCGATTGGAATGTCGGTATGTTGTTCGACAATCTGGTATCGATATGGCTCATCCGATCCGTCATGGGAAGCGGTCGGCCCGTCGTTCGAAGCGGAAAGGCGCAAGGCGAAAAGGAAGACGGCCAAAGCGGCGCCGATCAATCCCGAAGCGATGCGGACCTTTCGCTGCGCGCGCGCTGTTTGTCTTTGCGCTTCCGCTTGGGCCCAAATTCGCTCTTTGTGAGAAAGGGGCGGTGCTTCATATTGGGCTGCCTCTTTAAGCCCAATGTCTTTCCACGCTTCAAGCAGGCGTTGGCATTCAAGGCAGTGCTTAAGATGGTTGGACACGTCTTCTTTTTCTTGCTCTGGCAGCATGCCTAACAGCCAGTCCACGATTTTTGCTTCCGAAATATGGCTATGCTTCATGCTGTTCTTCACCTCTGCCAGCCTCCATCCAGTGGAACAGCTCTTTTTGTTTCCGCAAATTGCGCAAGCCGTAGCGGATGAGCGACTTGACGGAGCCTAACGGTTTGTTCATCGCGGCGGCGATTTCCCGCTGGGTTTCCCCGTGAAAGTAAAAGTGAATGATCGCTTGCCGCTGCTCCTCGGGGAGATGGGTTAACGCATCGAGGATGACTTGTTGTTCCAGTTGGCGGAGAAAGTAGAATTCCGCCCCCTTTTCTTTTAAAGCCGCTTCCTCAAGGCGGCTCACTAGCAAATCCCGTTTCTTGCGCAGGCGGTCGAGCGACCGGCTTTTCGTTTTCACGGCAAGAAAGGCTTGAACGCTTCCCCGCTTTGGATCAAATTGGTGCGGTTTTTGCAAGATTTCGAGAAACACATCGTGGCTGACATCTTCCGCCTCCACCTCGTTGCCGACGATTCGAAGAGCGATATGATAGACCATCGGAGCGTATTTTTCGTAAAAACGGTCAAAGGCGGCGCGCGAGCCTTCGGCGATCTTCTCGAGCAGTTCCATGTCTTCCCGTCGATCTTCCATCTTGCCCACCTCCCGACACATGCTTGATGGAATTGTTGCCCCTGCTGCATCTATTCTACAATTTCATTTTTCTCCTGCAAAACAAATCCATTGATCCATTTCTGGCGTATACGAAGTGAAAACAGAAGGAGGGAGTGAACGTCGTGCGAAGCAGGGTCATCATGATGTTCGCCATGATCTTGACACTCTTTTCGCTTCTTCTTCCGATCCGCCCGGCATCGGCGGCAAGCGGTGTTGTTCTTTTCACGCCATACACCGGGCTTTCCGTGACGCCGGGGGAAACAATCGACTATACGGTCAATGTCATCAACAACGGTTCCAACATTGAAAACGTCACCTTCTCGTTTGACCACCTGCCGAAAGGATGGGCGACTTCGATTACCGCTGAGGGGAGAACGATTGAGCAGCTGTCCGTCCGAGGCGGAAAAGAAGAAGAGGTCACGTTGGAAGTGACCGTGCCGCTGGATGCCGACAAAGGGGATTACCGCTTTTGGCTCGTCGCGAAAGGGGAGAGTGGTTCATCGAAATTGCCGCTGCTTGTCCGCGTGACGGAACAAGGATCGTTTAAAACGGAACTGACGTCGGAACAAACGAACCTCGAGGGGCACGCGGATTCGAGCTTCACGTATGATGTCACGCTGAAAAACCGAACCGCCAAGACGCAAAATTACGCGTTAAGTTCGGCGGCGGAAAAAGGTTGGCAAGTCACGTTCAAATCGGAAGGCAATTCCGTTACGTCGGTGAAACTCGAGCCGAATGAATCAAGAGACATTACCGTAGAGGTCAAACCGCCGGAAAATGTGAAAGCGGGCACGTACAAAATCCCGATCAAAGCGCAAACGAGCGATACGTCGGCTGAGCTGACGTTAGAAGCGGTCATTACGGGCACGTATGCGCTCAAACTGACGACGCCGTCAGGAAACTTAAGCACCGATGTGACGGCGGGGCATGAACGGGTGATCGATCTTGTCGTCAAAAACACCGGAAGCGCTCCGCTTTTGAACATCAATATGACGGCTGACGCTCCGCCTGATTGGGAAGTGGAATTCGATCAAAGCACGATCGCCCAGCTGAACCCGGGCGATTCCAAAACAGTCAAGGCGAAAGTGAAAGCGTCGGATGAAGCGATCGCTGGGGATTATGTCGTCAACTTCCAGGCGCAAACGGCGGAAACGTCGGCGGAGGCGGCGTTTCGCATCTCGGTCAAAACGTCGACCGTTTGGGGCGTGGTGGCGGTGTTGATCATTCTTGGGGTGGCCGGAGGGCTGTACTATTTGATCAAAACATACGGGAGGAGGTAAGCATGGCAGCACCCGCCGTCATCGAGCTTGACAACTTGTGCAAAACGTATGGGGACCATCGGGCGGTTGACCATTTGTCGCTTTCGATTCAAAAAGGGGAAATTTTTGGCCTTCTTGGCCCGAACGGGGCGGGAAAGACGACGACGATTTTGATGATGCTCGGGTTCACCGAACCGACGTCCGGTTCGGTGAGGGTATGCGGGATCGATCCGGTGCGAAACCCGATTGAGGTGAAACGGAAAGTCGGGTACTTGCCGGATGATGTCGGCTTTTACCATCACATGACAGGCTTGGAGAACTTGTTGTATACGGCAGCGTTAAACGGCATTCCCCGCGCCGAGGCGGAAAAGCGGGCGTGGGAGCTGCTCGAGAAGGTGAATTTGACTGATGCGGCCCATAAAAAAGCGGGGAAATACTCGCGGGGAATGAGGCAGCGGCTCGGCTTGGCTGATGTGTTGATGAAGCGCCCGGAAGTGATCATTTTGGATGAGCCGACGTTGGGCATCGACCCTGAGGGAGTGCGCGAGCTGCTTCGCCTGATCCGCAATTTGAGCCGCCATGAAGGCATCACCGTTCTATTGTCCTCGCACCAATTGCACCATGTGCAGCAAATTTGCGACCGAGTCGGCTTGTTCGTGGGCGGCCGGTTGTTGGCCGAAGGGAATATCGAGCGCCTGGCGCAACAGCTGTTTTTGCAGGATGCCTATGTCATCCATGTGGTCGCTTCACCGCTTGACGCTTCCTTACGGTCCAAAATCGAGGCGATTCCGGGCGTCAACAAAGTGGAGCAAACGGAAAATGGATGGGATGTGTATTGCCAAACGGATGTGAGCGCCGCCATCAGCCAGACGATCATCGAATCAGGATCTTCGCTGTTCCATCTCAGCCGGCGAGATTTTGGACTTGATGAGATTTATCACCGCTATTTTGAAGGGAGGGATGTACGTGAAGGCCAGTAAGGAAGAGCGATGGGCAAACGATGTCCTTTCATATGTGAAAAGATGGAGCGAACGGCTGAAGGCGGGTGCGCTTGATGAGAAGAAACGGGCAAGAGGGGCAAACAGCGCCTTTTCGGCCATTGTCAAAAAAGAACTGGCCGATTATTTGACGAGTTGGCGCATGATCATTTTAATCGCCCTCATCTTGCTCACTTGCTTCGGCTCGCTATATACGGCGATGACGACGATCCGGGACGCGTTGGATTCCTCGGAAGAGGCCAAGGAAATCGCGAAAGGCGCCTACTTGTTTCTAAAATTATTCACCGTCTCGGACGGAACGTTGCCTTCGTTTCTGACGTTTGTCAGCTTTCTCGGGCCGCTGCTCGGCATCGCTCTTGGATTTGACGCCATCAATTCGGAGCGGAATCGGGGGACGTTAAGCCGGCTCATGGCCCAGCCGATTCCGCGCGATTATGTGATCAATGGCAAGTTTGTCGCTGCGCTGTTGTTGAATGCTGTTTTGTTTCTTTCGCTCGGCCTGCTCGTGATGGCGTTGGGCATTTTGGTCTTGGGGATTCCGCCTACTTTCGAAGAGTTTGCCCGCATGGTCTGCTTTTTGTTGTTATGTCTTGTGTATATCGCCTTTTGGCTGAATCTCGGCATTTTGTTTTCTGTTGTCTTCCGCCAGGCTGCGACATCCGCGTTGTCGTCGATGGCCGTTTGGTTGTTTTTCAATCTTTTCTACTCGATGATCGTGGAAGTATTTGCGAAATCGTTTTTGCAGTCTGACGCCATTACGTCCGTCGAGCAGGCGGTCGGCCGTCAAGAGTTGGTGCTTGGTCTCATGAGATTGTCGCCGAGCTACTTGTTCAATGAATCAACAACCGCCTTGCTTTCGCCGGACGTCCGAACGCTAGGGATCGTCACGGTGGAGCAAACGGCCGGCGCTGTTGCGGCCCCCTTGCCATTCTCGCAAAGTTTGCTGCTCATTTGGCCGCAGGCGACCGCGCTCATTGCCGCCACTCTCATCTGCTTTGCGATCGCGTATTGGTTGTTTATGAGGCAGGAGATACGGGCGAGTGGGTGAGAAAACAAGTTGTTTGCCGTAGACGGGGCGGAAGAGATGTGTGCGCCCAACAGCGTTTCTTATCGTTCGTATGTGAAAAACGTTTTGCCAAATCGTGTCCGTTCCTTTTGGGGACGGGCTTTTTCTTTTTTTGGATGTGACAAAACCGTGACAACGCTTGTGGCAAAATGGTGACAACAGGCAAGAATGTGATCAACCTCACAAATCCGTTTCCTTCTCCTGCGTATGATGGAAGTACAAACAACGTCACAAATTTTGAAAGTTTGGGAGGGGCTTTTCATGAATAAACAAAAGGCGCTGCTGCCGATTACGACGTTCGCCATGATGTTTTCATTCGCCGTGTGGGCCGTGTTTTCGCCGCTTGCGAGTACGTTTCAACAAATGTACGGGCTGACATCGACGCAAAAAAGCATTTTGGTCGCCATTCCCGTTTTGCTCGGTTCGGTGATGCGGTTGCCGCTTGGCATTTGGACGGACCGGATCGGCGGGCGCAGGCTGTTTTCGCTGCTGCTCTTGTTTCTTGTCATTCCGCTTGTTGGCGCAGGGTTTGCAGATTCGTATGCGATGCTTCTGTTTTGGGCGTTTTTCATCGGCATGGCCGGAACGTCGTTCGCCATTTCGGTGACGTTCGTTTCCCGCTTGACTCCGCCGGAAAAGCAAGGGACGGCGCTTGGGATTAACGCGATGGGCAACTTCGGCACGGCGGTTGCTGCGTTTTCCGTTCCATCGATTGCCGCAGCGTTTGGTGTGCCTTGGGCTTTTTGGGGGATGATCATTCCGGTTGTCGTCATGCTCGTTCTCGTTTGGTTTTTCACACCGGATATGCCGAAACCGAAACAACAAAAAACGGTGCGTGAATCGCTGTCGGTATTGAAATATAAACATACGTGGACGTTGTCGCTCTTTTACTTCGTTACGTTCGGGGCGTTTGTCGCTTTCGGCATTTACTTGCCGTCGCTGCTCGTTGACTTGTATGGGTTGACGCCGGTGGATGCTGGGATGCGCGCGGCTGGGTTTACTGTACTCGCTACGCTTGCGCGGCCAGTCGGCGGCTATCTTGGCGATAAAATCGGCGCTGAACGGGTGTTGACGTTCGTCTACGCTGGAATGACAATCGGCGCGTTGGTGATCGCGTTTGGAATGGAAAATATTTGGGTGATGACAGCGGCTTGTTTGTTTGTGGCCGTGATGTCTGGGCTGGGCAACGGTGCGGTGTTCAAACTCGTGCCGCAGCTGTTCCCAGCCGAAACGGGCGCCGTCACCGGCCTTGTCGGCGCCTGGGGCGGACTTGGCGGCTTTTTTCCGCCGATTGTCATGGGGATCATTAAAGATGCAACAGGTTCGTACGTGCTCGGTTTTCTGCTCCTTAGCTTGTTTACCCTTATTTGCTTCTTGCTGAACCGGCTCGTATTTGGCAAAAAAGCCGGCGAACCGGCGAAGCGGTTCGCTTCTTGAATGGAATACCGTATAGAGAGGCTGAAAGCTTGTTCGCTTTTAGCATCTTTTTTTATTTGGGCGTGTTTTTCTGTTATTCAATGTGAGTATGCGTTTCACTATTGTTACATGATTAAAATATATTGCTCATTATTTCACAAATCATTCAAACATGGCTGTCTGTTGGTGATACAAGTCACCAGGGAAGAAGTGAAAATGCCGTACGTTAAAGGTGTAAATCAAATCATCTAAGGGGGGAGAACGATGAAACAAAGGATGTCTTCGTTATTGTCCGTCGCGTTAGCCGCTTCGCTTCTGGCCGCATGCAGCAATGGGGGAGGAGGAGAGGCAAAGGCGGAGAAGAAAAACGGAGCAGCGGCCTCTGCGCAACAGTCTGCCGAAAACGTGTTAGCCGCCCACCAAGGCGTCAACCAAGCGCCAATGCCGTTGAAAATGGAGCGGATCGGCCCGCATGATGTCCGCGTTGAAATGACGGCGCAAGTCACTGACATTGAAATCGACAAAGGGAAAACGTATAAAGCTTGGACGTTCAACGGCCAAGCGCCAGGGCCGCTCGTTGTCGTCAATGAAGGGGATACGATCCATTTTACGCTGAAAAATATGGATCCTGCCATTCCACACAGCATGGATTTTCACGCCGTCCATGCCGCTCCGTCGAAAGACTTTGTTGACGTGATGCCGGGCAAGTCGGGAACGTTCACGTATCCGGCGAACAACCCCGGCGTGTTTATGTACCATTGCGGCACGAAGCCGGTGTTGCAGCATATCGCCAACGGCATGCACGGCGTGATCATTGTCAAGCCGAAAAACGGTTATCCGACCGACAAGGAAGTCGACCGCGAATATGTGCTGATCCAAAACGAGTGGTACAAATATAACGATATGAATGATTTCCAAAACGGGGTGCCAAGCTACGTCGTTTTCTCGACGATACGGCGGTGAAAAGAAACAGAAGTGATTCGCATCACAACCGACAAGAAAAAAAGAGCGTCCGGCGTGCCGAGAACAACGGACGGCCGGGCGCTTTTTTCATCAGTGTCCTGAGACGGCTCGATCCGTTTTGTTGTCCTTGGCGTTTTGCTCACTCAATGCAGCAAATATCCTCCGGACAATCTTCACATTGAATTTCCGCTTTTAAATAGTTCAAATCGTGGACGGTAATTTTTCCACGCTTCATGGAAATGATTCCGTCTTGCTTTAACGCATTGAGCATCCGGTTGACGCTTTCGCGCGTCGTGCCGCAAAAGTTGGCTAAGTCTTGGTTTTTCAATGCGACGTCGATCAAAATGCTTCCATCCTCAAGCGAGACGCCATAACTGTTGCAAAGGCGAATGAGCGTAGAATACAACGCACCTTTTTTTCCGTTCATAATCAAATCGCGGAATTTCGTCTGCGTCCGCCGGACATGCTTGCTGATCCAGCGCATATATTCAAGGGTAAGGGGCGGATTGATCAGCAGCTGCTGTTCCAGTTCCTCTTTGTTTATGACTGCCGCTTCGCCTGGCTCTATTACCTTGGCCGTCAACAAGTAGCGTGCATCGTTCGTAAACAGCGTCAATTCACCAACGATTTCCCCGCTTCCGCAAATGCGGAAGCACATTTCTTTTCCGTCCGGACAAATTTTGCTCACTTGCACTTTGCCGGAAAGAATCAAGTACAGCTCATTGGCCGGCATCCCTTCTTGGAACAAAAAGGAGTGCTTGCGAAGTGGAATCACTTTTTTCGACGATTGCAACAAAGAACGCAAATGGGGAAAATATCCATTCACTGCAGCTTCCATCGATAGCACCTCCATTCATTCAGCTATTTCTATTGTAAAAATCATCACAGCGAGAGAGAGTGAAAAAAATCACCGGTTACTGTTTTTTGTGCGAGGCGTCACAATTTTTTCTAAATTGGTTTTTCCTTTTTCTATGTTACAATGTGAGTAGCATCACAGCATTCTACTGTTTGTTTTCGTATGGTAAAAGGGAGACGGAACAGAGAGAGGTTCGTCGATGGAAGAGTTTTGGTCACCGGTATGGTTATCGATAAACGTATCGCTTCTCGCCGGCCTGATCGTCGCAATCCTTGGAACAGCGGCAGCAAGGTGGATGGCGCGCCGTCGGTTCCGCGGGAAGACGGCGATGGAGACGGTGTTTATGCTGCCGTTGGTGCTGCCGCCGTCGGTTGTCGGTTTTTTGCTTGTTGTGCTGTTTGGGCGGCATAGCCCAATCGGACAGTTGATGGAAACGTGGTTTCACACAACGGTGCTGTTTACACCCGGCGCGGCGGTGATGGCGGCGGTTGTTGTGTCGTTTCCGCTCATGTACCAGGCGGCCAAAGCGGGTCTGGAAGCCGTTGATCCAACCATTGAAGGAGCGGCGCGCATCGACGGGGCGAATGAGCGCCAAGTGTTTTGGCATATTTCGCTGCCGCTCGCTAGAAACGCCTTGTTGTCCGGGGCGGTGCTGTCGTTCGCCCGTAGCCTCGGGGAGTTTGGCGCGACGTTGATGTTTGCCGGGAATATTCCGGGAAAAACGCAAACGATCCCCACCGCTGTCTATATGGCGATGGAGTCGGGGCGGATGGAGTTGGCGTGGGCATGGGTGGCGGTCACCATTGGATTGTCGTTTAGTTTATTGTCCTGTGCGGCGAAACTAGGCCGTTGGCAGCGATAAGGAGCAGGCCGTTTAACATCACGCGGCCCATGAAAGGGAAAGGAGGGAGCGACATGGAAGAGCGCGACCGGGTGAAGATCACCGACCGCCTCGCCCGCCCGCTTCGCGATTTGCGGTTGTCGGTCACCGACCAATGCAATTTTCGCTGCGTCTATTGCATGCCTGCTGAGGTGTTCGGGCCGAATTTTCGCTTTTTGGCGGAAGACCAACTGTTGACGGTTGAGGAAATGGCGCTTTTAGCGGAATGTTTCGTCGAGCTTGGCGTTGAAAAAATCCGCCTGACTGGCGGCGAGCCGCTGCTTCGACGCGACCTCGATGCGCTCATTGAGCGGCTGTCCGCGCTCCCTGGCCTGCGCGATATTGGATTGACGACCAACGGCGTCCATTTAGTGAAATGGGCGAAACGGTTGAAAGCAGCCGGGTTGAAACGCGTCAACGTCAGCCTCGATGCGTTGGACGATGACATTTTCCGCAAAATGAACGGCATCGGCGTCGGCGCCGCCCCGGTGTTGAAAGGCATTGAAGCCGCCCTGGCGGCGGGGCTCGGAGTCAAAGTGAACATGGTCGTCAAAAAAGGATGGAACGACTCACAAATCGTGCCGATGGCGGCTTACTTTAAAGACTTGGGCATCCCGCTCCGCTTGATTGAATTTATGGATGTCGGCACGACCAACGGCTGGGATTACTCCCATGTCGTGACGAAAAAAGAGATGTATGAGCAAATCAACGCGATGCATCCGCTCGAGCCGGTCGAGAAAGAGTATTTCGGCGAGGTGGCGAGCCGCTACCGGTACGCGGGCACGAACGTCGAAGTCGGCTTTATCGCTTCAGTGACGGAAACGTTTTGCCAAAGCTGCACGAGGGCGCGCATTTCCGCAGACGGAAAGCTGTATACGTGTTTATTTGCCTCGAAAGGCGTGTCGTTGAAAGACAAACTGCGCGCCGGCGAGGGGAAAGAGGAGATCAAGGCCTTGATCACAACGGTCTGGAACCGACGGACAGACCGCTATTCGGAAGAACGGACGGCAGAGACAGCGAAACAGCGCCCGAAAATTGAAATGTCGTATATTGGGGGATGAAGAAAAACGGGAGCGCTCTTTCCATAGAAGAAGCGATCCCGTTTTTGGTTTATGTTTTCGGAAGTGCGAATCGGCGTCTTTCTTCCTTTAATTCTTCACCGCCGCCAACACGCGCGGGAAGAGGATGTTGTTTTCCAAATGGATGTGGGTGAACAAATCGTCTTCAAGCGCGGCCAGCCGGTTGTAGACGAGCCGGTACGTGCCGCATGCGTCTTCCGGCGGGGTGAAGTCGTTTGTGATTTCACGAATTTCTTTAATCAAATCGCCGGCTGCGTCATGTTCATTGACCAGTTCGCGAACGGCCCGCTCGACCGCCTCCCGGTTTTCCGGCGACGGGTTGTCGGCAAATTGCAAAATGAGCGGGAACGCTCCCGTTTCCTCTTTAATGAGATGCTGCTCGAGTTCTGTTTTTAACTCATGAAACAGTTTATGCACGCGGGAAAGATGCGGATGGTGCATGCCGTGCACGCGCAACACTTTCGTGACATACGGGCTGAGCTGCGGCAGTTCCTCGTTCAAATAGCGGTGGTGCGTGTTGATGATATGCTCGATCAAGTCGGCTAGCGGCGCTTCACTCCAGTTTCCGGACGGCTTGTTTTGCGCCTCCGCGTAAAGGGTGTTCAGCTCGCGAAGGAGCGCTTCGCCATCCAACCCGCGCTCTTCGATGGCTTCTTTTAATGGACGCTGTCCGCCGCAGCAAAAATCAATGCGATGCGCTTTCAACAAATCCGCTGCTTTCGGAAAGACCGTAACAATATCACCAATCAACGATTGTTCGGTAAACCGCTGTTCCATTTCGGATCCCTCCATCACCAAATCGTTACAGCTTCAGCATACCTTGTTTTCCATGTCAACGTTGTGATGCATCTCACACAAGCAAAAAAAGCGGACAACAAGGGAATGTGATCAACATCACAACGTTGTTTCTCTTCTTTCCTGTACAATAAAACAGACGAAATCAGCTGATCGATCGAGTCGAAAATCGGGCTCAAGACGTGCTAAACTATATTCAAGAACAATGCCGCTATGCGGATGAAGTGATGCAAGAGCTCGAACAGTCTGCCGCTTTGTTTGGCGAAACGCGGGAGATGATTTTGCGGCATATTGCCGATGCTCGTGTTGTGGAGGAAAAGTTGGCGGACGGCATAAAACGGCTGCAACAATGGCAACAACGTTGAAAGAACGATATGGTTGCCGCCAGCCGTATGATCGAAAGGAGAGAGAGAGATGATCGAAAGACGAACCCCGATTCCTGTAGCGGAAGCGATCGATCGGGTGATGCGTTATGCCGGAGTGGGAGAAGAGGAAACGGTGCCGCTTCGCCAGTCGTATGGCCGCTATTTGGCCGAAGATTTGCGTGCTGACCATGACGTGCCGCCGTTTGACCGCTCGCCGTATGACGGATTTGCCATTCGCGCCGCCGACTCGGAAGGAGCGGGACTTGACCATCCGGTCGAGTTTGAAGTCATTGAAACGATCGGCGCCGGGCAAGTGGCGAAGCAGCCCGTCGGCCCGTTTCAAGCGGTGCGCTTGATGACCGGGGCGCAAATTCCGGAAGGATGCGATGCGGTCGTCATGCTCGAGCTCGCTAAACAGTACGAGCGGGATGGAAAAACGTATATGGCCATTAAACGCCCGTTCCGCCCTGGCGACAACATTTCGTTTCAAGGGGAAGATGCGAAAAAAGGGCAGCCGCTTGTCGAAAAAGGAACGCGCATCAATCCCGGGGTGGCAGCGCTCTTGGCGACGTTCGGCTACGCCGAAGTGAAGGTGGCGAAAAAGCCGCGGATTGGCATTTTTGCGACTGGAAGCGAACTGCTCGACGTCTCGGAACCGCTTGTGCCGGGAAAAATCCGCAACAGCAACGCCTACATGATCGAGGCGCAGGTGTTCAAAAGCGGCGCCGAGCCGATTTATTTGGGCCAGCTCGCCGACGACCTCGATGCGTGTTTTCACGCTGTGCGCCAGGCGCTCGATCAAGTGGACATGCTCATTACGACCGGCGGCGTCTCGGTTGGGGATTTCGATTATTTGCCCGCCATTTACAAGCGGCTCGGAGCGAACGTGTTGTTTAACAAAATCGCCATGCGCCCGGGGAGCGTGACGACCGTCGCCGAGATTGATGGCAAGCTGCTGTTCGGTCTATCCGGAAACCCGTCGGCGTGCTACGTCGGGTATGAGCTGTTCGTCCGCCCGGTCGTGCGCACGCGGCTGTTTTCGGCCAAGCCGTATTTGAAAAAAGCGAAAGCCACCCTTGGCGCCGATTTTCCGAAGCCGAACCCGTTCATCCGCTTCGTGCGCAGCCGGGTCGAGGCGGTTGACGGTCGGCTTGTCGTGAAGCCGGTCGGCATGGACAAGTCGAACATCGTCACCTCGCTTGCCTTTGCGAACGCCTTGATGGTGCTGCCGGGCGGAACGAGAGGGTTTGCGGTTGGCGATGAGGTCGAAGTGTGGCTTCTTGATGACGATGAGGGGTCAAGCGAATGAACGTCTGGCAAGTCGTCGGATATAAACATAGCGGCAAAACGACGCTTATGGAAAAATGGGTGGCGGCCGCGGTCCGGGAAGGATGGCGCGTCGGGACGGTGAAGCACCACGGCCATGGCGGCGAGCCCGCGCGGCCGGAGGGCGTCGATTCCGTCCGCCATGAGCGGGCCGGGGCGGTGGCAACGGCGGTGGAAGGGGACGGGCTTTTGCAGCTTCATCTCCGCCGCCCGTTGTGGCGGTTGGATGATGTGTTGGCGCTCTATGCGCCGCTTCGGCTCGATTTTGTGTTGGTGGAGGGCTACAAACAAGAGCGGCACCCGAAAGTCGTGCTCGTCCGCACTTGGGAAGATTGGGCGTCGCTTCAGCACCTCGCCAATATCCGCGCCGTCATCGCCTGGGAGCCGCTCGAAGGGCTGCTAGCGCACCCGGTGTTTTCGCTGGCCGATGATGACGAATATATTCCATGGCTCATGAACGAGGTGAGAACACGAACATGACAGAACCGTTGTTTGCCATTACCGACCGGCCGATTTCGGTCGAGGATGTGATGAAAAAAGTGATGCGTCCGGAAGCGGGGGCGGTCGCTGTCTTTGCCGGCACGGTGCGCGAATGGACAAACGGCAAGCGGACGCTCTTTTTGCAATATGAGGCGTACGTGTCGATGGCCGAGAAAATGCTCGCGCAAATCGGAGCGGAAATCGCCGAGAAATGGCCAGGGGTGAAAACCGCCATCACCCACCGGATCGGGCGCCTTGAGATCGGCGACATCGCCGTCGTCATCGCTGTTTCCTCGCCGCACCGCGCCGAAGCGTATGAGGCGAACCGCTATGCCATTGAGCGGATCAAGCAAATCGTGCCGATTTGGAAAAAAGAGCAATGGGAGGACGGAAGCGCCTGGGTGGGCGACCAGCTTGAAACAACGGCGTATCCGTCCGGAAAACCGGAGGTGAAAGAGGAATGATCCGTCTATTGTTTTTCGCCCATTTGGGCGAGCAAATCGGCGAGCGGGAAGTGATGTGGCCGAATGTTCCGGAAACGGTGAAAAAACTGAAAGCCGAAGTGGAAGAGCGCTACGGCATCTCGCTCGGGCGCGTCATGACAGCGGTCAACGAGGAGTATGTCCGCGACGAAGCGTCGCTTCACGCCGGCGACACGGTCGCCTTTATTCCACCGGTAAGCGGAGGATGAGACGGATGGCGAACAAAAGCAAATGGGTGATGCCAAAACAACACGGCGCCTGGGCGATGCTCATCATCCCGTTTTGGCTCGGGGCGTACGCCGGTGGGCTTTCGTGGATTCACGCGCCGCTCTTTGTCGCCTGGGTCGCGCTCTATTTGGCGACGTATCCGCTCTTGATGGCGGTGAAAACGAAGCGGAACGAGCCGTACGTGCCCGCCGCCGCCCGTTATGGCGCCATCGCCGCGCCGGCCCTGGCCGTTTCCCTTTGGCAGCGGCCGACCCTTGTTCTCTTCGGATTGGCGATGATCCCGTTTTTCCTAGTAAACACCTACTACAGCAAGAAAAAGAATGAGCGCGCCTTTTGGAATGATGCAGCGGCCATCGCGGCGTTTTGCATCGGCGGCCTCGCCGCCTTTTACGCCGGACGCGGGGCGTTGACGATCGAAGCGTTTGAACTCGCCCTGTTTTCCTTCCTCTTTTTCATCGGCAGCACGTTTTACGTCAAAACGATGATTCGGGAAAAGAAAAACGAGCGGTACAAATGGCTGTCATGGGGCTACCACGCCTTGTTGATCGTCGGCCTCATCGCCATCGGCGAGCCGTTCGCCGTTTTGGCCTATGCCCCGAGCGTCACCCGCGCCGTCTATTTATACGGCAAGTCGCTGCCGATCATGAAACTCGGCATGCTGGAAATCGCCAACGCGGCGTACTTTTTCATCGCGATGATCGTGCTTTACTCTTGAACGAACCCCAAACGGGAGGCATCCATGACCGTTTGGGGTTTTCTTTTGGTTAGGCGGTATTGCTTTTTCATTGCACAAGCATGATGTGAAATGGGCATGAATTCCTTGTAACGGTTTTGCAAAGGGTCGTTTCAAAAGCCTACCTCTTCTTCTATGCTCATTCTCAAATAAATAAAAATTAGAACATGTCGATCCACTTCAAGTAGACATTCGCCAAGTGTTCGACTTCCCAGTGGTTCGCATGGAAGTCACTCAACATGAGTGGGAAATCAATCGTTTTCAATTCTAGCAATCCTAGTGGTATCGAAAGCCCTTACGAGACTTCCTTAATGTTGATTTCACCGCTAACATTATGGCCAGGATCTCGTCAGTGCTTTCTCTTTTTTGTCACTAAATCACAAAATTTGGTGATGAGCCAAAAAACAACTCGATAAAGCTTAAAAATCTTACTTTATGTGACAAAAAACAAACAATTCAACTTTTTATTGACAATTTTAGTAAAGGCGAAATATAATCTAATTGTAAAATAAAGGTTAAAAAAAGGGGGTGCGAATAGTTGCCGTCAAAATGTTTCGCGCTTAGAGATAGTGGGCAGATCGCGTTGCTTGGCTGCTTTTGGAGGACATAATTTTTGTAATTGGAGAGAGGTTATAATGATAAAAGATCTTCTCAAATCAATCCTTTCTTTTTCGTTAGTTTTCGGTCTGTTGCTGGGTGGCAGTATCATCGCTTCTGCCGAAGAAGGGACTTCAAATGCAGGATGTTCACTCAGTAGCAAGACGAATGTGACAGTAAATGGGTTTTTAGATAGAGCGAAAGAATCGAGTGTGGTCGTATCTCAAAGCGGGAACAAGGTGGTTGAAATAACAGACCTAGAATTTCTTAAAAGATTAGAAACTTCTGTTCCTGGACCAAAAGGGAAAAAACTAGTTGGGGTTTCAATCGCATACACTCAAGCACAAGAGTCATCCCTTCCAGGGGATCGTCCTGTGGTGACTCCACAATTAGGAACGGGTTATTATCTAAAAAACATTACTACTAGTGAAGCATGTGGAACAGAAATAATAAGACAATCTACTTTTAAAGGACCATCAACAGCTACCATGTCTATAAAACAAGGGGTTTCTGCCACATGGTCATCGAACACAAATATAAGCGCTGAAACAGTTTCGGCAGCGTTGGGATTTAACGTAACAAAATCTTATGAAGTTACAGACACTTATCAAATTCAAGTTCCAGCAGGAAAAACCTATACCATAATAGCTAGACCGTATTACAAAGTTTATAACTTTGAAGTTTGGTACGACCCACTTATTGGATGGGATTCTAAAGTAGGGTATGGATATGCTGCTAAGCCTGTAGGGGTATGTTTTTATTACTATGAGTAATGTTCTGTGTTCCGTTATTTATAGAAATATTGAAGCAAGTTTCCCGATGGAACTTGCTTCTGTTTTTTGTGTTTCGTTTAAGCATAACGGATAGTTAAAAAGGGGGATGCAAAATGAATATTTTAAAAAGTCCAAACAAAATGAAGTTTGTTTCACTCGTTCTTTCTCTCATCGGATTGTGGTTGATGTTAAATAGTCCTGAATTAGGGAGTCGTTTTGCTTCATCCTGGGTTCGATCCATGGGGGGATCTGTGGATTCTCAAGAATATTTGCAAATGTTAAAAGAATATATAAGCACTTATAAAACGCTAGGGGGGATTTTTTTGTTTGTGGGCTTGTTTTCTTTTCTTAACGATCATCATCAGTAAACATCGTATTTGCCTACAGGGCAGCGAGAGGTGTGTATTTGCGCATTTTTTGTTATCTTTTTTAATGGAGACGATGGCCGTCTGAGTTGGATGGATCGCGATATAGTGAAGTAAGGTGCGGTGTGAATGATTGCTCCGAAAAGAGCAAAAGGGGCTGACTCAAAAGCCCCCTTTTTGGTGAAATTTAACCGAAGTATGTGAAAGAGACCACCTCTGAAACCCTTGGTTTTACCGGGTTTTTCGTGGTGGCCTGTTTTTCCATGTCGCCCTAAATAGGAACATTACCGCTCTTTTGGGTCAGCTCCTTTTTTTGCCGCACCCGCCCGTCAGTCAATGCGGCACAGCTCGGGCGGGCAGCCTTCGCAGGAGATTTCGTCGCGCAAATATTGCAAGTTGTGGACGCGAATTTTTCCTTTTTGCACGGAGATGACGCCTTTTTTCCGCAAATCGCCGAGCATGCGGTTGACGACTTCGCGGGCGGTGCCGCAAAAGTTGGCGAGCTCTTGGTTCGTCAGCGGCACGTCGATCAAAATGCCGTCTTCTTTCATCACGCCGTAGCTGTTACATAAACGGATGAGCGTCGAATAGAGCGCTCCTTTTTTGCCGTGTAAAATCAAGTCGCGGAATTTCGTCTGCGTTTTGCGGAAATGGACGCTCATCCATTTCATGAGCTCGATCGCCAGCGTCGGATGATTGGCGAGCTCTTGTTCGAGCCTTTCGCGCGGAATGGCGGAAACGACGCCGTCTTCAAGCACTTTCGCCGTCAGCATGTAGCGGGCCCCAGGGCAAAACAGCGTCAGCTCGCCGATCAAATCGCCCTCGCTGCAAATGCGCAGCGCGAGCTCCCGTCCGTCCATATCCATTTTGCTGATTTGGATTTTCCCCGATTGGATATAGTAAATATCGTCTGCTTTTTCCCCTTCTTGAAACAAGTACGTTCCCTTCTCAAGGCGAAGATCGCGCCCAAGCGGTGTAAGCCACTTCTGCCATTCACGAGATTCAATCTCGTTCATCCGATCACAACCTTACGTAAAATGTATCGCTATATAAAAGTGTACAGGAAAAAAGAGGGAAGTCAATATAAGGATAGTGGAAAGATTGAAAACTTGTTGAACATCGATGGAATCGTTTGTGAAAGTCTTTGCATCCCGAGAACATGAGGGCGATGGAGTCAAGGATGCACCTTGGCTGCCGGGACAAATCGGTATTCGTTTCCCATAGACGGAGGGAGGGGCAAGAAAAAAATCCTCGAAAATTATTAAATATACATTTGATTTTATTTTTATACAGTATTATAATGAGAACTACATGAGGCATACGGGTGAGGGGGAACATGATGAACGTAGCCATTATCGGGGCGACGGGGTACAGCGGAGCGGAGTTGTTCCGCTTGTTGCACGGGCATCCGCATGTGAGCCGTTGCGACGTTTTCTCGTCGTCGCAGGACGGGGTTCATGTATCGGAAAGTTTCCCGCACGTCGGTTCGGTCGATGGTGCGGTGTTGCATAAACTTGAAATCGAGGCGCTTTCCCGTTACGATGCGGTCTTTTTCGCCACGCCGCCCGGGGTGTCCGGGGAGTGGGCGCCGGCGCTCGTGGATCGGGGAGTGAAAGTGATCGATTTATCGGGCGATTTCCGTTTGAAAGACGGAGCGGTGTACGAACAATGGTACGGGCGGCAGACGGCGCCGGCGGAATATTTGCAAAAGGCGGTGTACGGGCTGACCGAGTGGAATCGGGAGGCGGTGCGCGAGGCCGTGCTCCTATCCAACCCGGGCTGTTATCCGACGGCGACGCTGCTTGGCTTGGCGCCGCTTGTCAAAGAAGGATTGATTAAGGAAGACTCGATCATCGTTGACGCCAAGTCCGGCGTATCGGGCGCGGGGCGGAAAGCAGGGCTTGGGACGCATTTTTCCGAAGTGAACGAAAACGTGAAAATTTATAAAGTGAACGTCCATCAGCACATTCCGGAAATTGAGCAAACGCTGCAAACGTGGAATGAAGCGATGGAGCCGATTACGTTCAGCACTCATTTGATTCCGATGACACGGGGCATTATGGCGACGATCTATGCGAAGGCGAAACAATCGATTTCGCCAAACGACTTGGTAGATTTATATAAAACAAGTTATGAAGGTTCACCGTTTGTCCGCATCCGTCAACTTGGACAGTTTCCAGCGACAAAAGAAGTGTGCGGCTCAAATTATTGCGACATCGGCCTCGCCTATGATGAACGGACGGGACGGGTAACGGTCGTGTCGGTGATCGATAACTTGATGAAAGGCGCTGCCGGGCAGGCGGTGCAAAACTTCAATTTGATGATGGGGTGGGATGAGGCCGAGGGCCTCCAATCCTTGCCGATCTATCCGTGAGGGAAGGGGAACGAACAATGACAGCGACGAAACAAACGGCGCAAGTAACGGCGGTCGCCGATGGAACGGTCGTCACGCCGAAAGGATTTCAAGCGGCTGGGGTGCACGCCGGGCTGCGCTATTCGAAAAAAGATTTAGGGGTTATTCTATGCGACGTGCCGGCTTCGGCGGCGGCGGTGTATACGCAAAGCCATTTCCAGGCGGCGCCGCTCAAAGTGACGCAGGCGAGCCTCGCTGTAGAACAAAAATTGCAGGCGGTCATCGTCAACAGCGCATGCGCGAACGCCTGCACCGGCGAGCAGGGGCTCAAGGACGCCTATGAAATGCGCGAGCTGTGCGCGAAACAGTTTGGCCTGGCGCTGCACCATGTGGCTGTCGCTTCAACGGGCGTGATCGGGGAATATTTGCCGATGGAAAAAATTCGCGCGGGCATCGAAAAGCTTGTTCCAGGGGCGACGATGGCGGATGCTGAGGCGTTTCAAACGGCGATTTTAACGACGGATACGGTGATGAAGCGCGCCTGTTACCAAACGACCGTCGATGGGAAAACGGTCACCGTCGGCGGGGCGGCGAAAGGATCGGGGATGATCCATCCGAACATGGCGACGATGCTCGCGTTCATTACGACCGATGCCAACATCTCTTCGGCGGTGCTGCATGATGCGCTCCGGTCGATTACCGATGTATCGTTCAATCAAATTACCGTCGATGGCGATACGTCGACGAATGACATGGTTGTGGTGATGGCAAGCGGTCTTGCCGGAAATGACGAGCTGACGCCGAATCATCCGGATTGGGAACACTTTTACGAGGCGCTGCGGAAAACGTGCGAAGACTTGGCGAAGCAAATCGCCAGAGACGGCGAGGGGGCGACCAAGCTCATTGAAGTGCGCGTGCGCGGCGCGAAAACGGACGATGAGGCGAAAAAAGTCGCGAAGCAAATCGTTGGCTCCAACTTAGTGAAAACGGCCGTTTACGGCGCGGATGCCAACTGGGGGCGGATCATCGGCGCGATCGGCTATGCGGACGCTGACGTTGATCCGGACAATGTTGATGTCGCGATCGGGCCGATTGTGATGCTGAAAGGAAGCGAGCCGCAGCCGTTCTCGGAAGAAGAAGCGACGGCGTATTTGCAACAAGAGACGGTCGTCATTGAGGTGGATTTGCACTTGGGCGATGGCTTCGGCGTCGCGTGGGGCTGCGACTTGACGTACGATTATGTGAAAATCAACGCCAGCTATCGGACGTAAGGAGAGAGAACGATGGGGAAAACGGTCGTCATCAAATGCGGCGGCAGCGTGCTCGATGAGCTGTCTCCCGCCTTTTTTGCCAGCGTCAGAACGATTCGGGAACAAGGGATGGAGGTCGTCATCGTCCACGGCGGCGGGCCGGAAATCGGGCAAATGTTGAAAAAACTGGCGGTGCCGAGCGAGTTTGTCAACGGCTTGCGGAAAACGACGAAAGAGGTGCTGGCCGTTGTGGAAATGGTGCTCTCCGGCAAAGTGAACAAACAGCTTGTGGCGATGCTCAGGCAGAACGGCTTGCCGGCGGTCGGCGTTTCCGGCGTGGACGGGGGGCTGCTCGAAGCTGAACCGATTGACTTTGCTAAACTTGGCTATGTCGGCCGTGTGAAAACGGTTCGCTCCCGTCTTTTGCGCACGCTGCTTGAGGCGGGCTACATTCCGGTCGTTTCGCCGCTTGGCATCGACCAAAACGGGCAAACATACAACATTAACGCCGACACGGCGGCTGGGGCGGTCGCGGCCGCCATTGGCGCCAGCCAGCTCGCGTTTGTGACGAACGTGCCCGGCATTTTGCGAGACGGCGCGCTCGTGGCCGAGGCGACGGCGGAAACGATTGAACGACTGATCGAAGACGGCGTCATCACGGGCGGGATGATTCCGAAAGTGAAAGCGGCGCTGTCCGCCCTGTCCGATACGCTGCCCGAGGTGATGATCGTCAGCGGCAAAACGACGTTTTACCAGAACGGAACATGGCACGGCACAACGATTCGCAAAGAAGTGGGGGTATATTTATGAGCGCGCTGTTTCCGACATACAACCGTTGGAAGATCGCCGTCCAAGCCGCGGAAGGGACGGTTGTGACCGATGTAAACGGAAAACAATATCTCGACTTTGTCTCCGGCATTGCCGTCTGCAATCTCGGCCATCGCCATCCGCACGTCCAAAAGGCGATTGAAAAGCAGCTGAATCAATATTGGCACGTATCGAACTTGTTTACGATTCCCATTCAAGAAGAGGTCGCGTCCTTGCTTGTCGCCCACAGCGCCGGCGACTGCGTCTTTTTCTGCAATAGCGGAGCCGAGGCGAACGAAGCGGCGCTGAAGCTGGCGCGCAAACATACCGGACGACACAAAGTGATCACGTTTTCCCAATCGTTTCACGGCCGGACGTTCGCGACCATGGCCGCGACCGGGCAGGAGAAAGTGCATAGCGGTTTTGGTCCGCTGCTTCCGGAATTCATTCACTTGCCGCTGAATGATGTCGACGCTCTCAAGCAGGCAATGAACGAAGAAGTGGCCGCGGTGATGCTTGAGGTCGTCCAAGGGGAAGGGGGCGTCCGCCCGGTTGACCCGGCGTTTTTGCAAATAGCGTCGGAGCTGTGTCAACAGCACGGGGCGCTTCTGATCATCGACGAAGTGCAAACCGGCATCGGCCGGACCGGAAAGCCGTTTGCTTACCAGCATTTCGGCGTGGAGCCCGACATCATCACCGTGGCGAAAGGACTTGGAAGCGGCATTCCGGTTGGTGCGATGATCGGCAAAGCGTTTTTGAAAGAGTCGTTTGGGCCTGGCGTGCACGGGTCGACGTTTGGCGGCAACCCGATCGCGATGGCCGCTGCCAAGGCGACGTTAGAAGTGGTGTTCGATCCGGTATTTTTGCAAGAAGTGCAGGAGAAAGGCCGCTATTTGCTTGAGCGCCTCCATGACGCGCTCGCCCCGCTTGACATCGTCAAGGACGTGCGCGGGCTCGGGCTGCTTGTCGGGGTCGAGTGCCAAACGGACGTCGCGCCGCTGTTGCCATTGATTCATGAAAACGGCTTGCTTGTCCTCTCGGCGGGGCCGAAGGTGATCCGCCTGCTGCCGCCGCTTGTGGTGACGAAAGCGGAAATCGATGAAGCGGTGGACATTTTAACAAACGTGTTGAACAACGCCAACGCCTCAGCCGTCTTGTAAACGGACGGCCGACGGCTTAATTTTTATTCCTGTTCATGCATAAAAATTCTTGAACGGTTATAAAAACTCAAACGATGAGGTGGCGCCAATGAAAGCGTACTTGCATGTGGCGAGCGGAAAAACGTTCAGCGGCGAGCTCGCCGCTCCGCTTGAAGAAAAGGTGAGCGGGGAGATCGTTTTTTTCACCGGCATGACCGGTTATCAAGAAGTGTTGACCGACCCGTCGTATAAAAACCAAATCATCGTTTTTACGTACCCGCTGATCGGCAATTATGGCATTAATGAAGACGATTTTGAAAGCAAGCGGCCGCACGTCGAAGCGGTCGTCGTCTACGAAGCGAGCGGCACAGGATTTCATTACGGGGCGAAATACAGCTTGGCAGAATACTTGCAGCATTGGAACATTCCGCTTCTCACGCACGTGGACACGCGCGCCCTTGTGAAAGAAATCCGCACCGCTGGGACGATGATGGCGGAATTAAGTTTGTCGCCCATTCCAGCAGTTGCTGATGAGGAAGCGGCGTTTCCAGTGCGCGCGGTGTCAACGAAAACGATCGAAACATACGGCGAAGCCGGGCCGCATTTGGTGCTCATCGATTTCGGCTATAAAAAGTCGATTTTGCAGTCGCTCCTTGCACGCGGCTGCCGGGTGACGGTCGTGCCGCATGATACGGCGCCGGAAGCGATTGACGCGCTGAAACCGGACGGGCTTGTCCTCTCGAACGGCCCAGGCGATCCGAAACAGTTAAGCCATCAGCTTCCCGCTATCCGTCAGCTTATCGACCGGTATCCGACGCTTGCGATTTGCCTTGGCCATCAGCTTGTCGCCTTAGCGTACGGGGCGGATACGGAAAAACTCCGCTTCGGGCACCGCGGCGCCAATCAGCCGGTGTGGGACGCCGGGAAGCAAAAAGTAATGATGACATCGCAAAATCATAGTTACGTCGTCAAAGAGGAAAGCTTGGCGGGCAAGCCGTTTGACATCCGCTTCATCAACGTCAACGACGGCTCGATCGAAGGCATCGTCCATCGCCATAAACCGATTTTGTCGGTGCAATATCACCCGGAGGCGCATCCGGGGCCGCAAGATACCGGCTATATTTTCGACGAATTTTTGCAAACCGTGTTCAAGGGAGAGAACGTGTATGCCTAAAGATTCTTCGCTTCAGTCGATTCTCCTGATCGGGTCGGGGCCGATTGTCATCGGCCAGGCCGCCGAGTTTGATTATTCCGGCACACAAGCGTGCATCGCCTTAAAGGAAGAAGGATATCGCGTCATTTTAGTGAACAACAATCCGGCGACGATCATGACCGATGAAGTTCATGCCGATGCCGTGTATTTTGAACCGCTCACCGTCGATGCGGTCGAAGCGATTATTGCCAAAGAACGCCCGGACGGGCTGCTCGCCACGTTCGGCGGCCAGACAGGGCTCAACTTGGCGTTTCAGCTGCATGAAGCCGGCGTGCTTGAAAAGTATGGGGTGAGACTGCTCGGAACACCGATTGAAGCGATCAAGCGCGGGGAAGACCGCGAAGCGTTCCGCGCGTTAATGCATGAGCTTGGCGAACCGGTGCCGGAGAGCGAAATTGTCACAAGCGTTGAGGAAGCGGTCGCGTTTGCCGAACAAATCGGTTTTCCGATCATTATTCGTCCCGCGTATACGCTCGGCGGGACGGGCGGCGGCATTGCCGAAAACATGGAGCAGTTTCTCGCGCTCGTGGAGAAAGGGCTGGCCGAAAGCCCGATCCGCCAATGTTTGATCGAACGGAGCGTCGCTGGGTTTAAAGAAATTGAATACGAAGTGATGCGCGACCAGTCGAATACGTGCATCACGGTTTGCAATATGGAAAACGTCGATCCAGTCGGCATCCATACGGGCGATTCGATCGTCGTCGCACCGTCGCAGACGTTGACCGATGAGGAGTACCAAATGCTCCGTTCGTCGGCGGTGAAGATCATTTCCGCATTAGGGATCATCGGCGGCTGCAACATTCAGTTCGCCCTTGACCCGAACAGCAAACAATATTACTTAATCGAAGTCAACCCGCGCGTCAGCCGCTCGTCAGCGCTCGCCTCGAAAGCGACCGGCTACCCAATCGCCCGCATTGCGGCGAAGCTGGCGGTTGGCTATACGCTCGCGGAACTCGTCAATCCGGTGACGAAAACGACGTACGCCAGCTTCGAGCCGGCCTTGGACTACGTCGTCGTCAAGTTTCCGCGCTTGCCGTTTGACAAGTTCCCGCACGCGGACCGGAAGCTCGGTACGCAAATGAAAGCGACCGGGGAAGTGATGGCGATCGATCGCAATATGGAGCGGGCGTTCCAAAAAGCGGTGCAGTCGCTCGAGGGAAAAAACAACGGACTGTTTTTGCCGGAGCTTTCGGCGAAAACGGATGACGAGCTGAAACAGCTGCTTGTCGACAAAGACGACCGCCGCTTTTTCGCCATTTTGGAACTGCTCCGCCGCGGGGTGGCGGTCGAAGCCATTCACGAATGGACGAAAATCGACCGCTTTTTCCTTGCTTCGTTCGAACGGCTCGTGGCGCTCGAAAAACAGGCGGCAGCCACCACGATTGATACGATCGATGAGCCGACGTTGCGCTTCTTGAAAGAAAAAGGGGCAAGCGACGCCTTTTTGGCCGAAACGTGGGGCGTGACGGAGCTTGATGTGCGCAACAAGCGGAAGGAACTTGGCATCGTGCCGTCATACAAAATGGTCGACACGTGCGCGGCCGAATTTCATTCGGAAACGGATTATTACTACTCGACCTATTTCGGCGAAGACGAGCGGAAGAAAGCGAGCGGCAAGGAGAAAGTGCTGATCATTGGAGCCGGACCTATTCGCATCGGCCAAGGCATTGAGTTTGACTACAGCTCCGTTCATAGCGTGTTCGCCTTGCAAAAAGAAGGCTATGAAACGGTGATGATCAACAACAATCCGGAAACCGTCAGCACGGACTTTGCCGTCGCCGACCGCCTTTACTTTGAGCCACTTACCTTAGAGAGCGTCTTGGATGTCATTGAAGCGGAACAAATCAAGCATGTCATCGTTCAGTTTGGTGGACAGACGGCGATCAATTTGGTCAAAGGACTCGAAGAAGCAGGTGTGCCGCTGTTGGGCGTCACGTACGATATGATTGACCAGCTTGAGGATCGCGATCGTTTTTACCAGTTGCTCGAGGAACTTGACATCCCGCACGTACCGGGCTTGATGGCGAACAACGCCCAGGAGCTCGCCGCCAAAGCGGCCGAGATCGGCTGCCCGGTGCTGCTTCGCCCGTCGTATGTCATCGGCGGCCGCGGCATGTTTATCGTCCATAGCGAGGCGCAGCTCGTCGCTTTGATTGAGCAAGGCGAGTTGACATATCCGATTTTGATCGATGCGTATTTGGACGGGAAAGAGGCGGAGGCCGACATCGCCACGGATGGGACGGACATTTTACTGCCGACGATTATCGAACATGTCGAAAAAGCCGGCGTCCACTCCGGCGACAGCTATGCTTGGCTGCCGGCGCAGACGCTCACAGACGAAGAAAAAGCGAAAATCATCGACTATGCGGGCCGGATTGCGAAAAAACTTGGCTTTAAAGGAATCATGAACATTCAATACGTCATTGCGGACGGCAATGTATACGTCCTTGAAGTGAACCCGCGCGCGAGCCGGACGGTGCCGATCGTCAGCAAAACGACCGGCGTGCCATTGGCGCAAATTGCGACAAAGTTATTGCTTGGGAAATCACTCGTCGACATCGTTGACGAAAAAGCTCGCGGATTGGCGGTCATGCCGTACGCCGTGTTAAAGTATCCGGTCTTTTCGAGCCATAAGCTGCCGGGGGTTGACCCGATGGTTGGACCGGAGATGAAATCGACCGGTGAAGGCATCAGCATCGCCGCGACGAAGGAAGAAGCGGCGTACAAAGCGTTTTACGCGTACTTGCGAAAGAAAGCAAACGCCAATGAAATGTATGTGATTGGCGGCATCGATGAGACGCTGGCCGCGGAAATCGAAGCGAAACAGCTTGTGATCGTGTCAGATGTCCCGTTTGCCGATTGGGTGAAGCGCGACACGGCGCTCGCGGTGATCAACTTGGGCAAAGAGGAAGACGAGGCAAACAAACGAATGACTGCGTTGTCCCGACAATTGCTCGTCTTCACGGAACGTGAGACATTGAAGCTCTTCTTGCAGGCGCTCGATGTGGATCATCTTGATGTGCAGCCGATCCACGGCTGGTTGGAAAAGAAAAAACAGGCAGAACAGGCGGTGATCGCATGAATGCAGTGATGTCATTAAAAGGGAGAGATTTTTTAACGCTGCTCGATTTTTCAACAGACGAAATTATGGACTTGTTGGCGCTAGCAGCCGATTTAAAAGCGAAACAAAAAGCCGGCGTGCCGTATGCGCCGCTTTCCGGCAAAACAATGGCGATGATTTTTGAAAAGCCCTCAACGCGCACGCGCGTGTCGTTTGAAGTCGGCATGATCCAGCTTGGCGGCCAGGCGATGTATTTAAACGGCAACGATTTGCAGCTTGGCCGCGGTGAAACGATTGCGGATACGGCGCGCGTCTTGTCGCAATACGTCGATGTCATGATGATTCGGACGTTTGCCCATCAAAAAGTCGAGGAATTGGCCGAGTATGCGTCCGTTCCGGTTATCAACGGCTTGACGGACGACGATCATCCGTGCCAGGCGCTGGCGGATTTGCTGACGATTTACGAAGCGAAGAAAACGTTCCAAGGCGTCAAACTCGCCTATGTCGGCGACGGCAACAACGTCGCCAACGCCTTGCTTGCGGCCGCAGCCAAAGTGGGAATGGATATTTTCATTGCCTGTCCGCCAGGCTATGAGCCGAAGGAGGAATACGTCGAGGCAGCGCGCCAGATCGGCGAGAAAACCGGAGCAACAGTTGTTGTGACGCACGACCCGCTTGAGGCAGTGGCCGGAGCGGATGCGATTTATACGGACGTATGGACGAGCATGGGCCAAGAAAGCGAAAGCGCCGAGCGGCTTCAAGTGTTTCAGCCGTACCAAGTGAATGAAGAGCTCGCCAAAGCGGCGAAGCCGGATTACCTCTTTTTGCATTGCCTGCCGGCCCATCGCGGCGAAGAAGTGACGGCCGGCGTCATGGACGGCCCGAACTCGGTCGTATTTGAGCAGGCCGGCAACCGGCTTCATGCCCAAAAAGCGATTTTAGTGTCGATCCTATAGGAAAAAGGAATTCCCGTTTCGGGAGTTCCTTTTTCGTTCTTTGCAAGGAAAAGGATTTCCATGAGGAAGAAACGTTTTTATTGTGAACGGCTTGACGCTCCGTGTGCGGCGGCCCCATCATTTCCCTTCTTATGAACAGCGGCAAAACCGGGAATGCTAACAAATGCAATCGAAGCAAGGGGGATGAAACAAATGGGCCAACCGCGCCATTTCAAACCAGGGGATAAAGCGCCGAACAACGGCGTGTACATTGAAATCGGCGAAACGGGCGACAATGTAAAACACCCGAAAAAGCTGAAACTGAAAGCCGGCGATACGTTCCCAGAAACGTCGAACCATAATCGGCATTGGACGTATTTGCGCAAACCGTGAAGTACAACAAAAGCCATTCCAAGTATGGAGTGGCTTTTGATTTGCCGTGTGCTTCGCGATCGGCTATAATGATTTATGGTCAAAGAAGGTCAAATGGAGGGAACGGCATGGACGCAAGCCGTTTGACGGAAAAACTGCAAGAGGCGCTGATGGCGGCGCAGTCGCTCGCCAAAGAACGACATCATCAACAGCTTGATGTCGAGCATCTCCTGATTGCGCTGCTCGAACAAGAAGGCGGCCTGGCGCCGCGGCTCGTGGAGCTTTCCGGCGCCGACAAGGAAAAGGTTGCGGACTGGCTTCGCAGCCAGCTTCGCCAAAAGCCTGAAGTGCATGGGGCGGACGAGCAGCTGTATGTTGCGCCCGCCTTAGCGCGGCTGCTTGAGGAGGCGGAAAACGAAGCGAAGCGAATGCAAGACGAGTACATATCGGTCGAACATGTGCTGCTCGCGTTGCCTCATGGCGCCGAGCCGGTCGCTCGGCAGCTGGCGTCGTTTGGACTGACGAAGGAAGCACTATTAGCGGCAGTGAGAAAAGTAAGGGGGAATCAACGCGTGACGAGTCCACATCCGGAAGCAACCTATGAAGCGTTGGCAAAATACGGGCGCGACCTTGTCGCGGAAGCGAAAGCGGGAAAAATCGACCCGGTCATCGGCCGCGACAGTGAAATTCGCCGCATCATCCGCATTTTGTCGCGGAAGACGAAAAACAACCCGGTGTTGATCGGCGAGCCGGGCGTCGGGAAGACCGCTATTGTCGAAGGGCTCGCTCAACGCATCGTGCGCAAAGACGTCCCGGAAGGGCTGAAAGACAAAACGATTTTCGCTCTTGATATGAGCGCGCTCGTCGCCGGAGCAAAGTTTCGCGGTGAATTTGAAGAACGGCTGAAAGCGGTGCTCAATGAAATCAAAAAAAGCGACGGCCGCATCATTTTATTTATTGACGAACTGCATACAATCGTCGGCGCCGGCAGAGCGGAAGGGGCGATTGACGCCGGCAATATGCTCAAGCCGATGCTTGCCCGCGGCGAGCTGCGTTGCATCGGGGCAACGACGCTTGATGAGTACCGGCAATACATCGAAAAAGACCCGGCGCTCGAGCGCCGCTTCCAACAAGTGCTTGTCCAAGAGCCGAGTGTCGAGGACACGATTTCGATTTTGCGCGGATTGAAAGAACGGTATGAAGTGCACCATGGAGTGAAAATCCACGATCGCGCGCTCGTCGCGGCCGCCGTTTTGTCCGACCGTTACATCTCTGACCGCTTTTTGCCTGACAAAGCGATCGATTTAGTCGATGAAGCGTGCGCGACGATCCGGACGGAAATGGAATCGATGCCGTCGGAGCTGGACGAAGTGATGCGCCGCGTCATGCAGCTTGAAATTGAAGAGGCGGCCTTAAGCAAAGAAACGGATGAAGCGAGCCGCGAGCGGCTTGCGGCATTGCAAAAAGAACTTGCCGATTTGCGTGAAAAGGCGAACGCCATGAAAGCGCAATGGCAAAAAGAAAAAGAGGCGCTTGACCGCGTCCGCCGTTTGCGCGAGGCGCTCGAGCGGGCAAAACGCGAACTGGAAGAGGCGGAAAACGAGTATGATTTAAACAAGGCGGCGGAGCTTCGCCATGGCCGCATTCCGCAGTTGGAAAAGCAACTCAAACAGCTCGAGCAAGAAATCAGTGAGCAAAGTGAAGGGAAATTGCTGCGCGAGGAAGTGACGGAAGAAGAGATTGCCGAAATCGTGTCACGCTGGACGGGCATTCCGCTCACCCGCCTCGTCGAGGGAGAGAGAGAGAAGCTGCTTCGCCTTCATGAATTGCTGCATAGACGGGTCATCGGTCAAGACGAAGCGGTCGAGCTTGTCGCTGACGCCGTCTTGCGGGCGCGGGCCGGCATGAAAGACCCGAACCGCCCGATCGGATCGTTTTTGTTCCTCGGACCGACCGGCGTCGGCAAAACGGAACTGGCCAAAGCGCTCGCCGAGGCGCTGTTTGACAGTGAGGAGCAGCTCATCCGTCTTGACATGTCCGAGTATATGGAAAAACACGCCGTCTCCCGCTTGATCGGAGCGCCGCCCGGCTATGTCGGCTATGAGGAAGGCGGCCAGCTGACCGAGGCAGTGCGGCGCAAGCCGTATTCCGTTCTGTTGTTCGATGAAATCGAAAAAGCTCATCCGGAAGTGTTCAACATCCTGCTGCAGCTGCTGGATGACGGACGGCTCACCGATTCGCAAGGGCGGACGGTCGACTTTAAAAACACGGTCGTCATTATGACATCGAACATCGGATCGCCGCTGTTGTTGGAAAACAAACAGGGCGACATCGATGAAGAAACGCGCAAACAAGTGTTTGACCAACTGCGCGCCCATTTCCGCCCAGAATTTTTAAACCGGATCGACGATATCGTCTTGTTTAAGCCATTGTCGATGAATGAAGTGAAAGGCATCGTCGAAAAGTTCGCCCGCGAGCTGTCGGCCCGTTTGGCCGATCGGCATATCGAACTCGTGCTGACCGAAGCGGCGAAGCAATACATCGCCGAAGCGGGCTTCGACCCAGTATACGGCGCCCGCCCGCTCAAACGGTTTATGCAAAAGCAAATCGAAACGCCGCTTGCGAAAGAGCTGATCGCTGGGCGGGTGAAAGATTACAGCACCGTCACGGTCGATGTTGACAACGGGCAGATCGTCATTCGTCCGTCGGCGCAAACGAGCTGAAGGGGGCGCCGCCGACGCGGAGAGACGTGCTTCCTGTCTGCCGGGGTTGGTCGCATTGTTTGAGCATGGACGGAAAACACAAGTCTGGATCAATAGGGATGGAATGCTCCTCCACTTACACCTATATAGATGCAACGAAAAAGTTTAACATATCCTTGATGGAAAAGTCGCTTGTCCATTTTTCGACTGTCGAAGGCAAGCCACAGGCTTGCCTCCGTCACGCCAAGGCGTGACGGAAGACCCGAACAACCACCCGCTTCACAGACCCATACATGGGTCTGAAAGCGGCGTTGTTCGGTCGCCCGACAGTCGATCAAATGCTCGGTAAAAGCTACAAATGTTAAAGCTTCAAATTGCATCTATATATAGGTGTTGAAGTGGGAGGATTCTCGGTTAAAGATGACAAAAAACAACGCCTTGGGACTTTCACCCCAAGGCGTTGTCTTATGAAGCGAATGATCAATGATGGTGATCCCCGGCCGGCTCGTCCGGAATCAGGGCTGCAATCACGAAGACTAAGATCGTCACGATGACGCCAAGCAAAGCACCGGTTGCGAAGTTATAGCCGATCCCTTGCATCGAGCCCATGACGTACGTTGCCATTTGCACGAGCAAAAACGTCCAAAAAAACGTCCAAAACAAGCGCATCTTTGTTCCTCCCATCTTCTCGTCATTCCTTTTCTTATCTTATCACAATTTGTCGCGTAGGCATATACCCGGACGTTTTTTTTGGCCGCGCATATCGTATACTGTACCATTATGCATTGCCAAACAAGGGTGAATGGAAACGATGGCAGGACAACGGCGGTTTTTTCAACTCGATGAGCAATGGTGCATCGTTCACGTGCCGGAGCGCCCAAATGGGTTTGCCCTTTTTTTAATGGGCGACGGCGACCATTTTGTGAACGAACAGACGAGTTTTTGGCTCGAGCATCCGGGGCGGCGCCAATGGCTGGAAGATTGGTTGGAACGTGGGTATACGGTCTTTTCGTCCCATTTGTACGGCCGGCATTGGGGAAGTCCGAAAGCGGTCCGGCTGGCGCGCCAACTCATTTACTCGGTGTTGAAAAGCGAAATTGTGAACCAGCGCATCTATATCGTTGCCGAAGGAATGGGCGCGCTCGTTGCCTTGCAACTGCTTGGCGCCATGCCAAGTCAAATCCGCGCCGTCGCCATGATCAACCCTTGCCTTGACGTACGCGCCCAGCTTGACTATGAACAGGAACATCCATTCGTGTACCGGCGGATGGTGAGGGAAATCGCGACTGCCTATGGCTTGAAAGAAGAGGAGGTGCTCGAGGCTGTTCCGTCCCTCTTTCTCAGTCCTCATGACGTTCCGGTGACGATTTGGCAGCTGGCCGGAGTGAGCCCGTATCCATCCGCCTTGCATAGCCGTAAATATGAACAATGGATGAAAACGACAAACAACCGGGTGCGCGTCGTTTACGAGCTGCCGGAGAAACGGCGCCAACTGGCTCGGCAAATCGGGCAATTTTTCTGCCAATACAATGAACTCCCGTAAATGACAAGGGCAGGAGCTGACTCAAAAGTTCCTTTTTGATGAAATTTAATCGAAGTATGTGAAAGAGACCACCTCTGAAACCCTTGGTTTTACCGGATTTTTGAGGTGGTCTATTTTTCCGTGTTGCCTCAGATAGGGGCATTGCCGCTCTTTTGGACCAGCCCCTGCTATTTTTTCAATAAGTCGACGAGCGAGGTGATCTTTTTCACGAGCGGTTTTAATTGTTGCAATGAGTCGGCTAGCGTATTGACGTTTTCAAACAGCTTCATGAAATCGATGTTCGGCAGTAAAGGCGGTTCTGCCCCGCTCCCTTGATCTTCGCGCTCGCCGGTTGCGCGAGAAGGAAAAGATCCGAACATTAGGCGGAAAAAACGGTCTTGCCGTTCGTGATGTTGTTCTTGTGCTTCGCCGTTGGCCATGGGCGATCCTCCCTTTCATGCGATGGTTGCTCGTATTTGTATTGTATGGCAGAAAGGAAAAAGCGGTTTGGACAAATGCCTTAGGGGAACGGAAAGCGCTGGTTCAACTTTCGTTTTCTATTGCGCATCCACGCTCTTTCGGCTAAAATTAGTACCAAGTAATAATAATTGGTGATGTAGACTGATTGTACATTCAAGTTTGGTTGTCAGCGTGAGCGTTTTTTTGCCATTTTGGGAAAGAAAGAGGAGATGAATGATATGGGAGCAGGAATTATCGGGGTCGGCCGCTATGTGCCGGAAAAAGTGTTGACCAACTTTGATTTGGAAAAAATGATGGATACATCGGATGAATGGATCCGGACGCGCACCGGGATCGAGGAGCGCCGCATCGCTCCGGATGACATCGATACGTCCAATATGGCGTATTTTGCCGCAGAAAGGGCGCTTCAAGACGCTGACATGGAGGCGAAGGATATTGATCTCATTTTAGTGGCCACCGTCACCCCGGACCGTCCGTTTCCGTCGGTCGCTTGCATGCTGCAAGAGCGGCTTGGCGCCGTCAACGCCGCTGCGCTTGATATTAGCGCTGCCTGCGCGGGGTTTATGTACGGGATGGTCACGGCCGCCCAATTTATTGACACAGGCGCCTACAAGTATATATTAGTAGTGGGGGCAGACAAACTATCGAAAATCACCGATTGGACCGACCGCAACACGGCGGTGCTGTTCGGCGACGGCGCCGGAGCGGTCGTCATGGGTCCGGTGTCGCCCGGGCGCGGGATTTTATCTTTCGAGTTGGGAGCTGACGGAACAGGAGGAAAACATTTATACAAAGACGAATATATCGTCATGAACGGCCGTGAAGTATTCAAGTTCGCCGTCCGGCAAATGGGAGAATCAAGCGTGCGTGTGCTTGAAAAAGCCGGGCTCACGAAAGACGATGTCGACTTTCTCATTCCGCATCAAGCGAACATTCGCATCGTCGAAGCGGCCAGACAGCGGCTCGAGCTGCCAGAAGAGAAAATATCGACAACCATCCGTCGATATGGCAACACGTCGGCCGCATCCATTCCGATTTCGCTTGTAGAAGAGTTGGAAGCGGGCAAAATCCATGACGATGATCTCATCATTATGGTCGGATTCGGCGGCGGGCTGACGTGGGGCGCGATC
Organism: Geobacillus sp. C56-T3; assembly: GCF_000092445.1. NCBI lineage: Bacteria > Bacillati > Bacillota > Bacilli > Caryophanales > Anoxybacillaceae > Geobacillus > Geobacillus sp. C56-T3. The sequence continues at coordinate 2,882,599 of NC_014206.1, read as the reverse complement.
GCTTTGCGCTGGGGCCGTTAACGGCACGTATATTATCGAAATAAAAGGAGAGACGGAAACGATGGAAAAAAGACGAGTCGTCGTGACAGGCATAGGCGCCGTCACCCCGCTTGGGAATGACGCAGAAACGACGTGGAAAAACATTATCGCCGGCCAGTCCGGCATCGACATTGTCACCCGCGTCAATCCGGACGACTTTCCGGCGAAAGTGGCGGCGGAAGTGAAAGACTTCGATCCATCGCTGTTTATCGACCGCCGCGAGGCGCGGAAGATGGACCGATTTACCCAATTCGCCGTCGCTGCGGCGCTCATGGCGGTCAAAGATGCCAATCTCGACATTAATGAAAGCAACGCTGAACGGGTCGGTGTTTGGATTGGTTCTGGCATCGGCGGCATGGAGACGTTTGAACAGCAGTTTGAGATTTTCCAGCAGCGCGGTTATCGCCGAGTGAGCCCGTTTTTCGTGCCAATGATGATCCCGGATATGGCCGCTGGGCAAGTATCGATCATCCTCGGAGCGAAAGGGATCAATTCGTGCACGGTGACCGCTTGCGCGACCGGGGCGAACTCGATCGGTGATGCGTTTAAAGTCATTCAGCGCGGCGACGCCGATGTCATGATCACCGGCGGGACGGAAGCGCCGATTACGAAAATGTCGTTCGCCGGTTTTTGCGCCAATACGGCTCTTTCAACCAATCCAGATCCAAAAACGGCGAGCCGCCCATTTGACAAAAACCGCGACGGTTTCGTCATGGGTGAGGGAGCAGGCATCGTTGTTCTTGAGGAATTGGAGCACGCGTTGCGCCGCGGCGCGAAGATTTACGCCGAAATTGTCGGTTACGGTGCGACCGCCGATGCGTACCATATCACCGCGCCGGCTCCGGGCGGCGAAGGCGGCGTGCGGGCGATGCGCCAAGCGCTTCATGACGCTGGCCTGAAGCCGGAGGAGATCGATTACATCAACGCCCACGGCACGAGCACCGAGTACAATGATAAGTATGAGACGGCGGCGATCAAAGAAGTATTCGGCGATCATGCATATAAGCTCGCCGTCAGCTCGACGAAGTCGATGACCGGGCATTTGCTCGGAGCGACCGGCGCGGTGGAAGCGATTTTCTCCGTGCTGGCGATCCGCGACGGCATCATTCCGCCGACGATCAACTACGAAACACCGGATCCGGAATGCGACCTTGACTATGTGCCGAATGAAGCGCGCAAGCAAGACGTGCGTGCGGTCTTAAGCAACTCATTTGGATTTGGCGGCCATAATGCGACATTGATTTTTAAAAAATATGTGTAATGGATGAAAAGGAGAGCCTTGGTTGAGCAGAGCTGAAAACGCGTGACTAACGGCGGGTTCGGTTCAGCGTCAGGCTCTCTTTTTTGTTTTGTTTCACCGTCTTTTCCCTGCCGACATAATACTTCCCGCATTTTGTACGGACTTGGATGGCATCCGAAAATGGGGGGCTATGCCGTTGGGTATGCCATCGTCCGCCGTTGCCTAGAAAGAGGATATTCGCTCGCCCAATTGATGACGATGGAAGCGAAAGACATCGCGGAGTTGGCGGGCTTTTCAGGCGAACAGGGAGCGTCTTAGCTCGAAACCGCATGGCGACCGCCGCTGTCCGGTTATCACAAGAATCTTAGGGACATCGGGCGCAAACAGGCATGTTGTCCATGGCGCCGACATATATGTAGAACAAGGACGTGGACAAGAAGGAAGGGAAAGCCCGGTGATCCGCCTGTTTTTTTATTTGGTCGGTTTCGGTTTTTCGGTCGTCGGCGGCATGATGGTGATCACCTATTTGAACATCATCACTCCAGAGCGCGGTTTTAGCGAATACTTATCTTATATTTCGACAAGGGTGGAATGTTATTTATTCCCTATTGGCCTTCTTTTGATGTGGGGGAGCTTGACGTTTCCAAGCCGCAGCCCCTAGAGGGGAAAAGAGGACGAAATGGAATAAAATTCTCCCCCTCTGCCTATACTGATGGACAAACACGTCTGGAAGTGAGGGGTCTCGCATGCTTTATCTGCACGACATTTGGGTCAACTGGTTTGAAGGAGAAGAGAACGGATACAACGTCTGCCATTTCCATGAATGGCGCAAGGACGATCAAATCGAGCTGCTCGACCAAGTGCCGCTGTTAAAAGTATCCCCGGCCCTGTTTCATTACATTGAAAACAGCTTGTCCGATCTTCCAAAACCGCTGCTAGACGATGTGCATCAGAAGGCGTATGTCCGCAAAAACCATGAACGCATTCAGCTGGACTATTGTTTCGTTGTCACGGACGGCGCCGGCGTTTTGGCTGTCGATACAATCGGTTATCAAATCCCGATTCGCAAAAGCCGTCTCATTCCGCGTCAGGAACAACTCGTCTACGAAATGGCGGCCGAAGCGGAGGAACGGGACTATCCGCTGCCGAGGTATGAAAAAGAATACCACATTTTATCGCCGGCTCCGGAACTGATGTGCGGACTCACGCGCAAAGAGCGGCAGTTGAAACAGCTGTTGTTTATGGCGCTTGACCAGCTTTATTCGACAAAAAATACTGCCCAGATGCGCTATTGGTATACGGAATGGGCGCCGGAAAAATACGCCGCTATTCAAAAAATGTCTTTTGATGAAGCGTGGGAACAATTGTATAACGAGACGAAATACGGGTGGTCTGAACGGCATGAGCAGCTGTGCGAAAACTTGATCAAAGGGCAGCCATTTTTCGAAAAACTGTGGGAAATGGAGCAAGAACCAAAAGTCAATTAAAAAACGGGTCAAGGCGATAGGCGCCTGCCCGTTTTTGTATGGCTTCGCTGGACGCGGCTATTTACCGCCGCCGCCCGAGCCCCATGGCTTGCTCCATTTTGCGCACCATTTCCGATGCAACCCGATTTGCTTTTTCCGCCCCTTCATCCAACACGCGGTCAAGCTCCTCGCTTTCCATCCAATGGTGATACCGCTCTTGAATCGGTCGAAGCGTTTCGATGACGACTTGAGCGAGGTCGGCTTTGAAGACGCCGTATCCTTTTCCTTCGTATTGCCGCTCCAACTCCTCGATCGATTGACCGGATAGCGTCGAATAAATATTGAGCAAGTTCGAAATGCCTGGCTTCGCTTCTTTGTCGTAGCGAATCGTTCCTTCCGAGTCGGTGACCGCGCTTTTGATCTTCTTCTCGATCGTTTTCGCATCGTCAAGCAGTGTGATGTACGCTTTCGGGTTGGGGTCGGATTTGCTCATTTTTTTCGTCGGGTCGACAAGCGACATGATGCGGGCGCCGACTTTCGGAATGCGCGCCTCAGGGATCGTGAACAGCTCGCCATACCGTTTGTTGAAGCGCTCGGCCAGATCCCGCGTCAATTCGATATGCTGCTTTTGATCATCGCCGACCGGGACGATGTCGGTGTTATAAAGCAAAATGTCAGCGGCCATCAGCGGCGGGTACGTGAGCAGTCCGGCGCTGACCGCCTCTTTGCCGGCCGATTTTTCTTTAAATTGCGTCATCCGCTCAAGTTCGCCGATATAAACGATGCACTGCAGCATCCAAGCGGCTTGAGCGTGCGCCGGCACTTCTGACTGGATGAACAACGTCGCTTGCGTCGGGTCGATGCCGACTGCTAAATACAAAGCGGCGAGGCGGCGGATGTTTTGCCGCAGTTCGTGTGGGTCTTGCCAAACCGTAATGGCGTGTTGGTCAACGATGCAAAAATAGCAGTTGTATTCATGCTGCAGCTCGACAAACTGCCGCAGCGCCCCGATGTAGTTGCCAAGGGTGATGACGCCGCTTGGCTGAATGCCGGAAAAAATGGTTTTCATCGATCTTCACTCCCTCAAGCAAAAATAAAAAAGGCCCTGCCAGCCCTCTGATAGGGACGGTAGGACCGCGGTGCCACCCTACTTATTGCGCCGACAAGCGCAATCGCTCAGCCCATGCTTAGCGCATGGTCCCTGTAACGCGGGGAAACGTCCTCGCCTACTGCGTCGCCGGTTCGGCGGGAAGCTCGAAAGCCCATTCCATATGGCTAGCCGCTTGTTCGCACCGTCCACAAGCTCTCTGAAGGCATCGCCAATATGTACTCTTCTTTCTCATCGCTCGGTTGATCCTAGATTTGCCTTATATTATACGGAAAACATTCAGCTGTTGCAACCTTATTGCACGGCATATCCGGCGGCAATCATCGCCAGAAACAGAAGCAGACCAGAAAAGAGAAGCGGATACGTGATGGCGAAACGCCGCGGACCGAGCAGCTCATCCGATTCATGTTCTGCTGCCGCTTCCTCAAGATACCGCTCCACCTTCGTTCGATTCCTGCGCAATCGGCGAAACCCGTATGCGAATCCGCTGAAAAACCCGCGTTCATAAACAAACAAAAGCCCGCCAAGCGACAGAGGCAAAAGGGAGAGCAAAAACGAAACGTTAATAAAGGCCACCGTGGTCCATGCTCCTTGCCCTATTACGATGAGTGCGCTCACCGCCAGCATCGCGGCGACGAGCCATCCAATCCGCACAGCCGTTTGTTTCATATCGTCTGTTCCCGCCTTTCCCTTCTCACTGCTTATTTTATCATAAATCATATGGGCGGGAAGATTGTCAAAATTATTAACAAAATTATATTGAAAAATATAGAAGAAACATGGAAGTTCAGGAGAGATTTGCTTCGAAGCTGAGAGGAAGGGCAAAAAAATTATATTGTAAGCGTTTTCTTTTTTCTGTAGGCAGAAATTTTTTGTTTACAATTGTGGCAAAAGTCGTTACAATGCAGGTGTAAATGCAATCCGATCCTCATCCCGTTTGTAATAAGTAGTTTGAAATTTTTTTATTTAAGAAAATAAAAAAATCCTTTTCAAATATACTAACACAGGATATAATAAGCGATGTAAGTACAATCTTCTGAAATCAAATGGTTCAGAAGATTTGTAATACACTACATAAACTTTAAGGGGGGTTTTTTAGTGAAGAAGCGATTCTCTTTATTCCTCGTTCTGCTTCTCGCGCTGTCGACGTTTTTAGCGGCGTGCGGCGGGGGCAAGGACAACAACAACGCCCAAGGCGGCCAGGGCGGCGAAAAGCCGGCGGAGAAGAAGGAGCAGGTGCTGAACTTGCTTGAAAGCCAAGAGATCCCGTCGCTTGATTCGGCGCTCGCCACCGACCAAGTATCGTTTATCGTCTTGAACAACGTCATGGAAGGTCTGTACCGTTTAGGCAAAGACAACAAGCCGGTGCCAGGGATCGCGGAAAGCTATGAAGTGAGCCAAGACGGCAAAACGTATACATTCAAGCTCCGCAAAGATGCCAAATGGTCCAACGGCGATCCGGTGACGGCGCACGATTTCGAATTCGCTTGGAAGCGCGTGCTTGATCCGAAGACGAAATCGGAATATGCGTACATTATGTACGACATTAAAAACGCGGAAGAAGCCAACACAGGCAAGGTGCCGCTTGACCAAGTCGGCGTCAAAGCCCTTGATGACTACACCCTTAAAGTCGAGCTGAAAAACCCAGTTCCGTATTTCGTCGGCTTGACAGCGTTTGGCACGTTTATGCCGCAAAACGAAAAATTTGTCAAAGCTCAAGGCGACAAATATGGATTGGAAGCGAATACAACATTGTACAACGGCCCGTTCGTGTTGAGCGAGTGGAAGCACGAACAAGGTTGGGTATATACGAAAAACCCGAACTACTGGGACAAAGACAACGTCAAGCTGGAAAAAGTCAATGTGAAAGTCGTAAAAGACACGGCGACGGCCGTCAACTTGTATGAAACAAAACAAGTGGACCGCGTCGGCTTGACGGCGGAGTTCGTCGATAAGTATAAAAACGACAAAAACTTCCATACGAAGTTGGACCCGTCGCTCTACTGGCTGCGCATGAACACGAAACATGAGCCGTTGAACAACGTCAACGCCCGCAAAGCGATTGCGATGGCAATCGACACGCAAGCGATGGTCGATACGCTCTTGAACAACGGTTCGATTCCGGCGAAGTTCACCGTTCCGAAAGACTTCGTCACCGGTCCGGATGGCAAAGACTTCCGCGATGTGAATGGCGATTTGGTCAATTACAATCTGGACGAAGCGAAAAAACTGTGGGAGCAAGCGAAAAAAGAGCTGGGCAAAGACAAATTTACGCTTGAACTGCTGAACTATGACACCGACAACGCGAAGAAAATCGGCGAGTATGTGAAAGCGCAGCTTGAACAAAACTTGCCGGGCTTGACGATCAACATTAAGCAACAACCGTTTGCACAAAAACTGAAGCTCGAAAGCAACATGCAATATGATTTGTCGTTCTCCGGCTGGGGTCCGGACTATCAAGACCCAATGACGTTCCTGCAGCTTTGGACGTCGACAAGCCCGCACAACGAAACAGGCTGGTCGAATCCTGAGTACGACAAGCTGATCAAAGACGCGCAAACGACGCTTGCCAACGACGAGCAAGCTCGTTGGGATGCGATGCTGAAAGCAGAAAAAATCGTCTTTGAAGGAATGCCGATCGCTCCGCTGTACCAACGCGGCGCTGCGTATTTGCAACGCGAATACGTCAAAGATTTCGTCACGCACACGTTTGGCGCCGACTACAGCTTGAAATGGGCGTATATTGAGTAACCGTTCTCTTGAGAGATGCGGAGGAGAGTATATGCATAGGCATATACTCTCCTTTTGACTGATAAGGCGAAAAATGTCGAAAAACAACGAAGATTATAGAAAAGCAGAGGAGGTGCGGTCATGGCGCGGTATACGCTTCAGCGGTTCGTTTATATGATCATCACGTTGTTTATCATTGCTACGTTGACGTTCTTTTTAATGAAGCTGTTGCCTGGTTCGCCGCTTCAGAACCAAGAGAAATTAACGCCGGAACAGAAGGCGCTTATTTTAAAAGAGTACGGATTGGATAAGCCCGTGCCTGTTCAATACATTCAATATTTAGGGAATTTGTTGAAAGGAGACTTGGGGGTATCGTTCCAATATGACAACCGCCCAGTGACAGAGCTCATCAGCGATCGAATCGGCCCGTCGGCCCAGCTCGGGTTTCAGGCGATTGTTTTTGGGACGATCGTTGGGTTGATTCTCGGAATTGTCGCGGCGATTCGACATAATCATTGGGAAGATTACACCGCTACGGTCATTGCGGTGTTGGGCGCCTCGATCCCGTCGTTTGTGTTAGGGGGGTTTTTGCAATATTTTATCGCTGTGAAACTGCAATGGCTTCCGGTCGCCTTTTGGGAAGGCTTCAAATATACGATTCTCCCGACATTGGCGCTGTCTGTCGGGGTCATCGCCAGCATCGCCCGCTTTATGCGCACGGAAATGCTTGAAGTGTTAAGCTCTGACTACATTTTGACGGCTCGGGCGAAAGGGATCAGCCAGGCGGGGGTTATCATCAAGCACGCCATCCGCAACTCGCTTATCCCCGTCATTACCATTTTAGGACCGATGACCGTCAATTTAATGACGGGAACGCTTGTCATTGAGAAACTGTTTGCTGTCCCTGGTCTTGGAGAGCAGTTTGTCCGTTCGATTGAACTGAACGATTACCCGGTTATTATGGGAACGACGTTGTTTTATTCCGCCTTGTTGATTTTGGCCGTCTTTATCGTTGATGTGTTGTACGGGGTTGTCGACCCACGCATCCGGTTAGCGGGAGGGAAAAAATGATGGCGAAACAACAATACGAACAACTTTCACCGGAATGGTTTCAGCCCGCCCCGCCGAACGTCGGTGAGCAGGAAAAAATCAATCGTCCGAGCTTGACGTTTTGGCAGGATGCTTGGCTTCGCCTTCGGGAAAACAAGGCAGCGATCGTGGGGCTCGTGATGATTATCATTTTGACGCTCATGGCGATCATCGCCCCGATGGCGAGCGACCGGACGTATAAAGATCAAAACTTGCGGCATGCGAAACTTCCGCCGAAAATCCCGGTGCTCGAGCATGTTCATTGGCTTCCGTTTGACGGCCGGGATGCGAACGGCGTTGATGTGTATAAACAGCGCGGCGTGAAAGAGTACTATTGGTTTGGCACGGATGACTTAGGACGCGACTTGTGGGTGAGAACGTGGTATGGCACGCGCATCTCACTTTACATTGGTTTGCTGGCGGCGTTGATCGACTTATTGATCGGGATTGCGTACGGCGGCATTTCCGGCTACTATGGCGGCCGCGTCGACAATGTGATGCAGCGGATCATCGAAATTTTAAACGGCATCCCGTATTTAATTATGGTCATTTTGTTCATTTTGATTTTTGAGCCTGGAATCATTTCCATCACGTTGGCGATGGTCATTACCGGTTGGACGACGATGGCGCGGATCGTGCGCGGACAAGTGTTGAAATTAAAGAACATGGAATACGTGCTGGCGGCAAGGACGCTCGGAGCGCCGACATCACGGCTCATTTTCAAACATTTGATCCCGAACGTCATCGGCCCGATCATTATTACGACGATGTTCACGATTCCATCGGCCATCTTCACCGAAGCGTTTTTGAGCTTTATCGGCCTTGGCATCCGTCCGCCGGAAGCGTCGCTTGGCTCGCTTGTCAATGATGGATACAAATCGATCCAAACATATCCGCATTTAATGATTATTCCGGCCGTTGTCATCAGCTTGCTCATTTTAAGCTTCAACTTGGTGGCAGATGGAATCCGCGATGCGCTTGACCCGAAAATGCGCAAATAACCGACGGAAGGGGTGAAACCGATGGAGAAAATTTTGCAGGTGAACGATTTGCATATTTCCTTTGACATCCACGCCGGTGAAGTGCAGGCGGTTCGCGGCGTCACGTTCGACTTGTATAAGGGAGAAACGCTGGCGATCGTCGGCGAGTCAGGGTCTGGGAAATCAGTGACTTCAAAAGCGTTGATGCGCCTGTTGCCGACACCGCCGAGCCGGATTAAGCAAGGGGAAATTTTATTTGAAGGAAAAGACTTGACCAAGCTGTCGGAGAAAGAAATGCAATCGATCCGCGGTGCGAAAATTTCAATGATTTTTCAAGATCCGATGACGTCGCTCAATCCGACGATGACGATTGGAAAACAAATTATGGAAGCGATTTTAAAGCATCAAAAGCTGTCGAAAGATGAAGCGCGCAAACGGGCGATTGAACTATTGCAGCTGGTCGGCATTAAAAACGCCGAGTTGCGCATGAAGCAATACCCGCACCAATTTTCCGGCGGGATGCGCCAGCGTGTTGTCATCGCCATCGCCTTGGCGTGCAATCCGAAAATTTTGATCGCTGATGAACCGACGACAGCGCTTGATGTGACGATTCAGGCGCAAATTTTGGAGTTGATGAAAGACATTCAGAAAAAGCTCGGCATGTCGATTATTTTCATCACCCATGATTTAGGGGTTGTCGCCAACATGGCCGACCGAGTGGCCGTGATGTATGCCGGGAAAATCGTGGAGATCGGCACGGTGGATGAAATTTTTTACAATCCGAAACATCCGTACACGTGGGGATTGCTGGCCTCGATGCCGAGCCTTGATCATAAAGATACGGAGCTGTATTCGATCCCGGGTTCGCCGCCGGATTTGTTAAATCCGCCAAAAGGCGATGCGTTTGCGCCGCGCAATCCGTATGCGCTCAAAATTGACTACGAGCTCGAGCCGCCGATGTTCCAAGTGTCTGATACGCACTATGCGGCGACATGGCTGTTGCATGAGATGGCGCCGAAAGTGGAACCGCCGGCTATCGTGCGCGAGCGGATGAAACGGTTTGCTGACATCGTCGCCCGGAAAGGAGGAAAACCGCGTGGCTAAAGAAAAGCTGCTCGAGGTGAAAAACTTAAAACAATACTTCCCAGCCGGCCGCGGTGAGGTGGTAAAGGCGGTCGACGGCGTCACCTTTGACATTTATAAAGGTGAAACGTTCGGCCTTGTCGGCGAGTCGGGTTGCGGCAAGTCGACAACGGGGCGGACGATCATTCGGCTGTATGAGGCGACAGACGGGGAAGTGCTGTTTAACGGGGTCAATGTGCACGGCAAAAAATCAAAAAAAGAGCTGAAAGAGTTAAATCGGAAAATGCAGATGATTTTCCAAGATCCGTATGCGTCGTTGAATCCGCGGATGACGGTCGCGGATATTATCGCTGAGGGCATCGACATCCATGGGCTGGCGAAAACGAAAGAAGAACGGATGCAACGCGTGTATGAATTGCTTGAGACGGTTGGTTTGAACCGCGAGCATGCCAGCCGCTACCCGCATGAGTTTTCCGGCGGTCAGCGCCAGCGGATCGGCATCGCCCGGGCGCTTGCCGTCGAGCCGGAATTCATCATCGCCGATGAGCCGATTTCGGCGCTTGACGTTTCCATTCAGGCGCAAGTCGTCAATTTGCTGAAGCGCCTGCAGCGTGAAAAAGGGTTGACGTACTTGTTTATTGCCCATGACTTGTCGATGGTCAAATACATCAGCGACCGGATCGGCGTCATGTATTTCGGGAAAATGGTCGAGCTTGCTGAATCAGAAGAGCTGTATCGCAATCCGATCCACCCATACACGAAGGCGCTCTTGTCAGCCATTCCGCTTCCTGATCCGGAAACGGAGCGGACGCGCAAGCGGATCGTTTACGATCCGGCGCAACATGGCTACAAAGATGGAGAGGAACTTGAATTCCGTGAAATTACGCCTGGCCATTTTGTGCTTTGTTCGGAGGAAGAGTATAAGCGGTATCGGGCGATGTATGCCTAGCAGAATAGAAAAGAGCGCCGCTCCTTCATCGCCGCATGATGCGAACGGTGAAAGAGGCGGCGCCCACCTATGCGCCTGTCTTGGCGCGTTATTTTTTTCCCCCGACGACTTTCCATCCTTGTTGGATGCGGCGAGAGGCCTCGACATGCTTTCCACTTTTGTTTCGGCCGAACATCCGCTCTCCGATCGTGTTGCTGATGTTCCCCATCAATGCGGTGAGGACGACGATCAATGCCGAAGCAATGGCAAAGTCGATGAAATAGCCGGCCATCGGTTCTTCCTCCCTTTTCCTTTTCTACTTTGATTGTAGAGGATTTGCCTTCACTTTGGAAGAGGAAAGAAAATTGCATTTATCATCGAAAAACTATATCTTTCTTGGCCGATGTATTGTATAATATATCATGTTAAAGTCATTTCAATTTGCAAACGATTGGCAAAGCGGCTGATCGCCAGACTGGCGTCCAAGCCGTGTCGCTATGCTGTCAGACGTCAAACCGGCATAGCGGTGCACGTCTGTCGTCTGACGGACGAGGGAAGCAAGGGATTCCTTGTCAAAAGGAGTGATCGAAGTGGTCAAGCTATACACATCACCGAGTTGCACGTCATGCCGGAAGGCGAAGGCGTGGCTCGAGAAGCACAATATTCCTTATGTCGAACGCAATATTTTCTCCGAGCCGCTCACGGTCGAGGAGATTAAAGAGATTTTGCGGATGACGGAAACGGGGACGGATGAGATCATTTCCACCCGTTCGAAAGTATTCCAGAAGCTGAACATTAACTTGGAAGCTCTGCCGCTGCAAGATTTGTACGAACTCATTCAAAAAAACCCAGGCATTTTGCGCCGGCCGATCATCATTGATGAAAAGCGGCTTCAAGTCGGCTACAACGAAGATGAAATCCGCCGCTTTCTGCCGCGCAAAGTGCGGGCGTATCAGCTTCGTGAAGCGCAGCGGCTGGTGAACGGGTAATAAAAAAACTTCTACATGGTCTGCCATGTAGAAGTTTTTTATCATTTGCTTTATGCGGCGCGCGACCGGCGGTGGGCCGCCAAGCCGAGCAAAACGGCAAGAACGGCCGCCGCCATTGGAAACAGCGCCTCCCCATTCGGGGGGTAAAACGGGCGCAACCGCTCTTCGGCAGCGATCATCTTTCCAGCGGTGTACGCCAAGAGGGCGCCGCCGGCATAAATGAGAATCGGGAACCGTTCCATGGCATAAAGGATGATTTTGCTGCCTAAAATGATGATAGGAACGGAACAGAGAAAACCGAACACAACAAGTCCGATATGGCCTTGAGCCGCTCCAGCGATGGCGATGACGTTGTCAAGACCCATGGCGACATCGGCGGCGACGATCGTCTGGATGGCTTTCCAAAGCGACGGTTCGGCTTTGATCATAGTCGGTTTTTCGTCTTTTTGCCTGATCAGTTTCAAGGCGATCCAAAAGAGGACGACGCCTCCAGCGAGCTGCAAGAACGGAATCGTCAACAGCCAAACGACGGCCACCGTCAAGACAATGCGAACAGCGATCGCCAGCGCGGTGCCGACAATGATGGCCACATTCCGCTTTTGTTCCGGCAAGTTGCGGCTTGCTAGCGCAATGACAACCGCATTGTCCCCGCCAAGAATGACATCAATGCCGATAATCAGCAAGATGGAAACGATGTATTCATCCACCATAGGCGTCCCTCATTCCGTCCGTGTTCATCATCATTATAGTAGGACATGGCCGGTTTCATAACCAATTTTTAAAAACGCGTTTTTTTATTTCCCTTCTTTCGCTTTTTATCATAAAATAAAAGTACAAGATCATAAGTTTTGATTTAAATAGTTTCAGGGGCACAATCCCTTCCTTTTTTATTTCTTTGTTTTAGAAGGGAGAGTTGAGAAATGGAAATCGAACGCATCAATGAACATACGGTGAAGTTCTACATTTCCTATGTTGATATAGAGGAGCGCGGCTTTGACCGCGAGGAAATTTGGTACAATCGGGAACGAAGCGAAGAATTATTTTGGGAAATGATGGATGAAGTTCATGGGGAAAGCGATTTTTCGCTCGATGGCCCGCTTTGGATCCAAGTGCAGGCGCTCGAAAAAGGGCTTGAAGTCGTCGTGACGAAAGCGCAGTTGTCCAAAGACGGAAGCAAGCTCGAGCTGCCGCTTCCAGAAGAGAAATGGCGCGAGTTTTCGCTGTCAGCTGATGAAAAGGTGGAATCGCTGTTCGGCCACCATTTCCACTTTGGTCAAAACGGGGACGCCGAGGAGAGAGAAGAGCAAGATGTCCTTCCATTCATCCTTTCGTTCAAGGATATCGAGGATGTCATTTCCTTGGCCCATCGCGCTGACTTCTCTCGGTTGTCGAACCGCCTGTTCCAATTTGAAGGCCGCTATTACTTGTTCGTGGAGTTTGACGAGCGCTACACCGAGCAGGAAGTGGACAATATGCTCAGCCTTCTGTTGGAATACGGAAGCGATTCCCAGCTGACGATTTATCGACTTGAAGAATACGGGACTGAAATTATGGGCGACAATGCACTCGAAACGATCAAAACGTATTTTCCAGCCTCATAATGTTTCCATTCCGCCGATTTCGCCGCCAGAAATCGGCGTTTTCTACGTTAGCGGAAGAAAAACGGCCATCATGAAGAGCCGGGTGGAGGGGTTTTGTTGCGAAACACATCGAGAGTGGCGATTCTCGTCGTCATTGTCGGCGCGTTGCTGGCATTGACGAACGGGTTTTGGGAAGGGAAGCTGCTTGGTCTTTTCAGCGTATTGATGTCTTGTTCCGTCATCTTTATTGCGCTGGTCATTTCTCTTGAGAATCGAAAGCCGGCGCAGACGATCGCTTGGCTGGCGGTGCTGGGGAGCTTTCCGATTGTCGGCTTTTTGTTTTATTTATTGTTCGGACGCAACTATTGGCAACAACGGCGCTATAAAAAGAAAGCCGATTTTGATGAGGCGGTGCTGCTCAAGTTTCAAGAGCCGTCGCCGATTGCCGTCGAGCGGCTGCCGATGGCGCCCCATCAGCGTCCGCTTTTGCGCCTTGCTTATCGCATCGGCCAGCATCCGGTTTCACTCGCCTCGCAGACGGCAGTGTTGACGAACGGAGAGGAGACATTTTCTTCTATTTTTGCTGAACTGGAAAAAGCGGAACACCATATTCATTTAGAATATTATATCGTCCGTCATGATGAAATCGGCCAACAGTTGAAGCGCGTCTTGATGGAAAAGGCGCGCCAAGGGGTGCGCGTCCGTTTTTTGTACGACGCCGTTGGAAGTTGGAAGTTGTCAAACGCCTATATCGAGGAGCTGCGCGCGGCTGGAGTCGAGATGATCCCGTTTTCACCAGTGCGCCTCCCGTTTTTAAGCAACCAAATCAATTTCCGCAATCACCGAAAGATCATTGTCATCGATGGAGGCGTCGGCTTTGTCGGCGGGCTGAACATCGGAGATGAGTATTTAGGAAAAAACAAATATTTCGGATTTTGGCGCGATACGCACTTATTGATCCGCGGTGAAGCCGTCCGGACGCTCCAGCTCATTTTTTTGCAAGATTGGTATTACATGACGGGAGAACGCTTGTTGACGCCGGACTATTTGTCGCCGCCGCTCATCGTCGAGGAAGGGCAAGGCGGGGTGCAGCTCATTGCCGGCGGTCCGGACCAAAAGTGGGAAGTGATCAAACAGCTGTATTTTGCCATGATTACGTCGGCCAAACGGTCGATTTGGGTTGCCTCGCCGTACTTTGTGCCGGATGAAGACATTTTGACGGCGCTCAAAGTGGCGGCGTTAAGCGGCATCGATGTTCGCCTGCTGGCGCCAAAGCGTCCGGATAAAAAAATTGTCTTTTACGCTTCGCGCTCGTATTTTCCCGAGCTGCTCGAGGCTGGGGTGAAAATTTACGAGTATGAGAAAGGGTTTTTGCACAGCAAAGTCATCGTCGTCGATGGCGAGCTCGCCTCGATCGGCACGGCGAACATGGATATGCGCAGTTTCCATTTAAACTTTGAAGTGAACGCCTTTTTGTATTATACCGACAGCATTCATAAACTCGTCCGCGACTTTTTGGAAGATTTTCGCCACGCTTCCATGATCGACTACGAACAGTTTCAACAGCGCCCGTTCCGGGTGCGTATCGCTGAATCGGTCTCCCGGCTGTTGTCGCCTCTGTTGTAACCAACCGCTTGTAAACGCCAGTCCGCCGAATCGGCGGACTTTTTTCGGCGCAGTTTGGCTTTGGGCAGGAAAACCGGCGATGGTCAACGAATAAAAGGGAAGAACCGTGAAGGGGGCAGCAGAGAACAATTCCAGCTGTTCCCGCTCACAGACAACTATTTTTTACTGGAAAGGAAGTGATCATGTTGTTTGTCGCTCTCACAGCTGATGGCAGGACGGTTTCGCTTGCCGGGGCGGAAAGATGGGAACGAGAGGGGCTGATGCGCCTGAAACGACAGGAACCGTTTTTTTGTCCCGCGTGCCGTCAAGAAGTGGTGCTCCGGTCGGGCCGCTACCGTTTGCCGCATTTCGCCCATCGAAAAGGGGCGGCCTGCCCGGTCGAGCACGAACCGGAGTCGGAGCGTCACTTAACTGGGAAGCGAGACTTGTTCGCGTGGCTCATTCGCCAAGGCATGGAGGCGAAGCTCGAGCCGTATTTGCCCGCCATCAAGCAGCGTCCTGACATATTGTTCCGCCATGGCCCACACCTTTATGCCCTCGAATACCAATGTTCCACGATCGATGAATCGCTGTTTCGCGAACGCAATGACGGCTACCGTCTCCTTGGCATCCGCCCGTTGTGGGTGTTAGGAGCCCATCATTTGCGGCGTTCGCCAAAATATTCGGGGGAAGTGCAGCTCTCCCGGTTTCAATGGTTGTTTGCCCATCGCGCTCCATATTCAGTCGTTCCACATATATGGTACTACAGTCCAGAGACGAAACGCTTCATCCGCCTTTTTCGCCCGTTGCCGCTATCGGTGCAGCGAACATTGGCCGCGGTCGATTCGATTCCGCTTTCGTCGTTTTCGTTCCCCGATTGGATGGCCTCCTGCCCGCTGCCGCTTCCATCCGAGTTTTGGGAACGATGGCTCGAACGAAAAAAACAATGGCGGCGGACGTTTCCGCTTTATCCGAACCAAACCGTGCGCCGCATTTGTGCTGATTTTTACCAGGCGGGCATCGTTCCGTCACTGTTTCCGACCGAAGCAGGCTGGCCAGTGCCGCGCGGGTATTTATGGGAGACGGCGCCGTTCATTTGGCAAACGTATGTCCTTTTGTTTCTTCTTAGAAAGACCGGACGGCCGGCAACGGCAGTATCTTTATTTCAGTGGCTCGACGACAAAATCCGCACCGGCCGCCTCGTTCCGCGCCAGCTGCCGCTTGTCGGCCGGGATACGTATCGTGAGGCCGTCGGCGAGTATTTGCATTGGTTGAGCCTGCTCGGCTATCTCCGCCGCGAAGAGGGCGACCAGCTTCATTTGGTGAAGCCGCTGTCGTTTCCGTCGACCGTCGATCAGATGATTCATCAAGATGCTGCGCTTCTTGAGCAAATTCATCAAACGCCAGCACTTAGCCGCTATTGGGAGGCGCTTGAATTTCAAAACGCGGAGAAAATGAACAGAAAACAGGAAAAGATGAACGGAATGGTGAATAATAATTCGTGTATCGATTATTTGTATAAGGAGGAATGATGACGGTGGAGGAAAAGAAAGCGAAAAAGTCGCTGCCGCTGCGAAGCGAGATTCCGGTGGAAGAAACGTGGCGGCTTGAGGACATTTTTCCCACCGATGACGCCTGGGAAGAAGAGTTCAAACAAGTGAAGGCAATGATTCCAAAGCTTGGCGAATACAAAGGGCGGCTTGGCGAATCGCCGGAAGTGCTGTATGAAGCATTGCAATGCCAAGATGACGTATCAATGCGCCTCGGCAAGCTGTATACATACGCCCATATGCGCTATGATCAAGATACGACCAACTCGTTTTACCAAGGGCTCGACGCCCGGGCGAAAAGCTTGTACAGCGAAGCATCGAGCGCGATGGCGTTTATCGTGCCGGAAATTTTGGCGATCGATGAAGCGGTGCTGCGCTCGTTTTTGGAACAATACGAGCCGCTTCGCTTGTATGCGCACGCGTTAGACGAAATTACGCGCCAGCGCCCGCACGTGCTGTCGGCGGAAGAGGAGGCGATCTTGGCGCAGGCAGCCGAGGTGATGCAGGCGACATCCAATACGTTCAGCGCGCTGAACAACGCTGATTTGACGTTTCCGACGATCATCGATGAAAACGGCGAGGAAGTCGAAGTCACGCACGGCCGGTTCATCCGCTTTTTAGAAAGCACGGACCGCCGCGTCCGCCGCGATGCGTTTTACGCCGTATACCATACGTATGAGAAGTTTCAAAATACGTTCGCCAATACGCTTGCCGGCACGGTGAAAAAAGACAACTTTTTCGCCCGTATCCGCCGCTACCGTTCGGCGCGGGAAGCGGCGTTGGATGCGAACAACATTCCGGAGAGCGTCTATGACAACCTAATTGCTACGATTCATGAACATTTGCCATTGCTGCACCGGTATGTGCGGCTGCGCAAACGAGTGCTTGGGCTTGATGAGCTGCATATGTACGATTTGTACACGCCGCTTGTGCAAGAAGTGAAAATGGAAGTGACGTACGAGGAAGCGAAGCAATATATGCTTGAAGGGCTCGCGCCGCTTGGCGAGGAATATGTGGCGATCGTGAAAGAAGGTCTTGACAACCGTTGGGTCGATGTGCGCGAAAACAAAGGAAAGCGAAGCGGCGCCTATTCGTCGGGAGCGTACGGCACCCATCCGTACATTTTGCTCAACTGGCAGGACAATGTGAACAATTTGTTTACACTTGTGCATGAGTTTGGCCATTCGGTGCACAGCTACTATACGCGCAAAACGCAGCCGTATCCGTATGCGCATTATTCAATTTTCGTCGCCGAAGTGGCGTCGACGTGCAATGAGGCGCTGTTGAACGACTATTTGCTGAAAACGATCGATGATGAGAAAAAGCGGCTCTATTTGCTCAACCATTATCTTGAGGGGTTCCGCGGCACGGTTTTTCGCCAGACGATGTTCGCGGAGTTTGAGCATTTGATCCATTTGAAGGCGCAACAAGGCGAGGCATTGACGGCCGAGACGTTGACGTCCCTTTATTACGACTTAAATAAAACGTATTTTGGCGATGATATTGTCGTGGACAAAGAAATCGGCCTCGAGTGGGCGCGCATTCCGCATTTTTATTACAACTACTATGTGTACCAATACGCAACCGGCTTCAGCGCGGCGACTGCACTTAGCAAACAAATTTTGGAAGAAGGCGAACCGGCGGTGAGACGGTACATCGACTTTTTAAAAGCCGGCAGCTCTGATTACCCGATTGAAGTATTGAAAAAAGCCGGCGTCGACATGACGAGCGCCGAGCCGATCCGCCAAGCGTGCCAAGTGTTTGCGGAGAAGCTTGATGAGATGGAGCGGCTGCTTGAGAAATGAAACGAATGCGGCGCTACAGCCGCATTCGTTTGGACGGAAATCCACGAAACTGATGGCGGCGGTTCCATGTCGCTACCAATCCAAGCAAGGAGAGAAACAAAAGCGGCATGGTCGCCCAAAGCGGAAGGAGCTGCATGAGGCCCAACAAGTTCAGAATAAAGGCGGCAGTGGATGCCGCCGCCCAAAGGGATAAGACGATGCGCTGCTTCATGGCGATGGCCACCTCTTCCCATTTGCTTTAGTTGATGGCTCTTCACCACAACATGTACTTGACAAGCAATACGGTTTCCTGCACAAAGATGTGCAAAAATCACTGATTTGTTGATTTTCCCTCACAAGCGTAAATAGGGTATGTTCAGAAAAAATCAAGTACAACTTTTGGTGAAGAGCCTAGTTGATTATATGCTGTTTGTCTGCCTGATCATGACGCAGGGCGAATTATGACAATAATGTGAACAAACGAGCAAACGGGTTGCCAATTTGGTTGGACGTTTGGTAAGATAAAAACGTGAACGGAAGACAAAACCTGATACCCCTTTGTTTGACCGTGAACAATTTCTCCCATCCCCTTTGTTGTCTTGGCAACAAGAAAAAGCCCGGCGTCAGCCGGGCTTTTTCTTGCGCCCATCCCTGCTGCTAGGGACGGGAATCATCGATATAGCGCCAAAATGTTCCGTGTTTGACGGGCACCCGCTCCACTTTTTGCTTTAGCTGCAGCTTTTTCATTTCCGTTTCCGCTTCTTGGATCGTCCAGTTGTACACAACGGCAACTTCCTTTGTGGCGACGAATTTAAAATGGCTTAAAAATGATTCCAGCGGAGGAGGAGAGGACGGTTCAGGATGGAAGCCGAGCATTTCAGCGATCAATTCGACGTAGATGTCGTACGGATAGCATCCGGAAATTTTAATGCCTTCGTCTTCAATGTTTTCATTAAACAACACAAGCGTCGGAATTTCGTCGACGTCCATTTCCGATGTGATTTTTAAATCGCATTGGAACGCCTTCGCCGCTCCCGGCGAGTGCATGTCGCGCAAAAATTCATCGACATCCAAGCCCGCTTTGACGGCGCATTCGGCGAGCACCGACAAATCGGCGACATTTTGTTTTTCGAGAAAGAGCTGTTCTTGCAGCTTGCGCAAAAAGCGAAGGCCAGCCCGCTTTCCTTGCATTTCCGCCGCTTTAATGGCGAGCGATGGGGCGAACGGGCTCGAAATCGGGTTTTCGAGCCAAACGCTGCCGTCGCATGACATGCCGGTGCGGTTCGCCGCCCACTCCCACGCTTTCGCCATTGCCTCCGGCTTCGTTCCTTTGCGCGCGCTCCATGTCGCCCATGTTCCGCTCAATATGTGCCTTAAGGTAAAAAAACGGCCGTATTCGATCGTCAGTTTTTTGATGACTGGTTCAAGCCCCCAGCATTCCGGGCATAAAGGATCGATAAACAAATACAGCTCGAGCGGTTTGTTCGTGTTGCCTAGCGGCTGGGAAGGGTAGCAAGTTGATGTCGTCTTCCCAGCAAACTTCTCACTCAAGGGTATGCTCCTTTCTGTCCAGATGATCTGGGGTATTGACCATATGATGGGCGGTGAGTACGAGCCGGTGATAAAACTGTTCGCGCGCCGGCCCGGACAAGCCGATTTCGTCCATGGCTGCCCGCATGCAGGCAAGCCACGCTTCCGCCCGCTTCGGCGTGATTTCAAAGCGGAGATGGCGCGCCCTCAGCATGGGGTGTCCATGCTCTGCCGTGTAAAGAGGGGGGCCGCCTAAATATTGTGTTAAAAACTGTTTTTGCTTGCGGGCGGTTTCCGTCAAATCGTCAGGGAAAATGGGCCGCAAGTCCGGATGCGCGGCCACGCGACGGTAAAATGCTTCGACAAGTTTCGCAACCGTCTCCTCTCCGCCGATCGCCTCATAAAGAGTTTGCCATTGTTCACCCATCGCGGATGCTCCTTTTGTTTGAAAATCATTCGTTGTCGTTTGATTGCTATTTTATCAACAGCACGCATGGATCTCAAACAAAGTGACTCGAGCACCGCTCGTTTATGTGCGGTAGCTTTTCAACACGCGTTCGACATACGCCCGCGTTTCGGCAAATGGGGGCACGCCCCCATAGCGGTCGACGTGCCCGGGCCCGGCGTTGTAGGCGGCTAAGGCGAGAGTGATATTGCCGCTGTACCGGTCAAGGAGCTGGCGCAAATATTTTACGCCGCCGTCGATGTTTTGCGCCGGATCAAGCGGGTTGTGGACGCCGAGCATTTTTGCCGTGCTTGGCATGAGCTGCATGAGTCCAAGCGCTCCAGCCGGGCTTTTCGCATCGGGACGGAAATTTGACTCATGGCGAATGACGGCGCGGATGAGCTGCGGGTCAACATCGTATTTTTCCGCTGCCGCCGCGATTAAAGCATCGATGGAAGAAGATGAGTTGGTTGCAGCACCCGCTTCATGTTCGAGCGGGGCGCTGCGATGGCCGGCGGGCGCCGGGGGCTGACCGCTTAGGGCAGCTTGAGGCGCCTCGGCAGAGGATTCCTCCCCGCGGCTGAGAGATTCGGCAAGCAAGCTTGAAAACAAGGATGGCACCGGCGATGGCAACAGGCTGGAGCGTCCGGGTGAGAACGCATTGAGCGCCTGCCATTCGATGAGCAGCTTTAATGGCGAAACGGTCATCGTCTTTCCTCCATTTCTTTCATGCGGGCGTAAAAGCGGGCGATTTTGTTTGGCGCCGGGCGGCGCGGGATGCCGAGCGCCTCAAGCAGGCGCAAAAACCGCTTTTCACCCGCTTCCACGTGATCCACTTCATATTCAAGTTCGTAATCTTCGCTTTGCAAGTAACAGTTATGGTCAAGGCATAGCGTGCCGCCTTCATGCGGCCATTCGGCTCGGTCGGTGACAAGGGAGCCAAAGCAGCGCACCTCGTGTGGGTTGATGCCCAGTTCTGCAAGCAAATCGGCGATCGCCCCGCGCGGCGCCGCTATACCAGCAAGCAACGCTTCCGCTTCAGACAGCGAAAGCGGCTCATGGATTTCCAAAATGGTCCCGTCCGCCCGCGTTTGTTTCAGCGTCAAGGTCAGGCGTCCCTCTTTCGCCCGGATGCGCAGCGCTGCCGCTCGTTCTTTCAGGGCGAATGACGGGGTGTCAAAGTAATGGTTTTCCTGGCGGAAGAAAGCGCCATCATCAAGGCGGAAGGCGGCGCGGACGGCAGCAAACTCCGCTGCCGTTAACAAGTTTTTTAATTCGATTTCGATTTCTTGATGCATCGTGAATCCCCTTCAGACAGGATAGTCGTCTCCCTCTATTATCAGCTGTTTTCCGGCGAATATCAATTATTTCGCCTGTATAGGGTGAATATGGTAAAATAAAGGGCGGATGGTTGATGCGGAAGGAGAGAAAACATGAACGAAAAATGGATCGTCGAGCGGGCGGAGCGGGAAGGCGGCCGGCTTTGGCTGTATGTCAATGATGCTCCGGTTCCGCTTGCCCGCGTAACGCCGAAACGCCATATGCTTGTCGACTCGGATGCGTTGGCGTTTGCGTACATTTTGGAAACCGATGACCGCTTTCTATATGTCATGATTCCGAAGCTGTGGTGGCCTGAGCTAAAGGCGGCGCTTGACGCCAAGGAGCCGGTCTGGCTTCGATGTGGAGAGAGGACGCTTGAGCTTGAACAGTTTCACGATGAACTGTCTTATTTGCTTGAAAATATTCGCGGCAACGCCAACTATGGCGAGGCGCTTGAACAGGCGGTGCAAGACGTGTTTTTTTGAGCAATAAGCCGGGGGTTTCCCTTTCCGGCGCGTTAGGATCGGGAGCGGCCCGGTGAATTCGACAGATGAGCGGTTCCATCGAGCAACAAGAGACGTAAGCCGCGGGAGATCGAAAACATGTAGGCAGGTGGTACGATGGTCAACCATTGGGATTTGTTTTTAGCCCCGTATAAGCAGGCGGTTGAGGAGCTGAAAGTGAAGCTAAGGGGCATTCGCGCCCAATTCGAGATGATTGAAGCGCACTCGCCGATTGAGTTTGTCACCGGACGGGTGAAGCCAGTTGCCAGCATTTTGGATAAGGCGCAAAAGAAAAACATCCCGCTCGACCGTCTCGAGGAAGAGATGCAAGATATTGCGGGGCTGCGCATCATGTGCCAGTTTGTCGATGACATTAAGACCGTCGTCGAGCTATTGCGCCAGCGCAACGATTTTACGATTGTCGAAGAACGCGATTACATCACGCAAAAAAAAGAGAGCGGCTACCGCTCGTACCATGTCGTCATCCGCTATCCAGTGCAGACGATCCGCGGTGAAAAAAACATCTTGGCGGAGATTCAAATTCGAACGTTGGCGATGAACTTTTGGGCGACGATTGAGCATTCGTTGAACTATAAGTACAGCGGGCGTTTCCCCGAAGATATCAAAGTTCGGTTGCAGCGCGCCGCGGAGGCGGCCTATCGCCTCGATGAGGAGATGTCGAAAATCCGCTTTGAAATTCAAGAAGCGCAGGCTGCTTTTTCTCGAAAACAAGAAGCAAAAGGAGAAGGGCAATGAAACGGACGGACGCGCCGCTCGTGTTCGCCATCACGTCCAAAGGCGACGACATATCAAACGCTCTGGCGCAAAAAATGAAAACGTATTTGCTTGACTTTGACTTGCGTTACGATGAAGAGGAACCTGATCTCGTCATTTCGGTTGGCGGTGATGGAACGCTGTTGTATGCGTTCCATCGCTATTGCCATCGGTTGGACAAGACGGCGTTTGTCGGAGTCCATACTGGCCATCTCGGCTTTTACGCGGACTGGGTGCCGGAGGAACTCGAAAAGCTCGTCATCGCCATCGCCAAGACGCCGTACCAAGTGGTCGAATACCCGCTCCTTGAGGTGACGATCCGCTATCTCAACGGCGGAAGCGAGGCAAAGTATTTAGCGCTCAATGAATGCACAGTCAAGTGCGTCAGCGGGACGCTCGTGATGGATGTCGAGATTCGCGGCGACTTGTTTGAGCGGTTCCGCGGCGACGGGTTGTGCATTTCGACGCCGACCGGCAGCACGGCTTACAATAAAGCGCTCGGTGGCGCGATTTTGCATCCTTCGCTTGAGGCGATTCAAGTGACCGAGATGGCGTCGATCAACAACCGCGTGTTTCGGACAATCGGTTCGCCGCTCGTGCTGCCGGCGCACCATACGTGTTTACTCAAGCCGGTCAACCACGTCGATTTTCAAATTACGATCGACCATTTGTCACTGTTGCATAAAGAAGTGAAGTCGATTCAATGCCGGGTGGCCGATGAAAAGGTGCGTTTCGCCCGCTTTCGGCCGTTTCCGTTTTGGCGGCGGGTGCGCGACTCGTTTATCGCCGACTGAGGGAAAGCCCGCCTCCTTGGTTAGGCAACGCTTCCTGTTTGCGGCGAGGTGATGGTCTTTTGGCGCGGATGCCGATTCCGTTTTAGCGGCGCCAAAGAAAAGTGGATGGAACACGATGAGCAAGACGGAGATTTTTGATCAGAAAGGTGACGAACATTGCCGCCGTTTACCATGACCTTTTCCATCGATGAACAGCACGACGGAAAGCTGCTGCGCCAGTTTTTGCAAGAGAACGGCATTTCGCGGACGGCGCTTACCGATATTAAATTCCATGGCGGGGCGCTGTTGGTTGACGGTCGGCCCGTCACCGTCCGCCATGTGCTGCGCGCCGGCGAGACGCTGTCGGTTGTCTTTCCGCCGGAGCGGACAAGCGATTGGATGGACGCAGAAGCGATGCCGCTTGACATTCTGTATGAAGACGATTACGTCCTTGTTGTCAACAAACCAGCGGGATTGGCGACGATTCCGTCGCGCCACCATCCGGGCGGGACGCTCGCCAATGGCTTGCTTCACCATTATCGAAAGCAGCAGCTCGACTCGACCGTCCATATCGTCACCCGGCTTGACCGCGACACGTCCGGGCTCGTGCTCGTCGCCAAGCACCGCCACGTTCATCATTTGTTGTCGGCATTGCAGCAAAAAGGGCACGTTGTGCGCACGTATGAGGCCATTTGCCATGGCGTCATCGTCGAGGATGAAGGGACGATTGACGCCCCCATCGGCCGCCAAAGTGACAGCATCATTGCCCGCGAAGTGCGGGAAGACGGGAAGCCGGCTGTCACTCATTTTCGTGTACTTGAGCGGCTTTATGGCTATACATACGTTTCGCTCCGGCTGGAGACGGGGCGCACGCACCAAATCCGCGTCCATTTGGCTTATCTCGGCCACCCGCTCGCCGGCGATGAACTGTACGGCGGGAGCCGGGAGATGATCGGCCGCCAGGCGCTTCATAGCCGGCAGCTGTCGTTTTTTCACCCGTTTGCCGGGCGCTGGTATACATGTTCCGCCCCGCTTCCTGACGATATGGAGCTCCTCATCGAGGCAACGCGCAGACGGTACGCTGATGATTAGGAGAACGTGCGGAATTTTTCCGGAACGAACGGCATCGAGGAAGGAACGGAGACTGTTTCCATTTCCGGATAGCGCAAGGCGGTCAGCGCGCCGCCGAATACGCAGCCGGTGTCGATGTTGACCGTCCGCCCGACAAACCGCGGTTTTTCGACCGGCGTGTGGCCATATACAACCCATGCGCTGCCGTGATACCGTTTCGCCCAGTCGCGGCGCACCGGCGTCCCGTCCGGGTTCGTTTCGCCGGTGATGTCCCCATACAGGACGAACGTCTTGACTTTTTTGTCCGTCCGCCCGATATAGTCGTGACGGATGCCGGCGTGGGCGATGACAAGGCGCCCCTCATCGAGCACCGCATACAGCGGCGCCTGTTCATACAGGCGGATGAACTTGCGGCGGATCATCTCCTGTTCGCTTGGAGGCAAGGTGCGGTACTCGGAGACAGTCGTCTCAAGCCCGTGGGCGATTTGCACGTTTCGTCCTAAAAAAAAGCGGTACAGTTTATTGCAATGGTTGCCTGGCACGTAGTAAGCCAAATTTCGCTCAACAAGGGCGCAGACGATCTCGATCATGTTCAGCGATTCAGGACCGCGGTCGGTCAAATCGCCGACGAAGCCGAGCTTTCGTCCGTCGGGATGAATCGGCACCCCTTCGTCCCAATGGTAGCCGAGTGTTTCCGTCAATGCGGCAAATTCGCGGAAGCAGCCATGAATGTCGCCGATGATGTCCACCTGCATAGGATGAGCTCCTTTCTAGCCCGAATCGTTATACTACCAGTATGTCCGTTCGACAAGGAAAAGAAAAGATGAGGCAGCCTGCTCTATCCATCGAAGGCGTGCGAGCGGAGGCGCTGTCCAGGGAGCAGAGGCCACGGCGGAGAGTGGAACAAAGAAGGGGCCTTGGCCCGGGTGACGGCCAAAATAAAGCCGCCTGCGGACACAGCAAGCGGCTTTATTCATCGCTCGAGAACATAAACTTCCGCGTTCGCGAATGAACGTTTAAGACGAGGCCGATCGCCAGCATATAAGTCGCCAGCGAGCTTCCTCCATAGCTGATGAACGGAAGCGGCAACCCCGTGATCGGCAAAAGTCCAATCGTCATGCCAATGTTTTGGAACACTTGGAACGTAATCATGCCCGCGACGCCGGCGCATAAATAGCTGCCGTATAAATCGTTGCTCTCCAAGGCAATATGGATCATGCGATAAATGAGCAGGAAAAAGAGAGACACGACGATGCTTGAGCCGACAAATCCGAACTGTTCTGAGATGACGCCAAACACAAAGTCTGTGTGCGCCTCCGGCAAATAGACTTGTAAGTTGCCCAATCCTTTCCCATACAGTTCCCCTGACCCAATGGCCATGAGCGAACGGATGAGCTGGAAGCCTTGTTCGTTGGAATATTCATATGGAGCCAACCAGCCGTAAAACCGGTTCAACTGATAATCTTCTTTAATAATGTATTTATGGAAGAAATCGGGAAAATAAAAGAAAATGAACACAACGACTGCCACCATTGTTACACCGGAAAAGACAATGCCGAAAATGATGCGCCAGCGGATGCCGGAAACGAGCACCAAGGTGGCGGTGATGGCCATAAACACCATCGACATGCCCATGTCCGGCTGCTTGGCGAGCAAAATGAGCGGCGGCAAGACGGTCAAAGCGATTTTGCCAAGCAATTTAAAATCATCGCTGATCGTCGGTTCGGGATATTTTTCCCGATGGTTGACGATGATGCGACTTAGGACGATGATCATAAAAATTTTCATCAGCTCGGATGGCTGAAAGTTGCCTCCAGGTAGATGGTACCAGCTCGTCGCCCCCTTAATGGTTACGGATCCTGGGACATTCAATTCCAGCCCAAGCAACAGCAACATCCCGAATCCATACAAATACCAAGCGATTTGAAACAGCCGATCATAGTCAATGATCATCGTCAAGGCGATCACGACAGCGCCGATGGCGTACCATTGCAGCTGTTTCGAAGCGAAGTTGACGTTTTGCAGTTTCTCCGGCAGCATCGGTTCTGCGCTATGGATGGCGATGGCGCTGATGACGGCCATCAAGAATAAAAGGAACAGCATATGGTAATCAAGCTTCGATTTGGAAAAACGATCATGATCCATGGAACGATCCTCTCCATTCAAATGTGCCATATACCATATTAGCGAATCGCGCCGGTTTTGCAAAGTGGGAAAAACCGCCGCCAGCATGAAGGAATCGGAAGGCAAAAGGGAAGCGTGCATTTACATCGCCCGCCGCATCGCCTATAATAGAATTAACACCTGGTGCTAAGAATAAATGATAATTGGGAGGATGAACGAATGGTCTTATCGTTGGAAGGACGTACATATGTCGTGATGGGGGTGGCGAACAAACGAAGCATCGCCTGGGGCATTGCTCGTTCGCTTCACGCTGCCGGCGCTCGGTTGGTGTTTACGTATGCCGGAGAGCGGTTTGAAAAAGAGGTGCGGGCGCTTGTGGATACGCTTGGGGACGAACGTTCGCTTCTGCTGCCATGCGATGTGGCAAAAGACGAAGACATCGTTCAATGTTTCGCGCAAATCAAAGAACAAGTCGGCGTCATCCATGGCGTCGCTCATTGCATCGCCTATGCCAATAAAGAAGACTTGAGCGGTGAGTATATGAACGTAAGCCGCGAAGGCTTTTTGCTCGCCCACAACATCAGCGCCTACTCGCTCACCGCGGTCGCGCGCGAGGCGAAAGGACTGATGACGGAAGGCGGCAGCATCGTCACCCTCACGTACTTAGGCGGCGAGCGCGTCGTGCAAAACTACAACATTATGGGTGTGGCGAAAGCGTCGCTTGATGCGAGCGTGAAATATTTGGCGAACGATTTAGGCAAATACGGCATCCGCGTCAATGCCATTTCCGCTGGACCGATTCGCACACTGTCGGCCAAAGGGGTGAGCGATTTCAACTCGATTTTAAAGCAAATCGAAGAACGCGCTCCGCTCCGCCGGACGACGACCCAAGAAGAAGTCGGCGATGCGGCGCTGTTTTTGTTCAGCGACTTGTCGCGCGGCATCACCGGGGAAATTATTCACGTCGACTCGGGATACCACATTTTAGGATATTAAAAACGTGCGAGCAGCCGTTCCTGTTGATGGAGCGGCTGTTTTTTGCTTGACTTGGGCAATTATTGAGATCACGGGCATACATATATAAGGTAAGGCAAGCATGGAAAGGGGGATCGACGTGCGGAAACAAAACGTTGTGGAGACGGAGCCGTTGCTTTACATTGTGCAGCCAAAAGCGATGCGGGCGGCGGCGCATATGCAAGAAACGTTTATGTGGACTAGCCGAATGCAACAGGAAGAGGAAGGAAGTTCCAGCGATGAACGAGGCGGCGAGGAGGAACCGACTGAATTTTTTGCCAAAAAAGAATTCCAAGCGATGGCGCTCGACGAGCGGCTGGCCTTTTTGGCGGAGCTGCCCGGCCATTTGCCGCCGCTGAAATGCCAATTTGTCATGAAGGATAAGAGCTATGAAGGCATATTAAAGAAGTGCACGGCGACCGAGTTGACGATCGCCGATGAACAGGGAAACGAAACGGTCATCGGGCGCGCGCAGCTTCTCGCGGTGACGATGATCGGGTTTATGCAGTAATGCCTTCCCTTTCCTGTGAGGAAGCACATCTTTATCCGAATGCGTTGCGGCGCCAGGAAAGGATGATGAGGGTTTGTTTCCTTCATTTGCTGTGGGAGTGTATTCTCATTTTTATTTTGGATGTCCGTCATTTTCTTCGTTGGCGATTTTCGATTCGTGTTAGTGTGAGCTTGCAATCGTAAAATGTTTGGTGTCATGTTTCGCTTGAGCCAATTTGCGGTTCAAATGCGTTTTAGGCGACGCGTCCAGCGTTTGTTGGTTGCCGCTTGCAATGGTAAAAGGTTTTATGTGGCGGCCGGTTTGGGGCTGTTTAGGAGCTGGGGCGCTTTTCGCGAGTTCAGTTCGCTCTGCCGCAGCTTCTTTTTGTTTGGCTGTTTGTTGATGGTCTTCCATTGATATGGCACGCTCTTTTTTGGCTTTTCCCTTTTTCGTTTTGTCGGATGACGCTGCCGCGTTCTTTTTCGAGTGGACTTTTTCTTTTGCATCCGCTTTAGGGGTTGGCCGGTTCAGTTGTTCTGTTGCATCTTCTTTCAGCGGTTCTATTGTCATGCCGGCTGCTTGTTCTTCACTCACTACAGCTTGTTCTGTTTTCTCCGCCTGCTCCCAAACTTCCAATAACTCGGAAGCGACTCGCTCCCAATGATAGATCGAAATCGCAAGCTGCCGGCCTTTTTCTCCCATTCTTCTCATCAATGATTGATCCCATAATATTTGGGCAATCTTGTTGGCAAAATCACTCGGGTCCTCCGGATTTTCTACGATAAGGCCGTTTTCATTGGCGAAAATGACTTCCGGATTGCCGCCTCTCGCGGTCGTTACGATCGGAAGGCCTGCTGCCATGGCCTCGTAGTGGACGCGCGCCAACGGTTCCTGCCATTGCGAGGTGCATACAAACAAATCAGCCGCCGCAAACCAATTTTGGATTTCATTCGGTGGGACAAAGCCTGTCGTGACAACGGGGACAGGCATTCGTTTCGCCAGTGCTCTTACATATGCGACATAATCAGTAATGTCATTTTCGCTAAACCAGTTGCTCCCGACAATCACCAGGGCTAAGTTTTTAAATTTTTTTGCCAGCTCCGGCAATGCTAGAATGAGTTTATCGACCCCTTTATTGCGCGACAGCCTTCCGGCGAACAAAATGACCGTTTTGTTTTCCAACCCATGTGCCCGCCGAATGTCGTTGCGTATTTTCTGCATTTTTGGATGATTTCCCGGCAAAAATCGTTCGCTGTCTACTCCAGAATAAATCGTGCGCAATTTTGGCGATGCCTGCGGATATAGACTGCGGATGACATTGCCAATATAATCGCTCACTGTTACGATGTAGGCCACTTCTGCGATGGCCGCCGTTGCTTCTTCTGGATCGATTTTTTCCGGTTGAAACATATCATTGTGCATACTTAACGTCATTTTGGCGTCGGGCGCTGCCTGCCGGATGGGCAGAACAAGGCGGGGGCGGTTAAAGATATGGATGAGATCGAACTTGTTCGCTTCCACATAACGAACAACGTTTTCCCGGTATATTTCAAATATTTTTCCCGGTACGCGCACGTAGTGAACGCCTTGGATCGTTTCTTGCTCGGGAAGCGACGAATCGCTGATGCCTAAAACGGTAATATCATGGAATTGGCTTACATGTGGAAGAATGCCGGAAATATACGTTTGAATGGCTCCGCCGAGTACAGGGGGAACGGGGAGTTTTTCTGTACAAACCATCAAAATCCTCATATTTATCCCACTCCTTTCCAGTCATTTTCGATTTCTGCCAATACAGGCCACTTTGACTGGTCAGTTTCGACAATCGTTTGAATGAGCTGTGCGGTTTGTTCATTGAGAAAGATTTCCGGTTCATAGACGACTTCTTTCATATTTTTATAAAATTCGTTTGGCATGGCCAAGTCAATCATCAAAAGCTCGTATAATTCAGGTGTGATTGGATTTGCTTCATGATACGCTAGAATCATTTCCCGCACCCATGTTGCATCCCATTTGTATAAATCCGCCATTGTGCCGCTAATGAGTTTTCGTAAATCACGAATCGGAAGGTCAAAGGCAACTCCGTCGAGATCAATAATCCACATTCCGTCCGCGCCCATTTGGCCGTTGGACCAACCGTAGTCTTGGTGAACCAACCCCCAATGAGCCGTTCCTTGCTTGACGAATTCAACATAGCTGGATTGCAGGAATCGTTCCATGCCTTTTCGCGCCTGTTCTTCAAATCGGTCAACTACCTCTAATAACGGTGGGCTTGCCGGCATTTCAGGGTAGTATTTGGCAATGTTCCGAAACCAGCTCATTTTCGTAATCATTTTTTCATAGTTTTTTGGCCATTTGTGCAACCGCGAAGCCATTTCCGCCTGTTTTGGGGGGACATACCCTTTGCTTAGCCGATGGAATTCACCAAGGGCATAACAAAGCTTTCTTGCTCCTTCCAAATCCTTTGTAACTGGCGTCAACGGTTCAATCCATTCCGCCACAAACCATAGTTTTCCTCCTGCCTCGACATAACTTTTTCCATCCTTTGTTTTTACAATTGGCGGCACTCTTGCCTTGCGCACTTCCACTAAATATTCTTGTGCTCCTAGGCTGAATAGGCTCCTTGTCGGCCTCCGGTGCAGCAGCTTCAAACTTTTCGGGCCTGATTTCGTTTCGAGCTTCCAAATCGCTCCTCCCTTGTCCGGTTTTGTCGTAACGATTTGCATGTTTTGAACGGATAAATCGTAGTTTTTCAGCACTTCCTCTGCCAGCTGGATCATATACTCAGGGACAAAAAATTCATGGGTCGTTTCATCGACGAGCCATGGTTCAATAACGATGTCTTTCATGCTATCCCTCCTGTCAGGTATTTGGGAATGGACGAAGCGAAATATGTGTGATTGCTACTAGGATATGTATGGAGAACGAAATTGGACTGGGTAAGCTCATTAAATAGAGGATATTTCCCGAAGCCTCTGCAGTTTGACGAACTGGGGGCGGCGAAAGTGTGACGAGTGGGGATAGATGCACAAGGAGCGGCATGGTTGATTTCATCGGAGAAAGAGAAAAAGGCTGTCCCGAAAACATTTCTCTTAGACAGCCCTTATTGGTTTGGGGAAAGGGAGGAACATGCTTCGATATAAACCGTTTCAAACCGCTTGGCCACATGGTGGAATTGAAATTGCTGTTCAACGAGCCTTCTTGCCTTTTTCGCCATGGTTTCCGCTTCATGTTTGTTCACAAGCATGTAATCAATCGCTTCAAAAAAAGCGTGCGGGTTTTGGTAGTCATCGATGACAAAGCCGGTTTCGCCGTGGCGGACGATTTCGGCATTGCCGCCGCGGTTGGTTGTCACGACCGGAATGCCGGCGGCCATCGCTTCGTAATGAACGCGGGCGAGCGGCTCGTGCCATTGCGAGCTGCATACAAACACATCGGCCATTAAGAGCAGTTTGGGGATATGACTGTGCGGAACGTAATTCGTAAACAGAACGCGATCGGCCATCGGCGCCGCGAGCTCATGAAGCCAGTCGATGTATTCGCTTCGTCCGGTGTCGCCGAACCATTTTCCGCCGACGATGACAAGCGCTGCCTCGGGATGGCGGACCAAAAGGGATGGCAAGCATTGAATCAGCAAATGCGGTCCTTTTGTTTTGCTGAGTCGGCCTAGAAAGAGAACGACTTTTTTATCAGTGAGTCCGTACGCTTCGCGTTCTGCCTGGCGTATGCGCTTGCCCTCTTCTGTCCAGACGGGGATGTACTGGGCAAGGTCGACTCCGGAATAAATGACTTTGATTTTTTGCGGGTTCACCAAGTACCGTTCAGTCACCGTCCGTTTGATGTATTCACTGACGGCGGTCAGCAAGGTGCAGGCGTCTAGCGCCCGCTTCGCCTGTTCTGCTGTCATTTTCAGCGGGGAAAACATGTCGTTATGAAGACTTAGCACAAAGACGCTTTGCGGAGCCGCCGCTTGGTAATCGATGAGTGGAACAGGACGGTTGAAAACGTGGACGACATCAAATTTGTGCGCGGCCAGCGCACGTGCCACATCCGTTTCATACGTGGCTTTTGGAAAACGGATGTAGCGGATGTCTCCGTCTGTCTCTTCAGGCGGCAAAAGCGGATCAGCGATTGAAAAAATCGTCAGTTCGTGGCGTCGGGCGATCAAGGGAGCAATCCCATCGATCATCATTTGAATGGCCCCGCCCCGCACTGCCGGGGCGGGCAGCTTTTCCGTGCAGACATAGGCGATTTTCATGAATGCTCACCCTCATACAGCGAACGGATGTATTCGATCTCTTTTTGTAGGCCGCCCTCAAGCGTTACAACCGGCTTGTACCCGAGCAGCCGCTCCGCTTTTGTCAAGTCGGCCCACGTTTGTTTCGGCTCTCCGCGGGCGGCGGGGGTATACTGAATGATCGCTTGTTTTCCCGTCAGCGTTTCCAGCAGACGGATCACCTCATTGACCGATGCTCGTTCTTTTCCGCCGATATTGATCGTTTCTCCAATGACGCCATCCCGCTCGAGCGCGGCGATCGTTCCATCAACGCAGTCAGAAATATAGGTGAAATCGCGCGATTGTGTTCCGTCGCCGAACACGGTGAGCGGTTGTCCAGCGAGCAGCTGGCGGATGAAGCGGTGAAACGACATGTCCGGGCGCTGGCGCGGGCCATAGACGGTGAAATAGCGCAAAATGACGATCGGTACGGCGAACTCGCGAAAATAAACGCGGCATAAATGTTCGCCGGTGAGCTTCGTAATGCCATATGGGGAGAGCGGGGCCGGTTCAAGCGTTTCCGACAACGGGCCGCTCCGCTCGCCGTAGACGGATGAGGTCGAAGCGTAGATGAACCGTTTGAGCGGCCGGCCTTTGCATGCCTCAAGCAACCGCTGGGTAGCGGAAATGTTGTGTGCAGCATAGGCGGCAAACTCTGTCCCCCAGCTCGTTCGCACACCGGGCATGCCGGCTAAGTGGTAGACCGCTTCGACGTTTTGCAGCAAGGACGGCAAATCGGCTGTCAACAAATCCAGTTCAAGAAAGGTAAACCGTGGATGAGACTGCAAATGGGCAATGTTCTTCGCTTTTAGCGGCGCCGGCGTCGGTCCGAGAAAGCCGTCGACGCCAATCACATGATGCTCGTCGTTTTCGAGCAGTTTTTCGCATAAATGGGAGCCGATAAATCCGGCCGCCCCGGTGACGAGAATGTTCACGGGCGCCCCACCCCCATGTAGCGCAAACCGCTTTGTTCGACTGCATGGCGATCCAAACAGTTTCGACCGTCAAACACGAGCGTCCCATTCATCGCCGCTTTCACTTGCCCCCAGTCAAGCGTGCGGAATTCGTCCCAATCGGTGGCGATGACCAAGCCATCCGCCCCTTGGATCGCTTCGTGCACCGACTGGACTTGTGTGACACGGGCGAGCGGCTCCGAGAGCGTTGCCTTCGGGTCGTAGGCGGCAACCGTACAGCCGTTTTCACTCAATCGGCGGATGAGCGCTTCAGCGGGGGAAAAACGCGTATCGTCTGTATTCGGCTTGAAGGAGATGCCAAGCACGGCGATCTTTTTGTCCGTCAATGGGGCAAGTTGCTCATTGAGTTTTTGGAAGCAAACGTCAAGCTGGGTGGCATTGACGGTCTGCACTGCCTTCAGCAAATGCGGCTCCACTTGGCGCGAGCGCGCCGCATGTTCGAGCGCTTTGACGTCCTTTGGAAAACAGGAGCCACCATAGCCGAGGCCGGCCCGCAAAAAGTGTGGGCCGATGCGCGGGTCGAGGCCGATCCCGCGGGCGATGTCATTGACATCGACGGCAAACGCGTCACAGATGCGCGCCATTTCGTTAATAAAGGAAATTTTGGTCGCCAAAAACGCGTTGGCGGCGTATTTGATCAGTTCCGCGCCGGTCAGGCTCGTTGTGAGGTAAGGGGCATTGATGCCGGCATACACCGCCTGCATGACGGCAAGCGATTGGTCATCATCCGGTTCGAGTCCGACGACGATTTTGTCTGGGTGAAACATATCGTAGACAGCCGACCCTTCCCGCAAAAACTCTGGGTTGGATACGATGCGGAACAACTGCGGTTTCACTCCTTTGCGGATGAGCTCGGCACGCATCCATTCATTCGTCCCCGGAGGGACGGTGCTTTTCGTGACGATCGTTTTGTACGATTTGATCGTCGTTGCCAAGCGGTCGAGCACCGCTTCAATATAGCGCAAATCGGTGCTGCCGTCGGGCCGCGGCGGGGTGCCGACACAAATGACAACGACGGCCGCCCGTTTGATATCATCCCAGCGGCCGCTGAACGTCAGATCATTATAGTTTTTGACAATCAATTCTTCGAGCCCTGGCTCATAAAACGGAACTTCCCCGTTATTGAGCAGGCGGATTTTCCGTTCATCATGATCAATGCAATGCACTTCATGCCCAAGTTCAGCAAGGACGGCAGCGGTGGTTAGTCCGACGTAGCCAGCGCCAATGATGCAGATGTTCATGCTAATAGGCCTCCTTCGTGAAATCTCCGGCTTTTATAGCGTATTAACAGACAAGCGTGGTTTGCTACATGGCAAGCGCCTAAAACGCTGGAAATGGTGCGGCCTATTTTCGTCGGACAACCTTTCTACTGTTTGGAAAGGAAAGGGTAAGAATTAAGCAACAAAGGGGGTGTCCCAAAAAGATCGGGACACCCTCTTTCGTCTCTATATATACGCACTGACCGCTTCTTTCACAATATATTTTGTGTCTATCCTGAAGGCAGACAGCCTTTTGGGTCAGCCCCTTTTGATGAACTCATCATACAACCGCTCCTGCACCTTGATTTGTTTCGTGATATCAAACCGCTGTTCAATCACTTTGCGCGCTTTTTTCGTGAAGGATGGAATTCGTTCCGGATGTTCCAGAAAAAAGCGAATGCCGTTCGCCAGCTCAAGATCGTCTCTTTCTGGTGCGAGATAGCCGGTGCGTTTGTGTTCGATCAATTCGGGGATGCCGGCGTGATTCGTTGAGACGACCGGCAGTCCGCTTGCCATCGCCTCTTTCAACACGTTGGGGATGCCTTCGATGTCTCCATCAGAAGCGGTCTCGCTCGCCAGGCAAAATAGATGGGCGCGTTCCATTTCGCGGGCGATTGAAGCGGCATCCATGGCACCCAGCAGGTCGACAAACGGATCGAGCTTCAGCTCGCTGACAAGCCGGCGGATGTTTTCTTCCTCTTTGCCGCTGCCGATGATGCGGAGGCGGCAGCGCGGATGAACCGCATGCACGCGCCAAAAGGCGCGCACGAGCGTTAAAAAGCCTTTTTTCTCGACGAGCCGGCCGATTGAGAGAATGATGATGTCTCCGTTCTCAGGAATCGTCCGCTCTCGGTACGGAAATAAATCGAGCTCGATGCCGCCGTAGAGAACTTGGATTTTTTCCGGCGGAAAGCCTAGTGTGGTCAGTTCATTGGCAAGATAGCGGCAGACAGGAAGAAAGAGCGCCCCGTGCTGTTTGAGCAAATTGTACCGTTTTTGATTGCGCCGCAAGCTTTGATATTTCGCCGATCCATCGCGGCCGCGGATGCTGACGACAAGCGGAATGCGATGGGCGATGCAAAGCGGAAGAATTTCGACGGCATGCTTTCCATGGTGAGCGTGAATGGCGACAATATTTTGTTCTTTGGCGAAGCGGCCGAAATCGTCGATGTCGTTGAGGTGATAATAGTTGATGAGAGGAAACGGATGGCTGCCGTCATCGGCGAATGACCCGATCATGATCGGGCGGTATTTTTTTAAATGAACCATTTGGTTGTAAATAAAACGTTGATTGATTTTCATTTTTTCATGAAGAAAGTGGGCGATCGTTTGTTTCATTTTTCTCTATCCCTCGCTTTTGAAAAAATCGGACAAGAATGCGAATTTTTTTATTTCCTGTTCGGCGAGGCGGGTGAGCAAGTTCAAGGACGCTGGGCTGTTTACCGCCCGCTTTTGCTTTTCTTGGCCGACCGTTTCGCTGTAAAACACGTGCGGAAACATGGCATCAGCCAAATAGACACTTTTGTATGGAGCATACAGGGAACAAACGGAGAAATAAAGGTCAAATAGTAGCTCCGTTCGTTTTACCGCATCGTTTTTCGGGTTTTTCGTCAAAGAAATAAGCAAAAAGCGAAAATCATCAAGCGGAAGACCATAGTAGGCGAGGTCAAAGTCGATCATGATGACTTCGTGGTTTTCCGCCAATAAAAGGTTGTTGCTGTTGTAATCCCCGTGGCAAATGGCCTTTCGTTCTTTCGCTGTGCGGCAAAAATCAGCTAGATTGCTTTTTTCAAGCCATGCATAACTTTGATTAGCGATCCGGGCCATCTGTTCCATTATATGAGAAAGAGTGTCACCATGATCGATGGCCTTTGCCTGCTCCTCTAACTGTGCTGCTTTTTGCCGATGTGCGCTCAGCACGTCTTTCGGCTCCGGAAACGATGAAGGGCAGGGGCCGATCCAATCGGCAAACAGACTGTGAGCATGAAAGCGGGCGAGCCCTTCGATCCGTTGTTGGAAAGAGGGCTTCGTTCCGCTTGGGACGATGTAGTCCATCAAATAGTAGTAATGGCCTTTTCGGTGGATGTAATATTGGTCTGTTTTCGTTTGGAAGATTTTTGGGACATGAAATCCTTCTTGGTACAGCTTTGAATGAAGCAAAATCGGAAAATTCGTTTTGTCTTCGCTCAGCCGTTTCAGCACGTACCGTTCCCTCGTTTTTTTGTTTCGCACAAGCCATACTTTTTCTTTTTTCAGTTCCTTCATGATATCGACTTCAGTTCCAGTCAGGTCGTAACGGCTTAAAATGTCAAACAACAAGCGAGATCGTTTCGAAGCCAAGATCAGTTCCTCCTAGCATCCATTGTCGATTAGTAAAAGTGTATGTAATACGAGAAGAGAATGTATGGACAAGCGCACTAGTCAATGAGAAAACGGCGCCGCCAAAAAAATAAGCGCCGACCGCGCTGGTTGGCGTCAGCCGGCTGTGCTTTCTTTCTTGGTTATTCTTCCTCGTCATCCGAATCAGCGGATGAAGCCGGCCGCATGGAAACAGGGAGATCGATTGCGGTGATTGTGGTTGCATCGATCGCAAGGGAGCGCCCCCCGTCTTTATAAAAGCGGTCAACCAACAGTGAGACGTTGTTCGTCCGCGGCTCGAAGCCGAGAAAAAGCGCATTGTAATGCGTCTCGTTGGTGGTGTGCACGTTAACCTCAGTGTTGAGTGGAAGCGCGGCCAGCTGTTCGTAAAGAGCACGGGGAAGGCGGGGTCGGGTTGGGCGTCGGTTGAAAAAGACATGGTACATCGCGTCGCCTCCTTTCTTGTCCCTTGTGTTAAAAACCTATACTCCATCATATGATTGGCTTAGGAGAGCGTTTGGGCAAACGTCCGCGTCAAAGAGAATTCACTGGCTGCCAAGTTGGAACGACGGAGAGGTAATCGGTTTTTTAGCGGTCATGACCGACGGAAAGGGGGAGGGGAGCATGGACGATCCATTTTCATTTGTCCTTCTTTGTTTAGCCAGCTTTCGCCTGACACGGCTGATTGTATATGATGCGATCACCGCCTGGATTCGCCGTCCATTTCACGAATGGACGGAGCAGGAACTTCCAGACGGAAGCAAACAAGCATTTCTTTCTTTCAAGGGAGGCGGGCTGCGTCGCTGGTTTGGCGAACTGCTGAGCTGCTACTGGTGCACGGGGATCTGGTGTGCGGCGTTTTGTTATACTGGCCTAATGCTTTGGCCGAATGTTTTTGAGCCGCTCATTATGCTTCTAGCGATTGCCGGCGGGGCGGCGATCATGGAGACGATCGTCAGTAAATGGCTGTCGTAAGGAGAAAGGCGGCTATTGAGATCATGACACAGCCAATGAGGGATGCCGGCGGGCGTCGTTTTGGTCAAAAAATGGACAGCGAACCGCTGATGCTGGTTGGGCAACGTTCGCTGAAGGAATGGCTGGCGGTGTGGATGGAAGTCGTCAAGCCGTCGTCAGCCGGTGATGCAAAAACAGCAGCGCAGCTTGTCGGGATGACGTTGATGAAAGGAAACGTCCAACTCCTATTGTTTGAAATAGGAAATAGCGGAGCCGGCCCAAAACGGCCGGCCCAAACAGCAGGTGCGCCGCTGGTCGGCATGAAGGCGGAAAACGAGCGGGTCACCATTGAATGGCAATATGGTTGGCGGCAGGAACGCCCTTTGGCAGTTCTGCGCAATACACGAATCCATCAACCGTCAATGAGCGGGCATTGCTGGACGGGGGAACAGTGATTTCAAACTGGGAAAAGCGCCGCTCCTCGCCTGGTTCAAGCGGGGCGTCATAAAGCGGGGCAAGCCAGTATTCCCCGCTTTGCCGCACTTTTTCCCGCCAGTTTTCTTGGGTGAACGTCCAGCTTTCCGCGCTATTGGAGATCAGCGCTTCCTGCTCGGCCCGTCCGCTGTTTGGCAAAACAATTTTCCCGCTGAGCACCGCCGTTTTTGGAGGCGAAAGGCGGAGACAGACAATCAAATGGTGAAGCGGCGCTGTTCCGTGATTGCGAATGATGAAATCGCCGATGATGGTCAGCTCCTCCTCATCAAGATGCGTCGGAACGACGACAGAATAGTGAAACAACGCTGACACGGCAGCAGCTCGTTCAAACGCTGGTGTCTGTGTCTCTTTTGAGGTGTTATATCGCGTTTCTTCCAGTGCAATTTCACACAACAGAAGCTGGCGTTCCAAGGCGGCGATTTTTTTCTTGTACGTTTCAACGTTGGTTGTTTCTGCTTCACGCAGCTTCTCTTTCAAATAGGCGCTGCGCATTTTTTCCTTGGCCAACTCGGCCTCCAGTTGCTGCACTTGTTGCCGGCATGAGGCTGCTTCTGACCGGTAGTGGATGATTTGTTGCTGCAGACGGAGATGTTGGTCGTTTTTGTTTTTCATACGGTTTCCACCCCTTCCATTCTCATCTTATGTATCCATTGCGGGTGCATGCCATATAAAAAAGGCTGTTGTTGGAACAACAGCCTGAACGGTGCAGGACGCTACATGGCCGGGAATACGTCCGGGCATTGCGGCGGGAATTTGGTTGTCGGGCAAAGCACGGCTTCGGCCAATTCTTCGCGCGGTTGGCAGAAACGAGCTTCGACTTCGATTTTGACATCAGCTTCCACTTGGACTTCAAGGCATAAGGTGATGGAAACATCAAGTTGTGCAAAGTTGTCTGTGCAGACTAGGCTCGTGTCGCATTCGAAGAACGAAATATGGCAGTTGAGCTGCGTGCCTTCCGGGGCGCACAAGATGAACGTTTGTGCTGTAGCGAACGGAATTGGCTTCGATTGGCAAATGACCGTGCCGGCTGGGCTGACAATTTGCACGACGACATGCCCTTTGATGAGCGCTTTGACTTTTTGCAACGTCACCGTTTCCCCAGAAGGAAGGGTGACGTTTACGGACTGCCGGCCGTTTGGCTGCGTAATTTCCTGGCAAATCAATGCGTCCTGGTCAACGACCGAGTCGATCGGGTTTCCGTCGGCGTCTGTCAGGAAGCAGCGGATCGTCAAGTGTTGCGGGGTTGTATGTTGCGCTCCCAAAAAATCGCAAATTGTTCCTTCCCGCCGGCAGTGGTCCATCGGGAAAATCGCTTCCAAATCCTCGCCGCTGAAGCTTCGCAATGGCACATCGACTTGGCGCGTCACCCAGTCGTAAATTTTGCGCGTTCTGATGCATACTCTTTCTGTATCGCGACGGTGATGATGACCCATTTTCTTCGTTCCTCCTATCGTTCATTTGTTCCCCAACGCCTGGTGGTTTGGGACTACTGTATACTATGGAACGGCTTAGGTAAATGTGTTGGGACAGATGCGGATTTTTTGCTGGTGGGTGCAGACAACGATGAATCAAAGGGGGAGATGTCGAATGATGAAAGACAAACACGGGGCGATGAACGCAGAGAGAAGGGGGATGGGTGAACAGCGGCTCGCTGAGCGAATGGCTGAACTGGAGCGCCGGCTGAAAGAGGTGGAAGCCGAAAACATTGTGTTAAAGGAACTGGCTTACCAAAGCGCCAAGCGCTACGAGCAGCTCAAACAGCTGGCGAAGGAAAATGACGAGCTTCGCCGCCAGCTGCTGCAATCGCCATGGAGCGAAAAAACGGGCAAGACGGATGAGGACGAACGGCCGGACAGCTGGTTTTTCCGCACACTGAGGCAAGAAAATGCCATCATGCCACACCCGGAGCGAAACGAAAAATGAGAGACACCCTTGGCTCGCCAAGCCATACAATAGCAGTAGCCGCTCGCTTTTCCTCTCGCCGTTGAACTTTGCTTTATATTGCTCTGACTGGAGAAGAGTTTGCAAATAGTTGATCGGCGAGGGCTACACTTTTTCGGGATGGAGGGATGAGGAATGAAGAAGCCAACTCCGTCGAAACCGGTGACAAGGGTGCTTTCTTCGACAACGCAGCCTGTGCGGCGTCCGAGCGGATGCGGATGCGGTCGGCCAGCCGTCATCAAGAAGAAATAACGGAAATCCGTGAGAGATGCCTATACTTCGCTTCGCCTCCTTGCATAGTCTAACAGTGCAACTAGGCGAAAGGAAGGGGGGAAGGGCATGTCGGATCGGAAAAAAGCGAAAGTGATTCATGTCGATAAATTGATCATTCATGCCGATGACATCGTCATTATGCCGCGCGGCCGCATCCGCGATCCGTGGTTGTTCCCGCACCGCGATGATACGGAAATGGAAGCCGTTGAAGATGTGCGGGACCGGGATAAGGAAGAACATGGTGAAGGAGGCCATGATCGAAACGAAGGAGAACGGAGACCGTTCTCGTGGATCTAGCCATAAAGCAAATGGGGGACGCAAACGGTGGAGCGTTTTAAAAATTACGGGCTTTGGCTGGCAATCGGATCGTTTGTCGTGATTGCGCTTGAGACATTCGGCGTCGACATTGATCTTGGCAAATATGAACAACTGTACCATGCCTTCTTAAGCATTTTGGTGATGGCCGGTATTTTAAACAACCCGTCGCTCGGCCGCGGTTATTCCGATAAAGTTGATAACAAGTCGTAAACCGTATGGGCGCCTGCAGAAGGCGCCCTTTTCGTGCCCGGAAAGGCTGGAAAGGCGGCAGAACGTTTTGCAGAAAATGACAATTATAATTTGGCGGCGAAAAACCATTCTAAACATTGTCACCACCAATCTTACACCATATAAGGAGGACATGAATCATGACGGTTGCAACACAAGTGAAACAAACATTGGCGGGGTTAAAATCGGCTCAAGCGAGCTTCGAAACGTTTGCTTTGCAAACCGAAAACCAAGCCGCGAAACAGCTTTACCAACAAGCTGCCCAACAAACGCAGGCGGTCATTGATTTGGTGAACTCGCGCATGCAAGAAATTCAAAACGAAGAGCCACAATATAAACAACAATAACCTTCGCTGAAGCGAATGGGATGGTTCAGGCGGAAAGGTTGGCACAGCACGCCAACCTTTCCCGACTTGGCGGAAATACATAAAAACGAATGGGTTGATGAAGATGAAAAAATGGTGGTTGGCGGCCGTCGTTGCGATGATCGCGGTCGGCGGCTGCGCCAAAGAAGAAACGGAACAAAAACAATCGCTGCAAGGGGCAAACCTGCTGAGAACCCAAACGTCCGGGACGGCGAAACATGCGGAGCTGAACCAAGGTCCGGCCGAGCGGGCGGCCAGCTATTTGCGCGGGCGCGACGATGTTCGGGACGTGGTGGCGGTCAACAGCGAGGATCGGTTGCTCATTGCTTATCAAATTCCCCATATGAAGCGGTGGAGTCGAAAACAAATTGAGAAAGACATTGACCAAAAACTGCGCGACCTGTTTCCTGGCTATGATGTTGTTTCCTCGAGCGATTTGAAAATTTTTTGGAAGACGAAGGAATTAAAAGCCAACATGGACAATCGACGCTGGGATGAACGAAAAGTCAATCGGGAAATCAGGCGCATTGAAAAGCTAAGCAAAGAGCAAACATAAGAGGTGTCATTATGGCGAATGAAAAACGGAAAAAGCTGACCCCGGTTCAGCAGGAATATCATTTATTCGAAAAAGAGCGGGAAACGAAGCGCCCTATCGTTCGCAACTGTGTTTGCGCGTTTCTCGTTGGCGGAATCATTTGCACGATCGGGCAGGCAGTCTCTTATTTCTATATGTACTTCTTTGATTTCACCGAGCAAACGGCAGGCAATCCGACGGTGGCGACGATGGTCTTTTTGTCGATGATTTTAACTGGGCTTGGCGTTTAT
The DNA here is from genome assembly GCF_000092445.1 of Geobacillus sp. C56-T3. NCBI lineage: Bacteria > Bacillati > Bacillota > Bacilli > Caryophanales > Anoxybacillaceae > Geobacillus > Geobacillus sp. C56-T3. The sequence goes on along the minus strand of NC_014206.1, from coordinate 2,840,118 downwards.
GACCGGATCGCCCAATTCGCTGGGGCGGGAAGCGCCGTGCCGGTGACAGGGTTTGGCAACGCCGTCATCTCGGCGGCGATTGAGCACCGGACGGAAGGATTTGTGTTAGGCGTCGGCTCGAACATGTTCAAGCTCGCCGGATCGGTCATCTTGTTCGGTACGTTTGCCGCCTTTGTTATCGCCCTTGTCAAAACGATTGCGACCCAGTGGGGGGGATTGTAATGCTGAAAGGGCACCGCACATGGGTGTTTGCGAACAAGCCGGCAATCATCACAACAGCGGCGGTCGGCGGGCCGTTTGAGGCGAACGGCCGCCTCGCGGAAGACTTTGATCTTCTTCACGAAGATTTATGGCTCGGAGAGGAGTCGTACGAGAAGGCGCACCGCGTGCTCATGGAAGAAGCAGCGTTTCAGGCGATGGAAAAAGCCGGCCTAGAGAAAGAAAAAGTGCAATTTCTCATCGCCGGCGACTTGATCAACCAAATGACCCCGACAAGCTTTGCTGCCCGAACGCTCGGCATGCCGTATCTCGGTGTTTTTGGCGCCTGTTCCACTTCGATGGAAGGGCTGGCGCTAAGCGCTTTTATTACCAACTACGGCGGGGCAGATTATATATTAACCGGAGCCTCAAGCCACAATGCTGCCGTCGAAAAACAGTTTCGTTACCCGACGGAATACGGCGGGCAAAAGCCGCCGACGGCGCAGTGGACAGTAACGGGAGCTGGCGTGGCGATCGTCAGCCCGAAAGGGGACGGGCCGCGCGTGACCGCGGCGACGATCGGCCGCGTTGTGGATATGGGGCTTGCCGACCCGTTCAACATGGGTGGAGCGATGGCGCCGGCGGCGGTCGATACGATTGAGGCGCATTTGCGCGACATGCAAATCGATGCATCGTATTACGATTTGATCGTCACCGGCGATCTAGGGCGAATCGGACGCCAAGTCTCCCTTGACTTGCTGCGTCAGCACGGCATTGACATCGATGAAGAGTGCTACCAAGATTGCGGGCTGCTCATTTACCGCGATGGGCAGCCGGTTTTGTCCGGCGCAAGTGGGGCGGCTTGTTCCGCCGTTGTCGTTTACGGGCATCTCATCAAACGGATGCGGCGCGGCGAGCTGAAGCGCATTTTGGCAGTCGCGACAGGAGCGCTATTGTCGCCGCTATCGTTCCAGCAAAACGAGACGATTCCATGCATCGCCCACGCGGTGGCAATCGAGTATGGAGGTGAGGCGTAGCGTGTTGGCTATGTTTTTTTGGGCGTTTGTCGTCGGCGGGCTGATTTGCGTGATCGGGCAAATTTTGATGGATGTGTTTAAACTGACACCTGCGCATACGTTGACGATTCTCGTCGTCGTCGGGGCGATTTTGGATGGATTCGGTTTGTATGAGCCACTCATTGATTTTGCCGGCGCCGGGGCGACGATTCCGATTACGAGCTTTGGAAACGCGCTCGTTCACGGCGCGATGCAAGAGGCGGAAAAACACGGCATTATCGGCGTATTGACCGGCATGTTTGAAGTGACGAGCGCCGGCATCTCCGCGGCGATCGTCTTTGGGTTTATCGGGGCGCTCTTGTTCCGCCCGAAAGGATAGGAGGGATCTTCCATGACCGTTGCTTCGCAGGTGAAACAAACGTTGGCGAGCTTAAAAGGCATTCACGCTGGGCTGCAACAGCTGGCGCTCACTTCCCAGGATGAAACGGCGCAACGGACGTTTCATGAAGCGATGCTTGCGACAGAGGAGATCATCGCGGACATCAAAGACCGGATCGGCCGGCTCGAGTTCGAAGAGCCGCAATACCACGGAAAGTAAGGAGCATGATCGATGCCTATATGGTTAGAAACCGCCATTCGTTCGATTTGCATTTTAATCGGGTTGTTTGTGATCACCCGCATTCTCGGCAAAAAGCAATTATCAAAATTGTCGTTTTTTGAATACATCGTCGGCATTACCGTCGGCGATATCGCTGGAACGATGTCGGTCGATTTAGGAATTTCGTTGCAAGAAGGCATCACCAGCATTTTGATTTGGTCGCTGTTTCCAGTGGCTGTCGCTCGTCTCTCGCTGCGCAACAAGAAATTTCGCGATTTTGTCGAGGGCAATTCCACGGTTTTTATTAAAAACGGCAAAATTTTAGAGGAAAACTTGAAACGGGAGAAATATACGGTTGACGAGCTGCTCGAACAGCTGCGCAAAAAAGATGTGTTCCGCGTCGCCGACGTCGAGTTTGCGGTGCTTGAGCCAAACGGCGACTTGAACGTGTTGCTGAAGCGGGAAAAGCAGCCGCTCACCGTCGGGGATGTGTTCCCAAACCCGCCGCGGGAAAAAGAGCCGCAAACGGTCATTATGGACGGCATGATTTTGGATGAGCCGCTCGCTACGATGGGGCTTGGCCGCGGCTGGCTGAAGGAACAGCTTGACAAACAAGGAGCGGCGATTGAAAATGTGTTTCTCGCCCAAGTCGATTCATACGGACAGCTGACGATCGATTTGTACGATGATAAGATCCAAATTGCCGAGCCGCAAGAGAAAAAGCTGCTCTTGGCCGCGATGAAAAAAGTGCAGGCTGATCTGGAGCTGTATGCGCTGCAGACAAATTCCGAAGAGGCGAAGGCGCTGTATGAACGAAACGCCGCAAAAATGGCAGAGCTTGTGCAAAAAGTCGAACCGCTCTTGCGAAACTGATGACACAGGAGGAAAAGACGATGGAAGACAAACGGACAAAAACGACGGATGAGGAAATTCAAATCCAATTGAAAACGAACGACCGCTCCGAGCGGATGCGGACGACCGATGAGGAAATTTCGATTGAATTGATGTTTGACAGCCCGCAGCTGACGCGCCAGCCGAAAGACTACGACGAAATCGAATATTGACGGCTTCCGTTTCCACAATCGGCGATCCATAAGGAGCTGTCTGTTCATTCGCATGGCTGTCCGGGAAGGAAAACTTCCTTCTCGGACAGCCTCTTTTTGTTGCCCTTCTTCTCTGGCGACGCAAGGGCGCCGCCCAGCCTTACTCCGGCAGAGACTGCAAAAAGGCGCGCACCTCTTCCGGCGTTTTGGCGTCAGCGCTGTGCAGATGAGCAATTTTTTTTCCGTTGCGGAAGACAAGCAGGCTCGGGATGCCAAGTACCTGGTATTTCTCGCCAAGTTCCGGAAACTGGTCACGGTCGATTTCAAACCAATCATATTGTCCATAGTCGCGAACGATGTCATCGATGAACATATTGAGGCGCACGCAGTCTGGACACCAAGTCGCATAAAATTTGACGATGGCCGGTTTGCCGCCGGAAATGGCAGCTTGGAATTGTTCAGTCGTTTCAATGTTTTTCACGTTCGTTCCCTCCCTTTCATGTTGCCATTCATCTTTACTTTATCATATGGCGAGGCAAAAAAAGAACGGGGATGCCTTCACCTCGGGCAGTCGTTTTTGCATACAACAGTTAAGAAAGGGGGGGAAAGTGTGAGCAAAGAACTGGAAAAGGCGCTCGAAGGTTGGGTTGCGTCGCGCAAAGAAGGGCATGAAACGTTCATCCGCCTGTTTGAACAATGGGGAAAGGACTTTAACAAACAGCTGCAAGAAATCGAAAAATTGAACAATGGATTTTTAAAAAGTGTGCAAGGCAACTTAGACTACATCGAGCAATGGTTTGCGAAGAAGGAGCGGGAATTTGCCGAGCTGTTCCGCCGATTTGGATGACAAAATGGCCTTTGCGCCCATACGCCCCGCTAAGCCGGTGAATACGATACAGTAAACGGAGAAGGAGGTGCACATTATGATGGGCTTCTGCGGTTATGGTTATCCTTACGGCTACGGCTATGGCGGTGGCTATGGCGGTGGCTTTGTGCTGATTGTCGTGTTGTTCATTTTGTTGATTATTGTCGGCGCGGCATTTGTCGCCTAACGGAAAAAGCGAATGGGATACGGGCCGTTTCGGCGCCACGGAGCGGCTCGTATTTTTCTTTCCCTAATTTGATGCACGCGGAGGCGGGAGCATCATACGATATAGCAGGGAGAAGGAGGCGGAACGATGGATCAGCAATTTTTTAAAAACATCGAAAAGAAAACAGGTGTCAATATGAAAGACGTTTTTGAGCTCGCCAACTCACTGCAAAACGCCAATTTCAGCGATGAAAAAACGGTGCGCCAAGTGGTGAAGCGGGTGGCGCAAATTGCCAACCGGAAAGTGCCAAAAGAACTTGAGGATCAAATCGTCAAGGCGATCGTCCATAACGGCAAACAAATTGATTTGAACACGATCGCCAATATGTTGAACAACAAAAAGTAAGCAAAAGGGAGCTTGCGTGCGCACAGCTCCCTTTTTTATCCTCTTTGCTCATGCAAAAAAGGTGTCTAGGAGGCCGGTGATTTAAGGGGAAATACTGCTCTCCAACAGTGTTTCTCAAATTGAAAAACCTTGCAAGGTCATCACTTCATTCCTTGCGATTTCTCACAAATCGAGCGAATCTGTTGTTTTTCAACGGCCTTCTAGAAGGCTGGTGAAAAACTAGTTTTTGCTTAAACCGGCGATATTTGATCAGAAAGGAGAACAGATCTGACAAGGCTTCTTTAACTGAAAAAGAGTTGGGATGAGCCGCCTTTTTCATTAAATCACCGGCCTTCTAGAAATCCCCCAGCACTTGATGCAATGTAGGCGAGGAACGCTCAGCTGGTTATTCGAGCGATTTCACCATTGTCACATGTGGGATGCCGGCGTCCATAAAGACGCCGGAGACGGTCGTGTAGCCGAGCTTTTTGTAAAACGGTTCCGCGTGCGTCTGGGCGTTCAGTTTCGCCGTTTTCGCCCCTTTTGTTTTCGCCAGCTGTTCGATCGCTTCCATCACCATCCGTCCGGCGCCGCGGCCGCGGTAGGACGGCAGGACGCAAATGCGCTCGATTTTGCCGACGCCTTCGTCAATGAAACGGAGCCGCCCAGCACCGACCGGTGTTTGGCCATCATACAGGACGAGGTGGAACGAGTCGTCCTCGAATGCGTCGATTTCCTCGTCTTCCGGCACGTTTTGCTCCTCAATGAATACGAGCCGGCGGACGCGCAAGGCGTCTTCGTACAAAGCGCGATCTTGCGTTGTGCCAATCGCAATGTTCATCTCAGACCGTTTCCTTTCCTCCGACGATAAACGTTTCATAGACGGTCCACGAGCCGTTTTCCAGCTGATAGAGAAGATGGAAGCGGTCGACGGTCTCCTCGAAGTGCACATCTTGCAGCTTCAGCTGGCTGTAGACGTCCGCATATTCTGCGCCCGGCAAATCGCGGCCGATCGTAATGTGAGGCACGAACACAAACTCCGGCTTTCCGGCGAACAAGCCGCTGTGCAGTTGTTCATGAAGGCGCTCGAGCACGTCGTTTGGTTCCACCTTCAAATAAATGATGTTGCTTGTCGGGTAAAACGAGCTGAATTTGGTCACTTTGATCGGAATGGGAGGTGTTTCCGCCGCAATGCGGCGCAACTCTTTCGCCATTTTTTTTATTTGCTCCTCATCCGCTTCAAATGGGTATTTCAGCGTAATATGCGGCGGGATGAGGGCGTAATGGCTGTCGTACCGTTTCCGGTACGAGTTGGCGAAGTCCTGAATCCGTTTTGGCGGAAAGATCACAATGCCGTACTTCATTTTGTTTTCCCTCCTTGAACCAGTTCTTTTTCCACGCGCAGGAAACGCACGGAATTGAATGCGGCGGCTTCGACATCTTTGAAGTTGCTCCGTTTTGTCCTATAACGATAAAACAGCGGCTACGGCCCGGGGTACATCCGGCTGCCAATACGTCCACGCATGACCGCCTTCGAACTCATGGTACGTATAAGCAAACCGTTTTTCCATAAACAAGTCCCGCGCCATTCGATTCGGGGTGATAAAATCGCGCACATGGCCATCCGTCGTTTTCACCGCTGTTTCCTCTGTGCCAACAGAATGGTAAAGCGAAAGGAGCGATGGATCGCGGAATGAGCGGATGCGCGCCAATACCGAGTCATCGATATAGGGGGACTGCATGGCGATTTTCCCAAATGTATGCGGATACAACAACCCGGCTAGAAGCGACACCGTTCCGCCGAGCGAATCGCCGATCAGCGCCCGGCCTTTGCCCATTTGGTATGTCGGCAGTTCGCGGTCCAAAAACGGGACGAGTTCATGGGCTAAAAAACGAAGGTATGCTTCGTGCTTTCGGCCTTCCGGGTGGTATTTCTCGTAGCGGTCGTTGACGTTCCGATACGGGATGCCGACGACGATCGTCCGGTCGATTGTTCCTTCTGCCATCAGCGTTTCGATGACGGTTTTCATTTTTCCATACATAAAATAATCTTTGCCATCTTGCGCGATTAATAAAGAATATTTGTAAAGCGGCGAAAAATTGCTTGGCAAGTAGACGAGCAGTTCGATTTCTTCTTGCAGCTCTCCGCTGTACAACTTGCAGTCGCGCATCGTTCCTGTTGCTGTCGCCATGACCATCCTCCATGAAAGCGTAAGTTCATCTGTTATTGTAACATATTTGCGCCAAAAGATGTTAACGAAGGGCTCGAATTTTTTGCGAATTTGCCGAATCGTGCCATTCACAAAAAAATGGCTTGCAAAAACGGGGGGAATGCGCTACATTTTTTATTAAAATTAGAAAAATTGAATACGCGTCTCATTCTTATCAAGAGAAGCGGAGGGAACTGGCCCAATGAAGCTTCAGCAACCAGCCGCCCGGCGGCCAGGTGCTAAATCCAGCGAATTGAGCATTCAATTCGGCAGATAAGAAGAAGCATGACCATGTGCGTATGGAAAAGTCTTCTTCTTAGAAGACTTTTTTTATTTACTCAAGCGGCCGCTCCCATCAACCGCGAGGCGGTCTAGGACCAAGGCGCTCGGCCGTTGCCCGACAGACAGCGGCGCTTCATTGGGCGTCAAGTAGTCGGCCGTTGATCCATGATGGAATTTTCAGCAGAAGGAGAGAGATGAGATGGAGAAACTGGAGACGTTGTTAGCGCAAATTGGCAACCGGAGCGAAACAGTGACGGGGACGGTCAACCCGCCGGTTTATTTTTCCACCGCCTACCGCCATGCCGGCATCGGAGAGTCGACCGGGTTTGACTACATCCGCACCGGCAACCCGACGCGCAAAATCGTCGAAGAAGCGATCGCGAGACTGGAAGGCGGCGACCAAGGCTATGCGTTCAGCTCCGGCATGGCCGCCATTCAGACGGTGCTCGCCTTGTTTGAGAGCGGAGACGAGTTTCTCGTATCGGCCGACCTTTACGGCGGCACGTACCGCCTGTTTGAGCGCGGCTGGCGCAAGTACGGTCTTGGATTCCATTATGTCGATTTTACTGATCTCGCTGAGGTGGAAGCGTGTATCACCGAAAAAACGAAAGCGATTTTCCTGGAAACACCGACGAACCCGCTTATGCATGAGACCGATATCCGCGCTGTCTCCGAGTTCGCCAAGCGGCATGGGCTTTTGTTGATCGTTGACAACACGTTTTATACACCGGTGCTTCAACGCCCGATCGAACAAGGCGCCGATATTGTCATCCACAGCGCCACGAAATATTTAGGCGGCCATAACGACGTGTTGGCTGGCCTTGTCGTCGCCAAGGGCGAGGAGCTCTGTCAGCGCCTGGCCGAGTATCAGAACGCCATCGGCGCGGTTTTGTCGCCGTTTGATTCGTGGCTGTTGATTCGCGGGATGAAAACGCTGGCGCTGCGGATGCGCCAGCATGAAGAAAACGCCAGGCGCATCAGCGGCTTTTTGCGCGAACATGAAGATGTCACCGATGTGTTGTATCCGGGGAGAGGCGGGATGCTGTCGTTCCGGATTGCCGATGAAAAGTGGGTGAACGGGTTTTTAAAAAGCTTGCGCCTCATTACGTTCGCGGAAAGCCTGGGCGGAGTCGAAAGCTTTATTACGTACCCGGCGACGCAGACGCATGCGGACATTCCTGAGGAAATCCGCATCCAAAACGGTATTTGCAACCGGCTGCTCCGTTTCTCGGTCGGCATTGAGCACGCTGACGATTTGATCGCCGATTTGGCGCAGGCATTGAAAAACATGAAAGAGGTGTAAGCGATGGAACAGGAATGGGCGTTTTCGACGAAACTGCTCCATAACGAATGGAAAGTCGACCGCGAAACGGGGGCGGTGAGCGTGCCGATCCAGCACGCCTCCACGTTCCATCAGTTCGATTTCGATTCATTCGGCAAATACGACTACAGCCGCTCCAGCAACCCGACGCGCGAGGCGCTTGAGGAAACGATCGCGGCGTTAGAAGGCGGAACGCGCGGGTTTGCGTTCGCCTCTGGTATGGCGGCTATTTCAACGGCGTTTTTGCTTCTCTCAAAAGGCGACCACGTGCTTGTGACCGAAGACGTCTATGGCGGCACGTACCGGATGGTTACGGAGGTGCTCGGCCGCTTTGGCATTGAATATACGTTTGTCGATATGACCGATTTAAACGCAGTGGCGGAAAACATCCGGCCGAACACGAAAGTCATTTATATGGAAACGCCGTCCAATCCATTGTTAAAAGTGACCGATATTCAAGGCGTCGTCAAGTTGGCGAAGGCGCATGGCTGTTTGACATTCTTGGATAATACGTTCATGACGCCGGCGCTGCAGCGGCCGCTTGATCTTGGAGTCGATGTCGTCCTTCACAGCGCCACGAAATTTTTAGCCGGCCATAGCGACGTCGTCGCAGGATTGGCGGTGGTGAAAGATGAAGAATTGGGAAAAGAATTGTACAAACTGCAAAACGCGTTTGGCGCCGTCCTTGGCGTCCAAGATGCGTGGCTTGTGCTGCGGGGATTAAAAACGCTCCACGTTCGGCTGAAGCAGTCGTCTGAATCAGCGGCCGCCATCGCCAAGTATTTGGCTTGTCATTCAAAGGTCGAAAAAGTGTATTATCCGGGGCTTTCGCACCACCCAGGCCATGACATCCAGCGCCATCAGGCGGCCGGGTTTGGCGCTGTGCTGTCGTTCCGCTTAGCCGATGAAGAAGCGGCTCGGACGTTCGTCCGAAACGTCCGCCTGCCGGTGTTTGCTGTCAGCCTTGGGGCGGTCGAGTCGATTTTATCGCACCCGGCGAAAATGTCGCATGCGGCCATGCCAAAAGAAGAGCGGCTCCGCCGCGGCATTACCGACGGCTTGCTGCGGCTGAGCGTCGGGCTTGAGGATGTGAACGATTTGATCCGCGATTTCGAGCAGGCGCTGTCGTTCGTGAAAGAGCGGCCGTCGGTTTCAACGACATAGCAATCAGCCCGCCAAGCCTTCCAAGCTCGGCGGGCGGTTCAAGATGCCGCTGAGGTTGACAACAGCTTCTCCTCTTGTAAGTGTTTCAAAAAAAGGTCGACGAGTTCGCTGTCCCACTGCGTTCCCTTTCCTTTTCTCAAGATGTCCGCCGCTTGGCGAATATCCATGCCTTTTCGGTACGGACGATCCGAAGTCATGGCGTCAAATGCATCGGCCACGGCGATGATTTTGCCAAACAACGGAATGTCGTCGCCTGCTAAGCCATCCGGATATCCCTTGCCATCGATGCGTTCGTGATGGGAGCGAATGCCGGGCAAAAGCGGTTCGATCGGTTCGATCGGCCTGACTTCTCGCAAAATGGCCTCCCCAAGGGCAGGGTGCTTTTTGATCCAGGCAAATTCGTCATCGCTTAATTTTCCGTCTTTCAGCAAAATGGCGTCTGGAATGCCGATCTTTCCAATGTCATGCAGCAGAGCGGAGCGATACAAGGCATCCAGCTGTTCATCCGGAAGGGAAAGCTTTTCCCCAATCGCGAGCGCGTAACGGGCCACGCGCAGCGAGTGTCCCGCTGTATAAGGATCGCGAGCGTCAAGCGCCGCTGTCAAGACGGTGATGAAACTGTTGAGCAGTTCTTTGTTCGTTCGATCACGCCGATGCACAGCATCGATCATATGATTGAATCCGCGAAGCAAATACGCAAATTCGTCCGTATAGACATTGTGAGCGATCAGCTCATATATTTCGTTTTCCGCCCGTTTCATATGAGTTAACAGTACGCTGACCGGCTCGTTGATTTCGTCAACCAACAGGCGAGTCAAGAAAACGGAAAATGCGATCGAAAACAGCAAAATCACGGCTGCCCACGGCCAGTATGACCAGTGGGATGCACTCGGTCCGGCGAGCGACCATTTGATTTCCGTCGCTAAGCTGAACAATAAAACAGGAAACGTGCTGCTGAACAAGACCGTCAGCTGCAATTTTGTTTTGAGTGACACGGGAAGCGGCGGATGCCTTTCATCGATCTTGCCAGCCTTCGTAAGCAAATGCGCCATCAGCGGCCGGCACGCCTTCGTTGTCAAGAAAAATTCAATCAACGCATGGAGCGACGCAATCAAAATGGCGCCGATAAAGGCGTACAAAATGTATCGATAGGGAAGAGATAGGACACGGTAGTGGATGCATAAAGCCGTCAGCCCCATGCCGGGAATTGACAATCCAAACAGATGCGGGCCTAAAATGCGGCGAACCGCCAATAACGGCAAGCGGCGCGTTTGTTCCAGGGCCTTTGCGGCCAACCTCTCGTCCGGCTCTTTGACGGCAAAAAAACGGCGAATCGGCGCCAAGTCACGGCGAAAAACGATCCACTCGGCCGCTCCCATGACCATGGCTGAGAACAACAAAATGCCAATCAGCCATTTCGCTTCTTCCCATGAGATGGCGAGCGTCGTCAACATTAACGTCGAGCCGACGCCCATCACCGCAATCGCTGAGCCGGTAACATAATGACGCAACAACTGGTGCACGAATGAACGATACATGTTTTTCCGCCTTTCTTCTAAGACTATGGGCTTATTTCTAATATACTAATTCTCGCTTGATAGAACAATCAGAATGTAGAAAAAATACGATGACTAAGTTGTTAGGTGTTTTCTTCCGTATTGGCTACTCGTCTGCCTAGGCGTCAATTGCTATATTCGACTTCGTTGCCAGACAGCCGTTTGAAACGAGCTTGCACGAAACAGCAGCTCAAGGCGAAGATTCCCCGTCCCCGTGTTCCACTCTTGCTTCAATCGTTCGAATGCATGATATTTGAAGAAGGATTCTCTTTTTTCATCATGAACAACGATTTTTAAAAAAAGTTGTTGACAACCTGTATGCTCGTCTATATAATGAAAGATGTGTTCGATAGCGATACGACCTGTTAGCTCAGTGGGAGAGCACTTCCTTGACAGGGAAGGGGTCGGGGGTTCAAATCCCTCACAGGTCATTATCAAGCACCTCGAACTTGAGTTCGAGGTGCTATTGTATGATATAAACGATGATGGAATGTAAAGGATTGAATAAGTGAATTAGTATAACCCGTGGTGCTAGTTGAGCGTCAGCGCTCAACCAGCCCTAGTGTGACCAAGGAATAAGCCACCAAGATGCCATCGAGTGCCACTTCAAACCCGGCAATGGAATTCGCTCGAATGTCGGTGATCCGGTATTGGTCTACGAGAATCGAAAACACCGTCTCGATGACTTTGCGTTTTTTCCTGATCCATTCTTCCCATGTCTTCGATGGGCCGTGCTTTTGATTGTGTCGAGACGGTGTCCAGAACGCGGCTTGGTGTTCTTCATACAGCTTTTCTCGAAGAGCGCGGCTGATGTACCCTTTGTCTCCAAAGTTGTAGGGATGAGGGATTTGAGTCATCACCGTTTCAGCCGCTTTGACGTCGTGGCAGGACGCTTCCGTCACGACATAGCCCATGGCCAGCCCTTGATTGGTCACTTGAAGATGCAGCTTGAAACCGTAGTACCATTGCTTTTTGGAAGCACAATACCCCATATCCGCGATCCCTCGAAATCGCTTGACGCGCTGCATTCTCGCGGGATGGCACAACGGAAGAGGCAAACTGTCGACAATGTCTAGCATGGTGTTGGCCACGTTTGGCTAGTTCATGACGAATCCATTTGACCGCGAAGCCAAGCGCTCGGCAGCGGCGGTTGTATCGGGAGCGTTCAAGAAACGAGCCGTTTGTGAACAAATTTCCCGTGACAAAGAGATGCCAGGCTCGTTCGGAAGAAAAGCCCAGCAGCTTCCCCAAAAGGTGAACCGCCATGACCACTTCGTCTTCTTGCTTGACCAAGTGACGGTTGCGGCGATGAAGATACATTTGAATCAACGACAGTTGGGCAGAAACAAAACAGAAAATAGCGGCATATTGTTTTTGAAGTTTGGCTCGATCTGTAGGAAAATGAAAGTGCTCTTGCATGGGGGATCTCTCCTTTCGAATGTTGGGTGACACTTTCATTCTACTGGAGATCCGCCAGCAAGGGCTATTTTTATGCTTGTCTGAGTTTTATCTAGCACCACGGGTATTTTATTATTTTCAACCTAAAGGAGCATTCCCGTTAGGAGCTTTTCCGGGGACTTGATCAAAAAAAGCCCTCTTGGTATGATGCAGGGGTGTCAAACACATCACTCACCATACCAAGGAGGACTTCAGATGAATTGTACACAAAACTATAAAATTGATCAAGTCACCGAACAAACGCTTGTCGTGGGCATCGATATCGCGAAACGAACCCACTACGCCTGCTTCGTGGATGACCGGGGGCGTGTGCTTCGCAAATCGTTCCCGATCTTCCAGTCGAAAGAGGGCTTTCGCCAGCTGTATGAAGCGATTCAGGAGGCGATGCAAGCGTTCGGAAAGCCGCAGGTGATCGTCGCGGTGGAGCCGACCGGGCACTACTGGTTGAACCTGGCCTACTTCCTCGAGGAGCACGGGATCCCGTTGGTCATGGTCAACCCGGCGCATGTGTGCCGGTCGAAAGAACTCGATGACAACCTGCCGACGAAACATGACGCCAAAGACGCCCTGGTCATCGCCAGACTGGCGAAAGACGGACGATTCCTCGTCCCCCGGCTGCTGCACGAGATCGAAGCCGATTTGCGCGTCGGGAGCACGCTCAAAGAGAAGCTCCGCAAGGAACAGACGGCGGTGAAAAACGCGATCGTCCGCTGGACCGACCGGTATTTTCCGGAGTTTTGGACGGTGTTTCGCGACCTGGGGAAAACGGCGCTTTCGGTGCTGGAGTGGACGCCGCTTCCGGCCGATATGGCCAGCCGATCCGCCGAGGAGCTCATCGAGGTGTACCGGCAAAGCGAAGGGCTGAAATGCCCGCAGAAGGCCAAAATTCAGGCGTTGATCGACGCCGCGAAGGACTCGATTGGGGTGACGGAAGGGACGACGATGGCCCGGTTTGAAATCGCCGCGCTCGTCCGCCGATACCGCCAATTGGAGGCTGAGATCGCCGCGTTGGACGCCGAGTTGAAGGCGTTGGTTCAAACGACGATGGAGTATCAATGGCTGAAAACGGTCGACGGGTTGGGAGACGCCACGATCATCGATCTGCTGGCGGAGATCGGCAGCTTCGCCCACTATCGGGACCCGCGTCAATTGGTGAAGTTGGCGGGCCTGACGCTCAAAGAGAACTCCTCCGGCCAGCGCAAAGGGCAAAAGCACATCTCCAAACGGGGACGGAAACGGCTGCGATCGGTGCTGTTTCGGGCGATGATTCCGCTGATCCGGCACAACGAGGCGTTTCGCGAGCTGCATGAGTATTACACGACCCGCCCCGTCAATCCGCTGACCGGAAAGCAGTCCATCGTCGCATTATGCCGGAAGCTGTTGAATGTGCTGTTTGCGATTTGTACGAAGAAACAAGCCTTTGACGCGGAGCGAATGAAACAGGACGTCTTGTCCCAGGTGCAACGGGCGGCCTAAGGCCTCCCCCTGCGAACGGAAGAATCGTTGGACAACAGGATGACACCGGAGAAGCTGGCGTGATTTTATCCATTCGACCTTGAGTCCCCAAAGGAGCTTGGCCGGCCTCCGCCTGATGACGAGACCGAACGAGGGAATGTTGGCGCGAAGACGCCCGGAGACATGGGAGGGTTCGTCCTCATCAGCGACGCGGAGATCCAAAGGGTGCATCGAATACGCTTCTCCCCACGGAAGGAAAATATCCCCAGCCGTGGCCGCGAAGCGCACCCTAGGTCTGTAAGATATCCACAAAACTGAAAAAGGATGTAAGGGATTTTGTCGAAAAATATTTTTTGGACACCCCTGAGGGGCCGAAAAGCCTTGATAAATCAACATTTCTAGAGGGAGGAAAATCGGTTCATCACCAAAAGATGTACTTGACTTTTAAAGGCAAACATAATAGCAATGTTGCCCTAAGAAGGATGTGGAATAAAAAGGGAGAAGTGCAATTTTGGTTTCCACTATCATCATCTTCTTTCTTTGTCAAGCACACTTTGTGGTGAAGATCCGGAAAATCATTGATTTTGAAAAAAGTTCCAATAAGAAATCAGAATGATCAATGAGGGCCTTCCGGGGAATTTTAAACTGGCGATTTTGGGGAAAAGTAATCGGCCTTGACACAAGACGCATTTTAATGCGATTTAACTCATTTTATGCATTTAACTCACTTGTTTTCCCCCTTTCTATTTTGACAGAGTGGAGGTCGCTGGTTCGAGCCCAGTCGGAATCATCGAGCGAAATCCCTTGAGCTGGAAGGCTCCAAGGGATTTTTTGTTTATGTTGTCGTTTTTATTGCCACGGGTAATAAAACTATATTGAGCAGGTAAAAAGGGATGCGTATGAAAAATCATCAAACAAGCGCAGTCTATGTCATATCAGGCCCCGCTGGGGTTGGCAAATCAACAATCTCAACAGAATTGGCGAACAAGTTGGAGCGTAGTGCGTATATTTCCGGCGATGACATCAGCCATATGCATATCAATGGACGGAAAAAACCGTGGGAAAGCAAAGAAGAGCTTTCATTAATTTGGGATAATATTCTAAGTCTTGTAAGAAATTTTGTAAAATACGGCAATGATGTGGTAGTGGATTATATTGCCTTTCCCCAAGAAGCGATATGGTTGTATGAAAATGTAAAGGATTTAAACGTAACGGTTATGTATGTTGTTTTGTGGGCAGATGGGAAAACGTTAAGTCAAAGGGATGAGATGAGGCCTCCCGAGCAACAAATGGGGGAACGCTGCCTCATTTTGCTGAATGAGTTCCATGCATCAGGATTCGATCGAAAGCATCTTTTGGATACTAGTGGGAAACGTAAGGATGACATAGATGAGATGATTGATGAAATCATGAGCAATCAAAGATTTCGAATTGGTTAAAAGATGTTTCATTGGCGTTGCTCTTTCTTTGCCATCGCAAGTTGATTCTCACATCAGCAATGACACTGCGAATTTTATTGCTCTGCCGGTGAACACAAACAGCCCGTTTTCAGCGGGCTTTTTTTCATGATATGATAATGGCAAAAGAAGAAAGTTGCAAAAGAGACGAAGATGAGGGATGGACATGGCGCATAACTTTCAATTTCTAGAAGGAAAATGGGATGTGCTTGCCCGGGTAGGGGAGACGGCCGAGCGGCATGTGCATCAAAACCCAAACGTGGCGATCAGCGAGCTGCGCAAGTTGGCCGAGGCGATGACGAAATACATATTGGCGTTCGAAGGCATTCGCGAAGAGCGCGGCACCGATCAGCAAGACCGCCTCAAGGTGCTGCTGTATGAACAAATCATCCCAAAAGAGATATATGACATCTTCACGATGATCCGCTTAAAAGGCAATCAAGCGGTGCATGATCCCAATTATGGGGACGTGCATGAGGCAAAGACGCTATTGCACATGGCGTTTCGCCTAGCTGTATGGTTTATGGAAGTGTACGGCGACTGGTCGTTCGAAGCTCCCCAGTATCGAGAGCCGCTGCCGTCATCGTCTGAATCGACGGATGAACTGAATCGGCTCATCGAATCGTATAAACAGCGGCTTGCCGACTTGGAAGCGGAGCTTTCGCACATCCGCGAGACGGGGCTGTATACGAGTGCCGAGGAAAAACAAAAGCGGCGTGACTATTCGCGGCGGGCGGTGGCGAATTTCGAACTGACTGAGGCAGAGACGCGCCTCATCATCGATGAACAGCTGCGGGCGGCTGGCTGGGAGGCTGATTCGGAAAAACTGCGCTTTGCCAAAGGCGCGCGGCCAGAGAAGGGGCGGAATTTGGCGATTGCCGAATGGCCGCTTCGGCACGGGGTTGCCGATTATGCTCTTTTTATCGGCTTGGAGCTGGTCGGCCTCATTGAAGCGAAACGCGCAAGCAAAGACATCCCCGCCGATATCGAACAGGCAAAACAATACGCCCGTCTCGTTGTGCGCCATGGGCAAGAAGTGATTCACGAGCCGTGGGGGGAGTATTTCGTTCCATTTTTGTTCGCCACCAACGGCCGTCCGTACGTGAAACAGCTTGAACAAAAGTCCGGCATTTGGTTTTTGGACGCCCGGAAATCGACGAACCATCCGCGCACGCTGCAAGGCTGGTATACGCCGGACGGGTTGAAACAGCTGCTGGAACAAGACATTGAACGATCCGAACAGCGGCTGCGCGATGAGACGTTCGATTATTTGAAACTGCGGCCGTACCAAGTGCGGGCGATTCAGGCTGTTGAGCGAGCGCTTGAAGACAAGCGCCGGAGCGTGCTTGTCGCCATGGCGACGGGAACGGGAAAAACGCGCATGGCGATCGGCTTGATTTACCGCTTGCTCAAAGCGAAACGGTTTCGGCGCATTTTGTTTCTCGTTGACCGAAAAGCGCTCGCCGAACAAGCGGAAGCGGCGTTTAAAGAAAGCCGAATGGAGCACTTTCAGACGTTTGCCGAGATTTACGGTTTGCAGTCGCTGTACGACCAAAAGCCCGATCTGGAGACGAAAGTGCATATCGCCACCGTTCAAGGAATGTTGAAGCGCATTTTTTACAACGACCGTCCCGAAGACGTTCCGCCGATTGACCAGTATGACTGCATCATCGTCGACGAAGCCCACCGCGGCTATACGTTGGATAAAGAAATGAACGAAATCGAGCTGGAGTTTAAAGACCATCGCGATTATGTAAGCAAGTATCGGCAAGTGCTCGATTACTTCGATGCCGTCCGCATCGGTTTGACCGCGACGCCCGCCTTGCATACGACGGACATTTTCGGCCCGCCCGTGTTTACGTATTCGTATCGCGAGGCGGTCATCGACGGCTATTTGGTCGACCATGAGCCGCCGTATCAGTTTGATACGGTGCTGAAACGGGAAGGGATTACGTGGGGGAAAGGAGAGACGGTTGATGTCTACGACACCGTATCCCATACGGTGTCGCAAGAGTATTTGGAGGATGAACTGAACATTGATGTTTCGCACTTTAACACGAAAGTCGTGACGGAAAGCTTTAACCGCGTCATCATTCGCGAGCTCGTCAACTATATCGCTCCGGATGATGAAGGGAAGACGCTCATTTTTGCCGCGACGGACGATCACGCTGATCTCGTCGTCCGACTGCTGAAAGAAGAATTTGCGCGCGTATACGGAGAGTTCGATGACAATGCGGTCATGAAAATCACCGGATCGATCAAAGACCCGTCAGGAGCGATCCGCAGGTTTAAAAACGAAAAATACCCGACAATCGCGGTGACGGTCGATTTGTTAACGACAGGGGTCGATGTGCCGGCGATTACGAACCTCGTCTTTTTGCGCCGCGTTCGCTCGCGCATTTTGTATGAACAAATGCTCGGCCGGGCGACAAGGCGGTGCGATGAGATTGGGAAAGACCATTTCAACATCTTTGACGCCGTCGGCATTTACGAAACGTTAAAGCCGTATACAAGCATGAAACCGGTCGTCGCCCGCCCGCAGGCGACGCTGACGGAGCTGTTCGATGAACTCGAACAGCTTGAACAGACCGCCCATCTGGAATACCAAAAAGAACAAATCATTGCGAAGATGCAACGGAAAAAGCGGACGTGGTCCGACAGGCAACACGAAGATTTCCGCGTGCTTTCCGGCGGAAAAACGGTCGATGAATTCATCGACTGGCTGAAATCGCTGCCGTCTGATGAACTGAAAGACGGGCTGAAAGAATATAAATCGATGTTCCGCTATTTGGACGAAAACCGGTACCGCGAGCGCAAGCAATACATTTCCCACCATGAAGACAAGCTGCTTGGCGTCAAACGAGGCTACGGCAATGCGGAAAAACCGGACGACTATTTAGAGGCGTTCGGTGAATTTATCCGCACGAACATGAATAAAATCCCGGCGCTGATGATTGTCTGCCAGCGGCCGTCCGAACTGACGAGGGAAGAGTTGAAACAACTGCGATTGGAACTTGACCGAAGAGGCTTTTCCGAGAAAAAACTGCAGGCGGCATGGCGGGAGGCGAAAAATGAGGACATCGCCGCCGACATTATCGCCTTCATCCGCCAACAGGCGCTCGGCGACCCGCTCATCAGTCATGAAGAACGAATTCGCCGCGCCATGAACGCCATTTACCGGATGAAACCATGGCCGCCGCTGCAAAAGAAATGGCTTGAGCGGATCGAAAAACAGCTGCTGCAAGAATATGTCCTCCATCCCGACCCGGAAAAAGCGTTTGACTACGAACCGTTTAAAAGCCACGGCGGCTTTAAGCAGCTGAACAATATTTTCGGCGGTCAATTGCCGCAAATCGTGCGCGAAATTAATGAAAACTTGTACAACTACGCCAAGAAGGAGCAAGCCTAGAGATGAACAACCGAGAAATTGTCCAAAAGCTGTGGAACTTGTGCAACGTCTTGCGCGACGACGGCATCACGTACCACCAATATGTCACCGAGCTGACGTATTTGCTGTTTTTGAAAATGATGAAAGAAACCGGGCAAGAATACATCATCCCCGAGCCATACCGTTGGGACGTGCTCGCCAAAAAGGATGGAATCGAGCTGAAAACGTATTACCAACAGCTGCTCATGGCGCTTGGGCAGGAAGAGAACGAACTGTTAAGGCAAATTTACACCGACGCGACATCCAACATCCGTGAGCCGAAAAACTTGGAAAAAATCATCCGCACCATCGACGCCCTTGACTGGTACAACGCGAAAGAAGAAGGGCTCGGCGCCTTGTACGAAGGGCTGCTCGAGAAAAACGCGAGCGAATTGAAATCAGGCGCGGGGCAATATTTCACCCCCCGCGTGCTGATTGACGTCATCGTCGAACTCGTTGACCCGAAGCCCGGCGAGCGCTGCCACGACCCGGCGGCGGGGACGTTCGGCTTTATGATCGCCGCCAGCCGCCACGTCCGGGCGAAAACGGACGACTATTTTGATTTATCGGAAGAAGAAATTCGGTTCCAGAAATATGAAGCGTTCTCCGGGGTCGAGCTCGTCCGCGACACGCACCGCCTCGCGGTCATGAACGCCCTCTTGCATGATGTGCACGGCGACATTTTGCTTGGCGACACGCTCTCTCCCCTTGGCGAACAGCTGAAAGGGTATGACGTCATTTTGACAAACCCGCCGTTTGGCACAAAAAAAGGCGGGGAACGGGCGACACGGACCGACTTTACGTTTATGACGTCAAACAAGCAGCTGAACTTCCTCCAGCACATTTATCGGGCGCTCAGACCAAACGGCAAGGCGCGCGCCGCGGTCGTTGTGCCCGACAACGTGCTGTTTGAAGGCGGCGTCGGCGCCGACATCCGCCGCGACTTGATGGACAAATGCAACGTCCATACGATCTTGCGCTTGCCGACCGGCATTTTCTACGCCCAAGGGGTGAAAACGAACGTCTTGTTCTTCACCCGCGGGGAAACAGACACGGGCAACACGAAAGAAGTATGGGTGTACGATCTTCGCACGAACATGCCGTCGTTTGGCAAGCGCAATCCGCTGACGAAAGACCATTTCGCCGGATTTATGAAAGCCTACACCGCCGAAGACCGCCATCAAGTCGACGATGAACGGTGGAACGTCTTCACCCGCGACGACATCGCCAAAAAAGGCGACAGCCTCGACATCGGTCTCATCGCCGACGAATCGCTGTCCGTGTACGACAACTTGCCCGACCCGATCGACTCGGCTGAAGAAGCGGTGGAGAAATTAGAGCTCGCCATCTCGCTGCTCAATGAAGTCATTGCCGAACTGAAAGCGGCCGAACACCCGACCCGCTACGAACCGGCCAAAACCGAAATGCTCCACGTCGCTGAACGACTCGAGGTGTCAGAACGATGAGCAAGGCCAAACCAAAATCGATGGAACAGCTGCTCGAAGAAGCGCTCGTGCCCAAAGACGAGCAGCCGTACGAAGTGCCGGGGAATTGGGTGTGGGTGAGGTTGGGGCGTATCGTGAAGATTAATCCACCTAAGCCTAAACTGGCGTATGGTGATGATCATATTTGCAGTTTTCTCCCAATGAGTGCGGTTGATCCGGTAGAGGGAAAGATTGCTTATTTGGAGGAACGACCTTTTCGTTCTGTCAAAAAGGGGTACACGTATTTTGAAGAAAACGATATATTATTTGCAAAAATCACCCCTTGTATGGAAAACGGCAATAGCGTCATTACCGAAGGGTTATTAAATGGATTTGGTTTCGGTTCTACAGAGTTTTATGTCATTCGAACTCCTAAAACAGTTGATAATCGTTATATCTATTATCTAGTTCGGTCTGAACGGTTTCGAAAGCAAGCGAAAAATGTAATGGCCGGTGCAGTAGGCCAGCAACGCGTCCCTAAGTTTTTCTTAGAGGCGTATCCGATCGCCTTGCCCCCCCTAAACGAACAAAAACGCATCGCCGATAAAATCGAGCGGCTGTTTGCGAAAATCGACGAAGCGAAGCGGCTGATTGGAGAAGTGAAGGAGTCGATCGAACAGCGGCGGGCGGTCATGTTGGAGAAGGCGTTTAAAGGGCAATTAGGGACAAATGACCCGAGCGAGAAAAGTATATTGGAAACATCCGATGATCTAAGTGAAAAAGACGTTATTCCGAAAGAACAATGGCCTTATGAGGTGCCGGGGAATTGGGTGTGGGTTCGTTTAAAACATTTGGTTGATTTTTTTAGTGGCTCAGCATTTCCGAATCAGTATCAAGGATATAATGATTTAGAAATCCCATTTTATAAAGTAGGGAATCTTAAAGATACTGATTCTAATTACTATATTTATAGTGAAGAAAATACTATTTCTGAAGAAATAAGAGTCAAGTTAAAAGCAAAAAAAGTTCCAAAAGACACTATTCTGTTTGCTAAAATTGGAGAAGCTATAAGACTGAATAGACGCGGTTTAGTTCCGAAGCCAGCATGTATTGATAACAACTTAATGGGGTTTAAATCTAATGAGAATATACTTGACAATAAACTTTTATTATACTGGTCTCTTAAAGAAGATTTTTACAAATATTCTCAAGCTACTGCAGTGCCATCAATTAGAAAAAGCACGTTAGAAGCAATCGCTTTTCCACTGCCTCCCCTAAACGAACAAAAACGCATCGCCGAGAAACTCGACAACTTATTAGAAAAATTAGAGAACGAAAAACAACTCGTTTTGGCAGTGGAGGAAAAGCTCGATTTATTAAAACAATCCGTTCTCCAGAAAGCCTTCCGCGGTGAGTTGGGGACGAATGACCTGAACGATGGACACGCGATGGAGTTGGTCAAAGAAGCGCTGCTCTCGTCAAGCGGACAGCGGTGACGCTGTTCGCTTGATCGAATCATGATTTTGCGTTGTGGAGGATGACGATGAAAATTTATGACGAGCCGTTGGCGATATCAGCGGATCAATGGCTGTCCATGCTAAACGATCGAAGTGTTTTCCATGAAGAGGATGTGGAGTTGATTCGAACCTTATATTATTTCCCAGATTGCCGCGCATCGGGAAAAGAGTTAGCGCGCGTTTTAAACAAAGCGAGCCATTCCCCTTTCAACGCTCAAATAGGAAGGCTGGGAAAACGCATTGTTCGAAAACACCCGGACGTGCAGTTTCCGATGGAAAAAGGAGGGAAAATAAGGTGGTGGCACATTCCATTTTTGGGAGAAGAGCACCCAGGAAGGTACACTTGGCAATTGCGCTCTGAGTTGTGCGAAGCGGTGCGGCGGTACGAGCAGCAAGATATAGATCGTCAAGAAGATGCGCTATTGCCAAGCGAGCTCGAGGATGTTGCACTGCGTGAGGGCGGCAAAAAACTGGTTGCTGTTAATCGGTATGAACGAAATGCAAGAGCGCGCAGGCTTTGCCTGCAAAAGTACGGCTACCGTTGTGTCGTCTGCCAATTTGACTTTGAAGAAGTTTATGGCGAAATCGGGAAAGGATTTATCGAAGTTCATCATCTCATTCCACTGAGTGAGATCGGCGAACAATACACGGTGAACCCATTTGACGATCTGCGTCCAGTCTGTCCAAATTGCCATGCGATGTTGCATCGGGGGAATTTATCTATTGAAGAGCTGCAAAGGATTGTGGAAGCACGCAGAACGATTTCAGTTGCTCATGAACCAAACTGACGGTCAAATAAGCGCAGTGCTTTACAGATTTGGGGCTGAAACTTTCTTTCAACATAGCCATCTGAATCATCACGAGGCAGGCTGAAATGCCTCCCAACCTTTCTGTCTCAAAGGATGAGAGGCATTTTGTCTGCCCGGCCACTGTCGAACCCGGTTGAATCAGAATGATCAAATGATTAACAAGGTGGAATGTAAAACATATACATGTTTTGTTTTACCCGTTTGAATCAAGGGAGTGTTTTGGTGCAATCGTAAACTTTTGCACCATTTCTTGCAACGTTTCTGATACATTCGCCAATGAAGCGGCTGCTGACGCAATCTCTTCCATGGAAGCGAGTTGCTCTTCGGCGGAATGGGCCATTGTTTTGGACGTCTCCATCGTCTTTTCGGCTGCAGCGGCTAGTTCAGCAACGGCTGAATCCAGTTCTTGTATGCCTGCTGAAAGCTGCTGTACGGATGCTGATACGTCTTCCAATTGGGCTGAGATTGTTTTCGAGTTTGCTAAAATTGTGTTGAATTTCTCTGCTGTTTCTTGTGAAGCATCGATGCCGTCTTGAACATTTTGCATCACATCTTCCATGCTCGTTGATGTGTTCTCTACATCTTGATGGATGCTGGACAACAAATGGGTAATTTGTTTTGTCGCTGCTTGCGTTTGTTCGGCCAATTTTCTCACTTCATCGGCCACGACGGCAAATCCCGCCCCATGTTCTCCCGCTCTCGCCGCCTCTATGGCGGCGTTTAAGGAAAGGAGATTCGTCTGCTCCGCGATTTGATGAATCGTGTGGACGACCGCTTCGATTTCTTTTGACCGCTCTTGCAACGTGTGAATCAGTTGTTCTGACCGGAGCACCGCTTGATGAATGTCCTGCATCTGCTTGGCATTTTTTTCTACCGATGTTTTTCCGTCTTCGGCTAAGTTTGTCATATGAACGGACAAGTGGGCGATGGCTGTCGTGCGCTCCGCGATTTGCGAGACGCCCTGCGTCATTTGCTCCATGGCGGCGGCGATTTCATCGGTTTGGCTGCTTTGGCTGTCCGCTCTGCTGGCGACTTCTTGGATGCCGACAGAAACTTGTTCCGTTGACAAGGCTGTTTGCTCCGCGCTCGCTGTCAGTTCCTCTGCAGCCGTGGCGACTTGCTCTGATGCATCCGCGACTCGGGTCAGCATTTGAGAAAGATCGTCTTTCATTTTGTTATAGCTTTCGACAATTTGTCCAATTTCATCACGAGTTCTGTCGTTGATGGCAACCGTAAAGTCTCCATTCCCTGCTCGCTGGAGGGCGCTAGAGACGGCGGCCAATCGAGCATGGATGAGACGCGAGAACCATATTGCGGCTGCTGATGCAATCACGAATATGATGACTGCAGAAAGGACCAATGTTTTCAAAAGGGAAGACACGGCTGTGTCCACATATGTTTGGGGAATCCCAACATAAAACATCCCGATAATTTCTCCGCGATCGTTTTTGATCGGCATATATGCAGCTTGATACCATTGATGTAAAATATTCACTTCACGGAAGAAGGTGTTCCCTTTCTTTAACACTTGTTCCACGACTTCTGGCGGCGCGGTTGTGCCAACAGCCCGTCGATGGTTCACGATAATGTTGGTGGCAACCCGTGTTTCATTTTGAAAGATCGTTGCCGTTCCGCCCGTTAGGTTTCCGATTTCGTCAACGAGTTGATTGTTGCCATTGATTTTCTCGCTTCCTTTATAAAGCGCTCCGTCTTTTACAATCCAACTCCCTTCATATTTTTCGTCAAGATAGCGATAGGCCAAGGAAAGACTGGATTTGACTCTTTCAAGCGTTTCTTTTTGGATTCCCTCTTTGATTTGGATGATGGCAGCAGCCGTCAAAACAGCGGTTAGTAGAACGATGATGCAAAAAAACAAAATATTGATCTTTGTTCCTAGCTTCAAGGTTTTCAATGAGTGCTCCTCCTCTCCATTCTTTGTCAAACATATCCATCATTATAGTAACAAAAGAGGAATTCATAAATAGTGTATTGTTCCTAATTGGGGTTCTATAATGGATCGAACGGATGGAGCGGGGGATGAGTGTGATGGCTTTTAGTTTGTCTTTAGATGGGGGCTGGATCATTTTCAATTGGCATCGCTGAACAGTGGAACGCTGGACGATTTTCAATTATATCGAACTAAATGACGAACTTGTAAAACCGGGCTGAGAAGGGCCCGGTTCCTTCATGTGTGAGCATGAATTTGGAGATGAAAGATTGCGCTCTAAGTCTTGCATAAGCGGAATCCATTGCGATCCTAAGGTTTTTGGAATCACGCCGTCCTGTGCCATCTGCGAATGACAAAACTTGCAAGCAAAATGAGGATAACGGAACCGATCAGGGCTGGGATGATGTTAAATCCACCGATGGTCGGCCCCCAGTTGCCGAGCAGCGCTGTGCCAAGCCAAGCGCCGATGAACCCAGCGATGATGTTGCCGATGATTCCGCCGGGAATATCGCGGCCTGTTAGAAGACCTGCGAGCCAACCGATGACGCCCCCGACAATCAAGCTCCACAAAAATGACATGGATGATTCCTCCCTCAAATCATGAAAAGGATTCTTTCGTATTTATATTGTGCGTCAAAAGGAGCAGCAATTATGCACGCAAAAGCTCCATCATACTTTATCGGCGTGCGTTCTCTGTTTTTGGCGTTTTGTCCGGGGACAGAGTTTTGGCTGCGTATTGGAAACCATTGTGTTCATGATGACGGATAAATCGTCAGCTTCTCTTCCGCCTTCGTGCGCGGCCGGGCAGGGGGGATTTGATCGGAGATCGAAGAAGTCGAGATGCAAAAATCAAAGCCGCGCTTGACTCGCAGTCAAACGCGGTTTTCAGATAAAGGAAAACTAGCGAATGGATTCAAGCTGTTTGGCAAGATGGTGGAGTTTCTTCTCATGCTGGATGGTTTTGGACGCGAGGAAATGGACGGTTTCTTGCGTTTCGGTCAGCTCCACGCGCAAGCCAGCGAATTTTTGTTCGAGTCGGTCGAACCGCTCGTTCACCTCGGCGCGAAATTGCTGCATCTCCGCTCTCAGCTGGTTGGCCGTTTCTTGCATTTCCGCTCTCAACTGATTAGCGGTGTCTTGGATTTCTGCTCTTAGCTGATTAGCAGTGTCTTGGATTTCCGCTCTCAGCTGGCTTCCCATTTCATCAATTTGGGTGCGAATGTCGCGGGAGAATATTTTCAGCGCCTCGACGACTTCTTTCACAACCGTATCGCGTTCCATGCTTGTTCACCTCCTCTTTTTTGATTATACAACGTGGAGTGGGGAAAGAAAACTACGTTTTGAACAAGCTTTTTCTCCGTTTTCATTTGATTGATTGCAGCCTCGTGGGCGAAGTTGGAAAGTTCATGTCAATGATCATGGCGGCGTTTTGAGGGAACGGGAGGATCTGCCTCTTCGTTAATCAAAATATTAGTTTCTCGTTTATCACTTTTAGGGATTTATAATAAGTGATTTCTTATTATAAAAATAATAAACTATTATTTTACTTATTGATAGAAGGGACATATGATAAAAACAGTTATGTGATACCAATAGGGGGGATTAGAGTGGAGAAGCGAAAGATGGCTGTTTGGCCATATTCGACTGCCCATGAAAAAAGTAAACGTTTTTGGTTAGGAGGAGTAGCCTTTACGTTTTCGGTGGCCGTCACTGGAATGGCATTGGCCTCCATACCTGGACTGGATCATTTAGGTTCGCTCGCTTGCGCCATTTTGCTTGCTGTGATGTATCGGCAGCTGTTTGGCTATCCAGAAGCGATTCAACCGGGCATCCAATTTGTTTCAAAATATTTGTTGCGATTGGCCATTATGTTATTTGGTCTAAAGTTGAATATGGATGTTTTGATTCATCAAGGATGGGGGCTTGTCATTCGTGATGCAGCGGTCATTATATTGGCTATTTTCATGATGATTTGGCTTGGCAACATGTTGAAAGCAAGCCCTTCTTTATCTTTATTGTTGGGCATCGGGACGGGGGTATGCGGGGCGGCTGCGATTGCCGCTGTTTCTCCCATTTTGCAGTCGGACGACGACGAAACCGCCATCTCCATCGGAATGATTGCGCTTGTCGGAACGGTGTTTTCGATCGCGTATACACTGCTTCGACCTGTTTTGCCCATTTCGTCTTTACATTACGGGATTTGGAGCGGGATGAGTTTGCATGAAATTGCCCACGTCGCGTTAGCGAGCGCTCCAGCTGGGCAGGATGCATTGGCTATGGCGTTGCTGGCAAAGTTAGGAAGAGTGCTTTGGCTTGTGCCGCTCAGTTTTGCCCTCATTTATTGGAGAAGAAAAAAAGACGGTGGCCAAGAGAGAGGAGAAACGAAAGTAGAATTTCCTTGGTTTTTGCTTGGATTTATCATGATGAGTTTACTTGGTAGTTATGTGCTTGGAAACGCCATTCTTGTTTCTCAAAACGTCTTGAGCTATATCTCTTCCTTCACCTCATTTCTTTTGACGGCGGCGATGGTCGGCCTTGGATTGAATGTTGATTTACGAAAATTGCGGACAAACGGATTGCGTCCTCTTCTTGCCATGTGTATTGTGTCTCTTTTATTGTCTTTTTTATCTTTTTTTATCGCTTAACGTTCAAGGAAAAAGACGGCCCGCAAACGCTGCCGGTCGTCTTTTTATTAGGGAGATGGTGGTCGTGGTGAATGGCTGATTGAAGGTTGGTGAGTACGTACTATGGTTAAAAACAGTTCCATGGCTTTTGTATAAAACGGAGTTTTCGGTGTAACGAGAGAAAAGTGGCGAAAAAATGGTTCATCATTGATCGGGATGATTTTTAACGTACCAAATGAAAGTTCTTTTTTTATCGTCCAGAGAGAGAGAAAGGTCAGCCCCAAACCAGCTTCTACCGCTTCTTTAATGAGCTGTGTACTGCCGAATTCCATGATGGAAGACGGAAAGAAGTTGTGTTTGAGAAAAAATTCGTCCGTTGCTTTTCTTGTTCCAGATCCTGTTTCACGAACAATCCATGTGGCGTTGCGGAGGTCTTCCATCTGCACCGTCTCTTTTTGGGCATACGGATGATGAGCAGAAGCAACGACAACCATTTGATCTTGGGCAAATGGTTCAATATATACATTTTTCGGTTCGATATCCATTTCGATAATCCCCACATCCAGCTGATGGCCGCGCACCATTTCAACAATTTCATTCGAGTTCCCGATCGTGATGGTTGGTTTGATGAGTGGATAGTGTTGATGCAATTTTGCGATCATCTGTGGAAGAACATACTCGCCATACGTGTAGCTGGCCCCAATTGACAGCTCTCCGCTGGCTCGATTCATTAAATCATCAAGCAGTTGATTCATGCGTGTATACAGTCCGAGTATTTCTTTCGCATAGTGATAAACAATTTCGCCGGCTTTATTCAATTTGACGTACTTGTTTGTCCTGTACAGAAGTTTCGTATCGAATAATCGCTCTAGGGTTTGGATGTGCTGGCTGACAGCAGGCTGTGTCATATGCAGCTCCTCAGCTGTTTTCGTGAAGTTTCCTTTTTCCACTACTTTTACGAACACGTATAGCAACTGATCCAAGGTTGTCCCTCCAAACTTTGTTTGAATATACGCTTAGTTTATCATGGGTTTCGGTTAACGCCAATCCATTCATCTCCTGTTTTTCGGTGATTCAAGGAAAAGATCCATGGGCAACTTTTGCCCTCCACCCGGGCATGAAAATCCCCCTCTTCTCTCGCAAAGAGCCGTTCCACCAACTACAACTGAAAGGCAGACAGGTTATATGAGATGCCTATCAAGTCATGATCCAAATGAATTTGTCACGGATTCAGGTTTTTCGTATTTCACCTAAATTTCACCTTCCTCCAGTAAAGTAATAAATCGATCACATTCTTGACATTATGCAGCAGTCATTTCGATGTAAGGGGGAAGCAGATTGAGAAAGAATTATGTGAAAATGGTGCTCGACTTGTCCATGGCGATTACGTTTGTGTTGTTAATGAATCCAAGGGTGTTCAACGGGTTGCCGTTTCATGAAATGGCCGGTTTAGTAATAGCAGTAGCTATTCTTATTCATATCGGGTTGAATTATCGCTGGGTGATCAACACGATGAAAAAAATTTTTGCTCTGGAACTCCCGCGAAAAACACGGTTCAGTTTTTTATTAAACATCTTGCTGCTTATTTCGATGACAACGGTCATTGTATCCGGAATTTTGATTTCGCGAGTCGTTTTTCCGAATCTTGCCATCGAAGGCAACCACTTTGTTCGCGGGATTCACGACCTTTCCGCCAATATGACGCTCGCATTAGTAGGTCTTCATATTGGCGTACATTGGCAATGGATTATGAGTACTTGTAAAAAGGCGTTTAAATCGAAAGAAGGAAAATGGAGAAAGGGCGTTATTGCCTCTGCTGTGCTGTCGCTTGCTGTCTTAGCCGGCGGAATGTATTGGATTTCATTAAACGTCAAGCCCAGAGAAGGGGATTTCAAACCGAAATTTGCTGAACAAAACGCCCCATCATTTGATGAAAAAACGGCTGGAACAATGCCAACGCCGCCGGACGGAGAGATACGGGACGGAAAATTCCGTAAAGAACGGGGAAGCAACAACCCGCTACTCGCCCTACTTACCTACTTTGTCATTTGGGCCGCGATCATCATCCCTACTTACTATTTTGAAAAACGAATGTTGAAAAATAAACGTGCAAAGGAAGCGAGTGTGTAAACTTTCTATTGCTAGGCTAGCAAAGTTATTTGTGGTAAACTAATGAGGGGGAGCACTGGGGAGGTGCTCTCCTTGTTTATTATGCGCATATAGAGAAGGAGGAATAAACCGATGAATAAAAAGTTTCCAGAAGGATTTTTATGGGGAGGGGCGACGGCTGCCAATCAAATTGAAGGTGGATGGAATGAAGGGAATAAAGGCTTGAGTATTGCGGATGTTCTTCCCGGCGGGAAAGAACGACTAAAATTATTGAAAGAACCAGGTTTTACCTTTGAAATCGACAAAGAAAAATATAATTACCCAAACCATGAAGCGATTGACTTTTACCATCGGTATAAAGAGGATATTGCCTTGTTTGCGGAAATGGGGTTTAAAGCGTTTCGCCTGTCGATTGCGTGGACGCGCATCTTCCCGAACGGCACGGAATCGGAACCGAATGAAGAAGGGATTGTCTTCTATGATCAGGTGTTCGATGAGTTACATAAATACGGGATTGAGCCCGTCGTGACGATTTCCCACTATGAAATGCCGCTCCATTTGGCGAAAGAATATGGCGGCTGGCGCAACCGGGAGCTCGTGGCGTTGTTTGAACGTTACGCGAGAGCGATTTTTGAGCGTTACAAGGAGAAAGTGAAATATTGGATGACGTTTAACGAAATTAACGGCGCGCTCCATTTTCCGCTCATGAGCATGGGGTTTGTGCCGGAAAGCGAAGAGACGAAGTACCAGGAGCTGTTTCAAGCGTTCCATCATCAGTTTGTCGCCAGCAGCCTAGCGGTGAAGGCGTGCCGCGAGATCATTCCTGACGCAAAAATCGGCTGCATGATTCTCGCCGCCCCGGTGTACCCGTACGACTGCAATCCGGAAAACGTCATGCATGCGCTTGAAGAGGAGCGGCTGTTAAATTTCTTTTGCGCCGACGTTCAAGTGCGCGGCGAGTATCCGCCCTTTATCCAGCGCGTATTCGATGAGCGCGGGGTGAAACTCGATATTCGCGAAGGGGATCTTGAACTGATCAAGGAGCATACGGTCGACTACATTGGCTTAAGCTACTATATGTCCGTGACGCAGAAAAAAGATAAAACGGATGATGAGCGGATTTTTGGCAATGTTTTTGATGGAGTGAAAAATCCATTCCTGAAAGCGAGCGACTGGGGATGGGAAATCGACCCTACAGGGTTGCGCATCATTTTAAACCGGTTGTATGATCGATATCGCGTGCCGCTTTTTATTGTAGAAAATGGGCTGGGAGCGTATGACAAAGTGGAAGAAGACGGCTCGATTCACGACGATTATCGGATCGATTATTTGCGTCGGCATATTGAAGCTGCGCGCGAAGCGATCGCCGATGGCGTCGACTTGCTCGGCTATCTCGTATGGGGCTGCATCGATTTAGTAAGCGCGTCAACTGGCGAGTTTTCGAAACGGTACGGGTTGATTTACGTCGATAGACATGATGATGGCAGCGGGACATTGGAGCGGAAAAAGAAAAAGTCGTTTGATTGGTATCAAACCGTCATTGCGACGAATGGAGAACAAATATGAGACAAAAGGAGTGGATCATATTGGTTATTGTAGCAGCAACAAACGACCGTTATGCACAACCTTTACCGCTCCCATCGGCATAAGCGCTTGGATGTTGACCGTTAAGGAGGTGGTGTGATTGTTTGAGTGTATATCGATTCTGATTCCGTACAAACCTGATAATGGGATTCGGGATATCAATTTCAATTGGATTAAAACCTTTTACGAAATGATGATTCCCGAAGTGGAAATTTGCGTCGGGGTTTCTGCCGATGAGCCGTTTAACCGGGCGCGGGCGATTAATTTGGCGGCCAAACAGGCGACCCGAGACATATTCGTGATTGTCGAGGGCGATATTTTTTGCGATCCCGAAGTGATGAGGGATGCGCCATGGGTCATCCCTTTCCGGAAGATCGTCGGAATCTCCGAGGAAAACTCCAAACATCTCGTAAGTGCCCCCTCCCCCCGACGTGGCCGGTTGAGGTGACGGACTTTGACATCATTCATACGTCACCGTTCACTTATGTTGGCGGATTCAACGTCATCCCCCGCGAGCATTTTTTGGCGGTTGGCGGATTTGATGAACGGTTTTCCGGATGGGGAGGGGAGGATGATGCGTTTAGCAGCGCCGTGAATACGTTGTGCGGCCATTATAAGCGGCTCGAGCACACGATTTATCACTTATGGCATCCGGTCGTCGGCTACGAAAACAACCTCGCATAGCGAATCACCGTAAGCATGCCGCCCATTCCCCCCATTGCATGTGCGTTCGTCGTATGGTGAGGTTTATGACAGTGAAAGACCCAATTTCCCGGGTTGTTGGCCAAAAATTCGATGTTCCATGTTTCTCCTGGCGCTACATTAATCGTGTTTCGTTTTAATCTTGCCATCATAGGAATCGGATTTCCATCAACGGCGGTGACAATAAAATCATGCCCGTGAAAATGCATCGGATGAGAATCCATACTTACATTGCCAAGGCGAATACGGACGCGTTCGCCATATCGGACGAATAAAGGAGCGGTATCAGGATAGGCTTTGCCGTTAATTGTGAAAAAATTAAACATCATTGACATTGGATCGATGTCATATATATTTGAAGCCGATTGTTTGGAA
The DNA here is from genome assembly GCF_000092445.1 of Geobacillus sp. C56-T3. NCBI lineage: Bacteria > Bacillati > Bacillota > Bacilli > Caryophanales > Anoxybacillaceae > Geobacillus > Geobacillus sp. C56-T3. The sequence continues at coordinate 2,808,426 of NC_014206.1, read as the reverse complement.
GGATGATCATTCATTGGATGGCTGCTAGTTTGCTGATGCATCTCCATCTGCACAGCCCACTCTTGAAGCAACAGAACATAATCGCGGTCCACAGGTTCTTCGTATATGCCGCGCGAAATAAGCATGCCTGCTAATCCCATTAACTCTTGTTTTGCATCATGGACATGGCTGTGGTACATAAACGTTCCTGACTGTTGGATGCGAAATTCATACGTAAAACTTTCCCCCGGTTGGATCATCGGGCTGCCCCCAGGGCCGGGTACGCCGTCCATTCGGTTGGAAACAATTAATCCGTGCCAATGGACGGATGTCGCTTCTGGCAAACGGTTTTCGACTGTAATTTGAACATAGTCCCCTTGATTGACAAGAATCGTCGGCCCGGGAATACTTCCGTTGTATCCATACCCGCGGATTTTAATTCCGTTTACCAACTCATGCACGACCGGTTCCGCCCGCAAGTGAAATTGTTTTACCCCGTTTTTGAGAACCCGAAATGGCGCATCTTTTACATTGGGCGTGATAATAGGCGTTTGAGTGTAAATTAGCACATTATTTCAGAATCCCTTTTTCAAATTATTTCAGATGGATTCCGAAATAATGCGCAAAGTTTTTGCGGATTATTGCGGATTTTGCACATTCTTTCGGAACGTTTGCACGCTCTTTCAGATGAAGAATTTCCAGCGCGCCTGATGGACCGATGGAAAAGAGAAAGCACAAAAGAGGCCGATTTGGCCCCTTTCGTGCTAATACCCCATTTCCTCTGCAGCCCATGCGCACCACTTCTTCGTCAATGACGTCCTTTTTCAGCTGATGCCCGTACAGCAGGCACGTCGTGGCCAACGTGTTGATGACACGGGGCCAACCACGTGATTGCAGGACAATCGCCTCTAACGCCGATGGGGTGAAGATCGGATGCTTCGCCCCGGCCTGTTTCATCCGATGCTCGATGTAGCCCGCCACCTCTTCCTTCTCCAGCGGCCCCATCCGGCATCGCATGATGATCCGCTGGTCGAGAGGGCGGTGCTGATTGAGCCGCAGCTTCCCCTGTAAATGGGGCAGCCCGGCCAAAATCAAGACAAATGGGTTGGTCGAATCCATCTCAAAGTTGAACAAGATGGCGATGTCTTGTAAAAAGGCATCCTTGGCCAAATGCATCTCGTCCAAAATGAACACCGGCGTGATCCGCCGTTCATGATGCAATCGCTCGATCGCCTGCTGGATTTGGCGGAAGAGGTCCACCTTGCGGTATTTCGGTTCTTCCCCCAACCCAAGGGCCAGACCGCGGTAAAAATCCATCACGCCTCCGGTCGATAACGGGAAGTAGACCACATGATACAAAGAAGGGGACAACGATTCCTTCCACGCCCGAAGGGCGAACGTCTTGCCCGCCCCCGGCTCTCCGATCAACAGCCCGATTCCCCGCGTTCGCTTCACGTACTCCAGCGCCCGCAGCGCTTCTTGAAACGCCGCCCCTTGATACGCCTCGGACGGGTCGGTTTCTTTCGCAAACGGCTCCCGCGAGAGGGAATAAAACGTTTTATACATCCTGTTCGCCCTCCTTCGCCGAAACCGCCGCAAACGGCGACCGGTGGCGCTTCACATAGGCGTTATCCTCCAAACGCACCCGAATGGCTTCCGCCACCCGTTTGCCATCTTCGTACACATAGACGCCTCGTTCGTCATAGCGGAGCTCAATCGATTGCCCAATGAACCGAGGCGGCACTTCGTATAGCTGTTTATTCAGGGTGATCGTGCCATCGGCTTTCACCTTGCGGTGCTCCCGTTTCAGAAAAATCGCGTCCAGCCAATCGATGTCTTCGATCCACACCACTCGTTCCACTTGGGACTGAAACACCTCATGCGGCGTTTTCCCATCCAGCGAGGCGTGAGGCTTTCGATGATACTCTTCTTCAAGCCACTTCCAAAAACGCTCGTTCAACTCGTCAAGCGATTTCGGCGGATTCAGCTCCAACAGTGGATAAAACCGTGTCTGTACGGTGCGGAAGAACCGTTCGATTTTTCCCTTGCTTTGCGGGTCATACGGCTGAGTGTGGATGAGTGTAATCCCCATCTCGGCGCACGCATACTGCAGCACCTCGGATCGATAAATTTTCCCATTGTCCGAGTAAATGCGCTTCGGCTTCCCGCAACGAAGCACCGCTTCCTTTGTGACGATCCGCAGCCCGTCAAACTTCTCCGAAGGGAAACTATACATACGGCACCAACCGCGAGCAGTCATCGATATAGGCGATCAAAAACGTTTTCTGGGCTTTCCCATGGACGCGAATCGTGGGTCCATGGGATAAGTCCCCTTGCCATAGCTCATTGATCTGGTCATACGCAAAACGCTTTCGCTCCGGCATCGGCAAGATTTCTTTTCCCACCAGGTTGTGTTTTTTCAACAGTCGGTATATAGTAAAGTATGAGAGGGTGGTGGGAATGTCCCCCTGCTTGGTGAGTTGTTCGTAGAATAGGGTCACGGGCATGGTGGGATGTTCCTTCCTCAATGCTAGAATATGATCCTCATCATCGGGGGACAGACGTCTGGAGCGGCCGCGGTCCGAACGGCGCCTCGGCTTCAAGGCGTCGAAGCCCCCTTTTTTGTATCGGGCGCACCAATCCAGAATCGTCTTCGCCGCAATGGGTTTGTCCCCTTGATGAGGAATCGAATGCACTCGCCCGCCCACTTCATTCAAATACGCTTTGGGCTCCACCTGGCCATTCACCAACGGAGCGATCAGCCCGTACCGAAACAGCGCGATGTCGTGTCTCATCGATTCATCCATCCGGATCTCCTCCCTGTCTCCCTGTGATGTTGGACCGTCCCGGTCCCTCTGCCTCCTATCTTACGAAACGGCTCGAGATTCGTCGAGAGGAAGGGTTTGTGGGAACATCAATCATCTCCATTTTTGGTGTTAGGAGGGATATTAGGAAACCATTTGATCCGCAAACGGATGCCACCTCTCGTTTGTCCACAGGTCTTGGATGATCGAGCCCACCCCCCGTCCCTCCAAGGTCTGCATCCACCAGACCGCCCGTTCCGTTCTTGCGTTCCCTACAGGGCCGATGATCCCCACCTTCTCACCGCCGCGTGATGCAAGCGGGAAAGATTCCGTAAAAATCGTCGGACATAAAATAAGATGACCTCCTTGGTGGGAAAAACAACCTGTTTGGTCTTCGCTCCTCGCCTTGGCGTTTCGAACCATGCTTTGACCGCTTGCCAGATGACCGATCGTGTATATTGAACATACGGGAGGAGGAAAGAAGGCAGCACACTCACGGTTTTGCGGCACTCTCGCGAGCGTATCGTGCGATCCAAAGGCGATACTCCCCCTCTGCCGTCAACGCATAGCGTTGGTAGTATCCGTGACGATGCAAGGGGCGGCGGGATGGACAGTGGGGGCATTGGCTCACGTCAGGAAAATCGTTCCCTTTCCCACGATCCGTATACGTTTGAATGTCAATGCCAAAGTCGTGAAACTGGATCACACTTCCTCCCCCCTCTCCTTGAAACGAATGGAAATCTTCGTCCGAAACAATTCACAAAAAAATTAGCACATTCCTTCAGAAAAGGGGAGAGGGCTTTCTGAAAGAATGTGCAAAAAAAATGGGCGTTTTGTGCTGAAATAAAATGATAATTTACAGTTCATGTTCATTCCTTGCCGGGGAAAACAGCCGAGGTGACGTTCATACCAATCGAACGCGGTGTGTTTCGATTTTATTGTACGGTTCCAGGGCATAAAGAATCTGGTATGGTTGGATTTGCGAAAGTTTCATAAGATGATTGGCTGCCGAGATCTTCTCGGCATTTGTTTTGACCAATAGAAGGCGTGGCGACTAAAAGGGAAATGAACTTTTGTGAAAGCCTTGACAAATATTTGTAGGTTTTTATCAATATTTTCTCCACACTTTTTCTCTATTCTGAAAGTAAAGCAAAAGGGGAGAGGATGAAAACGTTGTGGATCAATTTTTGGCTGCATCAAGTGTGAATGGGAGTATTGACAAATGCTAAAGATGCGGAAAAGGGTGCTTGGAGTTCCAATTAGATTTTTCATTCAAGTCAGGCGAAATTATGACATAAATGGTTAGCGATAGGTGAGAATGATTTTTAGATCATGGAGGAGGTGATGAGGATGATGAGCGGGATGATGAGTGGCTGGGGGATGATGGGGTTTGGCATTCTCGGCTGGTTTCTTAATTTGCTTGCCATTGGATTGGTCGTGTATTTTGCAGTAAAACTCGCATTGCGCGATAAATGCTGATCGATTCGCCTCTTATTTCACGCACCTCCCTACTATTAGAGGAGGCAAGGAGGGGAAATCTTATGTTGAATCGACGAGAGTTTCTTAGCAGGTCGTTAAAGGGGGCGGCTGGACTGCTGGCTGTTTCGGTATTGCCTGCAGCAACGATAAGAAAACAGTCAATACAAGTTCAATGGCCAATCTCGGTCCTCTAAGCGAATTAGAAAAGGGAGAATTCCCTAAAAAGGTGCCGTATAAAGTCACCATAAAAGATGCATGGACCAAACAGGAAAGGGAAGGGTTTGTCTACATTAACAAAAATGAAGATGGTTCTTTACTCATTATGTCCCCGATTTGCACCCATCTAGGGTGTACCGTTGGAGATGCTGAGGAGAACATGCAGAAAACAGGCATCCGCTTTTTATGTCCGTGCCACGCAGGGCAATATGACGAATACGGTATCAATGTAGGGGGGCCACCGCCAAGACCGTTAGATACATTTGACGCTTATATTCAAGATGGCAATGTGTATATTGCCGTACTGAGCCCGAGGAAAAGGGAAAAATGAAAATCCGTTATTCCGCAGAAAAGCAGCAGGCTGGAACGTCCAACCTGCTGCTTTTTCCTTTACGGCATGATGCTGATCCCGTTGGGCATTTCGCCTACTTGAACCGTTTGGATTACTTTGTCTTGTTCTTGATCAATGACGCTCACGGTGTTGTCGAACATACTTGTAACGAAAACATACTTGTCATCCGGGCTTGTGACGATCTCATGTGCTCCGTTTCCTGTTTCAATTGTGGCCACGCCTTGTTTTGTTTTTAAGTTTATCTTGCTTACAGAATGAGATGGTGCCTCTTTCGTCCCTTGAGTACAGGACATCCTTGTTGCACATTATACCCATTACCCGTATAATGTAATTAAAAGAGGTGATGTTTGATGAACCATTATGAAGATCATCATGTGGATAAGAAAATGGTTCCACGAACAGAACAGGAAATCGAACGCATTATCAAGCGCTTGAAGCGCATCGAAGGACAAGTGCGCGGTGTGCAAAAAATGGTGGAGGACAATCGGTATTGCATCGATATTTTAGTGCAAATTTCAGCGATCAGAGCGGCGTTGAACCAAGTCGGGCTGCAGCTGATTGAACGCCACGTGAGCCATTGCGTGGCGAAAGCGATCCGTGAAGGGAGCGAAGACGAATCGATTCGCGAATTGATGGATGTGATGAAACAATTTTCGAAGTAAGGGAGGGAAAGGGAAATGGGAGAGCCGAAAACCGTGACGCTGAAGGTGACCGGCATGACATGCGCCGCGTGCGCCAATCGGATTGAGAAAGTATTGAATAAGATGGACGGCGTCAAAGCCCATGTCAATTTGGCCATGGAAAAAGCAACGATTCAATACGATCCATCGAAGCAAACGATCGCCGATATCGAAACGAAAATTGAGAATTTGGGGTATGGCGTTGCGACGGAAAAAGTGACGCTTGATATTGAAGGAATGACATGTGCGGCCTGTGCGACGCGGATTGAAAAAGGGTTGAATCGGATGGAAGGTGTGACAAGCGCTGCTGTCAACTTGGCGACAAACAGCGCGGTGGTCGAATACAAGGAGGGTGTTGCATCTGTCGAAGACATTTTAGAGAAAATCAAAAAGCTTGGGTATAAGGGGCAAATTCGAAACGAAGAACAAGACGATGCTGGCCGGAAAGAAGAGCGGCTGAAACAAAAACAACGGCAACTTGCCATTTCTATCATCTTATCGTTGCCGCTGCTTTATACGATGCTGGCTCATATGCCGTTTGCTATTGGCTTGCCGATGCCGCAGCTCTTGATGAATCCGTGGTTTCAGCTTCTTTTAGCTACACCTGTTCAGTTCTACATCGGCGGTCCTTTCTATGTCGGGGCGTACCGGGCGTTGCGAAACAAGAGCGCGAACATGGACGTCCTAGTGGCGCTTGGAACATCGGCCGCGTACGTTTACAGCTTGTACGAAGCTTTTCGGACACTTGGGAATCCTGACTATATGCCGAGACTGTATTTTGAAACAAGCGCCGTCTTGATTACGCTTGTGCTTGTCGGCAAATACTTTGAGGCTCTTGCGAAAGGGCGAACAACCGAAGCGATCTCGAAGCTAGTCAGCCTGCAGGCAAAGGAAGCTACTGTCATCCGTAATGGGGAAGAAATAAAAGTTCCGCTCGAGGAAGTGGTGATCGGCGATACGATCCTTGTCAAGCCAGGAGAAAAAATCCCGGTGGACGGTACAGTCATCTCCGGCGCCTCTTCCGTAGACGAATCGATGATTACCGGTGAATCGATTCCGGTTGATAAGAAGGAAGGCGACTATGTGATCGGAGCGACCATTAATACAAATGGGGTGCTGACCATTCGAGCAGAAAAAGTAGGAAAAGATACAGCACTTGCCAATATCATTAAAATCGTCGAAGAGGCGCAAGGTTCGAAAGCTCCGATTCAGCGGATGGCAGATGTCATTTCGGGTATTTTCGTACCAATTGTTGTCGGAATTGCGGTTGTTGCATTTATGATCTGGTACTTCTTTGCTGCGCCGGGTGATTTGGCGAAAGCGCTTGAGGCGGCCATCGCCGTTCTTGTCATCGCGTGCCCTTGTGCGCTCGGTTTGGCCACACCGACATCGATTATGGTCGGCACCGGCAAAGGGGCAGAACAGGGAATTCTCTTTAAAGGAGGTGAGTACCTAGAGAGAACGCATCAAATCAATGCCGTATTACTCGATAAAACAGGAACCGTGACAAAAGGAAAACCGGAAGTCACCGATGTGCTGGCCTTCCGCGAGGACATGCTCGATTATGCGGTTTCCGCCGAGAGCGCTTCGGAGCATCCGCTGGCTCATGCGATTGTTGAATACGGGAAGAAACAAGCGATTTCGATGAAGCCATTGGAGCACTTCTCCGCCATTACCGGCCACGGAATTGAAGCTGTCATTGACGGAAAAAGCATCCTTATTGGGACGCGAAAATTGATGAAGGAACGCTCTGTAGCGATTTCTGTGCATGAAGATAAAATGGTAGAGCTTGAAAAACAAGGGAAAACAGTGATGCTCGTTGCCATCGATGGACAGCTTGCCGGCATCATTGCTGTCGCGGATACGGTAAAAGAAAGCTCCAAAGAAGCAATTCAAACATTAAAACAAATGGGTATCGATGTCTATATGGCAACAGGGGACAATCAACGGACAGCGGAAGCGATCGCTAAACAAGTCAGTATCGATCATGTCTATGCAGAGATGCTTCCGGAAGACAAAGCGAACATCGTCGAGGAATTGCAAAAGCAAGGGAAACGAGTGGCGATGGTCGGTGATGGAATTAATGACGCTCCAGCTCTTGCGAAAGCGGATATTGGGATGGCGATTGGCACGGGAGCTGATGTCGCCATCGAGACCGCGGACGTGACCTTGGTCGGCGGCGATTTGCGCCATATCCCGAAAGCCATTGAGTTGAGCCGCCAAACGATGAAAAACATTCGGCAAAATCTGTTCTGGGCGTTGTTTTATAATACGATTGGCATTCCGGTCGCCGCTTTCGGATTATTGGAACCATGGATCGCGGGGGCAGCGATGGCATTTAGCTCTGTATCCGTTGTGACCAACGCGCTTCGTTTGAAACGCGTGAAAATATAAACATTTAAGGAGGAATGGATGATGACGATTACATTACAAGTACAAGGAATGACATGCGGACATTGCAAAGCGGCGGTGACCAATGCCCTTCAAGCGTTGGATGGCGTCAGCCGTGTAGAAGTGCATTTGCAAGAAGGAACTGTCGATGTGGAGTATGATGAAACAAAGGTCAGCGTAGAAAAACTGAAAGAAGCGATTGAAGAGCAAGGATATGATGTGAAATAACATACGGAAGGTGCCCCGAAGTGATGACGGGGCACTTTTTTATCCAGAGCGTAACGGGACATTGTCATCGCCTAAACGAGTTCTCGGCTGGGGAAAGTTTTTTCTCTTCTTGAAGAATATCGAGAAAGCGAGATGTTATAATGAAAATAACAGGCGCGGAAAAAGGGGGGATTTATTTGCTATCACAACAAGACATCCTTAATGAAATGTCGAAATGTTTAGATTTGTGGAAGAAAAAGTATGGTGTGAAGCGAATCGGGTTATTTGGCTCGTACAGTCGGGGGGAACAAAGGGAATCAAGTGACATTGATGTGTTGGTAGAATTTATGGATAATGCGGTGACGTTTGATCATTATATGGAGTTGAAACTGAGTTTGGAAGATCATTTTCAAAAACCAGTGGATTTAGTGATTGTAGATGATATCAAACCAGGATTAAAGCCAACTATTTTAAGGAGTGTTAAGTATGCAGAGGGATCCTAGCGTCTTTTTGCAAGATATTTTGGCTGCTTCAGACAAATGGAAAAACGACTAGGATCAGCCAGCATTTTTCACTAAATCGTCAGCCCTCTAAGCGAAGCGTAGGTGGCGGGTGGTTCACACCTATACATGGTAATAAGGAAAGAGGAGCTGACCCAAAACGCATTTGTGTTTTGGGTCAGCCCCTTGAGCTTTTTTATTCACCTTTATTGGTTGTGTCATTCGGATCTGGAGTATAGTCCGATTTGTAGTCGGTATATTTGACTTCTGTCACCATTCCCGCTGAAGCATGGTGCAAGTCATGGCAATGGAACATCCAATTTCCCGGATTATCCGCTTTAAACGCGACGACATATTCTTCACCAGGGTTTACATTTAAGGAATCCTTTATCAATGGAGAGCCTGTGACCGGCTTGCCGTTTTTGCTTAACACTTGGAAGAAATGGCCGTGTAAATGCATCGGATGTACATCCATCGGCGAGTTGTTCACGATTTTTACTTTTACGAAATCTCCTGTCTTCACATGAATAGGCGCTGTGTCAGGATACGTTTTCCCATTAATCGTGAAAATCATGCCATTTTTGCCCATGGCCGTTCCTAAATCCATTGTATACTCTACATCATATTTTTGGTCTAACGTAAATGGACCTGTTTCATATTTTCCATATGTTGTCATATCCACGACAGGGAGGTTTTCTTTTGCATTTGCTTTGTCCGTATTGTTTGCTTGTCCTTCGTATTGAATTTTCACTTTCATGCCATCGGTGCCTTTCATATTGCCGTGGCATTCCAGCAGCCATTCACCCGGGTTATTGGCGATAAACTCAATGTCGTAGCGCTCACCCGGAGCGATATTCAACAGTTCATCTTTGATTGGTTGCGGGTTCTTTAACGGTTGGCCGTCCGTTGCGACAATTTTAAACTCATGTCCATGCAAATGAAGCTTGTGGGACATGTACCCTGCATTGACAAGACGAAGTCGCACTTTTTCGCCTTTTTTCACTTTTAACGGTTCAATAGCCGCTCCGCTTTTTCCGTTAATCGTGAAAATATCGTACATATTCATATTATGTCCCATGCTGCTCATATCCATTTGTTGGCCATCGGAACTATTTCCATGTCCCATATGGCTATGGTTCATGCTGCTCATATTCATGTCCATATGGCTTTCGGCGTCCGGGTCGCTCATCCATTCATCTAATACAAGCGTGTAATCTCGATCGACTTTTTCTTCATTTTTCGGTTCTACGATTAATGTACCGTATAATCCCTTGTCCACTTGCTCGGCGCTTTTTTGATGGGAATGATACCAATACGTTCCCGGCACGGTTGCTGTAAATTCATACGTAAACGTTTCACCCGGTTTAATGGCGTCCATCGTGACACCCGGTACTCCATCTTGGTTATTTGGAACAGGGTAGCCGTGCCAGTGAATCGTTGTCGGTTCCGGCAATTCATTTTTTACTACGATTTTTACTTTGTCTCCTTGCTTCACGCGGATTTGTGCACCAGGCACGGATCCATTATACGTGTATACCGGGAGTTTGATTTGACCATTAATGGGTAATAACGCTTCCTTCGCAGTAAGGTGAATTTCTTTCTCGGATAATACTTCTGTATTGGTTGCTAAAGGCAATTGCTGCTTGCTCGTTTCAGCGGAAGTATTTTCTTTTTCCATATTCATGCCGGACATGTCGTGTCCCTGCATGGAAGATGGATTTGAGCAAGCTGCGCCAATCGCTGCTACTCCTGCGAAAATGGCGCCAAGCAGCCATTTTTTCATGTCGTTTTCCCTCCTTAAGCTTGTAGTGGGAGATGCAATGATATGATAAAAAATAGATGTGCAAAATGTATGGAGAAAATCGTTCAACTGAAATGTAAAAAAAGGCAAGCGATTCGGATTCACCGATGTCTAACGGTGGTAGGTAATCGCCTGCCGTCCCATTTGAACCCAAGCGTCGATAAAGTCTTGTTTCGGCGCTTTTTGGTTTTTGACAGCGGTCAATGGATCATTGAAATAAATGTACTGCTCATCGTATCCCGTAATGAGCACCGCGTGTTCCCGGTACGTGATTTTGATCGGGCCTTGCGGGGTTTGCCATTCCCGAAAGGCAGAGGGAGGAAGAGGACGAAAGGTGGTGTTGGTGATCACCCAAACCGGTGTGCCTTTGGCCAAGTATGTATAGATGTTCTCAAACGATTGCCCTGTTAAGTCGATGATTTGGTTAGGCAAGTACCGCTCAGCCAACTGCTTGATCGGCTTATGGTACACGCCGTATCCAGGCTTCGATAACGTATACATATCGCCGACAAACCCTTCATTTGGGTGGCCGTAAAACACTTGGCCATTTCGCACTTGATACGGAGTAGGATTTTTCTTGATTTGTTTCGCCAACGTCATCTTATCGACGCGAATGCCGGCATGATTCAAGAGCATGGCCAAGCTGGTTACTTCGCATCCCCTCGGCAGTTCCGGAAGCTGAGACAAAAGGGGGGCGTCAATCAGGACGGATGTCCTTAGCGCTTGTTTCTTTGAAGAGGCAACTGATCGATTCGCCTCCTTTGCTTGATTGCTGGGGGACGGATTGGTTTCTCTGCTGTTTCTGTTCTGTATGAAGGCTTTGATGGCATCGCCTGTCTGGGCCGAACTTGCATAATAGGATAATGAGGCGGCCAATAGCAAGAAACAGGAAATATACAATCCGAGCGACAGTTGATCCATCCTCCCGTTTAGAGGTCTTCTCAAGAGAACAAAACAAAGGGAAACGATGAGAAAAGTCAAAAAAAGGATAAACGCTAACAAGCCATTCTCAACTCCTTTATAACACGTGTGTGTTTTTATAGTAACAGATCGATGTGCAAAAATGGTGAAATTCACACTTTCTCCATACTTTATCGTTAATATTATGAGGAACTGAAAATCTTGCAAGCAGTTTTCCTGAAAAAATGGAAACAGATTGTTTTTGAAACTTGATGTTGTGTACGATAGAATGAAAGTGTCTTTGTATAAATCATTTTAGTTTTAAACAAAAAGGTTTTTGGTGTTGTTTTTGGATTCTTCTTAGCAAAGTGGGGGGACAATCATCGCCATGTGCGGTTTTATTGGCTGTATTCATGATCGCCCAAGAGCGATTGAGCAAACATGGAAAACAACGTTAGTAGAGATGAACCGCCTGATTACGCATCGCGGCCCCGACGATGAGGGGTATTTTTTTGATGACTACGTGAGTTTTGGTTTTCGGCGTTTGAGCATCATCGATCTGGAGGCGGGACATCAGCCGCTGTCTTATGAAAACGATCGATATTGGATCATTTTTAACGGGGAAATTTACAACTATATTGAATTGCGGGAAGAGCTGGCGGCGAAAGGATATTCGTTTGCGACGCATTCGGATACCGAGGTGATTGTTGCCCTTTACAGCGCGGAAAAAGAAAAAGCGGTCGAAAAGCTGCGCGGGATGTTTGCGTTTGTCATTTGGGACAAGCAAGAGAAAACGGTGTTTGCGGCGCGCGATCCGTTCGGCATTAAGCCGTTTTTTTATGCGGAGCAAGGAGACTGCACGTTTTTCGCTTCGGAAAAGAAAAGCATCTTGCTGGCCCTCAGACAGGAATCGCCAAACGGTGATTCCCTGCAGCATTATTTAACGTTCCAATATGTCCCTGAGCCGCTGACGATGTCGGCCGGCATTTACAAGCTGGAGCCGGGGCATTATCTCAAGAAAAAAGTCGGAAAACCGCTCACCATTCATCGTTATTGGAAGGCATCCTTCGAGCCCATTCGCCAATCGGAAGAGGAGCTTGTAAAGAAAATCCGCGATGCGCTGTTTGATTCGGTCAACGTCCATATGCGCAGCGATGTGCCGGTCGGTGCGTTTTTGTCGGGAGGCATTGATTCATCGTTCATCGTCGCCATCGCGAAACAATTCCATCCGCACCTGAAGACATTTTCCGTGGGGTTTGAGCGGGAAGGGTTCAGCGAAATCGATGTCGCAAAAGAAACCGCAGAGAAGCTTGGGGTAGACAACATTAGCTATGTCATCTCACCGCAGGAGTATATGGAAGAGTTGCCGAAAATTATGTGGCATATGGACGATCCGCTTGCCGATCCTGCGGCTGTGCCGCTGTATTTTGTCGCTCGTGAGGCGAGAAAGCATGTCACGGTTGTGCTTTCCGGCGAGGGGGCGGACGAGCTGTTTGGCGGCTACAACATTTACCGCGAACCAGAGTCGTTGCGGCTGTTTGCGCGCATGCCAAACATCGTAAAAGCGGTGTTGCGGGTGATCGCGAAGATGCTTCCGGACGGAATGAAAGGAAAAAGCTTTTTGGAGCGCGGAACGACGCCGCTTGAAGAACGGTATGTCGGCAATGCGAAAATCTATAGCGAAAAGGAAAAAGCGGCGTTGCTCAAAACGTACCAAGAGGGGCGCGAATATACGGCGGTGACGGCTCCTTTTTACCGCGAAACGCTCCATTACCCACCCGTCAACCGGATGCAGTATATTGATATTCATACATGGCTAAGGGGCGATATTTTAGTCAAAGCGGACAAAATGACGATGGCCCATTCGCTTGAGCTGCGCGTTCCCTTTTTAGACAAAAAGGTATTTGAGGTTGCTAGGCAAATCGCCCCTGACATGAAAACAGCCAACGGCACGACGAAATATATTTTGCGCAAAGCGGCTGAGGGCATCGTACCGGATCATGTGTTAAACCGGAAAAAATTAGGGTTTCCCGTGCCGATTCGCCACTGGCTGAAAAACGAAATGTATGACTGGGCGAGACAGCTCATCAACGAAAGCGAAACCGATCATCTGTTCCATAAGGACGTGCTCTATCGGCTGCTGGATGAACATGCCCGCCACAAGGCGGATCATAGCCGCAAGCTGTGGACGGTCTTGGCGTTTATGGTTTGGCATCAAGTCTATGTGGAAAAGAAGTACGATTTTGCTCCATCCGCACAAAGCGAGAAGCGGCCAGCGTCTGTTTTGGAGGCGTAGCAGGGAAACGAACGATGAAGCGTCCCGGGGCTCAGCCGGGACGTTTGTTCATCTCTTGATTGAAAGAGGCTGACTTTCAAGTGAAGGAATTCAGCCCGTTTTGATATTCGAAACAGGAACCCATTGTTTTAGAGGGTGGTGAAAAACCATGATTTCCTTGAACATGGTCTGTTTTTTTGTTCAGACAAAAAACGATTTCGTAAGGTTTCACCATTTTAGAAATCCTCCCGCTCAACCAAAGTTTTCTATTCCATCACAACCTTCTAGATGACGAGAGCAATGTCGCGAAATGGGCGTTTCACCAAAAGGAAGAACATGCTGCTCGTTTGTTTTTGTCATAGGGAATGGAGAGGGCTAAGAAACCGGGCCATGAACGGGGAGTTCCACCGTAAAAGTCGCTCCTTCTCCCGGCTGGCTCTGCACGGAGATGATTCCATGATGGATATCGACAATCTTCTTGGCGATCGACAACCCGAGCCCGCTACCCCCTGCGGCGCGATGGCGGGATTTATCGGCCTTATAAAATCGTTCAAAAATGCGGAGCTGGTCATGTTCGTTGATTCCTGGCCCTGTATCGGAAACGGTGACGATGGCTTGTTCACCGCGGCGTTGTAGCTGGATGGTGATGGTTCCCCCTTTCGGTGTAAATTTAATCGCATTATGGATCAAGTTCAGCCATACTTGGCTAAGCAAATCTTCATCGGCTGTAATGATGACTTTCTCAAACAGGACACACATGTTCAATTCTTTTTCCGCCCACTGTGGCTCGCAGTGAAGAATGAGTGTTTGCAGCTGTGTGTCCAAGCGATAGGATGTGGGATGAAACGGGTAGTGATCGGAGTCTAACATCGCCAACCGCAGCAAATTCTCACTTAACTTCGACAAACGGACGCACTCCGTTTCAATAATGTCGAGATAATGCAACCGCTGTTCACGGCTTAGGTCCTCGTTTTTGAGCGCTCGGGCGAACCCGCGGATCGATGTGAGCGGAGAGCCGATCTCATGAGACACATTAGAAATAAATTCTTGCCGCATTTCTTCCATGGCCTGCAAATTCGCGGCCATGTCGTTAATGCGTGTCACGAGTTCGGCAAACGGATGATTCCGTCCGCCCCAGTCAGCCTGGAGATTTACTCGAAAATCGCCTTTGGCGATTCGATTAATGGCATCTATTAAGTGTTGCCAAAATACTTTTTCGCGCTTTCGCAAAAAAGGACTGATCGCGCTCATAGTCATCCCGAACAGCAAAAAGCCGAGGATCGATGAAATGATTTGACGAACGAGCGGGTGCGGCCGCCAAGCGAATTGGGTGTAGAGCGCTTCTGTGATGAAATATGCCGCAGTCCAAAAGAGAGAGACGATGGACATTACAGCGATAACCGTCAAGATGGATTTAAGCACAAATCGCAATCGTTTCATGACTGTGCCTCCAACCGATAGCCGAGCCCGCGAATCGTGCGGATGGAAAATGGAGAATCTGGTTGGGCAAACCGTTCGCGCAATCGTTTGATATGCACATCCACTGTTCGTTCATCCCCATCATAATCGTAGCCCCAGATCTGTTCAATCAACTCGTCGCGTGTAAACGTTTTGCCCGGATAGCTGGCCAATTTAAAAAGCAGTTCAAATTCTTTCGGCGGCAAGAAGATCTCTTGGTCTCCCAAACGGCATTCGTACGTCTTGCGGTTTAACGATAAACGGCCTATTTGTACGATTTGCGATGTAGCGATTCGATACCGTTTGAGCAATGCTTTGACCCGGGCGACGAGCTCAAGTGGGTCGAACGGTTTGACAAGATAATCGTCCGCCCCGAGCTCGAATCCTTTCACCTTCTGTCTTGTTTCCCCTTTGGCCGTCAACATTAAAATGGGGACATCGTCGTAGTCGCGCAGTTCGCGACATAGCTCCCAACCATCCATTTCCGGCATCATAATATCCATAATGACCAAATCCACTTTCACTGTTTCCAATACGTCAAGTGCTTCTTTTCCGTTAGCCGCCTCATGGATTGTAAATCCTTCTAAGTTTAAAAAGTGGCTGACGAGTTCGCGGATATGCGCGTCATCATCGACGATTAAAATTCGTGTCATCGTCATCCCCTTTCATTGTCCTTTCATGCTATTTTCCATTGTGTCGCTTTTGCTTGGCCTTCGTCAATGTTGAAGCTGGTTCGTTTATAATTTCGTCGTGACAGCAGATAATGAAACGATGGGTTTGATTTTTAATATTCATTGGAGAAGCGGGGATGCTCATCGCGGACATCCCCAGTGGTTATGCGCGGCGCATATAGACACGAACGGTGATCGGAGCAAAGATCGCAACAATGGCTGCCGCGCCGAGCAAGGAGAGGACGAAATCGGTGCCTATCGTTCCGTGATTCGTCAACTCGCGGACGGCCGCGATCATATGGGAAATGGGATTGACTTTGGCAATCCATTGTAGCCAATCGGGCATCGTCTTGACCGGCACGAACGCATTCGATACAAACATCAGTGGGAACAACGCCAGCATGGAGATTCCCTGTACAGCGGCCGCATGACGGGCAATGACGCCGAAGAAGGCAAAGATCCAGCTGACGGCCCACGCGCATCCAATGGCGAAAACGCCCGCAAGCGCCACACTGGCGATCCCTCCTTCCGGACGGTAGCCGATAAGAAATCCCATGACAAACGTCAGGGTGGTGGCGATGACATAGCGGACTACATCGGCTAATAACGCCCCAGCCAACGGAGCGATGCGGGCGATCGGCAGCGATTTAAAGCGGTCGAACACGCCTTTATCCATATCATCGCGAAGTTGAACTCCTGAAGTGACGGAAGCCCCGATCAACGTTTGGATGAGAATGCCGGGAATGATCATGGGCAAGTAGTTATGAACATTCCCCGCGATGGCTCCACCAAAGATGTAGGTAAACATCAAGGTGAAGATAATCGGCTGAAAAGTGACGTCAAATAATTGTTCGGGTGTGCGCCGCACCTTCAACAAACCACGATAGGCCATCGTCAGCGAATTTCGTACAGCTTGGGAAACGCTTGTACGGTTTTTCTGTTGGCGTTTGACCTCCAATTGAGGAGACACTGGTTTCATCTCATCGCTTCCTCCCTTACATCATTGGATTCATCTGCACGTTTTTCCACTCCATGGCCGGTAATGGTCAGAAAGACCTCATCGAGGGTTGGTTTTTGCACACTTAACTCGGTTAAGTGGATGCCCTCTTGACGCAAAGCGACAAGCAGGTCCGTCACATGGTCTGGATCGGCCATCGGCGCCGTGATGTTCCCGGTTTCTAAGGATACCGTCGGCCGAACATGGAGAACGCGCTCAATGATGCGCTTGGCCGTTTCGATCTCTCCAGGATGTTGCAGCTTGACTTGCAATGACGATTGACCGATGGACGCCTTGAGTTCATCGGGTGTCCCTTCAGCGACGACTCGGCCGTGATCAATTACGGCGATGCGGTCTGCCAATTCGTCCGCTTCTTGTAAATATTGGGTTGTCAGCAGCACCGTTGTTCCCATATTCACCAAGCGCCGGATCGTTTCCCACATTTGATTGCGCGTGCGCGGGTCGAGTCCGGTGGTCGGTTCGTCAAGAAAAATGAGCGGCGGCTGGGCAATGAGGCTGGCGGCGAGATCCAGACGCCGGCGCATACCGCCAGAGAAATGTTTCAATGGGCGCTTGGCTGCTTCTGTCAAACCAAATTCCTCCAATAATTCGCTTGTTTTTCGCCTTGCTTCTGTTCGGCTCAGTCCCAGAAGCCTAGAAAAGATCATTAGATTCTCTGTTGCGCTGAGCGTTTCGTCAACAGAGGCGTATTGACCGGTGACACCAATCAATTGCCGGACGACTTGCGGTTGTTTGACGACGTCGTACCCAAAAATTTGGGCGGAACCGGCGTCCGGGCGCAATAACGTCGCTAACATTCGGATTGTCGTTGTCTTGCCGGCTCCATTGGGGCCCAGCACACCATAGATGGTGCCCGCGCGCACACGCAAATTGAGACCGTCCACGGCCCGGTGGTCGCCAAAGGTTTTCACCAATTCGTGTGTTTCCACTGCCCACTCTTGATGGGCGGGTGAGATTTGGGGTCTGTATCCCATTTTGTGTCCCCCTCCTTCGTATGATTCTCGTACATGGTGAATCGTAGCATGCTTTTATGAACAGAATGTGAACAACGGAATGATTTTTTGAGGAAGAGAAAATTTGATTCGCCCACTCTTGCAATTCTCCCGGTTTTGGTATATGCTTGTTCCATCAGGATGATCATCTACTATATATTGTTTTGTTCTATTTTTTAAACAACTATATATCGTTGCGCCAAGCAATGGTGTCCATCAGGACTTAATAGGGAATCCGGTGTGAATCCGGAACTGCCCCCGCAACTGTATGTGCGGACGAAATGGGATGGCCACTGGCGGCAAGAGCCATTCGGCGCGCCGCTGGGAAGGCCCCAAAGTAGGACGATGCACGAGTCAGGAGACCTGCCTTGCTTGGAACGTTTCATGTTCTTCGGGGTGTGAGAAGATGAAACGATAGGGGAAAAGAAAAAGGGTTTCGTATGCCTTTTTTCCGTCTGTCGTTTCATCCGCTCGCCTGCCCGAGCGGATTTTTTATTGAAGGAGTGGGGAAACGAATGACCGCATTGACGAAAATGATCATCATCGATGACCAAGGGAAGCCGGTTTCTTTTTCACGTGAAGAGTTTGCGTCGCTGATTGGGCAAGCCGCCGCTGGATTCGGCCGTCTGTCGCTTGATGAATACGTCGAGCGTGTTTGGCAGCTTCTCAGTCGAAAGGAGTCCGTCACGGTAGAACAGCTGCACCAAACGGCTATTTTGGAAGGACTTTCTTACATTGATGAAGATGAGCCGGACTGGACATTTGTGTGCGCCCGGCTGTATTTGCGGCAATTGTACCGTGAAGCGGCGCGGCAGCGTGGGTATGACGAGCGCGAGCGGTATGGCGATTTCTACTCGCTGCTTGTTGCGCTGACAGAACAAGGGGTGTACAGCCCGTTCTTGCTTGAACGTTATACGAAAGAAGAAATTGATGCCATCGGTGCGTTTCTTGATCCGGAGAAGGACAAGCTGTTTACGTACATCGGGCTGCGCACGCTCGCTGACCGGTATTTGGCCCGCGATTATGAGCGGCGGCTGTATGAATTGCCGCAGGAGCGGTTTTTGGTCATCGCCATGACGCTAATGGCGAATGAACCACCTAAGCGGCGCCTTGAGCTCGTGAAGGAAGCGTATTGGGCGTTAAGCAACTTATACATGACCGTGGCGACGCCGACGCTTGCCAATGCCGGGAAGTCATACGGCCAGCTGTCGAGCTGCTTTGTCGACACGGTCGATGACAGCTTGCAAGGGATTTATGACAGCAACACCGACATCGCCAATTTGTCGAAATCGGGCGGCGGCATCGGCGTCTATTTAGGCAAAATCCGTTCGCGCGGCAGCGACATCAAAGGGTTTAAAGGGGTCTCCTCCGGCGTCATCCCGTGGATGAAGCAGTTGAACAATACAGCGGTGAGCGTCGATCAGTTGGGACAGCGAAAAGGGGCCATTTCCGTCTATTTGGATGTATGGCATAAAGACATTTTTGCGTTTCTCGATGCGCGGCTCAACAACGGTGACGAACGGCTGCGGACGCATGATTTGTTCACCGGCGTTTGCATCCCTGATTTGTTCATGGAGCAAGTCGAACAGCGCGGCGACTGGTATTTGTTTGATCCGCATGAAGTGCGGAAGGTGATGGGGTTTAGCTTGGAAGATTTTTATGATGAGGAAAAAGGGTGCGGGAGTTTCCGCGAGAAATACTGGCAATGCGTCAACGAACCAAGGCTGTCGAAAGAAAAAGTGCCGGCGATCGAAGTGATGAAAAGCATCATGCGCAGCCAGCTCGAGTCGGGGACGCCGTTTATGTTTTACCGCGATGAAGTGAACCGGCAAAATCCGAATCGCCATCTCGGGATGATCTACTGCAGCAACCTTTGCACGGAAATCGCGCAAAACCAAAGCCCAACGGTGATGAAGCGGCAATATGTAAAAGACGGGATGATCATCATCGAAAAAATACCAGGCGATTTTGTCGTCTGCAATTTATCGTCGATCAACTTGGCGCGGGCGGTGACCGATGGGGTTTTGGCGCGGCTCATCCCGATTCAAATGCGGATGCTCGATAATGTCATTGATTTAAACAATATTCCGGTGCTGCAGGCCGGCCTGACGAACGAAAAATACCGCGCTGTCGGGCTTGGAACCTTTGGCTGGCATCATCTTTTGGCGTTAAAAGGCATTCGCTGGGAGTCGGAGGAAGCGGTCCGCTATGCCGACGAGCTGTATGAAACGATCGCGTATTTGGCGATTCAAGCGAGCATGGAGCTCGCCAAAGAGAAAGGGAGCTACCCGGCGTTTCCGGGGTCGGACTGGCAGACGGGCGCTTATTTTGAGCGGCGCGGCTACGAAAGCCACGGTGAACTCGATTGGGATCGGCTGAAGCAAGATGTGGCCCGCTACGGGATGCGCAACGGCTATATCATGGCCATCGCCCCGAACGCATCGACGTCGATCATCGCTGGCAGCACGGCGAGCATTGATCCCATTTTCTTAAAAGTATACGCCGAGGAAAAGAAAGATTATAAGATTCCCGTTACGGTGCCGGATTTAAACGAACAGACGACATGGTATTACAAATCGGCGTACCATATCGACCAACGTTGGAGCATCAAGCAAAACGCCGCCCGCCAGCGCCATATCGACCAAGCCATCTCCTTTAACTTCTACGTCATGAACACGATTAAGGCAAAAGAGTTGCTCGATTTGCATTTGACGGCGTGGAAGTCGGGGTTGAAAACGACGTATTACGTGCGTTCGACATCGGGGACGATCGAAGAGTGCGATTCTTGCGCGAGCTGACCAAGGGGCGCAACAAACGCCTTTGGTCGGGCTTTCCCTTCCTTGTGCGGGAGGGGCGTCCGCGGTTGGTCGCGCATCACGATACTTGAAAGAGAAAGGAAGGAATCGACACAATGACGATCAGCTTAGTCAAACGGCCGATTATGGATCCAGAGGCGCCGAACCGTTCGACGGGCATCATCAACGGCCGCTGCTCGAATGTGTTGAACTGGGACGATATCGCCTACCCATGGGCGTATGCGAAATATAAGCGAATGCTCGCCAACTTTTGGACGCCGTTTGAAATCAATATGTCGCAAGATGTGAAGCAGTTTCCGCAGCTGACCGACCGCGAGCAGGATGCGTTTTTGAAAATCATCGGACTCTTGGCGCTGCTTGACAGCATCCAAACCGACTACGCTGGGCGCGTCGCTGATTACATTACGGACCCGAGCATCAATGCGCTCATGATCATGCTCGCCCAGCAGGAAGTCATTCACAACCATTCCTATTCGTACGTGCTCTCGAGCCTTGTGCCGAAAGCGAAGCAAGATGAAGTATTCGACTTTTGGCGGAACGAACCGACGCTGCGCAAGCGGAACGATTTTGTGACGAACGGCTACAAGGCGTTTGCGGAAGAGCCGAATGTGGAAAACTTGTTGCGCTCCATCGTTTTTGACGTCATTTTAGAAGGACTGTTTTTCTACTCAGGGTTTGCGTTCTTCTACAACCTTGCGCGCCAGCAAAAAATGGTGGCGACGAGCACGATGATCAATTACATCAACCGCGACGAGCACATTCATGTTGATTTGTTTGCGAAAATTTTCAAAGAAGTGTTGAACGAATACCCGGAGTATCGGACGCCGGAGCTTTCCGATTTTGTCCGTGAAACGTTTACGAAAGCGGCTGAGCTGGAAATCGAATGGGCCGGGGAAATCATCGGGAATGACATCGATGGCATCGACTTGGCTGATTTGGAAGCGTACATTAAGTTTTACGCCAACGTCCGCGCTCATCAGCTCGGTTTTGACCGCCCGTTTGACGGCTATCGGACGAACCCGCTCCGCTGGATTAAAGCGTATGAAGAAGTCGACCTCGGCAAATCAGACTTCTTCGAGCAAAAACCGCGCCAATATACGAAAGTGCAAGTGGATAATGGGTTTGATGAGCTGTAAGGAAAACCGCGTTGGGGCATCGTCCAACGCGGTTTTTTGCCGGAAAACATGATTAACGGAGGGATTCTCGCTGCATTATACAATGGGGAAGAGAAAAGGAAAAGAGATGTTGCGGCTTGTTGTCGGACGGTAGGCTTGGGCGCCTTACCTTGGTATAATGAGAAAAAACTTGCTTTTGAATGCGAAAGGGGACGGGAGAAGTGGGGAAAAAACAGGAAATCGAACGGCTGCGCGAGCAATTGAATCAGTGGCTCGTCGAAGAGGAGCACGATGACGATGATCAATGGCTGAGACGGGGAGAAGTGATTTTCCAACGTTTCTCTCAGTTGGAGCCGGAAAATACGAAGTTGAAGATATGGTTTGCGCAACTGTTGCGCGATTACGGCCGCGATATCAAATTAAGGAAAGAAAATTATCGAAAGGCTCGGAAATTGTTTGAACAAGCTCTCCGGTTTGACCCGGGCGATCCGGTTTGCCGCTACCATTGGGGGCATCTCGAGCTGTATGACGGGCGTTGGAAGGAGGCGATTCGTCAATTCCAGCTCGTTTTGCAGTCAACAAGCAAACACCTTGAACCGTACCATTATATTCGCGCGCTCTGTTCAAGCGCCATCGCCTATAACCAGCTTGGCGACCCGGAAACGGCGCTTCGCTTGCTCGATGAAGCGAAGAAAAAGGACAGCGAACGTTTGTACCGCACGGAAATTGACAACGTCCGTTTGCAAGTGAATGTGCGAAAAAAAACGGACGTGGAGGAAGAGGATCCTCAGTTTCTATTAATCGAAAAAAATAAACATTCCTATATTACATACGAAGAAGCTTGCAAATTGGCTGAGGAAGACGATCAGTATGTCATTTTGGATATGCGGAGAGGCGCTGTGTTGCACGGCCCTTGCGATTCGGTTGAATTGTCCGATCGACTCGTCAAATTGCTTCAATGTTTGCTGAAGGTGGCGCCGAACGTCAAAGAACACGATGCCATCCGGACGGAAGTTTGGGGGGATGGGGGCGATGTGAGGGACGACGTCGTGAAAAAAATGATGAATAAGTTGCGGAAAAAATTGAAACCGTGTTTTTCCAAACCCGTGACGGAGATTATTGTCAATGTAAGGGGAAGGGGATATCGTTGGGAATGCGAGATTCCTTACCGCATTATTGTTTCCCGGGATGATTATGAATATATCATCTGAGAAACACCCATGGAAATGGTCACCATGCAGGTGACCATTTTTTTGTATGATGCCATTGTAATGAACAAAACCGAAGGAGGGGTTCGCAATGGCGACATTGACGGCACAATTGTTGATTGGAAAGGGGCATCCGCACCACGGCGGCATTAACCCGACTCATTATCTGTTTTTATCGGAGAACAGCGCACCGGCATGGATTTTAGTCCCGAAAAATCTTTTCTCGTCTAAACACGCGAAACCGTTCAAGAAAAAAGTGTGGATTCCGACGCTTGAGCATATGCTCGAGGACGGACTGCTCATGATGGCGTACTATGTCCTCAATGACCCCGTTATCCAAGAAAAGGCAAGACCGTTCATTGAAGCGAAAGAGAGCGGGCGTTTTCAATTGTATGAGGACATTGACATGAACAGCCTTCGTGAGCTGCATGCACTCTGCCGACAGATAGACACCGACTATAAAGTGGCGTTCACCATTTTTGATGATTCCTCGCTGAACGGCCATTTGGATGTGCTGAAACAATACAAGATGGATATGGAAGTTTGCCTTTCTCGCTATCATCGCTATTGGAATGTGTGGGCCAATCGAACGGTGGAAAGAGGAAGCTGGCCGATCCGTTGACGGTGCTGTTCCCCGGGCAGAATGGCTGCCTGCCATGCCCGGGAGACTTTCCAACCTTTTTGTTGCTAGCGATCTATCAATGAAAGACCATCAAATTATGTATCTCAAGTATAGAGGAGGAACAAAAATGGAAACGATCAACATATTTGTATACGGAACACTTCGGCAAGGTGGGCACAATCACCGGCTGATTGCCCAGTATGTGCAGTCCGCACACAAGGCAACGGTAAAAGGGATGCTGTTTCATTTGCCATACGGCTATCCGGCCATGGTGGACGGAAGAGGAACGGTGCACGGCGAAGTGTTCGAACTCAGTGATCCGGAAACGGCGCTTGCCATACTCGACCAGCTTGAGGGGTATCGCGGTCCGGAGCAGCCTAACCATTATGAACGGATCACCGTGACCGCCATAGATGCTGATGGCGAGAAGTACACGTGTTACACGTACGTGTACCCATCAGAACGAAAAGAGTGGCTTGAGCAACACGCCGAACAAGTTTTTGGAGGTGATTGGATGGTGTTTCTCCATTCCAAAGATGAAGTGATGTACTTTGCCTATGGCTCTTGCATGAGAGAACGCGATTTTCGCCGCACTGTCCCGCATTTTGAGGTGATGGGCCGAGCGGTGCTTGACGATCACCGGTTGGCGTTCACCCGGTATTCTCGCGGTCGGCAAGGAGGGGTCGCAGATATCGTCCCTTCTCCGGGCGACCGGGTCGAAGGCGTGCTGTACAAAATTCCGGCGCGCTATGTGACGGAACTTGATTGGCGCGAGGGCGTCCCAGCCGGCGTGCACCGTCGTGAATACGTCGATGTGCAGTGTAACGGACAGCTTGTTTCCGCCCTCACGTACGTTGTCGTCGAGAAACAGTTGGATGAAATCGCGCCAAGCGAATCGTACGCTTCGATTATTCTTGATGAAGGGGCATCTCTTTTAAGCACGCATTACACCGAGCGGGTGCGGCGTCATATTGAACATTTACGGAGAAGAGAGCGGTAAGTGCAGGAAAACGGTGCGTTGCGGCGGTGCTCCAAGGCTTGCCGTTTTTTTTTTTTTTTGGGAAGAACGGCAGCGGGCGTTTTGGCGGGACAGATGGTGCCAAGCAGTCTTAAAGCGTGAGTGGACGATGAGGATATAAGAGGGCATTCGATGGTGTGTATCGTTCTGTGTCGCTGGCGCGCGAGCAGCCCACCTGATGAAAGGGTGAGCTGTTTCCGTTCAGAGCATACATTGTTCGTGGCGATGTTTCGCGTCTGTTCAAGGGGAATGGCGACATCAAGGCAAGCGGTCAAACAATATCCCCGAGCCGCTCTTTTCCGTGCTGACGGCTGACGAGTTCGTCGAGCTGGCGGATTTTTTTCCACGCTAAGTCGTCGCTGATCGTTCGATAATGGTGGCGGCCGCCGGGCTCCTCGTCGGCTTCGTCGGCCCATTTGACGATGGCTTGAAGCGGCGTTCGTTTCCATTCTCCTTCTGGAAGGTAGGAATCGGTATGAAGCAAAATCGCCAGGGCAATTTCCTTAGCGTTTTGCGGATGTTCGCCAAGGCGGATCAGCAGCTTATGGGCGCGCTCGGCCCCTTTGATGGCATGGATGTCGTTT
Organism: Geobacillus sp. C56-T3; assembly: GCF_000092445.1. Classification (NCBI taxonomy): domain Bacteria; kingdom Bacillati; phylum Bacillota; class Bacilli; order Caryophanales; family Anoxybacillaceae; genus Geobacillus; species Geobacillus sp. C56-T3. Next base: position 2,783,340 of record NC_014206.1, on the reverse strand, counting down.
TGCCGGTATTGTTCGTAGTCCCAACGGCCGTTTTTGTACCATGTGTAATGGCCGATATCATGAAGCAGTGCCGCTTTTGTCGCCAAGTCGACGTTCACTCCGTGGCGGAGGGCAAGGTGGTAGGCATGGTACGCCGCGGTGATGGCGTGGGCGAGGCCGGATCGTTTTAAATATTTTTGCGCAATCGGATGGGCAAAGACGTCGGTTAAGGTGACCGTTCTCATAGGCATCCCCTCCGTTTTTTGTATTTCTCACCATCATACCATGGCGTAAAGAGTCAGGCAATGAGAGAAAGTAGGTGGGAGCGGTTGCATGGGAAAAAATAAGCCGATCGTGCTAAAATAGCGCTCGGCTTATTGGATTTGTGCTTGGCAGGCAAGCCGTTTGGCTGGTTGATCCGTTTTTTCGCGCTCGCGCCGCGTTTTCGGAGCGAGAAGGTGAGCGCCGGCCAGAACGGTGACCATGCAACGGCCACACGTTCCTTTTTTGCATTTGTGATCGAGCAGAACACCTTGTCCTAGAAGGCCGGTGAAAAACGGCTGTCACGAGCAAATCAGCGGCATTTCGCCAAAAAAGAAGGCTGATTTCGCAAGGTTTTTCTAATTGAGAAATAGCTGGAACTAGCAGTATTTTGTACTAAATCACCAGCCTCCTAGGGCGGCGTCAAGAAGCGAAACGCCGGGGGCTGGCTGCACGGTGAACGTTTTCCCTTTTTGTTCGATTTGAATGACAGACGGCCGCACGGCGGACGGCCCATCGGGCTTAGGCGGCGCGGCAGAAATGGGGCGCTCCGATGACCGGACGGCAGGCTTCAGTGAGCCGACCGTGAATGTTTTACCCATTTTTTTACACATCTCCTTTAAATTACATGGTTAGTTTGAAAATGAATCTCATTTACATCCGAGTGAATGATTGGTATCATAATAGTAAAAGGAATTGCGAAAACGCCATCTTGGCTAGGGACAAGGGGGAGACACCATGGGCATTCCGATGAACGGACTGCGCGATATGAAAGCGATTTTGGCCAACGAGCGAAAAGTCGGCGGCGCGGTGGAAGCGGCGCTTCTCCGCCTCCGTTCCGGCGAAGAATATCGAAACGTCTGCATCGTTCATATCGATCAACTAGGCGCCCAATACTATTCGGTCGGTTTTGTGACCGAACAAGGGGAACGGCTCATCGTCAACGTTCATGACATCAGCGTCATCTCTGCGCCTGAACATAAAAAAATTCGTGAGCTGAACAACGCCGCTTATAAACGGGAAGCCATCAACAACAAGCGGCGCTATTTAAAACGCCTCTTTGAGATTTATGAAGGCAGTTATACCGTTCATTTTTGGCGGGAAGCGAAAATGATTATCGATGACATCGGTGTTGAGGCGCTCAGCCCCGAATTGTCGCTGCTCGTCTCCAACGTTCAAGGACAAACGGCCCGCACCGCTTAATGGGAAAATCAAGAAACCGCCCGGCGATCTCCCCTATCGTCCGGGCGCGTTTTCGTTAAAGGGAATTTGCTGTGCCTCGTTTTCATGGCGCGGATCGCTGGCCATATGCCGTTCTTGCTGTTTGATGGCAAGGGAAGCCCGCGTGCCGCTTCTCCGGATCAGGCGCTGCTCATGCTGACTCGTTCGGATCCTCGAGCGTGCAGATGGCGCTTGGACGTTTGATGCGCGGTACGACGGACTCATAGACGCGGAATAGGTAGTTCATATTTTCTGTGTCTAAAAACGCAGTTTGCATGTCGGCCGCGACAGCGAGGTCGATGTTTTGCCGGCCGGTGTCAATGACGACGCCGCGTTTGCCTTTAATGACCGGAGTTTGGTAAATGCCGGCGGTCATCAGCTCGCGGATGTGCTCAATTTCAAGCACGTGCGTTCCTTCATGGACGCGGTGGATCAACGCATACAATTCCGGCGACAAGACGAGCGCGTATGGGCCGGTATGGCCGAGCTGAAGCAGCTTGTTGCGTGCTTCGACGACGTCAGTAAAGGCGTTGCCCGATTTCATCCAATCGCTGCGAATGTGGGCGATTTTTCCTTTGACGTTCATAATGCCCGGCACATCAAATTCAGTTGAACCATTGAAAATCAAATCGTCCTCGAGCAGCGCGCACTGCTGGGCGGCGTTGGCGGCGGCGGAAAAGTCGATCGGGCTGCCGAGCTGTTTTCGAACGTCACCTTTTCTCCTGGTCCGGAATAAAACAGAATAAGGAACATTGCCCACTTGATATGCGACGCGATTCCAGCGATAATGGAAACGATGTGGAATGAATGCCGCCAAGCGGCACGGAAGAAGTAAAGAAGGTGACAGAACGATGGAACATGCGGAACAGATTTATCAAAGACTCGTAGAGATTTGTGGAGAACGAAATGTCCTTCGCGATGAGCCGATGAAAAACCATACACTGGTGCGGATCGGCGGCAAGGCCGATTTTCTCGTCTGGCCGGAGACGTACGAGCAGGTCATTGAGGTGTTGCGGTTGAAAGAAGAGTACGGCCTGCCGTTTACGCTTCTTGGCAACGGTTCGAACGTCATCATCCGCGATGGCGGGCTGCGCGGCATTGTCATGCAGCTTAGGCATTTAAACCGCATTTGGCGTGAAGGAAACAACGTGATCGCACAAAGCGGGGCGGATATTAAAGCGGTGTCGCGGTTTGCGTTGGAACAGCACCTCACCGGGTTGGAGTTTGCCTGCGGCATTCCGGGATCGGTCGGCGGGGCGATTATGATGAACGCCGGAGCGTACGGCGGTGAAGTGAAAGATGTGCTTGACCATGTCAAAGTGGCGACGCTCTCCGGTGAGTTGAAAACGCTGAAAAACGAGGAGCTGGAGCTTGGATATCGAACAAGCATTATCAGCCGGACGCATGATATTGTGCTTGAAGTCGTCTTTGCGCTCCGGCCGGGCGACTATGCACAAATCAAGGCGAAAATGGATGATTTAACATTTCAGCGCGAATCGAAACAGCCGCTTGAGTATCCGTCGGTCGGAAGCGTGTTTAAGCGTCCGCCGGGCTATTTTGCCGGCAAGCTCATCCAAGACAGCGGCCTTCAGGGAAAAGGATTCGGCGGTGCGGAAGTGTCGACGAAGCATGCAGGATTCATTATTAACAAAAACAATGCGACCGCTGCCGATTACATTGCGACGATCGAAATGGTGCGCAAAACAGTGAAAGAAAAATTCGGGGTCGATCTGGAATTAGAAGTCAAAATTATTGGCGAGGAATGACGGAGGGATCCGAATCCGGTTTGCGGGTTCGGATTTTTCTCATTTCGACGAGAGGAAAAATGAAACAAACCGCAAATAGGTAAGAAAAGGGGTTATGAATGGGGGAAGAGGATGAACCTTTATTTCATTATCAATCCAGCCGCCAAAAACGGCCGGTCCGTGTCCATTTGGAAGCAGCTGCAACCGCTGCTGGATCGGGAAGGAATCGCCTATCAGGCATATTGGACGAGCCGAAAGGGAGAAGGAAAGGAAATCGCCCGACGAATCGGCGAGGAAAGCGTCGAGCCGACGGTGATTGCGGCGGTCGGGGGCGATGGGACCGTGCATGAAGTGGTGAACGGAGCGGGTTCGTTTCCGCACGTTGCGATTGGCTGCATCCCCGCCGGAACGGGAAACGACTTTGTCCGCGGTTTCCGTCTTGCCCGAAAACCGAAACAGGCGCTCCAACGGCTGTTGAGTGACGTTCGATCCGGCAAGGATTTGGCTTTCGATCTCGGCCGTTTTGCCAGCAGCGCCGTGCCCGACGGCGTGTTTGCCAACAGCATCGGCTGCGGTTTTGACGCCCATATCGCCCGCATGGCCAACCGTTCAAAATGGAAAGGGAGGCTGAATCGTTTTGGACTCGGTTCGTTCATTTATGTGTTTTATTTAGTAAGAGAGTTGTTTCGCTATCAACCGGTTGACCTTGATATTTGTGTGGATGGACAGAATTATTCGTTTTTGAAGGCCTGGCTGGCAACGGCTTCGAATCACCCATACTACGGTGGGGGAATGCGCATCGCTCCGTCCGTCCGGGCCGATGACGGCTTGCTTCATGTGACGGTCGTCGGGCCGATGCCGCGTTGGAAAATTCTTGCGCTGTTTTTAACCGTATTTTGGGGCGGGCATGTACGAATGAAAGAAGTTTGCGTGTTTACTGGTCGGAACGTGCGCATCCGCCCTGCCGCTCCTGTCCTGATCCACGCGGATGGCGAGGATGCAGGAGAAGGGGAAGTATTCGCTTGGATTGAGCCGGGGCGTTTGCGGGTCATTGGCGTGAAAACGAGGTGAGTGATTCACTCGTATACTGCCGCAGAGGCATTTTGGAAGAGGGAAAAAAGGAACGGCCGCGCTGCATAGTCAAAGGAAGAGGCTGTTTCCAGCGTGTTTTGGAAACAGCCATTGCTTAAACTTATTTTCCATTTTTTTTCTCATTGTCTTGTTTTCCATGGGCCGGCGAATGGTCGTTTTTCACCTGCGGTTTGGCTGTTTGTTTCCAAGGTTGTGAAACAGAGACAGAGGAGCGGAACGCTGCTTGCTGCTTCGCTATAACGATTTCGCCGTTGGCGCGCCTTTTTTCGACTGTAGAGGCGCGAAAAATCAGGCGAAAGAAGCAGAAAAATAGGAAAGAAAGGGAAACGGTGAGATTCCCTTCACGGTTTGGCGGTCAGCCGCCTATTTGATATAATGGAAACAAGTTTGGCAAAGACGATATCCAAGGCGGCTCCTGCCAATCCGTTTGGTGGGAGTTTGTTTTTGCGATGAGCGCCTAGTGGGGCTAACGGGATAAGGGTGCACCGGCCAATGCCATGCCGGGCGAAAACGAAAGGAGCAAACCGGTCATGACGGAGCGGGTGGATGACATTGTTGATGTTTGTTTATTAGCGGGAAAATTGATGCTTGAAAGCGGTGGGGAGACGTACCGGGTGGAAGATACGATGGGGCGCATCGCCGCTTCGTTCGGTGTTTCCCGCTCTCACAGCTATGTGACCCCAACGGGCATTATGTTTTCCGTTGAGGGAACGAATGTAACAAGGTTTATTCGCATTTCCGAGCGTTCGACCGATTTATCCAAGGTGGCGCTTGTCAATCACATTTCCCGCCGCATCAGCAGCGGCGAACTGTCGCTCGACGGAGCGCGCAAAGAACTGGAACGCGTTCAGCAGCAGCCACTCGGTTATCCGCTTTGGCAGCAAACTGCTGCCGCAGCGGCGGCGAGCGCTTGTTTTGCCTCGCTGTTAGGCGGCATGAATCATTTTCTCCCTTCCCTTCTTTCTGGTGGAATGGCGTTTTGGTGTTTTGAAATGATGCATCGGTTCGTGAAAATCCGGTTCTTCGCTGAATTTTTTGCCGCTTTTGTCGCCGGTGGGATCGTGCTGTTGATGGAAAGGGCCGGATTTGTCGGAGACGTAGGAAACACGATGATTGGCTCGGTGATGCCGCTCGTGCCGGGGCTGGCGATTACCAATGCGGTGCGCGATTTAATGGCCGGCCATTTGATCGCCGGTTTGTCGCGCGGTGCTGAGGCGTTTTTAACCGCGTTTGCGATCGGCACCGGCATTGCCTTTATTTTATCGATTCGTTAGCAGGGAGTACCGATAATGATTGTGCAGCTGTTGCTTAGCTTTGTGGCGTCATCGCTGTTTGGCGTCATTTTCAATATTCCGAAACGATTGCTGCCGCACAGCGGATTTGTCGGCATGAGCGGCTGGGCGATGTATATGGCCGCCGCCCGGTCGGGGATGGACGGTGTCGCCGCCACGTTTGCAGCGGCGTTTTTCGTCGCTTTTTTAAGCAACGGGTTCGCCCGCCGCTATCGAACGCCGGCGACGATTTTTATCGTCTCTGGCATTATTCCCCTTGTGCCGGGCGGAACAGCGTTTGAGGCAATGCGCCATGTTGTCATGAACGATTACAATGCGGCGATTTCACTAGCGGCAAAAGCGTTCATGATTTCTGGGGCGATTGCGATGGGGCTCATTTTTTCTGAGGTCGTCAACCAACTGGTAAAGCGCCGCCCTTAACTGCGTGTAGTTGTTTTTTCCAATCATTTGCCTATCGTTGTATTTATTTGCTTGAATATTATAATGGATATAACGATGTTTTTTCTATCGACTTCAACCAGCGGGGGAGAGCGGGATGAAAGAAATTGTTCAGCAGATGAAAGCGGAGCTATGGGAGATTTTCGATCACCTTCATCGCCATCCAGAAATCAGTTGGGAAGAGTGGCAAACGACTGAATTTCTCCGCCGAGAGTTGGAGCGCGAAGGGTATCGGGTGCGGACGTTTGCCGATTGCCCGGGTGTGGTGGCGGAAATCGGCGCCGGGCCGTTTACGGTTGGGGTGCGCAGCGATATGGACGCCCTTTGGCAAGAAGTGAACGGCGTTTGGCAGCCGAACCATGCGTGCGGGCATGATGCCCACATGACGATCGTGCTCGGGGTGGCGAAACTGCTTCGCCGCATCGGCTATGAGCCGCCGGGGACGCTGCGGTTTTTGTTCCAGCCGGCTGAGGAAAAAGGCACGGGGGCGCTGAAGATGATCGAAAAAGGAGCGGCTGATGGCCTAACGTTTTTGTACGGCGTTCATTTGCGCCCAATTCAAGAGGTAAAAGGCGGTTATGCGTCTCCGGCGATCATTCACGGAGCGGCGCAATGCATCGAGGGGCGGATTCGCGGCGTGGCGGCGCATGCCGCGCGGCCGCATTTAGGCGTCAACGTCATTGAAGTCGGCAGCGCCATCGTGCAGGAGCTCGGCAAAATTCATATCGATCCACAAGTGCCAGCGTCGATCAAAATGACGAAGTTTCACGCCGGTGAAAAAGATGCGAACACGATCCCGGACTACGCGGAATTTGCCCTTGATTTGCGGGCGCAAACGAACGAGGCGATGGAGCGGCTCGTCGAGGGGCTGCGCCATGTGATCAACGGGGTCGCTGCGATTTACGGAGCTGATATTGAGCTTGTTGAGCGGACGCGCATCGTCGCCGCTGATCCTGATCCAGATGCTGTGCGGCTGATGGAGGAGGCGATTATCACGACTTTGGGGACGGAAAAATGCGTTCCGCCGGTCGTGACGTCGGGAGGAGAGGATTTCCATTTTTATTCCTTTAAAAAACCGGAGCTGAAAACAACGATGCTCGGATTGGGCTGCGACTTGCGTCCAGGGCTCCATCACCCGAACATGACGTTCCGGCGCGATGATTTGCTTTCCGGCGTGGAAATTTTGGCGCGGGTTGTGATGAACACGTTTGCGACGTTTGCGCCGCAGGGGGAGAACGAGCGTGCCTCTGTCGCTGCAAATCATTGAGACGATCGAACAGTTGAAAGAGATGGCCAGGCTTGAGGAGGAGATTTGGAAAACGGCGCCGGTTCCGCTCCATCAAACGCTGACGGCGGCGAAAAACGGGGGCATTATCATCGGGGCGTATGCGGACGGGAAGCTTGTCGGCTTTGTCTACAGCTTTCCTGGGTTTCGAAATGGGGAAGTGTATCTTTGTTCCCATATGATGGGGATTGCTGAATCGTTTCGTGATCGTGGCCTCGGCTATCGCTTGAAAATGAAACAGGCGGAAGAAGCGCGGCGGCGCGGTTATCGAGTCATCCGCTGGACGTATGACCCGTTGCAAAGCCGCAACGGCTATTTGAACTTGGCGAAGCTTGGGGCCCTTGGCGTCGAGTATGTGGAAAACTGCTACGGCGAAATGAATGACGCGTTGAACGGTCAACTTCCGTCCGACCGCTTCATTGTCGAATGGCGGCTTGATGAGCGTCCGACCGGGGAGCGGAGCTTGGCTAAAGCTGATCTTCTCAAGGCCAGAAGTCTGACGGTGCTCGAGGCAAGTCAAAGGGCTGACGGCCTGTTGCGCCCGGTGCCGAGAGACATCGATGAAACAGCGGCGCCGTTGCTGTTGACTGCTGTTCCACTTGACTTTCCGCAGCTGAAAGAGCGGGATTTCGCGCTGGCGCTTGAGTGGCGGCTGGCGACACGCGCGCTGTTTCAGCGGCTGCTTGCGGAAGGATGGATTGTCTTCGATGCTTGGCGCCGCCTGGAGGAAGGGGTGCTTTATTACATATGGAAGCGGCGGAGTGAACGATGGCAGCAGAAAGGGGAAGAGGAATGGCGATCAACATCGAGTACGTCATATTGCGCCATTTGCAAATGGAGTTGAAGGCGCCGTTTACAACGAGCTTCGGCACGTTTCAAACGAAAGAGTTTATTTTAGTGGAAGCCGTGGATTGCGACGGCGTTTCCGGCTGGGGCGAATCGGTCGCGTTTTCCGCCCCGTGGTACAGCGAGGAAACGGTGAAAACGAACTGGCATATGCTTGAAGAGTTTCTCGTGCCGCTCTTGTTTTCGAAGCCGCTTAGGCATCCAGCGGAATTGCCAGAGCGCTTTGCCGCCATCCGCCAAAACAACATGGCGAAAGCGGCGCTTGAGGGAGCGGTATGGGATTTGTACGCCAAGCGGCTCGGCGTCCCGCTTTGTCAAGCTCTCGGGGGAACGAAAAAAGAAATTGAAGTCGGCGTCAGCATCGGCATCCAGCCGACGGTTGCCGATCTGCTCCAGGTGATGGAACGGTATGTGGCGCAAGGGTACCGGCGGATCAAAGTGAAGATCAAACCGGGATGGGATGTTGATGTCATTCGCGACGTGCGGCGCGCGTTTCCCGACGTGCCGCTCATGGCGGATGCCAATTCGGCGTATACGTTCGCTGACGCCAAGCGGCTTCAGGCGCTCGATGAATTTGGGCTGATGATGATCGAACAGCCGCTCGCCGCTGACGATCTTGTCGATCACGCCCGGCTACAGCCGCTTCTTCAGACGCCGATTTGCCTTGATGAAAGCATTCGTTCCTATGACGATGCGCGCAAGGCGCTTGACCTTGGCAGCTGCCGCATCATCAACATCAAAATCGGGCGCGTCGGCGGGCTTTGGGAGGCGAAGCGCATCCACGATCTTTGCGCTGAGCGCGGCGTTTCGGTCTGGTGCGGGGGGATGCTGGAAGCAGGGGTCGGGCGCGCCCACAATATCGCGATCACGACGTTGGAAAACTTCGCGCTTCCCGGCGACACCGCCGCGTCGTCCCATTATTGGGAGCGGGATATTATCACACCGGAAGTCGAGGTGCAAGGCGGCTTGATCCGCGTGCCGAACGCCCCGGGCATCGGCTATGAAGTCGACCGCCGCCAAGTGGAGCGGTATACGCAGTTTGCGAAGGTGTTTCATCGTACGGCGACGGCATAAAGGATGATAAAAGGGAGAAAGAAAAAATGATGATAAGACCGATTGAAGTTCGCGATGCGGAAAATTTCTTGGAGTTGTGCAAAAAAATTGATGAATCTGGTTTTATGTTATTTGAGCCTGGCGAACGGCAAACAACGGTTGAACAACAAAGTAAATCGATTGAAAGAATGTTGTTTGAACCGAATAAAATGATCTTTGTTGCTGAAACTGAAAACAAGCTTGTCGGGTTCCTTGCTGTCATAGGAGGCGATGTAAAACGAAATCGACATTCTGCCAATGTTGTTTTGGGAGTTCTTGAAGACTATCAAGGACAGGGCATTGCCACTAAACTATTCAACAAAGCGTTTGAGTGGGCAAAGGAAGTTGGAATTTCGAGATTAGGACTTACGGTCATGAAAGGGAACGATAAGGCGTTCAACTTATATAGGAAGATGGGGTTCGTATTAGAAGGCGAGAGGGTTCAATCGTTAAGAGTGAATGGGGAATTTGTCAATGAATATTACCTATACAAACTGTTATAATGCTAATTGGGGCTGGTCCAAAACGTGCTCGCGTTTTGGGCCAGCCCCTTCTTCGTAGCGTTATACGCGCCCGATCCCGGTGTTCGCTTTGACGACAATTTCCGTATATTTCTTTTCGTCCGCTTTTTTCGACGAGACGAGCGTGCCGACGATGGCGCCGACAAAGCCGAGCGGAATCGAGATGATGCCCGGGTTGGCGAGCTTAAAGAGCGGTTCGCCGACGAAAATGGCGGCACCTGGCTGCGGCGACCAGACGTTCGGGCTGAAGAAGACGAGCACTAAGGCGCTGATCAGACCGACAAGCATCCCCGTAATCGCTCCAGTCGTGTTAAAGCGGCGCCAGAAAATGGTGAATACGATCGTCGGCAAGTTGGCGCTTGCGGCGACCGCAAATGCCAGTGATACAAGGAACGCGACGTTCATTTTTTGCGCGAACAGCGCCAACAAAATCGATAATACGGAAACGCCGACCGACGCCCAGCGGGCGGCGAGCATTTGTTCTTTTTCCGTCGCTTGGCCGCGCCGCAAAATATGGCTGTAAAAGTCATGGGCAAACGCCGAAGCGGCTGACAGAACAAGCCCGGCGACAACGGCCAAAATGGTCGCAAACGCTACGGCAGAGACGAAAGCGAACAAGAAATCTCCGCCAAGGGCTTCTGCCAACAGCGGGGCAGCCATATTGCCGGCCGGGTTGGCGGCGACGATTTTGTCATAGCCGACGAACGCGGCGGCGCCAAACCCTAAAAAGATCGTCATGACGTAGAAAAGCCCAATGATCCATGTTGCATAAACGACCGATTTGCGCGCAGTCGGGGCGTCTTTGACCGTAAAGAAGCGGATTAAAATGTGCGGCAGCCCGGCCGTCCCCAACACGAGCGCCAAGTTTAAGGAAATCGTATCGAGCGGGTCTTTAAACTTGTTGCCCGGGTTTAAAAACGCTTCGCCAAGCGGTGTCGCGGTTTTGACTTCATGGAACATTTTGGCGATGCTGAAATCGAATTTAGCAAAGACGATGATGGAAATGATAAACGTACCGACCATCAATAAGACGGCTTTGACGATTTGCACCCAGCTCGTTGCCGTCATGCCGCCGAAGACGACGTACACCGTCATCAAAACGCCGACGATCAAGACAGAATAAACGTAGTCTAGACCCAACAGAAGCTTGATGAGGCCGCCGGCGCCGACGAGCTGGGCGATCATATAGAAGATCGAGATGGCGATCGTATTTAACGCCGCGACGCCGCGCACTTTCTTATCATCAAAACGGGCGGCGATCATATCGGCCATCGTGTATTTGCCGAGGTTGCGAAGCGGCTCGGCAACGATGTACAAGACGACAAGATAAGCGACAAGGAAGCCGATGCTGTAAAAGAAACCGTCAAATCCCGTCAGCGCGATCATGCCGGCAATGCCGAGAAAAGAGGCGGCGGACATATAGTCGCCGGCGATGGCGAGCCCGTTTTGCCAGCCGGTGAGGCTGCTGTCAGCGGTGTAAAATTCGCTCGTTGTTTTCGTGCGCTTGGAGGCGTAGTACGTAATGACGAGCGTCAAGGCGACGATGATGAGAAAGAGGAAAAAGGCCAACCCGTGCATTAGGCGTTTCCTCCTTCCTTCGCTTCTTGCTTCACTTGCTCGACGATGGCATCAAATTGTGCTGCGCGTTTCGAATAAAGGATGCATAAGGCCCATGTCATGATAAATTGCGCAAAGGCAAACAGCCAAGCCCAGCTGACCGGCCCGACCGCCGGCGCATTCAACGCTTTCGAGTAGGACGTCAACACCGGAAGAGCGAAGTAAAAGACGGAGAAAAAGATGGTTGCCGGGATGATAAACCGCTTCTTCGCCTGAATGAGTTCGCGAAACGAAGCGGATTGGGCGATGGCTTCATAGTTGATGCCTCCCTGTCCGGCCAACGATTCCTTTTTCACTGCCATCGTGATCCCTCCTTGTTTGTATTAAAGCGTTTTCAAAAAGAGTAATGGAATGTTCTTCCGCAAGCGGCGGATGTGAATCCCCCTTTCTTGACACAAATTTGTCACACATTCATTATACGTTTATCTGAAAAGTTTGTAAATTGATATTTTTTATTATTTTTAAAAACTATTTTTTGCTTTGCCGCACAAAACGGAAAAAATTTTTTGCTGTTTTTCTTATTTTCGCACTTTACAAAAAAACAAGGATCATGTAGAATGACAACTGTATTCGACAATAAAATTCAACAATTTTCTACAAAAAACGACAAGGGGAGACATCTATGAATTTGTTTCGTAAAAAACCGATTCAGTTGCTCATGAAAGAATCGGGGGCAAAAGGAGCCTCGCTGCGAAAAGAGTTAGGCGCATTTGATTTAACGATGCTCGGCATCGGCGCCATTATCGGGACAGGCATTTTCGTCTTGACTGGGGTGGCGGCGGCGGAACATGCTGGTCCGGCTCTCGTTCTTTCGTTCGTTTTGTCTGGGTTGGCGTGTGTGTTTGCGGCGCTTTGCTACGCAGAATTTGCCTCAACTGTGCCAGTGTCGGGGAGCGCTTACACTTACAGCTATGCCACGTTTGGTGAGCTCATCGCTTGGATTTTGGGATGGGATTTGATTTTGGAATACGGGGTTGCTTCGTCGGCGGTCGCCGTCGGTTGGTCCGGCTATTTCCAGGGGTTGCTTTCCGGTTTTGGCATCGAACTGCCAAAGGCGCTGACGAGTGCGTATGATCCGGCGAAAGGAACGTTCATCGATTTGCCAGCGATTATCATCGTCCTGTTCATTACGTTTTTGTTGAATTTAGGGGCGAAAAAATCGGCTCGTTTTAATGCGGTGATCGTTGCCATTAAAGTGGCGGTCGTGCTGCTCTTTTTGGCGGTCGGTGTTTGGTACGTCAAACCGGAAAACTGGACGCCGTTTATGCCGTATGGCTTCTCTGGCGTAGCGACCGGCGCGGCGACGGTGTTTTTCGCTTACATTGGCTTTGATGCGGTGTCGACGGCGGCGGAGGAAGTGCGCAATCCGCAGCGCGATATGCCAATTGGCATCATCGTCTCGTTGCTTGTGTGCACATTGTTGTATATCGCGGTTTCGCTCGTATTGACAGGCATCGTTCCGTACGAGCAGCTCAACGTGAAAAACCCAGTGGCGTTTGCGTTAAACTATATCCACCAAGACTGGGTGGCGGGCTTTATTTCGCTCGGGGCGATCGCCGGCATTACGACCGTGCTCCTTGTGATGATGTATGGGCAGACGCGTCTTTTCTACGCCATCAGCCGCGACGGTTTGCTGCCGAAAGTGTTTGCTCGCATCAGCCCGACGCGCCAAGTGCCGTATGTCAATACGTGGCTGACGGGAGCGGCTGTAGCGGTATTCGCCGGCATCATTCCGCTCAACAAATTGGCGGAACTGACGAACATCGGCACGCTCTTTGCCTTTATCACCGTCTCGATCGGCGTGTTGGTGTTGCGTAAAACGCAGCCGGACTTAAAGCGGGCATTCCGCGTTCCGTTTGTCCCAGTCATCCCGATTTTGGCTGTCTTATTCTGCGGCTACCTCGTTCTTCAGCTTCCGGCGACGACATGGATCGGTTTTGTCTCGTGGCTGCTGATCGGTTTAGTGATTTACTTTATCTACGGCCGCAAGCATAGTGAGCTGAATGAAATGGCACGGACGGAAGAAAAGGCCGGATGAGCGGCCAAACAATGAAAAAGGGGCTGTCCCAATGGGGAAACAGCCCCTTTTTCCATTTCGTCAAACTTTTCGGCAACACCGCGTTTCACCACTTTTTCATTTTCACGATTTAGTCGAACAATTGCCAAAACATAAAGACGCCCGCCTCAATGCCATTCGCGTCGCCGAGTTGCTTGTGGCGAACGAGGAATGGCTCGCCCTGTTGTTTCGAAAAAAGCAGCTGCCAATCAAACAGCTGGAAACGATGGCGTTGGTCAGCCGCAAGACGATTGAGAGAAATAGAAAATACATTATTGCGGTCGCGGTTATTTTGGCAGGCGATTACATTTACCTAAAGGACTATTTGAACGCTCTCCCGCCCGTATTTCGAGATGGGAGATTCTTGGGAACACCCGCCCCACGGCAGGCTGTCGACCAAGCCATCCCCGTGCGTCCCACGGTTGTGCTGTCTTACAACGACAGCAAACGAAGCCCTTCATTCAGGATATTCCAAGCGGCGTTGTGGTCCCGGTCATGTTCGGCCCCGCAGCTCGGGCACACCCACTCGCGGATGCCGAGCGACTTCACCTCAACCTGCCGGTGCCCGCAGCACGAGCACAATTGACTCGAGGGAAACGTGTACGCAACACGAACCACCGTCCGCCCGTACCATGTCGCTTTATACTCAAGCATGTTGAGAAAACGCCCCCACGCGGAATCAGAAATGGATTTGGCCAGCTTGCGGTTCTTTTGCATGTTCCTAACACGCAAGTCCTCCACGCACACCACTTGGTTTTCGCGGATGAGGCGGGTGGACAGTTTGTGCAGGAAATCGTTCCGGCAGTTGGCGATTTTTTCATGAAGCTTGGCCACTTTCAAACGGGCTTTCTCCCAGTTCGAACCGCCCGGCTTCCGACGAGCCATCACCCGCTGCCAGTAGGCGAGCTTTTCTTCATACCGGCGCCAATACCGGGGGTGTTCGATCTTTCGCCTGTGGAAAGCACCACGATCTGTTTCAACCCCAAATCGACGCCCACTTTCTTGTCGGTTTGGGCAATGGGGGAATGTCCGTTTCCACGAGGATGGAGACGAAATACTTCCCTGTTCGATTGCGACGAATGGTGGCCGAGAGGATGCGGCCTTGAACCTCACGGCTTTTGGCGAACTTCACCCATCCGAGCTTGGGAAGCTTCAAGCGATGGCCGTCCACTTCGATCGTGGGTCGTCCGTTCTTGGGATAGTTGCACTGAGCGGTGTACGATTGGTTCGGATGTTTTTTGCTTTTGAAGCGGGGAGCGTTCGCCGTTCCCTCGAAGAACCGGTCAAACGCCTCGGCCAGCTGTTGCAACGCGTTTTGCAAGGCGGTCGAATCGGGAGTCTTCAGCCACGGGATCGTTTGTTTCAATGCCGTCAGCTTTTTGGAACATTCGTTGTAGCCGAGCCCTCTTCCGGTGGTTTCATACGCCTCATTCCACTCGGCCAAAAAGTGGTTGTACACAAATCGGCAGCACCCGATCGTTTGGTTGATGAGCTTCGCTTGTGTTGAGGTGGGATACAACCGAAAGCGGTAGGCTCTATGCATGATCTTCCCTCCTACATACAGGAACGTGTGTTCTATCACTATCCATTTTACACCTTCTGTTCTGTGGAAGCAAGAGGAAGAGCGACGGCAAATCCCAATTCATCCCCCACTTACGCTCACGCATGGAAGTGGGGACTTCTCGGTTCATGGTGATAAAAGGGGTGCTTTCATTGTGAAAAAGGGAATTGTGCTGGAGTTAGGTGAAGAGTTCGTCACGGTATTGACGCCGGAAGGGGAATTTCTTCGATGTGAAAAAAGAAAAAGAAAGATCGCCGCCCAGCCGACGCCCACCGCCATTCGAAAGCGATGGATGCCAAAACGAAAAAAGCCGAGTGATTCCGCTCGGCTTTATTCCGTTTTTCGGCCTGCCAGTTCGCTTTGCGCTTGGGCGACAAGCCGTTTCGTAATTTCTCCGCCGACGGAGCCGTTGGCGCGGGAAACCGTGCCAGCCCCGAGCTGTACGCCAAACTCTTGGGCGATTTCGTATTTGATTTGTTCCAACGCTTGTTCGATGCCTGGAACAAGCAGTTTGTTGCTTGAACGAGCCATATGAAATTCCTCCTTGATGGTTTTTTTGATGAGGTATGATTAGTATGGACGATCTAACAAAGAGATATGGTTGGGAATTAAAGGAGGAATTTTTCATTAAAAAAAAGATTGCAAACGTTTTCGGTTATTGTTTATAATGAAAACGAGCAGATGACCGAAAACGTTTTGGAGGAATGGCAGTGACAACCATTAAAGATATTGCCAAGGCAGCGGGAGTTTCGATTACGACGGTTTCACGCGCGCTGAACGGCTATTCCGATGTGAATGAAAAAACGAGACAAAAAATCATGGATATCGCGAAGCAGTTGAACTACAGCCCCAATACACTGGCGCGCGGGCTTGTCATGAATAAATCGAAGACGATCGGGCTGCTCGTTTCTGGATTAACAAGGGAAAGTGCCAAGGATAATTTTACCTTTGAGGTGCTGGCCGGCGTCAATGAGTATGTCAGTGAAGTCGATTATGATATGGTGCTGTTCAGCACGACATCGACCAAGCAAAGAGAAAAAACGTATACACAGCTTTGTCGGGAGCGGCGCGTCGATGGGGCGATTTTGCAAGGGATTCGTACGGATGACCCGTATTTGCATGAGGTCGTGGAAAGCGAAATTCCATGTGTCCTGATTGATATTCCCATCGAGTCCAAAACCGTTGGCTATGTGACAACGGACAATGTGCTCGGTGCGAAAAAAGCGGTGCGTCATTTAATTGAGCTCGGGCATAAACGGATCGCGATGATCAATGGATATGAATACGCATTTGTGAGCGAACAGCGGGTGAAAGGATTCAAGGAGGCGTTGATTGAAGCAGGTTTGCCCGTACGCGAATATTGGATTGCCAATGGAGCGTTCCGCGAAGAAATCTCGGAGCGGGAGGCATTGAGGTTGCTTCAGCAATATCCAGAAATTACGGCTTTCTTTTGTGCAAGCGATTTAATGGCGCTAGGTGTCATCAAGGCAGTAAAACAGCTTGGAAAGCGGGTTCCGGACGATGTGGCCGTGATTGGCTACGATGACATTATTTTAGCGTCCTATTCATCGCCTGCACTCTCCACCATCGCCCAAGACAAATTTGCTATGGGATATGAGGCCGCCAAGCTGTTGATTGATATGCTGGAAGGCAACGCTCAGTCCCATGTCAAGATTCTGGAAACAGAACTGAAAATACGGGGGTCGACGGTGAAAAAAGATGGATGAGGGCTTTTTTCACCGCCCTGAGCCAGTTTCAGTTATGATCCAAAACGTTTCGGATTGTTGTGGTGTCATGAAGACAGATTTTTTTGAATCATGAATGAAAACGTTTTGGAATTCGCTTGTAAAGCATAATTGACGCAGAAAAGACATCGTGCTGTTGAGCCGATGATGACAACCTAGAATCAGGGGGAAGCAACATGGATTATCGAGTGATTAAAGAAAACGATGTGTTTTTATTGACGGATCAAGACGGGAATATCCCTGAACATCATCCGTACGGATTAGGGCTGTATACAAAAGACACCCGTTTTTTGAGCAAATGGAGTTTGCGCATCAATGGGGAAGAACCCGTGCTGCTGGCGTCTGATGCGGCACAAAATTATGTCGCTACCATTTTATTGACAAACCCTCATATTGAACGGGACGGAGAGCTGATTTTGTGGCGCGAATCCGTCGAAATTGAGCGCAAACGATTTATTTATGCGGGTGTGCTCTATGAAACCATTAAGCTGAAAAATTATCATCCCAAGCCGGTGCAATTGGAAATCAGCGTGCACATGGATGCCGATTTTGCCGATATGTTTATCGTTCGCGGCTTTCAGACAGGAGAGGTGGGAAAGCGGACAGGCCAGACCATTGGAAAACGTTCGCTCACGTTCCATTACGAGGGAGCCGACGGAGTGGAACGGGCAACGAAGGTCAGCTGGGATCGAGAGGAGAAAACCGTTAAGGAACATGGAGAAATTGTTTTTGACTTTGCGCTCGACCGGGCGGAAGAGCAGACGGTTACGTTGATGGTCGAACCAATCATCGGCAAAACAGGCAGAGTGGAGGTCATTCCGCCTGAACAGGCGCTTCAACGATTGCAAGAATCCTATCAGCGTTGGGAAAGGGAAACAGCGAACGTCATCACGGACGAACGACAGTTTGAGCGTTTAGTCCGCCGGGGCATTGGGGATTTGCGGGTGCTGCTTACGGATCTTGGCTGTGGGCCATTTCCGGTGGCCGGACTTCCGTGGTTTGGCGTTCCCTTCGGCCGGGACAGTTTGATTGCGGCCTTGCAGCTGCTCCCGTTCAACCATGAAATAGCCAAAGGCACGTTGTTGACAATGGCCCGCTATCAGGGAACGAAAGTAGACCCGTGGCGCGATGAACAGCCTGGAAAAATCATGCATGAAATCCGATTCGGTGAGTTGGCCAATACGAATCAAATTCCGTTTACCCCTTATTACGGAACGATCGATGCGACGCCGCTCTTTTTAGTTCTGTTGGTGGAGTATGTCAAATGGACCGGCAACTTCGATCTCGTCCGGCAGCTTCGACTAAACATTGATGCGGCGCTCCATTGGATTGACCGGTATGGCGACCGCGACGGCGATTTATTTGTCGAGTATTTCCAGGAATCGAGCAAGGGGATTGCCAATCAGGGATGGAAAGATTCAGGCGATTCGATTGTGCACGAAAACGGCGAGTATGCCCGCGCGCCGATCGCCCTTGTTGAAGTCCAAGGCTACGTTTATCACGCCAAAATGGGGCTTGCCGACATTTTCGAACAGCTTCAGGAAGTGGAAAAAGCAGAAGCGCTTCGAACGCAGGCGGAAGCTTTGAAAAAGCGCTTTGAAGAACAGTTTTGGATGGAAGATCGGAAATTTTATGCTCTTGCGTTAGATGAAAACAAAGCCCCTGTCAGAACGATTACATCGAACCCAGGTCATGTGCTGTTTTCAGGAATGCTCGAAAGAAGGCGGGCGGATGCCGTCATTGACACCCTTCTTTCGGAAAAAATGTTTTCGGGTTACGGCATCCGGACGATGGGCGAAGGAGAAGCGGGATATAACCCGATGAGCTATCATAATGGAAGCATTTGGCCGCATGACAACAGCCTCATTTTGCTTGGCTTAAGCAAACTGGGGCGGCGGCGCGAGGCAAAGACGGTCATTGAAGGACTCATGGAAGCATCGATGCATTTTGAGTATGATCGCTTGCCGGAGTTGTTTTGCGGCTACAGCCGGTCAGAGGGAAAACCGGTCCGCTATCCTGTCGCCTGCTCGCCGCAAGCATGGGCGGCTGGGACGCCATTGGTGTTTGTCCAAGCGCTGTTAGGCTTGTTCCCTAATGCCATCGAGCAAAGCATTTCTTTATCACCGACTTTACTTGATTCCATGAATATGCTGAAAGTCGAGAATATCGCGATTGGCTCCGGGCGCTTATCACTGACGGTGATGCGTGAACATCAAGGCTGCCGTGTTCATATTGACGAAAACACGACAGGCTGGGACCTCATCATTCAACCATAACAAGGAAAGGTCTTCCTTTCCTTGTTATATAAAATATTTCATTGATAAAAAAAGGGAGGTTTTGATGGAGATGAAAAAATGGCTGGCAACAGTTGGCGCAGCATCAGTGCTGTTCGGCAGCCTTTTGGCTGGCTGCAGCGGAGGAGAGAAAGCGGAGCAAACGAATGGGGGAGGCAAAGCAGGAGAAAAAGTAGAAGTGACGTTGGCTGGCTGGGGCGGCAATCCAACTGAACAAAAGTTGTTGAAACAAACACTGGATGATTTTGAAAAAAAATATCCCAATATTAAGGTCAAGTATGAAGTCATTGCCGACCAGTATATGGATGTCATCAAAACCCGTTTAGCGGGTGGGCAAGGGCCGGA
The DNA here is from genome assembly GCF_000092445.1 of Geobacillus sp. C56-T3. Lineage (NCBI taxonomy): Bacteria > Bacillati > Bacillota > Bacilli > Caryophanales > Anoxybacillaceae > Geobacillus > Geobacillus sp. C56-T3. The sequence goes on along the minus strand of NC_014206.1, from coordinate 2,763,950 downwards.
TGTGTTTTACCTTGATGCATTTGAAGCCCCAGCTCTGATTGAAACAGGGGCGCTTGAGCCGCTTGACAAATATGTAACGGACGATTTTGACATTAACGATTTTGAAAAGCCGATGCTTGATGCGTTTAAAGGGAAAGACGGGAAAATTTACGGATTCCCGAAAGACTATTCGACGCTAGCACTGTTTTACAATAAAAAGATGTTCGAAGAAGCAGGCGTTGAAGTCCCAAAAACTTGGGATGAACTGCGGGAAGTGGCGAAAAAGCTGACAAAAGGGAAGCAAGTATACGGATTTGGCGTTGCACCGGAACTGGCTCGCTTATACTACATTGCTGAATCCAAAGGCGGCAAAGTTGTGACGGATAATAAAGCGAGCTTCGCCGATCCGAAAGTCGTCGAGGCGCTCCAGCCGATCGTTGATATGCACTTAAAAGATAAGTCGGCGGCCCAACCCAATGAAGTTGGGGCCACATGGGGCGGCGAGATGTTCGGGCAAGGCAAAGCCGCTATGGTGATTGAAGGGAACTGGGCGATTCCATTTTTACAAGACACGTTCCCGAATTTAGAATTCGGTACAGCGGAAGTTCCAATGATCAATGGCAAAAAGGCGACGATGGCGTACACAGTGGCTTATGTCATGAACAAAGACTCGAAAAAGAAAGAAGCGGCTTGGGAGCTCATCTCGTATTTGACTGGCAAAGAAGGCATGAAAACATGGACGAGCAAGGGGTATGCTTTGCCGACGCGGAAATCGGTCGCTGCTGAATTGGGATTTGACAAAGATCCGTTGCGGGCGCCATTAGTCGCTGGAGCATCGTATGCAACTGTATGGCAAAACGGAACGAACTTGCCGATTATTATGAACAACTTCAATAACCAATTTGTCAGCGCTTTCCTCGGTGAACGTCCGCTTGCTGAGGCATTGAAAGAAGCGCAAAAAACGGCGAATAGCGAAATCGAGAGCAAATAAGGCGAATCAGCCCCTGGCAGATGGGGCATGCTCTGCCAGGGAGCTGTTCCTTTCTTTCTAACCGCAGCTGTTTTCGGCTGCGTTAGAAAGAGAGGAATAGCGATTTTCGATTCTCGGCAAGGAGAGGGAATAAGATGAAAAGAATGTCAACGAAGCGAATGTGGCGCGAAGCGGGGGCAAGCTACCTGTTTTTGTCTCCTACTTTATTTGTGCTGCTTCTTTTTATTATCGGCCCGATTTTGTTTGCGATTTTTCTGGCCTTTCACAAAGTGCAATTGTTGGGTACGACTTCGTTTGAGTTCGTCGGGTTGGACAATTTCAAGCGCATGGCCGATGATACTCGGGCCAAAATCGCGTTATGGAACACGCTGAAATATGTCGTCATTGTCGTTCCCTGCCAGACCATTTTAGCGCTTGTATTAGCGGCGACATTAAATGCAGGGCTCAAGGGACAAAAGTTTTTCCGCATTGTGTACTTTTTGCCGACGTTGACGTCCTCGGCCGTGCTGACGCTCATTTTCATGTGGATGTACAACCAAAATGGACTTATCAATCACGTATTGAAAGCGGTTGGTTTGCCGACATATAACTGGATCGGCGATCCCGATGTAGCATTGAATGCCATTATGATCATGAACATTTGGGCGACAGCACCGTATTTTATGGTCATTTATCTCGCCGCGCTGCAAGATGTCCCTGATTCATTGTATGAAGCAGCGGAGCTGGACGGAGCCAGCGCCTGGCAAAAGTTTTGGCATATAACCGTTCCCTATTTGCGGCCGGTGACCTCATTTGTCGTGATCATGGGGCTGATTGGGACATTCCAGCTGTTTGACCAATCGTATATTTTCTCGGGTGGTTCCGGCGGTCCGAACAACTCGACGTTGACGGTTGTGCTTTTGATTTACCAATATGCATTTAAAACATTAGGGACAATGGGATATGCCGCTGCGCTTGCATTTGCGTTAGCGCTTTTGATTTTCATCGCGACATTGTTGCAACGGAAGTTGTCAAAAGAAGAGTCTCTTTATTAAGGGGATGAACATGGATGAAAAAGAAAATGGGCATTGGAAAGTTTCTGCTGTATGCGATCTTGATCACATATGCCGTGATTACGATGATTCCGTTTTTATGGGCGCTGTCCTCGTCGTTTAAGACACTTGAAGAAATTGTGAGCGGAACCATGTCCTTTATTCCGAAAAAGTTTACGCTTGATAATTATAAGCAGATTTTTGTCGAACAGGAGCTATTTCCGCGCTGGCTGCTAAACAGTGTCGTGGTTGCGGGAACTGTGACAGTGCTGAATTTATTGTTCAACTCTATGGCTGGCTATGCGTTGGCCCGACTGCAATTTCCCGGCAGAAAACCGCTGTTTTTGATCATTTTGGCTGTCTTGATGATTCCAGCGCAAGTGACGATGATTCCAAACTATTTGATTTTGAAACAGCTCGGCTGGCTGAACTCGTATCAAGGGATGATCGTGCCGACGATGGTGAACGCTACGTTTATTTTCATGATGCGGCAGTTTTTTATCAACTTCCCGAAAGAATTGGAAGAGGCCGCGGAGCTTGACGGCCTCGGGCGGTTCGGGATCTTTTTCCGAATCGTATTGCCGCTTGCCCGTCCGGCTCTGGCGGCTCAAGCCATTTTCGTCTTCATGGGTTCGTGGAACGATTTCATGCGCCCGCTCATTACTTTGTCCGATCCGCAGCTGTTTACGCTGCCGCTTGGCCTCAACAGCTTCAAAGGACAGTACATCAGCTATTGGAACTACATTATGGCGGCATCCATGGTGTTTACGCTGCCGGTGTTGGTCATTTACGCCTTTTTCAACCGCTACTTTATCAAAGGAATTTCGTTCACAGGCGGGAAATAATAGGTGTTTTGCACGGTAGTTTATCGATCATATCAAGAAGAAGAGGCTGTTCGCCAAACGGGGGGTTGTCCTCCTTTGGCGGCAGCCTTTTTTCGTGCGGCATATCCGTGAAAAAAACGCGCATCATATAGGTGGAAATATCGACTTCACAGGAAAGGGACCGAGGCGATGGAATGGACGGTGCAGCTGCCAAAACCGGCAGGGAGGCAGGCCGGTCGGGGGTGGGCGGTCGCTGCGCTTGCCTCGATTCCGCTTGTCATGACGCTGGGCAATTCGATGCTCATCCCGGTGCTGCCGGCGATGGAACGGCATCTCGGCATCACGCCGCTGCAGTCGAGCCTGCTGATCACGATGTATTCCGTTGTGGCGATTTTGTTCATTCCGCTGGCCGGATATATAAGCGACCGCATCGGGAGAAAAATGGTCATCATTCCAAGCCTGTTGCTGGCGGCCGCGGGAGGGGGGCTGGCGGGATGGGCTGCTTGGCGGGTGAGCGACCCGTACGGCTGGATGATCGCCGGGCGCATGCTGCAAGGGCTCGGGGCGGCAGGGGCGTTTCCGATCGTTTTGCCGCTTGTTGGTGATTTGTTTCCGGATGATGATGAGGCGAGCCGCTGGTTGGGAGTGGTTGAAACGGCGAATACGTTTGGCAAAGTGTTGAGCCCGATTCTCGGGGCGATGCTGGCCGGGATTGTTTGGTTTTTGCCGTTTTTTTCGTTTCCCGTCTTTTGTCTGCTGTCAGCGGCACTGATGATTTGGTCCGTCCAAGCGTCAGTGCGGCGGGAGCAGCCGCAGCCGTTTCGGGATTTTGCCGCAGCGGTGGCGGCAATTTTCCGCCGCGAAGGGCGCTGGCTTGTTGGTGTTTTTATGATCGGTGGTTTATTGATGCTCGTGTTATTTGCCTTTTTGTTTTTTCTTTCCAACCGTCTTGAAGACGTTTATCGCATTGACGGAATCAAGAAAGGATGGATGCTCGCCATCCCGCTCGGAGCGCTCTGCCTCGCCTCATTTGCCGCTGGGAAAGCGATTGGCGGCCGGAAAAAACGGATGAAATGGGGAGCGGTCGCCGGTTGCCTCTTGTCAGCTGCATCGTTGGCCATCATTTCGTTTCATCCGTCTCTCTCTGTTTGGATGGCGTTGTTTTCGGCTGCCGGCATCGGCATTGGCGCCGCGCTTCCATGCTTGGATGCGCTGATTACGGAAGGAATTGAGAGAAGCGAGCGTGGGACGGTGACGTCATTTTACAGTTCACTTCGATTTATCGGCATGGCCGCCGGGCCGCCGCTGGCGGCATGGCTGATGAAAAATGGTGCAAGTTGGCTTCTTTTGGTGCTCAGCGCACTAGCACTGATCGCCGGTAGCATGGCTGTTTGGCTCATTCATCCAGAACATGCTCAAAGAGAAAAGCTGTGAGAAAAGCTGTCATGAAGGGAAATATGGGACAGTGGGGCGTTTTCAATTTCCCTCTTTCTTGCCGAATGAAAGCCTCTGGATCAGATGATGACAGACGGGAGATGTACCGGCTATGGAGACGCGTGAACTACTCCCGCTTCGCTTTGCTTGAAGTGGGAGTCTTCTTTCGGAACTATGATAAAACGCACCTGAACGAGGCATGATAAGAAAAAATGCGAAAGGAGGATGGGTGTGGCCAACGTCGCATTTCCAGTCGCTCGTCTTCATGACGGGGCGCTTCGCCAGCTCCAGCAACTCGAACAGCGGCTGCGTGAAGAAACAGGAGAAGAAATTGTGCTTGTCGCTTATGAGCGGAAAACGGTTGATGAGGAGGAGACGAAACGATGATGAAGCGAAAAGTGAAATTTGATGCAGCGAAAAACAACAATAAAACGCCAACGGAAAGTTTGCCGGATACCGAATTTGCGGCACAATATGCCGGCGAGGAGGACATGATCCGCGGTGCGAACCGCAATTCGAAAAAAGGGAGACAAGGAGGCGGCGATGGGTAAAGAGCATAAGGAGCGGCCCGCTCGAACGAATGAAGAAATGGCGTTTGAATGGGGCGATTTCGCTCGTGATCAGCCGTTTTGGCTGATCGAGGAGCAAAAGCAAGCAAAGGAGAAGGAGACAAAACAAAAAGAGCCGCCGCGGTGAGGCCGCCGTTTTGATGGGATTGGATCGGTGGGTGGACAAAGAAGAGCGCTGGAAACAGCGCTCTTTTTCGCTTGGGCGTTCAAGCCGATGCGGATGACGCAAACAGGGTGGAAAGCGGTGCAGAAAAGACTGTAGCTCCTGTGCCAGACGGGTCGAAATAGGCGACGATGGCCGTTGGCGCAAACGAGAGCTGCTTCGCGGCGATATAGCGGCCGACATCGACCGGCACGATTTCAACGACCGTATGTTTAAACAATTCCTTTTCCCCGAGCCCGAGGGCGGCAAAGTCCTCCCCAAGCGCCTCGGGGCGCTCAAGCAGCGCGCGGTAGACGGTCGTGCGCGTCGTTTTCTCCGTTTTTTCTTCCCACCACGGCTTGCGCGGTTTGTATTTTTGGTTGCGCAAGTAGTCGTATTTCATGAGCGATTCGGCGACAGGCAGGGCCTCTGGCGTACACGTACGTAAAAACTCATGCAGGCGGCGGAATAAATCCTCAAGCTGATGGCCAATGCGCGCCCAGCCGCGCTCATCCCAATACGTGCCAAATTGCTGGAAAAAGTCAAACGGCGATGGGAACACATCGGTCACCAAGTACTCGATCGTTTCGTCCATTCGATGGGCGTTCCAATACTTTTCGAGCACGTCTTCCACTTGCTTGATGCGGATGACGTCATCAAACGACAAGACGTTGTTGGCGAGCACTTCGTATGGCGCATGGTCCATATACACATAGCCGTACTCCTCGGCGCGCAGGCGCAACCCAGTGCCGCGCAGCAGTTTCAAAAAGCCAAGCTGCAGTTCTTCCGGGCGAAGGGCGAACACGTCGTTAAACGTCTTTCGGAACGAGTTGTAGTCTTCTTCGGGCAGACCGGCGATCAAATCCAAATGCTGGGCGATTTTCCCGCCTTCTTTAATCATCGTCACCGTTCGCGAAAGTTTTGCGAAGTTTTGCTTGCGCATAATGAGACGGTTCACTTCGTCGTTTGTCGACTGGACGCCGATTTCAAAGCGGAACAGCCCGGGCGGCGCCTCCTTGTTTAAAAACTCGATGACCTCCGGGCGCATAATGTCGGCGGTAATTTCAAACTGAAATACCGTTCCCGGTACATGTTCGTCAATTAAAAAGCGAAACATGTCCATTGCATAGCTGCGGCTGATGTTGAACGTCCGGTCGACGAACTTGATCGTCCGCGCTCCGTGCTTCATTAAATAGCGCAAATCATCCTTGATTTTTTCACGGTCAAAATAGCGGACACCTACTTCAATCGAGGACAGGCAAAATTGGCAGCTGAACGGGCAGCCGCGGCTTGTCTCCACATAGATGATCCGGTTCGGAAGATGTGGGATGTCTTCCGGAAAGCGAAACGGCGACGGCATATCAGCAAGGCGGAGCTTGTTCCGTTGTGGATTCATGACGATGCGGTCTCCATCGCGAAACGCCAGCCCTGCGACATCTGCCACTTCTTTGCGGCCTTCTAAGGCAAAGAGCAGCTGTTTAAACGTTTCTTCCCCTTCACCGATGACGATAAAATCCAATTCCGGCACCCGCTCCATCCATTCACGCACATCGTACGACACTTCCGGTCCGCCGGCGACGATGACAATATTCGGCGCTGCTTTTTTCAACAGCTTGACGACTTTGATCGTTTCTTCAATGTTCCAAATGTAGCAGCTGAAGCCGATGACATCCGGACGGCGTTGGTACAAATCTGTCACAATGTTCAGCACCGGGTCTTTGATCGTATACTCAACAAGCTTGACGTCAAATTCGGGCTGAGCGTATGCTTTTAAATAGCGGATGGCTAAATTCATATGAATGTATTTGGCGTTCAATGTCGCACAGACGATGTTCATCGCAACAAAACCCCTTTGTCTATAATATAGCAGCAAAACTCCTTTGTCTATAATTTATAGATGCAATTGGAAGCTTTCATTTGGCTTTAAGCGAGGGGGGAGAGTTGACTATCATGCAGTTTAGCCAAATGAAAAAGCAGAAAAACTTGTCGAACATTGTGGAAAAGAATTTTAAAAAATCTTCGTAAATCAAGGGAGGAGTAAATTTTTCCACATCGAATATATATTTCGTTGAATGGTTTGAATAGACAAGGAGAGATGGATATGGCCCAAAGCCTTTCTCCTCGGGAAGAACAAAATGCATCGCCGGATGTGCGGTCGCTTGAAGAGGAAAATCGGCGGTTAAAAGAGCGGTTGAACAGTTATTCGATCATTTTTGAGCGGTCGCTCGATGCGATCGTGATTTTAAATAAAAACGGTGAATTTGTCGATGTGAACGAAGCGGCGTGCAAGCTGTTTGAGATGGATAAGTTTTCGTTGATCGGCCATTCGTTTTCTTCGTTCCTCGAACTTGTGCCGCCCGATATTTTGCTGTTTCAGCGCTCGATGCTGCAAAAGTTTGGTTCGTTCAGCGATGAACTGCTCATCAAACTGCCGGACGGCAAAGTGAAGCATGTGGAATTTTCGATGAAAAAGGATGTGTTCGACGAATTTGACCTTGTCATGATGCGCGACATCTCAGCCCATAAGGCGCTTGAGCGCGAACGCATCATTCATGAGTTTTTGTTTCGCGACGTATTCAACCGCGCCGTTGACGGCATCGTCATTTTCGATGAATTTGGGCGGTTTATCGATGTCAATCCGGCGTTTTCGATGAGCTTGAACTTGGAAAAAGGAAAACTGCTCAATTTGTCGTTTCAGCAGTTCGTCGCCCGCGAATGCGCCAATGAGTTCGCTCGGCTGCTCGCGGAAGTGAAAGAAAAGGGAACGGCCAAAGGCGAGTTGTCGCTTGTCCGCCCGGACGGAACGGTGAAAATGTTTGAGCTGACGGCGACTTCCAACGTCTATAGCGGGTTTTACATGGCCATTATGCGCGATGTGACAGAAAGAAAAAATATGGAAATCAAGTTGCAAAAAAGCGAAGAACGGTTCCGGGCTATTTTCGAACAAGCGCATGAGGCGATCCTCATTTGGGACGATTTTGGCTACATATTGAACGCCAATCCGGCGGCGAGCCGGACGTTTGAGCTGCCCTTGAATTTGCTTGTGCGCCGCAATTTGTTTGATTTTGTCGACTATGGGGACGAAAAGGTGAAACGCATTTTCAGCGAGTTCCGGCGCAAAGGGGAAATCCGTGACGAGCTGACGTTTCATATGCCGAACGGTGAGGATAAGCAGCTCGAGTTCACAATGAAAAAAGGAGCGATCGACGGGTACCACTTGACGATTTTCCGCAATGTGAGCGAGCGGCGGAAAATCGAGCGCGAGCTGCGCGAAAGCGAGCAAAAGTTCCGGAGCATTTTCGATCATGCGATGGATGGTATTTTGCTTTGGGATGCCAAGCATCGGATCATCGACGCCAATCCGGTTGTCTGCGGCATTTTTTCCGTCGAAAAGGAGGCGCTGCTTGGCCGAATGGTGGTCGAGCTCGTTCCGGAGCGGGCGCGCCGCCAGCTCAATAAGCTGCTTCAACAATGCCAACGCACCGGCGAAGCGAGCGGCGAGGTCGAATTTTTCGACGAGGGAAAAGGGAGAATTATTGAGTTTTCACTGAAAAAGGAAGTGATTCCCGGCGTCGGGATGATGATGCTGCGCGATGTGACCGAGCGCAAGGAGATGGAGCTGCAGCTGCGCAAGTCGGATACGCTCAACGTCGTCGGGGAATTGGCCGCCGGCATCGCCCATGAAATCCGCAATCCGATGACGGCGCTAAAGGGTTTCATTCAGCTGTTGCAAGGAAGCATTGACGGCGACTATTCGATGTATTTTAATGTCATTATGTCGGAATTGAAACGGATTGAGTCGATCATCACCGAGTTTCTGGTCCTGGCGAAGCCCCAGGCGGTGCAGTACAAACAAAATGATATCTGCAAAATTATGCAAGACACGATCGATTTGATCAGCGCCCAAGCGATGATGCACAACGTGCAAATCATCGCCGACTTCGAGCGCGGGCTGCCGCCGGTGTATTGCGAGCCGAATCAGTTGAAGCAAGTGTTCATCAATATTTTGAAAAACGCCATCGAAGTGATGCCAAAAGGCGGGGACATTACGGTGCGCATCACCCGCGCCGGGTGCTATGTGCGCATCTCCATCACCGACCAAGGATGCGGCATTCCAAAAGATAAAATCAAAAAGCTTGGCGAGCCGTTTTATACGACGAAAGAACGCGGCACCGGCCTCGGCTTGATGGTCAGCTATAAAATCATAGAAGAGCACCAAGGGAAAATTGAAGTGGAAAGCGAAGTCGGCGTCGGCACGACGTTCCATATCACGTTGCCGATCGAACGAATGGAAAGAGAGGACGACGATGACGATTGAATATGCAGTATACCGCTCAGAGCTGCTCGGCGACATTTACGTCGCCTCCGACGGCGACGCGATTGTCAAAGTCGAGCTGTTTCCAGAAGAATGGCGCGCGTTCGCCGGCGAACATCCGGCTGTCAAAAGCTGGTCGCCGCTTCTTGAACGCGCGCTTAGGCAGCTGGATGAGTATTTCCACGGTCGACGCCAAGCATTTGACTTGCCGCTGAAGTGGAAGGGAACAGCCTTCCAAGAAGAGGTGTGGGCGGCGCTTTGCCGCATCCCATACGGCGAGACGGCGACATACGCTGACATCGCCGCGCAAATCGGCCGCCCGAAAGCGGTGCGCGCCGTCGGCCAGGCAAACCGGGCGAATGAACTGTCGATTCTCGTTCCGTGCCACCGTGTTGTCGGCAAAAACGGCGCTCTCATTGGCTATGCCGGAAGCCGCACCGATGTGAAGGCGAAGCTGTTGGAGCTTGAGCGCCGCTTACAGACCCGCGAGCGAGAAAGCCCACTCCTTTAGGGGTGGGATGAAAGCGAGTCGCTTTCTTCATATTGAATGATCCTGAAAAAATGGCATCCTGTAATCGCCACAAGGAGGTGAATCCATGCCGACCATCACACTAAAGCTGGAGCTGCACAACCCAACGAAAGTCAAACAAGACATGTATGAACGGATGACAGAAGTGAATACAGCGTTTGCGAATTGGCTGTTGAATCATCCCGAACTGAATCAAGCAACGAGCAAAATTTTTAAGGAGTTTTCGTCGCAGCGGTTTCCTTCCGCCGTCGTGAATCAAACGATTCGAGAAGTGAAGTCCCAAAAGAAAAACCAGAAAACAAAGAAGTTTCGAACATTCTGGTGTTGCTTTAACAATCAAAACGTGAAGGTGGAAAAGAAAGGAGCGTTCTACACGGTTTCCTTCCCTACACTGGAGAAGAGAATTGGCGTGCCGGTCGTCACGCGCCCCTATCAAGAAGCATGGCTGAATCGGCTGATCAATGGAACCGCCAAACAAGGGGCAGCCAAGCTCTACAAAAAGCGAAAGAAATGGTACTTGGCGATCGCGATCACCTTTGAAGTCAAGCCGCGGCACGAAACAAAGGTGATGGGGGTTGACCTTGGGCTTCGCTATATCGCCGTGGCCAGCGTGGGAACGAAATCGTTGTTTTTCAAAGGGAACCAATGCGCCTTCATTCGTCGACGATATGCGGCTTTGCGGCGAACGTTGGGCAAAGCGAAGAAGCTCCAGATGATTCGCAAAATCGGCCGTAAAGAATCCCGTTGGATGAAGGATGTCAACCACAAAATCAGCCGTCAAATCGTGAATGTTGCGCTCGCCAACGGTGTTGGCGTGATTCGGATGGAAGCGTTGACAGGGATTCGCAAGCGGGCAAAATCGGCCAAAGAAGCAGGACGAAGCCTTCATGCTTGGGCGTTCCACCAACTGCAAACGATGATTGCCTATAAAGCGGAAATGGCGGGCATTCGGGTGGAGTGGGTGAAGCCGACCTACACGAGCCAAACGTGTAAATGCGGACATCGGGAAAAGGGAAATCGTAATGGCATCCACTTTCAGTGTAAACAATGCGGATACACCCTCCACGCCGACTTGAATGGCGCGATCAACATCGCCAAAGCGATTTCGGGCTTTGTCGCCTAACCTAGCGCACTGGTCACAGGTGCGCCGCCCATTGGGGTACATCGTAACCCGATGGGACAGGGTGATGACACACCCCTGAAGCTTTTGCGTTGTCTGAACCAGAAATGGATGAGGACGCGAACGACCCAAGAATCCCACGCCCTTTAGGCGTGTGGAGTGTCAAGTAGATGACGCTCTTGCGTTCGTGGAACAGGCAAAGAGTTTGGAAGGCGTTGTATGCGGATGCTGCAATGAAGCAGGCGGAAAAAGAGGCTGACGGCTTGCCTAGAAAAACGCGTCTGCCCCAGTGGCGACATCCACGGGGGCAGAGATCGGGCGTTATTTTTTTTGCCAATGCGACAAGGCGAGGGCGCCGACTAAAATGGCGCCTTTTATAATGTCTTGGGCGTAATACGGAACGTTCATCATCGTCAAGCCGTTCAGCAACACGCCCATTAAAATCGAGCCGAACAATGTGCCGATGACGTTCGGCTTGCCGGCGCCAAAGACGGAAAAGCCGATGTAAGCGGCGGCGACGCTGTCCATTAAAAGAGAGGCGCCGGCCGACACTTGCCCGGTGCCGATGCGCGAGGCAAGGACGATGCCGCCTAAGGCCGCAAAAAACCCGCTGATGACGTATGCATATGTCCGATAGCGGTTGACCGGGATGCCTGAGAGCCTTGCCGCCTCGCGGTTTTCCCCGGTCAAATAAAAGAGGCGGCCGGGTTTCGTGTACGTTAAAAACAGATGAGCGGCAATGACGACAAACAGCATAAGCAAGACAGAAAACGGTACGCCGAACAGCTCTCCCTGGCCGATAAACAAAAAGGAAGGAATGAATTTGCCCGGCGCCGTGCCGCCATCGGGCAGCGGCATGTCGTTGTAGATCGAAAACCCTTTCGTATAGGTGAGCTGCACGCCGTTAATGGCGTACATCGTCGCCAACGTCGCGAGCAAATCGGGCAATTTGAATTTGACGATCAACAACGAGTTCAAGAGCCCGACAGCAATGCCGAGCAACAGCGGCACGAGCAGGGTGATGAAAATTTCTTGGCGGTACAGGACGAGCGCCGCTGCGCTCGCGATCGTCGCTAGGCTCACCGTCGAGCCGACAGACAAATCGAAGCCATCGACGATGAGCGAAAACGTAATGCCGATTGCCACGAGCGTCACGATCGAAATGGACCGCAAAATGTCACTGAAGTTTTCATACGTAAAAAATCGGTCTTGCGTGATGCCGAAGTAGGCGATAACGGCAAGAATGGCCAGCAAGGTGCCGTGTTTATACAACCATTCAAGAATGGACGGCGCCGTTTTTTTCGACGGCGCTGTGGAAACAGCCGGCTGGTTCATGGATCTCACCTCCGCTGCAATAGTAAACAAGCTGTTCATACGTCAGTTCAGCGGCCGGCAGGCGGGCGAGCAGCCGGCCGTCGACCATCACGTAGATGGTGTCGCAAATGTCAAGCAGCTCTTGAAATTCGCTGGAAAAGTACAGCACCGTTTTTCCTTCATCGGCAAGGGAGCGGATGATGGCAAACACGTCCTGCTTCGCATGGACGTCGATCCCTTTGGTCGGTTCGTCAAACAAAAAGACGCGTGCGTTTGTGTTGAGCCATTTGCCGATGACGACTTTTTGCTGGTTGCCGCCACTTAAGTGGCGGACGGCCGTGGCGCTTGACGGCGGATGAACACCTAGCGAGCGGACGAGCCCGTCGGCTTCAGCCGCTTCTTTCGCCCGGCTGATCCATTGCCAGCGCGACAGGCGGGAAAGAAGGCGGACGGTCAAGTTCGTTTTCACTGACTCGGGCAAAAACAACCCTTGTTTGCGCCGTTCTTCCGGGATGAGGCAAAGGCCGGCGTCGATGGCTTCATAAGGCGATGAGAACACATAGCGTCTGCCATCAATTTCCCACTCGCCGGATGTGTTCCGGTGGGCGATGAGGCTTTCGGCAAGCTCCGTCTTGCCGGCGCCGACGAGGCCAGCGATGCCGACGATTTCGCCGCGGTGGGCGTATAGGTCGACTGTTGTCCCGGTTTTGTCGATCAACATTCCGCGGGCGGCAAACGCGATGTCGCTTCTGTATGTGCGTGCTTGTTTCGCGGCGGCGGTCCGCTTCGTTCCAGTCATATGAAGGATGATGTCCTCAAGCGGCAGGCTGCGGGCGCCTCCGTGATAGACGACGCGGCCGTCGCGCAAAATCGTCAGCCGGTCGGCGATCTCCTGAACTTCTTTCAGCTTATGAGAGATGTAAATAAAGCCGACGCCTTGCTGCTTCAGTTCATTGATGATGGCAAACAGACGCCTTGTTTCCGCCTCGCTTAAGGCGGCCGTCGGTTCGTCTAGGATGATATAGCGCGCGTTGGATGACAGCACTTTGGCGAGCACAATCAGCTGCTTTTCATGGAGCGAGCAGTCGCGAGCCAATTTCGTCGGCGGCAACGACAGGCCGACGCGGCGAAGCAGGGCGGCGGCCCGCTCTTTTTCTTGACGCAGCGAGCGAATCGGCCGTTGCTTCACATGGACGAACTCGTCCGCCGCTACATTTTCGTAAATCGGCAAGCCGGGAAAGAGCGCTGTGTCAACTTCTTGAACGACGAGGCCGATGCCGGCTTGTTTTGCTTCGCGCGGCGATGAAAACGTGTATATCGTACCGTCGATCGTGATCGTACCAGCGTCAGGCGGAATGGCGCCGGCCAAAATGTTCATGAGCGTGCTTTTGCCGGCGCCGTTCATGCCTAAAAGGGCGTGGACTTCGCCAGGACGAACGTCGAAGTCCACGCCGTCAAGCACGCGCACGGCGCCAAACGATTTTTCAATGCCCCGCATTGACAACCCGTTCATTTTTTGTTCACCTGGGCTTCCAACGTTTTCATCCACGGCGAGATGGCGACATTGGATTGCCCCCAGCCCGGAATGTATTGCGAAAGCTCATTCATCGACACTTGTTTGTCCGGAAGATCGGACCGTTTCACTAAATGCGGCTCAAGCGAGTAAATGTTCGGCGTTTTTTCTCCGGCGATTTTTTGATACGCGAACCGCACTTGGACGCGGCCGACTTCGGCTGGGTCGGTCGCCGTTGTCGCCACCCATGGGCTGTTTGGTTTTTGGATCATTTGCAAGTCTTCATCGCTCAAATCGATGCCATACACTTTAATTTCCGTGCGCCCGGCTTGCTCGATGGCGCGCGTCGCCCCTTTGGCGAACTCGTCCCAAGTTGCGAAGACAGCGTCAATGTCGCCTTTGTTCGGGTATTTTTTCAAAATCGCTTCCATTTGCGTTTGTGTGTCCAAAGCTGTGTTGGCGCTCGCCGTGCCGAACTTGGCGATTTCTTTAATGTTCGGATAGCGTTTTTTGAACGCGTCATAAATGACATGGCGGCGTTCCATCGGGGTAAAGCCGCCGACCCAAATCGTGACGATGTTGCCTTCCCCGTTTAAGTCTTCTGCGAGCGTTTTTAATGTTTTCCAGGCGAGGCTGTAGTCGTCTTGGTCGATGACGGTGACGCCGGGAATGTTCAAATCGTTGTCAAACGCTACAACTGGAATGCCTTTGGCGACGGCTTTTTTCACCGGGCCTTCGAGCGCATCGGCGCGGCCGTGATCAAGCAAAATGGCGTCCACATTTTGTGTAATGGCCGTCTCAACGTACGATGCCATTTTGGTTAAATCGTTGTCGGCGTTGTAAATTTGCACCTCGCCGCCGAATTTTTGCACTTGTTCTTTGACGCCGGCGATGTATTGCGATGAGAACGTGCCGATGGACAGTTGCATAATGGCGGCGATTTTCACCGGCTTTTTCAACTTTTCGGGAATGGCCGCTTGCTCGTCGCTTGTTGCCGTCGAGTGGCTGGATGTCGTTTCCGTTTTGTTGTTCGTGGTCTTGGCTCCGTTGGCTGGCTTGGAGCTCACGGCATCTTGCTCGTGTGTGCAGCCAGCCAAGATGGAGAACACGGCAAAGAAAAGAAGAAAAAGGGAAGATAAGGCCTTAAATCGTTTCATGTTGCTCCTCCTTTGTGAATAATGATGGCAGCGTTGCGTTGTAATTGCCGCGAATGATGCCTTTTTCGGTAATGATCGCGGTAATGAGTTCGTTTGGCGTTACGTCAAACGCCGGATTGTATACGTTGACGCCTTCCGGGGCGATGCGCACGCCGGCGATGTGGGTCACTTCATCCGGATGGCGTTCTTCGATCGGGATGTCCGCACCTGTTTTCGTCGTCAAATCGATCGTGGACAGCGGCGCGGCGACATAAAACGGAATGTCAAACGACTTTGCGAGCAGGGCGAGGCCGAACGTACCGATTTTGTTCGCCGTATCGCCGTTTCGCGCGATCCGGTCGGCGCCGACGATGATGGCACTGATCTGTTTCGCTTTGATCGTTTGCGCTGCCATGTTGTCGGTGATGAGCGTCACATCAACGCCCGCTTGCATCAGTTCCCAAGCGGTCAGGCGCGCCCCTTGCAAAACGGGACGTGTCTCAAGGGCGTAAACGGATAGCTCGATTCCTTTTTCTTTCGCCAAATAAAACGGGGCGAGCGCCGTTCCGTAGCGGGCGGTGGCGATCGAGCCGGCGTTGCAGATCGTCATCACCCGATCGCCCGGACGAAAGAGCGACAACGCGTATTCGCCGATGCGGCGGCACACATCCTCATCTTCCACTTGAATGCGGATCGCCTCATGGATGAGCGCCGTTTTTGCCTCGTTGACGGAAAGGGCGTCGGCCGCAGCGGTGACGAGCCGATCGAGCGCCCAAAACAAGTTGACGGCGGTCGGCCGGACACTGGCTAGGTAGTCACGATCTCGTTTCAAGCGGCGGCGGAATTCATCGAGCGATTTGGTGTCATAGCCCAGTGCGGCAAGCGCCAGGCCATAGGCGGCGGTGATGCCGATCGCCGGCGCGCCGCGCACTTTCAGCGTGGCAATCGCCTCATAGACGTCTTCCAGAGTGTGCAAGTCGATATATTCGATGATGGATGGAAGCTTTTGCTGGTTTAAAATCGTCACATGCGTCTCGCGCCATTCAACGGAGCGTGGGATGGCAAAGGTGCTCATCGCCATCTTCCTTTCTCTTTTTTTCGTTTGTCCGGGTCAGCGCCGCGCAGCTTGCGTCGAGACCCGGACGATTGTATGGCATTATTGTTCCGTTTCGGCAAACAGGCGGCGGAAGTCTTCCGTTCCGGTGAACACGCGGCGCTCAATGATCAAGCGGCGGCCGAGACGGAGGGCATGCCGTTTGGCAACAAGCCGTTCATCTTTGTGCTCGATGCCGTCAAGGTCCGCCACATGGGCGAGGCCGATCGTCCGGCGGATGACTTCGCAGCCGGCAAAGCCGACGGCGTCGATGAACGCGTGCCGGAGCACGTCCTCGAGCAAGCCCGGCGTCGCGGCGTACGTTTCCACGCTCTCGGTGCGCCAAAGGTTTGAGAACACGGACGCAAAGACGTCCCATGTCCGGTCAATGTGGTCAAAGAGCGGTTGGCGCTCTAATTCAGAGCGGGACAACGCATTTAACAGCAAATTGGCGAAAAATTGGCCAAGGTCAAACCCGATCGGACCGTAAAAGGCGAATTCCGGGTCGATCACTTTCGTTTCGTCGGCGCTTACGAAAATGCTGCCGGTATGCAAATCGCCATGCAAGAGCACATCGGCTTCGGTTAAAAACTTGCGCTTCAGCTTTGCTGCTTCTAGGTGCAAGCGGTCATCGCGCCAAAGCGCTTCAACGTCTGGGCGCAATTCGTTTTCAAAGTTGTTCGTTTCGTGGTCAAAAAACGGGTCGGTGAAGACGAGGTCTTCGGTAATTTTGCACAGTTCGGGATTGACGAAGCTTTGCGCCAATTTCTTTTTCTCTTGCTGGTTCATGCCGAAGTCAGACGTATAAAACGCCGTTTTGGCGACAAACTCGCCGATATGCTGGGACAAAAGCGGATACGTTTTCCCTTCGATCAGCCCTTTGCGGGCGATTTGCAAACGGGATAAGTCTTCCATCACCGTAATGGCGAGCGATTCGTCAGAATAGTAGACTTTCGGCACGTATTGCGGCACGTAGCTCGCAAACGTGCGCAGCGCGTTGCTTTCAATGACAGCGCGCTTTAACGTGAGCGGCCAGCTTTCGCCGACCACTTTGGCGTACGGCAACGCTTGTTTGATGATGACGCCTTGTTTCGTTTCTTGATCGACGATATGAAAAACAAGGTTCAAGTTCCCGTCGCCGATCTCGCGGCATGCAAGAGGCGCCCCGTCGCGGAATAAGCCGAGGCGGACAGCGAGAGATACCGCCTTCGGTTCGGTCAGCGGTTCGTAAACCGATGTTTGAACAGTGGTCATTGCCTTGTTCCCCCTTTTTTCATTTCGCTCGTTTTCAAATGCCGGTTCTGACGCGCGCTAAAACTCGGCGTTTCCGGCAAATGAAAAAGCCTCTTTCGCATACGGAAAGAGGCTTGAAGATTCATTCGTTCTTCGCGCCTCTTATCTTTCAGAAAGACATCGGTCTTTCTGTTGGACTTAGCACCGTGCCCTGCGGAAGCATGACGCTTCCGGCGCCGCCCTTGGCGTGCGCCCTATCTCACGATAGTATTACGGTCGGTTGCTGGGCTTCATTGGGCCAATTCCCTCAGCCAACTCTTGATAAGAGTACTGACTTCGTGTATTCAGTTTTTGCAATTTTCACGATGTTATCAATTGTTTGGTTGTTTGATTCGAATGATACATGGTCGGCCAATCGATTGTCAATACGTTTTGAAAAAATTTTTTGCCGTTTCATAGTCGTGCGGCCGGCGGTCGGCAAACACCGGGATGCGCGCGCGGACGTCCGCAACGAGCGCGGGATCGATGTCGGCCGAGAGAATGCCCGGCTTCTCGTCCGCCTCGGCGATCACTTCGCCCCATGGGTCGATGACGAGCGAATGGCCGGCAAAGACGTTGTTCGGGTCGCGGCCAGCCCGGTTGCAGGCGACGACGTAGCATTGGTTTTCAATCGCCCGCGCCATCAAGAGCGTCCGCCAATGGTGCAGGCGGGGAAGCGGCCATTCGGCGACGACAAACAGCACTTCCGCCCCAGCCAAAGCATGGGCGCGAATCCACTCCGGAAAGCGGATGTCATAGCAAATGACCCCGGCGCATGAAAGCCCGTCGAGCGAAAACAAGCCTAAGCTGCTTCCCGGCTGCAAATACAAATGTTCATTCATCAATTGGAACAGATGGAGTTTGCTATATTCGCCGACGATTTGACCGTTCCGGTCGGCCACGATCATCGTGTTCGTCACGCCGGTTGTTGTTTTTTTAGCGACCGAGCCGGCGACGAGATGGATGCTGTGTGCTTGCGCTAGGCGGGAGGCGAACGCTTTCGCCCGTTCGGCGCCTTCGTCGGCAATCTCATCTAGGCGCGTCAAATCGTAGCCGGTCGTCCATAATTCCGGCAGCACGATGATATTCGCGCCGTCCTTGACGGCCGATTCAATGGCGCTTTCCGAGCGCCGTTCGTTTTCGTTGGGGTCGCCAAACGCAATATCAAGCTGGAGGCAGGCGATGCGGATCGTCATGAGTTTTCACCTCGAAAAAATTTTGCTTTACATTTTGCTTTTTACGATATATGATGTTGCACTAGAATTTCAAGAATTTTTTAAGAAGGTGTGGGCGATGACGATGGAAATTCCTTTTTCCGAGTTGCTTGAGCAGCTGCCAAAGCAATTTTTCGCCTCGCTTGTCGCAAAAGTCGGGGAGAAAATCAAGGCCGGATGCGACGTGATCAATTTAGGGCAAGGCAACCCGGATCAGCCGACGCCAAAGCATATCGTTGAGGCGATGCAGCGGGCGGCGGTCAATCCGAAATACCATAAATATTCGCCGTTTCAAGGCTACTTCTTTTTGAAAGAAGCCATCGCCGCGTTTTACGCGCGTGAATACGGGGTGAACATCGATCCAGACCGCGAAGTCGCCATTTTGTTCGGCGGCAAGGCCGGGCTTGTCGAACTGCCGCTTTGCCTCGTCAACCCGGGCGATGTGGTGCTTGTCCCGGACCCGGGCTATCCGGACTATTGGTCGGGGATCGCGCTTGCCCGCGCGCGGATGGAAATGATGCCGCTTGTTGCGGAAAACGGTTTTTTGCCGGACTATGAAGCCATTCCGGCGGCAGTGGCCGACCGAGCGAAGCTCATGTTTTTAAACTATCCGAACAATCCGACCGGCGCGACGGCGACAAAGGAATTTTTCGCGGAGACGGTGGCGTTTGCCGCTAAGTACGGCATTGCCGTCGTGCACGATTTCGCTTATGGGGCGATCGGCTTTGACGGCCGGAAACCGGTCAGCTTCCTGGAAGTCGATGGGGCGAAAGACGTCGGCGTCGAAATTTATACGTTTTCGAAAACATACAATATGGCCGGCTGGCGTGTGGCGTTTGCCGTCGGCAACGAGCGGATTATTCGGGCGCTTGAGCTTTTGCAGGATCATTTGTATGTCAGCTTGTTCGGCGCCATCCAGGAAGCGGCCGCCGCGGCGCTCCTTGGTCCGCAAGATTGTGTCACGGAGCTGGTCGCATTGTATGAGGCGCGCCGCAATGCGTTCATCGCTGCGCTCTGCGAGGCCGGCTGGGAGGTGCAGGCGCCATCGGGGTCGTTTTTCGCCTGGCTTCCGCTGCCAAAAGGCATATCATCCGCTGAGTTTGCCGACATGCTGCTTGAGCGGGCGCATGTCGCCGTCGCCCCAGGCATCGGGTTCGGCGAGCACGGCGAAGGGTATGTGCGCGTCGGCCTCTTGACCGATGAAGCGCGGCTTCGCGAAGCAGCGGAGCGGATCGGCCGCCTTGGATTGTTCGAAAAAAATTTTTGAAAAATGATTGACAACGCCAATCGGTGATGTCATAATTCAAAGTAAATTTGCCAATTGTTTGACAAGTGCATAAACGAGCAGGCTTTCTTATCAAGAGCAGGCGGAGGGACGAGCCCAATGAAGCCCGGCAACCGGCTTGGCGCGCGCCAAGCACGGTGCTAATTCTTGCAGCGGAAACGCTGAGAGATAAGAAGAGCGCCATGGATGAGTGACGCCTCTTCTTATGAAGAGGCGTTTTTATTTCGAGATTGAGAGGGATGAACGATGAGTGCAGTGATGGCAACGTATTTGCTTCATGATGAAACAGACATTCGGAAAAAGGCGGAAGGGATCGCGCTCGGCTTGACGGTTGGCACATGGACGGACTTGCCGGCATTAGAGCAAGAGCAGCTCCGCAAACATAAAGGGGAAGTCGTTGCGATCGAAGAGCTTGGCGAAAGCGAGCGGGTAAACGCGTATTTCGGCAAGCGGCTGAAGCGGGCGATCGTCAAAATCGCCTACCCGACAGTCAACTTCAGCGCCGATTTGCCGGCATTGTTGGTCACGACGTTCGGCAAGCTGTCGCTCGACGGTGAAGTGCGGCTACTTGATTTAGAGTTTCCAGATGAATGGAAGCGGCAGTTTCCCGGGCCGCGCTTTGGCATCGCCGGCATTCGCGAGAAAGTCGGAGTCCATAACCGCCCATTGTTGATGAGCATTTTTAAAGGCATGATCGGCCGCGATTTGGCGTATTTGACGTCGGAATTGAAAAAACAGGCGCTCGGCGGCGTTGACTTGGTGAAAGATGACGAAATTTTGTTTGACAGCGAACTTCTTCCGTTTGAAAAGCGGATCACCGAGGGCAAGACGGCGCTTCAGGAAGTGTACGAACAAACGGGCAAGCGGACGTTGTATGCCGTCAACTTGACCGGTAAAACGTTTGCGTTAAAGGACAAAGCGAAACGAGCCGCCGAGCTTGGCGCTGATGTGCTGTTGTTTAACGTCTTCGCTTATGGGCTTGATGTGCTGCAAGCGTTGCGTGAAGACGAGGAGATTGCGGTGCCGATTATGGCTCACCCGGCGTTCAGCGGCGCCGTTACGCCGTCGGAGTTTTATGGGGTGGCTCCTTCGCTTTGGCTTGGAAAGCTTTTGCGGCTCGCCGGCGCCGACTTTGTCCTGTTCCCGTCGCCGTATGGCAGCGTCGCCTTGGAGCGTGATCAGGCGCTTGGCATCGCAAGGGCGCTCACCGACGACCAAGAGCCGTTCGCTCGGGCATTTCCGGTTCCGTCGGCCGGCATTCACCCGGGATTGGTGCCGCTCCTTGTCCGCGATTTCGGCCTTGACAGCATCGTCAACGCCGGCGGCGGCATCCACGGCCATCCGGACGGGGCGATCGGTGGCGGACGGGCGTTTCGCGCGGCGATCGACGCGGTGCTGGCCGGCCGTCCGTTGCGTGCGGCGGCAGCAGAAAACGAAGCGCTGCAAAAAGCGATCGACCGCTGGGGCGTCGTTGAGGTGGAAGCATGACGAAACAGCTCGTTCTCTTTTGTGATTTTGACGGCACCATTACGGAAAACGACAACATCATCGCGATTATGAAACAGTTCGCCCCGCCGGAGTGGGAGGCGTTAAAAGACGACATTCTCGCTGAGCGCATTTCTGTTCAGGAAGGAGTCGGGAAGATGTTTTCCCTCCTTCCGTCCACGTTGAAGGATGAAATTGTGGATTTCCTGCGGCGCACCGCTCGGTTGCGCGCGGGATTCCGAGAGTTTGTCGCGTTTACGAAAGAGCGGGGAATCCCGCTTTATATCGTCAGCGGCGGCATCGACTTTTTCGTCTATCCGCTGCTTGAAGGGCTCATTGAACCGGAGCGCATTTTTTGCAACGGCTCTGATTTCAGCGGCGAGACCATTTGCATTACATGGCCGCATGCGTGCGACGTTGAATGCCAAAACGGCTGCGGCTGCTGCAAGCCATCGCTCCTTCGCAAGCTTGCCCGCCCGGACGGATACCATGTCGTCATTGGCGATTCGATTACGGATTTAGCGGTGGCGAAGCAAGCGGATTACGTGCTGGCGCGCGATTTTCTGCTCCAAAAATGCCAAGAGCTCGGCTTGCCGCATTCGCCGTTTGCGACGTTTTTTGACGTGATTGATGCGTTGCAGCGAATGGAGGTGATCGTATGAGCATCGTCGTGAAAAAGTGGAACGAGCTCGCGGAAGTGAAAGCCGAGCTCGCCGCCCGCGACTGGTTTTTCGCGACAAGCGGCAATTTGTCGATCAAGGTGACGGACGACCCATTGACGTTTTTGGTGACAGCGAGCGGCAAGGATAAGCGGAAGCAAACAGACGAGGATTTTCTGCTCGTTGACGCCGCCGGAAAACCGGCGGAGGAAACAAACTTGAAGCCCTCGGCCGAGACGCTCTTGCACGCGGAAATTTACGGACGGACGAATGCCGGCTGCGTCTTGCACGTTCATACTGTCGACAACAACTTGATTTCTGAACTGTATGCGCAAAACGGGGAAGCGGTCTTTTCCGGCCAGGAAATCATCAAGGCGTTCGGCATTTGGGAGGAAAATGCCGCAGTGCGCATCCCGATCATTGACAATTACGCCGACATTCCGACGCTCGCTCGGGAGTTTGCGAACTATATCCATGGCGACGCCGGCGCGGTGTTGATCCAAAACCACGGCATCACGGTCTGGGGGCGTACAGCGTTTGAAGCGAAAAAACATTTGGAGGCATGGGAGTTTTTGTTCCGCTGGCAGGTGAAGCGGCTGCTTTTGCAGCGGGCCGGCCTGCCGGTTGGCTAATCCATATACATTTTTCCAAAGGAGGATGTGAACAATGGCCGTCATCAAAGTGAGAAAAACGGGTCAAGTGATTGAAGGAGAAGACAATGTGCGCGCGTTTTTGAACAGTCAAGGGGTGTTGTATGAACATTGGGACATCACGAAACTGCCGGAGCATTTGCGTGACAAATACGTGCTCACCGATGAAGAAAAAAATGAAATTTTAGCGGCGTTCAAAGATGAAATTGAAGATTTGGCGGCGCGCCGCGGCTACAAAACGTGGGATATCGTCGCTCTGTCCGACGCGACGCCGAACTTGGATGAACTGCTGAAAAAATTTGAACAGGTGCACATCCATACGGAAGATGAAGTGCGCGCTATTACAGCCGGCCATGGCATTTTCATCATCAAAGGCGACAAAGAAACCGGCTATTTTGATGTAGAGCTTGAAGCCGGCGACGTCATTTCCGTGCCGGAAGGGAATCCGCATTACTTTACGCTCATGGATGACCGTCGGGTCGTTGCGGTGCGCTTGTTTATCGACCCGTCCGGCTGGGTCGCTCATCCATATGAAGAAAAAGAGGAAGCCGTCCAATAGCAACGAACGCCCCGCTGCTTATATACAGGCGGCGGGGTTGTTTCCGTTAAAACGATTGTGTTAGAAAAATCATAAACAAAATGCCGACAATAAACGCATACGTCGATGTCCGTTCATTTCCATCGCCATGGCTTTCGGGAATGAGCTCTTTGTAAATGATAAACAGCATCGCCCCCGCGGCGAACGCCAGCCCGTACGGAACGAGCTCACGAAAAAGGGAGGTTAAGTAAAAACCAAGCAGCGATGTGACGATTTCCACCGCACCGGTCAACGTGGCGATGAAAAACGCTTGGAAGCGGCCGATTTGTTGATTGACTAAAAACAAGGCGACTAAAAATCCTTCCGGCGCATTTTGCAAACCGATGGCCAAGGCGATCAAATTGCCGATTTGCGAAGCGCTGTCCGAGGCGTAGCTTACCCCGACCGACAGCCCTTCAGGCAAATTGTGCAAGGCGATGGCGGCAATGATGAGCATCGCCTTTTCATCAAATTGCAAGCCGCTTTTCGTATGCTCCAAGTCGATATGGGGAACGGTCATCTCAAGCAGCGTTAACACGAGCACCCCCGCCGCCAGCCCGATTACAAGCGCCCAAAAGCCACCGGACCGCAATGCTTCTGGGATGAGGCTCAGCATCGAAGCCGCCATCATAATGCCGGCGGAAAAGGCCAGCAGCACGTCACGCCACCGGTGGGTGAGCGATTTGGCCATAAACAAAATCGGCACGGCGCCAAGCCCGGTGGACAAGGCGGAAAGCACGCTTCCAACCAACACTTGGTTCATCCACTTCCCTCCCTGACATCTTTTCTCCTTCTTCACATATGCATCATTCAGCGGAATGTGACAGTCGCCCAAGCGCCGACATTATAATAAATTTATCATAGCCGAAGGAAAAGCCGTGAACCAGGAAAATGCATCATCGCAAACAAAAAACGGTTGCCCGGGAATTCGCTGTTCCAGTATAATGAAAGTAAGAAAATGTCAACTTTAAAGGGTTGGATGCTATGGAACAAAAGGAACAGGCGTTGCAGCAGTCATTAAAATTATTCATCGTGTTATCGCGGGCATATCGGTCGGTCAGCGACCAAGTAAACAAGTCGATTCAATCGTTCGGCGTGAATCCGACCGAATTTGCGGTGCTCGAACTGCTTTACCATAAAGGCGATCAGCCGCTCCAGCAAATCGGGGAAAAAATTTTGCTCGCCAGCGGCAGCATCACGTATGTCATCGACAAGCTTGAAAATAAAGGCTTGATCATCCGCCGCGCCTGTGAGCGGGATCGCCGCGTGACGTATGCGTCGATCACCGACAGCGGCCGGCAGTTCATCCAGCGCGTGTTTCCCGAACATGCCGAGACCATCCATGAAACGGTGGCGGCCCTGACGCCGGAAGAAAAGGAACAGGCCATCGTGTTGCTGAAAAAATTAGGCTACGGCGCAAAAAGCAGAGACTGACCTCGCGTCAGTCTCTTTAATTTTTCCGAAAATGGATACGTTATATAAAGAACATAACACTGCAAGAAAAAGGAGAGATCACCATTGATGATTCCTGTTGGGGTGTCCAACCGCCACATTCATTTATCGAAAGAGCATATGGCGGCGCTGTTTGGCGAAGGCGCCGAGCTGACGGTGCTCAAGCCGTTGTCGCAGCCCGGACAGTTCGCCGCCAAGGAAACGGTGACGGTCGAAGGGCCGAAAGGGAAAATTGAAAACGTCCGCGTCCTCGGACCGGTCCGTTCGCTGACGCAGCTTGAAATTTCGAAAACCGACAGCTTCAAGCTCGGCGTCGCGCCCCCGGTCCGCTTATCCGGCGATATTGACGGAACGCCAGGCATTACGATTCACGGGCCGAAGGGGACGGTGACCGTCGACAAAGGGGTGATCATTGCCAAGCGGCACATTCATATGACGCCGAAAGATGCGGAAACGTTTGGCGTCCGCGACAAACAAGTCGTGAAAGTGAAAACACAAGGGGAACGGGCGCTCATTTTCAATGAAGTCATCGTCCGCGTCAGCGAAGATTTTGCTTTAGATATGCACATTGACACGGATGAAGCGAACGCGGCTGGCTTGAAAACCGGCGATTATGTCGAACTGCTTCCGTCGTGAAGTCATCCGCAGCAATGGGAGACAATGCGCCCTCTCGTTCGTCCCGAGAGGGCGCTTTCCGTTAACGCGGGCGTTTCTTGGATGGCTCTAGTGTGCCGACAAGATGAAACGGCGCATCACGCCAGATGGCGTCCATGACGCCGCCGCTGATTTCTTGATGGGTGAGCCAGCGCGAACTACGTTCTTCCACAACAAAGCCGAGCTGAACTTGCCGGTACAGGCAAGCGGCAGGCAAACAGAGTTTCTGTTTCATCTCGGTTGGATCGGCGCGGCTGCCAAGCACGTGAAACAGCCGCCAAGGGCCGGGATGTCCGCTATTTTTTTCGATGACAGTGGGCAACGCCTGCTTTCCATCCGTATGCACCCACGCGATGATCAGATCAAATGTTCCATTTTTTCTGATCGTTTGGCAAATCAAAGAACATAGCGTTTTTTGATCGCGATAATCGACAAGAAGCGGGGTGATGGATGCCATCTGTCCAGTGCGGTCGATGAGCTGCTTCATCCGTGCGCGGCGGCGGGCGATGACGGACACATGATATCCTTTCCGCACAAGCCAAAGCGACACATCAGCCAACATGCCTGTCCCACCGATGACGAGTGCGTGCATGGCAATTAACCAAGTGGTCCTTTCAAATAATGATCAAACCAACCGACAATATGGCGAAGCCGCTCAAGCCGGAGCACCGGGTTGCCGGTGCGCGACAAGTCGTGATTGGCGTCCGGAAAGCGGACAAGTTTCGTTTCCCGCCCGAGTTGTTTCAATGCGATAAACAGCTGTTCCGCCTGCTCGATCGGGCAGCGGTAATCGCGCTCGCTATGCAAGATTAAGAGCGGTGTGCGCATGTTTTGGACGTATTTGAGCGGTGAATGATGCCAAAGCCGCTCTGCGTCTTCCCAGATGTCGCAGCCGACTTCCCATTTCGTGAAAAAGTAGCCGATGTCACTCACTCCGGAGAAACTGAGCCAGTTGGAAATGGAACGCTGGGTGACAGCCGCTTTGAACCGGTCGGTATGCCCGACGATCCAATTGGTCATAAACCCGCCGTAGCTGCCGCCAGTGACGCCAAGCCGTGTCTCGTCAATGAAGTCGAACTTGCTGATCGCGGCGTCGACGCCAGCCATAATGTCTTCATAATCCATGCCGCCATAGTCGCCGCGCACGGCATTGACAAACGACTGGCCGTATCCGTGGCTGCCGCGCGGGTTCGTAAACAGCACGGCATAACCGGATGAAGCGAGCAGCTGCAATTCATGGAAAAACGTAAATCCATACATCGCATGCGGCCCGCCGTGAATTTCGACGACAAGCGGCGCCTTTTTCCCTTCGCCAAGCCCGGGCGGCTTCATGATCCAGCCTTGAATCTCCCAACCATCCGCCGATCGATACGTAAACGGTTCGGCATCGGCGAACACCACTTCGTTTTCGAGCGCTTCATTGGCACGCGTAAGCCGTGTTTTCGTTCCATCCGCAAGTGAGACCGCATATAAATCGCCAACGGACGTAGGCGAGCTGATGGCGGCGACAGCTTGCCGTCCATTCGGATGGACGGTGAATCCGTATAGATGAAAATCGCCTTCGATCACCGGAACGATCGGGCCGTCGAGCGGAACGAAATACAAGTTGACGCGTCCGCGCTCCGAGGCGGTGACATACAGGCCGCTTCCGTCGCTCGCCCAAATCGGTCCCGGCCCTTTCGCATCAGCGTGTGTGTCGCCGACCATGGCATCGCCGAGATGGACGTCCCAATCGGCGGTCAACACCCGCTTCGTTCCACGTTCCGGCTCAAAGACGTAAAGCCGGTGAAGCGTAGCCCCGAGATAAGCAAGATCATGGCCGATGGCGGCGAGCTTCGTTCCGTCCGGCGACCAGGCGAGCGAAGCGAATGTGCCGCATCCGTTCGTCAAGTTCGTTTCCGCTTTCGACTCGAGATCAAGCAACACAATGTCGCGGGTAAAGGTGGTGTCCGGATCCTCGTTTCGGTTGGCGACAAAGGCGAGCGTCCGTCCATCGGGCGAAATCGCAAACGAACCGATTTCTTCCTCGCGGCCCGTCAACGCTTCGTTTTTTCCTGATGCCGCATCGATGCGCACCAGCACGTCCTGCTTGCCGTCAAGAAAACCCGACGCGTCTGATTTGTAATAGAGCCGTTCCACAACGCGCGGCTTCGAATCGGCCGGTTTTTGTTCCGCCGTTTTCTGCTCTTCTCGGTCTTCGATCGTTTCTTCGTCGCCAAGCGTCGTTAGGGCGATGAGAAACGTCCCGTCCGGCGACCAAACGTAATCGCGCACACCGTTTTTGAAAAACGTCAGTTGGCGCGCCTCACCGCCATTGGCGGGCAAAAGCCAAAGCTGTGTGCGTCCGGAGCGGTCGGATAAAAAGGCGATCATTTCACCTCTTGGGGAAAAACGCGGCTTCATGTCGCGCCAGCGGCCGAACGTCCATTGACGGACGGAGCCGTCTGCCGCCCATAGCCATAAATGGGAGCGGTATTGTTTTTCCTCATCAATCGATTTTTCCACAAACACGGCGCGCGTCCCGTCCGGCGCGTAGTGCGGGTCGCGCACCGAGCGAAGGCGAAGCAAATCTTCCGTCGTCATGCCGCGGCGTTTCGTCGGGTGTTCGTTGTTGTTCATCAGTGGGCCCCCTCTTTCTTTTAAGTAAAATGGAACTACATTGTATATTTCGTCTTACGAAAGAAAAGATCCTGCCCCAAAACAGAAAAAAACGAACGCCCAAACGATAGGCGTCCGTTTTTTGGCTATGCCGACAGTTTTTGTTTTTCATTTGCCTGTTGCGCTGACTTTTTCACCTGCGGGTAGAAGATCACGCCGCTTGCCAGCAAGGCAACGCCCAGCAGGAACGTTTTCATATCCGCCGTCCCGGCAATGACGACCCAGACGGAATAGATGGTCGCCAGCGCCGCAACGATGCCGTCAGCGAGCCGCTCCCGTCCTGCCGCATACGTTTCCCCAGTGAGCGTGAGCTTCAGCTGGAAGACGGAAGCAATCAAATATGGAACGAGATAAGCGAGCGTGGCGATGTAAATGACGAAGTCAAACGCCGTTGCTATCGAGTTGGAAATGGTCGAGAAAATGAACAATTGCGCCAGGGCGTTTGACAATGTGAGCGAGAAGCTCGGCGCCCCTTTTTTGTTTTCCTTCAAAAAAACCGGCAAAAACATCCCTTGTTTGGCTGCCTGGTACGGCACTTCGGCGCTCAACAAAATCCAGCCGAGCGTCGAACCGAGCAAGCTGATCAGCCCAAGGCCAGCCAACACGTAGCCGCCCGCCGGTCCGACGATGGCAATGATGGCATCAACGAGCGGTTTTTCCGATTGAATCAGTTCGCGTTGCGGCAAGACGCCCATCACCAAAAAGCTGATGCCGATGTAAATGGCTAAAGTGGAGAGGGGGTATATGGTTGCCGACATTATATTACTCAATTCGACAAAAACCGTCAATATCTTTTGGTTGGAAGAGTGAGTCAAGACATTGGATTTTCATGGACACTCTCCTCTACATACCAGACATGATCATTGCTTTGTATTGTTTTTGTGGGGTAAAATGGAATTGTATTTAAGGAGTTGGAAAAGGAGGATATTTTTGAAGTTCGACGAATATACAATTGGTCGGTGAAACATGGAAAAGGTTCATTTCACTGGGGATGGATCTTTTCCCATCATCATATTCCGTGAAAAAAGAAGGGGATGAGCATGAAGTTTTCTGAGTTTCGTTATGAGCGGCCGGACATCGCTCAATTGCAGGCATCGTTTCAAGAAGCGCTTGATTCGTTCCGCCGTGCGGGGAGCGCCACCTTGCAACACGAGGCGATGAAGCGGATCAATGAGCTGCGCCGCCGCTACAGTACGATGGCGAACCTTTGCCATATTCGCCATACGATCGATACGAACGATGAATTTTATAAAAAAGAGCAAGACTTTTTCGACGAAATGGAGCCAGTCGTCAAGGGGCTTGTCAACGATTATTACCGCGCGCTTGTTTCCTCGCCGTTCCGCGCTGAATTGGAACAAGTGTGGGGGAAACAGCTGTTTGCGTTGGCCGAAACACAGCTGAAAACATACGCACCGGCGATTGTAGAGGACTTGCAAAAAGAAAACAAGCTGGCAAGCGAATATACGAAGCTCATCGCATCGGCGAAAATCATGTTTGAAGGGGAAGAGCGGACGCTCGCGCAGCTGCAGCCGTTTGTTGAGTCGCCGGACCGCGCGATGCGCCAACGGGCGAGTGAGGCACGATTTTCGTTTTTCACGGACTATGAAAAAGAACTCGATGAATTGTATGATGAGCTTGTCCACGTCCGCACGGCGATTGCTCGCAAGCTCGGTTTCCAAAACTTTGTGGAACTCGGCTATGCCCGTTTAGGCCGAACGGATTACAATGCCGACATGGTCGCAGGCTACCGCCGACAAGTGAAAACGCACATCGTCCCACTCGCAGCAAAGCTGCGAGAGCGCCAGCGGCAACGGATTCAGGTGGAGAAGCTTTACTATTATGACGAGCCGTTTATGTTCCCGACCGGCAATCCGACGCCAAAAGGGGATGCCGATTGGATCGTCCAAAACGGCCGGCAAATGTATGAAGAGCTGTCGCCGGAAACAGGCGAGTTTTTCCGCTATATGGTCGAACATGAATTGATGGACCTCGTTGCCAAAAAAGGAAAGGCGGGCGGCGGCTATTGCACCTATATCGATGACTATAAGGCGCCGTTTATTTTCTCGAACTTTACCGGGACGTCCGGCGACATTGATGTGCTCACCCATGAAGCTGGGCATGCGTTCCAAGTGTATGAGAGCCGCCATTACGACATTCCGGAATACAACTGGCCGACGCTTGAGGCGTGTGAAATCCACTCGATGAGCATGGAGTTTTTCACATGGCCGTGGATGGAGCTCTTTTTCGGCGAAGACGCCGACAAATACCGGTTCGCCCATTTGAGCGACGCGCTTTTGTTTTTGCCGTACGGCGTTGCGGTCGATGAATTTCAGCACGCGGTCTACGAGAACCCGGATATGACGCCGGCTGAGCGGAAGAGTGTCTGGCGCAACATCGAAAAAGCGTATTTGCCGACAAGAGACTACGCCGGCCATGACTACCTTGAGCGCGGCGGATTTTGGCAGCGGCAAGGGCACATTTACACCGACCCGTTTTATTACATCGACTACACCCTCGCGCAAGTGTGCGCGTTCCAGTTTTGGAAGCGGGCGCAAGACGACCGGGCTTCGGCGTGGCGCGACTATGTGGCGCTTTGTCGATTGGGCGGCAGCCGGCCGTTTACCGAGCTCGTCAAAAGCGCCAACCTACAGTCGCCGTTTGCTGACGGGGCGGTCGCTTCGGTCGTCGGCCATATCGAGCGGTGGTTGGACAGCGTCGATGACAAAGCCTTGTAAAAAGAAGCAAAGAAGGCGGGCGGGAACGGCACCGCCCTGCTTTTCTTTATCATCTTTCGCCGAGAAGACCCCCACTTCCACGCGTGAGCGGAAGTGGGCGGGGATGGCTTGGTTGACAGCCTGCTGTGGGGCGGGTGTTCCCAAGAATCTCCCACCTCAAAGCTCAAGCGTAGGTGGGAGAGCGTTCAATTTGAAAACTTCTATCAAACTGGGGAAAAGGGGGAAAACGATGATACGTAAAGCCACATGGGCCGACGCACCGGCCATCGCTTCGGTCCACGTCGAAAGTTGGAAGACGACATACAGCGGCATTGTGCCGGACGCGTACTTGGAGACGTTGTCAGTGGGAGAAAAACAACCCTTATGGGAGAAGGTGCTCAGCCAATCGGGTCATTCTGTGTTTGTCGCCGAGGAAAACGGGCGCGTCGTTGGATTTGTCTCCGGCGGACCAAATCGGGTAGCCGACGGTCCGATAGCGAAGTATGACGGGGAGCTCTATGCCATTTATTTGCTTAAAGAGGTGCAAGGAAAAGGGCTCGGCCGGCAGCTCGTTCAAGCGTTGACCCGCCATTTGGCGCAAAAAGGCATTCATTCGCTGGTCGTCTGGGTGCTTGCCGACAATCCGTCACGCGGTTTTTACGAACGGCTTGGCGGTGAAAAAGTGGCCGAGGAAAGGGTGGAAATCGGAGGGAAAGCGTTATGGGAGTGGTGCTACGGCTGGCGAGACGTCCAATTGATGGAACAGTAGGTGGGCTGCCGAACCGTCGGCAGCTTAAAAAATCCATTTTGTGAGTGATTACTCACTATACAAAAGAGTTTATCTTCATTATACTATAAATGAGTGATTGCTCACTACTATGTAAAGGGGAGAAAAACAATGACCGCCAATCCATGTATTCAAGTCGAGCGTGTCTCCAAGCGGTTTGGAAAAAAAGTGGTCATCGACGATGTGTCGTTGGATGTCCGCGCGGGAGAAATTTTCGGCCTGCTCGGCCCGTCGGGGGCGGGCAAGACGACGTTGGTGCGCATGATCGCCGGTATTGATCAAGCGAGTGAAGGGACGATTCGCGTGCTGGGCGTGAATATGCCCAATCTTGGCGTCATGAAGCGGATCGGCTTTATGGCCCAGTCGGATGCCCTGTACGGAGAATTGACCGCGCTGGAGAACATGCAATTTTTTGCTTCCATCTACGGGTTGCGAGGGAAAAAACAAAAAGAGCGGATCGATGACATGCTGGCGCTTGTCAACTTAACGAATGATCGAAAAAAGCCGGTGCACCAATATTCAGGAGGGATGAAGCGCCGGCTGTCGCTGGCGATCGCCTTGCTTCATGAACCGGACGTGCTCATTTTGGATGAGCCGACGGTCGGCATCGATCCGGTTCTGCGCCAATCGATTTGGGCGGAGCTTGAGCGGATTCGCCAGCGCGGCACAACCATTGTCGTCACGACCCATGTGATGGATGAAGCGGAAAAGTGCAGGCGGCTTGGCATGATTCGCGAAGGCCGTCTGATCGCCGTCGGCCGTCCGGATGAATTGAAACAGGAAGCAGGGGCGGAAACGATTGAGCAAGCGTTTTTGACGTTTGGAGGTGTCCGTCGATGAGAGTGTTGGCCATTGTCGTCCGCATCATCCGCCAGTTTTTCCGCGACAAGCGCACGTTGGCGCTCATGATTGTCGCGCCGATGTTCGTCTTGTTGTTAATGGATTTGGTGTTTAATGGAGAAGAATACAAACCAGCCATTGCCGTCAGCGAACACGTGCCTGAGGCGGTTGTGGACAAGTTGAAAGAAGCAGGGGCGAAAGTGAAAGAGCTGTCGGTTAAACAAGCGCGAAAGCAGCTGGACGATCAAGACATTGACGCATGGCTTGACATGAACGGAAGCGCTCTGCACGTCACGCTGGAAGGAAGCGACCCGACTGCCAACCAGGCGGTGATGGCCGCGGTGCAAAAGGCGTTTCAGTCCATGGCGCCAAAACCCCCGTTTCAGCTGAAAACCACGTATTGGCACGGGTCAAGCGACATGGCGTCATTCGATTATTTCGGCCCCGTGTTGATCGGCTTTTTCGTCTTCTTTTTCGTCTTTTTGATTGCCGGAGTGTCATTTTTGCGCGAGCGGACGAACGGGACGATCGAACGGCTGATGGCGACGCCGCTCAGGCGCTGGGAAATGGTCGCCGGCTACATGATCGGGTTCGGGTTGTTTACGACGATTCAGGCAAGCTTAATTTCATGGTTTGCCATTGATGTCCTGGACATGATGATGGAAGGTTCGTTTTGGTATGTGCTGCTCATTACGTTTTTGCTGGCGATGACGGCGCTTGCGCTTGGGATGCTGCTGTCGGCGTTCGCCAACAACGAGCTGCAAATGGTGCAGTTTATCCCGCTTGTCGTCGTGCCGCAAGTGTTTTTCTCCGGCTTGTTCAATCTTGACACGATGGAAGAATGGCTTCGCTCGCTGAGCGTCATCATGCCGCTCACATACGGGGCGGACGCGCTGCGCGATATTATGGTGCGCGGAGAGGGCTTGGGCGCCATCGCCGTGGATGTGTACGTGTTGCTTGGCTTTACGTTGCTGTTTATGCTATTAAATGTAGTAGCGCTGAAAAAATACCGCAAGCTGTAAGGAGTATAGCCATGAGTGAGCATCCATGGATTCAAGAGCTGCTGCAAATAGGCGGCAGGAAAGAGCAGTTCAGTGAAAAGCAGCTAAAAATTTTGGAAGCCGCCATTGAAATGTTTGCCGAAAAAGGCTATGCGGCGACCTCGACGAGCGAAATCGCCAAAAAGGCCGGGGTGGCGGAAGGGACGATCTTCCGCCATTATAAGACGAAAAAAGACTTGCTGTTGGCCATCGTCACGCCGACATTGTTTCAGTCCGTCGCCCCATTTTTGGCGAAAGAATTCGTCCGCGAAGTGTTTGACAACGAATATGAGACGTACGAACAGTTTTTGCGCGCGGTGTTTTCCAATCGCTACGCCTTTGTGAAAAAGTATTTGCCGGCGATTCGCGTGCTTTGGCAGGAGCTCGCCTTTCATTCCGAGATTAAACAATGTTTTCAACGCGTGTTTACAGAGCACGTGTATCCAAAATTTGCCCGCATTGTCCGCCATTTTCAAGAGAAAGGGGAGTTGGCCGAGCTGCCGGTCGATTCGGTCATCCGCCTGACGATCACATCGCTCGCCGGCTTTTTGGCCGCCCGTTTTCTCCTTTTGCCTGACCACAATTGGGACGATGAGGCGGAAATGGAACGGACGATCCGCGTGCTGATGAACGGTTTGCGGCGCTAGACGGCCGGCTTCCGCACGGGGAGTCGGCTTAGCTGTTTTTCTTGGCTTGACACTCCACACGGCTAAAGCCGTGGGATTCTTGGGTCGTTGGCGTCCTCATCCATTTCTGGTTCAGACAACGCCCAAGTTTACATCATTTTTCATACACCGACCCACTTTCCGCAATTCGTTTTAACACCGGCTCCCTCTCTTCATTCAGCTTTGCATACATTTTCAACGTTTTCATTTCAAACTCCATTCGTTTCCGTTCGTCGCCACAATCGATCACCTTTGCGCTTGAGACGACTTGCGCTTGAAACACGGTGCTGGCTTGGCGCAAATCGACAAGATCGACATCGCGCCCTAACTTGTCAGCCAACTCCCCGGCGAGCCGAAACAGCTCATACGGATCATGCGGTTCGCCGTCGCTGACAAAGGCGATATCGACATCACTGTCCGAGCGCATCGTCCCACGGGCGGCTGAACCGAACAGGTAGATGACGAACGGGTGAAGAGCCGGGCGGAGCGTCTGAATGATGATCGTCTCCATTTCGTTTGGCAATCGCGATGCCCCCTTGCGTTTTTCTTCATTATAGCAAAATCTTTTCGCTCTGGAGAAAAGGCGGAAAAGAAAAAGGGGCGATGGCGGCCGCCCTTTTTACAGCGAAAATCTTTTATTCGTGCGAAAGAGTTTGACCTCAAGAAACAGACATGCGGTCGTCGAAAAAGTTTGACCGAACGGCCGTCATTTTCTTGCACCATCGTCTTCTGAAATGACGTTGGATCCTTTGGTTGGATCGAACGATTGGTACCATTGAACATCGTTGAAAATATGCACGGGGAACCGTTCCTTGTCCAAAATAAGAAGATTATACCGCAAGTCTCCATGATTGATTCGATCTACCAGGCCCTCGGGGATATCGGTTGCCCAGGTGGAAGTAATCGTGATGGCATACGACAGTCGCCCGTTTGTCGGCAAAGGGCCTTTAAGCGCGTTGGAATGATCAACATGGGTCAGGCGAGAGAGTTCCTCTGGATATTGAATGACGAAATAGTAATCTTGATACTGTTCAAGCAAACGGTACAGCTGTTCCGAGATGGTGTAATGAATCGTCAGCTCGATTGATCGACTTGTCGCCTTTGCAATAAATTGATTGACTAGAAAATGAGGGGGGAGAAATTTCTGTTCCAACGATAGCGGCTTCTGTTCCGTCTCCGCTTGTTTATGTTCCTGCTTCGCTTTCTCCACCGGATGCGGCGCAACAGGAGCAGGGTCGTGTCCGCGTTCGCACGCCGCCAGCAAGAGAAAGAAGATGAAAAGGGAATGGAAAAATTTTTTGCTCATAAAATCACCATTCATGAATGTTTAGTTTTGTTTAATGCTGTCAGAATATCCCTCATATGTCCATTGTCCGCTGACGGTTTTTGAGCTGATGAGGGTTCCTCTGCTGTAGTAATTTTCTTTGCCGGTCGCTTTCACCCAACGGCTTCCATATCGAAGGGTATAGGTGGAATAAGGAGGGATCGTCCAAGTAACAGTTGTTGTTTTCTCCACCCGCGCTCCTAAACTGACTTCCGTACTAATTCCTACTTCCAGGACCATCTCGTTAAATGTGGACGACGAAGAAACAGTAGCGGTTGCATACGCTTCTCTCTTGACTGTGTGGGAAACTGTGTCAGTAGTCGATTTGTTGTTTACATGGGTATGGGTCCAATAAATGGTCAGCCCTCTTGTATCTGTGCTGTGAACGTATTCATATCCATCATAAGGGATATAGGTCGGATTGATTTCAGCTTCTGTCTTATGAAATGGAGTAAGAGAAAGCGATGCGGCCAAAAGAAGCGGACTAATGGTTTGGATCATCTTTCTTTTGAACATCACAATCCCTCCTAATATTTAGGTTCATCACCAAAAGATGTACTTGACTTTTAAAGGCAAACATGATAGCAATGTTGCCCTAAGAAGGATGTGGAATAAAAAGGGAGAAGTGCAATTTTGGTTTCCATTATCATCATCTTCTTTCTTTGTCAAGCACACTTTGTGGTGAAGATCCAATATTTAGAATTTATAACTTATTTTTAGCAAAAAAAAAAGTAAGTGTCAATAATATTTCCAAAAGAAATATTTTATAAAATATTTCCCTTTCACTGAAAGTACGCTTGACTTGACTTAATCGAGGTGAAAAATCGATTTGATAAACGGTCTATCGGAAAAAAGATCCGCCGAAACCAAAATTCATGTTCGGCGGATCCTCTGTTGTAAGTTATGATTCGATTTTCGCCACAATGGCGTCCCCTTCAACGTCGATGCGGATTGCGCGCACCGATTGATCCGCGTCAAGCAGGCAGTCAGCGATATTGTCTTCGACATGCTCTTGGATGACGCGGCGGAGCGGGCGGGCGCCGAAGGCCGGATGGTAGCCGAGTTCGGCCAGTTTTTCTTTCGCCGTTTCGGTCACTTCGAGTTCAATGCCTTGTTCGCGCATCGCTGCTTTGACGTCAGCGAGCATCAGGTCGACGATCTCAAGCAAGTGCGCTTTTTCGAGCGGCTTGAACTCGATGATGGCGTCGAAGCGGTTCAAAAATTCCGGCTTGAAGTAGGCGCTGAGCGAGTCAAGGACGCTTGTTTGCCCGTTTCCCTCTTTTTCAAAGCCGACGGTGATTTTTTTATCGGTTGCGCCGGCGTTGCTTGTCGCAATGATGACCGTGTCTTTGAAGCTGACGGTGCGGCCTTGGCTGTCGGTTAAGCGGCCGTCTTCCAAAATTTGCAGGAAGATGTGCTGCACATCCGGGTGCGCTTTTTCAATCTCGTCAAGCAAGATGATGCTGTATGGGTTGCGGCGCACTTTTTCCGTCAGCTGGCCGGCTTCTTCAAAGCCGACATAGCCCGGCGGCGAACCGATCAGCTTCGAGACGGAATGTTTCTCCATGTATTCGCTCATATCGAGGCGAATCATGGCGTCTTTTGTGCCAAACAGCTCCTCGGCGAGCGTTTTGGCGAGCTCCGTTTTCCCGACGCCGGTCGGGCCGACGAACAAGAACGAACCGATCGGGCGGTGTTTCGCTTTCAAGCCGGCGCGGCTGCGGCGAATGGCTTTCGCGACTTTTTTCACCGCTTCCGCTTGGCCGATCACTTTTTTCGCCAAGTTTTCTTCGAGATGTTTCATTTTTTCTTTTTCATCGGCTTGCAGTTTGCCGACCGGGATGCCGGTTTTCTCGGCAATGATTTGCTCGATGTCGGCGGCATCGACTGTTGGGCGTTCTTGGGTGACGCCTTGCTCGAGTTGTTTCTCAAGCTTCAGCTCTTCAGCGCGCAGTTTCGCCGCCAGTTCATAGTTTTCCTCTTTCGCCGCTTGTTCTTTTTCTTTCGCGATTTGGATCAACCGCTCTTGCAGTTGTTTTTCATCGGTCGGGCCGAGGCGCAAGTTCGCTTTCGAGCCGGCCTCGTCAAGCAAGTCGATCGCCTTGTCCGGGAGGAAGCGGTCTTGAATGTAGCGGTGCGACAATTTCACGCACGCTTCGATCGCTTCGTCCGTATAGCGGACATGATGGAATTGTTCATATTTTGGCTGAATGCCTTTTAAGATGGCGATCGCTTCCTCAACGGTCGGCTCGTGGACGATGACCGGTTGGAAGCGGCGCTCAAGAGCCGCGTCTTTTTCAATTTGCCGGTATTCTTTGAGTGTCGTCGCCCCAACGACTTGCAGCTCGCCGCGGGCAAGCGCCGGTTTTAAAATGTTGCCCGCGTCCATCGAGCCTTCAGCGGCTCCAGCACCGACGAGCAGATGGATTTCGTCAATGAACAAGATGATGTTTTTCCGCTCTTGCAGTTCGGCGATGAGCCGTTTCATCCGCTCTTCAAATTGGCCGCGGATGCCGGTGTTGGCAACAAGCGAAGCGACGTCAAGCAAGTACACTTCTTTGTTCAACAGTTTTTCTGGCACTTGCCCTTCGGCAATTTTCAGCGCAAGCCCTTCAACGATGGCCGTTTTCCCGACGCCTGGCTCCCCAATCAACACCGGGTTGTTTTTGTTGCGGCGGTTTAAAATTTCCATGACGCGTGCGATTTCTTTGTCGCGGCCGATGACCGGATCGATCAAGCCCGCTTTGGCCATTTGCGTCAAGTTGCGGCCAAACTGATCCAAAAATCCGCCGCTATGGCTTTGCGGGCGTTTCGCCATCGTTTCTGGCGAGCTCATCCCCGCGTTGGCGGCTGTGAACGGGCTAGTAAAGAAGTCATCAAAGGAAAACGGCGAAAAGCCGAAGTTCATCATCGGAATCGACAATTGTTGTTTTTGTTTTTCATAGCATTCATGGCACAGGTGAAGTTGTTGTTTTTCACCGTTCCATTGCAAGTTGACAAACACCGTTGCTTCACGTTGTTGGCATGCTTGGCAGCGCATGAGGCATACCCCCTTTTCCATTATTCAGGTTTTGACTTTGACTTTCTTTGACCTTCTAACTTTATTATACTTTGACCTTTTTTAACTTTCAAGTGTTTTGTACAAAAAAATTGTGATAACGATGAAATGTTTTTGAAAAAATGGTGAATACTAATGTAGGTGCGGCAAAGCTATGATAAAGTGAAAAACAGAAAAAGAGGCGGAAAAGACTCCGTCTTTGGTGCTGACGATGATCATGAATTTGAAGGAAAAAGGAGAAAGGTGAAGATGAGAAGACATGTTGGTTTCGCGTTTGCTGTTGTACTTTTGGGGATGATGATCATGGCTGCTTGTACAAATCACAACAAGCAAGCCGAGACGCCGGCCGTGCTTGACGTGAAAATCGATGCGCCGGATCACATCGATTTGAACAAACCGACCAAGCTCGCCTGTGTCGTGACGTACGGCGGTGAAAAAGTGGACGATGCGAACGAAGTCAAGTTTGAAGTATGGAAGCATGGAAGCGACGAGCGGGAAATGCTTGAAGCGAAGCATGACGGCAATGGCCGTTACTCGGTGGAAAAAACGTTTACCCAAGCGGGAACATATTCGGTCGTCGCCCATGTGACGGCGCGCGATATGCATAACATGCCGAAAAAAGATATTGTCGCCGGCACCCCGGAACAGGCGGCGACGGCCGACGGTGCGCGCGAAAATTCCCAAGGCAGTGCTGAAGAAAACCATCATGGCGCCGTCGCCATTTCCCTGTCGTCCCGTTCGTTCGAAGCCGGAAAACCGGCGGCATTGACCGTTCACCTCACCAAAGATGGGAAGCCGTTTACGAACGCCACCGTTCGCTTTGAGATTTGGCAGGCGGACAACAAGCATGAATTTGTTGATGCAGATAAAAAAGGAAACGGCGAATACGAAGCAATGACCACGTTTGCCAACAAAGGAACGTATTCGGTGAAAGTGCACGTCGAAGGAAGCGGCGGGCTGCACGAACATCAAGTCGAACAAGTGACGGTTCAGTAACGAAGGATGCCGAGGGAGGCATCCTTTTTTTCTACTCGTCTTTCTTGTCCGCTGCGGACATATATATAGAAGTAAAGCAACGGACAAGGAGAAGGAGAGGGCAGTCAGTGAAGAAGAAAGCGGAATGGTCGGAAGCATGGCAAATCGCCGCTGTTTACGTCGGCACGGTGATTGGAGCGGGATTTGCGACTGGCAGGGAAATTATTGAATTTTTTACCCGCTACGGAATGGCTGGGACGATCGGGGTGGCGGTCAGCGGCGTTTTGTTCACATGGGGCGGCGCGCGCCTGATGGTGATGGCGCGCCGCATTGGAGCCGCGTCATATGATGAATTGAATCGCTATTTGTTCGGAAGAATGTTGAGTCCGTTTGTGACGCTTGTGATGACGGCGATGATCGCGGGGGTGACGGCGGTGATGATCGCCGGGGCGGGTGCCGTGTTTGAAGAGCAGATCGGCTGGCCGAGGCAGGCGGGCGTCACGCTGACGCTCGGTTTGGCGCTTCTTGTCATGTTGTTTGACCGCAAAGGGCTGTTTGGCGTCAACGTGTTTGTCGCGCCGATGATGGTGCTGTTCAGCGCCATCGCCTTTGTGAAAACAATCGTGGCTGGCGATTTGTGCCGTCCGGACATGGCTGCGGTGGACTATTCCCTCAAGGCGATGTTGTCCCCGTTTTCCTATGCGGCCTTTAACTTGGCGATGGCCCAAGCGGTGCTTGTCCCCATCGCCCGCGAAGCGACCGATGAGCGAGCGGTGAGGCGCGGAGCGATGTTAGGCGGAATGGTGTTGACGGTTTTGCTGCTGTTGAACCATATGGTGCTGCTGTCGTTTCCACACAAGGACGATTATGATATTCCAATGGCCGAAGTCGTTCATACGTTTTTTACTGTGTTGTATTGGCTTTATGTCGTCGTCATTTACGGAGAAATTTTTACATCGGTCATCGGCGGCATGTTTGGACTTGCACGCCAAGTGCGCGTTTGGGCGCCGCTTGGCGGGAAATGGCTGGGCGTGCTGCTCGTTTTGCTGTTTGCGGCGGTCAGCCCGTTTCATTACGGGGAGCTGCTGTCATTCATCTATCCGCTGTTTGGTTATATGAGTCTTGTGCTTTTGTGGCTTCTTTGGCGCCGACAGCTGCCGCGCCGGTAAATGAGCCCTTTCGTTCCCAGACGTTTCTTTGGTGAAGGGGGGACGAAAGGGCTTTGTTTCGTTATGAGTGGAAGCGGGTGATCATTTTTTCTAAATCGCGCGCTGCCGCAGCCAACGTGTCGGCTTCCCGCGCTAGTTGGTGAAGGGCGAGCGTTTGTTGCTCAAGTCCAGCCGCCGTTTCTTGCACCATGTTTGAAAAATCGGTGGCGACGGTGCGTACGTCTCCCATCAGTCCGCTGAGCTGCTCGCCGTCGGCGGTGATGGCGTTAACATACGCTTCGTTTTGCTGAAGCAAGTCGTTCAGTTGGGCGAACATGCCTTGAAACGATGTGAACGTTTCCCCTGTTTTCCAAAGAGAGTCTTTCGTTGTTTCAACGCGGAGGCCGCTTCCTTGTACAGCTTGCACCGTTTCTTTGAGCGCGTTCGTCATGGCGTCGAGCGAAGCAAAAATTTCAGCGGCGAACGCGTTTGTATCTTCAGCGAGCTTTCGGACTTCTTCGGCGACGATCGAAAAACCGCGGCCCGCTTCACCGGCCCGCGCTGCTTCGATCGAGGCGTTTAGGGCGAGCAAGTTCGTTTGTTTGGCGATCGTGCGAATGGCGGCGATCATCTCATGAACGCGCGCTGCTTCATTGGCTGCTTTGTCGATGAGGGCAGTCATTTCGCCGATGCCGCGCTGCATCGCGTCCATGTTTGTTTTCGTTTCCTCAATGAGGCGGATGCCTTCTGCTGCTGACGACCAAGCGTCGCCCGCTTGCCTTACGACGCGTTCAACGGCGGCCCGCATGAGTTGCACGCGTTCCACCATCTGCCCGATGACGTCACCCGCTTGCTCGACGGCGGTCGTTTGTTGTTTCGCCCCTTCGCGGAACGTTTCGACGGCGGCGGCGATTTCGTCAAACGATTCAGAGAGGCGGCGCATTTCCATTTGTTGCTCATGGCTGACATCATGCACCGTTTTGGCCGCTTTGCCAAGCTCATTGATGATCGTGCGGATGCCGAGAATCATTTTGTTGATTTCGTAGGCAATTTGATGAAATTCATCCCGTTTTCCCGTCGTTTTCACTTCTGTCTGCAATTGACCCGAGGAGACAGTGCGGGCAACGCCGTACCAATGGCGAAGCTGGGCGGCAATGGCCTGATGCCAGGCGGCGCCAAGCCCAAGCCCAACGAGAGCGGCGCACAGCGCGGCAAAAACGGGCGGCGCCCCTGCGATGGAAGCGGCCAGCCCAACGGCTGCGGGCGCGATGGCGATGCTTGCTAACACCCATTGCAAATACGGACGGTGCATGAGCCGCCCCATCCGCAAATTGAACCGCCTTCCGCCCGGCTCCGTCCAAAACGGGCAGCTGGCGTCAATCAGCACCTCGCCTGTATCGCGTTCGTATACTTGCAAGAGCGGCTCGTTCGTGCGGGCGGCGGCCAGCCCGACCGGGTCGGCAAACACCCGCCCTTCACGGAGGCGGTTCGTATGAACGAGTCCGTATCCGTTTTCATCGACAAGAACAAAATATTCATCATGGCCAAGCTGTTCATCCAACAAGGCGCGGATGCGATCGAGCTGCTCTTCAAGCGGGCGCGTTCGGTCGATTGACCGCCGCAGTGCTTCCGCCGTTGCTGTTACTTTTTTTAACGCCTGTTTTGCCCGGCGCCGTTTCGTCAATTTGTTCATAGACGATTCTCCTTTTTCTATTTGTCTATTTTCAATAATATATAGAAGATTTTGTCGAATCAATAGGATGAAAGGGGGATGCATAAAAATATCGATCGATTGGAAGACTATGCTGTAAACGGAAAGGCGAGGGGATGTTTGTGGGTTTATTCTCATTTTGGAAAAAAAAGAAAAAACGCCCCCCTCAGCGGCCCATTTCGCAACTTTGGGAAAAGCTTCGGCAATCAAGCGATTTTGTTGAATTGTCGTTCATCGTTGGGGGCAAGGAACTGTCGATTTACTATTTCGATTCGCTCGTTGATCCGCAAGTGCTGCAAGAGCGGATTCTTTGCCATTTGCAAAATGGCGTTCCCCGGCATCCGACCATCCGTCTGGAAGATTTGCAGCAAATCGTGCCGATTCAGCGCATTGAAGTGAGCGAAGACACGGCGCTGATTGAAGAGAAGGTGCTGAAAGGGTTTGTCGCTGTCACATTCCGCGAGCAACCGAACAAAGCGGCGCTCATGAGCGCCGCGGCTGAAAATTTGGGGCTTCGGGAAAACAATGATTCGGAAAACGAATTCAGCGTCGTGGGACCGAAAGTCGGGTTTGTCGAAAACGTCGGCGTCAATTTGCATCTCATCCGCCGGCAAGTGGTGACGCCGAACCTTGTGTTTCGGGAAATGTCGATCGGCTCGGTGTCGAAAACGAAAGTGGTCATCGCCTACATCGACGGCGTAGCCAATCCGGAAGTCATTCAAACGGTGACGCAGCGGCTTGAGACGATTCATTTTGATGTGGTGTTTGACAACGCTATTTTGGATCAGCTGCTCGCGGATAATTCACGGACGCCGTTTCCTCTTTTTATCTCGACCGAGCGGATCGATCGGGCCATCTATGCGCTTGTGTCGGGTCAGGTGGCCATCTTTTGCGACGGCTCCCCGTATGCCGTGATTGGCCCCGCCGCTCTTTTCGATTTTTTTACGTCGCCGGAAGACTATTATTTGCCATGGGTGCTCGGTACGTTTTTCCGGCTCATTCGGTTTTTCGGCGTTGCGTTTTCGGTGTTGGCGTCGCCGATTTATGTGGCGGTGCTGACGTATCATTACGAAATGATCCCCGAAGACTTGCTTGGACCGATCATTTATTCACGCTCGAACGTGCCATTTCCGCCGATGCTCGAGGTGCTGTTTTTGGAAATTACGATTGAGTTGTTGCGCGAGGCCGGGGCGCGGCTGCCGACGAAAGTCGCGCAAACGCTCGGGATTGTCGGTGGGATTGTCATCGGGCAAGCGACCGTTGATGCCGGGCTGACGAGTACGATTTTGTTGATTGTCGTCGCGTTGGCGGCGCTCGCTTCATTTACAACGCCGATTTTCAAAATGTCCAACACGATTCGGTTCATCCGGTTTCCATTTATTTTGTTCGCCGCGTTCTGGGGCGGGATCGGCATCATCTTTGCTGTGTGTGGGCTGCTCGTTCATTTAGGGCGGCTGCAGTCGTTTGGCTATCCGTATTTGCTGCCGTTTTATCCATTTCGTGTTCGCAACTTCCGCGATACATTCATTCGTTTGCCATACAGTGAAACGGCGGAGCGGCCGATGTTTCTTCGCCCGCGGTCGCGGTTTCGCTATGATCCGAATGCGGCGAAGCAAAAACGCGACATTGATGAGTAAGGGGGACCATGATGAGGCGTGAGCTCGCATGGATTGGTGCGCTGCTGTTGCTTGGCGGCTGCGTCAGTTCGCGGCCGATTGACGAAATTCAAATTATCCAACAGATGGGGTATGATTTCGAGAACGGCCGCTACACCGGAACCGCGGTGTACCCGACGTTCAAGCAAGGGCCGATGACAAAGCCGAATATGCTGACGACGACGTCGCCGACGATCTACGACTTGATTCCGCGCCTGTCGTCGAAATCGGCGCTGCCGATTGAGGAAGGACAGCTGCGCCTTATTTTGTTCGGCAAGGAGTTTGCTCGGCGGGGGGTGACGCAAATTACGCACAGCCTCGCGCGCAACAACAAAGTCGGCAGCCATTTGCTGCTTGGTGTAGCGGAAGAAAGCGCTAGGGAGTTGCTGAAAATCACGGCGAAAACGACGCTCAGCGATACGTTGTATTTGCCGAATCTTGTAGAGCAGAACGAGCAGTCGATGAACTTGCCGAAAACAAATTTGCACTTGTTTTTGTATCGCTATTTTTCCCCGGGGAGCGACCCTTTTTTGCCGTATTTTGAGAAAAAAGGAGATTTCGTCAAGCTCGAAGGGGTTGCTTTGTTTCGCGACGACCAATATGTCGGGCATGTGAGTTTGCGTGATTCGTTTTTAATGAAAATTTTGCTCGGAGAAACGAAAAACGGCGTCTACCAGCTGAAGGTTGGGAATCGCGGAAAACAGGGCGAGGATCGGGTGATGCTGCAAAACCTATGGGCGAAGCCGAAATATGAATGGAAGCGTGATGGAAGCCGCCATGTGCTTGACGTGTTCATTCATATCCATGCGTCGGTGAAGGATTACCCGTCATGGCTCGATCAGCCGGATCAGGATTTGTTTGCTGATGTGAAGAAAAAAATGCAAAACGAATTGGAGCATAATATGCGCCGGTTATTCCGTTATTTTCAGAAAAAACGGATTGACCCGCTCGGCATCGGCGATTTTGTTCGCAGCGTGACAAGACATTGGGATTCCGACGCGTTTTACCGCGAATACCCGGATCTAGACATCCGCCCGCACGTAACGGTGGATATCGTCCATACAGGCATTGGCGAATAAGACGGGGAACATGAGG
Source organism: Geobacillus sp. C56-T3 (assembly GCF_000092445.1). Lineage (NCBI taxonomy): Bacteria > Bacillati > Bacillota > Bacilli > Caryophanales > Anoxybacillaceae > Geobacillus > Geobacillus sp. C56-T3. The sequence continues at coordinate 2,719,042 of NC_014206.1, read as the reverse complement.
AGGGATTAGGATGAAGCAGGCCATTCAGGAACGGTTTCTCATCTCCCCGTTTCTTGTGTTTTTTGTCATTCACGCTACGCAAGTTGGGGTCGGGGCACTCAATTTTCAGCGTCCTCTGATGAAAGAGGCGGGGCAGGATGCCTGGATGGCTGTCTTGCTGGCCGGGCTGGCGGCGCACGTGTTGATTTGGCTGATGTATCGGCTGCTGTCGCATTCTCCATCAGGCGGAGACCTCGTGTCGCTTCATGAACAGTACTTCGGGCGGTGGATCGGCGGGGTGCTGAGCCTTGGACTTCTTTTTTACTACGCGTTGGCGGCGTTTATGGTGCTTCAATCATACATTGAAATCATTAAAGTATGGGTGTTCCCGTTGATTGGGGCGTGGCAGTTCAGCCTCGTGTTTTTGCTGCTGACGTATTACGCCGTCTCCGGCGGGTTTCGCGTCGTTGTCGGCTTATGCGTTTGGGGGGTGGTGATTCCGCTGTTGACGATTTTTCCGATGGTTTTCTTTCCGCTTGAGTATGCTCAATACCGGAACTTATTGCCGGTGTTCGACCATTCGTTTGGGCAATTGGCAAAAGCATCGAAAGAGATGGTGCTGCAATATTTAGGGTTTGAAATGCTGCTTATGTATTACCCGTTTTTAAAAAACGCTCCGTCCTCGCAAAAGTGGGCGCATGCGGCCAACGCGTTTACGATGTTCATTTATTTTGTTTTGATCCTCATTTCCGTCGTGTTTTATAACAAAGAGCAAATCCAGCATATTACATGGCCGACGCTGACGCTTGCCAAAATTCCAGAAGTGCCGTTTATCGAGCGGATGGAGTATATTGTCATCTCGATTTACGTACTCGTTGTGTTCCCGATCATCGCGGTCTCTATTTGGGCGGCGACGCGCGTGGTCAAACAGCTGTTTGCCGTTCAGCAACGCCGTTCGCTTCCAGTGTTGCTCGCTTGCTTGTTTGTCGGGACGCTGTTTTTCCAAGAGAAGACAGATATTGAGCGGTTGACGGAATGGACAGCGAAGGCAGGGTTTTATCTTGTCGCGGTGTATGTTCCGCTCCTGTATGTGTACGTATGGACGGCGGAAAAAGTGAAAAAGGCGCTACAACAAAAGCCATAAGTATGGTATAGTAAATAGAGAAAACAGAAGAATCACAATTCCGTACGCTTGTACGGGAGAGGTTTCTAGCAAAACCCTCTATAAAAAACTAGGGACGGCTGTATCCTAGGGGTATGGCCTTTTTTTGTTTTGGAAACCTCTTCTTCTGCTGATTCAGAAGGAGGTTGATCATGATGAAGATGAATGAAGAAAAGGCGGTCGTCGTCTTTAGCGGCGGCCAAGACAGCACGACGTGTTTGTTTTGGGCGAAAAAACAGTTTGGTGAAGTGGAAGCGGTGACGTTTGACTACGGCCAGCGCCACCGCCGGGAAATTGACGTCGCTCAAGCGATCGCTGACGAGCTTGGCGTCCGCCATACAGTGCTTGATTTGTCGCTTCTCGGACAGTTGGCGCCGAACGCCTTGACGCGGCGCGACATTGCCATTGAACAAAAGGAAGGTGAGCTGCCGACGACGTTTGTGGACGGACGCAATTTATTGTTTTTATCATTCGCTGCCGTGTTCGCCAAACAGCGGGGCGCGCGCCATATTGTGACTGGAGTGTGCGAAACAGATTTCAGCGGCTATCCGGACTGCCGTGATGTGTTTATCAAATCATTGAACGTCACGCTGAATTTAGCGATGGATTACGAATTTGTCATTCATACGCCGCTCATGTGGCTGACGAAAGCGGAGACGTGGAAGCTCGCTGATGAGCTTGGGGCGCTCGAGTTCATTCGCACGAAGACGCTGACGTGCTATAACGGCATCATCGCCGACGGCTGCGGCGAATGTCCAGCGTGCGTGTTGCGCAAGCGCGGGTTGGATGAATATTTGTGGGAAAAAGCGGGGGTGGAGCCGCGATGATGCATCAGCTCTATCCGCAGGTGGCGCATCATTACCGCTATGAGTTGAACAAAGATATGCACATCGCCGCCGCCCATTTCATCCCGCACGAAGCGGCCGGGAGCTGCGCAAACGTGCACGGTCACACGTACATCGTCAATGTGACGGTCGCCGGCGATGAGCTCGATGAGAGCGGTTTTTTAGTCAACTTTCAAACGTTAAAACAGCTCGTTCATCGCAAGCTGGACCATACGCTGCTCAACGACCATAGCGATTGGTTTGACGGTCATGACCCGAACCGGTTTCCGACGTCGGAAGTGGTGGCGCGCACGATTTATGAAACGATTCAGCGCTATTTGGATACGCTGCCGCACAAGCCGAAATGTTTGCAAGTGTTTGTCCGCGAAACGCCGACAAGTTATGTCGTCTACCGGCCGAAAGCGGGGGAGCGGTAATGGCGCGCACGATTCCGGTGTTGGAGATTTTTGGTCCGACCATCCAAGGAGAGGGAATGGTGATCGGCCAAAAGACGATGTTCGTCCGCACAGCCGGCTGCGACTACCGCTGCCGCTGGTGCGATTCGGCGTTTACGTGGGACGGATCAGCGAAAGACGAGATCGAGCAGCTGACGGCAGACGAAATTTGGCGGCGGCTTGAAGCCATTGGCGGCCGCCGCTTCCGCCACGTGACGATTTCAGGCGGCAACCCGCTTCTGATTGCGGCTCTTGGGGAGCTCATCGCGCTTCTTCATGAAAAAGGGATGCGGGTTGCGGTTGAAACGCAAGGGAGCCGTTGGCAGGATTGGCTGCTTGACATTGACGACGTCACCCTTTCCCCGAAGCCGCCAAGCTCGGGGATGAACACCGACTGGTCGGCGCTCGATCAAATCATTGAACGGCTGCAGGCTGACCAAAGCCGGGTGCGGCGCATCAGCTTGAAAGTCGTCGTCTTTGATGACGCCGATTTGGCGTATGCGAAAGAGGTGCACTGCCGCTACCCAGGTGTTCCGTTTTATTTGCAGACAGGAAACGCCGATGTGGCCGATTCGGATGTGGATGCACTCCGCGCGAAGCTTCTCAGTCGGTTGGAATGGCTGGTGGAACAAGCCGCCGATTCGGAGGAGCTGGCAGACGTCCACATCCTGCCGCAGCTGCACACGCTTCTTTGGGGAAACAAGCGCGGCGTGTAAAGCGGGGTGCGGCGATTCGCCCGGCAATGAATAATGAGGGAGGAATGAAGGAATGGCAGGAAGAAAAGAGGAAGAATTGAAAGACTTGACGCTGCTTGGCAATCAAGGGACAACGTATTCGTTCACGTACAATCCCAATCTTCTTGAAGTGTTTGACAACAAACATCCTGACCGGGATTATTTCGTGAAGTTCAATTGTCCGGAGTTTACGACGTTGTGTCCAAAAACCGGACAACCGGACTTCGCGACGATTTACATCAGCTACATCCCGGACAAAAAATGCGTCGAAAGCAAATCGTTGAAGCTGTATTTGTTCAGCTTCCGCAATCATGGCGACTTTCACGAAGACTGCGTCAACATCATTATGAACGATTTGATTAAAGTCATGGAACCGCGCTATATCGAAGTGTGGGGCAAATTCACCCCGCGCGGCGGCATTTCCATCGATCCGTACTGCAACTGGGGGCGCCCGGGGACGAAATACGAAAAAATGGCGGAATACCGGCTGCTCAATCATGACTTGTATCCAGAAAAAGTCGACAACCGCTAGAGATAAAAAAAGAGGTAGTTTTTTCGCTCCAACTCCTATATAATGGACAATGAATGTTTGCCTTGGAGGTTTTGGCGTTGGAGCGAAGAACAGCTCTTTTGCTTGGGGCGAGCGGTTTGGTCGGCGGAGAGTTGCTGAAGCTGTTGCTGCAGTCGGATTTGTACCGCTGTGTGACGATTTTCGTCCGCACTCCGCTGCCGGTGGAACATGAAAAGCTGCAGCAAGTCGTCGTCGATTTTGCTCGGCTTGAATCGTACGAACGATATTTTTATGTGGACGATGTGTTTTGTTGCCTAGGGACGACGCGCAAAAAGGCGAAAACAAAGCAGCAGTTCATTCAAGTCGATTATGAATATACGCTGCGCGCCGCGGCGCTGGCGGAAAAGTGCCGCGTGAAAAGCTTTTTGACCGTCTCTTCGGTTGGCGCCAACCCTTGTTCGCCGTTTTTCTACCAGCGAGTCAAAGGAGAGACGGAAGAGGCGTTGCAGCGGCTTTCCATCCCATCGCTTCATATTTTCCGTCCATCGTTGCTCGTCGGCAAGCGCCGGGAGTTCCGCCTTGGCGAAGCGTTAGGCGGGTGGTTGTTATGCCGTCTTCCGTTTTTGTTCGTCGGCAAATGGAAAAAGTATAAGCCGGTTGACGCCCATCAGCTTGCTTTGGCGATGTTTTACCGGGCGGCGTCAGCAACGAGCGGCGTCCATATCTATGAATGTGATGAACTCGCCGGCATTTCGTAAACAAAAAAGAGGCTCTTGGCAGCCTCTTTTTTTATTCGATGATCTTATAGTTTTTATGATTGACGACTGTCCGTTCTTGCAAATCGAGTTCACGGTAGTTTTCCATATACGTTAAATCCACGATGACGGAGTTTTCATTCACCTTCTCCACAATGCCGCGTAGCCCATTTTTAAATTCGATAATATCTCCGACTTTCGCTTTTTTGATCATCATCATTCTCCTTTAATCAAAATGATGGATGGACCGCTCAAGCGAACGGCCGCGGGAATCGAGGCTTGCCTGATTCCGTCGCCGCTCCCCGGTCGGCGGGGATTAGGCGCTTTTTTACTAGTGTGCCTTATTTTTATGCGCAAGTAAAGAGATTTATTTCCTAAATATTTAAAAAAGGTGCCCTGAAAAAGAGTTTGGGCACCTTCCTTATGGGTGCATATATGCATCCAATATGCTCAAAAGACCATATATGGCGCCTCGCTTAGGAGAAAACGGTCTTTTGAGGCAGCCTATCCTTCTTTTACTTGGCGAAGACGTGGTTGCCGATGACGACGGTCACTGGACGCGAGCGCAGCCATTTGCTTTTCGCCGTTTTCGGATTATAGAAATAGAGCGAGCCGTTTCCTAAACCGCGAAAAGCAAGTGCTTCTTCAACGGCGCGGTATGATTCACGGTCGGCCGGTTCGTTGATCGATCCGTTTGCGACCGGCGTGAATGCATAATGGCCGCCAGAGCGCTCATAAATGACGGCGCGGATCGTATCCGGAAAATCCGGATGGTCGACGCGGTTGAGCACGACCGTTGCCACGGCCACTTTCCCGGCGTACGGTTCCCCTTTCGCCTCGGCATGGACGAGGCGAGCGAGCAAATCTTTCTCCGCCGCCGTGATGCCGGCATCAGGGATGACGAGTTTTTCACCAGGATATAGCCAATCGCCTTTGCGATTTGTCTGCTGCAGTTGTTTCAGCGGCACACCGTATTGTTTCGCGATTTTCCAAAGCGTGTCGCCGCGCTTGACGGTGTGGATCGTCGCCGCATCGGCATGGCCGGCAAAGAAAAATATGCCGCACAACATAGCCGTCACCCATGCTTTTGCTTGTTTCATCCACATCCCTCCTTTTGTCTTGCAAACCCGCTACTAGAGTAACAAGGATCACGTGATGAGTCATTATCGAAATGATGGAAAAAACGCGTCAGGCATTGAAATGACTAGTTTCATAGAGAGGGATGGAAAATTCTCCGCGAGCAAAAACACCCGGCTTCCAGGACGGAAAGCCGGGTGTGAAGCCATGGGAAGAGGGGCTTTTAGCTGCGCGGAGCATCCATATAGTGGTAAATAACATGACCGCCGCGCTGGGCGATGCCGCGAAATCGTTTGAAGTCGGGCTGTTTGACGAGCACGGCGCGAAAAACAGGGAAGTCCTCTTTTTTCACCAACAGTTCGGAGATGATTCCGTTGCGCAATTCATCGATTTGCTTGGCCGCCAGTGCTTCATCCATCGCATGTCCCCCCAAGCGTTGATTCGGCATCGTCACCGTTATTTATCGTATCACAGACGCCTGTTGGGTTAAATACCTATATTTTGGCCGGGCAAACACCCTTTGCTTGTTCCGACATACAATATGGGTGGGTACGCGCCCCGAGAATATAAGCAAGAAAGGGAGAGAACAATGAATCATTGGGATCCGTATATGAATGGTCCGTTTTCAACCTCTTTTGGCCATGACAATGAAGCCGGGTGGATGGAGAATAACGTGCCGCCGATGGCTCCGCTATCGGCAACGACGCCAAATGAAGCGACGCCGACTCAAGTGATGCCGATGGCGTATTATCCGCCGGCAACGCCTTATGGCTATTGGTGTCCACCGGTTGCGCCGCCAGCGCCGCTTGTCAGTCCGGTCCATCTTGACAGTCCAGACAGTCCGGACAGCTCCGATATGATGCTGCCGGCGCCGCCGCTCGGTTTAGGAGCCGGGCCGAATATGGCCCATGCTTCCGTTTGGCCGATGGGTGGGAAAGAAAACACGCCGCCGATGACGCCTGATGACGCCGCTATTCCGTATGGCATGACGGCCCCGTATGCAGAAAACGTCCCCCCGGCTGGCAGCACGGCTCCCGTGGCCGTTCCTGGCACGCTGTCTGGAATGGCTGCTGGTGCAACACCAGGTTTCGTTCCTGGCGCACATCCGTATGCGCCGCTGTACTATCCACCGATGGCGCCGCAGCCGTATGCCCCGGTGATGCCGTATGGCTATCCTGCTTCTCCGCTGCCTCCATATTATGGCGGAGGAACCCCGTATGCGCCTGGCTTTCCAGTCTCGTATGGCCCCTATCGGTAAGATGCCAAAAAAGACCGCCGAATGGCGGTCTTTTTCACATCTCGGGATGAGAAAATCCTCACTTCCATGCGTGAGCGCAAGTGGGGGATGAATCGGTATCTTTCCTCATCCACCTTTCTCTTGCATCAAAAGAACGAAAGGTATAAAATGGTCATGAATAGAACAAACGTTCCTTATCGTAGGAGGGAAGGTCATGCATAAAGCCTACCTCTTTCGGTTGGATCCCACCCGAAAGCAAACGGAGCAAAGGAAGGGAGAAGAGATTGCACATGAGCATGGAACAGAAAACAGCCATTGTCACCGGTGGAGCGAATGGGATCGGCAAGGCGATCGCTAGAGCATTCGCAAAACAGGGAGCGAACGTCGTGATCATCGACCGCGATATTCAAAACGGTGAAGCGTTCGCCGCGCAATTGCAGTCGGACGGGTTCAAGGCGATCTTTGCGGCAGCGGATGTGCGGAAGGTGGACGATATTGAACGGTTTGTACAAGAAGCTGCCGGCCGCTTCGGCCGCATTGACTATTTGATCAACAATGCTGGCGTCTCACGCTGGAAGTCGCCGTATGAGCTGACGGTTGAGGAGTGGGATGACGTGCTGTCAACGAATTTGCGCAGCGCTTTTTTTGCTTCTCGAGAAGCAGCGAAATATATGCGCCGCAATGCAAAAGGCGGAGCAATCGTCAACATTGCCTCGACAAGGGCGCTCATGTCCGAGCCGAATTCCGAGGCGTACGCTGCATCGAAAGGCGGCCTTGTCGCTTTGACCCATGCGCTGGCGGTGTCGTTTGCGGATGATCGCATTCGCGTCAATTGCATCAGCCCCGGTTGGATTGAAACGGGCGATTATGGGCAACTGCGAGACATTGACCACCGGCAGCACCCGGCCGGCCGCGTCGGCAAACCGGACGATATCGCCCGCGCTTGTCTGTATTTATGCGATGAGGAAAACGATTTTATCACCGGGGTCAATTTGGTCATCGACGGGGGAATGACAAGGAAAATGATTTATATTGAGTAGGGAGCGGGCGTTTGTTAAAATAAACAAAATGGGGACGGCTTGAAAGGAAAAGGTGGGACGGAAAAATGAAAATCCGCAAAACGCCGGTGATGGACGGACAAGCTCCGGCTAATGTCTACATTTACGAAAATCGAAAAGAAGAATATATCGTGATTGCCATTCCGGCGCTTGAGTGGTCATTTTCGTTCGCCTATGAGGAAGAGGCGGAGGCGGTGGCCGAGCGGCTTGAGGCATCGCTAAAAAAGCGGCTTGACCATGAGCGCGCCGCCCTCTTGGCCGTGCGGTTGCTCGGCTGGGCGCGGGAAATGTAGCCTAGAGGGCGACCGTGGCCGCCAGCGACTTTGCATGTTAGGGGTTCGATGACAACGTGGTCAACAAAACAAAAGTAATCGCAGTATATATCATAGGCAGCATTTTATGGATTGCCGCCACCGACACCCTGCTCAATATGCTGTCGATCAGCCGCGATGTATATATGGCGCTTGGCGCCGCCAAAGGGGCCGTGTTTATTTTGCTCTCGGCCATTTTTTTGTACCAGCTGTTAAAAAAGCGCGAGCAGCTGGAAAAGACCGAGGAAAATGAACAGCAGCTGCTTACGCTCATCAATTCGATGCCAGATTTCGTTTGCTTTAAAGACAGCGAGGGGCGATGGCTGCGCGTCAACGATTTCGGCCGGCGGCTGTACCGCCTCGAACAGATCGATTATATCGGGAAGACGGACCGCGAGCTTGGCGAGCTTGTGCCGTTTTTTAAAGAAGCGTTTGCGCAGTGCATTGCATCAGACCGCGAGGCGTGGGAGAGCGGAAAGGTGACGCGCCGCGAGGAGTCGTTTGCGACGCCGGATGGGGAAGTGAAGACGTTTGACGTCATTAAAGTGCCGCTCTTTGACGAAAACGGAGCGCGCAAAGGGTTGTTGACGATCGGCCGCGATATTACCCAGCAAAAGCTTGCCGAGGAGTTGCTCTTGAAAAAAGAAAAGCTGTCCGTCCTTGGCGAGCTGGCTGCCGGCATTGCCCATGAAATCCGCAATCCGCTCACCTCCATGAAAGGATTTATTCAGATGATGCAAGAAACGCGCGAAGTGAATGATCATTATATGCGCATTATGTTAAGTGAACTCGGCCGCATCAACCAAATTGTCAGCGAGCTGCTGGTGCTCGCCAAGCCGCAAAGCCACGATTATCGGCCGTTTTTGCTAGACGAGGCCATTTCGTATGTCATCAGCTTGATTGGCCATGAGGCGACGTTGAACAGTGTTTCCATTTCCGTTCATAACACCGCTCCGAAAGCTTGTGTGTACGGCGATCAAAACCAAATTGTTCAAGTGTTGTTGAACGTTATGAAAAATGCCATCGAAGCGATGCCTGATGGCGGAATTTTATACGTCCACGTTGCGGAAGCGGACGGGAAGATCTATGTCGATGTTGCCGACACCGGCGTCGGCATTTCGAAAGAGCGGCTGCAGAAAATCGGTGAACCGTTTTTCACTTTGAAAGAAAAAGGAATGGGGCTCGGGCTGACGACAAGCATGAAAATCGTTCAAGAACATAAAGGAACGATGCGGATCGAAAGCGAGGTTGGGAAGGGAACGACTGTTCATTTGACGTTTCCGTCCGGCGGCGTCAAAGCCGCAAACGGCCGGCCAAATGCGCTGTCATAACAACAGGCGTCCACGCAGAGCGAGGATGTCTGTTTTTTTGGCTAACGGCTCAATCGATGGCTGATAGGCAGCCGAGTTGCATGGCAGGCAGAGGCCGATGCTTTGCGGATCATCATAGGCCCTGTCGGTGCACAGCGCGTTTTGGTTCGTAAAATTTCTCTTTCAGTTGTTTAGGGTCGAAACTGCCGATCGTGCAGGGAACAATTCCTACTTAGCTTTGCTTGAAGTGGGAGACTTCTTTCGGAAATCCGTTAAAAATGAAACCTATTGCACATGATAAACGTAGTTTGGGGAGGAATAATGGGAAAAGGATGTGATGGTATGTTCATCGCCCAACTGGCAGTCATTTTGTTCGCCGCCAAACTTGCCGGTGATGCGGCCGTGCGCCTTGGCCAGCCCGCCGTGCTCGGCAAGCTGCTCATCGGTATTGTGCTTGGTCCGAGCGTACTGGGTGTGATCGAGGATACCGATCTTTTGCAGGAGTTAAGTCAAATCGGCGTCATTTTGCTTATGTTTATAGCCGGCCTTGAGACGGATATGGATCAGTTTCGGCGCACTGGAAAAGCTGCTGTGGCAGTCGGAGTGCTCGGCATTCTCGTTCCGCTGCTCGCCGGGTATGCGGCCGGCGCAGCGTTCGGCATGGAAACCGGCACGGCTCTATTTCTTGGCCTCTTGCTATCGGCGACAAGCGTCAGCATTTCTGTGCAGGCGCTTAAAGAGATGGGACAGCTGCAATCGAAGGAAGGATCAGCGATTCTTGGCGCGGCGGTCATCGACGACGTGCTGGTCGTCATTGCCTTGGCATTTTTATTAAGCCTGACCGGCGGCGACGTCGAGCTTGGTGCGGTCGTGCTGAAAAAAGCTGTTTTTTTTGCCGTCGCCATTTTACTCGCTTGGAAAGCCCTCCCGCTCGTATTAAAGTGGTTTGCCCCGCTGCGTGTGACAGAGGCGGTCGTCTCGGCCGGGCTGGTCATCTGTTTTGCCTTTGCCTATTTTGCTGAGGCGATGGGGGTGGCGGCGATCATCGGCGCCTATATGGCCGGGCTTGGCGCGAGTTTTACGGACTATCGGGAAGAAGTATTTGAGAAAGTGGAAACGATCGCCTATTCTTTGTTTGTCCCTGTCTTTTTTACCTCCATCGGGGTTGCGGCTGACTTTTCCGGCATCGTCGAGCATTGGCCGCTGATTGTCGGTTGGAGTGCGCTCGCGATTTTGACAAAGCTTGTCGGCGCCGCGCTGGGGGCAAAATGGGCCGGATTTTCGTGGGGAAGCTCGCTGGCGGTCGGGGCTGGCATGGTGTCGCGCGGCGAGGTGGCGCTCATCATCGCCGGCATCGGCTTGGAAGCCGGCCTGCTTGATGGAGACATGTTTGCGGTCATGATCATCGTCGTATTAGTGACGACCATCGTGACTCCGCCGTTGCTGAAGATGATTTTCAGCCGTCTTCATCCGGTGCGCCAGACGATATAGCCAACAGCTCGGCGCTGCACCGCGGGAAACTGTCTAACTCGTTATTGGCCGTTAGGCGGGGGTGGCGCCTTGAAGGTCGATTTGTGTGATCTTTATCATCTTGGGAAGAGAAGACCCCCACTTCCACGTGTGAGCGCACATGCACCCGCCGTGGGGCAGGTGCTCCCAAGAATCTCCCACCTCTAAGCGTACGCGTAGGTGGGAGGGCGTTCAATCCGACAGCCCGATGGCTTCGATAAGGGAGATTGCCGGCAACAAAAGGCCAATACGGGAACGAAGAAAAGGGGCTTGCCTCATGAGGCAGCCCTTTGCTGTTGTTACGAGCGATTTTTTTTCGCTTGTTTCGCCGTATCCACGCTGTCTTTGGCCATTTCTGCCTCCGCCTTGGAGACGGTCGGGTTGGCTACTTCTTGGCTCACCTTGTTTTGTCTCCCTTTGTTCGACATGCGATCCCCTCCTTTCGGCCAATTTCGCTCCGCTTGCCGTATGCCCGCAAAATCTTTCCTCCCTCCCAGCCCTCTTATTAGTATGTCGAGAAGAGCGGCGTCCCATCCAAAAAACGTCATTGAGAGCGATGGCCCGTCCGGTTTATAATTTAGTTTGCATAGACTAGCGGCAGACGATGGGTGCGGAAAGGAGGGAGCCTGATGGAACAGCCGTTTCGCGTCGAAAAAACGCTCAACAATAACGTGTTAATCGCTTCCCATCCGGCATATGGCGAAGTCGTTTTGCTCGGCAAAGGAATCGGCTTCAGCAAAAAACGGGGGGACGAGATTGCCAAGAGCGCTGTTGAAAAATGTTTCGTTCTGAAAAACGAACGCGAACAAGAGCAATACAAAAAGCTGCTTCCGGAATTGAGCGAAGAATTCATCGCCCTCATGAGCGAGGTGGTTCAACATATTCAGCAACGCGTGGGCGCGCCGCTCGACGAGCACATCCATGTGGCGCTGACGGACCATATCGCTTTTACATTAAAGCGGCTTGAACAAGGATTGGATGTCAAAAACCCGTTTTTGGCTGAGACGAAAAGCTTGTATCCGTTGGAATATGAAATTGCCAATGAAGTGGCCCGCATGATTGAACAAAAGCTCGGGATTGTGCTGCCTGAAGGAGAGGCAGGCTTTATTGCCCTTCATATTCATAGCGCGATTTCCAAACAAAGCGTGTCGGAAGCGAATCGATATTCCCAGCTCATTGCTGATCTTGTCAAGATCGTCGAGCAACAGCTTGGCGTTGACATCGACCGCGAGAGCGTTCATTATTTGCGGTTTGTCCGTCACTTGCGCTATGCGATTGAGCGGATGAAAAAAGGCGAAAAAGTCGAAGAACCAAAAAATTTGTCGAAAATCTTGAAGGAAGCGTATCCATTATGCTATAATCTAGCATGGAAGTTGGTCAAAGTCATGCAGCAAACGCTTCATCTGCCGGCGGACGATGCCGAGGCGGTCTATTTGACGTTGCATTTGCAACGGCTGGCGGAGAAAAAGAACAATACAACTGCATAGGTTGTCTCGCTTTACGTGTTACTGACTCGATCAGGCATGAGTAAAGAGGGCAAACAAGGCGGCAACAGCTGCGAATTCATCTTTGCGCTGTTGTAAGCGTTCTTTTTGCCTCTCTTTAGTCATGCCTTTTTTATTGCGCCGGCTCCCTCGGAAACGCCCGCTCCATTTTTGGTACATGAATCGGTTGTTTGCTGCAAAACTTAAGAAAAGGAAACTAAAGGAGGTTATGAAGATGAAGCGAGCGTTTGGCACGCTGCAAAAAGTCGGGAAAGCGCTCATGTTGCCGGTGGCGATCTTGCCGGCGGCCGGGATTTTGTTGGCGCTTGGCAACGCCTTGAAAAACCCGGCGCTCACGGATAAAATTCCCGCATTAAAAGCCGATTGGGTCGTGCTCGTCTCCAACGTGATGGAGCAAGCGGGCGGCATCGTCTTCTCCAACTTGTCGCTCTTGTTTGCGGTTGGTGTGGCGATCGGCCTTGCCGGCGGGGACGGGGTCGCGGGCTTGGCGGCGATCATCGGCTACTTGATTATGAATGTGACGATGAGCGTCATCTTGGGCGTGACTTCCGATATGATCGGCGCCGACCCGTCGTACGCCAACATTCTCGGCATCCCGACGCTGCAAACCGGCGTCTTTGGGGGGATTATCGTCGGGATTTTGGCAGCGTACATGTACAACAAATACTTCAATATCGAACTGCCGCAATATCTCGGCTTTTTCGCTGGCAAGCGGTTCGTGCCGATCGTGACGGCGGCGTCCGCAGTCGTGCTTGGCATTATCATGACATTCGTTTGGCCGCCGATTCAGCACGGGCTCAATGCGTTTTCGCACAATATGATCGATGCGAACAAAACGTTGGCCGCGTTTATTTTCGGCGTCATCGAACGGGCGCTCATTCCGTTTGGTTTGCATCATATTTTCTATGCACCGTTTTGGTTTGAATTTGGCGAGTACGTCAATAAAGCCGGGCAAGTGGTCCATGGCGATCAAAAAATCTTTTTCGAGCAACTGAAAGACGGGGTCAAATTGACGGCCGGCACGTTCATGACCGGGAAGTTCCCGTTTATGATGTTCGGTCTCCCGGCGGCGGCGCTCGCGATTTACCATGAAGCGCGACCGGAAAACAAAAAAGTCGTTGCCGGCATCATGGGGTCGGCCGCGTTGACATCGTTTTTGACCGGGATTACCGAACCGATCGAATTTTCGTTCTTGTTTGTCGCCCCGGCGCTGTTTGCCATTCACTGCGTCTTTGCCGGCTTGTCGTTTATGATCATGCACCTGTTGAACGTCAAAATCGGGATGACCTTCTCCGGCGGGGTCATTGACTTCTTGCTGTTTGGCGTTCTGCCAAACCGGACGGCATGGTGGCTTGTGATTCCGGTCGGCTTGGTGTTTGCCGTGATTTATTATTTCGGATTCCGCTTTGCGATCCGCAAATGGGATTTGGCGACGCCGGGCCGGGAAAAAACGGTCGAGGAAGCACCGAAAGCCGAGGCAGCCGCCGCTGGCGACCTGCCGTATGAAGTGCTCGCTGCCCTTGGCGGAAAGGAAAACATCGAACATTTGGACGCATGCATTACACGTTTGCGCGTTTCGGTCCATGATATCGGCCGGGTCGATAAAGACCGGTTGAAAGCGCTCGGCGCCGCCGGGGTGCTTGAAGTCGGCAACAACGTGCAAGCGATTTTCGGTCCGAAATCGGATATGTTAAAAGGGCAAATTCAAGACATCATGCAAGGAAAAGCGCCGGCTCGTGCGGAAGAAGAACCGAAAACAGCGGCTTCAGAAACCGCGAAGTCTGAAACGATTGCTTCGCCGATGTCAGGAGAGGTCGTTCCGCTCGCTGAAGTGCCGGACCAAGTGTTTTCGCAAAAAATGATGGGCGACGGCTTCGCGGTCATGCCGACGGACGGCACGGTCGTCTCTCCGGTTGATGGCAAAATCATCAACGTATTTCCGACGAAGCACGCCATTGGCATTCAGTCGGCCGGCGGGCATGAAATTTTAATCCACGTCGGCATCGACACGGTGAAGCTGAACGGCCAAGGGTTTGAAGCGCTTGTGAAGGAAGGCGACGAAGTGAAAAAAGGGCAGCCGATTTTGCGCGTCGACCTTGATTATGTAAAACAGAACGCGCCATCGATCGTCACGCCGGTGATTTTCACGAATCTCAAAGCCGGCGAAACGGTTCACGTCAACAAGCAAGGCCCGGTTGCTCGAGGAGAAGACGCTGTTGTGACGATCAGCTAAACTGCTTATTCGCGGCGGGGCGGGACCAAGCATTTTCCGTTGCCTCCCCGCCCCTGCATTTGATATGATGGCAAAGAAAAAAATGAAGAAAAGGGGAATGATGAACATGGCAGAAAAAACGTTTAAAGTCGTTTCTGATTCCGGCATCCACGCTCGTCCGGCGACGATTTTGGTGCAAACGGCGAGCAAATTCAACAGCGAAATCCAGCTTGAGTACAACGGCAAAACGGTGAACTTGAAATCGATCATGGGCGTTATGTCGTTAGGAATTCCGAAAGGGGCAACGATCAAAATCACGGCAGAAGGGGCCGATGCGGCAGAAGCAATGGCGGCGTTAACCGATACGTTGGCAAAGGAAGGCCTTGCGGAATAATGGAAAAGACGATTCATGGCATCGCCGCTTCAAGCGGCATCGCCATCGCCAAGGCCTACCGCTTAGAGACGCCTCATTTGACGGCCGAAAAACGAACGGTCACCGATGTCGAGGCGGAAATTGCGCGGCTTGAGGCGGCGGTCGCGAAAGCGAAAGAAGAGCTGGAAGCCATCAAACAGCATGCCTTGGAAAAGCTTGGTGAAGACAAAGCCGCCATTTTTGCCGCCCACTTGCTTGTGCTTGACGACCCAGAACTGCTGAACCCGATTAAGGAAAAAATCAAAACAGAACAAGTGAATGCGGAATATGCGCTCCATGAAACGGCATCGTTTTTCATTTCCATGTTTGAAGGCATGGACAATGAGTATATGAAAGAGCGGGCCGCCGATATCCGCGATGTGACAAAGCGCGTCCTCGCCCATCTGCTTGGCGTCACGATCTCGAACCCGAGCCTCATTTCTGAGGAAGTCGTGATCATCGCTGAAGACTTGACGCCATCCGATACGGCGCAGCTGAACCGCCAATATGTGAAAGGATTTGCCACCGACATCGGCGGGCGAACGTCGCACTCGGCCATTATGGCCCGCTCGCTCGAAATTCCGGCTGTCGTCGGCACGAAGGCGGTAACGGCGGAAGTAAAAAACGGCGACATGGTCATCGTCGATGGGCTCGACGGTCAAGTCGTCGTCAATCCGTCCCCGGAGCTGCTTGCGCGTTATGAAGAGAAGCGGGCTCGCTATGAGGAGCAAAAAGCGGAATGGGCGAAGCTTGTCGATCAACCGACGGTCACCGCTGATGGCGTGCACGTTGAGCTGGCGGCCAATATCGGCACGCCGGACGATGTGAAAGGAGCGTTGGCCAACGGGGCAGAAGGGATCGGATTGTATCGCACGGAATTTTTATACATGGGACGATCGGAGCTGCCTACGGAAGACGAACAGTTTGCGGCTTACAAAACGGTGCTTGAACAAATGGGCGGCAAGCCGGTCGTTGTGCGTACGCTTGACATTGGCGGCGACAAAGAGCTCCCGTATTTACACTTGCCAAAAGAGATGAACCCGTTTTTAGGGTTTCGAGCCATTCGCCTTTGCCTGGAAATGCAAGACATGTTCCGCACCCAGCTGCGCGCCTTGCTGCGGGCGAGCGTGCACGGCAATTTGAAAATCATGTTCCCGATGATTGCGACGCTCGATGAATTCCGCCAAGCGAAAGCGATTTTGCTCGAAGAAAAAGAAGCGCTCCTCCGCCAAGGCGTCCCGGTCGCCGATGACATTGAAGTCGGCATGATGGTGGAGATCCCGGCTGCCGCCGTCATGGCCGATCAGTTTGCCAGGGAAGTCGATTTCTTCAGCATCGGCACAAACGATTTAATCCAATATACGATGGCGGCCGACCGGATGAATGAGAGGGTGGCGTATCTATATCAACCGTACAACCCGGCTATTTTGCGGCTCATCAGCTATGTCATTGACGCCGCTCACCGCGAAGGGAAATGGGTTGGGATGTGCGGGGAAATGGCCGGCGACCCGATCGCCATTCCGATTTTGCTTGCTCTTGGCCTTGATGAGTTCAGCATGAGCGCCACCTCGATTTTGCCGGCGCGCGCCCAGCTGAAGCGGCTGTCAAAAGAGGATGCGGTCCGCGTGAAAGAGACAGTGCTGTCGCTTGGTACGGCTGAGGAAGTAGTGTCGTTTGTCAAACGAACGTTCCATATGGCTTGATCATAGCGAAAGGTGCAGCGGCATGAATCGGCCGCTGCGCCTTTTTTTGCCTTTAAAGGCAAGACATATGTTTCCGCGCTCTGTTCAAGCCAACAGCGGTGTCGATGATTCATAGCCATACCGCTGCCGGATCGTAAGTGAAAGGCCTAAAGCGATGACTTTCGCCATTTGGTAAACAATGTGCAAATTCGTGTACGGAAGTGCGCTCATATCGGCGGTATCTTCCATCACGACGCCCATCATGCTGATGTCGCCAATCGATGGCAGCGATTTGCCAAGCGCAGTGCCAGGGGAAAGGGCGCCAGGGCGGATGGCGATCGTATGGACAAACGGCTGCGGCCCGACAATGCTGTCGATCGCCACTACATATGCTCCGTGTTCGTTTTGCAATTGCTCGGAAACGCGTCGGATGTTTGTCGCATCGACAGGTTGCCTGAGTGTGCCGATTACGGTTAGATGATCCGGATAGGCGTTTTCAAGCAGCGTGCCGACGAACGGCCCTAGGCTGTCGCCGTTGATACGGTTGCTGCCGATGCAAACGACGGTCAAACGGGAAATGTGCGCTGGCAGCAGGGAAAACAATTCATTGCGAATAAGCAAAGGAGCAAGCGGATCACTATACAAAATCGATTTCATCGGCCGCGATCCCTTTCCGTCGGTCGTTCTCCTTTTCTTAGTTCGCGGCCGATGCTGGTGATTCCTTTTTTGGTTCATCACCAAAAGTTGTACTTGCACCTGTCATGAAAGTATGTTAGCTGTTTCTAGCCGAACCCGCAGTGCAAAACGCTGGATATTTCGGTATCCGTATCCCCGACGTTTCATCAGCTTGATCTTGTTATTTGTTCCCTCCATTTTCCCATTTGAATAAGGGGATAAAATGCACGATATGATTTCGTCTGTTCGTTTGACAAGTGCTTTTGCGATGGCGCCGAACAGCAGAACAAGGACAAAACAAATACCGATGAACCCAGGCGTTCAAACGACGTTTCGCTTGTCGCTCGTTTTGGCTTTTGGATACATAACGAAAATGTTGAAGGGACTGATAGACAGCCTGCAAGGAATCGCTCTCTTTCTGCCACTTCTGCACCGTTTGGCGTTCCTCCTCGGTGAGTTTCTCGAGGCACTGGGTCAAGAAGCGGCAAACATACCGAACATGCCCATGTTTCTTGCCCTCTTTTCCTAAGGATTTGCGGCATCGATCCAACGCTTCTGTAAACAACTGAATCACATGAAAATCATCGACCACATGCTTCGCTTCCGGACACATCCCTTGAATGGCTTTTTTCATCGCTGGAGCCAAATCGCTCACGACATACTGAACAGAATCAGACACAGGAGCCAACACACGTCCAATGGCTTCCTCGTTCTTTCCTGCTTCAATGGCATACACTTCTCCTGTTTCGGCATCCATGACCGCCACTCCGTAGTCATGTCCTTTTCGAAACGCAAACTCATCGACACAAACTGCCTTTGGTTGGATGTCATTCGATAGGAAGGAAGGGGCATGGGTATAAAACCAACGTTCAACGGTCGTGTAAGGAAGCTTGAGCATTCGAGCCACCGCCTGAATGGATGTTCCGATGCAAGATTGCGCCACCCATTGCTGAAACGCATCCGTCGCTACACTTCGAGGGGAAATTCGGGGATAAGACGCGCTGAATGTCATGCCACACGTGCCACAACGTCTACGCTCCACAGGGAGTTCCACCCAAAAGATGCCGATCCGTTGAGCATACCCATGCATCCATTGCTTCTTTTTGCCTGTCATTTTGATCGCACGCTTCAAGCCAACAGGACATAACGGGCATTGTTCGGTGGGAGAAAGTTCGAAAATCCAACGTTCTTCTTTTCGCACCTTTTGAATCAAAACATCTGGTAAATCGATGAGTTCTTTGATAAACTGAGCGTACATGCGAATTTTCCTCCAATGGGTTGGTTTGGTCACCTTTACCATACAGGAACATTCGCATTTTTTGTACCCTCTATTTTCCCTATACATACCTATCTTAAAATCTCAAGTACAACTTGTGGTGAAGAGCTCCTTTTTTGTTTGGTTGTCAATTTATGTTAGTGAATTTGCTCATCTACAGTTCAATATTGAATTTCGCCCACAAATATTTTACTCACACTCATCTCCCGCTTATCGTTGGGCTATGCCCTTTCACGCGCTTGAAGCGGGAGACTTCTTTCGGGACTATGTTAAAAAGATAAAAAAACCCCGGCAGATAGCCGAGATTTTGATTATTGCAGGGATTCTGCAATCTTGATTAATTTGTCGGCTTTAATGTTCATACCTCGGACATTAAAGTAACGACCATCTTTCCAAAATATCAATTGAATAGGATCATGTTCGCCACGCTTAATCAACCATGCATCTACGCCAGCTACTTGAATTTTTTCTCCTTTTGAGAGAACATTCATCGGCTTAACTGTTCCATCATCATCGGATTGAATGATTAACAATTCTTTTCGTTGATACTTTAACTTCTTATCAGCGTCTTTATCCACCCACGCCTGTTTGACAACCGTTAGTTTTTTGGCTCCTTGAGTAACTACCTCTGTTTTAGGTTCAAGTTCTTTCACATCTTCCGGAAGCACAGTCGGTTTTTTGGCTTTAAACGACAGTTTGTCTTGGGCAATTCCATTAAAACGTTCGACCTTTATTTTTGTATCTTCTGTCACTTTCGTGTTTTGATAGGAATTTGCTGATGTTGCTTTTTCTTGTGAAACAAAACCGGAAATAACAACAGCAAGTGCTGCTCCTACAATACCGCCAATTATGAGATTTTTCTTCTTCATGATAACTCCCCTTATAAGCACATGTACGTTAATCTTTCAAAATCATGGTCAACATGCCAATAGTCCTCGGAATTGTTAGTTGTTACATCAATATACCATCCATAACATGCATCACGCAAATAGGTAGCCGGATAGCTATCGGTTAAGTTATAGTTCCATTCATAATATTGAGTAGAACCTAAATAACCAACATAGACCCGATAATCCTCAAACTCTTCCCATGTAACAGGTCCAACAATACCATCGGCCGCTATACCTTCGTTTCTTTGAAAATTAACCACTCCATTATAGGTTTTAGAACCCCAATATCCGTCGACTGCACTATAACCCCAAGGTGTATCTTTTAGCATTCGTTGAATGGCTAGAACATACCCACCGTCTGTCTCGTATCCATAGCCGATCGTGTCGTTATTGGCCCAATTGTCTTCCATATCATGGGCGGAAGCATCTTTAGGCGAAATAAATAATCCTAGTCCGAGTAGAAAGGCTCCTAAACATAATGATAGACGTTTCACCACTTTTAACTCCCCCCCTATCATTATATTTTCTGAATATTCCTGATTTAAATCATTATATTTTCTGAATATTCCTGATTTAAACTTAACAACTTTGGCGGAGTCAGTCAAGACTTTGTGGGAACTTTTTTTGGTTCACTACGGACGTTGTAAATGGACGGTTAGTGAACCATTTTCAGGAATTAATATCGCAAACGCTTTCGGACTCTCATCCCTCATCTTGAGGCGGTGATATTGTATTCCATTTTTTACACCTAACCAACATCCTGAAGTGCCGACGGCGCTTGATACATCGGCGTCCCTGATGACCGCTGAAGATACGGGATGTTTTGACGCATCACATCCGCCAACAACCGCCCTGTCTTCCGTTTGTCCTGTTGGATCCGAGCTGGCTTGGCCGAGGCTGCGGTCCGGGTCTCTTCCTCCTCCAATCGCCCATTTCTCCACGAAATTCATAGTAGTCGTTCCATCGAAAGGTCACTTCGCTGTAAATTAGCACATTATTTCAGAATCCCTTTTTCAAATTATTTCAGTTGGATTCTGAAATAATGTGCAAAATTTTTGCGGATTATTCCGGATTTTGCACATTCTTTCGGAACGTTTGCACGCTCTTTCAGATGAAGATTTCCAGCGCGCCTGATGGACCGATGAAAAAGAGGAAGCACAAAAAAGCCGATTTGGCCCTTTTCGTGCTAATACCCCATTTCCTCTGCAGCCATGCGCACCACTTCTTCGTCAATGACGTCCTTTTTCAGCTGATGCCCGTACAGCAGGCAAGTCGTGGCTAACGTGTTGATGACACGGGGCCATCCCCGCGACTGCAGGGCAATCGCCTCTAACGCCGATGGAGAATGGAACCCGTCAAGGAAAGCATTTGACTGTTTCCATTCTACCAACTTCGTGGTCTGTATGCGGAAGAAGGGTCCTGACTGATGAACCGATTTCATCCAGCTAACATGTTTCTAGGATTGAGTGGAAATTACAGAAAATGGATCTTAACCAAAAGTTGTACTTGACTGTTTCAGATCATGTCTTACTTACATGCATAAGGAAAATCAGTAAATCAACGATTTTCCTACATGGTGACACGAGAAAAAGCCTCGCTTGTCAAGTACACGTTGTGGTGAGGAACCTTATTTTTTTGCGTTCGTTGCCGACAATTCCTGTCATTTGGTGTCTGTTAATTTTTTCTTGTCATCTGCCTAAATGGATTGCGCCATTCCATCAGGACGGCATAGTTGCGCGATTCCTCATCTTCCAAATAATTGTGAACGACCGCCAGCGGGGTGCGCCCGCAGCGAAGCAAAAACGTAATGACCGGATCGTTCAGCTCGCCAGCAACCACTTTGTCGATGTATGCTTCCGGCGATAGTTCAGCCGCCTGTCGATGGTAGCCAGGCATCCGCCCGCCGCCGAGCAGCCGGTCGAGGCCGAGATGGACGACGACTTCATACATCGACTGCATGAGCCACTTGCCGAGGCCGAGCTTCCGGTATGGCGGCGAGACGCAAATGTCGACGACATAAAGCGTGTTGCCATCCGGGCGGTGGTTGCGGATGTAGCCGCCGTCGGTGATCTCTTCCCATGTATGATCGGTATGGGCTGGATCAAAGTCAACGATCAAGCCAGTCATCGATCCGACGATGCGCCCGCCGACTTCGACGCAAAGCGCTCCTTCGGGAAACAAGGTGACATGGTTGTGAAGCTGTTGTTCGTTCCACCATAACTCCGATGGAAACGGGGGCGGAAAACTTTCTTGCTGCACGCGGATGAGATCAGCAAAGTCGTCTTTCGTATAGTTGCGGATGACCGCTTCGCGCGGGGTGTTGCCGTCAAAGACGTATAAACGTTTATCGTACATGCCGATCCCCCTTGCTTTTTTTACCCTCATCATAACTGAAAACTCGAAAAAATGGCAAGAAAAGCCTCCGACAACTAACAGCGGCCGGAGGTTTTTTGCTCGACATACTCGCTCACAAGCGCTTCAATTTGCTGTTCATCGGGCTTTTCGCCGCGAAAGGAAAACTCCATTTCATCGATGAATTTGCCGTTGCGGTAAACATGCAGCGCCCCTTTTTGCAACAGGA
Organism: Geobacillus sp. C56-T3; assembly: GCF_000092445.1. NCBI lineage: Bacteria > Bacillati > Bacillota > Bacilli > Caryophanales > Anoxybacillaceae > Geobacillus > Geobacillus sp. C56-T3. The sequence goes on along the minus strand of NC_014206.1, from coordinate 2,696,887 downwards.
CGCTGTATTCGATCTCAAATCGATATCCTTCGTGTTCGATGGCACCCATTGTCATTCACCTTCCTCTAGTTTATTGTCTCATGTGCGTCGATTCGTTATGTATGAATTAAGAAGGTCCTCCTATAGACGGGGGACGATCGTCCTTTGTATAATGAAAATTAGTGCGACAAAAAGAGGAAACAGAGGGGAGAAATAGCGAGTGTTCCGGACATTGCGCAGCAAATTGATCGTCTTGATGGCTTTATTGTTAGTGATTTCATTGGCAGCGACACAGCTCGTTGGGGTTGTGCAAATGCGGAAGATGGTGGATGCTGACGTGAAGCAACGGGCGCAGACGGCGCTTGACGGACTGCTCGGCGATATTCGCGACAGTTTTCAAAGTGAAGAGAACAGCTTAGTGCAATTCAGTGAATCGCCGTTGGCTTTGCAAATGGTTCGGGACGAAAGCGCCTGGCCCGGGCTGGAAAAGCAGTTCCGTACGTTTTTGCGCCTGCATGAGAATGTGCAATTCATCTATATTGGCACTGAGCAGAAGAAAATGTACATCACGCCGATGACAGAGCTCCCGGACGGATACGATCCGACGAGCCGCCCGTGGTATAAAGAAGCGATGAAGCGGCCGGATGAAGTCGTGTGGACCGAACCTTATGTCGATGCCATTACCGGCAAGCACGTTGTGACGTTGGCCAAAGCAGTGAGTGAAAACGGCCGCATTGCTGCGGTCATTGGCATCGATATGACGCTCGATGCGGTGACAAGAATCGTCAATGCGAGCGACGTCGGCTATCACGGCTATCCGGTGCTGTTTGACGCGAAGGGGACGGCGGTCGTTCACCCGCAATATAAGGGGAAAAACATGGCGAAAAACGCGACGGTCCGCTATATGCTCGAGCATGAAAAAGGAATGCACGAATATGAGCAAGATGGCGAGCGAAAAGTGATGTACTTCACTACCATTCCAGAGCTCGGCTGGAAAGTCGGCGTCGTCTATAAAGAAAAGGACTTATCGGCGATGAGCCGCTCGCTTGGAGCAAACATGCTTGTCATTACCATTATTGCGCTCATTGTGGCGCTTGTTGCCGTTTATTTCTTAGCACGCTCGATCACAAGGCCGATTGTGGCGCTGCAAGAGCAAGTCGAAAAGGCGGCGGGCGGTGACTTGACGGTGCACGCGCGTGTCACTGCCAAAGATGAGATTGGCCGCCTCGCCCGCCACTTCAATGACATGATCGACCATATGCGGATGCTGATCAGCGAGGTGAACCGCTCGGTCAATGAATTGGCCGTTTCGGCCGACCATTTGAGCGCTGTCTCCGAAGAAACGATGGCCACAAGCGAACAAGTGGCAAAAGCGATCGGCGAAATCGCCAAAGGAACGACCGATCAAGCAGGAAGCCTTGATACGATCAATGAGCGGACGACGGCGCTGTCGCAGCAAATCGAAGCGGTTACGAATGCGACGGCTGGCATGGAGTCGCTTTCCGATGAAACGAAAACCGCGAGCTACGATGGCTTGGAGCATTTAAACATTTTGCAGAAAAAATCGGAAGAAGCGAAACATGAGCTGGAGTCAGTAGAAAATGTCATTAGCGACCTTGTGAAAAAGATGGATGAAATTGACGGCGTCATTCAAACGATCACGGCCATTTCCGGACAGACGAATTTGCTGGCGTTAAACGCCAGCATCGAGGCGGCGCGGGCTGGCGAGCATGGGAAAGGGTTTGCCGTTGTCGCCGATGAGGTGCGCAAGCTGGCCGAACAATCCGCGAAAGCGACGGAGATGATCCGCGCGACGATCGCCGCCATCCAGCAGCAAGCCGGGCTGGTGATGGAGGCGGTCCGCCGCTCCAAGCAGGCGTACGACGAACAGCGGGAAGCGGTGCACACGACCGGCGATTCGTTTGTCAAAATCACTGGCATGATGGAGCAAGTGGCTGATGCGCTTGCTGGGATTATGGAGGAAGCAAAGCGGATGAACGCGAGCAAAGACGATGTCGTCGGGGCGATGCAAAACATCGCCGCCATCGCCCAACAAGCAGCGGCAGCGGCGGAAGAAGTGGCTGCTTCGGCTGATGATCAACTGCAGGCGCTTTCGACGGTGACCGAATCGGCGGAGGCGTTAAGCGAAATGAGCCGGCAGTTGAAACAACTGGTGGAGAAGTTTAAGATTTCATAAAAAATGGAAGGCGTCCTAGCGGCAACGGGGCGCCTTTTTTATCATCTCTAGCCGAGAAGGCTCCCATTTCCGCGTGCGTAAGTGGGGGATGAAGCATCAAGGATGTTCCCTAACGCCGCCCAAAAAAAGAAGGATTTCGCTTGCTGTCTTCGTAAGACAACGGAACCGTGGGACACACGAGGATGGCTTGGCTGGCAAGCCTGTCGTGGAGCGGTTGTTCCAAAGAATCTCCCACCGCTAAACGTTTGCGTAGGTAAGAGAGCGTTCAATAATTTTCGAATAGGAGACTTTCACTTTCGCTTTGTACAGGGTGCAGTCCAAAAATAAGTGGGAGATGAATGTCGGTCGGCGTTTACTTAAAATCATGAATGTTCCGCCGCCGTGCAGTCACGATCTTTTTTCTATTCATACAATGATAATAAGTGAAATTTTTTCAGCTTCTTCGTCGATTTTAGTGGGCGATAGTGCTAAAATAAACAGTGAAAACGTTTATACCGTTATTTTGCTGTACGTTTGGGGATACTGGCAGCTAAATGAGGATTTTCATGCATAGCTGTTGCCCAGCCCGAACGATGCGAAAACAAGGTGGAGGTTTTTTCACGATGGCAAAACAGACGAACTACGCTCAACCGTGGAGCCAGTTTTACGGGCCGAACCTCGGTTATGTCATCGAAATGTATGAACAATACCTCGATGACCCTAACAGCATCGACCCGGAACTGAAGCAACTGTTTGAACAGTGGGGGGCGCCGGTCTTGGAAGAACCGGTTTCTCCTGCGGATGACGAAACAGCCAAAACGCATCAAACGTTCCGGCTGCCGGAGACGCCGACGATTTTCAGCAAGCTTGTCGCTGCCGTCAAGCTGGCGGACAGCATTCGCCATTATGGCCATCTGGCTGCCGATACGAATCCGCTTGTCAAAAAGGAGAAAAAGCTGCGCCGCTTGGAGCTTGACGAATACGACTTAACCGAAGAGGATTTAAAGCGCATTCCGGTCGCGTTTCTTTGCCCGCACGCTCCGGCGCATGTCAAAAACGGCTGGGACGCCATCTTGCATTTGCGCAAAATTTACACGGACAAAATCGCGTTTGAATTCTCGCAAGTACATAATCTCGAAGAGAGGAACTGGCTCATTCAGCAAATCGAGTCCGGAGCGTATTACCCGAGCTTGGCGAACAAAGAGCGGGTTGCTTTGTTGCGCCGCCTGACGGAAGTGGAAGGGTTTGAAAAGTTCATCCACCGGACGTATGTCGGGCAAAAACGGTTTTCGATCGAAGGGCTTGATTCCATGGTGCCGCTTTTGGATGAGCTCGTCCGCCAAGCGATCGAACATGAAATCGACGCCGTCAACATCGGCATGGCGCACCGCGGCCGGTTGAACGTGCTGGCTCACGTGCTCGGCAAGCCGTACGAAATGATTTTCGCCGAGTTTCAGCATGCGGAAAGCAAAAATTTCATTCCGTCTGAAGGGTCAGTGGCGATCACGTACGGGTGGACGGGCGATGTCAAATACCACTTAGGGGCGGCGCGCCGCCTTCGCAATAAAAGCGCGCATACGATGCGGATTACGCTCGCTAACAACCCAAGCCATCTCGAAGTGGTCAATCCGGTTGTGCTTGGCTACACGCGCGCCGCGCAAGAAGATCGGACAAAACCAGGAGTGCCGGTGCAAAATACTGATGCGTCGTTTGCCATCTTGATTCACGGCGATGCCGCGTTCCCGGGACAAGGGATCGTCGCGGAAACGCTCAACTTAAGCCAGCTGCGCGGCTATACGACCGGCGGGACGATCCATATCATCGCCAATAACATGATCGGCTTTACGACGGAGAGTTACGATTCACGCTCGACGACGTATGCTTCCGATATGGCGAAAGGGTTTGAGGTGCCGATTGTGCACGTCAATGCCGACGACCCGGAGGCTTGTTTGGCGGCCGCATGCTTGGCGTTTGCCTACCGCCAGCGGTTTAAAAAAGACTTTGTCATTGACCTAATCGGTTACCGCCGCTTCGGTCATAATGAAATGGATGAGCCGATGGCGACGAACCCGACGATGTACGCGATCATCAACCAACATCCGACCGTACGCCAGCTGTATGCGCAAAAATTGATGGAAAAAGGGATCATCACCGAGCGGGAAGTCGACGAAATGGAGCAAGAGGTGGCCGAACGGCTGAAAATCGCCTACGAGCGGGTGCCGAAAAACGAAGACGAACTCGATTTCATCATGGATCCGCCCAAACCGGTCGTCGATCGGCTGCCGGAAGTGAAAACGGGCGTGGCGAAAGACGTGCTCCATCGTGTGAACGAAGAATTGCTGCAGTTTCCGGACGGATTCAACGTCTTTAACAAGCTTGAGCGCATTTTAAAACGGCGAAGCGGCGTGTTTGCGCAAAACGGCAAAGTCGATTGGGCGCACGCGGAAATTTTAGCGTTTGCCACGATTTTGCAAGACGGCGTGCCGATCCGCTTGACTGGGCAAGATTCGCAGCGCGGCACGTTTGCGCAGCGCCATTTGGTGCTCCATGACGTGAAAACCGGAGAAGAGTATGTGCCGCTTCACCACATCAGCGGCGCCAAAGCGTCGTTTGTCGTGTACAACAGCCCGCTGACGGAAGCCGCTGTGCTCGGCTATGAATACGGCTACAACGTTTACGCGCCGGAGACGCTCGTGCTTTGGGAAGCGCAATTTGGCGACTTCGCCAACATGGCGCAAGTGATGTTTGATCAATTCATTTCATCCGGCCGGGCGAAATGGGGGCAAAAATCCGGGCTTGTCATGCTATTGCCGCACGGCTACGAAGGGCAAGGCCCTGAACATTCAAGCGGCCGCGTCGAGCGCTTTTTGCAGCTGGCGGCGGAAAACAACTGGACGGTTGCCAACTTATCGACGGCCGCGCAATATTTCCATATTTTGCGGCGGCAGGCGGCGCTGTTGACAAGAGAAGAAGTGCGTCCGCTCATCATTATGACGCCAAAAAGCTTGCTCCGCCATCCGCTGGCAGCGTCGGATGCGGAAGCGTTCGTTGACGGTGCGTTCTCGCCGGTGCTCGAACAGCCGGGATTGGGCGCTGACGCTGGCAAAGTGGAACGCATCGTGTTTGGCACCGGAAAATTGATGATCGATTTGGCGGAACAAATCGGCAAAATGGAAGGTCTTGACTGGCTGCATATCGTGCGCATTGAAGAGCTGTATCCATTCCCGGAAGAAGCGGTGAAAGACATCATCGCCCGCTATCCGAACGTCAAAGAGCTCGTCTGGGTGCAAGAAGAACCGAAAAACATGGGGGCATGGCTGTATATGGAACCGCGCCTGCGGGCGTTGGCTCCAGAGGGTGTTGATGTCAGTTACATTGGGCGGCGCCGGCGGGCCAGCCCGGCGGAAGGCGATCCGGTCGTCCACCGAAAAGAGCAAGAGCGCATCATCCGCTGTGCATTGACGAAGCATGAATGATGACTACGGAACATTTGAGGAGGGCATCAACGTGGCTGAGATCAAAGTCCCAGAGTTAGCAGAATCCATCACGGAGGGAACGATCGCCCAATGGCTGAAAAAACCGGGCGACTACGTGGAAAAAGGAGAATCGATTTGCGAGCTTGAAACGGATAAAGTGAACGTGGAAATTATGGCGGAAGAGTCGGGTGTTTTGCAACAGCTGCTTGCCAATGAAGGCGATACGGTTGCGGTTGGCCAAGCGATCGCCATTATCGGCGAAGGAGCGGCAGCACCGACTGCCGCTTTGCAAGCTGCTCCGCAGACAGCCGATGAAACGGAAACGGTCGCGCCGGCCGACAGCAATGAACAGCCAGCGCCGCAGCCAGTCGCGGTTGCCCAGGCGCCGAGCCAGCGGCCAATCGCCTCTCCGGCCGCCCGGAAAATGGCGCGTGAAAAAGGAATCGACTTGACGCAAGTGCCAACGGCTGATCCGCTTGGGCGCGTGCGCAAACAAGACGTCGCTTCGTTTGCCGCACAACCGGCCGCCGCCCCGCAGCCGGCTCCGCAAGCCTCGCCGACGCCGGCTGCCGTTCCAGCCGCTGAGGCCGGCAAGCCGGTCATCCGCGAAAAAATGTCGCGCCGTCGGCAAACGATCGCCAAACGGCTGCTTGAAGTGACGCAAACGACCGCGATGTTGACGACGTTCAACGAAATTGACATGTCGGCGGTCATCGATCTGCGCAAGCGGAAAAAAGATAAATTTTTCGAAGAGCATGACGTCCGCCTTGGCTTTATGTCATTTTTCGTCAAAGCGGCTGTCGCGGCGCTGAAAAAATATCCGTACGTCAACGCGGAAATTCAAGGCGATGAAATTTTGTTGAAAAAATATTATGATATCGGCGTCGCCGTGTCGACGGACGAAGGGCTTGTCGTTCCGGTTGTGCGCGACTGCGACCGGAAAAACTTCGCTGAAATTGAGCGCGACATTGCCGAATTGGCGACGAAAGCGCGCAGCAATAAGTTGTCGCTTGCCGATTTGCAAGGCGGTACGTTTACGATCACCAACGGCGGCGTGTTCGGTTCACTGTTGTCGACCCCGCTTCTCAACGGGCCGCAAGTCGGCATTTTAGGGATGCATTCGATCAAATTGCGTCCGGTCGCCGTCGATGAAGAGCGGATCGAAAACCGTCCCATGATGTACGTCGCCTTGTCATACGACCACCGCATCATCGATGGCAAAGAGGCCGTAGGATTCTTAAAAACGGTGAAAGACTTGATCGAAAATCCGGAAGATTTGCTGCTTGAAAGCTGATTAGGAAGGAAAAGGGGAGCCTGCGATGCGCGGGCTCTTTCTTTTTCTCCGCCTTTCCTTGATCGGTGAATGATTTTCCATGTCTTACGGAACACTACCGGAAAAAAGGGGGGAATTTGATGCCAGAGCGTGGACGAAACGATTACCCGCACATGTTTTACCGCGACGGCGCCCGCGAAAGCGTCATCAACGATTCGACCGCCGACGGCGCCGAGGCGATTGGGGTGCGGACTGATGCTGATCCGATGAAGGCTGCCAATCCGAATTCGTTTTACGTTGATCGCCTTGACGTCGAGGAAGGGATGAAACGGTTTCAGTCGCTTTTCGAAGAGAGGTGATCCGCCCAGCGGATCACTTTTTTCGCTGATCGAAAGAAGGAAAATGACGAATGAGCGCGAATATGGTTACGTAACACCATTCTTTTGTTGGAGGGATGACGATGGAACTTGGATTGGCGGGAAAAACGGCGCTTGTCGCTGCCTCGAGCCAAGGGCTTGGCAAGGCGATCGCCCGGGCGCTTGTGCTTGAAGGAGCAAACGTGATGATCACGAGCCGAAACGAAGAAAAGTTGCACGAAGTGGCGGAAGAATTGAACAGTTTACATAAGGGACGCGTCGCTTATACGCGCACAGATGTCACCAACGCTGACGACATCCGCCAGCTTGTCGCCAAAACGGTCGAGACGTTTGGGACGATCGATTTGCTCGTCAACAACGCCGGCGGCCCTCCGGCGGGAACGTTTGAAACGGTGAGCGACGAAGACTGGCAATATGCGTTTGAGCTCAATTTGTTGAGCTATATTCGCCTCATTCGCGAAGCGCTCCCTTACTTAAAGAAAAAGGGAGGAAAAATTGTCAACATCGCCTCATCATCGATTAAAGAGCCGATTCCGGGACTTATTTTATCCAACACGTTCCGCACTGGCATCGTTGGGCTGACGAAAACGCTTGCTGTTGAGCTGGCTCCGGATGGCATTTTAATCAATACGGTGGCTCCTGGTCGGATCGCGACGGAGCGCGTCGCCTTTTTGGACAAAGTGAATGCCGAGAAACTCGGCATTACGAAAGAAGAAATGGAAGCGCGCATGAAAAGCGCCATTCCGCTCGGCCGCTACGGAACCCCGGAAGAGTTTGCCAATGTCGTCGTCTTCTTGCTGTCCGAAGCGAATTCGTACGTTACTGGTCAAGCGTTCATTGTCGATGGCGGCATGGTGAAGGCGATTTAAGGCAAACCGACAGGAGGGGAGACCGGATGAAAACGATCGGATTCATCGGCCTTGGCGTCATGGGGAAAAGCATGGCGCGCCACTTGCTGAAGGCGGGCTATCCGCTTCTCGTCTATACGCGCACAAAAGAAAAGGCGGAAGGCTTGCTTCAAGAAGGAGCGGTTTGGAAGGAAACGGTTGCTGATTTGGCGCGGGAGGCGGATGTCGTCATGACGATGGTTGGCGATCCGCGCGATGTCGAGCAAGTGTATTTCGGCGAGGGCGGCATTTTGGAGAATGCGCGGCCGGGAACATATGTCATCGATATGACGACGTCAACGCCGACGCTCGCGCAATCGATTTACGAGGCGGCCAAGCAAAAGGGCATCCATGCTTTGGACGCCCCGGTGTCCGGCGGCGACATCGGCGCGCGCGAAGGAACGTTGACGATTATGGTCGGCGGTGATGAGGACGTCTTTTTGGCGTGCAAGCCGATTCTCGAGCGGCTTGGTACGAACATCGTGCGGCAAGGAGGAGCTGGAGCCGGCCAGCATACGAAAATGTGCAACCAAATTGCCATCGCGACGAACATGATTGGGGTGTGCGAGGCAATGGCGTATGCGAAGCGGGCTGGTCTTGATCCATTCAAAGTGCTTGAAAGCATCGCCAAAGGGGCGGCCGGCAGCTGGTCGCTGAGCAACTTGGCGCCGCGCATGTTGTCAGGAGATTTTGCTCCTGGGTTTTACGTCAAGCATTTCATTAAAGATATGAAAATTGCGCTTGAGGAAGCCGAGCGGATGAACTTGCCGCTTCCGGGCCTGGCGCTCGCCAAACAACTGTACGAAGAGTTGGCGCAAGCCGGTGAGGAAAACAGCGGCACGCAAGCGCTATACAAGCGGTATGTTAAGGCGTAAGCAGGGCGGTTGTTCGCCCCTTTTTTATCCTCTCTGTCTTCTCAGCGAAGCAGGGGAGATGGAAAGCGTAAATTCGGATATATTTATCGAAAAATATTGAATATTTGTTCTTGTGGAGGTATAGTAAAAGTAGAAACAACATACCAACCGGTTAGTATAAAGGGGAGGGGAGCATATGGACTTTTCTTATTCGCCAAAAGTGAAAGAGTTGATTAAAAAATTAAGCGCTTTCATGGAGGATTACATTTATCCGAACGAGAGGGTGTATGAGGAGCAGCTGAACGCACAAGAGTCGAGATGGTCGGGCGTGCCGCCAATCATGGAAGAATTGAAGGAAAAGGCGAAAAAAGAAGGACTGTGGAATTTGTTTTTGCCAGACAGCGAATACGGCGCGGGATTAACGAATGTCGAATACGCGCCGCTTTGCGAAATTATGGGCCGTTCGCTCATCGCTCCGGAAGTGTTCAACTGCAATGCGCCGGATACCGGCAATATGGAAGTGCTCGTCCGCTATGGCACAGAGGAGCAAAAGAAAAAATGGCTGATCCCGCTCTTGAACGGGGAAATCCGCTCCTGCTTTTCGATGACGGAGCCGGATGTCGCGTCGAGTGATGCGACGAACATTCGCGCCTCCATCGTCCGCGACGGCGATGAGTATGTCATCACCGGGCGGAAATGGTGGTCGTCTGGCGCCGGCGACCCGCGCTGCAAAGTCGCCATCGTGATGGGAAAAACGAACCCCGATGCGCCAAAACATGAGCAACAGTCGATGATCATCGTTCCGCTCGATACGCCGGGAGTGAAAATCGAACGGATGCTGCCGGTGTTCGGCTTTGACCATGCGCCGCACGGGCATGCCGAAATTACGTATGACCATGTGCGCGTGCCGAAAGAAAACATCATTTGGGGCGAAGGAAAAGGGTTCGCCATCGCTCAAGGTCGGCTTGGCCCGGGACGGATCCACCATTGCATGCGCCTCATCGGAGCGGCGGAGCGAGCGCTTGAACTCATGTGCCGGCGCGTACAGTCGCGGGTGGCGTTCGGCAAGCCGCTCGCTGAACACGGCGTGATCCGCGAGTGGATCGCCCAGTCGCGCATTGAGATCGAGCAGGCGCGCTTGCTGACGCTAAAGGCGGCGTACATGATGGATACGGTCGGCAACAAAGCAGCGCGCAAAGAAATTGCGATGATTAAAGTGGTGGCGCCCAATGTCGCTTTGAAGGTCATCGACCGTGCCATTCAGGCGTTTGGCGCCGCTGGGGTGAGCAACGATTTTCCGCTTGCCGCCATGTGGGCGAACTCGCGCACGCTCCGTCTGGCCGATGGGCCGGACGAAGTGCATAAAGAGCAAGTGGCCAAGCTTGAATTGCGGCAATATCAACAATAAGGGAGAGGAAGTGGTCATATGCATGTGTTGGACTTATTTAAAATCGAGGGGAAAACCGCCATTGTCACTGGCGGTGGGCGCGGGCTCGGCGAGCAAATTGCCGTCGGTCTTGCCGAAGCCGGGGCGAACGTCGTCGTTTGTTCGCGGAAAGTGGAAGCGTGCGAGCAAGTGAAAGAAAAGCTGGAACAGCTCGGCGTCCGTTCGCTGGCGCTGCGGTGCGATGTGACGAATCCGGAGGAGGTCAAACATGTCGTCGAAACGACCGTCAAAGAGTTTGGCGGCATCGACATTTTAGTCAACAACAGCGGAGCAACGTGGGGAGCGCCGGTCGAGGAAATGCCGCTTGAGGCATGGCAAAAGGTGATCAACGTCAACGTTACCGGCACGTTTCTCATGAGCCAGGCGGTCGGCAAGGTGATGATCGCCAAACAAACCGGCGGTTCCATCATCAATATCGCTTCCGTCGCTGGCCTTGGCGGCACGCACCCGGACATTTTAAATACGATCGGCTACAACACGAGCAAAGGGGCGGTTATTACGTTTACGAGGGACCTAGCAGCCAAATGGGGGAAGCACGGCATTCGCGTCAACGCGGTGGCGCCGGGCTTTTTCCCCACGAAAATGTCAAAAGTCGTTCTTGAACGCGTTGGGAAAAAAGTGCTCGAGCATACGCCGCTCGGCCGCTTTGGCGGAGAGAATGATTTGAAAGGGGCCGTCTTGTTTCTCGCTTCCCCGGCGTCCGCCTTTGTCACGGGCGCGCTTCTCGTCGTTGACGGCGGCAGCCATGCAACCGGAATTTAACAATAAAAAAAGGGGGAAACGCAAATGAGCGAAAAACGGGCGTTGTCTCTTTATCCGGAACACATTTCGTTCTATATGGATATTCCCGACAAAACGGTATGCGATGTACTGCATGAACGGGCGGCGGAATTTGGCGCTCAGCCGGCGCTGACGTTTTATGACCAAACGATCACCTATGCCGAGCTCGCTGCAGCAGTCAACCGTTTCACCTCGAGCCTGCAGGCGCTTGGGGTGCAAAAAGGGGATCGGGTCGCGATTATGCTGCCGAACTGTCCGCAATATGTCATCGCTTACTATGGCATTTTGCAGGCGGGCGCCATCGTCACCCAAGTGAATCCGATGCTTGTCGAACGTGAACTCTCGTATTTGCTGAACGATTCCGGAGCGGAGATGATCGTCATTTATGAACCGCTTTATCCGCGCCTTGCCGCGGTCAGAGGGGAGACAGCCGTCAAACAAGCGATCACCGTCAGCTTCGGAGCGCCGCCATCCGTTGCGCTGGCTGAAGGAGATGTCACATTTGACGAATTTCTTGCCGCAGGAAGCGGAGCTGTGCGCCCGGTGCCGATCGAACCAACGCATGACGTCGCTGTGCTGCAATATACTGGCGGGACGACAGGGCGCTCAAAAGGAGCGATGCTCACCCACCGCAACATTTTCGCCAACGTCTTGCAATGCGCCGAATTTTTCAAAGGGACATTTGAGTTCGGGAAAGAGCGATATTTAACTGTCATCCCGTTGTTCCACGTGTTCGCGATGACGTCGGGAATGAACTTGGCCATTTACCAAGGAGCGGAAAACATTTTGCTGCCGCGCTTTGAGCTGAAAGAAGTGTTGGAGACGATTCGCGATAAACAGCCAACGGTGTTTCCGGGCGTGCCGACCATGTATGTCGCCATTACAAACACACCTGGAGTCGAGCAATACGGCATCAACAGCATCAAAACGTGCAACAGCGGCAGCGCGCCGATGCCGCTTGAGTTGATGCGCGACTTCGAAGCGAAAACGGGAGCGGTTGTCCTTGAAGGATACGGCTTGTCCGAAGCCTCGCCAGTGACGCATTGCAATCCGCCGTTTGCGGCGCGCAAGCCGGGCACGGTCGGCATCGGCATGCCGCTGACCGAGTACAAAGTCGTCGATGTGGCGACTGGCACGCAAGAGTTGCCGCCAGGCGAAGTCGGCGAGCTGATTATCCGTGGACCGCAAGTGATGAAAGGCTATTGGAACATGCCGGAAGAAACGGCGGCGGTGCTGCGCGACGGCTGGCTGTACACTGGCGATTTGGCTTCGATTGACGAGGAAGGGTATGTGACGATTGTCGACCGGAAAAAAGATCTGATCATCGCCGGCGGCTATAACATTTATCCGCGTGAAATCGAAGAAGTGCTGTACGAACATCCAGCGGTGAAAGAGGCGGCGGCAGTTGGTGTGCCTGATCCGTATCGCGGCGAAACGGTGAAGGCGATTATCGTTTTAAAAGATGGAATGCAGGCAAGCGAAGAAGAAATTCTTGCCCATTGCCGAAAAAACTTAGCGGCGTACAAAGTGCCGCGCATTGTCGAGTTCCGTGCCGAACTGCCGAAGACGAACGTCGGGAAAATTTTGCGCCGCGCCTTGCGTGAAGAAGCATCCCGCTCGCAATAACGGCGCGGCTTTCGGCCAAGTCCGAAGCAGGCTTGGCCGTTTTATGGTACAATAGCTGGCAGCGACTACATTTTAGGCAAGAGGTGTAAAAACGTGAAGGAGAAAATTATGGCTGCCAGCATTGAGCTGTTTGAACAAAATGGGTTCAGCGAAACATCGATCCAAGACATCGTTGACGCCCTCGGGGTGACAAAAGGGACGTTTTATTACTATTTTACAAGCAAAGAAGAACTGTTGATGGATATTCACCTTCGCTACATTGAAAGGCTGCTTGACGAAGAGGAGCGGATTATAAGCGACAAACGGCGCTCGGTGCGGGAAAAGCTGTATGATATTATCTTCATGCTCATCCATAATGTCGAACGGCAAGGAAGGGAAGCTCGCATTTTTTTTCGTGAAATGAAGCATTTGAATGAGGAGCATTTACAGAAAGTAAAAGAAAAGCGCGATTTGTTCCGCTATCGGCTGCAGTCGTTGATTGAGGAAGGAATGAAAAGCGGTGAACTGCGCTGCGATTTGTCGCCATCGATCGCGACGCTGACGGTGCTTGGCGCAGCCAATTGGAGCTACCAATGGTTTCGTCCGGACGGCGAGCTGACCGATGCCGAGGTGGCGAAGCAGATGGTGGAGATCCTGCTTGATGGCATGAGCGCGCCGTCTGCCTCGAAAGCCGAGTGAAAAGAGAGACAAACAAGTTTGAGGTGTGTCGATGGATGCTGTCCGTGCGGCGGCAATGGCGCGCTTGAATTGTTGACCAAGGGGGAGAGGGAGATGACAGCGATTATTCCAGTGCGCAAGGGGGAAGAACTGCCGGCAGGGAAGCTGGCCAAGTTTTTGCGCACGGTGCTGCCGGACATGCCGGATGGGGAGCTCGAGATCCAGCAATTTTCCGCTGGTCGGTCGAATTTGACGTATTTGCTCCGCTGTGGGGAGTGGGAGGCGGTGCTGCGCCGGCCGCCGTTTGGCCCGGTGCCGCCGAAAGCGCACGATATGAAGCGGGAGAGCACGTGGCTTTCTGAAATCCATCCGCTGTTCCCGTTGGCGCCGAAACCATTCTATTTTTGTGAAGACGAATCGGTGATCGGCAGTCCGTTTTTCGTCATGGAGCGGCGGCATGGCGTCGTGATTGACAGTGATTTTCCCGATGGCGTCATCCCGACAGAAGACGTTTGCCGTGGCATCTCCGAGACGATGGTCGAGACGCTTGTCCGTATCCATCAAATTGATTATACGAACACACGCCTCGTTCAGATGGTAAAGCCGGATGGGTTTATGGAACGGCAAGTGCACGGATGGATCCAGCGCTATGAGCGGGCCAAGACGGATGATATTCCGGAAGCCGAGGCGCTGATGAAGTGGCTCGCTTCTCATATTCCACCGCAGCGCGAAGCAACCGTAATCCATTACGATTTTAAGCTGAATAACGCTTTGTTTGCCAAAGACGACATCACCAAAATGGTTGGGCTGTTTGATTGGGAGATGTCGACGGTCGGGGATCCGCTTGCCGATTTGGCGGTGGCCATGAGTTATTGGATTGAGGAAGACGATCCTCCACTCATTAAAAGTGGGTTTGGCCGCGCGCCGGTCACCGTCCGTCCCGGTTTTTATACGCGCGAACAGTTTATTGAGGCATATGCCAAAAAAAGCGGCCGTGATGTGTCCGATATACACGTTTATTTAACGTTTGCCTACTTTAAATTAGCGGTCATTTGCCAGCAAATTTATTACCGCTACCGCCGCGGACAGACGAACGATGAGCGGTTTTGCCATTTTGGCCAGTTTGTCGAAGCGCTCATTGAGCATGCATGGCAGCTGGCGACAGGACGGTGAGGCGGCGTGATGACAAAAGTGCATGTCGTGCTGCGCAAAGAAGACATTGATGAGATGGCGCTTGCTGATCGAAAGGTGGCTGTCGTGTTCGATGTTTTGCTTGCCACCTCGTCGATTACAGCAGTTCTCGCTGCCGGCGCTCGTTCGGTGATCCCGGTGCGCGATGCCGAGGAGGCCAAGGAGATCGCGCTTCGCTTGCCAAAGGGCAGCTATGAGCTCGTCGGCGAATACGAAGGGCGGACGATCGCCAGTTTTCATCCGCCGGCGCCGCTGTTTTTGCAAACGGTTTGTCCAGGGAAAACAGTCGTGCTATCGACGACCAATGGCACGGTGGCGATTCGCAGAGCTCAGCCAGCCCGTGCGGTGTACGCGGCGAGCTTACTGAACAGCCCGGCGGTCAGCGAGCATATTTGCCGTTTACATCAGGAAGAGACGATCATTGTGATTTGTTCCGGCTCGTCGGGCCGTTTTTGCCTAGAAGACTTTTATGGCGCCGGCTACTTTGTGCACTGCTTGATCGAGCAAGGGATCAACGCGGCGGAGCTGTCCGACAGCGCGACGGCCGCATGGCTCTTTTACCGGCAATATTCGGATGAAGGAAAGGCGAAAGAAGTGTTGTCTGCCTCGCGCGTCGGCCGTTGGATGACGGCGTACGGCTTGGAAAAAGAAATCGACTACATCAACCGGCACGGGTCGCTTTCTGCCGTTCCAAAACTTGAGCTGGGGCCGTTCGGCCCGGAACTGCGCGATATGGCGTCGACAAAAGTAACGAAAGAGGGGATATCGCCATGAAATTTGTCCAATTCGTTGAATACGGTGGACCGGATGTCTTGCGTGTTTGCGAAGGCGAACGTCCGAAACCCACGGGGCGGCAAGTCGTGATTGAAGCTGAAGCGATCGGCGTCAACTATGCGGATACAGCCCGACGGGAAGGCCGCTATGTTGTGCCGACGCCGCTTCCGTTCATACCTGGGACGGAAGTGGCCGGCGTTGTCCGTGAAGTTGGTCCGGAGGTGCAAACGGTACTCCCGGGGCAACGCGTCGTCGCGTTGATCGAATCCGGCGGCTACGCTGAGTTTGTCGCCGTCGATGAACGGGCGGTCGTGCCGCTTCCGGATGGAATGGATGCCCGGCAGGCGGCGGCCTTGCCGGTGCAAGGGCTAAGCGCCTACCATATTCTCAAAACGATGGGCCGCTTGGAAGAAGGGGAGACGGTGCTCGTTCATGCCGCAGCCGGCGGCGTTGGGACGATTGCCGTCCAATTGGCGAAACGGTTCGACGCCAAAATGGTCATCGCCACGGCAAGCACGGAGGAAAAACGAGCGCTCGCCAAACAGCTTGGCGCTGATGTCACCATTGATTATACAAAAGACAGCTGGGCTGCGGCCGTGATGGAGGCGACCGGTGGGCGCGGCGTCGATGTCGCTTTGGAAATGGCGGGCGGCGATGTCTTTCATCAGACGCTCGATTGCCTCGCTCCGTTCGGCCGCCTGGTCGTATATGGGGCGGCGAGCGGGGAAATGACGCGTCTCAATCCAGTCCGGCTGATGGCGAAAAACTGGTCGGTGATCGGCTTTTTCTTGCCGCAAATCATGAAAAAGCGGGCGTTGTACGAACAAAGTTTGCGGGAATTGCTCGCGTGGGTGCAGGAAGGAAGCCTGAAGCTGATGATCGGCGGCGTCTACCCGCTTGAGCAGGCTTCTGAAGTGCATCGGCTGCTGCAGGGGCGGAAAACGCATGGCAAGCTATTGCTTGTGCCATAAGTAAAGAAGAGGGGGCTGACCCAAAAGGCTGTCTGCCTTCAGGGTAGACACAAAATATAGTGCGGAAGAATCGGTCAGTGCGTATATATAGAGACGAAAGAGGGTGTCCCGATCCTTTTGGGACACCCTTTTCTTGCATATTCCCCTAAAGCCAATGGTGAACAAAAGTCGAAAGAAAAGCAGCCTTTTTCTTATGGGGGCATGGCGGCCTAAACCGATACGATTTTTGAAAACCGTTACGGTCTGCGGCGCTTCGTTTGGATATACCGCTCGAGCCGGTCAAGCCCTTCTTTGAGCACATCGAGCGAATAAGCGTACGACAGGCGGACATGGCCTTCACCGTATTCAGAAAAGGCGCTGCCGGGAACGAGGGCGACGCCGGCGTTTTCGACGACATCGAGGGCAAAATCAAACGAAGACATGCCAAAGGCGGCGATTGACGGAAACAAGTAAAAGGCTCCATCCGGCTTCTCAACCGGCAGCCCCATGGCGGTGAGACGACTGTAGGCATACTCAAGCCGCTCGGCGTAGGCGGCGCGCATCACCTCGGCGTCGTTTTTGCCGGCGGTCAGCGCCTCCACCGCCGCTTTTTGGCTGATCGATGACGTGCACGAGACGCTGTATTGGTGCACTTTCACCATTTGTTCAACGGCGAACGCTGGAGCGAAGACAAACCCGATGCGCCAACCGGTCATGGAGTGCGATTTGCTTAAACCGTTGATGACGATCGTCTGCTCCGGCAGCCACTCGGCGATCGAGTGATGGCGTCCGTGGTAAACGAGCTCGCTGTAAATTTCATCGGAAACGATCCAAATCGGCCGTCCTTTCAAAAGGGAAGCGATGTTCTCAAGCTCTTCGGCTGACAGCGCCGTCCCGGTTGGATTTGATGGGTATGGAAGAACGAGGCAGCGCGTCTTTTCCGTCAAATAAGGCGCAATGAGCTCAGCCGACAGACGGAAACCGTTTGGCCTTGTGTCGATGTACACCGGTTTCGCTCCGCACAGGCGGATGAGCGGTTCATAGCCGGGATAGACTGGTGCGGGAAGAAGCACTTCCGTCCCTTCCTCCAAAATCGTGCGAAATGCGATATCAAGCGCTTGGCTGGCGCCGACGGTGGCGATGACTTCGTCCGGCGTGTAGCGAAGGCCGTACTTGTCAGCGACGAATTGGCAAGCCGCCTGGCGCAGTTCCAGCAGGCCGGCGTTCGCTGTATACGTCGTGAAATCGGCGGCGATCGCCTCCTGAGCGGCTGCTTTGACATGATCGGGCGTTGGGAAATCAGGCTGGCCGATCGTCAGGGAAACAAGTCCCGGCCGGTCGGCGACAAGGTTGAAAAATTGGCGGATGCCTGATAACTGAATGGCTTGAACACGTGGTTGAATGAGGTGTTTCACGGTTGTCCACCTTTCTTTTTTGTTTCTATTGTACCATTGGCGAGGAAAACGAAAAAACAAAAATGAGCCCCTTTCCGTCCGGATGGTTCCCACAAACGGAAATGGGGCTCACTTGGTCATCGACGATTCACTTTCCAACTTCGTTCGCTCCTTTTACGCGCCGTATTTTTTCAACAGGTCGTTATATTGGGCGGAAAGCTTGAAAAACAACGGCTTGTTGCCGGCCGCGAGCGCTTCATCAATTTGTTCCATCAGTTTTTTTCTTTGAAACTGGAAGATCGCTTCTTTCAGCACTTGTTCGGCCATCGGCCCGTAGCTGCTTTTTTCTTCCGGCTGGTTGAACAAAACGGCGCCTTCATTCGGGTATTGTTTTTCGTACATGATTCAGTCCCTCCCATATGGGAACGAAACAGTTCCCTTTCTTATATTATCGTCGTTTTTGATGCTAATGTAAAGAAAATTTAGATAAATATTTTTTGTCAATTTTTTCTCTACATGATTTTTATACCCGTTTTTTGTTGGGACTTAACAGTTTTTCGGTTATGATAAGAGGAGAACAAGGCAAAGGTGATGGCGATGATTCGCACGTGTGTCGTGACAAAAGAATTTGAGATTTTGTATGATGTTGACTTAACGCTTGTCAACAGCCCGGATGTCTCATGGTATTGGGTTGACTTTCATGAGCCGACGGATGAGGAATCGGCGCTGCTCGCCTCCTTTTTCCGTTTTCACCCACTGGCGATTGAAGACTGTCTCGAATATGTGCAGCGGCCGAAGCTCGATTTTTATGACCGCTACTTGTTTGTTGTGCTTCATGCCATTGCCGGGATGACGCTGGAGGCTGAGGAAGTCGATTTGTTTGTCGGGCAAAACTTCATCGTTTCGTTTCATAAGTCGCCGATTCATGCCGTCGACGAGGTGTGGGAGCGATTGAAGCATGAAGAAGATGTTCAGCAGGGGCCGTTTCACGTCATGTACCGGCTGATCGACAAGCTTGTGGATGATTATTTTCCACCGCTTTACCATATTGAAGACGTGCTGAACGATTTAGAGGAGAATACGAACAATGAACCGATTCACGACATTATTGAAAAAGTGTTTGACATCCGCGGCGATTTATCGAAGCTGCGCCGAACGATCGTGCCGATGCGCGACTTGTTGTACCGCATCATCCATTCCGACCGGCTGCAGCGCATGAAAGAACGGCAGCTGTACTTTCATGACATTTATGATCATTTGCTGAAGCTGTCGGAAATGATTGAGACAAACCGAGAAATTACCGCGGATATCCGCGACAGCTATTTATCGCTCAACTCGAATCGAATGAACAATATTATGATGACATTTACAGCCATTACGACCATTTTCATGCCGCTCTCCTTTATTGCCGGCATTTATGGGATGAACTTTGATTATATGCCTGAATTGCACTGGAAGTACGGATACTTTGTTGTATTGGCCGCCATGGCGGTGATCGGCATGACGATGTTCGTCTGGTTTAAGCGCAACGGCTGGTTTCAGTTGTTGAAAGGCGACTGGGCGAAGGAGGAGCGAGAGCGCCGCCAGTAGCCGTATAAAACGGGCTGTTCCCCTCATATACATAATTACATAATGACGGCAGCGTAAGCGCGAAGGAGGGGAACCGATGGCAAGAGGAATTTGGGGCGTCGACTCGGCGCAAGTCGTAACGGATCAGCTGTTTCAATGCGTGCGGACGGAGCTTGGCTATCCGAAATTTTGGGGCCGTTATTTGTCGGAAGTGCCGAACGTGTCCGAAGGGTTGACACGCGACGAGATCGCCCGCATCCGCAACTATGGCGTGAAGGTGCTGCCGATTTATAACGCCTTCCGCGAAGCGGTCGGCTATGCGAACGGTCAGGTGGCGGCGCGCAACGCGGTGTTCCATGCGCGGCGGCTCGGCATTCCGAAAAATAAACTGCTGTTTGCCAACATCGAAGACTTTTTCGCTGTGGATGCCGCTTGGATCGCTGCTTGGGTGGAAACGCTCTATCCGACCGGATACCGGCCGGGGCTGTACGCGGACCCGACGAAAGGGGATTTCGCCGCTGCCTATTGCGAGGCGGTCAGCCGGAACAACCAAGTGGCGGTGCAGGCGGTCATTTGGAGCGCCGCACCAAGGCCGGGAACGACGAAAGAGCAGAAAGCGCCGCGCTATCAGCCGGCTGCCCCGCCTTGCAGCGCGAATGTCTGGGTGTGGCAGTACGGGCGTGATGCAGAAGTTTGCCCGGTTGACACGAATTTAGCTGACCGACGCCTATTGGACTTTTTGTATTGAACAAAGCCGTTGCAAAAAGGCAGCGGCTTTTTTATGGGGCTGGGAAATTGTTGGCTGTTGCGCGTCTTTTCTTTTAATTTTTTTGCTTGGATCGATTATATTAGTAATAGGAAAAAAGGAGGATGTCAGTCGGCTGGGGGAAAACGGAACGATGATCGAAAGGAGAGGGAATATGGATCGATCTGTCGCCTCGCTGTTGGATCGCATCCATGAACAATACGAACGATGGAGGACGGGACCGCCGCTTGACGGTGCGGAATTGGCCCGATTTTTCAATGCTGTCGGCCGGACGGCGGCGGTGATTGGTCGCAGCGACATCGCTGCTGAAGCAGAGCGGCTCATTCATCGGTTGAACGGCCAAACAAAACGGCAATGGACAGCGGAGGAGGCGCTGATGGAGATGGTTCCTCTCCTTCGCTGCTTCTATGAAGCCGGGGAAGCGGCTTTTGCCACCATTCCCTCTTCGCACCGCCAAGGGCCGAAAGCAGCGATTCTCCTCTGTGGAAATGATCCCCTGTTTTTTGCTTACGTCCGCGGCGCCCTGCAAACCGTGCCATGGTGTTTCACGACGACTCCCTCCCTTGAGCAGGCGGCCGCGTCGATGTTTCGTCTCAGCCCGGATTGCATCATCGTCAGCGTGAAGGAGGGAGAGTGGGAGAATCCGGACTTGACGGTTTTGCTTGAGCGCGCCGGACAGCGCCCCTATCTTCCTGTTGTCATTGTAAGGAGAGACGAGGGCAAAGAGGGGCGGTTGAAAGGTTATGAGCTTGGCGCGGATGATGTCATCACCACCCCAGCGGCAGATGAGCTGTTCGTTCGCGTTCGCCGGCTCATTGAAAAAAAACGAAAAATCGATGACCTTGTGCTCATTGACGAATTGACAGGTGTGTACAACCGGAAGTATTTGCCGCGGGTATACGCCCGCCTTCGGAGCGACCTCGAGCGTTACGGAGCGCCAAGCTGTTTGGCGTTGCTTGATTTGGACCATTTCAAACAAGTCAATGACCGTTTCGGCCACCTTGCAGGCGATGCGGTATTGCAAAAGCTGGCTGCCTTTTTGCGCCAACATACACGTGGAGTGGATACGGTCGTTCGCTTGGGGGGCGAAGAGTTTGTCGTTTGGCTGGCCAAAACGTCCAAAAGCGAGGCTCGTGCAGTGCTTGAGCGGCTGCAACGCCAGTTCGCCGCCGAAAAAGTCGAGGCGGATGGCGCACTTCTATCATGTACGTTTTCCGCCGGCCTGGTTGAGTGCGATGAACCGGATCGGCCGCTTGACTATTGGCTGCGTCTGGCCGACAAGGCGCTGTATGCGGCGAAACGAGGCGGCGGCAATCGGATCGAAGAGGCGGCGCGTGAGAAAAGCGGTTTTTCGGATGAGGCCCCAAGCCAAGCATCAACAGATCGGCGGCGATGGGCGATTGCCATCGTAGACGACGATGAACTCGTGCGGATGATGATTGCTGATCTTGTCCGCAAGCTCGTCAATGAGCAGGGGAGGAAAGCAGACATTTACGAGTTTGGCGACGGCCTTTCGTTTCTCGAATCTCCGTTTTATCAAAGCGGGCGGCAATCTGTCGTCATTTTGGATCGGGTGATGCCAAAAATGGACGGCCTTGAGGTGTTGAACCGCCTCCGTCAAGAGCGAAAGCCATACAAGGTGATGATGCTGACGTCGCGCCAAGATGAGCGAGATATCGTGCATGCGCTTGAACAAGGAGCGGATGAATATGTGACGAAGCCGTTTAAATGGCTTGAACTTGAAGCGAGGCTGCGTCGGCTGTTAAAGGAGCTGGATGCATGATGGCGCTGCTTTTCGCCTTGGCTGCAACGGCCGTTTTCCTTGCACTGTTGGTAAGCTTGTTTCTCTATTTGGTTGTGCAAAAGCGGCGGGAAAACCGGCGCCACGCTCAGCTGTGCGCTCTGAAGGAACGGTATCATCTACCGTTGCTTCGTTATTTGCTCGGTGAAGAGGAGCAGTTGCCTTTGCTGTCTTCGCCGCTTGAGCGTGAAGCGATGATGGAGCTCCTTGACCATTTTGCTTTACTCTTGAAAGGGGAGCAAGTGCAGGAGCGAATTCGAACATTGGCGGAGATGCATTTTCAAGGATGGCTGCGTCGAAGGCTGTCAAGCCGTCATTGGAGCGAGCGGATGAACGCGCTGTTTTTGATCGAGGATTTGCAGGTGAAGGCGATGCTGCCGGAGATGGAGCGGCTGTACCGCACCGATCGGGTGACGAGAGGGGAAGAAGCAAAACTGTTGGCTATCTTCGCCCAATTTGACCATAGCCCAGTTGTGGCCTACGTGCTCGAGCCGAAGTACGAATTGACGGAATTTACGTACCGGGTCATTTTTGGCCATATGAGCGAGCGGCTGCTTCGACAGGTGGAACAGCGATTTGATGAGCTGCCGCGGGCGGGGAAATGCGCGTTCATCGATATGATCGGCATCCGTCGACGAAGGGAGCGATCGTTTTTGCTGGAGTTGTTGACATCAGATGAGTTGGAGCTTCGTGTTCGCGCGCTTAAGGCGATGGCGGAAATCGGCATGCCGCTTGAGGCGGCGAGGCTCGAGCGTCACTTGTGCTCGCCCCATTGGCAAGAGCGGCTGATGGCCGCCCGTCTTGCGGGAAAATGCCGTGAAGAGCGGCTCCTTCCCTTGCTCTATGAGCGGCTAGGTGATCGTTCCTTTGTCGTTCGTTCTGAAGCAGCGGCGGCCATCGCCCGTCTGCCAGGCGGTCGGGCCGTGTTGCGCACAGCGGCGCGCACAGCAGCGGACCGTTACGCTCGCGACATGGCCAAGCAATGGCTTCAAGGGGAGGGAGGATAGTGGAAGCATGGCGGGGGGTCCTCTTGACGGTCGGGCATGTTGTGCTCGTTTATATGACGATTGTTCTCATTTTTTATACGTTTTTGCTTGTTGTCGCCTTCATCCACTTGCGCCGCACTCGTCGCCTTGACGATTGGGAGCCGTATGAAGAATTGCTCGATGCCAGCTACGCAAAACCGATATCGATCCTCGTTCCAGCTTATAATGAGGAAGCGGGCATCGTTGGTTCGGTTCGCTCACTGCTAGCCATCGAATACCCGCAGTATGAAGTCATTGTCATTAATGATGGGTCGACTGACAAGACGCTTGAACGGTTGATCGATCATTTCCATCTGAAGCCGGTCTATCGCGTCATTCGCCGCCAGCTGGCGGCAAAGGAAATCAAGGCGGTTTACCAGTCGCCCGATTACCCGCATTTGTTTGTGCTGGATAAAGAAAACGGCGGGAAAGCGGATGCGTTGAACGCGGGGATCAACGCCGCCCGTTACCCGTACATTTGCTCGATTGACGGCGATTCGGTTTTGGAGCGGCGCGCGTTTTTGAAGGTGATGAAACCGATGCTTGAATCCGACGGAGAAGTCATTGCTTCTGGAGGAAGTGTTCGCATCGCCAATGGCTGTCGGATTGAACGCGGTGAAATCGTCAAGGTCGGTTTGTCGCGGCGGCCGCTCGTTATTATGCAAACGATTGAATATTTGCGCGCGTTTTTGCTCGGCCGTCTCGGCTTAAGCCGACACAACTTGCTGCTGATTGTCTCCGGGGCGTTCGGCGTCTTTTCTAAACCGTGGGTGATGGAAGCCGGGGGATATGCCGATACCGCTGGCGAGGATATGGAACTCGTTGTGCGCCTGCATCGACTGGCGCGGGAAAAAAACGAGACGAAAAAAATCATCTACATCCCCGACCCGGTTTGCTGGACGGAAGCGCCGGAAACGTATGGGGATTTGCGGAGGCAGCGGCGGCGCTGGCATCGCGGGCTGCTTGAGAGTTTATGGCGCCATCGGTCGTTGCTGTTCAATCCGAAGTACGGCTCTATCGGCCTTCTTTCGCTGCCGTATTTTTGGTTCATTGAACTGCTTGGCCCGGTCGTGGAGCTGGTCGGCTATATGGTCGTTGTTTGCTCCTTGTTCCTCGGAAATTTGTACGTCGAATTCGCTCTTCTTTTGCTGACGGTTTCGGTTTTGTACGGTTCGCTGTTGTCAGCCGCAGCCGTTTTGCTTGAAGAATGGACGGAGCGGAAGTTCCCCAACGTCTCTGATTTAGTGCGGCTTTTCTTCTTCTCATTGACGGAGACGCTTTGGTACCGGCCGCTTACAGCCTGGTGGCGGTGTGAAGGGGTGATCGACGCCGTTCGCCGGAAAAAGCAATGGGGGAGCATCAAGCGAAAAGGAGTGTCGGCGTAAACATAGGTAGAGAATAGAGCGAAAAGGCTGCGCCTCGGCCTGACGAATCAGTGCATGTCTCCCCAAGCGATCGTGGTCGAACAAAATGAGGAATATTCACGAAAACATGATGAATTCAAAGCGAAAAGCCGGGACACGGTTCGGCGTCCGCTTAATAGCGGTCGCCGAGCCGTTTAAATACGGGTCTTGTCAGCCGTTTCGGCTTTTGTTCCGGCTTTTCCCTCAGTCCGGTGTAGGCGATGAGAATGGCTTTTGCCTCTGACAGCGGCATCCGAGCTGGAGGGTTGCGGTATGAATCGTTGAGAGAGCCAAGGTGTGGAAGGGCGGCGAAATCTTGTTTTGTCGGTGGGATGTGGAAGTAGTAGTCGCCGACGGCGACAAGCACGTCGGATTGTTGTTGGCTGTATCTCGGATTGCGGGAAAAATGGAGGCCCACTTTTTTCGCCTTGCCCTCCTCAAGCAGCTTCTCGATCGCTTTTTTCTTCAGAAGATAAAGAAACGAAGGGTTCAATGCTGTTTTGGCATGGCGGTTGACGGTAAAAATCGCTTTGGCAATATTGTCGACCGTCAATTGCAACGGTTTCATCGGCATGTCTCCTTTTTTCTTTCTATTATAACATAGGAAGCAGCGTTGTTGGCCGGTTTGTCCTACTTCTAGCCGGGAGCAAGAGAAAAAACGGTCAACTCCGGCGGAGCAAAGAAGCGAAGCGGCACCCGCGTCGTGCCAAGGCCGCGGTTGACGTACAACAAGAGTCCGCCGACGTGGTAAAACCCTTCATAATACCGCTCGGACAACGGCGGCGTAATGAGTGGTCCGATAAACGGCAACTGAATTTGCCCGCCGTGGCTATGGCCAGACAGTTGAACGTGAATAGGGAAGCGGCGAGCCTCAATGGCACCGTCCGGCTCATGAACGAGGGCGATCGTATATGTCGCCCGCGGAATGCCGTTCGTCATTTTCGACCAGTCCGGGCGTCCGAGCATCATATCGTCGCTGCCGGCGATCGCGATCGCCCCGTGGCCGCGCCGGACGAGTGCATGCTCATTGACGAGAACGCGGAACCCGGCTCGTTCCATCAATCGACGGTAAATATCTGTTCCATAGCCGCCGTGATCATGGTTTCCGTAAATGCAAAATTTCCCAAGAGGAGCGCGGACGCCGGCCAACGCCTCAGCGACCGCGTCGACGTGCGGATACCGGTTCGCCTCATGGAGCAGATCGCCTGTGAATACGACGAGATCGGGCCCGAGTTCGTTGATGCGGCCCATGATGCGGTAAAAGCGTTCCAAGCCGTAATAATGGCCGAGATGGAGATCACTGAACTGCAGCAGCTTGACGCCGGCAAACGACTTTGGGATCAGCGGATGCGACAGCGCATGGTGCGTCACGGTCAGCTCGGCTGGCTCAATCCAGCGGGCGTAGCCAGAGGCGGCCGCCATCATCAGCGCTGCGCTGAAACTTGTGCGCGCCAGCTTTTTCAAAAAGGCGCGCCGGCTTAGTTTGGTTGTTTCGATATGGTGCATCGTTTCGCCGTCCTTTCACAAGCAGCTTTATTATAACGAAAAGAGAGGGAGAAGGACAATAGGAGAACAATGATGTTCGAATATTCCATTATTTTATGATATGATAGAAATGAATGAGTAATCAGTCATAGGAGGAGAAATGGATGAACGGAAAAGTGATCATTGTGACCGGCGGGTCGAGCGGAATGGGGAAATATATGGCGAAGCGGTTTGTCGCTGAGGGGGCCAACGTCGTCATTACGGGAAGGCGGGCCGAGGCGCTCGAAGAGGCCAAGCGGGAAATCGCCGCGCCGGATGGAGGGAAAGTGCTTACGATCCCGATGGATGTGCGCAACCCGGAACAAGTGGCGCACATGGTGGAGCGGACTGATGCGGAATTCGGCCGCATCGATGCCCTCATCAACAATGCGGCGGGCAATTTCATTTGCCCGGCGGAAAAGTTGTCGATCAACGGCTGGAACAGCGTCATTAACATTGTGTTAAACGGCACGTTTTACTGCAGCCGGGAAGTCGGCAACTACTGGATTCAGCGCGGCTTGAAAGGGAACATTATCAACATCGTTGCGACATATGCCTGGCATGCCGGCGCCGGGGTCATTCATTCAGCGAGCGCCAAGGCTGGAGTGCTGGCAATGACGCGCACGCTTGCTGTGGAATGGGGGAAAAAGTACGGCTTCCGCGTCAATGCGATCGCTCCCGGACCGATCGAACGGACCGGCGGGGCGGAGCGGCTTTGGGAATCAGAGGAAGCAGAGCGGATGACGTTGGAAAGCGTGCCGCTCGGGCGGCTCGGGACGCCGGAAGAAATCGCGGCGGTCGCCTCGTTTTTGCTTTCGGATGAAGCCGCTTACATTAACGGCGCTTGCATCACAGTCGACGGCGGCCAATGGCTGAACCGGCGGCCGTTTTAATCAAATTTGCCGTAAAGCAAGATGGTCCTCACCCAAAAGGGATTGCAGGCGGTATTTCTTCATTTATCGCGGGCAACCGGCTCATTGCACGTAACGGCTTTTCTCACAAGCGGATTCCCTGCTGTCAGGGGAGCCGCTTTTTTACGTCAGGAACGATTGGACAATTATGCTATAATAAAGGCAAAGATGGTCGATGGGAATGAGGTGGGCACGATGGATGCATTAGACGTTATGGCCAACTTGCCGCAAGTGATTCCGCACTATCAACCGATTTTCAGCGCCGATGAGCATGGGGTCGTCGGCTATGAAGTGCTCGGTCGGTTTCAAACGGAAACAGGGCCGGTCAGCCTTGGACCGTTTTTTCACGATGAAACCATTCCAGAAGAATTTCGCATCGAAGTGGATGATGTGATCACGAAAAAAGCGCTCGACTATTTTCTGTCGCTTGATGATCAAACGCTGCTCATTTTTTTAAACCGTGATGCCAACTTGCTGATGCTTGACCGCGGCGAGTCGTTTTTGCAGCTGCTTCTCACCTACGAAGCGAAAGGGTTGGCGCTAAGCCGCATCGTTTTGGAAATCAACGAGCAGCATTTCAAGGGAGACGTCGATCAGCTCAGCCATTTATTGACATATCTTCGTACATACGGCGTTAAAGTGGCGGTCGACAACATCGCCGAACATAGCATTCATCTTGAGCGAATCGGCGTCTTGTCGCCTGACATTTTAAAAATCGATTTGCGTGAATTGCGGAAAACGTCCGTTCATCAAGCATACCAGGAAATCGTTCACTCGATTTCGCTGTTGGCGCGCAAAATCGGAGCGACGCTCCTGTATGAGGACATCGAAACGTCATTTCAGCTTCAGTATGCTTGGCGGCATGGCGGCCGCTATTATCAAGGGTATTATTTGGCCAAGCCGGCGCCTGAGGTTGTGCCGCGCGATTTGTTGAAAGACTTGCTCCGCCAAGAGTGCCATCGCTTCATCCAGCAGGAAAAGAAAAAGCTTGAAACGCTGTATCAAATTGCTGAGCAGTTTCAGCAGCGGATCAGCGCGCTGCTTGGCAAATACAAAAAAGCCGCCGATTTTAACGAGCTCATTTCCCTGTTGGCCGGCGAGCTCGACGATGTTTGCTTCCGCATTTATGTTTGTGATGAGGACGGCTTCCAGCAGTCGGGCAATATGTTCAAGCGCGGCGGCCGGTGGGAGCTTCAGCCGCAATATTATATGAAAAACTGGAGCTGGCGCCCATATTTTTTGGAAAACATTATTCGCATGCGCTCGCGCCGAAGAGGGATTTTGTCCGATTTATACACGGATATTGAAACAGGGGAAACGATCCGGACGTATTCGTATCCGATCGATGAGCGCCATTACTTGTTTATTGACTTGTCGTACAGCTATTTGTTTGAGCATGACGCCCATTATTGACTGCATAAAATCGCCTCATTGCGGCAAAGTAAGCATGAGGTGAAACGTATGGCACAGCTGACTTTCGTATTATCTGTCCTTTCTGTATTGATTGCGGTGATTGGATTTATCTATACGGTCCGTCTCGGCCGCCAGCAGCGCTGGCAAGGAGAGCTTGACGGGCCGATCCCGAAAACGGTCGAGGAGCATGCCTATTTGCGCAACCCGATATTGCTTGCGTATGTGCTCGCCGTCTTGCTTGCTGTGTTTGCCATCGGTTATTTGGCGCTTCGATATTATTGAACGGAAGGTGTCCCAACAAGGCGGGACACCTTTTTTGATGGCCGCCATGCACAAAATATCACGCATCTGTCTGCTTTAAGGAGAGAAAACCGTTTTTTGGTCGCTTGGAAATGACGTTTTTTTCCATGACTTTTTTCCTTTGCCGGCGAATATATATGGAAGCGGAAGAGGCAAAGGGGGAATGGAGATGACGAAGCGGCTGCCGACAAGGCTGTCGGGCGAGGAAGCGGCGTTATTGCTTGACGTTTTGTTCAGCCAGCAATATGCACTCGAGCTCATCCGCTCCGAGCTGGCGGATATCGAAAACGGAGACAAGGAGGTCGATGAACACCGGTACCGGCAGCTGTTGCGTTTATACGACCGCCTGTTGACAGAGGAAGAGGAAGGATAAAAATTGTTGTGCACTATCGCTATCGCAGGAAGCGATAGTCTTTTTTATGGTATGATAACAGTGTGGAGAGGAGAAGATGCAGAAGAAAGGCGGAACATCGGCATGACATGGGAACACAATGAATTCATGCAAATGACTGTCAAGCCATTTCTGATTCCGGCGGATAAAGTGGCGCATGTGCAGCCGGGAAATTATTTGGATCATGCGCTGCTCGTCCTGACGAAAACCGGCTATTCGGCGATTCCGGTATTGGACACATCTTATAAGCTTCACGGGCTCATCAGCATGACGATGATGATGGATGCAATTTTAGGATTGGAGCGCATCGAATTTGAACGTCTCGAGACGATGAAGGTCGAAGAAGTGATGAACCGAAACATTCCGCGCCTGCGGCTTGACGACAGCCTGATGAAGGCAGTGGGGCTTATTGTCAACCATCCGTTCGTGTGTGTGGAAAATGACGACGGCTATTTTGCAGGCATTTTCACTCGACGGGAAGTACTGAAGCAACTGAATAAACAGCTGCACAGGCCTAATGGCGGCCGGAAGCTAGGCCGAAAAGAAGCTGAACAATGAGCAGAAAGGTAATCGTGTGCAATAACAAGAGCAGCTGGCTTTGGCTGATCAGTTCGGAAGCTGCGTGGCAACTTCCGCAAGTACAAGCCTTCGAGAAGATATTTACAGCATTTTGCTCGATGAATTTGTGCTTGTCACAATGATCTCTGTTTTGCTAAAGTAAAAAAGAATACAGGTGTAAAGGAGGATATCGCCCATGAAGATGATGGACGCCAATGAAATCATTTCGTTTATTCAAAACAGCAAAAAATCGACACCAGTCAAAGTATACATAAAAGGGGATCTCGAAGGCATCGATTTCGGCTCAAGCGCGAAAACGTTTATTACCGGCAACGTCGGCGTCGTGTTTGGCGAATGGCAAGACATTCAAGCGGCAATCGAAGCGAATCAAGACAAAATCGAGGACTATGTCGTCGAGAACGACCGCCGCAACTCGGCCATTCCGCTTTTGGATTTGAAAGGCATCAAGGCGCGCATTGAGCCGGGCGCTATCATCCGCGACCATGTCGAAATCGGCGACAACGCCGTCATTATGATGGGAGCGGTCATCAATATCGGCGCCGTCGTCGGCGAAGGAACGATGATCGACATGAACGCGGTGCTCGGCGGCCGGGCGACGGTCGGGAAAAACTGCCATATCGGCGCCGGCGCGGTGTTGGCAGGCGTGATCGAGCCGCCATCAGCCAAGCCGGTCGTCATTGAAGACGATGTGCTCGTCGGGGCGAATGCCGTTATTTTGGAAGGCGTCACGGTCGGCAAAGGAGCGGTTGTGGCTGCCGGCGCCGTTGTTGTCGAAGACGTGCCGCCGTATACGGTCGTGGCCGGCGTGCCGGCGCGCGTCATTAAGCAGATCGACGAGCAAACGCGGGCGAAAACGGAGATTAAGCAGGAGCTTCGCCAATTATAATCATCATAAAAGCTGTCCCTTCACACGAGGACAGCTTTTTTACCCATGGAGGAGAGACGATGTCTGCGATCAGCCCATTTGTCGCCATTCGCCGCGACTTGCATCAAATTCCGGAGCTTGGGTTTCAGGAGTTTAAGACGCAGCAATATTTGCTTCGCTATATCCAGTCCCTGCCGCAAGAGCGGCTTGACGTCCGGACGTGGAAAACCGGGATTTTCGTCAAAGTCAACGGAACATCGCCGCGCAAAACGATCGGCTACCGCGCCGATATGGACGGGCTGCCGATTCGTGAGGAGACCGGCTTGCCGTATCGGTCGAAACATGAAGGGCACATGCACGCGTGCGGCCACGATGTGCATATGAGCATCGCTCTTGGCGTGCTCACCCATTTTGCTCATCATCCATTGGAAGATGATTTGCTGTTTGTGTTCCAGCCGGCCGAGGAAGGACCGGGCGGAGCAAAGCCAATGTTAGAAAGCGACATCATGCGGGAATGGAAGCCGGATATGATCGTCGCCTTGCATATTGCGCCGGAATATCCAGTCGGTACGATTGCAACGAAAGAAGGGTTGCTGTTTGCCAATACGTCCGAGCTGTTTATTGATTTGAAGGGAAGAGGTGGCCACGCGGCGTTTCCGCATTTAGCGAATGACATGGTCGTCGCCGCCTGCGCATTGGTGACGCAGCTGCAGTCGATCGTCGCCCGCAACGTCGATCCGCTTGACAGCGCGGTCATTACGATCGGAAAAATTGCCGGCGGGACGGTGCAAAACGTCATTGCGGAGCACGCCCGGCTCGAAGGAACGATTCGAACGCTGTCGACTGCAACGATGCAGAAGGTGAAGCGGCGGATTGAAGCGATCGTGCATGGCATTGAAGTCGCGTACGAATGTGAAGCATCCATCGATTACGGTGCCATGTACCATGAAGTGTACAATGATCCGGATCTGACAGCGGAATTTATGAAGTTTGCCAAGGCGCACGGCGGCGTGAATGTGATCCGTTGCAAAGAAGCGATGACTGGCGAAGATTTCGGCTATATGTTGGCGGAAATTCCTGGATTTATGTTTTGGCTCGGTGTTGATTCGCCATATGGGCTGCACCATGCAAAACTGGTTCCGAACGAGGAAGCGATCGACCGCGCCATCGCGTTTTTAATCGACTATTTTTCATGGAAAGGAAACGCAGAATGAAGTATAGTTCCGCCTCTAGCAACACACATTAATGAGTGTGAGGAGGTGGATTGTGATGGCGAAAATTGGTGTTGAGCCATCGTTGACGGACGTACAGGAAGCGTTGAAAGAGCGAGGATATGACGTTGTGCCGCTCCGCGGGGAGCAAGACGCAAGAGGCTGCGACTGCTGCGTCATTACCGGCCTGGACGCCAATATCGCCGGCATTCACAACATCGTGACGTCCGGTCCGGTCATTGAAGCGAGCGGGCTCACCGCAGAAGAGATTTGCCAAAAAGTCGAAGAAAAACTTCGCTGATGACGAACGTTCGGGCTGTGTGCGCTGGCAGCCCGTTTTTGGCGAAATGGCGAAAGTGCATAGCGTGAGGGAATGGTGGAAAAGGAACGAAGAACGTTTTCGTTCCTTTTTCTTTTTTGCTAAAATAAGGGGAAGAAACAATGCTTGATCAACGATGGAGGAGTGTCAATGAAAAAGAAACAGTTCGCCGTCATCGGCCTCGGGCGCTTTGGCGGCAGCATCTGCCGGACGCTGAGCGAACAAGGGATGGAAGTATTGGCCATTGATATTGATGAAGACCGGGTAAACGAATTTGCGTCGATCGCTTCGCACGCCGTCGTCGGCGACACGACCGATGAAAACGTGCTGAAAAGTTTAGGCATCCGCAACTTCGACCATGTCATTGTCGCGATCGGCGACAACATCCAGGCGAGCATTTTGACGACCCTGATTTTAAAAGAGCTCGGCGTCAACCATATTACGGTCAAGGCAACGAACGATTACCATGAGAAAGTGCTGAAAAAAATCGGCGCTGATCAAATCGTGCATCCAGAGCGCGACATGGGCGAGCGGATCGCTCACAATTTGATTTCCAACAACGTCCTAGATTATCTGGAGCTGTCGGACAAATACAGCATTGTCGAAATCGTGGCAAGCGAGCGGCTTGACGGCCATTCGCTTTTGGAGCTTGACATCCGCGCCCGCTATGGCATCAACATCGTCGCCATCAAGCGTGGAGCAAGCGTCATCGTCTCCCCGCTCGCTTCGGAAATCATCCGCAAAGGCGACGTGTTGGTCGTCATCGGCGCTGACAGCGACATTGACCGGTTTGAGGAAAAAGTGGTCGGTTGACGGCTGGCAGGCGGCCTGTGCATGATGATGACGGAAAAAGGGCATCCTTTTGCAAGGACGCCCTTTTTTCTTTAGATTTCCATGATGATCGGCAAAATCATTGGCCGCCGTTTCGTCCGCTCGTACAAGAACGGAGCGAGCGTTTCCGTAATTTCGTTTTTGATCTCCGACCATTGGTTCGTTTTCCGTTCCAGCACTTTTTCGAGATGCTTGGAGATCAACACTTGCGCTTCGCTGATTAAGTCACCTGACTCACGCATATAGACGAAGCCGCGAGAAATAATGTCCGGGCCGGCGGCGATTTTGAACTCTTTCATGTTGATGCTGACGACGACAATCACGAGCCCTTCCTCAGACAAAATGCGGCGGTCGCGCAAGACGATGTTGCCGATGTCGCCGACACCGCTGCCGTCGATGTAGACGGAGCCGGACGGGATCTTGCCGACGATGCGCGCTTCTTTGTCGCTGATGCCAAGCACTTCGCCGTTGTCCATAATAAAGCAGTTTTCCTCCGGCACGCCGCAGTCGATGGCGAGCTTGGCGTGCATTTTTTGCATGCGGTATTCGCCGTGGATCGGCATGAAATATTTCGGCTTCATCAGCCGGATCATCAATTTTTGTTCTTCCTGCCCACCGTGGCCGGACGTATGGATGTCGTTGAGCGGGCCATGGATGACTTCTGCGCCGGCGCGGTACAGCATGTTGATTGTCCGGTTGACGCTCACCGTGTTGCCCGGAATCGGCGATGAGGAAAAGACGACCGTGTCGCCTGGGATGATTTGAATTTGCCGGTGCGTGCCGTTGGCGATGCGCGACAAGGCGGCCATCGGCTCCCCTTGGCTGCCGGTGCATAAAATCGTCACCCGGTTGGCCGGCAGGCGGTTGATTTCGTTCGCGTCGACGAACGTGCCTTTCGGACATTTGATATAGCCGAGGTCTTGTCCGATCTCAATCGCCGCTTCCATGCTTCGACCGAAGACAGCGATTTTTCGGTTGTTGGCGACGGCTGCTTCCGTCACCTGTTGGAGACGGTGGATGTTTGATGCAAATGTGGCGAAAATGATGCGTCCTTCCACCTTGCGGAAAATGTCGTGAATGCTTTCACCGACGCGCCGCTCCGACATCGTAAAATGCGGGATCTCGCTGTTCGTGCTGTCCGACAGCAGGCAAAGAACTCCTTCTTTCCCAATTTCGGCCATTTTTGTCAAATTGGCCGGCTCGCCGACCGGCGTAAAGTCGAATTTAAAATCCCCAGTGTGAACGATTTGCCCGACTGGCGTTTTCACAACAATACCGTAGCTGTCCGGAATGCTGTGTGTCGTCCGGAAAAAGGTGACGGCCGTTTTTTGGAAGCGGATGACATCGTCTTCGCGAATCTCAATGAGTTTCGCTTGGCGCAACAATCCATGTTCCTCAAGCTTATTGCGAATCAGCCCAAGCGCTAATTTGCCGCCGTAAATCGGGATGTTCACCTGCCGGAGCAAATACGGAATGCCGCCGATATGGTCTTCGTGCCCGTGGGTGATGAACAGTCCTTTCACTTTGTCCGCGTGCTTCACTAAATAGGAGTAGTCTGGAATGACATAGTCGATCCCAAGCAGCTCATCTTCCGGAAACTTAATGCCTGCGTCAATGACAATGATTTCGTCTTGGAATTGTACGCCGTATGTATTTTTTCCGATTTCACCCAGTCCGCCGAGGGCAAAAACGCCAACTTGCTGGTCTGTCAACAGCTTCATGATGAAATCTCCAATACTTGAAAGTTCGGGCTTTTCTTTTCGTATTCTAGATGCGCTCCCTCTAACGGCTGAATATACTCAATATTGATCGGACGGCCTTCGAGTTTTCGGCGTACATCCCGCTCTGATTCTGCTTCGATGTAGAGTGTTTTCGTTTTTTCTCTCACGGGCACCTCGTCTGCGTTTTCTTGGTAAAACACTTTGAAAATCATCGTGAAATCTCTCCTTATCGTACAATGGTTGCTCTATCTATTATATAAGAATGTAACGTTCTTTTCATGTATTTTGTTGCCAAAAGCAAAAAACAGGCGTGAGATGTGCCGACGATATGCATCATCTTTGACGAATGTTGCCCGCTTTATTCGCCAAAGTGGGAAAGAAGCCCTTCGAATGGAAGGGCTGTTGTTGTAACGGTCAGGCGATCAATTTTTTCCGGAGCAGGTCTTTCCACTGTTGAAGCAGCTTTTTTTTCAGCTTTTTCAACATGTTTCATCACTCCTTACCTTTTATTGTACTCATTTTGCGGCGAAAGTAAATGTTCTATTATATATGATATGTAGGCGGAGGTTTGTTTTTCATGGGTAAAAATGGAACAGATCGTGCCTCTTGGTTGACATTCCGGGCGTTTTTCAGTACGGTAAACAATGAACAATTTTTTTACAAGGGGAAGTGAACGTGGGCAGAAAAATCGTCTTTTTCGACATCGACGGCACGCTTCTTGATGAGCAAAAGCAGCTGCCGCTGTCAACGATCGAAGCGGTTCGCCGCCTGAAGCAGTCGGGCGTTTATGTCGCCATCGCCACCGGACGCGCTCCGTTTATGTTTGAGCATGTGCGCAAACAGCTTGGCATCGATTCGTTCGTCAGTTTCAACGGCCAATACGTCGTTTTTGAAGGGAATGTGCTATACAAGCAGCCGCTCCGGCGCGAGAAAGTCAGGGCGCTGACGGAGGAAGCCCACAAAAACGGCCATCCGCTCGTCTTTATGGATGCGGAGAAAATGAGAGCGAGCATCAGCGACCATCCGCACATCCACGTCAGCATGGCGAGCCTAAAATTCGCCCACCCGCCTGTCGACCCTCTTTATTATGAGAACAAAGACATTTACCAAGCGCTTCTGTTTTGCCGCGCCGAGGAAGAAGAACCGTATGTGCGCAACTATCCCGAATTTCGCTTCGTCCGTTGGCACGACGTCTCGACGGATGTGCTGCCGGCAGGGGGCTCGAAGGCGGAAGGCATCCGCATGATGATCGAAAAGCTCGGGATCGATAAGAAGGATGTGTACGCGTTCGGCGATGGATTGAATGATATTGAAATGCTCTCGTTCGTCGGAACCGGGGTGGCGATGGGCAACGCCCATGAGGAAGTGAAAAGGGTCGC
Organism: Geobacillus sp. C56-T3; assembly: GCF_000092445.1. Taxonomy (NCBI): domain Bacteria; kingdom Bacillati; phylum Bacillota; class Bacilli; order Caryophanales; family Anoxybacillaceae; genus Geobacillus; species Geobacillus sp. C56-T3. The sequence goes on along the minus strand of NC_014206.1, from coordinate 2,661,038 downwards.
CGACTTCGTTACGAAGCCGGTCGATAAGGAAGGCATTTGGTACGGATTGAAACAGCTGCAGCTCATCCGATAAAAAGCGGCCTTGGCCTTTTCGGCGAGGCCGCTCGCCATTGACAGCGGGCTTTTTAGCGCCCGATTGGAATCGCTCCGTCCGGCACTTGAAACGGGTCATCGGGGTTGATGCGGTCATAGAACATAATGCCGTTTAAATGATCGATTTCATGTTGGAAGACGATGGCCGGCAACCCTTTCAAGCGCAGTGTGACTTCTTCGCCGTCGATTGTCGTTCCGGTGACCGTGATGCGGGCATAGCGCGGCACATACCCCGGCACGTCGCGGTCGACCGACAGGCAGCCTTCCCCGGTCGTCAAGTAACATTGCTGGACGGAATGGCTGACGATTTTCGGATTGAACAAGGCGTAGCTGTACAGCGTCCCGTTTTCATCGGTGACATGGACGGCGATCATCCGCTTTGAGACGTTGATTTGCGGGGCGGCAAGGCCAATGCCGGGCCGCAGGCCGTATTTCGCTGCCAGCTCCGGGTCTTGGCTCATTTTCACGTAGTCAAGCAAGCTTTGCAAAATGCGCTTATCTTCCTCTGAAGGCGGCAACGGAACGGGTTCGGCGATTTTCCGCAATGTCGGATGCCCCTCTTTGATGATGTCCTTCATCGTGATCATTCGCTTCGTTCACTCCCTACGTTTGGCATCGCTGTCTATCGTTTAGTCTAACAAAATGAGCATCGATCGTAAATAAAAACGCAACCGCACGAATATATTATTCGAGTATAAGGAAGACAATAAGACAAATTCGAGAAAACGTTTTCATTATCTTGTCAAGCCACTGTGTGTTTTGTATTTTGTGAAAATATAATACAGGACTCGTACAGATGGTGAGGAATGTAATATAACAGTTTGTGGGCGGAATATTACAAATTCCAATTTCACCCAAAAGATAAAGCGAAAAAACATGAGAAATCAAAGTCGTTGACGGTTGATCCAAGAACGTGTAAACTAAAACTTGCAAATGCGTATTGTACTAATTCAATCTTGAAAAATAGTGAAACAGATTTCGGCGCCTTTGTTGCTTGCGTTGGCGCCGGATGGCGGCCGTTTTTTATTTCTCTTTCATTTTGGGTACATTAATAGTATATGGGCGAATGTATTCTCATTTCTAAAATTTCTAATGAAAGGCAGAGGTGAATAACATGGGTGTGAAAACCTCCCAGTTTCGATTTGCGGAGCAGCTCGAGAAAGTAGCCGAGCAGTTCCCGACGTTTCAAATTTTGAATGAAGAAGGCGAAATCGTCAACGAAGAGGCGATGCCGCAGTTAAGCAATGAGCAGCTGAAAGAGCTGATGCGCCGCATGGTGTATACGCGCATCCTCGACCAGCGCTCCATTTCGTTGAACCGCCAAGGCCGACTCGGGTTTTACGCGCCGACCGCCGGGCAAGAAGCGAGCCAAATCGCCAGCCATTTTGCGCTTGAGAAAGAAGATTTCATTTTGCCGGGATATCGCGACGTTCCGCAAATCATTTGGCACGGGCTTCCGCTTTATCAAGCGTTTTTGTTCTCGCGCGGCCACTTTCATGGCAATCAAATTCCTGAAGGCGTCAACGTCTTGCCGCCGCAAATTATTATCGGGGCTCAATACATTCAAGCGGCCGGCGTGGCGCTCGGTTTGAAAATGCGGGGCAAAAAGGCGGTGGCCATTACATATACCGGCGATGGGGGCACATCGCAAGGCGACTTTTATGAAGGGATCAACTTCGCGGGGGCGTTTAAGGCACCGGCCATCTTTGTTGTGCAAAACAACCGCTTTGCCATCTCGACGCCAGTGGAGAAGCAAACGGTCGCCAAAACATTGGCGCAAAAAGCGGTCGCTGCCGGCATTCCGGGCATTCAAGTCGACGGCATGGATCCGCTTGCGGTCTACGCCGCGGTGAAAGCAGCCCGCGAACGCGCCATTAACGGCGAAGGGCCGACGCTCATCGAAACGCTTTGCTTCCGCTACGGTCCGCACACGATGTCCGGCGACGATCCGACGCGCTATCGTTCGAAAGAACTCGAAAACGAATGGGCGAAAAAAGACCCGCTTGTCCGCTTCCGCAAGTTTTTAGAAGCGAAAGGTTTATGGAGCGAAGAGGAAGAAAACCGCGTCATCGAGCAGGCGAAAGAGGACATCAAGGAAGCGATCAAAAAAGCGGACGAAACGCCGAAACAAAAAGTGACCGACTTAATCAGCATCATGTTCGAAGAGCTGCCGGCGAACTTAAAAGAGCAGTATGAAATTTATAAAGAGAAGGAGTCGAAGTAAGCCATGGCGCAAATGACAATGGTTCAAGCGATCACCGATGCGCTGCGCATCGAGATGAGAAACGATCCGAACGTGCTGGTGTTTGGCGAAGACGTTGGGGTCAACGGCGGCGTATTCCGGGTGACCGAAGGGCTGCAAGCTGAGTTTGGCGAAGAACGCGTGTTTGATACGCCGCTGGCCGAATCGGGGATCGGCGGTTTGGCGATCGGCTTGGCTTTGCAAGGGTTTCGCCCGGTGCCGGAAATTCAGTTTTTCGGGTTCGTCTATGAGGCGATGGATGCGATTTGCGGACAAATGGCGCGCATCCGCTACCGCACTGGCGGCCGCTACCATGTTCCGATTACGATTCGTTCGCCGTTTGGCGGCGGCGTCCATACGCCAGAATTGCACTCAGACAGCTTAGAAGGACTCGTCGCCCAACAGCCGGGCTTGAAAGTCGTCATCCCGTCGACGCCGTATGATGCGAAAGGATTGCTCATCTCGGCGATCCGCGACAACGACCCGGTTATTTTCCTTGAGCATTTGAAACTGTACCGTTCGTTCCGACAAGAGGTGCCGGAAGGAGAGTACACAATTCCGATCGGCAAAGCAGACATTAAGCGTGAAGGAAAAGACATTACGATTATCGCGTACGGGGCCATGGTGCATGAATCGTTAAAGGCGGCGGCAGAATTAGAGAAAGAAGGCATTTCTGCCGAAGTCGTCGACTTGCGCACCGTGCAGCCGCTCGATATTGAGACGATCATTGGTTCGGTCGAAAAAACGGGCCGCGCCATCGTCGTTCAAGAAGCGCAACGGCAAGCCGGCATCGCCGCCAACGTCGTTGCTGAAATTAACGAGCGCGCGATTTTAAGCCTTGAGGCGCCTGTATTGCGCGTCGCCGCGCCGGATACAGTCTATCCGTTCGCTCAAGCAGAATCGGTGTGGCTGCCGAACTTTAAAGACGTGATCGAGACGGCGAAAAAAGTGATCAACTTCTAATGTGGACAAGTCCGGGGGAGCGAAGCGCCTTCCCCCGCTCATTTTCGGCAAACGATAGGAGGTCGACCTACAGTGGCATTTGAATTTAAGCTGCCGGACATTGGCGAAGGCATTCACGAAGGCGAGATCGTCAAATGGTTCGTCAAGCCGGGCGATGAAGTGAACGAAGACGACGTGTTGTGCGAAGTGCAAAACGACAAAGCGGTCGTCGAGATCCCATCTCCTGTCAAGGGGAAAGTGCTTGAGATTCTCGTCCCGGAAGGAACGGTGGCGACGGTTGGGCAAACGCTCATTACGCTCGATGCGCCGGGCTATGAAAACATGACGTTTAAAGGACAAGAACACGAAGAAGTGAAAAAAGAGGAAAAAGCGGAAACGGTGTCGAAAAAGGAAATGGTTGAGACCGCTGCTCCGAGCGCACCGGCGGCCGAAGCGGAAGCCGACCCGAACCGCCGCGTCATCGCGATGCCGTCTGTGCGCAAATATGCGCGTGAAAAAGGCGTCGATATCCGCCTCGTCCAAGGCACGGGGAAAAACGGCCGCATTTTGAAAGAAGATATTGATGCCTTCCTCGCCGGCGGCGCGAAAGCCGCGGCTGAGCCGACGCCGCAAGCGGCGGAAGAGAAGGCAGCGCCGCAAGCGCCAGCGGCGAAACCGGTTGTGCCGGAAGGCGAATTCCCGGAAACGCGCGAGAAAATGAGCGGCATCCGTCGGGCGATCGCCAAGGCCATGGTGCATTCGAAACATACGGCCCCGCACGTGACGCTGATGGACGAAGCCGATGTGACGAAGCTTGTTGCTCACCGAAAAAAATTCAAGGCCATTGCGGCGGAAAAAGGCATCAAGCTGACGTTCTTGCCGTATGTCGTCAAAGCGCTTGTTTCCGCGCTGCGTGAATATCCGGTGCTGAATACGTCGATCGACGATGCGACGGAGGAAATTATTCATAAGCATTACTACAACATCGGCATCGCCGCTGATACGGATCGAGGGTTGCTCGTGCCGGTCATTAAACATGCCGACCGGAAGCCGATTTTCGCGCTGGCGAAGGAAATCAACGAACTCGCTGAAAAAGCGCGCGAAGGCAAACTGATGCCAAACGAAATGAAAGGCGCATCGTGCACGATCACGAACATCGGCTCAGCCGGCGGGCAATGGTTTACGCCGGTCATCAACCATCCAGAAGTGGCGATTCTTGGCATCGGCCGCATTGCCGAAAAACCGATCGTCCGCGACGGTGAAATTGTCGCTGCTCCGGTCTTGGCGCTCTCGCTCAGCTTTGACCATCGGATGATCGACGGAGCGACAGCGCAAAAAGCGCTCAACCATATCAAGCAGCTGTTAAGCGATCCAGAATTATTATTAATGGAGGCGTAAAACGATGGTAGTTGGCGATTTTGCAATTGAAACAGAAACGCTCGTCGTTGGCGCCGGCCCTGGCGGCTATGTCGCCGCCATCCGCGCCGCACAGCTCGGCCAAAAAGTGACGATTGTGGAAAAAGGAAATTTGGGCGGCGTCTGCTTAAACGTCGGCTGCATCCCGTCCAAGGCGCTCATCTCGGCAAGCCATCGCTACGAGCAGGCGAAACATTCCGACGAGATGGGCATCAAGGCGGAAAACGTCACGGTTGATTTCTCGAAAGTGCAAGAATGGAAAGCCAGCATCGTCAAAAAATTGACGGGCGGCGTCGAAGGACTTCTCAAAGGCAACAAAGTTGACATTGTCAAAGGGGAAGCGTACTTCGTCGACGCCAATACGGTGCGCGTGGTCAACGGCGACAGCGCGCAGACGTATACGTTTAAAAACGCGATTCTGGCCACCGGTTCGCGTCCGATCGAGCTGCCGAACTTCAAGTTTTCCGGCCGCATTCTCGACTCGACCGGTGCGCTCAACCTCGGGGAAATCCCGAAATCGCTCGTTGTCATCGGCGGCGGCTACATCGGCATCGAACTCGGTACGGCTTACGCCAATTTTGGTGCGAAAGTGACGATTCTTGAAGGGGCCGGTGAGATTTTATCCGGCTTTGAAAAGCAAATGGTGTCCATCATTAAGCGCCGTCTGAAGAACAAAGGGGTCGAAGTTGTGACGAATGCGCTCGCAAAAGGAGCCGAAGAGCGTGCAGACGGCGTGACGGTCACGTATGAGGCGAACGGCGAAACGAAAACGATCGACGCCGACTATGTGTTGGTGACGGTCGGCCGCCGACCGAATACAGATGAACTTGGTCTTGAACAAATCGGCATCAAAATGACGAACCGCGGCTTGATTGAAGTGGACCAACAATGCCGGACAAGCGTGCCGAACATTTTCGCCATCGGCGACATCGTTCCAGGCCCGGCGCTTGCTCATAAAGCGTCGTATGAAGGGAAAGTGGCGGCGGAAGCCATCGCCGGCCATCCGTCGGTAGTGGATTACATCGCCATTCCGGCTGTGGTCTTCTCCGATCCGGAATGCGCCTCGGTCGGCTACTTTGAACAACAGGCGAAAGAGGAAGGCATCGACGTCATTACGGCGAAATTCCCGTTTGCCGCCAACGGCCGCGCTCTGTCGCTCAACGATACGGACGGTTTCCTGAAGCTTGTCGTCCGCAAAGAAGACGGCGTTGTGATTGGAGCGCAAATCATCGGCCCGAACGCCTCGGATATGATCGCCGAGCTTGGGCTGGCCATTGAAGCCGGCATGACGGCGGAAGATATCGCCTTGACGATTCACGCCCATCCGACGCTTGGCGAAATCGCCATGGAAGCGGCGGAAGTGGCGCTTGGCACGCCGATTCATATCATTGCGAAGTAACGGAAAACGAAGGTGCCCCAAACACAGCGGGGCACCTTTTTCCTGCGGTGCAATAAGCAGGGAACATCATCCAGAAGCAAGATGATTGGCAGAAAAGAAATGAATCTGCGGCGGCAGCTGTATGTTCGCCTGTTGCTGCGCTCGGTCGACAGTCTTTTGTCCAAAGAAGCGGCCTGGTCCATTTCTTGTCCAATTTCCCATACTATTTTCCGCTCTCGCTTCATATCGTTATGGTAAAGAACAAGCGGGAGATGGAGTTGAAATGAAAGCTTACGTTGCATTTTTGATGCAGATGATGATTTGGAGCAGTTTCTCATTGATCGAGTGGCTGTCAGGAAGAGACCGCCTGTTTTTCCGCGGGCTGATGCTGTGCATCTTTATGTACATCGCGTTTTTGCTGGCCCGCCAGCTCGGCTTGGCGACGCGCAAGGCGGCGCTGACGACGATTGGGACGGCGGCGGTGTACTTTGCCGGTCAGCATGTCATTTGGCAGGCCGTTCAATAAAAAACAGCGGTCGAATGCCCGCTGTTTACGCGCTGCCAAACACCATCGTCCGGCCGCTGAACAAGTGCAGTTCACCGCCGAGCGTTTTCGCCAGCCATTTGCTGAATTCATTGGCCTTCCCTTTATCCCCATGCGTCGCCCCCGGCGGCAGTGCGATGTCAATGAATGTCTCTTCTCCAGCTGTTCGCACGGAAATCGCCATCCCTTTGTACAAACGGCCGTCGCCTTGCAAGTAGAGAACGGATTCGTGTATGCGGACCGTATACGGGAAAGCGGCCTGTTCGTACGCCCAACCAAGCTGTTCCCCTGTCTTTTTGAGCGCCATCTGGTAGCGCTCGAGCAGCTGTTTGACGTCCTCGATGGTCATCGTTTTCCCCGCAGGCAGCTTTAGATCGGTGTTCATCATTCCTTCCCCTCCCACCATTTCCATTGCGTCTTTATCCTTATTGTACCATATGTTGGCGGACAATAAATGGAAAAAGAACGGTTTCAAAAAAGTTCTTTTTTATTAAATGTGATATACAAATTAGGATTGACAATTGAAATGTGATATATTATTATGAAATCAACAAGCGAATTTATCATCACAAAGGGGTTTTGGGGATGGGCACGATCGTATGTCAAACGTGTGATGCGACGATTGCGTATTTCGAAGATGAAAAAGTGACAACGCTTTATGGGAAATGTGATTGCTGCGAGCATGACAATGAGGGCGGAGAAAAAGAATAAAACGGTCAAACCGATGGGGGAAAGGAACGGATAGAGGCGCGCATGTCGACAAGTCACATGCGCGCCGTTTATTTTTGGCAAACAAGCACAAGCCAGGCAAACCGGCTTGTGCGGTCAGCGGATCGGTTTATATTCCTTAATGACACGCAACGTCTGCAGCGTGTCGTCTTCCGGCCCTTGGACAGGGAGGCCGGCAGCCAAGTTCGTCTCAATATACTTCAAGTTTTCTTCCGTGATGATTTCGCCTGGAATAAAAATTGGAATGCCAGGCGGATACACCATCACAAATTCGGCGATGATTCGGCCGGCCGATTCGTGAAACGGCACGACTTCCGTTTCGGCGTAAAACGCATCGCGCGGCGTCAAGGCCAAGGCAGGGATGTCCGGAAGGAGCACTTTCGGCTTGATCCCTTTCTCTGCCTGATGGCTGAACTGCTTCGACAAGCGGCGGAGCGCTTCAACGAGCAGGCTCGCCTCCCGTTCGGTATCGCCCGGGGTGATGATGCACAAAATGTTGTATAAATCGGAAAGCTCGACTTCAATGTTGTACGTTTCGCGCAGCCACCGTTCGACGTCATGGCCGGTCAGCCCGAGCTCTTTAACCGAAATGATGAGCTTTGTCGGATCGTAGTCGTACGTTGCTTCCGTGCCTAAAATCTCTTCGCCGACGCAGTACAAATATGGAATCTCGTTGATTTGCCGGCGCGTCCAGTCGGCGAGTCGAATGGCTTTGTCGATGAGTTCACGCCCTTTCGTCGCCAACTGTTTGCGGGCGACATCAAGCGAAGCGAGCAACAAGTACGACGTTGAAGTCGTCGTCAGCATGCTTAAAATCGCCTGCACGTGTTTCGCGGAGACGAGTCCTTCGCGCACATTCAAAATCGAGCTTTGCGTCAGCGATCCGCCGAGCTTATGGACGCTTGTCGCCGCCATATCGGCGCCCGCTTGCATCGCTGAGAGCGGCAAGTCCTCATGAAAATGAATGTGCACGCCGTGCGCTTCGTCGACAAGCACCGGAACGTTGTACGAGTGGGCGATATCGACGATTTTTTTCAAATCGCCGGCAATGCCAAAGTACGTCGGGTTGATGACGAGCACCCCTTTGGCGTCCGGGTGCTGGCGGAGCGCTTTTTCCACTGCTTGCGGCGTAATGCCATGGGAAATGCCAAGCTCCTTGTCGATTTCGGGATGAATGAAAATCGGCGTCGCTCCAGAAAAGACAATGGCCGACATGACCGATTTATGGACGTTGCGCGGCACGATGATTTTATCGCCCGGCCCGGCGACCGACATGACCATCGTCATGATGGCGCCGCTCGTTCCTTGCACGGAAAAAAACGTATAATCGGCGCCGAACGCTTCGGCAGCGAGCTCCTGCGCCCGTTTGATCATCCCTTTTGGATGGTGCAAGTCATCGAGCGGGCTGATGTTGATTAAATCAATCGCCAAGGCGTTGTCTCCGATGAAAGCGCGAAACTCCGGATCCATGCCGGCCCCTTTTTTATGGCCGGGAATGTGAAATTGAACCGGATTTTTTTTCATATGCTCCAACAAACCGGTAAACAATGGTGTCTCGAGTTGCGACAATGGTTTTTCACACCTCTTTATCTCGAGGATAAAACAAGTGCATTATAGCATGGATTTTTCCGTTTGCAAAGAAGAAATGAATGGACGCTGAAAAAGGAAAACAGCGGTTCAAGAGAGAAATAAAAGAAAGACAAAACAAAAAGGGGGCGTTATCGAAATGAAATGGAGAACGAGGGTGACAGAGCTGCTCGGCATTACATATCCGATCATTCAAGGGGGACTCGCTTACTTGGCGTACGCTGATTTGGCCGCAGCGGTCTCGAACGCCGGTGGGCTCGGACAAATTACGGCGATGTCGCTCAATGGACCGGAGCAACTGCGCGAGGAAATCCGCAAGGTGAAGGAAAAAACCGATCGGCCGTTCGGCGTCAATTTCGCCATTGGCCAGCACGGCCGTCCGTTTGCTCATATGCTTGAAGCAGCGCTTGATGAGGGGGTGCCGGTCGTTTCGGTCACCGGCGGCAATCCGGCGCCGTTTTTTGAACAATTGAAAGGAACGAACGTGAAAAAGCTCGTGCTCGTTGCCGCCGTCCGCCAGGCAGTGAAAGCAGAGGAGCTCGGTGCTGATGCGGTGATGGTCGTCGGTCAGGAAGGGGGCGGGCATCTCGGCAAATACGATACTGGCACGTTCGTCCTCATTCCGAAAGTCGTTGACTCCGTATCGATTCCGGTCATCGCCTCGGGCGGCATCGCCGATGGACGCGGGTTGATGGCGGCATTGGCGCTTGGAGCGGAAGGGATTGAGATGGGAACGCGGTTTATCGCCACGAAAGAATGCGTTCATGCTCATCCCGCATATAAAGAAATGATTCTCAACGCCACCGAAAACGATACGGTCATCATTAAACGGTCGCTCGGGGCGCCAGGGCGGGTGCTGGCCAACGCCTGGGCGGAAAAAATATTGGAAATCGAGCGCCAAGGCGGTACGTATGATGATTTAAAAGAATATATTAGCGGAGAAGCGAACCGGCGCTTCATTTACGAAGGAAAGGTGGACGAAGGATTCGCTTGGGCCGGGCAGGCGATCGGGCTCATTCACGACGTTCCGTCCGTCGCTGAGTTGTTTGCCCGCATGATGGAAGAGGCGGAACAAATTCGGCGCCGTTGGGCAAACTAACGGTGGAGGTGGAACAATGGGTTATTCCTATCCATTTTCCTACGACTGGTCAACACAAGAAATCATTGATGGTCATAGTTCCTCTGGGATTATCGCTGTGGTATAATTCGAGCCACAACGGAAGCGCGGTGGGTAAACGCACAAATTAGTTGCATACACCCCTTTTTCCACATAATATAATATAAAACAAAATGAAGCAGCACATTCGTGACGGGCGCCGGAAGTTTAGCGGATGATCGAGAAAGGGGTGCGGACGAATATGAAAAAAACCGCCAATTCGCTGAAGCGGCCAGATGGAGATAAACGCATGGCGGTGTTGCGGCTCGAACTCGATTACGAATTAGCGACGCTGTACGAGGCCATGATGGAAAACGATGAAGAAAAGAAAAAAGAGTGCAAACGGCGGCTTGAAAAGCTGCGCCAAGAACTGATGCGCCTTCAAGTATGATTCTGATTCAAGGCGAACCATCTTTCCGGTTCGTTTTTTTCTTGAGCGGTGTCCGCCCCCGTTCCGGTTGCGATCTATACATAACCGAAGGCAGGAGGAATCAATATGGCAGAAAAATGGGAAGAAATCGACCGATACGCCCGGCAATGGATCGACGAAGCAGGAAAGCGCATCCGCGCCTCGTTTGCCAAACAGCTGACGGTGGAAGCGAAAGAGAACCCGAACGACTTAGTGACGAACGTTGACCGCGCCATTGAGCAGTTTTTCGCCGAGCACATCCGCCGCCAGTTCCCTAGCCACCGCCTGTTGGGGGAAGAAGGATTTGGCGACCGGATCGCTGCCTTGGACGGCGTTGTTTGGGTGATTGACCCGATCGACGGCACGATGAATTTCGTTCATCAGCGGCGCCATTTTGCTGTATCGATCGGCATTTTTGAAGATGGCATCGGGCAGCTCGGCTACGTGTATGACGTCGTGTTTGACGAACTGTATGCGGCGCAAAAAGGGCGGGGGGTGTTTTTGAACGGGGAGCCGCTCGGCCTCCTGCAGCCCGCGCCAGTGGCGGAGTCGATCATCGCCATCAACGGGACATGGCTCATGGAAAACAAGCGCCTCGACCATCGCCCGCTCATGAGGCTGGCGAAAGAGGCGCGCGGCACGCGCTCGTATGGTTCAGCGGCGCTTGAGCTCGCGTATGTTGCCGCCGGCCGTTTGGACGCCTACATTTCGCCGCGCCTGTCGCCGTGGGATTTCGCCGGCGGGATGATTTTGATTGAAGAAGCGGGCGGAATGGTGACGACCCTTGACGGGAAGCCGCTGGATCTGCTTGGCCGCAATTCGGTGCTTGCTGCGAAACCTGGGGTGCACGAAGAAATTTTGCGGCGCTATCTTCACGATTGATGAGGCGCGAAATCGCGAAAACGGGACAAGCATCCAGCTTGTCCCGTTTTTCAACGCGTCCGTTTTTTATGGGCGAACCCGGCGCCCATGGCGGCGATAAAGATGAGCGTGGAAGCGGCGATGCCGATCAAACTTTGCTCGGCGATGAAGACGCCGATCGCCATGATGGCGGCGACGGCAAGAATGGCGAGCAACAGCGGTACAGGCTCGATCCGTTTCATCCTATTTCGCGCAGGAGACTCCCACTTCAACGACCAAAGGGAGTAAGTGGGAGAGGAATGCGCGTTCCCCCTTTCTTTTGTATATGATAGAATAAAGGCGTGGAGAAAACCGTTCAATAAAGGCACTCCAATAGCTGCTACTCGATGTATGGAGTTGGTTGCAGGAAACGTTGCAACGTAAAACATCGAGCGTAGGTCCGTCTGTTGTGTGTGGAAGCCAAGTACTGCCAACAGACACACCGAGAGAATCGGTAACGATGCAGGCATGACCTGCGTCGTTGGGTAGTCGTCAACCTGCCCCCTGATGCAACCCCAAGTCAAGGAAGGAGGACGAAGTCCGTTTGCACTTCTGGGGAGTGGCAAGCCCCCACTTCAAGCGTTAGCTAAGTGGGGGTAGTTGACTGGGTTGACTCCTTTCTGGCAAAGTGGGCGTCTTTTTCTAGTGTACAGGAAAACATGCCGATTTTCTATCGGTTGTGATATAATAGACAAGCAGTTTGCCGAACAGGAGTGACCGACATTGACGAACAAACGAATCGATCTCCGCAATATCGCGATCATCGCTCACGTCGACCATGGGAAAACGACGCTCGTTGATCAGCTGCTTCGGCAGTCAGGGACGTTCCGCGAAAACGAACAAGTCGCGGAGCGGGCGCTTGACCGCAACGATCTGGAGCGGGAGCGCGGCATTACGATTTTGGCCAAAAACACGGCTGTCTTGTATAAAGGAACGCGCATCAACATTTTGGATACGCCGGGACACGCTGATTTCGGGGGGGAAGTGGAGCGGATCATGCGCCTTGTCGACGGCGTCTTGCTTGTCGTCGATGCGTATGAAGGCTGCATGCCGCAGACGCGGTTTGTGCTGAAAAAGGCGCTTGAGCAGCAGCTTGTGCCGATCGTCGTCGTCAACAAAATCGACCGCGAATTTGCTCGGCCGGCGGAAGTCGTTGATGAGGTGCTCGACCTGTTTATCGAACTTGGTGCTTCTGAGGAGCAGCTCGAGTTTCCAGTCGTGTACACATCGGCGCTGCGCGGGACGGCAAGCCTCGATCCGGATCGCCAGGACGGTGACATGACCGCCTTGTTTGAGACGATCATCGAGCATATTCCGGCGCCGGCGGACAACCGCAACGAACCGTTGCAGTTTCAAGTGGCGTTGCTCGACTATAATGAATATGTCGGACGCATCGGCATCGGCCGCATTTTCCGCGGCACGATGAAAACAGGCCAGCAAGTCGCTCTTTTAAAGCGCGACGGTGCCGTCAAGATGTTTCGTGTCACGAAGCTGTTTGGTTTTATTGGGTTGAAGCGGATTGAGATTGAAGAAGCGCACGCTGGCGACATCGTCGCGGTCGCCGGGATGGAGGACATCAATGTCGGTGAAACGGTTTGCCCGCCCGATCATCAAGAGCCGCTGCCGCCGCTTCGCATCGATGAGCCGACGCTCAAAATGACGTTTCTCGTCAACAACAGCCCGTTTGCGGGGCGCGAAGGCAAATACGTGACGGCGAGAAAGCTGGAGGAGCGGCTTCGCACCCAGCTGGAGACGGATGTCAGTCTGCGCGTTGAGCCGACCGAGTCGCCGGATGCGTGGATTGTCTCCGGCCGCGGGGAGCTTCATTTGGCGATTTTGATTGAAAGCATGCGCCGCGAAGGATACGAACTGCAAGTATCGAAGCCGGAAGTCATTCTAAAAGAGATTGACGGTGTCACGTGCGAGCCGATCGAGCGGGTCGTCATGGACATCCCGGAGGAATATACGGGAGCGATCATGGAGTCGCTCGGCAGCCGCAAGGGCGAGCTCGTCGATATGGTGCACGGCGACAACGGGCAAGTGCGTCTCGTCTTCCTTGTGCCGTCGCGTGGCTTGATCGGCTATCGGAGTGAATTTATGTCGTTGACGCGCGGATATGGAATTTTAAACCATTCGTTTGACCATTATGCCCCCGTGCAGCCTGGCGCAATCGGCGGCCGCCGCCAAGGGGTGCTCGTCTCGATGGAAACCGGAAAGGCGACGGCTTACAGCATTATGCAACTTGAGGATCGCGGCACCATTTTTGTTGAGCCGGGCACTGAGGTGTACGAAGGGATGATCGTCGGCGAGCATAACCGCGAAAACGACCTGGTCGTCAACATTTGCCGCGAAAAACATGTCACCAACATGCGTTCATCGACGAAAGAACAGACGGTGACGATGAAAAAGCCGCGTCTGTTGACGCTTGAAGAAGCGCTCGAGTATTTGAATGATGATGAATATTGTGAAGTGACGCCAGCCTCGATCCGGTTGCGCAAAAAAATCTTGAATAAAAGCGAGCGTGAAAAGGCGGAGAAGAAAAAGAAAGCGGTTGAGCAGGCGAAATAGCCGGAAGCGCCATGCGCGCGTCTTTGGTTTGCGAACAATCGAAAACGCCTTGGAGAAGGGCGCTATTAGGATGAACGGGAGGGGAATGGTGTGAATGTGCTCGAACGGCTCACGTTTTTCGCCTCGCTTTATAAGGTGCACGATCATCCCGAGCGCGGTATGTGGCTATTGTATGTGACAGTGTTGTTGCTTGCCGCACTTGTGTATCGACTCGGTTTTGCCCGCCGCCTGCCGCTGTTGAAAAACGTCATCATTTACGTTTTGCTGGCGCTTGGCTGCACGGTTTTGACCTTTTTTGCTGTCTTTTTGCCGGTGGCAGAAGGATTGGCCGTCGCCGCCCTCGTATTAATCGTTTATAAAGTGCGCCTGAAGCAGGCGAAAGAGGGAGAAAAGTCATGAAATCCGTGCAGGATGCCCTTTATAACTGGCTGACGATCCACATCGTCGCCAAAGCCCGTCCGCACGATGCGGCGGCGCGCGATACGGCCTCGTTTTTCCGCGCCATCTTGGAAAACGACTTTGGTGTGACGGCCGTAGACGCCGTCAAAGATGAAACGAATGGGCAATACATCGTCGAATATGTGCGCGGCGGGGAAACAAGGGCGGCGTGTTTCCCGCTTGAGCTGGCTGAGGCGATGTGGCGGCAGATCGAAGCCGAACCGGAAAAGTATGGATGATGACAACCAAAAAGGCGCGGAAAAGCGATCGCTCTTCCGCACCGTTTTTTTTTTTTTTGCGGGATCACCAATCATCGTCTGCGCGGCGGCCGCGATAGAAGCGGAACTTTCCTGTTGCCAGCCGCTGTTTCGTTTTTTCTGTGATGCGGTCGTGGCATTCGCGGCACATGTACGTGTGGATCGGACGGTTGCGCAGCCGCTTGGCGAGCGGCGATTCATCGTCGATCGTATCGATTTGGTCGCAAAGCACGCATTTGACTCTCATTGTTCACCTCAATACATCCAAACGAGAAATGGTAGAGTGTTCTTTCGTTCCCATTATACCACATTTCCCGCCATTGTTTGTTGATTCAAATGCATTTCACTCCCGCTTTCCTCGGAAATGAGCCGCGCTTTCTGTTCCATTATAACCCACACAGAAACCGTTTATCGATTTAAATGTTCATTCGATTGCTTGTTTTGCTGTTCGTTCAGTTGCCGCTCCTCCCGTTCGTTCAGCTGTCCGTCATTTTCTTCGGTCGGCTTCGGCGTCGTTTCAAATAGGTCGCTTGGCACTTCCGGCATCACTCGTCCGACGATGTCGGCGATTTCGTTCATGAACGCTTGCACCGGCCTCCCCTCATCGATTTGCCGGCCGATGTTGCGCACGCGGGTGTAAAGATCTGGGTCAGCGACAATAATAGCGTTCGCACCGTACGGATCTTTTTGCAATGCTTCGGCGACGGAATATTTGATGGTGCCGACGCGAGAGGCATCCATATTGGCGCCGACGTCAATGCCGACGATGGCATATTTGCCGACGACGATCGCGGCGGCATTGTGAACGTTTGGAACACGGTCGGCGATTTCTGCAAGCCGGCGGGCGATCTCTTGCCCGGATTTGTTCTCGACGCGTTCATCGACCGTATTTTTGACGCGCACGAGTGAACGATTGGGCTCGTTCGCTTCATGATCGTTTCCAAACGTGCAGCCGCTGAAAATCAAAAGGGGAAGGAAGAAAACGGCGAGCCAGCAGTTTCTCTTCATAATGGGCCACCTCGACTTTTTTTCTTTAGTTTGCAAATGTCCTTCTATCTTTATACATGTTTTCATATGTTGTATTACAGCCATTCCCATCCAACGGAAAAACGTGAAAAACTCACATGGGGGGAAGCGGAATTTGGGAAAAAAATTTACGTGCTCGATACGAACGTGCTGTTGCAAGATCCGTATTCGATTTTCGCGTTTGAGGATAATGAGGTCGTCATTCCAGCGGTCGTGCTTGAGGAAGTGGATTCGAAAAAGCGGTATATGGATGAAATTGGTAGAAATGCCCGCCAAGTGTCAAAGCTCATCGATCGTCTGCGCGAAAACGGCAAGCTGCATGAAAAAATTCCGCTTGAAAACGGAGGGGCGCTGCGCATTGAGTTGAACCATCGTTCGTTTCATCAACTGCAAGAAATTTTTGTCGAAAAAACAAATGACAACCGCATTCTGGCGGTGGCGAAAAATTTATCGCTTGAAGAGCAGGCGAAGGAAGATGGACGCTCCGTCATTTTGGTGAGCAAAGATGCGCTCGTGCGCGTCAAAGCGGATGCCATCGGGCTGCAGGCAGAAGACTTTTTAAGCGACCGTGTCGTTGATGTCGACCATATTTACAGCGGATTTTTGGAGCTGTACATAGGAAAGGACCACCTGCAGCGGTTTTACGACAAAGGGGAGCTCGTGCTCGCCGATATCGCCGACCACCCGTTTTATCCGAACCAGTTCATTATTATGAAAGACGCGTTTGGCAGCTCGGCGTCAGCGATTGGCATTGTCGACCAAAACGGCAAAAAAGTGAAAAAGCTCATCTTCCATCACGAACATATATGGGGCATTCGCCCGCGCAACGTGCAGCAGACGATGGCGTTTGAGCTTCTCATGCGCGACGACATTCCGCTTGTGACGCTAATCGGCAAAGCCGGAACGGGCAAGACGTTGCTTGCCCTTGCCGCGGGGTTGATGCAAACGGAAGATTTGCGCACATACAAAAAATTGCTCGTCGCTCGGCCGATTGTGCCGATGGGGAAAGATCTCGGCTTTCTGCCGGGGGAAAAGGAAGAAAAGCTGCGCCCGTGGATGCAGCCGATTTTTGACAACTTGGAATACTTGTTCAACACGAAAAAACCGGGGGAGCTCGATGCGATTTTAGCCGGCATGAGCTCGATTGAAGTGGAGGCGCTCACGTACATCCGCGGCCGGAGCCTGCCGGAGCAGTTTATCATCATTGATGAGGCGCAAAATTTAACGAAGCATGAAGTGAAGACGATTTTGACGCGCGTCGGGGAGAAAAGCAAAATCATTTTAATGGGCGATCCGGAACAGATCGACCATCCGTATTTGGATGAATATAACAACGGGTTGACGTACGTCGTCGAAAAGTTTAAAGACCAAAAAATCGCCGGTCATATCCGGCTCGTCAAAGGGGAGCGTTCGGCGCTCGCCCAGCTTGCCGCTGATTTGCTGTAGCTAGGCGTTCCTCAGAGCATCCGCCGTTAAAGAACGGGTGCCAGGCGCGCGGCCCGACGCCGCGAACGTTTCGAAAGGCGCCCGCCGCCTGGGGCGCTGTGGAAAACATCTAGGTTCCAAGCGCTTGAGGCGGTTGAAGGCGTCAAAACCTCAAACACCGGGCCGCCCCTTCATGGGGCGCCCGGTCATCGGACGACGAGCCGACGCACATGAGTAATCGGCGCCTCACGGTTGGAGCCGTCGCCAAAATAAATGTGCACCGGACCGTCGTCGCGCAACGGTTTTCCGTTTTGGGAAAAAGCGAAAATCAGGTCGTACGCCTTTTCCAGAGGGATCACGGTTTCTCCATGTTCCGTCTCAATGACAAGTTCAGACGCGTCTTCATGCGGCTCAGCGTTTCGCAAAAATGGGGCGAACGGCATGCCGAACGAGCCGGTGATGATTTTCTCCTTCAAAAAGCGCCGCTCCGTTTTCAACGTCGGCGGAAAAACCGCGCCCTCTTGAATTTCCCGGTCCCAAAATGCCGACAGCTTTTTGATTTCCTCGTCCTCTTGCTCCGCTTCCGTCGGCTGTGGAGCCGGCTCCGAAAAATACGCATCCATATCCACTTTCCGGTCGTCGAAAATCCAGACGCCGGGGTCAAGCGTGATCGTAAACTTCACCTTTCCTGTCAGCACAATAATATCGTTCATGAAACACCTCTCCTCTGCATGTTCCCACCGTTTTTAGTATAATAATAATGAAAGAGCTTGTCATGTTCCAGGCCCGGTTGCTGTCAACGGTTTCAACTTGCAAAATGGCTTGTTTCACGTTAAGATGTAAAGAAGGATAGGGGAGAGAACGGAGGGATCGATGTGACGGACGAATCGATGAGCTATCGGGAGAAGGCGTACGCGCTTTTACAAGCGGATGCAGAGAAAATCATCCAACTCATCCGCGTGCAAATGGACCATTTGACGATGCCGCAATGTCCGGTGTATGAAGAAGTGCTTGACACGCAAATGTTCGGGTTGTCACGGGAAATTGATTTTGCGGTGCGCCTCGGGCTTGTGGAGGCGAAAGACGGAAAGGCGCTCCTTGACCGGCTTGAGCGCGAACTTTCCGCGTTGCACGAGGCCGTGGCCAAAAAGCGCGTACGATAAAAATATAAGGCAACTCAAACGATTGGCACACCATCGTTTGAGTTTTTCTGTTTTTCGGCAGGAAAACAGCGCGCCGCTGCGAATGATTTTAAGTACATACATGTTCACAGGGAAGAGGAACGATGGAACGACAATTATGGAAAAAAGTATTGAAGTGCTATGATTATCCGCTGATCGCCGCGGTCATCATGCTGTCGTTGTTCGGATTGATTATGGTGTACAGCTCGAGCATGGTCACCGCTGTCATCCGCTTTGAAGTGCCAAGCGACTATTTTTACGAGCGGCAAAAACTGTGGCTGATTGCCGGATTCATCGCGTTCGCCATCATGATGGCGATTCCGTATAAAGTGTGGCGGGCGGAGCGATGGGTGAAACTCGTCTTTTTTGCTTCTCCATTGATGCTGATCGCCGTCGCTTTTCTCGGCCATACGGCCAACAACGCAACAAGCTGGTTTCGCGTCGGGACGCTTTCGATCCAACCGGCGGAGCTCGCGAAGCTCGGTCTGATTTTATACTTGGCCGCAGCGTTCGCCAACAAGCGAAAGCGGCTGGCTGAGCCGGTGAAAAGCAATTTGTTCCCCATTTATTATACATTGGTGATTTGTTTCCTGATTGCCATACAGCCTGACTTCGGAACGGCGGCGATCGTGTTTGCCATCGCGATGTGCATCATTGTTTCGTCCGGTTTGCGCCTCGTGTTGCTTCTAAAGCAGCTGCTTTTTTTTACATTGATCGGGACGGTGCTGTCACCGTTTTGGCTCCCGGTTGCGGGCAAAAAAATTTTTTCTCCTGAACGGGTATCGCGTCTTTACAGTTTTTTGGACCCCTTTCAATACGCAAACGGCGATGGCTACCAGCTCGTGAATTCGTATTTGGCGATTGGGCTTGGCGGGCTGAAAGGAGTGGGGCTTGGCAAAGGAATTCAAAAATACGGCTACCTGCCAGAGTCGCACACCGATTTTATTATGGCGGTCATCGCCGAAGAGCTCGGCTTATTTGGTGTAGCGTTCACGCTTGGGTTATTGGCGTTTATCGTGCTGCGCGGGCTTTGGATTGCCCGCCGCTCCCACGATGCGTTTGGGAGCCTGCTTGCGATCGGCATCTCCGTCATGATCGGCTTTCAAACGTTCATTAACGTTGGTGGGGTCGTTGGCCTTATTCCGATTACAGGGGTGCCGCTGCCGCTCGTCAGCTATGGGGGAACGTCGCTTGTCCTGACCATGGCTTCGCTCGGTCTTTTGGTGAACATTTCTATGTTTGCAAAGTACGAACAACGGTATAAAAAAGCGGAAAAAACGATGGTCAGCAAACAGAAAAGAGGTCTGACTTTTTAGAAAGTGTATTTACAAATCGGCAAAACTTTTATACTTTTATTAAATAAAGGAGGAGGGACAGAATGAGGACAAGACGAATTCGCAAAGTGCTGGCAGCCAACCGTGGAGAGATCGCCATTCGCGTTTTCCGCGCCTGCACGGAGCTTGATATCCGCACCGTGGCGATTTATTCGAAGGAAGACGCCGGATCGTACCACCGCTACAAAGCGGATGAGGCGTATTTAGTCGGGGAAGGGAAAAAGCCGATCGAAGCCTACTTGGACATCGAAGGCATCATTGAGATCGCCAAAGCCCACGATGTCGATGCCATCCACCCGGGTTATGGGTTTTTGTCGGAAAACATTCAATTTGCCAAACGGTGCCGCGAAGAGGGGATTATTTTCATCGGCCCGAACGAAGAACATTTGGATATGTTCGGCGATAAAGTGAAAGCGCGCCATGCGGCCATGAAGGCGGGCATTCCGGTCATCCCGGGCAGCGATGGACCGGTCGGCGGCCTTGAAGACGTCGTCCGTTTTGCTGAGACGCACGGATACCCGATCATCATTAAAGCGGCGCTTGGCGGCGGCGGCCGGGGCATGCGCATCGTCCGCTCGAAGTCGGAAGTGAAGGAAGCGTTTGAGCGGGCCAAGTCGGAAGCGAAAGCGGCGTTTGGCAGCGATGACGTTTATGTTGAAAAGCTGATCGAAAAGCCGAAGCATATTGAAGTGCAAATTTTGGGCGACCACGAAGGAAACATCGTTCACCTTTATGAACGCGACTGCTCGGTGCAGCGCCGCCATCAAAAAGTCGTGGAAGTCGCGCCGAGCGTCTCGTTGTCGGACGAGCTGCGCAAGCGCATTTGCGAGGCGGCGGTCCGGCTCATGAGAAGCGTCGGCTACGTCAACGCTGGCACGGTTGAGTTTCTCGTCTCCGGAGATGAGTTTTATTTCATCGAAGTCAATCCGCGCATTCAAGTTGAGCATACGATCACCGAAATGATCACCGGGATTGACATCGTCCAGTCGCAAATTTTAATCGCCGACGGATTTTCGCTCCACAGCCCGGAAGTCGGCATTCCAAAGCAGGAAGACATCCGCATCAACGGCTACGCCATTCAGTCGCGGGTGACGACGGAAGACCCGCTCAACAACTTTATGCCGGATACGGGAAAAATTATGGCGTACCGTTCCGGCGGCGGTTTTGGCGTGCGCTTGGACGCCGGCAATGGCTTCCAAGGGGCGGTCATTACGCCGTATTACGATTCGCTGCTCGTGAAAGTGTCGACATGGGCGTTGACGTTTGAGCAGGCGGCAAGAAAAATGCTGCGCAACTTGCGCGAATTCCGCATCCGCGGCATTAAAACGAACATTCCGTTTTTGGAAAACGTCGTTCAGCATCCGAAATTTTTGTCGGGGGAATACGATACGTCATTTATCGATACGACGCCGGAATTGTTTGTATTCCCGCGCCGAAAAGACCGCGGGACGAAAATGCTTACGTACATCGGCACCGTGACGGTCAACGGCTTCCCTGGCATCGGCAAAAAGAAAAAGCCGGTGTTTGACAAACCGCGCGTGCCGAAGGTGAGCCAAACGGAACCGATCCCAGCGGGAACGAAGCAAATTTTGGATGAACGCGGACCTGAAGGGCTTGTTCGCTGGATCCAAGAGCAGCCGCGCGTGCTCTTGACCGATACGACGTTCCGTGACGCTCATCAGTCGTTGTTGGCGACCCGCGTCCGCACGATCGACTTGTTGCGGATCGCTGAGCCGACGGCGCGTTTGCTGCCCAACTTATTCTCGCTTGAGATGTGGGGCGGGGCGACGTTTGATGTGGCGTACCGCTTTTTGAAAGAAGATCCGTGGGACCGCCTCCTGAAGCTGCGCGAGCGCATTCCAAACGTGCTGTTCCAGATGCTGCTTCGGTCGGCCAACGCCGTGGGGTATAAAAACTATCCCGACAACGTCATCCGCGAGTTCGTCGACAAATCAGCGCAAGCCGGCATTGATGTGTTCCGCATTTTCGACAGCCTAAACTGGGTGAAAGGGATGACGGTGGCGATCGATGCCGTCCGGCAAAGCGGCAAAATCGCCGAGGCGGCTATTTGCTATACGGGCGATATTTTAGACCCGAATCGGCCGAAGTACAATTTGGATTATTACAAAGCCTTGGCGAAAGAGCTCGAGCAAGCCGGAGCGCACATTTTAGGCATTAAGGATATGGCTGGTCTGTTGAAGCCGCAGGCGGCGTACGTGCTCATTTCCGCGCTTAAGGAGACGGTCAGCATTCCGATCCATTTGCATACGCACGATACGAGCGGCAACGGTATTTACACGTACGCCAAAGCGATCGAAGCCGGCGTCGATATCGTCGATGTCGCCGTCAGCTCGATGGCCGGCTTGACGTCGCAGCCGAGCGCCAATACGCTCTACTATGCCCTTGAAGGAACGGAGCGGGCGCCGGAGGTTGATATTTACGGCCTTGAGCAGTTAGCCCGCTATTGGGAAGACGTGCGCAAATTTTATCAGGAGTTTGAAAGCGGCATGAACGCGCCGCATACGGAAGTATACATGCATGAGATGCCAGGCGGCCAGTACAGCAACCTGCAGCAGCAGGCAAAAGCGGTCGGCCTCGGCGATCGGTGGGATGAAGTGAAAGAAATGTATCGCCGCGTCAACGACTTGTTCGGCGACATCGTCAAAGTGACGCCATCATCGAAAGTTGTCGGCGACATGGCGCTTTACATGGTGCAAAACAATTTGACGGAGCAAGACATTTTTGAACGCGGCGAAACGCTCAATTTCCCAGACTCGGTCGTGGAGTTTTTCGAAGGCTATTTAGGCCAGCCGCATGGCGGGTTCCCGAAAGAGTTGCAGCGCATTATTTTGAAAGGGCGCGAACCGATCACCGTTCGTCCGGGCGAGCTGCTTGAGCCGGTTGATTTCGAGCAAATCAAGCGGGAGCTGTATGACAAGCTCGGCCGCGAAGTGACCGACTTTGACGCCATTGCCTATGCGCTTTATCCGAAAGTGTTTTTGGAATATGCCGAAACGGTCGAAAAATACGGCGATATTTCAGTGCTCGATACACCGACGTTCCTGTACGGCATGCGCCTCGGCGAGGAAATTGAAGTGGAGATTGAGCGCGGGAAAACGCTCATCGTCAAACTCGTCTCCATCGGCCAGCCTCAGGCGGACGGCACACGCGTCGTTTACTTCGAGCTGAACGGCCAGCCGCGCGAAGTCATCATCCGCGATGAAAGCATCAAAGCCGCTGTCGCTGAGCGCATCAAGGCCGATCGGACGAATCCGAACCACATTGCCGCCACGATGCCGGGCACGGTTGTGAAAGTGCTCGTGGAGAAAGGGGAAAAAGTCGACAAAGGCGACCATTTGATGGTTACGGAAGCGATGAAGATGGAAACGACGGTGCAGGCGCCGTTTGCCGGCATTGTCAAAGACATTTACGTCAAAAGCGGCGATGCCATTCAAGCGGGTGATTTGCTGATCGAGCTGTCCAAATGAAACGGTCTGTACCGAACAAAAAAAGGGGTGCCCACGTTTTTGCGGGCATCCCTTTTTGTTTGCGGATGGATGGCCGTCATTTCAACGTGGCCGGCGCCGCTTCCCCAGCTGAATGGTCGGCGGCTTTTACCGGCGCGCGGCGGGTGCGGAGCGCCAAAAGCAATAAATAGCTGAGCACACCGAACAGGCAGGAAATGAAAAAGGCATGCGCCAAGGCAATGTATAAATTCAGCTGCGTAAAAACGACAAGCGCTCCGGTTGTCATTTGCGCGAGCACGAGCAAAAGAGCGATGAGCCATCCGTAGTAGATGACCGGCTGTTCGCGATAATGGCGCACGGCGTGTATGGCGGCAGCAGCGATCCAAATGATGATGACAAGAGCGGCCAATCGATGACCCATCTGCACCCATTCATGAAACTGAACCGGGAGGAGGCGCGTTTTCGCGCAAAGCGGCCAGCTCGGACAAGCAAGGCTGGCGTTCGTATGGCGCACGAGCGCCCCGGTGTAGACGACGATGTATGAGTATATGGTGATGCCGTAAATATGAAACCGCATTTTGCCGTCAAGCGAAAGGGAAGCGGCGGAAAACGTTTTGTCGATTTCAAAAATCAATAGCGTCAACAGCAACACAGCGGCAAACGAAATGAGCGAAATGCCGAAATGCAAGGCGAGGACGAAATCGGACTGCCCCCACACGACCGCGGCGGCGCCGATCAGCCCTTGCAAGACGAGAAAGACAAACGATATGACAGCTAAAAACTTCGTCTCCCGCACATGGCCAATGGCTCTCCACGACCAGATGGAAAGGATGAGCACCATGATGCCGGCAAGGCCGGAAACGAGTCGATGGCTCAGCTCGATGATGAGCTCAGGCGTAATGTGATCCGGCACCCATTGGCCGTTGCACAGCGGCCATGATCGGCCGCACCCCATGCCGGATCCGGTTTTGGTCACAAGCGCTCCGCCAATTAAAACAAACAACATTGCCAACGTGGTTGCCGAGGCAAACCATTTGAGTGAACGTTGCAAAATCTTCACCTTCTTGTATTGAGAAACTGTGATTTTGTCCATATTAGTAAAGTGATGGATTTTATTGCAGCCAACCGTGCTGCCAAGCCAAATCTATTTTACACGATGGCGGCCGGAAACACAAAATGACGTTTGCATATTGAATAAGTCGATTAAGTTTGCTAGAAATATTAATGGGACAAGCGAATGAGCCGTTTTGGGTGCGCGCATTCAAAAATTTGACACAAATTATTCAAAAAAAGTTCACATGATGAGGAAAAAATGTGATTTAATATAAAGAGGAAACAGCCCGTTTTTGCTATTTGGCGTTGGAAAGAATTTCAGGCAACATCACGGCGCCGGCCGGGCAAGGAGCGGCGCAGCGAGGAGGAACAGGAGACATGGCCGAATTGAAAGCGGTGCACCAGGATGCGGCCGATGCCGGTCATCGCTCGCATGTGAGCGTTAAGGCAGTTTGGAGAGAGTTGTCGTCTGTTGTGAAAATCGGAATCGTCAATTCCAATTTGATTACGACGTTCGCCGGAATGTGGCTGGCGTTTTATTTTACTGGGGAACACTTTTTGGAGAACCTGCATCTTGTCTTTTTCACACTGTTTGGAGCAGCGCTTGTCATTGCGGGTTCATGCGCCATCAACAACTACATTGACCGCGACATTGATCAATATATGGAGCGAACGAAAGCACGCCCGACCGTCACCGGGACGATGGATCCGCGGCGGGTGCTTTGGCTTGGGATTGGTCTTGTCGCAATCGGCGAGATGAGCTTGCTTATGACAACGGTTACGGCTGCCGTCGTTGGATTGATCGGTATGGTGACATACGTCTTTTTATACACGCTTTGGACGAAGCGCCATTACACGATCAACACCGTTGTCGGCAGCATTTCCGGCGCGGTGCCGCCGGTCATCGGCTGGACGGCGGTCGATCCGGAGTTTCATATTGTTCCGCTCATCCTGTTTTTAATCATGTTTTTGTGGCAGCCGCCGCACTTTTTGGCGTTGGCGATGAAGCGATGCGAAGAATACCGTGCAGCCGGCATCCCGATGCTGCCGGTCGTCCATGGATTCGCCATGACGAAGCGGCAAATCATCGTTTGGGTGGCATGTTTGCTGCCGTTGCCGTTTTACTTGTTCTCGCTTGGCGTTCCATTTTTAGTCGTGGCCACGCTGCTCAATGTCGGCTGGCTGCTGCTGGGATTGGCGGGTTTGAAAATGAAAGATGACATCAAATGGGCGAAGTGGATGTTCGTCTATTCGCTCAACTACTTGACGATTTTGTTCGTGGCGATGGTCATCGCGACGCTTTGGTGAATTAAGATAAAATTCTTTCTTTAGTGAAAGAATTTATATATATCCATCACATCAAAGAAAGAAAGAGGGGTTTGATTAGGCTATGAACAAGGGGCTCTGTAACTGGCGCTTATTTTCCCTGTTCGGGATGATGGCGCTGTTGCTCGCCGGCTGCGGCAAGCCGTTTTTATCGACGCTCCAGCCCGCCGGTGAAGTAGCGGACATGCAGTATTCGCTCATGTTGTTGAGCACATCGATCATGGTGCTCGTCATTGTCGTCGTGGCGATCATCTTCGTTTACGTTGTCATCCGCTTCCGGCGGCGCAAGGGGGAAGAAAATAAAATCCCGAAGCAAGTGGAAGGGAACCATAAACTAGAAATTATCTGGACTGTCATTCCGATCATCCTCCTGCTCATTTTGGCGGTGCCAACGGTATTGACAACGTTTAAACTGGCTGATGTGAAGGCGATGAATGACAAAAAACGCGATAAGGATACAGTTGTCGTCAATGTTCGCGCCAACCAATACTGGTGGGAGTTTGAATATCCGGATTACGGCATTATCACGAGCCAAGACTTGGTCGTGCCGACGAATGAAAAAGTGTATTTCAACTTGATTGCGTCGGATGTCAAACATTCGTTCTGGATTCCGGCGGTCGGCGGCAAAATGGATACGAACACCGACAACAAAAACCAATTTTGGCTTGTTTTTGACCAAAAGGCGACCGATAAAGCCGGCGGCGTCTTTTACGGCAAATGTGCGGAACTTTGCGGTCCGTCCCATGCGCTGATGGATTTTAAAGTTCGGCCGTTGCCGCGCGACCAATTTGACGCCTGGGTGAAAAAGATGCAAAATGCGAAAAAACCGGTTGTCACCGATCCGGTCGCCAAAGAAGGGGAAGCGATTTTCAATAAAAGCTGTATTGGCTGCCATGCGGTGACGCCTGTGGACAAGCGTCCGGTGCAAGCGCGCACGGCGCCGAACTTGGCGAACTTTGGCGATCGCGAACGAATCGCCGGCATTTTGGAGCATAACGAAGAAAATCTGAAAAAATGGCTGAGAGACCCGAACAGCGTGAAGCCTGGAAATAAAATGGCGGGTACATATGGCCACTTGACGGAAGAGCAAATTGATGCATTGACGAAATATTTGATGAGCTTAAAAGTGGAATAAAGCATGAGAAGGAGGTTTCACCGTGAGTACGATCGCGCGCAAAAAGGGTGTTGGCGCCGTTTTGTGGGATTACTTGACAACGGTCGACCATAAAAAAATCGCCCATCTGTACTTGATTGCCGGCGGGTTTTTCTTCCTGCTCGGCGGTCTCGAGGCGTTGTTCATCCGCATTCAGCTCGCCAAGCCGAACAACGATTTCCTTGTCGGCGGGTTGTATAACGAAGTGTTGACGATGCATGGGACGACGATGATTTTCTTGGCTGCGATGCCGCTTATTTTCGCCTTTATGAACGCAGTTGTGCCGCTGCAGATCGGCGCGCGCGACGTCGCGTTCCCGTTTTTGAACGCTCTTGGATTCTGGATGTTTTTCTTCGGCGGTTTGTTTTTGAACTGTTCATGGTTTTTAGGCGGCGCACCGGACGCTGGTTGGACGTCGTATGCGTCGCTGTCGCTTGACTCAAAAGCGCATCATGGCATCGACTTTTATACACTCGGGCTGCAAATTTCCGGCTTCGGAACGATCATGGGTGCCATTAACTTTCTGGTGACGATCATCAACATGCGCGCTCCGGGCATGACGTTTATGCGCATGCCGATGTTCACATGGGCGACGTTTGTGACGTCGGCGCTCATCTTGTTTGCATTTCCACCGCTGACGGTCGGTTTGATTTTCATGATGATGGACCGGCTGTTTGGCGGCAACTTCTTTAACCCAGCGGCCGGCGGCAATACAATCATATGGGAGCATTTGTTCTGGATTTTCGGACATCCTGAAGTGTATATTCTCATTTTGCCTTGTTTCGGGATTTTCTCGGAAATTTTTGCAACGTTTTCACGCAAACGCTTATTTGGTTATTCTTCGATGGTGTTTGCAACGGTTTTGATTGCATTTTTTGGATTCATGGTATGGGCGCACCATATGTTCACGGTCGGGATGGGGCCGATTGCGAACGCCATCTTTGCCGTCGCGACGATGGCGATCGCCGTTCCAACGGGTATCAAGATTTTCAACTGGCTGTTTACGATGTGGGGCGGAAGCATCAAGTTTACAACGCCGATGCATTATGCCGTCGCCTTCATCCCGTCGTTCGTCATGGGCGGGGTGACTGGGGTTATGCTGTCGGCGGCGGCGGCGGACTACCAATACCATGACAGCTATTTCGTCGTTGCACACTTCCATTACGTCATCGTCGGCGGGGTTGTGTTTGCTTTGCTTGCCGGCACGCATTACTGGTGGCCGAAAATGTTTGGCCGCATGTTGAACGAAACGCTTGGCAAAATGACATTCTGGCTGTTCTTTATCGGTTTCCATTTAACGTTCTTTATCCAACATTTCCTTGGTTTAACAGGAATGCCGCGCCGCGTCTTCACATACTTGCCAAACCAAGGATGGGAGACAGGGAACTTCGTCAGTACGGTCGGTGCGTTCTTTATGGCGGTTGCCACGATTATTTTACTTATTAACATTGTGGTAACGACAGCAAAAGGCGAAAAAGTGCCGGGCGATGCATGGGGCGACGGCCGCACGCTCGAATGGGCGATCGCTTCGCCGCCGCCGGTGTACAACTTTGCGCAAACACCGCTTGTCCGCGGCTTGGATGCTTTCTGGCTCGAAAAAATGGAAGGCAAAAAAGAATTGACGCCAGCTGAACCGCTTGGCGACATCCATATGCCGAATTCGTCGTTTTTGCCGTTTGTCATTGCGTTCGGCCTGTTTGTCGCCGCCTTCGGCTTTACGTATCATAACGACGCCGGATGGGGCTTGCCGGTCGGCATTCTTGGCCTGCTCATTACGCTCGGTTCGATGTTCTTGCGCTCGGTGATCGATGATCACGGCTTCCACATCCACAAAGAAGAAGTGCTTGAACTTGAGAAGAAGGGGGCGAACGCCTGATGCATGCAGAGGAAAAATTGACGGCCGAGACGTTTCCGGCCGCGCCGGAACGCGCCACCCTTGAGGGGAAAAATAAGTTTCTCGGCTTCTGGCTCTTTTTAGGCGGAGAGACGGTGCTGTTCGCCTCTCTCTTCGCCACCTATTTGGCGCTGAAAGATAAAACGAACGGCGGCCCTTCGGCGGAAGAACTGTTCCAAATGCCGGTTGTGTTCATGGCAACGATGCTGCTGCTAACCAGCAGCTTGACGAGCGTGTATGCCATTTATCATATGAAAAACTTTGACTTTAAAAAGATGCAGCTCTGGTTTGGCATTACCGTTTTGCTTGGCGCCGGCTTTTTGGGCTTGGAAATTTACGAGTTCAATGAATATGTGCATGAAGGCCATAAGTTTACGACGAGCGCCTTCGCTTCAGCGTTCTACACGCTCGTTGGCACGCACGGAAGCCACGTCGCGTTCGGATTGCTTTGGATTTTGACGCTCATGATTCGCAACGCTAAGCGTGGGTTGAATTTATACAACGCCCCGAAATTTTACGTCGCAAGCCTGTATTGGCACTTCATCGACGTCGTCTGGGTGTTCATTTTTACCGTTGTATACTTGATGGGAATGGTGGGGTGAACGTATGGCGAATCAAACGAATTCAGGAAATGAACGCGTCGATTTGGCGTATCGCCGGCGGAAAAACGCGGAAGAGATGCGCCATCAAATGATTGCATTCGTTTTGATGATTTTGTTGACGCTCATTGCCTTCGCCGCCGTTGGTTACGAAGAGTTTTCCCATTGGTTTGTCGTTCCGTTTATTTTGCTTTTAGCCGCCGTGCAGGTCGCATTCCAGCTTTATTATTTCATGCATATGAGCCATAAAGGCCACGAATTCCCGGCGATGTTTATTTATGGCGGTGTGGCGGTTATGCTTCTACTTGTTTGGGCGTTTACAACAGTCATTTGGTGGTAAGAAAAGGGGGAATCGGTTTTGCGCCGGTTTCCCCTTTTTTTCAATAGCCTTGGCGCGGCGTCGTGTAGTATAATGGGAAAGGACCAATCAGGAGGGGATTCGTATGTTTCAATCGCTGCAAATGTTTGGCCCCGTCGCCCTTTGGAGTCCGTTTTTTTTGCTTGTGTTAGCGGCGGTTGCATTGCTGTACATTGGGATCACCGGGCCATGGCGGCAGCGTTTCGGCCTCGGTGATGCCGTTTCGGGGAAGCAGAAAGCATATTTTTTGACCGGGATGGCGCTTCTTTATATATGCAAAGGGTCTCCGTTGGATTTGATGGGCCATTTGACGTTCACCGCCCATATGGTGCAAATGGCAGTGCTGTATTTGATCGTGCCGCAATGCTTTATTTTAGGCATTCCGTCGCCGCTTTATGAGCGAGCGTTCCGCATCGCAGCGGTGCGCCGCGTGTTTCGGCTGTTGACAAAGCCGATTGTGGCGCTGCTGCTGTTTAACGGTTTGTTTTCGCTTTATCATGTTCCATTCATTTTTGACGCCGTAAAAATGAATATGTGGCTGCATGCCTTTGTTACCTCGGTCATTTTCGTTGCCGCGTTTTGCATGTGGTGGCCGCTTGTTAATAAACTTCCTGAGTGGCAAACATTGTCCGGCTTAAAAAAAATGGGTTACATTTTCGCTGACGGCATGCTGTTGACCCCGGCTTGCGCGCTCATCATTTTTACCGATACGCCGCTTTATGCGACGTATACGGACCCGAAAGCATGGATGGCCGCGCTGGCTCTATGCGTTCCTCAAGGGACGCTGGCTTCGCTTGATTTGACCGGGCCGCAAATGTTTTTATCGATGTCCCCGCTCCATGACCAGCAGCTCGGCGGAGTGTTGATGAAAATCATCCAGGAAATCGTGTACGGGACGATGCTGTTCTTCATCTTCACCGAATGGTATCGGAAGGAGCGGGAGAAAGAGCCAAGCATGGATATGGAGCTGCGGCCGACCAAACTGTAAAGCGCGGTTGGCCGCTAAACGATGAACAAAGAAGAAAGGGAGAGAAGCGATGGCCGTTTTACCGACAATCAGCACGAGCTGCATCGTGATCAGCGCTTTGCTTGTTGCTTATGGGTGGTATTTGATCAGCCGCAGGCGGATCGAAGCGCATAAAAAGGTGATGCTGACGGCAGCGGTGTTTGCTTTGCTGTTTTTCACCATTTACATGTCGCGGACGTTGTTTATCGGCAATACGAGCTTTGGCGGACCGGAGAACGTCAAAGTGTACTATACGCTGTTTCTTATTTTCCATATTGTGCTGGCGACAGTTGGCGCCGTATTTGGCCTTGTCACGATTTGGACGGGATTGAAAGACAAGAGGGCCCGCCATCGTCGGCTTGGGCCGATCACCAGCATCATTTGGTTTGGCAGCGCCTCAACCGGGGTCGTCGTCTACTGGCTGCTTTATGTCCTCTATCCAGGGGGCCAAACGACGTCGCTCATCAAGGCGGTGCTCGGTTTTTAACCGGCGGGCAAGGAGCAAGGGCAGGGATGGCTGCATATATATAGATGCAACCAAAACGTTTAACATATCTTGGATAGAAAAGCCACTTATCGATGTTTCGACTGTCGAGGGCAAGCCGCAGGCTTGCCCCCGTCACGCCAAGGCGTGACGGACGACCGAACAAACCCCCGCTTCTCAGACCCATACATGGGGCTGAAAGCGGTGTTGTTCGGTCACTCGGCAGTCGGATGCAATGACCGGTAAAAACGAAAAATGTTAAAGCTTTAAATTGCATCTATATAGAATACAACGTGCCTGTATAGACGTGATTTTGTGCAGCGGGAGGAGAAGGCGGTGAACACGTTTCGCTATCGGAAACGGAGCGCCGTAGAGGCGACGCTGTTGACAATTGTCATGATGTGTGTGCGCGGCCAGACGGAGGTCGCTCTTGACGATTGTGAGGTGTTCCTCACCGTTGCTCAAGGCGAGCGGTGCCGCGTCACGGTCAAGATGTCCATTCGATATGGGGCGCCGGTGATGGAAGTTTGCCGCCAGCTGCAACAGCATATTGCCGAGGAGATCGCCGCGATGACGCCATATGTCGCCGAGGCGGTCGACATTGTTGTCAAACGGCTTGTCATGCCGGAAAAAAACGCATGAGAACCGCGCTCTCATGCGTTTTTTAATTATTCTTTGATTTTTTCAAGCTCGCTTTTGACCTGCGCCAACACGTTTTGGCATTGGCTGACAAGAGAGGACGGAAAATGTTCATCATCGCCGTATTCGACGCCGTGTGGATAGTAATGTTTCCCTAAAATCGGCGTGAGCAGCTTAATGAGTGCATAGCGCGAATCGACATCTCCCTCAATGGCGTATCCTTGAACGCGCAAATAGTAGGTGCCTTCTTTCACGACGTATTTCCGATCGTATGTGACCCGTTCATAATCCCATTGCGCCGCGCGGACAAAGCCGAGGCGCTCCATAATGTCATCAAGGTGGGACAGTTCGACCGTCTGATTTTCCAGTCCGGTATTTTCAAACTTCATCTTTCTTCCTCCTAACAACACAGATATGTAAAAGCGCCAAACAGGAAATCATCCCCTCATTTATAATAGTACGAAAACGGTTTGCTTTTCAACGAATTGTTTGCCATTGTTTCCGTTTCGCTCGCATTTTTTTGTGTGATCCGGCGCACAATACGGGTAGAAAGGAGAGACGAAGAATGCAAACGGTACGGGACGTCATGTCAACGGATGTGCAATATTGCACCCCCCTTGACAATCTCTACGAAGTGGCGGTAAAAATGCGCGATTTCAACGTCGGGGCGATTCCGATTGTCGATGACGGCCGCCTTGTCGGAATGATTACCGACCGCGATATTGTCGTGCGCGGCATGGCTGAAAAACGTCCCGGTTCGACTGCGGTGACGGAAGTGATGAGCCGCGATCTCGTCACGCTTTCCCCGGACGATTCGGTGCAAAAGGCAGCAGATATGATGGCACGTCACCAAATTCGCCGCCTCCCGGTCGTAGAAAACGGGCGTTTGGTCGGCATCATCTCGCTCGGCGATTTGGCGACGAACCGCTATTCTGATGAACGCGGGGGTCGTGCGTTAAGCGAGATTTCCGAACAAGACGCCATCCATTGACAAACGCAACGGACACGGCTTCTTTCGAGGAGGAGCGCTCTTTTTGGGTGTCCTCTTTTTTTTGCCTCTAAAAAACGGCTATAATGGCAATAAGGAGATTGCGCAGAAAGCGGGAGTTGCCGTGTGAAATGGTTTTTCCTTTTTTTGTTTTTCTTGATTGGATTGTATTATTTTGTGCCGAGTCCGCCGCCCCCGAGCCCCCCGGAGCAGCCAGAGACGAATCGATACATGTTGAAAGAGCCGAAGGCGACGGCCGGCATCGTTGCGTTGATCGGGCAATCGGCGCAAGAGGCGAAAAAACTGCTTGGCGCTCCAGACCGAATCGACCCGTCAGCTTACGGATATGACTGGTGGGTGTACAGCCGTCGACCCGAGTCGTACGTGCAGATTGGCATCTTGCGCGGTCGCGTCGTCACCGCCCTTGTCGGCGGAGAGAAGGTGAACGTTGAACCGTTTGCGGTCGGCCAGCGGTTGCAGACGATTTTTCAAACGATGCCGGTGCTATCGAACATTGAGATTAAGCTAGGCAGCGGGACATACCGGTTTGAGCTGTCTGAACAAGATTACTCATCAAGGCCGGTTGTCAAAGTTGGCAGCGTCTACGCTCAGCTGTATGTTGACCGCTTTACCGGCGAGGTGGCGGCGATCCGCCTGATGGATGCAGAAACGTTCGTCAAGTTGCGGCCGTACGAGCTCGTTTACCGCGGCAGCCTGCCGGCGGCCGCGCCGCTGTCGGAAGAAAAGCGACAGGCTGTTGATGCGGCCAACGCGAAGCAAATTTTTGACTGGACGAATTTGATCCGCCGTCGCCATGGGCTTTCCTCTCTCATGTGGGATGACAAGGCCGCTGCCGCCGCGGAAAAACATAGCCGAGATATGCATGATCACCGGTTTTTCTCCCACGAGTCGCCGCAGTATGGCGATTTATCGAAGCGGCTTGGCGCGCTTCACATTCCGTTCCAGCTTGCCGGGGAAAATATCGCCGCCCATCAAGTCGATGGCGTTGAGGCGACCATCGGATGGCTGAACAGCCAAAACCATCGGAACATTATGTTGAACGAAGAGTTCACCCGCTTGGGCGTTGGCGTCTACGCCGATTACTATACGCAAAACTTCTTTACGCCGCTCTAAAAATTGGGCGCACCTCTCTTTGTTGGATGCGATATGATATGGCAGATAGGCATGAGTGGACGAAAGGGATGAGAACCGCCATGGTCAAGCCTCTGCATCCTTCCGTTGAACAGTTTAAACAGTTTGTGAAAAAACATCCAAAAATCATCCAAGAGGTGCGCAGTGGCAAAAAGACGTGGAAACAAGTGTATGAGGATTGGTATTTGTTCGGGGAAGACGATGACATATGGGAGCCGTATCGGGAAACAAACGGTGCGGCAAAAGAGGAGGAAAAAGGAACGAACAAATGGCTCGATAAGCTCGCGGCTATGCTTGGACAGATCGATGCAGCCGATGTGCAAAAACATTTGGCGAATGTCCAGCAGGCGATCGCGGCGATCCAAAGCATTCTTTCCGAATTTCAAGGGGCCGGTCAAGAACAAAGAAACAAAGAAGCGCATCCGTTTTCGTTCCGCAAAGATTAAAGGGTGGTGGCGATGAGGAAAGATGTATGGCAATATGTGCAAGGAACACCGATGTTGCGCGCGTTTTTGCGCGAACAGCCGCGCTGGTACCGGCTCCTTGCCCGCCGTCCGCATGAACTGTCGACGTTCCAATTGGCCGCCTTGCGTCACTATGAGCTGACGATCCCTGACAAAGTGGAAAAAATCTCCCAATCGTTGCAAATGGCGTCGCTTATGTGGCAAATGTTTAAAGCCATGCGCGACTAATCGGGCGGCCAATGGCAAAGACTAGTTTCGAAAGGGAGTGATGTCTTTGCCAAAGTGGTTCGCATGGTTTGCGGTTGTCATATTGCTTGCGGCGTATGCCTTCTTTGAGCCGGCGCCGTCGTCCTCCGCTCACGCCGAAGCAGTGGGCGGTCCGCTTCAGGTGAAGCATGAAGTGAAAGGAAGTGACGTATTCATTGAATGTGTTGCCGTCCACTTTCCGTTCCGCAAAGGGAGCGGCGGCGGACACATTAATGTCTATGTCAACGGGCAAAAAATGACGGAAGTATACACGGCCGCCTTTATCGTGCGCGGTTTGCCGAGCGGGAAACATACCATCCGTCTTGAGCTCGTCTACAATGATGGGAAAGCAACCGGCATGACGCACGAATTTGACGTCGCCATCCGATAGAGATGACGACGATCGTTTAAAAGGCGGACAGAGGCGATTCGGCACAGTCTGGATCGCCTTTTTTGTTTGCTTCTTTGCTATCTCTTTCCTTTTCATTTTCTTTTCGTTCATGGTATGATGGATAATGGAGGTGCCATTTGGTGAAGATTGCGACTCTCGAGCGCATCGAGATTTTAGATAAAGCAGAAGCGTTGGCCAAAATGATTGTCGAGTCGGACGTGGCGGACGAATACCGCCGCGCCTTTTGGCGGCTGAAGCAAGACCGCCGCGCCCAGCAGCTGATCGCTCGCTTTGTCAAGCTGAAGGAGCGCTACGAAGAAGTGCAGCGCTTCGGAAAATACCATCCTGATTACCGCGACGTGATGAAAGAAGTGCGCGAAGCGAAGCGGGAGCTCGATTTGCATGAGACGGTCGCCGCCTTTAAGGAGGCGGAGAAGGTGATGCAAGAGTTGCTTGATGAGATCAGCGTGCTGATCGGCAAAGCGGTGTCCGAACATGTGAAAGTGCCGACCGGAAATCCGTACTTTTTGTCGGCGGGCTGTTCCGGTGGCTGCGGGGCGGGCGGAAGCTGCGGCTGCCGCACATAAAAAAGGGGAAGGGACTATGTTTCCAAAACGGCAAGGGATTATCGTTTGGCTTCATTCGCTGAAATATGGGAAACAGTTGCGCAAGTTCGGCAACATTCATTACATTTCCAAACGGCTGAAGTATGCTGTTCTGTATTGTGATATGGAGCAAGTCGACCATGTAATGAAAAAGCTCGCCTCGCTTCCGTTCGTCAAGCGGGTCGAGCCGTCGTACCGCCCATTTTTAAAACTGGAATTTGAATCGAAAGGGGAGAAGGAAAAAGACTCCCCGTATCCGCTTGGATAAAGGAAAACAGCGGGTCGAAAAAAAGCCGGCACCGGCTTTTCGGCCCGCTGTTTCTTTGTTTACTGCAGCGGCGGGATGAAGCGATTCATCCGCATAATGCCGATCAAATGTTGGTAATATAAATCGAGTTCAGCGAACATCGTCGATGGCTTAACATCAAGGTGAATGACGTCCATGCCCAGCTCCTTTGCGGTTTCCATAAATAGTTCGTACCGTTTGTTTGGCTTGACGGACGGATCGGGAATGCCTTCACGGCAAATGTAAAGTGGTTGGAAATCGCCGGGGTCCGTCGGATGAAGGACAACGGCCAAGGAGACGACCGCCTGGCCTTTTTTCACCGTATGGAAGACAAAGAATCCGGATAAACGATGGCGGTTGGCCTTCGCCAATGCAATCAGCTCATATATATCGGAATATCCTTCGCCAAGTTCGATAAATCGTTGGATCATGAATCGTTCCCCCTTGCAAGCATCGTCCACCCTTAACTTTACCGGCCGTCTTCGCGAATTGCAATCAAAAAAAACCTTGCGGAAATGAACCCGCAAGGCCCTTTCCAGTTCCTTGCCTCCGCGCAGGGCGGAACAAGGATCGGAAAGAATAAAGAAAAGGGAGAGGAGAAACCGGAGGAAGAACTTATGGGGAAACGTAAGTCTTCTCCGTCACTGGCAACAACGCGTCAAGCGTGTTGCCATTACTCATTATGGACCGTTTGCCGATTTCTATACATGAATGGCGAAAAAATTCCGTAGTTTGACGATCATCAACTTTATGGTAAGATTACCATGAAAACAACGAATCAAATGGATGACAAGGCACCTTGAAACGGTGAATTGGGTGAAGATGATGAGAGTCATTTCCGGGACATGCAAAGGACGGCGTCTGCAAGCGGTTCCAGGGATGTCGACGCGGCCGACGACCGATAAAGTCAAAGAAGCGATATTTAATATGATCGGGCCATATTTCTCAGGCGGCAACGGTCTTGATTTGTTTGCTGGCAGCGGCGGCTTGGGCATCGAGGCGCTCAGCCGAGGAATCGAGCGCGTCATTTTCGTCGATCATGACAGGAAAGCGGTGCAGACGGTCCGAAAAAACGTGGCGGCCTGCGGGCTTGAGAAGCGGGCGGAAATTTACTGCAACGACGCTGAGCGGGCGCTGAAGGCGGTAGCGAAGCGCGGCCTCCGCTTTGCGGTTATTTTCCTTGATCCGCCGTACAAAGAGAAACAGTGGCCGACGTTGCTGTCGTCGATCGTCGAGCGTCAGTTGCTGGAACCGCACGGCGTCGTCGTCGCTGAACACTCGGCGGAGGCGGAGCTGCCGGAGGAGGTCGGCGGCCTGACACGATGGAAGCGGGAAACATACGGTATCACCGGTGTGACGATTTATAGATGGGAAGGGGATGGAAGCGATGGCGAGCATTGCGGTTTGCCCCGGGAGCTTTGACCCTGTGACGTACGGGCATTTGGATATTATTAAACGAGGGGCGAAAGTGTTTGATCAAGTGTATGTGGCGGTGTTGAACAACTCGTCGAAAAAGCCGCTGTTTACTGTCGAGGAGCGGATCGAGCTGCTTCGTGAGGTGACGCGGACGCTTCCGAACGTCCATGTCGAAGCGTTTCACGGCCTGCTTGTTGATTACGCCCGCAACAAAAAAGCGAATGCCATTTTGCGCGGCTTGCGCGCTGTGTCCGATTTCGAATACGAAATGCAAATTACGTCGATGAACCGCGTTCTTGATGAAAACATTGAAACGTTTTTTATGATGACGAACAGCCAGTATGCGTTTTTAAGCTCGAGCATCGTCAAAGAAGTGGCGAAATACAACGGCGATATTTCCGAGCTCGTGCCCCCGGTTGTTGAGCAGGCGCTGAAGCGGAAATTTGCGTCCACGGCCGCTGATTGACGCTTCCTTATGAAAGCCGCTTAAGCGAACGTTGCAGTCGGCGCCGGCCCGGTTTTGCCGTCAAGGGCGGCTCACGGCCGAGACGACGCGAACCGCCCCGATGGCTTTTTGCTGCCAAAAAGCTGGGCGCTCAAGCGTCTTATGAGCGCCCGCGCGATTCACTGGCCGCCTTGATGACGAGCCATATATAAAGGCAAAGGAACAACAGTGTCAGGAGCGGCCCGTATTGCTGCAGCAACCGCCAGCCTTCATTCCAAGCGCCGTCTTTGGCGGCGTGAAGAAACGCTGGGATGTGGGTCGGCATCCCGCCGGCTGTTTTGATGTACAACGGTTTCCAAAGCAAGTATGTAAAGGAAGCGGCAAACACTCCATGCAGCAAGCGCGCGATGAAAAACGGCTGAAAGCGGATGTTCGCTTCGGCGAGAATGCTGGCGACTTGCGCTTGGACGGAAAAACCGCCGAAAGCGAGGACGAAGCTTGTTGCTACTGCTTTTTCCATCAGCATCGCCTCATCGGTCTGACTGATCATTTGGCTGCCGAGTGTAATTTCAAACAAGCCGGAAAACACTGGGATGTCAAGCTGCTCCGGCAGCTGGGCAAGGCGGAGCAGATGGCGCAGCAATGGAGCAAGCTGTTCGGTCAAATGCATCATATACAGAAGTTTATTCATAACCGAAAAGAGAATAATAAAACCGCCGATCATTAACAGTGTTTGGACAGAAGAGCGCACGGCGTCGCCAAGAAGTTTGCCAAGCGGCTGTTCGTTTTTCAGTCGCGTGCGGTGCAGTGTGCGCAGCGCATACGGGAGCGAAAATGAGCGTGGCTGCCGCTTCGATTGTCTCTGTTCTTTTCGGATGCCGTGAAAGCGCATGATCAGCCCAACGCTAATGTTTCCTAAATAGTGGGAAACGGCCAGCACAAGGCCGAGTTGCGGGTTGTTGAAAAACCCCGCTGATACAGCTCCAAAAATAAAAAGTGGGTTGGATGAATTGGTGAACGACGAGAGCCGTTCGGCTTCAATCGTCGTCAGCTGTTTTTCCTGGTACAGGCGGGCGGTCAGCTTGGCTCCAGACGGGTAGCCGGACGCCATTCCCATGGCCCAGGCGAATCCGCCGACGCCCGGGACGCGAAACAACGGGCGCATGAGCGGCTCGAGCAAGACGCCAAGGAAGCTGACGACGCCGAAGCTGATGAGCAGCTCCGAGACGATGAAAAACGGCAAAAGCGATGGAAAGACGACCTCCCACCACATATTTAAACCGCGAATGGACGCTTCAAGCGACTGTTTTGGATAGCAAATGAGCGAAAACGCAAACAAGGTGGCGGCGGAAGCGAGCAATACGGTTTTCCATTTCGCCCCCCAATTTTGTTTCACTTTTCCCCCCCCTTTTTTTGCCGTGCGGTTTCTTGTAGTACAACCTCATATAACCTAATATACGAGCATAGGGGGGCGTTTTAGACCATAAGATGAAAGCGGATAGCGTGCGACAAAGGGGGGAGGAGGCGTGCCGCCAAAAGTCGGATTGGCGCTCGGGTCGGGAGGAGCGCGCGGGTTCGCCCATCTTGGGGTATTGAAAGTGCTTGAGGAGGAGCATATTCCGATTTCCTATTTGGCCGGCAGCAGCATCGGCGCGCTCGTCGCCGTCCTTTACGCAAGCGGCCATGGCCTCCATCGTCTCTATCGGTTGGCTCAATCGTTTCGACGCAACGATTTTCTTGACTGGACGGTGCCGAAAATGGGGCTGATCGCTGGCGAGCGCATCACGCAGTTTATTCGCTTGTTGACGAAAGGGAAACGAATCGAGGAGATGTCCCCGCCTGTGGCTGTTGTCGCCGCTGATTTGCAGACAGGGGAGAAAGTCGTGTTTCGGCAAGGGGAAGCAGCCCAGGCGGTGCGGGCGAGCATCTCGATTCCCGGCATTTTTGTGCCGGCGGAGGTGAATGGCAGACTGCTTGTCGACGGCGGCGTCGTCGACCGGGTGCCAGTGTCGGTCGTCCGAGCGATGGGAGCGGATATTGTCATCGCCGTCGATGTCTCTCCGCTCAACACAAAGGCGGAAATTGCGTCGATCGCCGATGTCATTTGGCAGAGCCTCGATATTTTGCAAGCGGAACTGGTAGCTCACCGTCAGCTCGCCTCAGACGTTATGATCCGGCCGCGAGTCGAACAGTATAGCTCGCGGGCGTTCACGGATATTGAGGAAATCATCGCTCGCGGGGAAGAGGAAGCGCGGAAGCAAGTGGGAGCGATCCGTCAAGCGATCGAACAGTGGAAGGAGCCATCACACGAATGAAGAAACGGACGTATATTGCCCTGTTTTTCTTTGGCGCCGCCCTCACCTTTCTGCTCATTTTTATGAAGCTGCCGTATTATGTGACGATGCCGGGAAGCGCGCAAAGTTTAAAGCCGCTCGTTCACGTGGAAAACGGCGACCGTGATAAGGGAACGTTTATGCTTACGACGGTGCGGATGGGGCGGGCGAATGTGATAGCGTATTTGTTTGCCCATATCCGCCCGTTTTATGAGCTTCATCCGGTCGAGGAAATCAAGCAGGAAGGGGAGAGCGACAAGGAATATACGATGCGCCAGCTTGAGCTCATGGAACAGTCGAAGGAAGCGGCGATCGTCGTCGCTTATCGCCACGCCGGAAAGCCGGTGTCGTATGAACCTCATGGCGTTTATGTCATGAGCGTCCTCCCTGATATGCCGGCCGCCGGCCGTCTAGAGACCGGCGATCGCATCGTCGCGATCGACGGAAAGCCGCTCGGCACATCGGAGCAGATGGTCAACTACATTCGCGGAAAACAAGCGGGTGATCGCGTCCGCGTCGCATTCATTCGCGGCCGGAAGCGGCAGGAAACAGAGCTCGAGCTGAAGCCGTTTCGACAGCACCCGAACCAAGTCGGCCTTGGGGTGACACTCATGACCGATTATGACGTCCGCACCGACCCGCCGGTTGACGTGGAGTCGGAACAAATCGGCGGACCGTCGGCTGGGCTCATGTTTTCACTTGAAATTTACAACCAACTTGTCGATGAAGATATTACAAAAGGTCATAAAATCGCCGGCACCGGGACGATTGATCTTGACGGAAACGTCGGGCCGATCGGCGGTGTTTCGCAAAAAGTCGTGGCCGCTGACCGCGAAGGAGCCGAGGTGTTTTTCGCCCCGAACGAACATGGTGCGCCGACGTCGAACTATCGCGAGGCGGTGCGGACGGCGAAAAAAATCGGGACGCATATGAAAATCGTCCCGGTCGATACGTTCGACGAGGCAGTTCGTTATTTGCGTTCGATGCCGGAAACGTAAATCGGCGCCGTGGCGTATTCTTCTTTCAGCGCGGCGCTGTAGAGCGGCTCCGGAAAAGCGGCGGCGTACACAGCTGCCGCTCTTTTTTCTTGCTCATAAAGAGGGTCGCCGTTGAGTTTGGATGCTCTGGCGACGAGCGGGAGCGCAGCGCTTTTTTTCACCTGCTTTAAGTAGCGGCGGCCGGTTTCACTCATGCCGAGCAGCCGGATATAGGTCGGGTTGGCCGCTTTGGCTTGCTCCTCTTTTGTGAAATTCGTCAACACATGCGCGCATAGGCGTTGCAGCCTTGTCCAGGTGTATCGCTTCGTTTTGACAGCGGCGATGAAGGCGGCAAACGTTTCGGCGTGGGCGATGTGTTGCTTCAGCCGGTGTTCGATCCCTTCCTCCACGCCGGCGATGCGGCGCAAGTCGGCCTCTGTGGCGGTCAACAGCCGATATTTTAGGAGCGGAAAATACACTTCCCAATCGTGAAAGCGCCCGTATGTCTCCCGGTATTGGCGGAGTTGTTCGAGTGCAGCGGGCGGAACGTACGCCGCGATCGACTCGAGACGACCGGTTTGTCGCAATGTTTTCCGCAGGCTGGTGGCGCTCGCAATCGACGGGTGGGAAAATGATTCGTCATGATAGCCGGCGGCCAGCCGCGGAATCGTGCGCGGCATCATCGCCAGCTTGTTTTGCCAAATGGCTTTCACATACGCGAAACCAAGCACGTTGTTTGGCTTGGACAAATCAAGCGGAGCGGCGCCGAACTTTTGCCACGCTTCAGCGGCGGCTTTCGGAAAGCTTTGTCCGCGCGAAAGCCCGGTGCGGATGAGGGAATCGAACGTTTCCTTCTGTTCAAGCCATGTTTTGGCCGCGGATAAAAAAGCGGAAATTTCCCCCGATTCGCTGCCAAAGCAAAGCTCTTGGCAGCCGATCGCCGAAAGCAGCTGCACCGCCCCATGTGCGAACTGTTCAGCCGCTTGCACAGCGAAGGCGTACGGCAGCTCGATGACCACATCTACGCCGGCGGCGAGCGCCATTTTGGCCCGCGCCCATTTGGAGACGATGGCCGGCTCACCGCGCTGCAAGAAGTTTCCGCTCATAACGGCGATCAAACAGTCCGCATCTGTCTTTTGCCTCGTTTCGTTCAAATGGTGGAAATGACCGTTGTGAAACGGGTTGTATTCCACGATCACGCCGACGGCTTTCACCTTTTTTCGCTCCTTTCATGGCGATTCGCGCGGCTTGGCCGCAACGAAATGGCTGTCTATTCTATCTGAACTTAGTATGGAATAGAAAGCGGCGAAGATCAACGGCAACATGCGGTGAGGACAGCAAAAGAAACGAAGCGGTCGACCGTTTTCCGATGTCCGCGCGCCGACCGTGCATGTTCGGAATGGCATTTGGAAATGATGGGAGTATGCCGTTCTTTTCCCAAGGAATGAGTGGTTGTAAAGAAAAAACATTGACAAAACTAGAAACGAAACGTATAATTTTATTCGTTGCCTTGAGGTGATGATATGAAATGGACGGTCCAACAGCTTCGCCGTTTTCAACATAAGGAAATGGCGATTGATGAGACGGTCGATGTGTCCGATTTAAAACAAATTGACACGTTGATCCGCGATATTTCGCGGGTGCACGTCCAAGGAAAAGCGGATGTCGGGTCGACGAAATTCACGTTTCATTTGACGTTGTCTGGAACGATGGTGTTGCCTTGTTCGCGGACGCTTGTCGATGTGGCGTATCCGTTTTCCATTCAGACGACGGAGACGTTTTTTGCGGATGGCAGCGGCATCGTGGAGACCGATGAGGACACCCATATGGTGGCGGGGGACACGATTGATTTGAATCCCATCATCCGCGAGTTGATTTTGCTTGAAATCCCGTTGCAGCTGATCGCCGAAGGACCGGTTGCCGGCGGAGCTCCGCAACATGGGGAAGGATGGGACGTTCTGTCGGAAGAAGAATGGGAGAAAGCGATGCAAGAGCGGGAAAAGAAAGTAGATCCTCGCCTTGCAGGGCTGGCCAAGTTTTTCGAGGAAAAACGAGAGGAATGATCGTGAGTCGGCGTTGCCGGCCGATGGCGCCGAATATTGCGCACCGTCCGGCAGCCGCCTTGTGTGCCGGCGGACGGCGGCCTCGAGGTTGACTGATCCGCCGGCATGGATATGCCAAAATGCGCCCGACAAGGAGGTGGGAATGATGGCAGTACCTTTTAGAAGAACATCGAAAACGAGAAAACGGCTGCGCCGCACGCACTTTAAACTGCAAGTGCCAGGCATGGTGCAATGCCCGAACTGCGGCGAATGGAAATTGGCGCACCGCGTCTGCAAAGCATGCGGAACATACAAAGGAAGAGATGTCGTCAACAAATAATGGCCGACATCGAACGACAGGCTGTCCGAAAAGAGGACAGCCTTTTTGATTGTCTGCAAAAAATCAACGCTGTTCGTCCAGGCGGCAGTTTTTTTTCGTCGTGAGGCAGGAAATTGAAGAGAACGCGCCCAATTCATTGATGAAGAAAGGAGAGACGTGCTGATGGAAGCAATGTTGGAGCATCATGACGGCATTGCGCTGTTTACGATTTGCCGTCCAGAGAAACGGAATGCGATCAATTTTGCCGTGATGGGGGCGCTTGAGGAGGCGATGGAACAGGCGGCGGCTGATCCACAGGTGAAAGTGTTCGCCATTACCGGCGCCGGCAGCGAGGCGTTTTGCTCCGGCGGCGATTTAAGTGAGTTTGGGCATTTGCGCGGCACGGAGGCAAGACAGATGCTCATGCGCATGGGAGAGCTGCTGTACAGGCTGCTAACGTTTCCGAAGCCGACGGCCGCCCTTGTCAACGGAACAGCGATGGGGGGCGGCTGCGAGCTGGCGACCGCTTGCGATTTTCGCTTTGCCAAAGAAGGAAGCCGGATCGGAT
This sequence comes from Geobacillus sp. C56-T3, assembly GCF_000092445.1. Classification (NCBI taxonomy): domain Bacteria; kingdom Bacillati; phylum Bacillota; class Bacilli; order Caryophanales; family Anoxybacillaceae; genus Geobacillus; species Geobacillus sp. C56-T3. Next base: position 2,617,202 of record NC_014206.1, on the reverse strand, counting down.
TTGTGCAAGGCCGGCTTGGCATTACGACCGGCTGGGGAGGAGCGTCGATGCTGTTTGCCAAACTTCCGTACGGGCGGGCGCTTGACTTATTGCTGCGCGCCGAGCCGATGACGGCGGAGGCGATGGAAGCGTGCGGTTGGGTTGACGCCATCCTACCAGCCGAACATTGGCGCGAACAATGGCGTGAACGGCTGGCGCCTTATGCGGAGCGGTCGCTTTCCGTCTTGCAGGCATATAAGGCCGCAGCCGGCGAAAAATGGCGAACAGCTTGGTTTCGAGAGCAGTTTTTCGCCGAGATCGCCCGTTGCGCCGAGCTGTGGGGGTCGGCCGAACATGAACAGGCATTGCGTCCTTTTTTGTGTAAGAAGTAATTTTTTCCTTCTACCGTTTCTACTAGCCGCATACATATAATGACAAAGCGGCGATAAGGGGGGAAGGGGATGACGGGAGTGCGTCAAGACGCATGGACGAAAGAAGAGGATGAGTTGTTGGCGAATGTTGTGCTTCAGTATATTCGCGAAGGCGGCACCCAGCTGGAGGCGTTTGCCGAAGTCGGGCGGCGCTTGTCGCGGACGGCGGCAGCGTGCGGATTTCGCTGGAATTCGTGCGTTCGCAAGCAGTACAAGGAGGAGATCGAGCAAGCCAAGCAAGAACGGAAGATGCGAAAAAAAGAAACCCCATCGACAAAGGAAAGCGAGGGGCAGGCGAAGGTGGAAACGGCAGTCAAAAGCCATTTGTCATGGGCGGAAGTGCTGGCCTTTTTGCAAGCTGAGGAGCAAAAGGCGCGCGACGCCCGACGGACGGCCGATGAAAATCGGGCGCTCAAAAACGATATGGAGCAGCTGCAGCAAATGGTAACGAAGTTGCAAATGGAAAAAGAATCGCTGCAAAAACAACTAGCTGCGATCCAGGAGGAGTATAAAACGCTGCTTTCCATTATGGAGCGGGCGCGCAAAATGGTGACAGACAGCGGGAAACCGGCGCCGAATGCAGTGGCTGAAGGCGTCGACGAAGGGTAAAGGCTGGCTTTTCGCCGGCTTTTTTTCTTAACGGAAGAAGAAGATCTCTGCTAAAATAAGGCTAACGCCATGTTGCAAGAAAGCGGGGGAGAAGGATTGAACATTGGGATTGTCGGCGGCGGAGCAATCGGATTGCTGCTCGCCGCTTATCTTGGGCGGCGCCATGGGGTGACGGTCTATACGAGGCGTCCGTCCCAAGCAAGGCAGCTTGCCGAGCATGGTGTGGCGCTGAAAAAAGATGGCGAGACATCGGTCGTGGCGGTGCGCGCGCAGCCGTTTGCTGGAGCGGAGCTGGACGAGCCGCTCGTGTTTGTGACCGTCAAACAGTACGATCTCGCTTCCGTCTGTGCGCAAATCGACGCGTTTCGCCGCGTTCGCACGCTCGTTTTTTTGCAAAACGGCATGGGGCATCTCGAGCAGTTGACGATGTTTGCCGACAAAAATGTCCTCGTCGGCGTCGTGGAGCATGGTGCCATGAAGCTGGATGACCGGACGGTGGCGCATACGGGCGCCGGAAAGCTGACACTTGCTTCCCGCTATGGTTCATTTGGCGACGCCTGGGAGCTTCGGGAAGGGGAGCGCGGCTTTCCGATCGAATGGGCCGATGATTGGGAGCGTATTCTTGTGGACAAGCTTGTCGTCAACGCAGTCATCAATCCGCTCACCGCTCTATTGCAAGTGAAAAACGGGGCGCTGCTAGAAACGGCTCCGTACCGCGATATGATGAGGCAGCTGTTTGATGAGGTGCGGAACGTGCTGCCGCTTGAAGACGCCAATCGGGCGTGGGAGCGCGTCGTCCGCATATGCCAAAAAACAGCGGACAACTATTCGTCGATGTATATGGACTTGGCGAACGGGCGCCGGACGGAGATTGACGCCATTTTGGGCTATGTGTTGAAACAAGGGGAGGCGCGCGGCGCTATGCTGCCGGTCGTCCGCTTTGTCTTTTGCGCGGTGAAAGGGAAGGAAGGGGGAGAGACGGATGGGTGATTGGCTCGCTTCGACGCTGGCGACGTTTGTGACCGCGCCGCTTCTGCTGTTTTTGCTCGTCTACTTCGGAGCACGCTTGGTCGGCAGGCGGAGGCGGGCAGCGTTTTACGCCGCGGTCAACGCTGCGACTGCTTTTTTCATCGCCGCTGTCTATTTTTTGCTGACAGTGCTGTTTGGAAAATCGTACTTCGTTCCTCTTCTTCTCTTTTTGTTTGGTCTGCACGCGGCAATCGCGCTTGGCTATTGGCGGAAAACGGCGGACTTTCGTTTGCGGACGGTGTTCCGCGTCTTTTGGCGGGCGAGTTTTCTTATTTTTGCCTCCCTTTACGCCGGGCTGCTTGTATACGGAATGGCCATGCGCGTTGCGATGAGCCTTTAGTGTGGCCGAGCAAGCTTTTTTTCTCTTGGCCATAAACGTGCTATACTCATGAAAGAATACATAAGAAAGGGAGTTTTTCGCCATGGAAGTTCGCGAAATTCCGTTGCCAGCAGCGACGAAATTGGCGGCTGATTACATAACCGGCGCGTTTCCAGCAGAGAGCGGCTTCGCTTATGCCCAGGCGGACGATGAAGCGTTTTGTCGGCGGTTGGCCTATTTGCAAGGAAGAACCTATGACCGAGAAGGGCTTGCCGACTATTTGCGCGCTTATCACCGGCGCTTCTCGGCGAGCGCGGCTACGATGGCAAACATTGAGAAACTGCGCAACGAGCGAAGCGTCGTCATTGTCGGCGGCCAGCAAGCCGGGCTGTTGACTGGGCCGCTGTATACGATTTATAAGATCATCACCATCATCCAGCTTGCCAAAGAGCAGGAACGAAAATTGGGCGTGCCGGTCGTGCCGCTGTTTTGGATCGCCGGCGAAGATCATGACATCGCGGAAATCGATCATGTCTATGTCGTTGAGGAAGGAGAAGTAAAAAAAGCAGCGTACCCGCACAAAACGAACGAAAAACGGATGGCTGCCGATGTGCTGCTGGACCGGATGGCTGCGAAAGAGTGGATCGAGCGCGTCGTCAAAACATATGGGGAAACGGACGTGACGAATGAGCTGCTCTTCTTTTTGTCATCGTGTCTTGATGAGGCGCGCACGTTTGTCGACTTTTTTGCCGCCATTGTGCTCCGGTTGTTCGCTGATCACGGTTTAGTTGTTTTGAACGCTGGCGATGCGGCGGTGCGGCCGCTTGAGCGCCGCTTTTTCGCCGCGCTCATTGAACGCCATCGCGATGTGACGGCCGTGGTGCTCGCTCAGCAAGAGGCGTTGCGCGCGCTCGGATATGCGCCGCTGATTGAAATCGGTCGTGACGCGGCCAACTTGTTTTATTACGACGGCCGTGAACGTTCGCTTTTGCAGTATGATGAGGAACGCGGCCTGTTTCACAATAAAGCGGGAACTCTCGTTTGGACAAGAGAAGAGCTGCTTGAGCTTGCCGAAACGAATCCGGCCCGTTTAAGCAACAATGTCGTCACCCGTCCGCTCATGCAAGAGCATTTGCTGCCGACGCTCGCTTTCGTTGCCGGACCGGGGGAGATCGCTTATTGGGCGGAATTGAAAGAGGCGTTTCCGCTTTTCGACCTAGAAATGCCTCCGGTCGTGCCGCGTCTGCAGGCGACGATCGTCAGCCGTTCGCTGCAAACCGACCTGTCCGATATCGGCCTTGAGGTGGCTGATGTATTGTCCGGGCGGCTCGATGAAGCAAAGCGGGAGTGGCGGGAGGCGACCGCTCAAGCGCCGCTTGCTTCGGCGTTTGCCAAAGCGAAGGCGGACATTGACGCGGCGCACCGGCCGCTCCGTGAGCTTGGGGTGGCGATTGACCGCGGATTGGAGGGATTGGTGGCGAAAAATGCCGCCATCATTCAGGCGCAAATCGAGTTTCTTCAGCACGCGCTCGAGCGGGCGCTGTTGCGCAAACATGAGGCGGAGTGGCGGAAATTTTGGCGCATCGAGACGTCGCTTCGGCCGAACGGTGCGCTCCAGGAGCGGGTTTGGAACGTGTTTTATTACATCAACCGCTACGGATTTGATTTTGTAGAAAAACTTTTGGCCATTCGCAGTCCTGGCAATGGAATGCATAAAATTGTATATATGTGAGGCTTTTTCAAAGAAAAAGTCGAAAAGAAACATCCTGCTTTGAGCAGGATTTTCTTTTTTGTGAAATGAATTGTAAAAAAACAATATTCACGAAATGGAAATAAAAGTAAAGGGGTGAAGCCGCCAGGATGGCCGTGATTGGTCCGTCCGACAAAAAGAAACAAAAAAGGACGTTTTTTTACAAAAAAAGCTAAAATTTTGTCCATCTTTGCGATATAATAAGGAGGCGGCCACTGGCCGATGTGAGTGTGGCTTTACGCAACGAAGGTGGTGGACATGTGTTTCAACATACAACAGTGTTGCTGAAAGAGGCAGTCGATGGGCTGAACATCCGCCCTGACGGCATTTACGTCGATTGTACGCTGGGCGGCGGCGGCCATAGCGAGTATTTGCTCTCCCGTTTGTCGGCACGTGGGAAGCTGTTTGCCTTTGACCAAGACGAAGCCGCCATCATGCATGCGCGCGAACGGCTCGCCCGCTACGGCCGGCAAGTGCAGTTTGTGCACCGGAACTTCCGGTTTTTGCAAGAGGAGCTTTCGGCGCTTGGCGTCAAGTCCGTCGATGGCGTCTTGTTTGATTTGGGTGTTTCTTCACCGCAGCTCGACGAACCCGAGCGCGGCTTCAGCTATCAGCACGATGCGCCGCTTGATATGCGGATGGACCGCAAGCAGCGGCTGACGGCGGCGGAGATTGTCAACCGCTGGCCATACGAGGAGCTCGTCCGCATCTTTTTCCGTTACGGCGAAGAGAAGTTTTCGAAGCAAGTGGCGCGCAAAATCGAGGAAGTGCGCCGCACGAGGCCGATTAAAACGACGGGGGAGCTCGTTGATGTGATCAAGGAAGCGATTCCCGCCCCGGCGCGCCGCAGCGGCGGACACCCGGCCAAACGCATTTTTCAGGCGCTTCGCATCGCGGTCAACGACGAACTTGAGGCGTTTCGCGAGGCGCTCGAGCAGGCGATCGAACTGCTTGCATCCGGCGGCCGGGTGAGCGTCATTACGTTTCATTCGCTTGAAGACCGCATTTGCAAAGAAACGTTTAAAAAGGCGAGCGAAAGCCCGCCATTGCCCCCGGGGCTTCCGGTTCTCCCCGACGACTACCGCCCCGTGCTGAAAATCATTACAAAAAAACCGATCGTTCCTTCCGAGGAAGAGCTCGAACGAAACCGTCGCGCCCGTTCGGCCAAACTCCGCATTGCCGAAAAGCTGTAGATGACGAAAATAGCGGGGAAACACAACCAAATTTCAATGCGGGCGCCGCCCATTGCGGCGAAAAACGAATGCATGGAGAAACAGGAGGGGAAAAATGTGAACGATGCAGCAGTCAAAGTCGCGCGCGAACAACGACATCCGGCGTCACCGCCAAGCCCGAAGACGCGGCGGAAGCAGCGCTTTCGCCTGTCGCTGGCTGAAAAGATGCTGTTTGTGTTGTTTTGCTTGTTTGTTTTCTATGCGGCGGTTCATATCGTCTCGAACCAAGTGCGCATTTACGAATTGAACAAAGGGGTGCAAAAGCTCGAGGCGTCGATTGACGAGCAGAAAAAGGAGAACAATGACCTATATGTCGAGGTGCAACGGCTGAGCGCGTACGAGCGCATTTTGCAAAAGGCAAAAGAGCTCGGTTTGTCGCTCAACGAAAACCATGTGAAAGTTGTGCAGGAATGATCGGCGATGGAGGCAAGAAAGCATCGCAACACCCATCAAGGAGCGTTCATCCTGTTTTGCCTGTTCGGCTTCCTCTTTTCTCTGTTGTTCGCCCGCTTTGTGCAGCTTGAATGGACCGGCAAAGCGGACGGCCAAACGCTGGCTGTGATCGCGGAGCGGCAGCATCAACAAACGCGGACGATCAAGGCGAAGCGCGGAACGATTTTCGACCGCAACGGCGCCGTTTTGGCTGAAGATGTGCCGTCGTATACGGTTGTGGCCGTTTTGGATCCGAAGATGACAACCGATCCGGATCATCCGCACCATGTGGTCGATCCGAAAAAAACAGCGGAACAACTCGCCCCGTTGCTTGGCATGGACGTCGAGGCGATGGAGCGCATTTTGACCAAAAAAGCGAAGCAAGTCGAGTTTGGGTCCTACGGCCGCAACATCAGTTTTGAGCTGAAACGGAAAATCGAAGCGCTCCATTTGCCAGGCATCGCTTTCATCCGCGACACGAGCCGGTTTTATCCGAACGGCGTGTTTGCGTCGCACGTCATCGGCTACGCGCAAAAAAATGAAGCTAACGAAACGGTCGGCAAAATGGGCGTGGAAAAAGAACTTGACCGGTATTTGCGTGAAAAAGACGGCTATGTGTCGTTTGCCGGCGACGCAAATGGCTTCCGCCTCCCCGGGGGCAAAGAGCGCATTGTCAAGCCGGACAATGGGGCAAACGTCTATTTGACGATCGACGGAAAGATTCAATCGTTTTTGGAAGATGCGATGAGCAGTGTCGAGAAGCAATACAAGCCGAAAAAAATGATCGCCATCGTCGCTGATCCAAAAACAGGGAAAATTTTGGCGATGGCGACGCGTCCGAGCTTCGACCCAAACAAGCGTGATATTACGAACTTTTTAAATGACGCCATTTCCTATCCGTATGAGCCGGGATCGACGATGAAAGTGTTCACGCTCGCGGCGGCCATCAACGAAGGAGTGTATAACGGCAACGAAACGTATCGCTCCGGTTCCTACAAAGTGGGGCCGAACACGATCCGCGACCATAACGATGTCGGCTGGGGGACGATCACGTTTAATGAAGGGGTGCAGCGCTCTTCAAACGTCGCCTTTTCGATTTTAGTGAAAGAAAAGCTTGGTGAAGATCGGTTTTTGCAATATTTGCACCGTTTCCATTTTGACCGGAAAACGGGCATCGATTTGCCGAACGAAGCGGTCGGGCAAATCCGCTATCGCTACCCGATTGAACGAATTACGACCGGATTCGGCCAAGGGACATCGGTGACGCCAATCCAGCAAATCCAAGCGGCGACGGCGATCGCCAACGATGGGAAAATGATGAAGCCGTATGTCATCGAGAAAGTCGTCGACCCAGACAGCGGCAAAGTCGTGCTCGATCATGGGCCGACCGTGGTCGGCGAGCCGATTACGGCGGAAACCGCGCGCAAAGTGCGCGCCATTTTAGAGACGGTCGTCACGTCCGAGCACGGCACCGGCCGTCCGTACCAAATCAACGGCTACCGCGTCGCCGGCAAAACGGGGACGGCGCAAATTCCATCGGCTTCCGGGGGCTATTTGACCGGACGGGAAAACTACATTTTTTCGTTTTTAGGCATGGCGCCGACGGATGATCCGAAGCTTCTCATGTATGTCGCGGTCCAACAGCCGCACCTCGATGTGACCGAAACCGGAGCGGCGCCGGTGTCGCAAATTTTTACGACGGTGATGAAAAGCAGTTTGCAATATTTGCATATTGAACCGAACGGGGAAAAACGAATGAAAGCAAAGACTGCAAAACCGCAGGCGCTTGATTCATGGATCGGCCAGCCGGCGGCTTCGGCAGCAGAGCAGCTGAAGGAAAAGGGATATGTGCCGGTCGTGATCGGCCGCGGCAAATATGTTGAGCAACAGCTTCCGCAAGGCGGCGATCACGTTCTTTTGGGCGAACGGGTCGTGTTAAAAACGGACGGGGCGGCAACGATGCCGGATTTGCGCGGCTTCTCGCTGCGCGACGCTATGAAAGTGGCTCATATACTCGGCTTGCGGCCGAGCACGAAAGGGACCGGCTATGTCGTCAGCCAAAACATTCGTCCGGGAGCGGAGGTGCGCAAAGGCGATTATTTAATTGTTGAATTGGCTCCGCCGCGCCAATGGGAGAAAGCGGCGGCGGAGAAGGAGAAAGAGGCGGCTTTACGGAAAGAAGCCGAGCCGCACGAATGATTTTTGCCGTTCTATAACGGGGCGTACAAGCATATAGTGGAACGAGCCCACCATGAAGGAGGTTCCGCCATATGCGCGTATCGTACGTTACCGTGCGCAAGCGGTTGACGATCGTGTTTTTGATCGGGATTTTGATCTTTGCCATTATCGATCTCCGTCTCGGCTACGTCCAATTTTGGCTCGGCGATCTATTAGCGGAACGGGCGAAAGGGCTATGGGGCCGGAACATTCCGTTTGAGCCGAAGCGAGGCGAAATTTTGGACCGCAACGGCGTCCCGCTGGCGACGAACATGAGCGCGCCGACGGTGTATGTCATTCCGCGGCAAGTCAAAAACCCGGCAGAGGCGGCGAAAAAGCTGGCCGGGGTGCTGGGCGGTTCGGTCGAATCCATCTATAAACAAATCACGCAAAAAACGTCGATCGTCCGCCTGAAAGAAGGGCGGAAAATTTCCGATGAAAAAGCGGCGAATGTGCGCTCCCTCGACTTGGATGGGGTGTATATCGCTGAAGATACGAAGCGCTACTATCCGTTTGGCAGCTATTTGTCGCACGTGCTCGGCTTCACCGGCATTGACAACCAAGGGCTCACCGGGTTGGAGCTGTATTATGACAAGGAACTGAGGGGCGAGCGCGGCTCCGTGCAGTTTTATTCCGATGCGAAAGGGCGGCGCATGCCCGATATCGCTGATGACTATACGCCGCCGACTGACGGCTTGAATTTGGTGTTGACGATCGATTCGCGCATTCAGACGATCATTGAGCGCGAACTTGACATCGCGGAGGCGAAATACAATCCGGACGGCATCATCGCGATCGCCATGGACCCGAACACCGGTGAAATTTTGGCGATGGCGAGCCGGCCGACGTTCAATCCAGCGGATTACCGGAGCGTTCCTCCGGAAATTTACAACCGCAACTTGCCGATTTGGAGCACGTACGAACCGGGATCGACGTTTAAAATCATTACGCTGGCCGCGGCGCTTGAGGAACATAAGGTGAATTTGCTGAAAGACCATTTCTTTGACCCGGGCTACGCCAAAGTAGCCGGCGCTACGCTTCGCTGCTGGAAAAAAGGCGGCCACGGAGATCAGACGTTTTTGGAAGTCGTGCAAAACTCGTGCAACCCGGGGTTTGTCGAGCTTGGCGAGCGGCTTGGAAAGGAGACGTTGTTTCGTTACATTAAGCAATTCGGTTTTGGTGAGAAAACGGGCATCGACTTGCAAGGCGAAGGAACAGGCATTTTGTTTGATTTGAAACGGGTCGGGCCGGTGGAACTGGCAACGACGGCGTTTGGCCAAGGAGTGTCGGTGACGCCGATCCAGCAAGTCGCTGCCGTGTCGGCGGCAATCAATGGCGGCATTTTGTACACTCCGTACATTGCCAAGCAGTGGGTCGACCCGGAAACAGGAGAGATCGTCCGCCGCAACACGCCAAAAGCGAAACGGCGCGTCATTTCCGAGGAAACATCGAAACAAGTCCGTTACGCACTTGAGAGCGTCGTCGCTCAAGGAACAGGGAAAAAGGCGTATGTCGAAGGGTACCGCGTCGGTGGAAAAACGGGAACGGCGCAAAAGGCGCAAGGCGGCCGCTATTTGCCAAACAACCATATCGTTTCGTTCATCGGCTTCGCTCCGGCGGATGACCCGAAGCTTGTCGTGTACGTCGCCGTCGACAACCCGAAAGGAACGGTTCAGTTCGGCGGCACAGTCGCTGCCCCGATTGTAGGAAAAATTATGGAAGATAGTTTGCGCACGTTGGGCGTGAAGCCCCACAAAGACCAGCTCGAGAAGGAGCGCGACTGGAACGAGCCGAAAGTCATTGAAGTGCCCAACTTAATCGGAATGACAAAAAATGATTTGCAAGAGCAGCTTTTTGACTTAAAATTAGATGTTAGTGGCGAGGGAGATGTCGTTGTGGAACAATCCCCGAAGCCAGGGGCGAAAGTGAAAGAAGGCTCAACGGTCCGTATTTATTTGGCGAAACGCGAAGCGGCGGAAGAACGGTAAGAGAACGTGCAAGGGGCGACCGATGCGATGACACATCGGGTTGGTTGTGCCCCTTTTTCCGCTGTCTGCCTAACGGAGCGGACGATTTCGAAGCGAAAGGGATGAACGAAATATGAAACTGCTGACGTTGCTGTCACACTTGCCCGGTTTTTGGGTGCACCATGGAGGCAATCCCGATATCGTGGCGCTCGAAATGGACTCGCGCCGCGTTGCCCCCGGTTCTCTCTTTTTTTGCCTTAAAGGGTTTACAGTAGACGGACACGACTTTGCCGAGGAAGCGGTGGCGCGCAAAGCGGCGGCGATCGTGGCCGAGCGACCGCTTTCCGTTGATGTTCCGGTCGTTCTTGTGTCGGACAGCCGGCGGGCGATGGCGATTTTAGCGGACGCGTTTTACGGGCGGCCGACCCACCGCCTTCATTTAATCGGAGTGACAGGCACAAACGGCAAGACGACGACAACGTCGATCATGGAACAAATCGCGAGAAAAGCCGGCAAGAAAACAGGGCTCATTGGCACGGTTCACATCAAGGTCGGCGACCGCTCCTATCCGGCGGCCAATACGACGCCGGAGTCGCTCATTTTGCAGCGCACGTTTAAACAGATGGTCGATGAAGGAGTGGAGTTTGTCGCCATGGAAGTGTCGTCGCACGCGCTGCACCAAGGGCGGGTGCATGGCTGCGATTACGATGTGGCCGTCTTTACGAACTTAACGCAAGACCATTTGGATTATCACGGGACAATGGAAGAATATCGGAACGCCAAAGGGCTTTTGTTTGCCCAGCTCGGCAACCGCTACGACGAACGGCGGCCGAAATTTGCCGTTCTCAATCATGACGATCCGGTTTCGCAGTATTATAAACATATGACGGCCGCGCCGATCGTCACATACGGGATGAGGGAAAAAAGCGATGTGATGGCGGAACAGATCCGCATAACCGCAGGCGGCATGGCGTTTCGGCTTTGCACGCCGCACGGATCGGCGGCGGTCGAAACGAAACTTGTCGGCTCGTTCAATGTCTATAACATTCTCGCCGCTGCCGCTGCCTGCCTTGCCTCTGGCTTTTCGCTTGAAACGATCGCCGCGGCGCTTGCGGATGTCGAGCCGGTGCCGGGGCGGTTTGAAACGGTTGATGAAGGGCAAAACTTTACGATCATCGTCGATTACGCCCACACGCCGGACAGTTTAGAAAATGCCTTAAAAACGGTGCGCCAATTGGCGAAGCGAAACGTGTATGTCGTCATCGGCTGCGGCGGCGACCGCGACCGGTCGAAACGGCCGCTCATGGCGCAGGTGGCGGTGCGGTATGCGGATGTCGCTATTTTTACCTCCGACAATCCGCGTTCGGAAGACCCGAAGCAAATTTTGCGCGACATGGAAGCGGGAGTAAGCGCTGAGATCGGAAAGCATGTGACGATTCCTGACCGTGAAGAGGCGATCCGCTACGCCATTGGCCAGGCGCAGGAAGGCGATGTTGTGTTGATTGCCGGCAAAGGGCATGAAACGTATCAAATCATTGGCAACGATGTGATTGAGTTTGACGATCGCGCTGTTGCCCGAGCGGCAGTGAAGGAGAGAGGATGACCATGATCGCATACAGGATGGTGCAATCGATGGCGGTGGAGGCGCGCGGCATTGTCGATGAAACGATTCGTTTTCATGCCGTGTTTGTCGACCCGGCCCAGCAGGTGAAGAAAGGATTGTTCGTCCCGCTTGAGCGTGGGGCGGAAACATTGAAAACAGCTATTGAACACGGGGCGATCGGCTCGTTTTGGCCTCTTGGCGAACCGTTGCCGCGCTACATTCCTAACCAATTTCCACTTTTTTTCGTTCCGTCGCCGCTCGAGGCGGCAGAGGCATTGCTTGAGCGGTATTTAGAGCAAGGCGGCGAGGGGGAGGCGCAGTTTTTCTTCGAGCTTCCCGAAGACAGCCCCATCGCAGGGGAGGCCGTGCGTCGCCGACTGGCGGAATTGGAGAAGCGATGGCTGGACGCTCGGCCGTTTAAAGGATGTGACGATGCATGCCAGAACAAGTGATCGTGATTGCCATGGCGGCTTCCTTTCTCATCACTGTCATTTTATCGCCGCTGTTCATCCCGTTTTTGCGGCGGTTGAAATTCGGACAAAGCATCCGCGAGGAAGGGCCGAAGTCGCATCAAAAAAAATCAGGCACGCCGACGATGGGCGGCATCATGATTTTGTTGGCGATTGTGGCGACGACCTTATGGATCACGCCGAAAATCGCCGGCTTGTCGACGAGGACGTATTTGCTGTTGTTGGTCACCGTCGGCTATGGGGTGCTCGGCTTCCTCGACGATATGATCAAAGTCGTGATGAAGCGAAATCTTGGCTTGACGAGCCGGCAAAAATTTATCGGCCAGCTCCTTATCGCAGCCATCTTTTTTGCCATCTACCGCCAAAGCGGCTTTTCGACGGTGTTACATATTCCCGGCGCCGATTGGTCGGTCGACCTCGGATGGGCGTACGGCGTGCTCTTGTTGTTCATGCTTGTCGGCGGCTCGAACGCTGTCAACTTGACCGACGGGCTTGACGGGCTGCTTGCCGGAACGGCGGCGATCGCCTTTGGCGCTTATGCCGTCTTGGCTTGGAATCAAGGCCAGTACGATGTCGCTGTATTTTGCGTCGCTGTTGTTGGCGCCGTGCTTGGCTTTTTAGTGTTTAACGCCCACCCGGCGAAAGTGTTTATGGGCGACACCGGCTCGCTCGCACTTGGCGGGGCGATCGCCGCTGTCGCTGTCCTGACGAAGCTTGAACTGTTGCTTGTCATCATCGGCGGTGTGTTTGTCATCGAGACGCTGTCGGTCATCATTCAAGTGGCTTCGTTCAAAACGACGGGACGGCGCGTGTTCCGCATGAGTCCGCTTCATCATCATTATGAGCTTGTCGGCTGGTCAGAATGGCGGATCGTTGTGACGTTTTGGGCCGTCGGCCTTTTATTTGCGATGCTAGGAATTTATATCGAGGTGTGGATGTAATTGAAACCGACTCGTTTTTATCAACATCGTCGTGTGCTTGTCATTGGATTGGCGAAAAGCGGAGCGGCGGCAGCTCGGCTTCTTGCGGAGTTAGGCGCTAAGGTCGTCGTCAATGATCAAAAGCCGCTTTCGGAAAACATGGAGGCCAAGCAGCTTGAACCGCTCGGCATTCGCGTCGTTTGCGGCGGTCATCCGCTTGAACTGCTTGATGAGCCGTTTGACCTTGTCGTGAAAAACCCGGGCATTCCGTACACGAACCCGATGGTGAAAAAGGCGCTTGAGAAGGGGCTTCCGGTTGTGACCGAAGTGGAGCTTGCTTATCACATTTCCGAAGGGCCGTTTATCGGCATCACCGGGTCCAACGGAAAAACGACGACGACGACGCTCATTTACGAAATGTTAAAAGCGGATGGCCAAGATCCGCTGCTTGCCGGCAACATCGGCCTTGTCGCCTGCGAGGTGGCGAGGGAAGCGAAGCCGGGGCAATGGCTTGTCACGGAACTGTCTTCGTTCCAGCTTGCCGGCATTGACAAGTTTCGCCCAGCCATTGCGGTTTTGCTCAATATTTTCGACGCCCACTTGGACTACCACGGAACGAAAGAGGCGTATGCAGCGGCAAAGGCGAACATTTTCCGCAATCAAACGGAGCGCGATTATGCCGTCGTCAATGCCGACGATCCGCTCGTGATGAACATTGCCTCCTCGGTTCGATCGCAAAAAGTGCTGTTTTCGGCGACGAAGCTTCTTGGCGAAGGGGCGTACGTTCAAGATGGCGCCATCTATTGGAACGGTGATCCAGTTATCAGAATCGCTGACATCGTTCTTCCTGGACAGCACAATTTGGAAAACATTTTAGCGGCGGTGGCGGCCGCCAAGCTGGCCGGCGCCAGTGATGAGGCGATCCGCCAGGTGCTGGCGACGTTTTCCGGCGTGAAACATCGGCTTCAGTATGTGGCGGAAATTGACGGCCGGCGGTTTTACAACGACTCGAAAGCGACGAACATCTTAGCGACACAAAAGGCGCTTTCAGCGTTTGCCGGCGAGCCGGTCATTTTGTTGGCCGGCGGGCTTGACCGCGGCAATGAGTTTGATGATCTTCTCCCGTATTTGCAACAGGTGAAGGCGGTCGTACTGTTCGGCCAGACGGCGGATAAAATCGGCCGCATCGCCCAAAAAGCGGGAATAGAAACGATCCGATATGTCGATAATGTGGAAAAAGCCGTCCCGGTTGCTTTCGAGCTTTCCGAGCCGGGCGACGTCATTTTGCTCTCTCCAGCATGCGCCAGCTGGGATCAATACAAAACTTTCGAGGAGAGAGGGGACATTTTTATCAATGCCGTGCATAAGTTGAAATAGAGGGAAAGGGACAGCCCTTCCCCTCTAGTTTACAAAAATAGAGGTGTTGGGCATTGCCGCGGAAAAAGTCTGCGCCAGATTTTTTGCTCATTATTTTGACGTTTTCGCTCTTGGCCATCGGACTTATTATGGTGTACAGCGCGAGCGCCATTTGGGCGGAATACAAATTCAACGATTCGTTTTTCTTCGCCAAGCGCCAGCTATTGTTTGCGGGCGTCGGCATTATCGCTATGTTTTTTGTCATGAACATCGATTATTGGGTGTGGCGCGACTGGTCGAAAGTGCTGCTTGGCGTCTGTTTTGTGCTGCTCGTTCTTGTGCTCATTCCCGGCATCGGCATGGTTCGCAACGGGTCGCGCAGCTGGATCGGCGTCGGGGCGTTTTCGATCCAGCCGTCCGAGTTTATGAAGCTGGCTATGATCGCTTTTTTGGCCAAATATTTATCGGAAAACCAAAAAAAAATTACGTCATTTAAACAAGGACTGTTGCCGGCGCTTTTGCTTGTGTTTGCCGCGTTCGGCATGATTATGCTGCAGCCGGACTTAGGAACGGGCACCGTTATGGTTGGTACGTGCGTGACGATGATTTTCGTCGCCGGCGCCCGTCTCAGCCATTTTGCCGGGCTTGGCGTTTTGGGGCTCGCTGGGCTTGCCGCCCTCATCCTGTCGGCTCCATATCGAATCAAGCGGATTACATCGTTTTTAAACCCATGGGAAGATCCACTTGGAAGCGGATTTCAAATCATCCAGTCGCTGTACGCCATTGGGCCGGGCGGCTTGTTCGGCCTTGGGCTCGGGCAGAGCCGACAAAAGTTTTTTTACTTGCCGGAGCCGCAAACCGACTTTATTTTCGCCATTTTAGCTGAAGAGCTCGGCTTTATCGGTGGTTCACTCGTTCTCCTGCTCTTTGCCCTTCTTCTTTGGCGCGGCGTGCGCATTGCCCTTGGCGCCCCTGACTTGTACGGAAGTTTTTTGGCGCTTGGCATTATTTCGATGATCGCGATTCAAGTGATGATCAATATCGGCGTTGTGACGGGACTGATGCCCGTTACCGGCATCACGCTCCCGTTTTTAAGCTACGGCGGATCGTCGCTGACGTTGATGCTGATGGCCATCGGCGTGCTGCTTAATATCAGCAGGCATGCCCGGTATTAGGCAAGCGGCGGATGTCCGCCGTTTTTTTGGCGTCTCTCGAACGCAGCCCATCGTCGAACGGTGCCGGCAAATGCGATAAAAACAGGCTCTCTCTTGCATTCATTTGTGATATAATGAAAATAAGTGCAAAAACAAAGAAACGGCAGCGGATGCCGTTTGTTTTTATACCGGTCGTTTCAGCGCGGGCGTTGAAGAAGAAAGCGGGGAATGCGATGGAAAAGGGAAAAGTCGTCGTCTTGGAGGACCGCGTGCCGAAACTGAAGGAGCGGCGCCGCCAGAAAGCGAACCGCCGGCTCATTGCGTACTTATCTTTCTTTTTTCTATTTATTTTGTGCGTCCTTTACTTCCAGTCGCCGCTTGGCGCTGTCGGGCATGTGGAAGTGAGCGGCAACCGTCATCTCACAGCGGAGCGCATCATCAGCTTAAGCGGCATTACGAAGCGGACAAGCTTTTGGAAAGTGAATGAACAAAACGTGGAAGAAAAGCTCACTCGCCATCCAGAAATTAAGGAGGCAACAGTGGAAAAACAGCTGCCGAACACGATCGCCATCCACGTCCGCGAATGGCGGCGAATCGCTTATGTGTATGACCGACAAACGTTTTTTCCATTGCTTGAAAACGGGCGGCTGTTAAAGCAAGAAGGGACGAAGACGGCGCCAAGCGATGCGCCGGTGCTTGTCGGCTGGAAAGACGGCGACGCCATTGCTGAAATGACGGGGCAGCTCGCCGAACTGCCCGCGGCCGTGCTGGGCGCCATGTCGGAAATTCACTACAAGCCGACGAGGGAATATGAAGACCGCGTCATCGTCTACATGAATGACGGTTATGAAGTAAGCGCGACAATCCGGCAATTTGCGGACAAGCTGTCGCATTATCCGGCGATTGCCGCCGCGCTTGACCGAAACGTCAAAGGAGTCATTCATTTGGAAGTCGGCAGCTATTTTGTTCCTTACGCCCCCCCGAAAAAGGAGGATGGCGATGAAACGACAAGCCCGTAGCCGCCTCCTGCTGACGTTGATCTGCTTGATCTTCGGCTCCATGCTCGGGTTCTCGTACCAACATGCGAAAAACGAAGCATCCCGCCGCGAGTGGAGCGACAGCGAGTGGAAAAAAGAGTACGAATATCGCTCGGCGCTTCTTGCTTTGCAAAAAGAAAACCGGTCGCTCAAGCAGCAGCTTGTCAAAAAGCAGGAGGAGCTGGCTGCATGGGAGAAGAAGCTGGCCGAGGAGCAGGAGAACGAGGCCGGATTGGCAAAAGAAGCGGAACAGCTGCGCATGCATGTCGGAAAAGCGAGGGTGAAAGGGAAAGGTGTAGCAGTCACCCTTTCCGATTCCTCTTATATCCCCTCTGAAGCGAGCGCTACCAATTATATCGTTCATGAACAGCACGTATGGAAAGTTGTTCACGAGTTGCTCATTTCCGGCGCCGAAGCGGTCGCTATTAATGGGCAGCGCATTTCCCACCGTTCATACATCGTCTGCAACGGCCCAGTCATTGAGGTCGATGGAACGCAGCATGCCGCTCCGTTTGTCATTTCGGCCATTGGCAATCCGGACGTGCTCATGTCCGCTCTAGAGCTTCCCGGCGGCATCGTCGACGAACTTGTCGAAGACCATATCGACGTAAAAGTGGAAAAGCAAGGAGCGATCGTGTTGGATCCGGTGTTTGCGCCCGAGCCGTAAAACGGGCGGAAAGGGGCGGTGAAGCGCATTGGAACGGAAAAATCGATTCTATTTTGCCGGCGTAGCTGCCATATTCGGTGTGATGCTGGCCGTCGGGCTTCGGACGACGCTGCATCCGGAAGGACGCGACACGCGCGACATTTGGGAGTTGCGCGCCGATTTGACAAAAGAGCAGAAGCTTGAACAACGGCTGCTTGAGGAGCTAGAGAGTTACGAGGAAACATTGCGCCGCTACCGGCGGGAACACGAGGCGGGCGGCGCGACAGAGCTTGAAGCGACAGTCGCGAAGCTGAGGGAAGAAGCCGGGCTGACAGAAGTGAGAGGAAGCGGTCTCGTGTTGACGATCGCGCCGCTTTCGGCGGCCGGCTACGTTGGTCCGGCCGTTGCCACCGTATCGCCCGAGCTATTGCAACGGTTAGTGAATGAGTTGAACAAATACGGGGCGAAAGAAATCGCCATCGACGGTGAGCGACTGACGAACCGGACGGCCATTCGCGATGTCAATGGCGCAACGAAAGTCGGGAGCCGCTCAGTGAGGCTGCCAGTCGAAGTGAGAGCAATCGCCGATGATGCGGACAAGCTGTACAGCGGGCTCGCCGTTTCGCCGATCCGCGATGATTTCGCCGTGGAAAACTTGGAGCTGTCAATATCCAAGCCCCAGCCGCTCGTTGTCATTCCGCCCGCGGCTAGCCGCCCTGATGTGAAATACATGGAGACAGAAAACGGCGGCAAGGAGGAGAAATAGCATGTGGCTTCCGCTTCTCGGATTGCTTCTTGGGTTTGCCATCGGCGTTCTCGCCGGCTGGGAAGTTCCCGATGAATATTCCAATTATTTGTCGATTGCCATTTTGGCCGCCTTTGATACATTAATCGGAGGATGGCGCGCCTACCTGCAGCGGACGTACGACGAAACCGTATTTATAACCGGGTTTTTTTTCAACATTGTTCTGGCCGCAACTTTAACTTTTCTTGGGGTGCATCTTGGTGTAGACTTGTATTTAGCGGCTGTGTTCGCCTTCGGCGTCCGCTTGTTTCAAAACATTGCCATCATCCGCCGCCTTTGGCTTGCTGAGTGGGCCAAGCGGCGGTACAACCGCGAAAAAAGTTAGGCAAAAGACAGGGAAAGTGTTTTCGCGTGTTGAATTATATGGGGTAAAACAAAATATAGTGTTGTTGCGAAACTCGCAAACTAGACATAGACCAATAGACAAAGAGATGGGAAATTTCAGCCGAAAAAGGAGGTGTCGCTGCTTACTGAAACGCCGGCCGGCACCGGCGCGTTTTTAGTAGGCAGATGCCAAAAAATGAGCAGCAATGAGATCGTCGTTAGCCTGGATGTCGGAACATCGAGCGTGAAAGTCATCATCGGGGAAATGCTAGGCAGCTCCATCAATATTATCGGGGTGGGCAATGTCAAAGCGGAAGGGCTCAAAAAAGGGGCGATTGTTGATATAGATAAAACGGTGCAGTCGATCAGACGGGCCGTCGAGCAAGCGGAGCGGATGGTCGGTTTATCGATCCGCCGTGTGATCGTCGGGGTGGCCGGCAGCCATATTCAGCTCCATGACTGCCACGGCATTGTCGCCGTCGCGAGCGAAAACCGGGAAATCAGCGATGAAGATGTCGCCCGCGTCATCGATGCCGCGCAAGTCGTCTCTATTCCTCCCGATCGGGAAATCATCGGCGTCGTTCCGCGCCAGTTTATCGTCGACGGGTTGGACGGCATTCATGATCCGCGCGGCATGCTCGGCGTCCGCTTGGAAATGGAAGGCACTATGGTGACTGGTGCGAAGACGGTATTACATAATCTTCTTCGCTGTGTGGAGCGGGCAGGCTTGGAAATCAGCGATATTTGTCTTCAGCCGCTGGCGGCCGGTTCGCTCGTGCTGTCCGATGACGAACGGCATTTGGGGGCGGCGCTCGTTGACCTGGGAGGCGGCTCGACAACGGTCGCTGTCTTTGAGCAAGGGACGTTGCAAGCTGTCTCTTCGCTGCCGGTCGGCGGGGAGCACATTACGAAAGACTTGGCCATCGGATTGCGGACGACAACGGACGATGCCGAAAAAATCAAACTGAAGCACGGACATGCATTTTACGACTACGCTTCAGAGGAAGAAGTGTTCAGCGTGCCGATCATGGGCACCGATCAACACCAGCAGTTCAGCCAGCTGGAGATCGCCGATATTATTGAGGCGAGACTGGAAGAAATTTTGCAAATGGTTCAGCAGGAAGTGCGTCGTCTCGGGTTTCGCGATCTCCCCGGCGGCTATGTGCTGACCGGCGGCGTCGCCAATATGCCAGGGTTGCTTGAGCTGGCCCACGTCGTTTTAGGGACGAGCGTCCGCATTGCCATGCCGGATTATATCGGTGTGCGCGACCCGCAGTATACGATCGGCGTTGGCTTGCTCAAGTTCGCCTACCGGCAGGCGCAGCTGCAAGGGAAAACGGTCCCGGCTGCCGCTGCGGTGGAGCCGGTCGAGCGCTCCTCGCAAAAACAGCAGTCGAAACCTAAAAAGAAAGAAGACCATTTTGGGAAGAAGGTCAAGAAATTTTTCGGTTCTTTCTTTGAATAGAGATTGAAATTTTAGGAGGATTTGGCCATGTTGGAGTTTGAGACAACAGTCGATCAGTTGGCAACGATCAAGGTGATTGGAGTCGGGGGCGGCGGCAACAACGCCGTCAATCGGATGATTGAGCATGGGGTGCAAGGTGTAGAGTTTATTGCAGTCAATACGGATGCACAGGCGCTCAACTTGTCGAAGGCGCCGATCAAGCTGCAAATCGGGGCGAAGCTGACACGCGGCTTGGGCGCGGGGGCGAACCCAGAAGTTGGAAAAAAAGCAGCTGAGGAGAGCAAAGAGCAAATTGAAGAAGCGCTTCGCGGCGCCGATATGGTGTTTGTCACCGCTGGCATGGGCGGCGGCACGGGAACTGGGGCGGCGCCTGTCATCGCCCAAATTGCGCGCGAGTTAGGGGCGCTTACGGTCGGCGTTGTTACACGCCCGTTTACGTTTGAGGGGCGGAAGCGGGCGACGCAGGCCGCAAGCGGCATCGCCGCCATGAAAGAGGCGGTCGATACGCTCATCGTCATTCCGAACGACCGGTTGCTTGAGATTGTCGACAAAAATACGCCGATGCTTGAGGCGTTCCGCGAAGCGGACAATGTGCTGCGCCAAGGGGTGCAAGGCATTTCCGATTTGATCGCCGTGCCGGGGTTGATCAACCTTGACTTCGCTGATGTGAAGACGATCATGTCGAATAAAGGTTCGGCATTGATGGGGATTGGCATCGCCAGCGGCGAAAACCGAGCTGCTGAGGCAGCAAAAAAAGCCATTTCCAGCCCGCTGTTGGAGACGTCGATCGACGGCGCGCAAGGGGTGCTCATGAACATCACCGGCGGCATGAACTTAAGTTTGTACGAAGTGCAGGAGGCTGCCGACATCGTCGCTTCGGCGGCCGACCAAGAAGTGAACATGATCTTCGGCTCCGTTATTAATGAGAACTTAAAGGACGAGATCGTCGTGACGGTCATTGCGACCGGATTCAACGAAAACGTCGCTTCGCAGCCGCGGCCGCCGCGCATTGGCATCGGCACTGTGCCGAAAGCGGCGCCGGCGCCAAAGCGGGAAAAGCGCGAAGAGCCGATACAAGACTATGCGGCGCTCCGCTCGGGGCAAGCAGAAGATCCGCTTGACATTCCCGCTTTCTTGCGCAACCGCAACCGCCGCCGCTAGATGGCGAAACGAGGGTGTCCCAAAAGCAACGGGACACCCTTTCTTCATCACAAGATGCATGCACGAACGTGCACGAAGCACTTTGGTGAAACAATATATTGTATCTCTCTTAAAGAAAGACGATCTTTTGAGACAGCCTCGCTTTTCCGATTAGGACCAAAAACTTCTCGCGTTGGCCGCCCGCTCTCTCGCAACGAAAGGGCGAAAAAGAGAAGGCGGGTTAGGCTTTCGTGCCGGCCGATTTGATCCGCCGTGGTTCCCCCTGTTTTGACAAAACATCCCCTTTTTCACCGCCACCGATTGACAGACTTTCCCCGAAGAGATGCTATATACTTGTTTCAGACAAAGCCGATGTGGGCGGGGGGAGGGGCTTGACGGTTGGTCGTCTATCTCGATGTCATTTGGCTGTTGAACGTCTGTTTTGACGCGTTGCTTCTTTGGCTGACGGCGCTCATGCTCAAGCGGCCGATCGTCTGGTGGCGCCTGTTGGCCGGGGCGTTGATCGGTTCGCTGCTCGTTGTGCTGCTGTTTACCCCGTTTTCCGCCATCGCCCAGCACCCGTTGATAAAAGCAGCCGTTTCCGTGTTGATCGTGTGGGCCGCCTTCGGCTTTAAGCGCCCGCGCTATTTGCTTGAAAATATGCTGGCGTTTTACTTTGCTACGTTCGCTGTCGGCGGCGGCATGCTGGCGGTTCATTATTTTTTCGCGCACCAACTGTCCGTCCGCCAAGGAATGCTTCTCATGCATCATCCCGGGGCGGGCGATCCGGTCAGCTGGCTGTTTGTTGTCATCGGGTTTCCGGTTTTATGGCTTTTTTCCCGCCGAAGGGTGGAGGCGATTCGCGAAAAAAAACTGCGGTTTGAACATATCATTGAGGTCAAGATCGTATGGGACGGGCGGCCGCTTATGCTGCGCGGCTTGATTGACAGCGGCAACCAGCTCGTCGATCCGTTGACAAAAATGCCGGTGATGGTAGTCGAACAGGAAAAAGCGAAGGCCGTGCTTCCTGAAGAGCTATTGGGTTGCCTCAGCGCTCACATGATGCTGGCTTCCCCGCCGGAGCGGTGGGTCCATCGCCTACGTCTCATTCCGTACCGCGCGGTCGGCAGCGGTCCACAAATCATGGCGGCGGTCAAGCCAGACCGCATTATGCTTCGGTATGAAAACGAATGGTTGGAAGTAGCGCAAGGGCTTGTGGCGCTAAGCGCTGATCCGCTGTCGACGGATGGGGAGTACGACTGCATCGTCCATCCGAAAATGGTGCAGGCGGGAAGAAAGCTGACCGCTTCGTAGGTTTTGTTAGTATATCATACTCGCTTTTGATCCGTTTAGAAGGGGGATTTTCATGAAAAAGTGGAAACTTCGTTTCATGTACTGGCTGTATAAGTTTTTGGCCAAGCTCGGCTTGAAGGCGGATGAAATTTATTATATCGGAGGCAGCGAAGCCCTCCCGCCGCCGCTGACAAAAGAAGAAGAGGAGCAGCTGATCGCCAGGCTCGCCGCCGGCGATGACACGGCGAGATCGCTTTTGATCGAACGCAATTTGCGTCTTGTCGTCTACATTGCGCGCAAGTTTGAAAACACCGGCATTCACATTGAAGATTTGATCAGCATTGGAACGATCGGCCTCATTAAGGCGGTCAACACGTTCAACCCAGAGAAGAAGATCAAGCTGGCGACATACGCGTCGCGCTGCATTGAAAACGAAATTCTAATGTATTTGCGCCGCAACAACAAAGTGCGGGCGGAAGTGTCGTTTGATGAACCGCTCAATATCGACTGGGATGGCAACGAGCTGTTGCTTTCCGACGTGTTGGGAACGGAAGACGACGTGATTACGAAAGATTTGGAAGCGGATGTCGACCGGCGCTTGCTCTTAAACGCCTTGCGCCAGCTGAGCGACCGCGAGAAGCAAATTATGGAATTGCGTTTTGGCCTCTCCGGCGGCGAAGAAAAGACGCAAAAAGACGTCGCTGATTTGCTCGGCATTTCGCAATCGTACATATCGCGGCTCGAGAAGCGGATCATTAAACGGTTGCGCAAAGAATTCAATAAAATGATGTAGCGGGCGGCGGGAGCGAAATTCCGCCGCTTTTTCCGCGTCGGACAGGCTGTGCATATTTTTCCCTTCCAAGGAGATACTGAAAACTGACGACTTAGCATCTCCTGATGGGAGGGAACAACTTGACGAGGAACAAAGTCGAGATTTGCGGCGTAGACACTTCGAAGCTTCCCGTCCTCAAAAATGAGGAAATGCGTGAACTGTTTCGACGGATGCATGAGGGGGATTTGGAGGCGAGAGAGAAATTAGTAAACGGCAACTTGCGCCTCGTGTTGAGCGTCATTCAGCGCTTCAACAACCGAGGCGAATTTGTCGATGATTTGTTTCAAGTCGGCTGCATCGGACTTATGAAATCGATTGATAATTTTGACCTCAATCAAAACGTGAAGTTTTCCACTTACGCAGTGCCGATGATCATCGGCGAAATCCGCCGCTATTTGCGCGACAACAACCCGATCCGCGTTTCGCGCTCGCTGCGCGACATCGCCTACAAAGCGTTGCAAGTGCGAGAGCGGCTCATGAGCGAGACGGCGAAAGAACCGTCAACCGAGGAAATTGCCAAAGAACTCGGCGTCGCCCATGAGGAAGTGGTTTTTGCCCTCGATGCCATTCAAGATCCTGTTTCGTTGTTTGAGCCGATTTACAACGACGGCGGCGACCCGATTTATGTGATGGACCAGCTGAGCGATGAGCGCAACCGCGACAGCCAATGGATCGAAGAAATCGCCTTGAAGGAAGGGCTTCGGCGGTTGAATGAGCGGGAAAAAATGATCATCCGCAAACGCTTTTTCCAAGGAAAGACGCAAATGGAAGTGGCCGAGGAAATCGGCATTTCCCAAGCGCAAGTGTCCAGGCTCGAAAAAGCGGCGATCCGGCAAATGAATAAAAACATCCAAGTGTGACAGGCTGCAGGTGCAGCCTTTTTCTTTGGCACATAACTGCTCATTCGGCGTCATATAGATGAAAAAGAGGGAGAGGAAAGGCGGGGGAAGAAATCGTGATGAGAATTTCCGAATTTCAGACGAAAGATGTCGTCAATGTAGCCAATGGGAAGAAGCTTGGCAATATTGGGGACATTGATATTGATTTAGATACTGGAAAAATCCGCTCACTCATTATTTTAGGCGCCGGAAAGATGCTCGGGCTGTTCGGCCGCGAAGAGGCGGTCGTCATTCCATGGCAGAACATCGTCAAAATCGGAGCCGATGTTATTTTAGTCCGCCTTCATGATACGGATTGAATCCCGAGGATGGCCTAGGGTTGACAGCAATGTTTCGACAAAATCGCAAATAAAGGTTATCATGGACAAACAAACTATGATAAAATAGGAAAAAAAGTGATAAAAAACTACAAAAAGCAGCGTGAGGGTTGACGCGAATGCCGGACATTTTTCAACAAGAAGCCCGCGGCTGGCTCCGTTGCGGGGCGCCTCCGTTTGCTGGAGCCGTCGCTGGATTGACGACGAAACATGGCGGGGAGAGCAAAGGGCCGTTCGCCTCGCTGAATATGGGGCTGCATGTCGGCGATGACCGCACGGATGTCGTCAACAACCGCCGGCGCTTGGCGGAATGGCTTGCATTCCCGCTTGAGCGATGGGTATGTTGCGAACAAGTGCATGGTGCCGACATTCAGAAAGTGACGAAAAGTGACCGGGGGAACGGGGCGCAAGATTTTGCCACGGCGGTTCCAGAGGTCGATGGGTTGTATACAGACGAGGCGGGGGTATTGCTAGCGCTTTGTTTTGCCGATTGTGTGCCCATTTATTTTGTGGCGCCATCTGCTGGGTTAGTCGGCCTTGCTCATGCCGGGTGGCGGGGAACGGCGGGCGGCATCGCTGGTCACATGGTGTGGCTTTGGCAAACGCGCGAACACATCGCGCCGAGCGACATCTATGTTGCCATCGGACCTGCCATCGGTCCGTGCTGTTATACGGTTGACGACCGGGTCGTGGACAGTCTGCGCCCGACGCTTCCTCCGGAAAGCCCGTTGCCATGGCGGGAAACAAGCCCAGGGCAATATGCGCTCAACTTAAAGGAAGCCAACCGGCTTCAGTTGCTCGCGGCTGGCGTTCCGAACAGCCATATTTATGTGTCGGAACGCTGTACAAGCTGTGAGGAAGCGTTGTTTTTTTCCCACCGCCGCGACCGCGGAACGACCGGAAGGATGTTGGCGTTCATTGGCCGAAGGGAGGAATGGACATGACGGTGCGCGACAACTTGGCGGCCATTCGCCGAGAAATCGAGGCGGCCTGCGCCCGCGTCGGCCGCGATCCAGCCGGCGTGCGCATCGTGGCGGTCACCAAATATGTGGATGCAAAGCGGGCGCTCGAGGTGCTTGACGCCGGCATTGCCGACCTCGGCGAAAACCGCTCCGACCAATTGATTGAAAAGCATGCACGGATCGGAAATCAAGCGACGTGGCATTTCATTGGGACGCTTCAGTCGCGCAAAGTCAAAGACATTATTGATAAAGTCGATTACATTCATTCGCTCGACCGTCTGTCGCTCGCGAAAGAAATCGAAAAGCGGGCGGTGCGGCCAGTAAAATGTTTTGTGCAAGTGAACGTATCGGGCGAAGCGACCAAACACGGGCTCGCCCCCGAAGAAACGATTCCGTTTATTGAACAGCTTCGCGCCTTTTCGCGCATCGAAGTCGTCGGATTGATGACGATGGCGCCGCATACCGGCGACGAAGCGATATTGCGCGCTTGCTTTCGCCAATTGCGGATGCTGAAGGAACGCGTTCAGGCGTTGGGAATGGCCCATGCGCCATGCACCGAACTGTCAATGGGCATGTCAAACGACTACACGATCGCCATCGAGGAAGGAGCGACGTTTGTGCGCATCGGCAGCGCGCTTGTCGGATCATTGTAGGAGGTGAAACCGGATGGGGTTGATGAAAAAATTTCGCGATTATTTTTTAGAAGAAGACTACGAAGACTATGATGAAGAATATGAAGCGCCGCAGCCGGAAGAGGAGGCGCCGCCGAAGACGGCAGGCAAGGCGAACGTCGTCAGCCTGCAAAGCGTGCAAAAATCGGCGAAAGTCGTGCTTGCTGAGCCGCGGGTGTATGCGGAGGCGCAGGAGATCGCCGACCATTTGAAAAGCCGGCGCGCGGTCATCGTCAACTTGCAGCGCATTCAACATGAGCAGGCCAAGCGGATCGTCGACTTTTTAAGCGGCACGGTGTACGCCATTGGCGGCGACATTCAGCAAGTCGGCACAAAAATTTTTTTATGCACCCCGGAAAACGTCGACGTCAGCGGCTCGATTTCGCTCGACGGCGAGGATGACAGACCGATGAAGAGGTGGTAGCCGTTGGATTATGTACTCACGTTTTTGACGACAGTGATTCAAGTGTACTCGTATGCGCTGATCATTTATATTTTAATGTCGTGGTTTCCCAATGCGCGCGAAACGCGGTTCGGACAGATGCTTGCCGCCATTTGCGAGCCGTATTTGGAGCCGTTTCGGCGCGTCATTCCGCCGCTTGGCATCATTGACGTCTCCCCAATCGTCGCGTTTATCGTTCTTGAATTCGCGACGAGAGGGCTTCATGCCCTATTCGACATTCTTCAGTCGCAGTTTTAGCTTCGTTTTGCGCGCACGGCGCCGCCGCTCTCCGTCCGGCAGGCAAAAAGGCGGAAGGGCGGAACTCGCAGAGAGGAATCCATTGTGGGTTCCTTTCTTCCATGAAAGCAAGGTGACGTCGAGTGGAGCTGTATCAGCATTTTCGCAAAGAGGAACATCCGTTCATTGATCAAGTGCTCGAGTGGAAGGAGATGGTGAGCCGTCAGTACGCTCCGAAGCTGACCGATTTTCTCGATCCGCGTGAGCAGCAAATCGTGCAAAGCATCACTGGCGGCGATGGAGACGTGCGCGTGTTCTTTTTCGGAGGCGCCCCGTTTGTCGAGCGGAAGCGGGCGTTTCTCGCTCCGCCGTATATCGACCCTGAGGAAGAGGATTATGGCATTGTGCTGTTTGCCGTCCGCTATCCGGCGAAATTCGTTTCCCTTGAACATCGCGACGTGTTGGGGGCGCTGATGTCGCTTGGCTTGCGGCGCGGCAAGTTTGGCGATATTCTCGTTCGGGATGGGGAAATTCAGTTTTTTGTTGCTGCTGAAGTCGCCGACTACGTCCGCTTGCATGTCGAAACGATCGGCAAAGCTCCGGTTGCGCTTGAGCCGCTGCCGTTGTCGGCTGCCATGCCGCTTGCCGAAACGTGGGAGGAAGGAACGGTCACGGTGTCTTCTCTAAGGCTCGATGCTGTGCTCGCTCAGGCGTTTCGCCTTGCGCGCGAGAAAGCGCGTGCGCTTGTTGAAAGCGGGCTTGTCAAAGTCAACTGGAAGGTGGTGGACAAGCCGGATTTCCTCTGCGGACCGGGCGATGTCCTGTCGGCGCGCGGTTTTGGCCGCTGCAAGCTGTTTTCGGTGGAAGGGCCGACGAAAAAAGAGCGCTGGCTCGTTCAGATCGGCCGACAAAAATAAGCAAATGACGGCAGGAAATCGGCAAACCGTGTCGAATGAAAGTGAAGAAAAGGAATGATGGAGACGGAGGTGGCCGTTGTGCCGTTGACGCCATTGGATATTCACAACAAGGAATTCAGCCGCGGGTTTCGCGGGTACGATGAAGACGAAGTGAACGAGTTCCTCGATCAAGTCATTAAAGACTATGAAATGCTCATCCGTGAAAAAAAGCAGCTGGAAGAGAAAGTGGCCGAACTGACGGAAAAGCTGAACTACTTTGCGAACATTGAGGAGACGCTCAACAAGTCGATTCTTGTTGCTCAAGAAGCAGCGGAAGAAGTGAAGCGGAATGCGCAAAAAGAGGCGAAGCTGATCATTAAAGAGGCGGAAAAAAACGCCGAGCGCATCATCAGCGATGCATTGGCGAAATCGCGGAAAATCGCCCTCGAGATCGAGGAGCTGAAGCGGCAGTCGAAAGTGTTCCGCGCCCGTTTCCGCATGCTTGTCGAGGCGCAGCTTGATATGATCAACAGCCGCGATTGGGACGAGTTGATGGAGTATGAGGCGCCGGATTTGGAAGAAGGGGCGAGAGAACCGCTGTCACAGCCTTGACGAACCGAAGACGTTTCGGTTATAATAATTGGCAAAAATCGCCGCATCAGCCGCCGTGGGAGGCGGTTGGCTTTTTTCAGGATGAATAGCGAAATAGCCATCGACGATGAAAGGGACAGTAGCTCTTGTACGACCGGTCGCAGCGAGCCGGGGATGGTGGAAGCCTGGCATCGGCGCAAGAGTGAACATCACCCTGGAGTTCCATGCCGAACATCAAGTAGGCCATGGCGCGTCATTCCCGTTACGAATGAAAAGTGGGCTGTGCGTCGTTTGCATGGCCAAGAAGGGTGGTACCGCGAGACCGTTCTCGTCCCTTGCCGGGGGAGAACGGTTTTTTTATTTGGAATCTATCGTTCGAAGGAGGAGCAAGGATGGATTACAAAGAGACGCTGCTTATGCCGCAAACCGAGTTCCCGATGCGCGGCAACTTGCCGAAGCGGGAGCCGGAAATGCAAAAAAAATGGGAGGAAATGGACATTTACCGGAAAGTGCAGGAGCGGACGAAAGGACGGCCGCTGTTTGTTCTGCATGACGGCCCGCCGTATGCCAACGGCGACATTCATATGGGCCATGCGCTGAACAAAATTTTAAAAGATATCATCGTCCGCTACAAATCGATGAACGGCTATTGCGCGCCGTACGTGCCGGGCTGGGATACGCACGGACTGCCGATCGAAACGGCGCTCGCGAAGCAAGGCGTCGACCGCAAATCGATGAGCGTCGCCGAGTTCCGCAAGCGGTGCGAGCAATATGCGTATGAACAAATCGACAACCAGCGCCGGCAGTTCAAGCGGCTCGGTGTGCGCGGCGACTGGGACAACCCGTACATTACGCTCAAACCGGAGTACGAAGCCCAGCAAATTAAAGTGTTTGGCGAAATGGCGAAAAAAGGGCTCATCTACAAAGGGTTGAAGCCGGTCTATTGGTCCCCGTCAAGCGAATCGGCGCTCGCCGAAGCGGAAATCGAATATAAAGACAAGCGTTCGCCGTCGATTTATGTCGCCTTCCCGGTGAAAGACGGCAAAGGCGTGCTTGAGGGCGATGAGCGAATCGTCATTTGGACGACGACGCCGTGGACGATTCCGGCGAACTTGGCGATCGCGGTTCATCCGGATTTGGATTACCATGTTGTCGATGTCAGCGGAAAACGGTATGTCGTCGCTGCCGCCTTGGCGGAATCGGTGGCGAAAGAAATCGGTTGGGACGCATGGTCGGTCGTCAAAACGGTCAAAGGAAAAGAGCTTGAATACGTCGTGGCGAAACATCCGTTTTATGAGCGCGACTCGCTTGTCGTCTGCGGCGAACACGTCACGACCGACGCCGGCACCGGTTGCGTCCATACGGCGCCTGGCCACGGGGAAGACGACTTTCTCGTCGGGCAAAAATACGGGCTTCCCGTCCTTTGCCCGGTTGATGAGCGCGGCTACATGACCGAGGAAGCGCCGGGATTTGAGGGGATGTTTTACGAAGACGCCAACAAGGCGATTACACAGAAGCTTGAGGAAGTCGGCGCTCTGTTGAAGCTCGGGTTTATCACCCACTCGTATCCGCACGACTGGCGGACAAAGCAGCCGACGATTTTCCGAGCGACAACGCAATGGTTTGCGTCGATCGATAAAATCCGCAGCGAGCTGCTTCAGGCGATTAAAGAAACGAAATGGATTCCGGAGTGGGGGGAAATCCGCATCCACAACATGGTGCGCGACCGCGGCGACTGGTGCATTTCCCGCCAACGCGCCTGGGGGGTGCCGATTCCGGTCTTTTACGGCGAAAACGGCGAACCGATCATCACCGATGAGACGATTGAGCATGTGTCGAACTTGTTCCGCCAATACGGGTCGAACGTCTGGTTTGAGCGCGAGGCGAAAGACTTGCTGCCGGAAGGATTCACCCATCCGTCGAGCCCGAACGGCATCTTTACGAAAGAAACGGACATTATGGATGTCTGGTTTGACTCCGGTTCGTCGCACCAAGCCGTGTTGGTCGAACGCGACGATCTCATGCGTCCGGCTGATTTGTACTTGGAAGGGTCCGACCAATATCGCGGCTGGTTCAACTCATCGCTGTCCACCGCCGTTGCCGTCACCGGCAAAGCGCCGTATAAAGGCGTGTTGAGCCACGGCTTTGTCTTGGACGGCGAAGGGCGGAAAATGAGCAAGTCGCTCGGCAACGTCGTCGTGCCGGCGAAAGTGATGGAACAGTTCGGCGCCGACATTTTGCGGCTTTGGGTCGCTTCGGTTGACTACCAAGCGGACGTGCGCATCTCCGACCATATTTTAAAACAAGTGTCGGAAGTGTACCGGAAAATCCGCAACACGTTCCGGTTTATGCTCGGCAACTTGTTCGATTTTGACCCGAACCAAAACGCCGTGCCGATTGGGGAGCTTGGCGAAGTCGACCGCTATATGCTGGCGAAGTTGAACAAGCTGATCGCCAAAGTGAAAAAGGCCTATGACAGCTACGATTTCGCCGCCGTGTACCATGAGATGAACCATTTCTGCACCGTCGAGCTGAGCGCGTTTTACTTGGATATGGCGAAAGACATTTTGTACATCGAAGCGGCCGACTCGCGCGCCCGCCGCGCCGTGCAGACGGTGCTGTATGAAACGGTCGTCGCGTTGGCGAAGCTCATCGCGCCGATTTTGCCGCATACCGCCGATGAAGTGTGGGAGCATATCCCCAATCGAAGAGAAAACGTCGAAAGCGTCCAGCTCACCGATATGCCGGAGCCGATCGCGATTTACGGCGAAGAAGCGCTGCTGGCGAAATGGGATGCGTTTATGAACGTGCGCGATGACATATTAAAAGCGCTCGAGAACGCGCGCAATGAAAAAGTGATCGGCAAATCGCTGACGGCCAGCGTCATCGTCTACCCGAAAGACGAGGCGCGGAAGCTATTGGCGTCGCTTGATGCCGACTTGCGCCAGCTTCTCATCGTTTCCGCCTTTTCGATCGCCGATGAGCCGTATGACGCCGCGCCGGCCGAAGCCGAGCGGCTCGACCACGTGGCCGTCCTCGTCCGCCCGGCGGAAGGCGAGACGTGCGAGCGGTGCTGGACGGTGACTCCAGCTGTCGGACAAAATCCGTCCCACCCGACGCTTTGCCCGCGCTGCGCACATATCGTGAATGAACATTATTCAGCGTAACGAAAAGCGGCAGGCTGCCTTGGGACGGCCTTGCCGTGTGAGTAAAATATTTGTGGGTGACATTCCGAAATGATCCCCGACGAGGGTTGCGAACTTTTGTTCGTGACGCTCGTCGGGGCCACCAAGCGAAGCGCGGTAGAAAAAAGCAAATGTCATGCAAAAAGGACTCTCTCCCTGCTATGATGGTGATTGTCAACATCAACCGAAAACAGGAGGGAGAGAGTCCATGAAACATCTTACCACAGAATGGCCTTTATTAAAAGAGCTGGAGGAACAATTAGTCAGAACTCTTCAAAAGGTGTTCGCTGTCTTGTTGGCGGCCCTTTTGGAGGAGATTGATCAACAACTGGCGGAAGCGCGGGACAAGCGCCGGTATCAGCTGAAAGACAAACGGCCGACTACGATCCAAACGCTGTTTGGAGAAGTGACGTTTCGACGGAACTACTACTATGACCGGCAAACGGGGAACTATACCTTCTTGCTGGATGCCGAATTAGGCTTTGATGGGGCCCGATCGATCAGTCCTTGCCTCGAGGAAACGGCGGTCGAGTTGGCCGTAGAGTGCTCTTCCTACCGCAAAGCGGCTCGCACACTCGAGTCGATCGTAGGGTATGCGGTCATGAGCCACGAGGCGATTCGCCAACTGGTGCTGGAGGCCCCTGTCTCGCTGCACCACCCTGTTTCCAAACGGCACGGCCGAGTGCTGTTTGTGGAGGCGGATGGGCTGTTCATTTCCCGCCAGGGGAAAGGGAAACGGGCGAAAGAAGAGAAAATCCTGGCGATTCACGAGGGATGGAAACGAAACGGTTCGCAGCTTGAGCTGGTAAACCGGCGCCACTACCTCCATGAAGGGGCGGGAGACGTGTGGGAACGGTTTGAAGAGTGGCTGATGAACGAATATGCCTATGATCCGTGCCGGGACCTTTTGATCATCAACGGCGACGCGGCGTCGTGGATCACGGCCTGCCGGGAGTATTTTGGGAAGCGGGCGTGCTTTCAGCTGGATCGATTTCATGTGGCGCGGGAGCTGCGTCAGTGTCTGTCCGGCCATCCGCGTTGGCGGGAGGTGCGGAAGAAGCTGGCGAAACAAGACGAAGAGGGGCTTCTGGTGGAGCTGAACAGCGCGGTCGGCACGTTGGAGGACGAAGCGAAAGAGAAGCAGATGGCTGCCATGATCCGCCGGATCGAGTCGATGCCGGGATGCATCCGGGACTATCGGGAGTGGCTGTCGGAGCAAGGGGTGGAGACGACCGGCATGCGTCCGATGGGCCACGCCGAGAGCGTGATGAGCCGGTTTGCGCATCGGGTGAAATCCCGCCGCAGCTGGAAAGACCAAGGGCTTCGGGCGTTTCTGAGGGCGATGGCGGCCCGAATCGACGGGATCGGGTGGAGAAAGGGACGGTGGGAGGAGCAAGAGCCCCAGTCGGCCGTCTCGGCCTCAACAAAGTCCAAGCGGATCGAACAGGCCAAACGGAAGGCCGGACGGTTATGGGCAGATGTGGTGCGTCAGAATCTACCGTGTCTGCAGCGGTCATCCGGGACGCCGATCCATCAAGCGTTGTCGGCGCTCCGGGATGGTGGTTGGGTGTAAAAAAATGGAATATCGTATCATCGCCTCAAGATGAGGGATGAGAGTCCGAAAGCGCTTACGATATTAATTCCTGAAAATGGTTCGCTAACTAGTGATTGACAACGCCCGTAGTGAACCGAAAAAATGTTCTCCACAAAGTCTTGACTGACTCGGCCTTGCCGCTTCATTTGTTTGCCATGGCGAATTATGCTACAATGCAAAAAGGATGAATGAGAAGGACAGGGGGACTTGGCACGGTGGCATACTATTGGATTGCGGCGGCGGTCTTCATCCTCGATCAATGGACGAAATGGCTTGTCGTCCGCTATATGCGGCTTGGGGAAAGCATCCCGATCATTGACAATGTGCTCTATATTACGTCGCACCGCAATCGCGGGGCGGCGTGGGGCATGCTAGAAGGGCAGTTTTGGCTCTTTTATTTGATTACGGTTATTGTCGTGGCGGCGATCGTGATCTACATTCGCCGCCTGAAGCCTTCTGAACGCCTGGCGGGCGTAGGGCTTGGGCTGATGCTCGGCGGGGCGATTGGCAATTTTCTCGACCGCGTCTTTCGCAAGGAAGTGGTCGATTTCATCCACGCGTACATCGGCACGTACAGTTTTCCGGTGTTCAACGTGGCTGACTCGGCGCTGACGGTCGGCGTCATCTTGCTGTTTGTCCATATGTTTTTTTTCGCGACACCAGAGAAAGGGAATGAGTAGATGGACACGATCACATTTCACATTGAAGACGAATATGACGGCGAACGAATTGATAAAGTGATCGCGGCGTTAAATGAGGAATGGTCGCGTTCACAAGTGCAGCAATGGATCAAAAACGGGCTTGTGACCGTGAACGGCCAAACGGTGAAGGCGAACTACAAATGCGAGGCGGGCGACTCGGTCGCTGTCTCACCGCCGGAGCCGGAGCCGCTTCATGTCGAGCCGGAGCCGATTCCGCTGGACATTTATTATGAGGATGAGGATGTCCTTGTCGTCAACAAGCCGCGCGGCATGGTCGTCCATCCGGCGCCCGGGCATATGCGCGGCACGCTTGTCAACGCGCTTCTCGCCCATTGCCGCGACCTGTCTGGGATCAACGGCGTGCTTCGCCCCGGCATCGTCCATCGGATTGACAAAGACACATCAGGACTATTGATGGTGGCGAAAAACGACGCCGCCCACCGCTCGCTCGTCGAGCAGCTTGTGAACAAAACGGTGACGCGGCGCTACAAGGCGATCGTCCACGGCGTCATTCCACACGATTACGGGACGATCGACGCGCCGATCGGCCGCGACAAGCGCGATCGAAAGAAAATGGCCGTCACCGAGGAAAACGGCAAGGAAGCCGTCACCCATTTCCGCGTGCTCGAGCGGTTTCGCCATTATACGTATGTGGAGTGCCAGCTGGAAACGGGGCGGACGCACCAAATTCGCGTCCATATGAAATACATCGGCTATCCGCTCGCTGGCGACCCGCAATACGGGCCGAAAAAAACGCTCGCCATCGACGGCCAGGCGCTTCACGCCGGGGTGCTCGGCTTCCGTCATCCGAGAAGCGGCGAGTATTTGGAATTCGAAGCGCCGTTGCCGCCGGAGTTTGCCGAGCTGCTTGACTGGCTGCGAAAAAACGATTGACAAACGAACACGCCCCCTTTACAATGAAAACAGGTGAACAGGAACCTTTAAGTTCAGTCCTGTGAGGCTGAAAAGGGGTCGGAATGACAAAGAAGGGCGATGTATGCCCATCTTGTTTGGCGATAAGCGCGCCATCCCCCGCTTCACAGGCGGGGGATTTTTTGTGCCAACGGAGGTGGCTTGTATGCAAAAGGCGGTCGTGATGGACGAACAGGCGATTCGCCGCGCTTTGACGCGCATCGCCCACGAAATCATCGAACGAAACAAAGGCATTGACGGCTGCGTGCTTGTCGGAATTAAAACGCGCGGCATTTACTTGGCGCGCCGCTTGGCGGAGCGGATCGAGCAAATTGAAGGGGCGTCCGTTCCCGTCGGTGAGCTTGACATCACCTTGTACCGCGACGATTTGACCGTGAAGACGGACGACCATGAACCGCTTGTGAAAGGAACGAATGTGCCGTTTCCGGTGACCGAGCGGAATGTCATTTTAGTTGATGATGTGCTCTTTACCGGCCGGACGGTGCGGGCGGCGATGGATGCGGTCATGGATTTGGGCCGCCCGGCGCGCATCCAGCTCGCCGTGCTTGTTGACCGCGGCCACAGGGAACTCCCGATCCGCGCTGATTTCGTCGGCAAAAACGTGCCGACCTCTCGTTCGGAACTGATCGTCGTGGAGCTTTCGGAAGTGGACGGCATCGATCAAGTCTCCATTCATGAAAAATAGCGAAGCACCCTTTTAAGCGCAGTCCCGTGAGGCTGCAAAAGGGGCGGAATCGTTTCGGCTGTTTCTGCACCCTCTTTGCGCCTTCATGGGCAAAGAGGGTGTTTTTGTGCACACTAAAAAACAAGTTGGCTCATTTTACAAAAGGAGTGACGAAAGATGAACAAACCGGTGTTGGACATTCAAGACCGCCCGACTGTTGGGCAATGGATCACGCTAAGCCTTCAGCATTTATTCGCCATGTTCGGGGCGACGATTTTAGTGCCGTACTTAGTCGGCTTAGATCCGTCGATCGCCTTGCTGACAAGCGGGCTCGGAACATTGGCGTTTTTGCTCATTACGAAATGGCAAGTGCCGGCGTATCTTGGCTCGTCGTTCGCCTACATTGCGCCGATCATCGCGGCGAAAACGGCTGGCGGCCCGGGAGCGGCGATGATCGGCAGCTTCCTCGCCGGATTGGTGTACGGGGTTGTCGCCCTCATCATTAAAAAAGCCGGCTACCGCTGGGTGATGAAACTGTTGCCGCCGGTTGTGGTCGGCCCGGTCATCATCGTCATCGGCCTCGGCTTGGCCGGGACGGCGGTCGGGATGGCGATGAACGGCCCGGACGGCAAATACAGCTTGCTCCATTTCTCGGTGGCGCTGGTGACGCTCGCGGCCACGATCGTCTGCTCCGTGCTCGCGCGCGGCATGTTGAGCTTGATTCCGGTGCTTGTCGGCATTGTCGTCGGCTATCTCTACGCGTTGGCGGTCGGGCTCGTCGATTTGTCGAAAGTGGCGGCGGCGAAATGGTTCGAATGGCCGGATTTCTTGATCCCGTTTGCCGATTATCCGGTGCGCGTCACATGGGAGATCGTCATGCTCATGGTGCCGGTGGCGATCGTCACCTTGTCCGAGCATATCGGCCACCAGCTCGTCTTAAGCAAAGTCGTCGGCCGCGACCTCATTCAAAAACCGGGGCTGCACCGCTCGATTTTAGGGGACGGAACGGCGACGATGATCTCCGCCTTGCTTGGCGGTCCGCCGAAAACGACGTACGGGGAAAACATCGGTGTGCTGGCGATCACCCGCGTCTACAGTGTCTACGTGCTGGCCGGCGCGGCGGTCATCGCGATCGCTTTCGGCTTCGTCGGCAAAATCACGGCGCTGATCAGCTCGATTCCGACGCCGGTCATGGGCGGTGTGTCGATCTTGCTGTTTGGCATCATCGCCTCGTCCGGATTGCGGATGCTCGTTGACAGCCGCATCGACTTCGGCGCGACGCGCAACTTGGTCATCGCCTCGGTTATCTTGGTGATCGGCATCGGCGGTGCGGTGCTGAAAATCAGCGACAGCTTCCAAATTACCGGGATGGCGCTCTCGGCGATTGTCGGCGTCCTGCTCAACTTAGTGCTGCCGGGGCGTCCGCAAGAAGCGGAAAACTTATTTGAAGCTGAAAACGACAGCGGCCATGTTGCCTAAATCGAATACAAAACACCTTTTAATTAAGTCCCGTGAGGCTTAAAAAGGTGTGAAAACAGGCGCATCCAGGGCCGGAGTGCACCTTCGGCCCTGCCATGCGCCGATCGTCACACCTTGCCTGGCCGGCAAGGTGTTTTTTTTCGAGAAAAAAC
This sequence comes from Geobacillus sp. C56-T3, assembly GCF_000092445.1. Lineage (NCBI taxonomy): Bacteria > Bacillati > Bacillota > Bacilli > Caryophanales > Anoxybacillaceae > Geobacillus > Geobacillus sp. C56-T3. The sequence goes on along the minus strand of NC_014206.1, from coordinate 2,580,469 downwards.
GAAAAGGAGCGAGACCGATGACCCATCTTTTCGCATTAAGTGAACTGCCGCTTGATGAAATCCACCGTTTGCTCGATGAAGCGGAAGCGTTCCGCAGCGGGAGCATCTGGCGCCCGGCGGCGCCGATGTACGTCGCCAACTTGTTTTTCGAACCGAGCACGCGCACGAAATGCAGCTTCGAGATGGCGGAACGGAAGCTTGGGCTTCATGTCATTCCATTTGACCCGGAACGGTCAAGCGTGCAAAAAGGGGAGACGCTGTACGATACGGTCAAGACGCTTGAAGCGATCGGCGTTGACGCGGTTGTCATCCGCCACCACGAAGATGCGTATTTCGAAGCGCTCCGTCATGCGGTCGGCATCCCGGTCATCAACGCCGGCGACGGCTGCGGGCACCATCCGACCCAGTCGCTCTTGGATTTATTGACGATCCGCCAAGAGTTTGGCGCCTTCACTGGCTTGACGGTGGCGATCATCGGCGACATCCGTCATAGCCGCGTCGCTCGCTCCAATGCGGAAGTGTTGACACGATTGGGCGCGAACGTCCTGTTTTCCGGACCGGAAGAGTGGAAAGACGAAACGAATCCGCACGGGACGTACGTCGAACTCGATGAGGCCATCGCCTGCGCCGATGTCGTGATGCTGCTTCGCATCCAGCACGAGCGGCATGCAGAAACGATGGGCTTGACAAAAGAAGAGTACCATGTGCGGTACGGGTTGACGCTTGAGCGGGCGCGGCGGATGAAACAAGGTGCCATCATCTTGCATCCGGCGCCGGTCAACCGCGGGGTCGAAATCGCAAGCGAACTTGTCGAAGCGAAGTCGTCGCGCATCTTTAAACAAATGGAAAACGGCGTCTACGTACGGATGGCCGTCTTAAAACGGGCAATGGAAGGGAGAATGGAGCATGGACGTATGGCTGAAAAATGGCATGTCGTTCAATAAAGATGGGAAATTGGTGCGGACACATCTCAAAATGGAACACGGAACCATTGCGGCGATCCTGTATGAACAGCCGCTCGAAGCGGATGGGGAGGACGTGATCGACGTCGGCGGTCGTCTCATCGCTCCCGGCTTGATCGACTTGCACGTTCATTTGCGCGAACCAGGCGGCGAGGCGAAAGAAACGATTGAAACGGGCACGCTCGCCGCGGCGAAAGGCGGTTTTACGACGGTTGCCGCCATGCCGAACACAAATCCGGTGCCGGACCGGAAAGAACAGATGGAACGGCTGCAAGCCCGCATCCGCGAAACGGCGCGCGTCAACGTGCTTCCGTACGCGGCGATCACGATTGGGCAAAAAGGGGAGGAGCTGACCGATTTTGCGGCGCTAAAAGAAGCAGGGGCGTTCGCCTTTACCGATGACGGCGTCGGCGTCCAGTCGGCCGGGATGATGTTTGAAGCGATGAAACAGGCGGCGGCGCTCGATATGGCGATCGTTGCCCATTGCGAGGACGACACGCTGACAAACGGCGGAGCGGTGCATGACGGCGAGTTCGCCCGGCGCTATGGACTTCGCGGCATTCCATCCGTCTGCGAGGCGGTGCACATCGCCCGCGACGTCTTGCTTGCCGAGGCAGCCGGATGCCATTATCACGTCTGCCATATCAGCACGAAAGAATCGGTGCGCGTCGTCCGCGACGCGAAGCGGGCCGGCATCCGCGTCACCGCCGAAGTGACGCCGCACCATCTGCTCTTGTGCGATGAGGATATTCCAGGGCTTGATGCGAACTACAAAATGAACCCACCGCTGCGCAGCCGCGCGGACCGTGAAGCGCTCATGGAAGGGCTGCTCGACGGCACGATCGATTTTATCGCCACGGACCACGCGCCGCATACGGCTGCGGAAAAAGCGAAAGGCATCGAGGCGGCGCCGTTTGGCATCGTTGGGCTCGAAACGGCGTTTCCGCTCTTATATACCCATTTCGTCAAAACAGGCGTGTTTACATTAAAGCAGCTTGTCGATTGGCTGACGATCAAGCCGGCGCAATGTTTCGGCCTCAAGGCCGGGCGGCTTGCCGTCGGGGCGCCGGCGGATATTGCGGTCATTGATTTGGAAACAGAAGAAGCGATTGATCCCGAGATGTTTGCGTCCAAAGGGAAAAATACGCCGTTTGCCGGCTGGGTGTGCCAAGGCTGGCCGGTGATGACGTTCGTTGGCGGAACACTCGTATGGGAGAAAGGAAGGGCGCAAAGATGAAACGGCAGCTGATTTTAGAAGATAGTTCGTTTTTTGTCGGCGAAGCGTTTGGCAGCTTGAAAGAGACGACCGGGGAAGTCGTCTTTAACACTGGGATGACTGGATATCAAGAAATTTTGACCGACCCGTCGTATTGCGGGCAAATCGTGACGATGACGTATCCGTTGATCGGCAACTACGGCATTAACCGCGACGACTTTGAAGCGATCCGCCCGCATGTGCACGGGTTCATCGTCAAAGAAGCGTGCGTGAAGCCGTCGAACTGGCGTGGGGAACTAACATTGGATGAGTATTTAAAAGAAAAAGACATCCCGGGTCTGGCCGGCATCGACACGCGCAAACTGACGCGCCTCATCCGCCAATACGGAACGTTAAAAGGGATGATCTGTGGGCTAGATGTCGATCCGGCGGAAGCAGCAGCCAAGCTGCGGGCGATGGAGTGGCCGCGCGACCAAGTGCGGCGCGTCTCAACGAAAAGCGCCTACCCAAGCCCGGGGCGAGGCGAGCGCATCGTCTTGATTGATTTCGGGATGAAACACGGCATTTTGCGCGAACTGAACAAGCGAAACTGCGATGTCATCGTGTTGCCGTACAATGCGACGGCGGAAGACGTATTGAGCTGGCATCCGGATGGGGTCATGCTCTCGAACGGACCGGGCGACCCGAAAGACGTGCCGGAAGCGATCGAGATGATACGCGGGATCTTGGGCAAAGCGCCGCTCTTTGGCATCTGCCTCGGCCATCAGCTGTTCGCCTTGGCATGCGGGGCGAATACGGAGAAAATGAAATTCGGCCATCGCGGCTCGAACCATCCGGTCAAAGACTTGCGCACCGGCAAAGTCGCCATCACGTCGCAAAACCATGGCTATACCGTCACGCACGAGTCGCTTTCTGGCACCCGGCTTGAGGTGACGCATATCGCCTTAAATGACGGCACGGTCGAAGGGCTCCGCCATCTCGATTTCCCGGCGTTTACGGTGCAATACCATCCGGAAGCCTCGCCGGGCCCGGAAGATGCGAATCCGTTGTTTGACGAGTTTTTGGCGCTCATCCGTGAGTTCAACAAGAAAGGGGAAGTCATCCATGCCTAAACGCCGCGACATTGAAACGATTTTAGTCATCGGTTCGGGGCCGATCGTCATCGGCCAGGCGGCTGAGTTCGACTATGCGGGAACGCAAGCGTGCCTCGCGTTGAAAGAAGAAGGATACAAAGTCATTCTCGTCAACTCGAATCCGGCGACGATCATGACCGATACGGAAATCGCCGATAAAGTGTATATGGAGCCGCTGACGCTTGAGTTTGTCGCCCGCATCATCCGCAAGGAGCGGCCGGATGCGATTTTGCCGACGCTCGGCGGCCAGACGGGCCTTAACTTGGCGGTCGAGCTCGCCAAAGCCGGGGTGCTCGAGGAGTGCGGCGTCGAAATTCTCGGCACGAAGCTTGAAGCGATCGAAAAAGCGGAAGACCGCGAACAGTTCCGCGCTCTCATGAACGAGCTTGGCGAACCGGTGCCGGAAAGCGCGATTATTCACAGCTTGGAAGAAGCGTACGCCTTTGTCGAACAAATCGGCTATCCGGTCATCGTCCGTCCGGCGTTCACGCTCGGCGGCACGGGCGGGGGCATTTGCACGAACGAAGAAGAGCTTGTCGAGATTGTGTCAACCGGCCTGAAGCTGAGTCCGGTGCACCAATGCTTGCTTGAACGGAGCATCGCCGGCTACAAGGAAATCGAATACGAAGTGATGCGCGACGCCAACGACAACGCGATTGTCGTCTGCAACATGGAAAACATCGATCCGGTCGGCATTCATACGGGTGACTCGATCGTCGTCGCCCCGAGCCAGACGTTAAGCGACCGCGAGTACCAGCTGCTCCGCAACGCGTCGCTTAAGATCATCCGCGCCCTTGGCATCGAAGGCGGCTGCAACGTCCAGCTCGCGCTCGACCCGGACAGCTTCCGCTATTACGTCATTGAAGTGAATCCGCGCGTCAGCCGCTCGTCGGCGTTGGCGTCAAAAGCAACGGGGTATCCGATCGCGAAACTGGCGGCGAAAATCGCCGTCGGGCTGACGCTTGACGAAATGATCAACCCGGTCACCGGGAAAACGTACGCTTGCTTTGAGCCGGCGCTTGATTACGTCGTGACGAAAATTCCGCGCTTTCCGTTTGACAAATTCGAATCGGCGAACCGTCGGCTAGGCACGCAAATGAAAGCGACCGGCGAAGTAATGGCGATCGGCCGGACGTTTGAAGAATCGCTGTTAAAAGCCGTTCGTTCGCTCGAGATCGGCGTGCACCATCTCGAATTGAACGAAGTGAAACACGCGGCGGATGATGTGATCGAAAAACGGATCCGCAAGGCGGGCGACGAGCGGCTCTTTTACATCGCCGAGGCGCTCCGCCGCGGGGTGACGGTCGATACGTTGCATGAATGGAGCCAAATCGACCGCTTTTTCCTGCATAAAATCCAAAACATCATCGAGATGGAAACGGTTTTGAAAAACCACCCAGGCGACCTTGACGTGTTAAAGAACGCGAAAGCGCTCGGCTTCTCCGATGCGGCGGTGGCGGCGTTATGGAACAAAACGGAGCGCGACGTTTACGCGCTGCGCCGCCAGGAAGGCATCGTGCCGGTGTACAAAATGGTCGATACGTGCGCGGCTGAATTCACGTCGGAAACGCCGTACTACTACAGCACGTACGAGGAAGAAAACGAATCGGTCGTGACGGAAAAACGGAGCGTCATCGTCCTCGGTTCCGGTCCGATCCGCATCGGCCAAGGGATCGAGTTTGACTACGCGACCGTCCATTGCGTCTGGGCCATTAAGCAGGCCGGCTATGAGGCGATCATCATCAACAACAACCCGGAAACGGTCTCGACCGACTTCAGCACGTCGGACAAACTGTATTTCGAGCCGCTGACGGCCGAAGATGTGATGCATGTCATCGACCTCGAACAGCCGGTCGGCGTCATCGTCCAGTTCGGCGGGCAAACGGCCATCAACTTGGCGGCGGAACTCGAAGCGCGCGGCGTCCGCCTGCTTGGGACGACGCTTGAAGATTTGGACCGCGCCGAAGACCGCGACAAATTTGAACAGGCGCTCTCAGAGCTTGGCATTCCGAAGCCGGCCGGCAAAACGGCCGTTTCGGTCGAAGAAGCGGTCGCCATCGCGGAGGAGATCGGCTATCCGGTGCTCGTCCGCCCGTCCTACGTGCTCGGCGGCCGGGCGATGGAAATTGTCTATAACCGCGAGGAGCTGCTTCATTACATGGAACACGCCGTGCGCGTCAATCCGCAGCACCCGGTGCTCGTTGACCGGTACATCACCGGCAAAGAAGTCGAAGTCGACGCCATTGCCGACGGCGAGACGGTCGTCATCCCGGGGATCATGGAACATATCGAACGGGCCGGCGTCCATTCCGGCGACTCGATCGCCGTCTACCCGCCCCAGACATTAAGCGCGGAAGTGATCGACAAGATCGCGGATTACACGATCCGACTGGCGCGCGGGCTGCATATTGTCGGGCTGTTGAACATCCAGTTTGTCGTCGCAGGCAGCGACGTCTACGTCTTGGAAGTGAACCCGCGCTCAAGCCGCACGGTGCCGTTTTTAAGCAAAATCACCGGCGTGCCGATGGCCAATCTCGCCACGAAAGCCATTTTAGGGACGAAGCTTGCCGAGATGGGCTATGAGACGGGCGTTTGCCCGGTGCGCCCCGGCGTGTACGTGAAAGTGCCGGTGTTCTCGTTTGCCAAACTGCGCAACGTCGACATCTCGCTCGGTCCGGAAATGAAGTCGACCGGCGAAGTGATCGGCAAAGACGTGACGTTCGAAAAAGCGCTCTATAAGGGGCTTGTCGCCTCGGGCATCCATATCCAGCCGCACGGAGCCGTGTTGTTGACGGTGGCCGACAAAGACAAGGAAGAAGCGGTCGAGCTGGCCCGCCGCTTTGCCGATATCGGCTACCAACTCTTGGCGACGAACGGCACGGCGGAAACGTTGAACGCGGCCGGCATTCCGGTGACGGTCGTCAATAAAATCCACTCGGCGTCGCCGAACATTTTGGATGTCATCCGCCAAGGAAAAGCGCAAGTTGTCATCAACACGCTGACAAAAGGGAAGCAGCCGGAAAGCGACGGCTTCCGCATCCGCCGCGAAGCGGTCGAAAACGGCATTCCGTGCTTGACGTCGCTCGATACGGCAAGGGCGATGCTGCAAGTGCTCGAATCGATGACGTTCTCGACAACAGCGATGACGGAAGGGCTGGTGCAGTCATGATCGGCCGCGAACGAATGACGGTCGCAAGCCAGCGGCTGATCGCCGAGCGGACGTATGAATTGACGCTTTCCGGCCGCCTTGTGCAAGAGATGAAGCAGCCGGGCCAGTTCGTTCATGTGAAAGTGGCCGCATCCGCCGATCCGCTCCTGCGCCGCCCGCTCAGCCTTTGCCGCATCGACCGCAAGCAGGGCCAATGCACGATCATTTACCGCCAGGAAGGGAAAGGCACCGCGCTGCTGGCGCAAAAACAGCCGGGCGATGTGGTCGATGTGCTCGGCCCGCTCGGCAACGGCTTTCCGCTCGAGGCAGCGCCGGCGGGCGGCCGGGCGCTGTTGGTCGGCGGCGGCATCGGCGTCCCGCCGCTCTATGAACTGGCGAAACAGCTCACAAAGCGCGGTGTTGGAGTGGTGAGCGTGCTCGGGTTTCAAACGAAAGCGGCGGTCTTTTATGAAGAAGAATTCGCCGCGTTTGGGGAGACGTATGTCGCAACCGATGACGGCTCGCACGGAACGGCCGGGCGCGTCACCGATGTGATCGAAGCGCGCTCGCTTGAGTTTGACGTCTTATACGCCTGCGGCCCGAAACCGATGCTTCGGGCGCTGGCGGAACGGTTTCCGAACCGGCCGGTGTACGTGTCGCTCGAGGAGCGGATGGGCTGCGGCGTCGGGGCGTGTTTTGCCTGCGTCTGCCATGTGCCGGGGAGCGGGACGGCGTATAAAAAAGTATGCAGCGACGGTCCGGTGTTTCGGGCCGGGGAGGTGGTATTATGAACCGGCTTGCGGTTGAACTGCCGGGTCTTTCCCTCAAAAACCCGATCATGCCGGCGTCCGGCTGTTTCGGATTTGGCCGCGAGTACGCCCAGTTTTACGATTTAAGCGTGTTAGGCGCCATGATGATCAAGGCGACGACAAAAGAGCCGCGCTTTGGCAACCCGACACCAAGGGTGGCAGAAACGCCGGCTGGGATGTTAAACGCCATCGGCCTGCAAAACCCCGGCCTTGACAAAGTGCTCGCAGAAGAGCTGCCGTGGCTTCAGCAGTTTGACGTGCCGATCATCGCCAACATCGCCGGCTCAACGGCAGAAGAGTACGTCGAGGTAGCCGAAGCGATTTCGAAGGCGCCCAACGTCCATGCGCTAGAGCTCAACATTTCCTGCCCAAACGTGAAAAAAGGCGGCATTGCGTTTGGCACCGTGCCGGACGTAGCCGCCGAGCTGACGCGGCTTGTCAAAGAAGTGTCCGCCGTGCCGGTGTACGTGAAGCTGTCGCCGAACGTCACCGACATCGTGGCGATGGCAAAAGCGATTGAACAAGCGGGCGCCGATGGCTTGACGATGATCAATACGCTCGTTGGCATGCGCATTGACGTGAGAACAGGCCGGCCGATTTTGGCCAACGGCACCGGCGGCTTATCCGGCCCGGCGGTCAAACCAATCGCCATCCGCATGATTTATGAAGTGAGCCAGGCGGTGTCGATTCCGATCATCGGCATGGGCGGCATTCAGACGGCGGAAGACGTGCTCGAATTTTTCTACGCCGGCGCGAGCGCGGTTGCGGTCGGAACGGCCAACTTCGTCGACCCGTTCGTCTGCCCGACGATCATCGCCGACCTGCCGGCGTTGCTCGATGAACTCGGGATCGGCCACATTTCCGAATGCATAGGAAGGAGCTGGAAGACCGGTGCACACGCCGTTCATTGTCGCGCTTGATTTTCCGTCAAAGCAAGAAGCCGCCGCCTTTTTGCGTCCATTTGCGGGAACGCCGCTGTTCGTCAAAGTCGGGATGGAGCTGTACTACCAAGAGGGCCCTGCCATCGTCGCGTTTCTCAAAGAACAAGGACATGCCGTCTTTTTAGACTTAAAACTGCACGACATCCCGAACACGGTGAAACAGGCGATGAAAGGGCTCGCCCGCGTCGGCGCCGATTTGGTGAACGTCCACGCCGCCGGCGGCCGGCGCATGATGGAAGCGGCGATCGAGGGGCTTGACGCCGGCACGCCAAGCGGAAGAATGCGACCGCGCTGCATCGCTGTCACCCAGCTGACAAGCACGGACGAGCGAATGCTTCATGAGGAGCTGTGGATTTCCCGCCCGCTTGCGGAAACAGTCGCCCATTACGCCGCCTTGGCGAAAGAAAGCGGCCTTGACGGCGTCGTCTGCTCGGCGAAAGAAGCGGCGTTCATCAAAGAACGGTGCGGCGCCTCGTTTCTCGCCGTCACGCCGGGCATCCGCTTTGCCGATGAGGCAGCGCACGACCAAGTGCGCATCGTCACGCCAAGGAAAGCGCGCGAGCTTGGTTCTGACTATATCGTCGTCGGCCGCAGCCTCACCCGCGCCGCGGATCCGCTTGAAGCGTACAATCGCTTGCAGCACGAATGGAACGGAGGAGAGAGAGAATGAAACACGACATCGCCGCCAAATTGCTTGAAATCGGGGCGGTCGCCCTGCAGCCGAACGCACCGTTCACTTGGTCCTCGGGGTTGAAATCGCCAATTTATTGCGACAACCGCCTGACGCTTGCTTACCCCGACGTGCGCCGCATGATCGCCGCCGGCCTCGCGGAGCTGATCCGCACCCATTTCCCGGAAGCGAATCTCATCGCTGGCACGGCGACCGCCGGCATCCCGCACGCCGCCTGGGTGAGCGAGCGGCTTGATCTGCCGATGTGCTACGTCCGCAGCCAAGCAAAAGCGCACGGCAAAGGAAAACAAATCGAAGGCAAAGCCGAACCGGGCCAGCGCGTGGTCGTTATCGAAGACTTGATCTCGACGGGCGGCAGCTCGCTTGCGGCCGTCCGCGCCTTGAAAGAGGCAGGCTGCGAGGTGCTGGGCGTCGCCGCCATTTTCACATACGGGCTCGAAAAAGCGAAACAGGCGTTTGCCGAAGAGAATTTGCCTGCCTACACGCTTACGGACTACAACACCCTCATCGAAACGGCCGTTCGCCTTGGCGCCGTCAGCGAACACGATCTGGCGACATTGCGGCAATGGCGGGAGAATCCGGAGGAGTGGGGGAGCTAAAAGAGGAAAAGAGGAGCGCGGACCAAAGGATGGTTCGCGCTTTTGTCATGGACGAAGCGGGGAGATGACTCACTCGCCATCGACGTCATTCCATGGGGAAAAACGGAGTGCGACAGCGTCTAATGTCGTCAATATTTCGTGGGTTTTCTGAACATGAGCAAGTTTCGCTCACCACCAAGCATGAACATAACCATTCGTGGATGGTTATGTTCACAGAAAAAACGGGTGGCTTGGCATTCAAATAAAATGATCATTTACAGCATTCGCTTAGTGGTCACGATCATCATCACAAGCAACCATTCGCATTCTCCATTTCACCTACAAATATTTTACTCACACCTGCGGATTTCCCTGCTGGCAATCAAGATTGGAACCGTGCCGCCGTTTCGATTCAACCTTCCAAGCCAATTGATAAAATCGACATATCCGCTGTCTTCCGCGGCAATTACACGGGAACGGTATGGTTTGACGCGATCCGGCTCATGGAAGGAAATGTGGTGACGAAAAACAAATACGATGCCAGCGGAAATGATGTCACGGAAGAAGTGGATGAAGAAGGCTATGTGGCGAAAAAGAATTATGATGCCGTAGGAAACCTGTTAAGCGAGTACGATAAGAAAGGAAACAAGAAAGAGTACACGTATGATTTCTCGAATCGCTTAAAACAGCTGTTGTTAGCAAATGGTACGTCCGTCAACTATGGGTATGACGCGAATGACAATATGACTTCAAAAGTCATTCGAACCAGCGACGGCCAGTCTCAAACATTTGCCTATTCTTATGATGCGGCCGGCAAACTCGTGAAAACCGTCGGTCCGCTCCATGATGTGACAACGAATGAATATGATGCCAACGGAAATAAAATCAAAACGGTTTTGCCGAAAGGAAACACGATTCAATGGACGTATGACGGGGTCGAAAGAGTCAAAACTGTTTCCTACAACAACGTCCTGTATTACGAATTTAGTTATGATAAAAATGGGAACGAACTTTCTGTCAAATATTTAAAAGACGGCACCACCAAAACGAGAACATTTGATAAAGCGAATCGGCTGGTGGAACTGTCGGACCGTGGCGGGCTGCAAAAATGGCTGTACCCAACCACATCGGATAAATTGCAGCAGTTCATGTTCTCTCATGGGTCCTTTAGTCAAACGATGTTTTTTGCAAGCAAAAAATGCAGAGAAGTGCAAGAAAAAATACATAGGCTTGCCAGCTCAAGACTTAAGGTTCCAGACCGGGGGCAGAGGACGGCTGGATCGCGGAGAGAGCGTTCCGCAGTCGATAGCTCTCTCCCGTAAAGGCCAAGATGTGGGCGTGGTGAACCAAGCGATCCACTAACGCTGCCGTCAAACGGTTGTCCCCAAACACCCGATTCCACTGTCCAAATTCTAGATTCGATGTCACCATGACGCTTTTTCGCTCGTAACAGTCGGCGATAATATGAAACAACAGTTCCGATCCTTGCTTTTGAAACGGCACATAGCCGAGTTCATCCAAAATCAACAGTTCGCATGGGTCGAGGCTTCGTTTCAGCCGTCCGAGCGTGCCGTTTTTCAACGCCTCTTCCAGCTGGGCGACAAGATCCGCGACGCGGAAAAACCGAACCTCATGGCCTTGTTGGCACGCCTGAATGCCAAGTGCTGTGGCGAGATGGGTTTTCCCCGTTCCAGGTGAACCTAAAAGCAGAACGTTTTGCTTTCGCTCCAAAAAGCGAAGGTCACACAGTTCCTCCCTCGATGTCGTGGCTGGCCAATGGATATGACCCGACCATTCGTAATCCTTCAGCCATTTCAACTCCCGAAACTTGGCTTTCTTGATCAGCCGAGCCTGTTTCGCTTCTTGGCGGCACGACAGTTCCAGCGCCAATACATCCCGCAAAAACTGTTCTTTCGTTTCGAATCTCACCTCCTCGAATCGATCTGCGATATAGGCCAAATGCAGCGCTTTACAAATCTCTTTCACCTCTGCTCTCATTTCTGGACACTCCCTTCCCGAGCGGGATGAAGACGTTGATCATACACCGTTAAATCCGTTTCATAGTCGATTAGAACGGAAGGGGTGTATGATTCTTCCCACTTGTCCGGGTAATAGGAGTGCTTCGCTTCCATCAACACGCCGATTTCATGAGGAGTCAAGTCCCATCGCTGACTCTCCTCGAGCCACTGGGCGATTTCGTAAAGCGTGTGCCGATCCAACAGCGCTCGCAGTCCTTTCAAACGGGCCACCACCTGGGGCGGGGGGCCAGCCAGATACATTCGGATCGCCTCCGGCAAGTACGTCCGGTAGCGGGAATGTCCGACAACCCGGGGTTTGGTCTCCCACTCAGCGAAAATCTCTTTCCAAGGGATTTCGCGTTTCACGTTCGTATACGGCCTTGGCGCTTCAAGATGGACGTCTCCATCGGAAGAGAACACAACGAAACGATTCCATTCTTTCTTCACCAACACCCGGTTGGGGACGGACAGGCCATGGACGACGAACGCCTTCCCATCCACCATCACTTCTCCGTATTTATTCACGTAAGCGTGATCGAGGGAGAAGATCGGAAGATCTTGTTCCGGCAACGCCAACAGCTCTGGTTGTTCTTCCTGCCATAGTTCCTCGATCCACCGCCCCTTTTCATAATGAGGACGGTTTCGGTCCTCGACCATCTTGCGATGCAGCCACTCCACCAGCTCCGGATCCGACTCCATCAATGGAGCGGGGATGAAACAAAGGTTGCGAGTGTAATAGACTTTTCGCTCCGCATTTCCTTTCTCATGTCCACTGTATGGATTGCACACTTGTACATCAAACCGATAGTAGAGTTGGAATTTCTCAAAAGCCACGGTGAATCGGCGTTCTCCCCCTTTTCGAATCGACACAATGGCCGCGGACAAATTGTCAATGCGCAATGCCTTTGGCACTCCCCCAGCCTGACAAAACAGCTGCGTCAACCCGTGGAGGAAGCATTCACTGTTTTCCGCCGGCAGCGGATAAGCAAACGCAGCGTTGCTATAGGGAAAGCTCATGATCAAAACCGATCGCTCTTCTTCCTTCCCCTCCTTCGTCACAACCGTCATCTTCCCGAAATCCACCTGCGCCTCGCCTGGCGGGTGCTCCAGTCGTTCATAGCGCTGTTCTTTCTCGAGCTTGAGCTGCGGTCTTCGTTTTTGCACGTACGCGCAAACGGTGCGATACGAGCCTTGAAATCCATGGTCACGACAAAGCGCTTCAAACATCGTCTTGTTCGTTCGCCGTTGTTTTCTCGGCAGCTTGGCATCCTCCTCCAACCAGTCATCAATGATTTGCCCGTACCCTTCTTCCTCCATCATCCCCTTTTTGCGTTTGATGGTTGGTTGGACAGAAATGTCTTCATCTGCGTATTTCTTGACCGTTCTCCAGTTATATCCCGTTTCACGGGAAATTTCCGCAATCGATAACCCTTTCTTTTCACGCAGTTTTCTGATACGATTAATTTCGGGCATTGCCAGCATCCTTTCGCTCCTCCACTGTTTGGTTATGTGTTCACAACTTCCACAGTAGAGGAAATGTTAGAGGCTGGCAAGCCTTTTTTTCTTTGCCTTCAGCTCTGCACTTTTCGTTGCAGAACTCTGTATTTTTATTTTGCAATAAACAGTCAAACGATCCATTACCAATACAATGCATTGGATCAAAATACAGTCGTCCAAGATGGAACGTATACGTACCGCTTTGACTATGACGAGAGAGGGAACGTTCGCACCTTCACGACAGGAAACGGAGCCGGCTCGACCTTTACGTATGATGACCGCGGCCTCGTGGAAAGCGTTTCGGTCGGTACGGCGGATGGAACAGAAATTTTATCGGAAACGTACCGTTACGATGAAAACGGCAATCGGACAGAAATCGCCACCCCGACCGGCGCGAAGACGCTCTATCGTTATGACGCCTTAGAAGGCCGGTGAAAAAGTACACCCTGAGGCAGGAATTTAGGGGGCTTGTGTCGAAAAAGGAAGAAAAATCGTTGGAATGGAGCGTGAGCGGATCATGAAAGCCCCCCAAAAACCCTTCGACTCAGCCTCGGCTGTTTCAAGTCATCGACATGGAGGACCTGATTCCCCCACATCATATCCTGCGCCAAATCAACGAAGCGGTTGACTTTTCCGTCATTCACGATTGGGTGGCTCCCCTGTACACGGAAAAAACGGGTCGTCCAGCGGCGGATCCGGAACGGCTGCTTCGCCTGATGCTGCTCTCGTATTTGTTCGACCACTCCGAGCGGGAGTTGTATGAGATCCTCCCCATGCATGCCGGATACTTGTGGTTTTGCGGTCTCGACTTTGAATCCGTGCTTCATCCAGATCCTCATCATCCTACGCTTCCGGATCGAACGACGCTCGTCAAAACGCGGAAACGCTGGCGCCAACACGGAATCTTTGATCAGCTGATGACCTACGTGGTGGATCAATGCATCGCGGCGGGGCTGGTCTCGCCGGATGTCCATGCGGCGGCTGATGGCACTCAAGTGCGGGCGAATGCCTCGATCCACAGCTTGCGGGAGGTCAAGCTCGCTCCGGTGGAAACGTTGGAAGACTACCTCGCCCGCACTGCCCGGGAAGATGAACAGACCGAGTCACGGGATCCGGATGACGCCCCGCCCTCTCCGTCTCCCCCATCAGGGGAGTGCGTCCATGCCGAAGAACGAGGAAACTTCCGTGGAACCAGGTTTTCCAACCAAACCCATCGAAGCGTGACGGATCCGGATGCCCGGCTGTACAAGAAAGGCAAAGGCCAGGAAGCGTATCCTCGGTATCTGGTGCACGACGTCATCGATGTCCAGTCGCGCGTGATTTTGTCCAGACGGGCCAGCCTCGCCACCGGAACGGCGGAACGGGAGACGAGTTTGGAGCAGCTGGCTTCGATTCGGTTTCGCCACCCGTCGATCACGATTCGGACCTTGTCCGCGGACAAAGCGTATGGCACCACGGAGTATTTGAAAGCGCTCTTCATCCAAGGCATCACGCCGCTCGTGTCGCTGCGCCGCAAGGAGATGGAGGAGATTCCAACCTGGAAGCGCCGGGCGAAGGATCCCGCTCAGGAAGCAAAGCGCCAGGCGAAAGTCCGAGACGTTCAGATTCGCAACCAAGCGAGGCTCATTCAGCAACAGGGCGGTTATCGATCGATTCAAGCCCTTCGCACGCGTTGTGAGCATGTGTTCGCCGAAGGGAAGGAATGTCATGGGCTGGACCGGGCCCGAAGCCGGGGCCTTTACGCCATGGAAGAACAGGCGCTGTTGACCGCCGTCGTGCAAAATCTGAAGCGATTGTGCCGGTTTCGAAAAAAACGAGGGGGGACCGGCTCTTTGGCGTGCGCAAAAACGGAATTTGGAGCAGGAAGTCCTGCTCGTCTTCCCGTCCTTTGGCGCCAAATGGCGGGGAGAATGGCCTCCAAAATTCGACATGAGGGAAGTCTATGCCCCATTAATTCACCGGCCTTTTAGATCAACTAGTCGAAGAGCAATGGCCGGATGGAACGACGATCGCGTATACGTACGATGGATTCGGTAATCGGAAGCAAATCGTGAAAACGAAAGACGGGCAGTCGACGACGACCACGGCTGATTATAATGCGGCGAATCAGTTGGTTCGTTTCGGTGACGAAACAATCACGTACGATGCGAACGGCAACCGTGTCGAAGACGGACAGTATCGATATGAATGGAACGAAGCGGACCAGCTCGTCTCCATCACAAGAAAAGGCGAAAGCACGCCGTTTGTGACGTACAAATACGATGAAGACGGCCGACGCATCCAAAAGAATGTGAATGGCGTCGTTACGAACTATCATTACCAAGGCGACAGCCTAAACGTTCTGTATGAAACCGATGCGGATGGAAATGTGGTAAGATCATATATATACGGAGAAAACGGGCAACTTCTTGCCATGAAAAAAGGCAATGCGACGTATTTTTACCACTATAACGCGCATGGGGATGTCATCGCCCTGACGGATGAACAAGGAAACATTGTTGCCCGCTATCAATACGATGCGTGGGGGAATATTCTTTCCCAATCCGGTGCCTTGGCGGACGAAAACCCATACCGATATGCGGGGTACCAATTGTAAATTATGGGTCTTCACCATTTTCTGTGATTTCCACTCAACCCCAGAAATATGTTAGCTGGATGAAATCGGTTCATCAGTCAGGATCCTTCTTCCGCATACAGACCACGAAGTTGGTAGAATGAAAACAGTCAAGTGCTTTCCTTGACGGGTTCCATTCTACCAACTATCATACCGATAGCGGAAGAAGAGAGCGCTTAAGCAGCCTGACTACCTGTAGTGTTCCCTGTACACTCCAGAAATACACGCAAACGAAACCGTTCTCGATTTCGATAGCCATATGCCCGGCGTTTGATGTTTTTGATCTTGTGATTCGTCCCCTCGATTCGGGCATTGGTATATGGGCACAAAAAGTAGGAAAGAATCGGCTCCTTCCACCTTTCAAGCGTGTTGGCTGCTTCCTGAAAAGAAGCAAAAGGGCTCTGTTTGGCTAACTGAATCCATTCTTCCAAGCGTTCCTTTGCTTCGTTATATCCATCGGTTCGGTAAAAATCCCGAAACAACTCTTTCAGATAATAAGCAATGGAAAGTACCGGATACTCCTCCAAGATATCGTCCAATCGAAGCCGTTGGTCCTTACGAAGCTTTTCACAGCCTTTTAAGAGAAGATATCGAGCCTTTTTCAATGGAGGAAATTCCTTTCTTGCTTGATCCAAGGCTTGTGTCACTTTTTGAACCACATGGTACTGATCGATGACAATCGAAGCAGATGGAAACAGGGCGCGAACCGCCTTATGATAAGGTTCCCACATGTCAAGAATCACCGTTTGGACCCTTTCTTTCGACAGGACATTTTGGCTCAACAAGTGGAGGGCGGAGTCACATTGGCGATCGGCATGCATTCCCATGACCGATCCGGCTTTGGCATCCATCAATACGGTTTCATATTGATGTCCCTTTTTTACCGCGATTTCATCTAAGCTAAGCACCATCTCTTCTTGAGAAGATGCTTCTATCGCTGTTTGACGCTCTTTTGCTTTTTTCGATGCAATGAAGTAATAGATGCGCTCCAATGTCGTATATGGGATGCGGTGCTTTCCGCTAACCTCTTGAATGGTGGAGCCTTCACAAAGTTCATACAAGTACTCACAAAATCGATTGGTGTAGTGTTGATTGGGTTGAATCGATTCCAAAGAGGCGGAAAACACTTGGGAACAATTCCAGCACCGATAGCGCTTTACCTTTACGAACAAGTACACCGGTTGATGGAAAATCGCCAAATCCCGTACTTTTCTTGTCCGTCTGTCGTGGACAGAGGAAGTGGCAAACCCACAATGAGGGCAGCGTTCCTGTGTCTCTGTTTTCTCTACATGAATCGCATAACCATAGGAAAGAAGTTCTTGTTTAATCACTTTAAATTCTGGCAATCCTAGTGGTATCGAAAGCACTTACGAGACCTCCTTAATGTTGATTTCACCGCTAACATTATTGCCAGGATCTCGTCAGTGCTTTCTCTTTTTTGTCACTAAATCACAAAATTTGGTGATGAACCTAAATTATCATTTTATTTCAGCATAAAACGCCCATTTTTTTGCACATTCTTTCAGAAAGCCCTCTCCCCTTTTCTGAAGGAATGTGCTAATTTTTTTGTGAATTGTTTCGGACGAAGATTTCCATTCGTTTCAAGGAGAGGGGGGAGGAAGTGTGATCCAGTTTCACGACTTTGGCATTGACATTCAAACGTATACGGATCGTGGGAAAGGGAACGATTTTCCTGACGTGAGCCAATGCCCCCACTGTCCATCCCGCCGCCCCTTGCATCGTCACGGATACTACCAACGCTATGCGTTGACGGCAGAGGGGGAGTATCGCCTTTGGATCGCACGATATCGCTGTCAAGAGTGCCGCAAAACCGTGAGTGTGCTGCCTTCTTTCCTCCTCCCGTATGTTCAATATACACGGCCGGTCATCTGGCAAGCGGTCAAAGCATGGTTCGAAACGCCAAGGCGAGGAGCGAAGACCAAACAGGTTGTTTTTCCCACCAAGGAGGTCATCTTGTTTTATGTCCGACGATTTTTACGGAATCTTTCCCGCTTGCATCACGCGGCGGTGAGAAGGTGGGGGATCATCGGCCCTGTGGGGAACGCAAGAACAGAACGGGCGGTTTGGTGGATGCAGACCTTGGAGGGACGGGGGGTGGGCTCGATCATCCAAGACCTGTGGACAAACGAGAGGTGGCATCCGTTTGCGGATCAAATTGCTTCCTGATTTTCTACTTAACACCAAAAAACGGAGATGGTTGATGTTCCCACAAACCCTTCCTCTCGACGAATCTCGAGCCGTTTCGTAAGATAGGAGGCAGAGGGACCGGAACGGTCCAACATCACAGGGAGACAGGGAGGAGATCCGGATGGATGAATCGATGAGACACGACATCGCGCTGTTTCGGTACGGGCTGATCGCTCCGTTGGTGAATGGCCAGGTGGAGCCCAAAGCGTATTTGAATGAGGTGGGCGGGCGAGTGCATTCGATTCCTCATCAAGGGGACAAGCCCATTGCGGCGAAGACGATTCTGGATTGGTGCGCCCGATACAAAAAAGGGGGCTTCGACGCCTTGAAGCCGAAGCGCCGTTCGGACCGCGGCCGCTCCAGACGTCTGTCCCCCGATGATGAGGATCATATTCTAGCATTGAGGAAGGAACATCCCACCATGCCCGTGACCCTATTCTACGAACAACTCACCAAGCAGGGGGACATTCCCACCACCCTCTCATACTTTACTATATACCGATTGTTGAAAAAACACAACCTGGTGGGAAAAGAAATCTTGCCGATGCCGGAGCGAAAGCGTTTTGCGTATGACCAGATCAATGAGCTATGGCAAGGGGACTTATCCCATGGACCCACGATTCGCGTCCATGGGAAAGCCCAGAAAACGTTTTTGATCGCGTATATCGATGACTGCTCGCGGTTGGTGCCGTATGTATAGTTTCCCTTCGGAGAAATTTGACGGGCTGCGGATCGTCACAAAGGAAGCGGTGCTTCGTTGCGGGAAGCCGAAACGCATTTACTCGGACAACGGGAAAATTTATCGATCCGAGGTGCTGCAGTATGCGTGCGCCGAGATGGGGATTACGCTCATCCACACTCAGCCGTATGACCCGCAAAGCAAAGGGAAAATCGAACGGTTCTTCCGCACCGTACAGACGCGGTTTTATCCGCTGTTAGAGCTGAATCCGCCGAAGTCGCTTGACGAGTTGAACGAGCGTTTTTGGAAGTGGCTTGAAGAAGAGTATCATCGAAAGCCTCACGCCTCACTGGACGGAAAAACGCCGCATGAGGTGTTTCAGTCCCAAATGGAACGAGTGGTGTGGATCGAAGACATCGATTGGCTGGATGCGATTTTTCTGAAACGGGAGCACCGCAAGGTGAAAGCCGATGGCACGATCACCTTGAATAAACAGCTATACGAAGTGCCGCCTCGGTTCATTGGGCAATCGATTGAGCTCCGCTATGACGAACGAGGCGTCTATGTGTACGAAGATGGCAAACGGGTGGCGGAAGCCATTCGGGTGCGTTTGGAGGACAATGCCTATGTGAAGCGCCACCGGTCGCCGTTTGCGGCGGTTTCGGCGAAGGAGGGCGAACAGGATGTATAAAACGTTTTATTCCCTCTCGCGGGAGCCGTTTGCGAAAGAAACAGATCCGTCCGAGGCGTATCAAGGGGCGGCGTTTCAAGAAGCGCTGCGGGCGCTGGAGTACGTGAAACGAACCCGGGGGATCGGGCTGTTGATCGGAGAGCCGGGGGCGGGCAAGACGTTCGCCCTTCGGGCGCTGAAAGAGTCATTGAATCCATCATTGTATCATGTCGTCTACTTTCCGTTATCCACCGGAGGCGTGATGGATTTTTACCGTGGACTGGCCTTGGGATTAGGAGAGGAACCGAAGTACCGCAAGGTAGATCTCTTCCGCCAAATCCAGCAGGCGATCGAGCGATTGCATCATGAACGACGGATCACGCCGGTGTTCATTTTGGACGAGATGCATTTAGCAAAGGATGCCTTTTTACAAGACATCGCCATCTTGTTCAACTTTGAGATGGATTCAACCAACCCATTTGTCTTGATTTTGGCCGGGTTGCCTCATTTACAGGGGAAGCTGCGGCTCAATCAGCACCGCCCTCTCGACCAGCGGATCATCATGCGATACCGGATGGGGCCGATGGAGAAGGAAGAGGTGGCGGGCTACATCGAGCATCGAATGAAACAGGCCGGGGCGAAGCATCCGATCTTCACCCCATCGGCGTTAGAGGCGATTGCCCTGCAATCACGTGGTTGGCCCCGTGTCATCAACACGTTGGCCACGACTTGCCTGCTGTACGGGCATCAGCTGAAAAAGGACGTCATTGACGAAGAAGTGGTGCGCATGGCTGCAGAGGAAATGGGGTATTAGCACGAAAGGGGCCAAATCGGCCTCTTTTGTGCTTCCTCTTTTTCATCGATCCATCAGGCGCGCTGGAAATCTTCATCTGAAAGAGCGTGCAAATGTTCCGAAAGAATGTGCAAAATCCGCAATAATTCGCAAAAATTTTGCACATTATTTCAGAATCCGCCTGAAATAATTTGAAAAAGGGATTCTGAAATAATGTGCTAATTTACACCAATACGACCAAGAAACGGGTCTTTATTACCTGATTGCTCGGTACTACCACCCAGAGCATGGCGTGTTCCTGTCGCTCGACCCCGATCCGGGTGATGCGGATGACCCCTTGACGCAAAATGGGTATGCGTATGCGAACAACAATCCGGTGATGTTCGTGGATCCGGATGGAGAAAACAAAATTGTGCTTTGGGTTAAATTGGGATCTAAAGTTTGGCAGTGGATGTCAAATGTCATCGAAAAACAAAGATTTATTAGAGGAAAAGAAAAAACAGTTAATGATTTGGTAAAAGCCGCTAAAACTGGAAGGGTAACAAAAGGGAGAACCATTCAATATGAGTTATCTGGCGGAATGAATCAAGCAGTGAAGGATTTCTACTCGCTCAGACCGAAAATTATGAAGGATACATCTGATCTCAAAGTAGGCATTTTGGAAGATGGGAGAACAGTTATTGTAAGAACTGTAGATGAGCAAATTCACTAACATAAATTGACAATCAAACAAAAAAGGAGACATGAACCCGACTCCTTGGGTAAAATAGATGTGCTCACAACTACCCACAAGGAGGTTCATGTCTCATGAATAGATTAGCACATCACCAAGGAATCGACAAGTTTTTCTTCACGTTGGGGTTGACGCTGCAGCTTTCCAAACCGGTCATCAAGCATCTCATTCATATTGTCGATGCCTTGACCACCAAGGGATTCTCGGGAACATTGGCTGATATTCATCACTGGAGCTTTCATCCGAATCATCGAACGACGCTCAGTCACTTTTTCACGAAAAGCCCTTGGAACGAGGAAAGGTTGCTTGGAAAGCTTCAAGAGTGGATCCTCCGCCGAATCGAGCGAAAGAATCAGCCTCTTTTTGTCTCGATTGATGATACGATTTGCCAAAAAAACGAAGCCTTCGTCACGGGCCACGCACGCCATCGAAGGGTGCGACTGGCACTACTCGCATAAAGATCATCAATCGGTTTGGGGGCATTCGCTCGTTTGGCTGATGGTGCACACTTTCACGCAAGCGTTTCCGTTCGGGTTTCGTCTGTATGACAAGGCGGCGGGAAGGAGCAAAATCGACCTGGCGATCGAGATGCTTTCCTCGATCAAGGTGAAGCTGACTCAGCCGGTGTATGTGTTGATGGACTCTTGGTATCCGTCCAAAACGCTCATCGAAGCCTGCTTGAGCAAGGGATTTCATGTCATCGCGATGCTCAAGACGAACCGGATTCTCTACCCGAAAGGCGTCGCGGTCCAAGCCAAGCAGTTCGCCCGCTATATCGAGCCAAAAGACACCCGCCTCGTCACGGTGGGTCAGGAGCGTTACCGCGTGTATCGCTATGAGGGGGCCATCCATGGCCTCGATGACGCGGTGGTGCTGCTGGCTTGGAAGGCGGATCAGCCGATGACGCCGGAACATCTCCATTGTGTCTTGAGCACTGACCGGGGGCTCGGGGACGAAGACATCTTGCGTTACTACGCCCAGCGCTGGACGATCGAATGCTTTTTCCGGCAGGCGAAAGATCAACTGAAGCTGGATGGATACCGGGTCCGCCACGTTCGGGCGGTGAAACGGTATTGGGCGGTGGTGCTCTTGGCCTCTGTGTACAGCATCGCCGAATCCCAACAAAACCTTTCCGCTGGACTGGAGCTTCTTCGATCGCGGAAAGGCCATAGCGTCATAGAGTTCATTTATGACGCCGCAAAGCAAGATATTCCCATTGATGTGATCAAAAAACAGCTCCGTGTCGCGTAAGGGGTACCCTGTTTGTCTCTCTAACCATGGAAATTATTGTAATGAAAAATGCTCATCTACAGTTAATTATTCATATTCAGGCGCTCTCGAAATAGCTGCTCTCTTCTTTAAATCCTTGTTTAACCTCTAATTTTGTGGAATGTAACCTTTTTTCCAAGTTCGACTTTACTTACTTGCCAACCATAGTCCATCCAGCCTTTTGCTTGGCTGTTGCCGTAGTGGTTTGCCCACCATTCCCGATATTTTCTTGCAGAAGGCGGTAATTTGAATCCGAGAATGCTTTCCATTTCGTCTATAGTGAGTGTGAGAGCTGAAACGCCTTGTTTTTCGAGATATGCTCCTAATGGTTGATATATAGTCATTTTTCTCTCTCCTCTCCCATTTTACTTTATCCTATAACATACAGCTTCAAGGTGACAAGTAAACGGAGATTGGGAGTATAGAAAAAATAATAAAATTCTAAAAATAACGATGCAACGGAGAATGGAAGGATTAAAACAATATCTTGTTGAATTAGGCTTGAGGAAATGCTTGTTGCAAATTAAGGGTAAAAAGAGGTGTCAAACCATGTCAGTTCATTTAATTACCAATGATTTATTATATACATGCTCATTAAAAGATTAACCTTCGTATAACCAGTGCACACTCCGGTTATCCTGTTCCTAAGGAAACCAATGGAAAAGGAGCAGGATCATTCATGAAACGTCTGCGCATCACCAACGATCACGGATGGACGCCACGAACGCTTCGCAAACAGGAACGGAAAATCAAAAACGCCCTCCTTCGCCAACGGGTGATGGCCGTTCGCCTGGTCATGGAAGGTTATGTAGGCAAAGAGGCGGCCTCCATGGTCAACGTGTGTCGACAAACGGTGTCCCATTATGTCTCACTGTTCAACGAAGGGGGGCTCGACCTCTTGCTTCACCCGAGATTTCGCCCCCGGACGCGAGCCGTTTCTCACGGAAGAACAGCAGAAAGAGATCAAGCGGCTCGTGCTCACCACGACTCCCGCCGAACTGGGGTGGGATGTGGCTTCGGCGTGGAACACCAAACTTCTGCAGTCCTATGTGGAAAAGCACTTCGGCGTTTCCATTTCCCGTGAAGCGCTGCGAAAACTCCTGCACCGTCAAGGTCTGTCATGGACTCGCCCGACGTACACACTGGCGAAAGGAAATCCGGATGAGCAAAAGCAATTTGAAAAACAAATGGATCTGATAAAAAAAACTTGATCACCAAGGAGACAGAAGATGCTGTTCTTCTGTACATCGATGAAACGCATATCCGCTCTTATCATGTGTTGCGATCCACTTGGTCCGAGACTGGCTGTCAAAAACGAGTGCCGACATTCGGCCATCATGCCCACGTATCGCTGTTTGGCGCGGTCAACATCCACGATGGCGAAACGGTGCTTCATCAAACGACCGCTGCCAATGCCGCGACGTTCTTGGATTTCTTGAGAATGTTCAAAGAGCGCTATCCAGACCGTCTCATGGTCTTGGTGTTGGATCACGCCCGCATTCACCACGCCAAAATGGCCAAGGAGTTTTTGCGGGAAGAAGGGCAGTGTTTTCACTTTATTTACCTTCCTCCGTATTCTCCGCAACTGAACCCGATCGAACGCTTATGGAAATGGTTGAAAGATATGGTGATTGCCAAGCTCTGTAAAAGAATCTACTTCTAGTTGATTTTGATAATCTCCAATCTTTATACTACTTTTTGTAACTGTTCATTTTCCATAACTCTCACCTGAAGGACTAATTGATTTCTCTTTTTGTGTGCTTCGAACAATGCCCGGAATGAAAATTCCTGTCATGATCAGGGAAATAATAGAAATTACGACTAAGGTAAAAGATAAAGATAGATGGGAAATAATCCAACCTGCTAAAAATGAACC
The DNA here is from genome assembly GCF_000092445.1 of Geobacillus sp. C56-T3. NCBI lineage: Bacteria > Bacillati > Bacillota > Bacilli > Caryophanales > Anoxybacillaceae > Geobacillus > Geobacillus sp. C56-T3. Next base: position 2,556,634 of record NC_014206.1, on the reverse strand, counting down.
TAAAGCCATCCCGCCTACAGTCAAGGCATCAACTGCTGAGTAAACTCTACCTGCATTACTGTCGTTCGTAACCTGCTGAATCATTGTCCATAACGGAGCATCAGCAATGTTCGCAAAAATACCCATTAGGGTTACAGATCCATATACTACTAAAGTAGCGATGAGTAGACTAAAACTATAGATAGAACTAATGGAGCAAAGAAGAACAGACAAACTCAGTCCTATAACACCAATTATTGCAGATGTTCCTAGTCGTTTGCTTCCAATCCAAGCACCAATGAATACACCCAGTACCGAACCAGCTCCTACTGCAGAATTTAGATAACCAATTCCTGCATCTCCTTGCTGTAGTAATTTGGATAGTTCAGGGATGAATATCCATGTGGCTCCTACTACTAAATGCGAGGTAATAAGAAAAAAAGTAATTGAACGTGCTTTCGAAACTCTTATAACAAAGGATAACCCTTCTGTAATCTCTCTAAATTTAGTTGTATAACTGTTAGTCACATCTTTCTTAGCGCCCTCAATCTTATTTAGACTACTTGGTAGAGCTAAACTACATAATAGACTTAACAGAAAGGAAATTCCATTAATTAGAAATGTCCAACTCACTCCCCCCATTTTCATAGCTAGTCCAGCTATAACTGGAGCAATTGTTAAAGACGTAGTTCCAATTATATTAGTTAGAGCATTTAATGATAAAAGAAATTCTTTTTCCACTAATTTTGGAATTACCACTAATCTAGCAGAGCGATTAATTAGACCAAATATGACAACTAATAAAATAAGAGTAATATACAGCGAAATAGAATTTATTTGTTGAATTGAGAGGAAACTTAAGATAAACATCAGTATCCCATTTAGAAGATCTGTAATTAGCATCAGTGATTTTCTGGGAAAACGATCCGCGATGTAGCCAGTAAACGGAGAAAAAACAATATACATACATTGCCGAATAATAATGAACGCTGTCATGGCTAAAGCACCAGCTGTATTGTATAGCAACGCTGACATACCGACGAAATAAATCCAATCTCCAATATTAGACAAAAAAGAAGCAATCAGCAGGGGGCGAGACCCAGGTGAGAAAAAGGAAATCTTAAAATCCTTAAAAAAATTCATACTAAATCCTCCTAGGTATTAAGAACATAATCTCTTTAAATCAATCCACAAATGACTTAGATCTTGGTATCCCCTTCTCTTGATTTCACACAAGAAATCATCCATATTTTTTACGTTCCACTGTCTCATTAAGAAAGTTACGCATTCCTTTAAATTTCGTTTCTTTAACCTATCAATATGAAGTCCTGCCTTTAACTTTTCATAATTCCGATCAAATAGACCATTTCTTTTCAACTCTGATATAATTGGCTCTGTCCACAATATCCCTGGTTCTTGTTTTAAAGCTCACATTTCGCACCCTAACAAGGTCAAAACAAAGGATTTTTTATTTCGTTTTTCAGAATAACTTTTTGACCAACACAACGAGCGATGGCAATCCTTTTTTTTACCATCGCTAGTCGTTCCCGAGTTCGACAGTTTTGAGGTCATTTTAGGCAAATGGAAATGACCAAAATGCTGTTATATCAAGGGTTTCGTAATGCGGATCCTAGGAAAAAACGCCGAATTTCATAGGCACACGATTTATTAATTTTTTCTTTTAAAAATAAAGTTTATACGTTATAATATAGGCATGTACATACGACGAGTCACACGCAAAAACAAGGATGGAACAACCGTTGCTTATCTCCAGCTTGCTCACAATGAATGGGATCCAAAGGCCAAATATGCGAAAGCGAAGGTGATTTATTCGTTCGGGCGCGAAGACGAGGTGGATCGCGCCGTCCTGGAACGTCTGGCCAAAAGCATTTCGCGATTCCTTTCTCCTGAGCAGGCTTGGGAAGTCGAAACGTTGACAGGAGAAGCTTCCGATGACTTTCAATTCCAGTCATGCAAACACCTCGGCGGCGTTTGGCTCTTGGATCAGCTCTGGAGACAACTGGGGTTGGGAGAGATTCTCCACTCCTTGTTTACCTCCCGACATCACCAGATTTCGCTGGAACGGCTGATTTTTGCCATGGTGGCCAATCGCGCCCTTCATCCGTCAAGCAAGTTGGCGATGGAGGAGTGGGTGGAGAAAGACGTGTATATCCCTCACCTTCCTCAAGCCGCCAGCCACCAGTTGTACCGGGCGATGGATGAACTGCTGGCCGTGCAGCCGGAATTGGAACGTCAAGTGTTCCATGCCGTGGCCGATTTATTGAATTTGGAAGTCGACTTGATTTACTTCGATACGACTTCGTCGTACTTCGAAGTGGATCCCTCTGAAACACCGGAAGGAGAATCGCTTCGAAAACAAGGATTCTCGAAAGACAAACGCCCAGACTTGGTTCAAATCGTCATTGGGCTGGCTGTCACCCGGGAAGGAATCCCGATTCGCGCTTGGGTATGGCCTGGCAATACCATGGACATGACGGTCATCAAACAGGTGAAACAAGACTTGATTGGCTGGAAGCTTGGACGTGTGATCAGCGTCATGGACCGCGGCTTTTCCTCTGAAGAGAATTTGCGAATCTTGCAACAGGCCGGGGGACACTACATTGTCGGCGAAAAAATGCGATCCGGCAAAGCCGCCGTCGAAGAGGCCTTAAGCCGTCGCGGACGTTATCATGAAGTGGACGAGAATTTGCACATCAAAGAAATCATCGTCGGCGACGGAGAAGCGCGTCAGCGCTATGTTCTCGTGTACAATCCCAGCGAAGCCGAACGCCAACGCAAGGAGCGGGAAACGCTGCTCGAATCGCTGAAAGAGGAGTTAGAAGGGCTTCGCCAACTCCCATACGAAGCCCATCATAAGGCGACCTGCCGGTTGCGTTCCCATCCGTCCTACGGAAAATACTTGCGCCAGTTGAAGGACGGAACCCTTCGCATCGACAAGCAAGCGGTTCGTGACGCGGAAAAGTACGACGGCAAATATCTCATCCGGACATCCGATGACACCTTGTCTGCCGAAGATGTCGCCATCGGGTATAAGCAGCTGGTGGATATTGAGCAGGCCTTCCGAACATTGAAGTCTACATTGGAATTGCGACCTATGTATCATCGCTTGGAAGACCGCATTCGGGCGCATGTGCTACTCAGTTGGCTTGCTCTCTTGTTAGTTCGGATCGTGGAGATCCGAACCCATGAATCGTGGCCGAAAGTAAGGGATGAATGTGAGCGTCTTATGCTTGGACATTTTTCTTCCAAAAACGGCGACCTTTATCAACGAACCGAACTGACGGCCAAACAGGCTCAATTCTTTGCGGCTCTAGGGCTGGAGCCTCCTCCGAAGATCCTAGGCATCCATCCTCGCGCCTAGATACACGCCCAAAGTGTGCCCAAATGTCTCTCGTCCCTTTTTGCCTCAAGGGGCGAGAGGCATTTTGTTTGCCTAGTGACTGTCGAACTCGGGTCGTTCTGTATCATGTTAGACGTAGATGCTCTCATCCATGCCCAATCCCTGCAGAATCCTTCGCTGATCCGGGTTGAGGGAGCGATCCAGTGCGCGTTGGATGCGCCCGTCTGGCAGCTCCAGCAGGATGACGTTCACATATCGAAACAGCTGAAAAATCACCTGTCCCGTTGGCCGGGTCAGCTTGCGGCCTCCAGCGCCTTTTAACGGGCGTTCTGGTGTGATGAACTGACGCACCCGGCGCTGAAAAACGCGGTAAATCGCCAAGGCCAAGAGAAATAGATAGCCCAATACGGCGACCCGTTCTGGTTTTTGACATCAATCTCATCCGTGAAAAACGGATCTTTCAGAAACGCGAAGTTCATTTCCACCGAGATTTGCCCTTTATACAGCTTCAAGATCTCTTGGGCATCCATTTGTTGGCCCTTCCATTCCTTCGGAACGGTCGTGACGAGGACAAACCGGGACGCTTTCCGTCTTGCCTGTTCCCATGCCGGTTGGTCGAATTCGACGTTTAGGCGAAGGGTGTACAGCGTCTCCGTCTCGGGTTCCGCCCCTTTTTTCGGCCGTCCGCGCCGTTTTTTCGGACGCACGATCTCTTCGACCGCGGCCTCCACTCGATGAAACCGAGGGCGAAGGGACGCCTTGAGGGACGTCAAGGCTTGTTCGGCGTCTTCGCGGCAGGAGAAGGGGTGGCGCTCCCAACGGACTTGTTCCTCACGAAGAAGCTCCGCTTCTTTGACCCGCTCTTTTTCGAGCGTCTTTCCTTTGCGCTGGTCGAGCGCGCTCGATTCAACGACGATCAGCCGAACCGGGTGGCCTTCATAGGTCGCGGCCGTTTCCCATACCCGATGCGTGGCGCCGTTTCTCTCCGCCAGGGTAAAGGGTTCGCTCCACGGGATGTGAGGCGAATCGGCCTCCGCTAATGCCCGTTTCACGATTCGAAGCGACGAAGGGCCTCTGGTGATCAAAAAGGCTCGGGCGGCTTTTGTCTGCGCCAAGGTGTCTTTCGTCATCGCGGCGGAATCGGCCACGTAAATCCATTCGTCGTCGATCTTGGCTTGTTTGAACTGTTCGTGGATCCGCGACAGCACCTCAGGATTCCACGCCTTATCCGATAGATTGCCGTCATGCACATCGCCGTAAAACGGGATGCCGTCCTCGTTGCCGACCAGCCCGAAGCCGATCTGTTTTTGCCAACGGTGATGGCGGTTATAGCCATGTGTGATCTGCAAAGCCTCCAACGAGGCCGATTCATACGCTCCGTAAACCGTCTTGTCCGTCGTATCAGCGTGAAAGGCTCGGAGGGAAAGGCCTTCTTTGCGATAAATGTGAATCAAGCAAGTGCTGATGACCTTGTGAATATCGGCCTCATACAAGCGGTCGAGATGACGGGCCAAGGCATCGTCGTTCAACCAGGAAGGCTGGAGACCGGGACGGATGAGTTTCTCCAGATCGATCTCCTGAGCCCATCGTTCTAAGTGAACCAGGGCTTGCCGGCCGTCAAATAGATTGTAAAGGATGGCTTGAACGGCATCGCTGACTCGCGTTTGGCATTGTGGATCGACGGGCACAAGATGGTCAATCAAGTGGGGGAGGTCGAGTTTTTTGACTAGAACACTTATTATATTCAAATAACCATTACGATAGACCCTTTTGACTTTCACATTCATGAGAGAAAAACTCCTTTACGTTCCTTGTGTGTCAAGGATTCATTCGACATCGGAATGAAAAAATCCTCCCGATTTTCGTCGGGAGGGTGCGAAATGTGAGATTTATGGAAGAGAGAAAGCTCTAAAAGGCCGGTGAATTAATGGGGCATAGACTTCCCTCATGTCGAATTTTGGAGACCATTCTCCCCGCCATTTGGCGCCAAAGGACGGGAAGACGAGCAGGACTTCCTGCTCCCAATTCCGTTTTTGCGAACGCCAAAGATCCGGTCCCCCCTTGTTTTTTTCGAAACCGGCACAATCGCTTCAGATTTTGCACGACGGCGGTCAACAGCGCCTGTTCTTCCATGGCGTAAAGGCCCCGGCTTCGGGCCCGGTCCAGCCCATGACATTCCTTCCCTTCGGCGAACACATGCTCACAACGCGTGCGAAGGGCTTGAATCGATCGATAACCGCCCTGTTGCTGAATGAGCCTCGCTTGGTTGCGAATCTGAACGTCTCGGACTTTCGCCTGGCGTTGTGCTTCCTGAGCGGGATCCTTCGCCCGGCGCTTCCAGGTTGGAATCTCCTCCATCTCCTTGCGGCGCAGCGACACGAGCGGCGTGATGCCTTGGACGAAGAGCGCTTTCAAATACTCCGTGGTGCCATACGCTTTGTCCGCGGACAAGGTCCGAATCGTGATCGACGGGTGGCGAAACCGAATCGAAGCCAGCTGCTCCAAACTCGTCTCCCGTTCCGCCGTTCCGGTGGCGAGGCTGGCCCGTCTGGACAAAATCACGCGCGACCGGACGTCGATGACGTCGTGCACCAGATACCGAGGATACGCTTCCTGGCCTTTGCCTTTCTTGTACAACCGGGCATCCGGATCCGTCACGCTTCGATGGGTCCGGTTGGAAAACGTGGTTCCACGGAAGTTTCCTCGTTCTTCGGCATGGACGCGTTCCCCTGATGGGGGAGACGGAGAAGGCGGGTCGTCATCGGGATCCCGGTCCGCCTCCGGGGACTCGGTCTGTTCATCTTCCCGGGCGGTGCGGGCGAGGTAGTCCTCCAACGTTTCCACCGGAGCGAGCTTGACTTCCCGCAAGCTGTGGATCGAAGCATTCGCCCGCACTTGGGTGCCATCGGCCGCCGCATGCACATCCGGCGAGACCAGACCCGCCGCGATGCACTGATCCACCACGTAGGTCATCAGCCGATCAAAGATTCCGTGTTGGCGCCAGCGTTTCCGTGTTTTGACGAGCGTCGTTCGATCCGGCAGTGTGGGGTGATGAGGATCCGGATGGAGCACGGATTCAAAGTCGAGACCGCAAAACCACAAGTATCCGGCATGCATGGGGAGGATCTCATACAACTCCCGCTCGGAGTGGTCGAACAAATACGAGAGCAGCATCAGGCGAAGCAGCCGTTCCGGATCCGCCGCTGGACGACCCGTTTTTTCCGTGTACAGGGGAGCCACCCAATCGTGAATGACGGAAAAGTCAACCGCTTCGTTGATTTGGCGCAGGATATGATGTGGGGGAATCAGGTCCTCCATGTCGATGACTTGAAACAGCCGAGGCTGAGTCGAAGGGTTTTTGGGGGGCTTTCATGATCCGCTCACGCTCCATTCCAACGATTTTTCTTCCTTTTTCGACATAAGCTCCCTAAATCCCTGCCTTAGAGTGTACTTTTTCACCGGCCTTCTAGGTGCTTGTGGAGATGGAGGGATTATAGTCACTGATAATGAAGATCTTGCGCAACAATGTCAGTTATTGCGAAACCACGGGCTTCGTACGCGTGATGAGTGTGTCTTATTCGGGCATAACTCTCGTCTTGATGCTTTGCAAGCAGTAATTCTAAATACAAAGCTTAAGAAGTTGAATAAATGGACACTTCGGCGGCGTCAAATTGCCCAATACTACCACGAAGCATTTACAGATCTGCCACTTGAACTTCCAATTGAACGTGAAGGAGAGTATGCTGTCTATCATGCCTATGTGATTCGGACTGTCATGAGAGACAAACTTTGTGAGTTTTTAATAAAAAACGGTATTGATTGCAAAATTCATTATCCCATTCCAATTCACAAGCAGGAAGCATTTATTCAAAAGTATGGAGAAGTTAACTTGCCGGAAACTGAGAGGCAATCAAGGCAAATTCTATCACTACCGGTTTCGCATGTCTTATCTGACGATCAGGTTGAATTTACAGTCGAGGTAGTGAGAAAGTTTTTTAAATCAAGAAACGAATGTAAAAACGGAGGGGTAAAATATGAATCTGGAAATGCAGTTGAAGCAACGAGCTAATCAGGTTTTGGCTGGAGGGGTATCATCCTCATGGAATAATTTTCCTATATTTGGTGCGACGTACATTAAAAAGGCAAGGGGAGCTTATTTGTATGACGTTAATGACCAACGTTGGTTAGATTTTTGTATGGGATGGGGTTCATTATTTCTTGGTCATGACTCTCCTATTATTGCTGAAACGATGAAACAAGCCCAAGAGATTGGTTTAGGATTTCAATATGAAACCGAGTTCCATGTAAAACTTGCCGAGCTGATTGTTCAGGTCATTCCTGGAGCCGAAAAGGTACGGTTAACGAACACTGGGACCGAGGCTACGCTGTTTGCTACCCGCATTGCTCGTGCTGCCACAAGAAAACGAAAGATACTTAAGTTTGAGGGACATTTTCACGGAGTGAATGATTACTTGCTTTTCTCTACTGATTCCTCACCAAGATTAGGACGGATTACAGACGGTGGTGAGTTTGAACCAGTTCCTGGATCGAGTGGAATCCCAAGCGGTATTGAAGATCTAGTTATTACAATTCCTTTCAATGACATAGAAACGTTCATTCACACTGTTAAGCGACATAAAAATGATTTGGCTGCGGTCATTATGGAACCAGTGGTACTCGCATCTATGGTAATATTGCCTGATAACGACTTTATTCAGACAGTCAGACAAATCTGTACAGAACATGGAATCGTCTTAATTTTTGATGAGGTTATGACGGGGATCAGACTTGGACTTGGGGGTGCTCAGGAATACCTTGGGGTAATCCCTGATCTTGCAACTTATAGCAAAATACTGGGCTGTGGTTTTCCCATCGCTGCGTTGGCCGGACGTAAAGATCTGATGGAACATCTTTCACCAACAGGACGAGCAGAAGCTAGTGGTACTAATACGGGGCGTGTACTTAGTGTACTTGGGGCTTATAAGGTGCTTTCCTATTTGAAAGACCATCCTGAAGTGTATGCACACGTCCGGGAACTCAACTATTTGTTGGTAAACGGTATTAGGGAACTCTTCCTCCGGTATGGTGTTAAGGGGTACGTGGAAGGGATAGGCGGTCGTATTTCAATTCACTTCGGTACGGAAAAACGTCTTCGAAATTACCGGCAGGTTGTTGAAACTTGGAATAAAAACTACCACTTGAAGTGCTATCAGAAAGCGTTCGAGAAAAAACTATATGCATTTTTATTACCTCTTGGTCCATGCCCGGAACCTATATCTCTGTCATATGCCCACCAAAAGGCTGATGTAGAGGAAACATTAAACATTTTCGAGTCAATTTTGCGATGTATTCCATATGAAAGTCAATGACGTCAGTTGACCATAGGAGTAAGAGAGCTAGGATTAGATTTTTTTGCGTCAACCTTGTTTATATTAACGAATGGTTTTGAAAAGCCGGAAAGTTTAAATTGGATATGACCGGCCCTGTGTATCTCTTTATACCGTGTGGCCGGCATGGCCATCTACTCTTACGTGCATTTCCTCTAGAAGGACGGTGAAAAACGGTTGTCACGAGCAAATCAGCGGCATTTCGCCAAAAAAGAAGGCTGATTTCGCAAGGTTTTTCTAATTGAGAAATAGCTGGAACTAGCAGCATTTTGTACTAAATCACCAGCCTCCTAGAAAGTTGGTGAAAAACAGCGGATTCGCTCGGTCGGTGAGAAATCACCTAGAATGAAAACAAGGTGTTGCAAAGCTTCTTAATTTGAGAAATACTGCTGTAAAGCTTTACATTCGTTAAATCACCGACCTTCTAGAAGACTGGTGATTTAGTGAAAAGTCGCGGAAAACGGACTTTCTTCTCAAATGGGGAAGTCCTGTAACATCAACGCTTCTCTTTCAGCCGAAAACAGCGGGTTCGGGGAAATCGGTCGTTTTTCACCAGTCCTCTAGGAGTCTGCCCGACGAAACCATTTTGGAGGATATTGATGCAAAATAGTGAAATAAACGAACGTTCAAATTGTATAAAATAGGAAATTTTGCATAAATATTCGCCGGCTTCAATCCATCGGACAGACTCCTAGGATGTGTCTGGTAATTTCAGTAGTAATATTTTAATAACCTGAATCCATGATAAAGACGCGTTTAAACTGCCAAGAAAACTTGATAAACCAACAAATATTGTACTAAGGGTTCTTCACCTAATAGGTGAACATTCGGAATTGAGTTGATACTTTGGCATGATTGGGTTTTCCGACATTTTTGATACACTTCTGTCACGGATTCAGGTTAATAAAAGCCTCTTGCAAATCCTGTTTTGTAACTGGATATTTACACATCACGGGTTAACTAAATTCTGAACAGATAATGTATAGCGAAGTATTTCAATGATAGAGATCTGGTTGAAATTTGACTAACCAGATCCTTCGAATATTACTTAAATGAGTTGAATCCATATAAATATGGGGGTATTACAATGATTAAAGTCCGATTTATGACTGAGTCCGATATACCTGTGGTTCTTGATTTAATTGCAGAATATAACCCAGAATCCCTTTCTTCCGTAGAGGTGCATTTTCGTTCGTACTTTAGTGAGCAGATGCCGACTGGTTGTGGCATTTTGGTTGCTGAACTTAACGGGTGTATACTCGGATTCGTCAGTTTCCGTCCAGCACTTCAACATCAGCAACTTTATTGGGCAGAATGGTTATATATGGATAAGGGAGATTACCGCCAAGAAGTTGGCCTAACTCTGTTGCAACATTTAAAACATGAGCTAAGGAAGATTGGAGCACGTCAATGTTTTGTCAACATGGTAAAGCCCTGGGACCAGCCAAAAGACATCCCGTTTAGCATTACACTCTTGCCCCAGGACATTATGCCGAAACCCAAACTCGTTACTTTGGAAATGATGGCTGAAAAGGCAGATGAGCTTCGGGAACAAGGAAAGAGGGTGGTACTTTGTCACGGCACATTTGATCTGTTGCATATCGGACATTATTATCATTTCTTGCAGGCAAAGCAACATGGGGACCATTTGTTTGTTACTGTCACAGCTGACAAATTTGTTAATAAGGGTCCTGATCGTCCAGTGTTTACACACCATCTTCGAACCGTGTTTATTGCCGGGCTTGAAATTGTGGATTACGTTGCAGTCAACAATGCTTCTTCTGCTTGCAATGTTATACAAAGCGTTCGACCACACGTATTTTTCAAGGGACCTGACTACAAGCATCGGGACGAAAGAACGAATCCAAATATCTTTCTCGAGGAGCAAGTAGCTCGTTCAGTAGGGACAGAGGTTATTTTTTCTGAAGAGTTTACGGATTCGTCAACGCGGTTGTTGAACTTGGTTATGCAACGTGCATAAAAGTTTCCTTCCTGTGTTTTCACCAACCATCTGTATTGGAATCAAGCGCGACATTGTAGAAGGAGGAATCGATAACATGGATAAGTCTTTTGGGGATTTAAGGGAGATATCTGATAAAGAGGGTGCTCTTGGTAAGCCAATTCGAACAATTTCTTGGAAGGATACTCTGTATTTTGAATTAGATCATTTGTTTTTTGGTGATGAACAAGGCACTGTTGCCAAAGAATTGTGTGAACTCTCCTCGGGAACTAACTTGTTGCGTCCCCAATCCGTTTTTTTGGATAGTTTAGATCGTGATGCAATAAATTGGAGTAATTTGAACCGCTACTCAGGACCTCTTGGTGATAATCTGTTGCGAATGGCAACACAAATATACGAGGAAACACTTAAAGGGGGACCGCTCGACAAGGTAGAGTGCGCCATGACCGCTGGAGCTGCAGAAGGATTGCGTCTCGTATTTCAATATCTATCCTATAAGGGAGCTCGCCGTGTTCTAGTGCTTGGGCCACAGTATTCCATTGTTTTTCAAAATATAACTTTGGCAGGACTTGAGTTTCAAGAACTGTTTGGAGATCCTAATCATGGGTTTCTCCCCAGTGTTGAGGTAATACGAGACGCCATCAGACGAACTGGTGCAGATGTGATTTTTATGACGCAACCCAATAACCCTTCAGGTACTCAGTATAGCGAGGAAGAGCTCGGTAGGATTGTGGATGAAGCCAAAGCAACAGGTGCCTGGGTTGTCTTTGAAAAGATCGGCTCCGATATTGCACTTGGAAGTAGCGCGTTTCAAAACTTTAGTTCTGTGTTTGAAAAATATGATGCTTGGGACAGCGTATTTGTCGTGGACAGTTTTTCCAAGCGAAGGCCTGTGAGCGGTTTCCGGCTAGGGTACGTACTTGCGGCACCGTCATTTCTCGAATTTGTGGTCGAGCGGCGATTCGGGGATTGCCCACCCTTAGTGGCCAGAGATGGTTTCTTGCGGGATTTGCTCTACTCCGCAGCCATACATGTTCGAACATTGGGAAGAGAGAACGATTCCATGAATTACTTGCGTTCAGTAATCAACAGTATGCCTGTCGACATTAAGGATGAGATTCTCGCTGTAGCACAAAATGAATTGCATCGTCATGAACAGGAGCTTCGTGAGATGTATAACACTATTTGGGAAAACCGCGAGTTCCTATTTAGTACTATGCGGAACTATCTTATTGGATATACAGCTCTGGACGATGGCAGTAATTTCTTGGCTTCTTTTCGTGTTCCGCAACATTTGTCTGACGAACGAACTTTTGCTGTGAAGTTATTTGAACAAGAACGATTAGCCTCCTATCCTCTGGGATGCTTTACTGCGGATCCAGAAATCGCAAGAAAGTTCTCGAAAAACGGCCAGATTTGGCTACGCATTTCTTGTGGGATCGAACCCAAAATATTTAAAGAAATTGTTTTTCGTCTTTGTCGTTTTCTTGAGAAGTCGGCTTTGACTAAATGATAATGAAGGAGTGGTCATCTTTCCATGATTGCAATCCCTGAAATTACTATAGAAACCCCTTACACTGAAAGGAAAGAAGCCTTAGAGCTTGAGGGTAGCGTGCGACGTGAACACTTTATGGATCTTGTCCTTCTATCCTTCTATGGCTCTGATATTTACGACAAATTAAATAGGATGAATACTTCAGAAAAGATGGGTTCCTACGATATCCTCCGTATCTATAATCCAAACTTGGAGCAGCGCCGCCAGCTTGCGTGTAATGGATTTATTTATAAACCGAGTTGGTTGCTTTGGATATGCCCATCTTACCAGTCGGATGAAGAGTATCTTGCGATTTTGAGCAAAAAACAACGCCAGCGTACCCGAAAGGCCGTTAATATTGTGGAGTCTCGCTTTAAAGTTGTGGTAGAAGATGGGTTAGAGATAAAAACTATTGATAAATGGTACGAACTCTACAGAAATCGTGTTAGGGAAATGAAGCGAGGTTTGCTCATAGCAGAGGCGGATCGCCATGTGTTTATAACTCAGCCGGAAAAATTTGTCGGCCTATTTATCTATGATGGATCTCAGATGATTGGCGGAACCCTCTGTCTTCGTAGAAACGACATGAACATGCTTAGGGTAGTGTATAGTGCAACCGACCCGAATTATATGGGTTCTGTTGAACTTTCACGTTATCTTTACTTCCTGTTGTTGCGTACAGCCCGGGAGCTTGGATATTCCATATCCAGCCTTGGTGTGGATCCGAATCTCTACGGACATGTGGTTAGTGTCGGGTTGTACAGCTTTAAGTGGCGAATCGGATTTCGCCCTATACCGGCTCAGATTTATGGAGAGGACAGTTCCGACGTTTTGGAGAGAATTATATCGTTTTCCAAGCTTGATGATCCGGTGTTTTGCCTGGGATATAGTGAGGAAGGTATGTCCGATTTAAGTCTTGAAGGACATCTTTTCTACCGGAATCTTGGGGTGCGTATTAGCGATTTTCAGGCACCTTTTCTTGGTAAATTACATTTACACAAGGTGGTGTAATAAGGTGCGTAAGTTATTGATTTTGGACTGGAGCTCAGAGTGGAGAGGGTATGTGTTAGAAGCCGCTGCTCGTATGGGCGTCAATGTATTGCTGGTAATGGATCGGGATCGTCCAACTCCTGAGGTGGTGTTGGATAAACTCATCCTTCCAGATCTCTATCAAAACCCGGTACAATGGGCGGAAACAATTGCAACATATGGACGTAGATGGGGTGTGGACGGTGTTTTTACTCACGAGGACGAACTTGTCGAATTGAGTGCCATCGTTGCACAATACCTAAGGCTTCCCGGGCCATCCCCAAAAGGTGTGCGGAGAGCCCTTGACAAGTGGGAAACCCGTGAATGTCTTCGGGAGATTGGTCTTCCTAACCCTAACTATAGGAGAGCAAATTCTTTCGATGAACTTAAGTCAGCTGTTAACCAGATTGGTCTCCCGGTAGTAATTAAACCGATTGCTAGCTCGTCAGCCGAGGGAGCTTCCAAAGTGGAACGTTTGGAGGATATTGAAATTGCTTGGCGGGCAGCCTTCGAGGCAAGCTTAAGCAGTCCCGTTTCTCCCGGTCAGGTCATTGTTGAGGAATACCTCCGAGACGAAGGACGCGTACTAAGTCTTGAGGGTATGATCATTGAAGGACAATTATTTCCAATTACGATAACAGAGGCGCATCAATATCATTCATCCCGCGGAGGTAGAGCGCTCCGTATTCACTACAAAGATTATTTTCTGCCGGCTCCAGTTACCGAGAAGACCTATAGGGAAATCGTTTTGATGTCAAGTAAACTAGCCGAGGCTCTTCCTATCCATTTAGGTGCGGTCCATGTCGAATATAAATTGACACCAGAAGGTCCGCGTTTATTGGAATTTAATCCACGACTTGGGGGTGGTCTGGTCCCGCTTATGGTTCGCCAAGCTTTTGGGGTTGATCTTGCTGAAGCCAGTTTGAAGCTGGCTCTTGGTGAAAAGCCAGATCTCCGTTTCACCAAAAGTAGTGCAGTTTGCCTTGATTGGTACGTTCCACCGTATGAAGGAATAGTAAGGAGCGTACATGGATTTGAAGAAATGTTGACAGCGCCAAATGTTGTACACGGAGAGCTACGAGTCAAGATAGGAGAACGCGTGGCTCCTGGTTGGTTGGGATTAGCTTTTGTTATGACGGAGCACTCAGATCCTCTTGGAGCACTGAAGTCAGCTAGGAATGCCTTGAAACATTTGTCAATAGAAATTGAACCGGTGTCTTAATGTTCGAAATGATATTCAGAGGTGAGGTGAGCTTCATGACCTCAATAATAGCACAGCGCCCGCTACTCCAAAAATTTGAGAAGCAAAAGAGGAAACTATTGCTGCACTTGTTAACAATAAAGCTGAATTGTTGTTAAACGATGCCATAAAACCCCGTCTATTACGTTTTCGGGAGGTTTGTGCGATCTACCGTTGTTTCGTGACGGAAATAACAAACTATCCGGGTCAGTATATTGATAAATTCGTAACTCGACAGTTTGACCGAATCTTACTTGATGTTCAGTGCAGTGGCGAAGGGCGTATCGATCTCAGGAGACCTCGAGCTCTTCTCTTCTGGTCTGAACATCGCATTCGCAAATTTAGCAGGCTTCAGAAAAAAATGCTCATCTCGTCGTTTAAGCTTCTGCGGCCAGGTGAAATTTTGGTCTACTCCACGTGTACTTTTGCACCGGAAGAAAATGAGGAACCAGTTGACTATTTGCTTAGGAATTATCCAGCCCGTGTAGAAGAAATTCAAATTGAAGTCCCTTCTCAATCTGGTCTTACATTATGGGGAGAAAAGAAGTATCACCCGGACCTCTCCAAAGCATTGCGGGTGTTGCCAAGTGAGTGAGTATATGGAGGGCTTCTTCTTCGTATGTAAAATCAGAAAGATGAATCATTAAGGCTCTGGTGAGGTGATAGGCGTGATGATTAGGGAGATGAAAGAAGAAGATCTTGAAAGGGTAGTAGAGATAGTGGCTGCAAATAATCCAACACTTGCTGATTTGGCCCGGTGCGATATCTCAGAGGGGCATCGTAAAGAAACGGCTCGTTTTTTTGTTGCAGAAGAGAACAGACATGTGGTGGGAGTAATGGGCTATGAGAAGGATCGGTGGGGTGTGCAAGACATTTATTGGGCAATATGGCTATTTGTAGATCCCATATGGCAACGACGAGGAATTGCCACTAAGTTATATGGTCATATTGAGGAAGAACTTCGGCGTTTGGGCTGTCGAAAGGTTTATCTCGATGTAGGGAACGAGTCAGAACACGAGGCGGCGATTGCCTTCCACAAAGCTAATGGTTTTGTTCTTGAAGGCTATCTACGGGACTATTGGAGCGATGGTGAGGATTTTCTGATTTTCGCAAAGCGTCTGTCTTAGCGAAAACATAGAAGGAGACATCCAGGGAGTTTATCAGGAATAGGAGTGCCTAATGGTATGGCTTACCTGAACCGCTATTACTGGTTTCTATGGGTTGCTCAGGCTGTCAGTTCTGTTGGTGACAGCATCGCAAGTTTATTCATGGGATGGACCGTATACAATATTACCGGTTCACAAGTGGCTATGGGAAACCTCTATATTGCATTTGTGATCCCAGAGATAGTAGTTCGAATACTCGGTTCTCCTCTTGTTGATCGGGTTGACCGGAGATATTTGATGTTTTGTATGGACTTCGTGCGGTTTGTAGCCTTTGCTACCTTAACATCTATAGTTTTGTTAGGTAAACTTCAATTATGGCATTTATATGCAATTGCCATTATTGGTGGAGCCAGTGCTGCGCTTTTCTATCCGTCAGGTATTGCAGTGCTTTCTTCGATAGTGCACAGTAAGGAGATGGTTCGAGCGAACTCAATCTTGCAAAGTTCCTTGCAAGGTGCTCAACTACTCGGGGCAGCTCTGGCAGGAGTATTGTTGAGCTTTGCAGGAGCGGCGTCTGGTTTTGGGATTAATGCTTTGACTTTTGCTATTTCTGCTCTATGTATAATTCTCCTGCCTCGGTCTGTTGGTGTACCCAGCCAAATCGTCTCCCACCATAACACAGACCGTGCTTACTTAGCTGAATTGGTCGAAGGAATCTCTTTTTACAAAACACATCGATCATTGTTGATTTTATTACTCATTGTTTCAGTAGCAAACCTAACTTCTGCCGCCATTGCACCAACAATTATTCCTTATGGTGTTGAACATGTAAAAACTAACGCCATGGGCTTAGGGATCTTACAATCGTCTTTTTCGGCGGGATATTTGGCAGGCATTGTGTTGGGAATTTTTAAGGGGAATTTTTCGCAGCAAAGGAAACCGATGATGTTCTCGCTATTCTTGTGGGGAGTTTTTCAGATCGCACTCGGTTTGTTTCCAAGTTTGCCTGTTGCGGTCGCACTCAGGGCAGGTACCGGACTTGCTACGGCTGTTTTTAACGCATTTGCCATTGCTCTACTAGTAAGTGCTATACCAAAGCACTTGCAAGGGCGGGCATTATCTTTCGCCTTGGTGGTTGTTCAAGCGGCGGAGCCTCTTGGTGCTTTTTTCGGTACAGTTATTGTCGAACAATATGGGATTTTGTCGTTGCTGATTGGGGGTGGGTTGGGGATCGCTATAATCTCTTTGGCTTCATTGCCCTTGCTGCGGTCGCTAGATGAATATCGTAGTACTACTTAACCCAGCTTGAATCGTTTTGCTGTGCTGTGGCCTGAATCGTGAGCTTCTTCTTGCTATTCCTTTTAGACAGGAGAATAAACGATAAAGTGCATTGAACACGAGGAAAATCGTTTAAGGGGGCAAGCTCTCGATGGTGAAGGATGTAATTTTTGACCTTGACGGTGTTAAGGGTGTAATTTTTGACCTGGATGGTGTTATTGTAGATACTGCAAAGTATCACCTACAAGCATGGAAAAGGGTAATCGAAGAGTTGGGAGTTATTTGTCCAAAAGAGGTGCTTGAACGAACCAAAGGTGTTGACAGAATGAGCTCTCTAAACATTTTGCTTAATTGGGCTAATCTCAAGGTAGACGAGGAGGCAAAGCAAGTTCTGGCTACACGCAAGAACAAATACTTTCTTGAATATATCAATGGGCTTGAGCCGAGGCACATTTTCCCTGGTGTTATACCGCTCATCAAACGCTTGAGGGAATCAGGTGTTAAAATTGCGTTGGGTTCAAGCACCCGTAACGCTTTATTTATCCTTGACCGTCTCCAGCTTACTTCTTACTTTGACGCTATAGCAGATCCGTCGAAAGTTCCGTCAAAACCTGCTCCAAATCTTTTTTTGCAAGTTGCACAACTAATCAACGTTGCTCCAGCCGATTGTGTTGTTGTTGAAGACTCTACAGCGGGTGTAGAGGCAGCTGTAAGAGCCGGGATGCGAGTGCTGTACGTTGGACGCGAATATCAAGGAAATGTTCCCCCCACTTGGACTATCGACACACTCGAAAAACTGATCGAAGTTATAGATAACGGAAAAATAACTTCCATACGACTTTGAGGTGTCTGGGCGGTGTATCGAAACACTCTCTAGCACCGCCCTTTTTCGTACTTAAGAAGCAGGTATGCCCCATTCATTCGCTTGAAATAGTCGTATGTTCAACTTGAATGAGGTGGGCGGGCGAGTGTACTCGATTCCCCATCAAGGGGACAAACCCATTGCGGCGAAGACGATTCTGGATTGGTGCGCCCGATACAAAAAAGGGGCTTCGACGCCTTGAAGCCGAAGCGCCGTTCGGAACGCGGCCGCTCCAGACGTCTGTCCCCCGATGATGAGGATCATATTCCAGCATTGAGGAAGGAACATCCCACCATGCCCGAGACCCTATTCTACGAACAACTCACCAAGCAGGGGGACATTCCCACTACCCTCTCATACTTTACTACTCGCATTTCGCACCCTAACAGGGTAGTAAAGAAAGGATTTTTTATTTTGTTTTTCAGAATAACTTTCCGACCAACACGACTAGCGATGGCAATCCTTTTTTACCATCGCTAGTCGTTCCGTATGACGTTACACGTAAATGCTCTCATCCATGCCCAATCCCTGCAGAATCCTTCGCTGATCAGGGGTGAGCGGTTTCCCTAGCCTGCGTTGGATTTGCCCATCGAGCAGTTCCAGCAGGACGACTCTGACATACCAAAACAATTGAAAAATCGCTTGTCCGGTTGGTCGGGTCCGTTTCCGGCCTCCTGCGCCCTTTAACGGGCGTTCGGGTGTGATGAACGGACGCACCCGGCGCTGGAAGACGTGGTAAATGGCCAAGGCCAACAGAAACAAATAGCCCAATACCGCACCCGTTCCGGTTTTTTGACGTAAATCTCATCCGTAAAGTTTCTTCCCTTTTCCTTTGCCCTTTCTTGGCATGTTTTCGTAACAGGGAAAGGAGAGAGAAAAGGTTGATTTCCGCCATTATGCGAACGCAAAAGCAACTGGTGCCAATACGATTGGAGAAGATCGAGCGCTTTCCGTTCAATGATTTGAATGTCTTCTTTTGATGCCAATACATCCGAGCTTGAAACAGAAACGTCTGGGTGTGTTTAGTGCAAAATGGCAGAGCTTCATGGCAAAAAAGGCTTGCCAGTTCCTAAAATCCCCTCTACTGTTTAAGGTTGTGAAGAACAAAACAGTGGAGGTAAAGAAAGGAAACCAAAAAGAGTACACGTACGATTTATCGGATCGCTTAAAACAGCTGTTGTTAGCGAACGGTACTTCCGTCAACTACGATTATGACGTAAATGGCAATATGACTTCAAAAGTCATTCGAACCAGCGACGGCCAGTCTCAAACATTTACTGCTTCTTAAAGAGCAATGGTCGGATGGAACGACGATCGCGTATACGTACGATGGTTTCAGGAACCATTTATCTCACATTTCGCACCCTAACAAGGTCAAAACAAAGGATTTTTTATTTAGTTTTTCAGAATAACTTTTTGACCAACACAACGAGCGATGGCAATCCTTTTTTTACCATCGCTAGTCGTTCTGTATCATGTTAGACGTAGATGCTCTCATCCATGCCCAATCCCTGCAGAATCCTTCGCTGATCCGGGTTGAGGGAGCGATCCAGTGCGCGTTGGATGCGCCCGTCTGGCAGCTCCAGCAGGATGACGTTCACATATTGAAACAGCTGGAAAATCACCTGTCCCGTTGGCCGGGTCAGCTTGCGGCCTCCAGCCCCTTTTAACGGGCGTTCTGGTGTGATGAACTGACGCACCCGGCGCTGAAAAACGCGGTAAATCGCCAAGGCCAAGAGAAATAGATAGCCCAATACGGCGACCCGTTCTGGTTTTTTGACATAAATCTCATCCGTGAAAAACGGATCTTTCAAAAACGCGAAGTTCATTTCCACCGAGATTTGCCCTTTATACAGCTTCAAGATCTCTTGGGCATCCATTTGTTGGCCCTTCCATTCCTTCGGAACGGTCGTGACGAGGACAAACCGGGACGCTTTCCGTCTCGCCTGTTCCCATGCCGGTTGGTCGAATTCGACGTTCAGGCGCAAGAGATACAGCGTCTCCGTCTCGGGTTCCGCCCCTTTTTTCGGCCGTCCGCGCCGTTTTTTCGGACGCACGATCTCTTCGACCGCGGCCTCCACTCGATGAAACCGAGGGCGAAGGGACGCCTTGAGGGACGTCAAGGCTTGTTCGGCGTCTTCGCGGCAGGAGAAGGGGTGGCGCTCCCAACGGACTTGTTCCTCGCGAAGAAGCTCCGCTTCTTTGACCCGCTCTTTTTCGAGCGTTTTTCCTTTGCGCTGGTCGAGCGCGCTCGATTCAACGACGATCAGCCGAACCGGGTGGCCTTCATAGGTCGCGGCCGTTTCCCATACCCGATGCGTGGCGCCGTTTTTCTCCGCTAGGGTAAAGGGTTCGCTCCACGGGATGTGAGGCGAATCGGCCTCCGCTAATGCCCGTTTCACGATCCGAAGCGACGAAGGGCCTCTGGTGATCAAAAAGGCATGGGCGGCTTTCGTCTGCGCCAAGGTGTCTTTCGTCATCGCGGCGGAATCGGCCACGTAAATCCATTCGTCGTCGAGGTGGGCTTGCTTCAGCTGTTCATGGACACGGGACAGTACCTCGGGATTCCATGTTTTATCAGACAGGTTGCCGTCATGCACATCGCCGTAAAACGGGATGCCATCCTCGTTGCCGATCAGCCCGAAGCCGATCTGTTTTTGCCAATGCTGATGGCGGTTGTAGCCATGTGTGATCTGCAGAGCCTCTAACGAGGCCGATTCATACGCTCCGTAAACAGTTTTGTCTGTCGTATCGGCGTGAAAGGCTCGGAGGGAAAGGCCTTCTTTGCGATAAATGTGAATCAAGCAAGTGCTGATGACCTTGTGAATATCGGCCTCATACAAGCGGTCGAGATGACGGGCCAAGGCATCGTCGTTCAACCAGGAAGGATGGAGACCGGGACGGATGAGTTTCTCTAGATCGATCTCCTGAGCCCATCGTTCTAAGTGAACAAGGGCTTGCCGGCCGTCAAATAGATTGTAAAGGATGGCCTGAACGGCATCGCTGACTCGCGTTTGGCATTGTGGATCGACGGGCACAAGATGGTCAATCAAGTGGGGGATGTCGAGTTTTTTGACTAGAACACTTATTATATTCAAATAACCATTACGATAGACCCCTTTGACTTTCACATTCATGAGAGAAAAACTCCTTTACGTTCCTTGTGTGTCAAGGATTCATTCGACACCGGAATGAAAAAATCCTCCCGATTTTCGTCGGGAGGGTGCGAAATGTGAGGAAAGAAGGCAGCACACTCAAGGTTTTACGGCATTCTTGACAGCGATATCGTGCGATCCAAAGGTGATACTCCCCCTCTGCCGTCAACACATAGCGTTGGTCGTATCCGTGACGATGCAAGGGGCGGCGGGATGGACAGTGGGGGGCATTGGTTTACGTCGGGAAAATCGTTCTCTTTCCCACGATCCGTATACGTTTGAATGTCAATGCCAAAGTCGTGAAACTGGATCACACTTCCTCCCCCCTCTCCTTGAAACGAATGGAAATCTTCGTCCGAAACAATTCACAAAAAATTTAGCACCCGAGTTCGACAGTTTTGAGGCCATTTTAGGCAAATGAAAATGGCCAAAATGCTGTTATATCAAAGATTTCGCGATGCGGATCCTAGAAAAAAACACTGAATTTCATAGGCACACGACTTGTTTATTTTAACTTTTAAAACAGCTGAATATCGGTTATAATATAGGCATGTACATACGGCGAGTAACACGCAAAAACAAAGATGGAACGACCGTGGCGTATCTCCAGCTTGCTCACAACGAATGGGATCCGAAGGCCAAATATGCGAAAGCGAAGGTGATTTATTCGTTTGGGCGCGAAGACGAGGTGGATCGCGCTGTCTTGGAGCGTCTGGCCAAAAGCATTTCGCGATTCCTTTCTCCTGAGCAGGCTTGGGAAATCGAGACGTTGACAGGAGAAGTGTCGGATGACTTTCAGTTTCAATCAAGCAAACGCCTTGGTGGCGCTTGGCTTTTGGATCAGCTCTGGAGACAACTGGGATTGGGAGAGATTCTCCACTCCTTGTTTGCCTCCCGACATCATCAGATTCCGTTGGAACGGCTGATTTTTGCCATGGTGGCGAATCGTGCCCTTCATCCGTCAAGCAAGTTGGCGATGGAGGAGTGGGTGGAGAAAGACGTGCATATCCCTCATCTTCCCCAAGTCGCCAGCCACCAGTTGTACCGGGCGATGGATGAGCTGCTGGCTGTGCAGCCGGAATTGGAACGCCAAGTGTTCCATGCCGTGGCCGATTTATTGAACCTGGAAGTCGATTTGATTTACTTTGATACGACTTCGTCGTACTTCGAAGTGGATCCATCCGAAACACCAGAAGGAGAATCGCTTCGAAAGCAGGGGTTTTCCAAAGATAAGCGTCCCGATTTGGTCCAAATCGTCATTGGACTGGCCGTTACCCGGGAAGGAGTCCCCATTCGCGCTTGGGTATGGCCTGGCAATACGATGGATATGACGGTCATCAAACAGGTGAAACAAGACTTGATTGGCTGGAAGCTTGGGCGTGTGATCAGCGTGATGGACCGCGGATTTTCGTCTGAAGAGAATTTGCGAATCTTGCAACAGGCCGGGGGACACTACATTGTCGGCGAAAAAATGCGGTCCGGCAAAGCCGCCGTCGAAGAGGCCCTAAACCGTCGCGGGCGCTACCAACAAGTTCGCGAGAACTTGCATATCAAAGAAATCATCGTGGGCGACGGAGAAGCGCGTCAGCGCTATGTTCTCGTGTACAATCCCAGCGAAGCCGAACGCCAACGCAAGGAACGGGAAAAGCTGCTCGAATCGCTGAAAGAGGAGTTGGAGGGGCTTCGCCAACTCCCCAATGAAGCTCATCATAAGGCCACCTGCCGGCTGCGTTCCCATCCGTCCTACGGAAAATACTTGCGTCAATTGAAGGATGGAACGCTTCGCATCGACAAGCAAGCGGTTCGTGAAGCGGAAAAGTACGATGGCAAATATCTCATCCGAACCTCCGATGACACCTTGTCTGCCGAGGATGTCGCGCTCGGGTATAAGCAACTGGTGGATATCGAGCAGGCCTTTCGGACGTTGAAATCAACACTCGAGCTGCGCCCCATGTATCATCGCTTGGAAGACCGTATCCGGGCGCATGTGCTGCTCAGTTGGCTGGCTCTCTTGCTGGTTCGGATCGTGGAGATCCGAACTCATGAATCGTGGCCGAAAGTAAGGGATGAATGTGAGCGTCTTATGCTTGGACATTTTTCTTCCAAAAACGGCGACCTTTATCAACGAACCGAACTGACGGCCAAACAAGCGCTATTCCTTGCGGCTCTAGGGCTGGAACCTCCTCCAAAGATTCTAGGCATCCACCCTCGCACCTAGATACACGCCCGAAGTGTGCCCAAATGCCTCCGATCCCTTTTGTATCAAGGGGCGAGAGGCATTTTGTTTGCCTAGTGACTGTCGAACTCGGGTAGCACATTCCTTCAGAAAAGGGAAGAGGGCTTTCTGAAAGAATGTGCAAAAAAATGGGCGTTTTGTGCTGAAATAATAATGATAATTTACAGTTGAATCAAAAAACAATTAGTGTTATTATTTATAATAAAGGAAATATTAAGTGATTTTAGGAGGCGGTTCTATGTTAACTAAGACAGGAATATTTTTAGATCAGGTCACCCGTGGTGCTAGTTGAGCTTTAGCGCTCAACTAGCCCAAGTGTAACCAGGGAATAGGCTAACAATATACCGTCTAACGCCACTTCAAATCCGATGATCGAATTGGCTCGGATCTCAGTGATGCGATAGTGGTCAACCAGAACCGAGAACACCGTCTCGATCCCTTTGCGTTTTTGTTGGATCCACTGCTCCCATGTCTCAGACGCACGATGTTTCTGGTTTTTTCGAGACGGAGTCCAAAGCGCCATTTGGTATTCTTCGTACAGCCTTTTTTGCAAGTCACGGCTGATGAATCCTTTGTCCCCGAAGTTATAGGGGTGAGGAATTTGGGGCATAACGCTTTCGGCTGCGATTCGATCGTGGTAAGATGCTTCCGTCACCACATACCCCATCGGCAGCCCTTGATCGGTCACTTGAAGGTGCAGCTTCAACCCGTAGTACCATTGTTTTTTGGAAGTGCAATACCCGATGTCGGCGATCTCTTGAAACCGTTTGACGCGATGCATTCTTGCCGTATGGCACAATGGGAGCGGCAAGCTGTCCACGACAGCATAGGCATGATGTTGGCCACGTTTTGCCAGCTCATGGCGGATCCATTTGATGGCGAAGTCAAGCGTCAGACAACGGCGGTTGTACCGGGAACGTTCGAGAAACGAGCCGTTTGTGAACAAATTTCCCGTGACAAAACGATGCCATGCCCGTTCAGAAGTAAAACCGAGCAGCTTTCCTAAAAGATGAATGGCGATGATGACAGCGTCCTCTTGCTTGACCAAATGGCGATTTCGACGATGAAGATGCACCTGAATGCATGAAAGTTGGGCAGAAACAAAAACGAAAATGGCGGCATATTGCTTTTGAATCTTGGCCCGATCTGTAGTAAAATGAAAGTGCTCTTGCATGGGGATTCTCCTTTCGAATGGTAGGTCACACTTTCATTCTACAGGAGATCCGCCAGGCAAGGGCTATTTTTATGCTTGATCAAGTTTATCTAGCACCACGGGTCAGGTCGAAATAAATAGCAGAACTGTAGATGAGCATTTTTAATTACAATAATCCGTGGTGCTAGTTGAGCGTCAGCGCTCAACTAGCCCTAGTGTGACCAGGGAATACGCCAACAAGATGCCATCGAGTGCCACTTCAAACCCGGCAATGGAATTCGCTCGAATGTCGGTGATCCGGTATTGGTCTACGAGAATCGAAAACACCGTCTCGATGACTTTGCTTTTTTTCCTGATCCATTCTTCCCATGTCTTGGATGGGCCGTGCTTTTGATTGTGTCGAGACGGTGTCCAGAACGCGGCTTGGTGTTCTTCGTACAGCTTTTCTCGAAGAGCGTGGCTGATGCATCCTTTGTCCCCAAAGTTGTAGGGATGAGGGATTTGAGTCATCACCGTTTCAGCGGCTTTGACGTCGTGGCAGGACGCTTCCGTCACGACATAGTCCATGGCCAGCCCTTGATGGGTCACTTGAAGATGCAGCTTGAAACCGTAGTACCATTGCTTTTTGGAAGCACAATACCCCATATCCGCGATCCCTCGAAATCGCTTGACGTGTTGCATTCTCGCGGTATGGCACAACAGAAGAGGCAAACTGTCGACAATGTCTAGCATGGTGTTAGCCACGTTTCGCCCGTTCATGACGAATCCATTTGACCGCGAAGCCAAGTGCTAGGCAGCGGCGGTTGTATCGGGAGCGTTCAAGAAACGAGCCGTTTGTGAACAAATTTCCCGTGACAAAGCGATGCCAGGCTCGTTCGGAAGAAAAGCCCAGCAGCTTCCCCAAAAGGTGAACCGCCATGACCACTTCGTCTTCTTGCTTGACCAAGTGACGGTTGCGGTGATGAAGATCCATTTGAATCAACGACAGTTGGGTAGAAACAAAGCAGAAAATGGCGGCATGTGTGAGTAAAATATTTGTGGGTGGCATTCCGGAATGATTCCTCGATGAGGGTTGCGAACTTTTGTTCGCGACGCTCGTCGGGGCCACCAAGCGAAGCGCGGTAGAACAAGCAAATGTCATACAAAAAGGACTCTCTCCCTGCTATGATGGTGATTGGCAAACCAACCGAAAACAGGAGGGAGAGAGTCCATGAAACATCTTACCACAGAATAGCCTTTATTAAAAGAGCTGGAGGAGCAATTCGTCAGAACTCTTCAAAAGGTGTTCGCTGTCTTGTTGGCCGCTCTTTTGGAGGAGATCGATCCACAACTGGCGGAAGCGCGGGACAAGCGCCGGCATCAGCTGAAAGACAAACGGCCGACTACGATCCAAACGCTGTTTGGGGAAGTGACATTCCGACGGAACGACTACTATGATCGGCAAACGGGGGCGTATACGTTCTTGCTGGATGCCGAACTGGGCTTTGATGGAGCCCAATCGATCAGCCCTTGCCTCGAGGAAACGGCGGTCGAGTTGGCCGTAGAGTGCTCTTCCTACCGCAAAGCGGCTCGCACGCTGGAGTCGATCGTGGGGTATACGGTCATGAGTCACGAGGCGATTCGCCGGTTGGTGCTCGAGGCCCCTGTCTCGCTGCATCACCCTGTTTCCAAACGGCACGGCCGAGTGCTGTTTGTGGAGGCGGAAGGACTCTGTTTCCCGCCAGGGGAAAGGAAAACGGGCGAAAGAGGAGAAAATCTTGGCGGTTCACGAGGGATGGAGACGAAACGGGTCGCAGCTTGAGCTGGTAAACCGGCGCCACTACCTCCATGAAGGGACGGGGGACGTGTGGGAGCGGTTTGAGGAGTGGCTGATGAAGGAACATGCCTATGATCCGTGCCGGGACCTGTTGGTCCTCAACGGCGATGCGGCATCGTGGATCACGGCCTGCCGGGAGTATTTTGGGAAGCGGGTGTGCTTTCAGCTGGATCGATTTCATGTGGCGCGGGAGCTGCGTCAGTGTCTGTCCGGCCATCCGCGTTGGCGGGAGGTGCGGAAGAAGCTGGCGAAACAAGACGAAACGGGGCTTTTGGCCGAGCTGAACAGCGCGGTCGGCACGTTGGAAGACGAAGCGAAAGAGAAGCAGATGGCTGCCATGATCCGCCGGATCGAGTCGATGCCGGGATGCATCCGGGACTATCGGGAGTGGCTGTCGGAGCAAGGGGTGGAGACGACTGGCATGCGTCCGATGGGCCACGCCGAGAGCGTGATGAGCCGATTTGCGCATCGGGTGAAATCCCGCCGCAGCTGGAAAGACCAAGGGCTTCGGGCGTTTCTGAGGGCGATGGCTGCCCGAATCGACGGGATCGGGGGAGAGAAAGGGACGGTTGGAGGAGCAAGAACCCCAGTCGGCCGTCTCGTCCTCAACAACGTCCAAGCGGATTGAACAGGCCAAACGGAAGGCCGGACGGTTATGGGCGGATGTGGTGCGTCAGAATCTACCGTGTCTGCAGCGGTCATCCGGGACGCCGATCCATCAAGCGTTGTCGGCGCTCCGGGATGGTGGTTGTGTGTAAAAAATGGAATGCAATATGATCACCTCAAGATGAGGGATGAGAGTCAGAAAGCGCTTACGATATCCATTCCTGAAAATGGTTCACTAACTAGTGATGGACAACGACCGTAGTGAACCGAAAAAAAGTTCTCCACAAAGTCTTGACTGACTCATGGCGGCATATTGTTTTTGAACTGCAGTAAAATGAAAGTGCTCTTGCATGGGGGGATCTCTCCTTTCGAATGTTGGGTGACACTTTCATTCTACTGGAGATTCGCCAGCAAGAGCTGTTTTTATGCTTGATCAAGTTTATCTAGCACCACGGGTATATAAGGGGTAGTGCTGAATCAGCACCTTTTTGTATAGGGAGGAAGTAGTCACCTTGAGTAAAGAGTGGATTATAGAGCAAACGTTTTACGACAAAACAGCTAACTCCTTTTACGAAACATTATTTGCTCTTTCCAATGGATACGTCGGAGTGCGTCTAACGACAGAGTTTGAAAGCGTGTATAGCATTCCGGGGGCGTTTTTTGCCAATGTATACGACTATGGTTTGTCCGTACCTAACCACATCGTAAACGCTCCCAACTGGCTGGATACCAAGATAATCATTAATGATGAAAGAATTAACTTGGACTATGTCGATATACTCGATTTTAAGCGCATACTTGATATGAAGCGGGCATTTGTAAAGACTTTTGTCCGTTTTCGTGATTCGCAAGGGCGAATAACTCGATACACTAGACTTGATCTCGTTCATGGGGATAATCTTCACCTTGCGATGTCACGGGGGTGGATTGTTCCTGAAAACTATGACGGTCAAATTTCTATAGAAAGCGCTCTTAATTACCGGATAGGGAATGCATACCACGGTGGGTATTTTAACCAGTGTGTTCGGTCACATCACTGGGAAACTATTTTCCATGAGAGTTCCCAAGGCATTACGGATTTATTAGTTCGCACCCTTAGAACAAAAATTGCGCTTGCGATCCAGACACAATTTACAGTTAGTGAGGAGGCAATCTATACACCCTTATTTGAGCGCAATCGCTGTGGTACAGTGGCTACGTTTAATGTTTCTAAAGGAAAAGTACATACATACACTCAATACGTTACATTTGCCACAAGTCTTGATAATCAGCATCCAATGGAATTTGTTCGGACAATGGGTGTTGAAGTAAGTCAGGCAGGCTTCGAGGAGCTCTTATTTCTACATGAAGTTGCTTGGGAACAAAAATGGCAAAAAGCATTTGTCGACATCAAGGGAGACTCTAAGGCGCTGGAAGGGATTCGTTATGCCGTGTTTCATCTGTTAGCGGCGCCGTATACGCGGAAATGGGGAACCAATATTCCCGCTCGTGGTCTTACAAGTGAATATCATAATGGTCATTTTTTCTTCAATACTGATCTCTACAAAGTGCCGTTCTTTTGTTGGGTGGATCCCGAGGTCGCTCGCTCTCTTATATCATATAGGATTAACACTCTCGAGGCAGCCAAGGAACATGCCAAGGAATTGGGTTATAAAGGAGCTCGATGGTCGGAAGAATCGGACTACGATGGCCGGCCTGCCGGACCTACGACATTGACTAATTATGTTACAGGAGTAACGACAGAAGAATGGACAGGTCGGATGGTTCATTATATAGGCGCTAACGTTGCCTTTTCAATTTGGACATATGCGACAATTACAGGTGATTACGACTTCGTAATTGAACAGGCTTTTGATTTATTGATTGAAATCGCTCGTTTTTATTCCAACTTGGCCGAATACAATCCTGGAAACGGTTGTTATGAGTTCAAAAACACCATGGGGCCCGATGAGTATCACTATCCGGTTAATAATAGCTT
Organism: Geobacillus sp. C56-T3; assembly: GCF_000092445.1. NCBI lineage: Bacteria > Bacillati > Bacillota > Bacilli > Caryophanales > Anoxybacillaceae > Geobacillus > Geobacillus sp. C56-T3. Next base: position 2,527,954 of record NC_014206.1, on the reverse strand, counting down.
TTATACCAATCAGTTAATAAAATGGACGCTGGGCTATGTCATTGATGTTGTGCAGCAATACCGCAAAAAAACAGGTATGCTTGGAGTATCTGATCAGGAGTTACATGTTTGGAATCAACTTCATCAAAGAATACGAAAACCGCGTCAGGATGCAGAAGGGGTTTATGAGCAGTTTGATGGGTATTTTGAACTTCCGGACCAGCAAGTAGAAGCTTACGGGGGTAACGGACGTCCTGTGATTCCTAATGAAGTTAGGCAATTGTCTGCTAATTTTAAGGGGGTGGGCACCAAGCTGATAAAGCAATGTGATGTGGTCATGTTAATGTCCTTGCTACGTTCTCACTTTAGTGTTGAATCCAAGCGAGCCAACCAAATGTACTATGATGCTCGAACAGTACATGAATCTTCATTGAGTGCGACTCATGCGGGGATTGTTTCTGGCGATGTTGGAGATGTGGAAAGTGCTTATCGCTTTTTCCTTATGTCAACACGTTTTAATTTAGATTTTGAGCCTCGTAAAGGATATAACAATGGTCTCCATTTGGGTTCCTTTGCAGGAGGCTGGCTGATATTGCTGTACAGTTTTCTGGGAATCCAGATTAACGACGAGAGGCTTGAAATTAAGCCGCAGTTACCAAACGAGTGGCAAGAAGTGACTGTCCATCTGATGTGGCGTGGCCGACAGTTGCGCATATATGTTGATCAAAGGGGCATAAGAGTGGGACTTCTTTCCGATGAACGGGAACCAGTTGAGTTGAAAATCTGTGGGAAACTTTTTCGGCTTACAAGCGAAATGGATGTGTATGTTGATTTGGGTTATGTTTGAGTATTTTAAATGTTTTCAATATGTAATGGGGTGAAAACATGATTCTCGTCACAGGTGGAGCGGGGTACGTTGGGGCACAGCTGGTTGAAGAATTGATTCGTGACGGTTACAAAGTACGAGTTCTTGATTGGTTTATCTACGAAGACAATCCTTATTCGCCAGAAATTGATGCAGTCATTGAAAAAATAAAGGGTGACATTCGTAATGCGGAAACCGTAAAAAAAGCACTTAACGGTGTAGATACTATTTTTCACTTGGCGGCTATATCGAATGATCCTAGTGGGGATCTTAATCCCCATTTGACGTGGGAGGTGAATTACCATGGAACGCTTCAGTTGCTCCAATTAGCAAAAAATGCTGGGGTCAGGCGATTTATTAACGCATCCACAGCCAGTGTATATGGCGTGCAAGAGGCTGACCGTGTTACGGAAGATTGTGTATTGCGCCCTATTACAGTCTATGCTGAAACAAAGGCACGGGCTGAAGACGAAGTATTGGCCTGTAATTCGAAGGAGTTTACAACTGTAAGCGTTCGACCCGGGACATTAGTGGGATACTCTAGGCGGCTTCGGTTAGATCTTGTTGCAAATATTTTTGTGTGCCAAGCCATGACCAAGGGGAGAATTTTGGTGATGGGTGGCCATCAGATGCGTCCTCTTCTGGCGATCGAAGATATGGTTTCTGTATATAAAATGCTTCTTCGAGCAAATCCAAATGTTGTGGGTAGGCATACCTTTAATGTCAATACCGACAACTTTTCGGTGATGAAAATTGCGGAACTGGTTGTCAACTGCGTGGGTGAACCTGTTGAGATAGAGGTAGCTCCAACAAACGATTCTAGATCCTATCGTTTGTATTCAGGGAAAATTACAAAGATTCTCGAATGGACACCGAGAAGAGATATTCGCACTTCGATTGAATGTCTCGTACAACGGTTTCGACAAGGGGATATTGAAAATCCACATGAAAAAAAATATCGCAATGTCGATCTGATGAAAGAACTTCAGTTAGCACTTTATTAAAGTCAGGGAGGAGCTCTGATGTGGAGAGTACCTTATGTTGATCTCTCAATTGATGGAGATCTTAAAAAAAAGATCTTAGATGGTATTAGTAATGTACTGACTCGTGGTCAGTATATTCTTGGTGAGGAAGTAAAACAGTTCGAACAAAATTTTGCATCTCTGGTAGGTAGACGGTTTGCTGTCGCGGTTAATTCTGGACTTGACGCTCTAATCATCTCTCTCCGCGCGTTAGGTATTGGGGCTGGTGATGAGGTAATTACTGTTGCGAACTCTTTTGTAGCGACGGTAGCTGCTGTTGACATGGTTGGTGCCATTCCTGTATTCGTGGATGTTGGCTCGGACCGGAATATGAATCCGTTGTTGTTAGAAAGCGTAATAACCAAACGTACGAAAGCGATAATTCCTGTCCATCTTGCCGGGCACCCTGCTGACATGAAGGCGATTCGATCCATTGCGGGGAAGTACGGGCTTTGGGTGCTTGAGGATGCGGCTCAAGCTGTTGGTGCACAGTGGCAAGGTGAAAAGGTCGGAAATATGAGTGATATCGCGGCGTTTAGTCTACATCCATTAAAAAATCTAGAAGGCCGGTGAATTAATGGGGCATAGACTTCCCTCATGTCGAATTTTGGAGACCATTCTCCCCGCCATTTGGCGCCAAAGGACGGGAAGACGAGCAGGACTTCCTGCTCCCAATTCCGTTTTTGCGCACGCCAAAGAGCCGGTCCCCCCTCGTTTTTTTCGAAACCGGCACAATCGCTTCAGATTTTGCACGACGGCGGTCAACAGCGCCTGTTCTTCCATGGCGTAAAGGCCCCGGCTTCGGGCCCGGTCCAGCCCATGACATTCCTTCCCTTCGGCGAACACATGCTCACAACGCGTGCGAAGGGCTTGAATCGATCGATAACCGCCCTGTTGCTGAATGAGCCTCGCTTGGTTGCGAATCTGAACGTCTCGGACTTTCGCCTGGCGTTGTGCTTCCTGAGCGGGATCCTTCGCCCGGCGCTTCCAGGTTGGAATCTCCTCCATCTCCTTGCGGCGCAGCGACACGAGCGGCGTGATGCCTTGGACGAAGAGCGCTTTCAAATACTCCGTGGTGCCATACGCTTTGTCCGCGGACAAGGTCCGAATCGTGATCGACGGGTGGCGAAACCGAATCGAAGCCAGCTGCTCCAAACTCGTCTCCCGTTCCGCCGTTCCGGTGGCGAGGCTGGCCCGTCTGGACAAAATCACGCGCGACCGGACGTCGATGACGTCGTGCACCAGATACCGAGGATACGCTTCCTGGCCTTTGCCTTTCTTGTACAACCGGGCATCCGGATCCGTCACGCTTCGATGGGTCCGGTTGGAAAACGTGGTTCCACGGAAGTTTCCTCGTTCTTCGGCATGGACGCGTTCCCCTGATGGGGGAGACGGAGAAGGCGGGTCGTCATCGGGATCCCGGTCCGCATCCGGGGACTCGGTCTGTTCATCTTCCCGGGCGGTGCGGGCGAGGTAGTCCTCCAACGTTTCCACCGGAGCGAGCTTGACTTCCCGCAAGCTGTGGATCGAAGCATTCGCCCGCACTTGGGTGCCATCGGCCGCCGCATGCACATCCGGCGAGACCAGACCCGCCGCGATGCACTGATCTACCACGTAGGTCATCAGCCGATCAAAGATTCCGTGTTGGCGCCAGCGTTTCCGTGTTTTGACGAGCGTCGTTCGATCCGGCAGTGTGGGGTGATGAGGATCCGGATGGAGCACGGATTCAAAGTCGAGACCGCAAAACCACAAGTATCCGGCATGCATGGGGAGGATCTCATACAACTCCCGCTCGGAGTGGTCGAACAAATACGAGAGCAGCATCAGGCGAAGCAGCCGTTCCGGATCCGCCGCCGGGCGACCCGTTTTTTCCGTGTACAGGGGAGCCACCCAATCGTGAATGACGGAAAAGTCAACCGCTTCGTTGATTTGGCGCAGGATATGATGTGGGGGAATCAGGTCCTCCATGTCGATGACTTGAAACAGCCGAGGCTGAGTCGAAGGGTTTTTGGGAGCTTTCATGATCCGCTCACGCTCCATTCCAACGATTTTTCTTCCTTTTTCGACATAAGCTCCCTAAATCCCTGCCTTAGAGTGTACTTTTTCACCGGCCTTCTAAAGTGGGAGATAGGAAGAGCTTATGCAGTGAGAAAAGCTGGGGGTAATATGTATCTTCATGTCAGACCGTGATAACATAAACAAAGGGGGTAAGCTATGTTACTGAAAACATTTCTATTATTAGGAGAAGAAGGGATATCCGACGTTAAAAAAAGTTTTTCTATCCTGAAAATACCCGAACTTCAAAATGTGCAAGGTTTCAGAGTTCGACATAGCGGCATTTTCATCCCTTCGATGGTGACGAAATCTTTTTGTCATGGGAGTCTATATAGATCGTAAAGTGAATTTTCATCTCATGATGTACAATGAACGGGTATAATATGTTTAAAAGGATCCATCTTCCTTGAAAGGAGTGAAAACGTTATGGATTTTGTAAGAGTAATCAAAAACAGCAATGACTTAGAAAAGATCATCGATTTGCCTCAATCATTAAAAAATAGAAAAGTGGAAGTCATTATTCTTCCTTATGCGGATAAAGAAGATTTGGAACAGCCAAAAAAAAGGAATCTAAGAGGGGCTCTGTCCAAATATAAAAATGAGACTTTGCAAGCCCGAGAAAGCGATGCTTGGTCTAAAGCTGTGGTGGATCAATATGAAAATCATTGATGCGAATATTATTTTAAGATATCTGCTTAATGACCATGATGAGTTGTCGGGCAAAGCCGCAACGATTATTGAAGATAACAAAGTATTGTTGCTAAGAGAAGTAATCGTTGAAGTTGTTTATGTTCTTGAAAAAGTGTACAACGTAAAAAATGACGAGATCAGCGATATTCTTTTAGAATTGCTCAAATACGATAATATCGAGGTGGATGATATCGAGGTCGTAGAGGAGGCGCTTGCTCTGTTTGGCAAAAGGCGCTTGGACTTTGTCGATACCCTTTTATACGCCTATAACAAAGTGAAGGGATATCAAGTGTATACTTTTGATAAGAAGCTGGATAAGATGCTTGAGGAATAGCCGGCCATTACGGCTGTTGCGTTCTTCTTTTGGGGAATATGTAAGCGACAAAGGAGAAGATGCCGATGTCCTTGCCTCGGTTTTCCAATGTGTCGTACGAGCAATATTGGGCGTTGCGGGAACAAAGCGATGAGTGGCTTGAATATATTGATGGCGCTGTGTATATGGCTCCGTCGCCAAGCATCAAGCATCAGCTTGTTTCGAGCAACCTTCATACCGAATTGGGCCTTTATTTTCGTGGGAAGCCGTGCAACGTGTTTGCGGCGCCGACCGATATCGAACTGGCTAGCGACAAGTTTCCCGATCGCAAAGTCGTCATTCCGGATTTAAGCGTTATTTGCGATTCAAAAGGGTTTACGGAAACGAAGTATGTCGGCGTGCCTACTCTTATCGTTGAGATCTTGAGCCCTTCCAACCAGGCGCACGATTTAGTGACCAAATTCAATTTGTATATGGCGTACGGTGTGAAAGAGTATTGGATCGTCAATCCGATGAAAGAGGCGATTACCGTCTATACGCTGAACGAGGAAGGACTGTATGAGCAGGCGGATGTGAAAGCGGGAACGGGTGTGGTGCAGTCGGCATGCTTTCCCGGGCTTGAAGTGGCTCTTGAGGATGTGTTTCGTTGAGACGGATGGCAGACGTGCATGGAGTTGCATTCGCGATGGCGGCTTGTGGTTGACTCGACAAGTTTGCAAAGCGGGCTGTCCGTAAGGCCAATGCAGCTGGTCTTACAGACAGCCCGCTGTCTTTTATGCGGTGCTGGACCGTTTCGGTTTGCGGGAGTTCGCGCGAATCGCCCGATGCCGTGTTGGGCGGCCATTGGGGCGGGTTTACGATGGTTTCGCCGCTTGTTCTTTTTGCCGCTGTTTCATGGTGCGGACGAGTTCTTCATCCGGTGTGACGTAGAGCGTTTGCTCGTGTTCGTAAATGACAAATCCCGGCTTGGCGCCGCTCGGTTTTTTTACATAGCGGATGCGCGTGTAGTCGACAGGCACCGACCCGGAGTGGCGGGCTTTGCTGAAGTAGGCGGCGAGATTCGCCGCTTCCAAGAGCGTCTCGTCAGACGGCTGCTTGCTCCGGATGACGACGTGCGAGCCGGGAATGTTTTTCACATGCAGCCAAACATCGTCCTTATGGGCCAGCTTTGTTGTGAGATAATCGTTTTGTTTGTTGTTTTTGCCAACGAGTATTTCCGTGCCGTCGCTTGCGACGTAGCGGTCAAGCTCAGGGACGGTGGTTTTCCGCTTTTTTGCTCCTTTCGCGGCGCGCGGGCGCAAATAGCCTTGTTCGATGAGCTCGTCGCGGATTTCCTCGACATCTTTCGGCGAGGCGGTTTCAAGCTGGCTTAAAATCGTGTCGCAATAGGCGATGTCTTCTTTCGTCCGCTCGATTTGTTCTTGAACGACGGCGAACGAGTTTTTCGCTTTTTGGTATTTTTGAAAGTACTGTTGCGCGTTCTCGGACGGCGATTTTTGCGGGTCGAGCGGAATGGTGATGGTGCCTCCGTTTTCGTCGTAGTAGTTTGCGACCTCGATTTCCGTCATGCCGCGCTTTATGGCGTACAAATGGGCGGTGAGCAGTTCGCCGTACAGTCGATAAACGTCGGCTTTCTTTGCTTCTTCGAGCGTCTGTTCGAGCTTGGCGAGCTTTTTCTCGTTTTTCGCCTTTTCGTTCGCCATGAGCCGCTCGATGTCATGGGCTTGCTGCTTGACGCGGTCGCGCTCGGCCTTGCCGAAATAAAAGCGGTCCAATAGCTCGCTTGCACTCGCAAACGGTTGGCCTTCGATTTTTAAGTGCTTAAGCGGCAAAACGTAAAACCATTCTTTTTCCCCGTTCGTGTACATCATCGGGGCAAAGCGGCGGTGCCGAACGTCATCGATGAGCGCGAGGAAGCTTTTCGGCAGCGTTGTCCGGTTGGCGAGCCCAGCGCGGAACACCGCCTCATTGGCAAATAGCGGCGAAAGGCCGCTGAAGGCGGAAACAAGCTGATGGGCGAGCTTGCCGGCGTGAAAATCAAGTTTTTTCAGCACCGTTTCTTCCGTCGCTTCAAGCGGATTCAGCTTGCCGTGCGTCGGCGGGGCGACGTACGGATGCCCGGGAAGCACCGTCCGGTAGCGGTTGACCGACGGCGGCAAATGCTTCAGGCTGTCGATGATCGTGTTGGTCGATGCATCAACGAGGATGATGTTGCTATGGCGGCCCATCACTTCAATGATGAGCCGCTTCGTCTGCAGATCGCCGAGTTCATCGCGGCCTTTTGTGTCCATGACGATGATGCGGTCGAAATCGACTTGACGGACCGACTCGATGATGCTTCCTTCCAACTGTTTGCGCAGCCGCATGCAAAACATCGGCGGCTCGGATGGGTTGTTGTACGTTTCGTTTGTCAAATGGACGCGGGCGTACGTCGGATGCGCCGACAGCATCACTTTATGATTATGGCCGCGGGCGCGCACGAGCATGACGATCTCATACGCCGACGGCTGGTGGATTTTCGTGATCCGCCCGCCCGCAAGCGCCTCTTCGAGTTCACCGACAATGGCGTACGTAAACACTCCGTCAAAGGACATGGAAAACACCTTTCTATTTCGTTTGTTTGCTATTTCGATCTTACCATACGACCCGCCGTTTTGAACATTTCTTTGAATATTACCTGAAGACGGACGAAGATGCCCGACGAACATGTTGCATAAAATGGGGAGGCCTGCTTTTTTGACACGATTTTTTCCCTTATGGGGGGATGGCGTGGCAAAGGGTCCACGACTCCTTATGTTTGTGTCGCTAAACATCATGGCGGGGACTATCATTTTTTGGGACATGTATGAATAAGCATAGAGAAGCAGGAACGGCGTGCGAAAAAATGAAAGGACGGAGGGAGACAGATGCAATGGCATACGCTCGCGGCAAGCGATGTCGCGCACGAGACGAAGACGAATGTCAAGACCGGGCTTACTGCGGCGGAGGCGGAAAAACGGCTGCGGCAGTTCGGGTACAACGAGCTGGCGGAAGGGAAGAAGGAGTCGGCCATCGTTGTCTTTTTTCGCCAGTTTCAAGATTTTATGGTGCTTGTGTTGCTGTTGGCGACGGTGATTTCCGCGTTTTTAGGCGAGTATGTCGATGCGGTGGCGATTGTCGTCATCGTGATCATGAACGCCATCCTGGGGTTTATCCAGGAGCGGCGGGCGGAAAAGTCGCTTGCCGCCTTAAAACGGTTGTCCGCTCCGCAAGCGGTTGTGTTGCGCGGCGGGGAGTGGGTGAAAGTCCCCACGCGCGAGCTTGTTGTCGGCGATGTGGTGAGGCTTGCAAGCGGCGACCGGGTCGGGGCCGACGTCCGCTTGATTGAGGCGGCCGGCCTGGAAATCGAGGAGTCGGCGCTGACGGGCGAATCAGTGCCGGTGGCCAAATCCGCCGCCCCGCTTCATACAGCACAGGCGTCGCTCGGCGATTTGCACAATATGGCGTTTATGGGGACGCTCGTGACAAGAGGGAATGGGGTCGGGATTGTCATCGCCACTGGGATGAAAACAGCGATGGGACAAATCGCGACGATGCTCGAAGAGGCGGATGCGGGGGCAACCACGCTCCAGCGCCGACTCGAGCAGCTTGGGAAAATTTTGCTTGTCGTCGCATTGGCGCTGACGGCAGCGGTCGTGGCCGTAGGTGTCATTCAAGGGCACGACCTGTATGAAATGTTTTTGGCTGGTGTGTCGCTCGCGGTCGCCGCCATTCCGGAGGGGTTGCCGGCCATTGTGACGGTCGTCTTGGCGCTTGGCGTGCAGCGGATGATCAAACGAAACGCCATCGTCCGCAAGCTTCCGGCGGTGGAAACGCTCGGCTGCGCTTCGGTCATTTGTTCCGACAAAACGGGGACGATGACGGAAAACATGATGACCGTCACGCAAGTATGGGCAGGCGGGCGGACATTTGCGGTAAGCGGCGTTGGTCTTGAAACGGATGGCGAGTTTTCTGAACGCGGCCGGACGGTTGATCCGAACCGCGTTCCCGAGCTCGCTCGCCTATTGACAATGGGGGCGCTTTGCAATAGTTCGGAGTTGAAAGAGGAAAACGGCCGACGTTACGTCGACGGCGATCCGACGGAAGGAGCGCTGCTGGTCGCGGCGGCCAAAGCTGGATTGGCGAAAGGAATGCTTTTGCGTGAGTACACGATCGAACAGGAGTTTCCGTTTGATTCCGAGCGGAAAATGATGACGGTGATCGTCCGCGACCGAAACGGCCGTCGGTTTGTCGTGACGAAAGGGGCGCCCGATGTGCTGCTTGAGCGGGCGGACCGCCTTGAATGGAACGGCCGCGAGCAGATGCTGACCCCGGCGTGGAAAGAAACGATCGAGAAGGCGATTCGCCAGATGGCGTCTTCCGCCTTGCGCACGATCGCCGTCGCGTATCGGCTGCTTGCGGAAACGGAACGGATCGAGTCGGAGAAGGATGCGGAGACAAAGCTTCGGTTTCTCGGCGTCGCCGGCATGATCGATCCGCCGCGCCCTGAGGTGAAGCAAGCAGTGGCGCGATGCAAAGAGGCAGGCATGAAAACGGTGATGATCACCGGCGACCATGTGTTGACAGCCACCGCCATCGCCAAACAGCTTGGCGTGCTGCCGCCTGGCGGAAAAGTGATGGATGGGGCGACGTTGTCGAAGCTGTCGGTCGATGAGCTCGAACGCGTAGTTGATGAGATTTACGTGTTTGCCCGCGTCGCTCCGGAGCATAAGTTAAAAATTGTCAACGCCCTCAAGCGTCGCGGCCATATTGTTGCCATGACCGGCGACGGGGTGAACGATGCGCCCGCTCTGAAAGCAGCCGATATTGGCGTCGCCATGGGCCGGTCGGGGACAGAGGTGGCGAAAGAGGCGGCGTCGCTCGTTTTGTTGGATGACAACTTTGCGACGATTGAGGCCGCGATCGAAGAGGGGCGCAACATTTACGAAAACATTCGCAAGTTTATCCGCTACTTGCTCGCCTCGAACGTCGGGGAAATTCTCGTCATGTTGTTTGCGATGCTGCTTGCCTTGCCGCTGCCGCTCGTGCCGATTCAAATTTTATGGGTCAATCTTGTCACCGACGGTTTGCCAGCCATGGCGCTCGGGCTCGACCAACCAGAAGAAAACGTGATGAAGCGGCCGCCGCGCCGTCCCGATGAAGGGGTGTTCGCCCGCGGGCTCGGCTGGAAAATCGTAAGCCGCGGCTTTTTGATCGGCGTTGTTACGCTGGCTGCGTTTCTGACCGCCTATGAACGGAGCGGCGAGGATCTCGTTTACGCCCAGACGGCGGCGTTTGCGACGCTTGTGTTGGCCCAATTGATCCATGTGTTCGACTGCCGTTGCGACCATTCGGTTTTTGACCGCAGTCCGTTCGGGAACATATACCTTGTCGCGGCGGTGATCGTGTCGCTGCTTTTGCTCGTTGTCGTCATCTATTACCCACCGCTTGCCGCAGTGTTCCATACGAAGCCGCTCGCAGCGGTCGATTGGCTGCTCATCATTGGCTTGTCCGCCTTGCCGACATTTTTGTTTGCTGGCTCGCGTGTGAGTAAAATATTTGTGGGTGACATTCCGAAATGATCCCCGACGAGGGTTGCGAACTTTTGTTCGCGACGCTCGTCGGGGCCACCAAGCGAAGCGCGGTAGAAAAAAGCAAATGTCATGCAAAAAGGACTCTCTCCCTGCTATGATGGTGATTGTCAACATCAACCGAAAACAGGAGGGAGAGAGTCCATGAAACATCTTACCACAGAATGGCCTTTATTAAAAGAGCTGGAGGAACAATTAGTCAGAACTCTTCAAAAGGTGTTCGCTGTCTTGTTGGCGGCCCTTTTGGAGGAGATTGATCAACAACTGGCGGAAGCGCGGGACAAGCGCCGGTATCAGCTGAAAGACAAACGGCCGACTACGATCCAAACGCTGTTTGGAGAAGTGACGTTTCGACGGAACTACTACTATGACCGGCAAACGGGGAACTATACCTTCTTGCTGGATGCCGAATTAGGCTTTGATGGGGCCCGATCGATCAGTCCTTGCCTCGAGGAAACGGCGGTCGAGTTGGCCGTAGAGTGCTCTTCCTACCGCAAAGCGGCTCGCACACTCGAGTCGATCGTAGGGTATGCGGTCATGAGCCACGAGGCGATTCGCCAACTGGTGCTGGAGGCCCCTGTCTCGCTGCACCACCCTGTTTCCAAACGGCACGGCCGAGTGCTGTTTGTGGAGGCGGATGGGCTGTTCATTTCCCGCCAGGGGAAAGGGAAACGGGCGAAAGAAGAGAAAATCCTGGCGATTCACGAGGGATGGAAACGAAACGGTTCGCAGCTTGAGCTGGTAAACCGGCGCCACTACCTCCATGAAGGGGCGGGAGACGTGTGGGAACGGTTTGAAGAGTGGCTGATGAACGAATATGCCTATGATCCGTGCCGGGACCTTTTGATCATCAACGGCGACGCGGCGTCGTGGATCACGGCCTGCCGGGAGTATTTTGGGAAGCGGGCGTGCTTTCAGCTGGATCGATTTCATGTGGCGCGGGAGCTGCGTCAGTGTCTGTCCGGCCATCCGCGTTGGCGGGAGGTGCGGAAGAAGCTGGCGAAACAAGACGAAGAGGGGCTTCTGGTGGAGCTGAACAGCGCGGTCGGCACGTTGGAGGACGAAGCGAAAGAGAAGCAGATGGCTGCCATGATCCGCCGGATCGAGTCGATGCCGGGATGCATCCGGGACTATCGGGAGTGGCTGTCGGAGCAAGGGGTGGAGACGACCGGCATGCGTCCGATGGGCCACGCCGAGAGCGTGATGAGCCGGTTTGCGCATCGGGTGAAATCCCGCCGCAGCTGGAAAGACCAAGGGCTTCGGGCGTTTCTGAGGGCGATGGCGGCCCGAATCGACGGGATCGGGTGGAGAAAGGGACGGTGGGAGGAGCAAGAGCCCCAGTCGGCCGTCTCGGCCTCAACAAAGTCCAAGCGGATCGAACAGGCCAAACGGAAGGCCGGACGGTTATGGGCAGATGTGGTGCGTCAGAATCTACCGTGTCTGCAGCGGTCATCCGGGACGCCGATCCATCAAGCGTTGTCGGCGCTCCGGGATGGTGGTTGGGTGTAAAAAAATGGAATATCGTATCATCGCCTCAAGATGAGGGATGAGAGTCCGAAAGCGCTTACGATATTAATTCCTGAAAATGGTTCGCTAACTAGTGATTGACAACGCCCGTAGTGAACCGAAAAAATGTTCTCCACAAAGTCTTGACTGACTCCTGGCTCGCTTTTTACGAGAAAATAAAAGGATGGATATGTTATAATAAAAAAGGTGATAGAGGAACGCTCTATGACCTTTTCTTTTTCATCAAGGCAACAACGGATGTGATGATATGGTTTACAGCATGACCGGCTTCGGCGCAAGCACGAAAAAAACGGATCGTTTGATGGTGGCGGTGGAAATGAAATCGGTCAACCACCGGTTTTGCGAAATTTCCATTCGCCTCCCTAGACAATGGCTTGTGTTTGAGGATAAAATAAAAAAAGCAGTTTCATCGTACGTGCGGCGCGGAAAAGTGGAAGTGTTCGTCACGATCGCCGGCGAAGGACTTGTAAAGCGGAACGTACATATTGATTGGGATTTGCTCGGCCAATATTGGGCCGGGTTGCAGGAGGCAGCAAAGCGATTTGCCGTTGACGGCAGCGTGACGGCGGCCGAGCTGCTTCGGCTTGATGGGGCGGTCGAAGTTGTGGAAGAGGAAGGAGCGAACGAGGAGGTCGAGCCGCTGCTTTTGGCCGCTGTCGATGAAGCGGCAAAGGCACTTGTTGCCATGCGCCGGCGCGAAGGGGAGGCGCTTGCCGCGGATTTGCGCGCCCGTCTTCATGAAGTCGAAGCCGGGGTGGAAGCCATTGAACAGCGGGCGCCGCTTGTTATTGAACAATACCGCGAGCGGCTTGCGCGCCGCCTGCGCGAATGGGCGCCCGCTCCGGTCGATGAGGCGCGCCTGCTCACAGAAGTGGCGGTGTTTGCCGAAAAGGCGGACATTCATGAGGAATTGAAACGCATCCGCAGCCATTTGGCGCAAATGGCAGACGCCTTAGAAATGGACGAACCGATCGGGAGGAAGCTCGACTTTTTGGTGCAAGAGTTGAACCGGGAAGTCAACACGATCGGCGCCAAGGCAAACGACAGCCTGATTGCCGCGCAAGTCGTTGAGATGAAAAGCGTGCTTGAGAAAATGCGCGAGCAAGTGCAAAACGTGGAATAACTGTTTAAAACGACTTGTTGGCGGCAACAATATCGGATATGGCAGGTGGGCGTGTCATGATGATGAAATTTATCAATATCGGGTACGGAAACATGGTGTCAGCCGCCCGCATCATTACGATTGTCAGCCCTGATTCGGCGCCGATCAAACGAATCATTCAAGATGCGCGCGAAAGCGGCAAGCTCGTTGACGCGACGCACGGGCGGAGGACGCGCGCCGTCATCATCATGGACAGCGATCACGTCATTTTGTCGTCCGTGCAGCCGGAAACGGTGGCGAACCGCTTATATGGAAGCGACGATTTCTCCGAGGAAGGGTAGGGTTTTGGGCGTTGAAGAACGAACGTGGGTTGTTGATCGTCATGTCGGGTCCGTCTGGCGTTGGCAAAGGAACGGTGCGCAAGGCGCTGTTTTCGCAGCCGGACATCAATCTTCATTATTCGGTGTCGGTCACGACGCGCAAGCCGCGCGAAGGCGAAGTGGAAGGCGTCGACTACTTCTTCCGCACGCGCGAGCAGTTTGAACAAATGATTCGGGAAAACAAGCTGCTCGAGTGGGCGGAATACGTCGGCAACTACTATGGCACGCCGATCGACTACGTGGAGAAGACGCTTGCCGAAGGGAAAGATGTGTTTTTAGAGATCGAAGTGCAGGGAGCGATGAAAGTACGGCGGGCGTTTCCAGAGGCGCTCTTCATTTTCCTTGCTCCGCCAAGCCTCACGGAGCTTGAAAAGCGGATCATGGGACGCGGCACCGAGTCGAAAGAGCTGATTGAAAATCGGCTGCGGGCGGCGAAAGAGGAGCTTGAAATGATGGACGAGTACGACTATGTCGTGGAAAATGATGAAGTGGAGCTCGCCTGCGAGCGGATCAAGGCGATCGTCATCGCCGAACATTGCCGGCGCGAACGCGTCGCCGAGCGATATAAACGGATGTTGGGGGTGGAATGACGATGCTGTATCCTTCCATCGATTTGCTGATGCAAAAAGTCGATTCGAAATACAAGCTCGTCACGGTGGTGGCCAAACGGGCGCGCGAGTTGCAGGACGGTGCGGAGCTGATGGTGAAAAAGCCGGTGTCGAAAAAATTTGTCGGCCAGGCGCTCGAGGAAATCGCTGGTGACAAGGTCGAATTAGTGGAGGAGGAAAAATAACAACCTAGCTTTAGGTTGTTATTTTTTTCAATGTCGGGGGGTGGCCAACATGATCAAGGGAAAACATATTTTGCTTTGTGTGACCGGGGGGGTGGCGGCGTACAAGGCGGCGGCGCTCACCAGCCAGCTCGTCCAGCGCGGCGCTGAAGTAAAAGTGATCATGACAGAAGGGGCGTGCCAGTTCATTACACCGCTTACGTTTCAAGCATTGTCGCGCCAGGAAGTGTATGTCGATACGTTTGCCGAAAACAACCCGGCCGTCATCGCCCATATCGATTTGGCGGACTGGGCTGATCTCGTTTTGGTCGCACCGGCGACGGCCAATACGATGGCGAAGCTGGCCGCCGGCATCGCCGACAATATGGTGACGACGACGATTTTGGCGACGAAAGCGCCCGTCTGGATTGCTCCGGCGATGAACGTTCATATGTACGAGCATCCGGCCGTCCAGGCGAACATTGAGCGGCTCTGTGAGTTCGGCTACCGGTTCATCGAGCCGTCGGAAGGCTATTTGGCGTGCGGCTACATCGGCAAAGGGCGGCTCGAGGAGCCGGAGAAAATCATCGCCCATATCGAGCGCTTTTTTGTCGGTGATCCGCCGCTGTTTCGCGGGAAGCGTGTGCTTGTCACCGCTGGGCCGACGCGGGAGAGGCTTGATCCAGTCCGCTATTTCTCCAACTATTCGAGCGGCAAAATGGGCTACGCCATCGCCGGAGCGGCGGCCCGCTTCGGCGCTTCGGTGACGCTTGTCTCCGGACCGACGGCGCTTTCTTCACCCGATGGCGTCGAGACGGTGGCGGTTGAATCGGCGGAAGAGATGTATGAAGCGGTTTTGTCTCGGTTTGCGGAAACGGACATCGTGATCAAGGCGGCGGCGGTCGCCGATTATCGGCCGAAATATGTCGCGGCTTCCAAAATTAAAAAGCAGCCGGGCGGTTATGTCGTCGAGATGGAGCGGACGGTGGACATCTTGAAAGCGCTTGGCGAGCGGAAAACGGGACAGATTTTGGTTGGATTTGCCGCTGAGACGGACAACCTCGAGCAGTATGCGTTAAAAAAACTTGAAGAAAAGCGGCTTGATATGGTCGTCGCCAACAATGTCACCGAAGAAGGGGCAGGGTTTGCCGGCGATACGAACATCGTCACCATCTTCCGCCGCGACGGCGTCGTTCGGCCGCTGCCACTCATGACGAAACGCGAGGCGGCCGAGGAAATTTTAAAAGAAATTCACGCGTATATCGAGGCGATTCGATGAAAGTAGCATCCGTGATTGTCGATGTCCCGTCCCGGCAGACGGACCGCCCGTTCGATTATTGGATTCCGGAGCGCTGGCAAGGCGTCATCCAGCCGGGCATGCGGGTGACGGTGCCGTTTGGGGCGCGGCGTTTGCAAGGGTTTGTCGTTGATGTGAAAGACCATTCCGATATCAAACAACTGAAACCGATTGAGCATGTGATTGATGTCGTGCCGGTGTTAAACGAAGAGCTGCTTGATCTTGGCCGCTATTTAACGGAAACGACGCTTTGTTTTGCCATTTCGGCGTACCAGGCGATGCTGCCGGCGGCGATGCGGGCGAAATATGAAAAAACGCTCCGCTTGACGGATGAAGAGAAGAGAGGGAGGTTGCCGGATGAGGTAAAGCCGCTGTTTGCCGGGCGGACGGAAGCCCCTTGGAAAGAGGTTGAGGCGGCCGGTTTATGGCGGGCGGCGCAAAAAGCGGTGCAGCAGGGCGTGCTCGAGGCGGTCTACAAGGTGAAAGAAAAAGCGGGCAAGAAAACGGTGAAGCACGCCGCTCTTGCCATTCCATCGGAACAGGCGAAACAGGAGCTCGGGTCGCTGCCGGCAAGGCAAAAAGAGGTGCTTTCATTTTTGCTTGAAAAAGGGGAAGCGGCGCCGGTTGCCGAACTGCAAGCGGTGCTTGGCGTCTCCTCAGCGCCGCTGAAAGCGCTCGTCGACAAAGGATTTGTGGTGCTGAACGATGTCGAGGTGTACCGCGACCCGTACGAGCATCGCACGTTTCAGCCGAGTGAGCCGCCGGCGCTCACCCGGGCGCAAGAGGCGGCGTTGGCGAAGATCGCCGCTTCGGTGCGCGCCGGGGAGCATCGCACGTTTTTGCTGTATGGCGTCACCGGTAGCGGGAAGACGGAAGTGTATATGCAGGCGATTGATGAAGCGTTGCGCCAAGGAAAGGAAGCGATCGTTCTCGTGCCGGAAATTTCGCTGACGCCGCAAATGGTCGAGCGCTTCAAAAGCCGGTTCGGCTCGAAAGTAGCGGTGCTTCACAGCGGGCTGTCGGTCGGCGAAAAATATGACGAATGGCGGAAAATTCACCGGAAAGAAGTGCAGCTTGTCGTCGGGGCGCGATCGGCGGTGTTTGCCCCGTTTGAAAACTTGGGAATGATCATCATCGATGAGGAGCATGAGACGAGCTACAAGCAAGAAGAAATGCCGCGCTATCATGCGCGCGATGTCGCCATTTACCGCGCTCGCCGCCACAGCTGCCCGGTCGTGCTTGGCAGCGCCACCCCCTCGCTTGAGACGTTCGCCCGCGCCGCCAAAGGGGTGTACGAGCTGCTCGAGCTGCCGGAGCGCATCAGCGACCGCGGCCTGCCGGACGTTCATGTCGTCGATATGCGCGAGGAGCTGCGAAGCGGCAACCGTTCGATGTTTTCACGCCGATTGCTTGACGAATTGCGCCGCCGGCTTGAGCGCGGCGAGCAGGCAGTGTTGCTGTTGAATCGACGCGGTTATTCGACGTTTGTCATGTGCCGCAGCTGCGGCTATGTCATCCGCTGTCCGCACTGCGACATTTCGCTCACGTACCACCGCGCCGGGGAACGGATGAAATGCCACTATTGCGGGCATGAAGAGCCGCTTGCCCCTCGCTGTCCGTCGTGCGGAAGCGAACATATCCGCTTTTTCGGGATCGGCACGCAAAAAGTGGAAGAAGAACTGGCGAAGTTGCTGCCGAAAGCGCGCGTCATCCGCATGGATGTCGATACGACCGGCCGCAAAGGGGCGCATGAAGAGCTGCTTTCCCGTTTTGCCGCCAAGGAAGCCGATATTTTGCTCGGCACGCAAATGATCGCCAAAGGGCTTGATTTTCCGGACGTCACGCTTGTTGGTGTGCTGGCGGCCGACACGATGCTTCATTTGCCCGATTTTCGCGCCGCGGAAAAAACGTTCCAGCTGTTGACGCAAGTGAGCGGGCGCGCCGGACGGCACGAGCTGCCCGGCGAAGTGATCATTCAGACGTATACGCCTGAGCACTACAGCATTGAACTGGCCGCCCGCCACGACTACCGCGCCTTTTACCAGCGGGAGATGGCGCTGCGCAAAGCGCACGGCTATCCTCCGTACTATTATTTGACGCTCATTACCGCCGCCCACGAAGAGGCGCCGGCTGCGGCCAAAGCGGCGGAGAAAATCGCCGCCTATTTGCGCAAGCATTTGTCGCACGAAGCGGTCGTTCTCGGCCCCGTTGCCTCGCCAATCGCCCGTCTTCACGATAGATATCGTTACCAATGCATGATAAAATACAAACGGGAGCCGAATTTGACCGCGGCGCTCAAGGCGGTCATCGACCGCTACCAAGCCGATGCCGCCCATGGCGGAGTGATGGTCACCATTGATACAAACCCATACATGATGATGTGAACTTGGGGGAATGACGTTGTCTGTTTTGCCGATTGTCACTTATCCTGACCCGATTTTGGAGCAGCCGTGCGCGCCGGTGACGGCGTTTGACCGTCGGCTCGGGCGGCTGCTTGACGATATGTATGAAACGATGCTTGCCGCTGACGGGGTGGGCCTAGCTGCCCCGCAAATCGGCGTCGCCGAACAGATCGCCGTCATCGATGTCGGTGATGAACACGGTCGGATCGAGCTCATCAACCCGGTCGTGATCGAGGCGCGCGGCGAACAAGTGGATGTTGAAGGCTGTTTGAGCTTTCCCGGCTTGTTTGGCGAAGTGCCGCGCGCGAAGTTTGTGAAAGTGCGGGCGCAAAACCGGCGCGGCCGCCCGTTTACGCTTTCCGCGACCGGTTTTTTGGCGCGCGCCCTGCAACATGAAATCGACCATTTGCACGGTGTGTTGTTTACTTCGAAAGTGATTCGGTATTGCGATCTTGAAGAATTGGAAGGATAGAATTGGAAGGATAGATGCCAATGACGAACATTGTGTTTATGGGAACACCTGACTTTGCCGTGCCGATTTTGCGCCAGCTTCTTCATGACGGCTACCGCGTTGCAGCGGTCGTCACCCAGCCGGATAAGCCAAAAGGGCGGAAGCGCGAGCCCGTTCCGCCCCCGGTGAAAGTGGAAGCGGAGCGCCGCGGCATCCCGGTGCTGCAGCCGACAAAAATTCGCGAGCCGGAGCAATACGAACAAGTGCTGGCGTTTGCGCCCGATTTGATTGTCACGGCGGCGTTCGGGCAAATTTTGCCGAAAGCGCTGCTTGATGCACCAAAATACGGCTGCATCAATGTCCATGCCTCGCTTCTGCCCGAGCTGCGCGGCGGGGCGCCGATCCATTACGCCATTTGGCAAGGGAAAACGAAAACGGGCGTCACGATCATGTATATGGTGGAGCGGTTGGACGCCGGCGACATGTTAGCGCAAGTCGAAGTGCCGATTGCTGAAACGGATACGGTCGGCACGCTCCATGATAAATTGAGCGCCGCCGGGGCTAAACTACTATCAGAAACGCTTCCACTTTTATTGGAAGGAAACATTACGCCCGTTCCGCAAGATGAGGAGAAAGCGACGTATGCGCCGAACATTCGCCGCGAGCAGGAGCGGATCGATTGGACGCAGCCCGGCGAAGCCATTTACAACCATATTCGCGCCTTCCATCCGTGGCCGGTCACGTATACAACGCAGGATGGGCACATTTGGAAGGTTTGGTGGGGTGAAAAAGTGCCGGCGCCCCGTTCGGCGCCGCCGGGCACGATTTTGGCGCTCGAGGAAAACGGCATTGTCGTGGCCACCGGCAATGAGACAGCCATTCGCATCACCGAATTGCAGCCGGCCGGAAAAAAACGGATGGCGGCGGGCGAATTTTTGCGCGGCGCCGGCAGCCGGCTGGCGGTCGGCATGAAGCTAGGAGAGGATCATGAACGTACGTGAACTTGCTTTAGATACGCTGTTAGCCATTGAACAAAAAGGAGCGTACAGTCATTTGCAATTAAACGAAGCCATTCAAAAAGGACGCCTTGACGGGCGCGATGCGGCGCTGTTGACCGAGATTGTCTACGGCACGGTGCAACGGCGCGACACGCTCGATTATTATTTGGCGCCGTTTTTGCGCAAGGCGCGCCGGCTTGAGCCGTGGGTGCGCGTGCTTCTTCGGTTGACGCTGTATCAAATGGTGTATTTGGATCGTGTTCCCGACCGCGCCGCCGTCTTTGAAGCGGTTGAAATCGCCAAACGGCGCGGCCATCGCGGCATTGCTTCACTTGTCAACGGCGTATTGCGGGCCATCGGCCGCGAGGGGCTGCCGTCGATCGAGGCGGTTGATGACGCGGGCAAGCGGCTCGCCCTTGCCACCAGCCATCCCGAGTGGCTCGTTCGGCGCTGGATCCAGCAATATGGTTATGAAGAAGCGGCGCGCATGTGCGAGACGAATTTGCGCCCGCCGCAATCAACGGCCCGCGTCAACCGGCTGCGTGCGACTGTCGAAGAAGCGCTTGAGCGGCTGCGCGCTGAAGGGATGCAGGCAATCCCTGGCCATGTCGCTCCGGAGGCCATCCGGGCGGAAAAAGGGAATTTGGCTCATACGGAGACGTTTCGCGCCGGTTGGCTGACGATTCAAGATGAAAGCTCAATGCTTGTCGCTCGAGCGCTTGACCCAGCCCCCGGCGAGCGGGTGCTTGACTGCTGCGCGGCGCCGGGCGGGAAAACGACCCATATCGCCGAGCGGATGGACGGGCGCGGCGAGGTCGTTGCTGTTGATATCCACGAACATAAGGTAATGCTGATCGAACAGCAGGCCAAGCGGCTCGGGCTTGACAACGTTGCGACGCTCGCCCTTGACAGCCGCCGGCTCGGCGAGCGGTTTGCCCCGGAATCGTTTGACCGCGTTTTGGTCGATGCGCCGTGCACTGGATTCGGCGTCATTCGCCGCAAACCGGAGATCAAATATACGAAAGGGAAAGACGCCATCGCCGCGCTTGTCGAGATTCAGCAAGCCATTTTGCGGGCGGCCGCCCCGCTTTTGAAAAAAGGCGGTACGCTTGTCTACAGCACATGCACGGTGGAGCGCGAGGAAAATGAAGAAGCCATCGCCCGCTTTTTAGCGGATCATCCGGACTTTTTCCTCGACGCCAGCCTTGCCGAGCGGATGCCGAAACCGGTGCGGCCGCATGTGAAAGGCGGCATGTTGCAGCTTTTGCCGCATCATTTTGACTCTGACGGGTTTTTTATCGCCCGACTGCGAAAGAGGGTGTAAAAGCATGGAAATGGTTCGTCCGGCTGCCCGCCGCTCTGTCGGCGAAACGCAGCCTCCGTTGCCATCGATTTATTCGCTCACGCTAGACGAATTGAAGGAATGGCTTGTCGCTCAAGGCGAAAAGCCGTTTCGGGCCACACAAATTTACGAGTGGCTGTATCAAAACCGCGTCACCGATTTTGCCGACATGACGAATTTGCCGAAGCGGCTGCGCGAACAGCTAGCGTCATCGTTTTCGATCACGACGTTGAAAACCGTGGTCAAACAAACGTCTAAAGACGGAACGATCAAATTTTTGTTTGAGCTCCATGACGGCTATTCGATTGAGACGGTGCTCATGCGTCATCACTACGGCAATTCGGTGTGCGTCACGACGCAAGTCGGCTGCCGCATCGGCTGCACGTTTTGCGCTTCGACGCTCGGCGGACTGAAGCGTCATTTAGAGGCGGGCGAGATCGTCGCCCAAGTCGTGCAAGTGCAAAAGGCGCTCGATGACACGAATGAACGCGTCAGCAGCATCGTCGTCATGGGCATCGGCGAGCCGTTCGACAACTACGATGCGCTCATCAAGTTTTTGCGCATCGTCAATCACCCAAAAGGGTTGAACATTGGCGCCCGCCATATCACCGTTTCCACCAGCGGCATCATCCCAAAAATTTACCAGTTTGCCGATGAAGGAATGCAAATCAACTTCGCCATTTCGTTGCATGCACCGACGAATGAGCTGCGGACGAAACTCATGCCGATCAATAAAGCGTACCCGCTGCCGAAGCTCATGGAGGCGGTTCGGTATTACATTGAAAAAACCGGCCGGCGCGTGACGTTTGAATACGGATTGTTCGGCGGGGTGAACGACCAGCTTGAGCACGCCGAGCAGTTGGCCGAGCTGATTAAAGGGCTGAAATGCCATGTGAATTTGATTCCGGTTAACTACGTGCCGGAGCGCAACTATGTGCGCACGCCGCGCAGCCAAATTTTCGCCTTTGAACGGGCGTTGAAAAAACATGGAATCAATGTCACCATTCGCCGCGAACATGGACACGACATCGATGCCGCCTGCGGACAGCTTCGCGCGAAGGAGCGAAAAGAGGAGACGAGGTGAATCGGATGCGAGCCGTTTTCCGAACTGACATCGGCCAAATTCGCGAACATAACGAAGACAGCGGCGGCGTATTTGTCAATCAAAGCGGCCAATATTTAGCGGTTGTCGCTGACGGGATGGGCGGCCATCGCGCCGGTGATGTGGCCAGTTCCATGGCGGTGGCGTATTTGCAGGAGCGATGGGAGAAAGAGAGTGGCCTTGCTTCACCGGCTGAGGCGGAGCAATGGCTCAAGACGCAAATTGCGTCGGCGAACGAACAACTGTTTCGCCATGCCCTTTCCCACCCGGAATGTCAAGGAATGGGGACGACGGTCGTCGCCGCCGTTTGCGCTAATTCGTTTGCGACGGTTGCCCATATCGGCGACAGCCGCTGCTACGTGCTCAACAAAAGCGGAATTCAGCAGCTGACCGACGACCATTCGTTGGTCAATGAGCTCGTCAAAAGCGGGCAGCTTTCGAAAGAAGCGGCTGAGCATCATCCGCGCAAAAACGTGCTGCTGCGGGCGCTCGGCACGGAACCGGCGGTGAAAATCGACGTGAAAACAGTGGCGCTCGACGAGGGCGACATGTTGTTGTTATGTTCGGACGGGTTGTCCAATAAAGTGCCGGAAGCGGACATGATACATATTTTGACGGGTGCCGGCACGCTGGAAGAGAAGGCGGAGGCGCTTATCCAGCTCGCCAACGGGCGGGGCGGAGAAGACAACATTTCGCTGGCGGTCATCGATGTTTCAGCGGAACGTGAAGGTGGGTGATCGGCGTGCTCATTGGAAAGCGATTGAATGACCGCTATAAAATCATCAGCCTCATCGGCGGCGGCGGCATGGCCAACGTGTATTTGGCCCGCGATATGATTTTGGAGCGCGATGTTGCTGTCAAAGTGCTCCGCCTTGATTTTGCCAATGATGATCAGTTCATCAAACGGTTCCGCCGCGAGGCGCAAGCGGCGACGAGCTTAAACCATGAACATATCGTCTCCATTTATGACGTCGGCGAAGAGGAAGGCGTCTATTACATCGTCATGGAATATGTGCGCGGCGCGACGCTGAAGCAATACATCCAGCAGCACGCTCCGCTTCCGGTCGAACGGGCGCTTGGCATCATGGACCAGCTGACATCAGCGATCGCCCATGCCCATGAGAACGGCATCATCCATCGCGACATTAAACCGCAAAACATTTTGCTTGATGAGCACGGCAATGTGAAAGTGACCGACTTCGGCATCGCTGTGGCGATGAGCGGCACGACGATCACGCAGACCAACTCGGTGCTCGGTTCGGTTCATTATTTGTCGCCGGAGCAGGCGCGCGGGGGCATCGCTACTGAAAAATCGGACATTTATTCACTCGGCATTGTCATGTTTGAACTCGTCACCGGTCGGCTGCCGTTTTCCGGCGAATCAGCCGTTTCGATCGTGTTGAAGCACTTGCAGGCGGAAACGCCGTCGCCGAAGGCGTGGAATCCGGACATCCCGCAAAGTGTGGAAAACATTATTTTAAAAGCGACGGCGAAAGACCCGTTTTACCGCTACCAATCCGCGCGCGAAATGAACGAGGACATTCGGACAGCGCTGGATCCAAGGCGGCGCAACGAGCCGAAATTTACCATACCCGATGACGATGAGGAAGCGACGAAAGCCATTCCGATGATCAAACATGCGGAAAGCGCGGCGTTGGAGCAAGAGACGCTTGTGTACGAGGAAAAAACGAGCGAACCGGTTCATACGACGGGCGAACCGAAACCAAAGCGGAAACGGGCATGGATCGCCTGGCTTGTGGCTGCCTTGCTGTTCATTGGAGCTGCCGGCGTCAGCGCGGTCACATGGATTCCGGGCCTCATTTTTCCAAAAGAAGTGACGATGCCGAACGTGGTCAACAAAAACTATGATGACGCTGTTGAACAGCTGTCGTCGCTCGGTTTGGAAATCAAAGATACGATTGATGTGGAAGATGATCAAATCGAAGAAGGAAAAGTCGTGCGCACCGATCCGGAAGCCGGCATGACGGTGAAGAAAGGGGCCGGCGTCATCATTTATAAAAGCATTGGAAAAAAGAAAATCGAATTTCCAAGCTTCATTGGCGATGATATTGCTGCGGCGGAGGAGGAGCTGCGCGCCGAAGGATTTACCCGCATCACACGCAGCGGCCGCTACAGCGACAAGCCGGAAGGGACGATTTTGGATCAATACCCGTACGCCGGTGATGAAGTCGTGCCTGATGAAACGGAAGTGATGTTCACCGTCAGCCTCGGGCCGGAGAAGGTCACCGTTAAAGATTTGACTGGCTATACGGAAAAAAGCGTGCGCGACTATGGTGCGGATCAAGGGCTGCGCATTGACGTGAAGTACGAGTATTCGGACGAGGTGCCAGAAGGGCTTGTCATTTCGCAAACTCCAGCGGCGAACGAGCAGGTAAAAAAAGGGGAAACCATCACGGTCGTCATTTCCCGCGGGCCGGAGCCGAAGCCGTCCAAAACGGTAGTGAAAGAGATTATGATCCCGTATGAACCGGCGATGCCGGGGCAAATGGTTGAAGCCCAGCTTTACATCCAAGATGCCAACCACAATATGTCAACGCCATACAAAACATACCGGCTGACGGCGCCAGCGACCGAGATGGTCGAGTTTGAAATTCCATATGGGGAGACCGCTTATTACCGCGTCATTGTCAACAATGTCGTCAAAGAGGAAGGATCGATCCCGTACCCAGAAAATAACGAAAAAAAAGGGGTGAGGCTATGGCGGAAGGACAAATCATTAAAGCATTAAGCGGATTTTATTACGTCTTGTCCGAAGGTCGCGTGTTCCAATGCCGCGGGCGCGGTGTGTTCCGCAAGAAAAAAGTGACGCCGCTCGTCGGCGACCGCGTCGTTTTTCAGGCGACGAGCGAA
Organism: Geobacillus sp. C56-T3; assembly: GCF_000092445.1. Taxonomy (NCBI): domain Bacteria; kingdom Bacillati; phylum Bacillota; class Bacilli; order Caryophanales; family Anoxybacillaceae; genus Geobacillus; species Geobacillus sp. C56-T3. The sequence continues at coordinate 2,503,180 of NC_014206.1, read as the reverse complement.
ACGGAAGGCTATATTTTGGAGATTGGCGAGCGGCAAAATGAGCTTGTGCGGCCGCCGATTGCCAACGTCGAACAGGCGATTTTAGTCTTTTCGGCTGTAAGCCCGGACTTCAGCGCCAAGCTGCTCGACCGCTTTCTTGTCTTGGTTGAATCGAAACGCATCGCGCCGATCATTGTCATCAGCAAAATCGATTTGTTGGATGGCGAATCGAAAGAAGAGATCGCCCGCTACGTGCATGATTACCGGCGCATCGGCTACGACGTGATTGAAACGTCAGCAGTGACCAAGGGCGGCCTCGATGAACTGGCGTTGCGCCTTCGCGGCCGCGTCTCCGTCGTCGCCGGGCAGTCCGGCGTCGGCAAATCGTCCTTATTAAACGCGCTCCGTCCGGATTTGCGGTTGAAAACGGGCGACATTTCCACCCATTTAGGGCGCGGCAAGCATACGACCCGCCATGTCGAACTGCTTGAGGTCGCCGGTGGACTTGTCGCCGACACCCCAGGGTTCAGCGCGCTTGAGTTTGACCAGATCGAGCTTGATGAATTGCCGCATTATTTTCCTGAATTCCGAACGTACGGGGAAGGGTGCAAGTTCCGCGGCTGCCTTCATATCGCCGAGCCGAAATGCGCTGTGCGTGAGGCGGTCGAGGCCGGGGAGATTCCATCGTACCGCTATGACCACTACGTTAGTTTTGTTGCCGAAATGAAAGAACGAAAGCCGAGGTATTGAACATGATTCGAATTGCGCCATCGATTTTATCAGCCGATTTCGCCCGCCTGGCTGAGGAAATTCGTTCGGTCGAGGAAGGCGGGGCGGATTGGATTCATGTCGATATCATGGACGGGCATTTCGTGCCGAATTTGACGTTCGGTCCGCCGGTCGTGGCCGCCATTCGACCGGTGACGAAGCTGCCGCTTGACGTCCATTTGATGATCGCCGACCCGGACCGATACATTCCGGCGTTTGCGAAAGCGGGCGCGGATGTGATTTCCGTCCATGTTGAGGCGTGCGTGCATTTGCATCGGACGATTCATTTTATCAAAGAACAAGGCGTCAAAGCCGGGGTGGTGCTCAATCCGCATACACCGGTCGAGATGATCCGCCATGTGATCGGTGATGTCGATCTCGTCTTGTTGATGACGGTCAATCCAGGGTTTGGCGGACAGGCGTTCATTCCGGCGGTCGTGCCAAAAATCCGTGAGGTCGCCCGGATGGCCAGTGAACAAAACAAAGAGGTCGATATTGAGGTCGACGGCGGCATCAATGCGGAAACGGCGCGGCTTTGCGTGGAAGCCGGAGCGAACGTGCTTGTCGCCGGCTCGGCCATCTACAATGAACGGGATCGAGCCGCCGCTATTCGCACGCTTCGCAAAGCGTGCGCCAACTAGCCAAAAGGCAGCGCCGCTTTTGCCATCTTATTGAGCCGCAGGGTGATGAGAGCAAAGAAAAGAACGGAAGATGGCTGCCTCGGCCCTTGCCGAAAGGGGGAAACGCATGTGTTGATTCATATTGTCGGCGGCGGTCCGCCCCACCTTCTTCCCGATTTGCGCTCGTATGATGGGAGCGATGTGCAGTGGGTCGGCGTCGACCGCGGCACGAAAGCGCTGCTGGATTTCGGACTCCGCCCGGTGCGGGCGTTTGGCGATTTTGATTCCTTGCCGGCTGAGGAGGTCAAGCGGCTAAGGGAGATGCTGCCGGAGCTTGACATTTGGCCGGCGGAAAAAGACAAAACGGATATGGAGATCGCCCTTGACTGGGCGGTTAGGCAGACAGATGGGGCCATCCGTCTGTTTGGGGCGACTGGCGGGCGGCTTGACCATTTGTTTGGCAACGTTGAGCTGCTGTTAAAGTACGCCGGGCGGCCCATTGAACTGATCGACCGGCAAAACGTGCTCACCGTCCATCTGCCCGGCGTGCATACGGTCGCGCGAGACGATCGATACCGCTATGTGTCATACATCCCGATTTCCGAAACGGTGGCAGAACTTACGCTGATGGGATTTAAATATCCGTTAACAAACTGTCATATTTCTCGCGGTTCGACATTATGTATTAGTAACGAACTTATCCAATCTTCCGGTACTTTTTCGTTTTCAGAAGGCATATTAATGATGATAAGGAGCAGCGATTTTGCCGGCTGCCCGTAGTCGCGCTTGGCTTATGACGGAATATAATGGATAAGGAAATGGCGGGAAGCTCGTGATGATCGGTGTGAGGAGGGAATCGGGATGAAGTTTTATACGATCAAGCTGCCGAGATTTTTAGGCGGAATCGTGCGGGCGGTGTTGAACGCATTTAAAAAAGGATAAGAAAAAAGCACCATTTTTGGTGCTTTTTTGTTGCCGCCGAACAAAAGGAGGGTTGCAACCTTTTGGGCGGCTTCTTTTCGTTAGGCCGTTAGACGCGTTTTACTTTTCCAGATTTCAGCGCGCGCGCCGAAACCCAGACGCGTTTCGGTTTGCCGTCAACTAAAATGCGCACTTTTTGCAAGTTGGCTTTCCATGTGCGGCGGCTGGCGTTCATGGCATGCGAACGCGAGTTGCCGAACGATTTCTTCTTGCCGGTAATGAAGCACTTCGCCATCGTTTTTCCCTCCTTGCTTTCACATCCCTCTAAAAACACTATTATAATTTACCATACAACCGTAGGGATTGCAATAGACGTGCGGTTTTCTTTCAAGAAACTGTCCTTGACATCTATTTCAGTTTTCGGCTAAATAATACTAGTGGGCGGACGGGAAGCGCTTTGAAAACAGAAAGCGTTATAGTACAATAGGGGTAGCTGTGCGAGATACGCAAAGGGGGAACGAGCATGTCGATTGAATGGCAAACGAAATACGGGCACATCGAAGTCGCCAATGAAGTCATTGCGATGATCGCGGGGGGAGCAGCCGTCGATTGTTACGGCATTGTCGGAATGGCGTCGAAAAACCAAATTCGCGATGGGCTGTCGGAAATTTTGCGCCGGGAGAATTTTTCCAAAGGGGTTATTGTCCGCGAAGAAAACGGCGAGGTACATATCGATATGTACATCATCGTCAGCTACGGAACGAAAATTTCCGAAGTCGCCCATAACGTGCAGTCGAAAGTGAAGTACACGCTCGATCAGACGCTCGGGCTGGCGGTTCAGTCGATCAATATTTACGTTCAAGGGGTTCGGGTGTCAAACCCGTAGTAAGGAGGAGTTAGCCGGTGACAATGAGGACGCTTGACGGAAGACGATTTGCCGATATGGTGCAGCAAGGGGCCGCACATTTGGCGAACAACGCCAAGACGGTCGATGCGCTGAACGTCTTTCCGGTTCCAGATGGCGATACAGGAACGAACATGAACTTGTCGATGACGTCCGGGGCGAAAGAAGTGAAGGCGAATGCCTCCGACCATATCGGCAACGTCGCCGCGGCGCTGGCGAAAGGGCTGTTGATGGGGGCGCGCGGCAATTCCGGCGTCATTTTGTCGCAGCTGTTCCGCGGATTTGCCAAGGCAGTCGAAGGCAAACAAGCGGTGAACAGCTTCGAATTCGCCGCCGCTTTGCAGGCGGGGGTGGACACAGCCTATAAGGCGGTGATGAAGCCGGTTGAGGGGACGATCCTCACCGTTGCCAAAGAAGCGGCGCGCAAGGCGGTGGAGGCGGCAAAAAAAGAACGCGACGTGATCGCCGTGATGGAAGCGGCGCTCGCCGAGGCGAAAGCGGCGCTTAAGCGCACACCCGAATTGCTCCCGATCTTAAAGGAAGTCGGTGTCGTCGACAGCGGCGGTCAAGGGCTCGTATACATCTATGAAGGGTTTCTTGCTGCTCTGAAAGGAGAAATCGTGAGCGCCGCACGCGCTGAGGCGCGGATGGACGATTTAGTGAAAATGGTGCACCATCAAAGCGCGCAAAGTCATATTCATACCGATGAGATCGAGTTTGGCTACTGCACGGAGTTCATGGTCCGTTTTGAGCCGGAAAAGCTGGCCGAGCACCCGTTTTCCGAAGAAACGTTCCGCCGCGAGTTAAGCCAGTTCGGCGACTCGCTGCTTGTTGTCGCGGATGACGAGCTTGTTAAGGTGCACATCCATTCGGAAACGCCGGGTGAGGTGCTGACATACGGTCAACGCTACGGCAGCTTGATCAATATTAAAATTGAAAACATGCGCGAACAACATGCCAACATCGTCGGCAAGGAGGCCAAAACGCTGACTGGTGTTGCCAAAGAGGAAGCAAAGCCGTACGGCATCGTCGCCGTCGCCATGGGCGCTGGCGTGGCTGAACTGTTTCGGAGCATCGGTGCCCACGCCATCATTGAAGGTGGGCAAACGATGAACCCGAGCACGGAAGAAATCGCTGACGCCATCCGCCTCGCCAACGCGGAAACGGTGTTTGTGCTGCCAAACAACAAAAACATTGTAATGGCGGCAAAACAAGCGGCGGAGCTTTCCGAACAGCGGGTGATCGTCATCCCGTCGAAAACGGTTCCGCAAGGTCTGGCGGCGCTCTTGGCGTTCAATCCGGCGCAATCGGCCGAGCAAAATGAGCGGGCGATGACGGCGGCGCTGTCGCGAGTGAAAACGGGGCAAGTGACATTTTCCGTGCGCGATACGACGATTGACGGCATCGAGATTCAAAAGGGCGATTACATGGGGTTATGGGATGACCGCATTATTGCCGCTGACAAAGACAAACTCACCGTAACGAAGCGGCTGCTTGATGCGCTCATTGATGAAGAAAGCGAAATCGTGACCATTTTGTACGGCGAAGACGCAACGGAGATCGATGTGGAAACAGTCGTTGCCTATTTGGAAACGAAACATGACGGGGTCGAAGTGGAAGTGCATAACGGAAAGCAGCCGCTGTATCCATTTATCATTTCCGTCGAATAATATGTTAGAATAATAGAAGGGAGCATTCCCTTCTATTTTTCTTATTTTTCTGTTTTGTGGAGGAATAGGGGAGATGAAATACAAAAGCGTCTTTGATATCATTGGCCCGGTGATGGTCGGGCCGTCAAGTTCACATACGGCCGGGGCGGTGCGCATCGGTTTAGTCGCGCGCAAGTTGTTTGGTCGAAAGCCGACGTGGGCGCGCATTTCGTTTTACGGCTCATTTGCCGAAACGTATCGGGGGCATGGCACTGACGTTGCCATTGCCGCTGGGTTGCTTGGGTTTGACACGTTCGATGAACGTCTTCCGAATGCGCTCGAGATCGCCCAAGCGGAAGGTGTGGATGTGTCGTTTTCCGCTGAGGAGGCGATTCCGCATCATCCGAATACGGCGCGCCTGCGGATTGGCGATGATGAAGGCGAGCTTGAGCTCGTCGGCATTTCGATCGGCGGCGGAAAAATCGAAATCGTCGAATTGAATGGGTTTGCCTTGAAGCTGTCCGGCCATCATCCGGCGCTGCTCATTATGCATAACGACCGGTACGGGACGATTGGAGCGGTGGCTTCGGTGTTGGCAAAACAGAAAATCAACATCGGCCATATGGAAGTGTCGCGCAAGGAGAAAGGGAAAGAGGCGCTCATGGCGATCGAAGTTGACCAGCCGTTGACCGATGATCTGATTCAGGAATTGGAGCAGCTGCCGAACATCATTCAAGTGGCGAAGCTTGCGGATTGAAAAGAAATCGGTTTCATGTTGATGTGCATCGAAGAAGATAAGCCATGATGGAGAGAGGACAGGTGGGAATCAAATGTTTCGCAATGTGGCTGAACTTGTGGCGTTGGCCGAAAAGGACAGCATCAAAATCGCTGAAGTGATGATTCGTCAGGAAGTGGAAGTGAGCGGGCGAAGCCGGGAAGAGGTGATCGCGCAAATGGATCACCATCTAGCCGTCATGGAGCGCGCCGTCGAGAGGGGACTCGAAGGGGTTGTGTCCCGCTCCGGATTGACGGGCGGAGATGCGGTGCGGATGCAGCGTTATATTGAGGGCGGCCGTTTTTTGTCTGGGGAGACGATTTTGGACGCCGTCAGCAAAGCCATGGCGACGAACGAAGTGAACGCAGCGATGGGCGTCATTTGCGCCACGCCGACGGCTGGGGCGGCCGGCGTCGTCCCGGGGACGCTGTTTGCCGTGAAAGAGAAGCTGCGGCCGACAAGGATGGAAATGATCGAGTTTTTGTTTACAGCCGGGGCGTTTGGCTACGTCGTCGCGAACAACGCCTCGATTTCCGGCGCCGCCGGCGGCTGTCAGGCCGAGGTCGGGTCGGCGGCCGGCATGGCGGCCGCGGCGTTGGTGGAGCTGGCCGGTGGGAAGCCTGCTCAAGCGGCCGAAGCGATGGCCATCGCCCTAAAAAATATGTTGGGATTAGTATGCGACCCGGTTGCTGGCCTGGTCGAAGTGCCGTGCGTCAAGCGGAACGCGATGGGGGCGGCGAACGCCATGATCGCTGCGGATATGGCGCTAGCCGGCATTAAAAGCCGCATCCCGTGCGATGAAGTGATTGAAGCGATGTATCGCATCGGTGCAGCCATGCCGGTGGCGCTCAAAGAAACGGCGCAAGGGGGGTTGGCCGCGACGCCGACTGGCCGCGCCATTGCGGCTCGCATTTTCGGCGCTTCTGCGGCATCGAAGTGAACGAAGCGATGCAGCAGCCGGTGACGGCGGTCAAAGGCATCGGTGAAGAGACGGCGGCCGCGCTTGCCGACATCGGCATCGCGACGGTCGGTGAGCTGCTTGCGTACGCCCCGTACCGCTATGATGATTACGAACAAAAAGATTTGGCCGTCGTCCGCCATGAAGAAAAAGTGACAGTGGAAGGAAAAGTATACAGCGCCCCGCTGTTGACGTATTACGGAAAGAAAAAATCGCGCCTTTCCTTCCGCATGCTGGCCGATCGCTACTTGATCACCGTTGTTTGTTTCAACCGTCCCTATTTGAAGGAAAAAATCGCCCTGAACGAGACGGTGACGGTGATCGGCAAATGGGACCGGCATCGGCAAGCGATCAACGCCTACGAACTTCGGTTCGGACCGGCTCCGGAGACCACCGGCATCGAGCCGGTTTACTCCGTGCGCAGCCCGCTGACGGTGAAAACGATGCGCCGGTTGATGAAAGCGGCGTTCGAACAGTTTGGCGAGCACATCCCCGACCTGCTGCCGCCCGCTTTGCGCCGCGCTTATCGCCTTGTCGACAAACAAGAAGCGCTCCGCGCCCTTCATTTTCCGCGCACGCGCGAAGAGTTGCATCAGGCGCGGCGCCGGCTCATCTATGAGGAGTTTTTGTTGTACCAGCTGAAAATGCAGGCGCTCCGTCGATTGATGCGCGATGAGCGGCGCGGCGTCGTTCATTCGTTTTCTGAAGAGCGGCTTTCGTCCTTTCTTTCCGGATTGCCGTTTGTCTTGACGAACGCCCAGCGCCGCGTCATCGGCGAAATTTTGGCGGACATGCGCTCGCCGCGGCAAATGAACCGGCTTTTGCAAGGCGACGTCGGTTCTGGCAAGACGGTCGTTGCCGCTGTCGCTCTTTACGCCGCCGCTTTGTCCGGATTTCAAGGAGCGCTGATGGTGCCGACGGAAATTCTGGCTGAACAGCACGCCCGCTCGCTCGCCGAGCTGTTTGCCGATACGGATGTGACGATTGCGCTCTTGACAAGCTCAGTGAAGGGAAAGCAGCGCAAAGCGGTGCTTGCCGAACTGGAAGAAGGAACAATTGATATCGTCGTAGGCACGCACGCCTTGATTCAAGAAGGAGTGCAGTTTCACAGGCTCGGCCTCGTGATTACGGACGAGCAGCACCGGTTTGGCGTCGAACAGCGCCGCGTTTTGCGTGAGAAAGGGCATGCACCGGATGTATTGATGATGACGGCGACGCCGATTCCGCGCACACTCGCCATTACAGCGTTCGGCGACATGGACGTATCGGTGCTCGATGAAATGCCGGCCGGACGAAAAAAAGTCGAGACGTATTGGGTGAAGCATCATCAGTTCTCCCGCGTGCTCGATTTTATCGAAAAGGAATTGCGCCGTGGTCATCAGGCGTATGTCATCTGTCCGCTCATTGAGGAGTCGGACAAATTGGATGTGCAAAACGCCATCGATGTCCATAGCCAGCTTGTCCATTATTATCGCGGGAAATATGAGATCGGCTTGATGCACGGCCGGCTGTCGGCCGACGAAAAAGAACGCGTCATGCGGGCGTTCAGCGAAAACCGCATCCATGTGCTCGTCTCGACGACGGTCGTTGAAGTCGGCGTGAATGTACCGAATGCGACGGTGATGGTCATTTACGACGCCGAACGGTTTGGCCTCGCCCAGCTCCATCAGCTGCGCGGGCGGGTCGGGCGCGGCGACGCCCAGTCGTACTGCATTTTGATCGCCGACCCGAAATCGGAAGTCGGCAAAGAACGAATGCGCATCATGACGGAAACGGCCGATGGGTTTGTGTTGGCCGAAAAAGATTTGGAGCTGCGCGGTCCGGGCGATTTTTTCGGTACAAAACAAAGCGGGCTCCCGGAATTCCGCTACGGCGATCCAGTGCATGATTACCGTATTTTGGAAGTCGCCCGCCGCGATGCCGCCAAGCTCGTTTCCTCGGCCGCGTTTTGGCGCGATGAGGCGTACGCCGGGCTGCGCGCCGAGCTGGAAGCGTCCGGCCTACTCGACGGGGAAAAGCTAGATTAATAGACAGGGAGGAGGCGGCCGGCGCATTCGCGCCCCGCTGTTTTTTATGGTAATTGATTTTTTGGCCAGTGGAAGCCTATATTTTCATTGCTCGGACGGAGGAGGCAGGAGATGCCTGTCCCACTATTTCGTTTGTGGGCCTCGAGGATGGAGCAGAAAGCCGTTTGGCGAGGGGGGCGTCGGATCCACAGCGGCCGACAGCCTGTGGCGCTGTTCATTTTTTGTGCTTGCATTTCGTTTTTTGATATTATATATTACTTTTAGTACCTAGTCATAAAATTCGGACGGTGTCACGAATCGATGAGAAAAAGCAAACGCGAACGGCAACGGTTGTTGCAGGAGACGATCCGGGAAAACCCGTTTATCACCGATGAAGAGCTCGCCGAAAAATTTTCGGTCAGCGTGCAGACGATCCGCCTTGATCGGCTTGAGCTGTCGATTCCCGAACTGCGTGAGCGCATCAAGAATGTCGCCCGCCAGTCGTTCGCTGATAAAGTGCGGGCGTTGCCGCTTGAAGAAGTAATCGGCGACATTATTGACATCGAGCCGGATGCGAGCGCCATTTCGATTTTCGATGTGAAAGAGGAGCACGTCTTTCGGCGCACCCGCATCGCCCGCGGCCATCATTTGTTCGCTCAGGCCAACTCGCTTGCCGTCGCTGTCATCCATGATGAACTGGCGCTGACAGCGAAAGCGACCATTCGTTTTGTGCGTCAAGTGAAAGAAGGGGAGCGGGTCGTAGCCAAAGCGAAAGTGACCGGAAAAACGGCGCACGGGCGCACAATCGTCGAGGTGAACAGCTACGTCGGCCAGGAGCTCGTCTTTTCTGGTACGTTTGAAATGTATCGTTCAAACATAGAGAAAAAGGATGGGGACAGCAATGAATATCGCGGTTGATGCCATGGGCGGAGACCATGCCCCGGGCGAAATCGTGCGCGGGGCGCTTATGGCCGCCGCCCATTTCCCTGACATCGAGATTACGCTGATTGGCGATGAAGCGAAAATTCGCCCGCATGTGGCGGGTGAAGAGCGCATTTCGATCATCCACACCGACGAAGTGATCGAAGCAGATGATGAGCCGGTGCGGGCGGTGCGGCGCAAAAAGAACTCGTCGATGGTGCGCATGGCGGAAGAAGTGAAAGAAGGGCGCGCCGCTGCCTGCATTTCCGCCGGCAATACCGGGGCGCTCATGGCAGCCGGACTGTTTGTCGTCGGGCGGGCAGCCGGCATCGACCGCCCGGCGCTCGCCCCGACGCTGCCGACGTTGGATGGGCGCGGCTTTGTCTTTCTGGATGTCGGCGCCAACGTCGATGCAAAGCCGGAACATTTGCAGCAATACGCTTTGATGGGACATGCGTACGCAAAGAACGTGCGCGGCGTCGAAAAACCGCGCATCGGCTTGCTGAACGTCGGAACGGAAGACCAAAAAGGAAACGAAACAACGAAACGGGCGTTTGCCTTGCTCAAGGAAACGAACCTTCATTTCATCGGCAATGTCGAAGCGCGCGATCTGCTGCAAGGAGTGGCTGATGTTGTCGTCGCCGACGGCTTTGCCGGCAATGTTGCGTTAAAAACGATTGAAGGGACGGCGCTGGCGCTCTTTTCCTTGCTCAAGCAGACGCTGACAAGCGGCGTCGCGGCGAAGCTGGCCGCCGCCGTCCTCAAGCCAAAGCTCGCCGGGCTGAAAAAAATGATGGACTACTCGGAGTATGGCGGCGCGGCGCTGTTTGGCTTAAATGCTCCGGTCATTAAAGCGCACGGGTCGTCCGATGCGAACGCCATCTTCCACGCCATCCGCCAGGCGCGAGAGATGGTGGTTCATGATGTCATCGGCACGATCAGAGCGGAGCTGGAACGGGCATAATCGGTAAAGGAGGAATCAAAAATGGGGAAAATCGCCTTTTTATTTCCTGGCCAAGGATCGCAGACGGTCGGCATGGCGAAAGACGCTGCCGAGCATGACGCCCGCGCCCGCGCCGTCATCGCGGAGGCTGACGAGCGGCTTGGATTCGCGCTTTCCAAGCTCATGTTCAACGGACCGCAAGAAGAGCTGACGTTGACATATAACGCCCAGCCGGCGCTCTTGACCGCCAGCATCGCCTTGCTCCAGCTTGTCGACGGCGCTGGGCTGAAAGCGGACTATGTCGCTGGCCATAGTTTGGGCGAATATACGGCGCTTGTCGCCGCCGGCGCCATGTCGTTTGCCGATGCCGTCTACGCGGTGCGCCGCCGCGGTGAGCTGATGGATGAAGCGGTGCCGGCCGGTGAAGGGACGATGGCGGCGGTGCTTGGGATGGACGCTGATGCGCTTGAAGCAGTGACAAATGAAATCGCCGCCCAAGGCGATCCGGTCGAGCCGGCCAACTTCAACTGCCCGGGGCAAATTGTCATCTCCGGCTCGAAAGCCGGAGTGGAAAAAGCGGCGCAGCTTTTGAAAGAACGCGGCGCCAAACGCGTCATTCCGCTTGAGGTGAGCGGTCCGTTCCACTCCGCTCTCATGAAGCCGGCGGCAGAAAAACTGAAAGCGGTTCTTGACAGTTTGGTGATTCGTGACGCCGTCATTCCGGTCGTCGCCAATGTGACTGCTGAGCCGGTGACGAAAAAAGAGGACATCGCCCGCCTTCTCATTGAACAACTGTACTCGCCGGTGCGTTGGGAGCAGTCGGTGCGCACGCTTCTTTCGCTTGGCGTCGACATGTTTGTCGAAATCGGTCCAGGAAAAGTGTTGTCCGGCCTTGTGAAAAAAATCGACCGCAACGCCCGCGTTTATGCGGTGAACGATCTTGCTTCCTTCGAAGCGACCGTTGCGGCGCTGAAAGGGGAATAAAGCGATGCTTGAAGGAAAAATGGCGCTCGTCACCGGAGCATCGCGCGGCATTGGCCGGGCGGTCGCTCTGGAGCTTGCCCGCCAAGGGGCGAACGTTGCCGTCAATTACGCCGGCAGCGAGGCGAAAGCGAATGAAGTTGTCGAGGCCATCCGCTCGCTCGGCCGCGAAGCGATCGCCGTGCAGGCGGACGTCGCCCGCGCTGAAGATGTTGAGCGCATGGTGAAAACGACGATTGACCATTTTGGCCGCCTCGATATTTTGGTCAACAACGCCGGCATTACACGCGACAATTTATTGATGCGGATGAAAGAAGAAGAATGGGATGCCGTGATTAACACGAATTTAAAAGGGGTATTTCTTTGTACGAAGGCGGCAACGCGCCCGATGATGAAGCAGCGCTATGGGCGGATCGTCAACATTGCTTCGGTCGTCGGCGTGATCGGCAATCCGGGGCAGGCGAACTATGTCGCCGCCAAGGCCGGCGTCATCGGGCTGACGAAGACGGCGGCGCGCGAACTCGCCAGCCGCAACATCACCGTTAACGCCGTCGCACCAGGATTCATTACGACCGATATGACCGAAGCGCTCAGCCCGGAGCTGAAGGCGGAAATGTTAAAGCAAATTCCGCTCGCCCGCTTTGGCGAGCCGGATGATGTCGCCCGCGTCGTCGCTTTCCTCGCTTCCGACGCCGCGAGCTACATGACCGGACAGACGCTTCATGTTGACGGCGGCATGGTGATGCCGTAAGAAAAACAGCGCTAGTATTTTTTCTGCCAATCGACTATAATCATGAAGGGAGGTGAACGCAATGGCCGATGTATTGGAACGTGTAACGAAAATCATCGTTGACCGGCTGGGGGTTGACGAATCGCAAGTGACGCTCGAGGCGTCGTTTAAGGACGACCTGGGCGCTGACTCGCTCGACATCGTCGAACTCGTCATGGAACTTGAAGACGAATTCAACATGGAAATTTCCGATGAAGAGGCGGAAAAAATCGTCACAGTCGGAGACGCTGTGAACTACATAAAAAGTCGTCTGTAATGCCGCTTTTTTGCAAAGTCCCGTTGCTTCGAACGGGGCTTTCTCTGCTTTTTCAGGGATGCTCGGCGGGTCTTGCGGAAAAAAGCGCACGATTCCCGCTCGCGTAGCGGACCGGAGAACGGATATAATAGAAGAAGACACGGCCATTTTGTTCTGGAACGAAGTCGGAGGGCATTTTTATGTCAAAACAAAAAGATAAAGAGCGCATCCATGAAAAGAGGCGGGCGAAGTTTCAAGAGCTGCAAAAAAAAATCGGCATCACCTTTCGAAACGAAAAGCTGTTGATTCAAGCGTTCACCCATTCATCGTATGTGAATGAGCATCGGCGGCGGCTTCACGAAGACAATGAACGGCTTGAGTTTTTAGGCGATGCCGTGCTGGAGCTGACCGTTTCTCAATATTTATTTCAAAAGTTCCCGCATATGAGCGAGGGGCAATTGACGAAGCTGAGGGCGGCCATCGTCTGCGAGCCGTCGCTTGTGAAATTTGCCAACGCCCTGTCGTTCGGTGAGCTCGTCTTGCTCGGCAAAGGCGAGGAGCTGACCGGCGGGCGGACGCGTCCGGCGCTCTTGGCAGACGTCTTTGAGGCGTTCATCGGCGCTTTGTATTTGGATCAAGGAATGGACGCGGTCATCCGCTTTTTGGAGAAAACGATGTTTCCGAAAATTGATGAAGGTGCTTTTTCTCATGTGATGGATTTTAAAAGCCAGCTGCAGGAATTGGTGCAGCGGGACGGCAGCGGAACGCTTGAATACGCCATTTTGGAGGAAAAAGGTCCGGCCCACAACAAGGAGTTTGTCGCCCGCGTAGCGTTAAACGGCCAAGAGCTTGGCATCGGCGTCGGCCGCTCGAAAAAGGAAGCTGAACAGCATGCGGCGCAAATGGCGCTCGAAACGTTGCGGGTTGCCGATCAGCAGTGAAGGCTGGCGCTGTTACGTCAGTCTTTTTTCTGTGAACGTGCGAAGGGATGGAGAGCAAACGCTGCTCATGGGTGTTTCGATGAACATGCGCGCCTTGAGCGGGGGAAGAAAGGCGTTTTTTTCGATAGCTCATATGGTAGGATGAAAAGATCGAACGTCTCGGTTTCCCAAAAGGGCTCCGGGGTGTTTGTGTTGGATCACAGTGGAAAGATGGTGAGGCGTCATACCATGTTCCTGAAACGATTGGATGTGATCGGCTTTAAATCGTTCGCCGACCGTGTATCGATCGAGTTTGTCCCTGGTGTGACGGCGGTCGTCGGTCCGAACGGGAGCGGCAAAAGCAACATTACCGATGCGATCCGTTGGGTGCTCGGTGAGCAATCAGCAAAATCGTTGCGCGGGGCGAAAATGGAAGACGTCATCTTCGCCGGCAGCGAATCGCGCAAGCCGCTCAATGTGGCTGAAGTGACGATCACACTCGACAATGAAGACGGCTTTTTGCCGCTTGAGTACCAGGAAGTGAGCGTGACCCGGCGCGTCTATCGCTCGGGGGAGAGCGAGTTTTTCATCAACCGCCAGCCGTGCCGTTTGAAAGACATCGTCGATTTGTTTCTCGATTCCGGGCTCGGCAAGGAGGCGTTTTCCATCATCGGCCAAGGCCGGGTCGAAGAGATTTTAAGCAGCAAACCGGAAGAGCGGCGCACGATTTTTGAAGAAGCGGCCGGCGTGTTGAAGTACAAGCTGCGGAAAAAAAAGGCGGAGGCGAAGCTAGCGGAGACGCAAGACAACTTGCACCGCGTCAACGATATTTTGCACGAGCTCGAACAGCAGCTTGAGCCGCTCCGCATGCAGGCGTCGCTCGCCAAAGAGTTTTTGGAAAAACGCGAAGAGCTCGAGCGATTTGAAGTGGCGCTGATGGTTCACGACATCGAGCAGCTGAGCGGGCAATGGAATGAGTGGAAGGAAGCGCTTGATGGGCACCAGCGGGACGAAGTGGCGTTGGCGGCGGCGTTGCAGAAAATGGAAGCCCAAATCGAACAGCTGCGCGATCAAATGACCGCCATTGACGAATCGATCGACGGTTTGCAGCAAGTGCTGCTTTTAGCCAGCGAAGAGCTTGAGAAGCTCGAAGGGCGGAAAGAAGTATTGAAAGAGAGAAAAAAGCATGCCGCGAGGCGAAAAGCGCAGCTGGACGACATAACGGCTGCACTGGCTGCGAAACGGCGCCGCTTGACGGAGCAGCTGCATGCCGAGCGGGAGGAACTCGCCCGGCTTGAGGCGGGCGCCGCAGCGCTCGAGCGGGAGCTGAAAGAAAAACAGGCTTTGTTTTCGGCGCATGAAGCCGACATTGAAGAAGAAATCGAGCGGCGAAAAGGTGATTACATCGACCTTGTTCATGAACAGGCGGCGTTGAAAAACGAACGCGCACATGTGGAGCAGGCCATCAGCAAGCTGCATGCCAAACGGACGGCGCTCGATGAAGCGAACCGCCGCCATCTCGCCGAACGTGAACAGCTCGAGCAGAAGCGGGCGGCCTTATGGGCCGAGCAGACCCGCCTCGAACAGGCGCTGACGGAAGCGCATAACAGACAAGCCGCTCTCGCCGCGGCGCTCGCAGCGCAAAAAACGGAGCTCGAGCAGCATGAAGCGTTGCTGCATCAGGCGCGCCAATACCGGCAGCAAACCAAAGCGCGCCAGCAATGGTTGGAAGAGATGCAACATGATTATTCCGGTTTTGTCCAAGGAGTAAAGGAAGTATTAAAGGCGCGCGACCTTCTGCCCGGCATTCATGGCGCCATTGTTGAGCTCATCCGCGTGCCGGACCGCTATGAGACGGCGATTGAAACGGCGCTCGGCGGGGCGATGCAGCATATCGTCGTTGACAGCGAACAGGCGGCGCGGCAAGCGATTCACTATTTGAAAACGAACGGCTACGGGCGCGCGACGTTTTTGCCGCTTGACGTCATAAAAGCGCGCGCGCTTTCCGAACGGGAGCGGGCGGCGATTGACCGCCATCCGGCGTTTGTCGGCATCGCAAGCGAGCTCGTCGAATACGACCGCGCCTATAGGGCGGCGATCGCCCATTTGCTCGGCCATGTCATCGTGACAGCCGATTTAAAAGGCGCGAATGAGCTGGCCAAGCTTCTTCACTATCGCTATCGCCTCGTGACATTGGACGGTGATGTCGTCAGCCCTGGCGGGGCGATGACCGGCGGCGGGGCGGCGAAAAAGACCGCGTCGTTGCTAAGTCGAAACCGCGAGCTTGAGATGCTTTCGGCCAAACTGCAGGAAATGGATGAAACGATCGCTCGGCTTGAGCGGGCTGTTGCCGCAAAACGACACGAGCTGGCGGAGCAGGAAGCGCAGGCGGCCGCGCTGCAAGAAGAGGTTGCGGCGCTTCGGGAGGCCCTGCAAAGACAAAAGGACGAGCAACGCGAGCTCGAATGGCAGAAAAAACGGATCGACGAGCGGCTCGCACTGTATGATGAAGAAAAGGCGAACGACGAGCGCGAAATGGCAGAGCTCAACCGCCGCCTCGGCGCCATTGACAGGCAGCTTGAGCAGCTTGCCGAGAAACTGCAGACGATCGATGACGACATCAGCCGGCTGCAGGCGCAAAAACAGACGGAGCAAACGACGAAAGAGGCGCTCCAGGCAGCGATCACGGAGCAAAAAATCGCCTTGGCGGAAACGAAAGAGCGCGTGAAACATGCACGCCGGAAAGTGGAAGAATGGGAAGCGGAGCTTGCCGAAACGATCCGTGGGCTCAAAGAAGCAGAGCGCGAACGAGCCGCTTTGGATGCGGAAATGGAGGCGCCGGAATGGAACGAGGAAGAGATTGAGCAGCTGCGAAAGCAAAAGCTTGAGGACAAGCAAAAGACATTGGAGCTGATCGCGAGCCGTCGCGAACAGCGGCTCGATTTCCAACGCCGTCTTGAACATTTGGAACAGGAATGGAAAGAGACGAAGCGGCAGCATAAACAGCTCGCCGATGTCGTGAAAGACGAAGAAGTAAAGTTGAACCGGCTTGATGTGGAGCTGGAGAATCTGCTTGTCCGTCTGCGCGAAGAGTATGGGCTGTCGTTTGAAGCGGCTCGCTCCGCGTACCCGCTTGAGATCGGCGCCGATGAGGCACGCAAGCGGGTGAAGCTGATCAAGCGCGCCATGGAGGAGCTCGGCACCGTCAACTTGGGGGCGATCGATGAATACGAACGTGTTTCCGAACGGCACCGCTTTTTAAGCGAGCAAAAAACCGATTTGGAAGAGGCGAAGGCGACGCTCCACCAAGTGATCGATGAAATGGATGAAGAAATGAAAAAACGGTTTCTCACAACGTTTGAACAAATCCGCGCCCATTTTGGCGAGGTATTTGGCGAGCTGTTCGGCGGCGGGCGCGCCGATTTGCGGCTGACCGACCCGAACGACTTGCTTGAGACTGGGATCGACATCGTCGCTCAGCCTCCGGGGAAAAAGCTGCAACATTTAAGCTTGCTTTCCGGCGGCGAACGGGCGCTGACGGCGATCGCCCTCTTGTTTTCGATTTTAAAGGTGCGTCCGGTGCCGTTTTGCGTCCTTGATGAAGTCGAAGCGGCGCTTGATGAAGCGAACGTGCAGCGGTATGCCCAATATTTAAAACGGTTCAGCCGCGACACGCAGTTTATCGTCATCACCCATCGAAAAGGGACGATGGAAGAAGCGGACGTGCTGTACGGCGTCACGATGCAAGAATCGGGCGTCTCAAAGCTTGTTTCCGTCCGTTTGGAAGATTCGAAGGAGCTCGTGCGGTCATAATGGAAAGGAGGCGCTTTGGATGGGTTTTTTTCAAAAATGGAAAGAAAAATGGACAAAGCAAGCGGATGCCGTAACCGAAAAGTTTAAAGAAGGGCTGTCAAAAACGCGAAATTCGCTCGCCGGGAAAGTGAACGACCTCATCGCCCGCTATCGGAAAGTGGATGAAGAGTTTTTTGAAGAGCTTGAGGAAATTTTGATCGTCGCCGATGTGGGCGTCACGACCGTCATGGAACTTGTCGATGAGCTGAAAATGGAAGTGAAGCGCCGCAACATTCAAGACCCGGCGCAAATGCGCGACGTCATCGCCGAAAAGCTCGTTGACATTTACCGCGCCGGCGCCGATGACAAAGAACTTTCCGCTTTGAATATACAAGAAGGCGGGCTGACGGTCATTTTGTTCGTCGGTGTCAACGGCGTCGGCAAAACGACAACGATCGGCAAGCTCGCCCATAAGCTGAAATCGGAAGGGAAATCCGTCTTGTTGGCAGCTGGCGACACGTTCCGCGCCGGGGCGATCGAGCAGCTCGAAGCGTGGGGCGAGCGCGTTGGGGTCGACGTCATTAAGCAGGCGGCCGGCTCCGATCCAGCGGCGGTCATGTATGATGCGATTCAAGCGGCGAAAGCGCGCGGCGTTGACGTATTGTTATGCGACACGGCCGGGCGGCTGCAAAACAAAGTGAATTTAATGAAAGAGCTCGAAAAAGTGAAACGCGTCATCAGCCGCGAAGTTCCGGGCGCTCCGCATGAAGTATTGCTTGTGTTGGATGCGACGACCGGGCAAAACGCGATGAGCCAAGCCAAGCTGTTTAAAGAAGCGACCGATGTGACCGGCATCGTGTTGACGAAGCTTGACGGCACGGCGAAAGGCGGCATCGTGCTTGCCATTCGCAACGAGATGGCCATCCCGGTGAAACTCGTCGGCCTCGGCGAGAAGATGGACGATTTGCAAGTGTTCGATCCAGAACAGTACGTCTACGGATTGTTTGCTGATTTGCTGGAATCATAGAAAAGTTAACAGAGGGTGCTCCCAAAACAATGGAGCGCCCTTTGTTGTTACGTCCACGGGGGTGTAACCGATAAGCCCTTTGTCCGTTCCATCCCTTGACACCTTGCCGAAAAGACGGTACACTACATTTTTGTAAAGGTATTTTACTTAACAATGAGGGAGGGAGAGTCCGGTGCTGGAAAAAACGATGCGCATGAACTATTTATACGATTTTTACCAAGCGCTGTTGACGCCGAAACAGCGCAACTATATGGCGCTTTACTACTTGGACGACTACTCCCTCGGGGAAATTGCCGAACAATATGAGGTGAGCCGCCAGGCGGTGTACGATAACATCCGGCGTACAGAAGCGATGCTGGAGCAGTATGAAGAGAAGCTCGGGCTGCTGCGAAAATATGAACGGCGGCGGCAGATCATCGAGCGGCTGAAAGACTACATCAGCCGGCGCTACGGCGCTGACGCCGAATTGGCGGCGCTAGTCCGCGAGCTTGACGAACTTGATTAAAAAAGGGGGTGGCCGCCATGGCGTTTGAAGGACTGTCTGAACGTTTGCAGCAGGTGATGAACCGCATTCGCGGCAAAGGGAAAGTCACCGAAGCGGATGTCAAAGAGATGATGCGCGAAGTGCGCCTTGCGCTTTTGGAAGCTGACGTCAACTTTAAAGTCGTCAAAGATTTCATCAGACAGGTGAGCGAGCGGGCTGTCGGGCAGGAAGTGATGAAAAGCTTAACGCCGGGCCAGCAAGTGATCAAAATCGTCAAGGAAGAGCTGACGGCGTTAATGGGCGGTGAGCAAAGCCAAATCGCTGTCGCGAAGAAACCGCCGACCGTTGTGATGATGGTCGGGTTGCAAGGGGCCGGGAAAACGACGACCACCGGGAAGCTGGCCAACTTGCTGCGCAAACGGCATAACCGAAAGCCGCTTCTGGTGGCTGCCGACGTTTACCGCCCGGCGGCGATCAAACAGCTTGAGACGCTTGGCAAGCAGCTCGACATGCCTGTCTTTTCGTTAGGCGAGCACGCCAATCCGGTTGAAATCGCGAAACAGGCGCTCGAGCGGGCGAAAGAAGAGCATTATGATTACGTGCTCATCGACACAGCCGGCCGCCTCCACATTGATGAAGCGCTCATGGATGAACTGAAGCAAATGAAAGAAGCGGTCAAGCCGGATGAAATTTTCCTCGTCGTTGACGCCATGACCGGGCAAGATGCCGTCAATGTCGCACAAAGCTTCCATGAGCAGCTCGGCATCACCGGGGTGATTTTGACGAAGCTGGACGGCGACACGCGCGGCGGGGCGGCGCTGTCGATTCGCGCCGTCACCGGAGCGCCGATCAAGTTTGCTGGGATGGGCGAAAAACTTGACGCTTTGGAGCCGTTCCATCCGGAGCGAATGGCGTCGCGCATTTTAGGCATGGGCGATGTCCTGACGCTCATCGAAAAAGCGCAGGCGGCCGTCGACGAAGAGAAGGCGAAGGAGCTCGAACAAAAAATGCGCACGGCCACCTTCACGCTTGACGACTTTTTGGAGCAGCTCGGCCAAGTGCGCAAGCTCGGACCGCTTGACGAACTGATTAAAATGCTGCCGGGCGCCAACAAAATCAAAGGGCTCGCCAACATCCAAGTCGATGAAAAGCAAATCGCCCGCGTTGAGGCGATCATCCGCTCGATGACGAAAGAAGAGAAAACGCATCCGGAAATCATCAACGCTAGCCGCAAAAAGCGGATCGCCAAAGGAAGCGGCACGACGGTGCAGGAAGTGAACCGGCTTTTGAAGCAATTTGACGAGATGAAAAAAATGATGAAAATGATGACGAATATGCCAAAAGGGAAAAAGAAAGGATTCCGTTTTCCATTTATGTAAATGAAGATCTGTTAAGCGAAAAACCTTTACAAACGGAAGAAGAATTGTTAATATACTATCTTGTGTGAACTCTATACGGAGGTGCGTACTGACTATGGCAGTAAAAATTCGTTTAAAACGCATGGGGACAAAGAAAAAACCATTCTATCGCATCGTGGTTGCTGATTCGCGCTCGCCGCGCGACGGTCGTTTTATCGAAACGATCGGCACGTA
The DNA here is from genome assembly GCF_000092445.1 of Geobacillus sp. C56-T3. NCBI lineage: Bacteria > Bacillati > Bacillota > Bacilli > Caryophanales > Anoxybacillaceae > Geobacillus > Geobacillus sp. C56-T3. The sequence continues at coordinate 2,482,915 of NC_014206.1, read as the reverse complement.
CGATCCGGTCGCTGAGCCGGCGCAAGTGAAAATCGATGAGGAATTGGCGCTCAAATGGCTGCAAAACGGCGCCAAACCGTCGGATACGGTGCGCAGCTTGCTGTCGAAGCAAGGCATTTTAGAGAAGTTCCATAACTTGAAATACGGCAAATAAGCGAGATGCACATGAAGCCGCTCATTGAAACGATCGTCAAGGCGCTTGTCGATCATCCGGAGGCGGTGGCGGTTGAGCGCCGCGAAGAAGAGACGGCCGTCATCTATGAGCTGTCCGTGCATGAAGACGACACTGGCAAAGTGATCGGCAAACAAGGGCGGACGATCCAGGCGATTCGCATGGTCGTTGCCGCCGCCGCGGCCGGATCGCCAAAGCGGGTTGTTGTGCAAGTGAAAGACAAAGGGTGAGGATGTTCCTCTCCCTTTTTTGATATGATGCCAAAGGGCGCAAAAATGGCCCGGGTGCCGTTCATTCCGTGTCAAAAGGGGGAAGAGGATGAAGCTCATTCAAACGGTTGAGGTGCGGCAAATCGTCACCGAACGGAGCAAACAAGAGCTTGCCGCCGCGTTTTTGGCGCGCAAGCAGCAGCTCGAGCGCGAGTGCGACCAGCTTCGTTTTGAACAGAAACGAATGGAGAAAAGCGGAAACTATCCGCCCGCTTTAGTGAAGCAATATTTTGCGAAAGAAATTGATGAACGCATAGAGACTCATATTTCGCAACCTTTGCATAATATACAAAAAACAACCCGGATATGCGCATAAAAATAATTTTTTATACAAAAATTGTAAAATAATTAATTTTTATTCGGTCAAACCTGGCTTATTTCGAATTTTTATTCAGGGTGCGAAATGTGAGTAGAGAAAATAAAACGGCTTGAGTTTCGCTTGAACAATTACAGATTCGCGAACGAGAAAGCCCACGCTATTTAGGCGTGGGATGAAAGTGAGCCGTTTTCTTCATATGGAAATGGTATCCTGTCATTGTCGCAAGGAGGTAAGTCCATGCCGACGATCACGCTAAGGCTGGAATTGCACAACCCAACGAAAGTCAAACAAGACATGTATGAACGGATGACAGAAGTGAATACCGCGTTTGCGAATTGGCTGTTGAATCATCCCGAACTGAATCAAGCAACGAGCAAAATTTTTAAGGAGTTTTCGTCGCAGCGGTTTCCTTCCGCTGTCGTGAATCAAACGATTCGAGAAGTGAAGTCCCAAAAGAAAAACCAGAAAACAAAGAAGTTTCGAACATTCTGGTGTTGCTTTAACAATCAAAACGTGAAGGTGGAAAAGAAAGGAGCGTTCTACACGGTTTCCTTCCCCACACTCGAGAAGCGAATCGGCGTGCCGGTCGTCACGCGCCCCTATCAAGAAGCATGGCTGAATCGGCTGCTCGATGGAACCGCTAAACAAGGGGCCGCCAAGCTCTACAAAAAGAGAACGAAATGGTACTTGGCGATCGCGATCACCTTTGACGTGAAGCCGCGGCACAAAACAAAGGTGATGGGCGTTGACGTTGGGCTTCGCTATATCGCTGTGGCCAGCGTGGGAACGAAATCGTGGTTTTTCAAAGGGAACCAATGCGCCTTCATTCGCCGACGATATGCGGCTTTGCGGCGAAGGTTGGGCAAAGCGAAGAAGCTCCAGATGATTCGCAAAATCGGCCGCAAAGAGTCCCGCTGGATGAAGGAGCAAAATCACAAAATCAGCCGTCAAATCGTGAATGTTGCGCTCGCCAACGGTGTTGGCGTGATTCGGATGGAAGCGTTGACAGGGATTCGCAAGCGAGCAAAATCGGCCAAAGAAGCAGGACGAAGCCTTCATGCTTGGGCGTTCCACCAACTGCAAACGATGATTGCCTATAAAGCGGAAATGGCGGGCATTCGGGTCGAGTGGGTGAAGCCGACCTACACGAGCCAAACGTGTAAATGCGGACATCGGGAAAAGGGAAATCGCAATGGCATCCACTTTCAGTGTAAACAATGCGGATACACCCTCCACGCCGACTTGAATGGCGCGATCAACATCGCCAAAGCGATTTCGGGCTTTGTCGCCGAACCTAGCGCACTGGTCACAGGTGCGCCGCCCATTGGGGTACATCGTAACCCGATGGGACGGGGTGATGACACACCCCTAAACTTGGGCGTTGTCCGAACCAGAAATGGATGAGGACGCGAACGACCCAAGAATCCCACGGCTTTAGCCGTGTGGAGTGTCAAATGTGCTACCGTTAGGGAGCGAATTGAAAGAGCGGGAAGTCGAGGCGCTCGTTGAGGTGAACGTCGGCGACCGTTGGGAAGAGGTGACAAAAACGCGCGCCATCATCATTGAAGACGGCGTCGTCAAAGAGATTCGCTAAGAAGGGATGAAAGCGATGGAACGATGGTTTAATGTCGGAAAAATTGTCAATACGCACGGCATTCGCGGCGAAGTGCGCGTCATTTCGCGCACCGACTTTCCTGAAGAACGGTATAAAAAAGGAAACAAGCTGTACATTTTCCGCGAACGGGACACGGAACCGATTGAAGTCACGGTGAAAAGCCACCGCGTCCATAAATCGTTTGACTTGTTGTCGTTTGAAGGCTATGACAGCATCAACGATGTGGAACGGTTTAAGGGAGCGATGCTGAAGGTGCCGGAAAGCCAGCTCGGCGAACTCGCGGAAGGGGAATATTATTTCCATGAGATCATCGGCTGCACTGTCGTGACAGAAGGCGGGGAGACCATCGGCGCGGTAAAGGAAATTTTGACTCCAGGGGCGAACGACGTCTGGGTCGTCCGGCGCGAAGACGGATCGGAAGCGCTCATTCCGTACATTGACGAGGTCGTTTTGCACGTCGATCCGGAGCGGAAAACGATCATCATCCGGCCGATGGAAGGGCTGCTCGAGTGATGCGGATCGATATTTTAACGTTGTTTCCCGGCATGTTTTCCGGGGTGTTGAGCGAGTCGATTTTAAAGAAGGCGCAAGAAAAAGGGGCCGTCGACATCCGCCTTATTGATTTTCGCGAGTTTGCCGACAACAAGCATAAAACGGTCGACGATTATCCGTATGGCGGCGGCGCTGGCATGGTGCTCAAGCCGCAGCCGATTTTTGACGCGGTGGAACACGTGACGGCTGGATCGCCTGGCGCCCGCATCATTTTGCTTTGCCCGCAAGGCGAGCGCTACACGCAAAAAAAGGCGGAAGAGCTGGCGAAAGAAACGCATTTGGTGCTCATTTGCGGCCATTACGAAGGGTATGACGAACGCATCCGCCAATATTTAGCAACCGATGAAATTTCGATCGGCGACTATATTTTAACAGGTGGGGAACTCGGCGCCATGGTCATTGTCGACAGCGTCGTCCGTCTTCTCCCCGGGGTGCTCGGCAATGAGGCGTCGCCGGTCGATGACTCGTTCAGCTCCGGGCTGCTTGAGTATCCGCAATACACAAGACCGGCCGATTTCCGCGGCATGAAAGTGCCGGATATTCTGCTTTCTGGCAACCATCAGCTCATCGCCGAGTGGCGCGAGAAGGAATCGCTCCGGCGCACGTTTTTGCGCCGTCCGGACTTGCTCGATGAATATCCGCTTACAGACAAGCAAAAGCAATGGCTGAAAGAGTGGGAAAAGGAGCGCGAATAGCTATTGCCTGAGTCAACCGTTTATGCTATCATGTCTTTTGTGTGACCTTAAGCGATTGGCTTGAGGACGGAAAACGATGTTCCGCTGCAATGAAGAGATCATTGGCATGAACATCTGTGGAAGGGGTGGATCATGATGCATCATTTAATCCAAGAGATTACGAAAGAACAACTGCGGACGGATTTGCCGGATTTCCGCCCGGGCGACACGGTGCGCGTTCATGTGAAAGTCGTCGAAGGCAACCGCGAACGCATCCAAGTGTTTGAAGGGGTCGTCATTAAACGGCGCGGAGCGGGCATCAGCGAAACGTTCACGGTCCGCAAAGTGTCCTATGGCGTCGGCGTTGAGCGCACATTCCCGGTGCATACGCCGAAAATCGCCAAGCTGGAAGTCATCCGCCGCGGGAAAGTCCGCCGCGCGAAATTGTACTACTTGCGTGAACTTCGCGGCAAAGCGGCGCGCATCAAGGAAAATACGAACGCAGCGCAATAATGGACAACGGTGGATCACAGCGGAAAAGGAGCTTGCTTTCAAGCTCCTTTTTTCACTACCGCCAATGATGATTACGGTAGTGATCCACGACTGCAAACTTTGATTTAGGTGGGTGGACAATGGAACAGAAAAAAAGCGAATGGCGCGAGTGGATGAAAGCGATCGTCGTTGCCGTCTTGCTCGCCGGGGGCATCCGCTACTTTATTTTCGCTCCGATCATCGTCGACGGTTATTCGATGATGCCGACATTACATAACCATGAGCGGATGATCGTCAATAAACTGGCGTATAAAATCGGCATGCCGCACCGTTTCGATATCATTGTTTTTCACGCTGAAGAAGGGAGAGACTATATTAAGCGAGTCATCGGCCTGCCGGGCGACCGAATTGAATACAAAAATGATACGCTCTATATCAATGGCAAGCCGTATGAAGAGCCGTATTTGGACGAGTATAAAAAGCAGTTGTCCGACGGCGGTCCACTGACGGAATCGTTCACTTTGGAGGAACTGACCGGGCGAAGCACGGTGCCGCCGGGGCATTTGTTTGTCATGGGCGACAATCGCCGTTTCAGCAAAGACAGCCGCCATATCGGCTTCATTCCGATGTCAAAAGTCGTTGGCAAGGCGAATCTTGTGTATTGGCCGCTTTCTGACGCCCGGATTGTGAAATAAACGAGGCAGGTGATGCCAATGACAGTGATTCAATGGTTCCCCGGCCATATGGCGAAGGCCAAGCGGGAAGTGCAAGAAAAATTAAAGTTGATCGACGTAGCGTTTGAGCTGCTTGACGCCCGTGTGCCGATGTCCTCGCGCAACCCGATGATCGACGAGATTCTCGGACAAAAGCCGCGCCTCATTTTGCTCAATAAGGCTGATATGGCCGATGAGGCGGTGACCGAACAGTGGATCCGCTATTTCCACGATCAAGGGCGGCTGGCTTTGCCCATCGATGCTCAAAGCGGAACAGGAGTCCGGCAAATCGCGGCGGCAGCGAAAGAGATGGTGAAAGACAAATTCGAGAAAATGAGGGCGAAAGGGATTAAAAACCCGCGCCCGGTTCGGGCGCTCATCGTCGGCATCCCGAACGTCGGCAAGTCGACGCTGATCAACCGGCTCGCCGGCCGCCATATCGCGAAAACTGGCGACAAGCCGGGGGTGACAAAAGCGCAGCAATGGATTAAAGTCGGCAAAGAAATGGAGCTGCTTGATACCCCAGGCATCCTATGGCCGAAATTTGAGGATGAGGACGTGGGCTACAAGTTGGCGGTGACCGGGGCCATTAAGGACGAAATTTTAAACTTGCAGGATGTCGCCGTCTATGCGCTCCGCTTTTTGTCGACCCACTATCCCAACCGGCTTGCGGAGCGCTACGGCCTTGATGACATTCCGGATGACATCGTCGCCTTGTTTGACGCCATCGGAAGGCGGCGCGGCTGCTTGACGTCAGGCGGCGCTGTTGACTACGATAAAGTGGCTGACATCGTTTTGTATGACATCCGCACGGAAAAATTAGGCCGCTTAAGCTTTGAAACGCCCGCTTCACGGACGTAGCGCGTCCGGCGGGCGTTTTTTGCCGGCGGTGCTTTACGGTCGGCCAAACAGAGCCGATAGTATAAGTAGAAGAGGGAGAGGAGCATGAAGCGGTATACGGTGAAAGACATTGAAGCGCTGCTTCCGAAGCTTGGCGCGGACGACCCGCGCTGGGAGATGCTGCGGCAGGATGAGCGAAAAAGCGTGCAGGCGCTTCTTGCCCGTTTTGAAAGGCAGAAGGCGCGCCGGCACGCCATCGAGCAGCGGTGGGAAGAACTGATGCGTTATGAGCGGGAACTATACGCCGCTGGCGTTAGACGGATCGCCGGCATTGATGAGGCCGGGCGCGGCCCGCTGGCCGGCCCGGTCGTCGCCGCCGCGGTCATCTTGCCGAAAGACGCCTATTTGCCGGGGCTTGACGACTCGAAGCGGCTGACGCCGGAAAAGCGCGAGGCATTGTTTGCGCAAATTGAAGCGTGCGCCGTCGCCATCGGCATCGGCATCGTCAGCGCGGCGGAGATCGATGAAAGGAATATTTACGAAGCGACAAGGCAAGCGATGGCGAAAGCGGTGAACGCCCTTTCCCCGCCGCCTGAACATTTGCTTGTTGATGCGATGGCGGTGCCGTGCCCACTGCCGCAACAGCGCCTCATAAAAGGAGACGCCAACAGCGCTTCGATCGCTGCTGCGTCGGTCATCGCCAAAGTGACGCGCGACCGGTGGATGAAAGAACTGGATCGCCGCTATCCACAATACGGGTTCGCGCGCCATATGGGCTACGGAACGCCGGAACATTTCGAGGCGATCCGCCGCTACGGCGTTACGCCTGAGCACCGTCGTTCGTTCGCACCGGTGAGGGAGGTGCTCGAGGCGAGCGAGCAGCTCTAGAAGAAGGGATGGGACGAAATGGTCGAGCGCATGGAGCGGACGATGCCAACGACCGCTGTCCGCGACGCGACATCCAGCCGGCGGTTTCAGCCGGGGCAGGCCGTCGTCGGCCGAGTGGAGCGGGTCGAGGAGATGGAAACCGAGGAGCGGGCGGCGCTCGTCCGCGCTGGCGGACAGCTTGTGCGCGCCCGTTTGGAGGCGCCGCTTGCCGTCGGACGTTTGTATTTGTTTGAAATTCACGAACGACAAGGAACAATTTATTGGAAAGCCATTCCCCTTTCCGAACCGGCGTCTGCTCCGTCAGGTGAAGAGGCGGTGCGCCGGTGGCAAAAAGCGTGGAAACTGCCGGATGCGGCGCTGCCGGTGCTCCGCCAAGCGCTGAAAGCTGGCGCGGCTGCAACGAAAGAGGAAATTGCCGCACTGACTGAAGCGGTGAAAGAGACCGGCCAGCCGGACGCGGCCGAAGACGTGCTCGCCCATTTGTTTCGCCGCCGGCTGCCGTTCTCTTCAGCCGTGTTTCGCGCGCTATGGGCAGCCAAAACCGGGGTGCCGCTCGCTGAGGGTTTGGGGAAACTGAAAGCGGCCATTGCCGCCCTTTCCACCCATCCGGCGGCGCTTAAGCTCATCCGGGCGATGGAGAAGTTTCTTTCACCGCCGCTGTCCGCTTACGAGGCGGCCGTGCGTTTGTTGCTGTCAGGGGAGGAAGAGGCCGAAACGGCCCGCGCGCTTCTTGCCCGCCTTGGGCTCGCCCCGTTGCCGGAGGACCGCCGCTTGGCGCTTCGGGAGGCGGTGCAATGCCGCCGGTTTGCCGATATCATTCGGCAGCTCGGCTTGACGGACGAGGAGGCGTTTTTGGAACGGTGGGCCGCTCTCGATGCTGCCTATCAAAGCGGAGCGCTGCCCGCCGCGGAAGCGAAGTTGTGGGCGGCCGCTCGAGCGACGAGAGATCCGGCGCTGTCGCTGTTTTGCTGGCTGAGGCGAGCGGCCGTGCGGCTTGGGCTTGAGGATGAGGCGGCGCTCGTCCGTGTCGGGAAAATCGAGGATTTGCCTTCCGCCCCGTCGTTGAAACGGCTGCTTCTTCGCTTTCTTCATGAATCGGGGAGCGAAGGGGCCAAGAGGGCGGCCGAAGCGATTCTCGACCAGCTCGATGGCATGGCCATCGCTGCTGGCGGCGATGGGCTCATTGAGCACGTATGGATTTCGTTTCCATTGCCGCTTGGCGGCCGTAGCAGCGATTTTGCTGTGTGCTGGCAAGGAAGGAGGAAACAAGGCGGGACGCTTGATGCCGATTACAACCGCATTGTTTGTTGCCTGACGCTTGAAGAGCTGGGAGAGGTGATCGTTGATATGCGCGTGCAACGACGGATCGTCCACATCTCCATTTTTCACGATGATCCGCGGTTGGCGGTTGCTGCCGCTCGGATGGCTCCGCTTGTCAAAGAGCGGTTTCAGGCGCACGGCTATGCGCTTTCAGGCATTGATGTAAAGGCAACGCGTTCCGCCCCTCCTCCGCCTTCCGTTTTTCTGTTTGCCGACAGTTGCAGCGAGGTGGATTGCCAAGCATGAACGAGGAGCGGAAAAAAGCAGTCGCCTTGTCTTACGATGCGGCACTTGACGCAGCTCCGATCGTCAAGGCGAAAGGGGTTGGCAAGGTCGCCGAAGCGATCATCGCCGCCGCCCGGCAGCACGGCGTGCCGATTCGCCAAGATCCGACGCTTGTTGAGCTGCTGGGGAAAGTGGAGATCAACGAAACGATCCCGGAGGAGCTGTACGCCTTAGTGGCTGAATTGTTCGCGTTTTTGTATCAGCTTGATCAGGAAGCGAAAGGAGAAAGAGCGGGGAAGGGGTAATTTTCCTATTCCCTGCTTTCTTAATTTTGCGGCGAAACGGTGGACAAGCGCGAAATGTTAGGTATAAAATGAAAGCGCTAAGACTTTTTTGATTTTATACATAGGAGGTTGGCGCATGAACATTCATGAATACCAAGCAAAAGAAATTTTGCGAAGCTATGGTGTGAGCGTGCCGAACGGCCGCGTCGCGTTCACGGTGGATGAAGCGGTCGAAGCGGCGAAAGAGCTCGGCGCGCCGGTGTGTGTCGTCAAAGCGCAAATCCATGCCGGCGGGCGCGGCAAAGCGGGCGGGGTGAAAGTGGCAAAAAGCCTCGAGGAAGTCCGTACATACGCCAGCGAATTGCTCGGCAAAGTGCTCGTCACCCATCAAACCGGCCCGGAAGGAAAAGAAGTGAAACGGCTGTTGATTGAAGAAGGGTGCGACATCCAAAAAGAATACTACATCGGCCTTGTCGTCGACCGCGCCACCTCGCGCGTCGTGTTAATGGGGTCGGAAGAAGGCGGAACGGAAATCGAAGAAGTGGCGGCGAAAACGCCGGAGAAAATTTTTAAAGAATACATCGATCCAGCCGTCGGGCTTCAAGCGTTCCAAGCGCGCCGATTGGCTTTCAACATCAACATTCCGAAGCATCTCGTCAACCAAGCGGTAAAATTTATGATGGGCTTGTACCAAGTGTTTGTCGATAAAGACTGCTCGATCGCCGAAATCAACCCGCTTGTCGTCACCGGCGACGGCAAAGTGATGGCGCTTGATGCGAAGCTGAATTTCGATTCAAACGCCTTATACCGCCATCCGGACATCCTTGAATACCGCGACTTGGATGAAGAAGACCCGAAAGAAGTCGAAGCGTCGAAATACGACTTGAACTACATCGCTCTTGACGGCAACATCGGTTGCATGGTCAACGGCGCCGGCTTGGCGATGGCGACAATGGACATCATCAAATATTACGGAGGCGAGCCGGCTAACTTCCTCGATGTCGGCGGCGGCGCCAGCGAGGAAAAAGTAAGGGAAGCGTTCAAAATCATTTTGTCCGACCCGAACGTCAAAGGCATTTTCGTCAACATTTTCGGCGGCATTATGAAATGCGATGTCATCGCGAGCGGCATCGTCGCGGCGACGAAGCAAGTCGGTTTGACGCTTCCGCTTGTCGTCCGGCTTGAAGGAACGAACGTTGAGCTTGGGAAAAAGATTTTGCAAGAGTCGGGCTTAAACATTATTGCGGCCGAATCGATGGCGGACGGAGCACAAAAAATCGTCGAGCTAGTACGTTAAGAAAGCGAGGGAGACACGTGAGCGTTTTTGTCAATAAAGACACGAAAGTGATCGTGCAAGGGATTACCGGTTCGCAAGGGCTGTTCCATACAAAGCAGATGATCGAGTACGGGACGAACATCGTCGGCGGCGTCACGCCGGGCAAAGGCGGCACGGAAGTCGAAGGCGTGCCGGTGTTTGACACTGTTTCGGAAGCGGTCGAAAGAACGGGAGCGAACGCCTCGGTCATTTACGTTCCGCCGGCCTTTGCTGCGGATGCCATCATGGAAGCGGTCGACGCGGGACTCGACCTTGTCGTTTGCATCACCGAAGGCATTCCGGTGCTTGATATGGTGAAAGTGAAACGGTACATGGAGGGCAAAAAGACGCGCCTCATCGGCCCGAACTGCCCGGGCGTCATTACGCCGGAAGAGTGCAAAATCGGCATTATGCCGGGCTACATCCATAAAAAAGGACATGTCGGCATTGTTTCCCGTTCCGGCACGCTGACGTACGAAGCCGTTCACCAACTGACGCAAGCCGGCATCGGCCAGTCGACGGCGGTCGGCATCGGCGGCGACCCGGTCAACGGCACAAACTTCATCGATGTGTTGAAGGCGTTTAATGAAGACGAAGAAACGTACGCGGTCATTATGATCGGCGAAATCGGCGGCACGGCGGAAGAAGAAGCGGCCGAATGGGTGAAAGCGAACATGACGAAACCGGTCGTCGGCTTTATCGGCGGGCAAACGGCGCCTCCGGGCAAACGGATGGGCCATGCCGGCGCGATCATTTCCGGCGGCAAAGGCACGGCCGCAGAGAAAATCAAAAAAATGACCGAATGCGGCATTAAAGTGGCGGAAACGCCGGCCGTGATCGGCGAAACGCTCATTTCTGTGTTGAAAGAACGCGGCTTGTACGAAAAATGCAAAACGCACTAATGGTTTGGCCCCGCACGTCCTCGTGCGGGGTGTTGCATATCATGTCTATAGATGCAATTTGAAGCTTTACCATTTTTGCCGCTTTTACAGAGCAATTGGATCGACTGTCGGGCGACCGAACAACGCCGCTTCCAGACCCATGTATGGGTCTGTGAAGCGGGTGGCTGTTCGGTCTTCCGTCACGCCAAGGCGTGACGAGGAAGCCTGCGGCTTGCCTCCGACAGTCGAAAAAATAGACAGGCGACCTTTCCGTCAAGGATATGTTAAACGTTTTCGTTGCACCTATAGATCCATGCTGAAGGTGAAAAAAGAAAGGGGAGCAGTATGTACGATACGGTCCGCGACCGACTTATCCATCTCCATCATTGCCGCGGGGCGGGATGGAAGACGATTCATTCCTTGCTTAAGGTTGATCCGACGCTCACCGCTCCATTTTCTCTGCCTCCTAATGATCTCCGCCCGCTCGTTCCGCTTTCCGACGCTCAATGGACCGCTTTTTTCCATGATTTGCATTCCATCGATGTGCAACGTGTGATAAAAACATATAAGGGCCGGTGCATTCGTGTGATCACTGTATTTGATTCCGACTATCCGCCGCTGCTTAAATATATATACGCCCCGCCGTGGGTGCTGTATGCAAAGGGGGACTCCGCTTTGCTTCAGGAGTGGAAACTGATCAGCATCGTCGGCACGAGGCGGCCGACGAAAGAAGGAATCGAAGCGTTGAACAAATTGGTGCCGCCGCTTGTTGCCGCCGGCTTTACGATCGTCAGCGGGCTCGCGTTTGGGATTGACGTGTGCGCCCACCAACTCGCCGTCCAGCATGGCGGGTCGACGATCGCCGTCATCGCTGGCGGGCTGGACCACATTTATCCGAAAGAACATCGACCGTTCGCCACCCTGCTGATGAACGAACAGTTGGTCATCGCTGAGCATCCGCCGGCAACGCGCCCACAGGCATGGCAGTTTCCCGCGCGCAATCGCATCATCAGCGGGCTGTCGCTCGGCACGCTTGTCGTGCAGGCGAAGCGAAAAAGCGGTTCGCTCATTACCGCCGCGTATGCGCTTGAGCAAGGGCGGGAAGTGTTCGCCGTCCCCGGCCCGATCGGTTTGGCGGAATCCGCTGGGCCGAATACGCTCATTCAGCACGGGGCAAAACTAGTGCAAGAAGCGGCGGACATTTTGGATGAATTCCCGTACGTGTAATGCACATGTTTGACAAATGCGGCAATAATCATTAATAATAATGAAGATTTCAATTTACCTCCTAGGGGTGGAAGATGGATGTCAGACTACTTAGTTATCGTCGAATCGCCAACGAAAGCGAAGACGATCGAACGATACTTGGGAAAAAAATATACAGTCAAAGCGTCGATGGGCCACGTCCGCGATTTGCCAAAAAGCCAAATGGGCGTTGATATAGACCATGGCTACGAGCCGAAATACATTACGATCCGCGGCAAAGGCCAGGTGATCAAAGAGTTGAAAACGGCGGCGAAAAAAGCGAAAAAAGTGTTTCTTGCCGCCGACCCCGATCGCGAAGGAGAGGCGATTGCCTGGCATTTGGCCCACATGCTCGATCTGGACATTCACTCTGAATGCCGCGTTGTCTTTCATGAGATCACGAAGGATGCTATTCAGCAATCGTTTCAAAAGCCGCGCGCGATCAATATGAATCTTGTTGACGCCCAGCAGGCGCGGCGCGTGCTCGACCGCCTCGTCGGCTATAACATCAGCCCGCTCTTATGGAAAAAGGTGAAAAAAGGATTAAGCGCCGGCCGCGTCCAATCGGTGGCGCTGCGCCTCATCATCGATCGGGAACGAGAAATTCGCGAATTTCAGCCGGAAGAATATTGGACGATTCAAGCGACGTTTCAAAAAGAAGGAGAGACGTTTGCCGCCTCGTTTTACAGTATTGACGGACAAAAGCGCGATTTAAAGACGGAGGCGGATGTGAAAGCCGTGCTGGACCGCTTAAACGGAACGGCATTTGTGGTGAAAACGGTGACAAAACGAGAGCGCAAGCGCAGCCCCGTGCCGCCGTTTACGACGTCGTCGCTTCAGCAGGAAGCGGCGCGCAAACTGAATTTCCGGACGAAAAAGACGATGATGATCGCCCAGCAGCTGTACGAAGGAATCGATCTTGGCAGCGAAGGGACGGTCGGTTTGATCACGTATATGCGCACCGATTCAACGCGCGTCGCCGAGACGGCGCAGCAAGAGGCGGCGGCATATATCGAGGCGACGTTCGGCGCTATGTATGTCAACCAGGAAAAGCGGAAAGAGAAGAAAAGCACGAACGCCCAAGACGCCCATGAAGCGATCCGCCCGACATCGGCATTTCGCGATCCGGACAAAGTGAAACCGTATTTGACGCGCGACCAGTTTCGGTTGTATAAACTCATTTGGGAACGGTTCATCGCCAGTCAAATGGCGGCCGCCGTGCTTGACACCATGAGCGTCGAGTTGGAAAACAACGGTGTCGTGTTCCGCGCCAGCGGCTCGAAGGTGAAATTTCCAGGGTTTATGAAAGTGTATATTGAAGGAACGGACGATCAAACGGAAGAGCAGGACCGTATCCTCCCGGATTTGGAAGAAGAGGAAACGGTTGAGAGCGAAACGATCGAATCGAAGCAGCACTTTACTCAGCCGCCGCCGCGCTACACGGAAGCCCGCCTCGTCAAAACGTTGGAGGAACTCGGCATCGGCCGCCCGTCGACGTATGCCCCGACGCTTGATACGATCCAAAAACGCAACTATGTCGTCCTTGAGAACAAGCGGTTTGTCCCGACCGAGCTCGGCGAAATCGTTGTAGAGCTGATGCTCGAATTTTTCCCGGAAATTATCGATGTCGAGTTTACGGCGAAAATGGAAAAAGAATTGGACGAAATTGAAGAAGGGAAAGTGGAATGGATCAAAGTCGTCGACGAGTTTTACCGCGAATTTGAAAAACGGTTGAAAGTGGCGGAAAAAGAAATGCGCGCAGTTGAGATTAAGGATGAGCCGGCCGGCATTGACTGCGAGGTGTGCGGCAGTCCGATGGTGTACAAAATGGGCCGTTTCGGCAAGTTTATCGCCTGCTCGAATTTTCCGGAATGCCGCCATACGAAGCCGATTGTCAAAGAAATCGGCGTCAAGTGCCCGAAATGCCGCGAGGGCAACATCGTCGAGCGCAGCACGAAAAGAAAGCGGGTGTTTTACGGCTGCGACCGTTTCCCGGATTGCGACTTCGTCTCGTGGGATAAACCGCTCGCCCGCCCGTGTCCGAAATGCGCGGGGCTGCTTGTGGAGAAAGAGCTGAAAAAAGGTGTGCAAGTGCAATGCACGGCGTGCGACTATGAAGAGCGGCTAGAAGCCTGAATAGGCATCGGATACAATTCAGAATTTTATAAAAAAACAGTTGCGTTCATGCGGATGAATATGGTACGATGTAGTAGCCGTTGCGGGGTGAGGCGATGGAGAATTCGAAACTTGCGTTACAATTATTCATGGAATATTTACAAATCGAGAAAAATTATTCACAATATACTATTGTGTGTTACCGGCGTGACATTGAGCAGTTTTTCCGGTTTATGGATGAGGAAGGAATCGGCGCGCTCAATGAAGTGTCCTACAGCGACGTTCGTTTATATTTGACGAAACTATACGAGCAACAGTTGGCCAGCCGTTCGGTCGCCCGCAAAATTTCGAGTCTGCGCAGCTTTTACAAGTTTTTGTTGCGCGAAGGGCGGGTGGCCGAAAATCCGTTTGCGCTCGCGACACTGCCAAAAAAAGAGCAAAAAATTCCTAATTTTTTATACCCAAAAGAATTAGAAGCATTGTTTCTTGTCAATGATGAAAATACGGCCCTAGGCCAGCGCAATGCGGCGCTGCTTGAGTTGTTGTACGCGACTGGCGCTCGGGTTAGTGAATGTTGTCACATACAGCTGTCTGATGTCGATTTTGTTGCGGAAACCGTGCTCATTCACGGTAAAGGAAACAAGCAGCGCTACGTTCCGTTTGGCCGTCCGGCCCGCGAAGCGCTTGAACGGTATATCCATAGGGGCCGACGCGAACTGACAAGAAAGCTGCCGGCGGACCACCGCTATTTATTTGTCAACGCCCGAGGCAATCCGCTCACGCCTCGGGGAGTGCGCCATATTTTGGATCGGATTGTCGAAGCCGCTGCGCTGACGCAAAACATCAGCCCGCACGTGCTTCGGCATACGTTTGCGACTCATTTGCTCAACGAAGGGGCCGATCTCCGTTCGGTGCAGGAACTGCTCGGTCATGCGCATTTGTCATCGACGCAAGTATATACACATGTAACGAAAGACCGGCTGCGGCATATTTATTTGCAGGCGCATCCGCGGGCGTAACCCGCAGGCAAGGAGGGGAAATGATGGGAGCCTTTCATGCGACGACAATTTTTGCCATCCGCCATAACGGCGCATCCGCCATGGCTGGAGACGGCCAAGTGACGTTCGGCAATGCGGTCGTCATGAAGCATACAGCGAAAAAAGTGCGGCGGCTGTTCCAAGGAAACGTGCTCGCCGGTTTTGCCGGCTCCGTCGCTGACGCGTTTACGCTGTTTGAAATGTTTGAAGGCAAGCTCGAACAATGGAATGGCAACTTGCCGCGCGCGGCGGTTGAGCTGGCGAAAGAGTGGCGGAGCGATAAAGTGTTGCGCCGCCTCGAGGCGATGCTCATTGTTATGGACAAACAGCATTTGTTGCTTGTCTCCGGCACGGGCGAAGTGATTGAGCCGGATGATGGCATGCTTGCCATCGGCTCGGGCGGTCAGTATGCGTTGGCTGCTGGGCGTGCGTTGAAGAAGTACGCCGGCGGCTCGATGACCGCGAAAGAGATTGCCAAGGCGGCGCTCGAGATCGCCGCTGACATTTGCGTTTATACGAACGGCCATATTATTGTTGAAGAGCTGTAAAAAGGAGGAGGCCGATGATGGCGGAAACGTTGACTCCACGGCAGATTGTCGAAAAGCTCGATCAGTTCATCGTCGGGCAAAAAGAGGCAAAAAAGGCGGTGGCGATCGCGCTTCGCAACCGGTACCGCCGCAGTTTGCTCGATGAAAAATTGCGCGATGAAGTGATGCCGAAAAACATTTTAATGATCGGCCCGACCGGGGTCGGGAAGACGGAGATCGCCCGCCGGCTCGCCAAACTCGTCGGCGCCCCGTTCATCAAAGTCGAAGCGACGAAATTCACCGAAGTCGGTTATGTCGGGCGCGACGTCGAATCGATGGTGCGCGATTTGGTGGAAACGTCAGTTAGGCTCGTGAAAGAACGAAAAATGAACGAAGTGAAAGACAGGGCTGAACAGCAGGCGAACAAGCGGCTTGTTGAACTGCTCGTTCCGGGCAAGCCAAAGCAGACAATCAAAAATCCGCTTGAACTGCTGTTTGGCGGCCAAGGAGCCCAAGCGGACAACAGCTACAGCCATGAGGATGAACAGGTGGAACAAAAGCGGCGCCAAGTTGCTTGGCAGTTGGCAAACGGGCAGTTGGAAAACGAGATGGTGACGATTGAAATCGAGGAACAGACGCCGTTATGGTTTGACTTTTTGCAAGGGGCAGGCATTGAGCAGATGGGGATGAACATGCAGGACGCCTTGAGCAGCCTCATGCCGAAGCGGCGCAAAAAGCGGCGTCTCAAAGTGAGTGAAGCGCGCAAAGTGCTCATCAACGAGGAAGCGCAAAAGCTGATCGACATGGATGAAGTGACGCAAGAGGCCATCCGCCTGGCTGAGCAGTCCGGCATCATTTTTATCGATGAAATCGACAAAATCGCCCGCAGCGGAGCGGTGTCCGGCTCGGCCGACGTCTCGCGCGAAGGGGTGCAGCGCGACATTTTGCCAATTGTCGAAGGGTCGACCGTCATGACGAAGTACGGACCGGTGAAAACAGACCATATTTTATTCATCGCCGCCGGCGCGTTCCATATGGCGAAGCCGTCGGATTTGATCCCTGAGCTGCAAGGCCGTTTCCCGATCCGCGTCGAGCTTGCGAAACTTTCGGTCGACGATTTCGTAAGAATATTAGTCGAGCCGAATAACGCGCTCATTAAACAATATCAAGCTCTTTTGGCAACAGAAGGTATAAGTCTTGAATTTTCTGACGATGCTATTCGTAAGATTGCCGAGGTGGCGTTTGAAGTAAACCAGACGACCGACAACATCGGTGCGCGCCGGTTGCACACGATTTTGGAAAAACTGCTGGAAGACTTGCTGTTTGAGGCGCCGGACATCGGAATCGACAAGGTCGTCATCACACCGCAATATGTCGAGCAAAAA
Source organism: Geobacillus sp. C56-T3 (assembly GCF_000092445.1). NCBI lineage: Bacteria > Bacillati > Bacillota > Bacilli > Caryophanales > Anoxybacillaceae > Geobacillus > Geobacillus sp. C56-T3. The sequence goes on along the minus strand of NC_014206.1, from coordinate 2,466,047 downwards.
CTCGGCAGCATCGTCAAAAACAAAGATTTAAGCGAGTTTATTTTATGAGGAGGAGATGAAATCAATGAACTTGCTAGAGAAAACGCGGAAAATCAACGCCATGTTGCAAAAGGCGGCCGGACGGCCGGTCAATTTTAAAGAAATGGCAGAAACTCTTTGCGAAGTGATTGAAGCCAATGTGTTTGTCGTCAGCCGCCGCGGTAAACTGCTTGGATTCGCCATTAAACAATCGATTGAAAACGAACGGATGAAGCGAATGCTGGAGGAGCGCCAGTTTCCGGAAGAATACACGAAAAACTTGTTCAACATTACGGAAACGTCTCCTAATATTGATATTAATAGCGAATATACGGCGTTTCCAGTGGAAAATCGTGACTTGTTCAAAACCGGCTTGACGACGATTGTTCCGATCAACGGCGGAGGCGAGCGGCTCGGCACGCTCATTTTATCGCGCCTTGACCGCGAGTTTGACAATGACGATCTCATTTTGGCTGAATACGGTGCGACGGTCGTCGGCATGGAAATTCTGCGTGAAAAGGCGGAAGAAATTGAAGAGGAAGCGCGCAGCAAGGCGGTCGTGCAAATGGCGATCAGCTCCCTTTCTTACAGCGAGCTTGAGGCGATCGAACACATTTTTGAGGAGCTTGACGGAACGGAAGGGCTGCTTGTCGCGAGCAAAATCGCCGACCGCGTCGGCATCACCCGCTCGGTCATTGTCAATGCTCTGCGCAAACTAGAAAGCGCCGGCGTGATCGAATCGCGCTCGCTCGGCATGAAAGGAACGTACATTAAAGTATTGAACGACAAGTTTTTAAGCGAACTTGAAAAATTGAAATCGAGCTGAACGGCGTAGCCGCCTAAGCCCGCTGGGTATTTTGGCCCGGCGGGTTTTTTGTTTTGACAAACATCCTTGGCATCGTTTTTCTGTAATGGCATCGTCGAAAAATAGTACCAAGTTCCGTCTATACATTGGGTTTTCTTTCCCGTAAAATGAAAACTAGCAGAAATTGTCGAAAAATAGGAGAAAAGAGGGGATTCCATTGGCGCTCTTTTCAGCGACGATCGGTTGGCTTGAACAAGGGCTTCGCTACGCTGCGCTTCGCCAACAGGCGATCGCCGACAACATCGCCAACGCCGATACGCCGGGCTATAAGGCGAAAGATGTGCGCTTTCAGGCTGAATTGGAACGGGCGTTTCGGCTTGAGGCCAAACGGACGAATCCGAAGCATTTTTCGTTTCCAAACGAACAAAATGGAAAAATCATCGTGACGACGGACACAACGGTGAGTTACAATCATAATGGAAACAGTGTCGATATCGATCAAGAAATGTCAAAACTAGCAGAAAACCAAATTTATTACAATGCCTTAATCGAGCGGCTCAACGGCAAATTTACCACGTTGAAAACAGTGATTAAAGGAGGGAAATAACGGGTGTCTTTGTTTCAAAGTCTAAACATTTCGGCTTCGGCGTTGACCGCTCAACGGTTGCGCATGGACGTGATTGCCTCCAACATCGCTAACGTCGATACGACGCGCGCCCGCCTTGTCAACGGCGAATGGGAGCCGTACCGCCGCAAAATGGTCATCATCGAACCGCAGAGCGGATCGTTTTCGGGCTATTTGCAGGCTGCGCTCGGCCGTGCCGACGCGGTGGACGGCGGAGTGCGGGTGCGCGAAATTGTCGATGATCCGGCGCCGTTTAAACTCGTCTACGACCCGAATCACCCGGATGCGGGCGCCGACGGCTATGTGCGTCTGCCAAACGTCGACCCGCTGAAAGAAATGGTGGACTTGATCGGGGCGACGCGTTCGTATGAGGCGAACGTTACGGTGTTGAATGCTTCGAAAGGAATGCTCATGAAGGCGCTCGAGATCGGGAAATAGCATGCGAGGGGGATAAACGATGATTGATGGAGCAAGCCGCATTGGGCTGACGATGTCTTCCGCCGTTTCGCCCCCAGCGAAGCCGGCTGAGGCGCAAAAGCAATTCGCCGCATTTTTCAAAGAGGCGCTCAACCGCGTGAACGAAGCGCAAATTCAAGCCGATGCGCTGACGGAAAAGCTCGTTCGCGGGGAGAACGTTCAGTTGCATGATGTGATAATCGCCGCGCAAAAAGCGAGCATCACGTTGCAGCTGACGCTGGAGATCCGCAACAAAGCGATCGAGGCGTATCAAGAAATGATGCGCATGCCATTGTAGCAGCAATGAATCGCAATACATACGGAAGCCGCCGCCATTGTTGCGCTATGGCGGCAGGTATTGGATCATCGGGGGAATTGTATGAGAAGGAAATGGAAAGAGTGGTGGAGCCGCGCTCGCGCGTTTTGGCAGGAACGGACAAAAAAACAGAAATGGCTCGTGCTCACTGCGGCAGCGGCCGTGCTTTTGGCCGTTGGCGTCGGCGTCTTTTTCGCCACAAGGACGGAAATGGTGCCCCTCTACAGCAATTTGTCGCCGCAAGAAGCGGGGCAAATTAAAGCAACGCTTGACCAGCGCGGCGTTCCGGCCGAAGTGGCGGACGGCGGGACGACGATTAAAGTGCCGAAAGAGCAAGTGGACGCGCTGAAAGTCGAGCTCGCTGCTGAAGGCATCCCGAACAGTGGAGTCATTGACTATTCATTTTTCGGCCAAAACGCGAGCTTCGGCATGACGGATAACGAGTTCAATATGGTGAAGCTGAAGGCGATGCAAACGGAGCTCGCCAACTTGATCAAGACGATCGACGGCGTCGAGGACGCCAAAGTCATGATCAACCTTCCGCAGCCGAGCGTATTCGTTTCCGATGAGAAAGGGGAAGCCTCGGCTTCGATCGTGCTGAAGACGAAGCCGGGCTATCAATTCAGCGACGAGCAAATCAAAGCGCTCTATCATCTCGTCGCCAAAAGTGTTCCGAATCTCTCTACAGATAATATCGTCATTATGAATCAGTTTTTTGAGTATTACGATTTAAAAAACGACGGCGAAAATTCGACAGGAACGACATTCGCCTCGCAGCAACAAATCAAAAAGCAGATCGAGCGCGACATTCAACGCCAAGTGCAGCAACTGCTCGGCACGATGATGGGGCAGGATAAAGTCGTCGTCTCCGTGACGGCGGATGTCGACTTTACGCAGGAGAAACGAGAAGAAAATTTGGTTTCTCCAGTGGACGAGAAAACGAAGCAAGGTATTGCCGTCAGCGTTCAGCGCATTAAAGAGACGTACTCCGGGAGCGGTGCGCCGCCCGGAGGCGCCGCTGGAACGGGCGCGAACGAAGTGCCGGGCTACCAAAACGCAAACGGCGCAACAAACGGCAACTATGAACGAACCGAAGAGACGATCAACAACGAGGTAAACAAAATCAAAAAGCAAATCGTCGAAAGTCCATATAAAATCCGCGACCTAGGCATCCAAGTGATGGTCGAGCCGCCTGACCCTAATGATCCGAACTCGCTGCCGCCCGAGACGGTCAATGATATTCAAAAACTGCTAGGAACAATCGTTCGGACGTCAATTGACAAAAGCGAGGCGCAAACGCTCACGGATCAAGACATCAACAACCGTATTGTCGTTTCGGTGCAAAAATTCAACGGCAAGCCGACATTCACCGAACTGGCGCCGGACCGGCCGGCGTGGTGGTGGTATGCGGCCGGTGCAGGAGCGCTGTTGCTCGTTGCCTTGCTGTTGTTCCTCTGGCTGCGCCGCCGCCGTGAAGACGAGGAAGAGGAAGAAGAACACTTGTTCACTCCGCCGCTTTCGACGGAGCCGGATTTGCCGGAGCCGCCGGAGACGGAGGCAGCGTTGCGCCGTCGACAGCTTGAGCGGCTGGCGAAAGAAAAGCCGGATGAGTTTGCAAAACTATTAAAAACGTGGCTATCGGAAGAGTAGGGGGAACGGCGTATGGCAAAGCGCGAACGAAAAGGCGGGCTGTCGGGCAGGCAAAAAGCAGCCATCCTGCTTATTTCCCTCGGCCCGGATGTGTCGGCCTCTGTCTATAAACATTTATCCGAGGAAGAGATTGAGAAGCTGACGCTAGAAATTTCCAACGTCCGTCAAGTGACGGCCGAACAAAAAGAGGAAGTGCTTGAAGAGTTTCGACAGCTCGCCTTGGCGCAAGATTACATTGCCCAAGGCGGCATCGCCTATGCGAAAGAAGTGCTTGAAAAAGCGCTCGGCCCGGATAAGGCGATGCAGATCATCAACCGCCTGACATCAGCGCTGATGGTGCGGCCGTTTGATTTCGCCCGCAAAGCCGACCCGATGCAGCTGCTAAACTTCATTCAAAATGAACATCCACAAACGATCGCTCTGATTCTTTCGTATTTGGAGCCGGCACAGGCAGGGCAAATTTTATCGGCGCTGCCGCAGGAAATGCAGGCGGATGTCGCCCGGCGCATCGCGCTGATGGACAGCACATCGCCGGAGATTATCAACGAAGTCGAGCAAATTTTGGAGCGGCGGCTGTCCGCGACCGTCGTGCAAGATTACACGCAAGCCGGCGGAATTGAGGCGGTCGTGGAAGTGCTGAACCAAGTCGACCGGAGCACGGAGCGGACGATTTTGGATGCCTTGGAAATTCAAGACCCGGAACTGGCCGAGGAAATTAAAAAACGGATGTTTGTCTTTGAAGATATCGTGACGCTCGATCACCGCGCCATTCAGCGCGTCATCCGCGAGGTGGACAACAACGATCTCATGTTGGCGCTGAAAGTAGCGAGCGACGAAGTGAAAAACATTATTTTCCGCAACATGTCGACAAGAATGGCCGAGACATTCAAAGAAGAAATGGAATATATGGGGCCAGTCCGGCTGCGTGATGTCGAGGAGGCGCAATCGCGCATCGTCGCAGTGATCCGTCGTCTCGAAGAGGCCGGAGAAATCGTCATCGCGCGCGGGGGAGGAGATGATATTATTGTCTAACGTCATTAAAGCGCCGAAATTGGCGGCGCGCGCTGGGAAAAAGACGATCATCGTGCAGCGCCATGTTTCCGATCTTCCATCGTCCGTCGACGATCGGCAGCGGGAGATGGAAGCGGTCGCCGCCGCCAAGGAAGAAGCAGCCAAGCTTCGCCGCCAGGCAGAGCAATATTACGAATCGGTGCGCGAGCAGTTGGCCCGCGAAAAAGAGGAATGGCAGCGTGAGAAAGAGCGTCTCATGCAGGAAGCGCGCGCCCGCGGGTATGAAGACGGCTATGCGGCTGGGCGCGAGGAGGCTTTGAGCGAGCACCGCGCGTTGATCGAGCAAGCCCGCCGCTTGGCGGAGCGAGCGAACACCGAATTTTACGCTCGCATCGAATCGACGGCTGAGGCGATGCTGGAGGTGGCGTTAAAAGCGGCCGAACGCATTCTCGGCGCCGCGCTTGAGGGCGATCGAAACGCTTTTTTGCCGCTCGTGCACCAAGCGTTGCAGGAAGTGCGCCAGCAAACGGAAGTGGCCGTTTATGTGCATCCGCACAGCTACGAAATCGTGGCAGAACAAAAAGAGCTGCTGAAATCTCTGTTTCCGCATCGCGTTGATCTATTCATCTACCCGGATGATGCGCTTCCTGAATATGGATGTGTCGTGGAGACGCCGTTTGGACGCATCGAGGCGGGCGTCGATGTACAGCTTGAGCGGCTGCGCGAGGCGCTCTACCGGCGATTGAAGGAGGGGGCGTTTTCTGAACTGGCAGGCGCTTCTTGATGAAATAGACGCTGTCGACTTGTATAAACGGTTTGGCAAAGTGTCGCGCGTCATCGGCTTGATGATGGAATCGAAAGGACCGAAAAGCTCGATTGGCGATCTTTGTTACATCCATGAACAGAGCGGATGCCGGAAAATTCCCGCCGAAGTCGTCGGCTTTCATGAACAGCACGTCTTGCTTATGCCGTTTTCCGCCACGACCCATATCGCTCCCGGCTGTTTTGTCGAAGCGACCGGCCGGCCGCTTGAAGTGCACGTCGGCGATGCGCTCATTGGCATGGTTCTTGATCCGCTCGGCCAACCGCTTGACGGGAGCCTGTTGCCGCCCGGGCTGAAGCCGGTTTCGGTCGAACGCGATCCGCCCAATCCGCTCGTTCGGCCGCCGATTGTCGAACCGCTTGAAGTCGGCATCCGCGTCATCGACAGCCTGCTTGCCGTCGGCAAGGGGCAGCGCGTCGGCATTTTTGCCGGCTCGGGCGTCGGCAAAAGCACGCTCATGGGAATGATCGCCCGCCATACGTCGGCTGATGTGAACGTCATCGCCTTAATCGGCGAGCGTGGCCGCGAAGTGCGCGAGTTTTTAGAGCGCGACCTTGGCCCAGACGGCTTGGCCCGCTCGGTCGTCGTCGTCGCCACGTCCGACCAGCCGGCGCTGATGCGCGTCAAAGGCGCCTATACGGCAACGGCGATCGCCGAATATTTCCGCGACCAAGGGGCGGATGTCATGCTCATGATGGACTCGGTCACCCGCGTCGCGATGGCGCAGCGGGAGATTGGCCTTGCTGTCGGTGAGCCGCCGACGACGAAAGGCTATACGCCATCGGTCTTCGCCCTCCTGCCAAAGCTGCTTGAACGGGCTGGAACGAACGCTTCCGGCACGATCACCGCGTTTTATACGGTGCTTGTTGACGGCGATGACATGAATGAGCCGATCGCGGATGCGGTGCGCGGCATTTTGGATGGCCATTTTGTGTTGGAACGCCAGCTGGCGAACAAAGGGCATTACCCAGCGATTAACGTGCTCAAAAGCGTCAGCCGCGTCATGCCCCACGTGATCAGCGCAGAGCACCGCGAAGCGGCAAACCGGTTTCGCCGCCTTCTGTCCACTTATATCGATTCGGAGGATTTGATTCAAATTGGGGCGTACAAACGGGGGTCGTCCCAAGAAATTGATGAGGCGATCGAATTTTATCCGCAAATGATGGCGTTTTGCCGCCAAAACATCGATGAAAAAACGACGCGCGCCGAAAGCATTGATGCCCTGTTGCGCTTGCTGTCGGTTCGGTGAGAAATCGCGCGCCATTTTCAGACGATGAAAGGGTGAACAAATGTGACGCCGACGTTTCGGCTGCAAAAAGTGCTGGCGATGAAAGAAAAAGAAAAAGAAAAGGCGCTTGGCGAATACGAGGAGGCGGTCCGCCGGTTTGAGCAGGCAGCCGAAACGCTTTACCGCCTGCTCAAGGAAAAAGAAGAATGCGCGGCGGCTCGGGATGAACAGCTTCAAGCCGGCCTGTCCGTTGGAGACATTCGCCTTAGGCTGCAATATATGGCGAATTTAGAGCGGATGATCGACCATTATCAGCTCGTCGTCATGCAGGCGCGCGAGCGGATGCAGCGCCGGCAGCAGCGTTTGATGGAATTGAATATCGAAGTGAAAAAATACGAAAAAATGCGCGAGCGCATGAAGCAGTGGGCCGAGCAGCTTGAGAGGGAAGCGGAGCGCCGCCTGTTTGATGAAATGGCGGTTCAACGTTTTGCAAGGCAAGGAGAGGTATAGATGGCGGAGAGCAAAGTTGAACAGGAAATGCAGGCGAGTTGGTGGCAATGGCTGTTGTTTGTCATTGTCATTCCGAGTGCGTTTGCCGCCTCCTTTCTGTTGTTGATTTTAAACATTGCCGGCGTTGATGCGGCCAAGGCGGCAAAGCAGTGGACCATAAAGGCGCCGTTTGTCTCCGAGTGGATCAACTGGAGCAAAAGGGAGAAAGCTTTGCAAAAAACGATTGAAGCTCAGCAGCAGACGATCAACCGGCAAAAACGAACGATCGCCGACCAACAAAAGCAAATCAAGCAGTTGAAAAATGAATTGGCGGCAAAGGAAAAGGAAATCGCCCAGCTGTCTGCGCCAAGCGGGAAAACGGACGCTCAGGCTGAGCCTGTTGACGAGCCGGCCTTGACGGAAGAAGATGTCGTCGGCATGTATGGCGCCATGTCGGAAAAACAGGCGGCGGCGATTTTAGCGGAACTGCCTGAGAGCGAAGCGCTCCGTGTACTGAGCCAGATTGACGGCGACAAAGCGGCAGCCATTTTGGAACAAATGCCGGCTGGGCAGGCGGCGAAACTGTTGGCATCGTTAAGCAAAAGGGCGATGGGGAAGGAGGCGGCCGAATGAAAGTAACGATCACAGCAAACGCGCCGCTATCGGCAGGCGCTATGGCGGTGAAAAAAGAGGCGGAAAACGCAAACGTGTTTGCGGCGTTGCTTGCGCACAAGCAACAAGAGTTATTGCCCGCTGGGGCAGAGACTAGCTTGTTTCAAGAGGAGTCGAGCAAAAACAAAGAGCCAGATTGGCAAAATGGCGGAATGGAAACGGGCGCAGCCGGACAACCATCTTCAGCGGAAAAGAAGCCGGCGCCAATCGAATCATTGTGGCTTGCCCCTTCCATCATGACAGCTTTGGCTGTCGCACCTATTTCGGCAGCTGCAGGCGCGCCGCTTTTGGCGGCGGATCAGCAGGCGGAAGGGAAAACGAGTGATCATTGGACATTTCCGTTTGTCGGTGCGATGAATGGTGAAGAAACGATTGCCGCTCAGCCGGCGGCCGATGAAGCGGGATTGGAACGTGCGTTCATAACCGACGGACGGAAACGTGGTCATATCGATGCTGAATCGGGTTCGCCTTCCAGCGGAAAAACAGGGATGTTTCCACCGCTCCTGAGCGACGGCGACCAGCGTCCATTCCATGAGCAGGGAGGCAACAGGACGGTTGTCGCGCTGCCGAACGAAGCTTCTCCTGTCCGTCCGGCTGGCGAAAAAGACGTTTCGCTGCCAAAAAGGGGGGACAAGGGGCATGGCGGCGAGGCCGCTCCTTCGTTCACCACTCCTCCTGCGCTTTTATCACCCTCCTCTTCATCTGTCGGGTTGGTCGGCGAGATGCCGGCGTCAGCTGGCGGAAGCGTCGCTGATCAAGTCGCCCACGCGCTAAGGTCGGCGCGGTGGATGAAGCTTCCAAACGGTGTCATGCAGCTTGTCATCCGTCTGCATCCGGAACATCTCGGGACGGTGACGGTGAAAATGACAGAGGAAGGTGGAAAGCTCGCCGCCAAGCTGCTCGTGGCGAACGACGCGGTGAAAGAGTTGCTCTACGCTCATTTGCCGCAGCTTGCTCAGCAGCTTGATGCGAGTTCCATCACGGTCGAAAAATGGACCGTTTGGTCGGATTATGACAGCCCCGCGATGCCGCCGTATTCCGGGAACCGCCAAGGAGGGCAGCAGCAGGGCGAATCGCGGCAAAAACAAAAGCGGGAGCCATCATCTTCCTTCCCGTTTGCGCTAGACGGGATCGAAGCTGACGCATAAGGGGGAAAAGAACGAGGATGACAACGAATGCGATTGATGGAAGCTTATGGCTGGCAAACGCGGTTCAGCCGGAACGGAAAACGGGCAATCAAATTTTAGGAAAAGACGACTTTCTCAAAATTTTGCTCGCTCAGCTCGAAAATCAAGACCCGCTCAATCCAATGGAAGATAAAGACTTTATCGCGCAAATGGCGAGCTTCTCCTCGCTTGAGCAAATGATGAACATCGCCAATTTGATGCAGCAATGGATGCAAGCGTCAAGCCGCGATGCGCTTTTGCGCTACAGCGAATGGATCGGCAAAACGGTGCACTGGCAAGATGGCGAGACGATGATGAGCGCCGTCGTTCAATCGGTCATGCAAAAAGACGGCCAAGTGACTCTAGGGCTTGATAACGGGACAACGATTGCCGCGGATGCGGTCGTGAAAGTCGAACAAAAAGGATAAAAAGGGGAGAGGGAATCGATGCTTCGCTCCATGTATTCCGGAATCGGCGCTATGCGCAACTTTCAAACAAAGCTGGATGTTATTGGCAACAACATTGCCAATGTCAATACGTACGGGTTTAAAAAAGGACGAACGATTTTCAAAGATTTGATGAGCCAGACGATTTCTGGAGCAAGCGGGCCCAATGCCGGTGCCGGCCGCGGCGGGACGAATCCAAAGCAGGTCGGGCTCGGTTCGCAGCTTGCGGCGATCGACACCGTCCATACGCAAGGCAGCTTGCAAACGACCGGGCGTGTGCTTGACTTGGCGATTTCAGGGGATGGATTCTTTATTCTCGGCGAGTTGAATAATGGAAATCTTATAAATCCGTTGTTTACGAGAGCAGGAAATTTTTATTTAGATAAAGAGGGATATATTGTCAATGCCGATGGCTTATATTTAGTCGGTGAAGGATATCAGAATGGGGCATTTACGGGAAAACGGGCTCGAATTCAAATTCCAACTGATGCGAAAAGCGTCAGCATCGGCGCTGATGGGGTTGTGAACTATGTAGATGCGGTTGGAAACTTGCAAGTGGCAGGGAGAATTCGACTGGCCAAGTTCCCCAACAATGATGGGTTAGAAAAAGTAGGAGGAAATTTATTTAGAGAAACAGCCAACTCAGGCACAATCATCAATCCAAATAATCAAAACGAATGGATTGCCTACCCTCCTCAAGAAAGCGGAGCGGGCTCAATCGTTTCCGGCGCGCTTGAGATGTCCAACGTCGACCTTGCCGAGGAATTCACGGAGATGATCGTCGCCCAGCGCGGCTTCCAGGCGAATACGCGCATCATTACGACATCGGATGAAATTTTGCAAGAGCTTGTCAACTTGAAAAAATAGAATAGGAGGTAGGGCGTGAGCGGCGTCTTGCGCCTGCTGCTCGATGATTTCGTTAACGAAGCTCAACGGCAAACGGTTTGTGCTCAATGCATTGTACATCGAACAAATTGAAGCGTTTCCTGATACGACCGTGACGCTGACGAACGGAAAAAAATTCGTCGTGCGCGAAACGGTCGAGCAAGTGGCTGCACGAGCGAGCGAATTTTACCAGCAGCTTGGTGTGTTTCGCTTACCGAAAGCAGGAGGATTGGACAGTGAAAGGGAATAAAGCAATCAAAACGATGATCATTGTGCTGGCGGTCATCGCTTTGGCTGGAACGGCGGCGCTTGTCGCGGTGATGAAGATGGGGCATGCGGAAAAACAAGGGGCGCCAAGCGCCGATGAACTGGCGGAACGATCGATCGACATTCCGGAAATGACCACCAATTTAGCGGACGGGCGTTATATTAAAATCTCATTTAAAATTGAAACAGACAGCGATCAAGGAAAAGAAGAGGCGGAGAAACGCGATTTTCAGATGAAAGACGTGATCATCGAGCAACTTTCGCAGATGAAAGCGGCCGACTTTAAAGGAAAAGAAGGACTGACGGCGCTGAAAGAGCGGCTGAAGCGCGAGATCAACGGATTGATGCAAGAAGGGAGAGTGGAGAACGTCTACATTACCTCTTTTATCCTCCAGTAGCCCTGTCATTGGAAGGGGGGAAGATGAAATGACGGCCGGGGAAGTATTGTCGCAAAGCGAAATTGACGCGTTGCTCGCTGCGCTTTCTGCAGGGGAGATGAGCGCGGAGGAGCTGAAAAAAGAGGAGGAAGGCCGACGCGTCAAAACGTATGATTTCCGGCGGGCGCTCCGGTTTTCCAAAGATCAAATCCGCAGCCTGACGCGCATTCATGAGAATTTCGCCCGTCTGCTGACAACGTTTTTTTCCGCCCAGTTGCGCACATATGTGCAAATTTCGGTCGCATCGGCCGACCAAATTCCATACGAAGAATTTGTCCGCTCCATCCCCAAAATGACGATCATCAATGTCTTTGAGGTGCCGCCGCTTGGCGGGCATGTCCTTTTGGAAGTCAACCCGAACATCGCTTACGCCATGCTTGACCGGGTGATGGGCGGGCGCGGCGTCGGCATGGATAAAGTGGAGCATTTGACGGAGATTGAAACACGCATCATGTCCAATTTGTTTGACAAGGCGTTTGTCTATTGGCGCGACGCTTGGGAATCGGTGGCGGAAGTCGACCCGCTCTTTGTCGATTTTGAAGTCAATCCGCAGTTTTTGCGCATGATTGCGCCGAACGACACCGTCGTCGTCATTTCGCTCAACACGCAAATCGGCGAAGCGCGCGGCATGATGAATGTGTGTATTCCGCATGTCGTCTTGGAGCCGATTATGCCGCGGCTGTCGGTGCATTACTGGATGCAGGCGCAAAAAAAGGAGCGTTCCCCCGAGGAAGCGAAACGGATCGAACAGCGCATCCGCGCGGCAAAATTGCCGATTATCGCTGAACTGGGAACGGCGGTCATCACGGTCAATGAATTTCTTCAACTCGAGGCCGGCGATGTCATTCAGCTCGAGCAGTCGATTCATGAGCCGCTCGTGGTCAAAATCGGCCATATTCCAAAGTTTATCGGCCAGCCGGGGAAGCGGAACAAAAAGCTGGCGGTGCAAATTTTAGCGATGATCGAGGGGGACAAAGACGACCATGATGAATGATGGAATGTTGTCGCAGGATGAAATTGATGCTTTGTTGCGCGGAATGGACAGCGACGGACATATTCCGGCGCTTCATGATATTCTCTCTCCACTTGAGCAGGACGCCCTTGGGGAAATCGGCAATATTTCTTTCGGCAGTTCGGCCACTGCCCTGTCGATGTTATTGAACCAAAAGGTGGAAATTACGACGCCAAGCGTGTCCATTATCGAGCGCACAAGCGTCGCGGATGAATTTCCGCAGCCATATGTCGCCATCCAAGTCAACTATACGGAAGGGCTGCTCGGGACAAACTTGTTGGTCATTAAACAGCAAGACGCGGCGATTATCGCTGATTTAATGCTTGGCGGCGACGGAACGGCGGCCGATGGTCCGCTCGGAGAGATTCAGCTGAGCGCTGTTCAAGAAGCGATGAACCAAATGATGGGTTCAGCGGCGACGTCGATGTCGACCGTCTTTGGCAAGCGGGTTGATATTTCCCCGCCGACGCTCCACCTGCTTGATTTGGCGGAAGGAAAAGGGATGGAATATTTGCCGGACGAAGATTTTCTCATTAAAGTGTCATTTCGGCTGAAAATCGGCGAGTTGATCGACTCAAGCATTATGCAGCTGCTGCCGGTCGATTTCGCGAAAGAATTGGTTGCCCAATTGCTCGGCTCGCCGCTTGAGGAGCCGGGGGCTGCGGAAGTTAACCTCAAGTCGTCGGCGGACGCGCGGCCGTTTAGCGAGCCGCAGCCTGTTCCGACTTACGCTCAGGCGAACGGCGGTGCGGCCGTTTCAGAAGCGGCGAGCCGCTCGACGGATGAACCGCCGGCTGGGCGCGCGGACAAGGAGAGGGATGGTGCAACCGCTCGGCATATTCAAACCGCCGATTTCGTCGAGTTCGATGCCCCGCCGCTTGCGGCAACGGAGGCGCGCAATTTGGAGCTGCTGTTTGATGTGCCGCTGCAGGTGACGGTTGAACTCGGACGGACGAAGCGATCGGTGCAGGAAATTTTGCAGCTGTCGACTGGATCGATCATTGAACTCGATAAACTGGCCGGCGAACCGGTCGATGTGTTTGTCAACAACAAGCTGATCGCGAAAGGCGAGGTTGTCGTCATCGATGAAAATTTCGGCGTCCGCATCACGGACATCATCAGCCAAAGCGATCGGCTAACACGGCTAAAATAAACAGGCGTTTGGGAGGTAAGGGGACATGGCAAGAGTGCTTGTCGTTGATGATGCGGCATTTATGCGCATGATGATTAAAGACATTTTGACGAAAAACGGACATGAAGTTGTCGCCGAAGCGGCCGATGGGCGGCAGGCGATCGAGAAATACAAGGAAACGCGGCCCGATGTAGTGACAATGGATATTACGATGCCGGAGATGGATGGGATTGCGGCGCTCAAGGAAATTAAAAAAATCGACAGCAACGCCAAAGTCATTATGTGCTCCGCGATGGGGCAGCAGGCAATGGTGATTGATGCCATTCAAGCCGGAGCGAAAGATTTTGTGGTCAAGCCGTTCCAAGCGGACCGCGTCATCGAAGCGATCAACAAAACGATCGGGTGAGCGATCAGAGGTGGAAACGATGGCAATTTGGCGCTGGGCGGCCGTTTTGCTGGCAGCAGCCATTGCTTTGGGGCCGACGCCGGCATCGGCCGCCCAAAGCCCCACGGTCGCCGACTGCCTGCAGCATCCCGATTCATGCGGGAAGTCAGCTCCTTCCGGGCAACAGACAAACCAAACAGCGAATCAAGCCGCTGATGCGGTTTCCGCTTTCGATGTGCTTCGGCTCATCGGCGCGACCGCCTTTGTTCTCTTCCTTCTTTATGCGCTGTTTCAATGGCTTTCCCGCCGTCAGCCGTTCGTTTCCGGCCAAAAAGGCGCCATTGAGCACCTTGGGGGAACAAGCGTCGGGGCGAACCGCTCTGTGCAGCTGATTAAAGTCGGCCGCCGGCTGCTCGTCATCGGCGTCGGCGATTCGATTCAGCTGCTTACGGAAATTGAAGACGAACAAGAAATGAATGAGCTGTTAGCGCAGCATCGCGAGCGGTTGGAACGAATGGCGGAGTTCGGCCGGCTTGGCTCCTTCCTTCGAGGCGAGTGGACGGGGAAATCAAAGCGGAAAAACGGTTTGCCGCCGTCGTTTTCGACGCTGTTGGCTGAGGAGATGAAGCAAATGACTGAAAAACGGAACGAGTGGCTAAAGCGGCTGAAAGGGAAAGGAACGGCGGGCGATGAGTGAATTTGTCCATATGTTTGATTCGATGGCTCCCGAGCACGTGTCGACAGCGGTGAAGCTTCTTCTGCTGCTCACCGTGTTGTCGATCGCACCCGGCATTCTCATTATGATGACATGTTTTACCCGCATCGTCATCGTTTTGTCGTTTGTGCGCACGGCGCTCGGCACGCAGCAGATGCCGCCGAACCAAGTGCTCGTTGGGCTCGCCTTGTTTTTAACGTTTTTCATTATGGCGCCGACTTGGAAAGACATCAACGATCAGGCATTGCAGCCGCTGTTTGCCGACAAAATTGACTTGGAGGAGGCGTATGAACGGGCGGCTGTTCCGCTGAAGCAGTTTATGAGCCAATACACAAGGCAGGAAGATTTGGCGCTGTTTTTATCATACAGCGGCGCCAAACAGCCGAAAACGATCAACGACATCCCGATGACCGCGCTCGTGCCGGCGTTTGCCATCAGTGAGTTGAAAACGGCGTTTCAAATGGGCTTTATGATTTTTATTCCGTTTTTAGTCATCGACATGATCGTCGCCAGCGTCTTAATGTCGATGGGGATGATGATGCTGCCGCCCGTGATGATTTCGCTGCCGTTTAAAATTTTATTGTTTGTCCTTGTTGATGGCTGGCATTTGGTCGTCAAATCATTGTTGCAAAGTTTTCAATAAAGATAGGTGGCGTTTATGAGTGCCGATTTCATCATCCGCCTTGCTGAACAAGGCGTGTATATCGTGCTTGTCGTCTGCGGGCCGCTCTTGTTGTTGTCCCTTGCCGTCGGGCTTGTCGTCAGCATTTTTCAGGCGGCGACGCAAATTCAAGAGCAGACGCTCGCGTTTGTGCCGAAAATCGTCGCCGTCTTGCTTGGACTTGTGTTCTTTGGGCCGTGGATGCTCTCGAAAATGGTGTCGTACGCGCACGATATTTTCAACAATCTTGCTTCGTTTATAGGCTGATCGGCGATGGAACAAGCATGGACTTATTTTCCGGCGTTTTTGCTCGTCTTTGTCCGCGCCGCTTCGTTTTTCGCGGCGATGCCGTTGTTTTCCTACCGGACCGTGCCGGCTTCGTATAAAGCCGGATTGGCGTTTTTGTTCAGCTGGCTGTTGTTTTTGGCGATGCCCAAACCGGTGTTGGCGCTTGACGGCGTGTATGTATTGCTTGTCGTAAAAGAAGCGCTCGTCGGACTGGCGCTTGGGCTGCTGGCAGCGATCCTCATGGCGGCGGTGCAAGTCGCCGGCGGCTTGATCGATTTTCAAATCGGGTTTGCCATCGCCAACGTCATCGACCCGCAAACTGGAGCGCAAAGCCCGCTGCTTGGCGAATATCTTCATTTGCTGGCGCTTTTGCTTTGGCTTATGCTTGACGGGCACCATTTGCTGCTTGACGGCATGTTTTACAGCTATCATTGGCTGCCGCTTGACCGCCTGCCGCACGTTGCTGACGGTCGGGCGGTGGAATACGCGGTGCGGGCGTTTGCTGCGATGTTCGCCGCCGCTTTCCAAATGGCGGCCCCGCTTGTCGGATCGCTCTTTTTAGTCGACGTGGCGCTTGGCATCATCGCCCGCGCGGTGCCGCAAATGAACATTTTTGCGGTCGGCTTTTCCGCCAAAACGGCGGCGGCGTTTTTGCTCCTGTTGGCGGCAGTCGGGGGGATATTGCTCGCGGCGCGCGGTGTATTTCACTTCATGTTTGCCTCGTTGCGCGAGTTGATGCGGCTGTTGGGGGGCGGATAAGATGGGCGAGTGGCGGCTCGATTTGCAATTTTTCGCTGGGGAAAAAACGGAAAAGGCGACGCCTCGCAAACGGCAAGAAGTGCGGGAAAAAGGACAGGTGGCCAAAAGCGGTGATGTCGTCTCCGCTTCCGTGTTGCTTGCTTCATTTCTTGCTTTGTCCTTGGCCGGGGCGTACGAGCGGGACGGTCTGCTGCGGTTGTTCGCCCGCGCCTTGTCCGATTATGCGTCCGCTTCGTTGACGGTTGACTCGCTTCACCGGCTGTTTCTTGACTGGCTTTCCCATGCATCCTTGCTTTTGGCGCCGCTGTTCGCCGCCGCAGTGCTGGCGGCTGGGTTGGCCAACTTTTTGCAAATCGGCGCCTTGTTCACCGTTGAACCGTTAAAAATGGATTGGAACCGCCTCAATCCCGTGCAAGGAATGAAACGGCTGTTTTCGTTGCGCGCCTTGGTCGAGCTGTTGAAATCCGTGTTAAAAGCTGGAATCATCGGTGCGGTCGTGTTTGCGGCGCTGTTGGCCGAACGAAGCGAGCTTGCGGCGCTCGTTTCCAAGACGCCGGGTGAGGCTTTGACTGTCGTCGGCGGCTTGACGGTGAAAATGGGGCTGTACGCCGCGGGGGCGCTCTTGTTTTTAGCGCTGTTTGATTACTTGTATCAGCGGTTTGAATTTGAAAAAAGCATCCGCATGTCCAAACAGGACATTAAAGATGAATACAAAAAGACGGAAGGCGATCCACTCATCAAATCGCGCATCAAGCAAAAACAGCGTGAGATGGCGATGAGGCGGATGATGCAGGAAGTGCCGAACGCGGATGTCGTCATTACCAACCCGACGCATTACGCCGTGGCCCTCAAGTATGAAGACGGCAAGATGGAAGCGCCGGTCGTCGTCGCGAAAGGGGCGGATTATATGGCGTTGAAAATCAAGGAAGTGGCGAAAACCCATGGCGTCGTGACTGTCGAAAATCGCCCGCTTGCGCAGGCGCTCTACCGCCAGACGGAAGTCGGCGACATGATTCCAGAGGCGTTTTTTAAGGCAGTGGCGGAAATTTTGGCGTACGTCTATCGGCTCAAAGGAAACGTGTAGCAACAAGGAGAGAAAACAATGCAAGCGCAAATCAAAGATTTATCCGTATTGTTTCTTGTCGTGCTCATCGTCGCCATGCTCGTTATCCCGCTGCCGACATGGCTGTTGAGCGTCTTGATCATCATCAATATTTCCCTTGCCTTGCTTGTATTGCTGACGGCGATGAACACGAAAGAGCCGCTTGAGTTTTCCATTTTTCCGTCATTGCTTTTAGTGCTGACGCTGTTTCGGCTCGGGCTGAATGTGTCAACCACCCGCTCGATTTTAAGCAAAGGGGAGGCGGGCGGCGTCGTTGAAACGTTCGGAACGTTCGTCGTTGGCGGCGATGTCGTCGTTGGGTTTGTCGTGTTTTTGATTTTGGTCATCATCCAGTTTGTTGTCATCACCAAAGGGGCGGAGCGCGTCTCTGAAGTGGCGGCCCGCTTTACGCTCGATGCGATGCCCGGCAAACAGATGAGCATTGACGCCGATTTAAACGCCGGCATGATTTCGGAGCAAGAAGCGCGCAAGCGGCGGGAAAAAGTGGCGCAAGAAGCCGACTTTTACGGAGCAATGGACGGGGCGAGCAAATTTGTAAAAGGCGACGCCATCGCCGGCATCATTATCGTCGTCATCAACATGTTGTTTGGCATGGTGATCGGCGTCGTTGAGCAAGGGATGGACATGGCGGAGGCAGCGAAGCGCTACACGCTTTTGACGGTCGGCGACGGCATCGTCAGCCAAATTCCGGCGCTGTTGATTTCCACGGCGACCGGCATCATCGTCACCCGGGCGGCGTCGGACAGCAACTTGAGCGGCGATATTATGCGCCAGCTGTTCGCATTTCCGAAAATGTTGTACGTCACGGCAGGAACGATTTTCCTGCTCGGCTTGTTTACGCCGATCAACGACTTGTTGACGATGCCGATTGCCGGGCTGCTGGCGCTTGGCGGCTACCGATTTATCGAGCGGCAAAAGCAAGAAGAAGCGGCATTGGCCGCTCCGGAAGAGGAGGCGGCGGCCGCCGACGAATTGAAAAGCCCGGAAAGCGTCATCCAACTGCTGCATATCGATCCGATTGAATTTGAGTTCGGCTATGCGCTCATTCCGCTCGCTGATGCCAATCAAGGCGGGGATTTGCTTGACCGGATCGTCATGATTCGCCGTCAGCTCGCGCTCGAGCTTGGCATTGTCATCCCGGTTGTGCGCATTCGCGACAACATCCAGTTGCAGCCGAATGAATACCGGATCAAAGTGAAAGGCGAGGAAGTGGCGCGCGGCGAGCTGCTGCTTGACCATTATTTGGCGATGAGCCCCGGAGTTGACGACGATTCGATTGATGGCATTGACACCATCGAGCCGGCGTTTGGTCTGCCGGCGAAATGGATTTCCGAGACCGTAAAAGACCGGGCGGAAATGCTTGGCTATACAGTCGTCGACCCGCCATCGGTCGTCTCGACACACTTAACGGAGGTGCTGAAAGCCCATGCCCACGAACTGCTGGGGCGTCAGGAAACAAAACAGCTGATCGATCATTTAAAAGAATCGTATCCGGTGCTTGTCGACGATGTGACGCCGAATCCGTTGTCTGTCGGCGACGTGCAAAAAGTGCTCGCCAAGCTGCTGAAAGAGAAAGTGTCGATCCGCAACTTGCCGCTCATTTTTGAGGCGCTTGCCGATTTTGCCCGCCTGACCAGCGACACCGATTTGTTGACGGAATACGTCCGCCAAGCGTTGGCGCGGCAAATCACCTCGCAGTACGCCGTGCCGGGCGAGCCGCTGCGCGTCATTACGCTGTCGGGCAGGGCGGAAAAAACGATCGCCGACGCCGTGCAGCAAACCGAACACGGCCGCTATTTGGCGCTCGAGCCGGCGCGGGCGCAGGCGTTTGTGGAAGCGGTCGCCGCGGCGCTTGAACGCTATCCGTTCGCCGGCCAGACGCCGATTTTGCTCTGCTCCCCGGCGGTGCGCATGTACGTCCGCCAGCTGACCGAGCGCCATTTTCCGACTGTTCCGGTGCTGTCGTACAACGAGCTTGAAGCGGATGTCGAAGTTCAAAGCGTGGGGATGGTGGAAATCGAATGAAAGTGAAAAAATTTGTCGCCCCGTCCATGAACGAAGCGATGAAAATGGTTCGCGCCGAACTTGGCCGCGACGCCGTCATTTTGCACTCGAAAGTCGTGCAGACCGGCGGATTTTTCGGTCTGTTTGCGAAAAAAAAGATCGAAGTGTTGGCCGGCGTTGATCCGGATCCACTGCCGCTGCGTCAGCCGGATGCCGCCGCGTCTTTGACGCGTCAGCCGGATGCCGCCGCGTCTTTGACGCGTCAGCCGAGTGCTGCTGCGTCCTTTGCCCCTTTGCCGGCGGCCGAGCGGGAGGAAGACGGCTCGCTTGCCCGTGAGATCGAGGAAGTCAAGGCGCTCATCCGTCAGTTCAACGCCCGCTCGTCTTCGCTTTTGTATCCTCCACCGCTTGCGGAAGCGGAACGGCGCCTCGTTCGGCAAGGGATGGCGGATGTGTACGTCCGCCAAGTGATGGATCGCCTGCTTGAACGGTGGTATGCCGACAAAGACGGCCGGTCGCCCGCTGCGGTCTCCGCCTGGACGAAAGAAGCGGTGCGCGATCTATTGTCGACGCTTCCGTTTGTCAAAACGGCGGAGCAAAAAAAGTATATGATTTTGCTTGGTCCGACCGGGGTTGGAAAAACGACGACGCTCGCCAAAATGGCAGGGCGCGCCGTCCTCGAGCAAGGGAAAAAAGTCGGGTTCATCACGGCCGACACGTACCGGATCGCCGCCATCGACCAACTGAAGACGTATGCCGACATTTTGCACGCTCCGTTGGAAGTATGCTACAATGCCGACGATTTTCGGACGGCGAAGCGGAAAT
Organism: Geobacillus sp. C56-T3; assembly: GCF_000092445.1. Classification (NCBI taxonomy): domain Bacteria; kingdom Bacillati; phylum Bacillota; class Bacilli; order Caryophanales; family Anoxybacillaceae; genus Geobacillus; species Geobacillus sp. C56-T3. The sequence continues at coordinate 2,445,849 of NC_014206.1, read as the reverse complement.
TGGCCGGCTGCGATCTCGTGTTCGTCGATACGGCTGGCCGCAACTTCCGCAACCCGCAATACGTGGATGAACTGCAGCAAACGCTCGAGTTTGACAGCGAAACGGAAACGTTTCTTGTATTCGCCGCCACGGGAAAGTATGACGATATGAAAACGATTTACAACCACTTTTCCCGCCTGCCGATCGATCGGCTGATCGTGACGAAGCTCGATGAGACGGACTCGTTTGGAACGATCGTCAATGTGTTGCTTGACAGCCGGCTTGCCGCCGCCTATTTCACGAACGGGCAAAATGTGCCGGACGACATGGTGGAAGCGTCCGCAGACCGGCTCGTTCATCTGCTGTTTGGGGCGGAGCGATGGTGAGCGATCAAGCAGAACGGCTGCGCTATGAGCTGGGCCGCCGGCTGACGCCGGCGGCGGGGCCGCGGACCATCGCGGTGACGAGCGGGAAAGGCGGAGTCGGCAAGTCAAACCTTTCGCTCAATTTTTCGCTGTCGCTCTCGAAGCTCGGGTTTCGCGTCTTGCTGCTTGATATGGACATCGGCATGGGCAACATCGACATTTTGCTCGGCCAGTCGTCGCCATTGACGCTTTCGGATTGGTTTTCCGCGCGGTTGCCGCTTTCCGAGCTGGTAAAAAGCGGACCGGAGCATCTATCGTATATTGCTGGGGGGACGGGCGCCGCGCAATGGTTGAGTGTCGATCGATCCGCTATCGACTATTTGTTGGCCGAGCTGCAGACGGTGGCGTCGCGATATGATTATCTCATTTTCGATATGGGGGCGGGTGCCTCAGAAGAACGATTGTATTTTTTAAAGTCCGTCGACGATGTGTTTATTGTCACGACGCCGGAGCCGACCGCGATGACGGATGCGTACGCCATGATGAAATATATGCACACCGCCGGCAGCGAGGCTCCGTTTTCCGTCATCGTCAACCGCGCCGGCAGCGAGCGGGAAGGATACGGCGTCTTTTCGCGCCTGCAGCATGCCGCCAGTCGGTTTTTCCATAAAGACATCGCCTTGCTTGGCGTCGTTCCTGAAGACCGGACTGTGGCGCGCTGTGTCGTCCGGCAAACGCCGTTTGTTCTCTTTGATCCGGCGGCGAAGGCGAGCCGGGCAGTGCGTCAAATGGCATGCCGCTATGCGGCGGGAGGAGAAAAAGAGCCGGAGCGGGCTCCCCGCTTTTTTGCGAAGCTGCGTCAACTTTTGCTAGAAAGGTAGAGACGGAACATGAAGACGATCAAGGTGCTTGTCGTCGATGACTCGGCGTTTATGCGCAAATGGATCAGTGATTTTTTGTCCGAGCATCCGCGCCTCGAAGTCATCGGAACAGCTCGCAACGGCCGGGAGGCGCTCGAGAAAATCGCTGCCCTAAGGCCGGATGTCGTGACGCTTGATGTGGAAATGCCGGTCATGAACGGACTCGAAACGTTGCAGCGCATCATGCGGGACCATCCCGTGCCGGTCGTCATGGTGTCAAGCACGACGACCGAAGGGGCGGAAAACACGATCGCCGCCATGCAGTACGGGGCGGTCGACTTTGTCGCCAAGCCGTCCGGACCGATTTCGCTCGATTTGTACAAAGTGAAAGACGAGCTGATTGGCAAAGTGCTGCACGCGAGCGAAGCGAACGTGGCTGCCTTGACTGCCCCGCGCCGCCAACGTCCGTCTTGGCGCCCATCGTTCAAAGCGGCGGCGCGGCCGCAACAGGCCATCGTCGCGATCGGCACTTCCACCGGCGGCCCGCGCGCGCTCGAGACGGTGCTGACGCAGCTTCCGCCCGATCTAGCCGCTCCGGTCGTCGCTGTCCAGCATATGCCCAAAGGATTTACGACATCGCTCGCCAACCGGCTTGATGCGCTTGCCGCGATCACGGTCAAGGAGGCGGAAGACGGGGAAGTGCTGCAAAATGGCACCGCCTATATCGCGCCAGGCGGCGTCCATCTCATCGTTCGCGAAGAAGGCGGCGCGCTTAAAGCCCGTTTCGACGAATCGCCGCCGCGCGCCGGCCATCGTCCGGCTGTTGACGTGTTGTTCGAGTCGCTCGCTGCCATTCGCCGCTGTCGGAAAATCGCGGTGATCATGACCGGAATGGGAAGCGACGGAACAGCGGGGTTGAAAAAGCTGAAGGAAAGCGGGAACACAAAAGCGATCGCGGAAGCGCGCGAGACAGCCGTTGTCTTTGGGATGCCAAGAGCGGCGATCGAGGCTGGCGTCGTTGATGTCATCGTTCCGCTTGACAGCATCGCCGCTGCCATCGTCCAATTGATCGGGGAGTGAGGGGGAAACGGCATGGACATGAGCCAATATTTGGATTTATTTATTGATGAAAGCAAAGAGCATTTGCAGGCGATCAACGAGCGGCTGTTGGAACTTGAAAAAACTCCGGAGGACATGTCTGTGGTGAATGATATTTTCCGTTCGGCCCATACGTTGAAAGGCATGTCCGCCACGATGGGGTTTGAAGATTTGGCCAATTTGACGCACCAAATGGAAAACGTGCTCGATGGCATCCGCAATCGGCGGCTTTCCGTTACCCCGGAATTGCTTGACGTCATTTTTGAGGCCGTCGACCATTTGGAGGCGATGATCAGTTCCATCGCTGCAGGCGGCGACGGAACGCGCGATGTAAGGAGAACAGTCGAACAGCTGAAACGAATCGAGCAAGGGGAGATGCCCAACAAGCAGGCAGCAAGGGAAGAACCGCCCCTTGAACATGCGTATGGGGAATTTGAATACCATGTGCTCGAGCAGGCGAAGGAGCAGGGATTTTCCGTCTACGAAATCCGCGTTCGGCTTCGCGATGATTGCTTGTTGAAAGCAGCGCGCGTCTATATGGTGTTTGAACAGCTGAATGAAGTCGGAGAAATTGTGAAAGCAACGCCGCCGGTCGAGATGCTGGAGGAAGAACAGTTTGACCGGGAGTTTCTCGTTACGGTCGTATCCAAAGCGCCAGCCGATGAGTTGCAAAAGCGGCTGATGGGCATTTCGGAAATTGATGACGTCAAGGTGTCTATGCTATCGAGCGATGAACCGTCGGCAGAAAGCGAGAAAGCGGCTGCGCCCCAACAACCGGCCGCTATGGAGCAGGCGGCGGCCGTTCAGGCCGAAGCGGAGGCGCCGGAAAAACAAACAGCGAAACAGGCGACGAAAACGATCCGCGTCAACATTGAACGGCTCGATCGGTTGATGAACTTATTTGAAGAATTGGTTGTCGACCGCGGTCGGCTTGAGCAAATTTCCCGCGAGCTGAACCATGCCGAATTGACGGAAACGGTCGAGCGGATGTCTCGCATCTCGAGCGATTTGCAGACGATCATTTTAAATATGCGCATGGTGCCGGTCGAAACGGTGTTCAACCGCTTCCCGCGCATGGTGCGCCAGCTAGCCCGCGAGCTCGGCAAAAAGGTGCGCCTTGACATCATCGGCGCGGATACCGAGCTTGACCGGACGGTGATCGATGAAATCGGCGACCCGCTTGTCCATTTGATCCGCAATGCGCTCGACCACGGCATCGAAGCGCCGGACGTCCGGGCGGCGCGCGGAAAGCCGGAAGAAGGGACCGTTCAATTGCGAGCGTACCATAGCGGCAACCATGTCTTTATTGAAATCGAGGATGACGGCGCCGGCATTTCCCGGGAGAAGGTGCTGCAAAAGGCGAAAAGCCGCGGCATTGTCTCGCCGCAGGCGGCGGAGCATTTGAACGATCAGCAAATTTACGAGCTTATTTTCGCTCCCGGCTTTTCGACCGCTGAGCAAGTTTCTGACATTTCCGGCCGCGGCGTCGGTTTGGATGTCGTCAAAAGCACGATTGAGTCGCTCGGCGGCACCGTTTCGGTCGATTCGCAGCCTGGAAAAGGGTCGCTCTTTTCGATTCAGCTGCCGCTCACATTGTCGATCATTTCTGTGTTGCTCGTTCAAATCGCCGAGGAAACGTACGCGATTCCGCTGTCATCGATCATTGAGACGGCGCTGGTGAAAAAGGAAGAGATTTTTTCCGCCCACAACCAGCCGGTCATCGATTTTCGCGGCAAAATCGTGCCGCTCGTCCGCCTGAAAGACGTCTTCGCTGTTCCTGGAGCGGCCGATGACGGAGATGCGGTGGCGGTCGTGATCGTTCGGAAAGGGGAAAAACTGGCGGCGCTGGCGGTCGACTCGTTTATCGGGCAGCAAGAAGTCGTGTTGAAATCGCTAGGAAACTATTTATCTTCGGTTTTTGCCATCTCGGGGGCGACGATTTTGGGAGACGGCCGAGTGGCGCTGATTATCGACTGCAACGCGCTCGTGAAGTAGGAGATGGCCGTGTCGGTGCGGGGGCGCCTATGGCGTTGATCTGCCGTTTTCAGTGGCATGTCGAAAAAAAGGGGGAGGATTGGATGACGGCCAGCGTGCAAGCAGACTGGAAAGTGATTGCGTTTCGCCTGAAAGAAGAAGAATATGCTCTGCCGGTGCAGCATGTCCGTTCCATCGAGAAAATGCAGCCGATCACGCGCGTGCCGGGGACGGCTCATTATGTAAAAGGGGTCATCAACTTGCGCGGTGTTGTGACGCCGATCATCGATTTGCGCGAGCGGTTCGGGTTTGCCCCCGAACCATATGGGGAACAGACGCGGATCATTATCGTTGCTCTTGAGGATATGGAAGTCGGGCTCATCGTCGATGCCGCGAATGATGTCCTTGATCTGCCGGCGGAAAGCATCGAACCGCCGCCAGAGGCAATTGGCTCCGTTGAGGCAAGTTACATCGACGGCGTGGCGAAAGTGGAGAATCGGCTCCTCATTTTGCTCGATTTGGCGAAAGTGCTCGACCGATAACCCGTGGAGAGGAGCGTTGACATTGGACGATATTCGCAACTTGACGGGGATGCATATTGACATTTTGCGCGAAATCGGCAACATTGGCGCCGGCAACGCGGCGACGGCTTTGTCGACGTTGCTAAACAAAAAAATTGAAATGGCGGTGCCGCGCGTTCAAATTGCGACGTTTGCCGAAATGATGGAATCAATCGGTGGACCGGAACAAGTAGTGGCGTGCGTCTATTTGCGCATCGAAGGAGAAGCGCCGGGAAACATGTTTTTCGTGCTGCCGCCGGAACAGGCTGAGCGGTTTGTCCGCCGGATGATTGGCGATGACTCGTTTTCGTTTCAAGGAGAAGCCCATGAGCTTGGCTGCTCGGCGCTTCAGGAGCTCGGCAATATTTTAGCCGGCTCGTATTTGTCGGCATTGGCCGACTTTACGCGGCTCAACTTGCACCCGTCCGTGCCGGCATTGGCCATTGACATGATCGGGGCTGTGCTGTCGTTCGGATTGCTTGAGCTGTCGCGTGTTGGCGATTACGCCATTTTGATCGACACGGCCATTTACGATGAACGGCGTCCGGACGAAAGCATCAACGGCCATTTCTTTCTTCTTCCTGATCCGGATTCGTTTTCCATCATCTTTCGAGCGTTAGGTGTGGATGGCCTATGAGCACAGCGCAGGCTGTCAAAATCGGCATTGCGGAAATGGAGGTCGTCATAGCGCCGAATGTCATCCGCACGTGCGGGCTTGGGTCGTGCGTCGGTGTCGTCATTTACGATGCAGGCAAGGCGGTTGCCGGCATGGCGCACGTCATGCTTCCGCATTCCTCGATGGCGCGCGGCGGAGTCATCAATGCGGCCAAATACGCTGATACGGCGGTCGAGGCGCTCGTTCAGCTTGTCATTGCCGCTGGCGGGCGGAAAGGGATGCTGAAAGCGAAGCTGGCCGGCGGGGCGCAAATGTTTTCGTTTTCGACAGTTGGCGGCGATATGATGCGCATTGGCGCGCGCAATGTGGAGGAAGTGAAAAAGCAGCTCGAGCGGCTTCACATTCCGGTCGTCGCCGAAGATGTCGGGGGCCATAGCGGCCGCACGATCGAATTTAATCCGCAGACGGGCGTGCTCTCCATCCGCACCGCCGCTCAAGAAATAAAGGAAATATGACCGGGATGCGCCGTTTCCGCAAGGCAAGGGGGAGAATAATGGGAAGCGCGCTAAAAGGAGAAGAACGGAAATATTGGGATGAATGGATCCATGGCCGCGACCGCCACGCGGCCGAGGAGCTGGTGCAGCGCTATATGCCGCTTGTTTTCTACCACGTGCAGCGGCTTTCGGCGACGCTGCCGAGCTCCGTGCCGAAGGATGAGCTCGTCAGCCTTGGACTCGTCGGCTTATACGATGCGTTGGAGAAATTTGATCCATCGCGTGATTTGAAGTTCGACACGTACGCCTCGTTCCGCATCCGCGGCGCCATTTTAGACGGTTTGCGCAAAGAAGACTGGCTGCCGCGCAGCATGCGCGATAAGGCAAAAAAAATTGAGGAAGCGATCGAGCGGCTTGAACAGCGGCACATGCGATCGGTGACGGCGAAAGAGATCGCCGCTGAGCTCGGGATGACGGAAGAGGAAGTGCAGGCGGCGGCGAGTGAAACGTTTTTTTCCCATTGGCTGCCGCTCGGGCAGACGACCGTCGACGAAGATGAAGGACTGCTTTCGGTTCGCGACGACCGCGCTCCGCTTCCCGAGGAGCAAATCGTTAAGCAGGAAATGATCGAAAAGCTGGCTGAAGCCATCGGACAGCTGAATGAAAAAGAGCAGCTCGTCATCAGTTTGTTTTACAAAGAGGAGCTGACGTTTACAGAAATCGGGAGCCTTTTGCATTTGTCGACATCAAGAATTTCGCAAATTCATGCGAAAGCGCTTTGGAAACTGCGCCGCTTTTTTGAAAAAGAGCCATGAGGGGAGAGAAAAAGCGATGGACATCCAGCTTCCAGCGTTGCAAAGCGTCATGCCGAAAGCGCCCGACGCGGAAAGGCTTCAAGCCTCGACGCAACAACACTCCTATGCAGTGCAGGCGCAAATGGCAACTGCCGGCCAAAAGCGGGCGGAGCGTGCGCGCCGTCGGGTGACGGATAAACGAACGAGCGCCCGTCTTGAGCAGGAGGCGTCCCGTTTTGGAGGACACCCTTATAAAGGAAAAACGATCGACATTCAAGGATAGTGGACATCATGATGGCATTTTGGCTGACGATCAGTTTGCTGCTGCACGCCTTGTCGTTTTGGTTGATCATTGTGCTTTTCCTTCGCCTGTCGCGGCTTGGCGAGGCGGAGAGGCGGGCCGAGGAGCTCGAGGAAGCCATGACCGCTTATCTCGCTGCTTGGAAGGAAGAAAACGAGCGCTTTTTGGCTGAACTTGACTCGTTGCTTGGCAGCGGAGCGGCTCCATTCGTTTCTGCACCGGAAACGAACGATGCGCCCAGTGTGCAACGGGGCGCGAACGGGAAAGAGACGGCGTCCATGCCGGGGGCAGGAGGCGGTGAAATCGGAGCGGGGTTCGAAAAGCGAACAGCGGAAGCAAAAAAGGGGGAAAACGAGCCGGCGGAGCGGGGAGAAACCGAAAAACGCACCAAAACAAGCCGCCCAAGCGCCGCTCCGGGCTATTTCCCAGACATCGGAACGGTCAAGGATGCGCTCGAACTTTCACTCACCCGACCAGCGGACGCGAGTGAGCTTGCTCGCCGCCTATATGCGGAAGGGGCGACGGTCGAGGAAATTGCCAAACAGCTCGGCAAAGGGAAAACAGAAGTCGAGCTATGGCTCAAATTTGCGCAAAAAACGAATCAATAGGCGAATAACAGCTTGATTTGCCGCTTGCAGTTGTGATATATTTTTTCATGGTGTGAATACACACGCCTGATGATTTCAGCAACGGTGCTGGCAACTCCAGTCTTGCTGAAAGATGAGGCAGGCGGAGGACCAAAAACCACTAAGGAAACAGGAGGAGCATACATGTCGGTTATTTCGATGAAACAACTGCTTGAAGCTGGCGTCCACTTTGGACATCAGACGCGCCGTTGGAATCCGAAGATGAAAAAATACATTTTCACGGAGCGCAACGGCATCTATATCATCGACTTGCAAAAAACGGTGAAAAAAGTCGAGGAAGCATACAACTTCGTCCGCGAATTGGCGGCGAATGGCGGCAAAATTTTGTTCGTCGGCACGAAAAAACAAGCGCAAGAGTCGGTGAAGGAAGAAGCGGAACGCTGCGGCATGTTTTATGTCAACCAACGCTGGCTCGGCGGCACGCTGACGAACTTCGCTACGATCCAAAAGCGGATCAAACGGCTGCGTGAAATTGAAAAAATGGAAGAAGATGGAATATTTGACGTTCTGCCGAAAAAAGAAGTCATTCGCTTGAAAAAAGAAAAAGAGCGTCTTGAGAAGTTTTTGGGCGGCATCAAAGACATGAAAGAGCTGCCGGATGCGTTGTTTGTCATTGACCCGCGCAAAGAGCGGATCGCGGTGGCAGAAGCGCGCAAGCTGAACATCCCGATCATCGGCATCGTCGACACGAACTGCGATCCGGATGAAATTGACTATGTCATTCCGGCCAACGACGACGCCATCCGCGCTGTTAAGCTGTTGACTTCGAAAATCGCCGACGCCGTGCTTGAGGCGAAACAAGGCGAAGAAGCGGCCGTCGCAGCAGAGTAACGATGCACAAGAAAGGTGATAAGAGGGGAAAGCCTTTTATCACCTTTTTTTGAGACAGAAATGAGCAACTTTTGGCTATACTAACGAATAAGGGCAAAACGGGAAGCCGCTGCCGGCACCGATACATATACGGGACAATGAGAAGGAGGATTTTTTTATGGCAATTACAGCACAAATGGTGAAAGAACTGCGCGAAAAAACAGGCGCAGGCATGATGGACTGCAAAAAGGCGCTCACCGAAACAAACGGTGACATGGAGAAAGCGATCGACTGGCTGCGCGAAAAAGGAATTGCCAAAGCGGCGAAAAAAGCGGACCGCATCGCGGCCGAAGGGATGGCGTACATCGCGGTGGAAGGCAATACCGCCGTCATTTTGGAAGTGAACTCGGAAACGGACTTCGTTGCGAAAAACGAAGCATTCCAAACGCTTGTCAAAGAGCTGGCCGCCCACTTGCTGAAACAAAAGCCGGCTTCGCTTGATGAAGCGCTCGGTCAAACGATGGACAACGGCTCGACCGTCCAAGACTACATCAACGAAGCGATCGCCAAAATTGGTGAAAAAATTACGCTTCGCCGCTTTGCCGTCGTCAATAAAGCGGACGGCGAAACGTTCGGTGCGTACTTGCACATGGGCGGGCGCATCGGCGTATTAACGTTATTAGCCGGCAATGCGAGCGAAGACGTCGCCAAAGATGTCGCCATGCACATTGCCGCACTTCATCCGAAATACGTCTCGCGCGACGACGTGCCGCAGGAAGAGATTGCGCATGAGCGTGAAGTGTTGAAGCAGCAAGCCTTAAACGAAGGCAAGCCGGAGAAAATCGTTGAAAAAATGGTCGAAGGCCGGCTGAACAAGTTTTACGAAGACGTCTGCCTGCTCGAGCAAGCGTTCGTGAAAAACCCGGATGTGACGGTGCGCCAATACGTCGAATCGAACGGAGCAACAGTCAAGCAGTTCATCCGTTACGAAGTCGGCGAAGGGCTCGAAAAACGCCAAGACAATTTTGCAGAAGAAGTCATGAGCCAAGTCAGAAAACAATGACGGACCGCAACAGGGAACACGCGCGTGTTCCCTGTTTTTCAAAGTGATTCGCATCATGGAGGTTGGACATGGAACAGCCAAAATACAAACGCGTCGTGTTAAAGTTGAGCGGGGAAGCGCTCGCCGGAAAGCAAGGGTTTGGCATTCAACCGGCGGTCATTCAGTCGATCGCCAAACAAGTGAAAGAAGTTGTTGAACTGGGCGTCGAGGTCGCCATCGTCGTCGGCGGCGGCAACATTTGGCGTGGAAAAACGGGAAGCGAAATGGGCATGGACCGGGCGACGGCTGATTACATGGGCATGTTGGCGACGGTGATGAACGCCCTCGCCTTGCAGGACAGCCTTGAGCAGCTCGGTGTGGAAACGCGGGTGCAAACATCGATTGAAATGCGGCAAGTGGCCGAACCGTACATTCGCCGCCGGGCGATTCGCCATCTTGAGAAAAAACGAGTTGTCATTTTCGCCGCCGGCACAGGCAACCCGTACTTTTCGACCGATACGACCGCGGCGCTCAGGGCGGCGGAAATCGAGGCGGACGTCATTTTAATGGCGAAAAACAACGTCGATGGCGTCTACAGCGCCGACCCGAACGTCGACGCCAATGCGGTCAAATACGATGAGCTGTCGTACTTGGACGTCATCAAGCAAGGGCTCGGCGTCATGGATTCGACTGCTTCCTCGCTTTGCATGGACAACAACATTCCGCTCATCGTCTTCTCGATTATGGAGGAAGGAAACATTAAACGCGCTGTGTTAGGTGAAAACATCGGAACGATCGTAAGGGGGAAATAACGATGGCAAAGCAAGTGATCCAACAGGCGAAAGAAAAAATGGATAAAGCGGTGCAAGCGTTCACCCGCGAGCTGGCAAGCATTCGCGCCGGACGGGCGAACGCAGGGCTGCTTGAGAAAGTAACCGTTGACTATTACGGCGTGCCGACGCCGATCAACCAACTGGCCTCCATCAGCGTGCCGGAAGCGCGGCTGCTTGTCATTCAGCCGTACGACAAATCGGCCATTAAAGAAATGGAAAAAGCGATTTTAGCATCGGATTTAGGGCTGACGCCATCGAATGACGGATCCGTCATTCGTCTTGTCATTCCGCCGCTCACTGAGGAACGGCGCCGCGAGCTCGCGAAGCTTGTCAAAAAGTATTCAGAAGACGCGAAAGTCGCGGTGCGCAACATCCGCCGCGATGCGAACGATGAATTGAAAAAGCTCGAGAAAAACGGCGAGATTACGGAAGATGAGCTCCGCAGCTACACGGACGAAGTGCAAAAGCTGACTGATGACCACATCGCCAAAATTGACGCCATCACAAAAGAAAAAGAAAAAGAAGTGATGGAAGTATAGGCAAAACGATGCAAACCCTCTATGTTGATGGAGGGTTTTTTTGCTATAATGGAAAGGCAAAACACGATCCCGGAGGACTCGTATGTTCAATAAAATGCGAAAAACAAAAGAGAAAGACGTCCCGGTGACGAAAGAAGAGGTGCTCAGGCATCCGATGCCGAACCACGTCGCCATCATTATGGACGGAAACGGGAGATGGGCGAAAAAGCGGGCGCTGCCGAGGGCGGCCGGCCATTACGAAGGCATGCAAGTTGTGCGCAAAATCACTCGTTTTGCGAATGAGCTGGGGATTCAGATTTTGTCGCTTTACGCGTTTTCGACAGAAAACTGGAAACGTCCGAAAAGTGAAGTCGATTATTTGATGAAGCTGCCGGAACAGTTTTTGACGACGTTTCTTCCCGAGCTCGTCGCCGAAAATGTCAAAGTCCAAGTGATCGGTCATACGGAGGCGCTGCCCGATCATACGCGCCGGGCGGTCGAGAAAGCCGTGAAGGAAACAAGCGGCAACACCGGCCTTGTGTTAAACTTTGCCCTTAATTATGGAAGCCGGGCGGAAATCACTGCCGCCGTAAAGCAGATCGCCAAAGACGTTGAACGCGGGATGCTCGCGCCGGAAGACATCACCGAGCCGCTCATTTCCTCGTACTTGATGACGAGCGGGCTCGCTGACCCTGACTTGCTCATCCGTACGAGCGGGGAGATTCGCTTGAGCAATTTCATGCTTTGGCAGTTGGCGTATACGGAACTTTGGTTTACGGATGTCTTATGGCCGGATTTTACGGAGCAACATTTCTTAGAGGCGATTGCCGCTTACCAGCGGCGCGACCGCCGATTTGGAGGAGTGTCAGCGCGATGAAGCAGCGAATCATCACCGGAGTCATAGCGGCGGCGCTCTTTTTGCCGATTGTTATTTTTGGCGGATTTCCGTTTATAATAGTAACATATATATTGGCCACGATTGGGCTGTTTGAATTGTTGCGGATGAAAGGGATGCACCCGTTGTCGTTTGTCGGGGCGGCTGGATTGATCGCCCTTTGGCTGTTGCTCGTTCCCGCGCGTTACGGCGGCGAGTGGTTGGCATCTGGGACCGCCAAATTTGGCGTGCTCGCCGCTTTGGCTTTTTTGTTGCTTGTCGGTACGGTCGTGACGAAAAATGCGCTCTCGTTCGATGAGGCGGCGTTTGTCGTTTTGGCGGTCGTCTATGTCGGCGTAGGGTTTTTCTGTTTCGGCGCTGTTCGTTTGGTTGGGTTCGTGTACTTCGTTTATGCCTTGTTTGTCATTTGGGCGACTGACATTGGGGCGTATTTCTTTGGCCGCGCGTTTGGCCGGCGCAAGCTATGGCCGGAGATCAGCCCCAAAAAAACGGTGGAAGGCGCCATCGGCGGCATCGCTTCCGCGGCTGTTGTCGCCGCGATTTACGAGTGGGCGGCGGCGCCGTTTGGCAGTTTGGCGGCCGCGCTTGGCGTCGCGCTGCTGCTGTCTGTGTTCGGTCAGCTCGGCGATTTGATCGAATCGGCATTTAAGCGCCATTACGGCGTCAAAGATTCCGGGGCGATTTTGCCGGGACATGGCGGCATTTTAGACCGGTTTGACAGCTTGCTGTTCGTGCTGCCGATATTGTACATATTGCTTGAAATCGCACGATAAGCGGGTGAGGAGTGAAACGATTGAAATATATTAGTATATTAGGGGCGAGCGGATCGATCGGCACACAGACGCTCGATGTCATCCGCGCCCATCCGGACGAATTCCGCTTGGCCGCCGCATCGGTCGGGAAAAATATCGAGGCGGCGAGGCGGCTGATCGCTGAATTTTCCCCAAGTCTTGTCGCCGTCGCTGACCGTGATGCGTATGAAGTTCTTTATCGCGAGTACCGCGGGCGGACGACGATCGTGTACGGAGAGGAAGGATTGATTGAAGCAGCCGTTTGCCCACAAGCCGATGTTGTCGTCACCGCTGTCGTCGGCAGCGTCGGCCTTGTGCCGACGCTGAAGGCGATTGAAGCGGGAAAAGCGATCGCCCTCGCCAACAAAGAGACGCTCGTTGTCGCCGGACATCTCGTCATGGCTGCAGCCAAGCGGCGCGGTGTGCCGCTGTTGCCAGTTGACAGTGAACATTCCGCCATTTTTCAATGTCTGCAAGGGGAAAGGATGGAACAAGTTGACAAACTCATTCTGACCGCATCCGGCGGCAGCTTCCGCGACAAGACGCGCCGAGAGCTCGCTCATGTGACGGTTGAGGAGGCGCTCCGCCATCCGAACTGGTCGATGGGGGCAAAAATTACGATTGATTCGGCGACCATGATGAATAAAGGATTTGAGGTCATTGAGGCTCGTTGGCTGTTCGGGCTGCCGTATGAGCGGATTGAGGTTGTTTTGCATCGAGAAAGCATCATCCATTCGCTCGTTCAGTTCCGTGACACAAGTGTATTGGCGCAGCTTGGAACGCCGGATATGCGCGTTCCGATCCAATATGCGCTTGCGTATCCAAAGCGGTTGCCGCTCCCATCCGCCAAGCCGCTTGATTTCATCTCGCTTGGGGCGCTCCATTTCGCCCCGGTTGATTTCGACCGCTATCGCTGTTTGCGTCTCGCCTATGAGGCTGGCAAGCGCGGCGGCTCGCTGCCGACGGTGTTGAATGCGGCCAATGAGGAGGCGGTGGCGGCGTTTTTAGCCGGGCGCATTCCGTTTTTGGCCATCGAGGAGTGGATTGAACGCGCGCTCGAGCGCCATCGGCCAGTGAGCAATCCGCAGCTTGAGGACATTCGTGAAATCGATGCGGACGCGCGCGCCTACGTCCGCTCACTACTATCATAAAGGTGGTTGAAACGTTGGAATCGATCATTTCATTTATCGTCGTCTTTGGTGCCCTCGTCTTTTTTCACGAGCTCGGCCACTTGCTGCTAGCAAAACGGGCCGGCATTTTGTGCCGCGAATTTGCCATCGGCTTCGGGCCGAAAGTGTTTTCGTTCAAGAAAAACGAAACGGTGTACACGATCCGCCTGCTCCCGCTTGGCGGCTTCGTCCGCATGGCCGGTGAAGACCCGGAGACGATCGAATTGAAGCGTGGGCAAGTCGTCGGTCTTTTGCTTGATGAGAGCGGCCAAGTGGAAAAAATCGTCCTCAACCATAAGGACGATTATCCGAATATCCGCGTAGTGGAAGTGGAAGAGGCCGATTTAGAGCATGGCATGTATGTGACCGGCTATACGGACGGCGAGCGGTTCGAGCGGTTTACGGTCAAGGAGCCGGCGTTTTTCGTCGTCGACCGCCAAGAGATTCAAATTGCTCCGTACCATCGCCAATTTGCGGCAAAAACGCTCGGGCAGCGAACGATGACGATTTTGGCCGGACCGCTCGCCAACTTTCTCTTGTCGCTCGTTGTCTTTATCATCATCGGTCTTTTGCAAGGCTATCCGGTCGACAAGCCGGTGATCGGCGAGCTGACGCCGGAAGGAGCGGCGCGCGCCGCCGGCTTGAAGCAAGGGGATGAAGTGATCGCCATTAACGGCGAACGGATGGAAACATGGACGGAAATCGTCAACACGATTCGCGCCCATCCGGGAGAACCGCTTCAGTTTCAAATTGAGCGGAATGGGAAAGAACGGAGTGTGACGGTCACTCCGGAGGCGAAAACGGTGCAAGGGGAGACGATCGGCTTGATCGGCGTCTATCAGCCGATGGAAAAATCGGTGTTGGGCTCGATCAAGCAAGGGCTGGTTGAGACGTATTACTGGACGCGGGAAATTGTAACGGGGCTCGGCCAATTGATCACCGGCCAGTTTCAGCTTGACATGCTGTCCGGACCGGTCGGCATCGCCGTATCGACCGGCAAAGTGGCTGAGTCTGGGATCTACTACTTGATGAAATGGGGCGCGATTTTAAGCATCAACCTGGGGATTGTCAACCTGTTGCCCTTGCCGGCGCTAGACGGCGGGCGGCTCCTCTTTTTCGCCATTGAAGCGGTGCGCGGCAAGCCGGTCGACCGGCAAAAAGAAGGAATGGTTCATTTTATCGGCTTTGCCTTGCTTATGTTGCTTATGCTTGTGGTGACATGGAATGACATTCAAAAATTTTTCCTATAGAGAGAAAACGAGGTGGCTAATGGATGAGACAAAGTCAAGCATTTATTCCGACGTTGCGTGAAGTGCCGGCGGATGCGGAAGTGAAAAGCCATCAGCTCCTGCTGCGGGCCGGCTTCATTCGTCAAAGCGCAAGCGGCGTCTATACGTTTTTGCCGCTTGGGCAGCGTGTTTTGCAAAAAGTGGAAGCCATCATTCGCGAGGAAATGAACCGGATTGGAGCGATGGAGCTCTTCATGCCGGCCTTGCAGCCAGCTGAGCTTTGGCAGCAGTCCGGCCGCTGGTACTCGTACGGGCCGGAGCTGATGCGCTTAAAAGACCGGCACGAGCGCGATTTCGCCCTCGGGCCGACGCATGAGGAAATGATCACGGCGATCGTTCGCGACGAGGTGAAAACGTACAAGCGGCTGCCGCTTGTCTTGTATCAAATCCAAACGAAATTCCGCGATGAAAAGCGTCCGCGTTTTGGGCTGTTGCGCGGCCGCGAGTTCATCATGAAAGACGCCTACTCGTTCCATACGTCGAAAGAAAGCTTGGATGAAACGTACAACAACATGTATGAGGCGTATGCGAACATTTTCCGCCGCTGCGGATTGAACTTCCGCGCCGTCATCGCCGACTCGGGGGCGATTGGCGGCAAAGATACGCATGAGTTTATGGTGTTATCTGACATCGGCGAAGATACGATCGCCTACTCCGATGCGTCTGACTATGCCGCCAACATCGAGATGGCGCCGGTCGTGGCGACGTACGAAAAAAGCGATGAGCCGCCAGCCGAATTGAAAAAAGTGGCGACGCCGGGGCAAAAAACGATTGACGAAGTCACGTCGTATTTGCAAGTCTCGCCGGAGCGCTGCATCAAATCGCTTTTGTTCAATGTGGACGGCCGCTATGTGCTCGTTCTCGTCCGCGGCGATCATGAAGCGAACGAGGTGAAGGTGAAAAACGTGCTCGACGCGACGGTCGTCGAATTGGCGACGCCGGAAGAAACGGAGCGGGTGATGAACGCTCCAATCGGTTCGCTCGGCCCGATCGGCGTCAACGAAGACGTCACGGTGATCGCGGACCATGCTGTCGCCGCCATCGTCAACGGCGTTTGCGGCGCGAACGAGGAAGGATACCATTACATCGGAGTCAACCCGGGCCGCGATTTTGCCGTCAGTCAATACGCCGATTTGCGCTTCGTAAAAGAAGGCGACCCGTCTCCAGATGGCAAAGGGACGATCCGCTTTGCCCGCGGCATTGAAGTCGGGCATGTGTTTAAGCTGGGGACAAAATACAGCGAAGCGATGAACGCCGTCTATTTGGATGAAAACGGCCAAACGCAGACGATGATCATGGGTTGCTACGGCATCGGCGTATCAAGATTGGTGGCCGCAATCGCCGAACAGTTTGCTGACGAACACGGGCTTGTGTGGCCGGCTTCGGTCGCACCGTTTCACATCCATTTGCTTACAGCGAACGCAAAAAGCGATGAACAGCACGCGTTGGCGGAAGAGTGGTATGAAAAGCTCGGACAGGCTGGGTTTGAAGTGTTGTATGACGACCGCCCCGAACGGGCCGGAGTGAAGTTTGCCGACAGCGATTTGATCGGCATTCCGCTCCGCGTCACCGTCGGCAAGCGAGCGGGCGAAGGCGTTGTGGAAGTAAAAGTGCGGAAAACAGGCGAGACGTTCGATGTGCCGGTCAGCGAGCTTGTCGACACTGCGCGCCGTCTCCTTCAATCATGAGTGCCGGCGCTGGCGAAAAAGAATTCTGTCTTTTTCGCCGGCGCTTTTGTTATGGTATGATATAGAAAGAGAATGATGTTGAGAGGGGAACAAACGGACGTCATGGTGACAAAAGAGCAAAAAGAGCGGTTTCTCATCCTGCTTGAGCAGCTGAAGATGACGTCGGACGAATGGATGCCGCATTTTCGTGAGGCAGCCATTCGCAAAGTCGTGATCGATAAAGAGGAGAAAAGCTGGCATTTTTATTTTCAGTTCGACAACGTGCTGCCGGTTCATGTATACAAAACGTTTGCCGATCGGCTGCAGACGGCGTTCCGCCATATCGCCGCCGTCCGCCATACGATGGAGGTCGAAGCGCCGCGCGTAACTGAGGCGGATGTGCAGGCGTATTGGCCGCTTTGCCTTGCCGAGCTGCAAGAAGGCATGTCGCCGCTTGTCGATTGGCTCAGCCGGCAGACGCCTGAGCTGAAAGGAAACAAGCTGCTTGTCGTTGCCCGCCATGAAGCGGAAGCGCTGGCGATCAAACGGCGGTTCGCCAAAAAAATCGCTGATGTGTACGCTTCGTTTGGGTTTCCCCCCCTTCAGCTTGACGTCAGCGTCGAACCGTCCAAGCAAGAAATGGAACAGTTTTTGGCGCAAAAACAGCAAGAGGACGAAGAGCGAGCGCTTGCTGTACTGACCGATTTAGCGAGGGAAGAAGAAAAGGCCGCGTCTGCGCCGCCGTCCGGTCCGCTTGTCATCGGCTATCCGATCCGCGACGAGGAGCCGGTGCGGCGGCTTGAAACGATCGTCGAAGAAGAGCGGCGCGTCGTTGTGCAAGGCTATGTATTTGACGCCGAAGTGAGCGAATTAAAAAGCGGCCGCACGCTGTTGACCATGAAAATCACAGATTACACGAACTCGATTTTAGTCAAAATGTTCTCGCGCGACAAAGAGGACGCCGAGCTCATGAGCGGCGTCAAAAAAGGCATGTGGGTGAAAGTGCGCGGCAGCGTGCAAAACGATACGTTCGTCCGTGATTTGGTCATCATCGCCAACGATTTGAACGAAATCGCCGCAAACGAACGGCAAGATACGGCGCCGGAAGGGGAAAAGAGGGTCGAGCTCCATTTGCATACCCCGATGAGCCAAATGGACGCGGTCACCTCGGTGACAAAACTCATTGAGCAAGCGAAAAAATGGGGGCATCCGGCGATCGCCGTCACCGACCATGCCGTTGTTCAGTCGTTTCCGGAGGCCTACAGCGCGGCGAAAAAACACGGCATGAAGGTCATTTACGGCCTTGAAGCGAACATCGTCGACGATGGCGTGCCGATCGCCTACAATGAAACGCACCGCCGGCTTGCTGACGAGACGTACGTCGTGTTCGACGTCGAAACGACGGGCCTGTCGGCTGTGTACAATACGATCATTGAGCTGGCGGCGGTGAAAGTGAAAGACGGCGAGATCATCGACCGGTTCATGTTGTTTGCCAACCCTGGACATCCGTTGTCGGTGACAACGATGGAGCTGACTGGGATCACCGATGAGATGGTGAAAGACGCCCCGAAGCCGGACGAGGTGCTAGCCCGTTTTGTTGACTGGGCCGGCGATGCGACGCTTGTTGCCCACAACGCCAGCTTTGACATCGGTTTTTTAAACGCGGGCCTCGCTCGCATGGGGCGCGGCAAAATCGCGAATCCAGTCATCGATACGCTCGAGCTGGCCCGTTTTTTATACCCGGATTTGAAAAACCATCGGCTCAATACATTGTGCAAAAAATTTGACATTGAATTGACGCAGCATCACCGCGCCATCTACGACGCGGAGGCGACCGGGCATTTGCTTATGCGGCTGTTGAAGGAAGCGGAAGAGCGCGGCATACTGTTTCATGACGAATTAAACAGCCGCACGCACAGCGAAGCGTCCTATCGGCTTGCGCGCCCGTTCCATGTGACGCTGTTGGCGCAAAACGAGACTGGATTGAAAAATTTGTTCAAGCTTGTGTCATTGTCGCACATTCAATATTTTCACCGTGTGCCGCGCATCCCGCGCTCCGTGCTCGTCAAGCACCGCGACGGCCTGCTTGTCGGCTCGGGCTGCGACAAAGGAGAGCTGTTTGACAACTTGATCCAAAAGGCGCCGGAAGAAGTCGAAGACATCGCCCGTTTTTACGATTTTCTTGAAGTGCATCCGCCGGACGTGTACAAGCCGCTCATCGAGATGGATTATGTGAAAGACGAAGAGATGATCAAAAACATCATCCGCAGCATCGTCGCCCTTGGTGAGAAGCTTGACATCCCGGTTGTCGCCACTGGCAACGTCCATTACTTGAACCCAGAAGATAAAATTTACCGGAAAATCTTAATCCATTCGCAAGGCGGGGCGAATCCGCTCAACCGCCATGAACTGCCGGATGTATATTTCCGTACGACGAATGAAATGCTTGACTGCTTCTCGTTTTTAGGGCCGGAAAAAGCGAAGGAAATCGTCGTTGACAACACGCAAAAAATCGCTTCGTTAATCGGCGATGTCAAGCCGATCAAAGATGAGCTGTATACGCCGCGCATTGAAGGGGCGGACGAGGAAATCAGGGAAATGAGCTACCGGCGGGCGAAGGAAATTTACGGCGACCCGTTGCCGAAACTTGTTGAAGAGCGGCTTGAGAAGGAGCTAAAAAGCATCATCGGCCATGGCTTTGCGGTCATTTATTTGATCTCGCACAAGCTTGTGAAAAAATCGCTCGATGACGGCTACCTTGTCGGGTCGCGCGGATCGGTCGGCTCGTCGTTTGTCGCGACGATGACGGAAATCACCGAGGTCAATCCGCTGCCGCCGCATTACGTTTGCCCGAACTGCAAGCATTCGGAGTTCTTTAACGACGGTTCAGTCGGCTCAGGGTTTGATTTGCCGGATAAAAACTGCCCGCGATGTGGGACGAAATACAAGAAAGACGGGCACGACATCCCGTTTGAGACGTTTCTCGGTTTTAAAGGCGACAAAGTGCCGGATATCGACTTGAACTTTTCCGGCGAATACCAGCCGCGCGCCCACAACTATACGAAAGTGCTGTTTGGCGAAGACAACGTCTACCGCGCCGGGACGATTGGCACGGTCGCTGACAAAACGGCGTACGGATTTGTCAAAGCGTATGCGAGCGACCATAACTTAGAGCTGCGCGGCGCGGAAATCGACCGGCTCGCGGCTGGCTGCACCGGGGTGAAGCGGACGACCGGGCAGCATCCGGGCGGCATCATCGTCGTCCCGGATTATATGGAAATTTACGATTTTACGCCGATTCAATATCCGGCCGATGACACGTCCTCTGAATGGCGGACGACCCATTTCGACTTCCATTCGATCCACGACAATTTGTTGAAGCTCGATATTCTCGGGCACGACGATCCGACGGTCATTCGCATGTTGCAAGATTTAAGCGGCATCGATCCGAAAACGATCCCGACCGACGACCCGGATGTGATGGGCATTTTCAGCAGCACCGAGCCGCTTGGCGTTACGCCGGAGCAAATCATGTGCAATGTCGGCACGATCGGCATTCCGGAGTTTGGCACGCGCTTCGTTCGGCAAATGTTGGAAGAGACAAGGCCAAAAACGTTTTCCGAACTCGTGCAAATTTCCGGCTTGTCGCACGGCACCGATGTGTGGCTCGGCAACGCGCAAGAGCTCATTCAAAACGGCACGTGTACGTTATCGGAAGTCATCGGCTGCCGCGACGACATTATGGTCTATTTGATTTACCGCGGGCTCGAGCCGTCGCTCGCTTTTAAAATCATGGAATCCGTGCGCAAAGGAAAAGGCTTAACGCCGGAGTTTGAAGCAGAAATGCGCAAACATGACGTGCCGGAGTGGTACATCGATTCATGCAAAAAAATCAAGTACATGTTCCCGAAAGCGCACGCCGCCGCCTACGTGTTAATGGCGGTGCGCATCGCCTACTTTAAGGTGCACCATCCGCTTTTGTATTACGCGTCGTACTTTACGGTGCGGGCGGAGGACTTTGACCTTGACGCCATGATCAAAGGATCAGCCGCCATTCGCAAGCGGATTGAGGAAATCAACGCCAAAGGCATTCAGGCGACGGCGAAAGAAAAAAGCTTGCTCACGGTTCTTGAGGTGGCCTTAGAGATGTGCGAGCGCGGCTTTTCCTTTAAAAATATCGATTTGTACCGCTCGCAGGCGACGGAATTCGTCATTGACGGCAATTCTCTCATTCCGCCGTTCAACGCCATTCCGGGGCTTGGGACGAACGTGGCGCAGGCGATCGTGCGCGCCCGCGAGGAAGGCGAGTTTTTGTCGAAGGAGGATTTGCAACAGCGCGGCAAATTGTCGAAAACGCTGCTCGAGTATCTAGAAAGCCGCGGCTGCCTTGACTCGCTTCCAGACCATAACCAGCTGTCGCTGTTTTAGTGGAAACGCCGCCGCTGAAGGAAGCGGACAGCGCTCTTTCGCCCGAGCGGCAGTTTCCCGTTGCAATATATTTCCCAATGTGTTATAGTTTTAGTGGAATTGGCAAAGATAATGGCAAGCAGAGAGTGGGGAAACCCACTCTTTCGTCTTGAATGGGCACCCGTCTCTCGTTCATTCCCCGCCTTGTGCAGGGGATTTTCTCATTATGCCACGCATGCACGTTTGCTCGGTAAGGAGGAACACAATGAGCAAAAAGGTGACAGAAACGGTCGAACAACTCGTCACACCGATCTTAGACGAAATGGGGCTTGAACTCGTCGATATTGAATATGTGAAGGAAGGGAAAAATTGGTTTTTGCGCGTCTTCATTGACTCTGACGATGGCGTCGATATTGAACAATGCGGTGCTGTCAGCGAAAAATTGAGCGAAAAGCTGGATGAAGTTGATCCGATTCCGTATAACTATTTTTTGGAAGTATCATCGCCCGGAGCGGAGCGGCCGCTGAAAAAGGCAAAAGATTTTGCCAAGGCCATTGGGAAAAATGTATATATCAAAACGTATGAGCCCATTGAAGGAGAAAGGCAGTTTGAAGGCGAACTAACCGCTTTTGACGGAACGACCGTGACGCTGTTGGTCAAAGACCGCGGACGGCAAAAAACGGTCGCCATTCCGTATGAAAAAGTGGCAAGCGCCCGATTAGCCGTCATTTTCTTCTAATCGCAAAAGGGGGATTTTTGTTGCATGAACACGCAATTGCTTGAGGCGTTAGCCGATCTGATGCGGGAAAAAGGCATCAGCAAAGAAGTCGTGATGGAAGCGATCGAAGCGGCGATCGTTTCGGCGTATAAACGCAATTTCGGCCAGGCGCAAAACGTGCGCGTCGATCTCAATATGGACACCGGCACGATCCGCGTGTTCACGCGCAAAGATGTCGTCGAAGAGGTGGCCGATCCGCGCCTTGAAATTTCGCTTGAGGACGCGCAGCGGATCAATCCGAATTATCAAATCGGCGACGTCGTGGAGCTCGAAGTGACGCCGCGCGATTTCGGGCGCATCGCCGCACAGACGGCGAAGCAAGTCGTCACCCAGCGCGTGCGCGAGGCAGAGCGGAGCATCATCTACGCCGAATTTGTCGACCGTGAAGAGGACATTATGACCGGCATCGTTCAGCGCGTCGACCCGCGCTTTGTCTACGTCAGCCTCGGCAAGGCGGAGGCGCTCCTGCCGGCAAACGAACAAATGCCGAATGAAACATATAAGCCGCACGACCGGTTGAAAGTATACATTACGAAAGTGGAAAAAACGACAAAAGGGCCGCAAATTTTCGTCTCCCGCACCCACCCGGGACTGTTGAAACGGCTGTTTGAGCTCGAAGTGCCGGAAATTTACGACGGAACGGTCGAGATTAAATCGATCGCCCGCGAAGCCGGCGACCGTTCGAAAATTTCCGTCCACTCCGACAACCCGGAAGTCGATCCGGTCGGCGCATGCGTCGGACCGAGAGGGCAACGCGTGCAGGCCATTGTTGATGAGCTGAACGGAGAAAAAATCGATATCGTCCGCTGGTCGGCCGATCCGGTGGAGTTTGTCGCCAACGCGTTAAGCCCGGCGAAAGTGTTGCGCGTCATTGTCAACGAGGA
The DNA here is from genome assembly GCF_000092445.1 of Geobacillus sp. C56-T3. Taxonomy (NCBI): domain Bacteria; kingdom Bacillati; phylum Bacillota; class Bacilli; order Caryophanales; family Anoxybacillaceae; genus Geobacillus; species Geobacillus sp. C56-T3. Next base: position 2,423,078 of record NC_014206.1, on the reverse strand, counting down.
GCAAAAGGCGACGACGGTCATCGTTCCGGACTATCAGCTGTCGCTCGCCATCGGCAAACGCGGGCAAAACGCACGGCTGGCGGCGAAATTGACCGGCTGGAAAATTGATATTAAAAGCGAATCGGAAGCGCGGGAGATGGGCATTGATCCGCATGCGCCATCCACTTCGCTTGATTTCAGCGATGCGGCGGCCGATAATGAAAATAGCGAAGAAAACGGCCCATCGTTTGATCAATCGGCGGAAATCGAGTGAGGGGGAATGAAAAATGGCAGCGCAAAAGAAAATTCCGTTGCGCAAATGCGTCGTCACTGGAGAGATGAAGCCGAAACGGGAGATGGTGCGCATCGTCCGCTCGAAAGAGGGGGAAGTGTCGATCGACCCAACCGGCAAAAAGGCGGGGCGCGGCGCGTATATTACCCTTGATCCGGAATGCATTTTGCAGGCGAAAAAGAAAAACATTTTGGCCCGCCATTTAAAAGCAGACATCGATGATGCGATTTATGACGAATTGCTTGCCTTGGCGGAAAAGGAGAAACAGGCCGGACATGAAGCATAACCGTTGGGCATCGCTGCTTGGATTGGCGCAGCGGGCGGGCAAAGTCGTCTCCGGCGAGGAGCTTGTCGTCAAAGAAGTGCAGCGGGGCCGGGCGCGGCTCGTCTTGCTTTCGCAAGACGCATCGGTCAACACCGAAAAAAAAGTGACGGACAAATGCACGTTTTATGGCGTCCCGCTTTGCAAAGTGCCGGACCGGTATGTGCTTGGCGGCGCGATCGGCAAGGACGCCCGCGTCGTTGTCGCTGTCATCGACGAAGGGTTTGCGCGCCAATTGCAAACGATGCTCGACCGATCTTAATGGGGGTGAATGTATGTCGAAAATGCGTGTGTATGAATACGCGAAAAAACAGAACGTTCCAAGCAAGGACGTCATTCATAAATTGAAAGAAATGAACATTGAAGTGAACAACCATATGGCGATGCTGGAGGCTGATGTCGTCGAAAAACTCGACCATCAATATCGCCCGAACACCGGGAAAAAAGAAGAGAAAAAAGCGGAAAAGAAAACGGAGAAGCCGAAACGGCCGACGCCGGCGAAAGCGGCCGATTTTGCTGATGAGGAAATTTTTGACGACAGCAAAGAAGCGGCGAAAATGAAACCGGCGAAGAAAAAGGGAGCGCCAAAAGGGAAGGAAACGAAAAAAACCGAGGCGCAACAGCAAGAAAAGAAACTGCTCCAAACGGCGAAAAAGAAAGGAAAAGGGCCGGCGAAAGGGAAAAAGCAGGCAGCACCAGCCGCAAAACAAGCGCCGCAGCCGGCGAAAAAAGAAAAAGAGCTGCCGAAAAAAATTACGTTTGAAGGCTCGCTTACCGTGGCCGAACTGGCGAAAAAGCTTGGCCGCGAACCGTCGGAAATTATTAAGAAGCTGTTTATGCTCGGCGTGATGGCGACAATCAACCAAGATTTAGACAAAGACGCCATCGAGCTCATCTGCTCGGATTACGGCGTTGAAGTCGAAGAAAAAGTGACGATCGATGAGACGAACTTTGAAGCGATCGAAATTGTCGATGCGCCGGAAGATTTGGTTGAACGGCCGCCGGTCGTGACGATCATGGGGCACGTCGACCACGGGAAAACGACGTTGCTTGATGCGATCCGCCATTCCAAAGTGACGGAGCAAGAAGCCGGCGGTATTACGCAACACATCGGTGCGTATCAAGTGACGGTCAATGACAAAAAAATTACGTTCCTCGATACGCCGGGGCATGAAGCGTTTACAACGATGCGGGCGCGCGGCGCGCAAGTGACCGATATCGTCATTCTTGTCGTTGCCGCGGATGACGGGGTGATGCCGCAGACGGTGGAAGCGATCAACCACGCCAAGGCGGCAAACGTGCCGATTATTGTCGCCATCAACAAAATCGATAAGCCGGAAGCGAACCCGGACCGCGTCATGCAAGAATTGATGGAATACAACCTCGTTCCGGAAGAATGGGGCGGCGATACGATTTTCTGCAAGTTGTCGGCGAAAACGAAAGAGGGCCTTGATCATCTTTTGGAAATGATTTTGCTTGTCAGTGAGATGGAAGAATTAAAAGCCAACCCGAACCGGCGTGCGGTCGGTACGGTGATCGAAGCGAAGCTTGATAAAGGGCGTGGCCCGGTGGCAACGCTTTTGATTCAAGCGGGAACGTTGCGTGTCGGCGATCCGATCGTCGTCGGCACAACATACGGGCGCGTGCGCGCGATGGTGAACGACAGCGGCCGGCGCGTCAAAGAGGCGACTCCGTCGATGCCAGTCGAAATTACTGGGCTGCATGAAGTGCCGCAAGCCGGCGACCGCTTCATGGTGTTTGAGGATGAGAAAAAGGCGCGGCAAATCGCGGAGGCGCGGGCGCAGCGGCAGCTGCAGGAGCAGCGAAGCGTCAAAACGCGCGTCAGCTTGGATGATTTGTTTGAACAAATTAAGCAAGGCGAAATGAAAGAGCTGAATTTGATCGTCAAAGCCGATGTTCAAGGATCGGTTGAGGCGCTTGTCGCCGCCTTGCAAAAAATCGATGTGGAAGGCGTGCGGGTGAAAATCATCCACGCGGCTGTCGGCGCCATCACCGAATCGGATATTTCGCTGGCGACGGCATCGAACGCCATCGTCATTGGATTTAACGTCCGTCCGGATGCAAACGCAAAGCGCGCCGCTGAATCGGAAAAAGTCGACATCCGCCTCCATCGCATCATTTACAATGTCATCGAGGAAATTGAAGCGGCGATGAAAGGGATGCTCGATCCGGAGTACGAAGAGAAAGTGATCGGTCAGGCGGAAGTGCGGCAAACGTTCAAAGTATCGAAAGTCGGCACGATCGCCGGTTGCTATGTCACGGACGGCAAAATTACCCGCGACAGCAAGGTGCGCCTCATTCGCCAAGGCATCGTCGTCTACGAAGGGGAAATCGATTCGCTCAAGCGGTATAAAGACGATGTGCGCGAAGTGGCGCAAGGGTATGAATGCGGGCTGACGATCAAAAACTTCAATGATATCAAAGAAGGAGATGTCATCGAAGCATACATCATGCAGGAAGTGGCCCGGGCATGATCGGCTTCGCCGCGTGCGAATGCATCATCTACAACGCCCGCTCGCTCAAGGATAAACGGGCCGTCCTGCAGCGGGTCATGACAAGAATCCGGCAAAAATATAACGTCTCTGTGGCCGAAATCGATCATCAAGATGCATGGCAACGAGCGACCATCGGCCTTGTTGCCATTACGTCCAGCCGCCGGGCGACCGAACGGGAGCTCGAGCGGGCGCTTGCTTTGATCGACTCGTTCCCTGAGCTGGAGCGGGCGGCCACATCATTCGAGTGGTTGTAACCGAGGTGATGGGTGATGAATATACGGGCAACTCGCGTTGGCGAGCAAATGAAAAAAGAGTTGAGCGACATCATCAGCCGCAGGCTGAAAGACCCGCGCATCGGCTTTGTCACGGTGACCGATGTGCGGGTCACCGGTGATTTGCAGCAGGCGAAAGTGTACATCAGCGTCCTCGGCGATGACAAGCAGCGGGAAAATACATTGAAGGCGCTCGAGAAAGCGAAAGGGTTTATCCGTTCGGAAATCGGGCAGCGCATCCGCCTTCGCAAGACGCCGGAAATTTTCTTTGAAATCGATGAAACGATTGAATACGGCAGCCGCATCGAACAGCTGATCCGGCAAATTTCAAGCGATGACCACCCGGCGAAAGAGGCGGATGGGGAGCCAAACAATGGATAGACGAACCGTCTATCCATTTCCATTCATGATCATGGAAACGGAAAGGGTGCGTCGATGGACGGGGTATTGCTGCTGAATAAACCGAAAGGGATGACGTCTCACGACTGCGTGGCCAAAGTGCGCCGTCTGCTTGGCGTAAAAAAAGCGGGACACACCGGCACGCTTGACCCAAACGTGTCCGGTGTGCTGCCCATTTGCCTTGGCAAGGCGACGCGCATCGCCGAGTTTTTGACCGGGACGACGAAAGCGTATGAAGGAAAAGTGACGCTTGGCGCCGCGACGACAACCGAAGATGCGGACGGCGACATCATCGCCGCCCGTCCGGTTGACCGGCCGATTGCGCGCGCGGAAATCGAAGCGGTGTTTGACAGCTTGACCGGAGAAATTGAGCAAACGCCGCCGATGTACTCCGCGGTGAAAGTGGGCGGCAAAAAACTGTATGAATACGCGCGCGCCGGCATCGAAGTCGAACGTCCGACGCGGCGCGTGACCATTTATGAGCTCGAACTGCTTGATGAACGTGAACAATTCTTTGGGGAAACGGTGTCATTTCGCTTTCGCGTCACGTGCAGCAAAGGCACGTACGTGCGTACGCTGGCGGTGATGATCGGCGAGCGGCTCGGCTATCCGGCGCATATGTCCGACCTCATCCGTACGGCGTCCGGGCCGTTTCGGCTTGAAGATTGCGTAACGTTTGAAGACGTTGAGCGCCGGGCGGCCGACGGGACGGCTGATGCCTTGCTCATCCCGATCGAGCGGGCGCTTTTTCATTTGCCGAAATATGAAATCAATGATAAAGTAGCAGAGAAGGTAAAAAACGGGGCGCTGCTCCGGCTTCCCGCTTTTTTAGAGAAGCTTGACGGGCCGGTCGTGCTTGTTTCGCCCGAGCGGGAAGCGCTGGCCCTGTACGTGAAGCATCCGGCGCGCCCCGGCTTGATGAAACCGCTCAAAGTGTTTCGTTAACGCCGCGGGTGCAGCGCGGAAATAAAGAAGGTAGGTCATGGACATGGAAACGCTGTTTCTTTCGCATCCGCATCGTCTCGAACGCCAGGCGCTCCCTCCGACGGTGATGGCGCTGGGCTATTTCGACGGCATCCACCTCGGCCATCAAAAAGTGATCCGCACCGCGGTCGAGATCGCCAACGAGCGTGGGTACGAAAGCGCGGTGATGACGTTTCATCCTCATCCGTCCGTTGTGCTTGGCAAACAGTCCGAGCTGCGCTCGATCACGCCGCTTGGCAAAAAGGAGCAGCTGATTGCATCACTTGGCGTCAACCGGCTGTACATCGTTGAATTTACGCCGACGTTTGCTGCGCTGTCGCCAGAAGCGTTCGTTGACCAATATTTGGACGGGTTGCACGTGAAACATGTCGTCGCCGGCTTCGATTTCACTTATGGGCGGTTCGGAAAAGGAACGATGGAGACGATGCCGATTCATGCGCGCGGCCGCTTTGGACAGACGGTCATTCCGAAGCTCGCGGTCGACGGGGAAAAAGTGAGCTCGTCCCGGGTGCGGAAACTGCTCGAAGACGGGGCGGTCGAACAGCTTCCCCGCCTGCTCGGCCGCTTTTATGAGCTTGAAGGAACGGTCGTTGCCGGGGAACGGCGCGGGCGGATGATCGGCTTTCCAACGGCGAACATCGCTTTAAACAGCGATTATGTCTTGCCGGCAGTCGGCGTCTATGCAGTCAAGGCGGTGATCGGCGGGCAAGTATATGAAGGGGTGGCGAACGTCGGCTACAAACCGACGTTCCATAAAACGCGCGAAGGATTGCCGAATATTGAGGTGCACTTATTCGAGTTTTCCGGCGATATTTATGGACAAACGATGACCATTGAGTGGCACCGCCGTCTGCGGAGCGAGCAGAAGTTCGCCAGTGTCGACGAACTGACGGCGCAAATCGCCCGCGACAAGAAAGAGGCGGAGCAGTATTTCCGCTGTTTCAGCGAAAAGACTTGCATTTTGCCGGAAAAAGAGGTATTCTAATCAATGTATGCGAACCATTGCTTGGCTAGGCGAGTCACCGACGCCCGCTCGGCAATCGGGGATCTAGGACTAGGGAGGTGAACAAGGATGGCATTGACGCAGGAGCGCAAACGCGAAATCATCGAGCAATTTAAAATCCATGAGAACGACACCGGTTCTCCGGAAGTGCAAGTTGCGATCCTGACGGAGCAAATCAACAACTTGAACGAGCATTTGCGCATTCATAAAAAAGACCATCATTCACGGCGCGGCTTGCTGAAAATGGTCGGGAAGCGCCGCAACTTATTGGCCTACTTGCGCAAGAAAGATGTGGCGCGCTACCGTGAATTGATTGAGAAACTTGGATTACGTCGATAAAAAAGCGGGAGCATTCCCGCTTTTTTGCTAGTTTATAGGCGTGATTGACACGGCGATGATAACAATGGTGCCAATTCGTCTATACTAATCATCAGCGGATCTATAATTTCATCTGTACATAGAGAGGAGTACTCGTCTGTATGGAACAAGAGAAACGCGTGTTTTCCATCGATGTGGCCGGGCGGCCGCTCATCGTCGAAACCGGCGAGCTGGCGAAACAGGCGAATGGCGCGGTGCTCGTCCGCTACGGCGATACGGTCGTGTTGAGCACAGCCACCGCGTCGCGAGAGGCGAAAAACGTTGACTTTTTCCCGCTCACCGTCAACTACGAGGAACGGTTGTATGCGGTTGGAAAAATTCCTGGCGGGTTTATTAAGCGCGAAGGTCGCCCGAGCGAGAAAGCCATTTTGGTGAGCCGTCTCATCGACCGACCGATTCGCCCGCTGTTTGCCGAAGGATTCCGCAACGAAGTGCAAGTCGTATCGATGGTCATGAGCGTTGATCAAGACTGCGCGCCGGAAGTAGCGGCCTTAATCGGTTCGTCGGTGGCGCTGACGATTTCCGACATTCCGTTTGAAGGGCCGATCGCCGGTGTCATCGTCGGCCGCGTCGACGGCCAGTTTGTCATCAATCCGACGGTCGAGCAAATGGAAAAAAGCGATCTGCATCTTGTCGTCGCCGGCACAAAAGATGCGATCAACATGGTGGAAGCCGGGGCAGATGAGGTGCCGGAAGAAGTGATTCTTGAAGCGATCATGTTCGGCCATGAGGAAGTGAAGCGGCTCATCGCCTTCCAAGAGGAAATCGCCGCCCAAGTCGGCAAAGAAAAAATGGAAGTCGTCCTTTACGAGCCGGATCCAGCGCTGGAGGCGGAAATCCGCCAGCTTGCCGAAGCGGACATTAAGCGAGCGGTGCAAGTGCCGGAGAAACTGGCGCGCGATGCTGCCATTGAAGATGTGAAAGCTGGCGTCATCGCCAAATATGAGGCGGAAGAAGCGGATGAGGAGAAGCTCAAGCAAGTACAGGAAATTTTGCATAAACTCGTAAAAGAGGAAGTGCGCCGTTTGATCACGGTCGAGAAAATCCGTCCGGACGGGCGCAAAGTCGATGAAATCCGTCCGCTTTCATCGGCGGTCGGCGTCCTGCCGCGCACGCACGGCTCCGGTTTGTTTACGCGCGGGCAGACGCAAGTGTTGAGCGTTTGTACGCTTGGGGCGCTTGGCGACGTGCAAATTTTGGACGGGCTTGACCTTGAAGAATCGAAGCGGTTTATGCACCATTACAACTTCCCGCCGTTTTCCGTCGGGGAAACCGGGCCGATGCGCGGGCCGGGGCGTCGTGAAATCGGACACGGGGCGCTTGGCGAACGGGCGCTCGAGCCGGTCGTGCCGTCGGAGCGCGAATTCCCGTATACGATCCGCCTCGTTTCAGAAGTGCTTGAGTCGAACGGCTCGACATCGCAGGCCAGCATTTGCGCCAGCACGCTGGCGATGATGGATGCTGGGGTGCCGATTAAAGCACCGGTCGCCGGCATTGCCATGGGGCTTGTGAAAAACGACGACCATTACACGATTTTGACGGACATTCAAGGCATCGAAGACCATCTTGGCGATATGGACTTTAAAGTCGCCGGCACGAGAAAAGGCGTGACGGCATTGCAAATGGACATTAAAATCAAAGGATTGACGCGCGAGATTTTGGAAGAGGCGCTCATGCAAGCGCGCAAAGGGCGGCTCGAGATTTTGGATCATATGATGCAAACGCTCAGCGAACCGCGCAAAGAGCTGTCCAAATATGCACCGAAAATTTTGATCATGCACATCAACCCGGACAAAATCCGGGAGGTTATCGGACCAAGCGGCAAGCAGATCAACAAAATCATCGACGAAACCGGCGTCAAAATCGACATCGAACAAGACGGCACGATTTTCATCTCGTCTGTGGATGAAGCGGCCAACCAAAAAGCGAAGCAAATCATCGAAGACATCGTCCGCGAAGTCGAAGTCGGCCAAGTGTACTTAGGCAAAGTGAAACGGATTGAAAAATTCGGCGCCTTCGTTGAGTTGTTCAACGGCAAAGACGGGCTTGTCCATATTTCCGAGCTCGCTGAAGGGCGGGTCGGCAAAGTCGAAGACGTCGTTTCGATTGGCGATGAAATTTTAGTGAAAGTAACGGAAATCGATAAGCAAGGGCGCGTCAACCTGTCGCGCAAAGCGGTGTTGCGCGATGCCCGCAACATTGGAGGGGAACTGCCGCGGGAATCTAGGGAAAAACGAGGAAGACGGCCGGAGCGCCATCGCATGAAGCCTTAGGAATTTGTTTCTTAAGGCTCTTTTGTTATGTTCTATCCTGTCCCCCTAAGACATATGTTGTAGTAGTAAAAAAGGAGGGGGACAAGGGTGAACAACGGAATTGCCCGCTATATGGCGCTAGCGGTCATGTTTCTTGCCGCCTGGGCGGCGGTTCATTGGCCTCCGGTTGGCGATTACATCGCGAGCTGGCGCCCGATGGAAACAACCGCGATGAAAGAGCGCGACAAGCTGTACGACACGATCGTCAAACAAGCGAAGCAATATGAAATTCCCGCCCAAGATGCGGTCATCGATAAAGTATGGAAGGCGACGCCCGGCTACAACGGGCTCGCCGTTGACATTGACGCCTCCTATCAAAACATGAAGAAAACGGGGATGTTTGATGAGCGAAAACTCGTGTTCCGTCAAGTGCCCCCGCGCGTCCATTTGGACGATTTGCCGCCGGCGCCGATTTACCGCGGCCATCCTGACAAGCCGATGGTGGCGTTTGCGGTCAATGTCGCTTGGGGGGAAGAATACCTCCCCGACATGCTTGAGACGATGAAAAAATACAATGTCAAGGCGACGTTCTTCTTGGAAGGACGATGGGTAAAAAAACACCCGGAGATGGCAAAAATGATAGCAGACGCCGGCCATGAAATCGGCAACCATTCCTACAGCCATCCCGATATGAAAACGCTCGCTGTCGACAACATCCGCCGCGAGCTCGAGAAAACAAACGAAGTGATTAAGGCGGCGACATCGGTTAAATGCAAATGGTTTGCCCCGCCAAGCGGCAGCTACCGCGACGAGGTCGTCGAGGTCGCCGCGGAACTCGGCATGAAAACGATTCTATGGAGCGTCGATACAATTGATTGGCAAAAACCGTCGCCATCTGTTATAGTGAAACGGGTGACATCGAAAGTTCATCCTGGCGCCATCATTTTGATGCACCCAACGATGCCGACGGCGGCTGCACTTGACGAGCTGATCACCTCGATTAAGCAAAAAGGCTACGCCCTAGGCAGCTTGACGGCCTTATTCGATGAGAAAAGACTGGCAAACAAACAGGAGGAACATGGAGTTGATTAACAAATATACGTGCAAAAACGGTGTGCGAATCGTGCTCGAGCAAATTCCGACTGTAAGGTCGGTGGCCATCGGCATATGGATCGGGACCGGCTCGCGCAATGAAACGGAGCAAACCAATGGCATTTCCCATTTTTTAGAGCATATGTTTTTCAAGGGGACAACGACGCGCACGGCCCGGGACATTGCGGAAGCATTCGACAGCATCGGCGGGCAAGTAAACGCCTTTACATCGAAGGAGTATACGTGTTACTACGCCAAAGTGTTGGATGAACACGCGCCGCTGGCGCTTGAAATGCTCGCCGATATGTTTTTCCACTCGACATTTGTGGAGGATGAGCTGCAAAAGGAGCGCAACGTCGTGCTCGAGGAAATCAAAATGTATGAAGATACACCGGATGACATCGTCCACGATTTGCTCGGCAAAGCGTGCTATGCGGGTCATCCGCTCGGCTATCCGATTTTGGGCACGGAAGAGACGCTGCGCACGTTTACTGGCGACACGCTGCGCCAATATATGGCGGACTACTATACACCGGATCGCGTCGTCATTTCGGTCGCCGGCAACGTCGACGAACGGTTTATTGATGAGGTCGAGCGCTATTTCGGCTCGTTCGCCGCAGAGAGCAAGCCGCCTTCTTCAGGGACGCCGGCGTTTGTGCCGCAAAAGATCGCGCGCAAAAAGGACACTGAGCAGGCGCACGTATGCATCGGATTCAACGGGTTGCCGATCGGCCATCCGGACGCGTACCCGCTCCTCATCTTGAACAATATTTTAGGCGGCAGCATGAGCAGCCGGCTGTTTCAGGAAGTGCGCGAACAGCGCGGATTGGCGTATTCGGTGTTCTCATACCATTCCGCCTACCAAGACAGCGGCCTGCTCGCCATTTACGCCGGCACAGGAAGCAGCCAGCTTGATGTGCTGTTCGAAACGATCCAGCAGACCATTCGCCAGCTGAAGGAGGACGGAGTGACCGAAAAAGAGTTGCATAACAGCAAAGAGCAGATGAAAGGAAGCCTGATGCTTGGGCTCGAGAGCACGAACAGCCGGATGAGCCGCAACGGCAAAAATGAACTCCTTCTCGGCCGCCACCGCTCGCTTGATGAGATCATTGAAGAGATTGAAAGTGTCACGGTGGAAAAAGTAAACGAACTGGCGCGCACGGTTTTCACGGACGATTACGCGCTCGCCTTAATCAGCCCGGACGGCGTGCTGCCGCGCCCGCTCCGTTCATAGACCGAGCTCAAAAAAGCTAACGACCTTTCGCTAGGTTGTTAGCTTTTTCGTTTCCGCCTCTTTCACCCTTCCTCGGGGACGTCGATCATCACCATATCGGCGCCGATTTTGCGAATATATTTCCACGGCACGCGAATTTCCTGTCCGTCTTTGCGAAACCCGAACCATTTTCCCGTTGGGATGAGCAGCGCCTCGATCTGCCCCGTTTGCTCGTTGATTTCCAAATCGGTCTGCCCGAGCACCCCGAGCCGCTCGGCTCGGCTTACATCGACAATTTCTTTTCCGCTTAATTCGCTCAGCCTCATGCTGGTTTCCTCCTTTTTCGCTTCTTTACTTTATATGTAAGGAACAAAAACAGAAAAAATGACTGCCTCTTGTCAGCTTTGGGCGCATATCGCCCATTTTTTCCTGCAAGGATATTCACCTATATTTTCCTTCCAACATAAGATGAGAAAGGAAACGGAGCAGTTTGCCAGAAAAGAAGGTGAGCGTACAACATGATGCTGACAGGAATGCATATCGCCATCATCGGCGGCGATGCTAGGCAGCTTGAAGTCATCCGCAAACTCGTTGAACTCGACGCGAAGTTGTCGCTTGTCGGCTTCGACCAGCTCGCCCATCATTTCACCGGGGCGATGAAGCTGCCGATTGGCGAAGTCGATTTTGCCGATTTGGATGCGATCATTTTGCCGGTTCACGGCACGACGCTGGACGGAAACGTCAACAGCGTGTTTGCCCACGAACCGATTCCGTTTACAGAAGAGATGGTGCAAAAAACGGCGCGGCAATGCACGATTTATTCCGGCATCAGCAACGCGTATTTGGACGAATTGGTGAAAAAAACAGGGCGCAAGCACGTGCAGTTGTTTGAGCGCGACGATGTCGCCATTTACAACTCCATTCCGACCGCGGAAGGCACGGTGATGATGGTCATTCAGCATACGGATTTTACGATCCACGGCTCATGCGTTGCCGTCTTGGGGCTTGGACGCGTTGGCATGACCGTCGCCCGGACGTTCGCCGCGTTGGGGGCGAAAGTGAAAGTCGGGGCGCGCCGGTCGGAGCATCTCGCCCGCATTACAGAAATGGGGCTCGTGCCGTTTCACTTAAACGATTTGGAAAAAGAAGTGCGTGACATTGACGTCTGCATCAACACCGTGCCTCATCTCATCGTGACGGCGAGCGTCATCGCCAAAATGCCGCCCCATACGCTGATTATCGATTTGGCGTCAAAACCGGGCGGCACTGACTTCCGCTATGCCGAAAAACGCGGAGTGAAAGCCATTTTGGCGCCCGGGCTGCCGGGGATCGTCGCGCCGAAGACAGCTGGGCAAATCATCGCCAACGTCTTGGCGCAGCTGTTATATGCAGATTTACAAAAACGGGAGGAGAATCATGCATGAGCGGAAACAGCTTGAAAGGAAAACGGATCGGCTTTGGCCTCACCGGGTCGCATTGCACATATGATGCGGTGTTCCCGGAGATCGAGAAGCTTGTCAACGAAGGAGCGGAGGTGCTGCCGATCGTCACCTATACGGTGAAAACGACGAACACCCGCTTCGGGGAAGGGGAAGAATGGGTGAAAAAACTGGAGCAACTGACCGGAAACGAGGTGATCGATACGATCGTCAAAGCAGAACCTCTCGGACCGAAAATCCCGCTCGACTGCATGGTGATCGCCCCGCTCACCGGCAACTCGATGAGCAAGCTGGCCAATGCCATGACGGATTCCCCCGTGCTGATGGCAGCGAAAGCGACGATGCGCAACCACCGCCCGGTCGTGCTTGGCATCTCCACGAACGATGCGCTCGGCTTAAACGGCGTCAATCTAATGCGGCTTATGGCAGCAAAAAACATTTATTTCATCCCGTTCGGCCAAGACGCCCCGCAGGCGAAGCCGAACTCCATGGTCGCCTACATGCCGCTTTTGCGCGATACGATTCTCGCCGCGCTTGAAGGGAAGCAGCTGCAGCCGGTCATTATCGAGCGGTTCCGCTACAACTGAATCAAAAATCAATGTTCCGCATAAAAATGTTCTCTCGTCCACAGCGGAATGTGATAAAATAAAGACTATGAATTCACTTCTTAGAGTGACGATGTGGAAGGAGAATGGTTGATGGCTCAAAAACAATATCATGTCGCTGTCGTCGGAGCAACGGGGGCAGTTGGGCAGCAAATGGTGCGGACGCTTGAAGACCGGAACTTCCCGGTTGGAAAATTGACTTTGTTGTCATCGGAGCGGTCAGCCGGCAAAAAAATGCGCTTTCGCAGCGAGGAGATCGAAGTGCAGGCGGCATCGCCCGAGCGCTTTAACGGGGTCGACATCGCCTTGTTCAGCGCCGGCGGCGCCGTATCGAAAGCGCTGGCGCCGGAAGCGGTGCGGCGCGGGGCGATCGTGATCGACAATACGAGCGCGTTTCGGATGGAGGAAAACGTGCCGCTTGTCGTTCCGGAAGTGAACGAAAGCGATTTGACGTGGCATAACGGCATTATCGCCAATCCGAACTGCTCGACGATTCAAATGGTCGTGGCGTTGGAGCCGATTCGAAAAGCGTTTGGCTTAGAGCGCGTCATCGTCTCGACGTACCAGGCCGTCTCCGGGGCGGGAGCGCAGGCCATTGAAGAGCTCAACGAGCAGACGAAAGCCGTGCTCGAAGGCAAGCCGGTTGAGGCGAACATTTTGCCAGTGAAATCGGACCGGAAGCATTACCCAATTGCGTTCAACGCCATTCCGCAAATCGATAAGTTTCAAGACAATGGATTCACGTTTGAAGAGATGAAAATGATCAATGAAACAAAAAAAATCATGCATATGCCTGAGCTGAAAGTGGCGGCGACGTGCGTGCGCATTCCGGTGGCGAGCGGCCATTCGGAATCGGTGTACATCGAAATTGAACAAGACGGCGTCACCGCCTCTGACTTGCAGGCGGTGCTCCGCGAAGCGCCGGGCGTCGTGCTTCAAGATGATCCGAGCGAACAGTTGTATCCGATGCCGGCCAATTGCGTCGGTAAGTACGACGTGTTTGTCGGCCGCATCCGCCGCGATTTGGACAACCGCCGCGGCTTCCATCTATGGATTGTCGCTGACAACTTGCTAAAAGGTGCAGCCTCGAACTCGGTGCAAATCGCAGAAAGTTTGTTGAAGCTCGGGCTCATTTGAAAAAGCATCGAGGTGTTAGCATGAAACTCATTGTTCAAAAGTTCGGCGGCACGTCCGTCCGCGACGAGCGCGGGCGGAACTTGGCGCGCCGCCATATTGAACGGGCGTTGGAAGATGGCTATAAAGTCGTGGCCGTCGTATCGGCTATGGGACGTTCCGGCGATCCATATGCGACCGATACGCTGCTTAGTTTGATCGGCGGCGTTCATCACCATGTCACAAAACGAGAGCAAGATATGCTTATGGCGTGCGGAGAAATCATCTCAAGCGTTGTGTTCAGCAACTTGTTGAACGAACACGGCATCAAAGCGACGGCGTTCACCGGCGCCCAGGCAGGATTTTGCACGAACAGCGATCATACGAACGCGAAAATTCTCGAAATGCGCTGCGACCGCCTCCTTGAGGCGCTTCGGCAATACGACGTCGTCGTTGTCGCCGGCTTTCAAGGCATGGCGGAAAACGGCGACATAACAACGCTCGGCCGCGGCGGGAGCGACACGTCGGCGGCAGCGCTCGGCGCGGCGTTAAACGCGGAGTGGGTTGATATTTTCACCGATGTCGACGGCGTCATGACCGCCGACCCGCGCATCGTTGAGAGCGCCCGGCCGCTTGACGTCGTTACGTATACGGAAATTTGCAACATGGCGTACCAAGGGGCGAAAGTGATCCATCCGCGCGCGGTGGAGATCGCCATGCAGGCGAAAGTGCCGCTGCGCATTCGCTCGACGTACTCCGATGCCCCCGGGACGCTCGTCACTTCATCGGTGCGCGGCCGAAAAGGAAGCGATGTGAAAGAGCGGCTTGTCACCGGCATTACGTACGTCGCCGACGTCACACAAATCAAAGTGCTGGCGAAAGAAGGCCACTATGAGCTGCAGTCTGACGTGTTTCAAGCGATGGCCCATGAAGGGATCAGCGTGGACTTTATCAACATTTCCCCGTACGGTGTTGTGTACACCGTGAGCGGCGACATGACGGAAAAAGCGGTGGCCGCCCTGCGCCGCATCGGCTACGAACCGGCCGTGACGCCCCGATGCGCCAAAGTGTCGGTCGTCGGCGCCGGCATTGCCGGCGTACCGGGGGTGACGGCGAAAATCGTCACTGCCTTGTCGGAGCAAGGCATTCAAATTTTGCAGTCCGCCGACAGCCATACGACGATTTGGGTGTTAGTGAAGCAAGACGATATGGAAAAGGCGGTCAACGCTCTGCATGACGCCTTCTGTTTATCCGAGGCGGATGCGGGCGAAGATGAAGCGATTGGGAGCGAGGAGTGAAAACCGTGGTTCAGTGGAACATCATAACGGCGATGGTTACGCCATTTGACCGAAAAGGGAATCTCGACTTGGCAAAAACAACGGAGCTTGTCAACTATTTGCTTGACAATGGCACAGATGCGCTCGTTGTCGCCGGCACGACCGGCGAGTCGCCGACGTTGACGACCGAGGAAAAAATCGCGCTTTTTCGCCATGTCGTCTCCGTCGTCAACGGCCGAGCGCCGGTCATTGCTGGAACGGGCACGAACGATACGCGCGCGTCGATCGAGCTGACGAAAAAGGCGGAAGAGGCGGGCGTCGATGCTGTCATGCTTGTGGCGCCGTATTACAACAAGCCGAACCAAGAAGGGCTGTATCAACATTTCAAAGCGATTGCCGAAAGCACACGGCTTCCGGTGATGCTGTATAACGTTCCAGGGCGCACGTCGGTGAGTCTTGCTCCGGAGACGGTCATCCGGCTGTCCGAAGTTCCGAACATTGTCGCTGTCAAGGAAGCGGGCGGCAATTTGGACGCCATGGCGGAAATCATTGAGCGTACGCCGGACGACTTTTTGCTCTACAGCGGCGACGACAGCTTGACGCTTCCAGTGCTAGCGATCGGCGGCAATGGCGTCGTCTCGGTCGCTTCGCACATCATTGGCAATGAAATGCAGGAAATGATTCGTTCCTTTTTAGCGGGCGATCATCAGAAGGCGGCGGCGCTGCATCGAAAATGGCTGCCGCTCATGAAAGGCTTGTTTGCCGCCCCAAGCCCGGTGCCGGTGAAAACGGCGCTGCAGCTGCGCGGGCTGGACGTTGGTTCGGTGCGCCTTCCGCTTGTGCCGCTTGCCGAACAAGAGCGGAAGGAGCTAAGCCGCCTGCTCGATGCGCTGTCGTAACGAAACGATTCCCCAACGCTTTGCTTGCGCGTTGGGGACTTTTTTTGCCTTGGCTGTGAAATCCATTGGCTGGTGAATGAACCATCTTGTGTTTTTCAGCATCGATTCGTTATAATAAAAGCAAGTGACTTTGAGCGGGTTAGCATCACAATTGGGAGGACGCAGCCTTGAAATCGAAAATAAAGCCGGTAGAGAAAATACGCATTTTTGCCCTTGGGGGAGTCGGAGAAATCGGCAAAAACATGTATGTTGTCGAATTGGACGAGGACATTTTTGTCATCGACGCCGGGGTGATGTTTCCGGAAGACGAAATGCTCGGCATCGACAAAGTGATCCCGGACATCACATATTTGATTGAACGGCAGCATCGCATTCAGGCAATTTTTCTCACTCACGGGCACGAGGAGCATATGGGGGCGATCGCCTACGTGCTCAAGCAGCTGTCTGTGCCGGTATACGGAACGAAGCTGACGCTCGGGTTGGCGGAGGCGCTGTTAAAAGAACAAGGGGTGTCGGGCGCAAAGCTCAATGAAGTTCATCCGGATGCGGAGCTCGTGTTTGACAAGGCGAAAGTGACGTTTTTCCGCACGATCCACAGCATCCCCGATTCGATCGGCATCAGTCTGCATACATCGCAAGGTGCGATCGTGTACACGAGCGATTTTAAATTTGACCAAACCCCGTACGGCAACAACCGCACCGACTTAGGGAAAATGGCGCAAATCGGCGAAGAAGGGGTGCTGTGTCTTTTGTCGGACAGCACAAACGCCGAACGCCCCGGCTACAGCGGCTCCGATACGGTAGTCGCCTATGAGATCGCTGACGTGATCGGCCATGCGAAAGGACGCGTGTTTGTTGCCTGCTACGCTTCCAACATCACCCGCATCCAGCAAGTGCTGTACGCCGCCCACCAATCCGGGCGTAAAGTGGCAGTCATCGGCAAAACGCTGCATAAAGTAATGGACATCGCCGTGCGCCTTGGCTATTTGCACGTTCCAGACAAGGTGACGATTTCTGCGCACGATATCGATCGCTACAATGACCGCGAGCTCGTCATTTTGACAACCGGCGGGCATGGCGAGCCGATGAGCGCGCTTTGGCGCATGGCGCGTCAAGCGAACAAACAAGTGAACATCAAAGAAGGGGATACCGTCATCGTCGCCGCATCCGTCATGCCGGGCTATGAGCTTGGGTTCGCGAAAACGATCGACGCCTTGTATCGGGCCGGCGCCAACGTGATTTACCGCGACCGGCAAGTGCACGTATCTGGGCACGGTTGCCAAGAAGAATTAAAGTTGATGCTCAATTTAATGAAGCCAAAATACTTTATTCCGGTGCATGGGGAATATCGGATGCAAAAAGCGCACGCCCGGTTGGCGAAGGCGGTCGGCATCTCGGAGGAGCGGACGTTTTTAATCGACAAAGGCGAAGTGATCGAGTTCCGCGGCGGTGCCGCCCGCCCCGGCGGCAAAGTGCCGTACGGCAACATTTTAATTGATGGCCTCGGCATTGGCGATGTCGGCAACATTGTGTTGCGTGACCGCCGCTTATTGTCCCAGGACGGCATTTTGATCGCCGTCGTCACGCTGAATAAAGAAGCGAAAACGATCGCCGCCGGCCCGGAAATCATTTCGCGGGGGTTCGTCTACATGCGCGAGTCTGAGACACTGCTTGAGGAAGCAGAGAAAATGGTGGCGGCAATCATCGAGCGCTGCCTTGAATCGTACATGCTTGAATGGTCGTCGTTGAAAGCGAACATCCGTGAAGCGTTAAGCCAGTTTTTATTTGAAAAAACGAAGCGCAGACCAATGATTTTGCCTATTATTATGGAAGTATAATGCAATCATGCTCAAAGTCAACTGGAAAATGCCGGAAACGGTCAGCCGTTGCCGGCATTTTTCTTTTTTCTTTCGGCCATACTAAGCGTATGATCGACAAGAAAGGAGACGAAATGGATGGAGAAGGAACGTTATTTTCAAGCGGAAACCGAGGGCGAACAGCCGGAAACAAAGGCCGAGGAAGCGACTGCGGCCATCACCCAGCTTGGGCAGACGAACGTCCCGCAAATGGATCCCGATACGAACATTCATTGTTTGACGATCGTCGGACAGATTGAAGGGCATATTCAGCTGCCGCCGCAAAATAAGGCGACGAAATACGAGCACGTCATTCCACAGATTGTGGCCATCGAGCAAAACCCGAAAATTGAAGGGCTGCTCGTCATTTTAAATACGGTCGGCGGCGATGTGGAAGCAGGGCTCGCCATTGCCGAAATGCTCGCCTCGCTCTCGAAACCGACTGTTTCCGTTGTGCTTGGCGGCGGCCATTCGATCGGCGTGCCGATCGCTGTGTCGTGCAACTATTCGTTCATCACCGAGACGGCGACGATGACGATTCATCCGATCCGTTTGACGGGGCTTGTCATCGGCGTGCCGCAGACGTTTGAGTACTTGGATAAAATGCAGGAGCGCGTCGTCCGCTTCGTGACGAAACATTCGAAGATCAGCGAGGAAAAGTTTAAAGAGCTCATGTTTTCCAAAGGCAATTTGACGCGCGACATCGGCACGAACGTCGTTGGGCCTGACGCCGTCCGGTACGGGCTCATCGATGAAGTCGGGGGCGTGTCCCAAGCGATGGCGAAGCTGCGCGGGCTGATCGCGATGAGGAAAAACGGGGAAGGGAAGATGATCCAATGATTTTGTATACGATCATGCCCGAACATTTGATTTTTCCGGTCGATGCCGCTGTTTATGAGAAGCGGAAAATGGTGTATTACGATGGCATTCCGTTTCTCGTCCAATCTGTAGAAACGGGAGAATATGAAATCGTGCAAAACTTAAGCACCAATCCGTTCCATTTTTTAAACGCCAAATATGCGCCTGGGGCGCGATTTCCGGCTTCTCTGGCAACATCGTAATGAATTGTTCAGCCGTTCATGATATAATAGTAAACAAACGGAAAAAAGCAGCCATTGTTGGCTGCTTTTTTCCGGCTTGCCAATTCATTCATGCTGGAGTGAACGATCATGGCGAAACGAAAGCGAAGAAGAAAAGGGAAGCCGTCAAAAACACAGCCATGGACGGAAACAATCCGCTTTGAATTGATCGGACTTGGCTTGCTCGCGGTCGCTGTCGTTGCGATGGCCCGCCTCGGGCTTGTCGGGGAGACGCTCGTGCTTGTGGGCCGCTTTTTTTTCGGCGAATGGTACATGCTATTAGTAGGCGGACTTTTCCTATTATCGCTCATCGTCATGTGGCGGCGGGAGTGGCCGTCATGGACGGGCCGCCCGTTTGTCGGCGCTTCGTCCATCGCCGCGGCGCTTCTGCTTTTGAGCCATGACAAGCTGTTTGAACTCATGTCGCGGCGCGGCGAGCTTGATCCGAGCATCATTCGGACGACGTGGGGGCTGTTTTGGAACGAAGCAAGCGGCAAGGCGGCCGATGTGGATTTAGGGGGCGGAATGGTCGGCGCCCTGTTATTTGCCGCCAGCTACCAGCTGTTCGATTCGCCCGGGACGAAATGGATTTGTTTCCTTCTGTTCATCGTCGGCTTTGTCGTGCTGACCGGGAAATCGCTGCGCGAGACGGCCGGCAAATGGGTTGCTTTTGCCGCAGCGTTTGTGCGAAAAGAATGGTTGGCGTTTGTCGAAGATATAAAGCAATGGCGGGCGGGGAGGAAGCGCAAGGAAAGCGGCGGCCGAAGCCGACGCTCGCGGCGGGCGGCCGCAAAGCGGGAAGACGAGTCGGCTGAAGCAAGCAGCGTCGAGCCGGATGAGGAACTGCTTTCCCCGCCGCCGATCATTTCCGATTTTGCCGCGGTCCGGTCGGCCGCTGAGCCGGAAGAAGAGAAGAATCCACTGGTGGAAGGCGACAGTGGGGGGGAGGAGGACAAACCGGCGCCGCCGCTTGCGTTTTCCGAGCATGAAAACACCAATTACGACCTGCCGCCGCTTGATTTGCTTCGCCTGCCGAAGCCGGCCGGGCAATCGGCCGATCATGCGAACATTTACGCCAACGCGCGAAAACTGGAGAAAACGTTCCAAAGCTTCGGCGTCAAGGCGAAAGTGACGCAAGTGCACCTCGGTCCGGCGGTGACGAAATATGAAGTGTATCCGGACGTCGGGGTGAAAGTGAGCAAAATTGTCAGCTTAAGCGACGATTTGGCGCTCGCTTTGGCGGCGAAAGACATCCGCATTGAAGCACCGATCCCCGGCAAGTCCGCGATCGGCATCGAAGTGCCAAATGAAGAGATCGCCACTGTTTCGCTGCGCGAAGTGCTGGAAGCCATTGAGCATACACGGGACAAGGCGAAGCTTTTGATTCCGCTTGGGCGCGACATCTCCGGTGAAGTCGTCGCTGCGGAACTAAACAAAATGCCGCATTTGTTGATCGCCGGCGCGACCGGCAGCGGCAAAAGCGTCTGCATCAACGGCATTATCGTCAGCCTGCTCATGCGCACGAAGCCGCATGAGGTGAAGCTGATGATGATCGATCCGAAAATGGTGGAGTTAAGTGTGTACAACGGAGTTCCTCATTTGTTGACACCGGTCGTCACCGACGCGAAAAAAGCGGCCCAGGCGCTGAAAAAAGTCGTCCAAGAAATGGAGCGGCGCTACGAGCTGTTCTCGCATACCGGCACGCGCAACATTGAAGGATATAACGAGCATATCCGCCACCATAACGAAACGGCGTCGGAACAGCAGCCGCTTTTGCCATACATCGTCGTGATCATCGACGAATTGGCCGACTTGATGATGGTGGCTTCCTCGGATGTGGAAGAGGCGATCACCCGTTTGGCGCAAATGGCGCGCGCCGCTGGCATCCATTTGATCATCGCCACCCAGCGCCCGTCGGTGGACGTCATCACCGGCGTCATCAAAGCGAACATTCCGTCGCGCATCGCCTTCAGTGTATCATCGCAAATCGACTCGCGCACCATTTTGGATATGGGCGGGGCGGAAAAACTGCTCGGCCGCGGCGATATGCTGTTTTTGCCGATGGGGGCCTCAAAACCAGTGCGCGTCCAAGGGGCGTTTGTCTCCGACCAAGAGGTGGAAGAAGTCGTTCGGTTTGTCATCGGACAGCAGCAGGCGCAATATTATGAGGAGATGTTCGTCGAAGACAGCGAACCCTCTTCCTCAGCCCTTGAAGACGAGTTGTACGATGAGGCGGTCCGTCTTGTCGTTGAAATGCAAAGCGCCTCCGTCTCGATGCTGCAACGCCGCTTCCGCATCGGTTACAATCGCGCCGCTCGGCTCATTGATGCCATGGAGGAGCGCGGCGTCGTCGGCCCGTATGAAGGAAGCAAGCCGCGCGCCGTTCTTTGGTCGAAGGAAGATTTAAAAAAGACATCATAAATGGGAAAAAGGGCGGGCGAAAAAAGCCTGCCCGCTCAATCATACATCTTATTGGAAGCGTTGCCAATCCTATTTCTTTTTCTTCGACAAAATTTGATATCACCTATTTATTTGCCCAGTAAAAAATGATATAGTAATCTCAAAAAGGTTATATGTCTAATGTCAGAGGTCTGATCTCAACGGAAATGCGTAACACGGAGGACGTTGTCATGTCAATCAAATCAGACAGCCGCCACCTTTACTTGCAAGTGATTGATCGCATCAAGCGCGATATTGAAACGGGAGTGTACAAAGAAAAGCAAAAACTGCCGTCCGAGTTTGAACTCGCCAAACAGCTTGGCGTCAGCCGGGCGACATTGAGGGAAGCGCTGCGGGTGCTTGAAGAAGAAAACATTATCATCCGCCGCCACGGCGTCGGAACGTTTGTCAACGCCCGTCCGCTGTTTACGTCCGGCATCGAGCAGCTCTCAAGCGTCACGGATATGATTCGTCAAGCGGGGCGCAAGCCAGGAACGATTTTTTTGTCTTCCTCCATCCAACAGCCGACGGAAGACGATATGCGCCGCTTCCAATGCCGGCCGGACGAGAATTTGTTGCTCATCGAGCGGGTGCGCACCGCCGATGGGGAGCCGGTCGTTTATTGCTTGGATAAAATTTTATGCAAATATTTGCCGAAGGGCATCTCCTATGAACATGAGTCGCTGTTTGAAAACTTGCACAACCAAACGCATCGCGACATCGCCTATGCGGTCGCGCGCATCGTGCCGCTCGGCTATCATGAAAAAGTGTCGCCGATTTTGCAATGCGACCCGGAAACAGCGCTGCTTGTGCTCAAGCAAATGCATTTCGATAAAAACGATGAGCCGATTTTTTATTCCGTCAACTACTTCCGCTCCGACAAGTTCAGCTTCCATGTCATGCGGAAGCGGTTCAGCTTTTAAGGGGGGTGAAAATGGGTACATAGAAAGAAGCCGGAAGTTTCATACTAAATAAAGGAACCAATTTTCAAAGCAGGGGGTAGTGATGGATGAAAAAGCGAATGGGATTGCTTTTGTCCACTTTGTTCGCCGCCAGCACGCTGCTTGCCGCTTGTGGCGGTCAAGGGGGAAATAATGCCGGGGGCGGAAAAGACACGTTCAGCGTCGCCATGGTCACCGACGTCGGCGGCATTGACGACAAATCGTTCAACCAGTCGGCTTGGGAAGGGCTGCAAAAGTTCGGCAAAGACAACGGGCTTGAAAAAGGCCGCGGCGGCTACGACTACTTGCAGTCATCGAGCGACGCTGACTATGCCACGAACTTAAACAAGCTTGTGCGCAGCGACTTTGACTTGATTTTCGGCATCGGGTATTTGATGGGCGACGCGGTGAAAGAAGTCGCGAAGCAAAACCCGAAAAAACATTTCGCCATCGTCGACACGGTTGTTGACGAGCCAAATGTCGCCAGCATCACGTTCAAGGAGCATGAAGGCTCGTTCCTTGTCGGTGTTGTCGCCGGGCTAATGACGAAAACGAATAAAATCGGCTTTGTCGGTGGGATGGAGATTCCGTTGATCGAAAAATTCGAAAGCGGATTCCGCGCCGGCGTGAAAGCGGTCAATCCGAAGGCGACTGTGGAAGTGCAATACGCCGGGGCGTTCGACCAAGCGGATAAAGGGAAAGCGATCGCCTCGAGCATGTACGCGTCTGGCATCGACATCATCTACCATGCAGCTGGAGCGACTGGGAACGGCGTCTTCTCGGAAGCGAAAGATTTGAAGAAGAAAGATCCGAACCGCGAAATTTGGGTCATCGGTGTTGACAAAGACCAAGCGCCGGAGGGAGAAGTGAAAGTCGGCGGCAAAACGTACAACGTAACGCTCACTTCGATGGTGAAGCGCGTCGACGTCGCTGTCTATGACACGGCGAAACGGGCGAAAGAGGGCGACTTCCCGGGCGGCAAAACGATTGAGTACGGGTTGCCGGAAAATGGGGTTGGCATTGCCCCGACGCAAGACAACATTCCGGAGAACGTGTTAAAAACAGTTGACGAATGGAAGCAAAAAATCATCAAAGGCGAAGTGAAAGTTCCGACAAACCGGAAAGAGTACGAGCAATTCGCTGCGACGATCAAGTGACGAACAACGGCGAAGAAGGCTAGTGCGCGCCGCTAGCCTTCTTCAAAATCATGAAATGAAGGGCGGCTGTTTCGCTGTCGCCTTTCATTTTGTGATTTTGACCTTGCTTGAGTAAGGAGTGAATCGCTTGGAATACGTGATTGAAATGCTCAATATCCGCAAGGTGTTTGGCACGTTTGTCGCCAATGACAACATTACGCTGCAAGTGAAAAAGGGGGAGATACACGCTCTGCTTGGCGAAAACGGGGCCGGCAAATCGACGCTCATGAACGTGCTGTTCGGTTTATACCAGCCGGACGGCGGCGAAATCCGCGTGAAAGGAAAGCCGGTGCGCATCACCGACCCGAATGTCGCCAATGATCTTGGCATCGGCATGGTGCATCAGCACTTTATGCTCGTCGATACGTTCACCGTGACGGAAAACATCATCTTAGGCAGCGAGCCGACGCGGGCCGGAACGATCGATATGAAGCGGGCGGAGCGGGGAGTGCGCGAATTGTCGGAACGATATGGACTCGCGGTCGATCCGACAGCGAAGATCGCCGACATTTCCGTCGGCATGCAGCAGCGCGTGGAAATTTTAAAGACGCTTTACCGCGGCGCCGATATTTTGATTTTTGACGAACCGACAGCGGTGTTGACGCCGCAGGAAATTCGCGAGCTCATGCAAATTATGCGCACGCTCGTCCGCGAAGGAAAATCCATCATTTTAATTACGCACAAACTCAAAGAAATTATGGAAGTGTGCGACCGCGTCACCGTCATCCGCCGCGGCAAAGGAATTGCGACGCTCAATGTGGCGGAGACGAATCCGAACGAACTGGCGGCGCTCATGGTCGGCCGCGAGGTGCAGTTTACGACCGCTAAGAAACCGGCTGAGCCGGGAAAACCGGTGTTGGAAATTAAAGACTTAGTCGTCAAGGACGCGCGCGGGATCAAAGCGGTCAACGGTTTGAACTTGACGGTGCACGCCGGTGAGATCGTCGGCATTGCTGGAGTCGACGGCAACGGCCAGACCGAGCTCATTGAAGCCATAACCGGCTTGATCAAAGCTGAATCAGGGACAATCCGCCTCAACGGCCGAGACATTACGAATTTGCCGCCGCGCAAAATCATCGAAGCCGGCGTCGGCCATATTCCGCAAGATCGGCATAAGCACGGGCTTGTCCTTGACTTTCCGATCGGCGAAAACATGGTGCTGCAAACGTACTATCAGCCGCCGTACTCGAAACGGGGTCTGTTGAATTTTCAAGCCATTTACGAAAAAGCGCGCCAGCTCATCCGCGAATTTGACGTGCGCACGCCGGATGAATATACGAAGGCGCGGGCGCTATCGGGCGGAAACCAGCAAAAAGCGATCATCGGCCGTGAAGTCGACCGCGACCCGGACTTGTTGATCGCCGCCCAGCCGACGAGGGGGCTTGATGTTGGAGCGATCGAATTTATTCATAAGCGGCTCATTGAACAGCGAGACCGCGGGAAAGCGGTGCTGCTCGTCTCGTTTGAGCTTGACGAAGTGATGAACGTCAGCGACCGGATCGCTGTCATTTATGAAGGAAACATCGTCGCCATCGTTGATCCGAAAGAAACAACCGAACAGGAGCTCGGGCTGTTGATGGCTGGAAGCAAACGGAAGGAAGCAGGTGTGTCGTGATGAAGTCGAATCGTCTCCAGCAATTTTTGATACCATTGTTGGCCGTTCTTCTTGGCATGATCGCCGGTTCGATCGTGATGCTTGCAAGCGGCTACAACCCGATCGCCGGCTTTGGCGCTCTCGTGTACGGGGCGTTTGGCGATACGTACTATATCGGCGAAACGATCCGCCAGACGACGCCATACATTTTAACGGGCTTGGCGGTGGCGTTTGCCTTTCGCACCGGCTTGTTTAACATCGGGGTTGAAGGGCAGCTGATCGTCGGCTGGCTCGCTGCCGTCTGGGTCGGGGTGTCCTTTGATTTGCCCAAAATCATCCATTTGCCGCTTGCCTTGTTGGCCGCCGCGTTGGCCGGGGCGCTATGGGGCTTGATTCCGGGTGTGCTGAAGGCGTATTTAAAAGTGCACGAAGTCATTATTACGATCATGATGAACTATATTGCTTTGCATGTAACGAATGCCATCATCCGTTCCGTTTTGTCTGATGAGGGATTTAAATCAAAGCCGGTGAAAGAAAGCGCATCGCTTCACTCCGACTTTTTTGATGCCATTACGCATCATTCCACCATGCATTACGGCATTTTCATCGCTGTCGCCGCCGCATTTGTCATGTGGTTTTTGCTTGAGCGGACGACGAAAGGGTTTGAGCTGCGGGCGGTCGGTTTCAATCAGCATGCGTCACAGTACGCGGGCATGAATGTGCGCGCCAACATCATTTTAGCGATGGTCATCTCCGGCGCTTTTGCCGGCGTCGCCGGGGCGATGGAGGGGCTTGGCACATTTGGAAACATCTCGACGAAAGCCGGCTTTACCGGCCTTGGATTTGATGGCATCGCGGTTGCCTTGATCGGAGGAAACAACGCGTTTGGCATTTTGCTCTCCGCCTTGTTGTTTGGCGCCTTAAAAGTCGGGGCGTTGGAAATGCCGTCAAGCGCCGGCGTGCCGACCGAACTCGTCGATATTATTATCGCGCTCATCATTTTCTTTGTTGCATCCAGCTACATGATCCGCTGGCTGTTATCTCGTTGGCAAAAGGGGGCGGAGTAAGTGAGCGTGTATGACGTCTTGCAAACGATTGTCCCGACAACGATTTTCTTTGCGGCTCCTCTCATTTTCACCGCCCTTGGCGGCGTGTTTAGCGAACGGTCCGGCGTCGTCAACATCGGGCTTGAAGGATTGATGACCATCGGCGCGTTTGTCGGCATCGTCTTTAATTTGACGTTTGCCGATCGGTTTGGCGAATGGACGCCGTGGCTTGCCTTATTGGCTGCCATGGTGGTCGGCGCTGTATTTTCCCTGCTGCACGCTGTCGCGTCGGTCACATTTCGCGCCGACCAAGTCGTAAGCGGGGTGGCGATCAACTTTTTGGCGCTTGGTCTGTCGCTGTTTTTAGTGAAGAAAATGTACGGCAAGGGGCAGACGGACCAAATTCAAGTTGGGTTTGACAAAATTGACGTGCCAGTGTTAAGCGACATTCCCGTCATCGGGCCGCTGTTGTTTTCCAACGCGTACGCGCCGTCGTATATCGCCATTGCGCTGGCGTTTGTATCATGGTATGTCATTTACAAAACGCCGTTTGGCCTGCGGCTGCGTGCGGTCGGCGAACATCCGATGGCGGCGGATACGATGGGGATTCATGTCGCCAAAATGCGCTACATCGCTGTCATGATCAGCGGCGCGCTCGGCGGCTTGGGCGGTGCGGTATACGCGACGATCATTTCCCGCGATTTCAGCCATGCGACGATTTCCGGGCACGGATTTATGGCGCTTGCGGCGATGATTTTCGGCAAGTGGCATCCGATCGGCGCGATGGGGGCGGCGCTCTTTTTCGGGTTGGCGCAAAGCTTAAGCATCGTCGGGCAAACGATTCCGTTCTTGAAAAACGTCCCGACCGTTTACTTGCTCATCGCCCCGTATGCACTCACGATTTTGGCGCTGGCGGGCTTCATCGGCCGCGCTGAGGCGCCGAAAGCGGCTGGCACGCCATACATCAAAGGAAAACGGTGATGAAAGCGGCTGTCCGAAAAACGGACGGCCGTTTTTGCTGAATGGAATGATTTGCATTTTTCCATTGGCAAAAGGTATATTGTTGATAAGACGCTTTACAATAAAGGTAGTGCATGTTTGCAAAGAGAAAAAGTAAGGAGGAGTTGGATTGGTCGACGAAAAAGTCACAGCGGTCGGACCGGTTCGCGTCCATACGATTTCGACCGATAAGTACAAAACGAACACGATCGTTTGGAAAATGAAGGCCCCTCTTGCTAAAGAGACGGTCACGCTGCGCGCGCTTTTGCCATACGTCTTGCAAAGCGGCACGGCCGACTATCCGAGCGTTAAGGCGCTGCGCACCTATTTGGATGAACTGTATGGGGCGACGCTGAACGTCGATTTAACGAAAAAAGGCGAACATCATATCATGACGATTCGCATCGATGTCGCCAATGAACGATTTTTGCCGGAGCAAACGCCGCTTCTTGCGAAAGCGTTTCAGTTCTTGGCCGATCTTCTGTTCCGCCCGGCGCTTGATGGCGGCCGGTTTGTCACTGACATTGTTGAGCAGGAAAAGCGGGCGCTCCGTCAACGCATTCAGGCGGTGTATGATGACAAAATGCGCTATGCGAACATGCGCCTTGTAGAAGAAATGTGCAAAGGCGAACCGTACGCCCTCTCTCCAAACGGCGAGCTTGAAGACGTGGACGGCATCACGGCGGAAGGGCTGTATCGCTATTATGAACGAGCGCTGGCCGAGGATGAGCTGGATCTATATGTCATTGGCGACGTGGCTGAAGAGGCGGTGCTCAATGCGGTGAAGCAGCGTTTTTCTCTGCCGGATCGTCCAAAGCGGGAGCGCGCATCGTCGGTTTCTGTCAAGCCGCAAGGGGAAGTTCGCGAAGTCATCGAGCGGCAAGACGTGAAGCAAGGAAAGCTCAACATCGGCTATCGGACAAATGTGACGTATGAAGATGACGATTATTACGCCTTGCAAATGTTTAACGGCATTTTTGGCGGTTTTTCCCATTCGAAGCTGTTCATCAACGTCCGCGAGAAGGCAAGCCTTGCCTATTATGCCGCCTCAAGGCTTGAGAGCCATAAAGGGCTTTTGATGGTCATGTCCGGCATTGAACCGGCCAACTATGAGAAGGCGCGCCGCATCATCGATGAGCAAATGCAGGCGATGAAAAACGGCGATTTCACAGATGAAGAAATGGCGCAGACGAAAGCGGTCATCCGCAACCAGCTGCTTGAGACGCTCGATACGCCGCGCGGGCTTGTGGAGGTGTTGTACCATAACGTCGTCTCAACGCGAAAGCGCCCGATCGATGAATGGATTGCCGGCACCGATCAAGTGACGCGCGAGGATGTGGTGCGCGTCGCTGACAAGGTGGAGCTTGATACGGTGTACTTTTTGACCGGAATGGAGGCGACGGAAGATGGAAAAACGGGTGTATGAGACGCTGCACGAAGAGCTGTTTTATGAAAAAATGGACAACGGCCTTGACGTGTACATTTTGCCGAAAAAAGGATTCAACAAAACGTATGCGACATTCACCACGAACTACGGTTCGGTCGACAACCAGTTCGTCCCGCTCGGTAAAACGGAGATGAAGCGCGTTCCGGACGGCATCGCCCATTTTTTGGAGCATAAGCTGTTTGAAAAAGAAGACGGCGACGTGTTTCAGCAGTTCAGCAAACAAGGCGCCTCGGCGAACGCCTTTACGACGTTCACCCGCACCGCCTATTTGTTCTCAAGCACCGACAACGTCGAGAAAAACTTGGAAACGTTGATCGATTTTGTGCAAAGCCCGTACTTTTCCGACAAGACAGTGGAAAAAGAAAAAGGGATCATCGGCCAGGAAATCCGGATGTACGACGACAACCCAGACTGGCGCGTCTATTTCGGCGCCATCGAAAGCATGTATCACAACCATCCGGTCAAAATCGACATCGCCGGCACAGTTGAATCGATCGCCCAAATTACGAAAGAGTTGCTGTATGAGTGCTACGAAACGTTTTACCACCCGAGCAACATGCTTTTGTTTGTCGTCGGCCCGGTCGATGAACAAAAAATCATGCAGCAAATCCGCGACAACCAGGCGAAAAAGTCGTTCCCGCAAGCCCCGGAAGTGAAGCGGTTTGCGTATGAAGAACCGAGCGCAGTAGCGGAAAAGAAAAAAGTGATTCCGATGCATGTGCAGACGAACAAGTGCTTTGTCGGCATCAAAGCGCCGTCCGTTCCTGAAGCCGGCGAACAAAAACTTCGGCATGAGCTTGCCTTCCACGTCGCATTGGACTATTTGTTTGGAAAAAGCTCGCCGCATTATGAACGGCTGTACCGCGAAGGATTGATCGATGATACATTTATGTACGATTATACAGAAGAGCGCGGGTTCGGCTTCGCGTTGATCGGCGGCGATACAAGGGACGCTGAACGGCTCGCTTCGGAAATTCAAACGGTGCTGCTGTCGTTTTCGTCGGAAGCAGTCAAAAAGGAAGAGTTTGAACGGGTGAAAAAGAAAAAAATCGGCGCCTTTTTGCGCGCGCTCAACTCGCCGGAATACATCGCCAACCAGTTTACGCGCTACGCGTTTTACGGATCCAACTTGTTTGACATTTTGCCGGCGCTTTCATCCCTTGCCATGGACGATATCGCGGCGGTTGCCTCTTCTTGCTTCCGCGATTCGCAAATCGCGGTTTGCGAAGTCGTTCCAAAAGGGCAATAAGGCATCCTTCCTGAGAAGGATGCTTTTTTGCGGCAAAAAGGAGAGGATGGTTTCATGCGCTACGCCTTGATTACGGGAGCCTCTGGAGGCATCGGACAAAGCATCGCCCGTGTGCTCGCTCGGGAGGGGTACGGACTTTTTCTCCATTACTATCGGCGACGGGCGCCTGTTGAAGCGCTGAAAGAAGAGCTTAACGATGTGCATATTGTGCCGATTGAGGCCGATTTGTCGGCACCGGATGGGGTGGAAAAGCTCGTTTCGCAAATCGATCGCCCGGTTGATGCCATCGTTTACAACAGCGGTGCAAGCTATTACGGATTGTTGACCGACATGAACGATGAATTAATCGAGCGGATGGTGCGGCTTCACATGACAAGCCCGGCGTTGCTCATCAAAAGGCTGATCCCATCAATGGTGGCGAGAAAGCGCGGTCATATTGTGTTCATTTCCTCGATTTGGGGATTGTGCGGCGCTTCGTGCGAGGCGGTGTACTCGATGACAAAGGGAGGGCAGAACGCGTTTGCCAAGGCGCTGGCCAAGGAGCTTGCCCCAAGCGGCATTCGCGTCAACGCTGTTGCACCGGGGGCGATTGATACCGATATGCTGCGGGTGTTTCGTCCTGAGGAGCTGGAAGCGCTCACTGACGAAATTCCAGCCGGCCGGCTCGGCACCCCGGATGAGGTGGCAGAAACGGTGGCGTTTTTGCTGTCTGATGCCGCTTCGTATATCACCGGCCAAGTCATTTCCGTCAACGGCGGCTGGTATTGTTGAACGTATATTTTCCGGTTCGGCAGGCAAACTATCCTTGAAACATTCAACAAGGAGGGATTGACATGTCGGTACTGGATAACTTTGAACAATGGAAAGACTTTTTGGCGGAACGTTTAGAACAAGCGCAACAGCAAGGATTGACTCAGCAAGTGATCACAGATGTCGCTTACCAAATCGGGGATTATTTGGCGAAACACGTCGACCCGAAAAACCCGGAAGAACGGGTGCTCGCTGATCTTTGGAGCGTTGCGGATGAAAAAGAGCAGCACGCCCTTGCCAACATGATGGTCAAGCTGGTCCAACAAAAATAATCACCCGGTAAAAGAGAGGGGCCTCCCTCTCTTTTTTCTTCCTCCTTTTCGGTTGCTTTTCCATTTATAATTATAGTAGTATGAACTTAGCATAAGGCGTTCGTGCGGACACCGGCAAGGGAGGAGACGGGATGGGCAAGCAGGAATGGTATTTGGAATATGAAATTCATGTCAACCGCCCGGGGTTGCTCGGCGACGTTGCTTCGCTGCTCGGTATGTTGTCCATTAACATCGTGACGATCAACGGTGTCCGGGATTCGCGCCGCGGCATGTTGCTTTTGTGCGACAATAACGAGCAAATTGAACGGTTGGCGACGATCTTGCGGACGATGGACAACATTACGGTGACGAAGCTGCGCCAGCCGAAGCTGCTCGACCGCCTCGCCGTCCGCCACGGCCGTTATATCCAGCGCGATGCCGATGACAAAAAAACGTTCCGCTTCGTCCGTGATGAACTTGGACTGCTTGTCGATTTTATGGCGGAACTTTTTAAAGAAAAAGGGCATAAGCTCATCGGCATTCGCGGGATGCCGCGCGTCGGCAAGACAGAATCGATCGTCGCCGCCAGCGTGTGCGCCAACAAACGATGGCTGTTTGTTTCATCGACGCTGATTAAACAGACGGTTCGCACGCAGTTGATGGAAGATGAGTATAGCGAGGACAACATTTTCATTATCGACGGCATCGTTTCAACGCGCCGCGGGAACGAGCAGCACTGGCAGCTCATCCGTGAGCTCATGCGCCTTGAGGCGACGAAAGTCGTCGAGCATCCGGACATGTTTGTTCGCCATACGGAATACACGCTCGATGATTTTGATTATATTATTGAGCTGCGCCATGAACCGGACGAAGATATTTCCTACGAAGCGATTGACCGCCCGTCATTGTTGGGCGATGACGGGTTTTCCGAATTTGGGTTTTAATTTAAAAAAAGTGGAAGGTGTTGGCCGTTGACGGAACTAGGAAAACGTTTGCGGGAAGCACGGGAAGAAAAAAAGATGAGTTTGGACGAGCTGCAGGAGATGACGAAAATTCAAAAGCGGTATTTGATCGGCATCGAAGAAGGCAACTATGCCATCATGCCTGGAAATTTTTATGTGCGTGCCTTCATCCGGCAATATGCTGAAGCGGTCGGACTTGATCCGGATGAGCTGTTTGAACAGTATAAACAGGACATTCCCCAGTCTTATCAAGATGACATTCCGCAGACGCTGTCGCGCGTGAAGACGCGCCAGCAACTGTCTGCCGAGGGGGCGAAATGGCTCGATTGGCTGCCGAAAGTGATTGTCGCGGCGGTCGTCATCGGGGCGGCTGTCCTCGTTTGGGTGCTGCTCCAGCACGGCGCCGCAAATGAGCCGCCGACAAAGACAAGCCCAAAAACAGCGGAGGTCGAAAAGCCGAAACATTCGCCGCTTGAGCAGGCGAAACAAAAGCAGCCGGCGAAGGAAACGGACGAGAAGGCAACGAATGAAAACGGACAGCAAAATGAACAGCCAGCGCCGACTGGCGAAGAAGAACAGCCGGGTGCGGCGATGAATGTGACGGAAAAGCGCGGCAACACGGCGACGATTGAAGTCGCCAGCTCCGGCGCGTTTTCCATCGAGCTTTCATCCAAAGGAACGTCATGGGTCGAAGTATACAATACGAAAGGCCATACGTTTTACCGCGGAAACTTGACAAGCGGGCAGACGAAAACGTTCGATCTGTCGGCCGAAAGCGAAGTATGGGTGAAAATCGGGCGTACGCTGGACGTCGACATGAAGGTAAACGGCCAGCCGTTTGCCTATCCGTTTGCCCCGAAAGAGGAAGTATACCAAAAGCTGCATTTCGTGTTGAAGAAATGATGGAACAGGGCGCTTTTCCGCAGGAAGGCGCCTGCTTTTCGCACGGACTGAACTATGTTGAATGAGCGGAGGTATTTGTGGTGAACTTGCCGAATAAAATTACGGTAGCGCGCATTATGCTCATCCCGTTTTTCTTGATCGTGATGCTCGTTCCGTTCGGGTGGGGAAGCATCCAAATCGGCGGGACAGAGCTTCCGGTGGCCCATCTTGCCGGCGCGCTCATTTTCATCATCGCCTCAGCGACGGACTGGATCGATGGCTACTATGCCCGCAAATACGGGTTGGTGACGAATTTAGGAAAATTTTTAGATCCGCTTGCCGATAAATTGCTTGTGTCGGCGGCGCTGATCGTGCTTGTCGAGCTCGGGGCCGTTCCGGCGTGGATGGTGATTGTCATCATCAGCCGCGAGTTTGCCGTCACCGGCTTGCGGCTCGTGCTTGCCGGCGAGGGGGAAGTCGTCGCTGCCAACATGCTTGGCAAAATCAAGACATGGACGCAAATTGTCGCCATTTCCGCTTTATTGTTACATAACTTCCCTTTCTCGCTCATTTCGTTTCCGTTCGCTGAATTGGCGCTGTGGGTGGCGGTCATTTTCACGATTTGGTCTGGCTGGGATTATTTTGCGAAAAACAGACATGCGTTTTCCCATTCGAAATAGCCGGCCGCAAAGGGGGAGAAAGTCTGTTGAACGCGGAGATCATTGCCGTTGGCTCCGAGCTGTTGCTTGGGCAAATCGCCAATACGAACGCCCAGTTTTTGTCGCGGCAGCTGGCGATGCTTGGCATTAACGTCTATTTCCATACCGTCGTCGGCGACAACGCCGGCCGCCTCGAACAGGCGGTGAAAACGGCGCAAACGAGAGCGAACCTCATCATTTTCACCGGCGGCCTCGGCCCGACGAAAGACGATTTAACGAAGGAGACGATCGCCCGTTTGCTTGGCCGCCGGCTCGTGATCGACGAGGAAGCGCTCCGAGCGATTGAGGTGTATTTTGCCCGCACAAACCGGCCGATGACAGAAAACAATAAAAAGCAGGCGCTCGTCTTGGAAGGATCGACGGTGCTGAAAAACGAGCACGGCATGGCGCCAGGGATGGCGCTTGTGGCAGACGGCATTACGTACATGCTGCTGCCCGGGCCGCCGAAAGAAATGCGGCCGATGTTCAAAAAATACGGAAACGCCTTTTTGCGCCGTACGTTTTCGCTTTCCGAGCGCATCGAGTCGCGCGTGCTCCGCTTTTTTGGCATCGGTGAATCAGCGCTCGAGACGGCGATTGCGGATTTGATCGACGCCCAGTCGAATCCGACGATCGCGCCGCTGGCCGGCGACGGTGAAGTGACGCTTCGTCTGACAGCGAAGCATCAGGATGAGGCGGAGGCGAAGCGGCTTCTTGACGAAGTGGAAGCGGCCATTTTGGCGCGCGTCGGCCGCCACTGCTACGGATATAACGATGAAACGTTGTTTACAAAGACGCTCGAGCGGTTAAAAGAAAAAGGATGGACGATCGCGTCGGCCGAAAGTTTGACCGGCGGCCTTTTCCTCGAACAGCTCACCGCCATCCCCGGCGCGTCGCAAGTCGTGCAGGGCGGTGTCGTCTGCTACACAAACGGCGTCAAAGAACAGGTGCTTGGCATACCGCGCCCGCTGCTTGAGGCAGAAGGGGCGGTGAGCGAGCCGTGCGCCCGTTTGCTTGCTGAAAACGTCCGCGCGATGTGCGATGCGGATATCGGCATCAGCTTCACCGGCGTCGCCGGACCCGATCCGCTTGAGGGCCACCCGCCCGGCACCGTGTATATCGGCATCGCCGTCCGCGGGCGCGATGCGACTGTCCACCGTCTGACGCTGTCCGGCACGCGTGATGCCATTCGCATCCGCACCGCCAAATACGGCTGTTTTTTTCTGCTTGAGATGCTCGCGGCCGACTGCTGATCGGCCGCCCCCTTCCTTCTCCATTCTCCACCGCACATCGTTTTTTCCACCGCATGAGTATGGCGATTGTTGCTAGTTTCTCCACCGAAAAAACGAATGGACGTTCGTTTTTTGCTTGGCAATGGCCGCAAAACGCGGTATAGTATAAGTAGTCCTAGAATAAGGAGGAGTAGGTTAGTGAACCAAGATCGTCAAGCTGCATTGGAGCAGGCATTAAAACAAATTGAACGACAGTTTGGCAAGGGGGCCATCATGAAGCTCGGCGAGCAAGTCGACCGCAAAGTGTCGGTCGTGCCGAGCGGTTCGCTGGCGCTCGACATCGCGTTAGGCGTCGGCGGCTATCCGCGCGGGCGGATTGTGGAAATTTACGGCCCGGAATCGTCCGGGAAAACGACCGTTGCCCTTCACGCGATCGCTGAAGTGCAAAAGCGGGGCGGGCAAGCAGCTTTCATCGACGCAGAGCACGGTGCGACCTGTTGCTGACTGAAGTATGGCGGAAACGCCGTGCGAAAAGTCAGCGGGACTGAGCATGAGTAGGTCCTAACTGCATCACCGAGAGCTCGGTGAAAATCCGAGACGGGAATGAAGGTTGGCATTCCCGCCCTAATACCCCGACGTGCGGTCATGGTGCGCAACATGGCTGTACGAAGCTCGGAGAGGACGGCGAAAAGCAGACCTGAGAAGCGGTTAGCGAAGTAGCCGGGGGTCCATAAAGCTCCTATGGCTAGAGAACGCATAGCGTTGGAACGAACCACCGGAAGTACGGCTCGTAAGGCGTGGGGCGCCGAAAAAAGAAGGCGCTCACCTCCTAAGTGAGGTTCAGCCCTGGATGAGGTATTCGTGTTTGCCGAGTCTGGATTGATCCCGTAGAGGATCTTTGCCTTGAGCCCTCCAACCATGGGCAGAAAGGCGGCTGACGGGTCAGAGGTGGAGCCTAAGGGAGCATGCAAGGATAGGTGATGCGGTACAGGTGAACCACCCCAGCGGATGCCAAGGGATGCGCATCCCGATGCCGCTAAGCAGGAGGAAATGACTGCTGAAGGGGTGGGGCAGCAGCCCGTAGTAGTGATGAAGCAGGGTAACTCCTGCGGAGCGAAGGGGCATAGTCGAGTACCCTAGGTTACTAACCCAGACAATGATTAGGAAGCCGTGAGGAAATCCGTAAGGGTTTCGGTGAGCAAAACTGACTAAAAACGTGTATGGTACAAATCCGCTAGAAAGGATTTGATACTATCAACCAAACGTTTCAAGAACTAATCATTCCTAGGTCGGAGCAGGAATTCCGCGACCTACAAGACAAGATGTACGCCATTACAAAGGAATGTCTGGAAAAAGGTGATGTTCCAAGATTTAAGGGATTGGTCGAAATAGCAAGCAGCGATGTCGTGATCGTATCCGCCATTCACAAAATCAAATCAAACCAAGGAAATAGTACAGCGGGTACAGATGGGAAAACCATCAGCGACATACTAACGCTGAACTATGACGAAGCGATAAACTTCGTTAAAAGATGCTTTAAGAAATATACACCTAACCCGATCAGAAGGGTCCATATCCCAAAACCCGGGAAAAAGGAAAAGAGACCTTTAGGCATTCTGACGATCGCAGACCGAATAATCCAAGAATGTGTGAGGATGGTCATTGAACCAATTCTTGAAGCACAATTTTTTCAACACTCATATGGGTTCAGACCCTACCGAGACGCAAAACAAGCCATCGAAAGATGTGTATTTATATGTAACCGAATAGGGTACAATTGGGTGATAGAGGGAGATATAAAAGGTTTCTTCGATAACGTGAACCACACTATCCTGATCAAGCAGCTTTGGCACATGGGTATACGTGATAGACGAATGCTCATGATTATCAAAGCCATGCTGAAAGCAGGAGTTATAAAAGAAACCAAGATAAATGAAATGGGCACGCCACAAGGTGGAATTATCTCCCCACTATTAGCCAATGTGTATCTTCATAAACTCGACCAATGGATAACAAGAGAATGGGAAGAGAAGAAAATGCGAAATGGTACAACCATTCGCACGGCAAAATACAAGTCCCTCCGAGATCACTCAACAATAACCAAACCAGAGTTCTACGTAAGATACGCAGACGACTGGGTACTGTTCACCAATAGCAGGGGGAATGCCTAAAAATGGAAATATCGAATCAAGAAATATCTAAAAGAAAACCTTAAACTTGAACTATCCGATGACAAAACACTCATAACCAACATTAAGAAGAAACCAATGAAATTCCTAGGTTTCAAAATTAAAATGATACCACACGGTAAAGGTGGAAAATACATCGGATACGCGAGTGCAGACACGAAAAAAATTAAAGGGAAAGTTGAACAGATCAGGAAAGATCTGCGTAAACTAAAATTCGCCACGAATCAAGAATGGCTTATAACGGACATCAACCGAATTAACAGTAAAATTAGAGGTATCATTAATTATTACTCAAGTGCTCCTAGCGTCAACAGAGATGTAAGGCCATTTAAGGAAAAACTTAAATATGCGTCCTACAAAGCACTAAAGAGATATGGAGCGAAATGGATACCTGCTAATCAATGCTACAACTTAGCACCCCTGTACCCAGATAGAACAGAACAAGTGCCTGCAATCAAAATAAATGGAAGATGGCTTGGTATAATGAGTATTGGGTTCGCAACTTGGATTAAAACAAACCAGAAAAATCAGAAGGAAACACCATACACAGCGGAAGGAAGAAGAATTAGGCTTCAAAACACGGGTAAGAAGCCGCTGACCGTAAGAGCACAATGGTTATTAGACAGTGGTTACCTAAACCTAATTCAAGGAGTTAAGTCTAGTAAAATTTACAACTTCGAATTCTTCATGAATCGGTGTTATGCGTTTAACAGAGATAAAGGAAAATGTAAAATATGTGGTGACATTCTGCAGCCATTTAACACTAGAACCCACCATATCAATACGAAACTTCCGCTGAACGAAATTAATAAGGTAAGCAATCTCGTAACGGTCTGCGACAAATGTCATACATTGATCCATTTAAAGGATCTAAGTGATGTCAACCTCAGTCGCTTAAAAACAAACGCAATAAGGAAACTCGAGGAATACAGAAAGTGCGTACACTAGTAAAGTCTAGAGCGGATTAGTAACCGGGGTACTCGATGGAACGCCGTGTGCGGGGAAACTCGCACGCACGGTGTGAAGCGGGGGAAAATAGCCCCTCCGGGTAATGCCGAGGGTGACTATTACCTATCGCTATCGCTCGACCCCATCTATGCACAAAAATTAGGGGTCAATATCGATGAATTGCTGCTTTCCCAGCCTGACACGGGCGAGCAGGCGCTCGAAATCGCGGAAGCGCTCGTGCGAAGCGGCGCGGTCGATATTATCGTCATCGACTCGGTGGCGGCGCTTGTGCCGAAAGCGGAAATTGAAGGGGAGATGGGCGACGCCCATGTCGGCTTGCAAGCGCGGCTTATGTCCCAGGCGCTTCGCAAGCTGTCTGGCGCCATTAACAAATCGAAAACGATCGCCATCTTCATCAACCAAATTCGCGAAAAAGTCGGCGTCATGTTTGGCAATCCGGAAACGACGCCGGGCGGGCGGGCGCTCAAGTTTTACGCTTCCGTCCGCCTAGAGGTGCGCCGCGCCGAGCAAATTAAGCAAGGCAATGATATGGTCGGCAACAAGACAAAAATTAAAGTCGTCAAAAACAAAGTTGCGCCGCCATTTAAAACGGCTGACGTCGACATTATGTACGGCGAAGGCATTTCCCGCGAAGGGGAAATTCTCGACATGGCGTCCGAATTGGACATCGTGCAAAAAAGCGGTTCGTGGTATTCGTACAAAGACGAGCGGCTTGGCCAAGGGCGGGAAAACGCGAAGCAATTTTTGAAGGAAAACCCGCACATCGCCGATGAGATCGCCCGCGCCATCCGCCAGCATTACGGCATCGACGTTGAAGAGGGAACGAGCGAACCGCAGCAAGACGGGTTCGGATTGCTTGAAGAATAACGGCACAAGGCGTCCTGGCAAGCTGCCGGGGCGCCTTTTTCCATCCGTCCGGCCTGCCAAGGAGAGCGATAATCCTAAAAAGGACGGCGTGCGGAACGGTCTTGTTCCGTTGTCATCCTCTAGGCGCGTGGGTGGTGTGAGTAAAATATTTGTGGGTGACATTCCGAAATGATCCCCGACGAGGGTTGCGAACTTTTGTTCGCGACGCTCGTCGGGGCCACCAAGCGAAGCGCGGTAGAAAAAAGCAAATGTCATGCAAAAAGGACTCTCTCCCTGCTATGATGGTGATTGTCAACATCAACCGAAAACAGGAGGGAGAGAGTCCATGAAACATCTTACCACAGAATGGCCTTTAT
The DNA here is from genome assembly GCF_000092445.1 of Geobacillus sp. C56-T3. Taxonomy (NCBI): domain Bacteria; kingdom Bacillati; phylum Bacillota; class Bacilli; order Caryophanales; family Anoxybacillaceae; genus Geobacillus; species Geobacillus sp. C56-T3. Next base: position 2,383,981 of record NC_014206.1, on the reverse strand, counting down.
TAAAAGAGCTGGAGGAACAATTAGTCAGAACTCTTCAAAAGGTGTTCGCTGTCTTGTTGGCGGCCCTTTTGGAGGAGATTGATCAACAACTGGCGGAAGCGCGGGACAAGCGCCGGTATCAGCTGAAAGACAAACGGCCGACTACGATCCAAACGCTGTTTGGAGAAGTGACGTTTCGACGGAACTACTACTATGACCGGCAAACGGGGAACTATACCTTCTTGCTGGATGCCGAATTAGGCTTTGATGGGGCCCGATCGATCAGTCCTTGCCTCGAGGAAACGGCGGTCGAGTTGGCCGTAGAGTGCTCTTCCTACCGCAAAGCGGCTCGCACACTCGAGTCGATCGTAGGGTATGCGGTCATGAGCCACGAGGCGATTCGCCAACTGGTGCTGGAGGCCCCTGTCTCGCTGCACCACCCTGTTTCCAAACGGCACGGCCGAGTGCTGTTTGTGGAGGCGGATGGGCTGTTCATTTCCCGCCAGGGGAAAGGGAAACGGGCGAAAGAAGAGAAAATCCTGGCGATTCACGAGGGATGGAAACGAAACGGTTCGCAGCTTGAGCTGGTAAACCGGCGCCACTACCTCCATGAAGGGGCGGGAGACGTGTGGGAACGGTTTGAAGAGTGGCTGATGAACGAATATGCCTATGATCCGTGCCGGGACCTTTTGATCATCAACGGCGACGCGGCGTCGTGGATCACGGCCTGCCGGGAGTATTTTGGGAAGCGGGCGTGCTTTCAGCTGGATCGATTTCATGTGGCGCGGGAGCTGCGTCAGTGTCTGTCCGGCCATCCGCGTTGGCGGGAGGTGCGGAAGAAGCTGGCGAAACAAGACGAAGAGGGGCTTCTGGTGGAGCTGAACAGCGCGGTCGGCACGTTGGAGGACGAAGCGAAAGAGAAGCAGATGGCTGCCATGATCCGCCGGATCGAGTCGATGCCGGGATGCATCCGGGACTATCGGGAGTGGCTGTCGGAGCAAGGGGTGGAGACGACCGGCATGCGTCCGATGGGCCACGCCGAGAGCGTGATGAGCCGGTTTGCGCATCGGGTGAAATCCCGCCGCAGCTGGAAAGACCAAGGGCTTCGGGCGTTTCTGAGGGCGATGGCGGCCCGAATCGACGGGATCGGGTGGAGAAAGGGACGGTGGGAGGAGCAAGAGCCCCAGTCGGCCGTCTCGGCCTCAACAAAGTCCAAGCGGATCGAACAGGCCAAACGGAAGGCCGGACGGTTATGGGCAGATGTGGTGCGTCAGAATCTACCGTGTCTGCAGCGGTCATCCGGGACGCCGATCCATCAAGCGTTGTCGGCGCTCCGGGATGGTGGTTGGGTGTAAAAAAATGGAATATCGTATCATCGCCTCAAGATGAGGGATGAGAGTCCGAAAGCGCTTACGATATTAATTCCTGAAAATGGTTCGCTAACTAGTGATTGACAACGCCCGTAGTGAACCGAAAAAATGTTCTCCACAAAGTCTTGACTGACTCCGCGTGGGTGTAATATCTTGACAATTCCTATTGCCGCCTTTACAATGAACATGTATATTTGTCCATACGCGCGGCAGGGCCATACGCCCGCCCGCTGCGGCGGACCGCCTTCGTGCGGAAGGCTGCGCGGGCGATTGCTATGCCAAGCGACTGAGCTAATGGATTGAAAACGGGAATGTCCATCTGCGCCGGTCATGGCGGTGAGAAGAGAGAGCGAAAGGAAACCGAACAGCAAGAGGAGGTGAAACGATGGGTTCGATCATCATCTCCGCTTTGCTTGCCTTAGTCATTGGTGCCGTTGTTGGCTTTTTTGTTCGCAAATCGATTGCCGAAGCGAAAATCGGCGGGGCGAAAGCCGCTGCCGAACAGCTGATTGAGGAGGCGAAACGCGAGGCGGACGCCTTGAAAAAAGAGGCGCTTCTCGAAGCGAAAGACGAGATTCATAAACTGCGTACGGAGGCGGAGCGTGATATCCGCGACCGGAGAAGCGAGCTCCAAAAACAAGAAAACCGCCTGATGCAAAAGGAGGAAAATCTCGACCGCAAAGATGAAGCGCTCAACAAACGTGAGGCGTTGCTTGAGGCAAAGGAAGAAGCGTTGAACGAAAGACAACAGCATATTGAACAAATGGAAAGCAAAGTGGAAGCGCTCGTCAAACAACAACAAGCCGAACTTGAACGCATTTCCGGCCTGACGCGCGACGATGCCCGCCAACTCATTTTAGAGCGCGTTGAGAAAGAGCTGTCGCATGAGATTGCGATGATGATCAAAGAGGCGGAAACGCGGGCGAAAGAGGAGGCAGACAAACGGGCAAAGGCGATTTTGTCGCTTGCCATCCAACGTTGCGCCGCCGACCATGTCGCCGAAACGACTGTTTCCGTCGTCAATTTGCCAAACGACGAAATGAAAGGGCGGATCATCGGGCGCGAAGGGCGGAACATCCGCACGCTCGAGACGTTGACCGGCATCGATTTGATCATCGACGATACGCCGGAAGCGGTCATTTTGTCCGGATTTGACCCGATTCGCCGCGAGACGGCGCGCATCGCGCTCGATAAGCTTGTGCAAGATGGCCGCATCCATCCAGCGCGCATTGAGGAAATGGTCGAAAAGGCGCGCCGCGAAGTGGATGAGCATATCCGCGAAGTCGGCGAACAGACGACGTTTGAAGTCGGTGTTCACGGCTTGCATCCGGATTTGATCAAAATTTTAGGGCGGCTCAAGTTCCGAACGAGCTACGGACAAAACGTCTTAAAACACTCGGTGGAAGTGGCGTTTTTAGCCGGACTGATGGCGGCCGAGCTTGGGGAGGACGAAATGCTGGCGCGCCGGGCCGGCTTGCTTCATGACATTGGCAAAGCGATCGACCACGAAGTGGAAGGAAGCCATGTGGAAATCGGCGTTGAGCTGGCGACGAAGTATAAAGAACATCCGGTCGTCATCAACAGCATCGCTTCCCACCATGGCGATACGGAACCGACGTCGGTCATCGCTGTGCTCGTCGCGGCGGCCGATGCGCTGTCGGCGGCGCGGCCGGGAGCGCGCAGCGAAACGCTGGAAAACTATATCCGTCGTCTAGAGAAGCTTGAAGAAATCGCCGAATCGTACGAAGGCGTGGAAAAATCGTACGCCATTCAAGCTGGACGTGAAGTGCGCATTATGGTCAAACCAGATATGATCGACGATTTGGAAGCGCACCGGCTGGCGCGTGACATCCGCAAACGAATCGAAGAAGAGCTCGATTACCCGGGCCATATTAAAGTGACGGTCATCCGCGAAACGCGGGCGGTCGAATACGCGAAATAAAGTGGCTATTGCCACTTTCTTTTTTTGTGCGTAAAATAGGAGGGTATAACGATGCGGAGATGGGCGCAAGGCGATATTTTTCGTTTAGAAAGGGATCAGGGATGAGAATTTTATTTATCGGCGACGTCGTCGGTTTGCCGGGGCAAAAAATGGTGGAGCACTATTTGCCAAGGCTGAAGGAAAAACATCGGCCGGACGTTGTTGTGATCAACGGCGAAAACGCCGCCGGCGGGAAAGGAATCACCGAACCGATTTACCGGGCGCTTCTCGCTTGGGGGGCTCATGTGATCACGTTGGGCAATCACGCATGGGACAAACGCGATATTTTTGAGTTTATCGATCAGGCGAAGGCGCTGATCCGCCCGGCGAATTACCCGCCCGGCACGCCGGGAAAAGGCATCGTCTTTGTGCCGACCGAGCATGGCGAAGCGGCGGTCATCAATTTGCAAGGGCGGGCGTTTTTGCCGGCGATTGACTGCCCATTTCAAAAGGCGGACGAGCTGATCGCCGCCGCCTCCGCGCGCACGCCGGTCATCATCGTCGATTTCCATGCCGAGGCGACGAGTGAAAAACAGGCGATGGGCTGGTACTTAGACGGCCGCGTATCCGCGGTCATCGGCACGCATACACACGTCCAGACGGCCGATAACCGCATTTTGCCAAGAGGGACGGCGTACATTACCGACGTTGGCATGACCGGTCCATACGACGGCATTTTAGGCGTCGATCGAGAGGCGGTGCTGCGCAAATTTTTAACCGGGCTGCCAGTTCGTTTCGACGTCAAGGAAGGACGAAGCCAATTGAATGCCGTCTTTGTTGATGTAGACGAAAAAAGCGGACGGGCGTTTCGCATTGAACGGTTGATCATTAACGATGACCACCCTTATTTTGAATAGTCCATCTTTTAAAAATTTTTTAAAATGTCCTCCTCCCATGCAGGAATAGTTGTCGAAACAGTGAATATAGTTACAATGAAGACCTTTTACCGAAATCATTTTCCAAGGAAACGAGGGAGGAGCTAGGAATGGAAATATTAAAAGTTTCAGCAAAATCGAATCCGAACTCTGTAGCTGGTGCACTTGCCGGGGTGCTGCGCGAGCGCGGCGCGGCGGAAATTCAAGCGATCGGCGCAGGTGCATTGAACCAAGCCGTTAAAGCAGTAGCGATCGCACGAGGGTTTGTGGCACCGAGCGGCATGGACTTGATTTGCATTCCGGCGTTTACGGATATTATCATCGACGGAGAAGAGCGGACAGCGATCAAATTGATTGTCGAACCTCGTTAACTGGATGATCAGACAATGGCGGCTATAACCTGTTGGCGCCTTCGGCTGCGAAGGCAGGCAGGTTATTTTTGCTTTTTCAAGGGGGGAACGGAATGATCTTCGATGCACATTGCGATGTGTTGATGAAGTTATGGCAAGATCGCTCTCTGTCGTTTTACGACGGAGCTTCGCTTCACGTCACTCTTTCCGGGATGGCGGAAGCAGGGGTGAAAGTGCAATGCTTTGCCATCTACATACCGGAAACGGTGCCGGAGGAAGCCCGGTTCACTGTTGCGCTGGAGATGGTGGATATCTTCTTTACCCATGTGATCGAGGCGTTTCCGTCTGTGAAGTTCGTGCGGACGAGACGGGATATCGCCGCCCTTAAAAAAGAGGAAGTCGGCGCCATGTTGACGCTGGAAGGGTGCGACGCCATCGGCGCCAACCTTGTCAAGCTAAAGACGCTCCTCCGCCTCGGCGTCGCTTCCGTAGGGTTGACATGGAACTTCCCGAACGCTGTTGCTGACGGAGCGTGGGAGAAGCGCGGCGCCGGGCTGACGGCGTTTGGCCGGCAAGTCGTTGCGCTTCTTAATGAAGCAAAACGATGGGTCGATGTGTCCCACTTATCGGAGAAAGCGTTTTGGGATGTCATCGAGATGGCTCGGTTCCCCATCGCTTCCCATTCCAACGTGCATCGTCTATGCCCGCATCCACGCAACTTAACCGACGAGCAGATCAAAGCGTTGATCGAAAAAGACGGCATGATCGGCATTAATTTCGTTCCGTATTTTTTGACGGCGAAGAAAAACGAGGCGATGATCGCTGATGTGCTTCGCCATCTCGACCATATATGCGCGCTCGGGGGGGGAAACAACGTCGGGTTTGGTTCCGACTTCGATGGCATCACGGAGACGGTCGCCGGCCTTGGAACGGTAAGGGAATATGCGCGGCTTGTCAACGAGTTGTACAAGCATTACTCCGCCGAGCAAGTATCCCGCTTTTTATTCGGCAACTTCTACGCCCATTTGCCGGAGTGACGAATATCACTGAGTATCGGCTCTGCGTATCCTAGAATAGAAGACAGGGCATCGGCGGCGCCGGCTGAAAAAGGCGTCCAAAATGGTAGTTTCCTTGTCAGAAAAGTGGTACAATAGTAGCGAAAGGCTGGAGTGAATATAAAGGGGTGTAATGCATGATCGAACAGCTGTCATGGAAGGTGGGCGGCCAGCAAGGGGAAGGAATTGAAAGTACAGGGGAAATTTTCTCCACAGCGCTGAACCGCCTCGGATATTACTTATATGGATACCGCCATTTTTCTTCACGCATCAAAGGGGGTCATACGAACAACAAAATTCGCGTCAGCACAAAACCGGTGCGGGCGGTCGCTGATGATTTGGACATCTTGGTGGCGTTCGACCAAGAGACGATCGACTTCAACTTCCACGAGCTGTGTGACGGCGGCATCGTCATGGCGGACGCCAAATTCAATCCGGTGATTCCGGAAGGAAAAGGAGTGGCGCTTTACGCCGTTCCGTTCACCGATATCGCCACACAGCTTGGCAATCCGCTGATGAAAAACATGGTTGCCATCGGCGCGACAAGTGCGGTGCTCGATTTGGACGCCGCCGTGTTCGAAAGTGTTGTCGTTGATACATTTGGGCGCAAAGGGGCGCAAGTCGTTGAGAAAAACATGGAAGCGATTCGCGCTGGAGCGCAATATATGAAAGAGCAGCTCGATGGTTCGACGAAAACGATGAAACTAGCCAAAGCCGACGGCAAACGGCGAATGTTCATGATTGGCAACGATGCCATCGCCTTGGGCGCCATTGCCGGCGGGGCGCGCTTTATGGCCGCCTATCCGATCACCCCAGCTTCGGAGATTATGGAGTATTTGATTAAAAAGCTGCCGGATTTTGGGGGCGCGGTCATCCAGACAGAAGATGAAATCGCAGCCTGTACGATGGCGATCGGCGCCAACTATGCGGGCGTGCGGGCGTTCACCGCTTCCGCCGGACCCGGGTTGTCGCTTATGGCCGAAGCGATTGGACTGGCCGGGATGACGGAAACACCGCTTGTTGTCGTCGATACGCAGCGGGGCGGTCCAAGCACCGGCTTGCCGACAAAGCAAGAGCAGTCGGATTTGCTCGCGATGATCTATGGCACGCACGGGGAAATTCCCAAAATTGTCATGGCGCCAAGCACGGTCGAAGAAGCGTTTTACGATATGGCGGAAGCGTTCAACTTAGCTGAGGAATACCAATGCCCGGTCATTTTCCTGTCGGATTTGCAGCTGTCGCTCGGCAAGCAGACGGTTGAGCCGCTTGATTACGATCGGATCGAGATCCGCCGCGGCAAGCTGATGAATGGTGAACTGCCGCCGCTTCCGGACAAAGACAACTTCAAACGGTATGAAATCACGCCGGACGGTGTTTCGCCGCGGGTGCTGCCGGGAACAAAATACGGCATCCACCATGTCACCGGGGTCGAACACGCCGAAACAGGCCGCCCGTCAGAGACGGCGGCAAACCGCCGGGCGCAAATGGAAAAACGGATGCGCAAACTTGAGCACATCCACTTCCCGACGCCGGTGCACAAACAACTCCGCCACGAAGAACCGGATTTGCTCCTTGTTGGCTTTTTATCGACGCGCGGAGCCATTGAAGAAGCGATGGAGCGGCTCGAGCAAGATGGCGTCAAAGTCAACCATGCGCACATCCGTCTGCTTCATCCGTTCCCGGTTGACGACGTGCGGCCGCTTGTCGAGAAAGCGAAACGAGTCGTCGTCGTCGAGCAAAACGCTACCGGGCAGCTGGCGAACTTGTTGAAAATGAACGTCGGGCACGCTGATAAAATCGCCAGCGTCTTAAAATTCGACGGCAATCCGTTCTTGCCGGGCGACGTCTATACTAAATGCAAGGAGTTGTTAGCGCAATGGCCACCTTTAAAGATTTCCGCAATGATGTGAAACCGAACTGGTGTCCGGGGTGCGGCGACTTTTCCGTGCAGGCCGCCATCCAGCGCGCGGCCGCCAATCTCGGGTTGGAGCCGCACGAACTCGCGGTCATTTCCGGGATCGGCTGCTCGGGCCGCATTTCCGGCTACATTCACTCTTACGGCTTTCACGGCACGCACGGCCGCGTTTTGCCGCTGGCGCAAGGAGTGAAAATGGCGAACCGCGATTTGACGGTCATCGCCGCCGGCGGGGATGGCGACGGATTCGCGATCGGCATGGGGCACACGGTTCATGCCATTCGCCGCAACATCGACATCACATACATCGTCATGGACAACCAAATTTACGGGTTGACGAAAGGACAAACATCGCCGCGCAGTGCTGCCGGCTTCCAAACAAAAAGCACGCCGCACGGGTCGATCGAGCCGGCTTTGTCGCCGCTTGAGATCGCGTTAAGCGCCGGAGCGACGTTTGTCGCGCAAGGTTTCTCAAGCGATTTAAAAGAATTGACAAGCTTGATTGAGGAAGGCGTCAAGCATAAAGGCTTTGCGCTCATCAACGTCTTCAGCCCGTGCGTGACGTACAACAAAGTGAATACGTACGAGTGGTTCAAAGAGCGGCTCATCAAGGTGAGCGACATCGAAGGATACGACCCGTCCGACCGGGAGATGGCGATGCAGACGGTCATGAAATACGATGGTCTCGTCACCGGGATCATTTATCAAAACAAAGAACAAAAGTCGTACCAAGAGCTTGTGCCAGGCTACAGCGAGGCGCCGCTTGCCGAGGCGGAGCTGAAAATGAGCAAAGAAAAGTTCGCCGAACTCGTAGCAGAGTTTATGTAAAAATGGAAACCATTTGCACCCGATGGAGGCTTGCCTCATTGGGTGTTTTTTGTTATCATGACATGTTCCGGTCCTCCGGAACAAACCCCATTGTGTTTCCTTGCCGCTCGCGATATACTATGGTAGTGTGTGGTTGGAAGAAATTTGCCGAGGCGAGGCCGGCTGCACAGGAAAAGGCGGCCGCTCGTCCCGGATGATCGAATGATTTTGTGAAGAAAGGAGATTGCTATGAACGAAAAACAACGTTTGGAGCAAACGGGACAAATCAAAACCGAAAGCCATCCAGCGGACAGAAAATCCGCCTTGGACCGGCTGAAAGAAAAAACGACGAAAGACTATGAGAAATATTTCACGAGCGTGTTTCTCCCGCCGAATTTAAAAGAGGCGAAGAAACGCGGCAAAGAGGAAGTCAAGTATGTCAAAGACTTTGCGATTCCTGAAGAGTTTCGCGGCATGGGGCGCGGACGGAAGTTTTACATCCGCACGTATGGCTGTCAAATGAACGAGCACGATACGGAAGTGATGGCCGGCATTTTCATGGCGCTCGGCTATGAGCCGACCGACCGTCCGGAAGAGGCAAACGTCATTTTGCTCAACACGTGCGCGATCCGTGAAAACGCGGAAAACAAAGTGTTTGGCGAGCTCGGCTACTTAAAGCCGCTCAAAACGACGAACCCGGACTTATTGCTCGGCGTGTGCGGCTGTATGTCGCAAGAAGAATCGGTTGTCAAGAAAATTTTAAAGCAATACCAATACGTCGACCTTATTTTCGGCACGCACAACATCCATCGCCTGCCGTACATTTTGCATGAGGCGTACATGTCGAAAGAAATGGTCGTCGAAGTATGGTCGAAAGAGGGCGACGTTGTTGAAAACTTGCCGAAAGTGCGCAAAGGGAAGATTAAAGCATGGGTCAACATTATGTACGGCTGTGACAAGTTTTGCACGTACTGCATCGTTCCGTACACGCGCGGCAAAGAGCGAAGCCGCCGTCCGGAAGACATCATCCAAGAAGTGCGCCAGCTCGCCGCCCAAGGCTATAAAGAAATTACGCTCCTTGGGCAAAACGTCAACGCTTACGGAAAAGATTTCACCGACATCCAGTACGGCCTTGGCGATTTAATGGATGAGCTGCGCAAAATTGACATTGCGCGCATCCGCTTCACAACGAGCCATCCGCGCGACTTTGACGACCGGCTCATCGAAGTGCTCGCCAAACGCGGCAACTTGGTTGAGCATATCCATTTGCCGGTGCAATCGGGCAGCACGGAAATTTTAAAAATGATGGGCCGCAAATATACGCGCGAGGAGTACTTGGAGCTCGTTCGCAAAATCAAAGCCGCCATTCCGGATGTCGCGTTGACGACGGATATTATCGTCGGCTTCCCGAACGAGACGGACGAGCAGTTTGAAGAAACGCTGTCGCTTTACCGTGAAGTCGAATTTGACTCTGCCTACACGTTCATCTATTCACCGCGCGAAGGCACGCCGGCGGCGAACATGAAGGACAACGTGCCGATGGAAGTGAAAAAAGAGCGGCTCAAGCGTCTCAACGACCTTGTTCAAGAAATCGCGGCCAAGAAAATGAAGCAATACGAAGGGCAAGTCGTCGAAGTGCTTGTGGAAGGCGAAAGCAAAACGAATCCGGATGTATTGGCGGGTTATACGCGCAAAAACAAGCTCGTCCACTTCGTCGGCCCCAAATCGCTCATTGGCCAATTGGTCAACGTGCGCATTACGCAGGCAAAGACGTGGACGCTGACGGGCGAGCTAGTCAATGAAGCGATCGAGGTGAACGAACATGGCAAAATATACGCGGGATGATATCTTGGCCCAGGCGAAGCAGCTGGCGAAAATGATCGCCGAAACGGAAGAAGTCGACTTTTTCAAACGAGCGGAAGAAAAAATCCACCAAAACGAAAAAGTGCGCACGTTGATCAACGAGCTGAAATCGCTGCAAAAGCAAGCGGTCAACCTTCAGCATTACGGAAAACATGAAGCGCTGAAACAGGTTGAGGCCAAAATTGACGCCATTTACGAAGAGTTGTCGCAAATCCCGATCGTCAGCGAATTCCAGCAGTCCCAATCCGATGTGAACGACCTGCTTCAGCTCGTCGCCTCGACGATTTCGAATACGGTGACCGATGAAATTCTCGCTTCGACGGGCGGCGACGTGCTGCGCGGCGAAACCGGCGCCGCGCTTCGCTACAACAAACACGGCGGCTGCCATTAATGGCATGCGGCTCAAAAGCGTCCTTTGGGGCGCTTTTTTTCTTATGGGCGCGCTCTCCCTTTCCCCGAACCGCGGGCGGCTGCCTGGCGGCAAAAAAGAAGGCACATCGAACGGAGCAGGCGCATACAATGAACTATACGGAATAATGATTCATTTGCTGTGCACATTAGCGGAGATGGCGCATAGGATGAAATGAAGATTCATTTGAGGAGGGTTCCGTTCGATGTCTGAATACAGAGAAATTATTACGAAAGCTGTTGTCGGCAAAGGCCGCAAGTTTACACAATCGACCCATACGGTGACGGCGCCGAACCGCCCGTCAAGCATTCTCGGCTGCTGGATCATCAACCACCGTTATGAAGCGAAAAAATGCGATAAAACGGTCGAAATTCACGGCCATTATGACATCAACGTCTGGTATTCGTACAACCACAATACAAAAACCGAAGTCGTCACCGAAACGGTGTCGTATACGGACGTCGTCAAATTAAAATATCGCGACAAAGATAATTTAATCAGCGATGACACCGATGTCATCGTCCGCGTCATCCAGCAGCCGAACTGCCTCGAATGCACGATTTCGCCAAACGGCAATAAAATCGTCGTCGATGTTGAGCGGGAGTTTGTCGCCGAAGTGATCGGCGAAACGAAGGTGTGCGTTGCCATCAATCCGGAAGGCTGCGGCAAGGACGACGATTTTTGCGACGAGGATGACCTTGATGAAGAATTAGAAGATTTAAGCCCAGATTTGCTGCTTGGCGAAGAAGAATAAAACTAGGAAATTTCTTTCCTAGTTTTTTCTTTTGCCGCTTGTTATAATAGTAGCGCAATCAACGAGCCTTCGGGCCGAAAAGGTTGGGGAGAAGCGATGCCATCGTACACACCGATGATTCAGCAATATTTGCACATTAAAGCGCAATATCCGGACGCGTTTTTATTTTTCCGGCTTGGCGATTTTTACGAACTGTTTTTTGACGACGCCATCAAGGCGGCGCAAGAGCTGGAAATTACGCTCACAAGCCGCGATGGCGGCGGCGATGAACGGGTGCCGATGTGCGGGGTGCCGTACCATTCGGCGCAAGGATATATTGAACAGTTAATCGAAAAGGGATATAAAGTCGCCATTTGCGAACAAGTCGAAGACCCGAAAACGGCCAAAGGCGTCGTTCGCCGCGAAGTTGTGCAGCTCATCACCCCAGGGACGCTCATGGAAGGCAAAGGGCTCACCGAGAAGGAAAACCACTACTTGGCGGCGCTCACGCCGTTTGCTGATGGTACATACGGATTGGCTTACGCCGATTTGTCGACCGGCGAGGTCCGATTGACGCTTCTTTCTTCGTGGGAGGAAGCGGCAAACGAATTGCACGCCGTTGGAGCGCGGGAGATCATCGTTGCCACAGACAGCGGCGAAGAGTGGGTGCGCGAGCTGAAAGAGCGGTACGGGGCGGCGGTCTCTTATGAGGACGACACATCTCTATGCGACGAATGGAACGGCGTCATCGGCCATGTGGCGCAAGAAAAGCTGCGGATGGCCGCAGCCCGCTTGCTTCATTACCTCGTCCGCACGCAAAAGCGGCGGCTCGATCATTTGCAGCCGGCTGAGTTGTATCAAGTTGACCACTATATGAAAATGGACCGACATTCCAAGCTGCATTTGGAATTGGTCGAAACGGTGCGGTCAAAAGGAAGGAAAGGCTCGTTGTTATGGCTTTTGGATGAAACGGTGACAGCGATGGGCGGGCGGCTCTTAAAACAATGGCTGGACCGGCCGCTCATTGATCGGCGCGAAATCGAACGGCGCCTCGATTTTGTGGAAACGTTGAAAACGAGCTATTTTGAACGGCAGGAGCTGCGCGACAGGCTGCGCGGCGTTTACGACATTGAGCGCCTTGTCGGCCGTGTCTCCTACGGCAACGCCAATGCCCGCGATCTCGTGCAGCTGAAAAAGTCGCTTCTTCAAGTGCCGGCGCTCCGCCAGACGGTCGGCGCGCTGCCGGTCGCTGAAGCGGACAAGCTGTGCGAGCGCCTTGACCCGTGCGAAGAGCTCGTCGATTTGCTCGAGCGCTCGATTCAAGAACAGCCGCCGCTTTCCGTCAAAGAAGGAAACCTCATCAAAGACGGGTATGACAAGCAGCTCGACCGCTACCGCGATGCGAGCCGCAACGGCAAAGCGTGGATCGCTGAACTTGAGGCGAAGGAGCGGGAAGCGACCGGCATCAAATCGCTCAAAGTCGGCTACAACCGAGTGTTTGGCTACTATATTGAAGTGACAAAGCCCAATCTCCCCCTTGTTCCGGAAGGACGTTACGAACGGAAGCAGACGCTCGCCAACGCCGAGCGCTTTATCACCCCGGAGTTGAAGGAAAAAGAGGCGCTCATTTTGGAGGCGGAAGAAAAAAGCATCGAACTCGAATATGAACTGTTTGTCGCCATTCGCGAGCAGGTGAAGCAATACATCCCGCGCCTGCAGACGTTGGCGAAAGCCATTGCCGAGCTTGATGTGCTTCAATCATTCGCAACGATCAGCGACGAGTATCGCTACGTGCGTCCGCAGTTTTCCACGGAGCGCGTCTTGGTGATTCAAGGCGGCCGCCACCCGGTTGTCGAAAAAGTGCTCGGCGCGCAAATGTACGTGCCGAATGACTGCTACATGAACCGCGAGCGGGAAATGCTGCTCATCACTGGACCGAACATGGCTGGAAAAAGCACGTACATGCGGCAAGTGGCGCTCACCGCCGTCATGGCGCAAATCGGCTGTTTCGTTCCCGCCGAGCGGGCGGTGCTGCCCATTTTTGACCAAGTGTTCACCCGCATCGGCGCTGCTGACGACCTGTCGGCAGGACAAAGCACGTTTATGGTCGAAATGTTGGAGGCGCGCCACGCCATCGCTCATGCGACGCAAAACAGCCTCATTTTGTTTGATGAAATCGGGCGCGGCACATCGACGTACGACGGCATGGCGCTCGCTCAGGCGATCATTGAGTACATTCACGACCATATCGGCGCGAAAACACTATTTAGCACCCACTACCATGAACTCACCGCCTTGGAGCGTTCGCTCCCGCGGCTTTCGAACGTCCATGCCCGCGCCATCGAGGAAAACGGCAAAGTCGTCTTTTTGCATCAAATCGCCGACGGGCCGGCCGACAAGAGCTACGGCATTCACGTCGCCGAGCTGGCCGGGCTGCCGGCTTCGCTCATTGAACGCGCGCGGGCCATTTTAGCGGAACTGGAGAAAGCGGCGGGAAAACAGGAAGCCGCCGCAGGCAGGATGGACGATGGCGCTTTGGCGGAAGCGGGTTTGGCTTTTCAGGGGAACGAAGCGTTAGACGTCAGCAGCAAGGTTGAGCGCGAGAAGGCCTCCCGTCCGTCAGCCGGCGCGGCGCGGGAGGGCATTTTGGCGGAAGCGGCGTTTGAGCAGCTGAGCATGTTTCCTGACCTTGCCCCGGCGCCTGTGGAGCCGCCTCTTTCAAGCAAAGAGAAAAAGGCGCTCGCGGCGCTGAAAGAGATCAATTTGCTCGAGATGACGCCGCTTGAGGCGCTCAACAAACTGTATGAACTGCAAAAGCTCCTCAAGTAAAGGAGGGAGGCCCGATGGGACGCATCCGCAAGCTCGATGACCTGCTGGCAAACAAAATCGCCGCCGGCGAGGTCGTCGAGCGGCCGGCTTCGGTCGTCAAGGAGTTGGTGGAAAACGCCATTGATGCCCATAGTACGGTCATCAACATCGAGCTTGAAGAGGCGGGAATGGCGAAAATCCGCGTCATCGACAACGGCGATGGCATGGAGGAAGACGACTGCTTGCTCGCTTTTGAACGTCATGCGACAAGCAAAATTCACAACGAGCACGATTTGTTCCGCATCCGCACGCTCGGGTTCCGCGGTGAGGCGCTGCCGAGCATCGCTTCTGTATCCGAAGTGGAGCTGACGACCGGCACGGGCAGCGGACCGGGAACGAAGCTTGTGCTTCAAGGCGGCGCACTCGTCTCCCGCGAGCGGGCGGCGGGGCGCAAAGGGACGGATATTACCGTATCAAACTTGTTTTTCAACACCCCAGCGCGCTTGAAATATATGAAAACGATCCACACCGAGCTCGGCCATGCGGCCGACGTCGTCAACCGGCTAGCGCTCGCCCATCCGGACGTATCATTTCGCCTCCGCCACCAGGGCAAAACATTGCTTGCCACCAATGGCAGCGGCGATGTCCGGCACGTGCTCGCCGCTATTTACGGCGCCGAGACGGCGAGACAAATGATCCCCATCGAAGCGGAATCGCTCGATTTTACCGTTCGCGGCTACATTTCGCCGCCGGACGTGACGCGCGCCTCGCGCAACTACATCTCGCTTGTTGTCAACGGCCGCTATGTGCGCAGCGTGCCGCTCATGAAAGCGATTGAAGCCGGCTACCATACGCTCTTGCCGATCGGCCGCTATCCGATTGTGTTTTTATCCATTGAAATGGATCCGGTGCTTGTCGATGTCAACGTCCATCCGGCAAAGCTCGAAGTCCGCTTTAGCAAGGAAGCAGAGCTGAATGAGCTCGTCACAGACGCGATCCGCCAGGCATTTCGCGAGCGGACGCTCATTCCGTCTGTATCTGCCGACAGCAAGATGGCAAAACCAAAGGCGGAGCAGGCGGCTTGGACGTTCACTCATCGCGTCCGCGAGCCGTCTGTCTTATCGAGCGACATCGGCGGCGGGGAAGATGCGACCGCCCCTCTTGCGCCGCTAACCGGTGACGCACCGGCTGAGCGGCCATCCGCGGCTGTGCAGACGGATGAATGTGGAATACCGGACGAACATGGGCCCGCTTTCGAGCGAAAGCAGGAGGAAGAGGAGGGAGAAGAGCGGTGCTCTCCCCGCTTGCCGACAGATGGGCAAGCGGAGGATAAAGCGGCGGCCGATCGCCTGCCGCCGCTTTATCCGATCGGACAATTGCATGGAACGTACATTTTGGCGGAGAACGAACATGGGCTGTATATGATCGATCAGCATGCGGCTCAAGAGCGGATCAACTATGAATATTTCCGGGAAAAACTCGGCGAAGCCACGAAGGAAGTGCAGGAGCTGCTCGTTCCGTTGATGTTTGAATATCCAGCCGACGAGTACGAGCGGATCGCCGCCTGCCGCGATGAGCTGGCGCGCTGCGGCGTGTTTCTTGAGCCGTTTGGGCCGCGGGCGTTTCTCGTTCGCTCCCATCCGACGTGGTTTCCGAAAGGGAGAGAAAAGGAAATCATCGAGGAAATGATCGAACAAGCGTTGGCGGCCAAAACGGTCGACATCAAGCAATTGCGCGAACAAGCGGCCATCTTAATGAGCTGCAAGCGCGCCATTAAAGCAAACCAACATTTGCGCCAGGATGAACTGTTCGCTTTGCTTGAGGCGCTGCGGCAGACGACGGACCCATTTACTTGTCCGCACGGCCGGCCGATCATCGTTCATTTTTCGACATATGAAATTGAAAAACTATTTAAACGGGTGATGTAGCCTGCGCCCCCTTTGCGCGACAAAGGGGGCGCTTTTTGTAATCGTTTTGTAATCTACTTTTATTCTTTCTGTTACAGACGGATTGCTTTGATTTTACTATAATGGCTCATGTGTAGGAATACGTGGTGAATTTTGTAGAGTGATAGCGAATTTTGTATAAACATGGATACATAAAGATGGATACATCGACGTCATAGGGGGATGCAGCATGAAAAAAACGGTTGTATTGACAAGCACGTTGATCGGTTCCTTGTTGGCCGGCCACGCGGCATCGGCGGCGAGCTATACGGTGCAAAAAGGCGATACGCTTTGGAAGATTGCCCGGCAATCCGGCACGACGGTCGCAGCGTTAAAGCAAGAAAACGATTTGTCTTCGGATTTGATTTTTCCCGGACAAGTATTGCGCGTCAATGAACCAAATAAATCGAACGAAACTTCTTCGAATACATATACGGTCGAGCCTGGTGATACGCTAAGCGGAATCGCCCGCAAGTTTGGCACGACTGTAGATGCGCTGCTCAAGCTCAATCCAAGCATTACGAACCCAGACTTCATTCGCGCCGGGCAGAAGCTGCAAGTAGCAGGGGAACAGGAACGTTCCAATACATACAATGTGCAGCCGGCAGCCGTGCCGACAAGCGGCCGGTATATCGTGCAGGCGGGGGATACGTTGCTTGAGATTGCGAACAAGTTTCAAACGACGGTCGACCGTCTATTGGCACTGAATCCACAAATTACAAACCCGAACACCATCCGCATTGGCCAAGCCATTAAAGTGGCGGGCGGAACGACTGATGTCCGGGAGGCCAAGCAGCAAGTATCGGCCGCCAACTCGGCTGTTGCCGAGTCGTCCGCATCGCTTGCCGACCGAATCATCGATATTGCGGAAAAATATTTAGGGGCGCGTTATTTGTACGGAGCAAGCCCGTCGCGCACCGATGTGTTTGACTGCTCATCGTTTACGATGCGCGTCTTCAGCGAAGCCGGCATTTCGCTGCCGCGCACATCCATCGCTCAGACGCAAGCGGGAAGAACGGTGTCGTTTGGCCAGTTGCAAAAAGGCGATCTCGTCTTTTTTGACACCGATTCAAATGGGACGATCAACCATGTCGGCATTTACGCTGGCAACGGGCAAATGATCAATGCGACTGTTTCGTTAGGTGTTACGTATTCATCGCTCACTTCCTCCTATTGGAAAACGCGGTTTGTAAAAGCGGTTCGGGTGCTTAACTAACGGAATGAGTATGGGCGTTTTGCCTTTTGCCTAAACACATAACCGAATACGGCGGAAGGCTGCTCGCATAAAGCATATTTGTGGCTTTGGCGGGCAGCCTTTTTCGTATGTTTTCGAGGCAAAGCCTATTGCCCCAGTTGCCCATCAGGAGAACGGTATGAATCGCAGGGGTTGACAATCATTAGGTATATAATTAAGAAAAGGTGTCCCTAAAAGCGGGACACCTTTAGTCATTATTCGACAGGTTTTTTCGCTTTTCGCACCGTTTCTTGCTGGAAGGAGCGGATAAGGGCCAGAACGATCAAAATCATGATGATCGCAAATGGGAATGCGGCGATAATGGATGCTGTCTGCAACGATTCAAGTCCGCCGACGAACAGGAGGATGGCCGCTGTCGCTGATTGGACAATGCCCCAGACGAATTTGACTGAGTTTGGCGGGTTTAAGCTGCCGTTGGTCGTCTGCATGCCAAGCACAAACGTCGCCGAGTCGGCCGATGTGACAAAAAACGTGCAAATGAGCAAAATGGCGATTCCTGAAAGCAACGTAGCGAGCGGGAAATGTTCGAATGTAAAGAACAAGGCTGTTTCCATTCCTTTTTCATTCATCACTTCGCCAATGCCGGCATGTCGGAACTGTTCGAGATAAAGGGCCGAACCGCCAAAAACCGAAAACCAGAGAGCACTAAAAATCGTTGGAACCGCCAAGACGCCGATCATAAATTCACGGATCGTGCGCCCTCGGGAAATGCGGGCGATGAACGTCCCTACAAACGGCGCCCACGCGATCCACCACGCCCAATAAAAAATGGTCCACACTTTCGGCCAATCATTTTGTTCAAACGGGTTAAGCCGGAAACTCATCGATGGGAGGTTTTGCAAGTACGTCCCGATCGTTGATGTGAACACATCCATAATAAAATTCGTCGGCCCGGCAAACAGCATGAAAACCATGAGCAGCAACGCGAGCGCAATATTTAAGTTGCTCAGCCATTTTATGCCTTTGTTAAGGCCGGTTTGCGCTGAAAGCATAAACAGAACAGTGACAACGACAATGATGAGCAGCTGCGTCGAAAAGCTGTTTGAAATACGGGGAAACAGCTGATGCAATCCCCCGCTAATTTGAATGGCTCCCAGCCCTAACGAAGTGGCGACGCCAAACACGGTCGCGTAGACGGCTAACGTATCAATGGCTACCCCGAGGCCGCCTTCTGTGCGTGCGCCAAACAGCGGGCGCAGCGTGCGGCTAACAACACCGGCCTCCCGTTTGCGAAACTGGAAGTAAGCGAGTGCCAAGGCTAGGACGCCGTAGATCGCCCATGGATGCAGCCCCCAATGGAAAAACGAGTAGCGCATCGCCAGACGGGCCGCTTCCGCTGTCGCCCCTTCCCCTGTTGGCGGCGTGTAATAGTGGGACACCGGTTCGGCCACTCCCCAAAACACTAACCCGATTCCCATTCCGGCGCTAAACAGCATGGCAAACCATGTCATATAGCTGTATTCTGGTTTTTCTCCGTCGCGGCCAAGACGGATATTTCCGTAGCGGGAAAAAATGAGAAACAAACAAAACGCTAAAAACAATGAAGCGCTGAGCAAATAAAACCAGCCGAATTTATCGATTAGAAACGTGTGCACCGCGCTGCTGACCGCATTTAAATTGTAGCGCGGCAATAAAGATTCGGGAATAATCCCCCAAATAATAAACGCAATGGCAATCACAATCGAAATCGAAAAGATAGTCGTTGTTTTTTTCATCTCTCTCCTCCTTACTGGTGCGATGATATGATGGGAGTCGGGTTAGCGGTTTTGGGGATTTCCATTTATAGGGTAACAAAATTCGACAACGGATACAAATGATTCGAATGTTCAACGCATATCATTTGGTGCTATCATTTTTTATCATGTAAAATAAAATATTCGTAGTTTACTTAAAAAGGAGGTCATTGGTATGAACAGCCGCCTGTCGGTCATGGTCAGCATCGTCCTTGCCATGCTCGTCGCCTCGATGGATACGACGATCATGAACACGACGATGCCGATCATCGCCAAAGAACTCGGGGGATTTTCCCTTTACGCGTGGGCGTTTGCTTCGTATATGATTACGACGACCGTCCTGTCGCCGATTGCCGGCCGTCTGTCCGACCTGTTTGGCCGCAAAAACGTATTCAGCTTTGGCATCATTTTATTTTTGATTGGCTCGCTTCTTTGCGGTTTGTCGCAAAATATGGTGCAACTCGTCCTGTTCCGCGCCGTACAAGGGGTCGGCGCCGGGTTTATGATGCCGTTTCCGGCCATTATCGCCGGTGATTTGTTTCCGGTGGAAAAGCGCGGAAAGATCCAGGCGTTTTTTACCGCCATGTGGGGCATTTCCGCCGTCTTGGCGCCGCTTTTAGGCTCGCTGTTTGTCGAATACGCGACATGGCGCTGGATTTTTTATGTCAACATTCCCATCTGCTTGCTCTCGCTTGTGACGTTGTTTCCATATAAAGAAGTATATGAACCGAAGCGGGCGGCGGTCGATTACATGGGGGCTGCGTTGTTTGCGGCGGCGGTCAGTTTGCTTTTGCTCGTCACCGTCGTTGCGCGGGGGCAATGGTGGTACGGGGCGGCCGGCGCGCTCTTACTTGTTGCGTTTTACTTTTTCGAAAAACGGCAGCCGTCTCCGCTCGTGCCGCTGTCGCTTGTCCAGCACCGGACGCTCAAATGGATGAACATTAACGGCTTTGTCAGCTGCGTCGCGTTGTTTGGAACGTCAAGCTACATCCCGCTCTTTTTGCAAAACGTCGCCCATTTGTCCGTATTTATAAGCGGCGTTGCCTTGCTTGGCTCGTCCGTTGGCTGGATGATCGCCGCCGTGCCGGCCGGGAAATGGATTTTGCGCTATGGCTACCGTCCGCTTCTCATCATCGGCAATGTGTTGCTTGTCGCGTCCGGCCTGCTTCTGGCGCTGCTGAACGAAAGTCACGGATTTTGGTATGTGTTTTTCGTCATGTTTGTCCAAGGGCTGTCGTTTGGGTTGACCTCGACCGTCGGCGTCATCGGCTCGCAGCAGCTTGCCGACGCTCATGAAAAAGGAATCGCGACGTCCTTTTTTATGTTTTGCCGCAATATCGGCACGGCGATCGGCGTGACCGTCATGGGAGCGTTTTTGACGAAGGCGCCGACGTTTATGACCGGCATCCATCATTTGTTTTTATTCGGCCTCATTGGCAGTATCGCGGCGCTTGTCACCTCGCTTTTCATTCATGATGAAGCCGAAGCCGGCCGAAACACGTGGCAGCCGGAAGGAACGGCGTAAGGCTGGGAAGCGGCATGGGTGCGGCCTGTTTGCTCTTCTTGCGAGTTTACGGTGAAAGAGGAGGCTCATTGAGAAAATCCAGTTGATTTCCTCAATGAAGCAGGCTTTTTCATCAAAGATGGCGAAAGAGCCAAAAAAAAACTAAACATTGGCTGTTATCATCCGATAATGTAGATGGAACAACATACTGATTCACAGACGGAGGACTTGCCAATGAACATGAAAATGACCGTGCGCAAAAAACTGCTGGCCGGCTTCGGCCTCGTCTACGTGTTGATCGCGCTGTTAGTCGGGTTTTCTTATTACGAGATTTCGACTCTTGACCGTACATACACCGATGTGATCGACAAACGGGTGACGAAGCTTGTCAATGCCAAAAAGCTTGAAGTATTGATCCGCCGCGAGGTCGGCAGCATGCGCGGCTATTTGTTGACCGGCGATGAGACGTCAAGGAAAAACTTTGAAAAAGCGCATGGGGAGTACAAGAAAATAAGCGAAAAGCTTGCGGCGGAGCTGACGCGGGAAGAAACGAAACAACTGCTTGCCGAGCTCGATTTGCTTGAACAGCAGTTTTACGAACTTGGGCAAAAAACGTTCGACTTAAAAGTGCAAAACAAACCAGAGCAGTACATCGCCCTTATGACCACAACAGGGCGCGACTTAACAACCCAATTTGATGAAAAGGTGAATCAATTGGTCGCTCTCCAGCAGCGGGAAATGAAGGAGGCTAATGATGATGCGAGCGCATCGGCGGCTGCGGTCCAGCGGCTGATCATCATCGTCGGCTTGTTGACGGCGGCGGCCGGGGCAGCTGTCAGCTACTACATCAGCCGCTCGCTTTCCCGCCCGCTATTGACGCTGTCGGAAGCGGCGAAGCGGATCGCCGCCGGCGATTTGACAGAGACAAAAACCAGTGTCCGTAACCGCGACGAAATTGGCGAACTTGCCGCTTCGTTTGAGCAAATGGCGAAAAACTTGCGCGAAGTGCTCCAAGAAGTGGCGCAAAACGCCGAGCAAGTCGCCGCTTCGTCGGAGGAGCTGGCAGCGAGCGCCGAACAGACGAGCAAAGCGACCGAGCAAATCGCCATGACGATTCAGGGCGTTGCTTCCGGCATGGACAAGCAAATGCAAAGCGTGGAAGAAACGTCCGCCGCCGTCGATTCGATGTCTGAGAGAATCGAGCAAATTTCCGGACGGGCGCAAAGCGTGTCCGCCATCGCTAGTGAGGCGTCGAGACAAGCGGCTGAGGGCGGGCAAACGATCGAGGCGGGCGTCGCGCAAATGAACAAAGTGAACGATACGGTCGAGCGGCTGGCTGACCTCATTAAAGGGCTTGGCCACCGTTCCGAGCAAATCGGCTCGATCATCGAAGCAATCCGCAGCATCGCGGCGCAGACGAACTTGCTCGCCTTAAACGCCGCCATTGAGGCGGCGCGCGCCGGCGAGCACGGGCGCGGCTTTGCCGTCGTCGCTGACGAAGTGCGGAAGCTCGCCGAGCAATCGGCCCAATCGGCCCAGCAAATCGCGGAATTGATCGCTGCCATTCAAGAAGAAACGGTCCATGCCGTCCAATCGATGGAGTCGGTCGTCAACGAAGTGACGGCCGGAACGAACGTCATTCGCGCCTCGGGAGAAATGTTCGCCCGCATTCGCGCCGCCGTGGACGAAGTTGCGGCGCAAATCCGCGACGTATCCACCGCGGTCAGCGACATGGTCTCTTCTTCGGAGCAAATGGTGCGCTCCGTCCGGCTTGTCGCCGACGTGGCCGAGTCGACATCGGCCGGTGCGCAGGAGGTGTCGGCGGCGACCGAGGAACAGCTGGCCTCGATGGAGGAAATTTCAGCTTCGGCCGCGTCGCTCTCGAAAATGGCGGACGATTTGCAGGCGATTGTCAACAAGTTTTCATTATGATGAGCGCCTTTTATGGCGTTCATTTTTTTCCATATGGTTATGGCGAAAGGGAAGAAAGGCGATTTTTCGCGTTGCCATGTATAAAACGATTTGTGGATGGCGAAAACGTATGAAAGAAATGGTTCCATGCACAGCTGTTTTTATGTATAATGATGGTTGACACAAGTCCCACAACAGAAAGCAGTGACGCGCTATGGCTGAAAAAGTCGCCGTCATCGTCGGGCCGACGGCGGTCGGCAAAACGAAGCTCGGCATCGCGTTGGCGAAAAAGCTGGGCGGAGAGGTCATCAGCGGCGATTCGATGCAAATTTATAAAGGGATGGACATTGGCACGGCGAAAGTGAAGCCCGATGAGATGGAAGGAATCCCGCATCATTTGCTGGACATCAAAGAGCCGTGCGAACCGTTTTCCGTCGTCGAATTTCAGCGGCTTTGCCGTGCGCTCATCACCGAGATTTCGGCGCGCGGCCGGCTGCCGATCATCGTCGGCGGCACCGGGCTGTACATTCAGGCAGCCCTTTACGATTACCAATTTTCCGCCGCCCCTTCCGACGAAGCGTACCGCCGGGCGCTCAAACAGCTGGCGGCCGAGCAAGGAGCCGAAGCGCTTCACCGGCGGCTTGAGGCGGTTGATCCAATAAGTGCGGCCCGCATTCATCCGCACAACATCCGCCGCGTCATCCGCGCCTTAGAAGTGTATCATTGCACCGGGAAGCCGTTCAGCGAGTGGCAGCAAGGGCAGTCAAAGCGGCTTTTGTATGAGGCGGCCATCGTTGGCTTGACGGCGGAGCGGGAGGCGCTTTACCGCCGCATCAACGAGCGGGTCGATGAGATGATCGCCGCAGGGTTGATCGAAGAGGCGAGGGCGCTTTATGACCGCGGCCTGCGCGACTGCCAGGCGGTGCAAGCCATCGGCTACAAGGAGCTGTACGACTATTTTGACGGCCGCGTTTCCCTTGATGAAGCGATCGAGCAGCTGAAACAAAATTCGCGCCGCTATGCGAAACGGCAGCTCACTTGGTTTCGCAACCAAATGCCGGTGAAATGGTTTGACATGACCGACGCTGGGCAGTTCGCCGCCAAGGTGCAGGAAATTTCTCGCTATGTAGCAGGAAAGCTTCAACTTGAAGCGAATATATAAGTATATCCTTAGAGAGAAAAGAGGAGGACGTTTGATGAAAAATACGATCAATATTCAAGACCAGTTTTTAAACCAGCTGCGCAAAGAGGGCATTCAAGTGACCGTCTTCTTATTGAACGGCTTCCAACTGCGCGGGTACATTAAAGGGTTTGACAACTTCACCGTACTTTTGGAAGTGCAAGGAAAACAACAGCTCATTTACAAGCACGCCATTTCGACGTTTGCGCCGGAGCGGAACATCCATTTTGAAACCGAACAGTAAGACCGACGGTACATACGCCGCCGAAAAAAGGCGCCTTCCTTCGCGGAGGGCGCCTTTTGCCATTTCCCGTTTTCCTTCCGCGCCCGCTATTTGATCGACAAGCTCCTGCGTCACCCGAAGGGAAGTGAGGGACGAGGTGAATTCAGATGCGTAAACCGCCGCTTTTGTGAATAAACATATACAAACTTTTTCCGCTATAGCCGACCCGCTGTTCGTTTGGGCGATTGTCACGGATCGGCGGTGGCGTACGTATACTAGTAACGAAAAGGCAAGGCGTCAAAAGCCAAGTCGGAACGGGTGCGGATGGCAGAAAACGGGAAGCGAGGTGACGCCCCTTGTCAGAATTGACGATGAACAAGGCGAAAGGGCAAATCAACATCGTGTTGAACTCCAAAACGGTAAACCATTTAGTGAAAGAAGAGAGAAACGACTGGCTCGATGGCGAAGAGCATCAGGCGCTCCGCAATATTCAAAAGGAGCTTGATCAGCTGATCGGCCTTGATCATGTCAAAAAAATCATCAAGGAAATTTACGCCTGGCTGTACATCAACCGGCTGCGCAAGGAGAACGGCTTAAAGGCCAACCGCCAGGCGCTCCATATGATTTTCAAAGGCAATCCCGGCACCGGCAAAACGACGGTGGCGCGCTTGCTCGGCAAGCTGTTTTTTGAGATGAACGTGCTGTCCAAAGGGCATTTCATCGAGGCGGAGCGGGCCGATTTGGTCGGAGAGTACATCGGGCATACGGCGAGCAAAACGCGCGATTTGATCAAAAAAGCGCGCGGCGGAATTTTGTTCATCGATGAAGCGTATTCGCTCGCCCGCGGGGGCGAAAAAGATTTCGGCAAAGAAGCGATTGACACGCTTGTCAAAGGGATGGAAGACTATTGCGACGACTTGGTTGTGATTTTGGCCGGCTATCCGAAAGAAATGGACTACTTTTTGTCGCTAAATCCCGGCTTGCCGTCGCGCTTTCCTCTCACAATCGAGTTTCCCGATTATACGGTCGAGGAGCTTGTGCAAATCGCCAAGCAAATGCTGCGCGAACGCGAGTATGAAATGACGCCGGAAGCGGAGCGGAAACTGTACATTCATCTCGAAGGGACGCTGGAAGCGACCGGCCGCCTCAAGTTCAGCAACGGCCGCTATGTGCGCAACTTAATCGAAAAAGCGATCCGCAAGCAGGCGGTCCGCCTTCTTCATGAAGGGCGCTACGACAAAAAAGAGCTGATGACGATCCGTGACCGCGATTTAGTGATTCATGCTTGAACGCTCTCCCACCTACGCTCACACGTGGAAGTGGGGGTCTTCTCGGCGCGAGATGAAAAAAAGCAAAGGAGGCTCCTCTTTCTTTTTCTTGTCGAAAGAAAGAGGTCTTCCTTTCTTTTTTGTGCCGCAAAAAAGAGGAATGCGATCAAAAAGAGCGAATACATAAACAGCGGGGGCATCATACACCTATTTATCTGAATTATCTGTCTAGTGGATCTGCACGCCCTGCGTCCATTCGGAGAAAAGGGGGAAAGGCGCTTGTACATGACGATTGGGGAGATGTTTTCCCAGACAGTGCGAAAGTTTCCAAACCGGGAGGCGGTCGTCGACGCGGCGACCGGACGCCGCTATACGTACGCCGAATGGGAGAGGGAAGTGAACCGGTGGGCGAACGCGTTTTTGGAAGCGGGCGTCCGCAAAGGAGATCGCGTTTCGACGGTGCTGTACAATACGCTTGAGCTCGCGACCGCTTTGTTTGCCTGCGCCAAAATCGGCGCGGTGTTCAATCCGATCAACTTTCGGCTGAGGGCGGAAGAAATCGCCTATATTTTGACGGACGCCGAGCCGAAAATCGTGCTGTTTGAACGGGCGGTGGAACCGGAACTTGCCGCGATTCACAGCCGTTTCCCGCACGTGTCATTTTGGTCGATCGACCGCGATCCGCCGCCGTTTGCCAAAAACGCTCACGAGCAGGCCGCGCGGGCCCTAGGGGAAGCGCCGCGTGTTCATGTGGATGAGAGCGATCTTTATGCCATTATGTATACAAGCGGCACAACTGGGCGTCCAAAAGGAGTGATGCACCGTCACCGCGACATGATCGAGCAAAGCGTCATTTGCCATGGCGTCATGCGCATCCGCGAGACGGATCGCGGGCTGGCGGCAGCGCCGCTGTTCCATTGCGCCGAGCTGCATTGCTGCTTGCTGCCGCGCGTGCATGCCGGAGCGGCGAGCGTCATTTTGCACCATTTTGACGCCAAGCTCGTGCTTGAAACGATCGAACGGGAGCGGATTACGATCCTATTCGGAGCCCCGACGATGTGGAACATGATCTTGCAGGAGAATGTAAGCGGTTACGATTTATCTTCGCTTCGCCTCGGCCTATACGGCGCCGCTCCGATGGCTCCAGCGCTTGTCAGGCAATGCCAAGAGCAGCTCGGCATCGAGCTGATTCAAGCGTACGGCATGACGGAAATGGGGCCGGCGGTGACGTTTTTGTTGGAAGACGAGCAGCTGAAAAAAGCCGGTTCCGCTGGACGCGCCTGCCTGAACCATGAGATCCGCGTCGTCCGTGCGCGTGAAGACGGGCCGTCCGACCCAGACGATGTGCTGCCGCCATATGAAGTCGGTGAAATTGTGATGCGCGGGCCGTGCATGATGGCTGGCTACTACAAGCGCGAGGAAGCGACGGAAAAAGCGTTGTACAAAGGTTGGTATCATTCCGGCGACCTCGGCTACCTTGATGAAGACGGCTACTTGTATGTCGCCGACCGGGTCGATGACATGGTGATCAGCGGCGGGGAAAACGTCTATCCGCGCGAAGTCGAGGACGTGTTGTACGAGCATCCGAAAGTGCTCGATGTCGCTGTGCTCGGTGAGCCGGATGAGTTGTGGGGCGAAAAAGTCGTCGCCTTCGTCGTCAAAAAAGACGACCTCCTGACCGCCGATGAGCTCGAGCAGTTTTGCAAAACGAGCGACCGCCTTGCTCCGTACAAACGTCCGCGCGCCTACTATTTCATCGATGCTCTGCCCCGCAACGCGAGCGGGAAAATCCAAAAGTTTTTGCTGCGCAAACAGCTGAAAAAACAGGCGGCGGGCGGAACAGAGAAAAAGTGACCGAACAGAAGAGAGGGATGAACGGGTGACGGCTCGCTATTTGCGTGAGGAGCACCATATGTTCCGCGCGGCGTTTCGCAAGTTTTTGGAAAAAGAAGCGTACCCGCATTATAACGATTGGGAGAAGCGCGGCATCATTCCGCGTTCGTTTTGGGCGAAGATGGGCGAGAACGGCTTTCTTTGCCCGTGGGTCGATGAGAAGTATGGGGGTCTAAACGCCGATTTTGCCTATTCGGTTGTCATTAACGAAGAACTAGAAAAAGTCGGATCGAGCCTCGTCGGCATCGGCCTGCACAACGACATCGTCACGCCGTATATCGCATCGTACGGAACCGAGGAGCAAAAACAAAAATGGCTGCCAAAATGCGTCACCGGCGAGCTCATCACGGCGATCGCCATGACCGAGCCGGGGGCGGGTTCGGATTTGGCCAACATTTCGACAACGGCAGTAAAAGACGGTGACTACTACATCGTCAACGGACAAAAAACGTTTATCACGAACGGCATTCATGCCGACTTGATCGTCGTCGCCTGCAAAACCGACCCGCAGGCAAAGCCGCCGCACCGCGGCATCAGCCTGCTCGTCGTGGAGCGGGATACGCCGGGGTTTACGCGCGGTCGGAAGCTCGAGAAAGTCGGGCTGCACGCCCAAGATACCGCCGAACTGTTTTTCCAAGATGCGAAAGTGCCAGCATATAATTTGCTCGGCGAGGAAGGAAAAGGTTTTTACTATTTGATGGAAAAGCTCCAGCAGGAGCGGCTCGTTGTCGCCATTGCCGCACAAACGGCGGCGGAAGTGATGTTTTCCTTGACGAAGCAATATGTCAAACAGCGCACGGCGTTCGGCAAACGGGTGAGCGAGTTTCAGACCGTCCAGTTCCGCCTTGCCGAGATGGCGACGGAAATCGCCCTTGGCCGCACGTTTGTCGACCGCGTCATTGAAGAGCATATGGCGGGAAAACAGATCGTCACGGAAGTGTCGATGGCGAAATGGTGGATTACCGAGATGGCAAAACGTGTCGCGGCCGAGGCGATGCAGCTGCACGGCGGTTATGGTTATATGGAAGAATATGAGATCGCCCGGCGCTATCGCGACATTCCCGTAAGCGCCATTTACGCTGGGACGAACGAGATGATGAAAACAATCATCGCCCGGCAGCTAGATTTGTAGAGAGAGGGAAAGATATGCTTCGTGGCATTGTAGTCGTTGATTTTTCCCATTACTTGCCGGGCCCATTTGCCAGCTGGCGGCTCGCCCAGCTCGGAGCGGAAGTCATCAAAATTGAGCCGCCGTCCGGCGATCGGCTGCGCCCGTTCGCCGAGGGCCGGTTGTTTGCCGCCTATAACGCCGGCAAAAAAAGCATCGGGTTGGATTTAAAAACGGACGCGGGTCGCGAGCAAGCCCGGCGGCTCGCCGCCCGCGCCGATGTAGTGATCGAAAGCTTCCGCCCCGGGGTGATGGCGCGGCTTGGGCTCGGTTATGACGATATGTGCCGCATGAACGAACAAATCATCTATTGCTCGATCAGCGGCTTCGGTCAACAGAGCAGCCGCTCATTGCTTGGCAGCCATGATTTAAACTATATGGCGCTCTCCGGCTTGCTTGCGCAGCTGGCCGATGAACGCGGCCGCCCGGTTCATCCGAAGATCACGCTTGCCGATTTTATCGGCGGCATGGCGGCGGCCGAGCGCATTTTGGCTGCCCTCTTTGCACGCGAGCGAACCGGCAAAGGCGCCCATCTTGATGTTTCGCTTGTCGATGGCTTGGCAGCGATGATGGCTGGCCATTTTGCCATTGAACACGGCGGTGGGCCGAAGACCGGTCTTTCCGAGTTGTCTGGGGAGGTGGTGTGCTACCAGCTGTATGAGACAAAAGACGGCCGTTATATGAGTTTAGCGGCGCTCGAGCCGCACTTTTGGCAGCGGTTTTGCGAGGCGGTCGGCCATCCGGAATGGACGGAGGCGCAATGGGCGCCGGCGCGATCGGGGGAAGCCGTATATGACGAGCTCGCCGCCTTGTTCCGTGAAAAGACATTGGATGAGTGGAGCGCGTTCGCCGAAGCGGTCGACGTCTGCCTTGCCCCGGTGCTGGAGACGGGTGAGGCGAAGGCGCTGTTTGCTGACAGCCGGCTCCGCCATCTCGTTCGGCTGCAGCCGGGCGGCGCATGGACGGCCGCACATGGGCCGGACGGCCAATGGGGCGGCGGGGAGCCGCCTAAAGTCAATGAACATGCGCATTTGGTAAAGGGGGAGGAATGACCGATGATGAAAACACCGTTAAACATTTCCATGATGCTTGAGCGGGCGGAGTTGTTTTTCCCAAAAAAGCAAGTCGTTTCGCGCATGAAAGGAGGCGTCGTCCGCCATACATACAAGGAGATCGGCGAGCGGACGCGCAGGCTGTCAAGCGTGTTGAAGCGGCTCGGGGTGGAAGTCGGCGACCGCGTTGGCACGTTCGCTTGGAACCATCACCGCCATTTGGAAGCGTATTTTGCCATTCCCGGCATCGGGGCGGTGCTCCATACGATCAACATCCGCCTCTCGCCGCAGCATATCTCTTACATCATCAACCACGCCGATGACCGTGTGCTGCTGATCGATGATGATTTGCTGCCGGCAATTGAAGCGATCAAGGACGAGATCCCGAATGTACGCGCTTTCATCGTCATGACCGATGCCGACGAGCTGCCGGAAACGACGCTTTCTCCGGTGTACCATTACGAGAAACTGCTTGCCGAGGGCGATCCAACATTTCCGTTCTTGAAAGACCTCGATGAATACCAACCGGCTGGCATGTGCTATACGTCGGCGACAACGGGAAATCCAAAAGGGGTTGTGTATACGCACCGCAGCACCGTCTTGCACGCGATGGCGTTAGGGCTGGCTGATACGCAAGGGTTATGCGAGCGCGATGTCGTCATGCCGGTCGTACCGATGTTCCATGTCAACGCGTGGGGGCTGCCGTTTGCCGCCACTTGGTTCGGTTCGACGATCGTTATGCCGGGACCGGCGTTTACGCCGAAAGTGCTTGCCGAGCTGATTGACGCCGAACGGGTGACGATCACCGCCGGCGTGCCGACGATTTGGCTCGGGCTGTTGCAAGAGTTGGAGAAAGGAAACTATGACGTCAGCAGCCTGACGCGTGTCATTTGCGGCGGTTCAGCCGCGCCGAAAGGGATCATCCGTGCGTTTGAAGAAAAATACGGCATTCCGTTCATTCACGCGTACGGCATGACGGAAACGAGCCCGCTTGTGCTTGTCTCACGCCCGAAAAGCTATCAAGACGGGCTGTCGTACGAGGAGAAACTGGACATTCGCGCCAAGCAAGGGCTGCTTGCGCCGGGGCTTGAGATGAAAGTGATCGGCCAAAACGGGCCGGTTCGCTGGGACGGCCAGGAAATGGGCGAGCTTTGCTTGCGCGGTCCGTGGATTGCGGCCGAGTATTACAACGATGAGAGAACGAACGAAGCATTTCGCGATGGCTGGCTCCATACCGGCGATGTCGTCACCGTGGACGAAGAAGGGTTTGTGAAAATTGTCGACCGGACGAAGGATGTCATTAAAAGCGGCGGCGAATGGATTTCATCGGTTGATTTGGAGAATGCGCTTATGGCCCATGAGGCGGTGTTCGAAGCGGCGGTCGTCGCTGTGCCGCATCCGAAATGGCAAGAGCGCCCGATTGCCTGCGTCGTGCTGAAAGAAGGCAAAAGCGTGACAAAAGAAGAGCTGTACGACTTTTTGCGCCCGCAATTTACAAAATGGTGGCTGCCGGATGACATTGTGTTTCTCGATGAAATTCCGAAAACGAGCGTCGGCAAGTTTTTAAAGAGAAAACTGCGCGATGAGATGGCAGCGCGCTATGCCGATGCGGCGAAGGAGTAAAGGAGGCGGACACCGTGGCAGACACAATTGCGGTCATTGGCGCCGGGGTGATGGGAAGCGGCATCGCGCAAACGGCGGCGATGGCGGGAAAAACGGTGTATTTATATGACGTGTCCGAAGCGGCCTTGCAAAATGGGCTCGCTTCGGCGGAAAAAAGCTTGCGCCGCTTTGTCAAAACCGGCGGGCTGTCCGAGCCGGAAGCGCGAGCGGCGCTCGGGCGCATCCGCTCGACCGTCGATTTGGCCGAAGCGGTGCGCGGGGCGGATGTCGTCATCGAAGCCGTGCCGGAAAACTTGGCGCTGAAAAAAGACGTGTTTCAGCAGCTTGATCAACTGGCGAAGCCGGACGCCATTTTAGCGACCAACACATCCGAGCTGAGCGTCACGGCGCTTGCCGCCGCGACGAAGCGGCCGGAAAACGTCATCGGCATGCATTGGTTCAATCCGGCGCCAGTGATGAAGTTGATCGAAATTGTGAAAGGTGAGACGACTTCTGACGACACAGTCGACGCCATCCGTCGGCTGTCTGTGGAGCTTGGCAAAGAAACGGTCGTCGTGAAAGACCGGCAAGGATTTGTGACGACAAGAGCGATCGCCGCTCATATGATCGAGTGCATCCGCATGTACGAAGAGGGAGTAGCCTCTGTGGAAGACATCGATAAAGCGGTGCGCCTTGGGCTCAATTACCCGATGGGTCCCTTTGAGCTCGCCGACATGGTCGGGCTTGATACGCTCCTGTTTGTGAGTGAAAACATGACGGAAGCATACGGCGACCGGTTCCGGGCGCCGCAGCTTTTGCGCAAGCTCGTTGAAGCCGGGCATTTAGGGCGGAAAACAGGGAAAGGGTTCTATACGTATGCAAAATGAACAAGCGCCTCTCACGGAGAGGTGGACAGAAACGGGCTCGTTTGGCGGCGCCGCGGTGCATCGTTGGATACAACGGTGCGGCTGCGCCGTCAAGGCGTGGCGTTGACAACATCAACAAGGAGGAGAAAATGGTGCGTGAAGCGGTGATTGTGGAAGTCGTCAGGACGCCGGTCGGCAAGCGAAACGGCGTCTTCCGGGATGTTCATCCGGTGCATCTTGCCGCGGTGGTGCTCGATGAAGTCGTGCGCCGGGCGGGCATTGAGAAACGGATGGTCGAAGACATCGTCATGGGCTGCGTGACGCCGATCGCCGAACAAGGGTACAACATCGGCCGGCTGGCGGCGCTCGAGGCCGGATTCCCGATTGAAGTGCCGGCCGTGCAAATCAACCGAATGTGCGGCTCGGGGCAGCAGGCGATTCATTTCGCCGCCCAGGAAATCCGCTCTGGCGATATGGATGTCACGATCGCCGCCGGAGTCGAAAGCATGACGAAAGTGCCGATTTTAAGCGATGGCAACGAGCAGACGATTCCGCCGTCGCTTCATGAAAAATACGAATTCATCCACCAGGGCGTCTCGGCTGAGCGGATCGCCAAAAAATACGGCCTGACGCGCGCGGAGCTGGATGCCTACGCGTACGAAAGCCATCAACGCGCCTTGGCCGCCTTGCGCGAGGGGAAATTTCGCGCCGAAATCGTTCCGGTGAAAGGGCTTGACCGCGATGGCCGCGAAATCCTTGTCACCGATGATGAAGGG
This sequence comes from Geobacillus sp. C56-T3, assembly GCF_000092445.1. Taxonomy (NCBI): domain Bacteria; kingdom Bacillati; phylum Bacillota; class Bacilli; order Caryophanales; family Anoxybacillaceae; genus Geobacillus; species Geobacillus sp. C56-T3. Next base: position 2,351,459 of record NC_014206.1, on the reverse strand, counting down.
CCGCGGGCCGATACATCACCGGAAGCGCTCGCCGCGCTCAAGCCGGTGTTTCAAGAAGACGGCGTCATCACCGCCGGCAATGCGAGCCAAATGAGCGACGGGGCGGCCGCTGTGCTTTTGATGGAACGGGAGGCGGCGAGGCGGTTCGGACTGAAGCCGAAAGCGCGCATTGTCGCGCAAACGGTCGTCGGCTCCGACCCAACGTATATGCTGGATGGCGTCATCCCGGCGACGAGGCAAGTATTGAAAAAAGCCGGCCTCACGATCGACGACATCGACCTTATTGAAATCAATGAAGCGTTCGCCCCGGTCGTGCTCGCTTGGCAAAAGGAAATCGGCGCTCCGCTTGAGAAGGTGAATGTCAACGGCGGCGCCATTGCGCTTGGCCATCCGCTCGGCGCCACCGGTGCGAAGCTCATGACATCGCTCGTTCACGAACTGGAACGGCGCGGCGGCCGCTATGGGCTATTGACGATTTGCATCGGCCACGGGATGGCGACGGCGACGATCATCGAACGGGAGTAAGGGCAACGTGCGGAAAAACATTTGTGTGACACACGCTCGACAGCGGGGGCGCCCGCTGTTTTTTCTTTCGTGACGGGAACATAAAAGTATGGGACGGAGCCAGTGCCGTGTGATAAGATGAAAGAAAAGAAAGTGAAAGGGGAAGCGCAGTGCAGAAGGAGAAGCCGTTTTACACGTATGGCGACATTCAACATTGGGAAGGGAATTGGGAACTGATCGATGGCGTTCCCTATTTATTGGCGTCTCCGTCGTTTGAGCACCAGTATGTGGTCGGACAACTGCACCTTGCATTGGCTTCGCATTTTCAGGCGCGTGGCTGTCATGTCATTCTGGCCCCGTTTGATGTTCAGCTTGATCCTGAGGAGCCGGAACGGATGGCGAAAACGGTTGTTCAGCCGGATTTATCAGTCGTTTGTCGGGTGGAGCGAATCGGGAATCGGCGAATGAAGGGGGCTCCCGATCTCGTTGTGGAAGTGCTGTCACCAAGCACCGCTCTACGCGATCGAAACCAGAAATACTATTTATACGAAAAATATGGTGTGCATGAATATTGGATGGTAGACCCCAGCAATCGAACGATCGAAGTGCTCAGCTGGCAAGATGGACGATTCGAGCAGCGAGCGGTTTTTGGGCCAAGCGATGAGTTGGTTTCTTTTTGGCAACCGGATTTGACGGTTTCGCTCGCCCCCGTGTTTCCTCCGGAAGAAAGCGATGTGTAGCTGATGGAGAACAGCCTTGTTTGACTGCCATCTCTGGAAATAACGGCTTCGCCTTTGATGTCAGCAGCAGAAAGAAGAACGCATAGGGGGATCGATGCCATGAAACAACCTGTTCTCGCTTCCTTGTGTTTATCGCTTGCTGCCAGCATTTGGGGCGGGATGTACGTCGTGAGCAAATACGTGTTGGACTACATTCCGCCGTTTACGCTCGTCTGGCTGCGCTACGCCGTTGCCTTGATTGTGCTCGGTGCCATCGCCGCGATGAAACGTGAGCGCCCGCCGAAAAACGGGCGTGATTGGGGAATGGTCATCGCGATCGGAATCATCGGCTACGTCGTTTCTATTTCCTTGCAGTTTGTCGGCACGAAATGGTCGAACGCCCATACTGCTTCGCTCATTACCGCCTCAACGCCGGCGTTTGTCGTCTTGTTTGCCCGCTGGCTGCTTGGCGAGGCGCTTACATGGCGGAAAATGGCCGCGCTGCTACTGGCGACAGCGGGTGTCATCGTCATCGTTGGCCTCGGGGGCAGCGGGGAGTCGACGTTCGCTGGAAATATGGCGTTAGTCGGCGCGGCGATCACTTGGGCGCTGTTGTCGGTGCTTGTGAAAATCGCTTCGGGCCGCCTGTCCGTGCTTTCGGTCACTACGTATGCTATTTTTGTGGCATTCATTGGCATGACCCCGATGATGTTCGCCGAAGGGCCAGGGCTTGCCGCGAGCCATTGGAGCGTTCCCGTCGCCCTTGGAGTGTTGTATCTTGGCGTTGTATCGACGGCGGGGGCATTTTTTCTTTGGAACAAAGGGATGGAAATGATCGACGCCGGCGTCGGCTCGCTCTTTTTCTTTTTCCAGCCGCTTGTCGGCTCGCTCTTTGGCTGGCTGCTGTTGCATGAGGAGCTCACCGCCTCGTTTTGGCTTGGTGGGGCGCTGATCGTTGCTGGGGTGGTCGTGGCGGTGCGAAGCGGGCAAAGCGCGTAAAGGAAAGCGTCAGCAAACTATATAGATGCAACGAAGAAGTTTAACATATCCTTGACGGAAAAGCGGTTTTCCCCTTTTCGACTGTCGGAGGAAAGCCACAGGCTTCTCCGTCACGCCTTGGCGTGACGGAGGACCGAACAACCGCCTGCTTCACAGACCCATATATGGGTCTTTAAGCGGCGTTGTTCGGTCACTCGACAGTCGGATGAAATGACCGGTAAAAAAGAAAAATGGCAAAGCTTTAAATTGCATCTATATAAGTTGAAACTTTGTTTTACATCCAGTAGAGCGCCCGCTGCATTCTATCAAAATGACTTGTTATGAAGGAAAACAGAATCGAACAATCGGAAAATCTTTATTGCAACTTATATATATAAAAGCGAGGAGCCGTCTATCTTTTCGTACGAATCAATGAGTAGATGTTGTTTTTGCCGTTTGATCATTGCTCGCCCGCTTTTTCTCCAACCGCCCGCCGCGGCAGCTTCCAACCGTATGTGTACGACAAAATGCGGAGGGCGGCGACGACAATAAACAACACATACAGCTCCATGGGCGATTCGGCCCATTTCAGCCCAACGGCGAGGCCGGCGAGAATGGCCCAGGCGGCATAAATTTCTGCGCGCAACACGAGCGGCTTTCTTCCCGCCAACACGTCACGGATCATGCCGCCGCCGCTTCCGGTCAACACCGCGGCGACGATGACCGCGCTTAATGGATGCCCCATGTTTGCCGCGTACAGCGCTCCTTGAATGGCGAACGCGGACAACCCAAGGGCGTCAAAAAAGTTGCCCCACCGCTTCCACGGCGGCAGCATTTGCTTTGGGAACAAATACACAACTGTCATGGCCGCCAAAGCGACAAGAAAGAGCGGCTGCTGTCCCCATAACGCCGACACGGGAACCCCGATCAGCAAATTGCGCACCGCCCCGCCGCCAAAAGCGGTGACAATCCCTAAAATGTACACCCCAAGCAAATCGTACTCCTCTTCCATCGCGACGATCGCCCCGCTAATGGCAAAGGCGATCGTGCCGATGATGCTCAATACTTCCCACGTCATTCGTGCTGTTCCTTTCCGTGCGGTGTTCTTGTATCATTGTAGGGGCAAAAGCGGCGGAAAATCAATCGTTTTTTTGGAACGAACTAGCAGACCGACGGTGGGATTTGGTATCATGAACGTAGAGAACATGTTCGCCGCGAGGGAAAGGAAGGGGGATGCCATGAGCCGTGAACAAGCGATCCTTGTCGGCTGCCAGCTCGCTGGTGTCGATGATGAACGGTTTCGCTATTCGATGGAGGAGCTCGTTTCGCTCGTTGCGACGGCGAACGGCGAGGTTGTGGCAGAGGTGACGCAAAAACGTGAAGCGCCGCACCCGGCGACGTATATCGGCAAAGGGAAAACGGAAGAGCTCGCCGCCATAGTCAAGCAGCTGGAACCGGACGTGGTTATTTTCAACAGCGAGCTCTCTCCAAGCCAAGCGCGCAATTTGACGAAAATGCTTGGCGAGGTGAAAGTGATTGACCGGACGCAGCTCATTTTAGACATTTTTGCAAGGCGCGCCCGCTCAAAAGAAGGAAAGCTGCAAGTCGAGCTCGCCCAGCTGGAGTATATGTTGCCGCGCCTTAGCGGTCAAGGAGAGGCGCTATCCCGCTTGGGCGGCGGCATCGGCACGCGCGGCCCGGGGGAGACGAAGCTCGAGACCGACCGCCGCCATATTCGCCGCCGCATTGACGACATTAAAGCTGAGCTTGTGCGCATTGCTGAGCATCGAGGGCGGTACCGCGAGCGCCGGCAAAAAAACCAAGCGTTTCAAGTGGCGCTCGTCGGCTATACAAACGCCGGCAAATCAACGATTTTCAATCGGCTGACCGCCGCCGATTCGTTGGAAGAAAACTTGTTGTTTGCCACGCTCGACCCGTTGACGCGCAAATGTGTCTTGCCATGCGGCTACACGGTGCTTGTCACCGATACGGTCGGGTTCATTCAAGACTTGCCGACGACGCTTGTCGCCGCGTTCCGCTCGACGCTCGAGGAAGTGACGGAAGCCGATCTATTGCTTCACGTCGTCGATTCGTCTCATCCGGATTACGTTGCGCACGAGCGAACGGTGTCGCGGCTGCTCGCTGAATTAGGGGCTTCTTCCATTCCGATGGTCACGGTGTACAATAAAAGCGATCAAAAAGCGTCGGAATTCATTCCGACAACGACTGCTTCCATCATGATCAGCGCGCTTTCCGCCGCCGACATTGACCGGCTCCGCTATTTTCTTGAAGAGGCGGTGAAACAGCAAATGGCCCGTTACGACGTGTCGATCCCAAGCGGTGAAGGAAAATTGCTCGCTCGGTTAAAATCGGACACCATTTTGCACGAATGGCATTATAATGAACAGGGAGGCACGTACGACTGCCAAGGGTACGTGCTGCCGACGCACCCCTTGTATGGGGAGCTGCAATCATTCCAACGGTAGAAAGGGTTCATCTATGTTTTGGACACAATGGAGACACGGAGAAACCATCGCTCTTCTCATCGAGGAAATCGAAGCACAAATCGCGCCGATTCACCGCCGCATCGATGAACTGGTCGACGTCAACCAATACCGCGTGCTTGAGAGCTTCCGTCGCCATCAAGTGAGCGACGCCCACTTCATCCCGTCAACCGGTTATGGGTATGACGATGCGGGCCGCGATACGCTCGATCGCATTTTCGCTGATGTGTTTGGAGCGGAAGCGGGGCTTGTGCGCCCGCAAATCATTTCCGGCACGCACGCGATTGCGATCGCGCTGTTTGGCGTGTTGCGCCCGGGCGATGAATTGCTTTACATCACGGGCGCTCCGTACGATACGCTTGAGGAAATCGTAGGCGTCCGCGGCCGCGGCGTCGGCTCGCTGAAAGAGTTTGGCATTCGTTATCGCAGCGTGCCGCTCACAGCAGAAGGGATGGTCGATTTTCCGGCCGTTCGCGAAGCGATCCATGAGCGGACGAAAATGATCGGCATTCAACGTTCGCGCGGCTATGCGGACCGGCCGTCGTTTACTGTCGAAGAGATCGGCGACATGATTGCATTCGTCAAGTCGATCAAACCGGATGTCGTCGTGTTTGTCGACAATTGCTACGGAGAATTCGTCGAGGAGAAAGAGCCATGCCATGTCGGCGCCGATTTGATGGCCGGCTCGCTCATTAAAAACCCGGGAGGGGGCTTGGCGAAAACGGGAGGCTACATTGTCGGCAAACGGGAATATGTGGAGGCGTGCGCCTATCGGATGACCTCGCCGGGCATTGGAGCGGAAGTCGGTCCGTCGCTTTACAGCTTGCCGGATATGTATCAAGGCTTTTTCCTTGCGCCGCACACCGTGGGCCAGGCGCTCAAGGGGGCGGTTTTTACAGCGGCGATGCTCGAGCGGATCGGACTAAAAACCTCGCCATCGTGGAAGGCGAAGCGCACGGATTTGGTTCAGTCCGTCCGTTTTGACGATCCGGAACAAATGGTGGCGTTTTGCCAAGCGATTCAGGCTTCCTCCCCGGTCAACGCTCATTTCACTCCGTATCCGAGCGACATGCCCGGCTATGAAGACAAAGTGATCATGGCCGCCGGCACGTTCGTCCAAGGGGCAAGCATTGAGTTGACGGCCGACGGGCCGTTGCGCCCCCCGTATGTCGCGTATGTGCAAGGCGGATTGACGTATTCGCATGTGAAAATCGCCGTCTGTTCCGCCATTCAGCGTTTGCTTGAACAGCGGTTGATTTGTTTGTGAGGAAACGTCACGTTTCATTGACTCATTTCCTAACATTATGGTAAAATAAAGGTATCAAAAGCGAGGAGGAATTGGCATGAGCAGCCAAATTCGTCGTTCCATGCCATTGTTTCCGATTGGGATCGTGATGCAGCTGACCGACTTGTCGGCTCGGCAAATCCGCTATTATGAAGAGCACGGCCTCGTTTCGCCAGCGCGCACCGAAGGCAACCGGAGGCTGTTTTCGCTCAATGACATTGACCGCTTGCTGGAAATTAAAGATTTGATCGACCAAGGCGTCAACTTGGCGGGCATTAAGCAAATTTTTGCCGCGCGGGAGGAAGGACGCCACCAGCAGGCGGAGAAAGTCGAAAAAGTAGGAAAACCGAAGCTGTCGGACGAAGAACTGCGCGAAATTTTGCGGAATGAATTGCTGCAGGCCGGGCGGTTCCAGCGCGCATCGCTTCGCCAAGGAGATCTCGCTCGCTTCTTTCATTAATGACGGAAAATGATTTCCGAGCCGGGGAGGAGTTTGGACATGGCAAAATATACGCGTGACGACATTCTACACATCGTCAAAGAGGAAAATGTCAAGTACATCCGCCTGCAATTCACCGATATTTTGGGCACGATCAAAAACGTCGAAATTCCGATCAGCCAGCTGGAGAAAGCGCTTAATAACAAAATTATGTTTGACGGGTCGTCGATCGAAGGATTTGTCCGCATCGAAGAGTCGGATATGTATTTGTATCCGGACTTGGATACGTTCGTCATTTTCCCGTGGACTTCAGAAAAAGGAAAAGTCGCCCGCTTTATCTGCGACATTTACAACCCGGACGGCACGCCGTTTGAAGGCTGTCCGCGCTATAACTTGAAGCGGATGCTGAAAGAGATGGAGGCGCTTGGCTTCAACGCCTTTAACTTAGGAGCTGAGCCTGAATTCTTCCTTTTCAAGCTTGACGAAAAAGGACACCCGACGATGGAGCTGAACGATCGCGGCGGCTATTTCGATTTGGCGCCGACCGATCTTGGGGAAAACTGCCGGCGCGACATTGTGCTCGAGCTTGAGGAAATGGGGTTTGAAATCGAAGCGTCCCATCATGAAGTCGCCCCGGGCCAGCATGAGATCGATTTTAAATACGCCCATGCGATTAAAGCGTGCGACGACATTCAAACGTTTAAGCTCGTCGTCAAAACGATCGCCCGCAAACATGGATTGCATGCGACCTTTATGCCGAAGCCGATTTTTGGGATTAACGGTTCAGGAATGCATTGCAACCTGTCGCTGTTCCGCAACGGTGAAAACGCCTTTTTCGATCCGAACGGCGACTTGCAGTTGAGCGATACGGCGCGGCAGTTTATCGCCGGTGTGCTGAAGCATGCGCCGAACTTTACGGCGGTGACGAACCCGACCGTCAACTCGTACAAGCGGCTTGTTCCAGGCTATGAAGCGCCGTGCTACGTCGCTTGGTCGGCGCGCAACCGCAGCCCGCTCATCCGCATTCCAGCTTCGCGCGGCATGAGCACGCGCATTGAGGTGCGCAGCGTTGACCCGTCGGCCAACCCATACTTGGCCATGGCGGTGCTTTTAGCCGCTGGGCTTGACGGCATTCGCAACAAGCTCACTCCTCCGGCGCCAGTGGATCGAAACATTTACGTCATGACGAAAGAAGAACGGCTCGAAGAAGGCATTGTCGATTTGCCGGCAACGCTGCATGAAGCGTTGGAAAACTTGAAGTCCGATGAAGTGATGATTCACGCGCTCGGCAAACATTTATTCGAGCATTTCGTCGAAGCGAAAGAAATTGAGTGGGATATGTATCGGACAACGGTTCATCAATGGGAATTGGACCAATATATGGAACTCTACTGATTCATAAAAAAGCTGCCCCGTTTTTTTCAGGGCAGCTTTTTTATGGGCGCAGGCCGGCACGAGTCAGTCGAACAGGCGATAGACGCCGATCACTTTGCCGAGAATCGTGCAGTCGCGGACGATGATCGGCTCAAGATGGGCGTTTTCCGGCTGCAGGCGGATGTGGTCTTTTTCCTTGAAAAACCGCTTCACCGTCGCCTCGTTGTCTTCCGTCATGGCGACGACGATGTCGCCGTTGTTGGCCGATGACTGCTGGCGGACGATGACGTAGTCGCCGTCGAGAATGCCGGCTTCGATCATGCTGTCGCCCATCACTTCAAGCATAAACAGCTGCTCCTCGCCGGCGGCGAGCCGCTTCGGCAGCGGAAAGTAGCCTTCGATGTTTTCCACCGCTGTAATCGGTTGGCCGGCCGTCACCTTGCCGATGATCGGCACCGAGATGATCTCCTCTTTTTCTCTCTCCTTGGCCATATCGTTGTCCAAAATTTCAATGGCGCGCGGCTTTGTCGGGTCGCGGCGGATGTACCCTTTGCTTTCTAGGCGCGCGAGATGCCCGTGGACCGTCGAACTTGACGCCAGTCCAACCGCTTCCCCAATTTCCCGCACCGACGGAGGATAGCCTTTTGTTTTTACTTCCTGTTTAATAAACTCTAAAATTTGCTGTTGTCGTTTTGACAGTTTCGTCATTGTTTCACACCTCTCGCCACATCATTTGCCTTCATTATACCATGTGGAAGACGAAAAAACAAACATAAGTTCGAGTTTTTTATTGACACAAACAAATGTTCCTGGCTATAATGAAGGAAAGCGAACAAACATTCTGGAAAGGGTGGGGAGAATGGGGAAAACGTTGCTGCACTATGTTTTGTTTTCATTTTTGTTTGCGCTCGTGTTGGCAGGGTTCGTTTACGCCAGCAACCCGGTCGATAAAAAAGAATACGTGACGATCACGGTCGCTCCCGGCGATACGCTTTGGGGGCTGGCAAAACAGTACGAACAGGAACACCATATGCCGCCTGATGAGTTCATCCGCTGGGTCGTCGATTTCAACCATTTGCCGAGCCCGCGTCTTGCCGCCGGTGAACAAATTGTCATTCCTGTGTTAAAATCAAAGCAGGGCGGCTCGGTGGCCGTCAATCAGTGATGGAAAGAAGGGATTGGCCATGAGGGCGGTCATTTACTGCCGAGTCAGCACGGACAAAGCTGAACAGGAAACGTCGCTCGCGAGGCAACGAGATGAGCTCGAGCAGCTGGCGGCCGAGTGTGGATTTGAAGTCGTTAAAGTGATCGCCGAGCAGGCGAGCGGTTATGAAGCCGACCGCGACGGCGTGTTGGAGCTGCTTTCGCTTTGCGAGGAAGGCGAGGTCGATGTGCTGCTCATTCAAGATGAAACGCGGCTTGGGCGCGGCCATGCGCGCATGGCGGTGCTGCATTGCTTGAAAAAGCAAGGGGTGAAAATATACAGCGCCAGCCACCGCGGGGAGATGCCGCTGTCGGAGGCCGATGAGATGGTGTTATCCATCATCGCGATTGTCGAGGAGTACCAAAGAAAAATACATAACGCCAAAATTAAGCGTGGCATGCAGCGAGCCATCGCCAGCGGCTACCGACCGGAGCGGAACCTAAGGCGCCGGGGCGAAAACGCCGGGCGCGATCGAATTGATCTGCCGGTTGAGGAGATCGTCCGCTTGCGCGAGCGCGGACTGACGTTTGCCGATATCGCCGCGACGATGCGAAGCTTCGGTTACGAGGCGTCCAAGGCGACCGTCCATCGGCGTTACCAGGAATATATGGACGAGCAACAAAGGCGGCGTTGATCGTGTACTGCGCCTGACCCTAAAGCGGCGAGCGGGCAAAGGAAGCCAAGATGCCATCGTTGCCATCTTCCCGGTTGATCAGATAAGATAAAACAGAGTGAGAATATGGCAGATAGGAGAAGATGATCAATGCTTGCCAAACATAAATTAGCCCGCATCAATGAACTGGCGAAAAAAGCGAAAACGGCCGGCTTGTCGGCCGAAGAGGCCTTCGAGCAAGCGAAGCTGCGCCGTGAGTACATTCAAGCGTTCCGCAAGGCGATGACCGATATGCTCCATACAGTGACCGTCATTGACCCGAACGGCAACGACGTGACGCCGAAAAAATTAAAGGAAAGCCAGCGGCGGCGCTTCCATTAAACGGTCGAAAGAGGGGTGCCCGGAAAATAACGTTGTACAAGCCGATCGATTTTCTATATGATAGTAAATGACACCATGTTAATGAAAGGGAGGAAGACGATGGCGCATTCAATCGAGGAGTTGGCGATTACGACGATTCGAACGCTGTCGATTGACGCGATCGAAAAAGCGAAATCCGGGCACCCGGGCATGCCGATGGGCGCGGCGCCGATGGCGTACACGCTTTGGACGAAATTTATGAATCATAACCCGGCGAATCCAAACTGGTTCAACCGCGACCGGTTTGTCTTGTCAGCCGGGCACGGGTCGATGCTGCTTTACAGCTTATTGCATTTAAGCGGCTACGATGTCACGATGGATGACTTGAAGCAGTTCCGCCAATGGGGAAGCAAAACGCCGGGCCATCCGGAATACGGCCATACGCCGGGCGTGGAAGCGACGACCGGCCCACTCGGCCAAGGGATTGCGATGGCGGTCGGCATGGCGATGGCGGAACGGCATTTGGCCGCTACATACAACCGCGACGGGTTTGAGATTATCAATCATTATACGTACGCCATTTGCGGCGACGGTGATTTGATGGAAGGAGTGGCGAGCGAAGCTGCGTCACTCGCCGGCCACTTGAAGCTCGGCCGTCTGATCGTCCTGTATGACTCGAACGACATTTCGCTGGACGGGGAGCTCAACCTGTCGTTCTCGGAAAACGTCGCCCAACGTTTCCAAGCGTACGGCTGGCAATATTTGCGCGTTGAGGACGGCAACAATATTGAAGAAATCGCCAAAGCGCTCGAGGAGGCGCGGGCGGACCTCAGCCGGCCGACGCTCATTGAAGTAAAAACGACGATTGGCTACGGCGCGCCAAATAAAGCGGGCACGTCCGGCGTCCACGGCGCTCCGCTCGGCGCCCAAGAGGCGAAGCTGACGAAGGAAGCGTACCGCTGGACGTTTGCTGAAGATTTTTATGTACCGGAAGAAGTATATGCCCATTTCCGAGAAACGGTGCAAGAGGCCGGTGCGAAAAAAGAAGCGGAATGGAACGAACAGTTCGCCTCGTACGAACGGGCGCATCCGGAGCTGGCCGCCCAATTGAAGCGAGCGATCGAAGGCAAACTTCCAGATGGATGGGAAGCTTCTTTGCCGGTATACGAAGCAGGCAAAAGCTTGGCAACCCGCTCATCGTCCGGGGAAGTGATCAACGCCATCGCCAAAGCGGTGCCGCAATTGTTTGGCGGTTCGGCGGACTTGGCAAGCTCGAATAAAACGCTCATCAAAGGCGGCGGCAACTTCTTGCCGGACAGCTACGAAGGGCGCAACGTTTGGTTTGGTGTGCGCGAGTTTGCCATGGGGGCGGCGCTGAACGGCATGGCGCTTCACGGCGGGCTGAAAGTGTTCGGCGGCACGTTCTTCGTGTTCTCTGACTATTTGCGTCCGGCGATCCGCTTGGCGGCGCTGATGGGCTTGCCGGTCATCTACGTCTTGACGCACGACAGCATCGCCGTCGGCGAAGACGGCCCGACGCACGAGCCGATCGAACATCTCGCTTCGCTTCGGGCGATGCCGAACTTGTCGGTCATCCGTCCGGCTGACGCAAACGAAACGGCGGCAGCATGGCGGCTGGCGCTCGAATCGACGGACAAGCCGACTGCGCTCGTCTTGACGCGTCAAGATGTGCCGACGTTGGCGGCAACAGCTGAGTTGGCGTATGAAGGCGTGAAAAAAGGTGCGTACGTCGTTTCACCGGCGAAAAACGGCGCTCCGGAGGCGCTGTTGTTGGCGACTGGCTCGGAAGTCGGTCTGGCCGTCAAAGCGCAAGAAGCGCTTGCCGCTGAGGGCATCCATGTCTCCGTCATCAGCATGCCATCGTGGGACCGCTTCGAAGCGCAGCCAAAATCGTACCGCGATGAAGTGCTCCCGTCGGCCGTGACGAAGCGGCTCGCCATTGAAATGGGCGCGTCACTCGGTTGGGAGCGCTACGTCGGCGCCGAGGGCGACATTTTGGCCATCGACCGATTCGGTGCTTCCGCTCCGGGAGAGAAAATCATGGCCGAGTATGGCTTTACGGTTGACAACGTCGTCCGCCGCACAAAAGCGCTGCTCGGCAAGTAACCGGAAAAGCTGCCCTTGCGTTGTTGCAGGGGCAGCTTGTTTTTGTGAAAGATGGCTGCGCTTTGGTCAAGTATTTTCGGGGTTGAATCGAGGACAAAGGCTTGTTTGTTGGCCTGTTTGCGGCCGCATGGCCATCGCAAACAAAAATCGACAATGTTAGTGAAAAAACTTGCCGTTAATAGACATATTTTTCCCTTTTCCTTTTCTATAATAGAAAATAGATGAACAGAAATGGGGGATGAGGCATGGTCCGCTATTGGATTTATTTGTTGAATGACGATGTGGCGTCGCATTACCGCCATCGGGCAGAAAAAATTGTCGAACTGCTTCGTGAGCATCAATACGCGAAAGCGCCGCTGAAGGCGATTTGCCGCAAGCAAGTCGAATTTATCACCGAACGGCTGTCATTTTCGCGCCTGGAACTTGGCTTAAAGCAATATTTTGCCGGCCGCGTCGGCAAAAATTTGGAGCGCAATATGTTTGTTTTGCAAAACGATTCCGGCGAGGAAGCGTTGCTTGTCGTGCAAAAGCGCCGCTTGCTTCTTGTCGCTGACAGCGCGCCGCTTGCCTCGGACATCGGGCGGGCGCTCGCTCGGCTTTCGCCGACGTTTTTGGCGGTCGACGCCGATTTTGTCGATTACTACTGGCTGTCTGCGCCTCGGCAAGGAAGAAAATTTGCGTAATGAAAAGATTTTTGTCGCGAAATATTGTCTAATGACGCATCGTTTAGTACACTGTTAGGGAGACAACAAGAAGGAGGAAAATCGCTGTTATGTGGGGTACGATTCTCGTTGGCGTGCTGGCGCTCATCGCCGGGGTGGCGATCGGATTTTTCGTCGCCCGCAAAACGATGATCAATTATTTGAAGAAAAACCCGCCGATCAATGAACAAATGATTCGCATGATGATGATGCAAATGGGAATGACGCCATCCCAGAAGAAAATCAATCAGATGATGAAAATGATGAACAATCAACTGAAATAAGCGAAACGGACACTCGATCGAGAGTGTCTTTTTATTTTGCCAAAATGTTCTTTCAAAATTTTTCTAGTTTTGTTACAATAATATGGCGATTGTTCGTCAGCCAAATGAAAGGAGGGCGGGCCTTATGCGCGTGTTTCGCGATTTGTTTTGGTTTTTCCGTCAAGAAAAGAAGGCGTATATCACCGGCATTTTCGTGCTTGTCATCGTGGCGTTTTTGGAGACAGTCCCGCCGAAAGTGATCGGCTTGTTGGTCGATCATATGAAAAACGGCACGATGACAAAAGAAGTGCTCATCCGCTGGATCGCCGTCCTCGCCGCCGTTGCGGCGGCGCTTTACGGGCTCCGCTACGCTTGGCGCATTTTCATTTTCGGTTCGGCGGTCAAGCTTGCCCGCCAGCTGCGCAACGAGCTGTATCAGCATTTTACGAACATGTCGCCGTCGTTTTACCAGCGGAAGCGGATCGGCGATTTAATGGCCCATGCGACCAACGATTTGCAAGCGATTCAGCAGACGGCCGGAAGCGGCATTTTGACGCTTGTTGACTCGGTGACGCTTGGCGGGTTTGTGTTGGCAACGATGGCGTTTTCGATCAGCTGGAAGCTGACGCTCATCAGCCTATTGCCGATGCCCGTGATGGCGGCGGCGACGAGCCGCTATGGGACGATGCTCCATCGTCGGTTTTTAACGGCGCAAGCGGCGTTTTCGTCGCTGAACGACAAGGTGCAGGAAAGCGTAAGCGGCATCCGCGTCATCAAGGCGTTCGGCTATGAGGAACACGATGTCGAGGCGTTTCGCCGTCAATCGGAAGACGTCGTGGCGAAAAACGTTGCCGTCGCCAAAATTGACGCCTTGTTTGATCCGACGATCGGGCTGCTTGTTGGGCTGTCGTTTTTTCTCGCTGTGGCGTTTGGCAGCCAAATGGTTTTGGCGGGCGAATTGACGATCGGCGAGCTTGTGTCGTTTACGACCTACCTTGGCCTGCTCATTTGGCCGATGTTGGCGTTCGGCTGGCTGTTTAACATTGTTGAGCGAGGGCGCGCTTCGTACGACCGGGTGCGGGCGCTGTTGGCTGAACAAGATGAAATCATCGAGCGCCCCGATGCCGTAGATGTCCCGCCGAAAGGGGATATTGAATACCGCGTTGATCAATTTGCCTATCCGGGAGAGACAAAGCCGGCGCTCGCGGACATTCGTTTTTGGCTTAAGCGTGGAGCGACGCTTGGCGTCGTCGGCAAAACCGGGGCGGGAAAAACGACGTTGCTTCGTTTGCTGCTGCGTGAGTTTGACGGCTATGACGGCGAGATTCGCTTCGGCGGCCGCGACATTCGTGATTATACGCTTTCCGCGCTCCGTTCGGCGATCGGCTATGTGCCGCAAGACCATTTCTTGTTTTCTGCCTCTGTCCGCGACAACATCGCCTTTGCCAAGCCGGAAGCCGGAGAGGACGAGGTCGTCCGGGCGGCGCGGCTGGCCGACATTCATGATGACATTTTGCAGTTTCCTGACGGGTATGAGACGGTCATCGGCGAGCGCGGCGTTTCCCTATCCGGTGGGCAAAAACAGCGGCTGTCAATCGCCCGGGCGCTTCTCATTGACCCGGAAGTGCTCATTTTTGATGATGCGTTGTCGGCCGTGGATGCCAAAACCGAGGCGCGGATTTTAGCGGCGCTCAAACAGGAGCGGCGCGGAAAAACGACGATCATCGCCGCTCATCGTTTAAGCGCGGTTGAGCATGCCGATTGGATTCTCGTCCTTGACGGGGGGCGAATTGTGCAGGCCGGAACGCACGAGCAGCTGATGGCAGAAGACGGCTGGTATCGTGACATGCATCGACGCCAGCAGCTTGAGGCGCTTGCGGAGTAACAACAGATCTGAACGTTCGAGCTCTCGCCAAAAACGAGCGGAGCGAAAAGCTTGAAAATACAAGTTGTTTGTGAAATAGGGGGAAGTGGATGAACGACCGATGGTTGACAACAAAAGAGCAGCGGCGCGTTTTATGGCGGCTGCTCGCTTATATGGGAAGATACAAAAAAGAAACTGCGCTTGCGTTTACGCTTCTTCTGTTGGCAACGGCCGGGGAGCTTTCCAGCCCGTATTTGGTGAAAGTGTTCATTGACGACTATTTGGTGCCGGGCCGCCTTGCTTTTGGACCGGTGGCGGCGCTGGCCGCCGCCTATCTCGGCGTGCTCGTCTTGAAAACGATCATTTCCTACTTCCAGCTTGTCGAATTTCAGCGGCTCGCTTTGCACGTCATTCAAGCGCTGCGGATGGATGTGTTTGCGAAAGTGCACCGGCTCGGGATGAGCTATTTTGACCGGACGCCGGGCGGAAGCATCGTTTCGCGGGTGACGAACGATACAGAAGCGATCAAGGACATGTTCATCAGCGTCCTAGCGGCCTTTGTGCAAAACGGCTTGTTTGTCATCGGCGTGTTTGTCGCCATGTTTTCGCTTGATGCTAAGCTTGCGTTGTTTTGCCTGTTCATCCTCCCGGCGATCGCGTTCATCATGCACACATACCGACGCTACAGCTCGGTGTTTTATCAAGAGATGCGCGAACGGCTGAGCGAACTGAACGCCAAATTGAACGAATCGCTGCAAGGAATGGCCGTCATTCAAGCGTTCCGCCAGCAGCGCCGTTTATATCAAGAGTTTGCCGCCGTCAATGAAGCGCATTACAAGGCGGGGATGAAAAACATCCACCTCGATGGACTGCTGCTTCGACCGGCGATCGATGTGGTGTATATGTTGTCGATCATGGTCGTGCTCAGCTTTTTTGGTATCACGGCGCTTGATGGCCCAGTTGAGATCGGCGTGCTGTATGCGTTTGTCAACTATTTGGAGCGCTTTTTCGAACCGGTGACGCAAATGATGATGCGCCTGTCTCTTTACCAGCAGGCGATCGTTTCCGCCTCTCGCGTGTTTGCCCTTCTTGATCATCAAGAAGAGGCGCCGGCCAATCCAAATTGGTCGCCGCATGCGATCGAGCGCGGGGAAATCGAATTTCGGGATGTCAGCTTTTCCTACGACGGCAAACGGGATGTGCTGAAACGGCTGTCGTTTGTCATCCGTCCAGGTCAGACGGTCGCGTTTGTCGGCCATACCGGCAGCGGCAAAAGTTCGATCATCAACTTGCTCATGCGCTTTTATGAGTTTGACCGCGGCGATATTTTGCTTGACGGCTGGTCGATCCGCGATTACTCGCGCGCCGAGCTGCGCCGCCGCCTCGGCCTTGTCTTGCAAGATCCGTTTTTGTTTTACGGGACGGTCAAAGAGAACATTCGCATGTATAATCAGGAACTGGACGACGAAGCCATTAAGGAGGCCGCTCGGCTCGTGCAGGCCGATGCGTTTATTGAGCAATTGCCCGATCGTTACGACCATGTGCTCGCCGAGCGCGGGGCGACGTTATCAAGCGGTCAGCGCCAGCTTCTTTCCTTTGCTCGCACGATCGCTGCTGATCCGAAAATTTTGGTGCTCGATGAGGCGACCGCCCATATTGACACTGAAACAGAGGAAGCGATTCAAGATGCGCTCATGCGCATGCGGAAAGGGCGGACGACGATCGTCATCGCCCACCGTCTATCAACGATTCAAGACGCCGATCAAATTTTCGTCCTTCACCGCGGCGAAATCATCGAGCGCGGTACGCATCAGCAACTGCTGGCGCAAAAAGGGCTTTACTACCAAATGTACTTGCTGCAAAACGGTCTCGTCGACGTCCATGCGTAAATGGCGGCGTTTTGCCGCCCCTGCTTGGAACAAAAAGAAGAAAGCGCCACATCCCGCCTAGCGGGAGGCGCTTTGCTTTCGCCGCTTGGTTTGTTCGCGTTGATAGGCATTGAGCAACGTGTCAAGTTCTTTGCTGATTTTCATGGCCGCCGCGGAGTTTAACCCCGTTTTGGCCACCGTGTCGACAAGCTCCATCCGCTTTTGTTCAATCAAGGTCAACAATTTGCATTTTGGCACGAATCGACCGTCCTTTGCTTGAAGTATTGTGTATGGTGCTTTATACTATTTTATCAGTGAACGCAAAAATGGAAAATAGAAAAATTGACCAGGAACAATGAGAAACACGTTACGGGAAGAAGGAATTCTGCTAAAATAAAAAGTAAAAAAGCAGGGGCTGGTTCACCAATGAATGATCTCAATCTATTTTTAGCGTTCGGCGCCGGGTTTTTGTCGTTTATTTCCCCGTGCTGCTTGCCGCTTTATCCGGCGTTTTTATCGTATATCACCGGCGTGTCGGTCAGCGAGTTGAAAGAGGAAAACGCGATGCTGAACCGCCGCAGCTTATGGCATACGCTTTGCTTTTTGCTCGGCTTCTCGCTCATTTTTATCTCGCTTGGCTTTGGCACCTCGCTGCTTGGAAGGCTGTTTGTTGATTATCAAGATGCGATCCGGCAAATCGGCGCGGTCGTGATCGTCGCTCTCGGCCTCGTCGTCGCCGGGCTGTGGAAGCCGGCGTTTTTGCTGAAAGACCGGCGCATTTCGTTTCGTGAACGGCCATCGGGATATGTCGGCTCCGTGCTGATCGGCATGGCGTTTGCCGCCGGTTGGACGCCGTGCATGGGGCCGATTTTGGTGGCGGTTGTCGCTCTAGCCGCCACCAACCCGGGCTCAGGAATGATGTATATGCTTGCTTATACGCTCGGATTTGCCGTTCCGTTTTTCATGTTGTCGTTTTTTATCGGCAAGCTGCAATGGATCCGCCGCCATAGCGCATCCATCATGAAGGCGGGCGGCTATGTCATGGTGGCGATGGGCGTTGTTTTGTACTTTGACTGGATGACAAAGCTGATTGCTTATACGACAAGCTTGTTTGGCGGATTTACTGGTTTTTAGCGGCGATGGAGCCGCCCTTTGTGCGGCTGTTGTTGGAGGAATATCGTTGAGGAGAGGGCGATGGAAAGATGGCTGCCATTTTAATTGCTGACGATGCGAAGTTTATGCGGGTAACGCTGGCGCGCATACTGGAAAAAACGGATCACACCGTAGCCGGTGAGGCGGAAAACGGCAA
The DNA here is from genome assembly GCF_000092445.1 of Geobacillus sp. C56-T3. Taxonomy (NCBI): domain Bacteria; kingdom Bacillati; phylum Bacillota; class Bacilli; order Caryophanales; family Anoxybacillaceae; genus Geobacillus; species Geobacillus sp. C56-T3. The sequence goes on along the minus strand of NC_014206.1, from coordinate 2,333,347 downwards.
AGAGGCGGTCGAGCTGTATCGCCGGCTGCGCCCCGATCTTGTCATCATGGACATTACGATGCCGGTCATGAATGGGATTGAAGCGGTGCGGGCGATTAAGGAGATCGATCCCGGGGCGAAAATCATCATCTGCTCGGCGCTCGGGCAGCAGCGTATGGTCGTTGAGGCCATTGAAGCCGGAGCGGCCGACTTCATCGTCAAGCCGTTTGAAGAAACCCGCGTGCTCGAGGCGATTGCCCGTCTTTTGTAAGCGGGCTTCGGCTCCGTACGTCATAGGAAAGCGCCGGCTTATGACCGCTGGAAGACAGCTGGCTGCGTTCCTCTTGGCAAGCGAGAGGGATGAAGCGAGCGCGATGTTTGGCGAAGGCGGGGGCGGCTTTAGAGGACGGTAGGCAAGCGGAGCGGTTTTTGCTATAATAGCGTTGTCCGTGAATTTTGTCGGAAGAAGGTGATGGCTTTGGCGTTCATTACATCGCTCATCGCCGTTGTGATGGCGTTTTTCATCTTTTTTGTGCGCATGAAGGCGTCGGAAAAGCCGACGAATGCCAAAAAAATTATTTTGCCGCCGCTGTTTATGAGCACCGGGGCGCTGATGTTCATCGATCCGGTCTTTCGCGTTACGCGCGGGGAGCTCATCGAAGCGGTCATTCTCGGCCTGTTTTTCTCGCTGTTTCTCATTAAAACGTCGAAATTTGAAATCCGCGGCAGCGATATTTATTTGAAACGCTCAAAATCCTTTATTTGGATTTTGCTCGGGCTGATTGTCATTCGTCTTGGCTTGAAAACGTATTTAGGACGAACGATCGACTACCGCCAGTTAAGCGGCATGTTTTATTTGCTCGCGTTTTCGATGATCGTCCCATGGCGGATTGCGATGTACGTTTCGTATAGAAAGCTGGCGGCGCAGCTGAAACCGCCAGTGCTGACATAAAGAGCTGTCCCGCTGATGGACAGCTCCCTTTTTTGTTGCGCCAAGCCACTTCACTTCGCTTCCCTGGAATTGTCCCGCAGACGGAGCTGAAGTCGTCGGTCCCGGCCTAAAAAGCTGCTTGTTTGGGCCGCTTTTTTCATGCTGAAACAGACGAAAGCCGCCGGTCAGCCTTAGACGAAAGGCGGAACGTCAGCGGCTTTCCAATAAATGTTTATAAGGGGCGAGATCGATGTTCTTCGCCTGCAATGTCCGGATCAAAAACTTATGGTCGCGCTTGGGGGTTGCGATGATGTAGCCGCGGATCAGCAAGTCGCGTGTGATGCGCGGCGCCTGCTCCTTCAAGGCAAGCTCGCCGATTTTGCCGGCGATCTTTTGCCGCGCCACGTCGCGGAACAATTCCGGCACAGGGCGAACCAATTCCTCAAGCAGCGCTTTTTCTTCTTCCCCCCATAAATGGCGCGTCTGTTCAATGTAATATTCCTGCCAGTCGAGCTCCGATTTTCCATCTTCTTTCGGCAGCCGCTTCAAAAACTTGCGGAACATGAAAAAGCCGCCGATCGACATCATGACAAGCAAAAAGACGACCCAAAGCAAAATAAACCAAAGAAACCATCCGGTCAGCACGATCCCCACCCCAACATGATGATCAACTGTTTTGCCATAGGCAAGATTCGTCTACTATTATGTCGAAAAGCTTGCTGTTTGGCAAGTTTCAAACGGCGGCTTGTCACGAAGTGTAACGCAACTGTAATGCAACTGTAAAAAAGCTTGTCCCGCCTTACAGCGCCAATGGATGGAAAGCCGCCGGCCGCTTTGTATGGAAAAGATATACAGTGACGTTCCCTTCTTTGCCTGCTAATCTGAAAAAAAGCCAAAAGGCAACGATGAGGGGGATGCGCAGAGTGAAAAAAACGATCGCAGCGCTCACGATCATTTGCTGTATGGCGTTAAGCTCTCATGGGCTGTCGGCGGAAGCGGCTGGCTCGTATACATACTATCAAGTGAAAAAAGGGGATACGTTGTCGAAGATCGCCAAACAATATCATACTACGGTTGCTTCGTTAAAGTTGTTAAATCACTTAAAAAGCGATGCCATTTATGCCGGAGAAAGGCTGAAAGTGCCGGCTGCGGCGAAGCGATCGGCTTCGGCGCCGGCAAAGAAGAAATCGATCTCATTAAGCGCCGCTGACCGGAAGCTTCTCGCCCAGCTTGTGCAAGCGGAGACCGGTTCGAGCGAGCCGTTTGCCGGCAAGGTGGAAGTGGCGCTTGTGGTTTTAAACCGCACAAAGCACCCGGAGTTTCCAAAGACGGTGCGCGGCGTCATTTATCAAAAAACGAAATCCGGCTATGCGTTTGTACCAGCCAAAACGGGGAAATTGACCCGCATTCAGCCGACCAAGCAGGATTACGAGGCGGTCGACAAGGCGCTAGCCTTATTCCCAAACGATCGCCGCGGCTCGCTTTATTTCTACAATCCGAAAATCACAAAAGACAAATGGATGTTGTCGCGTCCGGTGACGATTCGCATCGGGCACCATGTCTTCACGAGATGAACGGGGTCGAATAAGGCCTCGTTCTTTTGTTTTGTGCATAGCGGCGGGCCGGCGTTGTTTCATCACGATTCGGCAGGAATTTCGACCGGCGGCTGCGAATGTGTGTAACGAGGAGGGGAGCGATCGTGAAAAGAATCGATCTCATCTATAACACGCTGTGTCAGTGGAAGAAGAGCGGAGAGTCGTGGGCGAGCGCAGAGGAGCTAGCTGACGCTCTCGGATTGGATCGAGCTAACGTCAGCCGCGATTTGAATCGGTTGTGGAGGGAAGGAAAAGTGCAAAAACGGCCGGGAAGGCCGGTGCGGTTTGCGGTCGCCGGCAATAGAGCGACAGCGCCGCGGTTGGACCGGCTTGCCGCCGAACAGCCGAGTTTGGCCATGGCCATCGAGCAGGGCAAAGCTGCCCTCTTGTATCCGCCGAAAGGACTGCCGATGCTGATTGTCGGGGAAACTGGGACGGGGAAATCGATGTTTGCCGAGTTGCTCCATGAATTTGCCGTCGCAACTGGCCGTTTTCCGCCGGGGGCGCCGTTTGTGACTTTTAACTGTGCTGACTACGCCAACAACCCGCAACTATTGCTTGGGCAACTGTTTGGAATCCGGAAAGGAGCGTACACGGGAGCGCATGAACAAAAAGGGCTGCTTGAGAAGGCGGATGGAGGCATTTTATTTTTAGATGAAGTGCACCGCCTGCCGGCGGAAGGTCAGGAGATGCTGTTTACATTTATTGACCGCGGCGTCTACCGCCGGCTAGGGGAAACGGACACGGAACGAACGGCTGATGTGCTGTTGATTTGCGCAACGACTGAAAACCCGGAATCCAACTTGCTGAAAACGTTTCGTCGCCGCATTCCGATGCATATTTGGCTGCCGCCGCTTGAGAAGCGGACGCTTGAGGAACGGTACTGTCTCGTCATGCAATTTTTTCAACAGGAAGCGGTGCGCCTCGGGAAAGACATTCATGTCTCTGCCAATGCGTTGCGCGCCTTTTTGTTTTACCCCTGTCCAAACAACGTCGGACAGCTGAAAGCCGACATTCAGCTCGTTTGCGCCAAGGCGTATGCCGACTATGTCACCGGAAAAAAAGAAAACGTCCGCATCCAGCGCGCTGACTTGTCGTTTGAGGTGCAAAGCGGGCTGTTGCTCGAGAAAAAGCATCCGCAGGCCGCCTCCTTTCCGCTGCCGCACGGTCGGTGCGTGTTTTCAGCGCATGGAGGCGAATGCCGACCAGAACTGGTGAATGATGACCAGCAATCGATTTATGACAATATTGAGCGCAAATACAGTGAGTTGAAAAAGCAGGGCGTCACCGGCGATGAACTGGATTTGCTGCTTGAGATGGACATTGAACGTTATGTTTCGCAGTATATGAAAGGTCTTCATCGCCGCATTCGTGATCGCTGCGATTTGGAGAAAATGATCGCACCTGACGTCCTGTCATTAACCGAGGCGCTAATCGCCTACGCGGAGAACAAACTGGAACGCCGTTTCCCGGAAAAGGTGATGTATGCGCTCGCTTTGCATATTCAAACGGCGCTTAATCGCCTTCGGACCGGGAACGCCGTGACCCACCCACAGCTCAATCAGGTGCGCACCGCTTATAAAAAAGAGTTTGCCGTTGCCTTGGACTGCTTGCAGCTTATGGAAGAACAGATGCGCATTGATTTTCCCATCGATGAAGCGGGGTTTTTGACCATGTTTTTCGCGCACCGTGACGAAAAACAGGAGGAACAGGAAGAGCGGGTGGCGGTGGTTGTCATCATGCATGGCAACGGCGTTGCGTCGGCTATGGCGGACGTCGTCAACAAATTGTTGGCAGCCGCATGCGTGCAAGCGGTCGATATGCCGCTCGATGCGGACCCGAAACAAGTTTACGAGCAAGTAAAAGCAGTCTTGCAGCCGGTTGCATCGACGAAAGGGGCATTGCTGCTTGTTGATATGGGATCGCTCGTGTCTTTTGCCCATTTTTTAGAAAAAGAGCTTGCCATTCCAGTGAAAGTCATTTCTCTAGCGAGTACGCCGCATGTATTGGAAGCCGCCCGCAAAGCGATGCTCGGCTATTCGCTTGTCGACATTTATAACGAAGTGAAAACCGCTGCGCCATATTATATGCGCCAACCGTTTTGGGAAGAGGACGGGGCGGAGCAAGATAGGCTGGCGATTGTTACGGCTTGTTTGACGGGAAAAGGAAGTGCGCTTGCATTAAAGCATATATTGGAAACTTACTTGCAGCTTGATGAACAATTGTGGGAAATTATCCCTATTCATATCGTTGATGAAAAAGAAGCGCAAAATAGGTTGTCAAACATAGCCAAACATGTTCGAATCGTCGCCATCGTCAGCCATTTCCGCCTCGATGAACGGGTTCCGCACTTTGCTTTGGACGAAGTGCTCAGTCTGAAAGCCATGAAAGAAATACAAGCGCTTGTCGATGATGAAGAAATGTATATGCATATGGCCCGAGAACTGGACGGCCATCTTCGCCATCTGTCCTCAGGACGGGCGATTCCGGTGATCCGCGCGGTGCTCGCGTCGATCAGCCAAGAGATCGGGTTTCCGTCGCAGTCCAGCGATATGGCCGGACTTGTCCTTCATTTATGCTGCCTGCTTGATCGGTTGTTGGCCGGTGAACCATCAAGCGATGCTGGGACGGACGGTGGTTGCCGTGAACACGAACCGCTGTATACGATCGTGAAGGAGGGGCTGTTTCCGCTCGAACAGCGGTACGGCGTTCGCATCGGTGAGAACGAATTGTGTCACATTATTCGCTTTTTCCGCTCGCTGCGGCAAAAACGGGACACATAAGGCGTCTGCTTCTTTGTTTTGCGCTGTTCGATTGAAAACGGTTTCAATACACAGTTGCCGCTGACTGACACACAATGAGCCGATCTCGCTTTTCACTGCTTTTTTATTGTTGGCATGGAATTTGCTTGTTAAGATGGCGATCACAAAACAAAGGAGGAGAAAAGCGATGAACATTTTACTCATTTGCGCCGCCGGCATGTCGACGAGTTTGCTCGTGACGAAGATGCAGGAGGCGGCAAAGCAAAAAGGGATCGAGGCGAACATTTGGGCTGTGTCAGCTGATGAAGCGAAAAGTCATCTCGACCAGGCGGATGTTGTGCTGATTGGTCCACAAATCCGCTATAAGCTTGCCGCCTTCAAAAAAGAGGGTGAGGCGCGCGGCATTCCGGTTGATGTCATCAATCCAGCTGACTACGGGCGTGTCAACGGCTCTGGGGTGCTGGACTTTGCGCTGCGGTTAAAAAAATAAACAGGGGGTAGGGGCGGATGGATCGGTTTATTCGTGTGTTGGAAGAGCGTGTGATGCCTGTCGCCGGCAGGATTGCCGAACAGCGCCATTTGCAAGCCATTCGTGACGGAATCATTTTGTCGATGCCGCTCTTGATTATCGGGTCTTTATTTTTAATCATTGGTTTTTTGCCGATCCCTGGCTATAACGAATGGATGGCGAAATGGTTTGGCGAACATTGGCTCGATAAGCTGTTGTATCCGGTCGGGGCGACATTCGACATTATGGCGCTTGTCGTCAGCTTCGGCGTCGCTTACCGGTTGGCGGAAAAGTACAAAGTTGATGCGCTTTCGGCCGGGGCGATTTCACTTGCCGCTTTTTTGCTCGCAACTCCGTATAAAGTGCCGTTCACGCCGGAAGGAGCGAAAGAAGCCATTATGGTCAGCGGCGGCATTCCGGTGCAATGGGTCGGCAGCAAAGGTTTGTTTGTCGCCATGATTTTGGCGATCGCATCGACGGAAATTTACCGAAAAATCATCCAAAAAAATATTGTCATTCGACTTCCGGATGGGGTGCCGCCTGCAGTGGCCCGCTCTTTTGTTGCTTTGATTCCGGGGGCCGCTGTTCTCGTCGTTGTCTGGGTGGCCCGCCTTATTTTGGAAATGACGCCGTTTGAAAGTTTCCATAATATTGTATCTGTGCTTCTAAACAAACCGCTCAGTGTGCTCGGCGGCAGTTTATTTGGCGCCATTGTCGCTGTACTGCTTGTGCAGCTGCTATGGTCGACCGGTTTGCACGGGGCGGCGATCGTAGGAGGAGTAATGGGGCCGATTTGGCTGTCGCTGATGGACGAAAACCGGATGGTGTTCCAGCAAAATCCGAATGCCGAACTGCCCAACGTCATTACGCAGCAGTTTTTTGATCTTTGGATTTACATCGGCGGTTCAGGAGCAACATTGGCGTTGGCGTTGACCATGATGCTTCGGGCGCGCAGCCGGCAGTTGAAAAGCTTAGGGCGGCTCGCGATCGCACCTGGCATTTTCAATATTAATGAGCCGATCACGTTCGGTATGCCGATCGTCATGAATCCATTGCTTATCATTCCATTCATTCTCGTGCCTGTCGTGCTTGTTGTTGTCTCCTACGCGGCGATGGCGACTGGGCTTGTCGCCAAACCAAGCGGGGTGGCCGTGCCATGGACGACACCGATCGTGATCAGTGGCTATTTAGCGACGGGGGGCAAAATTTCCGGGAGCATTTTGCAAATCGTCAACTTCTTCATCGCGTTTGCCATCTACTATCCATTTTTCTCGATTTGGGACAAACAAAAAGCGGCCGAAGAGCAGACCGATCCAACAATCTCAAGCGGAGCGGGAACAACGCACTCGCTGTAAATAAGGAGAGGAACGAAATGCCGCGCTATTGCATAGTCAACGCCGATGATTTCGGTTACTCGAAAGGGGTCAACTACGGAATTTTGGAAGCGTTTCAACACGGTGTCGTCACGTCGGCGACGCTGATGGCCAACATGCCAGCGGCAGAACACGCCGCCCGGTTGGCGAAGGAACATCCGGAACTCGGCGTCGGCATTCATTTTGTGCTGACGTGCGGCCGGCCGCTGGCCGATGTTCCGTCGCTTGTGAACGAGAACGGGGAGTTTCCGCGGCGTGGAGAGGCGCTTGCTGGCGCTAGGCGCAGCGATATCGAGCGGGAGCTTGCTGCCCAACTCGAGCGGGTTTTCTCGCTTGGGCTCTCTCCAACGCATATCGACAGCCATCATCACGTCCATGAGCACCCGAATGTGTTTCCGGTTGTGGAACAATTGGCCGAACGCTATCGGCTGCCGATCCGTCCGGTGCGGACGACACGGCCGCACCGGCTGGCAACCGTCGATGTCTTTTTTCCCGACTTTTACGGGGATGGATTGACAAAGGACCATTTTTTGACGCTCATCGACCGGATTGGCGACGGGCAGACGGCAGAAGTGATGTGCCATCCGGCCTATATGGACGCCCCTCTTGCTGCGGGAAGCTCTTATTGCCGGCAGCGGATCGAGGAGTTGGCTGTACTGACCGATCCAGCGCTCTCTAAGGAGATCGCAGAGCGTGGTGTCCAGTTAATTACGTACCGTGAATTCTATCAACTATAGGAGATGGCGTTATGCAAACGTATGAACAAACTGTATTCCAACTGATTCTTCATGGCGGAAACGGCCGCAGTTATGCAATGGAGGCGATTATGGCGGCGAAAAAAGGGGAATTTGCCGAGGCGCGCAGGCTGCTTGAACAGGCGGGAGCAGAACTGCAGGCGGCCCATAGGCTGCAGACCGCGTTGCTGCAACAAGAAGCGAGCGGCGGGCAGCCGGTGGTGACGCTTCTGATGGTGCATGCCCAAGATCATTTAATGACGGCGATCACGGTCAAGGATTTAGCCGCTGAATTCGTGGAGCTGTATGAAGCGCTCAAGCGGCAAACAGCCGAATCATAATCGCCGTCGGCCGGCTTGTTGACCGGGTGAGGATGATTCGCTTCAACGGGAATGAACCCAAGGCGGGCGGCAACGGGCTGTTCTAGCGACCGCCCGCTTTGTTGATTTTACAATAATTTTATTATGTAAACATAATGACACCAGCCGTTCAGCCCGCCCGGCTGCCGCCGGGCGCGGCTAAACGGAGATAAGGAAACTCCGCTTGTTTTCGTCACATATCGTGGCTTGTGTTGTGCTTTTGCCGCGTGTGATTGCGGTTCTTCACTTTTTTCGAACCGTCAAGCGGCTCCGGCTGCCCAGGATTGTCGCCTTTTGGGGCGTTTTTGCGCATATCTTTGCCGTCGTTTTTGTTCGTCATTTGTTGTCCCTCCTTTGTCCGTTAGCATGCGGCGTTGTGCTTTCGCTTATTCGGCGCATAATTTGCGCCCGGTTTGAAACGATAAGTAGTGAACGACCGCGATGACTGCGAAGGAGGGACGAGCCATGGTTTACCATAAAACGAAGCAAGAGGCGTTTCAAGCAGCGCAAAAGGCGACGATGGAAGCGAAAGAATGGCACGATCACTTGGTGCGTGATCAAGCCGACTACGGCCACCAGCTGGCCCATCTTCGGCAAGAAGTAAACGAGGCGTTCGCCCAAATTGAAAACGCGCTCGAAGTTGCCTCGGAAACGCAGCGCGTGCAGCTCGAAAAATTCCGCAGCGATTTGCAGGCGATCGTTGACGAAGTCAATGAAAACGAGTAAGGGAATGCCGGCGGCGGACATTCCCTTTTTGCATGCTATGGCAGGCCGGGATGGCGGAATGGCCGCCACGCTATTGGTTCTTTTTTCGTTTTTTGTTGTTTTGGCGCTGGGCTTCTGTCAGCGGTTCATTGGAAAACTCTTCGTTGTAGCCGACTCCCATTCCTTGCGCTTTGGCGGCGTTCATGCCAGGGATCACGTGGTTTGCTTTTCGCTTTGCCATTCGTTTCACCTCCGCTTCTAGTTTGCGACGAAACGGGCGCCTTATTCCTCTTTTGCCGCCGTTAAGGAAGCCAGCCCGTGAGACACTGGAAATCATTATTTACAACTTGTGCTGTTCTATAATAAGATAAAGTCGTGCCGAACTTTATGGGGATTGGGAGAATTCATGCTATTTTTTCGACTTTTGTGCGAAAAAATAGTATAGTATTATTGTGAAGTGAAGGGGGTTATACATATGGCGAAACAAGATGTGTTCAACGCCCGCTCTTCGTTTGTTGTAAACGGCAAAACGTACAACTACTACCGTTTGCAAGCGCTTGAAGAAGCGGGCATCGGCCAGGTGAGCCGCCTGCCGTACTCGATCAAAGTATTGCTTGAATCGGTGCTTCGCCAAGTCGACGGCCGCGTCATCACGAAAGAGCACGTCGAAAACTTGGCGAAATGGGGAACGCCGGAAATGAAAGACATCGACGTGCCGTTTAAGCCGTCGCGCGTCATTTTGCAAGACTTCACCGGCGTGCCGGCTGTCGTCGATTTGGCTTCGATGCGCAAAGCGATGGCCGATTTGGGAGGCGATCCGTATGAAATCAACCCGGAAATTCCGGTCGATCTCGTCATCGACCACTCGGTGCAAGTCGACCGCTACGGGTCAGACGATGCGCTGGAGTACAACATGGATTTGGAATTCAAACGGAACGCCGAACGGTACAAGTTTTTGAAATGGGCGCAAAAAGCGTTTAACAACTATCGTGCCGTTCCGCCGGCAACGGGGATCGTCCACCAAGTGAACTTGGAATATTTGGCAAGCGTCGTTCACGCGGTCGAAGGGGAGAACGGCGAGTACGAAGCGTTCCCGGATACGCTTGTCGGCACGGACTCGCATACGACGATGATCAACGGCCTCGGCGTCCTCGGTTGGGGGGTCGGCGGCATTGAAGCGGAAGCCGGCATGCTCGGCCAACCGTCGTACTTCCCGGTGCCGGAAGTCATCGGCGTCCGCCTGACAGGCAAGCTGCCGGACGGAGCGACGGCCACCGACTTGGCGCTTAAGGTGACGCAAGTGCTTCGGAAAAAAGGCGTCGTCGGCAAATTCGTTGAATTTTTCGGACCAGGAGTGGCGACTTTGCCGCTTGCCGACCGGGCGACGATTGCCAACATGGCGCCGGAATACGGGGCAACGTGCGGCTTCTTCCCGGTCGACGCTGAAGCGCTTGACTATTTGCGCTTGACCGGCCGCGACGAACATCACGTTCAAGTCGTCGAAGCGTATTGCAAAGCGAACGGTTTGTTCTACACGCCGGATGCACCGGAGCCGGTGTTTACGGATGTTGTGGAAATCAACTTGTCGGAAATTGAAACGAACTTGTCTGGCCCGAAACGGCCGCAAGACTTGATCCCGCTCTCGAAAATGAAACAGTCGTTCCGCGACGCGGTGAAAGCGCCGCAAGGCAACCAAGGCTTTGGCTTGACGGAAGCGGACTTGGAGCGGGAAATTACGGTCGAGCTGAACGGCGAACAAGTGAAATTGAAAACGGGCGCTGTCGTCATCGCGGCGATCACAAGCTGTACGAACACGTCGAACCCGTACGTGCTTGTCGCCGCTGGTTTAGTGGCGAAAAAAGCGGTCGAAAAAGGCTTGCAAGTGCCGAAATACGTGAAAACGTCGCTCGCGCCGGGCTCGAAAGTCGTCACCGGCTACTTGCGTGACTCGGGGCTGCTTCCGTATCTGGAACAGCTCGGTTTCAACATTGTCGGCTACGGCTGCACGACATGCATCGGCAACTCAGGTCCGCTTGCGCCGGAGCTCGAAAAAGCGCTCGCGGAAAGCGATCTGCTCGTGACAAGCGTCCTGTCCGGCAACCGGAACTTTGAAGGCCGCATCCACCCACTTGTCAAAGGCAACTATTTGGCATCGCCGCCGCTTGTTGTCGCCTATGCGCTCGCCGGCACGGTCGACATTGACTTGCTTAACGAGCCGATTGGCAAAGACAAAGACGGCAACGACGTCTATTTCCGCGACATTTGGCCGTCGATGGAAGAAGTGAAGAATGTCGTCAAGCAAGCGGTCGATCCGGAACTGTTCCGCAAAGAATATGAGCGCGTGTTCGACGGCAATCCGCGCTGGAACGCCATCGAAACGACGGATGAGCCGCTGTACCAATGGGATGAAAACTCGACGTACATTCAAAATCCGCCGTTCTTTGAAGGCTTGTCGCCGGAAGTGCGCAAAGTCGAACCTCTCACCGGCTTGCGCGTCGTCGGCAAGTTCGGCGATTCGGTCACGACTGACCATATTTCGCCAGCTGGGTCGATCGGCAAAAACACGCCGGCAGGCCAATATTTGATCTCGAAAGGCGTCGAGCCGAAAGATTTCAACTCGTACGGTTCGCGGCGCGGCAACCATGAAGTGATGATGCGCGGCACGTTCGCCAACATCCGCATCCGCAACCAAATCGCGCCGGGCACGGAAGGCGGCTATACGACGTACTGGCCGACCGGCGAAGTGATGTCGATGTACGATGCGTGCATGAGATACAAACAAGACGGCACTGGGCTTGTCGTCATCGCCGGCAAAGACTACGGCATGGGCAGCTCGCGCGACTGGGCGGCGAAAGGGACGTTCTTGCTCGGCATTAAAACGGTCATCGCCGAAAGCTTTGAGCGCATCCACCGCTCGAACCTCGTTTTGATGGGCGTCCTGCCGCTGCAATTTAAAGAAGGCGAAAATGCGGAGACGCTCGGCTTGACGGGTAAAGAAGTGTTCGACATTCACATCGATGAAAACGTCAAACCGCGCGATCTCGTCAAAGTGACGGCGACGAACCCGGATACGGGTGAGAAGAAAGAATTTGAGGTCATCGTCCGCTTTGACAGCGAAGTCGAAATCGACTACTATCGCCACGGCGGCATTTTGCAAATGGTGTTGCGCGAAAAATTGGCGAAAGTGAAACAATAACGACAAAAAGCAGGCTCCCATATCGGGAAGCCTGCTTTTATTTTGTGTTGAGCTTTTTCGCTGCGTTCTCAAGCTTGCTTTTTGGATCCGGGGGGAACGTTCCGTCTTGGCCAAAGCCTTGCGGGTTGACGCCCGGCGCCTTCGTGCCGCGGTTTCGGCCGCCGTTTTTGGTCATTGCTCTCACCTCCGCTCTTTACGGATAGTATGGCCACCCTTGGTCAAAATATAAGCAAAGGAGGAAAGCGTGATGAACAAGGGGCTGAAGACGGCGCTCGCGACAATCGCGCTCGCCCAGTTTCTGAAAATCCCGATCAAGCAGCTGGAGACCGGCCGGTGGGACTGGCGGCTCTTTTTCGAAACCGGCGGAATGCCAAGCTCCCACTCTGCCGGTGTTTCCGCCTTAGCGACATTTATCGCCCTCGAGCGAGGCGTGCGCACGATCGATTTTGCCTTGGCCGCGTTGTTTGGACTGATCGTCATGTACGATGCGCAAGGGGTGCGGCGCCAAGCGGGCGAACTCGCCCTTCGCCTGAACGAGCTTGCCGAGGAAGTAAAAAAGTTGGAAGGAGATCCAAAACAAACCGTTTATCACAAACAACAGCGGCAGCTGCGCGCCCGGCTCGGGCACGAGCCGATCGAAGTCGTCGGCGGGGCGCTCTTAGGCATGGCCGCGGGCGCTTTATCGCATTGGGGTTGTCGGCGCCGCGCCTGACAGCCTCAGGCAGCGAAGCGCGTCAGGCGTCGGCGACATGGGATGATGACCAACGGAGCGCCTCTAGCCTCCCAAAAGCTTCACTGTTTTTCGCTAAGAGCAATCGTTGCGGCTACGATGGGATGTTCCGCTTTTCCCGCCACCGTCTGCCCCAGAGGCGCATGCTTGGCAGTTCGGCGAAAAGCATGCCGGCCAAAATCGCAGCGCCGCCAAGCCAGGCCGATGGCGACAGCCGCTCTCCAGCCCAAAGGTAGGCGGTCAAAGCGGCGAACACCGGCTCCATGGCGAAAATCAGCGCGACATGGGCGGGAGTCGTATATTTTTGCACCGCCGTTTGGATGAGAAACGCCGCGGTCGTCGCCAACAACGATGTCACAGCGAGCGCCCCCCATACTTCCGGACGGCGGAGCACCGCCATATTCCACATTTGCGCGGCGTCTTCAAACCAAAAGGCAAAGAAGAAACAGAGGATGCCGACGGTAAAAATTTGCACCATGGTCAACAGCATCGTCGAATGCTGAGAGGAATAGCGGCCGGTGACGATAATGTGCATGGCAAAGGAAACAGCACAAAGAAAGACAAAGAAATCGCCCTGATTGAACGACAGCTCCGCTCCCCCTGTCAGCCAATACAGGCCGAACGCGGCAAGTGCCGCTCCAACGACCGCATTCACAGACGGTTTTTGCTTTAAAATCAAAAAGGAAAACAATGGAACGAGCACAACGCTCAGTCCGGTAATAAAGCCGGCTTTCGAGGAAGTGGTATACAACAGTCCGATCGTTTGGAATGCGTAGCCGCAAAACAGCCATAGCCCCATCCACGCCCCAGCGCCGATGACTCGCCATGACAACTGGCCGAAGAGTGGGCGGGAAGCGGCAGCGATCCAGGTGAGAAGCAACAAGCCGGCCAAACTGAAGCGAACGGCGTTAAACGACAACGGCTCCAAAAACGAAATGGCATTTTGGACGACGACGAACGTCGCCCCCCAGACGAACGTCACCATTAGCAGACTCAGATCGGCTATGGTTTGACGCTTCAATTCGAATCCTCCCTCTTCATATGCTTGCGCCCCATCTCATTTTGGGTGCTAGCCGCTAGTGTACCACAAGTAGGCCGAAAAAGATAGATATTTTGGAAAAAAGATGGGCGCCTGCGGCAAAATGGTTGATACAAGAAGAATTTGCGCATAATATTAGGTAATGAACAAGGGCGCAAGTGTGGTAAAATAAAAACCAGCTCCGATCATCGCCACGCGGAAGGGTGACAATGCGTTGGACGTACAAATCCACTGGACGTATATCACGCCGAAAAAACAAGAGGCGTTTCTTGTCTCCGATTGGGTCGATGCCAAAAAGGCGCTCGCTTTGGCGGATGATTTTGAAAAAACCGGGCGGACGAAAACAGTGGAGTTCGTCGATCGAAACGGCACGGTGTGGTCAAAAAAAGAGCTGCAAAAGCTGCTTGAGGAGATCGCTGGCGAGCCGCATGAGATCGTTGTGTATTTCGACGGCGGCTTTGACCATGAGACGTCCCAAGGCGGCGCCGGCGCGGTCGTATACTATAAGCAAAACGATCATCGCTACCGGTTGCGCGCCAACCGCCGGCTCGGCGAAATCAAATCCAATAATGAGGCAGAGTATGCGGCGTTTTGGTTTGTCATGCAGCTGCTCGAGGAACTTGGTGTTCATCATTTGCCGGTGACGTTCCGCGGCGACTCCCACGTCGTGTTAAAGCAGCTGTCCGGCGATTGGCCGTGTTTTGAGGACGATTTCAACATCTGGCTTGACCGCATTGAAGCGAAAATGCGCGAGCTTCACATCGAACCGGCGTACGAGCCGATTTCGCGCAAACAAAATAAAGAGGCGGATTCGCTCGCCCGCCAGGCGCTTGAAGGGCAGATCATCACAAGCCGAACGGAATTGACAGGGAAAGGGTAAGGTCGTATGGGAAAGAAGCGGAACCGACGCAAAGAAATATTGGACCAAATCGCTTGGCTGGAGGAAACGTACTGCGATGGCTGCTTTTTAAAAAGCACGTTCCGGAAAGAGTACGGCAAAACGTACGCCCAATCGTTTTGCATCCAGCAATGCACGGTCGGGGAACAAATGCGGCAGTACGGGGAGATGCTTCTATCAGCGCCGCCGCGTCCGCGTCGGTAATGAAGGAATTTTTTTCAAGAGGCGGTTGGTGCGGGCGATAGGAGCCCCAATCTGCGCTTTCGCGAGCCTGGGGCGGTGCCGGCTGCGACCAGGCAAGCTTTGGCGTTTGAACGGAGAAAGCGGATGCGCTGCGAAGGCCGGTGATTGACAGAACATACGTTTTAATATGGAGAAACCTCAAAAGCTGTTCTTCTTTTCACTCCAAAAGGAAATCGCTGTTTGTCCTCCGCCTTAATAGATGCAATTTAAAGCTTTCACATTTGTAGCTTTTACTGAGCATTGGATCGACTGTCGAACGACCGAACAAACACCGCTTTCAGCCCCATGTATGGGTCTGAGAAGCGGGTGGTTGTTCGATCGTCCGTCACGCCAAGGCGTGACGGAGGCAAGCAAAGGCTTGCCCTCGACAGTCGAAAAATTGATAAGTGGCTTTTCTGTCAAAGAAAAGATATGTTAAACGTTTTGGTTGCATCTATATCGTTTTGCTGTTATTGCTGCGCCTCGCGAAGCTGGTGTTCGGCGCGGGCCAATGTTTGTTCGCAACGGGCGAGAAAATCACCGTCGACGCCCGTTGCTTCTTGGCGGGCGCGCGCAAGTTGGTCGCGGGCGTTTTTCACCGCTTGTTCGGCATGGCGAAGCATCTCGGGGTCGAGCTGCATCGTCGCCTGGCCGACCATTTTCTCCGCCGTTTCGACGAACATTTCCACTTGCTTTACATCGTTGTATCCCGTATGTACGTCGGCATCGCGTCTGGCCATATGAACACCCCCTTTTCTTTATTGTTTGCCGCTTGGTGAAATTTATGCCAATCAAATGAAAAAGGCATCCTGCGATGGTGCAGGATGCCTTTCTTTCCGCTCCCGTTCTCTCGTCTATGTCAACGAAGTCTTATAATTTGACAACGTTCGCTGCTTGCGGTCCGCGGTTTCCTTGGACGATTTCAAACGAAACTTCTTGGCCTTCTTCTAACGTTTTGAACCCTTCACCTTGGATCGCCGTGAAGTGGACGAATACGTCGGAACCGCCTTCCACTTCGATGAAACCGTAACCTTTTTCGTTGTTAAACCATTTTACTTTACCACGTTGCATAATACTGAATTCCTCCTAATACCTTTAGCCTGTTCGGCTAACCTCAAGATTTTTATCAAATAACAAAATATACTTCACAGCCATCCAAGATGCGTCTTCATGTTGAATGCCTGAAATATATTCTGTTATGTGATGACTTTACTATACACTACCGCGGGTGGCTGCGTCAAGCAAAAGAAAGGAAATTTCCGAAAAAAATTGTTTGCCGGCCCGAAAAACAATGCGTTGAAAAGGAAAGCGGGCCGCTGGGGAGAAAAAAGTCATGAGCAGGCAACAACGGCCATACATTGGAATAGGAACGACGAAAAGGGGGAGAAGCGGATGTACCGCGGAAAAATCGCGGGAAAAGAAGTGATCGTTCGATTGGGCAACCGGGTCAGCCGCCGCTATTTCAGCGACAATAAAATTTACCACATGGTTCTTTCGTACGGAGAGTCGGCGTTTCGCAAAGGGCAGGATATGTTTTGCATCTATAATGACCGCGTCGGCTTGATTGTTGCGGAAGTCGAGCAACAGGACGTCCCGGTCATTCGGATCGATTACATTATCGAAAACGAAAATGTGTACGAATAACCAATTGACAGCTGAAGGCGAATGCGGTAATCTCGAATGTAAGCGGTAACAAAACAAGCCGCATTCGTCCCTGTTTCTCCCAGGGGGCAGACGTGCCGCGCCAGCATCGTCTGTTTATTTTTTGGCTCGCGTTGAAACAGGCGGCTTCGTTTTTTCGTATGATGATATGACAAGAGAGACAAAGAGGTGACTGCGGTGTTATTGCGCAAAATGATGTCAAGAGTCGGAGTCGGGTCGGCGCACGTCGACTTGATCTTAAATAAATCGTTATGGCGCCAGGGGGAAATGATTCAAGGGATCGTCCACATTTACGGCGGAACGGTGGAACAAATGATCGAGCGGCTTGATGTGGAGCTCGTGCAAAAAACGATCGAAAACGGCAAGGAACTGGATGACATTGTCGCCGTCATTCCGGCGGCCGGAGCGTTTTCGATCAAGCCGGGCGAGAAAAAGGAGATCCCGTTTTCCTACACGATTCCGGAAACCTTGCCGCCATCGCGCCCCGGCCGGTCGTACCGGTTCATCACCCGCCTTCATATCGAAGACGCGGTCGATACGCTCGACTTCGATTACGTGCAAATTTTGCCGAAGAAATAGGTTGACAGCGTTTTCAACAGATGATATGCTAAAAGCAAGTTAATAATGTTGTGGTGGAGAAGCGGAGACCCACACATATTCCTCGTTGCTTAGCGGGGAAGTGTGTGGGTTTTTGTTTTTCCACCCAACGTCTAACCCTCCGGAGGGGCCGCCCAAGCAGGAAATAGCAGAGGAAATCACGAATGAAAAGGGGGAAGAGAACAAATGTCGCCATTTTTAGGGGAATTCATCGGTACGGCACTGCTCATCATTTTCGGCGCTGGTGTGTGCGCCGGGGTCAATTTAAAGAAATCATATGCGGCCAATTCGGGCTGGATTGTCATTACGATGGGGTGGGGGCTGGCGGTGGCCGTGGCCGTATACGCTGTCGGCCGGTATAGTGGCGCCCATCTCAATCCAGCGCTGACAGTGGCATTGGCCATAAGCGGCGATTTTCCATGGAAAGATGTCCCTGGCTATGTGTTGGCACAAGTACTTGGCGCTATGGTTGGGGCTGCCGTCGTCTATCTCCACTATTGGCCGCATTGGAAGGAAACAGACGACCCGGGTGTCAAGCTTGGCGTGTTTGCGACGGGTCCGGCAGTGCCGAATACGGCTGCCAACTTGCTTAGCGAGATCATCGGAACGTTTGTGTTGGTTTTGGCCATCTTGGCCATTGGCGCCAACAAATTCGCTGATGGGCTCAATCCATTTATCGTTGGTTTTTTGATCGTGGCGATTGGACTGTCGCTCGGCGGTACGACGGGATACGCCATTAATCCGGCCCGAGACTTTGGACCTCGCTTAGCCCACTTTTTGTTGCCAATCCCAGGGAAAGGGTCATCGAATTGGGCGTATGCGTGGGTGCCGATCGTCGGACCGCTGCTTGGGGGTGCGTTAGGCAGTTTGGTCTATAAAGCCGTTTTCTTGGAAAAACCGACAGGCGCATTATGGGGAGTGCTGGCGGCAACCGCAGTCGTTTTGGCGGCGGCGAAGATGGCAAAAGGAAAAACAACCAGCGCCGCAAGCCGCCGTTCTCTCTAGTTGGCGTACGGGGTTTGTAAGCAAATAAAGGAGAAGGGGGAAGAATGTCATGAATCAATACATTTTAGCCATCGACCAAGGCACAACCAGCTCGCGCGCGATTTTGTTCAATCAAAAGGGCGAAATCGTTCATATGGCGCAAAAAGAGTTTACGCAATATTTTCCGCAGCCCGGCTGGGTCGAGCACAACGCCAATGAAATTTGGGGATCGGTGCTTGCTGTCATTGCCAGCGTCTTGTCCGAGGCGCAAGTGAAGCTGGAACAAGTGGCGGCGATCGGCATTACGAACCAGCGGGAAACGACGGTTGTGTGGGAGAAAGACACCGGCAACCCGATTTACAACGCCATCGTCTGGCAGTCGCGGCAGACGGCCGGCATTTGCGATGAACTGAAAGCGAAAGGGTATGACCCGCTATTCCGCGAAAAAACCGGCTTGCTTATTGACGCCTATTTTTCCGGGACAAAAGTGAAATGGATTTTGGACCATGTCGAGGGGGCGCGCGAACGGGCGGAGCGAGGAGAGCTGCTCTTTGGCACGATTGATACGTGGCTCATTTGGAAGCTGTCCGGCGGCCGCGCCCATGTAACCGATTACTCGAACGCGTCGCGCACATTAATGTTTAACATTCATACGCTCGAGTGGGATGACGAGCTGCTTGCGATTTTAAACGTGCCAAAGGCGATGCTTCCTGAGGTGCGCCCGTCCTCGGAAGTATATGCGAAAACGGTTCCGCATCATTTCTTCGGCGTGGAGGTGCCGATCGCGGGAGCCGCGGGCGACCAGCAGGCGGCTTTGTTCGGCCAGGCGTGCTTTACGGAAGGGATGGCGAAAAATACGTACGGCACCGGCTGCTTTATGCTGATGAATACGGGGGAAAAAGCGGTGCAATCGAAACACGGGCTGCTTACAACGATCGCCTGGGGAATTGACGGCAAGGTTGAATACGCCCTTGAAGGCAGCATCTTCGTTGCCGGTTCGGCCATTCAATGGCTGCGCGACGGCTTGCGGATGATCAAAACTGCGGCTGATAGCGAAGCGTACGCCGAAAAAGTCGAGTCGACCGACGGGGTGTATGTCGTACCGGCGTTCGTCGGGCTTGGCACGCCGTATTGGGACAGCGAGGTGCGCGGGGCGGTGTTTGGCCTCACGCGCGGCACAACGAAAGAGCATTTCATCCGGGCCACCTTGGAATCGCTCGCTTACCAGACAAAAGATGTGCTCGCCGCCATGGAAGCCGATTCCGGCATCTCGCTGACCACGTTGCGCGTTGACGGCGGGGCGGTGAAAAACAATTTCCTTATGCAGTTCCAGAGCGATTTGCTTGCCGTTCCGGTCGAACGTCCGGTTGTGAATGAAACGACGGCCTTGGGTGCGGCGTATTTGGCCGGGCTGGCGGTCGGCTACTGGAACAGCCGAGATGACATCGCCGCCCAATGGCAGCTCGAGCGCCGGTTTGAGCCGAAGATGGATGATGACAAGCGAACGATGCTCTACGATGGCTGGAAAAAAGCGGTGCGGGCGGCGCGGGCGTTTAAATAAGGAAAAACGCAGATGTCTCGTCATGGGCATCTGCGTTTTTGTATTTTGGCTTGCACATTACGGAGCGGAAGAAAAATGAAACGGCATCGCCCTCCTCTGTTTGTCGAGTAAAGTCGATTTTTTTCGCCGCGCATTCAACAAAACAAAAAAGCTGAGCATTTGAAACATTAATATATATAGATGCAATTTGAAGCTTTACCATTTATAGCTTTTACCAAGTATTTGATCGACTGTCGGGCGACCGAACAACGCCGCTTCCAGACCCATATATGGGTCTGTGAAGCAGGTGGTTGTTCGGTCTTCCGTCACGCCAAGGCGTGACGGGGCAAGCCTGTGGCTTGCCTTCGACAGTCGAAAATGGACAAACCGCTTTTCCGTCAAGGATATGTTAAACTTCTTCGTTGCATCTATATAGTCAAACAAATTTGTGTTCTAAATAATCATATATGATAAGGATCAAATTACAAAAAAATGTTGAAAATACAAAAAATATCGTGTAATATTATCATAAAATTATATGTAGTCTAAAATTTAGTTGCACTAACTTCACGAAAAGGGGAAAGGCGCATTGAACAAACAGCCGTTGCTGGAAATAGAACGACTGCGTGTTTCGTTTCAAATTGAGGGCGCTTATTATGCTGCGGTGGATGATGTTTCCTTGACCATTGAGGAAAACGAAGTCGTTGCCCTTGTCGGCGAGTCGGGGTGTGGAAAAAGTGCTCTCGCTCTTTCGATCATGGGGCTGCACCCGCCTGAGAAGACGAAAGTGGAAGGGCGTCTGCTTTTTAAAGGGACAAATTTGCTGTCGTTGTCTGTTTCTGAATTGAACCGGATTCGCGGCAAGGAGATCGGCATGATCTTTCAAGATCCGCTCACGGCGCTTAATCCGCTCATGACCGTCGGACGGCAAATTGAAGAAAGCATGAATTACCATTTGCGGCTGCCGGCGGCGGAAAAAAAGAAACGAACGATTCGACTTCTTGAGCGAGTTGGCATTCCCGAGCCGGAAAAAGTGTATCACCGTTATCCGCATGAACTGTCCGGGGGAATGCGGCAGCGGGTGGTCATCGCCATCGCCATTGCCTGCGAGCCGTCGCTTTTGATTGCGGATGAGCCGACGACGGCGCTTGATGTGACGATTCAAGCGCAAATTATGGAGCTGCTGAAAGAACTGCAACGACAAATGAATACAAGCATTATATTGATCACTCACGATTTAGGGGTTGTCGCGGAAATGGCCGATCGGGTCGCCGTGATGTATGCAGGCGAAATCGTTGAGCTCGCGGATGTCGACACGATTTTCCACCGGCCGCTTCATCCATACACTCGCTCGTTGCTGCAGTCGATCCCGTCCGCACAAGTGAAAAAAGATCGTCTCCATGTTATTCAAGGGATTGTTCCGCCGCTGCATAAACTGCCTCGCCGAGGATGCCGTTTTCAACCGCGCATCAGCTGGATCGGGGCGGAACAGCACGAGCCGGAGCCGCAGCTGCGTGAAGTGGAGCCAGGACATTGGGTGCGTTGCACGTGCTATCGGCATTTTCACTTTCCCGATGATCAAACGACAAGAGAGGTTGATTACGGTGCTTCTTGACGTGCGGCATTTAAAGGTGCACTATCCGGTGCGCGGCGGGTTTTTTCGCCGCGTCGTCGACTACGTTAAGGCGGTTGACGATGTCAGTTTTTCGTTGAATCGAGGAGAGACATACGGGCTTGTCGGTGAATCAGGATGTGGAAAAACGACAACCGGGCGCACGATCATCGGCCTGATTCGGGCGACGGCCGGCGAGGTGCTGTTTGAAGAAACGGATTTGACGAAGTTGCCTCGCCGCCAGTTTCATCCATATCGCAAGGACATTCAAATGATTTTCCAAGATCCGTATTCTTCACTCAATCCGCGCAAACGTGTGCTCGATATCATCGCTGAGCCGCTGCGCAATTTTGAAAAGCTTTCGCCGCATGAGGAGCGGAAAAAAGTCCAGTCCATGCTGGAACGCGTCGGATTAAGCGCCGATTCAATTTATAAATATCCGCATGAGTTCTCCGGAGGGCAGCGCCAGCGCATCGGCATCGCCCGCGCGCTTACGCTCAATCCGAAGCTGATCATCGCCGATGAGCCGGTTTCGGCGCTCGATGTCTCGGTGCAGGCGCAAGTGTTGAACTTTATGAAAGAAATTCAAGCAGAATACGGGCTGACATACTTATTTATCAGCCATGACTTAGGAATCATTCGCCATATGTGCGACCGGATCGGCATTATGTACCGCGGCCGGCTCGTGGAAGAAGGGACGAGCGACGAAATTTTTACAAACCCGCAGCACATTTACACAAAGCGGCTTCTTTCCGCCATTCCGAACGCCGATCCGCGTGAGCGCGGCAAGCAGGCAGCGCTGCGCCGCGAAGTGGAGCAAGAATATGCGCAAGCGTATTCGCGCTATTTTGATGAAACCGGGCGAGCGTACCCGCTTAAGCCTATATCGCCGACCCACTCTGTGGCTATTCCATAAAGAGGGGAAGACAGAACGATGCTAAAGTTTATTTTGCGCCGCATCTTGATCATGATTCCGCAGCTATTCTTGTTAAGCGTCCTCATTTTCCTGCTGGCGAAAGCGATGCCAGGCGATGCCCTGACCGGCCAGCTGGCGGCCAATCCGAAAATGGATCCGCAAACGCTTGAAGAAATGAGGGAAAAGCTCGGCCTTAACGATCCGGTACATATTCAGTATATCCGCTGGGTGAAAAATATGTTGCAAGGCGACCTTGGCCTCTCTTATACCCACCAGCAGCCGGTGACCGACTTGCTGGCTGGAAGAGTGGGGAATACCGTACTGCTGTCGGCGGCTATTTTAGTGTTGACTTATCTCATCGCCATTCCGCTTGGCATCGTATCAGGGCGATGGACGGACACATGGGCCGACAAGCTGATCGTCGGCTACAGCTATATCGGCTTTGCAACGCCGCTGTTTATCTTTGCGTTGATCATGCTGTTTGTGTTCGGCTTTCATCTCGGCTGGTTCCCAACCGGGGGGAGCGTGGACATTCAAGTTGAAGAAGGAACGCTTGCCTACTATTTAAGCAAGTTGAATCATCTCATGCTTCCGGCTTTATCGGGCGCGCTCATCAACACGGTCGTCACCATTCAATATTTGCGAAGCGAAATCATTGATACGAAAGTGAAAGATTTCGTGAAAACAGCGCGCGCCAAGGGCGTTCCAGAACGCCAGATTTACTGGCGGCACATTTTGCGCAATTCGTTTTTGCCGATCGCAGCGTTTTTAGGCTATGAAATTACGGGTCTCATCGGCGGTTCCGTTTTTTTAGAGTCTATTTACAGTTATCCAGGGCTTGGACAACTGTTTTTGCAGTCGATTATGCAGCGCGACTACAGCGTCGTGACGGCGCTCGTGATGATTTCCGGGGTGGCGACGCTTGTGGGGACCTTGCTTTCTGACATTATTTTAAGTGCGGTCGACCCGCGCATCCGCATTGAGTAAGAGAGGGGCGTGGAGTATGAAAATCGAGGTGAACCGTCCTGTTCCAGCTGAAATAGCCGCTGAGAAAAGCCCTTCCGCTCTTTCGATTATGTGGCGGGAGCTCGTCCGCGATCGGCTGGCTCTTGTTTCGCTCATTATATTGTCCGTCATTTTGCTGATTGTTTACGGCGTTTCCATTTTTTTAGACCAAGAGGAAATTGTAAAGGTAGACTTTTTGGCCATTCATTCACCTCCATCGGCGGAACATTGGCTTGGCACCGATTATGGCGGCCGCGATGTGTTCGGCCAGCTCATCATTGGAGCGCGCAACTCCTTTACGATTGGGCTGGCGATTACGCTGATCACAGGCGCAATCGGTCTTGCGGTGGGGCTTGTGGCCGGCTATTTCGGCGGTTGGATCGACAATGTCATCATGCGCATCATCGATTTTATTCTTGTCTTGCCGTTTTTAATGCTGGTGATCGTCTTTGTAGCCATCGTCCCGAAATACAATGTGGCGACGTTCATTTTGATTATGAGCGCGTTTTTATGGACGGGCAAAGCCCGGCTCATTCGCGCCAAGACGCTTGCCGAGCGGGAATTGGACTATGTCAGCGCATCCAAGACGCTCGGGACGCCGGATTGGAAAATCATTTTGTTTCAAATTTTGCCGAACTTAAGCTCCATTATCATCGTCAATTTGACGTTGAACTTAGCCGGCAACATCGGCATTGAGTCAGGTCTTACATACCTGGGGTTCGGGCTGCCGGAAAGCACGCCAAGCCTTGGGACGCTGGTCAGTTATGCGACCAATCCCGATGTGCTGCAAAACAAATGGTGGGTATGGCTGCCTGCATCATTGCTCATTTTGGTGATGATGCTGTGCATAAATTTCATCGGCCAAGCGTTAAAACGCGCGGTTGATGCAAGACAACGATTAGGATAAAGGGGGAGAAAAACAGTGAAGCGAAAGTGGATGGCGGCGCTCGCTGCGATCCTGCTCGTGCTGGCTGGGTGCACGGGCAAGTCGGAAACGACCGACGGAAACAGCAATAAGGAAAAACCAGCGGCGCAAAAAGAAGACATCAGCAAATTCCCGATGACGGTGAAAAACGACGGGAAAATCATTGATGGCGGCGTGCTGAAGTACGGGCTTGTGTCCGATACGCCATTCGAAGGAACGCTCAGCTATGCGTTCTACACGGGAGCGCCGGACGCTGAAATTTTGCAATTTTTTGACGAGTCGCTTTTCCGCACGAACGGCGACTATGAAATTACGAATGATGGCGCCGCGACATACGAACTATCTGAGGACAAAAAGACGATGACGATCCGCATTAAGGACAACGTCAACTGGCATGACGGCCAGCCAGTGACGGCCGAAGACTTAGAATACGCATACTTGGTCATTGGGCATAAAGATTACACAGGCGTTCGTTATGGGGATGCGCTTATTCAAGACATTGTCGGCATGGATGAATACCATAGCGGCAAAGCCGATAAAATCGCTGGCATTAAAGTGATCGACAAAAAGACGTTGACAATTACATGGAAGCATGCAAATCCGTCTGTGTTGACCGGCATTTGGGCGTACCCGCTGCCGAAGCATTATTTGAAAGACGTGCCGATCAAACAGTTGGCGCAGTCGGATAAAATTCGGAAAAATCCAATCGGGTTCGGGCCGTTTAAAGTGAAGAAAATCGTTCCGGGCGAATCGGTCGAATTCGTCCGCAACGACGATTATTGGGCGGGCAAACCGAACTTGGACGGCGTCATTTTGAAAGTCGTCAGCCCGCAAGTGGTGTTGCAAGCGTTGAAAAAAGGGGACATCGACGTCGCCGAATTCCCAACCGACCAATACGTGAATGCAAAAGGAACGAAAAACCTGCAATTCATCGGCAGGATCGACTTGGCCTACAACTATATCGGCTTTAAACTCGGCCATTGGGATGCGAAAAAGCAAGAAAATGTGATGGACAATCCGAAATTCCAGAACAAAAAGCTGCGCCAAGCCATGGCGTACGCCATCAACAACCAAGAAGTGGCTGATCGCTTGTATCACGGCTTGCGCTTCCCGGCGACCACGCTGATCCCGCCGTCGTTCCCGGGATACCATGACAGCTCGATCAAAGGGTACACGTATAATCCGGAAAAAGCAAAACAGCTGCTTGATGAGGCCGGCTATAAAGATGTGGACGGCGACGGCTTGCGCGAAGATCCGAACGGCAAAAAGTTTACGATCAACTTTTTGGCGATGAGCGGCGGCGATATTGCCGAGCCGTTGGCGAAGTTTTACATGCAATGCTGGAAAGACGTTGGCTTGGATGTCCAATTGGTGGACGGCCGTCTAGCGGAGTTCAACTCGTTCTATGACATGGTTGAAAAAGATGATCCGAAAGTGGACGTTTACGCTGCTGCTTGGGCAACGGGAACGGATGTCGACCCGTACGGCCTGTACGGCCGCAACGTCATGTTCAACTACTCGCGTTGGGTGAACGAGAAAAATGATGAGCTGCTGGAAAAAGGCCATTCCGAGCAGGCGTTTGACAAGGAGTATCGCCGGAAAATTTACAGCGAGTGGCAAAAGCTGATGAACGAAGAAGTGCCGGTCATCCCGACGTTGTATCGTTCCGCCATCTATGCGGTCAACAACCGCGTCGCCAACTTTACGGTTGATCCGAGCTCGAAGCTGACATGGAAAGATGTCGGCGTCACGTCCGAGCAGCCGGAAGTGGCGGAATAAACAAAAAAGCGATTGCTTCTATGGGATTCGATATGGTAACATGAAAGACAAATGATCATACGTCTTATCAAGAGTGGGCGAGAGAACGGGCTTGATGACCCCACAGCAACCTGCCGTAGGCAAGGTGCTAACACCTGCAAAGCGGTTTCGCTTTGGATGATAAGAACGGCTGCCCCCTTTCGCATCATTCCGAGGCGGAAGGGGGTTTTTGTCGATGGGGGGTGAAGGGGGAAACAGTGGAGAGGGACGTTTCCATCCGAGCTTGCATGGCCGCTCATCTTCCTGTTGCAGCGTTCGCCGTTCATGTCATGCGCTGTGTGCTGGCGGAACTCATCCGGTTTGACCCTAAGGCGGCGGTGCATGTCGACCGTGGGGACGGATACGTTCATTTGTATGGGGAAGCGCAAGGAACAGCCTTTTCGTTGTTGTTGACCAACAGTGAGGCGGACGAATGGAAGGCGGAAGGACCGTACGCCCTTGACCGCTACATATGGACAGAGCTTGGGAAAAAAGGGATTTTCCCGATGCAGATGACGCCGTATTTACAAGCTGTATGGTTAATGGAGTCATAGAAAGGAAGAGGGACGAATGGCAGTTAAAAAATTTGAACATGTCGGCATTCAAGTGAAAGACATCGAGGCATCGAAAGAGTTTTATCAAAATGTTGTCGGCTTGGAGCTGCTTGACGAAATGATTCATACGAACGGCACGATGAAATTGGCGTTTTTAGGGATTGGCGGCTCGATCATTGTCGAGCTGATCGAAGGATACAACCCGGATTTGCCGACGGAAGGAAAAGTGCACCATGTGGCGTTTACGGTCGAAGGCATTGAGCAGGAGAAAGAACGGCTTCAGTCGCTCGGTGTGCCGCTTGTGTGGGAAGAAATAACGACACTTCCGAACGGGGCGAAATATTTGTTTTTCCGCGGGCCCGACGGTGAATGGATCGAGTTTTACGAGCCTGCTCGATAAATGGCGTCACGCTAGGCGGCCAGCTGTTTGGGCCGCCTATGAATTTGCCGTCTGGCGATTGGCGCTTCGTTCCATTTTTCTTCGTATGGCCTTGCCTGCCGCTAGACAACAACCGTCCATGTAGGAGTCGTCGTCTTCTCGATTCAATGGTATACTAGAAAAAGAGAGGGGGGAGGATGACGTGGAAGAAATGATCGTGCACGCGATTCAAGACGACTACCCGGATGAATTCGCCTGGTGCTACGGCTGCGGCCGTTTGAATGAGCAAGGCCATCATTTCCGCACCGGGTGGCGGGGCGACAAAACGGTGACGGTGTATACGCCGCGCCCGGAACATACGGCGATCCCCGGGTTTGTGTACGGCGGGCTGATCGCCTCGCTCATTGACTGCCACGGCACCGGGTCGGCGGCGCTTGCTTTGCATCGGAAAAACGGCCACGAACCAGGGAGCGGGGAAACGCCGCCGCGCTTTGTCACCGCGTCGCTTCATGTCGATTTCGTCAAGCCGACGCCGCATGGCGTGCCGCTTGTCGCCGTCGGAACGGTGACGGAGATTCATCCGAAAAAATGGAAAGTGGATGCCGAAGTGTTCGCCAACGGCGAACTGTGCGCCCGCGGGCAAGTCGTAGCGGTCGTCATGCCGAAAACGTTTGTCCATGGGTAACAAGCAACGAAAGGCGCCGGAGAGCGGCTGTTTTTGACAGCGCTTTCTCCGACGCTTCGCTCGTTGCGCTCGGTCCGCTTGGGAAAAAGCGGACATCTTCGCAAGTGACATGTTCATCCTTGGATGGCGGGGCGAAACGGGTTGCCGATCGAACGCTTCTAGGCATGGCCGCTGCCAACAGCCCGATTCAGTTGGACCGGTTTGGCGCCTGCCTCGGCGCCAGCGTTGCACTTCCCTTCCATGAACGAAAGCGCTTTTTTACGGTTTATCCATAATCAGCACCGAGGAGGTCGCGCTCGCCACCTCTTTGCCGTTTTGCCGGACGACGGCGGTTACATAGGCGACGGTTTTTCCGAACCTTTCCACCCGCGCTTCCACTTCGGCTTCCCCTGCCGCTGCCGGGCGGTGAAACGTCGTCTGCAAGTTGATGGAGGCGTGCATTTGGTCATCGCGAAGCAAGGTCGTCACCGCATACGCCATGAGAATGTCCGCTGCCGCTCCGACGAACCCGCCCATGATCACCCCGTTGCCGTTGAGCAGCGATTCATGGATCGTCCATACCCCCTTCGCATAGCCGTCACGGGCTTCCGTCAAGCGGACGCCGAGCGTCTCATCGCACAGCGGCGGCGCGCTTTTTCCAGCAATGACGTCATGCAAGTTGGTGATTGGCTTCATCTCGAACATCCTTTCTGTTGTCCATTGCATTTTTTAGAAAATGTGTATGTCTTCAAGAACTGTTTTCATGCCCGGGTGGAGGGCAAAACGCCGCCCGCGGATCGTCTCGGTGAACATCACGGATCCTGCCGCAGCGATTTTCATCGGGTGGTGAGCGAAATGGGTTCATGGATGTGTTATTCGCCAAACAGCGGCGATTTCCTCTTTTCGCGTACACGGGAAGGAGAACAGTGAAAGAACGGCGAAAGAAACAAGCAGCGGATGATGGAAAGGAGATGGTCTCATGTATCAACCGCCAGACGCCGGCCGTTGGACGGGACGGATTGACAGCGTGAGCGATGAGCAGGCGTTTCGCCTTCATCAGCGCATTCGCCTGCTCGATTTGTCCAAGCCATTGGAGACGGTGGAACGAGCGGCGGCATTCATTGGGTTTGCGTGCGACGAAGGCGTGCGCCGCAACCAAGGCCGCCAAGGGGCGAAAGAGGCGCCGGCCGCCGTCAAAGCGGCGCTCGCCCGGCTGCCTTGGCATCTTCCGGAAGGGGTCATTGTCTATGACGCAGGCGATGTCGTTTGCGTCGATGAACGGCTCGAACAAAGCCAGACGGAACTTGGGAAGGCGGTCGCCCGCCTGCTGAAAAACGGGATGGCGTCTATCGTGATCGGCGGCGGCCATGAGACGGCGTACGGCCATTACTTGGGCGTTCGCGAAGCGCTCGGGCCCGAAGCCCGCCTTGGCATCCTCAACATTGACGCCCATTTCGACTTGCGCCCGTACGATGACGGCCCGACGTCCGGGACGATGTTTCGGCAAATATTGGATCAAGACGAACGGGTTCGTTACTTCTGCCTCGGCATTCAGCGGCTCGGCAACACGGCGGCGCTGTTTGCGGCGGCCGAGACGTACGGCTGCCGTTACATGCTGGAAGACGAGCTGACCGCAGGGCCGATCGAGGCTGCCTATGAACAAATTGAGAAATTTGCCGCCGATCATGATGCGGTGATGCTCACCTTTTGCATGGACGCCATCAGCGCGGCTGCCGCGCCGGGGGTGAGCGCGCCGTCGCCGTTTGGACTCGCTCCATCGTTGGCGCGCGCTCTCATCCGCCGAATCGTTTCTCATCCGAAAACGATCAGCGTCGATCTTTGCGAAGTCAATCCACTCTGGGATGAAGGCGGAAAAACGGTGGCGTTGGCCGCCGCCTTTTGCATGGAAGCGCTCCTTCATTTTCGACGCTTGCAGCCAAGGCGGTGAGAACGTGAAATTGGTCATTGCCGAACGGGACGACAAAGAACGGGAAGCGATCCGCTGGCTCGTTTCCGCGTATTCGCTGCCGATCGAGCAGGTGTACACGGCGGCCAATGTGGAGGAGATGATGGCTCTTCTTGAGCGGGAGGCGCCGGAGCTATTGTACGTCGAACTGGATATGATTCCGTATGAACGATGGTCAAAGGCGACAGCCCACGTCCGCTTGTTTTGCCAACGCGTGATTGCCGCAACGGCCGAGGCGACGTTTGCGCGGGCGAAACAAGCCATCGACTGGCAATGCGTCGATTTGCTTGTGAAGCCGCTTGAGCCCGCCAAGCTGAAGCAGGCGCTGCGGACGGCGGCGTCGCGTTCCCCGGGGCGTCCAGGCTTGCCGACGGGGTTGGACGCCCATCACGACGATTACCGCTCATTATTTTGCGATTTTCCTTCCACGGCCTCCGCGCATGTATGGCTCGTGCAGGCGGAACAGCCCGCTTTGTCTCAAGAAGTGATCCGTTTCTTGATGGATTACCCGTTTCGCGGACGGGCGCGTGTATTGCCGCTCACCCGTATGGCGGTTTGCCTGCTTCCCGATTTGCCGGGCGACGGGAAAGAAGAGGCGTGGAAGCTGCTGCGCGATTGGGAGGAAGATCATCATGAGCCGCTCGCGGTTGTCGTGATGCCGCCTGATGGCCGGAGGACGGTGCGCGCGCAATACCAAGCGGCGCGCCGGTTGCTCGAGACGACGTTTTTCATTGGCTATCGCCAAGTGATCGCTCCCGCTTCGGAATACGAACAGTGGCGTGAGCTCGATCCGTTTTTGACGCCCGAGGAGCAGCGGCAATGGATCGAGATGCTCGAGCGGTTCGACCACGAAGCGGTGAAACGGTGGCTGCAGCGCGAGTTTTGGCACTGGTCGCCGCCGTTTCCGAGTCCGGAGATGGTGCGGACGCGGCTGACAAGCATCTTGGCGCAAATCCGCCGGTTTATGAAAACATACGGCCTTGACCGCGGCGGAACCGAGCGGGAATATATGCGCATCTTTCAAGACATTTTGTACAATCCCGTCTTGTATCGTATCGTTCAAGAATTGATTTTATTTTTATATCGGTTGTTCCATGAGGCCAAGCAGGCCGAGGAAGATGCGCGCGTCGACGCCGTGGAGCGCGGCCTCCGCTATATGGAGGCGCATTTTCGCGATCCGTCGCTCACGCTTGAGCGGGTCGCGGCCGCTGCCGGGCGCAGTCCCGCGTATTTCAGCCATTTGTTGTCGAAAAAGCGGGGCGTGACGTTTCGCCAGTGGCTGACGAATCGGCGGCTTGAGGAAGCGAAGCGGCTGCTTCGGCAGACGGACTTGTCGATCAAAGAAATCGCCGAACAAACCGGGTTTCGCACCGCCCATTATTTGATGCGCGTCTTTAAAGCCGAACTGAACCAGACGCCGACCGCCTACCGCGATGAACAACGGCTGAAACCGTCATCACCGCGGTAGGCGGTTTTTTCAAAAGAAATGAACATATATCAAAAGAAATGGATAGATGAAGTGAAAAGAAAAAAGAAATTTCGAAAAAATTGGATCATCTTGAAAAGACGAGAATCTATCTCCATCCTCTTGGCTTCCTTACAATAAAAAGCAAAGAGGAAAAAGGAGAGGATGACGATGGCAGAAAAACGGACCGTACGCCCGTTTGCGGGAACAGAGCGGCGGGCGAAAGGATGGATTCAAGAAGCGGCGTTGCGCATGTTAAACAACAATTTGCATCCCGATGTCGCCGAGCGGCCGGATGAGTTGATCGTCTACGGCGGCATCGGCAAGGCGGCGCGCAACTGGGAATGTTACGAGGCGATTGTGGACACCCTTCTTCGTTTAGAAAACGATGAAACGTTGCTCATTCAATCTGGCAAGCCGGTGGCGGTGTTTCGCACGCATCCGGACGCCCCTCGCGTGCTGATCGCCAACTCCAACCTCGTGCCCGCATGGGCGACGTGGGACCATTTCCACGAACTTGACAAAAAAGGGTTGATCATGTACGGACAAATGACGGCCGGCAGCTGGATTTACATCGGCAGCCAAGGAATCGTCCAAGGGACATATGAAACGTTTGCCGAAGTGGCGCGCCAGCACTTTGGCGGCACGCTGGCCGGGACGATCACGCTAACCGCCGGCCTTGGCGGCATGGGCGGGGCGCAGCCGCTCGCCGTGACGATGAACGGCGGCGTCTGCCTCGCCATCGAAGTCGATCCGGCCCGCATCCAGCGCCGCATTGACACGAATTACTTGGATACGATGACCGACAGCCTAGACGCGGCGCTCGAGATGGCGAAACAAGCGAAGGAAGAGAAAAAAGCGCTGTCGATCGGCCTTGTCGGCAATGCGGCTGAAGTGTTGCCGCGTCTCGTCGAAACGGGCTTTGTTCCGGATGTCTTGACCGATCAAACGTCCGCCCACGATCCGTTAAACGGCTACATCCCGGCTGGCCTTACGCTTGATGAGGCCGCCGAACTCAGGGCGCGCGATCCGAAGCAGTACATCGCCCGTGCGAAACAGTCGATCGCCGCGCATGTTCGAGCGATGCTGGCGATGCAAAAGCAAGGGGCGGTGACGTTTGATTACGGCAACAACATCCGCCAAGTGGCAAAAGACGAAGGGGTGGACGACGCCTTTTCCTTCCCAGGTTTTGTGCCGGCCTACATCCGTCCGCTCTTTTGCGAAGGAAAAGGGCCGTTCCGCTG
Source organism: Geobacillus sp. C56-T3 (assembly GCF_000092445.1). Taxonomy (NCBI): domain Bacteria; kingdom Bacillati; phylum Bacillota; class Bacilli; order Caryophanales; family Anoxybacillaceae; genus Geobacillus; species Geobacillus sp. C56-T3. Next base: position 2,301,006 of record NC_014206.1, on the reverse strand, counting down.
GGTGGCATTATCCGGCGACCCGGAAGACATTTATAAAACCGATGAAGTCATTTTGCGTGAATTCAGCGACAATGAGCGTCTTTGCCATTGGATTCGCATGGCGCAAAAACGTATTAAGTTCCAAGGGCTGCCGGCGCGCATTTGTTGGCTCGGCTACGGCGAGCGGGCGAAATTTGGCAAAATCATCAACGACATGGTGGCCAAAGGAGAGCTGAAAGCGCCGATCGTCATCGGCCGCGATCATTTGGATTCGGGCTCCGTCGCTTCGCCGAACCGGGAGACGGAAGGAATGAAAGACGGAAGCGACGCCATCGCCGACTGGCCGATTTTAAACGCGCTGTTGAATGCGGTTGGGGGCGCGAGCTGGGTGTCGGTTCACCACGGTGGCGGCGTCGGCATGGGCTACTCGATTCACGCCGGCATGGTCATTGTCGCCGACGGCACGAAAGAGGCGGAAAAACGGTTGGAACGGGTGTTGACGACCGACCCGGGGCTTGGTGTGGTCCGCCACGCCGATGCCGGTTATGAGCTCGCCATCCGGACGGCGAAAGAAAAAGGCATTGATATGCCGATGCTCAAGTAGAAAGGGGGATCCATATGCGCCCGCTTTTTGTCCGCCGCGCCCGCCAGCTCGTCACGCTGGCGGGAAGCTCCGCGGCTCCGCTCGTCAAGGAGAAGATGAGCGATCTAGGCATCATCGAAAACGGCAGCGTCTGGATCGAAAACGGCACGATCGTGGCGGTTGGGGCGGATGATGAACTAGCCCGCCAATTTGCCGATCGGCTCGCCGAAGCTGACGTCATCGACGCCAAGGACAAAACGGTGACGCCTGGGCTCATCGACCCGCACACCCATCTCGTTTACGCCGGCAGCCGCGAACACGAATGGACGATGCGGCTCGGCGGGGCGACGTACATGGAAATCATGAACGCCGGCGGCGGCATTCATGCCACGACAAAAGCGACGCGCGAGGCGTCGGAAGAGATGTTGTATGAAGAAAGCAAGCGGCGGCTCGATCAGTTTTTGCTTCATGGGGTCACGACCGTCGAAGCAAAAAGCGGCTATGGTTTAAGCCTTGAGCACGAAATCAAGCAGCTTGAAGTCGCCAAGTCCCTCGATGACACCCACCCGGTCGATATCGTCTCCACGTTTCTTGGCGCTCATGCCGTTCCGCCGGAGTGGAAGCACGATCCGGATGAATACGTCCGCCTTGTCATCGACGAGATGATTCCCGAAGTGAGCCGGCGGGGGCTCGCCGAGTTCAACGACGTCTTTTGCGAGCGCGGCGTCTTTACCCCCGACCAGGCGCGCCGCATGTTGGAAGCTGGAAAAGCGCACGGCTTGACGCCGAAAATCCACGCCGATGAAATCGAGCCGTACGGCGGGGCGGAACTGGCAGCCGAAGTCGGTGCGATATCCGCGGACCACCTGCTTCGCGCGTCAGACGAAGGAATCCGCCGCATGGCCGATCGCGGCGTCATCGGCGTTCTCTTGCCGGGCACGGCATTTTTCTTAATGACAAAAGCCGCCGATGCCCGCCGTTTGATCGACGCCGGCGTTCCCGTCGCTTTGGCGACTGACTGCAACCCCGGTTCGTCGCCGACCGTCTCGCTGCCGCTTGTCATGAGCCTAGCCTGCCTGCATATGGGCATGACTCCCGCTGAAGCGATGGCCGCCGCCACGATCAATGCCGCCCACGCCATCGGCCGCGCGCATCTTGTCGGCAGCCTCGAGCCGGGGAAGAAGGCGGATTTGGTCATTTTCAACGTTCCGAATTACGTGCAGATCATGTACCATTACGGAATCAACCATGTCGAGACGGTGATCAAAGGCGGGGAGGTGGTGGTGAAAGAAGGCAAGGTGTGCATCTGAAGGGAGGAATGGTCTTTCGTCGAAGCGTTTGGCGACCGGGAGCGGCTATGCTTCCGGCCGCGCTTCTTCAGCTTGTAGAAAAACAATGGGGGTGGAGGAAAATGAAAACGGATACAAATATGGCGCCATCCGTGCCGACGCCAACACCGGCAAGCGGCGCATGGAAGTTTTTCGTTTACAGCGCTATCGGGATTTTCGTGTTTTTCGTCCCAGTATCCATCGGCGGCACATCATCGATTTTACTCGATCATATTGTGACATGGATTCGCGCGCAGTTTCCAGGACTCGTTCCGTATTATGCACTTATGGTTATTGCCCTTGGAGCGGTTTATCCATTCTATAATAAGACGTGGAACAAAGACATTGTCACCGCTGTTTTTTCCATTCTCAAAGTACTTGGATTGATCGTGGCGGTCATGTTGGTGTTTCGCGTCGGTCCGTCATGGCTGTTCCAACCGAATATGGGGCCGTTTTTGTACGACAAGCTCGTCATTTCCGTCGGACTTCTTGTGCCGATCGGCTCTGTCTTTCTCGCCATGCTCGTTGGCTATGGGTTTTTGGAATTTGTCGGTGTATGGATGCAGCCGATCATGCGTCCGATTTGGAAAACGCCGGGCCGCTCGGCGATCGACGCCGTCGCTTCCTTTGTCGGCAGCTACTCGATCGGTCTATTGATCACCAATAAAGTGTTCAAAGAAGGCAAATACACCGTGAAAGAAGCGGCGATCATCGCCACCGGCTTTTCCACCGTGTCGGTGACGTTTATGGTTGTTGTCGCCAAAACATTAGGGTTGATGTCGATCTGGAACACGTATTTTTGGGTGACGTTCCTTGTCACGTTTGCCGTCACAGCGCTTACCGCCCGGCTTTGGCCACTGAGCCGCATGAGCGACGAGTATTACGATGGCAAAGGAGATCCCGAACAAAAAGTGACCGACAGCTATATGAAACAGGCTTGGACCGAAGCAATGAAAGCGGTTGAGCAGTCAAAAGGAATCGGGACGAACATATGGGAAAATTTGCGCGATGGCTTCATCATGACGATGGGCATTTTGCCTTCCATTATGTCAGTCGGACTGATCGGGCTGCTGCTCGCTGAATATACGCCGTTGTTTGACTGGTTGGGCTACCTGTTCTACCCATTCACCCTTCTGTTGCAAATCCCTGAACCGCTGTTGGCCGCGAAAGCTTCGGCCATCGAAATCGCAGAAATGTTTTTGCCCGCTTTGCTTGTCACGGAAGCTCCGCTTGTCACGAAATTCATCATTGCGGTCGTATCTGTATCGGCGATCCTATTCTTTTCTGCTGTCATTCCATGCATTTTATCTACGGAAATCCCGCTCAGCTTGCCGCGGCTTCTTGTCATTTGGTTTGAACGCACCGTATTAACGCTCATCCTCACCGCGCCGCTTGCGTACTGGCTGCTTTGACAGGGGAGGGACAGCGGTTCTAACCAAAGGGACGCCGTTCTGGTTGTCGAGATTCATAGAATGGTATGCATGTAATCACGTTTCCGCAACAACCCTATCGCGAAGTTTCGCTGCAAGAGACGCCAAGGAAAAGCCTGTCCACTCCCGCGGACAGGCTTTTACATCGTTTCCCGCTGTTGCTTTAACAGGTCCCGAATCTCCATCAATAATTCTTCCTCTTTTGTCAGTGTTGGCGCGGTTTCCTTCACCTCTTCCTGCTTCTTCATCCGTTCATACAACGTATTGATCAGTTTGACAAACAGGAAGATGGAGAAAGCAATGATCAAAAAATCGACGACTGTTTGGATAAACGCCCCATATTTCACTTCCGCTTTGCCGACTTTCCACGACAGGCCGCTGAAATTGATGCCTCCTAAAAGCAAGCCGACGAGCGGCATGATGATGTCATTGACGAGCGAAGAAACGATTTTGCCAAACGCCCCGCCGATAATGACCCCGACGGCCAAATCGATGACATTGCCGCGAAGGGCGAATTTTTTAAACTCGTTCCACATGTCAATCTCCTTCCTTCGGAAATGGTTCGTCTGCTATTATACCCGACTAATCGTAACATGGAAACTTTTTAATTGAAATCGTAGAAAATCAATTGGTTTTATAGTATTATAGAATACGTTCATTGACGAAAACAAAAGGGGGAATGCACCGTGGAAATGACTGCACAGCAACGCGACGTCGGCGCGAAGCAGGCGGCAGGCGTTCCGAAACATCCGACTATGTGGATTATTGCTGTTTCCTGCCTCATATTGATCGGTGGAACGTTGTTCTTATACAGCCGCGTCTCTTGGCAACAGGCGCTTTTGTACGTGCTGGGGGCGTTTGGTGGATTTGTATTGTACCAGGCGCATTTTGGCTTTACATCCGCATGGCGAAAGTTTATTCTATACCGCCAAGGGGAAGGCATTCGGGCACAGATGATCATGATGGCTGTGGCCAGCGCGTTGTTTTTGCCGTTGCTCGTGAAAGGTTCGGCGCTCGGGCACCCGGTGTCAGGGTATGTATTTGGCGTGGGGGTATCAGTCATCGTCGGCGCCTTCCTGTTTGGCATCGGCATGCAGCTTGGCGACGGCTGCGCGTCCGGGACGTTGTACCATATCGGCGGAGGCGATGCGAACGGCATCGTGACGCTCATCGGGTTCATCGCTGGCTCAGTCATTGCGACGACCCACTTTGACGTGTGGGCGAAGATGCCGCAATTGAAGCCGTTCTCGTTCATTGGCGAGTTCGGCGCCTTGGGAGGGTTTTTGCTTCAGTTGGTTTTGTTGGCAGCGGTCTACTATGTGGTGACCGTGGCGGAAAAACGGCGCTATGGCCAACTCGTTGCTACATCGCTTGAGAACCGTCATGGCTGGAAAGCGATTTACAAAGGGCCATGGTCGCTTCTGGTCGGGGCGTTGCTCTTGGCTGTAACGAACGCGCTTGTGCTGATGATTAGCGGTAAGCCGTGGGGCATTACGTCCGCCTTCGCCCTTTGGGGGACGAAGTTCGTGCAGCTGTTTGGCGTCGATCCGACCGCTTGGGCGTACTGGCAAGATGAAGCGAAACGGCAGGCGCTCGCGAATCCACTCTACTACGATACAACGACCGTGATGGACATCAGCTTGATGGTTGGCGCCTTATTGGCGGCAGCGCTTGCGGGCCGCTATACAAAACCGATTCAGTGGAAGCGTCCGACGCGCATGACGATCGGTGCGCTGATCGGCGGCCTGATGATGGGATACGGCGCCCGGCTGGCGTTCGGCTGCAATATCGGCGCGTATTTCGGCGGCATTGCGTCATTCAGCGCCCACGGCTGGGCGTGGTTTGTCTTTGCTTTCCTCGGCAGCCTGATCGGCGTCAAACTACGTCCGTATTGCGCGTACAAAAACTAAGTGTCCGAAAGTCGGCATCCCGTCGTTTTGGCGGGGTGCCTTCTTTATGCCGTTCTTGCCATGCGTTATGTGGTACAATGGGTGGTGAGGCCTCGAAGCGTGCAGCTGTCCGCTTTTTTGAAATCGTTTTCTCCGTTTGGAAAGAAGCGGTCGCGCGGCTGCGATCATTGGAAGAGGAGGGAAAAGGCATGCGGCAAGCGCCCTCGATCGTCTGCATTGGCGGGGCGAACGTCGACCGAAAGGCGCGGTTGCTCACTCCGTTTCGGCTCGGCACGTCCCATCCCGTCACCACGACGCAAACCGCGGGTGGGGTGGCGAGAAACATCGCCGAAAACTTAGGACGGCTTGCTCAACCTGTTTCGCTCGTCAGCACTGTTGGCGATGATCGCGATGGACAGTGGCTCGTTGACGTGACGAGCCGATATGTCAATACGAGCTTCATCGTGCGAACGCCAAAAGCGAACACCGGGACGTATACAGCGGTGCTCGATGAACGCGGCGAGATGGTTCTCGCCTTGGCGGATATGGCCATTTATCATCCTGAACCGAGAAGACCCCCACTTCCACGTGTGAGCGTAAGTGGGGGATGAATCGGTATTTGTCATCGCTCTTCCTCTTGCCTTAACAAAACAGAAGGTGTAAAATGGATAGGGATAGAACACACGTTCCTGGATGTAGGAGGGAAGATCATGCATAAAGCCTACCGCTTTCGGCTGTATCCTACCCAAAAACAAGCGAAGCTCATCAATGAGACGATTGGGTGCTGCCGATTTGTGTACAACCACTTTTTGGCCGAGTGGAATCAGGCGTATGAAACCACCGGAAGAGGACTCGGCTATAACGAGTGCTCCAAGCAGCTGACCGCCTTAAAGCAAACCCTTCCATGGTTGAAGACACCTGATTCGACCGCCTTGCAAAACGCGCTGCAGCAACTGGCCGAGGCGTTTGACCGGTTCTTTGATGGAACGTCGAACGCTCCCCGCTTCAAGAGCAAAAAACATCCGAACCAATCGTACACCGCTCAGTGCAACTACCCCAAGAACGGACGACCCACGATCGAAGTGGACGGCCATCGCTTGAAGCTTCCCAAGCTCGGATGGGTGAAGTTCGCCAAAAGCCGTGAGGTTCAAGGCCGCATCCTCTCGGCCACCATTCGTCGCAATCGAACAGGGAAGTATTTCGTCTCCATCCTCGTGGAAACGGACATTCCCCCATTGCCCCAAACCGACAAGAAAGTGGGCGTCGATTTGGGATTGAAACATATCGTGGTGCTTTCCACAGGCGAAACGATCGAACACCCCCGGTATTGGCGCCGGTATGAAGAAAAGCTCGCCTACTGGCAGCGGGTGATGTCCCGCCGCAAGCCGGGCGGTTCGAACTGGGAGAAAGCCCGTTTGAAAGTGGCCAAGCTTCATGAAAAAATCGCCAACTGCCGGAACGATTTCCTGCACAAACTGTCCACCCGCCTCATCCGCGAAAACCAAGTGGTGTGCGTGGAGGACTTGCGTGTTAGGAACATGCAAAAGAACCGCAAGCTGGCCAAATCCATTTCTGATTCCGCGTGGGGGCGTTTTCTCAACATGCTTGAGTATAAAGCGACATGGTACGGGCGGACGGTGGTTCGTGTTGCGAGCACGTTTCCCTCGAGTCAATTGTGCTCGTGCTGCGGGCACCGGCAGGTTGAGGTGAAGTCGCTCGGCATCCGCGAGTGGGTGTGCCCCACCTGCGGAGCCGAACATGACCGGGACCATAACGCCGCCCGGAATATCCTGAATGAAGGGCTTCGTTTGCTGTCTTTGTAAGTAAGGCAGCCCAACCGTGGGACGCACGGGGATGGCTTGGTGGACAGCCTGCCATGGGGCGGGTGTTCCCAAGAATCTCCCACCTCAAAGCTCAAGCGTAGGTGGGAGAGCGTTCAAGATACAGTGGGAAACGAGTGGATGAAGCAGCGATGGCCCGAACTCGGCCCGATTTCAGCCGTCGTGCTTGATACGAATTTTTCAAGCAACGCCATTCAGTGGACCATCGAGCAGTGCCGTAAGGAGCGCCTCCCGCTTTGTGTTGTGACGGTGTCGGTTCCAAAAGTGAAGCGATTGCCCAGCGATTTGTCTGGTGTGACGTGGTTTGTCACGAATGAAGCGGAGGCTAAGGAATTTGTGGGACGCGACGGACATACGGACGACATAATGAAACCGATCCTTCAAGCCGGCGCCCAGAACGTTGTCGTCACGCGCGGCGCAAACGGCGTCGCGTACGCCACCAAGCAAGGGGAAACAGAAGCGATTGCGGCGCCGAAGGTTGAGGTCACCGGCGCCACCGGAGCGGGCGACGCCTTTGCGGCTGGATTTTTGTACGGCGTCTTAGGCGGACATACGGTGGAAGACGCCTGCCGCTTTGGGATGAGCAGCGCGGCGCTTACGCTGCAAACGGCCGAAACGGTGCATCCCGCTTTGAATGAACACCTGTTGCAAGCCGCCTATGCGCGGTATTTTCGCGAAGGGGGAACGAAGTGATGAATGATTTTCTCGTCTTTTCCGAAGAAGTCGCTCAAGCGAAGGCCGAAAAAAAGCCGATTGTCGCCTTAGAATCAACGATCATCTCGCATGGCATGCCGTATCCGGAAAACGTGCAAACGGCGAAAGCGGTTGAACAGATCATCCGCGACCGCGGCGCCGTGCCGGCGACGATCGCCATTTTAAACGGAAAAATCAAAATCGGGTTGACCGAAGACGAACTTGAACAGCTCGGGACAAGCCGCGATGTAGAAAAAGTGAGCCGCCGCGACTTGCCGTATGTCGTCGCCATGAAGAAACACGGGGCGACGACCGTGGCGGGGACGATGATTTGCGCTGAGATGGCGGGCATCCGCGTATTTGCGACCGGCGGCATCGGCGGCGTGCACCGCGGCGCCGAACAGACGATGGACATCTCGGCTGACTTGCAGGAACTGGCGCGCACAAACGTCGCGGTCGTCTGCGCCGGGGCGAAATCAATTTTGGATTTAGGCTTGACGCTTGAATACCTCGAGACGCACGGCGTTCCGGTCATCGGCTATCAGACGGACGTCCTGCCGGCGTTCTATTCGCGGACGAGCCCGTTTCGCGTCGACTATCGCCTCGACAGCGTGGAAGAGATCGCCCAGTTCCTCGAAACGAAATGGAAGCTTGGGTTAAACGGCGGTGTTGTGATCGCCAATCCTGTCCCAAAAGAAGATGAGCTTGAGGAGTCGTATATCACCGTCATCATCGAACAAGCGCTCAAGGAAGCAGAAAAGCAGCACATCACCGGAAAATCGGTCACCCCGTTTTTGCTTGACCGTGTGAAAACGTTAACCGGAGGCAAAAGCTTGCAAGCAAACATCGCCTTAGTGAAAAACAACGCCGCCTTGGCGGCCGACCTTGCCCGAGAGCTTTCTTGATGCGAACGCCCCCGCCTTGATGGAAGGGCGGGGGCATGATGGCGGTGGAGGATTTATCGAGCGTGAAGCAAATGGCGGATTTTTCGATCATGCTGGGCGATTTTGACGGAGTGGAAGTCGACCGTTTCTTGTGTTTCAACTAGTTCGACGCGGATGTGGCCGAGTTTCGCTTCGAGCCGTTCGAACCGTTCGTTCACGGTGCGCTCCAACTGGGCGATCTGCCGCTCAAACCGTCCATCCATCTCCTCGATGCGCTTGTCCATTTCATCCGTTTTTTCATTCAACGCTTGGACTTGGCGTTGGAGCGAGTCGAATTTCTCATGGAGCGCTTCGAACTGCTTGCGCATATCCGCCGCGTACAAATCAAGCACTTGCAAAATTTGCGCCAATATCGTTTTTTCTTCCATCACCTTCACCTCCTTCCACTTCTAGTATATCAAACAAGCGAGTTTGCGAGAAGGAAAAACGGTTTCAAATCAAGCGGATTTTGTCTATGATGATAGAGGAGGAGATGCTGTGATGTTTGAAATGACCAAGAGCTCCATTGGCTGCCCATTTCCATCGCATCGGCCGCTGCTTGTGTTCCATGTATGAAGGAAGAACCCGCAAACCCGTCGCAAGGAGGTTGAATGTCGATATTCTGTCAGCGACGGGGTGAAATTTCAGAAAAAAAGAAGGTGTGATCATGTCCTTTATTCAAACAATCGAGCCGCATTTGTTTAGCGACCATCCTGTCCTCCGCCAGTTTGCGTTTGACGCAATCGAAGAGTATCCGGATATTCCAGCCGCGCTTGTGGAGCGTTTGGTGGATGAGGCTGTAACGGCGGACAACGAAGAAACACGGAGGATGATTTTGTACGGCATCTCCAAACAGCCGTTGACCGACCGAGCGCTTGAGCAGTTGTTGACCATTAAAGACGCAACGAAGTACATCCGTTGGTTTTTCCCGTTTCCAGCCGCCCAGCTCGAAAAATACGGAGAACAGCTGCTCCCTCACTTCCCGCGGTCTTGGCAGCGAGCCGTCCGCCTTGCTTTAGAAGGAACGGAAGATGACGTATGGGAACACTATTTTTCAGTGCTTTCGCATTTGCACGAGGAAGAGTTTCACAATCACGATTGGTTTTTAGTAGCCAAACAAGCCGTGCGCATTCTCGTTGAACGCGGATGGATGACGAAGGAAGATATCGGTCTGACATGGATGAAAAACGAGCAACAGCCTTGGTTTTCGTATGACGGCATTTTGGCGGTGTATGCGCTCTCGCTCGTCGGCGCTACCGAGTATATTCCAAGACTAGCCCGGTTGTTGGAACAACAGGATGGCGATGTGCTCCTCGATCAAGTCGTTTATGCGTTGTCGGCGTTCCAAAACGATGAAGTCGTCGAAGCCGTGCGCCCATATGCGTTTCAGGAAGACACGGCGCTGTCCGCTATTCATGTGCTCGCCAACATCAAATCTAAACAGGCCGTGCGTGTATTGCGAGAAGTCTTTTCCAAGCAGCGCGATGATGACCTCCAAGCATTTTGCTTTGAGGCACTTTGCCATCAGCTGGATAAAGAGGCGCTCCCAGAAGTAGAGCAGTATGTAAAAAGAGCGGAAAAACGAGGGCGTTCTTGGATGATTGATGTCGAACAGAACGCGTACGCCTATTATACGATTCTAGAGATCGATCACCCGAAGTTGGAAACGTGGAAAGCCATTGCCGAGCAACGGTATCGCCATTTTCAAGCCGTGCTGCAAACACCTCCGCGGCCGACCAACATCCCATACCGCCGAAGAGAGCGAAAAATCGGCCGCAACGACCCATGTCCGTGCGGCAGCGGGAAAAAGTATAAAAAGTGCTGCGGGAAGTAAGCGCACGTACTTTAGTTTAAAAAACAGCCTGCCTCCGCGCATGGAAGCGAAGGGCAGGCTTGTTGCTTAACAAAGATCCGCCGATAAGGTTAAGCTTATCTAAAAACGTTTACAAATGGTGTACAATGCTTATTCCCAAAATGGTGAAGTTGATTGATGCCAACCCGATATGATATGTTAAAAGAAAGGTTAATAAAAATTAACGTTAATATCGAATTATGGATCTATTTTGGTTAAGAATAATTAACATAAAGGGGGTGCGATGATGGAGATTAAACAAACGATCGCGAAAAATCTAAATCGGGTCAAAAACGAGTTGGGGTTGAAGAATCAAGATTTAGCCGAAGTGATGGGCGTGACGAGACAAACGATTGCCAAATATTTAAAAGGGGAACAAATTCCTGACAGTGCAAAATTATTTCTTCTGTCGCGACGCTTGAATATCCCGATGAAGGATTTGATCGTTTCTTCAGACGATCAGCGTGAACCAATGTCTTCTTTCATGTTTCGCGCGGATAACCCTAAAGAAAACTTCCGTCTGATTGATCAAAATCAAGTGAATCGGATCATGGATGATTATTATGAGCTGCTTGCCTCTTTTGGAGAGGCTAGTGTCGCTTATTTGCCCCCGACGTATAAATTAAAGCTTGTTGATCATGAGTTAACGGAGGAACATAAGACCATTATTCGACAAGCAGCGGAACAAACGAGGAAAATGTTTGGCCTTGATCATGTGATCCCAAGTGATATTTATGCGGTTTTAGAGCACCATGGTATACATGTCATCGCGTTGAAAACGATTGATAAAAAAATTGATGGTTTATCGGCTTACTCCGAGGAAAAAGGAGCTTTTATTTTCCTTAATGATCACGACGAAATACCTGAGGAACGAAAACGGTTCAGCGTCATTCACGAACTTGGCCATCTTATTTTCCATCGCGAGGAGTACCGAAGTGATCTTAGCTCTCTTACTTACAGCAGCGCAAGAAGGGAAATCAATGAAAAAGTCGCCACGTTGTTTGCAAGCTACTTTCTTATTCCTCGCGAACAGTTGCGGGAATATGCCTATTATTTTAAAAGATATGTTACCATTGAAACGATTATGGAGCTTAAACGCCAATTTTTTGTCAGCGCTGAAGCCTTCATGAGGGCTTTATTGGATGAACAATACATTTCTGGAAGGACGTACGGCTTTTTGCGAAAAACGTTGCGGGAGCAAGGGTATAAAGAGCAAGAACCTGCTCCAATCGATTATATCCCCAAAAACCGCAAATTGACCTATTTTGTGAAACAGGCGTATTTCGAGGGGAGCATTACGATTAACAAAGTATGCGAAATCCTTGGATGCGATTTGCGGACCGCTAGAGAAATGATCAAGGGATGGTATAAGGAGCATGGATGTTCGGAAAATACGGGGGCTTTATAAAAAGAGAGCGGTGGTGGACAACAATGTGTTAAACGATTTTTATGAGTTGGGCAGGATGGATTTACTGACGAGAGTGTTTGGCCGAGTGTGTGTTCCCGAGAGTATTTTGCTGAATGAGACTCCTGGCAATATCCAGAAGGCTTTGCGACAAATCGATTACGAAACGGTCTCTTTGCATACGGAAGAGGGATACGGGCTCATGTATCAGCTGTTGACAGAATGGACAGGATTGAGCGAATATGATGCAGAACTGATTGCCATTGCCGGTCAAGATATGATTTTATGCACATCGAATGAAAAAAGGATCATGAATGCGTGTGAAAGTTACGGCATCGAGTATACGGGGACTTTGGGGATTTTATGTTGCGCGTATGAGCATCAGTTGATCGGACGGGAAGAATTCAAGGGATTGATTGACCGGTTGTTTTCCGATGAGTGCAGCTGCCACTTGCATCCGAGGTTGAAGAACCAAATTGACAAACAGTATCATTTGCAAGATGTATAGCCGTGTTGAACAAGACTAGCGTCTTTTGCATCGAAACAGAGAACGGGTTCTGTCTGAACGCTATTTAAGGATGGCTTTTCTTTGAGAACATCTCACGTCTTCCGACAAAAACTGGCCGCAACGCCCACGATGCCGTGCGGCAAGCGCAAGGCTACATCCAGGAAGGGTATCGGTACGTGGTCGACATGGACCTGGAAAAGTTCTTTGATCGGGTCAACCATGACATCCTGATGAGTCGGGTGGCCCGAAAAGTCAGGGATAAACGTGTGCTGAAACTGATCCGTGCCTACCTGCAAGCCGGCGTTATGATCGAAGGGGTGAAGGTGCAGACCGAGGAGGGGACGCCGCAAGGGCGGCCCCCTCAGCCCCCTGCTGGCGAACATCCTTCTCGACGATTTAGACAAGGAATTGGAGAAGCGAGGATTGAAATTCTGCCGTTACGCAGATGACTGCAACATCTATGTGAAAAGTCTGCGGGCAGGACAACGGGTGAAACAAAGCATCCAACGGTTCTTGGAGAAAACGCTCAAACTCAAAGTAAACGAGGAGAAAAGTGCGGTGGACCGCCCGTGGAAACGGGCCTTTCTGGGGTTTAGCTTCACACCGGAACGAAAAGCGCGAATCCGGCTCGCCCCAAGGTCGATTCAACGTCTGAAACAGCGTATTCGACAGCTGACCAACCCAAACTGGAGCATATCGATGCCAGAACGAATTCATCGCGTCAATCAATACGTCATGGGATGGATCGGGTATTTTCGGCTCGTCGAAACCCCGTCTGTCCTTCAGACCATCGAAGGATGGATTCGGAGGAGGCTTCGACTCTGTCAATGGCTTCAATGGAAACGGGTCAGAACCAGAATCCGTGAGTTAAGAGCGCTGGGGTTGAAGGAAACAGCGGTGATGGAGATCGCCAATACCCGAAAAGGAGCTTGGCGAACAACGAAAACGCCGCAACTCCATCAGGCCCTGGGCAAGACCTACTGGACCGCTCAAGGGCTCAAGAGTTTGACGCAACGATATTTCGAACTCCGTCAAGGTTGACGAACCGCCTAGTGCGGACCCGCATGCTAGGTGGTGTGAGGGGACGGGGGTTAGCCGCCCCCTCCTACTCGATTTTAAAACGCCACCGCCATCAGGCTTAAGCTCCCATACTGGTACTTACGGAACAACACGCGCGGCGCTTCTTCGCGATCGCCTGCGCCGTAAGCGATCCAATACGGCGCGAGGTGCTCGGGTGTGGGCACGGCTTGCTTGGCGTAGGGCGCTTTGTTCTCATAATCGAACACCTCTTCACTGTGGGCGGCTGATCGGCTGAGGAGCCAATCATCAAACGCCATGGCCCACGCGTCCGCTTCAGCGTGACCTTCCCAACGGAGCGCCATCAAATTGTGCACCGTCCCGCCGCTGCCGATGACCATCAACCCTTCGTCACGCAATGGACGTAGCGCCTCACCAAGCTGGAACAATTGATTCGGCGTCCACCACGGCAAGACCGACGCTTGCACGACTGGGATGTCAGCGTTGGGAAATAGACGGTGCAACAACACCCAAGAACCGTGATCCAGCCCGCGCGTGGAATCAACGGCCACTTCCGCCACACCAGCGAGACGCTCGCGCACGCGCTCCGCCCACTCGACCGACCCGCGCGCCGGATAAACCACTTCATACAGCTCGCGCGGAAAGCCGGAAAAATCATAAATCATGTCATACGTCCCCTCAACCGCCGAAACCGTCGGTTGGCGCGTCATCCAATGCGCTGTAAAGATGACGACCGCCTGCGGGCGAATTCCTTCCCCGAGTTTGCCCAAAAACGCCGTGTACGCATTGTCTTCGATCGCCAGCATCGGCGAACCGTGTGCAAGAAACAGGGCGGGGAGTCTCATCGTTCCATTCCTCCCTTGAGAGTCATATTGACAGATCAACACTTTGCAGCCCGATGCCGCCTCTAGAAAGCTGGTGAAAAATTTGTTTTTTGCTTGAACCGGTGGCAGTTAATCAGAAAGGGGGACAGATCTGACAAGGCTTCCCTAATTGAAAAAAATAATGGGGATGAGCCGCCTTTTTCATTCCTCACCGGCCTTTCTAGACGATTCGACGAAAAACGGTGTATGGGCCGCTTCCCTTGCCAATTCCCTTACCCTTAGTGTAGCATAAGCATCCTTTGCCATTCTATGCACTTGCAAAACTTTGCCTTGTTCATTTAACCTTTTAAAACAGCAAAAAATCAGTTATAATATATCCGTCCGACATGCCATAAACGGTATGCATCAACAAACATGACTAGAGCTTGCCCCCGGTTCACTGGCAACCAAACAATGAACATATTCTCAAACTGACCGCGCGTTTGATTGGTTGCGCAGCGCCAAAGGCAAGGAGCGGTCTCGTTTTGATGTTTTTCCTCAAAAAAACCGGGAACGGATCAAACAAGCGGAATTCTCGACGTCTCGAAGGGATGGAGTCTCTCCCTTAGCCATCCCAGCGCTTAGGTGTACATTCTTATCATGGCCCCGTAGCTCAGTGGATAGAGCGTCGGTTTCCTAAACCGTGCGTCGGAGGTTCGAATCCTCTCGGGGCCGCTAGTGAAAACCCTTGCGATGCGGGGGTTTTTTCTTTATCTCCCGCCATATTCGCCGCAGCTCAACCCGATCGAGCGTTTGTGGAAATGGCGGAAAGATCCTGTCATGGCGAATGTGTTTCATAAAGAACGAAATGATATCATGCGAGCCTTTGATCGATTTACAGCTTATATCCATGAACATCCGGAGAAGGTGCTGCAGCGCTTGGGGGATGGGGCGTGATGAGAAGTCCACTCTTCATGTTGCATGTATATACATAAAGAACGCCTGCTCGTGACGAAAAAAGCGGCTCTCTCACTAGTTGAGAGAGCCGCTTTTTTAGTAGAATAGAAGAAAAATAGAAACGAAGAATAACATTTCTATACGAAGGAGCTATTCCCATGTCATTGCACGATCTTTTCCGCCAAGTGATGGCCATTTACGAACAAGAAAAACGCGAAAAACTGTCAAAAGAGCGACGGTCGTTTCAGCTGGTGACACGAGCGATTCCAGAGGCGTTGAAAACATTGCCTTTCTTACCGCCTGACCGGTATGTGGTGAAAGGTTCTGTCGGTCAAGGGGTGTGGACCGACGTGCCGTGGGTGGCGGTGATGGATCAAGAGGTGACGGATTCGACGCAGCGAGGGTATTATATCGTCTACTTATTAAGTGAAGATATGCGCCGGCTCTATTTGACGCTCGCCCAAGGGGTGACGGAGACGCCGAGAGACGAAATGGAGCGGGTGAAGCGGGACATCCGCCAACTCATTCCCGCCGGAGAACGCGTGCGGACGAATGATGACATCCGTCTTGGCGAAAGCAAACGGGCGAAAGATTACGAACGGTCGGTGGCGGCGTATATCGCCTATTCGTTTGACGATCTGCCATCCGATGAACAACTTGCGCGCGACCTCGAAACGATGATCGGTTATTACCAACAATATGTGGAGCGAACAGAACCGATGGCACCGCCCGAGCAGGCCCTTTCCTATCGGGAGGCGGTTGAGCATATTCATTCATACATATCCGCCAAAGGGTTTTACTATACGAAAGAGGAAGTGACCAACCTCTTTCTATCGTTAAAAACAAAACCGTTTGTCATCCTGTCCGGCATTTCCGGAACGGGGAAAACGAAAATTGTTCAATGGCTCGCCGAGAGCGTCGGCGCGACGGAAGACAACGGCCGCTTCACCTTAATTCCCGTCCGCCCGGATTGGCACGACGGTTCGGATTTGCTTGGCTATGTCGACATTAAAGGCGATTTCAAGCCCGGGCCGCTCACCAACGTCATGATCGAAGCGGAGAAGCACCCGGACAAGCCGTATTTCGTCGTGTTGGATGAGATGAACCTTGCCCGTGTGGAACATTACTTCAGCGATGTCTTAAGCGTCATGGAAAGCCGCCGCTGGGAAGACGGGCGCATCACCTCGTCACGGTTGCTGCCGAGAGAAACAGCAGGGTGTGATCTTTTTCTCCCGCCGAACGTCTACATCATCGGCACGGTCAACATGGACGAGACGACCCACCCCTTCAGCAAAAAAGTGCTCGACCGGGCGAACACGATTGAATTCAACCGCGTCCAGCTCGACCATCTCGATTTTTTGCGCGACTTGCCGACCGTCGCGCCCCTGTCAGTCGGACAGGAGCTGTTCGCGGCGCGGTATTTGCATTTGAAAGATGTGTACGCACGCTGCCCAGAGCTTGTTGAAACGGTGACGAAACAGCTCGTGGAGATCAACCGCATCCTCGCGCCGCTTGGCGCGCATATCGGTTACCGCGTCCGCGATGAAATTTGTTTCTACCTTGCGTATAACGAAGAAGGAAAGCTGATGGAATTTGACAAGGCGTTCGACTATTGCCTGATGCAAAAAATTTTGCCGCGCCTTTCGGGAAGCGACATGCGGCTCGAAACAGCGCTCAAGCAGCTGTTTGTCCTGTGCGCCGGCTTTGAACCGGACGGTGAATACGGCGGCGTGCTTGATGTTTCGTATGCCCGTTATCCAAAAAGTGCGGAGAAAATTTGGCAGATGCTGCGGAGGTTAGAGGACGATGGCTTCACTTCGTTCTGGCTCGGGGCGTGACGACCGCGAGCTTGTCCATATCGAAACGAAACAGCTCACGCTCGTGATCAAAGGAAAGCCGTACCACGAACAATACGAAGGGCTTCAGCAGTACCGCCGCCTCGATTTCCACGAGACGATGGAGTTTTTCGTCAGCGGCGAAGAGGTGCGAAGCGTCAAACTGTTCGACGTTGACGCGGGCGAGCTTGTCGACTGGTTGGGCGGCCACCGCCCGATTTTCTTTGAAAACGGCGTCTATCAGCTGCTCGTCGTTCCGAAAACCGACCGGGTTCTCTCGTTTTACCACGAATCACCGGCGCTGAGAAACGCCATCAGCCTTGTGGACATCGGCGGCCAAGCGGTGTTGATGGGCAATCTCCATTTCCCAAATGAAGTCGGGCTGTCGACGTTGGAAATCCGCGACGGCAGCCGTTCCATTTTGGACGTGACGATCGAAATTTTTCCGACGAAGCTGACATATAAACAAGACTACCAAATCCTTCTTGACGAAGTAAGCGAAGAAATCTACAACTTGGCGTTTCACTTCATTAAGCGCACGTACCAGCGGGCGAGAGCGAAGCGGGACGGCGCTCCGTCAAGAAGTGAATTTTTCCGGCTCATGGACGCGCATATCGGCGACTTTTTGCATGCCATTCGGCATATTGAGCGGCAGCCGCACCATCAACTGTCGACCGTCCATGTGAGGGGGCGCGGCGACCAGCTCGGCCGTTTGGATGCGGCAGGAAGAAACGATTTGCGCAAGCGGCCGCACGTGTTCCGTGACGTCAAGCGCGGCATCGACATCGGAAGTCGAACCGTCATGCCGCAATCGGGGCTCAAAGCGAAAAAAGAACTGACGTACGACACGCTCGAAAACCGGTTCGTCAAATGGATGATGACGCGCCTTGTCGAGAAGCTGCGCGATTTGTTCGAACACGTGCAAGGGAAACAAAAGCGATACGAAACGGAACCGGATCCGGATTTGCTGGAGCGCATCCAATCGATGATCCGCGCGCTCGAAACTCGGCTTCGTCACTCTTTTTGGCGGCCGATCGGGCAGCTTGACCGCTCTGTCACGAGCCTCGTCCTGCAAATGGCGCCCGGGTACCGCAACGCCTATCAGCTGTTTCTCATCATCACCCGCGGCCTCGCCTTGCAAGGGAAGCTGTACCGAATGCCCGTAAAAGACGTCGCCACGTTGTACGAGTATTGGACGTTTTTGAAGCTCGGGCAGCTCCTCGGGAAAAAATACAAACTCATCAGCCAAAATGTCATCCAAGTGAACCGCTTAGGGCTGTTCGTCAATCTCGAAAAAAACCGCTCCGCCAAGCGGGTGTACGAACACCCATACACCGGAGAGCGAATCACGCTGACCTATCAGCCGTACGAAGGAAGGCTGCCAACCGTCCCTCAAATGCCCGACACGGTTCTGGCGATTGAAAAGAAGGGAAAAGACTATACGTTCAACTACATTTTCGACGCCAAGTATCGCCTTGACTTCGCCGTTTCGGGCAGCTCATACGAAAAACGGTACGGAATGCCGGGCCCGATGGAAGACGACATCAACACGATGCACCGCTACCGCGATTCGCTTGTCGCCCGCCGCGGCGGCCCATACGAGCGCACCGCCTTTGGCGCCTACGTGCTGTTCCCGTGGCATGACGAGGACAGCTACCAAGAGCACCCGCTGTACAAAAGCATCAACGACGTCAACATCGGCGGCCTGCCGTTTTTGCCGAACGCCACCCGCCTGGTCGAGCAGTTCATCGAGCGGCTGATTGAAAAGAATCCCGAAGAACTGAAAAACGAAGGCATTTTGCCGCAAGGGATCATCGAGGAATGGCGGTCGGCTTTCGATGAGCATGTGCTTGTCGGCATGGTTCCAAGCGCGCGGCATTACGAAGTCTACCGAAAACACCGCTTCTACCATATCCCGGTGAAGCAGCTGAAAAAAGGCTGGCAAGACGCGCGCTACATCGCCCTTTACCCGAAGCGGGGAGCCGCCCCGCAAAACGGGGTCACGTGCTTCGGCAAAATCGCCGCTGTGAACATCGTCAAACGATCGGCCATCACCGAGCTGCCGAAACGAAGCGATGACGAATACGTTCGCTTCGAAGTCGAAAGCTGGAACTTTCTCCAAAACGTCATCCGTCCCGTCGGCTACGGCATCGCCGTTTATGCGATGACGACGCTCAACACGCTCAAACAAGCGAAAGAACTGCCCGAGCTGTTCATGAAATCGAAGGACGAAATCGCCCTTTGGCGCATCCTTCGGCGGCTGTCCGACCGCATCCGCTTCGACCTTGACGCCCGCTACTTGGATCAAGCGTCCAAAATCACCGCGTACCGCGTCAAAAACGTGTCCATCCGCCTAGGAGACGGCCTGCTCATGATCACGAACGGCACGAAGCACAAAACGATCCCCGCCGAACTGCTCCGCAAGCAGCCATCGGCCGTGTTTCGCGAAGTGGTGGGGATGATGGGGGAGTGAATGATGGATGACCATGCAGGTATGACCGAAAAACAAGGTCGCACCTCCATGAACAAGTGGTGTGCATGATGATCCATGTCTGTTTCAATAAATTTTGACATAGTTTTCCGGAATGTTTTAGCAACTGTAGATGAGCAAATTCACCAACATAAAATGACAACCAAACAAAAAGGAGACATGAACCAGACTCCTTGGGTAAAATAGATGTGCTCGAAACCCATTCACATAAGGGGGTTCATGTCTCATGAATCATTGAGCACATCACCTAGGAATTGACAAGGTTTCTTCACGCTGGGGTTGCCGCCGCCGCTTTCCAAACCGGTCATCAAGCACCTCGTTCATATCGTCGATGTCTTGACCGGCGAAAGACAAGCTGAAGATGGATACCGCGTTCGCCACATTCGGGCGGTGAAACGGTATTGGGTCGTGGTGCTCTTGGCCTGCGTGTACGGCAGCGCCTAATCCCGACAAAACCTCTCCGCCGGGCTGGAGCTTCTTCGGTCGCGGAAAGACCACAGCGTCGTCGAGTTCATTGATGACGCCAAGACATTCCCATTGGTGTGATTAAAAAAACAGCTCCGTATCGCATAAGAGGTGTCCTGTTTGTCTTTCTAACAATAAGAAATTACTGTAACGAAAAAGGCTCATCTACAGTTATAAATGATTGCATGTAAGTAGCATAAATGCTATCATTGTGTATAATAATAAATTTGGTAAAGGGTAGAGAATATTGTTTGAGGTAATATACACAGGGAATGTAAAGGAATTTGAAGATCATCTATTGAGTAAAGCCGAGCAAGAACTTAGACAAAAAGGTCGTCCGGGTATATGGTGTCATGTTGCTGATGTATATGCAAGGCAACTTATGATTATTCAACATAATCCATATCCTTCTGATCGGGAGGACAACAGCTTTCCGGATGATATAACCCCTCCGTCATTGAAACATCTTAGCATGAATACTCGTTATGATCATTTTTACAGATGGGGTATAAGAGGTGGAAGAACTGGAAATCACAGAACTATATTTGCGATTCACAATTTTTCAAAAGTCATATTACTTCATTATTTTGACAAGCAGTATAACGGAGCGATAAGACGAGAGGATATTGTGCCGGCTGAATCAGCATATGAAAGTTATTGCGCTTTCGACCCTTGCCTTTATTAATGGACTGGGAGGGAAAAACAATGAGTGATTTTTTTAAGAAATATGCAGCAATTCGAGGCGAGCAGCATGTTCAAAAAATTCAATTGGAAGGAACTATAGCTGCACAGATCAAAACAAGACGGAAGCAGCTGAATATGTCTCAACAGGAACTTGCAGACCGTATTGGAGTTCCAAAATCCACGATTGGGAGAATTGAAGCGGGACTTACAAGTCCTAGGGTAGAGACGCTTTTTAAAATTTCGCAGGCATTGAATACTCCTTTCATCATTGATGGTACAAGCAGACAGGATCATAACCTAAATGTTCAAGTTTAGCGCATAATAGGTAAATCGATGAGTTCTTTGATAAACTGAGAGTACATGCGAATTTTCCTCCGATGATTTGGTTCTGTCTCCTTTACCATACGGGAAAATTCGCATTTTTTGTATCCTCTATTTTCCCAATGCGCACCTATCTTGCCGTAAATGATCAAGTACAACTTGTGGTGAAGAGCCGGAAAAGCTTAATCACTCACTTTTTGCACCCTCCCGACGAAAATCGGGAGGATTTTTTGCGCCCATCGTTGATGGAGAGGCTGGATGTCTTGCGCCTTGACGTCGAGTTCGATCAACTCGTTCCTAGATCGAAACAGAGCCCTCGTTCTTAAGCTGTGTCTATGATAATCAATCTATAGTTTCGACAAATTTCAACAACATCCTACCAGTTGTTTTCGTAAAATAAAACCATAAAGAAAAGAAACAAGGAGCCATTCGTGCATGAAGACAAAAGGGATGATTGACAACAGACAAAACGGCCTAGTCGGCGATGCGTTGAAAGCGCATATCACAAAAGGCAGCAAACTATCGATTGCGGCGGCGCATTTTACGTTATATGCGTTTGCAGAGTTGAAAAAAGAGCTGGCGCAAATCGATGAATTTCGCTTTATTTTCACAGAGCCTGCCTTTGTGAGCAGCGACCGCCCACTCAATGAATGGGTGAAGAAAAACGAAGCGGCGCTGTATGGAGTGGAAGAAGAGCGGAAATACAAAATCGAACTCAACCAGGCACATATAGCAAGGGAACTGGCCAAATGGCTGAAACAGAAAGCGAGAGTGAAATCGGTCGTCAATCAGCGCATTCAAGGCAGCATATATCATGTGCGAAATGAGGACGGATCACAAATCGGCTTGATCGGCGGGGCGCCGTTTTCCAGTCCGGGGCTCGGCTACAGTAGCTCCCCCCATTTTTATTTTGCTCATATGATGGATGATCGAGATTCCAGCGCCCAGCTGCTTCGCCAATTTGAGGCGATTTGGCAAGATGAACAGGCGCTGCAAGATGTGAAAGAGGAAATGTTGCGGCGCTTGGAAATCATGTATCAAGAACATCCGCCAGAGTTGATTTACTTTGTCACACTTTATCACTTGTTCAAAGATTTTTTAAAAGCAGGAACAGACTACGAAACGTTGCAGACGAGAACCGGATTCCAACATACGGTGATTTGGAACAAACTTTATGACTTTCAGCGCGATGGGGTCCTTGGGGCTATCAATAAAATTGAAACGTACGGGGGCTGCATCATCGCCGACAGTGTTGGGCTCGGAAAAACGTTCGAAGCGTTGGCGGTGATCAAATATTACGAATTGCGCAACCATCGCGTTCTCGTATTGGCGCCGAAAAAATTGCGGGAAAACTGGGCCATCTACCGTTTAAATCTCACATTTCGCACCCTCCCGACGAAAATCGGGAGGATTTTTTCATTCCGATGTCGAATGAATCCTTGACACACAAGGAACGTAAAGGAGTTTTTCTCTCATGAATGTGAAAGTCAAAGGGGTCTATCGTAATGGTTATTTGAATATAATAAGTGTTCTAGTCAAAAAACTCGACATCCCCCACTTGATTGACCATCTTGTGCCCGTCGATCCACAATGCCAAACGCGAGTCAGCGATGCCGTTCAAGCCATCCTTTACAATCTATTTGACGGCCGGCAAGCCCTGGTTCACTTAGAACGATGGGCTCAGGAGATCGATCTAGAGAAACTCATCCGTCCCGGTCTCCAGCCTTCCTGGTTGAACGACGATGCCTTGGCCCGTCATCTCGACCGCTTGTATGAGGCCGATATTCACAAGGTCATCAGCACTTGCTTGATTCACATTTATCGCAAAGAAGGCCTTTCCCTCCGAGCCTTTCACGCTGATACGACGGACAAGACGGTTTACGGAGCGTATGAATCGGCCTCATTAGAGGCTTTGCAGATCACACATGGCTACAACCGCCATCACCGTTGGCAAAAACAGATCGGCTTCGGGCTGGTCGGCAACGAGGATGGCATCCCGTTTTACGGCGATGTGCATGACGGCAATCTATCGGATAAGGCGTGGAATCCTGAGGTGCTGTCGCGGATCCACGAACAGTTCAAACAAGCCAAGATCGACGACGAATGGATTTACGTGGCTGATTCCGCTGCCATGACGAAAGACACCTTGGCGCAGACGAAAGCCGCCCATGCCTTTTTGATCACCAGAGGCCCTTCGTCGCTTCGGATCGTGAAACGGGCGCTCGCGGAGGCCGATTCGCCTCACATCCCGTGGAGCGAACCCTTTACCCTGGCGGAGAGAAACGGCGCCACGTACCGGGTATGGGAAACGGCCGCGACCTATGAAGGCCACCCGGTTCGGCTGATCGTCGTTGAATCGAGCGCGCTCGACCAGCGCCAAGGAAAGACGCTCGAAAAAGAGCGGGTCAAAGAAGCGGAGCTTCTTCGTGAGGAACAAGTCCGTTGGGAGCGCCACCCCTTCTCCTGCCGCGAAGACGCCGAACAAGCCTTGACGTCCCTCAAGGCGTCCCTTCGCCCTCGGTTTCATCGAGTGGAGGCCGCGGTCGAAGAGATCGTGCGTCCGAAAAAACGGCGAGGACGGCCGAAAAAAGGGGCGGAACCCGAGACGGAGACGCTGTACACCCTTCGCCTAAACGTCGAATTCGACCAACCGGCATGGGAACAGGCAAGACGGAAAGCGTCCCGGTTTGTCCTCGTCACGACCGTTCCGAAGGAATGGAAGGGCCAACAAATGGATGCCCAAGAGATCTTGAAGCTGTATAAAGGGCAAATCTCGGTGGAAATGAACTTCGCGTTTTTGAAAGATCCGTTTTTCACGGATGAGATTTATGTCAAAAAGCCAGAACGAGTTGCCGTATTGGGCTATCTATTTCTCTTGGCCTTGGCGATTTACCGCGTTTTTCAGCGCCGGGTGCGTCAGTTCATCACACCGGAACACCCGTTAAAAGGGGCTGGAGGCCGCAAGCTGACCCGGCCAACCGGGCAGGCGATTTTTCAGCTGTTTCAATATGTGAACGTCGTCCTGTTCCAGCTGCCGGATGGACGCATCCAACGCGCACTGGATCGCTCCCTCAACCCGGATCAGCGAAGGATTCTGCAGGGATTGGGCATGGATGAGAGCATCTACGTCTAACATGATACAGAACGACTAGCGATGGTAAAAAAAGGATTGCCATCGCTCGTTGTGTTGGTCAAAAAGTTATTCTGAAAAACTAAATAAAAAATCCTTTGTTTTGACCTTGTTAGGGTGCGAAATGTGAGTTAAATGATAAGCGAAACATTTTAGCCGCAGACCGCTTTTCGTATGACTTGCTCAACCATACCGATTTATCGCGCGAACGCGGCTACAGCGGCGATATTAATTTGGAACATGTGAACTGGGAAAATTATGATTTAGTTGTTATCGACGAGTCGCACAACTTTCGCAACAACGATCCGCGCAATGACCGGGTGACGAGATATTCCCGCTTGATGAACGATATCATTAAAGCAGGGGTGAAAACAAAAGTATTAATGCTTTCCGCCACCCCCGTCAACAACAAGTTGGATGACTTGAAAAATCAAATTGCCTTTATTACAGAAGGAAACGACAAGGCATTGGCGGAAACAGCGAACATCAAAAGCATCAGCCAGACGATCCGCCGTGCGCAGTCGCAGTTTAACAAATGGAGCCAGCTTCCCGAAGAAGAGCGGACGACCGAGCGGCTGTTGGATATGCTCGATTGGGATTATTTTGCTTTGCTTGATTCGCTGACAATCGCCCGTTCGCGCCGCCATATCGAAAAATATTACAATGTGGATGCCATCGGGCCGTTTCCCACGCGTCTAAAGCCGATCAATCTGAAAGAAAAAATCGACAGCAAAGATGAGTTTCCGCCGCTTGAGAAAATCAATAACGACATCTTGCGGCTTCGGATGGCGGTCTATTCGCCGATGCAATACATTTTGCCGAACAAAAAAGCGGACTATAGCGAAAAATACGACACAAAGGTCGCAAACGGCAGAGTGTTTAAGCAAACCGACCGCGAGCACAACCTTGTTTACTTAATGAAGTCGAATTTGCTGAAGCGGTTGGAAAGCAGCGTTCATTCGTTTTCTTTGACATTGCAAAACATTATCCAGCAAATCGACGAACATGTTGAGAAAATCAACCGTTGCGATGGAAGTTCCGGGACAATTGGAGAGATGGACGGGATCGACGCGGAAGATCCGGAATTGGAAGAGGCGTTGATCGGATCGAAAGTCAAAATCTTTTTGAAAGACATGGATTTGATCCGTTGGAAACAAGATTTGTTATACGACCGGGAGATTTTGCTGAGGCTGCTTCACCAGGCGCGGAACGTAACGCCGGATCGCGATCAGAAGCTGTTGGCGTTGAAACGATTGATCGAACATAAAATCAAGCACCCGATTAACGATCAGAACAAAAAACTGCTCATTTTCACCGCTTTTGCCGATACGGCGAAATACTTATACGAGAATTTGCATCAATGGGTGCAAAACCAATTTGGCTTGCACTGCGCGGTCGTGACGGGCGCTGATCGGCCGAAAACAACATTGAAGATGAAGAAAGTCGATTTCAATCATGTGTTGATGAACTTTTCGCCCGTCTCGAAAGAGCGGGGTAAAGTGATGCCGGAAATGAAAGACGAAATCGACATCCTCATCGCCACGGACTGTATTTCCGAAGGACAGAACTTGCAAGACTGCGATTATCTTGTCAACTATGACATCCATTGGAACCCGGTCCGCATCATCCAGCGGTTCGGCCGCATCGACCGGATCGGCAGCAAAAACAAACAAATCCAGCTCGTAAACTTCTGGCCATCGATCGAGCTTGACGAATACATTCAGCTCGTCAATCGGGTCAAAGGCCGAATGACGATCCTGGATATTTCATCGACCGGGGAAGAAAACGTCATTGCCGACAACAGCAATGAAATGAACGACTTGGAATACCGCCGCAAGCAGCTGGAAAAATTGCAACATGAAGTCATCGACTTAGAGGACATTTCCGGAAATATCTCGCTGACGGATTTTACACTCGACGACTTCCGAATGGACTTGTTGAATTTCATGAAGGAACATAAGGAAGAGCTCGAGCGGGCGCCGTTTGGACTGTTCAGCATTGCCGCGAATCAAAATGAAAAACTGAAAGACGAAATTCAGCCAGGCGTCATTTTCTGCCTAAAACAAACGGCGCCGACGGCATCGGCGTATGAACAAAACGCGCTTCATCCCTATTATTTCGTGTATGTCCGCAAAGACGGCACGGTGTTGTACCATCATGGGCATGTCAAGAAAATGTTGGACCTGTATCGCTCACTTTGCAACGGCAAAAAAGACGTCGAATGGGGCTTGTACAAGGCGTTTTATCAAGAGACGAAAAACGGAAAAGACATGGGGCAATACAAGGCGCTGCTAGAAAAAGCGGTGGAAGAGATCGTCGGCAAGATGGACCAGCAATTGATGCTGAACATCTTCAGCCTTGGAAACTTGGACGCCTTCGTGACGAACGCCAACACGAGTTTGCAAGACTTTGAGATCGTTTCGTATTTGATCATTGAAGGGTGAGTGTCATGGCCGCATCCGTGTTTTATGCTACAATAGGGCTGGACGAGCGCGTCCGCCCGTTGCATAAAAAGCTTGACAAAAAAATGTTTTACGACTATGCGGACTTGACGAGAAAAGAAAAGGACTATATGACGAAAGACATCGAGCGGATCGAGCTGACGTATTTGTTGTCTCCGGGCGTCATCAACATTCAGCCGTTCGTCAACGACGACTACCATTACGAAGGGGTTATGTTTATCACCGTTCGGCTGCGCCCGGAATCGAAGGATGCGCACGTTTCCGTGATCGGGGAGATCATCCAAAAAACAGTGCCCAACCCAACCGTTATCGTGTTTGAAAAAGAAGGAAACGTTCGAATGGGGACATGCCGCAAGCGGCTGAACAAAAACGACCGGACCAAAACCGTGGCCGAAGAATGGGCGTATACGCCGTGGTTTTCTCCCGATCATGCTGACGAGACAGTCAAGCAGTTTCTTCGCGCCGTCCATATGACGAGGCTTTCGTTCGCCAACTTTTTTCGGTTTTATCAAGACATCCATCTGGCGGTGCAGGCGTTCCAGCACGCCAAAGCGATCGGCGCCTTTTACATCGCCGCTGATGAACAATCCAAACAGCTCGTCGCGCAAATCGAACAGGCGGAAGTCGAAATCGCAAAATGGAAAAACGAAATCAAAAAAGAAACACAGTTTAATCGAAAAGTAGAATACCATATGAAAATTCAACAGCTAACGAAGCAAATCGAACAATGGAAGCAACAATTGCACGGAAAGGAGCAGCATGATGGAAAAACTGGACGGAAGATCATTGGATCTCATCAAAACGAACATTGAAGCGTTAAAGCAGCTATTCCCAGAAGTTGTCACGGAGGGAAAAATCGATTTTGACAAACTGAAGCTTGTTCTCGGCGAAGAGATTGAAACGCGCAACGAAAAGTACGAATTCACCTGGCACGGCAAAACACAAGCGATGAAACTTGCGCAAACGCCATCGACCGGCACACTAAGACCGGACAAAGCATCAAGCAAAAATTGGGAGACAACGGAGAACTTGTATATTGAAGGCGACAACTTGGAAGTGCTGAAATTGCTGCAAAAATCGTATTTTGGCAAAATCAAAATGATCTACATCGACCCGCCGTATAATACGGGGAAAGACTTTGTGTACAAAGACGATTTTCGCGACAATATCAAAAATTATAAAGAAATCACGCAGCAAACGACCAAAGCGAATACGGAGACAAACGGACGGTATCATACCGATTGGTTGAATATGATGTACCCCCGGTTGAAGTTGGCAAGGAATTTGTTGAGGGAGGATGGGGTTATTTTTATAAGTATTGATGATAATGAGGTTGCCAACTTAAGAAAAGTTTGTGATGAGATATTTGGAGAAAATAATCTTATTGCCCAATTTACTTGGGTGAAAAAAAAGAAAGGTAGTCATTTGTCTCAGACTATCCGTAACATAACTGAGTATGTAATTGCTTATAAGAAGAAAGATGTAAACATTGAATTATTTGGAGAAAATGCATATTCTGATAAATGGCAACCATTAGTGAAGAGGACAAATAGTCATAAGGTGCTAGTTTTTCCCGCTAATTCAGTACAAACTACATTACAAGATGGAACTTATGAAGCTGGAATATATGGAGAGGGGAGCACTTCCATAAATTTTTTGGAACCTTTTATAGTTAAAAATGGTTTGGTTATATCTAAGATTACAGCCAATGGACCATTTGTGTGGACGCAAAATAAACTAGATGAAGAGTTAAGATTAGGCACTTCAGTATCACTATCGAGTAAATTTGGTTTTAATGTATTAAAATTTGACCAAGAAAGTAAAGTAAAAAGACCACCAACTTTACTAGATAATAAGCTGAATATTGGGACAAATGAGGATGCTTATGAAGAATGTCTCTTACTTTTTGGAGAAGAGGGGGTGGTTAGTTACCCTAAACCAGTAAGTTTAGTGAAATATTTGATTAATACATTAGGTTATTATGATAAGGAAATGATAGTTTTAGATTTTTTTGCTGGATCCGCTGCCACTGCAGAAGCTGTGATGACTTTAAATGCGCAAGACGATGGTAGTAGAAAATTTATTATGGTTCAGTTAGATGAGTTTCTGGATCCAAGCGATGACCAGCAAAAGAGAACTTATGAATACTTAAAATCCATTAGTAAACCACCTATTTTATCTGAAATCGGCAAGGAACGCATCCGCCGTGCAGGGGAGAAAATCGTTCAAGAAACCGGAAAGACCGATTTGGATATCGGTTTTAAAGTGTTTAAGCTCGATTCTTCCAATATCAAAGAATGGGATCCGGACTTTGACAACCTCGAACAAACGCTTTTCGATTTGCAGAACAACATTAAGGAAGATCGGACGAAAGAAGACTTGTTGTATGAGATTTTGTTGAAAATCGGGTTGCCGTTGACGGTGCCGATTGAGGAAATCGACTGCCGCGGCAAAACGATTTACAACGTCGCCTACGGTTCTGTGTTGGTCTGCCTAGAAGATGAGATTGACCTTGACCTTGTTCAGGAGATGTTGAACTACCGGTCCGAGCATTTGCCGCCAAAAGTCATTTTTAAAGAATCCGGCTTTATGAGCGACGCGGTGAAAACGAACGCCTTGCAAACGTTGAAAAAGCACGGCATCACGGATGTTAGGAGTGTATAACCGATGAAGCTGAAGTTTAACGCGGATTTGGACTACCAACGGCGCGCGGTGGAGTCGGTGGTGCATATTTTCAAAGGACAAGAGATGAGCCAGTCGAACTTCACCGTGTCGTACGGTCCTGATGCGGGAATGATTCAAACGGACTTAGGCGTTGGGAATCGTCTCGACCTGACTCCTGAGGAAATTTTAAAAAACGTCCAAGACATCCAGGTGAGAAACGGCCTGCCACGCAGCGAGCGGCTCGATGGCATGCATTTTACGATTGAAATGGAAACAGGGACGGGGAAGACGTACGTATATTTGCGGACGATTTATGAGCTCCATAAGCATTACGGGTTTACGAAATTTGTCATCGTCGTCCCGTCCGTGGCGATTCGCGAAGGGGTGTACAAGTCGCTGCAAATCACCCGCGACCATTTTGATGAACTGTATGACCGCACGCCGGTTGAGTACTTTATTTATGATTCGCAAAAGCTTGACCAAGTGCGCAATTTTGCGACGGCAACCACGATTCAAATCATGATCATCAATATCGATGCGTTTCGCAAAAGCTTCGAAGATCCGGAAAAGGAGGACAAGGCGAACGTCATTCATCGGCCAAACGATCGTTTAAATGGGTACCGCCCGATTGAGTTTATCCAACAGACGAACCCGATTGTCATCATCGACGAACCGCAAAGCGTCGATACGACGCCGAAATCGAAGGAGGCGATCGCGTCGCTGAACCCGCTTTGCACGCTGCGCTACTCAGCGACGCATGTGGATAAATACAATATGATATATCGCCTCGATGCGGTCGATGCGTACAATCAAAAGCTTGTGAAAAAAATTGAGGTCATGTCTGTCCGCTCTGAGCCGTCGTTCAATGTGCCGTACATCAAACTTGTCGAGGTGAAAGAGCGGAAAGCGAAACTTGAGCTCGATGTCGAATCGCGCGGAAAGGTGAAGCGAACGACGAAAACGGTCAAATACGGCGATGACTTGTATGACGTTTCGGGGGAGCGCGAACTGTACCGCGGCTATATCGTCGTGCAAATCGATTGGACGGAAGGAAATGAAGCGGTTGAAATCAACGGATACCGACTCGGGGTGGGCGACGCGATCGGGGATGTCGATGACGATGCCATCAAGCGGTATCAAATCCGCAAAACGATTGAAGAACATTTAAATAAAGAATTGTGGCTCCGCCCGCGCGGGATTAAAGTATTAAGTCTGTTCTTCATCGACAAAGTCGCCCATTACCGCGATTATGATCAAGACGGCAATCCAATCAAAGGAAAATATGCAGTGATGTTTGAGGAAGAGTATCGGAACTTAATGCAAAAGCCGAAATACCGTCCGCTCTGGGACGATCCGGGCATTGACCAAGATATCGAGAAGGTGCATAATGGCTATTTTGCTCAAGATAAAAAAGGACGGTTGAAAGATACGAAAGGGAATACAGAGGCGGATACGGATGTATACAATCTCATTATGAGGGACAAAGAACGGCTGCTCAGCCTCGATGAGCCGCTCCGTTTCATTTTCTCCCATTCCGCGCTCCGTGAAGGATGGGACAACCCGAACGTCTTCCAAATTTGCACGTTGAAAGACTCGTCCGGCACGTATGTATCCAGACGCCAAGAAATCGGGCGCGGATTGCGGCTGGCTGTCGATCAAAACGGAGAGCGGGTGCATGACGATCATGTCAACATATTGACGGTGATGGCGAATGAGTCGTATGAAGAATTCGTCGCTACGTTGCAAAAAGAGATTGAAGAGGATACGGGCATCCAGTTCGGCAAAATCGAAAAACATGTATTTGCCAAACTCATCTATTTGGATGAGGCGACGGAAGAGCCGGTGCAAATGGGTTATGATTTATCATTGAAGCTGTATGAGGAATTAAAACAAAACGGCTATATTGACAAACAGGGCAAAGCAACGGAAAAACTTAAGCAAGCCATTGAAGACTATGACCTCCATTTAGGCGATGAATTCCAGCCTTGGCGATCAGCCATTGTGAAAGAAATCAAACGCCATTTGCAAGCATTGCCGGTCAAAGACGGGACGAAAAAGAAAAAAGTCAGTGTCAATATGGCGGTCCTTAATCAAGAGGAGTTCAGGCGGCTGTGGGATAAAATCAAATACAAAACCGTCTATTCCGTTGATTTTGACAGCGAACAGCTCATTGACCTGTGCATCGCCGCCATTCAGGAAATGAGGCCGATTGAGAAAATCCGCATTGTCAGCCGAAAAGGACGGGTCGAGATCGACCATGTGACAGGCGTACAGGCGCAAACGATCAGCGAAAAAGTGGAAGATTACGTGAGCTTGCACCATACGCTTCCGGATGTTGTCACCGAGCTGCAAAACCGGACGAATTTAACGCGGAAGACGATCGTGCGCATTTTGACCGGCTGCAAACGGCTCGATGATTTCAAAAACAATCCGCAAAAGTTTATTGAAGAAGTGGCGAACATCATCCAGCGCCAAATGAGGCTGTTGCTGAAAGATGGCGTGAAATATTACAAAATCGGCGATGATGCGTATTACGCGGTCGAGCTGTTCCAAAATGAAGAGCTGCTCGCCTATTTGAACGACAACGCCATCCCGAGCGAAAAATCGCCGTTTGACCATATCATTTACGATTCTGAGGTGGAAGAGCGGTTCGCCAAACGTTTTGAACACGATGAGCATGTGAAAGTGTACGTCAAACTGCCGAGTTGGTTTAAAATTGACACACCGATCGGCTCCTACAATCCCGACTGGGCGCTTGTCATCGAAAAGGATGGAGAGGAAAAACTGTACTTCGTCCTCGAGACGAAAGGACAGGAATGGGAGGACGAACTGCGTCCCGGTGAAGCAGCGAAAATTGCCTTCGCCCGCAAACACTTCCAAGCCATCGGAACGGACGTGGAATTCATCGGACCGGAGAATGATGTCGAGCGGTTTATGTTACGAGCCTTAAGCCGTTGAAGGTGGGGACAAAGCAGAGGCCGATTGGGCTTCTGCTTTGTCTTAGCATCACATTATGAATCGACCCGGTTGAATGCAAAATCTTTGAGACATCCAAGAGCACATTCCCGAGCAGCAACAGGGCGCTAGTGTATTGCACACTTAGAGAAATAGGAGTTGATAAAAAATGAGCTTCAAAGCGGAAGTGTTACGTGTTTTCATCGCTTCGCCCTCGGATGTAGAAAAGGGAGCGGCACCGCGCCGCTCTTTTTGTATTTTTGATCGGTCGACAAAGTTCGACGGCAACGTTTTACAAAAGTTGATACAATCAAATCAACTGAATCTTTTTATCTATGACAAAGGGAGGGGTCACGGGATGGCAACGATTCGTAAAGCGGATTATTACTATGGAGCACTTCTTTCCGCGCTGGTCAACGGCGGGTTGGCGCCGGCGCTGTTTGAAAAGGAAAATGACAACCGACAAATTTATGAAGTCACGACGAATAAAGCGAGCTATATTATGTACACGAAATACAACACGAATCCATCCGGCTCCAAAGATTTCACTTGGTCGTTTGTATTCAGCGATCATGAGATTGCAGAAATTAACAAGATTTATCTCGAACACAGCAAGGAAAAAGAAATCATGTTTGCATTTGTCTGCGCACAGAAACAGCCGAGTGACTCCAATCAAGTGATTGCCATCGTCCGTTGGAATGAGTTTCTCGAGTGTGTCGACCTGCAAAGACAACAAGTTCGGGGAACTCCGCGGCTTTCCATAAAAGCGGTGAAAGGCTCTCCCAAGCTTCGCCTCTACGGCAGCAAGCGCGCAGATGTATTGGATGGAAAAGATCATACGATCAAAATTGAACGAAATCGATTAAACAGTTTGTAATTAGGTGAAGAACACCGATGGATGGGCTTATGTTATACGGTTTGTTCGTTTTGGCACATCTTAAATGTAGTGCCTATAGCGGTGAGCTATAGGCTCATTGTTTCGGCTCCTGTTTTTAGAAGAATGGTTGCTTCACAGGCGGAGCGATTTCTTTTTGCAAAAAGGAGCATTCCCGTTAGGAGCTTTTCCGGGGACTTGATCAAAAAAAGCCCTCTTGGTATGATGCAGGGGTGTCAAACACATCACTCACCATACCAAGGAGGACTTCAGATGAATTGTACACAAAACTATAAAATTGATCAAGTCACCGAACAAACGCTTGTCGTGGGCATCGATATCGCGAAACGAACCCACTACGCCTGCTTCGTGGATGACCGGGGGCGTGTGCTTCGCAAATCGTTCCCGATCTTCCAGTCGAAAGAGGGCTTTCGCCAGCTGTATGAAGCGATTCAGGAGGCGATGCAAGCGTTCGGAAAGCCGCAGGTGATCGTCGCGGTGGAGCCGACCGGGCACTACTGGTTGAACCTGGCCTACTTCCTCGAGGAGCACGGGATCCCGTTGGTCATGGTCAACCCGGCGCATGTGTGCCGGTCGAAAGAACTCGATGACAACCTGCCGACGAAACATGACGCCAAAGACGCCCTGGTCATCGCCAGACTGGCGAAAGACGGACGATTCCTCGTCCCCCGGCTGCTGCACGAGATCGAAGCCGATTTGCGCGTCGGGAGCACGCTCAAAGAGAAGCTCCGCAAGGAACAGACGGCGGTGAAAAACGCGATCGTCCGCTGGACCGACCGGTATTTTCCGGAGTTTTGGACGGTGTTTCGCGACCTGGGGAAAACGGCGCTTTCGGTGCTGGAGTGGACGCCGCTTCCGGCCGATATGGCCAGCCGATCCGCCGAGGAGCTCATCGAGGTGTACCGGCAAAGCGAAGGGCTGAAATGCCCGCAGAAGGCCAAAATTCAGGCGTTGATCGACGCCGCGAAGGACTCGATTGGGGTGACGGAAGGGACGACGATGGCCCGGTTTGAAATCGCCGCGCTCGTCCGCCGATACCGCCAATTGGAGGCTGAGATCGCCGCGTTGGACGCCGAGTTGAAGGCGTTGGTTCAAACGACGATGGAGTATCAATGGCTGAAAACGGTCGACGGGTTGGGAGACGCCACGATCATCGATCTGCTGGCGGAGATCGGCAGCTTCGCCCACTATCGGGACCCGCGTCAATTGGTGAAGTTGGCGGGCCTGACGCTCAAAGAGAACTCCTCCGGCCAGCGCAAAGGGCAAAAGCACATCTCCAAACGGGGACGGAAACGGCTGCGATCGGTGCTGTTTCGGGCGATGATTCCGCTGATCCGGCACAACGAGGCGTTTCGCGAGCTGCATGAGTATTACACGACCCGCCCCGTCAATCCGCTGACCGGAAAGCAGTCCATCGTCGCATTATGCCGGAAGCTGTTGAATGTGCTGTTTGCGATTTGTACGAAGAAACAAGCCTTTGACGCGGAGCGAATGAAACAGGACGTCTTGTCCCAGGTGCAACGGGCGGCCTAAGGCCTCCCCCTGCGAACGGAAGAATCGTTGGACAACAGGATGACACCGGAGAAGCTGGCGTGATTTTATCCATTCGACCTTGAGTCCCCAAAGGAGCTTGGCCGGCCTCCGCCTGATGACGAGACCGAACGAGGGAATGTTGGCGCGAAGACGCCCGGAGACATGGGAGGGTTCGTCCTCATCAGCGACGCGGAGATCCAAAGGGTGCATCGAATACGCTTCTCCCCACGGAAGGAAAATATCCCCAGCCGTGGCCGCGAAGCGCACCCTAGGTCTGTAAGATATCCACAAAACTGAAAAAGGATGTAAGGGATTTTGTCGAAAAATATTTTTTGGACACCCCTGAGGGGCCGAAAAGCCTTGATAAATCAACATTTCTAGAGGGAGGAACCCGAATGTCAAAATGGTGGATGATCCGCGCGGGCGACCGCAATGAACTGATTCCGCTTTGGCTGGAAAAGGGCATCGCATCGATCGGCTGGGCAAGATTGGGCGACCCGAAGAACTTTCA
Source organism: Geobacillus sp. C56-T3 (assembly GCF_000092445.1). Classification (NCBI taxonomy): domain Bacteria; kingdom Bacillati; phylum Bacillota; class Bacilli; order Caryophanales; family Anoxybacillaceae; genus Geobacillus; species Geobacillus sp. C56-T3. The sequence continues at coordinate 2,265,831 of NC_014206.1, read as the reverse complement.
GTCGAAGGAACAGTTGCAGCGAAAGGCTGATGAAGTGTTCGCCGAGTCAAAACCAAAATCGAGAACGAGTTGGGTGAATCAAGTATGGCGTTTTGCCCATGAAATCAAAAAAGGCGATCGTGTGATCACATATTCGAAAGAGAAAAGGGAGTACATTGTTGGAACCGTGACAGAAGAGCATCGTTACGATCCTGCCATCGGGCATCCCTATTATCCGAACATCATCCGTGTAAAATGGGAAAATGCCACAGTTCCAAGGGATTCGTTGTCAGACGGAGCGAAGAACAGTTTAGGTTCGACGCTGACGGTTTTTCGAGTGGACGAATGGGGCGATGAAATCGAGCAGCGTTTAAACAGCCAATCATTCCCAAAACCTCGGGATGAATCTGAAGAGGGGGAAACGGAAGAAATCGTCGAAGACCTTGTTGGAAAAGCGTTGATGATGATCCAAGATAAGGTGGATCAGCTTGATCCGTGGCAAATGCAAGATTTAGTGGCAGGCTTGCTTCAAGCGATGGGGTACAACGTGCAAGTGAGCCCGAAAGGCCCTGACGGCGGTGTGGATGTGTTGGCCTATAAGGACGCGTTTGGCTTTGAAAAACCCATAATTAAGGTGCAAGTGAAGCATCGCAAAAGCGCCGCCTCGGCTCCGGAAATCCAGCAGCTTCTCGGAGCCAACCCGATTGATGCCAATTGCCTGTTCGTCTCAACAGGCGGTTTCACTTCCCATGCAGAGGCAGTCGCCAAACATAATTCCGTGAAACTGATTGATTTGGAAGAGCTGGTCAACTTGATTGTCCATTGGTATGAGAACATGCCCAGCGATGCAAGGGCGTTGCTTCCGCTGCAGAGAATGTATGTGCCTGAATTTTGATAAACATACGGCTTCATCCCCGCGTGACAAGTGCGAGAGGATGAAGCCTTTGGTGATGATCGATATGTTTTTACTCCAAAACGTTGCGATATTGATCGTACACCAGCGAGGTCAAACTAATCTTGTCTAAATAACGAATGGGGCACAAGAAGGTCACGGTGATGACCCCAGGATGTCGGCCAATTTCGATGGCGCCGGTAATCGTGGCACGGTTCATCACCTCAGGGACAGAGATGCCTAATGTTTTTGCTGCCCGTTGCAACCCGTTTTCTGTTGCCTCGTTTAAGTTGGCGCCTGTCCCGACAAAGGAAATCGGCAACGATTCTTCCAATTTGTTTACTCCCCATGATTGTGCCAAATCGAGGGCGATCTCTTTTTCTTTTTTTGTCAATGGCTTTGCCAAGTAGGGGAGGTCCTCAGCAACAGGAAGAAGAATCGGTCCGTCAATGGTCAACCCTTTGATCACTTTCACTTGAAGGGTGACGATGCCAGATACGTCGGTCGTATGCCCAGCAATTTCCCCGTCGCCCTGCATGGCATGCATATCACCGAGATAAACGCCTCCGCCCCGCACTTTCACAGGGCAGATCAACGCGGCGCCTTCGCGTACACGGTTAATGTCCATATGTCCGTCCGTGCGATCTTCCAGCTGTTCTTTCGTAATCCCGTATTCATGTGGGGCGTTGATCAGAAATTGGCCAAAGTCGCCAGCATTATGTGAATCCGGCAACGGACGCGCCGGGGTGGTGCCGAGCTGTCCGAGGAACGGGCGGAGTCTGGCCACCGTTCCGACTAAGTCATGGGGCGCAAACGTGACGATCGGGTTTTGGACGGAGTTGTCGGGTGTCGCCATGTAGTACCGTCCTTGTCGAGCGATGTGTTCTGCCGCTTCTTTATGCACGGTCACGCCGATTTGTCGGTTTGGATCAAACGTCATCGTATAGCCGTTCGTAAATACAAATGGAGTCACGTCCGCGCCACAATTCGCGCACCGGATGGCTTCCGGGCCGATCCCCTCGATCTTCGTTTCCGGGTACATCGTTCCGCACTGTGGGCATTTGACAGCAACGAACGGATCGCCGACAAACCGACCTTCCATTGGCTTATCATTTCCTGAGGATGTGGCGATAGAGGTGACGCGAATCGATTTGATCTTAATCGCAATGGCGTCTCCTACTTCAGCTCCTTCGACAAAAACGGGCTTTGTCACTTCATGGCCACCGCGGATGCAAGGAGTGATCATCGGCCCCCAGCAGCCAGGAGTAGTATTGGCGACAATGTATCCCCCATCCTGCACGGGGCCAAGCATGTTTCCATGAGGATCTAAGATGCCGTTTGTGAACTCATTGACAAACACGGTTTGTTTCGCTTCCATGACGTTCCCCCTCTTTACTTTTAGGTTTTAGGATTGGTTACATAGGAACCTTGGATCGCTGACCACGAACCTTCGATAGATAATGTCTAACTACATTTTAGGAAATTCGGTAGAGTATTGTCAAAATAATCGTTGTAATATTTATTATATTTTGTTAAGAAAAAATATTTTGTAATTTAATTCTTGTAATGTATAATCATTTTGGAAGGGAGGCGACGAAATGAGAAGTAGCATAGAAAAGAAATTAAGAGAAAAAGGGATTAAGTGTTCAGAACAGGAATTGATGATGCTTGAGCATCAGTGGAAAGCCATTCAGCAACTAAAACAGGGAGTCGAAAAACTCGGTTTGAATGAGGAAGATATTGGAGTCGTCCACCAACCGGGAGGTGTGTATCGTGGAAAAACGGCTAAATACGAAAACAATCTCTGAACTTTCCCCTCTTCTAAAAAACAAAGAAGTTTCACCTGTTGAACTCGTTGACGATGTACTCGAACAAATTGAAACATTAAACGATAAGCTGAATGCCTATATAGAGGTGACAGCAGAGAAAGCACGCAAGCAAGCTGAGTTGGCGGAATCGGAAATCCGATCTGGAAATTACCGCGGCCCGCTACATGGCATCCCTATAGCAATCAAAGATATTCTTTACGTAGCTAATGAAACAACAACGATGGGGTCAAAAATTCACCGAAACTTCCGGCCAACTTACAGTGCGACAGTAATCGAGAAGTTGACGGAAGCGGGAGCAGTGTTTCCTGGAAAAACAAACTTGCATGAGTATGCTTGGGGAGCAACGAACAATAATCCTCATTTCGGACCTGCCCGAAATCCTTGGGATCCTGAACGCATTCCCGGAGGCTCAAGCGGAGGATCGGGGGTCGCAACGGCGGCGCATATGACGATTGCTTCCCTAGGAACAGATACCGGTGGTTCGATTCGAATTCCTTCTTCGTTTTGCGGCATTGTCGGTTTAAAGCCCACCTATGGACTAGTAAGCAAATATGGTTGTTTCCCGCTTGCATGGTCGTTGGACCATATCGGTCCGATGGCGAAAACGGCGAGGGACGCCGCCTATATTTTAGAAGCCATGGCAGGATACGACCCAAAAGATCCTACTTCCACCAATGCCCCTGCAACGAGTTATTCCACACAATTCATGGAGTCTGTTAAAGGTGTAAAAATTGGCATAGAACCGTACTTCTTTGATCATGTGGATGAAGGAGTCGAAAGAGCGGTTAAACAGGCGATTGCTTCTTTGGAACGCGAAGGTGCTGTTGTAGAAACCGTGCGAATTCCAACATTGCAATATGCGCAGTATGCGGAAATGATCACGATTCTTTCAGAAGCCAGCGCTATTCATCACAATCATTTAGTAGAAAGGGAAGAAGATTTTGGCGATGATGTCCGTTTCCTTTTAAAGCTTGGAGAACTCCCTTCCGCTGTAGACTACTTGGAAGCACAACAAATTCGTTTGAAATTGGATCACGAGTTCATGGAAATATTCAATAAGGTAGATGTTTTGATCACCCCAACCATTCCGTTTCTCCCTCCCAAAATCGGGCAGGATACGGTATGGATCAATGGAGAGGAAGTAAACTTTCTTGACCATATCATCCGTTTTACAGGACCGTTTAACTTGACGGGCTTGCCTGTTGTAACGGTGCCATGTGGTTTTGTTCAAGGACTTCCTGTAGGGATGCAAATCATCGGCCCAGCCTTTGGAGAAGGAACGATATTAAATGTTGCTGATGTGTTTGAAACGCTGCATCCTGAGCTGAAATACCCACCGGCCGTTCCAAGAAAGTAAAAGCAAACGCTGGTCGTGGCGATGTACTTACTGAAGGGCGGTCTCAAAAGGTGATGATGACATAACTTTTTGGGACAGCCTTTTTCAACTGAGTGTTTTTCACTTGCGTTCGCTGCTGTTTGTATGACGGGGAGCAAGCACAAAACGGAGAGCTTTTTTCCTGGCTCTCCATTTTTTATGTCTTCCATGCAGGATTTTCGCCTCGTGCTCACGAATGATAGTTGGTGAACATCTTCATCGTGAGGTGATCGGATGGCGATTGACCATGACCGGTTGTTCAAAGAGCTGATCCAGACGTTCTTCGAAGAGTTTTTCCTCCTCTTTTTCCCCGACATGCACGAGCATATCGATTTCCGCCATTTGTCCTTTTTGTCCGAAGAACTGTTCACCGATGTGACCGCAGGAGAAAAATACCGCGTCGATCTGTTGGTCGAGACGAAGCTGAAAGGGGAAGATGGATTGATCATCGTTCATGTGGAGAATCAAAGCTGCGTGCAGTCGTCCTTTCCGGAGCGCATGTTTGTCTATTTCAGCCGTTTGTTTGAAAATACCGCATCCGCATTGTTCCCATTGCCGTCTTCAGCCATGATGCCCTCCGTGATGAACCGTCCGTGTTTTCGATTGAGTTTCCCTTTGGCGAGGTGCTGCAGTTCCGCTTTTTCCCGGTGGAGCTGCGCAAGAAACATTGGCGGGATTCTATTCGGCATGACAATCCGATTGCGGCTGCGCTGCTTGGCAAAATGGGGTATACTGAAAGTGAGAAAGTCGAGTTGAAAAAAGAGTTTTTGCGCATGTTGGTGCGATTGGAGCTGGATGAAGCGAGGCAGCGGCTGCTCTTGGGCTTTTTTGAAACGTATGTGAAGTTGTCGGAGGAGGAAGAGCAACAACTGCAAAGAGAAGTGAAGGCGATGGAAACGAAAGAAAAAGAGAAAGTGTTGGAGCTGATCATTTCCTATGAGCAAAAGGGAAGGAGGTAGCGTCAAAAGTTCTATGAAAACTCCACACAGATCATCCCGTTGAGCATCGTGGGGCATGCGGAGAGCCGGATTCGCCCTTGACCAACACCCGCCAAAGGTGCGGAAGAGTCGTCAAGGGCGACGGGGACAAAAAAGAAGGCAATAAGAAAGCCGCCCTTGCCATGACCGAATTTTACCTTTGGCGGTGTTCGGTTGGTCAAGGGTTCGCTTCGCCGAATCCGGCAGGAGTTCTGTTCAACGGGCTCCGGAGGACAAAAAAGTCAGGCCGCCTCTTGTTGGAGAAACGCTTGTGCCATGGCGATCAGCTTCGTCCACCGGGCCGGCATATGCGGAAGATCCGCCAATTCCGGGATGACGACCGGCACCCGGCCCTCGAGCGCGCTATGCGGGCGCAGAAAGTTGAAATACGCCACAAACAGCGTCACAAAGGACACCGAGCCTTCTTCCGCACCGAACCCATGGGTCGGGCGGTAGTTGCCTTTAAAAGTCCGGTTGAATCGCTCGATGATCTGCTTGAGAGGGCGAAACTCTTCCGAGACCGGATCTTCGTTGGTCAGGCCGATCACCTGGCGGACGTCAAACGAAATCCCGTGCTGGGCAAAGAAGTGTTGCGCCAGCCGGTAAATCGGGTTGCCATCCACGACGAACGACAAGTCGTCTGGGAGGGACGCCAGCTTCCTCAGGACATCATCGATGGCCTTGATGGCCGAGAGCGTGTCCCGGTTGGGCGAGACGCGATAGGACAGCACGATCTTTTTGACGGCGTCAAATAGAAAGAACAGGTCATGCCAGCGCCCTTTGACGCGAATATACGTCTCGTCCCCGCAAAACGAACCGGACAGCTCATACGGGAACCGGTCGACAAAGGGCTTGATCCAAAGCGCGACGCTGTTGGCGTAGTTGAGCACCGTCTGATGGGAGATCGAGACGCCATGGATGTCCTTCATGGCGGCGGCGGTCTCCCTCGAGGACATCCCAAAGTTGACGTAGTACGTCAACACGAGCCCCAACACGTGCGGCGACGCAGCCAGCCGGGACAAATCGACCTTCGGCTTGATGAGCGACGAGGAAGCCAACGGGAGAAAGTCAAACAAGAACTCTCGAAACAAATACCGCACCTTGAAGGCTTGAGGATCCTGTTGAAACTGTTGGCGCTCCTTCTTCGTCATCCGGCGAAGGTTGGCCTGGTAAAACGGGCAATCGTTGTTCTTGCACTTATAGATGTGGTATTCTTTGCGTTCCTTGATTTTTTCCAGCGTCTTTTTGCAGTGCGGGCAGCGAAAGACCGCTTGCTTGGTGAACCGATTTCGGTGGTTGAACCGGCATTGGCACACTTTGCATTGGTATTGCCCGTTTCCGCCGTTATTGGCGTACAGGTAAGAAGAGGGAGCCTGGCAGCGAGGGCAGGTCAACGAATCCGGAACACGGTGTTTCGCCTTCGCGCGGCGCTGGATGGGCCGTAAAGGACGTCCGTGCTGGGCTTCGTAGTCCGCCAACAGCTTCCGGTAATCAAGGGTTTCCGGCACATCGATGATGGGAAGGTCATCGACCTGAAGTTTCCGGTACGGCTTTTGGATGGGTTCGTCCAAGTCCTCGAGATTCAAGGATTTTCCCAATATCACACCCATCAAATACACAATGATTTGATATTGGGTCTTGATGATTTGAAGCAAATAGGCTAATAATTGAGGTAACAAAGCTTGTCACTCCTTTGTTTTGGCTGTTGAGTGTTGTTGCCTCAATGATGGCCGAAAACAACGGGGGTGGCAAGCTTTTTTTCGTTCAACCGTTGAAACTCAAGGGAAAACCGTGAGTGTGGAGGATACACTTTTGACAATACCGGGAAGGAAGGAGGGGTTGGAAGAAGGGATCGAACGTGGAATTCAACAAGGAATGAAACAACTGATTCGTAACATGGAGCGCAAAGGAATGACGGTGGAAGACATTGCTCGGTTGGTGGATCTTCTAGAGGAAGATGTTCGGGGATTGCTTGAAGAGTAGGGAAATAAAAAACAAGGGGATGGCCATGGGGAATAAGAAGGTTGGTGACGACAAGCGGCCAATTGATCGTCGTATGGACGGCATGGCCTAAGGATGCCGAAGGGCCGCCGCGTTTGTGAAGACCGTGACCGCGGAAGCGCCTTGCTTGATTACGAAATTTGGCCGCCTTTCATCCTACGGTTTCCATTGCGGGATGAAAGACGGTGTTGTTTCGCATCTTCTTGTGAGGGAGGAAGAGAAAAATTGGATTTCCGTGATATCCCGCAACTCATTGCCCGAATGCTCATGGAAGTGATTCAAACGCATATACCGCACCAATGGATATACACCGCTGAACCATTCATCAACCCATACAACGGCAAGATCAGCTATGACTATTCCGGTGAAGTGAGGAAAATGAAGAAGGAAGAGTTTGCCGAGCTTGTCCGATCGCTGGGGAGAAGTAAGGGCTCGCGATTTTATTGTTCTCCGTTAGATGAGTTGTTAAACAACGTTTACATTGATCAATGGGTGCCGACGTATATGTCTAACTATGGAAAGCGTTGGGTGACATACTGTGACTTGCTTAGGGAAACATTTGATCAATGGAAGTACAGCCACTTTGAGATTTATGACGAGGACGGGAATGAGGTCAATGAAGATCTCAACTTGCAACTTGATGAAATATTCGAAGATTTTTTAGAGAATACTTCGCACGAGCCGTTTGTTAGAGAAATTGAAAAAACGATTGCCTAATACGATGGATGTCACCTTGGAATGTTTCGGGTGTAGATGGCTTATATGACGCTTTGGCGGCATGGAGCCGTCTTTTTTGCTGCTATGAAATGATTTCGTTTGTTTTTCATCAGTCTTCTTGAAAAATCTCTGCGTTTTTTCTCGAGATGGTGGCGAAATATTCAACGATTTTGTAAAATTATTGTGAAGGGCGATTGCGGATGGTCGTGTTGATGTCATGAATATGCAACGGTGCATTGAATTATATTAATATATTTTTGTTAAAATCGATAATAGTGACATACTATTAATCAATTGTGTTATAATAAATTTTGTAATCGCCCTCAAAAACAAAAGGGGTATCGGTGGAATCATTTCGAGCGATCGCTCGATGCTCTTTTACAACTATTCATGGATAGGGATGGTAAACATGGGCAACAAACAAGGAAAAACGGATGTCATTTTAATCGGCGCTGGCATTATGAGCGCGACGTTGGGGACGCTCTTGAAGGAATTGGCGCCAGAGTGGGACATTGTCGTCTTTGAAAGACTGGAAGAGGCAGGAGCGGAAAGCTCCAACGAGTGGAACAACGCTGGAACCGGGCATGCGGCGCTTTGCGAGCTGAACTATACCGTTGAGAAGTCCGATGGGTCGATCGACATCAGCAAAGCGATCAAAATCAATGAACAGTTTTACGTCTCCTTGCAGTTTTGGGCTTATTTAGTGAACAGCGGCGTGCTTGCGGACCCAAAAGATTTCATCCGTCCATTGCCGCATATGAGCTTCGTGCAAGGGGAAGACAATGTGGCGTTTTTGAAAAAGCGGCATGAAACGATGGCGGCCAATCCGCTGTTTAAAGGGATGGAATTTTCCGATGACCCGAAAAAGTTGGCCGAATGGGTGCCGCTCATGATGGAAGATCGGGTTTTGACCGAACCGATTGCGGCGACGCGGATCGAATCGGGAACGGACGTGAACTTCGGGGCGTTGACGCGTCAACTGTTTGAACATTTGAAACGGAAAAATGTCAACATTCACTACCGCCATCATGTCGAGGATATCCAACGGACAAGCGATGGCTTATGGGAGTTGAAGGTGCGGAATTTGGACACGGGCGCCGTTGAGCGCCATGCGGCCAAATTCGTCTTCATCGGCGCCGGGGGAGGCAGCCTCCATTTGTTGCAAAAATCCGGCATTCCCGAAGGAAAGGGGATTGGCGGCTTCCCGGTGAGCGGGTTGTTTATGGTGTGCAACAATCCGGAGGTTGTGGAAAAGCACCACGCGAAAGTGTACGGCAAAGCGAAAGTCGGCGCGCCGCCAATGTCGGTGCCGCACTTGGACACGCGGTTCATCGACAATCAAAAAATGTTGCTGTTTGGGCCGTTTGCGGGTTTTTCGCCGAAATTTTTGAAAAACGGATCGATGCTCGACCTGTTCACTTCAATCAAGCCGCATAACGTATTGACGATCTTGGCGGCGGGCGTGAAAAATATGGCCTTGACCAACTATTTGATCCAGCAAGTGCTGTTGTCCAAAGAACAGCGCATGCAAGAGCTGCGTGAATTCGTCCCGACGGCGAAAAGCGACGAATGGGACATCGTCGTCGCTGGTCAGCGCGTGCAAGTGATCAAAGACACGGAATCTGGCGGCAAAGGAACATTGCAATTCGGCACGGAGGTCGTTCATGCGGCCGATGGCTCGATCGCGGCGTTGCTCGGCGCTTCGCCAGGCGCATCGACGGCGGTTCATGTGATGTTGGAAGTGATTGAGAAATGCTTCCCGGAACGGATGAAAGAATGGGGGCCGAAAGTGAAAGAAATGATTCCGTCCTACGGTGAATCATTGATGAAAAACGAATCGCTTTTGCGGCAAGTGCAAGCATCCACAGCCGAAGCGCTCGGGTTAAACGGCCACTTTGCGCTGCAGCTTGCGTAGGCCCATGCCAATTGCGGCCTGCTGGGGATAGCTTGGCCGTCTGTGAGAAACAGCTGCCTGAAGACGAAGGGCAGCTGTTTTTATTTGCTGTCTTGTGTCTCCAAGTTTATATCCACAGACGAAATGATCTTCACTGTACATTTCCTCTTGAAAAATTTGGGAAACGTTAATGACTCAATTGCTTTTTTATGAGCGGTTATCATATAATTGTCTCATACACTTTTGAGTTGGATAGGCAAAAGGAGTTAATTCCATGATAGCAACTTTGTTTTCTATGTTCTGATCTGAGGGGTTGTAAGGCTTGGATTCATGATATTTCCAAAAAGATTATCATTTTGGGAGGGGGGTGTTCATGTGAATACCAATTTGTCTTTCAATCAGTCTTCTCCTGAAATAAAACCAAGGACCAAAGCCTATATACCCGTTAAATACAAATTTATAATAGGCCATATCGTTGCATTTTTGTGGCTGTGCTTTAGCGTTTATGTCTCCATACCATGGATTTTTGATTTGGCTCATTTGGTAAGTTTTCCGCTCTCTGTAGTGATTATAGCAGGTTTAGCCTATATCCCCGGATATTTGACCGCTTTTTTGGTTGTTAGTTTATTGCTTGATCGCCAGCCTCCGTTGAAAACTGAATATCCAGACAAAGCGGTAACGATATTGATCGCAGCCAGAAATGAAGCTGATAAAATTGAAAACACATTAAAGTATATTGCTAAGCAAGATTACAATGGGGAAATACGTGTGTTATTGGTTGATAATGGCTCAACAGATCAAACAGTAGAGAAAGCGCGCCGTGCGGCAATGAGATTGGGACTGGATGTTACCATTTTGAAAGAGGAGAAACCGGGAAAATTCCACGCGTTAAATAAAGGCCTCCAGCATGTTAGTACCGATTTGATGATAACGTTAGATGCCGATACATTGCTTCATCGATCAGCAGTAAGATATTTGATTGCTAGGATAGAGTCGGCTCCAGTGAATGTTTGTGCTGTAGCTGGTGCTGTTTTAGTGAGAAACAGTCGGGAGAACCTTCTTGCTAGAATTCAAGAATGGGATTATTTTCTTGGTATTGCTTCGATTAAGCGAATGCAAGGATTATACCAAGGAACTTTGGTGGCCCAAGGGGCATATAGCTTATATAAGACGGAGGCAATTAGAGAAGTTGGCGGTTGGCCTGATGCCATTGGAGAGGATATTGTCCTTTCTTGGCGTTTGCTAGAAGGCCGGTGAAAAACGGTTGTCACGAGCAAATCAGCGGCATTTCGCCAAAAAAGAAGGCTGATTTCGTAAGGTTTTTCTAATTGAGAAATAGCTGGAACTAGCAGCATTTTGTACTAAATCACCAGCCTCCTAGAAAAAGGATGGAGAATTTACTTTGAACCTCATGCGGTGGCGTTTACGGATGTTCCGGTTTCTTGGGTACATTTTTGCAGACAACGATCTCGGTGGGCAAGGGGAATGATCGAGGCGTTGAAAGTTGTAAAACCGTGGCAGCAACCACAATTGTTTGTGAAATACCTCACGATGGTGAATTTGTTACTCCCTTATTTAGACACCATCTATACTTTATGTTGGTTACCGGGATTAATTTTGGCCTTCTTCGGTTATTATTACATTGTTGGCCCGATGACGTTGTTGGTTGTACCGCTGACGTTGATCGCGTATTGGGTTCTATACCGATATCAAAGATCAGTGTTCCGAAAATTGGATCTCAAGATCAGAAGAAATAGAATTGGTTTTGTCGTCTTTGTCTTGTTTTACCAAATGATCATGTCTCCAGTGTCATTTTGGGGATATATACAAGAGTTAGCTCGGTTAAGGAGAGTTTGGAAATAGGGAGGAGGGGACAGTGCGATGAGGTGGGTGTCAGCCTTAGAAAAACGCAATTTTTTAACATCGTTTTTGCACAATCATCGCTTAAAGCATCCGGATGCCCGATTTGTGCTTAAGTATTTGCTTCAGCACCCCCATTTGCTTGAGAACGTCCATTTTACAGAAACCGAGCAAAAGCAAGCGCGGTGGCTCATCATCTCAACCGCGATGGCGGAAGAAGAGGGGCTTGTGTTTTATCGACGCGGTCAAAAAAGCACGAGTTTGGCCGCCATTATGGGCGATTTGGCGCTGCATCCAAATGAACCGCTCTATTTGACGCTTCATTTTCCAGGAAAGGCAAGGAATTTTTCGTACCTTCGGCTCATTGATCACCAAGCGTTTGAAAACGTCCGGCGGCATGAGCGCCATGAGAAAATGGCGAAAGCGGCCGAGCAAGTGCTCGATGAAGCGTTGAAACGCCATGAAGTGTCGATTTTGAAGATGCAAATCGATCAAGCGCTTGACCGCAAAGATATGGAATGGTTTCAAATGCTGACGGAGCAGTTGAAAAAATATGAAGGACAAAGCTGACAAAACACGATCAGCTTTGCCCTGACGGTGAGAAAGGGATATCAGTCGCTGCGTTGGCTGTTGTCTATATCGTGGAAGATCCGTTATTGCTTTTTCTGATCCCCTCATTGAACGATCGGTGCGACGGCGCTTGCTGCGTCATAATCGCTTGGGTCGAGTTCCGTCGGCAGGCCGATGACGAGTTTCGCCAACTCCTTTCCTAAATACGGGCCGATGGTGAGACCTGAGGAGCCGAGCCCATTGGCGATATACACCCCAGAAAAGCCCGGAAGCGGTCCGAAGATCGGGAGAAACCCAGGCGTGCGCGGGCGGAATCCGACTCGCGTCTCGATATATGTCCAGGTGGAGAGCCCCGGCGCAACGGCAAGCGCTTTGTCCAACAATTCGTGCATTCCCCCGGCGGTGGGGCGAATGTCCATGCCCGCTTCATCTTCGTGTGTGGTTCCGATCACAATTCTGCTTCCCGGGAAGGCGAGCATATACTGATTGTTCGGCGGCATGACGACTGGCCAATGGGATGTGTCGCATTCCAGATGCTCCAAGTGAATGAGCTGCCCTTTTTGTGGGGTGACGAGCAGTTTGATCCCGAGCGGCTCCAGCAACTCGCCGGCCCAGGCGCCGGCCGTGACGATGACCGCTTCGGCAGCGTATTTCGCTCCGTCGGCTTCCACGCCGATGATGCGGGAGCCTTCAAACAGGAGTCGGGCGTTTCCGCGGATGTAGGTGGCGCCGCGCTTTTGGGAAGCGTTCATGAGGGCGTCTCGCACCGCCCGACCGTTCACTCGGGCGGCGCCGCTCACATAAAGGGCATGATGCTCGCCGACAAGCGGCGGAAACAGCTCCTTCGCCTCTTGGGGATGAAGCCGCACGATCTCTCCCATTTCCGGCGCGTCTTCGCGCCGTTTGAGAGCGCGCTCCTCCATTTGTTCCAGTTTCTGTTCATCCGTGTGCAGCCATAGAGCCCCGACGCGTGCGTAACCGGTCTCCGTTTCCCCGTATGATTCCAGCTCTTCAATGAGGGAAGGATAAAATTTCGCCCCGCCTTTCGCTAACCGATACCATTTTTGGTTGCGGCGCTGCGACAGCCAAGGGCACACGATCCCCGCCGCCGCATCGGTCGCTTGGCCTTTGTCGCCGCGGTCGATGATCATCACGCTTGCCCCTTCTTTAGCCAAATGATAGGCGGTAGAGGCCCCTAAAATGCCAGCTCCAATGACGATGTATGACTTCATTCCCTGACACCTTTTCTGCGTTTTTCTCTATTAGCATAACATACGCAGCGTCAATGGGGAACAGCAGACGCCTGCCTGAACGGCCAATGGGCCGTCCAGCGCCAAAAAGGTGTAACTGTCCATGGCAAGGGAAAAGTGTGAAATGGAAGACAACGAGAGTTGGGGGAGACGGCGGCAGAAAAGAAAGCAGCAGCGGCGCGCGTAAAAAGGCTGCCCCACAACACAATCATGGCCATCTCGGGCAGCCCCGCCTCAGCTCGCTTGTTTCGTCTCATATTCCTGAATGACCGACCGGATGATATGGAGCGAGTCCCATTCTCCACCCGAGAAAAAGACGATCGGGTATTTTTTCGGAAACAAAAGGGCCTGGATTTGTTTGGGCGGTGTTCCTTTTTCGTATAAATCGATGATCGTCCCTTGCAGTTCAAGCAAATAGTCAAGCTTCCGCTGCAAGGCTTCGCGCCCGTTCGGGAGATAGCCCGCATGGGCGCAGAAGACGTCGCCGAAATCGTACGTCAACACGTGTTGCAAGGAAGTGATGATCGCCGGGATGTTTTCTTCGCGCAAGATGACTTTCGTTTTCTCTTGGCAGTACAAGTCGCCGCTGAACAGCTGGCCGGTTTCGCGGTTCAAAAACGCCACATGGTCGATTGAATGGCCTGGCGTCGGGATGACGTCCCACGTTGCGCTTCGCGAGGAAAACGTCGCGCCGATGGGCTTGGCGGTGAATGGATCGCGCTTGCCCCAAAACACTTTTCGATAGAGCGGATAGTCCGCCTTTTGCTGGCAATAATGGATCATCAGTTCGTTCATATAGATGGGCAGGCCCATCTTTCGCTGCAAAAACGCTGCGCAGCCGGTATGGTCTTCGTGAAAATGAGTGATGACGACTTGGTCGATGTCTTGTTGTTGGAAAAACGAAGTAAATTCGTTTTCCATCGATTTTGCGCCGGTGTCAATCAGCACCCCATCGATGACAAAGCAGCGGACGGTGAGGCGGACGCCTTGAAACATCGCCGTTCCTTTGGCGATATGCACGTTTTGAACCACTTCTGTTTCAAACCGTTTTTTGATCACTTTATCGATCAGCATGGCGAACGTGCCTCCTTATTGGTGTGAGGATGTTGTTACCATTATACCACAACAGAATGAATGTTCATTCATTTTTTTGTTGGCGTTTCACACCCATCATGTGCTTGATGGGATGGAGAAAAGCGATGCTACAGTTAAGCTTACTTCAATCAAGCGTCTGTGAATATCCCCTCTTTTGGGGGATTGAACGTTTGATCAAAAGGAACGATTCGGAAATATGCAGGGGATGGTTTTGCGCAACTTGTATGATAAAATGATAGAAGATCGTATCGGAATGCGGATGCAATGGATGGACATTTGCGCCGACGCTTCCAATGGAGGACCGTCCATATTTCCGACAGGTGAGAAGGGGATGTTCATGAAAACCGTTATTTATGCTTTCCTCATTTCGATCATCGTTCATGTCGTGTATTTGGCATCCACCATCGGCATAGGGTATTGGAAAACGAAGCTTTACAAGCCCGATGTGGAGAATGCTTGGGAGAAAGCGGCCATGCTGCAAAATGAAGTGGTGTTTGGCCACACGGGGTCGCCGATTTTGTATTTGGTGTCGTTTGTTGGAGTGGCGGCGGTCGTTGCTTTGGTAATGCATGTGTACCAAATGGTTCGCGGCTGACAAAAGGAAAAAGCCGGTCTCGACAGGGAACGAAACGTGTTGGGGCGGTTTTTTCTTTTCGATTTCGTCTTCAAAAGATGCCTCTCTCCCCTAACCGGAAAAGCGGAAGGGGGCGGCGCGTCAATACGCCGTCCATCCGGCATCGGCGACGATCACAGCGCCGTTTAGAAAACTGGCATCGTCGGAAGCTAAAAACAGGGCGATGTTGGCGATTTCCTCTGGTTCCCTGCGCGAGGTTTGAGGGCGGCGTCTGCCATGGCTGTTTCGAATGGAGTTGACGCCGTAATCGTGGCGCTGAATGTTTGTTCGTACTGACCCCCAGGTGCGATGGCGTTGCAACCTTCAAGCGTTAGCTAAGAGGGGGAAGTGGACCGGCGACGTCATAGAGGCAATGTAGTATAATGGAATGAGGTGCTTCCATCTATTATGAGCCACGAGGGGGACATAGCTGTGATTGTCACGACCACCAATACCATTGAGGGAAAAGAAATTGAAGAGTATTTGGGCATCGTAGCGGGAGAGGTCATTTTGGGCGCGAATGTCGTCCGCGATTTTCTCGCCAGCATCACCGACATCATCGGCGGGCGGAGCGGAACGTATGAAAGCAAGCTGGCCGAAGGGCGGGAGATGGCGATCAAGGAGATGGTCAATAAGGCGAGAAGCCTTGGCGCCAACGCCGTCATCGGGGTGGATCTCGATTTTGAAACGCTGCGCGACGGCATGATGATGTGCATTGCGACTGGGACGGCGGTGCGGCTGAAATCGTAATGGGAAAGCAGCGGGTCTATCGGCCCCTGCTTTTTTTTGCTTTGCTGGCTGCCGTTGTGGAGGTGTCAGTGCATCGGCTGTTGATGCTGATTGGGTTTTGCAGCTTGAAATAGGATTGACAGAAGAAAAAAAGCGGTTTATGATTCACATATATGAACAAATGCTCATATATTAAAATGTGAGGGAACAGCCATGAACGCAGAGGATCATTCGTTTTTAGATGAAAGTGTGATTGAGGAAGTGTCACGGATCTTTAAAGCCCTAGCGGATCCGACTCGGATGAAGATGTTGTATTTGTTGTCGCAGGAAGAATGCCATGTCGGCCATATTGCGGAAGTGCTCGGCATGTCGCAATCAGCGGTTTCCCATCAGTTGGCGCTGCTTCGGACGTTGCGGCTTGTGAAATATCGCCGTGAGGGGAAGATGTTGGTTTACTCATGTGATGACGAACATGTCATTTCGTTGCTAAAGCAGGCGATTGATCACGCACAACACCAATAAGTAAGGAGAGAAGATGGATGCATCATCACGCGCGCGGCCATTGTGATCACCATCACGGGCATCATCACGGCAGAGAAGGAAATCAAAAAGGGCTGGTGATCGCCCTCGGTGTAACGATCGGGATCATGGTGCTCGAGTTTGTCGGCGGGCTTGTGACGAACAGCCTTGCTCTTCTTTCGGATTCAGGGCATATGCTGAGTGATGCCATTTCGCTTCTGTTAAGCCTGGCGGCGGTGTGGCTGGCGGCGAAGCCCGCGTCGCCGAAGAGAACGTATGGATTTTACCGGTTCGAGATTTTAGCGGCGCTCGTAAACGGGGTCACGTTGGTGGTGATTGCCGCTTGGATTATTTGGGAAGCGGTCGGGAGGTTTGTGAATCCACCTGCTGTCGCGAGCGGGCCGATGATGGCGGTGGCCGCCGTTGGGTTGTTGGCAAATCTTGTGAGCGCTTGGGTGTTAATGCGCAAAGGGGATGTCAAAGAGAACGTCAATGTCCGCAGTGCGTATTTGCACGTGCTCGGCGATGCGTTAGGCTCGGTCGGGGCGATGGCGGCAGGGCTTGTCATCTGGCTGTTCGATTGGTACGCGGCCGATCCGCTCATTTCCATCGCGGTGGCGGTTTTGATTCTAAAAGGAGCATTTGCCGTAGTCAAGCAGACAGTGCATATTTTAATGGAAGGAACGCCGGCGGCGATTGACCATGCGGAAGTGAAGGCGGCGCTCTCGGGCATTGATGGGGTGATCGATGTCCACGATTTGCATATTTGGACGATCACCTCGGGGCTTGATTCGTTAAGCTGCCATTTGCTCATTGAGGAAGGATGCGATGGACAGGCGGTTTTGCAGCGGGCGATTGATTTGGTCGAAACGCGCTTTCACATTCGCCATGCGACGATTCAAATTGAAATGCCGCACATCCGCCATGGGGAGATGGAAGTGTGAGGGCGGGTCATCCATGACCACGCCCTTCTGTTATTGGCTGACGCCAGTCCAGTTGGTTTGCAAGGCTTCAAGGAAAATGCGGACGTTTTGTTTGTTTTCCATAATCGGTGCATAGATATAGGAAAACATTCGGTAAAACGGTGGATGGTTCAGGTGAACAATGGACAGGTGGCCGTGCTCGATGTCGCGGGCGACGACGCTGCGCGACAGCAAGGACAGGGCGTTGCCGTTGATCAACGTTTCTTTAATGCCTTGGTTGCTGCTGATGATCATGAGCGATTTGACTTTCAGCCCGTTCGAGCGGATGAAATGGTTGAAATATTCCCTTGTTCCCGACCCGACTTCGCGCGCCACCCATGCTTCGTTTTGCAGCTTGGCGATCGTGACCTCCTCTTTTTGCGCCAGTTCGTGGCGGTTGGAGGCGACGATGACAAGCTCGTCTTGCATGAACGGATGAACGGACAGTTCTTTTTCGTTCGTTTGCCCTTCGATCAAGCCGATGTCGACTTGATATGATTTGACGAGTTCGACAATTTCTTTTGTGTTGCCGATCATGACCTCAAGCTCCAACTCTGGGTAACGTTTTTGGAAATCGGGCAAAAGCGGCGGCAAAATATACTCTCCAATTGTAAAGCTTGCCCCGATTTTCAATTTTCCTTTGACGGAATGATGGTGTTCCAAAATGTCTTGTTTCGTTTGTTCATAAAGCGCCACCATTTGTTTGGCGCGGTCGTATAGGAGCTCGCCGGTCGGCGTCATGCGCAGCCGCTTCGGGGAGCGGATGAACAGTTTCGTTTGAAACTCTTTTTCTAAATTTTTGATGTGCAAGCTGACGCTTGGCTGCGACAAATGGAGAATTTCCGCTGTTTTTGTGAAATTTTTCACTTCCGCCAATGTAATAAATGTTTTCAGTTCGTCATAGTACATCTTCGTTCCTCCTGCCCATCGCTCGATCGTTGTTGCAGAGAGTATCTATTATAAAAATTAATAGTTTCAATAATTTATATTTATTTTACTAATGTTTTGTTTTGCGGTAAAGTGTAAATATAATATCGCCTTTAAAGTATACTTGTTTTATAGGAATAAATGGATATTGGGCGGCAGCGCCGAATGGGCAAAGGTCGCGCCACCGTTCTATTTCATTTTATAGTCGAGGGGTGGGCATCGTTGCAGCTGCAAGTAACTAACAGTCCGTTTACCCAGGAGCAGATTGAGCTTTTGAATCGTTTGTTGCCGACGTTGACGCCGTCGCAAAAGCTTTGGCTGAGCGGGTATTTGGCTGCTGCCGAGGCGGCGGTCGCCGTTTTGGATGCCGAAGCGCCGGCGCTGTTTGCTGGGAGCAGCAAACCGGTTTCGAAAGAAGTGACGGTATTGTACGGCTCGCAAACCGGCAATGCACAAAAGTTGGCTGAGAAAGCCGGCAAAGCGCTCAAAGAGCGTGGGTTTGAAGCGAAAGTGTTGTCCATGCTTGATTTTAAGCCGAACGAATTAAAGAAAGTGGAGACGCTGCTCATTGTCGTGAGCACGCATGGGGAAGGCGATCCGCCGGACAATGCGGTATCGTTTTACGAATTTCTCCACAGCAAACGGGCGCCAAAGCTCAACCATCTTCGTTTCTCTGTCTTGGCGCTCGGCGATACGTCGTATGAACATTTTTGCCAGACGGGGAAAGATTTCGACAAACGTCTTGAGGAGCTGGGCGGAACACGGTTTTATCCGCGCGTCGATTGCGATGTCGACTATGAAGAAGCGGCGGCGAAATGGCTTGATGGCGTGCTTGGCGAGTTAAACAAAGAAGCGAATGCCCATGTTGGGGCCACGCCGCTTTTGTCCGTTGCGGCCACGGCGCCAAAAATGGAACCAGCTGTCGTCTATTCGCGGAAAAACCCGTTCCCGGCCGAGGTGCTTGAAAACATCAACTTAAACGGCCGCGGATCGAACAAGGAAACGCGCCATTTGGAATTGTCGCTCGAGGGATCGGGGTTGAAGTACGAACCGGGCGATGCGCTTGGCATTTTCCCGAAAAATGATCCCGAGCTGGTTGAGCGGATCATTCAAGAAATGAAATGGAATCCGGAAGAAACGGTGACGATCGACAAAGATGGGGAAGTGCGGTCGCTGCGTGAAGCGCTCACCTCACATTTTGAAATTACGGTGCTGACGAAAGCGCTGTTGCAAAAGCTTGCGCCGCTGTCGAAAAACAGCGAGCTTCAAGCGCTTGTGGCGCCCGGCAATGAAGCCAAATTGAAAGAATACGCCAAAGGCCGTGATTTGTTGGATGCGCTCCGCGATTTCGGCCCATGGGACGCCACTTTGCAGCAACTCATCTCCATCTTGCGGAAAATGCCGCCGCGCCTGTACTCGATCGCGAGCAGCTTAGCGGCCTATCCAGATGAAGTGCACTTGACGATCGGTGCGGTCCGTTATGAGTCGCACGGCCGCCTGCGCAAAGGGGTGTGCTCGACGTTCTGCGCCGAACGCGTCCAAATCGGCGATACGTTGCCGGTCTTTGTGCAGCCGAACCCGAACTTTAAGTTGCCGAAGGATCCCGACACGCCGATCATTATGATCGGTCCAGGCACCGGAGTGGCGCCGTTCCGCGCCTTTATGCAAGAGCGCGAGGCCATCGGGGCGAAAGGAAAATCGTGGCTCTTTTTCGGGGACCAACACTTTATGACCGACTTCCTGTATCAAACCGAATGGCTCGCTTGGCTGAAAAGCGGTGTGCTGACTAAAATGGACGTCGCCTTCTCGCGCGATACAGAACGAAAAATATACGTCCAACACCGGATGCTCGAGCGAAGCAAAGAGCTGTTCGGTTGGCTTGAGGAAGGCGCTGTCGTCTACGTTTGCGGCGACAAGCAACACATGGCGCGCGACGTTCATCAGACGTTGATCGAGATTATCGAAAAAGAAGGCGGCATGAGCCGCGAACAGGCGGAAGCGTATGTCACCGAGATGCAAAAGCAAAAACGGTATCAACGCGACGTCTACTAATCATCCAAAGGAGTGGGATCGGAAATGGCGAAAGTCATCTTAACCGCGCCAGACGGACCGCCAAGCGATGTTGAGCGCATTAAACAGGAAAGCCGTTACTTGCGCGGCACGCTCGCCGAAACGATGGAAGATCCGCTCAGCGCGGGCATCCCAGATGATGACAACCGGCTGATGAAGTTCCATGGCAGCTACTTGCAAGACGACCGCGACGTGCGCACCGAACGGCAAAAACAAAAGCTTGAACCGGCCTATCAATTTATGATCCGCGTGCGCACGCCGGGCGGGGTGGCGACGCCCGAACAGTGGCTTGTCATGGATGAACTCGCCCGCAAATACGCCAACGGCACGTTGAAACTGACGACGCGCCAAGCGTTCCAATTGCACGGCGTCTTAAAATGGAACATGAAAAAAACGATGCAAGCCATTAACAACGCGCTGATGACGACGCTTGCGGCGTGTGGCGACGTCAACCGAAACGTCATGTGCAACCCGAATCCGTACCAGTCGGAAGTGCATGCGGAAGTGTATGAATGGGCGAAGCTGATCAGCGACCATTTGTTGCCGCGGACGAGGGCGTATTATGAAATTTGGTTGGATGACGAAAAAGTGGCGGGCACGCCGCCGGTCGACGGTGAAGAAGAACCGATTTACGGTCCGACGTATTTGCCGCGGAAGTTTAAAATCGGCATCGCCGTTCCGCCGTCCAACGACGTCGATGTGTTCTCGCAAGACATCGGGTTCATCGCCATTGTCGAAGACGGCAAGCTCGCCGGGTTTAATGTCGCCATCGGTGGCGGCATGGGGATGACCCATGGGGACAAAACGACGTATCCGCAGCTTGCCAAGGTGATCGGCTTCTGCCGGCCGGATCAAGTCGTGGAAGTGGCGGAGAAAATTATGACCGTTCAGCGCGACTACGGCAACCGCTCATCGCGCAAACACGCCCGCTTTAAATACACGATCGACCGCCTTGGCCTTGAAACGGTGAAAGAAGAAATTGAGCGCCGCCTCGGCTGGAGGCTCGGCGAAGCGCGCCCGTACCATTTCGAGCATAGCGGCGACCGCTACGGCTGGGTCGAAGGCGTCAATGGGACATGGCATTTCACGCTCTTTGTCGAAGGCGGCCGCGTCAAAGACTACGACGATTACAAGCTGATGACCGGCCTGCGCGAAATCGCGAAAGTCCATACGGGAGATTTCCGGCTGACGCCAAACCAAAACTTGGTCATCGCTAACGTCACGAGCGAGAAAAAGCCGGAAATCGAGGCGCTCATCGCCGAATACGGCTTGACCGATGGCCGCCGGTACACCGCCTTGCGCCGCAACGCGCTCGCCTGTGTCGCCTTGCCGACGTGCGGCTTGGCGATGGCGGAAGCGGAGCGCTACTTGCCGAAGCTGCTTGATAAAATCGAGGAGATTATCGACGAAAACGGTTTGCGCGACGAAGAAATCACGATCCGCATGACGGGCTGTCCGAACGGCTGCGCCCGCCACGTGCTCGCAGAAATCGCCTTCGTCGGCAAAGCGGTCGGAAAATACAACATGTACCTCGGCGCTGCGTTCAACGGCACGCGCCTTGGCAAACTGTACCGCGAAAACATCGGCGAAGAAGAAATTTTGCGCGAACTGCGCGTCCTCCTATCCCGCTATGCGAAAGAGCGTCTTGACGGTGAACATTTCGGCGACTTCGTCATCCGCGCCGGCATCGTCAAAGAAGTGACGGATGGGACGAATTTCCATGATTAAAGTGGTCAGGGTGAAATGGAAACCAGCCTCTCCTTGTTTAGGGGAGGTTGGTTTTTTGTTGCTTTCATGCAATGGCTTCGGTGTTTTGTTCATTGTAGCCGCATTCAATCTATATTAGGTTGTAATAAAGGATTTCCGATCTCCATGTCCTATCTTTATCACTTGAAAAGCTGGCACGGTGACAAAAAGAGCGAACAATGCTATGTAAAAAAGTTGCAACTTATATAATTCACAAAATATTTCAACTATATTATAGTAGTGTTATGAACTTGTATTTTTCAGATCATGACCAGGGGCAAACATTTTTTCCAAGATCGTATGCAGCGATCACGTGAATGGAAAGGGGGAGAAGATATTATGAAGATGGGAACAGAAAAACAAACATACTTGAATTACATCAATGGCGAATGGATTCATTCCTCCACTGGAAAAATCGAAGCCAGCCTTAACCCAGCCAACATCGATGATATCGTCGGCTACGTTCAAGAGTCCGGAGTCGAGGATGTGAACGTTGCGGTTGAGGCGGCGCGAAGGGCGCAGGCGGCATGGCGGAAGCTGTCCGGCCCGAAACGCGGAGAGTATTTGTTCCGCGCGGCTGACGTTCTTGAGAAACGGCTTGACGAGATCGCCGAAACGATGACAAGAGAAATGGGAAAAACGCTCCCGGAAGCAAAAGGGGAAGTGCAGCGGGGAGTCAATATTTTGCGCTACTATGCTGGGGAGGGGATGCGGTCCATCGGCGAGGTCATTCCATCCATGGACAGCGAAGCGTTGATGTTTACGACGCGCGTGCCTCTTGGCGTGGTTGGGGTCATCACGCCGTGGAACTTTCCAGTCGCGATTCCGATTTGGAAAATCGCACCCGCCATCGTCTATGGAAACACCGTTGTGTTTAAGCCGGCGCAAGAAACAGCTGTCACCGCCGCGAAAATCGTGGAGTGCTTTGATCAAGCGGGGCTGCCGGCCGGCGTTGTGAATTTGGTGACGGGCAAAGGATCGGTCATCGGCAATGCGATCGCCGAACACCCTCACATTCACGGCATCACCTTCACCGGCTCCAATGAAGTCGGCAAAACGATCGCCCAAAAAGCGGTGGCCCGAGGGGCGAAATACCAGCTGGAAATGGGCGGAAAGAATCCGGTGATCGTGCTCGAGGACGCTGACTTGGACCGCGCCGTCGAAGCAACGATCAGCGGCGGGCTGCGCTCCACCGGGCAAAAATGCACGGCGACAAGCCGCGTGTTCGTCCAGCGCGCCGTCTATGATCAATTTAAGGAAAAATTGTTGGCAAAAGTGAAGCAGCTGAACATCGGCAATGGACTCGAGGACGGCGTTTGGATGGGGCCGTGCGCCAGCCAAAAGCAGCTCGAGACGGTCCTTTCTTATATCCAAAAAGGAATCGAAGAAGGGGCGACGCTCGTTTACGGAGGCCAACGTTTGACGGATGGGGAGCGGGCAAAAGGGTTTTATGTGCAGCCGACCATCTTTGAAAACGTGTCGCCCGACATGACGATCGCTCGCGAGGAAATTTTCGGGCCGGTGTTGGCGTTAATCAAAGTGGATTCGCTGGAAGAAGCGCTTTCTCTCGCCAATGACACACCGTTTGGATTGAGCGCCTCGATTTTCACGCAAAATATCGGCAAGATGCTCGCGTTCATCCAAGACATCGAGGCCGGGCTCGTCCGGATTAATGAAGAAAGCGCAGGAGTCGAACTGCAAGCGCCGTTTGGCGGGATGAAGCAGTCGAGCTCCCACTCGCGTGAGCAAGGGCGGGCAGCCATCGAGTTTTTCACGGCGATTAAAACGGTGTTGGTCAAAGGATAAGAAATGGAGCAAAGTGCGCTGCCGTTTAGGCAGGGCGCTTTTTTTTTAGCGTCAAGCCATTGGTGAAGGCGATTGTCGGCGAGCAAACGGTTTGCTTACAAAAAAATGATGAAAAATATTGACAATGATAATTTTTATCAATTAAAATATGGTATGTGAAAATGATAATCCTTCTCTTTTTAGAGGTTTGGGCGGGAACATGGTTTTCAAAAGAATGGAGTGAGATGTGGTGGCCGCATGCGGACAGAATGGCTTGACTTGAAAAGAACAGCGATTGAGGAGATGCCAGCTATCTTGGCGGTGCTGGTTGCTTCTCAACACAAGCAGAATTTATCTTTTTAATTGGGAAAGATAATCAATATCATAATTGCGCCTGTAAAGCAATTGAGTCTGGACATGGCATCGTCATTCGACTTGTATGATGGGATAGAACGGGAGACAGGATGAGAAAACATGAAAAAATGGATGGTGCTTCTTGTTGTTTTGGCTGCGGCATCATTGTTTGTCGGGGTGCATGATTTATCGCCTCGCGAGCTGTTTGCCGGCGACCGTGAGGCGTGGGAAGTGTTTTTGATCAGTCGCTTGCCGAGGCTCATCAGCATTCTGATCGCCGGGTCAAGCGTGAGCATTTGCGGCTTGATCATGCAGCAGTTGAGCCAAAACCGATTTGTGTCGCCGACGACGGCGGGAACGATGGATTGGGCGCGGCTTGGCCTGTTGGTGTCCATGATTGCATTCGCTGCCGCAGGGCCGCTTGTGAAGGCGGCTATTGCCGTTGTGTTTGCGTTTGCGGGGACGCTGCTGTTTATGACGGTTTTGGATCGTGTGAAGTACAAAGATTCGATCTTTATTCCGCTCATCGGCTTGATGTTTGGCAATATTGTCGGTTCTGTCACGACGTTTTTGGCTTATAAATATGATTTGATTCAATCGATGTCCGCATGGATGCACGGCGATTTTTCCGTTATGATGCAAGGACGCTATGAAATGCTGTATGTGAGCGTTCCGCTCATGGCAATCGCTTATGTATACGCCAATCGGTTTACGATCGCCGGCATGGGGGAGGAGATGGCGACGAACTTAGGGGTTCGCTACCGTTCGATTGTCTACACCGGTCTCCTCATTGTCGCTGTTGTTTCTGCTGTTGAGGTGTTGACGGTTGGGACGCTGCCGTTTTTAGGGCTGATCGTTCCGAACATTGTCACGATGTATTATGGGGATCATTTGCGCAAAGTATTGCCGTTGACAGCCATATTTGGCGCTTTGTTTGTGCTAATTTGCGATGTATTTGGCCGAGTCGCCATTTATCCATACGAAATTCCGATCGGCTTGACGGTTGGAGTAATCGGAAGCGGTGTCTTTTTATATTTGCTCGTAAGGAGAACGAAGCAGTATGTCTAATCGGATGAAAGTGGTTGTGCTCGTGGTATTGGCGCTCGGATTGATCGTGCTGTTTTTGTTTGCACACTTGCGAGGGGATTTTGACTATGTGTTGCGCTCGCGGAGCGAAAAGATTGTCGCGATGGTGCTTGTCGGTTGGGCGGGGGCGGTTTCGACCGTCTTATTTCAGACAATGACCAATAATCGTATTTTAACTCCAAGCATTATTGGGCTTGATTCCGTTTATATGCTTGTACAAACTGCTGTGGTGTTTTTGTTCGGTTCGACTACGTTGACCATGATGGGCAACACCTTGC
Organism: Geobacillus sp. C56-T3; assembly: GCF_000092445.1. Classification (NCBI taxonomy): domain Bacteria; kingdom Bacillati; phylum Bacillota; class Bacilli; order Caryophanales; family Anoxybacillaceae; genus Geobacillus; species Geobacillus sp. C56-T3. The sequence goes on along the minus strand of NC_014206.1, from coordinate 2,240,323 downwards.
ACTTTCTCTTGTCTGCTGGGTCGATGATCGGTTTTTCAGTTTTATTGTATTCGTTTTTGTTTCACCGTGAAGGGCAAAATTTATATTTCATCTTGCTTGTTGGGATGATTCTCGGTACGTTTTTCCAAAGTTTGACGTCTTTCATGCAATATTTGATTGACCCAAATGAATTTTCCATCATTCAAGATCGAATGTTTGCGAGCATCAACAATATAAAAACAGACTTGCTTTGGCCGGCAGGCCTGCTCATTGCGGCTGCGACATTGTATACATACCGTCATCTTCACGAGTTGGACGTGCTGTCGCTCGGCAAAGATCATGCGATCAATTTAGGCGTGGCGTATGAAACGGTCGTCAAACGGCTTCTGATGATTGTGGCGGTGTTGGTGTCGGTTTCGACCGCGCTTGTTGGTCCCATCATGTTTTTCGGATTGATAGTCGCCAATGTGGCGTATGCGTTTTTTCAAACGTATGAACATCGTTATTTGCTTGCAGGAGCGGCGCTGTTCGGCATCATCGCCCTCGTTGGCGGCCAGCTGGTAGTCGAGCGAGTGTTCACCTTTTCGACGACGTTGTCTGTCATTGTCAACATGGTCGGAGGCGTCTATTTTCTATACCTTTTGTTAAAGGAGCGAAAAGCATGGTAGAGGTGAAACAAGTATTGAAGCGATACGGCGGGAAGACCGTGATTGACCGTGTATCTTTATCTGTTCCGCGCCGCAAGCTCACATCGCTCATTGGCCCGAACGGGGCGGGGAAAAGCACGCTTTTGTCCATGATGAGCCGCTTAATTCCAAAAGATGGCGGGGAAATCTGGATTGAAGGAAAGGAAATTGCTCGTTATCGGACAGAAGAGTTGGCGAAAAAAATTTCCATTTTGAAGCAATCCAACCACATTGCGGCTCGCTTGACGGTACACGAATTGGTGTCGTTCGGTCGCTTTCCGTATTCGCGCGGCCGCTTGACGCTCCAAGATCGCGACTATGTGCGTGAGGCGATCCGCTATATGGAGCTGGAGCCATTGCAAGACCGCTATATGGACGAGTTGAGCGGCGGACAGCGGCAGAGAGCTTATATCGCGATGGTGTTGGCGCAAGATACGGATTATATTTTCTTGGACGAGCCGTTGAACAATTTGGATATGAAACACGCCGTGCAAATGATGAAAGTGTTGCGCAAGCTGGTCGATGAGCTTGGCAAAACGATCGTGATGGTGATGCACGATATTAACTTTGCCTCCTGTTACTCCGATTATATGGTCGCGTTAAAAGATGGAGCGGTCGTCTGTGAAGGGGATGTTTCATCGATCATGAGCGATGAAGTGCTTCGCGGCATTTATGATTTGGATGTGCGCGTGCAGACGATTGAAAATCGGCGCATCTGTGTGTATTTTTAGCAATTTCCCATGAGAAAGCGTCCATCTTGACTAGTGAAAAAGCGGGCTGTGGAAGCCTATGGGCATGCTTGGTGAAGAGCTCCGTCTCGGATTCAAACATGGGACGGGGAGACGCGATCAAAGTCAAGTATATGAAGAAGATTCCAATTAAGCAAAAAATGGTTGAGCCGGCTTTCATGTTGACATCGGCAAGAAAGGGCGCCCCTTGTCGAGTGAATACGAAAGCCGTCAACATATAATTTGAATTTCCAAAGGGGGGTATAGCCAATGAAACAGCGTTGGCTGATGGTAGTGGTTGCTTTGCTTCTCATCGTACTGGCTGCTTGCGGCAATAAGGAGAATACAAGCAACGGAGCAAGTGGGAAGAATGACGAGAAGAAAACGGAACAAGCCGAGGAAATGACGATCAAGCACCAGCTTGGAGAGGCGAAAGTCAAGAAAAATCCAGAGAAAGTGGTTGTCTTTGATTTCGGAGTGCTAGACACCCTTGATAAACTAGGGGTGAAGGTGACAGCTTTGCCGCAGATGAACGTGCCGAAATACTTGGAGAAATATAAAAGCAGCGACTACCAAAACGTCGGCAGCTTGATGGAGCCGGATTTTGAAAAATTGAGCGAAATCAAGCCGGATGTCATTTTTATTTCCGGTCGTCAAGCAAATTTGTATGACAAGTTGAAAGAGATTGGCCCAACCGTGTATATAGGGATTGACACTCAACATTATTGGGATTCATTTACAAACAATATGAAGCTGATCGGGCAAATGTTTGGCAAAGAAAAAGAAGTAGATGAGGAACTGGCCAATATTGAAAAACAAATCGAAGAAGTGAAGACAAAGGCTGCAGACAAAAAAGCGCTGATCATTTTGATGACCGGTGGGAAAGTGAGTGCGTACGGCAAAGGTTCGCGCTTTGGGCTCATCCATGATGTGCTCGGCGTGCCAGCCGCAGACCCGAATTTGAAAGTGACGAATCCTCATGGACAAAGCGTATCATTTGAGTACATTGCCAAGAAAAACCCGGATTACTTGTTTGTCATTGACCGCGACGCCGTTGTAGAAGGAAAGCCGACAGCGAAGCAAACGATTGAAAATGCGCTTGTGAAAAAGACGAAAGCATATCAAAACGGCCACATTGTCTACTTGGATCCAAATTATTGGTATCTCTCAGGCGGCGGATTGACGTCGGTGTCGGAAATGATCAAACAGGTGGAAGAAGGATTGAAATAAAAGGACAGGCGGGCTTAGGCGGCCCGCCTGCTTTATCGTCATAAAATGATATTCTTAATTTTGTAGATTTCCCGTTCGTGTTCGATGACTTTGTTCGAGAGGAAGGTGATGTCAAGTTTGATGTTGTTCAGCTGTTCATTGAATGATTGGGCATGGGAATCGACTTTTTTCTCTAAGGAGTCGAGTCTTTGGTGGATGGAAGAAACTTCACCGTGAAGTTTGTGCACGTCCATCGCGAGGGCGTCGAGTGCGGCGTCGGTTTCATCCTGGCGGTGAAGCAGGGCAGACATCAAGTCATACAGCTCTTTTTGGCCGGCTTTGATATGGGCTTGTTCTTCTTCCAACCGCTTTTGGCCTTCAAGGAGAGCTTGCTGGATGCGTCGGAATTCTTCTTGTTCTTTCCGCATTTCTTGTTGTTCTCTTCGGATCTCCTGTTGCTCTTTCCGCATTTCTTGCTGTTCTCTTCGGATTTCCTGTTGCTCTTTCCGTATTTCTTGCTGTTCTCTTCGGATTTCCTGTTGCTCTTTCCGTATTTCTTGCTGTTCTCTTCGGATTTCCTGTTGCTCTTTCCGTATTTCTTGCTGTTCTCTTCGGATTTCCTGCTGCTCTTTTCGCATTTCTTGTTGTTCTCTTCGGATTTCCTGCTGCTCTTTTCGCATTTCTTGTTGTTCCGCTTCCAGCCGTTTGTGGCTTTCGACGAGGAGATGCAACGTGTTTTCGATGTGACCGAGCCGGTCGAACAGTTGCAAGAGGATCTCTTCGCTCATGTTGGCCCCTCTTTCATCTTAATTTTCTTCATTATAGCACATATGTTCTTGTTAGACAAGCAAGAATGGTGTATATAGGAAAGTGTACAAACATATGATACAATGGATAAACAAACTGACAAATCTCAGTGCGGGCATCGGCCAGTACGTTTTAGAAAGGGATCGATGTATGCTTTACGTTTCTCCTGCCAAAATCGCAAGCTATTTTTATCATGAGTGCGAGCGGAATTTTTATTTTCAGTCGTTGGCGAAAGAACGACGCGGCGAGCTCGATGTGCCGGAAGAGCTGTTTGAGCGGCCCGCGGTGCATCAGGGCGTGCTGCGTCGAGGGGTTGAGTGGGAAGAGGAAGTGATTACGACCTATTTGGCCGGCCAGGTGAAGATGGGAGAGCGGAGGCTTGGTGCGCCGCTTTCTCATTGTTATTTGGATGGGGAAGAGACGATCGAAGAACTTAAAAGGCCGAGCAAGCGCTATTTATACCAGCCGACATTGATCGCGCCGCCGCGCTTTTACGAACGGTACGGGTTGGATCTGAAAGTGATCCGATTTGCGGCGTGCCGTCCGGATTTGATTGAGTGCATTCCGGGGCAAAACGGCTTTGTGTTCCGCATCATCGACATCAAATCATCAGATGTGTTAAAGATTTCCCACCGCGTGCAAACGGCGTTGTACGCCTTGATTTTGTCTTCCGTTTTAGAGGAGTACGGCATTAGGGGCAATGTGGATTTGCGCGAAGCGGGGATATGGACGTACAAAACCGAGCAGCCGCAAGCAGCCGATATCAGTCAGTTGCTTCCGTTTCTTGAACCGTTTTTGACCGACGAACTGCCGGCACTGGCCGAAAAGCAACTTGATGAGCTGTTTTGGTACTTGGATTACCGTTGCGAATGGTGCCCGTTTTACGATTATTGTTTAGACAAAGCGCGGGAACAGTCGCATATTTCCCTCGTTCCGTACTTATCGAGCCATGCGTCCCGCTTTATTCGCGAGCGGCAACTGCCTGAGACGATCGACGAGTTTCGCCAACTTCTTGGGCGTAAAGAAACGAGACACGTCCTGAAACAAAACGCTGGATTGGCGCGCCAACTTCGGCGGCTTGAAGCGCAGCTTGAGGCGATTGCGGAGGAAAAAGTCGTTCCGTATGACCGGGCGGTGACGCATATGCCGATATGGGAAGACATCCGTCTGATTCTCACCGCGCAACGCGATCCGTTGACGGGCAAGATCGCGGCGGCATCGTTGTACCGTGTTGGTGGAACAGATGTGTTTGGAACAGGGTCGGAAATGCATCATGTTATCGCCGGTTCGTTTGAGGAATGCGACGCGGTCGGCCGAAAGTTTGCCGATGCGCTGGACCGCCTGCTTCAGACGGTGCACGATTACAACCGAGCGCGAGAGTGGCGGGCGCAAAAGTCCGTGCAGGCGTATGTCGCCGACAACTATGAATGGGACAATGTGCAGCAGCTGCTTCAAGAGCTTTTGTTGGATCCAGAATATAACGAAAAAGCCGTTCGGCTGCTGTCGTATTTTCATAGCAGCGTGTTAGCGAGCGCCAGCGATCATCCAGATGAAATCGTTCCGCTTCCTGTCGTTGTTCTGACAACGGCCGTGAGCCAGCTGTTCGCCTTGCCGACGCATGTTGCGTACCGTCTTGAAGACTTGTCGCGGTATATTGCGGCCTACCATGATTCGCCGTTTCTGTACTCGGCGAGCGAGCGCTTTTCGTTCCGCTTGACAAACGCCATGAAACTGGATGTGCTGCATGATGCCTGGCAAACAGGGGACATGGAAAAACGACAAGCGGTCGAGAAGGAGCTGAGCCGCCGCCTTTGGGCCGCTCACAGCATCATTCAAGGCATCCGTGCGTGGGCCGAGAGCGTCCATCCTTCACCGCTTATGATCTGGCCGGAAAAATTTGCGTTTCCTCATTCGGCTGATTACCGTGATCCGCTTGTGTCCAAGTTGGCGTTTATGACGCGCTACGAGGCGCTATTAAACTACTTGGATATTCGCCAAAGCCGCCTGCTCCCGCTTTCGGAGCGGCTTGAGAACGGAGTGACGCTTCATGTCACGTACCTTGGCGGCGATCGGTTCCGATTGAACAACCGCCAGGCGCTTGAAACGATCGATCAAAAGGCGAGCTGGCTGCTCACCGAGTGCAATGAGGAAGGGGAAAAGGCGCAACAGACGTTTCCTGATCACAAGTACGCCAGTGAATGGAAGCCACCCCAATGGGCCAATGTCTATTTTGTCCGCATTCGCGCCATCGAAGATGATGGCAAGACAGCTGAACTCAAGCTCGAGTTGCCCAAATGGTTCGATCGGTTCCCGCTTGTGGAAGGAGAGGAGTATTGGCTGTCGATCCGGCATGCCGATTTTACCACCCAGCGCGTCTTGCAGGCGTTGCAACAGTTGGACGAGGACAATCATCGCATCTTGGACTTGATTCGCGATCCGATTCGCTATCGGAAAACGTTTCGTCCCAACTGGGATGCAGAGGAAGTCAAGGCGCTTCTCCGCCGAAGCGGGTTGACAAAAAGCCAGCGTCAGGCGTTTCTCCACTTTCTCCGCCATACGTTGACGCTCGTCTGGGGGCCGCCTGGCACCGGGAAAACGCATTTTATTGCCGTTGCTCTTCGGTTGCTGATGGAAATGTATGAAAAACGGGGGCGAAGGCTTGCCATTCTTGTTTCGGGTTTCACCCATGCGGCGATCGAAAACGTTCTGCGCAAAATTCAGGAGCTTGCGCCGCGGCGCAGCGTCCATATCGCGAAACTTGGTGAGATTCAGACGGAAAACGCCAAAGGAATCGCCGAGGTGGCGGACCGTGACCTTCCCCGATGGCTGGGCAACGGCGGGCATCGGGTGCTTGGCGCCACGCTGTACGGCATTCAAAGGGCGTATGAAAAGGGCTATCTAGAAGAGTTTGACGTCGTCATTCTGGATGAGGCGTCGCAAATCCGCGTGGCCGATTCACTGTTGGCGTTGCGCCATGTCAAAAAAGCAGGCAGGCTGCTTATCGTCGGCGACCATTTCCAGCTGCCGCCAATCATTCAAGGGGCGTATGCGGCCGCGGAAGGGGAGCCGCACCTGTTTGACTCGATTTTCCGCCTGCTGTTTGACGCGGATGTGGAGAAGCGGTATACCCGCCAACTGACGGACAATTTCCGCATGAATGAGGCGCTTTGCCGCTACCCGGCCGAGCGGATCTACGGCCCTCAGTACACGGCGTTCACCCGCCAAATTGCCGAGCAAACGTTGGCGCTCGCCCCCGCGCCGCGAGCCGATGAGTGGATCGAAGCGGCGCTTGATCCCGACTATCCGCTTATCGTCTTCGTTTACGACGGCGTGCACGGCACGCAAGAAAACGAGACGGAAGCGCGCTGGGTGGCGGGCATCACAAAAGCGCTTCGGGAGCGGCTCCTTGATGGCGGCGGAAACCGGTATGCCGCCACACAAGACGGCGATCAAGCATTTTGGCGCCGCGGGCTGTTTATCATCGCGCCGCATCGGGCGCAAAACCGCGCCATTCGCCGCGCGCTTGAACGCGAGGGGCTGCGCCCGCCGTTTTTCGTCGATACGGTCGATAAAATGCAAGGACAGGAAGCGGAAGCCGTGATTATCAGCTACGGCGTCGCCGATCCGGAACTGGCCATGACGGAAGGGGAGTTCATCTACAGTTTGAACCGCCTCAACGTTTCGCTCACGCGGGCGCGGAAAAAGGCGATCCTCTTCCTCTCGCGCCAACTCATGTCGCCGTCGCTTCAGGTGATCAGCAACGAGGAATACCGCGAAGGAGTCAACTTTATGCTTGGGCTTGAGCAGTACGCTTTACGGCACGGGGAAGCCCAAACGTTTACGGTCGACGGCGCCGCGCTGCAAATGTACCGGGTCAGTCGTCCGAAGATGGAAAACATGGACACTCTATGAAGCTGCTGAGTTTGACAGGAAAAAAGGATGAATCAAGGCGCTGTTCAACTTGAGAAATTCTTTGATGCATCCGAGAATCCCCATTTTCTTGCTCAAAAACCGCATAAACAGTCGCCATCCGCCATGCCGCCTTCTCCGTTTGTTGGCTCGTTTTGTTTTCTGTGCCGGAGGAGGGAGGGCATGGCGATTTTTTTGGACGGAATGGGTATTGATGTGCGAACGGTGAATAGTTGATAAGAAATTTAAGGAAGGAAACCGCCGAGCCATGGAGAAATAATGGAAATAAGATTTGTCGATAAGAAGCACTGTGCTAGGAATACGCGACAAGAGAGGGGGCGTGCCATGGCAAATGCCGGCGGGAGAAGATCGGTGTCGGATGCAAGGCTTGAGGTGATCAAAAAGCTCTTTCCGGAAGCGGTTGTGGATGGGGGCATCGATTGGGAGTGGCTGAAGAGGGTGTTTGGCGGTCACAAACGGCAGGAAGCATATGAGTTCATGTGGCCGGGGAAGGCAGAGGCGAGGCGGCTCGCTGAAACGCCTGCGTCCGGAGTATTGCGGCCGGATCAGGCAGCGAGCAAGCAGTGGGAGACAACAAACAATTGGTATATTGAAGGGGACAATTTAGAAGTATTAAAACTGCTGCGGACGTCGCATGCAGGGGCTATCCAAATGATTTACATCGACCCGCCGTACAATACAGGAAAAGTGCTCACGTATAAAGACAATTGGCGCAAGGGGAAAGCCGTTGTTTCTAGCGGGATCCAGGAAGAAGCGTGCGGCCATGCCGGCTGGCTGAATATGATGTACCCGCGCCTTTGGGTGGCGAGAACGCTGTTGGCGGAGACAGGGGCGATGTTTATTTCTATTGATGATACAGAGCAGGCGAATTTGAAAAAAATGTGCGATGAAATTTTTGGCGAGCGGAATTTTATCGCCACGTTCATTTGGCAGCGGGCGTTTTCCCCTGTGAACATGAACAAGTTTGCCTCGCGCAACCATGACTTCATCCTCTGTTACGCGAAAAATATCGACCGTTTAGCTTGGTACGGCTTGCCGCGCCATCCGGAAGCGGACGGGCGGTATGCCAATCCGGACAACGACCCGCGCGGGCCGTGGACGTCAGGAGATTTGTCGGTCGGTCCGCCGATTCCGGAAAAAATTTATGACATCGTGACCCCGGGTGGCCGGGTCGTTTCCCCGCCGAACGGGTATTGCTGGCGGGTGACGAAGGAGCGCTTCGCCGAGCTGGCGGCGGATAACCGCATTTGGTTTGGCAAAGACGGAAACGGGGTGCCGCGCCTGAAGCGGTTTTTAAGCGAAGTGAAGTCGACGGTGACGCCGCTTACGATTTGGACGCATGACGAGGTGTCCCATTCGCAGGAGGCGAAAAAGGAGCTGAAGGAGCTGTTCGGCGGGCTGGCGGTGATGGATTACCCGAAGCCGGTGAAGCTCATTCAGCGCATGGTGGCGCTGACTACGAGAGATGACGACCTCATCCTCGACTTTTTTTCCGGCTCGGCGACAACGGCCCATGCGGTAATGCAGCAAAACGCTGAAGACGGCGGTCGGCGGTCGTTTCTCATGGTGCAGCTTCCCGAGCCGCTTGCGGAAACGTCAGCGGCGTATCGGGCGGGGTTTCGGACGATTTGTGACATCGGCCGCGAGCGCATTCGCCGCGCAGGAGAAAAAATCGTCCGTGAAAGCGGGAACACGAAGCTTGATATTGGCTTTCGCGCATTTCGGCTCGAAAAGAAATCAAAACAGCCCGCTCGCTAGGCGGACGGGCTGTTTCCCGATTCGGCTGATGAAAAGCGCTTTATAAAGCAGGCGTTGCGTCTATGTTCCGAGTCCTTGGTGTCCGTCGTTTCAGGCGCTTTTTACAACGACGCTGCAGCCCAACTGTGGTCGACAAAGACGTCGTACTCCGCAGCAATCGTTTCTTTGAGCTCCGCCAAGGACGGAATGCCGCCGGCGAAGGTGTACGTGTCAAGGCGAATGAGCGAATACTCGTCGCCGGGGTCAAATACGATGGTGACGACTTCTTCCGTTCCGGCGTCCACTTGCCGGATGGTGTCGCCGTCTTCCGGCTCAACGAGTACGTTTTGGTATGTTTCGCGAATCACGTAGTAGCCTTCCTGCAATTGTTCAGTGAATAGATGTTCGATGTCCGTCAGTTCGTGGACGATCATGTTTAGTCCTCCTAGTTTGTGAAATTATTCTCAATGCAAGTATACAACGGAATGGCAGCTAATGTAATAGGAGCTGACGGAAGTTTAAAAAGTTGTCATTTTTACATGACGGCGCGATTTGGACGAGAGGGGCGGAAAAGATCTGTTCCACACAAAACGAACGCCCGTGTCGACGGGCGCCCGTTCATGTGATAGGGATCAATCTTTCGCTGTTGTGGATGCCGCCGGCTGGTAGTTTGGATTGAGGCGGCGCCGGGCGAAGACGAAGTAGCAAACGATGACGACGGCAGTGATGAGCAACGTCAGCAACAACTGTGAAACCATTGAGCGGATGAACAACATCGAGGCGAGAATGACGAGCAAAACGAGAATCGTAAAATAGGTCAAGTACGGAAACAACCACATTTTGATTTTTAAGGCGGCGCCGTTTTCCCGCTCGAGTTTTTGCCGCATGCGCAACTGCGAGACGGCAATGGCTAAATAGACGAGCAGTGCGATCGCTCCGGAAGAGTTGACGAGAAAGAGAAACACTTTGTCCGGAGAGACATAGTTCATGATGACGGCGATATAGGCGAACAACGTGCTGGCGATGACCGCTCGAACTGGGACGCCGTTTTTACTTAGTTTTAAAAATAGTTGCGGTGCTTCTCCTTTTTGAGCTAAAGAGTACAGCATGCGCGATGTCGTGTACAGCCCCGAATTGAGGCAGGACAAAACGGCGGTCAATACGATAAAGTTCATGATTTGCGCGGCCGCAGGGACGCCGACGTGTTCGAGCACGGCGACAAACGGACTTTTCAACACGCTCGCCGAGTTCCAAGGGAGCAATGTGACGACAACGGCGATGGAGCCGATGTAAAACACTAAAATCCGCCATGTGACCGATTTAGTGGCCTTCGACACGGCTTCTTGCGGTTCGGCTGATTCTCCGGCGGCAATCGTCACGATTTCCGTCCCGAAGAACGAGAAAATGACGATGACAATGCCGACAAGGATGGAACCGATCCCATGCGGCATCAATCCGCCATGGCCGGTCAAATTTTTCAAGCCGACCGGATCGCTGCCCGGGGCAAGGCCGAAAATGAACGCTAAGCCAATAATGAGAAAAAGAACGATGCTCGCTACTTTGATGAAGGCGAACCAATATTCAAACTCCCCGTAGGATTTTACTGACCAAATATTTGTAAGTGTCATCAAAATGGTCAGAACAAGGCTGAGCAGCCATAACGGCACGTCAGGAAACCAATATTGGATGATCGTTGCTCCCGCATTGGCTTCAATGGCAACGACAATCACCCAGAAAAACCAGTAAAGCCATCCGACCGTAAATCCTGCCCATGGGCCGATGGCTTCATGTGCGTAGGCGGCAAATGATCCACTCGTCGGGCGAGCCGCGGCCATCTCCCCGAGCATCCGCATAACGAGAACGACTAAGACACCCGCTAAGGCATACGAAAACACAGCTCCCGGCCCTGTTGAATGGATGACAGCCCCGCTTCCGACAAACAATCCGGCGCCGATGACCCCAGCGATGGCAATCATAGCCATATGGCGCTCTTTCAATCCTTTTTGCAGACCGGAATGATTCATCCCTATTCCCCTCTCGAAAAGAGTTTAAATTTATTAAATAATCTGACTGCATGATTGTTTTTAGTGTATATGGAAAAATCCACTCTACACATTAGACAAAATGCCAACTAAAAATAGAGTTCCATTGGACAATTTGTCAATAGGCGTCTCGGCTATAGAAGGGGTTTAGTTATAAAGTTTCGAATATTTATGATAATAAAGACAAAGCAAGAGGGGGAGAGGCAAGGATGGAATGCAGCTTTCCTCTTACGGTCGCTGACGTTTTAAGGAGAAAACATTTTGAAAACGCGGTCGTTGTCGCCGGAAAAAAAGGATTGTCAAGAACAGTCAAATGGGTGCATGTCGTCGAGGTGACGAAAATTAACAACTTGTTGCGCGGCAAAGAGTTGATTTTATCCACTGGAGTCGGATGGCGGGAAGATGTTTCGCTGTTTTTATCGCTGCTTCGGCAACTGATTGAGTGTGATGCCTCTGGACTATGCATTGAGCTGGGGACATATACTTCCTCTATTCCAGAAGAGGCCGTTGAGCTGGCTAACCAGCACCATTTCCCGCTCATTGTTTTTCTTGAAGAAGTCCCGTTCGTTGAAATCACCCATGACATCCATACGCATTTGATCAACCAACAGTATCAAATGATTTCCCAGCTTGAATCGTATTCCCAAGAGTTGAACAAAAAGCTGTTGACCGTTCATGACCATCAGGAGATTTTAACGTGTTTGCATGATTGTTTAGGTCATCAAGTGGCTTTTAAAATGCAGGGCGGGGATGTGGAGTACATTCCATGTCGGCCGAGGCAGAAACGCGAGGCCAGCATCTATTTGGGGAACAGCGGCTGGCCCGTAGATGCGATCGTCAAGCCGATTTCTTTGTTCGGCGCCGAGTATGCGGAGCTGGCCCTTCTCCCTGACGGCCGCGATGTCAATGAGTTTGACCTTCTCATTTTGGACCGCACCGCGACTGCTTTGGCGCAACACTTATTGCGGAACCTTTATGCCGAGGAGAAACGGCGCACGGAAGAAAACGAGTGGCTGAAAGGATGGCTTGAAGGAGAATACTCAGACCAAGAGATTTCCTCCTTTTTATTGGATCATCATCCCTCCCTTGACAGCCATCGGGGAGTTGTGTGGGTTTGCAAGGTGGAAAGGGCTCATCAAAAAGGAAATTTTGATTCGACATATTTCAAGCTTTTATGCCGTTCGCTATTTGAGCAGTGCGGGTTTTTCTTGTTTTCTGTGGAGATAGGCCGGCAACTGGCGTTTATCGCCCTTGATTGGCGGGGTGAGTCCACGTGGAAAAAGCGGGTCGAAGATGGAATTGAATCCATTATGGCGTCAGATTTTGTACGGACGCGTCTTTCCTCCTTGTCCATGGGCGTTGGAACGTTTGTCAACTCTCTTTCTGCCATGAATCAAAGCTATCGAGCCGCGCTGGAGGCGCTGAAAATTCGAAACCGGTTGAAAGATCAAGCGGTCAGTCCATTTTACGATGATTTGCATTTGTACCGGATGATCATGGTTCTGGATAAATATAGCAATCTGCGCGAAACGGTCTGCCAATATTTAGGGCCGATTATCGAGTACGACAGGAAGTACAACGGGAAGCTGTTAGAAACGCTCAAGGTGTACTTGCAGTGCAACGGCTCGAAACAAGAGACAGCGAAACGGCTGTTTATCGTCCGGCAAACGTTGTATCACCGCATAGAGAAGTTAGAAAGCTTCCTTGGGCCAGATTTCATGGTGGCCGATAAACGACTGGCCATTGAGCTGATGATCAAAGCGTACGACTACTTGATGGATGCGGGCGGGATTTCATACGGACAGCGGAATGCGCAGCGTTGGGCCGATTGAGGGTGATCGGACAAGACGCCGGATTCGTGAAAAAGCTTTTCGCTTAAAAATATTCTGCGGTCGCGGTTGGGAGTGAACGCAGTGGTCAAACTGTGGAACAAATGTGTTCACCGTTTTGACACTCTGTCTAATGAATAGCGACAGAAGTTGAGTGATAATGTCTCTAGCATGACTCGATTTCAATTATGGAAGGGAGCAAGAGGTGAGATGAAAACTGAACAAACCCACCAACTGTGGCTCGACAAAGATGACCGATATATCTGGCATTCGATGAAGCCATATAACCCACAAGCAACGCTGATTGCCGCCGAAGCGAAAGGCTGCTGGGTGACGGATGCAGCTGGCCATCAGTATTTGGATGCGATGGCCGGGCTCTGGTGCGTCAACGTCGGCTATGGGCGCGAGGAGCTTGCCGAAGCGGCGTATGAGCAGCTGAAGACGCTGGCGTATTTCCCGCTCACGCAAAGCCATCGTCCGGCGATCGAGCTCGGGGAAAAACTCAACGAACTGTTAGGCGATGAGTATATGATTTTCTTTTCCAACAGCGGGTCGGAAGCAAACGAAACGGCGTTTAAAATCGCCCGCCAATACCATCAGCAACGCGGGGAGCATCACCGGTACAAAATCATTTCCCGCTACCGGGCGTACCACGGCAACTCGATGGGGGCGCTCTCAGCCACCGGGCAGGCGCAGCGGAAATACAAATACGAGCCGCTCGCCCCAGGTTTCATCCACGTGCCGCCGCCGGATGTATACCGCGACCCGGATGCGGCGGACGATCCGCGTCGACTGCGGGCGGTAAAGGCCATTGATGATGTCATGACGTGGGAGTTGAGCGAAACGATTGCGGCCGTCATTATGGAGCCGATCATCACCGGGGGCGGTGTGCTCATTCCTCCGGACGGGTATATGAAAGCGGTCAAAGAAGTGTGTGAAAAACACGGGGCTTTGCTTATTGTCGATGAAGTCATCTGCGGCTTCGGCCGGACGGGAAAAGCGTTCGGATTTCAACACTACGGCGTCAAGCCGGACATCATCACAATGGCGAAAGGCATTACGAGCGCGTATTTGCCGTTGGCGGCCACCGCTGTTCGCAAGGATATTTATGACGCGTTCAAAGGAACAGGCGAATACGACTATTTCCGCCATGTCAATACATTTGGCGGCCACCCGGCTGCTTGTGCGGTGGCGCTGAAAAACATCGAGATTATGGAGGAAGAGCGGCTGTTTGACCGCTCGCGCGAGGCAGGGGAATGGCTGCTTGATGAGCTAAAAACGAACTTGGCCGACCACCCGTATGTCGGCGATGTGCGCGGCAAAGGGCTGCTTGTGGGCATTGAGCTTGTTGCTGACAAGGCGACGAAAGAGCCTCTTGATGTGTCGCTTGTCAATCAAGTGATCCATCGATGCAAAGAAAACGGCCTCATCATCGGCAAAAACGGAACGACAGTCGCCGGATACAACAACGTACTCACGCTGTCGCCGCCGCTTTGCATCACGGATGATGAACTTTCGTTTGTGGTGCGTGTCTTGACCGGGGCGCTAGCGGCCATTCAATAAGAAGAAGGACAAACGCCAGCTTGGGTCGACAGGCTGGTGTTTTGTTTGCCTTCGTGCAGACATTCGGAAAAACATAGAAGCAGGCGGCTGTCGCTAGGGCTGAACGTTCTCCCGCCTATGCGCTTGTTCTTCGAGATGGGAGATTCTTAGACACCTGCCTTAGGGCAGGCTGCCCGATCATCGATTCCTGTGTGTTTGACGAAAGATCGATCATGAACACTGAATGGTCATTCCGAACAAGAGCCGTTTTAACCCCATTCAAATACATACGTTAATGGAATAGCTAAGTCCTTAAATTGTGCGGAATGCAGCGTGTCTTGTTGTCCGTATGTTGCATGTCGTTGATATGTACCTTCGTGCAAATAGTACACATGAATCATTTTATTAGCAGTATCAACAATCCAATATTCCGCAATTCCATAGTGTTGGTAAGTATAAAATTTTTCGTTGTAGTCTTTTAAAGCGGTTGAAGGTGACAAGACTTCAACAACCAGTGTAGGTGCCCCGTAACATCCTTTTTGGACAATCTGTCTTTTATTGCAAATAACTGCAATATCGGGTTGGACAATGTCATCAGGGGTTTCATACGTTTCATTTTTGCTAAGGAATACATCAAACGGCGCCATAAAAACATAACAATGTTTGTTTTGAAAAAAATGGCGCAAAGCAAAATACAATTCTCCGACTGCAAATTGATGTTCCGAAGATGGAGCAGGTGTCATATTATATGCTTTTCCATTTATAAGTTCCCAGCGACCTTCCCATGTTTTCCAGTCAGCGTAAGTGTAAATTTTGTTCGAGTCAGGGATATTGCCCATTGTTTCACCCTCTTTCATTTTAAGAATACGTTTGTTTACAGTTTAGCAAAAGAAATCAAGGAAGTGTAGGGAGGACTTTCATTAGACGTTTATTCATCACCCGCTTACGCTCACAAGTGGGAGTGAGGGTCTTCTTGGTTCAGGATGATAAAAAAGGAATCCGGCGTTTGTTTGTCGAATGACATGAGTGAAGAATGTATGGGGAAAGGGAGAGAATGATGTCCGCATTTCAAGCGTTCGTTGTCAACAAAACCGAAACAGAATTTACCGCCGGTGTGCAGACGATTTCCATGGATGATTTGCCGGAAGGCGATGTCCTTGTCCGTGTCCATTATTCGAGCGTCAACTACAAAGACGGATTGGCGTCCATTCCGGACGGCAAAATTGTGAAAACGTATCCGTTTGTGCCGGGAATTGATTTGGCCGGGGTGGTTGTTTCGTCGCAACATCCGCGTTTTCGCGAAGGAAATGAGGTGATTGCGACCGGCTATGAAATCGGCGTGACACATTTCGGAGGCTACAGTGAATATGCTCGCCTGCACGGCGAATGGCTCGTGCCGCTGCCGAAAGGGTTGACGTTGAAAGAAGCGATGGCGATCGGGACGGCTGGGTTCACGGCGGCGCTGTCCATCCACCGTCTTGAGGAGCACGGGCTGACGCCGGAACGCGGGCCGGTGCTTGTCACGGGGGCGACGGGCGGCGTCGGGAGTCTGGCCGTGTCGATGCTCGCGAAGCGCGGCTACACGGTGGAAGCGAGCACAGGCAAAGCGGCGGAGCACGATTATTTGCGCGTTTTAGGGGCGAAAGAAGTGTTGACGCGAGAGGACGTCACGGCTGAGCGCATTCGTCCGCTTGATAAGCAGCGCTGGGCAGCGGCAGTCGATCCGGTCGGCGGCCGGACGCTGGCCACGGTGTTAAGCCGCATCCGCTACGGCGGAGCCGTGGCGGTGAGCGGACTGACCGGAGGGGCGGAAGTGCCGACGACGGTCCATCCGTTTATTTTGCGCGGCGTCAGTTTGCTTGGCATTGATTCCGTCTATTGTCCAATGGATTTGCGTTTGCGCATTTGGGAACGGCTCGCTGGCGACTTAAAGCCGGATTTGGAGCGGATTGCTCAAGAGATTTCGCTCGCTGAATTGCCGCAAGCGCTTAAGCGCATTTTGCGTGGCGAACTGCGCGGCCGGATGGTGGTGCGGTTAGGATGACGTTCGGGACGCGGTCTGCTTGAAGCAACGCCAAAAGCCCGATGCTTCCACATTCCTTCTTGTTTTGTCCTTGACACGAACACTTCCTAAAAGGCCGGTGAAAAACGATCATTTTCGTCAAATGGGTGATTTTTGTTGGGAAAGAAGAGCCATTTTTACAAGGTTTTTTAACTTGAGAAGGGATATTGTTGAGCTGATTTTTTCATTAAATCACCAGTCTTCTAAACGAAAAAGAGTGAAGGGGACGGGGGAGGCAGGCGTGCAGAAGAATAAGAGAAAGACGCAGGAAGCAGCGCCTGCGTCTTTTTTTATCCGCGCAATTGATACCGCTCCAGCTCGGAGAAAAAGTCTTTCACAAACCGGTAAAACACTTTCACCGACGGGGCGAGCTCGTGATGGTCGGAGACGATGATGCCGACATTTCGCTTCACTTGCGGCATTTCAATCGGCACTTTGGCGGCGTAGCGAAGCAAGCTTTCCGACAGGGCGCTCTCCGGCAAGAGGGTCACGCCGATGCCGGCGGAGACAAGCCCTTTAATGGCATCGAGATCTTCGCCTTCCGATGAGATGTTAGGCGAAAATCCGGCTTGGTGGCAAGCGTCAATGACGATTTGATGCAAAATGTATCCCTTTGGAAACGTAACAAACGGGTCGTGGCGCAGTTCGTTTAACACGATCCGGTCGCGGCGAGCGAGCGGATGGCTGTTCGGCAGGAGGGCCGCAAACGGTTCAGAAAATAAAATTTCCCCTTTGATGCCGATTTCGCGTGCGGGAATTGGTCCAAGAAAGGCCAAGTCAATTTCCCGTTTTTTCACCGCTTCGATTAAATAATAGTACGACCCTTGGCGGAGATGGAACGAGACGTTTGGGTGTTCCGCTTTAAAGGCGGAGATGACCATGGGCATCATGTGGCTTGCCAGGCTTGTCGGAAACCCGATTTTAATCGTCCCGCGCTCCGGGTCTAAATATTCTTCGATTTGTTGCTTTGCATCATCGACCGCCTTCAACACCGCTTCGGCGTGCGGCAAAAAATGGCGGCCGATCGGGGTGAGCTTCACGTTCCGCCCTTCCCGTTCAAAAAGATGCACGCCAAGCTCCGCTTCTAAGTTTGCGATTTGCCGGCTGATCGCCGACTGCGCGACATGGAGGGCATCGGCGGCTTCGGAGACGTGTTCGCGCCGGGCGACTTCCACGAAATATTGCAGTTGCCGCAGCTCCATTTTTCTCCCTCCTTTTGATTGATCGCAAAATGAGATGGATTTTATCTAAATTATATATTGTTTATATTAATTTTGAAAACTACAATGAATATTACAGACAATTCGGAACGGGAGGGGAAGGCAGCATGAAACACTACGGATTACCGGAAGCGCAAGGGTTATATCGCCCGGAATTTGAACATGATGCATGCGGGATCGGGTTTTATGCGCATTTGAAAGGAAAACCGTCGCACGACATTATCAAAAAGGCACTTCATATGCTTCGCCAGCTTGAACACCGCGGCGGACAAGGGAGCGATCCGGAAACGGGCGATGGCGCGGGCATTATGACGCAAATTCCGCATGAGTATTTTCAAGCGGTGTGCGGCGGGATGAACTTGCCGGAAAAAGGGCGCTACGGGGTCGGGATGTTCTTTTTGCCGGAAGAGGAAGCGAAACGGGCGTACTATGAATCGATGTTCAATGAGATCGTCGCTCAAGAAGGGCAACGGTTGCTCGGATGGCGGACAGTTCCGGTCGATCGTGAAAAGCTTGGCAAACTGGCGCGGCAAAGCCAGCCGTTCATCCGCCAAGTGTTTGTCGCGGCAAGTGATGACGTGGCTGATGAGTTGGCGTTTGAACGGAAGCTGTATGTGATCCGCAAACAATTCGAAAAATGTGTGGAAAACAACGAGTGCTATGTAGCGAGCTTCTCGAGCCGGACGATCGTTTATAAAGGGCTGCTCACGCCGGAACAAATCGATGCGTTTTATTTGGATTTGCAAGATGAACGGTTCCGTTCGGCGTTTGCCCTCGTGCACTCGCGCTTCAGCACGAACACGTTCCCGAGCTGGGAGCGGGCCCATCCGAACCGCTATTTGATCCATAACGGCGAAATCAACACGCTGCGCGGCAATGTCAACTGGATGACGGCGCGCGAGAAGCAATTTGTGTCGGAAGCGTTCGGCGCGGATTTGGAAAAAGTCGTGCCGATTTTGGATACGAACGGCAGCGACTCGTCGATTTTGGACAATGCGTTCGAATTTTTCGTTCTTGCTGGCCGGAAGCCGGCCCATGTCGCGATGATGCTCATTCCGGAACCGTGGTTTTGGGATGAGCAGATGGACGGGGCGAAAAAGGCGTTTTACGAGTACCATAGCTGTCTCATGGAGCCGTGGGATGGACCGACGGCGATTTCGTTCACCGACGGCAAGCAAATCGGCGCCATTTTGGACCGGAACGGCTTGCGTCCGGCCCGCTATTACGTCACCAAAGACGACTACATTATTTTCTCATCCGAAGTCGGCGTCATTGATGTCGACCCGAACAACATTTTATATAAGGAACGGCTGAGCCCGGGGAAAATGCTTTTGGTTGACCTCGAGCAAGGGCGCATCATCTCCGACCAGGAAATCAAGGAAGAAATGGCTCATGAAAAGCCATATCGCCAATGGATCAACGAGCAAATGATCACGCTTGGCGATCTGGAAATTCCGGAGGACGTCGAAGCGCCGAAGCAACTCGTCAAACTGCAAAAAGCGTTCGGCTACACGTTTGAAGATGTGGAAAAAACGATTTTGCCGATGGCGGCGGAAGGAAAAGATCCGACCGGCGCCATGGGCATGGACGCGCCGCTTGCCGTGCTGTCGGAGCGGCCGCAAAGTTTGTTCAACTACTTCAAGCAGCTGTTCGCCCAAGTGACAAATCCGCCGATTGATGCGATCCGCGAATATGTCGTCACCTCGACGATGACGCTGCTTGGCAAAGAAGGGAACATTTTGCATCCGGACGCCAAAGCGGCGCGGCGCATCCGCTTGGAAACTCCGCTATTGACGAACGAAGAGCTCGCAGCGTTAAAAGCCAATCCGTACCCGGAATTTGCGTGCGCGGTGCTGCCGACGCTGTTTACTGATGATTTGAAACAGGCGCTTGATGAGCTGTTTGCCAAAGCGGATGAAGCGATCGAAAACGGGGTGGCGCTTCTTGTGCTGTCCGACCGCGGCGTTGATGAAACACATGTCGCCATTCCGGTTTTGTTGGCGACAAGCGGGCTTCACCAGCATCTTGTCCGCAAAGGGACGCGCACGAACGTCAGCCTGCTTGTAGAAAGCGGTGAAGCGCGTGAAGTGCATCATTTTGCGGCGCTCATCGGCTACGGGGCGGACGCCATCAACCCGTACTTGGCGCTGGAGACGATCCGCCAAGCGTCAGAAAACGGCACGATCGCCTTGTCTTACCGTGAAGCGGTGAAAACATATATCAAGGCGGCTGTTGACGGTGTCGTCAAAGTGATGTCGAAAATGGGCATTTCGACGGTGCAAAGCTACCGCGGCGCACAAATTTTTGAGGCCGTCGGCATCGGCAACGATGTCATTGATGAATACTTTACCGGCACGGCATCGCAAATTGGCGGCATCGGGCTTGCGGAAATCGCCAAAGAAGCGAAAATGCGCCATGAGTCCGCATTTGACGCACGGTACGAAGACGATGTGCTGGATACGGGCAGCGAGCTGCAATGGCGCCGCAACGGCGAACATCACGCGTTCAACCCGAAAACGATCCATTTGCTGCAGTGGGCGTGCCGGAAAAACGATTACAACCTCTATAAACAATATTCGAAACTGGCCAATGAAGAACAGTTGACGTTCTTGCGCAATTTGTTCGATTTCGATTCGAGCCGGCAGCCGGTGCCGATTGAGGAAGTCGAACCGGTCGAGTCGATCGTCCGCCGCTTTAAAACAGGGGCCATGTCGTTCGGTTCGATCAGCCAGGAAGCCCATGAGGCGCTGGCGATCGCTATGAACCGGATCGGCGGAAAAAGCAACAGCGGCGAGGGCGGCGAAGACCCGGCCCGCTATGTGAAAGATGAAAACGGCGACTGGCGCCGCAGCGCGATCAAACAAGTGGCATCCGGACGTTTTGGCGTAAAAAGCCATTATTTGGTCAATGCCGATGAATTGCAAATCAAAATGGCCCAAGGAGCAAAACCGGGTGAAGGCGGGCAGCTTCCGGCCAACAAAGTGTATCCGTGGGTCGGCAAAGTGCGCGGCTCAACGCCAGGGGTGGAGCTCATCTCTCCGCCGCCGCACCATGACATTTACTCGATTGAAGATTTGGCCCAACTCATTTATGATTTGAAAAACGCCAACAAAGATGCGCGCATCAGCGTGAAGCTCGTCGCCAAAGCCGGCGTTGGCACGATCGCCGCTGGCGTGGCGAAAGGGAACGCCGATGTCATTGTCATCAGCGGCTATGACGGCGGCACGGGCGCTTCGCCGAAAACGAGCATTAAGCACGCCGGCCTGCCGTGGGAGCTTGGATTGGCGGAAACGCACCAGACGCTCATGCTCAATGGGTTGCGCGACCGCGTCGTTCTAGAAACCGATGGCAAACTTATGACCGGCCGTGATGTCGTGATGGCGGCGCTGTTTGGCGCCGAAGAGTTCGGGTTTGCGACCGCCCCGCTCGTTGTTTTAGGCTGTGTCATGATGCGCGTCTGCCATTTGGATACATGCCCGGTCGGCGTGGCGACGCAAAATCCGGAACTGCGCAAAAAATTCACCGGGAAGCCAGAACATGTCGTCAACTTTATGTACTTTGTCGCTCAAGAAGTGCGGGAAATGATGGCGGAGCTCGGCTTCCGCACGATCGACGAAATGGTCGGCCGCGTCGATGTCTTGAAGGTAAGCGAGCGGGCGAAAGCGCATTGGAAAGCGAAACATCTCGATCTGTCGCGTCTTCTGTACCAAGTCGATGGCCCGCGCACAGGCAGCAAAGGGCAAAACCATCGAATGGAAGAGACGCTCGACTATACGAAAATTTTGCCGGCGGTGCAGCCAGCGCTTGAGCGGCAGGAGCCGATCGAACTTCACCTCGCCATCCGCAATGTCCACCGCACGGTCGGGGCAATGACGGGAAGCGAAATCTCGAAACGCTACGGCGAGGAAGGACTGCCGGACGACACGATCCGCCTCCACTTCACGGGATCGGCCGGGCAAAGCTTTGCGGCGTTTGTGCCAAAAGGGATGACGCTCGAACTGGTCGGCGATGCGAACGACTATGTCGGCAAAGGGCTTTCCGGCGGCAAAGTGATCGTTCGCCCGCCGCATGAGGCGCCGTTTGCCGCGGCTGACAACGTCATTATCGGCAACGTCGCTTTCTATGGAGCAACAAGTGGTGAAGCGTACATTCGCGGCCGCGCCGGGGAGCGGTTCTGCGTGCGCAACAGCGGCGTCCATGCCGTTGTTGAGGGAGTCGGCGATCACGGGTGTGAATATATGACCGGCGGCCGCGTCGTCATCCTCGGTTCGGTTGGCAAAAACTTCGCCGCTGGCATGTCCGGGGGCATCGCTTACGTTCTCGCTGACGAAGACAGCTGGCAGCAAACCGCCAACCTTGAGCTCGTCTCGTTTGAGCGGCTCGAAGACGAGGAAGAAATTCGCGACGTGCGTCGGATGATCGAAAACCATTACCGCTATACGGGAAGCCCGCGGGCGGCGTTAGTGCTCGAAGAGTGGGATGCGTATGTCCGCCGGTTTGTCAAAGTCATTCCGCGCAACTATAAACTGATGATGGAAACGATTCAAACGCTCGAGCAATCTGGGTTTTCACATGAAGAAGCCGTCATGGCGGCGTTTGAAACGGTGGCGAAACGGAAAAAAGCGGCTGCCGTCGGTGTCCATGTGTTGCAAGCGGCCGCGAAATAAGGTCTTCCTTTCGGGCGGCTGTGGCATGGCGGCGCCGCTTTGGCCCCGCGGCCGCGCGGGGCTCGCTTTTTAACTGGCCTAACAGGCGGGAAGGCCGCATCGGGGAGAAGAGAGGACGTGTACGGAAAGAAGGAGGGGAACCATCGTGGGAAAAGCAACAGGGTTTATGGAATATGCACGCGAGGAAGAAAAAAAGCGCGACCCGCTTTCCCGTCTTGATGATTGGAAAGAATATACACAGCCGTTTTCGGAAGAGGTGCTGGCCCGCCAAGGCGCCCGCTGTATGGACTGTGGCACGCCGTTTTGTCATATGGGATTGGAGCTAAACGGCCTTACCTCGGGGTGTCCGGTGCACAACTTGATCCCAGAATGGAACGATTTGGTGTACCGAGGCCGTTGGAAAGAAGCGCTTGACCGACTTTTAAAGACCAACAACTTCCCAGAATTTACCGGCCGCGTCTGTCCGGCGCCGTGCGAAGGATCGTGCACGGTGGCCATTTCCGACCCAGCGGTTGCGATTAAAGGAATCGAACGGGCCATTATTGATAAAGGGTTTGCCGAGGGATGGGTGAAACCGCGCATCCCGAAGACGCGCACGGGGAAAAAGGTGGCCATCGTCGGCTCCGGCCCGGCCGGGTTGGCCTGCGCTGACCAACTCAACCAAGCCGGCCATTCGGTGACGGTGTATGAGCGGGCTGACCGCATCGGCGGCTTATTGATGTACGGCATTCCGAATATGAAGTTGGAAAAAGAAGTGGTCGAGCGGCGGGTGCGTCTGCTCGAAGAGGAAGGCATCACGTTTATTACGAACACCGAAGTCGGCAAAGATATTATGGCTGACGAACTGCGTGCTCAGTACGACGCCGTCGTCTTGTGCATCGGTGCGCAAAAGCAGCGCGATTTGGCCATTGAAGGCCGGGAGCTTGAGGGTGTCCATTTTGCGATGGATTATTTGACCGGCGTGACGAAAAGTTTATTGGATTCGAATTTTGCCGACGGCCAGTTTATCGATGCCAAGGGAAAACGTGTCATTGTGATCGGCGGCGGCGACACGGGGGCCGACTGCGTGGCGACCGCGCTGCGCCAAGGCTGCAAAAGCGTCGTCCAGTTCGGCAAACACCCTGCCTTGCCGGACAAGCGCCCGGACGATAATCCGTGGCCGCAATATCCGCTCGTCTTTACGCTTGACTACGCGTATGAAGAAGCAAAAGCGAAATTCGGCGCCGACCCGCGTCAATATTGTATTCAAACAAAGAAAATCGTTGGCGACGAGCACGGCCGCGTGAAAGAGCTGCATACGATTCAAATGGAAAAAATCATCGATGAAAACGGCAAAGCGATCTTTAAAGAAATTCCGGGGACGGAACAAGTATGGCCGTGCGATTTGGTGTTTATCGCCATTGGGTTTGAAGGGCCAGAGCAGCCGTTGTTGAAGCAGTTTGGCGTTGAAACGGCCAACAACAAAGTGAAAGCCCCATACGGCAAATATACAACAAACATCGAGGGCGTGTTTGCCGCCGGCGACGCCCGCCGCGGCCAAAGCTTGATCGTCTGGGCCATCCATGAAGGCCGAGGGGCGGCTCGTGAAGTCGATCGGTTCCTGATGGGAGAGACGAAGTTGCCGTGGTGATGGATCCCTCCTTAAAAAGCACCGCTTTTTAAGGAGGATTTTTTGTTTTTCTGGAAAAGAAGATATAAGGAGGAGAGTGATGCTCAGCATGAATCGACGATTATGGATCACCGCGGCTATGAGTCTTGGCCTTTTTTTGCTTGTTTGGACAGGCGTGGCCGCTGGATGGACGGAGGGAATTGATGAAGAGGGGCTGCGTCTGTTTGATTATTGGAATTGGCTTGACCCGTTTACGTTTCTTGGCAATGGAAAGACGATTGGCACCATCAGCATTATGCTTGTCATTGGTTTATGGTTTTTTCGCCGCGACGTCTACGGAATGGTGTTGGTTGTGGCCGCTGTTGGCGGGGGATATGGCATCAATGAGTGGCTAAAACATATCATTGGACGGCCTCGACCGCCTCATGCTGAAATCGGTGGATTTAGTTTTCCAAGCGGCCACGCGATGATCGGGACGATTTACTTGTTGATTTTGGCGTACTTTTTGGCGCAAACGCGCACGAAGCGAGGCGAGCGGGCCGCGATTTACGGCGTTTTTGGAGCGCTTGCCCTGTTGACTGGCTTAAGCAGGTTAAGTCTGCAAGTGCATTATCCATCTGATGTGCTTGGTGGGTTTTTGCTCGGGGTTGCCTATGTATCAGCCTGCCTGGCTCTTTACCGTAGGTTCACTCGCTGAAGCGGATTTTAGAACATGGACAAAAAACGATTTTTGTTTTGATTTCGCGCGGTGAAAAGCAAATTTTGCGGCTTTGTGTTGAGCTTTGCCATTGTCGAAATTAGGGAGAAAATCTCTTTTTCTATACTATCGCGTTGACCGAGACAATGATACAATGGGGAAAAGGAGGTGAAACGATGGGGCAAGCCGAACTCGTGCAAATGATGGCCGAACTGCTTGACCAAAAGCTCAATCCCATCCACGTGCGGCTCGATCGGATCGAAGGAAATGTCCGAGCGCTTCAAGAAGGACAGGCGCGCTTGGAAGGCGAGGTGCAAGCGCTCAAGGAAGGGCAGATGCGCCTTGAAGTCGAGGTGCAGGCGCTCAAAGAAGGGCAAGCACGCCTCGAAGGCGAGGTGCAAGCGCTCAAGGAAGGGCAGATGCGCCTTGAAGTCGAGGTGCAGGCGCTCAAAGAAGGGCAAGCACGCCTCGAAGGAGAAGTGCAGGTGCTCAAGGAAGGGCAGGCGCGCCTGGAAGATGAAGTGCAGTTGTTACAGAAGGGACAAGTCCGCTTGGACCAACGGCTTCACCGGGTTGAGGAGGATGTGCGCACATTAAAAGTGGATATGAACGCGGTCAAAGGCGACGTTCAAACACTGAAAGCCGACATGGACGCGGTCAAGGACGATGTTCAAACATTGAAAGAAGGACAGCAACGGCTCGAAGAAAAAGTTGACTACCTTGCTACGGAAATGCGGAGCCACTTTCGCCACATTGAAAATATGCTCCATAAGCATCAGGCCGCTCTTGATATGGCTTCGCGCGAGTTCTCTTCTAAACAGGCATCCATCGATTATTTGATGAAAAAAGTCGCAGAGCATGATATGGAAATTTTCCACTTAAAAAATTATCTCCAACCATAATGTTCTTCACCGCAACAAAGAAAAAAGTCTAAAAGGCCGGTGGCAACTAGGAAAATGCGATGCAATAAGGCGTGTTTTCACTGGTCTTCTAGACAGCTTTTTCAGCATATGTTATAGAAAAGATCAAGTCACAAGGGGGAAGCGATATGGCGGCCCGTATCGTGAAAACGGGGTATGCGTTGGCGTTTTTGTGCATCATTGCCGGCATTGTGTATTTTTTTGCCGCCAACTGGCCTGAGATGGGGCGAGAGGTGAAAGTCGGGACCAGCATCGGCATGATGGCGGCATTTTACATCGCAAGCGCGGCGCTTTGGGGCCGCCATCGTTTCTTAGGGCGCTGGATGCTGATCGGTGGGGTGTTGTCATTTGGCATTGCGTTGGCGTTGCTTGGACAAATTTACAATTCGCATGCTGACAGTTATTGGCTGTTTCTTGCCTGGCTTGCGCCGACCGCTTTGTTGGCGCTGCTGACAAAAGAACGGGTGCTGTCCGTGATCACGATTGGGTTGCTGCAGCTTGCGTGCTGGTTTTATTATTTTCCGTCCGCTTATCGGATTGAGTGGACGGAATGGTCTTCGTTTGGCGTGCTATCGTTATTCGTGATCGTAAACGGTGTTCTTTTTATTTTCGTTCGGACGCCGCTCATCGCTTGCTTGGCTTACATGGCCATGCAAGGTTGGCTGCTTGTGATTGACGTAACCGGTTTTTCCTATGGGCGCGACGCATGGTGGCCATACGTGTATGCCGTGTTGTTCGCCGTGTTGCTTTATTATTTTCTTGTCATCGCCAAGCAGCGGCCGTATGTGTTGTTGACGAGTTTGTTTGCTGGACTGTTTTTGTTCATTCAATACATTCGCTTGCTCGCAGATCATTTTGAAACGTGGCTGCTTCTCATTGGGCTTATGGCGGCCGTTGCTGTGCTGTGCGGCGGCGTTGTGCTATTGCGGCGGGCTGGGCTGTTTTCAGCGGAGACGAAAGCTGGAAGGCGGTTTTTGGCGGCGTTTCAAGCGATTGTCACGCTCGCGGCTTCGGTGTTGGCCATACAAAGCCTGCTTGGCTTGTATTTCCTTTGGACAGAGTCATGGTCTCCTTACGTGCTCTTTTTCATTTCCATCTTTGGGTTTGTCGTTCCTGCCTCATTTGGTCGGCGTTGGAATCCGGTCGTTCGTTATACACTGCTGGCTGTTGGCTATGGGCTCGGGGTGGCGATGGCGTGGGAGGTCTCGCGGTCGGCTCTGTTCCTCTATGCCATTGGGCTCGCGATTGGCGTCATCCGATCATCAGACAGCGGAGTGCGCCGGTTGACGACGGCGGCGCTGACGGTCTATTTAGGGATCGCCTTAAGTTCGGTGATGGATGACGGCCGGAAGGTGTTGCTCACCTTGGCTTTGGTCAGCGGCGGGTTGTATGCGTATGGCCGCTTTCGCGGAACGCCGTTTCTCACTCCGCTTGTCTTGGCGTTCGGCGCGCTTGGGATCGCGACAAGCGTTGATGTGTTTGCGGCTGATGGACTGTACGTGACGTTGAATATCGCCATGATTTTGGCGCTTGCCTTCTTTCTTTTCCGCGGTCGGCAACTGGAGCGGAAGACCGCTTGGGTGTACACAGCGCTTTATCTCGTGCTGAAATATTATGAACTCGCATGGAATTTGCTTCATAAATCAGTCAGTTTGCTGGCGGCGGGAGCGGTGTTGCTCGCATGGGCGGTATGGCTTGAGAAACGAAATGGCTTCACATGGGGGCGGGGCGTGCGCTGGGGGCGGCGCGTTTCGTTGTTGACGCTCATAATCGTGATCGCTCAATTTTCATTTTTAGGTTATACCGTGTGGCAAAAAGAGCGATTGCTGCGATATGGTGACGTCGTAAAGCTGGAGCTTGAGCCGATCGATCCACGTTCCATGCTGCAAGGGGATTATATTCAGCTTCGGTACGATATTTCCACCATTCCGTCGCTTGACGGAAGCGGACGGGTGCAAGTCGGGCTGCGAAAAGGAGAGGACGGGGTGCACCGTTTGGCTGGCGTATATATGGTCAATGGGGAAAAAAGGCCGGGATACACGCCGCAACCGGGGGACGTGATCATCACCGGTACGTTTCACGGCCCGCAAGTCGTGTATGGCATTGAATCGTATTTCATTCCGGAAAAAACGGGGATGAAACGGCAAGAGAATGTTCGGTTTGCCTATGTGCGCGTGAGCGAAAACGGTGATGCGCTGCTCGAAGCGATCCGTGCTGAATAAGGATGGCGGGGGAAGCAGGAAAAACTACTCCCCCGCGTAACGATCCAGCACGCGGTCAACAGCGCTGCCGTATGTTTCGCCAAATAAATTTAGATGAACGAGCAAGTAAAACAGCTGGTAGAGTGGTTTTCGGTCATGATAATCAGCCGAGAGCGGCATAAGCTCGCGATAGCTGTCGTAAAATCGGGATGGGAAGCCGCCAAACAGCTCGGTAAACGCGATCTCAAACTCATGATGGCCATACAAAACAGACGGATCGATCAAATACGGCACTCCGTCTGGCCCTGGAATCCAGTTGCCGCTCCATAAATCGCCATGCAAAAGCGACGGAAAACAGTCATCCGGGAGCCATTGGTCCAGCCGCTCGAGCAGCCATTCGAGACGTTTGCGCCGCTTGGCGGGCAGGAGACCTCTCTCCGCCGCTCGCGTCATTTGTGGTCTAAGGCGGGCGTCGCGGTAATAGTCGGGCCAGCGGCCGTACCAGCCGTTGCGCTGCGGCAGCATGCCGATATAGGTATCGCGGTCAAGGCCAAACGCCGGTCCGCGGCATTGATGGAGGCGGGCAAGGCCGCGGCCGAGCTGTTCGGCCGTCTGTTCCGTTTCTGCTCCTTCGATCCACTCCAAGACGAGCCAGCCCCAACCGTCCGCTTCCCCGAAGCCGAAGGTATGCGGAACGTTGATGGCGCGTGCTTGCCTGATCAACTCGAGGCCCATTTGTTCGGCAGCGAAAAATCCACTCGGCGGGAAACGTTGCATTTTGATAAAGTACGTTTGCTTGCCGCTTTGGACGCGATAGACGTCATTGATGTCGCCGCCCGAGACGCGGCGCCAATGGCGGATGCGGGAGTGGTCGCCGATCGATTCGAGCGCCATTTGCAACATGATTTCTTTAGTCATGGATTCACCTCCGCCAACTGCTCATTGAGCTCGTTCAGCACTTCACCGATTTTTCGCTGATGGATGACAGCGTCGGCGAGATCGTCCAGTTCAGTCGGTTTCCAATTGATAATCACAAGTCTTGCCCCGCTCCGCTTGGCAACAAGCGGCAGCTGGTTGGCTGGGGATACCTGCAGAGAGGAGCCGAGCACAACGAACAAGTCCGCTTGGCGGGCCGCTTCCCACGCTTGATCGATGGCTTTCTCCGGCAGCGGCTCGCCAAACAGCACGACCGACGGGCGCAAAACTCCGCCGCATTCGCACGTCAACACACCGTGCAAATAGACAAAGCTTGGCTTTGATTGCCCGCACCGCTGACAATGGACGGTGCGGAGCGAGCCGTGAAGTTCGATGACGCGTCGGCTTCCCGCTTCTTGATGAAAGCCATCGACATTTTGCGTCACAATGGTCTGCACGATTCCGCGCCGCTCCCAATCGGCCAACAAGCGGTGTCCGTCATGCGGTTGGCACTGTTGCAATGTGCGAATGCGATATTGGTAAAACTCGACGAACGATTCACGGCGATGGTACAGCGCATCGATGGTAGCGAGTTCGCTCGGGTTAAAACGCGCCCACAGCCCGGTGCGCGGCGAGCGGAAATCGGGCAGCCCGCTTTCGGTTGACATGCCGGCGCCGGTCAGCACAACGGTGCGGCGCGAGGCGGCCAGCCATGAGGTGATGGTCATTCTGTTTCCCTCCTTACTGTCGCAACCATAGCGACTCTCGTTTCTGCTGCTTCATACCTTTCCACCAATCATTTTACTTTTCCTTTTCACTCGTTTCCAGTATGATAGAAATGAAAGAAAAAAATGGACAAGGAGGCGGGAATCCATGAGCAAAAAAGTGCTGATCATCACGGGTGATGCTGTTGAGGCGCTTGAAGTATACTATCCGTATTACCGCTTGCTTGAAGAAGGTTATGAAGCTACGATTGCCGCGCCGAAGAAAAAGAAACTGCACACGGTCGTTCATGATTTTGCCGATTGGGATACGTATGTAGAAAAACAAGGCTATTTGATCGACGCTCATGCGTCGTTCCCCGAGGTTGACCCGGCGCAATACGACGGATTGGTCATTCCGGGCGGGCGCGCTCCGGAATACATTCGCCTTGATGAGAACGTGCAACGAATCGTTCGCCATTTCTTTGAAGCGAATAAGCCGATTGCCGCAATTTGCCACGCCTCGCTCATTTTTGAAACGATGCCGGATTTGTTGAAAGGACGGAGCTTGACAGCGTATATTGCCTGCAAACCCGGTGTCGAAGCGCTCGGAGCAACGTATGTGT
Source organism: Geobacillus sp. C56-T3 (assembly GCF_000092445.1). Taxonomy (NCBI): domain Bacteria; kingdom Bacillati; phylum Bacillota; class Bacilli; order Caryophanales; family Anoxybacillaceae; genus Geobacillus; species Geobacillus sp. C56-T3. Next base: position 2,210,216 of record NC_014206.1, on the reverse strand, counting down.
CTGACAATACGGTCCATGTTGACGGCAACCTTGTCTCCGCTCATGCGTGGCCGGATTTGCCGGCGTTTATGCGTGAATTTCTCCGCCTGCTTCAATAAGTGGAAGAGAATGGCCTCCCTTTGGGCTAAAGGAAGGGAGGCCGTTGTTTTGTTGTGTTGCCGACCGTTTGCCGTTCGGACCAACCGTGTGGGGCGGCAGGACAGATGGTTGCTTGGCGACCTCCATTTTGTTCCGTGCTTTGATTGCCCAATAGATGCCGAATGGGATGGCCGCACCGGTGGCGAATTCGAAAATGGACCGCATAGCCCCAAGCCTAAACGCAATGCGGCGGTAAGCAAGAAGCGGCCGCGGAAAAGAGGTTGATGGAGGATAAGGGTTGTCTTTTTCCCATTCATGAGATAACATTTGTACCATAGAGTGTCTTACCATGAAATAGAGAAAAGGAAGGCGGTTATCTATGGCATTACCAGGCGGGGCAGCGATGAACATTACGATTCGTCTCCAGTTCGAAAAAGATATCGTCTCATTCAGCGATATCGCCGCCGCGATTGGCAAAGCGGGCGGGGACATTGTCGGGATTGACGTCATTTCATCAAGCAAAGTCCATACGGTGCGCGACATCACCGTCAGCGCGCTCGACACGAAGCAGTGCGATTTGATCATTGAGGCGCTGAAAAAAATTCAAGGTGTCAAAATCATCAACGTTTCCGACCGCACGTTTTTGATGCACATCGGGGGGAAAATTGAAACAAATTCAAAAATCCCAGTGAAAACGCGTGATGACTTGTCGCGGGTGTACACGCCGGGCGTGGCGCGCGTCTGCACGGCCATCGCTGAGGATCCGCGCAAGGCGTATTCGCTGACGATTAAACGGAATACGGTAGCCGTCGTCTCGGATGGCACGGCGGTGCTCGGGCTTGGCGACATCGGCCCGTATGCGGCGATGCCGGTCATGGAAGGGAAAGCGATGCTGTTTAAGGAGTTTGCCGGAGTGGACGCGTTTCCGATTTGCTTGAACACGAAAGATACGGAAGAGATCATCCAAATTGTGAAAGCGATCGCTCCGGCGTTTGGCGGCATTAATCTCGAAGACATTTCCGCTCCGCGCTGCTTTGAGATTGAAAAGCGGTTGAAGGAAGAGCTTGACATCCCGGTGTTCCATGACGACCAACACGGTACGGCGGTCGTGCTCTTGGCCGGGTTGCTTAATGCGTTGAAAATCGTCGACAAAAAGCTCGAGGACATTAAAGTGGTTCTCACCGGCATTGGCGCCGCTGGCATCGCCTGCACGAAAATTTTGCTTGCGGCCGGCGTACGCAACATTATCGGGGTCGACCGTCATGGCGCCATCCATCGCGATGAAACGTATGAAAATCCGTATTGGCAAGAATATGCGCAAATCACGAACCCGGATAATCTGAAAGGAAGCTTGTCCGATGTCATCGCCGACGCAGATGTGTTTATTGGCGTCTCAGCTCCCGGCATTTTAAAAGTGGAAGATGTGAAAAAAATGGCGCGCGACCCGATCGTGTTTGCGATGGCCAACCCGATTCCGGAAATTGATCCGGAGCTGGCCGAACCGTACGTGCGCGTTATGGCGACCGGGCGCTCTGACTATCCAAACCAAATTAACAACGTTCTTTGCTTCCCCGGCATTTTCCGCGGGGCGCTCGACTGCCGGGCGAGAGAAATTAACGAGGAAATGAAGCTCGCTGCCGCGAAGGCGATTGCCTCTGTCGTGACGGAGGATGAATTGAACGAAACATACATCATCCCGAGCGTCTTCAACAGCAAAGTCGTTGAACGCGTCAGACAAGCGGTCATCGAAGCCGCTTACCGCACTGGGGTGGCGCGGAAGGACAATATCCCGGTTGGCGGATATACAGGGCAGTAAAGCAAGGAATGCGATGGAACCGACGGACGGCTTCCTTTATAGGGGAAGCCGTTTTTTTGGCTGCAGGAGCGGGTCTAACCGTGGCTGCGGCGGGCTAAATCTAGTTTAGGGATAGGAAATCAAGCGCTTAAGGGGCGAATGGCCGATGATCGATCAATATTTCCAAAAAATCAATGAACGTCTGGAACTCGTTTTAAGCCATGAAAAGGACAATCTAAAAAAGGCCGCCCATATGGTAAGCGAAGCGATTCAAAACGGCGGAATCGTTCAGTTATTCGGATGCGGCCATTCCCATATTTTGACGGAGGAAGTGTTTTACCGGGCGGGAGGGCTTGTTCCGGTGAAACCGATCTTTGTCGAGCCGCTGATGCTTCACGAAGGGGCGGTGCGGTTGTCAATGTTGGAGAGAATGAATGATTTGGCACAAAATTTTATCAATCATGAGGATATACGTCCTGAAGATGTGTTTTTTGTTTTGTCCACATCGGGGCGCAATCCTGTTCCGATTGATGTGGCGTTGGCAGCAAAGGAGAAAGGGGCGTACACGATCGCGATTACATCTTTGGAATATTCGAAGAGTCAACCGTCGAGGCATAAGAGCGGTCGGTTATTGTATGAAGTGGTGGACTTGGTGATTGACAATCATTGTGTGAGAGGAGACGCGATTTTAGCTCATCCGAATGTTTCCGTTCCATTTGCCCCTACTTCGACCGTGATCGGCAGCGCGATTTTAAACGCCGTTTTCGCCGAGGCGATTGTCCTCATGGCGGAAAATGGAATAGAACCGCCGATCTTTTTAAGCGGCAACATTGAGGGGGCGGATGAACATAACCGCCGATGGGTGGAGAAGTATAAAGCGCGCATTCCGGTGTTGGTTGAGGGGCATCAACTATCGCAATAGAAGAGGCGCTCTATAGCCAACCGCCATCCGTTCTTGCTAAAATAGTAGCAAACGATGAGACGGTGGGGGATGGAGATCGATGCGCTTTGACGAACGGGTGCGGCTGTATGCCGATAAGCTCCTCTTTTACAATTCAACGCCAACGATAACGACGGCGGCGTTCCAATGGAACAAGCCGTTCTCGGGCGTTTTTCGCGCGAATCTCAACGAGGAGCCGCTTGACTCGCTCGCGGCGGACGAATGCGGAACGTTTGCCGTCGAGGTGAAGCCGAATGAAGTGCAAACGGTGCTCGTTGTCGACTAGGAACGAAAAAGATCATGACAGAAGCTGGGGCTGATCACCACCAGCTTCTTTTTTAAAACAAGAATGTGAATATCTCCCCTGTCTTGTAACACAGCTGTAACAATTGTTAAATGAAATGGTTCAAAAAAGAGGCTGTCAACTCCCTTTTTCCTAGAAAAATGTGGGTGGCTAGAATAATAGAGGGGAAAAAGGAAGGACAGTTAATGAAAAGATGCCGCTTCCAATCGTTGCAGCTGACGTGATGGGCAGCCAACTGGCAATGAAAACAAGCGCTTGTTTTTCCGGGTGTTGCCAGTCTGCGTTTTTTTCCATTTTAGCCCAAAAATATTACAAAAAACTCGTGTTATAATGAGGGCGAAGGCAAGGGAACAACGAAACCGTTCCTCTTCGAATCTCATCGTGTAGGCATGACTGACGGACGCAATATCTCTGAAACTTTCAAATAGAGGATACAAGGAGGAATTCCGATGAAGAAAAAAACGTTAGCAACCATCGCAGCTTCGGTCGCACTCGCCGGCGCTTCGTTCGCGGCAACGAAAACGGAAGCAGCCGGGACGACGTGTCCGACAGCGAATGCGTATCAAGTAAAATATGTCAGCACAAACGTTCAAGATTTTGAGAAATGGCTGCAACAATACTTCCCGTTCGTGTCGTTCCAACCGGTAAAACCGGCAACACAACAACCGGCGGCAAAACAGCCAACGACAAAACCGCAGGCGCCGGCAACGGTCAAACAGCCAGCGACGAAACCGGCTGCGAATACGCAAGCACCGGCAAAAACGCCAGCGACGGCCCCAACAGCAGCGCCGCAAAAAGCAACTGGCTTAAACGCCTATGAGCAACAAGTCGTTGAACTGACGAATAAAGAGCGGGCAAAATACGGCTTGCCGCCGCTTCAAGTTGACTTGGCCCTCAGCAAAGTCGCCCGCGAAAAATCGCGCGATATGGCGGTGAACCACTACTTCTCGCACAACAGCCCGACGTACGGTTCTCCATTTGAGATGATGAAAAAATTCGGCATCTCGTACACGGCTGCCGGGGAAAACATTGCCAAAGGCCAACGCACCCCGCAAGAAGTGGTCAATGCGTGGATGAACAGTGAAGGCCATCGGGCAAACATTTTGAACAAAAACTTTACGCATATCGGCGTTGGTTTTGAAGAAAATGGATATATTTGGACGCAGCAATTCATCCGCAAGTAAGAGACAAAAGAAATGCAAGTCGAGTGTGTCCCAAAAGGATCGGGACACCTTTTTTTATTATGTATATAGGCATAAAACAATATGTTGTGTTTGGTTTAAGGAAAAACACCCTTTTGGGTCAGCCCTTTTTTATTTGAAAAATATTTCTCCGATCCCCTATAAAAATATGATATAATTTCCAAAGAAATTCGAAAGACGAAAGATTAGGGGGACAGCGGATGCGAATACGCGATTGGGACCGCAACCTAAAAGTGCGCCTGTTTGGCGAGGCGCTCATGAATACGACCTTTTGGATGTTTTTTCCGTTTATATCGATTTATTTTGCCGATGCCTTTGGCAAAGAGACAGCGGGGTTGTTGTTGATTGTTTCGCAGTTGTTCTCGGTCATCACCAATTTAATGGGCGGCTATTGTGCTGATGTATTCGGACGCAAGCGGATGATGGTGTTATCCGCCTACGGACAGGGGGCGGCGTTTTTCGTTTTCGCCTTGGCCAGCTCCCCGTGGTGGTCGTCGCCGTTTGTTGGATTTCTTAGTTTTACGCTGGCTGGCATTTGCGGGTCATTTTATTGGCCGGCGAGCCAGGCGATGGTGTCCGATGTGGTTCCGGAGAAAGACCGGAGCGATGTGTTTGCTGTGTTTTACACATCCATCAATATTTCGGTTGTCATCGGCCCGACAATTGGCGGTCTTTTTTATGCTGAGCATCGGTTTGCCTTATTGCTTTTGGCGGCATGTTCATGTTTTGCGATGGCAACACTGCTCTCCAAAACGTTGCGTGAGACGGCGCCTCTAGCCGCAGCCGGCCAACAAAGGAGAGGGACATGGCAGTCTTTTTTGCGCACGCAGTTCAAGCAGTATGCCATCATTGTCCGCGACCGTGTCTTTTTCCTGTTTATCGTTGCTGGAGTGTTGGTAGCACAAACGTTTACACAGCTTGACTTGCTGATCCCGGTATATACAAAAGAAACGGTCGAAGCCGAAACATTGGCAGGATGGACGATTGACGGCGCGAGCGCCTTTAGTTGGCTCATTGCCGAAAACGGTCTGTTGGTCGCACTATGCACGGTGGCTGTGACGCGTTGGATGTCTCGCTACTCGGAGCGGCAGGCGTTTGTCGGTTCATCCGTCTTATACGGCATCTCGATGTGGCTGTTTAGTCAAACGTCTTCGCTGCTCGGATTGATCGCGGTCATGGCGCTGTTTACGCTGGCTGAGCTGATGACAGCTGGCTTGCAGCAGTCGTTCATTTCCCGCTTGGCTCCGGAGGCGATGCGCGGCCAATATTTTGCCGCCGCCAGTCTCCGTTTTACGATCGGGCGGATGTTGGCGCCGCTGTCGCTCGCCGCGGCGGAATGGATCGGCTATGCATGGACGTTCGTTGTCCTTGGGATGCTGGCGCTAGGAAGCGCGGCCTTATACGCCTGGATGTTTCAACAAGTCGGGCGGCGAATGGAGCGACCGAACGCTTCGTTTTTGCGATAATGGGCGGTGCAAACGGCTATCCGTTTTTCGCTCAGGCGGGTATAATAAAAAGCGCACCGTTGTTCGTGTAACATATATTCCCTGTCTCTGACATAAAGTGGAACTAGACAGCGAGAAGGAGAGGGGAAGCGCTCATGAAACCGCGCGTGTTCGAACCGGATGCCATTGAGGGGGAAACGGGAAGCCGCGGCGGTCAGAACGGCGCCGCGGCGTTGGCGCGCAGCGAAAAGAGGCAGCAAGCGCGCGTTTTGTCTCGGGAAAAGAGGAGAAAAAAGCAATACCGTCTCATCGGCTGGCTGCTTGTCGCCATCGTCGTTCTGTGGGGGGCGAGCACGCTTCTTTGGAGCGGGTATGGGGCGTTGAAGACGGCCGCGAGCCGAGAAATGGCGATTATGCGCTTAAAAGATGCGATCGAAGACCGCGATGTGGCCGCTTTGCAGGCGATGCTGCGGGTGACGGAGGAAAGCGTGCCGATCAACGAGAAAACGTTGGCGCCGTTGTTCGCGTATGTGGAACGGCACCCAGAAGCGTATGAACAGCTGGATCGGGAGTTTGCCCGCCAGCGCAAGAGCGGCCACGTGTATATTAAAGGATTGACATCTCACCCGCCGGTGTTTACGATTCACGTGTTTGAGGACCGGTATGTGTTTGAGCCAGCCCTCTATTTTCTCCATGTGCGCGTCGATGATCCGGAGGCGTTGCTTGTCGTCAATGGGGTGAAAACGGAAGAGGAGGCGACGAAAGACCCATTTGTCAAAAAAATCGGCCCGTATTTGCCGGGCGCGTACGCTGTAACCGTCGTCCATTCGAATGGGAAAAAGAAAACCGTCCGTGTCGAGCTGTTTGGCGGCGCCCGCGTCCATGAAGTCGATATCACGAAATGAACGAATAAGCAAATACCGCTTCCACGACGGCGGTAATGACAACATCTTGCGTCTGCACAGGCGGCGCTGATGAGGAAACGCTGAGAACAGCCGGACCGTATGGCGTCGGCCGGATCGATGACTGTTCTTTCAGTTCAATCGGCGTGTCATAAAGAGGCAAGCTGAGAGCGCGGGCGATGGTCAGCGCTTTTTCTTTGGCGTTTTTCACGGCCAACGCCAATGCCTGCTGGTAATGGGCTTGTTCGTTTGCTAGACGGAATTCCAAGCCGCGAGCGAGGTTTGCTCCATGGGCAACGGCCGCCTCGTAAATGGCGCCGGCTTTCGTAAATGGCGCCGGCTTTTTTAGGGTCGCGGACGGTGATTTCAAGCCAATGTTCGACTCCATAGCTGGATAATACGTCGGCTCCATTGTGATGTTCGTATTGGGGATAGATGGAAAACGCCGTCGTCTCCAAATCTTCTGTTTGCACGCCAAGCGCCTTGAGTGCTCCAATGACTGCGTCGGTGCGTTTCGCGTTGTCAGCAAGCGCTTCTTGAATATGGACGTGTTCGGTGCGCACCCCGATCGCAATGAGGACGGTGTCTGGCTTGGCGCTGACTGTCCCTTGGCCGGTGACGGTCAGTGCGGCGCGGGAGGCGGTTGGCGGTGTGGGGCGGTGCCAAGGCTGCATCGTGTTCCCTCCTTCTGCTGTTAGGCAGTTTTTTTGTCATCATCCGCCGCCTGCCAATAGTAGACGCGCGGCAGTCCGGCATAGCACCAATATTCTTTCAACAGCGAGATCGCGACAAAGGAGACAAGCTGCCAATTGATCGCTTTCATCCCGATTCCCCTTTCGATGGCCCTGTTACTATAGCCTATTCGAAACGGCCATTGTCCTATGCGCGCCGTCCAGTTGGCGATGAAACTTCTTTGGGCGCTTGTACGTATCATGGAATGGACATGCTATAATGAAAGAAAAGATTAAAGAAGGAGAGGGACAATGAAGCAGCTGCTTCGTACGATATGGCGTTGGTTTGTCTCATGGAACGCAGGGGTCATCGTCGCGGTGATCGTATTCATCGCTGCTGATTTTCGCTTTTGGCCTTCGATTTTATCCGGAATGGGGGCGATGTGGGGGGTGTCCGCCATCATGAAAAGGCGGCATCATCGCCTGCCGGCTGATGTGTCCGCTGAGGAGCTTGTCTACGTTCGCAGCCAGCTTGGCGAAGCGCGCGCGTTATGGAAGCGGCTGCGTCGCGCTCGCTATCGGCTTCGTTCTGTGGTGATGTGGCAAACGGTTTCCCGGTTGAGTGCCATCGTCGATCGAATCATTCGCGCCATCGAGCAACAACCACATCAACTGCGCCTCGCCCAGCCATTTTTCTTAAACGAATGGCCGACGGCGGTGGAGATGGTGGAGAAATACGTTTATTTGGCGCAGCAGCCGGTGCAAAGCGCCGATATGGCAAAAGCGTTGCAGGAGACGGAAAGAGTGCTTGACGAGCTGACTTCAGCGGCTGAACGGCAGTTGCTTGAGGTGTTATCGAACGACATCTGGTCGCTGCAAACGGAAGCGAAATGGCTCGAGCGATCGCTCCGACAATCGGATGGGCTTCGTCTGCCGCTGTCAAAGAAAGGAGAATGACGATGGACGAACGGAATCACGGGATGGAATCGACGGATTGGCTGCAAGGGCTGGAACGGACAAGTTCCCTTGATGAGCTGCTTGCAAAGCCGTTTTCTTCGCCGGCCGAACCGCGGCTCAAGGAGGAAGAAAAGCCGGCGCGCGCGCTTGATGCGTTGAAGCCTGAGCATCGGGAAAAAGCGCTTGCGCTCGCCAAACAAATCGACCCGGCCAACCATCAGGCCGTCTTGCAATACGGTGTGGCGGCGCAAGCCGAGCTGTCGAAGTTTTCTCATGCGATTTTGCATCATGTGCAAACGAAAGACGCTGGGCCGGTCGGCGAAGTGATCAGCGAACTGATGGCCAAAATTAAGGAGGTCAACCCCGATGACCTAATGCCGGCGAAAAAAGGGTGGCTGTCCCGCTTGTTCGGCGCAGTGGCCAAGCCGCTGCAAGAGATGGTGGCGAAATACCAAAAAATCGGCGTTGAAATTGACAAAATCGCTGATCGGCTTGAGAAGCACCGGCATTTGTTGCTTCGCGACATCATGATGCTTGAGACGCTCTATGAAAAAAACAAAGACTATTTTGAAGCGCTCAATATTTATATTGCGGCAGCGGAATACAAACTCGAAGAGCTGCGGACGAAGACGATTCCAGAAAAGCAAGCGGAAGCGGAGCGCTCCGGCGACCAAATGGCATGGCAGGATGTACAGGATTTGCGGCAGTTTGCCGAGCGGCTTGAGAAGCGGGTGCATGACCTAAAGCTCAGCCGGCAAGTGACGATTCAAACGGCACCGCAAATCCGCATGATTCAGCATATGAACGAAACGCTTGTCGAGCGGATTCAATCGTCGATTTTGCATGCCATCCCCCTTTGGAAAAATCAAGTCGTGATTGCCTTGACGCTGTTTCGGCAGCAAAGGGCGGCTGCGGCGCAAAAGCAGGTCGCCGAAACGACGAATGAGCTGTTATTGCGCAATTCGGAGATGTTAAAAACAAACAGCATTGAAATCGCCAAGGAAAACGAGCGTGGCTTGGTTGATATCGAAACGTTGAAGCGAACACAAGAAAATTTGATCGCTACGCTCGAAGAAACGTTGAAAATCCAAGCGGAAGGCCGATTAAAACGGCAGCAGGCCGAACGCGAGCTGGCGGCGATGGAAGCGGAATTGAAACAGACGCTGCTTGCGCTGAAGCGACCGGAGCAATAAGGGCGGATAGGAGATCGTCCTGTTTCGGCTTGCGGCCAAACGTCCGATGGATCCGACCATGGCTGTAGAAGAAAGCGCCGAAAAACCAAAGATCCTCATGCGAAACGGGTGTCTAGCGAACGAGCAGACACCCGTTTTTTCGTTCGCCATCTGTTTTATGATTTCCCAATTGAAGCTCCCCCACTTCCCTTTTGTACAGGGCGCAACCCAAAACGAAGTGGAGATGCGGCCATTGAATGTTCCAAACAAAGGTGGAGTCATTCACGTTGAAGCCCTGTTTGGAAGGAAGGGGAAGAGGCTGGCGTCTCGGACTGCAGCCGCCAACATTTGTTCCTCCTTCATAGGATGGGGGGATGGGGAGGCTCTTGATGATGCTGTTCATCCTCTTGTTCCGCTCGTTCACGATCGTTGCCGTCCGGGCGGGCGGCGCGGACATCAAACTCTTCTGCCGCCTCCGTTTGCCATTGGCGGCCGATAAGCGGGGCGTCTTTTTCACCGTGCTCGACAGTGACAAATCGCAGCACATAGGCGTGAAACAGCAATTCTCCGAACGCTGTAAGCAGAGCAGAGAAAAACGCCGCGTTTAATATGGCGGCGCCGGCGATGTCATAAAACGCGCCGATGCCGATCCATACCGCCACAAACACAAGTCCAAAGTCGGCAATCGTCGCTGAGACGTTGCCAAGGCGCCGCAGAACGTACAAGTCGCCGAGCGCATAGGCGACAAGCGTCAGCCAAAGGCTAAACCATAAAATCTCTGCCGATGAAATGCGCAAAAACAGCGGTAAAATGGCAAACATCACCGTGGCGGTCAGCAAATATTTCAGCACTAACGCAAGCAAATGTCTCATTGGGATTCGCCGCCTTTATTCTGCTGGATGGTTTGGACCTTCTAGTTTTTTATCGCCGTACCCCGGCTGTTTTTCCCTGTCTTTGTCCGGTTGTTGTTTTTTTTCTTGTTGTTCAGGGCTGTTGTTTTGCTTTGGCTGTCTCATTAGCCATCATCCTCTCTTTCCATTTGTTTATCGTTAGTTTGCCGCGTTTGTCTTGATGTATACATACATGATCCATAAACTTCCTCTTTTTATTTTCCCCCCCTGTTCTACATTAATATAATGAACGGCATGAACAAGGAGGAATACAGATGGCGGAAAACAAACAATCGCTTGAGATGGCTGGACAGCAGTATGTCCCGTCGAATGATGAGGCAGCTTCGTTTCTTGGTTCAGCATTGGCTGAAACACATGAACAAGTGAGCGATATGTACGCGGAGGGAACCATCGAGGCCACGATCGAACACAAAAATGGCTCAGACTCCCCCCTTTCTCCGCGGGAGTAAGAAACGTCAAGGAGCTGTTCCTTAGCGTTTTGGTTTATGTTTGTGAAACGGGAGGGGAAAAAGGAAAGAAAAACAGTTCGTACTTTCCCCCATCGTCGTCTATACTAGTAGTGCGCACGGCGATTCACCGATATAAGGGGGATGATCATCGTGAGATGGCAGCGGGCTTTATTGGCGTTGCTCAAAGAGCGGAAAGACCATTCCATCGCGTTGGCGATCGACACATCAAACCGTCCGGAGCGGCCAATGCTCATTCAAAACATTGTGAAGCTGTTTGAAAAGCTGCGCCCGGACACGCTGCTCGTCCAAGCGGATTTTAAAATTCGCGATGTATCTCCGGTTGGCGTGGCGACGATTCAATATTTCAAGCACGGGAAATCGTCGTACACCGAAGTGCTGGAATGGGCCGCTGCGCAAAAAATCGATACGTTGTTTTACATCACCGATGTAACCGGCTATTTTTATGAAGAACTGCAAGTCGACTATGAAGTGTTTTGGCTTGTGCCGGACGATTATATGCCGCGCGTGCCGTTTGGCAAGCCGATTCGCGTGGCGTAACACTGTGAGGAATGCCCTTCGTGATGAGGGGCATTCTCTTTTTCGTTAGAAAACTTAACAAATTTTTTGTGCATGAAACCGATTACAACCAAAAACAGACATTGCTTTTGGCGTATTTGTGTTATATATTATGACATATAAAAGGAATGATAAATAACAAAAAGGGGGATGCGTAAATGGATGAAAAAACGTTGACGCTTGGGCTGGATGCCCTTTGGGTCATGCTTTCGGCGGTGCTCGTCATCGGCATGCAGGCAGGGTTTGCTTTGCTTGAGGCTGGATCAACGCGCATGAAAAACTCCGGGCATGTGGCTGGCAAACAAATTTTAAGCTTTGCCATCGCCTCATTGGCGTTTTGGGCGTTCGGCTTTGCTATTACGTTTGGGGCTGGGAATAGCTTCATCGGGACGGAAGGATGGTTTTTAAAAGAAGGAAAAGGAACGTTTGACTCGTTGTCGTGGGCGAATGTGCCGCTCGAGCTCAAATTTTTATTCCAGCTCGGCTTTGCCGGCGTGTCGCTGGCCATCGCTTGGGGCGGCTTCGCTGAGCGGGCGAAACTGTCTGTTTATTTTCTTTTCGGCACGATTTTTACGATCGCCATTTACCCGGTGATCGGCCATTGGGTGTGGGGCGGCGGCTGGCTTGGAAAAATGGGAATGCAAGATTTCGCCGGTTCGACCGTTGTTCACTTGCAAGGAGCGATTGCGGCGCTCGTGGCTACAATTTTGCTTGGGCCGCGCATCGGCAAGTTCAATAAAGATAAGACTCCAAACGTCATTCCTGGGCATAACCAAGTATATACGGTTATTGGCGGATTGATTTTATGGATCGGCTGGTTCGGCTTTAACGCTGGCAGCACGATGGCGGTTGGCGACGGATTTTTCGGCTATGTCGCGCTGACGACGAATTTGGCCGCCGCGGCGGGAGCGATCGCCGCGATTGTGACGGCGAAAATTTTGGTCGGCAAAGCGGACATTCCAGCGATGGTCAACGGCGTGCTCGCGGCTTTGGTTGCCATTACCGCCGCGTGCGCGTTCGTCGAACCGTGGGCGGCGGTTGTGATCGGTGCAGTGGCGGGGTCGTTTACGTTCTGGACATCCATCTACTTTGAACGCAAAGGGATTGACGATCCGATTTATGCTTTTTCCGTCCATGGTGTCGCTGGCATTATTGGCACGATTTCAACCGGGTTTTTCGCCTCGCCGCGTTTAGTCGAGATCACGGGCATCGGGAAGGCTGGACTGTTTTACGGCGGCGGATTTGATCAGCTGATTGTGCAAACGGTCGGGGTGCTCGGCGCTGCGGTGTATGTCGCTGCTGTTTCGTTTGTCATCTTATATGCCATGAAGAAAACGATCGGGCTGCGTGTCACGGCGGAACAAGAAATTTCAGGTCTTGATATTAGCGAGCACGGTTCTTATGGCTATCCGGAACAGCTCGATCCGGCGTATCAGCCCAAGACCCTCGCCCAGCAGTAGCCAGGAGGGGAAAGGTGATGGAATCGTTGGCGGCAAAGGTGGTCGAGCGGCTAAACCGAGCTGAGTCGGCCGCCGAACTTCGTTTTTGTCATGATGAACTGGCGCGCGAACTGCGGCGCTGTCTGGCACCTGAACAAATGAAGCAGCTTGCAAGCGACGTCGTTTGCGTGCATGAAGCCATCCTTCGCCGCGCGTTTTTCCTTGCGGAGCGGGAGACGATGAAACGGTCGGTCGGCATTCGTCCCCCGGCGTGGTGCTGGTATGTGATGGGAAGCATCGGCCGACGTGAGCCGACGATTTGGACGGACCAGGACCACGGCATTTTATTCGACTGTCCTGAGGAAGAGGAGGCGGCTTGTTATGAATTCATCCGCCATATGGCGGCGGTTGGGGTGGACATGTTGCATGAGGCCGGCTATCCGTACTGCTCCGGTTACGTGATGGCGACGAACAAGCGGTGGGCGCAGTCGGTCCGCGGTTGGGAGCAACAACTTTCTTCCTATTTAGACAGCGGGTGGCCGAACGACATTCGCTTTTTGTTGATCGCGATGGATATGCGTCCGCTTTATGGCGAGACGGAATTGGCTGAGGAGGGCAGGAGGATGCTGTTTTCGGCGGTGGCCAAACGGCCGCCGCTGTTGGCGCGCATGGGGGAGCACGTTCAATTTCCTCCGGTTCCGCTCGGTTGGCTGGGCAACGTGCAAACGGAGCGATGGGGGCCGCACAGCGGGGCCGTTCATATGAAACAAAGCGGCTACGTGCAGCTCACCAATGCCTTAAAATGGTTGGCCTGTTTTGCGCGCGTCCCGGCGGCGGACACGGCTGAGCGGCGACGGGCGCTTGAGGCGGCTGGCGTATTGACGGCGCCGCTTTCCGCCGCCGTTTGCGAGGCGCTGTCTGTTTACTATTCGATTCGTCTTAAGTACAGCACCGAGGCGGGGGACGGGCGTGAATATGTGTTATGGCGGACGCTTGAGCGGACAGAGCAAAAGCAGCTGAAGCAAGCGATGCGCACCGCAAAACGGTTGCAGCGCTTTGTCGCCCGGCGGGTGGCTAACATTCATGCATGAGCGGCACCGTTTTTGGCAGCGGGCGCTCCGCTTGTTGTCGCTCGGCGTTCCGCGCGAGGCATCATCCGCCTTATTTGGGCATGACCATTCGCTGCAACAGGAAACATGGCTTCGCTCGCTGCAAAAGGAAAAACAGCACATCATCGATTGGCATGACCGTTTGACTGACATCCCGTTTGTCATCATCGATATGGAAACGACCGGCTTTTCCCCGGAGCAAGGCGATGAAATTTTGGCCATGGCGGCAGCGAAAACGGTTGGAGGAGTCGTGACCGATGCGTACATGACGCTCGTCAAGCCGGAAAAGCCGATTCCGGAACATATTTCCGCCTTGACCGGGATTGAGGCGAAGGATGTGGTGTTCGCTCCGCCGCTTGCCGAGGCGCTGCGCACGTTTGTGCCGTTTATTGCCGCCGGCGTCTTAATTGGCTATCATATCGGTCATGATTTGGCGTTTTTGCGCCATGCCCTTTGGCGTCATTATCGGCAAAAATGGAGCGGACGTTTTGTCGACTTGCAGCCGATGATGACGCTGATCGGCCATTCGTGCCCGACGTTTGACGATGCGTTAGCTTGTTATGGCATCTGTTGCCCGCGCCGCCATACGGCGGATGGCGACGTCGAAGCGATGGCGAAGCTATGGGCGATCTTGCTCGATGAATTCCGCCAGCGCGGCATCGACACGCTGCATGATCTGTACGCCGCGCTCAGCCGGTGTTGATGTTGCCTGTGCGAAGCCTTTGTGAACTCTCCTTGAGAAGAGCGAAATCCAGTTTAAGCAGCCTGTTTCTGTTGATCGAAAAGCAGTGGGCGCTCGGCGGGGCAAAAAGGGGTTTGCAGGCAAAGGGGGCTGGTTGCAGTGAAAAAAGCGCCGGATTTGGCGCTTTTTTTCGTTCGTATTAGAGCGGCTTTGTCGGCGTCGGTTCGGCGTAGCCTTCTTTATATTTTTCATCGATCATATGCCGAATGTCTTTGATCGATTTCCCTTGATCGTAAGCGGCGATCGATTCAGCGGCGATGTCGAGGCAGACGCCGCATTTGGTCGCATGATCATCCCAGACGACCGAGCCGTCTTTTTTATTTTCATACACAAAGCAGTCATAATTGTTCTTATGGCCAGCCGATTGCCCGCAGCCGCAATAGCAAGGGATATTCTCAAGCAGCTCGCGGTGTTCAGCAGCCTGTTGGTACAAGACAGCCATCTCTTCTTCAAACGCGCTCAAAAAGCTTGGCAAATGCTCGATCGATTTTGTCGTTTCACGAATATCGCCGGTGGCGGTTTTCGTCATCTGTGAGCGGCTTTGTTCCTGAACGCCGTCATCGGTGCAGCTTGAGAGCAGAACGCTGAATGACAATACACATGCGGTGATGAAGGCAGAACGTTTCACCATCTTTCTTCCTTTCCGTGCGAGGTTTGCATTTTGAATGTACCATACCGATGGATAAGCAGCAACTATTTTTGCCCTTGGGAAATGAAGTTAGCGTCGAGACGAGCCACAGGGCAGGAATGATGGAAGAGGAAAAAGGCAGAAGCAGCTGACCGCTTCTGCCTTTCGTTAGCGGGCGATTATTGCCCTTGCAAGAAATATTTCTCAATATCATCCAACATCAAATGAGCCGCGAGCACACCGCCAGCCGTGTTCCAAATCGTGTCGCTCACTTTGTACACCTTGCCTTGTTTCGCGACGTTTAAGTTTTGAAAGAGCGGGTCGTTGATCCATTCTTTTTCAAGTTCGCTCGCTTTGCCGTCCCCCGTCTCATATGTAAAGTAGAACAGGATGTCGCCATCCATTGCTGGAATGCGTTCTTTCGTCACGCCGGTTTCCGCAAAGTCGTTTACGTTTTGCGATTCCGGGCGGGCGAAGCCAAGTTGATCCAAAATGACGCCGGAGAACGAGTCTTTATGGTAAATGCGCACGTCGCCGGCCATAAAGCGGACGATCGATACTTTCATCTTCAGCTTGTCGCCGAGTTTTGCTTTTAAGTCTTCAATGCGTTTGTCATATTCAGCAATGATTTGTTTCCCTTTTTCCTCTTGGTTCACAGCTTTCGCATACAGCATAAAGTTGTCTTTCCAGTTGCCGCGCAGCGTTTCTGAGAACACGGTCGGGGCGATTTGGTTCAACTGTTCATAAATTTTTTCATGGCGCAGTTTGTTGCCGATAATCAAATCTGGTTTCAAGGCGGCGATCGCTTCCACGTTCGGCTCTGACTCCAAACCGAGCTCTTTGACGCCTTCCATTTTATCTTTAATATGGTCGTACCACGGATCGCCCGTCCACGATTTGACGGCGCCGACTGGTTTCACGCCTAACGCGAGGAGCGCCTCGGTTCCTTCGTTCGTCAAAATGACGACTCGTTTTGGCGTTCCTTTGATTTCGGCCGTGCCCATGGCGTGTTCGACCGTGTAGCTCACTTCCGCTTTCGCCCCATTGTTTTCCGCTGGTTTGGCTGTTTTTTCTTCCTGCTTTCCGCCGCAGCCGGCAAGAAGCAGGAGGGAAAGGATGAAGGCGGAAAGAAGGGTGAGATGCCTTGATTTCATTAGCTAATCCCCCTTTGAATTTGATAATGAATTTCATTTACGTTGATATAATAAATAAAATTGAGAATCATTGTCAACTATAAATGAAAAAATGATAAAAAAATCATAAGAAAATGCGAAAAAACATTGACAATGAGAGTCATTATCAAATAGACTTGACGATAGAGATATAGAGAATGAAGCAAGGGAGATCTCAGAGATGCTGGCGACAAACCGTCAAAAAATGATTGGCCTTATCGGTTTGCTGATTGTGCTGCTTGCCGCCATGTGGATGAGCATCGTTTGTGGATATACCGACACGAGTTGGCGGCAGGCGGTGGCGGCTCTTATCGACAATAATGGATCGAACACCCATTTAGTCGTGGCGACGGTTCGGCTGCCGCGAGCGTTGATTGCGGCTGCCGTTGGCGCCAGCTTGGCGATGGCTGGGGCGCTCATGCAAGCGCTGACGCGAAACCCGCTCGCTTCGCCAGGCATTTTCGGCATTAACGCCGGGGCCGGTTTTTTGATTGTTGTGATGGTCACCTTTTTTTCCATTTCTTCATTGCAAATGTTGTCTTGGGTCGCATTTATGGGGGCGGCTGCCGCGGCGGCGATCGTGTTTGTGATCAGCGCCGCGGGGAAAGACGGGCTGACGCCGCTCAAAATGACGCTTGCCGGCACGGCGGTCGCGGCTTTATTTGCCTCGCTGACGCAAGGAATGCTGGCGATGAATGAAAAAGCGCTTGAAGAAGTGCTCTTTTGGCTGGCCGGGTCGGTCGCTGGCCGGAAGCTCGAGTTGTTGACGGCCGTTTTTCCGTATTTGGCGGCCGCCTGGGCTGGGGCCATGCTGCTGGCGCGCCATGTCAACATCTTAATGGTGGGAGACGATGTAGCGAAAGGACTCGGACAGCGAACGAATTTGATCAAGGCTGCCGCCGCTCTGTTAGTCGTGCTGCTGGCTGGCGGATCGGTCGCCGTCGCCGGTCCGATCGGCTTTATCGGCATGATGGTGCCGCATATGGCGCGGGCGCTTGCCGGCGTCGACCACCGCTGGCTGCTCCCGTATTGCGCCTTGCTCGGCGGGATTTTGCTTCTTATGGCCGATATTGGGGCGCGCTACGTTCTGATGCCGCGCGAAGTGCCGGTCGGCATCGTCACCGCCTTGCTCGGCGTTCCATTTTTCATCTACATTGCCCGCAGGGGGATCGCCGCAAAATGAAAAAATACATCACGGTCCGAATGGGAAAACACATCTCGTTTTTCTATGACAAAAAAGCTGTTGCGGTGCTCGCCGCGCTCATAGCAGCGGCCGTCTTCCTTTTCGTTATCAGCATTGGCAGCGGCGAAATGCGCATGTCCCCGCTTGAGGCCGCTGCCGCGCTGTTCGGATACGGAGAGGAAATTCATCAGACGGTGATTGTGACGTTCCGCCTGCCGCGCGTATTGGTTGCCTGGCTGGCCGGAATGGCGCTGGCTGTCGCCGGCGCGGTTTTGCAAGGAATGGTGCGCAATCCGCTCGCTTCGCCGGATGTGCTCGGCATCACCGGCGGAGCGGCGGCCGCGGTCGTTGGCTTTTTGGCGCTGTTTAGCGATGAAAACAACTCTTTGACCGTCAGCATCCACTGGCTGCCGCTTGCCGCCTTTCTCGGCGCTACGGCCGCTGCTTGGCTCGTATATATGCTGGCGTGGAAAAACGGCCTCGCCCCGCTTCGGCTCGTGCTTGTCGGCATCGGCGTTTCTGCGCTCATGCAGGCGTTGACGACACTGTTGATGATCACAGGACCCATCTATCGGGCGAGCCAGGCAAACGTGTGGATTACGGGCAGTGTGTATGGTGCTTCTTGGCAGCACGTTTCGCTCATGGCGCCATGGGTCATCGGACTGCTCCTTGTGGCGATGTTGGCCGCGCGGCATGTCAATGTGCAGGAGCTGGGCGATGAGCTGGCGATTGGGCTTGGCGGCGCGGTCGAACGGCAACGGCTGGGACTTGTTTTGCTTAGCACCGCGCTCACCGGCGGCGCGGTCGCTTTCGCCGGCGGCATCGGCTTTGTCGGGCTGATGGCGCCGCATATGGCGCGCCGCCTTGTCGGTTCGGCGTTTGGCGCTCTTCTTCCGACCGCTGCGCTGTTAGGCGGCGTGCTCGTCATGGGGGCGGATTTGGCTGGGCGGCTGCTTTTGGCGCCGACGGAAATTCCGGCCGGAGTGTTTACCGCGGCGATTGGAGCACCGTATTTCATTTATTTATTGTACCGAAGTCGGAAATTATAAGGAGGGATGCGCATGCATGGGTTGCAGGCGAAAGAGTTGACGCTATCCTATGGCGAGGCGATCGTTATTGACCGGTTGCATTTGACGATTCCGAAAGGAAAAATCACGGTGTTCATCGGCGCGAACGGCTGCGGCAAGTCGACGTTGCTGCGCGCCTTGGCCCGGCTGCTAAAACCAACAAGCGGCGCTGTGCTGCTGGATGGAAAAGAAATCGCCAAACAGCCGACAAAAGAAATCGCCCGCCGGCTCGCCATTTTGCCGCAGTCGCCTACGGCTCCGGAAGGACTGACCGTTTTGCAACTTGTGAAGCAAGGGCGCTACCCGTATCAAACGTGGTTCAAGCAATGGAGTGACGAAGATGAGCGAGCGGTTGTGCGGGCCCTAGAGGCAACTGGACTCGCCGAATTCGCCGAGCGGCCGGTCGATTCGCTTTCCGGCGGACAGCGCCAACGCGCATGGATCGCCATGACATTAGCGCAAGAAACAGACATCATTTTGCTTGACGAGCCGACGACGTATTTGGATCTCGCGCATCAAATTGACATTTTAGATTTATTGTTTGAGCTGAATGAAAAAGAACGGCGGACGATCGTCATGGTGCTTCACGATTTGAATTTAGCGTGCCGTTACGCCCATCATCTCGTCGCCATTCGCGATAAAACGGTGTATGCCGAAGGAAAGCCGGAAGACGTCATTTCCCGCCAGCTCGTGAAAGATGTGTTCCAAATGGATTGCCAAATCACGTACGATCCGATCTTTGGCACCCCGCTTTGCATTCCGTATGGGAAAGGACGGCGAATTTTACAGAAAGAAGGCGTATCGTGATGAGACTGCGTGAAGACGAAATGAAAACGTTGGAAACGTACCGTTTTTCAAGCGGGGCGGCTGATGTCTCGTCGTCGATGTTGTTTGCTTGGCTGCTTCATGACGACGGGCAGCTCGCGAAGTATGTCGCGCACGTCCGCACCGAGATGGGAGCGGCAAATGACGCCGTTGCGGCGTCGATGCTTGTCAAGCGCTTAAGCTTTTTGGCGCCGATGACGCTATACGCCATGTCGGTATGGAACAAGCGGCTTGTGCTCGATCCTGGGCGAATTTGGCTTGACACGGACGGCGAAGGGGAGATGTGGATGCCGCGGTTTCGCTTTGAGCCGCCGGAAGCGGAGGCGTGCGGCATTGAGCGCAGCCGCTGGCGCGAGCAAGTCGTTCGCGACGTGTTCGCCGGCTTGTTCGCTCCGCTCATCGCTCGGTTGCGGCGTCTGACGCGCATATCGCCGCTCGTCTTATGGGAAAATGTCGCGATTTACGTGTATTGGGTATATGAACGTTGGCTCGAGGATGAGTCGCTTGCCCCGGTCGCCGACCGGCTGCGCGATGATTTCCGCTTCCTTATTCATGAAGCAGACGGCCGGTTGTTTGGACAAAAAGACAACCCACTTCGCCGCTTTTTTAAAGGAGCAAGCGGCATGCAGCGGACGACGTGCTGCCTGTACGTGAAAACAAATGGGGGAACGTGCTGTCAAACGTGTCCCATTCGCGCCCGCCAACGGCAAACCGGGTGACCGGAAGGCCGCCGGTGGGCAGTTCCATATTTTTGACAAAATGTTTGCGAAATTTGTTGATTTTTGCCGTGATTTTCGTGAAAATGGAAGTGTGGACATCGCTTATTTTGGTGAAACGGCGAGGTAGCAATTGCATGGACAAATATACGGCCTTTTTCCATCACTTCACAGAAGCAGTGGTCATCTTGAATTTGCAAGGCGTGATCATTTACAACAATCCGGCTTTTGCCGGCTTGGCGCTGAGTGAAGAAGAACAGAGGACGCTGTCCGTCGAAGGACGGGCGTTGGTTGAACGGGTGAAACAGCGCCCGGCCGCCTTTCGCTGGGAGTTGCTTGACGGCTTATTGGTTGCGGGCGTGTCGCCGATCATCGGTGAAAACGGACAGACGGCCGCCGTCCTATGCGTTCTTCGCCGCCAAGCGGAGGAGAGCGGCCTGCAAGCGCGGCTTGCCGAAGCGGAACGGCGTCTGCAGCTGATTGTTGAGCATTCGAACGATTACGTGTTGATTTTTTCTCCCAATCGTGAATTGTCATACATTCCGCCGTCATGGAAGCGAAAAACAAACAAGCGTCTTCCAGTGTCATACGAAGAGGTGCTGACGTTTGTCCACCCTGATGACGCCCCGGTCGTGGCACAAAAATTGGCTGAGCTGTACGATACATACGAGACGCAATCCGCCGAATTTCGCAAGCAAGGCGAGAAAGGCGAATGGGTTTGGATGGAGGCGCAAGGGAAGGCGATCATCGATGAAGCGGGGACGCTCGATTGCGTCATTGTGACCGTGAAAAACATCAGCGAGCGGAAGCGGTACGAAGAAAAGCTCCGTCAGCTTGCCTATTTCGATTCGCTCACGGGCATCGCCAACCGCAGCTATTTCGAGCGGCATATTCATGAGCTGATCGCGAGTCAGACGCCGTTTGCTCTTTGTTATTTGGATTTTGACAAATTCAAATGGATCAACGATCATTTTTCCCATCAAGCCGGCGATTATTTTTTGCGCGAGGCGGTCAAGCGCGTCGAGCGGGCGTTGCGTCCCGGCGACTTTTTTGCCCGCATCGGCGGTGATGAGTTTGTTCTCTTGCTGCCGAACATAACGAAAACAGAGATGACCGCCTTGGCGGAGCGGCTTGTCAGTTCGTTTCACGAGCCGTTTTATTACGAAAAACAGCTCATCCAATCGACCTTATCGATCGGCATCGCTTTTTTCCCGAAAGACAGCGATCGGATCGAGCAAGTGATGAAATACGCTGATCAAGCGTTGTACGAAGTGAAAGAGCGGGGGCGGAACGGCTATGCCTTTTACCGCCCGACCGAGCATCGGCAGGCGGTGATCGAGCAAGATTTGCCGTTTGCCATTATGCGCGGGCAGTTGTATTTATGCTATCAGCCGAAAGTGCAGCTCGCGAAAGGAAAGGCGATGGGGGTTGAGGCTCTGTTGCGCTGGCGTCATCCGTCGCTTGGCGACATTCCACCGCTCGATTTCATTCCGTTGGCGGAGGAAAGCGGGTTTATTTTTGAAATTACATTATGGGTGTTGGAACAGGCGTGCCGCCAAGTGAAAGAGTGGGAAAAAAAATTTCCGGGCCTCAAGCTTGCCGTCAATTTGTCGCCGTTTTTGCTCAATCGTCCGGAGCTCATCGAGCATGTGAAGCGCGTTTTGCGCGAGACGGGGCTTGCGCCTAACCGGCTCATTTTGGAAGTGACGGAGAGCGGATTGATGGAAAACATTGAGACCGGCAGGCACATTTTAACCGAACTGCAGCGACTTGGCGTACAGGCGGCGATCGATGACTTTGGAACCGGTTTTTCATCATTGGCTTACATCCGCAATTTGCCGGTGTCGCTGTTGAAAATCGACCGCAGTTTTATTCAAGGCATTGCGGAAAACTCGAAAGATGCCACGATTGTCGATACGATCATTCATTTAGCAAAAAGCCTGGATATTGAAGTGTTGGCTGAAGGGGTCGAGACCGAGCCGCAAGTGGCGCTTCTTTCGCAAATGCATTGCGACTATGCGCAAGGGTTTTACTTCAGCCGCTCGCTCGAAGCGAAAAAGTTGCAGCAATGGCTTGAGGAGTACAACCGCACGGCTTGCAATGGGCCTTCGTCATAAGTCGGTCATTTCCACTCATGAGTTTCCTCGGCTTGCCGCAAACTACACTTGATGACTAGGCAAGAGGAGGAAAAACCATGGAATTTGCGCCAAGAAGCGTTGTGATCGAGGAGTTCATCGACACGCTCGAGCCGATGATGGAAGCCTATGGACTCGACCAAGTCGGCATTTTTGAAGAGCATGGTGAAGGCAATCGCTATTATGTCGGCTATACGATCAACAAAGACGATGAGATGATCACCATTCACATGCCGTTTGTAAAAAACGAACGCGGTGAACTGGCGCTTGAGAAGCAGGAATGGACCGTTCGAAAAGACGGTCGGGAGAAAAAAGGCTTTCATTCGCTGCAAGAGGCGATGGAGGAAGTGATTCATTCATGATAAGCGGCCGGGCTCGGCCGCTTTTTCGCCATCGAAAGGGAGAGGAGCATGATTGCGGAACTTCACATAGCAGACGACGAAACGGCCGTTAAGGTGCTGCACCTACAGCGGCGCGCGTATACGATCGAGGCGCAGATCATCGGCAGCAAGGCGCTCCCGCCGCTTCACGATACGATCGCTTCTCTGCAACGATGCGGCGAGCGCTTTTTCGGCTATTTTCAAGGGGAACGACTCGTTGGGGCGATCGCTTGCAAGCGGAATGGGAAGACGCTTCGCCTTTGCCGGCTGATGGTCGATCCGGATTGTTTCCGCCAAGGGATCGCCAGCGCGTTGCTCGACTTTGTCATCAAGCAAGAACCGTCGATAAGCGAGATCGTCGTGACGACCGGAAGCGGCAACGCGCCGGCCATTCGCTTTTACGAACGCCATGGGTTTCGTGCCATCGAGCGCATCGAAACGCCGGAAAGAATCGAGTTAACGAAACTCGTGAAACGAAGCGGATGACACGCGGGTACGAGTTTCCGGTTGTGTATGATGCCGATTTTGGCCATACAGATCCAATGGCAGTGTTGCCAAAAGGCATTCAAGCAGAGATGAAAACGGACAAAAGCGGATCTGTTGCGTTTCGCTTGCCTGAGCGGGCGGTTGAATGAGAGGTAGATTAATAGAGAGGAGACATGAGGGAAGACATGGCGACAACCTTGTATTTGACCAGACATGGGGAAACGAAGTGGAACGTCGAAAGGCGGATGCAAGGCTGGCAAGACTCGCCGCTCACGGAAAAAGGGCGGCAAGACGCCATGCGGCTTGGAAAGCGGCTTGAAGCGGTGGAATTGGCCGCGATTTACACAAGCACAAGCGGCCGGGCGCTTGAGACGGCGGAGATTGTCCGCGGCGGGCGGCTCATTCCGATCTATCAAGACGAGCGGCTGCGCGAGATTTATCTTGGCGATTGGGAAGGAAAGACGCATGACGAGATTCGGCAAATGGATCCGATCGCGTTCGACCATTTTTGGAACGCGCCCCATCTGTACGCTCCAAAGCGTGGCGAGCGGTTTTGTGACGTGCAGCAGCGGGCGCTTGAAGCGGTGCGGCGCATCATCGAGCGGCACGAGGGAGAAACGGTGTTAATCGTCACTCACGGCGTCGTGCTGAAAACGCTTGTGGCGGCGTTCAAGGGCGCGCCGCTTGACCACCTGTGGTCGCCGCCGTATATGTACGGCACGAGTGTGACGATCGTGGAGGCAGATGGGGATGGTTTTCGCGTTGTCGTCGAAGGGGACGCATCCCATGTGGAGGAAGTAAAAGAAGTATAGATGGCGGCTTCATTTAGACAAAAAACAGCCCCGTTTCCCTTGATCGGGAAGCGGGGCTGCGCCGTTTATACGAGCCCGAGCCATCTCGCCAGCTGTGCGGTCGTAAAGGTGACCGCAATGGCAATCGCTGTCGGCAAGGCAAAGGCGACGAACGTCCATTTCGCGCTTTTCGTTTCTTTGTAAATGTTGACGAGCGTCGTGCCGCATGGGTAGTGAAGCAGGGAAAACAGCATCATATTGAGGGCGGTGAGCCACGTCCAGCCGTGGTCGAGCAAAATTTGTTTTAGAGAATACAGGCCATCGACTTCAGTGAGCGCCCCCGCGGATAAATAGCCCATCAGCAAAATCGGCACGACAATTTCATTGGCTGGCAAGCCTAAAATGAACGCCATCAAAATGTAGCCATCCAATCCCAATGCTTTGGCAAATGGGTCAAGCCAGTCGGCTAAATACGCCAGCACGGTCGTATCTCCCACGTGAACGTTGCCGAGCACCCATGTCAGAATGCCGGCCGGCGCCGCAACCGTTACCGCCCGTTTCAGCACATAGAGTGATTTGTCGAGGGTGGCCCGGATGATCGTCTCCATGATTTTCGGGCGTCGGTACGGCGGCAGCTCCAGAGTGTAATGGGTCGGAATGCCGCGCAAGGCCGTCTTGGATAAGACCCATGAAACGGTCAACGTGACGACGATGCCAAACAACACCATGGCGACGACCACACCCGCCGTAACGAACGTTTTCCATCCGCCTGTATAGCCGGCTGCCATAAATAAGGAGGAAAGCAGGATCAGCGTTGGCCAACGTCCATTGCAGGGGACGAA
The DNA here is from genome assembly GCF_000092445.1 of Geobacillus sp. C56-T3. Lineage (NCBI taxonomy): Bacteria > Bacillati > Bacillota > Bacilli > Caryophanales > Anoxybacillaceae > Geobacillus > Geobacillus sp. C56-T3. The sequence continues at coordinate 2,185,299 of NC_014206.1, read as the reverse complement.
GTTGTTGGTCAAAATGGCCAGCATTCGTTCGCGCGGTGATTCGATAATGCGCGTCGACATGATGGCCGCCGCGTTGCAGCCGAAGCCCATGGCCATCGTCAGTGATTGTTTGCCATGCGCCCCCGCTTTTTTAAACAAGCGATCCATGTTAAAGGCGACACGCGGCAAGTAGCCATAATTTTCGAGCAAAGCGAATACGGGAAAGAAAATCGCCATCGGCGGCAGCATCACGCTGACGACCCAAGCCGTGCCGCGGTATAGGCCAAGTACAATGAGGCCGTGCAGCCAGTCGGGGGCGTGAATCGCTTGAAAGGCCATGGTGAGATACGTTTCGATCGTTCCGAACAAGCGGGCGAGCGAATCGGAAAATACGTTGGCGCCGGCGATCGTCATGTAAAGGACAGCGGCGAGAAGCGCCAGCATAATGGGAAATCCCCACCGCTTCGACGTGACGATCCGGTCAATTTGTTCCGTTCGATCGCATTTTGCGACCGCTGTATGCGTGACACATTCTTGAGAAAGCGCAGCTGACGTTTGGAAAATGGCAGAAACGATCTGTTCACGCGTGTCAGCCGGTGCTAATGACTTGGCTTCTTTCATTAGCTGGTCAAACTGATTTGACAGATCCGCAGCAGGCATACGCGTTCCCCTCCTTGATCAATGGTTGCGGCGGTTGTTTCAGCGCTTGAAGCAGCGATGTATCGCCGTCAAGGAGACGAAGAGCGATCCAGCGAGCAGGATACGTGTCTCCCATCACGTCTTTCACGAGTGGAAGAAGTTTGGCAATGCCTCGTTCGATTTCCGGGCTGTACCGGATGGAAAGCGGGTTGGTGTTGATGCGGCCATGCGCCATGGCATCCACTGTATCAAGCAGTGCATCGATTCCTTCCCGGTTGCGGGCCGAGATCGGCACGACCGGCACGCCGAGTTTGGCGGCTAATTTTTTTGTATTGATATGAATGCCTTTCTTTTTCGCTTCATCCATTAAATTGATAGCGATAATGACGCGGTCGGTCATTTCCAATACTTGAAGCGCTAGATTCAAGTTGCGTTCTAATGCCGTAGCGTCGACCACAACGACCGTGACGTCAGGACGTTGAAACAGGAGAAAATCGCGCGCCACCTCTTCATCGGCTGAATTGGAATAGAGCGAATACGTTCCCGGCAAGTCGACGATCCGGTACAATGTGCCGCGGTGGCGGCATTCTCCTTCCGCATGAGTGACCGTTTTCCCGGGCCAGTTGCCGGTATGTTGGCGCAGGCCCGTTAAGACGTTGAACAACGTGCTTTTGCCGGTGTTCGGATTTCCCATTAAGGCAATCGTATACGTCATATCAGTCATGGTGGATCTTCTCCCCGTAAATATAGTCACTTTCTTCTTTCCTTAATGCGATCGTCGTTCCACAAACGCGATAGGCGGTCGGGTCGCCAAGCGGGCTTCTTTGTCCAACCTTCACTTCCCCGCCGGGTACAAATCCCAAATCAAGCAACCGCCTTTTTAACATAGGATCAGGAACATCAACCTTTTCGATGCGAAATCGATCGCCCGGTTTCATATCGGAGAGGCGGCAACGTTTTCCTTGTGCCATAAAAGTTTCCCTCCGGTTAATATTTTTTATAAAAGACATTTTTTTTGCTTAGACCAACTTTTGAATTTATCATATTCCAGTTGCCTCGCTGTTGTCAACAAATTTGTTTCATCTTTTTCTGACAGAGTTGTCGAACCAACAACTATTCAAAACAGTAGGAAATCATGTTATCATATGAATAGTCTGAACAAATTATCGGCAGAAAGGCGGTGACGGCGTCCATTGACGCACGATGAAATGAAAGCGATTACGGAAGGGACGATTCTTTGGCAGCCGACGGAGGAACAAATCAAGAGCTCCAACCTTCATCGATATATGGATTGGTTGAGAGAACATAAAGGGCTCTCCTTCTCTTCATACCGCGAGCTGTGGACATGGTCGGTCGACGAGCTTGAGTCATTTTGGGAAACGGTTTGGGAATATTGTGGTGTTCAGGCGGCAACGCCGTATGAGTGTGTGCTGCGGGAGCGGAAGATGCCAGGGGCGGAGTGGTTTCCAGGCGCTGCGCTCAACTATGCGAAACATATTTTCCGGCATGCGCGCGCCGACCGCCCGGCCATCATTTTCCGCTCGGAACGCGTGCCGTACCGGGAAGTGTCATGGCAGGAGCTCGGCGAAAAAACGGCGGCGATCGCCAAAGCATTGCGAGCGATGGGAGTGAAGCGCGGCGACCGCGTCGTCGCTTATATGCCGAATATCCCCGAGACGGTGATGGCGTTTTTGGCGTGCGCCTCGATCGGCGCCATTTGGTCAAGCTGCTCGCCGGATTTTGGCGCTGGCAGCGTCATTGACCGGTTCGCGCAAATCGAGCCGACTGTCTTGTTTGCCGTCGACGGCTGCCAATACAACGGCAAAGAATTTGACAAAATGCCGGTCGTATCCGAATTGCGCGCCAAATTGCCGTCATTGAAAAAGACGGTGCTGCTTCCGTATTGGCGCGGGCAGATGGAAGCACCGGATGAGGGCGTCGTGCTGTGGGATGATGTCGTGGCGGACAAGGCGGAGCTCGTCTATGAAGACGTTCCGTTTGACCATCCGCTTTGGATTTTGTATTCTTCGGGAACGACCGGTTTGCCGAAGCCGATCGTCCAGGGGCATGGCGGCATTTTGCTTGAACATTTGAAAGCATTGACGATTTCCGAAAACTTGACGAAAGACAGCACGTTTTTCTGGTTTACGACGACTGGATGGATGATGTGGAACTTTTTGATCGGCGGACTGCTGGCCGGGTCGACCATCGTGCTCTATGACGGCAGCCCGACGTATCCAGATGGCAACGTCTTATGGGATTTGGCCGAAAAGGCGGGCATCACCCATTTTGGCACAAGCGCGGCGTTTATCAACATCTGCATGAAGCTCGGCCTGAAGCCAAAAGAGCAATATGACTTGTCAAAGCTCGAGGCCGTGCTCTCGACCGGTTCGCCGCTGACGGTCGAAGGGTTCGCATGGGTGTATGAAAACGTCAAGGACGATATTTGTCTAGCGTCATGCAGCGGGGGAACGGATGTGTGCACCGCGTTTGTCGTCGGCTCCCCCATTTTGCCGGTGCGCGCCGGCGTCCTCTCGTGCCGCGCGTTGGGCGCGGATGTGCAGGCATTTGACGAAAACGGTCGGCCGCTTGTCAATGAAGTCGGCGAACTTGTCATCACAAAACCAATGCCGTCGATGCCGCTCTTTTTCTGGAACGATCCAGACGGCGAACGGTATCGGAACAGCTATTTTGACACGTACCCGGGCATCTGGAAGCACGGCGACTGGATCAAAATTGACGAACAAGGGGGATGCGTCATTTACGGACGCTCCGACTCGACGATCAACCGCGCCGGCGTCCGCATGGGCACGAGCGAAATTTACCGTGCGGTCGAAGCGGTCGACGGGGTGTTCGAAAGCCTCATTGTCGATTTGGAAATGATGGGCAAGCAATCGTTTATGCCGCTGTTTGTCGTCCTCAAGCCGGGCGCAGCGCTCGATGACGAGCTGAAAGAACGCATCCGCCAATCGATTCGGCAACACGTCTCGCCGCGCTTTGTTCCAGATGAAATTTACGAGGTGAAGCAAATTCCGAAAACGCTAAACGGAAAGAAAATGGAGATTCCGATCCGGAAACTGCTCTTAGGCTTCCCGCTCGAAAAGGCAGTCAACCCGGGCTCAATGGCCAATCCAGAGGCGCTCGACTTTTTCCTCGAGCTGGCGAAGACGCTGGCGGCGAAGACGCAGATAAGCTGAAGTCCTTTTCTTGAAACGTGCGAAAGGTTGTTATTAAGTGACGACGCTTAATAACAACCTTTCTATGTCTAAGACACTCCTTGGCTCATAAGAGAAGCCATTGATGTTGCCGGAAGACTTTCTTGAGAGGACGCAAAAATGTAATGCATCAATATTTCTAGGAGGAGGCAAGCACCATGGACGAAAACAAGCGGCAAAAACTGATGAAAAAAATTGAAAATCATTTGCGGACAACAGCGCGGAAACTGGTGAAGTTTAATACGGAAGGGGAAGCGCTGCAATACTTGGTGAACTCATTTCGTGAGGAACTAGAGTGCGACTTGATTGCGATTGTGCTAAAGGAAGGAGACCATGTTGTTCCGACGTTATATCAAGGAGATTTTCAGCGCGGAATCCCCCATCCCCCGATCGCAATGGCCAATTGTTTGCCGCGGCTGTTTGAAGGAAGCACAACATTTCAAGAGGTGGAAGAGGACAGCCCGTGTTTGCTGATCGAATTGTTGAGGAAAAACGGTATTAAAACGTGGTTCAGCGTTCCCATTAAGGATCAAGAAAGCGAATATGGCATTTGCATGATCGGATTTCGCCGTTATGTTTCTTTGCTGGCTGAGGCGAGGCAGTTGTTTGACGATTTTGGAGAAGATGTTGCCCTTGCTGTTACAGTCGCCAGGCAAAAAGAAACCCAACGGCGAAAAATGGTCGGCCTTCAGTGGCTGGCGCAGCATGTTTCATTGGATACGCCGCTTGAGCAGTTTGTCGAAAAAATCGTTGAACGGGCGGGCAAGGGGACGAATGCGGGCGGCGCCTGTATGTATTTATACAGAGAAGAGGACAACAGCTTCGTTGTTCATCCCCCTTTATACGGCAAAGTAGCGAGTCCGAAACAAGTGATGATGAAAAATAACTATCGGGTCAGCGATTATTTCCCCTTCTTGGAGAGACCAGGCGGAGATGAGTTAACGGTGCCGCTGGTCGTCAACTTCAAAACGATCGGCGTCTTGCACGTCGAACGGAAAAACGAAGGGACATTTACAAAAGAAGATGTCGAGATCTTGGACATGCTGGCGAACTACGTGGCCGTGATGCTGGAAAATGTCCGGCTGTACCAACAGGAGCGGGATCATACCAACCGCTTGCGTTTCCTGCTTCAATACCAACAAAAATTGATGAAAGAAACGATTCGACATGAAGATTTTCACGGTATTACAAAAACAGTAAGCCACATGTTTGATAAAGCGGTCATCGTGTTTGACCGTTTTATGAGGCCAATTGCACATGAACGAAGTGGGCTGAGCGGGCAACAGCTACAGCAAATTGCGAAGCAGGTATTCAATCAAGTGCTAGGGAAAAGCCGTATGGGCGGACATATTCAGCTCGAAGGATTATCAGATTTGTCGATTGTGGTTTGGCCGATTCATAATGGTGGAGATGCGGTTGGCTATTTAGCCATTGAGACATCGCCAAACGAAATGGACGATTTTTTTCTTCTTGGTGTTGAGTTGGCCCGCAATATTTTTTCGATTCAATTTATGAAACAAAAACTCGTGTTTGAGACAAAAGAACAGCTGAAAGACAGTTTTTTGCATAAGTTGCTGGCCGCAGAAATCGAAGATGAAGAGAGCATCATTCAGTACGCCAATGTATTTCAATGGAACATTTTCGAAGAGCATCGGCTTGCTGTGTTGCACTTGCAGATGGATGAATCGAACGGGACGGTTGATTTAGTCAAACAAAATGCGGAGAAGACGGTGCTCTGGAACCGGCTAAAAGTGCGAATTGCCGCCGAGGACTCCAGCTTGTTGTACGGAGCTGTTGAAGACCAATATATTTTGATCGCCCCAGCGGCAAGAGAAAGAAAGAAGCCGGAGAAATATTGGAGCGAATGGCACCAGCGGATAAGCCGATGGATCAACGAAGAGAAGACGTCGTACCGTGTCTTTTTAGGGATCGGTGGAAAGGCCTCGTCGATTGGAGATTATTATGTTTCCTACCGGCAGGCGATGCAGGCGCTGCAAGTGATGATCCGCAATTTTCCCGGAAAAAGCGTGGCGTTTTTTGATGAACTCGGGGCGTATACGGTATTGCACCATTTAAAAGAATTAGAGGCCGCGAAACTTTTTGTCGACAAATACCTTGGTCCGTTGCTCCGGCATTCCGTGGGGCGGAATGCCGACTGGCTGCAAACAGTTCGCGTTTTCCTTGATTGCAACGGCCATTTAACGGAAACTGCTGAAAGGCTGTACATTCACCGCAGCACCCTTCAATATCGTTTGGAAAAGATTGAAGAAATGCTCGGTTTTTCTTTGCAGGGTGCAGAGCAACGGTTCAACTTGATGATGGCGTTGAAATTATACGACTTATACGGTCTGCCTTCCGCCAAAATGTCGAAAAGATAAGCGTGTTTTCCTGCATCATGCAGGTATTTTTTTATTTTCACCTTTTTTATAATCAATAGCAAAGATAATATAGAAAATTCTAAAAAAACAGAGGAGGACTTGACAAATGACATCAACGATCGGAGTCGTAGGAGCAGGCACGATGGGAAGCGGCATTGCCAACTTGGCCGCTTTATCGGGATTTGATGTCATATTAGTAGACATCGACGAACGCATGCTACAAAAAGCACGTTCGCGGATGGAAGCATTTATGGATAAAAGCGTGGCGAAAGGGAAATTAACCGCCGAGCAAAAACATGAGGTGCTAGAACGGGTGAAAGGATCGACAAGCTTACAGGAAATGAGGCAGGCGGATGTCATTATTGAGGCTGTCATCGAAAACATGGAGGTGAAAAAAGAAGTTTTTTCTCAATTGGACAACATTGCACCAGAATACGCCATCCTAGCGACGAACACGTCATCAATGTCCATCACAGAAATCGCTTCTGCCACCAACCGTCCAAGCCAAGTTGTCGGCATGCATTTCTTCAATCCCCCGCAGCTGATGAAACTCGTCGAAGTCGTACGCGGATACAAAACGAGCGATGAAACGGTCGAACAGGCGAAAGAGCTTGCCCGAAAGCTGAACAAAGAACCGGTTGAGGTGAAGAAAGATTCCCCAGGATTCATCGTCAACCGCATTATGATTCCGCAGTTCATCGAAGCGATTCGCCTCGTCGAGGAGGGAGTGGCTTCGATGGAAGACATTGATAAAGCGGTGACGCTCGGCTTGAACTACCCGATGGGGCCGTTTACGCTGCAAGATTTTGCCGGGGTCGATATCGGCCTTCATGTCATGGATTATTTTTATCAAGAGTTTAAGGATGACCGATTTGCAGCGCCTTTATTGCTGAGACAGCTTGTCCGGGCAGGAAGGCTCGGCCGAAAAACGGGAGCCGGGTTTTACGATTACGATGATGTCCGATGAGGGTGGAGCGGCGATGCTCGCCATACGTCACCCTAGGTTGCCAAAAATTCTAGGAGGAGGAATGAACCGTGAACTATGAATTTTTGCAATGTGAAATCGAAAACCGAGTGGCGGTTGTATCCATTCACCGCCCTCCGCTCAATCCGTTGAATACAAAAGTATTTCAAGAGCTATCTGCTTTGATTGATGAGCTCGAAGCCCACCAACAAGTAGGGGCCGTGGTCATCACCGGAGCGGGGGAAAAAGCGTTTGTAGCCGGGGCCGATATTCGTGAAATGATGGACTTGGATTTGGCCGGCATGATGGAAATGAACAAAATTTCACGAATCGCGTTTTTAAAAATTGAAAACGCCTCCAAACCGGTAATCGCGGCGGTGAACGGACTGGCGCTTGGCGGGGGCTGCGAGTTGGCGCTCGCATGCGATTTGCGCATTTGCTCAGAGAACGCCAAGTTTGCCTTCCCAGAGGTCAACCTCGGCATCATCCCGGGCGGCGGCGGGACGCAGCGGCTGCCGCGCATCGTCGGTCAAGGAGTGGCGAAAGAATTGCTTTATTTCGGCGAAATGATCGATGCCAAGCGGGCGCTTGCCATCCATTTAGTGAACAAAGTCGTTCCGGCCGATCAATTGCTGCCAACCGCAAAAGAATGGGCCGAAAAATTGGCGCAAAAACCGACCATGGCCCTGCGCATGTTGAAAGAAGCGGTCAACACAGGAGCCAATGTGGATTTGCAGTCAGGGTTGATGGTGGAAACCGCCTGCTTTGGAAACGCCTTTGCGACCGAAGATCGAAAAGAAGGCATGCGGGCGTTTGCTGAAAAACGGAAGCCGGCGTTTAGTGGAAAATAGATATGGTCAGTAACGGAGAACAGGGTTATTAAGCAAGTTCTGACCCGGATAGATGTTTACTGCCTTTGGGGAACGAATCGGTCTTGACTAGCATCCCAAAGCGGTGGATGGCAAGAGCAAAAACGTAAATATATTTGAGGGAGGGAACCCATGTGAAACAAATTCATCCGGCTGATGTGATTGACAATAGCCCGGTCCGTTCATTCCATATTTGGCTTATGATTTGGCTGTTTCTCGTGATTACGCTTGATGGGTATGATGTCGTCATTTATGGAGCTTCGGTTCCTTTATTGATTCAAGAGTGGGGGATTTCAGATGTCACAGCTGGTGCCATCGGCAGCTATACAGTCATAGGAACAGCGATTGGAGCGGTATTGTTTGGCATGCTAGCCGATCGAATGGGACGCAAAAAAATTATCTTGTTGACTACATTTTTATTTGGCTTTTTTACCTTCCTTGCCGGTTTCGCTCCAAATCCAATTTTATTTACCATCTCTCGGGTTATTGCTGGGCTTGGTCTTGGCGGCGTTATGCCCAATGTCATTGCGCTAGCGACAGAAATGTTTCCAAAACGAGTTCGCACAGCCGTTGTTGCCTCGATTTTTTGCGGTTATTCAGTTGGTGCTATTGCCGCTGCGTTGACGAGCCGGGCGCTTTTGCCGACGGTTGGGTGGGAGTCCATCTATTGGATCGGGGGTGTTCCGGTATTATTCCTTCCGTTTTTAATGAAAGGTGTTCCCGAGTCGGTTGGTTTTCTTCTAGAAAAGGGAAGGGAAGGGGAAGCACGAAAAATTCTTGCTTTGATTGATCCTCATATTAGTCATGATGGTGTGGTTGAACTAGTCAAGCCTGAAAGAAAGACTCAAGTCTCTTTGCCTATCGTGAAATTATTCACGGAGAATCGGGCGTTTAGCACCGTGATGTTTTGGTTATCTTGCTTCAGCGCATTTGTTCTCATTTACTCAATGAACACATGGCTTCCCCGGTTGATGATGAAAGCAGGGTATGATTTGAGTTCCAGCCTTGCATTCACCGCTGTAATGCAAATCGGGGCGATCGTGGGCACTATAGTTTTCGGTCCGTTAGTGAATAAATGGGGATTTAAGAGGGTGCTTGTTCCTTTGTTCTTCTGTGGAGCGGTCGCTTTATCGCTGATCGGTTTTATGAGCAGTACAATCGTTGCTTTTGCACTGATTGCCATTATTGGAGCTGCCTCAGTAGGTGTCCAAAACATTGCCAATGCATTTGTTTCTCAATATTATCCGGAAGCGATGCGGTCCACTGCTTTAGGGAGCACGATGGCGTTCGGCAGAATTGGTGGCATTGTTGCACCGACATTTGTTGGGGTTTTGCTGTCCCTTAACTTGCCGCCTCAATATAATTTTGCTGCTATCGCAAGCGCCGCGGTATTAGGGGGCCTTGCCGTGTTGCTCGTGCAAGAAAAGTATGCAATCTATCGCAACGAGCAAGCGAAGACAGAGAGTGGGCAAGTGACTGTTTCATGAACAAAACTGCTTTGTAGAGACGGAGAAGGCCAATTTCATAGAAAGAAGGGAACAACCATCCGATTTGAACATATATTTACTGCTCACATTAAGGTTGGAAAACCGATTGAAATAGGAGATGTCGGATATGGGCACCGAAGAGTGATCCCCATTCTCGGTGGAAGTTTTGAGGGACCTTTAATGCGGGGAAAGGTGTTGCCTGGAGGGGCGGACTATCAATTGATTCGGAGAGATGGGGTAGCAGAGCTGCTCGCCCATTATGTGATCGAGACGGATGATGGGGTGCCTATTTATGTTGTCAATAAAGGATACCGACACGGGTCGAAAGAAATCATCGATAAAATATTCCGCGGCGAAGATGTGCCGCGGGACTCTTATTATTTTAAAACGACCCCTATTTTTGAAGTGAAAAGCGGACGATATGATTTTTTGAATAAAATGGTGTTTGTTGGGGAAGGAATTCGAAAGCCAACGGAAGTGGAAATCACGTTTTATCAAGCCGGTTAACTTTTGAAAAACGGAGGGACGGGGAGAGATGGAAACCGTTCGTGTTTTGTCTGTTCCTCAACTATTGGAACGAGCTGCGGTGGACAATCCATCCAAAGAGGCCATCTATGACCTGCGGCGCCGAATCACCTACGGTGATTTGCACAAGGAAGTCCACCAGTTGGCATCAGCTCTAGTCTCGCTCGGCATCAAGCAAGGGGATCGGGTGGGCGTTTGTTTGCCGAACTGGTTGGAAACGGTCCAACTATTTTTTGCCATCTCCCAAATTGGAGCGATTGTTGTTCCTTTTAATCCGAAATATCGACAGCACGAAGTTGAACATATTATAAAAAATTCTGGAATGAAAGCTGTTTTTGTATGTGAGGAAATCGAAAAGCATATCGGATTGAGTTTCATTGGAACCAGTGTTGATCAAATTATTACGGTTCGGTTTGTCAAATCAGGCTTCCTTTCTTTGGAACAGCTTATGGCCTATGCAACTGATCAATCGTTTCCCATGGTGACGATTGATCCGCAACATGACCTGTTTTGTCTTTTATACACGTCTGGTACGACTGGAGCGCCAAAAGGAGTGATGATTACTCATCGCGGCATCGTCCAATCAGGTGTGGCGATTGCCGACAGCTTGAGGTGCAACCAAGATGATGTGTTTCTTATTTGTACGCCGATTTTCCATGTGTTCGGCATGGCGTGCAACTTGATGTCCGCTGTATACAGCCAGGCAAAAATGGTGCTGCAGGAAAGGTACAGCCCAAGAGAGGCGCTGCGGCTTATCGAAAAAGAAAAAGTAACGATTCATCATGCTGTGCCGGCAATGCTTCATATGGAGTTAAACGTATTGAATAGTGAGTCATTCGATTTGTCGTCATTGCGCGCAGGAATGACGGGAGCGGATGTTTGTCCGTTGGAGACGGTAAAAGCGATACGTGAGAAAATGGGAATGACGTTATGCATATCGTTCGGGACAACGGAGACTGGCTCTGTTACGATCACCCCGTTTGAGGCAGAAGAAGATCGAATATTTGAAACGGTCGGCAAAGCGTTGGAAGGAAATGAAGTGAAGATTGTCAATGAACGGAGAGAGACGCTTCCACCAGGGGAAATTGGGGAAATCGCCTGCCGAGGGTTTGGTGTCATGAAAGGATACTACAACATGCCGGAACAGACCGCCGAGGTGCTTGATGAGGACGGTTGGTATTATACTGGCGACCTTGGGATGATGGATGAATACGGATATATTCGATTTATCGGACGGAAAAAGGAGCTTATCATCCGTGGAGGGTACAACATTTATCCGAAAGAGATCGAAACGATTTTGCAGCAGCACCCAGTCGTTTTCGCCTCGGCAGTAGTCGGCTTGCCTGACCCAGTATTAGGCGAATCAGTTTGCGCTGTTATTCAACCCAAGGAAGGCGTTCATATAACCGAGGCAGACATCATCGAGTTTTTACGTCCATTGGTTGCGGACTATAAACTTCCAAACAAAGTTGTTTTTGTTGATCAATTCCCGACGACGGCGAGCGGAAAAATTCAGAAGGGGAAATTAAAAGAAATGTTAAAAGAATATTGAATATTTGGGAGGGAGAATATGTCTACGGATATTGTGTTGATTGAAGGAGCACGAACGCCATTTGCTAAATTTTGCGGTTCGTTTCGTGAAATCTCCGCGACCGATTTAGGAGCTATTGCGGCGCGGGAAGCGATGAAAAAAGCAGGAATCGAGCCAGAAGAAATCGACCATGTTGTATTTGGCAATGTCCAGCAGTCAAGCCGGGATGCTCACTTGCTTGCTCGCCACGTCGGCTTGAAGGCCGGGGTGCCCATCGACGTGCCGGCTGTGACGGTGAACCGGTTGTGCGGAACGGGACTCGAGACAATTATCATGGCGGCGCGCTTTATTTTAACCGGAGAATCGGAAGTGGTGTTGGCGGGAGGCACTGAAAACATGAGCCAAGTGCCGCACGTCATCCGAGGCATGCGCTGGGGAGCACCATTAGGCAGCCCAACGGTGGAGGACTGGGTGTGGGATGGTCTGTATGACACAGTTGGCGGCTGTAGCATGGCTATAACAGCAGAAAATTTAGCGAAAAAATATGACATTACGCGCGAAGAGGCTGACCAACATGCCCTCCGCAGCCATGAACGGGCGCTTACGGCAATGGCCAATGGGTATTTCCGCCAAGAAATTGTCTCCGTCACCGTGCAAGGAAAAAAAGGAGAAATGATCGTTGACACCGATGAGCATCCGCGGAAGACCAGTTTGGAGCAGTTAAGGGCGCTTCAACCGCGCTTTCTCGAAAACGGAGTCGTGACACCAGGCAATGCCAGTGGGATGAACGACGGTGCGGCCGCGGTTATTGTCGCCTCGGGGGACTATGCTGCCAAGCGCGGATTGAAACCGCTCGCCCGTCTCGTTTCGTGGGGCATCGTCGGAGTTGAACCGCAGTATATGGGGATTGGCCCTGTTCCAGCGATTCGCCAGGCACTCGACAAAGCGAATTTATCAATTGATGACCTCGACTTGATTGAAATCAACGAAGCATTTTCAGCCCAATATTTGGCTTGCCAGAAGGAACTGGGATTTGATGATGACAAAGGCAACGTCAACGGTGGGGCGGTCGCGCTTGGCCATCCATTGGCAGCTTCAGGAACGCGCATCACGTTGACACTCGTTTATGAGTTGAAAAGAAGAGGAAAGAAATACGGTGTTTCTTCACTATGCATCGGCGGCGGCCAAGGCATTGCGGCGATCTGGGAAAGACTGTAATGGGTTAAGAGATAAACACAAAAAGAACTGGACAGTGCTTTTACAAGGGAAGTCGAGGAGCAAATGATCGCAACGGCGGTTTTTCCATATGCAACAGGAAAAACCGCCGTATTTTATTGTTGCATTAATTTCGGGGACGAGAAACAGCTTCCTAATTAGGAAGGGGAATAGGAAAGATGCCCGAGTCGTTTCGATATATGTTGGGCTGTGCTGACTGTTTGGCGGATCAGCTCAGGCAGTGTTTCCACCATTTTAAATGTGGCGCCGGCCAGCCCGATGGCGCCGATGATGCCAGTTCGATCAAAAACGGGCGCGGCGACCGCCGTAAAACCGATAAATGTTTCGTCTTTATCGACAAAAAATCCGTCTTTGCGAATGAGACGCAAACGTTCAAGAAATTGATGCTTGTCCACGATCGTGTTCGGCGTATGGGCCTCCAATGGATATTTTTCGAGAATCGCCTTTGCCTCTTCATCGGGCAAGTATGCCATGATGGTTGTTCCAAGCGCCCCGTAATGCAGGACGCGCCGGCGCCCGATATATGAGCGTGGCTGAAAGCCTTCGTCGCTGTCAAGGCGGATGACGTATTGCAAGCTGTCTTGTTGGCGCACAGCAAATAAGACTGTATAGCCTGTTTGGGACTGCAAGTCATGCAAAAACGGTTCCGCCTCGCGTCGCATGTCTAGGTTTTCGAGAACGATTCCACCGTATTCGAGCATTTTATAACCGAGGCGGTATACGTTTTCCTTTTGATCGTAATGGATCAGTCCTTGCGTTTCGAGCGTCCATAACAGGCGGTAAACAGTGGCTTTCGCTAGTTTTGTTTTCGTAACAATCTCTTCAATAGAGAGGTCAGGGCGTTCAAAACTAAAACAGTTCAAGATTTGAACCGCGCGTTCCACTGAACGAATCGTCTCCACATTTACCTTTCTCATGATTGTGCTCCTCTGTAGCGATTTCGTTTTCAACACTCATTGTAACATAAAGAGATAGCCGATGCCCAGGTTAGAGAGAAGATGAAGTGTTATTTATTTTTATATTTTAAATAGTTTGACAAATATCTGGTTTTGTTGTATTATTTAAATTGCAAAAATGAATTATTAATTCACTATACGAATTGAGGGGAGAGAGGATAATGGAGGACACAAAAATGAAAGCGTTTGACCGTCTTAATGAAGAATTGGAGAAAGTGTATTTAGGGCCGTTGTGGGAGAAGCTTGGCAAAATGGTGACGCCTGAGCCTGATCACGAGGTTATGCCGTATTTGTGGAAGTGGGAGACGATCCGTAAGTATTTGCTCGAGGCTGGAGAGTTGCTTCGCTTAGGGAGAGAGAGCGAGCGTCGAGTCATTTATTTGCAAAATCCATCGCTATTGAAACAAGGTCTAATTGGTTACTCGACCAACACACTGTACGTCGGAGTGCAGCTGTTGTTGCCAGGCGAAGTGGCGCCTGCGCATCGCCATAGTCAATCGGCGATCCGATTCATTATTGAAGGAGAAGGGGCCTATACGGCCGTCGATGGCGAACGAACATATATGGAGCGCGGAGATTTGATTTTGACACCGGCATGGACGTGGCACGATCACGGCCATGAAGGGACGGAACCGGTTATTTGGATGGATGGCCTCGATGTTGGGCTGGTAAGAAACTTTGCTGGTTCGTTCTTTGAGCCGTATTCTGAAGATGTATTTCCTGTTTCTGGTCCTCACAACGGTTCAACGTTTAAATATGCAACGGGGGCGTTACGTCCGGTTTCCGACCGGAAGCGAAAAGGCTATCCTTCTCCGTTGATCGCCTATAAATGGAAAACAACGAAACAAGTGCTTGAGAACTTGTCCAAGCTTGATCCTGATCCGTATGACGGCTATGCGGTTGATTACATTAACCCGTTGACTGGGGGATCAGCGGATTTGCGCATTGGAACGACGATGCAAAAATTAACCCCTGGCATGCACACAAAGGCGCACCGCCATGTTCACAGCGCCGTGTATCACGTTCTTGACGGTGAAGGATACACGATAATCAACGGAGTCAAATTTGAATGGGCGAAAGGCGATTTCTTCATTTTGCCGCCTTGGAGTTGGCACGAGCATGTCAATACAGGAGCGGGAGACGCCCATTTATTCTCCATTAATGATTTGCCGATCATGGAGCGCCTTGATTTGGAGAGAGAAGAAGCGTATGACAAAAACGGCGGCTATCAATCTATCATTGATGTATTCGAGCCTCTCTCTCGAGTTTAACATATATACCGTTTTTCCAAGGTGCGCCTGGCGATTTTAAATGATCCAGATGATTTGATTTGGCGTCTGTGTAAGCCAATCAAAAAGAGGGGGTTGTATAGGTGAAGGTCCAAATGCCGAATATGGTGCAGGACATTGTTGAGCATGCAGTGGCGCGTTATGGGGATAAGACCGCCATGATTGATGAGGAACATGCACTGTCTTTTGTGGAAGTGAACGAACGATCTTTGCAGCTGGCTGAGCGGTTGAGAGATTTGGGCGTGCAGAAAGGCGACGCCGTGGCAGTACAGCTACCGAACAGCTGGGAGTTTGTGGTGGTCCATTTAGCTTTGGCGCGCTTGGGAGCCGTCATGGTGCCTGTGAACTTAGTGTATCGGCAAAAAGAGCTGTCCTTTATGTTTTCGTTTGCCCATGTAAAAGCAGTCATTTCCATTGATCAATGGAAAGGATTCGATCATGCAGAAATGATGGAATCACTCCGTCAGATGATTCCGACGTTGCAACACATCATCATCGTTGGGGGAAGAAAGCAGCCCGATCATTATAGCTTCGATGCGATGCTGACAGGAAACGGACTTTCGGCGGATCACGGCGAGGTTTCCCCGGACGATCCAATGATGATGTTGTTTACATCGGGAACGGAGTCTGACCCGAAAGCCGTCATCCATACGTATGAGACATTTATTCCTGCCCATTTGCACAATGGGCAGGAATATGGATTGACGAGCGATGACGTCATGCTTTGTTTGACGCCGATGAGTCATATGTTTTCTTTGCCGATGATTTTAATGGGCCTTTATAGCGGAGCTACTCAAGTGATGTTATCGCAATTTTCGGTTGAGCGTGTTTTAGATGCTTTCAGCCAGCATGGAGTCACCTTTTGTGTAGCTGCACCTGCCCATTTGATTGATATATTAAAAGGAACGGATGAGACAAAGGTATATCCATCAAAACTACGTCTAGTCTTAACAGGGGGGACAAAAATTCCGGCTTGGATGGTCGAATCGTTCCGTCAGCGTTTCCGTTGCAGCATCGTTGCCCAATGGGGGATGACGGAAATTGGAGCGGGATCGTTTACGCGACCGAATGATGCGCCACATCTCGCTTCTGATACGGTCGGCCGGGCGTGCCCGACGGGGGAAATCGGCATTTTTGACGAGAACCACAGGCCATTGCCAAACGGGCAAGTAGGGGAGATTGGTTTTCGCGGTCGTTCGCTGTTTAAAGGATATTATAAAAATGAAGCCGCAACTCAGCAATTCATGACGAAAGAAGGTTTTTTCCTCACTGGAGACTTAGGATGGAAAGACGAAAAAGGATACGTTCATTATGTCAGTCGAAAAAAGGACATTATCAACCGTGGTGGACTGAAAGTGCACGCCGCAGAAATTGAAGAAGTTTTGCTTTCACATCCGCATATTCGTCAAGCGGCAGTGATCGCAGTTCCAGACGAACGGCTCGGAGAGCGCGGCTGTGCGATCGTGTCCTTGAAAGAAGGAACAACGTTTTCACTTGAGGACATGCAGCAATATTTGCTTAAGGCGGGAATGGCAAAATATAAATTACCGGAATATTTAAAAATCATCAGCGAATTGCCGACGACAGCATCGGGAAAAGTAAGCAAAGGAATGTTGCGGAAGCAATATGCCCAGATGGAAGTCAAGTAGAGAAAAGGAGTGGATAAATGATATGAAACTAGCACTGTTTGATGACTTTCAGCTCGGAGTTATTGTCGATGATGTCATTTATGAGATTGGGAGCCGATTGTTCGGGCATCTTCATCAAGGTGTCAGTTTCTGTCCGATGACGCAGCTGATTGCTGAGTTTGATGTCTATCGTCCAGAAATCGAAAACCATTTGCACGAATGCCCGGCTTATGCACTAGCAGATGTTCGGTTGCGCCAGCCAGTGAAAAAACCAGGGAAAATTGTCGCCGCTCCCGTCAACTATGTGTCCCACCAAAAGGAAATGAAAGTGGAGCATACGGCAAGGGGGCTCGGTTTTTTCTTGAAAGCGCCTTCTTCTATCATCGGACCTGGTGACACGATTGTTTTGCCCGATCCGAACCGCCGTTTTGACCATGAGTTGGAACTCGCATTTGTTATCGGAAAGACGGCGAAAAACGTCAAGGCGGAAAATGCCTACGAGTATATATTTGGTTACACAGGGTTGATTGATGTCACGTTGCGCCCGGATGATGTGCATCATGAGGAACGTTGTTTGCGCAAATCGTTCGATACATTCACTCCGATGGGGCCGTGGATCGTAACGAAAGAGGAGATTGACGACCCGAACAACGTCAATATGGTGCTGACAGTCAATGGAGAAGTTCGGCAGAAAGTCAATACAAAAGAAATGATTTGTTCTGTTGCCGAGCTTGTAGAAATTTATTCGCACATTATGACGCTTGAGCCGGGTGATGTCATTACGACAGGGACGCCGGATGGCGTCGGACCGATTCATGACGGGGATGTCATCCGCATGGAGATTGAGGGGATCGGGGGTTATTCCGTCCACGTCGCCTTGGCTTCCCGCACGGCTGCATTGCGATAAAGGTAAGGGGGGATTGTTCATGGAAAGAGGATGGAAGCGGTACCATACTGTGTGGTTAATGCTCTTTTTGGGATGGGTTGTTTCCTACATTGATCGAACATTGACGGGACCTGTCGTTACATGGATGATTGAAAACAAAGTTGAGTTTTTGGCGGAATCGTCCAATCCCCACGCGCTTGGAGGTTTGCTTGGCAGCTTGTTTTTCGCCGGGTATATGCTTACGCAATTCCCCGGCGGATATTTCGGCGACAAGTTTGGCTATCGTGTCATCGTCATCATCAGCATTATATGGGCCGGTGTGACGACGCTGTTGACTGGATTGGTCGGTGGTTTGGTGGCGTTTATCGCCTTGCGTGTGCTTACGGGGCTTGGGGAGGGTGTCTTTTATTCGAACGACCGTTCCTTGATCACCCAAGTGACGCCACCGGAAAAAGTCGGGCTTGGGATGGGCGTTGTGCTGACCGGCCTTACGCTTGGGTTAACGATTGCGACAATTGCTACTCCATATGTTATTCAACTGTTTCAGCCATCGATGGGGACGCATGCATGGAAAGCGCCGTTTTTGCTTATGGGAGCCATTACGCTTATCGTCGGCGCTATGATGTACAAATGGATGAGGCCGGACGGTTTTGCAGTGCAATCGGAGTCGTACGGTCCACCAGTGGGGCGACTGTTGCAAACTTCTTTCTTATTCTTGATCATCATTATGACTTTGTATTATGCCACGAATGCTATGCAATTATCGCCAGCGACGATCGGCCTCGTTTTGACGGCGCTGGCGGTGCTGTATATCGTGTATATTTATAAAGCAAAGAGTGAAGAAGTCGGGCCGATCCTAAAAAGCCGCAACCTATTGTTTCTATATCTTTCGTTCATTCCGGTATTATGGCATCTATGGTTTTATGGATTTTGGTCAGTGGCGATTGTGCAAGATTTTGGGGGAGGCACGCTCGTTTCAGCGGCGTTAATTGCTTCGTTTAATGCTGTTGCAGGTCTCATCGGCTTTCCACTTGGGGGGAGATTAGCTGACCGATTTGCTGACGGAGTCAACGGAAAACGTAATGTATTGGCAGTGTTGACGGGGCTGCTGACTGTCTTCATTTTCATCTTTGCCTTTTATGTAATGTCAGGAGGCAGCAATCCGGTAATCATGTCTCTTATTTTATTTACTTCCGGGGTGTTCTTTTTTGCGCTTCAACCGGTCAACCATGCCCTTACAGCTGACTTTGCTCCGCCAAAATATAGAGGTGCGGCGTTTGGGATGCTGAATTTGTTCTCCGAAATTGGAGCGTTATTAGCGCCGGTGATTTCGGGAGCCATGCGCGATCATTCAGGAAGCTGGGGAAGTGCATTGTTGCTTGATGGTATTTTAATGGCAGCGAGCTTACTGCTTGTCATTGCTGTAAAGCCTAGTTTAGAAGGTAGACTAACTACTGTAATAAACGCCCAAGAAACAGATGTAAACCATTGAAGTTGACGAAAGGAGATATTTGCATGACAGAAAAAACAAATAAACGCCCTGTTCTCGTTGTCGGGGCAGGACCGATCGGATTAACTGCGGCCTTGGCATTGCGTCATTTCGGACTGCCGGCGACGGTGATCGAGGCGGAGCCAAAAGACCGCCTCCGGCCGGGGAGCCGTGCGATCTACTTCCATAAGGCGACGTTGCAACATTTAGAGGATATTTTCCCTGGGTTGGGCAGGACTTTTGCTGAACACGGCGTCGTATGGCCGATCAAGCGCACTTTGTTCCGCGGCAAGGAGGTGTATATGAAGCGGTATCCGGCTCCTGATCCGAATGCGCTTCCACCGTTTACAAGCTTGCCGCAAGTCGAGGCGGAGAAGTTTTTGTATCAAGCCTGCCTGGAGGCAGGGGTCGAATTCGTCTGGGAGACGCCGGTTGCCGATGTCAAAACCGATGAGGAAGGAGCCACTGTCATCACGGCATCTGGCGAACAATGGTCGTGCGATTATCTCATTGCGGCTGACGGGGCTCGTTCGACTGTCCGCCAGTCGGTCGGCATCGAAATGGAAGGGCCGCGGACGAAAGACTACTTTGTCGTCGTGGATGTCAAAGAAGATGAAGCCGATCCGCTGCCGCTTGAGCGGGTGTTTCATTACCAGCATCCGTCTGTGGGTGGACGCAACGTTCTCTTTGTACCGTTTGCCGGCGGGTGGCGCATTGATTTGCAATTGCTTGACGGCGATGATCCGGAGCAGTTCGGCAGTGTGGACGGCGTGAAGCAATGGCTGCCGAAAGTGATGCCGGAAAAATATGCCGACCGCATTACGTGGGTGTCGACGTACCGCTTTTTCCAGGTGGTTGCGAAGTCGCTCACTGACCGCCATCACCGTGTGCTGTTGGCTGGCGAAGCGGCCCACCTGTTTGCTCCGTTCGGGGCCCGCGGCATGAACTCCGGCGTGCCGGATGCGATTATGGCGGCCAAGGCGATTCAGACGGCGTTGCAGGCCAACACGCGCGAAGAAGCAAAAGCAGCCATTGCGGCCGCTGCGAATGAGCGCCTGATCGCGGCGCGATACAACCGCGATTGTGCGGGGATGGCGTTGGAGCACATTCAAGGAACGGATCCAGCGATCAATATGAAGCGGGAAGTAGCGGCTTCATTGGCGCCGATTTTGCCGCGTCTTGGCAAATGGCTTGATGAAGGGCCGTACGGGCCGAAATCGGGGCCGCCGCAGCTGTCAACGAAATATTGACGAGGAGGAATTGCGATGGAGTATTCTTTCCGAGTCCATTGGGGAGATACGGATGCGGCTGGCATTGTTTTTTACCCGAATTTTTATAAATGGATGGACGAAGCGACGCATCATTTTTTTGCTGAACTTGGCTATCCAACAACAATAACTATTTGAACAGAAGATAGGATTGCCGATTTTGGAGGCCAAATGCCAGTTTCGCTTCCCGTTAGTGTTTGGTGAAGAAGTCCGTATTGGTTCATCGATTACGGAAGTGCGGGAGAAGGTATTTCAAATTGTCCACGAGTTTTATGAACATGAAACAGTGGTTGCTGTTGGGTATGAGATGAGAGCATAGGCATCATTTGCTGATGGGAGGCCAAAAGCTGTTCCGATTCCTACTAATGTGAAACAAGTGTTGGTTGAACAGTTGTCTTCTCGTTCAGTAGAGTCTCAGACATAGTTCTAAAACAACTAGGAGGAGAATCATGACTACGTTGTGGCAGATGGAAAAAGAGAAATATGGCCCGCGGACTGAGCAAGTGATTTCTGTCCTTTCTGGACTGTTAAACATAGATTGGTTTGTTAATGCAGGCATTCCACATTATCGGAAAGAGGCAGAAGAAGCGATTCGTGAATGGATGGCTAGTTTTGATTTGAAGCAGTATCATTATCATATCCATTGGCTAGAAGAAGGAACGATTGTCCCTTCTTTAGCAAAGATGAACTTGGCGAAAAGCCCGTTATGGCGCTCTTTGTTTCCCATCCCGGAGCACATGAAGCAAGCGGCGGCTGTTGCAGGGAGAGAAGGATGTTTGACCAGGCTGGTCGACGAAGTTCCAGTCCGTTTATTCCATCATTGTTTTGATGCGGCGTATCGTGCTTTCCATCAATACGGCTCATCAGTGGTAAAGACGGCTGTCTGCTCGGTCATGTATATCGGTGGAATGGCTTGCGCCTGGGAATCTGTTGCCGACCTTGACGGATGGGGATCAAATCCGTTTCGGGCGCTTCTGCGCGTATTTGAATATGGGCATTGCCCGTTAGGCATGGGTGATGAACAATTATATCTATTTTAGGCTTTAGGCGACGCATAGCCGCAGCACGAAAAGGGGCGAGACGAACATCTGCCCCCTTTTGTTTTTTTACTATGACAAGTTTAAGAAAGCTTGGATGGATTCAAGGCTTGGCTGTACAGGCGGCCATTGTGATAAGTCGAACGGAAAATCCGAGCCTGGAAGCACCCGATCTTGGCCGACGAGGTCAATCAATAGTTGCAGCACGCGATAATCCCAAACAACGGTGTCAAACCAAAAGCGGCGCAAATAGTCGGTTGGTGGGGCTTGCAGTAAAGAAGCCACCGGTTGCCATACGTCATACCCTTTTTGTAACCGTCCAATTTGATAAGGAAGAAAGCCGCCGCCATGGGCCAATAAAATGCGGACGTGCGGGTAGCGATCGAGCCAGCCGCCAAGCAGCAAGTCAGTAGCGCAAATGGTCGTTTCCCAAGGGACGCCAATCAAATTTGCCATTCGCCGTCTTTTTAGGCGTGGGTCGTCGCAAAGAAGCGGATGAATGAACAGAATAGCGCCTAGTGCATTGGCTTCTTCCCAAAATGGAATAAACGAATCATCGGTGAGAAGCTTCTGCTCGACAGATGGTCCGATGATCGCCCCTTTTAACCCGTTTTTCATCGCTCGCCGCAATTCTAAAGCTGCCTGTTCTGGGTCATTGAGCGGCACGGTCGCCAAGGCCGATAAGCGATCAGAATGGGTTGAGGCCAATCGGCATAGCGCATCGTTGTAAAGGCGCGCCAGTTCGTTGGTGACGGCGGCTTCCGCGTCATATAAAAACAGCTGCGGAATGGGAGAGAGGAGCGAATGGGAAACGCCCGCCCGCCGCTGCGCCTCAAAATAAGCAGGCAGATCGATGAATTCCTCCTTTAGGCGAAACCCCCACTGACGGTTGATGGTCAACATCTTTTCCTTGTCATCCCAATGAACAGAGATATGGGCTTGCTCCTCTTTCAGCCACTGCATCACTTCGGGTGGAATGAAATGCGTATGGATATCAAAACATTTTTCCATTGCTTTTTCTCCTCTCTAGAAAGGCTGGCGAAAAACAATGATTTCTTGAAAATCATCGGTTCGTGAATACAACCAAAGGCTTTTTCTGCACTGTTTTTCAGTTATTAGAGAAATAGAGAAAGTATTTGATGGTTCTCTGTTAAATCATCGGCTCTCTAGACCATTATGTCGACTGCCTCGTTGACGAGGGCGGCGGCCAGTAGCCGATTTTTTCCGAAATCTCACTTGCTGCGCGTTTTACTTTGGCGATGACTGTAGGATCGTATGGATGAAAACGGTGAACTGGTCCGATTACGCTGAGAGCGTAGGCGACTTTTCCAGTGTAGTCGCGGATCGGCGCCGCGATGGAAGCGACCCCTTCGCGGAGTTCCTCGATGCTGATGGCATAGCCTTGCCGGCGAATGGCATGCAATGCCTCGCGCAGCACGCGGGGGTCGGTCATCGTATTTAGCGTAAACTGCGTCAATCCTTGCTCGATGTACGCTTCAATATCCTCATCTTTTTGATGAGCGAGCAGCACTTTGCCTGAGCTTGTGCAATGAAGCGGATTTCGTCGGCCGATGTGTGAAAGAGCCTGGACAGGCTGCCGGCTTTCCACTCGGTGAATGTAGATCACACTCTGGTCATCAAGCATGGCAAGGTGCGCCGTTTCCTGCAAGTCATCAACTAGCTGTTCCAGTATCGGTTGCGCTTCCCGGTTGATTTCTAAATGAGATGTCAACACCGTGTTCAATTGCAAAATGGTCAAGCCCAGCCGATATTTTTGCGTTTCCGGATCTTTTGTCACGAACCCTTCGCTGGCCAATGTGTGAAGAAGACGGCTGACCGTGCTTTTTGACAATCCAAGGGAAGAGGCTAATTCCGTCACTTTTTTTTCCGGTTCATCCAGTGAGAAGCTGCGCAAAATGCGAAGAGCATTTTTGACGGATGAAAGCAAATAGTCTTCGGCAGTGTGCTTCATTGAGTCTATCCCCTTTTTGATAGTTTCATATAAAAGAACAATATTTCTTATATCATAACATATTAAGAAGGTATTTTCAGATATTTACGGAGAAAAAATAAAAAAATTTTTTGATAGTTTCATATATAAGAACATCAATGTTGTATACGGGACAATAGGTTGTTATGATGGAGATAAAAGATTTCTAATTTTTTGGTTTATTCAGACTTGATGGAGGAGGAAACGATGAATGAAAACAGAAGTGGTAGCCAGCGAGAAAGTGAAGGCATTTGACTGCCAACATTTCATCAACGGGCGGTTTTTGCCTTCACAAAGCGGCAAGATGTTTCAAAACATTAATCCCGCTACGGGGGAAGTGATCGGCACCGTCTGTGAAGGGGGGAAAGAAGAGATTGATTTGGCGGTGGCCGCTGCAAAAAGGGCGCTTAGCGGACCGTGGAAGCGGATGACGACTGGGGAGCGGATCGCAGTTTTGCGCCGTATCGGCGATCTCATTTTAGAGCGCAAAGAGGAACTGGCTCGCCTCGAGTCGCTCGATACGGGGAAGCCATACTCTCTCTCCCTCACGTTGGATATTCCGCGGGCAGCGTATAACTTCCACTTTTTCGCCGACTACTTGCGATCGGTCGGCACGGAAGCGTATCAGACCGATGAGGTGGCCATCAACTATTCGATCCGCCGACCGGTCGGGGTCGTCGGACTGATCAATCCGTGGAATTTGCCGTTGCTGTTGTTGACGTGGAAGCTCGCCCCGTGTTTGGCAGCCGGGAACACGGCCGTCATCAAGCCGGCGGAATGGACGCCGCTCACCGCAACTGTATTGGCCGAAATTTGCAAAGAAGCCGGGGTGCCGGATGGCGTTGTGAATGTTGTTCATGGCTTTGGTCCGGATTCGGCAGGGGCGGCGTTGACTGAGCACTCGGATGTTGACGCCATTACGTTCACTGGAGAGACAACAACTGGAAAAGTCATTATGGCGGCGGCGGCGAAATCATTGAAAAAGCTGTCTTACGAGTTGGGAGGGAAAAATCCGAACATCATTTTCGCCGATGCGGATTTGGACGAAGCGATCGAGACGACGTTGAAATCGAGTTTTATGAACCAAGGGGAAGTGTGTCTGTGCGGGTCAAGAATTTATGTAGAGCGGCCGCTTTATGAACAATTTTTGCAAAAGTTTGTGGCCAAAACGAAAGAACTCGTTGTCGGCGATCCGTTTGATCCGAGAACAAATGTCGGCGCGCTCATCAGCGAAGAGCATTACGAACGGGTGATGAGCTACATCGAGCTGGCGAAGGAGGAAGGCGGTCGTATTTTAACCGGTGGAAAGCGGCCGGACGGCTTGGATCAAGGATATTATCTTGAACCGACGATTATTGTCGGTGTCAACCGAAATTGCCGCATCGTCCGCGAAGAAGTGTTCGGACCGGTCGTGACGGTCATGCCGTTTGACGAAGAAGAGGAAGTGATCGCCCAAGCGAACGACACCCACTACGGATTGAGCGCGACGATTTGGACGAACGATTTGCGTCGGGCGCACCGGGTGGCGGCGCGCATTGAAGCCGGAATCGTTTGGGTCAATACGTGGTTTTTACGTGATTTGCGCACACCGTTTGGCGGTATGAAACAAAGCGGCATCGGGCGCGAAGGCGGCATGCATAGCTTTGAGTTTTATACAGAATTGACGAACATTTGCATTAAGCTTTAGCCGCGATGGACGAAAGAGGTGATGACGGTGAAGAAGTGGGACGATTGCGCCGAGTTGCTGCTGGCTGCTGAGAGGGAGAGACGTCCTCTCTCTCCTTTGACGACACTCGATTCGGCGCTGACCGTGTATGACGCCTATCAAATTCAATTGCGGACGATCAAACAAAAAGTAAAGGAAGGGCGCCGGATTGTCGGCAAGAAAATCGGATTGACCTCTAAGGCGATGCAGCAGCTGCTTGGGGTTGACCAACCGGATTACGGCCATTTGCTTGATGATATGGCGGTGGAAAACGGCGGGGTTGTTTCGTGGGAGCGGGTGCTGCAGCCAAAGGTGGAAGCAGAAATTGCGTTTGTCTTAAAACGTGACTTAGTTGGCCCGCGCGTGACTGTCATTGACGTGCTGCTGGCGACGGATTATATCGTTCCGGCGCTGGAGATCGTTGACAGCCGCATTGCCGATTGGAACATCCGTCTTGAAGATACAATCGCCGATAACGCTTCATCGGGACTTTACGTTTTGGGGGAAAAACGGTTGTCTGTCCATGCTGTTGATATTGCGCAAATCGGCATGGCGCTCTACCGAAACGGTAAGCTGGCCAACACCGGTGTTGGGGCCGCAGCGCTCGGGCATCCTGCGTTTTGCGTCGCTTGGCTGGCAAATAAGCTCTATGAATATGGAAAAGAGTTGAAGGCGGGAGAAGTGATCTTATCCGGAGCTTTGTCGGCAGCGGTGAGCGCCGAGCCCGGCGACGTGTTTTTCGCTCGCTTTGCCCATTTGGGGGAAGTACGGGTCGAGTTTGCGCCATAAACAAGGGAGGAAAAACCGTGGAGAAGATCAATGTAGCAATTCTTGGTTCTGGGAACATCGGGACTGACTTGATGTTGAAGCTTGAACGTTCGGATGTGTTGCAGTTGACAACAGTAATTGGGATCGATCCTCAATCGGAAGGGCTGCGTCTAGCAAAAGAGAAAGGGTATCACGTCATTGACAGCGGCATCCAAGCGTTTTTGGAGCATCCCGAATGGGCTGATTTCGTCTTCGACGCGACGTCGGCGAAAGCGCACATCCGTCATGCCAAACTGTTGAAGCAGGCTGGGAAGGTCGTCTTTGATTTGACTCCTGCGGCCGTTGGACCGTTTGTTGTGCCGCCTGTCAATATAACGGAACATTTGGAAGAGACCAACATTAACTTCATCACATGCGGTGGACAGGCGACGATTCCGATTGTCCACGCCATTGGGCGCGTGCAGCCGGTTGCTTACGCTGAAATTGTTGCGACGATTTCAAGCAAAAGCGCAGGGCCGGGAACAAGAGCGAACATTGATGAATTTACGGAAACGACTGCTCGAGGGCTCGAAAAAATCGGTGGGGCGAAGCGCGGAAAAGCCATCATTATTCTCAATCCGGCTGAACCGCCCATTTTGATGAGAAACACAATATACGCACTTGTCGAAGGGGAGAAAGCAGCGGCGCGGGAAATTTGCGACTCGATCGAGGAAATGGTAGAAACGATCCGCTCGTACGTTCCCGGCTATCGGCTCCGCACGAGTCCGATCATTGAAGGAAATCAGGTGACGGTCATGGTTGAAGTGGAAGGAGCGGGTGATTATTTGCCGAAGTACGCTGGAAACTTGGATATTATGACCGCCGCTGCGGTGAAAGTGGCGGAGGAAGTGGCGAAGCATCGATTGTCGAAGTTGTTGGCTGAGGAGGGGAAACGATGAAGCGAGCCATTACCATTACAGAAGTGGCATTGCGCGACGGCAGCCATGCCATCGCCCACCAATATACAACAAAACAAGTGGCCACGATCGCCAAAGCGCTCGATGAAGCGAACGTTCCGTATATTGAAGTGTCACATGGAGACGGTTTGGGGGGATCTTCGCTGCAGTATGGCTTGTCGCGGACCGATGAATTTGAGCTGATTGAAACAGCTGTGGCGGTTTGCCGGCAGGCCAAAATTGCGGTGCTTCTTCTTCCAGGCATCGGGACGGTCAAGGAATTGAAACAGGCCGCCCGCTTAGGAGCGAAAATGGCGCGCATCGCGACCCATGTGACGGAAGCGGATATTTCGGCCCAGCATATTGCCGCGGCAAAAGAGCTTGGTATGGAAACGGTCGGGTTTTTAATGATGGCGCATATGGCGCCTGTCGAGGTGCTTGTTCATCAAGCGCGGCTTATGGAAAGCTACGGGGCGGACGTCGTCTATGTCGTCGATTCAGCCGGTGCTCTCTTGCCGCATGAAGTGAAAGAGCGCGTTCGAGCATTAAGGGAAAGCCTTGAAATTGAAGTCGGTTTTCACGCTCATAACAATTTATCATTGGCGATGGCCAATACATTGGCCGCGATTGAGGAAGGAGCGACGCGCGTTGACGGCAGTGTCCGCTGCCTGGGGGCCGGTGCCGGCAACACACAGACGGAAGTGCTGGTCGCGGTGTTGGATCGGATGGGCATTCCGACCGGCATTGATTTGTATAAAATGATGGATTTAGCTGAGCAGCTTGTGGCGCCGATCTTGCCAAAAGCTCAGGAGATTACGCGTGACAGTTTGACGCTCGGATATGCTGGCGTCTATTCAAGCTTCCTTCTTCACGCGCAGCGCGCCGCCCGAATGTTTGGCCTCGATGCTCGCGATATTTTAATTGAACTCGGCCGGCGGAAGGTTGTCGGCGGGCAGGAAGATATGATCGTCGACGTCGCTGCGGAAATGGCGCGTCCAAAAGCGGCTGTAGGAGAGGGGCAGTAAAGTGACTTCTCTTGACTACGAAAAACTCGCTATGGAGCTTTTGAACGCTGAGCATGAGAAGAGAGAAATGGTTCGTCTCACAGTCCAATATCCAAATATGACGGTCGAAGAAGCGTACGCTATACAAGAACAACTCGTGGCGATGAAACAGAAAGACGGCTATCGGATCATCGGCCCGAAAATGGGATTGACGAGCGCTGCGAAAATGGCGCAAATGGGGGTGAACGAGCCGATCTACGGGTATGTGTTTGATTATATGGTCGTCCCTAACGGAGGGACGGTGGCCATGAACGAACTGATCCATCCGAAGGTGGAAGCGGAAATCGCCTTCATTTTAAAAGAGGATGTCCGAGGGCCGAATATTGACGCGACGGACATTTTAGCGGCAACGGAGTATATCATCCCAGCGCTGGAAATTATCGATAGCCGCTATGCTAACTTCGAGTTTGCCTTGCCGGATGTGATTGCCGACAACGCTTCCTCATCTAGGGTCGTATTCGGAAGCCGCCTCGTTCCTCCCGTCTCCCTTGAACTCGACTTGCTGGGAGTGAGTTTATCCATCAACGGTGAAGGGAAGGCGTTCGGCGCTGGCGCGGCGGTGTTGGGGCATCCGGCCAACGCGATTGCCATGCTGGCCAACATGTTGTCCAGAAAAGGAAAAGGATTGAAAGCGGGGGAAATCATTTTAGCCGGAGCGATGACAGAAGCTGTCCGTTTTGTGGCAGGGGATGTTGTGTTTGCCCAGTTTGAGCAATTAGGAACGGTTTCGTTCCGATCGACAGATTGATGAAAGGATGAGCCGCATGCCGATTGTTCATATTCATCTGCTCGAAGGAAGGCCGGAAGAAAAGATTAAAGAAGTGATTCGCGAAGTAACCGGTACAATCAGCGCTGTTTTAGGTTCGCCCAAGGAAAACGTGCGGGTGATCGTATCAGAAGTGCCGAAATCTCATTGGGGTGTCGCCGGCATCCCAATGTCAGATAAACAACGAAAATGAAGAGGGGGACAAATCACGATGAGTTTGGAATTAGCCATGCTTGTGCCGCATACGCCGAGAATGTGTTTTGAGGATCGAACTCCTGAGTTTCAACATGAACTCGTCAAAGGGATGCACGAAGTGGCGAAAATCATCGAGCAAGTCAAACCGGATACTCTTGTTTTGATTTCTTGCCATTGGATGTCAAGCTTCGACCATTTTGTCGATGCTACGCCAAGACATAAGGGGGTATTGACCGCCGTAGAATGTCCTGATTTGATTGCCGATGTCCCTTATGATTATCCAGGGGATGAAGAGCTTGGCAAACAACTTGTAAAGGCGGGGAAAGAAGCCGGGCTTCGGGTCGTTGAAGTCAATGACCCGACCTACATTTGGGATTACGGGACGGTTGTTCCGCTCCGCTATTTAGCGCCGAATGAGGACATCGCCGTCATCAGCCTATCGGTGACGTGGGCGGCGAACTTGGAAGAAACGTACACATGGGGGCAAGTAATCGGTAAAGTGCTGCGCGAAAGCAAAAAAAAGACGATGTTTGTATGTAGTGGTGCACTGGCGCATAATCTCGTCCGTCGGCCCGAGGCGCTGCCGACATTGGCCGAGCAGGCATTGGATCGGCAATTTTTGCAATACTTACAAAGCAATAATGTGCAAGCCGCCTGGAACATGCTTCCACAGTACGCGCGTGCAGCGGGTGTTGAATCCGGAGGGCGCCACCTGGCCGCCTTGCTCGGTGTCATTCAGGAAAACTATCAAAGCCGTTATTATGGGTATGGTCAATCATCTGGCAGCGGGAATGTCGTGATGACGTTTGAACCTGCTCCTGCTCAGTACAAGATGGTGTACATTCCTCAACAGACTACACAGCACTCGTGAACGTAGCTTCATTAGGTTTTCTACTAAAAAAGCAAACTCATTTTGTTTCATATAGAGGAGTACAACGCTTTCATATGCAACAACTTTTGCATTAATATAATAGTTGTAATTTTTTAAATATTTACAATATATTACGTGGCATGCGCTAGGGAGGGATTCCGATTTTTTGATTGCAATCTATTCATTTGACAAAAAATGAAAACGCTTTAATAACAAAGGGGGCGAGAAGAATGAGGAAAACGAAAGGGATTTGGAAACGGGCAGCGGGGGTGATGGCGATGGTCGCCCTGCTCATGACAACGGGATGCGCGCAAAGCAGCACATCGAGCGGATCCGGTTCGGATGACAAAGGAGGAGGTTCTGGGGGATCGGTCCAAATCGGTTTTATTCTTTCCCAAACCGGTACGTTTGCGCCTCTGTCCGTGGGGATTGTAAACGGCTTCCGATTGTATTTGGAGCAACATAACGGGATGCTTGGCGGGAAGAAAGTCGAAATGAAGGTAGAAGATGATGAAGCGAACCCACAGGTGGCTTTGCGCAAATATCGGCAACTCGTTCATGGGGAAAAAGTTGATATCCTGGTAGGGCCGATTTCTTCAGCGGTTGCGTATGCATTGCGTGATGAAGTCGAAAAGGATAAAAAAGTGCTAATCGATGCCAACGCTGCTGGTGATGACCTTTCGTGGAGCAAAAAGAGCGATTACGTCTATCGTGTCTCGTTCTCGAACTGGCAAAACGGCAGCAGCACCGCGAAATATTTAGCAGAACAAGTAGGCAAAAAAGCCGTTATCCTTGCGCCGGACTATCCAGCCGGAAAGGAAGTGCTTCGGGCGTTCAAGGCTGCCTTTGAAGCGGCGGGCGGAAAAGTCTTGAAAGAAATTTATCCGAAATTGAACACGAACGACTTTGCTCCGTATCTTCAAGAGGCATCAGCGGAAAAGCCGGATTTCATTTACGCGTTCTTTACTGGAAGCGACGGTATTCGGTTTATTACCCAGTATAAAGAATTTGGTTTAAAAGGGAAGATTCCGTTGACAGGCCCCCTGGAGTTTGGGGATGAGCTTTTGACTCAGCCGACTGGTGAAGCGGCTGAAGGAATCATTGCCGGCATCAACTATTCACCGTATTTGGATAATGAACAAAACAAACAATTTGTTGAAGCTTATAAAGAGAAATATGGGAAATTGCCAAATATTTTTGCCGTCGAAGGATATGACTCAGCGGCAGCGATTGATCAAGCAATAAATAAAGCTGGGAGTTTAAACTCTCAGGATTTGATTAAAATCTTGAAAGGCATTTCTCTCGATAGTCCGCGTGGCAAAATTACGATCGATCCGGCAACACATAACCCGATTCAAAATTTCTATATTTCAAAAAATGTTTTAAAAGACGGTGCAATTGTTCCTCAAATACTTGAGACGGTAGAGAATGTAAAGATGCCTGAGGCCTCGCCGTTTTAATTCATCAACAAGGAGGAGATGATCGTCTCCTCCTTGCTAAAAAATTAGTGATGGAACTTAATTTTTTCTGAACAAAGTATGACATATTTTGAAACAGTCAAGTACAACTTCTGAATGAAGATGCTAAAAATTTAGAGAAAAAGGTGGGATCAGGGGTGTCCGCCATTTCAGCACAGTTGTTGACAGGAGTGGCCTATGGGATGCTCTATTTCATGATTGCTGCTGGTTTGACGATTATCCTTGGGGTCATGAATGTCGTAAATCTTGCCCATGGAACGTTGTTTATGCTTGGCGCTTATATTGCGTTTACTTTTATCAATGAAGAACTAAATTTTTGGATTGCCTTATTTCTAGCTGTCTTTCTGACAGCTATATTCGGATTATTCCTGGAAAAATGGCTGATTAAGCATGTATATGGCAAAGAGCTTGAACAAGTGTTGCTGACCTTTGGGTTAAGTTTCATCATTGCTGATGCTGTTGAATGGATATGGGGAACGGAGATGCACACGCTTCCTGTACCAGATTTGTTGAGCGGATCATTAGCCATTGGAAGCACGGCGTTTCCGCTGTATCGGCTGTTTGTTGTTTTAGTTGGGTGCCTATTGGCTTTGTTGCTATGGTACTTGGAAACGAAAACGCGTATTGGGGCGATCATTCGTGCAGGTGTGGACGACCGTGCCATGGTTAGCGCCCTTGGCATCAATGTTGGGCTCGTCTTCACCGGGGTATTTGCGTTTGGGGCGGCGTTGGCAGGATTGAGCGGCGTATTGGGCGGGCCGTTGATCGGCATGTATACGGGAATGGACAGCGAGATTCTCGTCACGTCCCTCATTGTCGTCGTTATCGGCGGTTTAGGTTCATGGAAGGGCTCGTTTATTGGAGCGATTGCCATTGGAGTGATTGAAACGCTCGGAAAGGTATGGTTCCCGTCTTTATCGATGTTGACGGTGTTTCTCATCATGATGATTGTCCTCATCATCCGTCCGCAAGGATTGTTTGGAAGAGAGGTGGCATAGAGTGAAAAAGCTGTTGCTTGGCGTTGTGTTGCTGATTGCTCTTGTTTTCGCTATGCCGCTTGTTCTGTCCGATTTCGGGATCAATTTGGCGACGGAGATTTATATCATGGCGATTTTTGCAATGAGCCTCGGGTTGATCATGGGCTATGGGGGAATGGTGTCACTTGGGCATGCCGGCTTTTTTGGCATCGGCGCTTATACGGTTGCGGTCATTGGTCAGCATGTAGCGAACACATATTTGCTGCTTCTGTTGTCCGTTGTCATTTCCGGGCTGATTGCCTTGGTCACCGGAGCAGTGTTTATCCGTACGTCCAAATTTTACTTTTTGATGATTACCCTCGCATTTGGACAATTGCTGTATGTTTTGTTTTGGCAATTAAAGCCTTGGACAGGCGGAGCAGATGGAATGTCCGTTTCCGCTGTCATGAATTTTGGTTTTGGAGAAATTGTGTCTCCAAATGCTCTCTATTATGTGATGGGGATCGCTTTTGTCATGTCTTACTTTCTTTTGTATCTGTTTGTGGGATCACCGGCCGGAAAGATTACGAGAGGTGTAATGGAAAATGAGGCACGGATGAGCGCTCTCGGTTATAACGTTCGAGTCTACAAACTTCTTGTTTATACATTGTCGGGATCACTGGCGGGACTGGCTGGTGCGCTTTATGCCTATTTTAACGTCTTTGTTTCACCGGATTTATCCAGCTGGATGTTTTCTGGGCAAGTGATGGTGATGGTGATTATCGGTGGAGTTGGCACGCTGCTTGGACCGGCGCTTGGGGCCAGCGTCTTTGTTTACTTGCAAAATTTTATGAGCACGTATACCGAACGATGGCCGATGATCATGGGGGGACTGCTTGTCGCTCTTGTTCTTGCTGGAAAAGGAGGACTTATTCATTGGCTGCAACACGGAAGGCGTTTTTTGGTTTTCCGTAAACAGACAGGTGAAGCGGTTTCGCAACAACCGGTAAAGAAGGGGGAGGCAGTCCATTGAGTCTGCTTAAAGTAGAAAACATTAGCAAATCGTTCAAAACGTTGCAAGTGTTGCGCAACGTTTCTTTGGAGGTGGGCCCTGGAGAGCGCCATGTCATCATCGGTCCAAATGGTGCAGGGAAAACGACTCTTTTCCATTGCATAACGAACATTCTGCCTATTGATGCCGGTGCTGTGTATTTGGACGGAAAAGAGATCAGCAAACTTCCTGCCCACCGCCTCGTCCATTTAGGGATATCGCGGACGTTTCAAAAAAACAACTTATTTGGCGACTTGACAGTGGAAGAAAATATTCATTTGGCGCTCGCAGCGAAAAAACCGTATCGGTACGATATTTTTTCGCCCCTGACCGTCCGGTCCGATATACGCAAGGAAACAAACGATATTTTGGAGCAATGGGAAATTTCCGATCGCCGTCATGTAAAGGTGAAACATCTTTCCTATGGGGAGCAGCGATTGCTTGAAGTGTTGTTGGCCATGGCCAGCAACCCGAAAGTTCTTTTGCTTGACGAACCGACATCCGGAATGTCGCCAGCGGAAACGGCGCAGACAGCGGCAATGATTCAAAAATTGCCCCGTTCTATAGCGCTAGTGGTGGTGGAACATGATATGGATGTCGTCTTTTCCATTGCGGACCGCATCACGGTTCTGCATCACGGGGAAGTTATTTTAAGTGGATCGCCAGACGAGATTAGAAACAATGAGATGGTTAAGGAAATTTACTTCGGGGGAGGAGCGAAACAACATGCTTGAGCTTCAAGATATCCATTCTTATTACGGAACAAGCTACATTCTTCAAGGAGTGAGTTTTTCCGTTCCGCAGGGAAAATGCGTCGCCCTGCTCGGGCGAAACGGAGCAGGAAAAACGACCACCATCCATACAATTGTCGGGTTGCATAAAGCAAAACAAGGAAGCATCCGGTTTAAAGATCAACCGATTGAATCGCTCCCTCCCCATCAAATTTCCCGCCTTGGCATTGGCTTCGTTCCGCAGGGGAGAAGAATTTTTCCGTCGTTGACGGTAAAAGAAAACTTGACGATGCCGGCGCGGAAACGAAAGCAGGAAGGCCGCGGACATTGGGGGCTGGAGAAAATTTATGAATTGTTCCCTGTCTTAAAGGAACGGGAAAACAACTTCGGCACGCAGTTATCAGGCGGCCAGCAGCAAATGCTGGCCATCGGGCGGGCGCTGATGACCAATCCAGAGTTTTTATTAATGGATGAACCATCTGAAGGATTGGCTCCGGTCATCATTGACCAAGTTGGGGAGATTATCGTTCAGTTGAAAGAGGCGGGGTTGTCGATTTTAATTGTGGAGCAAAACATCTCCCTAGCCTGCAAGGCAGCAGATGTAATCTTAATTATGAATAAAGGAAAAATCGTATGGAGCGGTTCGCCGGATGAATTGATGGTCAATGAAGATGTCCAGCATAAGTATTTGGGGGTTTCGGCTTGAGATAATTTGCTAAGGAGTGAAAGAAAAATGGAACGTTACGAACAATGGAACAAAAGCTTTATTAATGGAGAATGGGTAGAAGGAGAAAGCGGCCGCACCTATGATATTTTGAATCCGTATGATCGGTCGGTTGTTGCCTCTGTCCCGTTAGCGACAGTTGAACAGCTTCACCGTGCGTTTGAAGCGGCAGGTGAAGCGCAAAAGGAGTGGGGGCGCTCCTCAGCTGCTCAGCGAAAAGAAGTATTGCACAAAGCGATGGAATATTTACAAGCAAATCGTGAGGAGATCGTCGATTTGATTGTTCGCGAAACAGGGGGCACTTTATTGAAGGCGAATGTCGAGTTTCATTTGGCTCTCGAGCTCTTCGAAGAGGCGTTGCATTATGTCGATGAAGTGCGGACTGTGAGAGAGGTGCCTTCGAATATAGAGGGGAAAGTCAACTACATCTACCGATTGCCATTGGGTGTGATTGCTTCCATTTCTCCTTTCAACTTTCCATTAAACTTATCGCTGCGAACGATTGTGCCGGCGATCGCTCTGGGCAACACTGTTGTGCATAAACCTGATATTCAAGTCGGGCTTGTCGGGGGAGTGGTGATCGCCCGAGCGTTTGAGTATGCCGGGCTGCCGAAAGGGGTATTGAACGTTTTGTTAACCGACATTGATGAGATTGGTGATGAGATGTTGACCAACCCACACCCACGCCTCATCAGCTTCACGGGGTCGACGGCGGTAGGCAGACGAATTGGGGAGATCGCCGGCAGACAGTTAAAACGAGTGGCGTTGGAATTAGGAGGAAACAGCCCATTTGTCGTTTTATCTGACGCCGACGTAGATCAAGCGGTTAATGCGGCTATTTTCGGGAAATTCATTCACCAAGGACAAATTTGCATGATCATCAATCGCATCATCGTCCACGAGAGCAAGTATGACGAATTTGTTGAGAAGTTCGTGCAAAGAGCGGCTACGCTCCCGTGCGGCGATCCGCGCGATCCGAGCACTGTGATCGGACCGATCATCAACGAAAAGCAAATGCAAAAGGCGTTGCAAATGATCGAAGAAGCAAAACGAGAAGGTATTCGAATGGCTTTGGAAGGAAAGCGAATCGGTAATGTGCTGACCCCGTATGTATTTGTGGATGTCGATCCAGCGAGCAAGCTCGCTCAAACAGAGTTGTTTGCCCCCATTGCTGTGGTGATTAAGGCGAGAACAGACGAAGAGGCGATCGCTATCGCCAACCAAACGGAATATGGGCTCAGTTCCGCCATTTTTACAAGTGATGTTGAAAAAGGAAAAGAATGGGCGCTGCAAATTGACAGCGGTATGACACATATTAACGATCAAACGGTCAATGACGCTCCGAACATTCCGTTTGGCGGCAATAAAGCAAGCGGCCTAGGCCGTTTTGGAAACCCATGGGTGGTCGATGAATTTACGACGGTGAAATGGGTGTCCGTGCAGACGAAGGCAAGAACGTATCCGTTTTAATAGAGAAAAGCCTGGGAGATCGGGTTTAGTCGGATCTTCCAGGCTTTTTGTGATGATACGGCAGCTGTTCATCTTTTGGTCATTGGTTGCACTTATTTAGCAGAGAGGGAGAGAACCCTTTAGTCATAATATCCGAGCAGCAATGAAATGTCTCGGGCGGCTTGGCAGGCGAGCTCAACCAGCCGGAGAATGTTTGTTTGAGTGATCCGCTGATTCGGCCCGACGATGCTGACGGCGGCGACAACATCACCGGAATAGTCACGGATCGGAGCGGCGATGCTTGTCGCTCCTTCATGCAGTTCGTCGATGCAGACGGCGTACCCTTGCTGGCGGATGGTGGCTAACTGGCGGATGAACTCGTTACGGTCAGTCACCGAGTTCGGTCCGTATTTTGGCAGCCCGCGGCGGAGAATGCTTTCTACTATCGATTTCGGACTGAACGCTAGAATGACTTTTCCTGAGCTTGTGCACGTGCACGGGTTGCTTCGGCCGATATGAGAGAGCAGGCGCACTGGGTGTGGACATTCGATTTTGTATAAGTAAACGATTCGGTCGTCTTCCAACACAGATAAATGAACAGCTTCATTAGCTTTCTTCATCAATGATTCCAGGATCGGAACAGCGTCCTTAAATATTTCAGTATGCAGATCAATCACTCCACTTAAATGCAAAATAGAAAGGCCAAGGCGGTATTTGCGTGTTTTTTTGTTTTGCTCGAGAAATCCTTCCTTTTCTAATAGGGTGGCTAGTCGGTGAACGGTCGTCTTGTGCAGCCCGAGTCGTTGAGCCATCTCTGTAACGCCCAGCTCCGGTGTTTCAACAGAAAATAAGCGTAAAATGCGCATCCCGTTTTTGACAGAGGAAAGAGTATCCGCCGCTTTTTTCAAGTAAGACACCTCCTCTTGGTTTTCATGCCAACTGTATAAGTTGCGATAAAGAGTTTCCGATTGTTCGATTCTGTTTTTCCTTCATACAAGTCGACTTTGATAGAATGCGGCGGGCGCTTTGCTGGATGTAAAACAAAGTTCAACTTATATGTGCTTGCTCTATAAAATTTGGAGGACAGCTTTACAGTTTGGCAGAAATCGCATGGGCTGTTTGCATGACAAGCTGTACGAGATGAGGGATGGAACGGTCGTTGATGCGTTGGATCGGTCCAGCGATCGAAACAGAATAGCGCACCTCCCCATTGCGGTGGCGGATCGGGGCGCTGATTGACGTCACCCCTTCATGAAGTTCTTCTCGGCTGATGGCATAGCCTTGTTGTTTGACTTGTGCGAGTTTTTCTAGAAGTGCAGACGGTGAGGTGATCGTTCTTGGTGTAAACGCTGGGAGTCCACGGGCGATGATGCGGTCGATCGTCTCTCTTGGTTGATAAGCGAGAATGGCTTGACCGGTACTCGTGCAAAACGCCGGGTTTTTTTTGCCGACGTAAGAAAGAAGACGAATCGGATGATCGCACTCTACTTTGTGCAAATAAATGACATCAGCGCCGTGCAGGGTGGCGATATGTGCGCTTTCTCCTGATAGCGAAACAAGTTCTTGCAAGAAAGGGAGAGCGATCTGGCAAATCGGAAATCGGGAATGAATGATTTTTCTCATTGCCAATAAAGAAGCACCGAGGGAGTATAGGTTGGTTTTCGCGTCTTTTTTGACAAATCCCTCGCTTTTTAACGTTTGCAGCAGCCGATGGGCGGCGCTTTTGCTGATATTCAGCCTCTCAGAAATATCGGTGATGCTAAGTTCTGTTTCATCCATCGAAAACAGTTGCAGCAGTCTCAAGGCATTTTCTAATGACGAAAAAGACGTTCGAGTTTTGCGAACTTCCATGAGTTGCTCTGCCTCCTTCATTTAATAAGAAATCGTTTTCAAAAAATCTCACCATGTTTCGTATAGAGGAATACAAAACTTTTATACGGGACAATAATAGTATAACATAACTTTCAGAACGTTTTAAATATTGTAAATGTGATTAAAGAAAATAGAAAGAGGGGATCGAAAAGCGCATGGAGTTGTCGGTTCGAGAGATGGAGATGAGCTTGAAACAGTATCAGCTTCATAAAATCAATGAATTGCTTGTTTTTGTCACTCAGTTTAATGAGTTTTACAGGGAGAAGCTTCGCGATATTTGCTTGCCAATCCAAACCATGGATGATTTTCGGAAGTTGCCTTTTACAACGAAAGAAGAGCTTGTGCAAGACCAACATCTCTACCCGCCGTTTGGTCGGAATCACTGCTACCCGGAAACGAGCTATGTCCGCTACCATCAAACATCCGGTACGTCCGGCAAGCCGCTGAAAATTTTGGATACGGAAGAAAGTTGGAACTGGTGGCGGGATTGTTGGGTGGAAGTATTGAAATCAAGCGGAGTGACGAACCGCGACCGCCTGTTTTTGGCGTTTTCGTTCGGACCGTTTATCGGTTTTTGGTCTGCCTATGAGGCGGCGAAAAAAATGGGAACGCTTGTCATCCCCGGAGGCGGCCAGTCGTCGAAGGAGCGGTTGTCCAGCATGATTGAAAACCGGGCGACCGTATTGCTTTGCACACCGAGCTATGCCCTTCATTTAGCCGAAGTAGCTGAGGAAATGGGCATCGATTTGCCATCGACGCCGATTAGAGCCATCATCACCGCAGGAGAGCCGGGCGGGTCGGTGCCGTCAACGCGGGAGCAAATTGAAATGCGATGGGGAGCGGCCGTGTACGATCATGCCGGGATGACGGAAATGGGAGCGTACGGCTACTCATGTTCGGCTCGCAACGGGCTTCATATTAACGAAGCACAATTTTTAGCAGAAATTATTGATCCAGAAACATTGCAGCCGGTGAAGGAGGGGGAGCGGGGGGAGCTCGTGCTTACCAACTTCAGCCGTTACGGTTACCCACTTATTCGGTACCGGACGAGAGATATCGTGCTTTGTTCGTCAGCGCCATGTTCTTGTGGAAATCCGTATCGCTTTTTGCCGGGAGGGATTATTGGACGGGCTGACGACATGGTTGTTGTTCGTGGCGTTAACATTTTTCCATCGTCGATTGAAACGATTGTCAGGGAATTTATGGAGATTAAAGAATTTCGCATTGTCTATTACACAGAGCACGAAATGAATCAAGTGAAAGTGCAAATCGAGTCGGAAGAGGATGTCGGGCGGCGTTTAGCCGACCGTCTCAGAGAACGGATTGGCATTCGAATTGATGTCGAACGGGTCCCTCCGGGATCATTGCCGCGTTTCTCTATGAAAGCGAAGCGAATCATTGACGAGCGCAACCGCCCACAACAAGTGAGCTAAACAAAATAGATGATATGAAAACGGAAAGGAGAAGAGTGATGGACCAATCAAACGTTCAACGGCGTCCAGTTCTCGTTGTCGGAGCCGGGCCGATCGGATTAACCGCGGCGTTGGCGCTCTGCCATTTTGGGCTTCCAGCGACCATATTGGAAGCGGAACCAAAAGACCGCCTCCGTCCGGGAAGCCGGGCGATCTACTTCCATAAGGCGACGCTACAGCATTTAGAGGATATTTTCCCTGGGTTAGGCAGGACCTTTGCCAAACACGGCATCGTATGGCCGATCAAGCGTACATTGTTCCGCGGCAAGGAGGTGTATATGAAGCGGTATCCGGCTCCTGATCCGAATGCGCTTCCACCGTTTACAAGCTTGCCGCAAGTCGAGGCGGAGAAGTTTTTGTATCAAGCCTGCCTGGAGGCGGGAGTCGAGTTTGTTTGGGAGACGCCGGTTGCCGATGTCAAAACTGATGAGGAAGGAGCCACTGTCATCACTGCATCCGGCGAACGATGGTCGTGCGATTATCTCATTGCGGCTGACGGGGCTCGTTCGACTGTCCGCCAGTCGGTCGGCATCGAAATGGAAGGGCCGCGGACGAAAGACTACTTTGTCGTCGTTGATGTCAAAGAAGATGAAGCCGATCCGCTGCCGCTTGAGCGGGTGTTTCATTATCAGCATCCGGCTGTGGGTGGACGCAACGTTCTCTTTGTGCCGTTTGCCGGCGGCTGGCGCATTGATTTGCAATTGCTTGACGGCGATGATCCGGAGCAGTTCGGCAGTGTGGAAGGCGTGAAGCAATGGTTGCCGAAAGTGATGCCGGAAAAATATGCCGACCGCATTACCTGGGTGTCGACGTACCGCTTTTTCCAGGTGGTTGCGAAGTCGCTCACTGACCGCCATCACCGTGTGCTGTTGGCCGGCGAAGCGGCTCACCTGTTCGCCCCGTTCGGGGCCCGCGGCATGAACTCCGGCGTGCCGGATGCGATTATGGCGGCCAAGGCGATTCAGACGGCGCTTCAGGCCAACACGCGCGAAGAAGCAAAAGCAGCCATTGCTGCTGCTGCCAATGAACGCCTGATTGCGGCGAGATACAACCGCGATTGTGCGGGGATCGCGTTAGAGCACATTCAAGGCACCGATCCGGCGATCAATATGAAACGCGAAGTGGCCGCTTCATTGGCACCGATTTTGCCGCGCCTTGGCAAGTGGCTCGATGAAGGGCCGTACGGGCCGAAATCGGGTCCACCGCAACTGTCGACAAAATATTGAGCAGGAGGGAAAGCAATGGAGTATCATTTCCAAGTCTGCTGGGGGGATACGGATGCGGCCGGCATTGTTTTTTATCCAAATTTTTACAAATGGATGGATGAAGCATCCCACCACTTTTTCATCAGCCTTGGGCATTCGACATGGAAATGGTTTCAAGAAGAGCGAATCGGGATGCCGATTGTGGAAGCGAAATGTCAGTTTTATGCGCCGCTCTTTTTTGAAGATCAAGTTTGTGTAAAGTCCACCATTGCCGAGCTGCGAGAAAAATCGTTTCACATCCAGCATCAGTTTTTCCGAGGAGAACAGCTCGTTGCCGAAGGATATGAAGTGCGGGTGTGGACGACGTTTGCCGGAGGCAGGCCGAAAGCAGCCCCCATTCCAGCCGAGCTTCGCGAAAAGATGAAAAGAGAAGGGGCAATGATCAGATACAAGGAGGGATCATGATGAAAATGATCAACTACCGATTAGGGGATGCGGTGCGTGCTGGATGCATCGTGGACAACCAAGTCATCGATCTCCATCAAGCATATGTGGCGCGGCTTCGAGCGGAGGGGTGCCCGCGCGCCGAACAGCTCGCCGCGGCGCTTGTTCCACCCAATACGATCGAGCTGCTCGAAGGTGGGGAAAAAAGTCTAGAAGAGGCGCAAAAGGCGGTGGAATTTGCTTTGGAAAACGGGCTGGTGATCGACCGGGCCAACGTCAAAATCGAAGCGCCGATATTAAAACCAAACAAAATTGTTTGCGTCGGTCACAATTACCGTGAACACATTTTGGAAATGAAACGGGAACTGCCGGAATACCCCGTCATCTTTGCCAAATTTAGCAACACGATCATCGGTCCGGAAGATAACATTCCATTGCCACCGATCACGAGTCAGCTCGATTACGAAGCGGAATTTGCCTTCGTCATCGGCAAGCGGGCGCGGAATGTCAAGCAGGCGGAGGCGCTTGAGTATGTCGCCGGGTACACGATTGTCAATGATGTGACAGCAAGAGATCTGCAGCGGAGGACGATCCAATGGCTGCAAGGAAAAACGCTTGATGGGAGCGCACCGATGGGACCGTGGCTTGTTACGAAGGATGAAATTCCGGACCCACATTCGCTCGAAATTTCATTGAGCGTTAACGGGGAAGAGCGGCAGCGGTCGAATACGAAAAATTTGGTGTTTAACGTTCATTATCTTGTAGAGTTTTTGTCGCATATCATGACGCTTGAACCAGGAGATGTCATTTGCACAGGAACTCCGGGCGGTGTAGGGGTCGCCCGCAATCCGCAAGTTTTTTTGCAGCACGGCGATGTCGTGCGCATTGAGGTAGAGCGCATTGGCGTGCTCGAAAATCGCGTTGCCGCTGTGCCAAGTCAGGTGGAGGTGGAGTCGTCATGCCGTTGATTAAGCAATATCGGCAAGAAATGAAAGAAACAGTAGAAAAGATCATCCAAAAAGTCAGCTCATTGACGGAGGAGGTGATCCGCTGGAAGCCGTCTGCTGATGAATGGTCGATCATGGAAATTCTTTGCCACGTCGAAGAAGTGATCGGCTATTGGACAAGGGAGCTTGTACGCGTCATTCAAGCCGGCGGCGGGGAGTGGGGCCGGGGGCTCAATGATGAAGCGAGGCTGGCGGCGGTTCGTCAAGCAGACTCTCGCACTGTCAGCGACGTCATCCATGGGATTAAGAAAGCAGCGAAATTTGCGGATGAACAGCTGGAACGGTT
Organism: Geobacillus sp. C56-T3; assembly: GCF_000092445.1. Lineage (NCBI taxonomy): Bacteria > Bacillati > Bacillota > Bacilli > Caryophanales > Anoxybacillaceae > Geobacillus > Geobacillus sp. C56-T3. The sequence continues at coordinate 2,142,954 of NC_014206.1, read as the reverse complement.
GAGAGATGATCAGTTGGCTCTTGAAGCCCCACATCGCAACCCGAAATTTGGTGTCAAGCCGATGACGTTTTTAGTCGAGCATTTTTTGACCGAGCATTTGGCCGGCCATTTGCGGCAAATTGAACGAAATTTAGGCAAACATGAGGCCGCTCAATCAAAACAATGAGAAAGGGGAAATTCATGTGGCGGAAAAAAATCCTTTTTTCCAAAGCAAAGAAGTGAAAGAGTTTACGAAAAAAATTGAACAATACCATTTAGGTCCGCTTTGGGAAGCGATTCCGGACTTGATGCATAAAGAGCCGAGACCGGAAGCAGTGCCGTATTTATGGAAAGGAGAGACGATCCGCAAGCTGCTTTTGGAGGCGACGCAAATTTTTACGCCGGAACGGGGTGGCGAGCGGCGGGCCATTTACTTGCAAAACCCGGGGCTCAAACAGCGCCAGCCGTGGGGTTGGGCGTCAACAACCAACACGCTGTACGCGGCTGTCCAGCTTATTTTGCCGGGCGAAACGGCGCCGTCCCACCGTCATACTCAAAACGCCATGCGGTTCATCACAGACGGAAAAGGGGCGTATTCGATCGTCCAAGGCGAGCGGTTGTTCATGGAAGAAGGTGATTTTCTCATCACCCCGGGTGGATTATGGCATGGTCATAGCCATCAGGGCGAAGGGCCGATGTTTTGGATGGATTGCTTGGATATTCCGTTTATTTACGCCACAGGCGGCACGTTCTTTGAGCCGTATCCGGACGGCATCGAGCCGCCGTCGCTTCCAGACGATTATTCGGCGCGCAAGTACCGCGGCGGTATGGTTCGGCCGATTGGTGACCGGAAATCAAAAGTGGCTCCGCTTGGGTTGTATAAATGGAAGCAGACCGAAGCGGCGTTGGAGGGGCTCAGCGATTTTGAACCCGATCCGTACGATGGCATCGCCGTTGAGTACATTAACCCATCGAACGGCCAGACGGCCAACCCAAACATCGGTGCATGGATGCAAAAACTGCCGGTCGGCTACCGTTCAAAGGCGCACCGCCATACGTATTCGGCGATTTACCACGTGTTCAAAGGAGAAGGATATACAGTCATCAACGGCGTTCGGTTCCATTGGACAAAAGGCGACTATTTTGTCATTCCGAACTGGGCTTGGCACGAGCATGTGAACACATCGAACGAAGAAGCGCTTCTGTTCTGCGCCAACGATTTGCCGATTATGGAAAAGCTCGGATTGCAGCGTGAGGAAGCATACCCGAACAACAACGGCCATCAAACAGTTGTCGGAGAGTTTGAGCCGGAGGCGGTGCGCGGCTAAGTGTCTGCGCCCTCTACAGTTGCAGGGGAAGTGTGACATGAAATGCAACCTTTTGTGCTGTTTCGTTCAAGAAAATATAGTGGTCATTGCACCGAACTGATTGAATGTTGTTCTTCGGAGCTGCAATTAAACAAGCTGAGGGGGGAACCAAATGAGCGTGATTTCAGCCAAAGGGACAAACGATGCGGAAGCCGTCGGGGCGGAGCATGCGTCGATTCATCGTCTGCTTGAACGGTTCGCGGTGATCGATTGGCTTTCTTCGCTTGGCGAGCAGGGAGATGAGCAAGTAGAACAGAGGCTCCGCCAGTTCGCCGATTTTTTCGGCATTCGCCGATTAGAGATCAGATGGTTGGCTAAAGAAGAGCTCGCCTCATTCGTTGGGGCGCTCCGCCTTGAAGACGATGACATTTGGAAAGTGCTGCGGCATGTTCCCGATCAATTGAAACAGCAGGCTGAGCAAACAGGAAGATTGGAGGCGCTTTTGGCGCTTGCCGATGAGGTGCCGGCTTTGATTTTTCAACATAGCTTTGATCCGATCTTTGCGGCATTGAGCCCGTACGGCAACAATGTTGTGACCACTGCGGTCGGGTATATGATGTACATCGGCGGAATGGTTTGTGCGTGGGAGATGTTATCCGACCTGGAGGGGTGGAAGACAAATCCGTTTCTTTCTCTTATTTCTGTGTTGGAGCGCGGCCATTGGCCCTTAGGGGGTGTTAATGGACAGTTTGTCGTCATCTAAACTAAAATAGTTTGCTCAAACGGATTTGTTTTGTCTCAACGGCTTGACGGTGAGGGAAGTGTAGGTGGAGGACAAATCGAGACCATATCCGTTTTGACGGCAGGAAAGCCTGGGCGATCGATTAGACAAGATCGTCCAGGCTCTTTTTATGGCGGAGAAAATGGGAGCGAGGAGCGTTGAAATCAGGGGCATTTGTTTCTTATGACCGTTGGCTTCGGAAAACAAAGCTGGCCAACCGGCCGCTTTAAGCAGCCTCTTGCTTCCTCATGCATTTTTTGAAAAGATCTTTAAAATTATGACATTACGAAAAAATAGCGAAATCATAATAAATAAAATATATATTTTCCGAAGAATCTGTATTTATAAAGACAATTGAATCTCATCTAGACTATTTTACCTATACGTTTTTTTGACTAAAGATAAAATAATATATTGAATTTTATAAAATTTATATATATTATAAATATTGATAAGTTTTAAATAGTTAAAATAGGGGTGAATGGAGGAAGCGATTCAAAAAAATGAAAGCGTTTTAAGAACTCACATTTCGCACCCTGAATAAAAATTTGAAATAAGCCCGATTTGACCGAATAAAAATTAATTATTTTACAATTTTTGTATAAAAAATTATATTTATGCGAATATTCTGGTCGTTTTTTGTATATTATGCAAAGGTTGCGAAATATGAGTAAGAAACCAAAAAAATATTTGCAAGGAGGGGCCTGGGTGAAAAGAAAGTTCTACTTGATCGTGCTGGCGATGTTGTTGCTTGTTTTATCCGCCTGCGGCAATAGCGCCATCCAGTCAACAACGAAAAAAACCGAGAAAGCGTCGAAGGAAGGAGGAACGATCAAAATCGGTGTTCTTTTGCCTCTATCTGGTGTTTATGCCTCTTTAGGAAAAAATTTACAAATGGGGATGGAACTCTATTTTGAAAGCATCGGTTGGAAAACAACTGGAAAGGATATTCGGCTCATTGTCGAAGATTCAGAAGCCGATCCGCAAGTGGGGCTCAGAAAGGCCAGAAAGTTAATTGATCAAGATCAAGTCGATCTTTTGACGGGAACAGTGAGCACGGCGGTTGCTTATGCAATTCGGGATGAGGTGGACAAGAAAAAGGTTCCGTTTCTTGTATCCCATGCTGGAGGAAATGACCTAACAAGAAGCAAGCGAAGCGACTATATTTGGAGATCGTCGTTCTCTTCCTGGCAGATCGGCTATTCGCTGGGCCAATGGGCGTACGATCATGTCGGAAAAACCGTATATATCACAGCAGCCGATTACGCCTTTGGACGCGAGGTGTCCGCGGCGTTTAAAGAAGCATATACAGCAGCGGGCGGAAAAGTGGTCGGCGAAGTGTATCCGCCTTTAGGCAACAATGACTATTCCTCGTATTTAACGACGATCAAAAACGCCAAAGCAGATGCGGTTTATGCCTTCTTTGCAGGAAGCGACGCAGTGAAATTTGTTCAGCAATACGAGCAATTCGGGTTGAAAAAAGAGAAAAAATTAATTGGTTCAGGCTGGCTTGTTTCAGAGGACGTTCGCAAGCAGCAAGGCAATGCGGGAGTCGGAACGATCGCATCTATTTTCTGGGATTACCATTTGGATACAAAGGAAAATAAAGCGTTTATCGAAGCGTTTGAGAAAAAATATAACGCACGCCCGACGATTGAAGCGTTGGAAGGCTATGATGCCGCAAGAATCATCGCAGAGGCGTTGGAAGCCGTCGGCGGCGATGCTTCCGATCCTGACAAAGTAGTTAAGGCGATTTCCAACGTGCAATTTGTCAGCCCGCGGGGACCGATTCAGTTTGATAAAGAAACCCATCATATCATTCAAAATATGTACATCATCGAAACAGAAGAAGTGAACGGCCAAGCAGAAAACAAAGTGATTGAGGTAATCGAAAAGGTGAAAGATCCTGGGCAATAGAACGGGGGAGAAGAAAAATGGACGTCATTGCCGCCCAACTTGTCAACGGCGTGTCGTATGGCATGTTGTTGTTTGTCATCACTTGCGGCTTGTCTTTAGTGTTTGGAATATTGGGGGTGTTGAACCTCGCTCACGGCTCCCTATATATGATTGGAGCTTACGTCGCCTATACGATGACCTCGCAATGGTTTGAAAACTTTTGGCTTGCCCTAATTGTTGCACCGCTCGTTGTAGCTGTCTTATCCCTCGCCATCGAACTCATCTTGCTTCGACCAACCTACCATTTAGGGCATTTATCCCAAGTGCTGCTGACGTTCGGATTAGCGTATGTCATTCATGATGTAACATCGATGATATGGGGATCAGATGTACTATCTATCCCCCTTCCTCCTCCTTTGTCAGAAACATTGCATTTATGGAATCAGGACTTTCCAGCATACCGGCTGTTTGTCGTAGCCGCAGGTGTTGTATTGGCGTTTTGTTTATGGTTCGTCCAAGAAAAAACCCGCTGGGGGGCGATCATTCGCGCCGGGTTGAGCGACAAGGAAATGATCAACGCGTTAGGGGTGAATATCAAGCTCGTGTTTACGGCCGTCTTCCTTGCCGGCGGATACTTGGCGGGGGTCGGCGGGGTGATCGCCTCGCCCATCCTTGGCTTATACCCAAGCATGGAGTTTCAAACGTTGATTTTGGCTTTGGTCGTCCTCGTTGTCGGCGGCCTCGGTTCGATCGCTGGAACATTTGTCGCCAGCTTAGTGGTGGGAATCGTTGAAACGTTTGGCCGTTTTCTCGTGCCGGAGCTCAGCTTGTTTCTTGTATTCGGACTGATGGTGGTGATTTTAATTTGCAAACCGGATGGATTGCTCGGAAAGCAGGTGGTCAGACATTGAATAAGCGAATGTTCATCAGTGCGGCTGCGATCCTCTTGCTTGCCGCCGCACCCTTTCTCTTTTCCTTGTTTTATTTGAATTTGCTCGCTGAAATTTTAATTTTGGCGATCTTTGCTCTAAGCCTAAATGTGCTTGTCGCCTATACGGGGCTTGTGTCATTGGGACACGCGGCCTTTTTCGGGATCGGCGCGTATGCATCCGCTTTGCTGTCTAAGGAGTGGTCGCCTCAGTTTCTAGTGACGATGTTGGCGTCGTTTTTGATTGCCGCCATAGCAGCGGCCATCATCGGCTTGTTTTGCGTGAGAGTCAACGGGTTTTATTTCCTTATGCTCACGTTGGCGTTTTCGCAAATGATTTACTCGTTCGTCCACCAATCGACGACGTTAACCGGTGGATCGAACGGGCTGTCCGGTTTGCCGAGCCCGGTTTTCGGAACGTTGGACCTTTCTCATCCTGTCTTTTTGTATTATGTCATTTTGTTTGTCTTTATCGTGATGTACATCGTGTTAAGCTTGATGGTCAAGTCTCCTTTCGGCCATGTGTTGATAGGGATTCGGGAAAATGAGATGAGAATGAAAGCCATCGGGTATAACACCACCTTGTATAAATACGCCGCCTTTATCATTGCTGGTGCCATCGGCGGGGTTTCGGGCGCTTTATACTCGACTTTTAACGGGTTTGTTTCGCCAAACGATGTGTATTGGACGATGTCCGGATCGGTGTTGATCATGGTGCTGATCGGCGGCGCCGGAACGATGATCGGCCCTGTTTTAGGAGCAGCTTTCATCGTTGTTCTCGAAACGATCGTCAGCTCTTATACGACGATGTGGACGTTGATCATCGGAGTGATTTTCATCCTCTTTGTCGTGTTTATCCCTCAAGGGATTGTCGGTTTCGGGCGTGCGTTGACTAAGCCGTCAGCGAATCGGCTATCGTTTTCGCGAAAAGCCAAAGCATTGGTGAAGAAAGAGGCGAACCAGTGATGAGGAAGGAAGCGGAAAAGGATGTCATCTTGCATGTAGAGGGAATCAGCAAACATTTTGGGGGGCTGCAAAATTATTAAACATGTTTCCCTTACTGTGAAAAAGGGAGAGCGAATCGGGATCATCGGCCCAAATGGAGCGGGAAAAACGACGTTTTTCAATTTGCTGACAGGGGATCTCCTTCCGACTGGCGGGAAGATTTACTATAAAGGGAAGGAGATCACCCGCATGCCGAACTTCCGCAGGGCGCAAGCGGGGATTGTGCGCACGTTTCAGAAAAACAACTTATTGAATGAACTGACCGTGCTTGACAACTTGCTGTTAGTGTTGCAACGAAAGCGGGGGATGGCCAACATTTGGTTCAAGCCGAGAAACGCCCGTCGGTGGCTGGCGCTGTTTGAGGAGGCAGAGCACTTGCTGCAAACGTGGGGGCTTGCGGACATAGCCAATGAACGGGTGAAAACGTTGTCGTATGGCGAACAGCGGCAAGTGGAAATCTTGCTTGGCATTGCAATGGAGCCGGACGTGCTGTTACTTGATGAACCGACGGCGGGCATATCTCAAGCCGAAACGAACTACATCGCCGAGCTGCTTCGGCAGTTGCCAAAGGATATTACGATGATGGTGATTGAACACGATCTTGATGTTGTGTTCGGCTTGGCAGAACGGATGATTGTGCTGTACAACGGTTCCATTTTCATCGACGGGGCCCCTGAAGAGGTGCGAAGCGACGAACGGGTCAACGACATTTATATCGGGAAGGAGAAGGCGGCTGGTGCTTCATATTTCTAATTTAAATGCTTTTTACGAAGATAGCCATATTCTTCACAATGTTTCATTAACGGTCGAAAGGGGAAAAGTAACCGTTCTATTGGGCCGGAACGGGATGGGAAAGACGACGACGATTCACTCGATTATGGGGATGGTTCCGGCTCGGACAGGGAAGATTGTCTTGGAGCAGATCGAGATCCAGGATAAGGCGAGCTTTCAAGTGTCGCGGCTGGGGGTTGCCCTCGTTCCGCAAGGGAGACGAGTATTTCCGAATTTAACCGTGAGAGAAAACTTAATGACTACCTACCGTCCGGTGGAAGGCGGATGGACGCTCGAGAACATTTACGCCATGTTCCCGCGCCTGAAGGAAAGGGAGTCATCGATGGGCGGAGATTTAAGCGGCGGAGAGCAGCAAATGCTTTCGATCGGCAGGGCGTTGCTGACCAATCCGAAAGTGCTGCTTCTTGATGAGCCGTCAGAAGGATTGTCGCCGCTCATGGTGCGGGAGGTGGCGGAAATCATTCGACAGTTGAAACAACAAGGGCTAACGATCTTTTTGGTCGAGCAAAACTTAGCGATGGCGTTGGAGCTGGCTGATTTTGTCTACATTTTAAATAAAGGGTCCGTCGTATTTGGCGGAGCGCCGGACGAGTTGGATGCCCACGTCAAAAACAAGTATTTGCTGTTGAGCTCTTAGCTTGGCCGGTGCCATATTGATGCTGTATACCGATCCGCGTCAAGCCATAACCTTGGTTGGTGCCATTTTCCTCTCTCGCTGCCGGTTCGGCATGTTCGCCCGTTTGGCGGGCCCAACGGCAGCTGATCCGCCCGTTTCGCAACAGGCAAGTTGGTGGAGTAAAGGTCCACAAGAAAGCCTGGAAGATCTGTTCCGTTGGATCTTTCAGGCTTTTTTGCGGCTAAAATCATTCAGTTGACCGGCATCGACAGCAGACAGGGGATTGCAGACAGATGGCTACTCGTTCGAAACGCACGATCGTTTGTAAGCTGACCAAAGAAGCTGGGGACTGTCAAAGGGATGGCTCATTCAACCAAAACATCATCCGGTGAGCTCAGCAAAGATGAGAAAACAAACGCGGAGAAAAACGGCGAAATAATGGGGCTGTTGAGCATCGAAAAGATGAACCGGACGAGAGGGCCGGCCCTAATACATATTGAGAGCGGTTTTGACGCGCTTGATCTCTTTTTTGTTTTCAAACAGCTCTTCGACCAAAATGTTTTGGCCGTTGGCGACGTCGGTGAGCCGTTTGTCCATGTCGGCCACTTGCTGGCTTAATTGGCTGAGTTGTTCATTGGTTTGCTGCACTTGTTTGGTGAGTTGCTCGACTTGCACATGGGTTTGCTCCACTTGTTTGTTCAATTGCTGCACTTGTCCGCCGAGCTGCTGTACTTGCTCGTTCGTTTGCTGCATCTGTTTGCTAAGCTGTCCGACTTGTTCGTTTGTCTGTTGGAGCTGATCGGCGAGTTCTTTAATGGCTTGCCAAATCATTTCATTTGAGATGGTTCCCATTCGACAATCTCCTTTCCGGTTCGATTCTTTTTCTATTATACATGACAAAAGAAGGAAACCATAGAGGAAAAATGACGAAAATTTTTTCTTTGCGGCGCGCCCCCTCGATGTGATATAACAAAAGAATGTCAACAGCACAAACAGTGGAGGATGGGGACTGTGATCCGTGTCAGCCATTTGCATAAATCGTTCCGCGTCCATCGCCGCGAAGCGGGATGGCTTGAGGCGGCGCGCAGTTTATGGCGGCGCGACTACCGCGTCATTGAGGCGGTGAAGGACGTTTCGTTTACGATTGAAAAAGGGGAGATTGTCGGTTTTTTAGGGCCAAACGGGGCGGGGAAAACGACGACGATGAAAATGCTTGCCGGCCTGTTGCATCCGACATCAGGAGAGATCACGGTCGGCGGGTTTGTGCCGTTTGAACAAAAGCGAGAGTTTAAAAAAATGATGAGCTTGGTGATGGGGCAAAAAAGCCAGCTCATTTGGGACATTCCGCCAATGGAGACGTTTTTGGTCAATAAAGCGATTTATGACATCGACGATCGGTCGTTCCGCCAGACGCTCGAGGAATTGACGGAACTGCTCGACTTGGCGCCGCTGTTGGACAAGCCGACGCGCAGTCTGTCGCTCGGGCAGCGGATGCGCTGCGAGCTGGCGGCGGCGCTTTTGCATCGGCCGCAAGTGTTGTTTTTGGATGAGCCGACGATCGGGCTTGACGTTCATACGCAAGAAAACGTGCGTCGCTTTATCGTTGACTACAATCGGGAGCACGAGACGACGATTTTGTTGACGTCGCATTACATGGGTGATGTCGCAGCGCTTTGCGACCGGGTGATGATCATCAACTACGGGCGATTGATTTACGACGGGGAACTGTCAGTGCTGACGGAGAAGCTGGCGCCGTACAAGCGGTTGGAAGTCCGGTTTTCACGGGTTCCGGACATGGATTGGGGAGAGTATGGAGAAGTGGCGGAAATCGAAGAAGGAACAGTCGTATTGCGGGTGGCGCGCGAGAAGGCGGCGGGGACAGCAGCGCGGTTATTAGAGCGGTTTGATGTCCGCGACATCAATATTGAAGACCCGCCGCTTGAGGAAGTGATTACGCGCGCGTTTCAGGAGGAGCGTGTATGATTCGCAAATATATCGCTTTGTTGCGGATGAAATACATCGAAATGCTCGCGTATCGACTCGCGACGTTCGTCTGGATGACCGGTGCGATCACGCAGCCGCTCATTACGATGTTTGTCTGGATGAACATTCATCCGGAAGAGAGCGATTCGTTTGTCTTTTATTTTATGGCCGTCATTTTTGTCGAACGAATGACGAGCGCGTGGGATGTATGGGAGTTGGACCGTGAAATTCGTGAAGGGACGTTTTCGAATTTGCTGCTTAGGCCGCTTCATCCGATCCATTGGGCGATCGCGGAAAATATCGTCTACAAATGGCTGTTTGCCGTCATTTTAGTGCCTGTCTGGGTAGTGGCAGCGACATTTTGGCCGGCGCTTCGTCCTCACATGACGGCAAGTCAAATCATGTTGTTTTTGATGGCAGTTGTATTGGGCGCGGCGCTTCGTTTTTTGCTTAGTTACTCGTGCGGGTTGCTTGCGTTTTGGATGACGAAAGTGGCGGCTGTGTACGGCGTGATCGACGTCATTTCGTTGTTTTTGTCAGGACGGATCGCGCCGCTCGAGATGCTTCCGCCGGCGCTTCGCGAATGGAGCGAATGGCTGCCGTTCCGCTATATGATCAGTTTTCCGATCGAAATCGCCACCGGGGCGGCGGATGGAGGAGAGTTGGCGCGCGGCTTTGCGATCGCCGCCGGGTGGATGATTGCGCTGATTGGTGCTTTGCAATGGCTGTGGAAAGCGGGGATGAGAAAAAATCAGGCGGTAGGTGGGTGAACATGCGGCGATACGGGCGGGTGTTCCGCGAGTTTTTCCGCGCTTGTTTGGTCGAGGAAATGGAATACAGGAGCGAATTTTTCGGCAATTTTATCGCCAGCTTTTTTGGCGTCGGCATCGCCCTGCTCACCGTCCATATCTTTTTTTACCAGACGGATCGCTTAGGCGGCTGGACGTATGGGGAGGTGCTTGTGCTGCTCGGCGTTTTTAATACGCTGCGCGGATTCATTGACTTTGCGCTCCGCCCGAACATGCCGCGGCTGCTTGAGCATGTCAGGCGCGGCACGCTCGATTATATTTTGACGAAGCCGGTCGACAGCATGTTTTACGTCAGCTTCCGCCACCTTGTCTTTTGGCGGCTGATCGATGTGGCGCTTGGCATCGGCGTCATCGGCTTCGGCTTGTATGTCGAACGCTACGTGCCATCGGCGGCCGACGTATGCATGTTTCTGATCGTGATGGTCGCTTCTCTTTTGCTCATTTATTCGCTATGGATGATGTTGATGACGACCTCGTTTTGGGTCGTGCGCATCGATGACTTGTCGTTTATTTTCGATTCGTTTTTTGATACGGCCCGCTTTCCCGGCAGCATGTACCGCGGGGCGGTGCGGTTGGTGATTACCTACATCTTGCCGGCGGTGTTGATCACCAATACGCCGGCTTTGGCGCTGCTTGGAAAATGGCGCATCCCGACAGCGCTGGCGGCTTTGGCTGCGGCCATTCTCTTTTTATGGCTGGCCCGTCGCTTTTGGCGGTTTGCCTTGCGCTTTTACACCGGGGCAGGCGGGTGAGGAAACGGCTCCCTAGACGGGGGCTTTTTTTTCTTTAGTCATGGCTATTTGGCCAAGATATCGACGGTGATCGGCAGTATATCGACGAGCATCATGCCGCTCGATTCGCTTCTGGCCGCCATGAATAATGGAAAAGCGTTTCAGTGCTGATGACCTGTGCGTTCGGTCGACTGTCTCTTTCTTTGCATTGGCTTAGGATGTCTCCTTTCGCCGACGGCTCCCACAGCCATTTTTTTATGTTGATGGTTGGGCGACGGAAAGAATGGAACAGAGAAGGGAGGATGATGGTTTCTTTGCTTTCCTACTCATTGACTTTTACGTCAACGTCAATTAAAATAAAATTCAGAATATTGATTCTAGAAAAGGGATGGCCATGCACTATTTCACCATTTCCGATTTGGCGCAAGAGTTTGATGTGAGCACACGGACGATCCGCTATTATGAAGAACGTGGATTGCTCTCCCCAATCCGGACCGAGTCAGGGCAGCGGCTGTATACGAAAAAGGAGCGGGCGAAACTCAAGCTCATTTTGCGCGGCAAACGGTTCGGCTTTTCGCTTGACGAAATCCATGAGATGATTTCGCTGTTTGATGAGGACCGAACGGGGAAGAAACAGCTTGAAAAAACGGTCGAATACGGACGGCGGAAATTGAAGGAGGTGAGCGAGCGGATTGAGGATTTGCAGCAGCTGAAGGCGGAGATGGAAGCGATGCTTTCTGACTTTGAAAAGCGATTGCGAGAATGGGAGGAATCAGACGGATGAACATTTCAGAACTGCTCGCCCGCAATGCGAGAAAATTTCCCGACAAGACGGCGATCATCGAGGGGGAAACGGAGCTTTCATACGCCGAGGTCGACCGCATCGTCAATCGCTTGGCCTCATCATTGGCTCGGCTTGGCGTCGGTCGCGGCGATAAAGTCGCGCTGTATATGCCCAATACCAAGGAGTTTGCCATTTCGTACTTTGCCGTTTTGCGCCTTGGCGCGGTTGTTGTGCCGATCAACGCCCGTCTTACGGCGGCGGAAGTGCAGTACATTCTCAGCCATAGCGAGGCGAAGGGGCTTATCGCTCATGATTCGGTGCATCAAGTGCTCGCCCCGCTTGTCGGTGGAAGCGATGGAATCTGGGTGAAGACGGGGAAGGCGGAAGGCGGCTGGCTGTCGCTCGAGGAGTTGATTGATTCGGGTGATCCAGAAGAGATCGTCTGCCGAGCCAAAGGAGATGATGAGGCGACGATTTTGTATACGTCGGGGACAACGGGGCGGCCGAAAGGGGTGTTGTTCACCCATCGCAATGTCATCACGGTCGCGGATATGATCGTGATCGAAACGAAAATCGACCGTCAAAGCCGCCTGCTGCATCTCATGCCGCTCAGCCACTCGGCGCCGCTTCATTTGTTTTTCATAGGCGGCACGTACGTCGGTGCGACCCATGTCCTGGCTCCTTTCTTTTCTCCGGATGCCTTGCTTGAACTCGTTGAGCGCCATAAGATCACCCACTTTTTCGGCGCGCCAGTGGCGTATTTGTTGACGGCGAAGCATCCGCGGTTTGACGAATACGACCTTTCTTCCGTCCGCTGTTGGATGTACGGAGGGGCGCCGCTGTCTCGCAAGGAAGTGCGGTTTGTCGCCAGCCGTTTTGGCGCCGGGCGGATGATGTGTTTATACGGTTTGACCGAAGCCGGCCCGAACGGGACGTACTTGTCTCCCGAGGAGCATGGCGAAAAAGCAGGGAGCGTCGGCCGGTATGCCGCTCTTCATTGCGAGGTGGCCATCGTCGATGAGGACGGACAGGAAGTTGCGCCCGGCGAGGTCGGGGAGATCGTGCTGCGCGGGGAGAGCATCATGAAAGGATACTACAAGGACGAAGAAAAAACGAATGAAGTGATCAAAGGCGGCTGGCTGTACACCGGCGATTTGGCGCGCCGCGATGAAGACGGCTACATTTGGATCGTCGACCGGAAAAAAGATGTCATCATTTCCGGCGGTGTCAACATTTATCCAAAGGAAGTCGAAGATGTGCTGCGAACGCATCCGGCGATCGCCGATGTTGCCGTGATCGGCGTGCCGCATCCGGAGTGGGGCGAAACGGCAAAAGCGTTTGTTGTATTGAGCCAACCGCTCGAACCGCTTGCGGAGGAATGTAAGCGCTTCCTATCTGACAAGCTGGCTGGCTATAAAATTCCGCGTCTGTATGAGGCGATCGCTGAATTGCCGCGCAATGCGACGGGAAAAGTGTTGAAACAAGTGCTGCGGACGCGGGAGACGACGGCGCAGGGAGCACAGGGACGATAAGAAGAGGGGAAAGGGGAGAGACGATGAAACCGCTTTATGAAGTCGATCCGAATTTGTTGGCGAATTTGAAACGGCATTTGGATGACGAATTGTATCGGTATGCGGAAGAAAAGCTCGCGTCGTTTTACGAATTTTGCTTGACGGACGTTGACCGCCGCGCCGTGCACACCGACCGCGAAGGGCAGCCGCGCCTCATTAAGTACGACCGGTTTGGAAACGACATTTCTGAAGTGTGGGTGAACGAAGGATACGAGCAGACGGCAAAACAGACGTACGAAACGGGGATTGTCGGCTATGTGCACAAGCCGATTCCCGAGCTTGGGAGAAAAGGAAACTATGTTTATTCATATGCCCAAGGGTATATCTTATCCCAAGCAGAGCCTGGGTTTTACTGCCCGGTGACGCTGACGATGGCGACCGCCTATGTGCTCGAGCATTTTGCCGATGAAAAGCTGAAGGCGACGTATTTGCCCCATGTCATCTCCACCGGGGAAGTCGAGTTGTACGAAGGGGCGACGTTTTTAACCGAGCGCCAAGGAGGGTCGGACGTTGGCGCCAATGCGGTGCGCGCCGTGCCGTGCGGCGATCATTATAAGTTATACGGGGAAAAATATTTTGCCAGCAATGCCGGCCGCTGCGGCGTGGCGCTCGTGTTGGCGCGCATCGACGGGAGCGGGCCGGGGACGAAAGGGCTGAGCTTGTTCCTTGTCCCGTGGCGCAAAGAAGATGGGACGTTAAACGGCATCTCGATTCGCCGCCTGAAAGACAAGTTAGGCGTGCGCGCCGTGCCGTCCGCCGAAGTCGTGTTTGACGGCGCCAAGGCGTATGTCGTCGGCGATCCGGCGAAAGGCTTCTATTATATGATGGAAGCGCTCAATTTGTCGCGCGTCTGCAATGCGGTCGCCTCGGTCGGCATCATGAAGCGGGCGCTTGAAGAGGCGAAACAATACGCTGAGCGACGCACTGCCTTTGGCCATGTCTTGACGGATTACCCGATGGTGCGCGAGACGCTTGCCAATTTGACGGCGAGACAGGAAGTGGAAACGAGCGCCTGCTTTGACATGATCGCCTTGTTTGACCGCGTCATGGCCGCGCCGCATGAAGCGAACGAGGCGGAGAAAGCATGGCTCAGGCTTCTGATTGCGCTCCTTAAGATGCGCACCGCCGAAGAGGCGATCGCGTTCAGCCATGAGGCGATTGAAATGCATGGAGGCAACGGGTATATTGAAGATTTTGTCACGCCACGCCTGTTGCGCGATGCGCAAGTGCTGACGGTTTGGGAGGGGACGGCGAACATTTTGGCGCTCGAGGTGCTGCGTTTGATGCGCAAATATCGCATCCACGAACGGTTTGCCGCCGAGATGCAGGAGCGCCTTGAGCGTTTGGCAGCTGACGTGAAGCCGCTCGCCCGCCCGGTCGAAGAAGGGCTTAAGGAATGGGGGGCAGCACTGGCGCGTCTTAACGGCCAGTCGGAAGAGGTCCAGACGTTCCATGCGAAAGCGATCGCCAATCGGATGTGCGATCTGTATTTGAGCATCATCGCCCTTGAACGCGGGCAAGAAAACGAACGGAACAGGCTGATCGCTGAGCTGTTTTTGCGCCATGTTTGGGAGCGCGGGCTCGTCGATGAACGCATGACGTCGGTGCGTGAGTTTGACTTGATCGTCAGATGTAAAGGAGCGTCTGCCCCGCTTGCCCATTCGTAAATTGGCGGCATGAAGCGGGCCGTGGGTGAAAGGGATGTTCGTTTTGGGCGGACATCTCTTTTGATTGCCAAATGAGCAATTGAACAAGTAGGATGAAAGAAAGGGAAAAACAAGAAGGGGGAAATGCGCATGGAATTGGTGCGCACGCCTCGCCGGACGAAACGGCGCGTTTGGGTTTCGGCGGCCATTGGCGTTGTTATTTTGGGGTTGCTCGCCTGCGTCGGTTTGTCCGTTTATGTCGGCTGGCAGCTGACGCATAAACCGCGCGAGCCGATTACCATGACGCCGAAAGACTATGGCATGGCGTATGAAAGTGCGACATTTACAAGCAAAGATGGGAAAACGGCGCTCGAAGGCTGGATCATTCCGCCTAAAGGAGCGGCGAAGATGACGGTCATTTTTGCCCATGGGTATGCCGGCAACCGGATTCAGAAAAACGTGCCGTTTTTGCCGCTCGCCAAGCGGCTTGTTGACAAAGGGTATCGAATCATCTTGTTTGACTTTCGTGCGAGCGGTGAGTCGGAAGGCGATATGATTACGATCGGCGTCAAAGAGAAAGACGATCTGCTTGGCGTCATCGATTACGCGAAGCGGCACTATCGCGAGCCAGTCGCCTTATACGGCGTTTCGATGGGAGCGGCGACATCGATCTTGGCGGCGGCAGAAGACAATGACGTGCGCGGGGTGATTGCGGACAGCCCGTTCAGCGACCTCGAATCGTATTTGCGAGCCAATATGCCGGTATGGACGCATCTGCCGAACGTGCCGTTTACGTATTTGATTTTGGCGATCGTTCCGGCGCTGGCCGATTTGGATCTAGGCGTGTCTTCGCCCATCCATGCCGTCGATCGTGTCGCGCCGAGGCCGATTTTGTTCATTCACAGCAAAGACGACCGTTCGATTCCGTATGAAGAAAGCGTAAAACTGTACAAAACCCATCCGGATGCGTTTCAGCTATGGCTGACGGACAAAGCGGATCATGTCAAAAGTTTCTCGTTGTACGGCGACCA
The DNA here is from genome assembly GCF_000092445.1 of Geobacillus sp. C56-T3. Lineage (NCBI taxonomy): Bacteria > Bacillati > Bacillota > Bacilli > Caryophanales > Anoxybacillaceae > Geobacillus > Geobacillus sp. C56-T3. The sequence goes on along the minus strand of NC_014206.1, from coordinate 2,127,095 downwards.
ATACGTGAGCCGCATGCTTTCTTTTTTACAGTCGCTTGAATGACAGAGGCTAGAAAAATAGATTTGATCGTGTACAGCACAACAAAAACTATATATAATGAAAAATAGTGGAACGGCTTCGGCAGTTCCTTCTTTTTTGTGCCGTTTAAGAAGATGAGATGAAAACGGGGGGGGGACAGCGTCGGGCCATGGACAAATACAAGGAGCATTTTTGGCGCAATATTCGTTCCAAATTGGAACAATGGGAGCGGGCGGAAACAATTACGTATGAAGATGTGCATCGGTTTTTCCATAACATTGCGGGCACAGCGGCGGTGATTGGCATGGAAGAGCTTGGAGAAAAAGCGCGGCGTCTGCTGAAGCGGCTTGAGTCAGAAAGGGAACAAGCATGGACGCCTGCGGCTTTGAAGGAGCATGTGTACGAACTGATGCATTGGTATTACGATGAGACGTATCGCGACATTCCACCTCATTTTTCGCTTTCGAAAGCGGCGGTCGAGGAAGCGCCATTGGTCTTGATGATTGATGACGACCCGCTCTTTCTTATGTTTATGAAAGAGCATATGGAAAAAACAGGTTGGCATATTGTCACTGTCGCCCAACCGGAAAAGGCGGTCGCGCAATTTTATGAGGTGAAGCCCGACTGTATTGTCATCGATGTCCATATGAACGGAACGGACGGGTTGATTGTCCTTAAAGAATTGAAAGCGGCGCTTGGCCCACAATTTGTTCCAACCGTCATCATCAGCGCCGATGATCGTGAAGAGGTGCGCCTGCAAAGTTATGCATTGGGCGCTGACGATTTTATAGTCAAACCGTTTTCGTTATCCGAATTTCTGATTCGCGTGAATCGGCTGGTTGAGCGGAAAAGGCAGTTGGAAGCTCTTTTGCTTGTCGACGAATTGACCCGATTATACAACCGCAAATATTTGCCTGAGGCCTACCGCCAGTTCGAAAGCGAGCGGGAGCGACATGGGGATCCGTATTGCATTGCATTGCTTGATCTTGATCATTTTAAAAAGATTAACGATCAGTACGGCCATCTAGTCGGAGATGAAGTGTTGCGTGAATTTGCGGCGCTTCTTCGGAACGGAACACGGCCCAATGACTTGGCGTTTCGCTTCGGCGGTGAGGAATTTCTTCTCTTTTTGCCGAAAACACCGCAACAAGACGCGATCGAAGTCATTGAGCGGCTTCGCGACCAATTTCGCTCCCGCTCTTTTTCTGGGGGGAACAAAGTGTTTCATTGCACCTTTTCTTGTGGAATCGTGGAAGTAAACGCAGGGGGAGCGGTGCTTGATGATTGGCTTGAGCAGGCGGACGCGGCGCTGTATGCGGCCAAAAACGGCGGGCGTGATCGGACGGTGGTTGCCGAAAAGCTCGACGGCAGACAGCAACGAAAAACCGTGAAAATGGCGATTGTTGACGATGATGTGATTGTTCGCACGATTGTGGCAGATCTTCTTGATCACATTGCCCGGGATCGGAAAGAGCAGTGTGAAGTGCGGGCGTTTGCGGATGGGTTGTCGTTTGTCGAATCATCGTGGCACGAGGACCGTTCGCCATGCCTTGTCATTTTGGATGGAGTGATGCCCAAAATGGACGGGCTTGAGGTATTGCGCCGTCTTCGCAGCCGACGCGATGCCTCACGGTATAGAATCATTATGTTGACCATGCGGCAAAGTGAAGAAGATATCGCGCGAGCGCTTCAGTTGGGAGCGGATGATTATATAACGAAGCCGTTTAAACGGCTTGAGCTCGAGGCGCGGGTCAGCCGATTGCTGAAACGGATGTAGAGTTGTGTCGACCGTTCTATGCCCTTGTGGGATAACCCCCGTTGGGCATCGGGGAGAGTGGAGAAGGATTTGCCTTTGGCCGGCAAGGGGAGAAGCAGGGGGGAGGAAGAACGATTGAAACGGATTTTGCTTGTTGAGGATGAAGATGTGTTGCGCATGTTGGCAGTCGATTTGTTGACCGATGAAGGGCATCAAGTGGACGAAGCGGTGGACGGAGCAGAGGCGCTCGTTCGGCTGCGCGAACGCGATTATGATTTGGTGGTGCTGGATTATATGCTGCCGTTTTATAGCGGTGTTGAGGTGCTCGAACATGTTCGTCGTGACTGTCCCGGGAAACAGCCCAGCAAGTTGAGCTGGAGCAAGCACTGGCGATGGCTGAGCGCCGCGAACAGGAGCTGAAGCGACGCAACGCTCTCATTAAAGGCATAGCGCAATCTCTTGATAAGAAGGAAGTATTAAACAGCATCATCGATCGTTTGTGCGCCATCATGAAGGCGGAACGGGGCATTATCGTCGCGATGGATGATGAGCGGACGCATGCTTCGTTCGGTTTATCAGCGATGAGTGTTCAGCGGTTTTTGCACCAGCTGTACAACGGCCTTGAACACCGTCTGCTCGAGACGAAGCGTGCATTTGCGGTGCGCTGCGAGCTGCCGATGTTTGAACGCGGTTACCATGATGGGCCGCTGTATTCGCACGATTTGTTTGTCCCCGTGTTATCGCCAAGCGATGACATAGAGGCCATCATCGTCTTAAGTCGGTTGGGGGCGGCCTTTACGGATGAGGAAGCGGCCGAGGCAGAGCAGCTTGGCAGGCATATTTCGATTTCTTTGCAAAAGCTAGCTTTGTATGAAGAAGCAGAAAAAGACCGCCGTCTGGCAGAAGAGATTTTCAATCATTTGCATCAAGGCATTCAGCTTGTCGACCTTCAAGGAACGAACAAGCTCATGAACGGGCGGATGAAAGAATGGTTCGGCGCCGCGGCCAACGGATGGCACGAGATGCCGTACGCCGAATGGAAGCAGCAGCTTTGCGCGTTGGTCGTCGATGGAAGACCGCTTGGCGCTTTTCTTGATCAAGCCGTGTTTGGACCAGCGGATGAGTTATCGGTCATGACGTATGAGCTGAAAGAAAAGCGGGCGGTGATGGAAGTGTATGCTGCGCCGCTTTATCGCGGGGGAGCGAAATTTGGCACGATTTTTGTCCATCGCGATATCACCAAGCAGGCGGAAGTGGATCGGATGAAGTCTGAGCTGGTCAGCACGGTCAGCCATGAATTGCGGACGCCGCTTGCGGGCATTCTCGGTTTGGCGGAGTTGTTGCTGAACAAACCGCTTGCGCCGGAACGGCAGCGAAAATATTTGACCGCCATTGGCCAAGAAGCGGAGCGGCTGATGGCTTTGATCAATGATTTTCTCGATGTGCAGCGCATGGAAGCCGGTCGGCAAACGTATCGTTGGGAGCCGGTTGATCTTGTTCCGATCATGGAAAAAATCATCGACGCCGAAAAAATGGGTACGGATATTCATACGTTTTCCGTCTCGGTCGAGACAAAGCGGACGATGATCCGCGGCGACAGAGAGCGTTTGCGGCAGCTGTTTACGAACTTAGTTCATAATGCGGTGAAATATTCTCCAAACGGTGGAGCCGTTGTGATCCGGTTGTATGAACATAGCGGCTGCCTGTGCGTCGATGTGCAAGATGAAGGGCTTGGCATCCCGGCGGAAGCGTTGCCGCATATTTTTGAGAAGTTTTTCCGCGTTGATAACTCCGATCGCCGCCGCATCGGCGGAACAGGGCTCGGCTTGACGATCGTCAAAGAAATTGCGAAAGCGCACGGCGGTGAGGTAACCGTCGTTTCGGAAGAGAAAAAAGAAGCACGTTTACGGTTCGGTTTCCTCTGGCGCCGTTGCCGCAAGAGGTGAACTGATGCTCTTTTTCATTAGGTGGCCGGATTTCCCTCTCGGCCGCTTTTTTTGTAAACTGATAAGGAAAGGAATGGGATCATCTAGAAGGCTGGTGAAAAATTAGTTTTTTGCTCAAACCGTCGTTATTTGATCAAAAAGGAGAACAGATTAGGAACACTTACCCTTTCAGCACATGAGTGTACATGGGAAGAGCGTTGTTGACAGTTTGATGGTAGAAGATGGTTTATTTCCATCGAGCTAATGAGAAGAAGGGGGAAAAGGCATGTGCGGGCGGTTTACCTTAACTGTTGATTTGTTGGCGTTGCAGGATCGATTTCACTTCCGTTATCAAGGTTCGCTTACGCCCCGGTTCAACATCGCCCCGGGTCAAGATGTGTTGACCATCGTCGCGGAAGGGGGAGAAAGAGTCGGGAAAATGATGCGCTGGGTGCTTGTGCCGTTTTGGGCGAAAGATGCCCGCATCGGCGCCAAGATGATCAACGCCCGGGCGGAAACAGTCGATGAGAAGGCGAGTTTCCGCCATGCGTTCAAGCGGCGGCGCTGTTTGATTTTAGCCGATGGATTTTTCGAATGGAAAAAGGAAGGAACGAAAAAAGTGCCGTACCGGTTTACCCTCAAAACGGGCGAGCCGTTTGCGTTCGCTGGATTGTGGGAGCGCTGGGAGGGAGCGAGCGATCCGATTGAGACGTGCGCGATCATCACGACAAAGGCGAACGAGCTCATCGCCCCCATTCACGATCGGATGCCGGTCATGTTGCCTTACGAGCGGCATGACGACTGGCTTGATCCGCGCTTGGATGACAGCGAGTATTTGAAATCGTTGTTGTCGCCGTATCCGAGCGGCGAGATGCGCATGTACGAAGTGGCGCCGCTGGTCAACTCGTCGAAAAACGACGTGATCGCCTGCATCGAGCCGGTCGACAGCCGGTCAATGGAGGGAACGTGATGCATCCTGTCATCTTATTTGATGGCGATTGCCTGTTTTGCCATGTGAGCGCGCACTGGATCGCCGCACGCGACCGCCAGGCGGTGTTCCGCTTTGCGGCGCAACAGAGCATCGTTGGCCAAGCGTTGCTGGCAAAGAAGGAGATGTCAGCAGAAGACAGCGTCGTCCTCATCGAGAACGGATGCTGTTATGTAAAATCCGACGCTGTCCTGCGCATCGGCCGGCGTCTAGCTTGGCCGTGGAATTGGCTGGCAGCGGCTGGGTTTCTCATCCCTCGGCTGTTGCGCGATCATATGTATGACGCGATTGCCAATCGTCGGCATCGTCTCGTTCCAAAGCGTGATCATTGCCAGCTGCCGCCTCCTGAACTGCGGGCTCGTTTTCTTGATGAATTACCGCAGTGAAGAAGGAAAATACGCCCGTTTGTCGTATTGAAAAGGGAAAGAAACGAGGGAGGGGAAATGGGCATGACAAGCGGAACAACACGATGGCTTGATGATTGCACGCCTCGGGCGCTTGAGCGTTTTGCCGATGAATTGATCGCTATGGCCGAGCAAAGGGAGGACGAGGCCCGGCGCCGGTTTTACGAAGGGATGGCGGTGGCGGCGAAACTCATCGCGCTCCGTTGGGAAGGAAAATGTGCCTATATTGATGATTATTTGCTTGATAATGTATACGAGGCGTTGGCTATCTTCTCATTGGAAAAACTTGAGGAAACGCTGGCCTTGGAGGCCGAAGAGATGCATGGCGACGGCCGCTGCTCATTTTGTCTCAAAGAAAAACCAAGGCTGGCCAAAGGTCCGCTGGCGGCGATTTGCGACGATTGCCTGCAGTTTGGTCTGGAAGTGATCGCCAAGCAGCCGTAATCGAGGCGGCGGTCATCGCGAAGGCGATGACCGTCGTTTTTCGGCAAAATTGATAAGCGAATATGACAAGGCGCAAGACGGCGTTGATCTTCTCCCCCTTACTTGCCTACGGTGGAAACGAGGTTTTTCATGGTGAAGATATGATAGAAGATACGAGGATGGTGTGGCAGTGGCGCGTCCCCGCTGTTGGTGTTGCTTCAATCTCCATTTCGGTTTTCCTCCTTAATTGTTTACTTGTTGGCTTTGGCGGTTGCCTTCTGCAGCTCAAGGAAAACGTTTCGGCACGTCTTTCCTTATGAAAACATTGTACATCAAACATAGCAGTGGAAATCGAAAGGGGAAAAGAACATGATTCCGATCGTAACATCTGATGAAATGTACGCCATCGACCGAGAAGTGACGGAGCGGATCGGCATCAGCGCTGATTCATTGATGGAAAACGCCGGGCAGGCGCTGTTTTCAGCGCTGAAAGAACGAATTCCACGCACCGCTGACGTGGTGGTGCTTGCCGGGGCAGGCAACAACGGCGGGGATGGGTTTGTTGTTGCCCGCATGTTGAAAAGCTACGGCTACGAAACCGATGTATGGCTCGTTCCACCAAAGGAAAAGGTGAAAGGAGCGGCGCGCACCGCACTTGAGGTGTACGAGCGGTCCGGGTATTCGTGGATTCCGTATGAAGGGAATGAACGAGAGTTTGCGATGCGTGCGCCGCACTACGACGTGATCATTGATGCGCTCCTTGGCATCGGCGTGAAAGGTGAGGTTCGTTCTCCGTATCAAGAAATCATTGAACAAGTGAACCGCTCGCGGGCTGTTGTGTACGCAATCGATGTTCCAAGCGGGGTGCCGGCTGATGGCGGTGATGTCGCCGTAGCCGTTCGAGCGGATGTGACATTCACCATTCAATGCCCAAAGCTTGGGGCGTACACATTCCCAGCGGCCGATTATTACGGGGAGCTTGCTGTTGTGGATATCGGCATTCCGCCGCTCGTGGTCAAAACGAATGCAGCCTGTCGGTTCGTGTGGGAGCGAAGCGATGTCATGGGGACGATGCCAAAGCGGAAGCGGTTCTCTCATAAAGGAACGTACGGCAAACTGCTTGTTGTCGGCGGGTCACAGGCGATGGCCGGAGCGGTGACGCTCGCCGCCAAAGCGGCGCTGCGAAGTGGGGCCGGACTTGTGACTATGGCTGTTCCGGAAACGGTGTACGAAGCGGTTGCCAATCGGGTGCCCGAGGCGATGTGTAGACCGTGGCCGGCCGAGGGGGGAGCGTTTGCCGGAGCGGCCGATTGGGACGGGCTGGATGTCGATGCGCTCGCCGTTGGACCAGGAATGGGGAGAACGGAAGGGGTGCGCCGTCTTGTTGGGGAGTTGGTGCAAAAGCCGATGCCCCTTATCCTCGATGCCGATGCCCTATTTTTCTGGGATGATTACGCCGAACAGGTGCGCCGCCGAAGCGCGCCGACGGTCATCACTCCGCATCCGGGGGAAATGGCGCGCATCGTCCGTCGCTCCATTCGCGAGGTGGAGCACGACCGCTTTGGGGTATCCAAGCGGTTGGCGATGGAATATGGCGTATATGTCGTGTTGAAAGGGCCGTATACGATTGTTACGGCACCGGATGGATCGCAATATGTCAACACGACCGGAAACCCGGCTTTGGCGAAAGGCGGCAGCGGTGACGTGTTAACGGGCATCGTGGCGGCGTTTTTGTTGCAGCACGAGGCGGTGCAGCCTGCGGTGAGCAATGCTGTTTTCGTGCATGGAAAGGCTGCTGATTGGCTTGTTCAACACGGTCATTCGCCCTGGGATGTATTGGCGTCGGACGTTGTGGATGCCTTGCCGGCTGTGCTCGCTTCGCTGACGTGATCAACCGGCCCATTGAAAGGGACAATGGGGGATGAACACGATTCCAGCCGGTTTGCGATGACCGGCTGGCGTTGTCTTTTTCCTGCGCATAAGGCATGTGGTTCGGGCGCAAACTTTACCGCTGAGGCCGTATTTGCGGCTGCAGCTGTAATCGTTGGTTTATCAGCCGACAATCTTCCACTGATCGCTGGGCTGCGCCCTTCACGCGCTTGAAGCGGGAGTCTTCTTTCGAAACGATGATCAACGTTGCGGAAAGGCGGAAGTTCCATTTTTGGACAAACATGGATATCATGAATGTAGAAATAGAAGAAGGGAGATGGGAGTCATGCCGCAATTTGTTTGGCTCGAGACGGAGGAGGAAGTAAGAAGCGCTTTTCCGGTCATGCGGGAGCTGCGCACTCATTTGGATGAAGAAACGTATGTCGCGCTTGTGCGTGAAGCGCAAGAAAAAGAAGGGTATAAGCTTGCGGCGTTATATGATCAGGACAAAATGGTTGCCGTTGTCGGATTCATGCCGATGATCACGCTCTATAACGGCCGTTTTATTTGGGTTTGCGATTTGGTCACGACATCAGCCGAACGTTCGAAAGGGTATGGAAAAGCGTTGCTGTCGCATGTGCACGAATGGGCGAAGGAGCACGGCTACGGGATTGTCTCGCTGTCATCCGGCCTGCAACGGGTTGACGCCCATCGCTTCTATGAGGAAAAAATGGAATATCAAAAAGTGAGTTATGTGTTTTTGAAACGCTTATCGATTTGAATCCGACGGCGTCCGTTCAGCGGGCGCTTTTCATTTTGTGGTAGAAAGTTGTTCCACTTTTCATTATAATAAAAAATATATAACTCGTATTTTGGAATTAATATTCTGATATTCGGAACAGAGGGGCAATGATGAATAAAACGGTCTTAAAAACAAAAGAACTGCTTGATTTGTTTCTCGATTGCGAACGGTTGACGCTGCCGGAAATGGTCGAGCGGCTTCGGATGCCCAAAACGTCGGTGTACCGGATGGCGCAGTCGCTTGTTGTCCTCGGTTTTTTGCAAAAACGAGGCGATTACTATGAGCTCGGTTTAGCCTTCTTGACGTTTGGCGCGCTCGTCGCCGAGCGGCTCGATATTCGCCGGGCGGCGCTGCCGGTGATGAAGCGGCTGAAAGAGGAGACGAACGAAGCGGTGAATCTTGTCATTCGCGACGGCGATGAGGCGCTGTATATTGAAAAAGTCGAGACGTCCGAGCCGGTGCGCGTCTATACGAAAGTCGGGCGGCGCGCCCCTCTGTATGCCGGGGCGTGCCCTCGTGTCTTGCTCGCGTTTATGGACAAGGCGGATCGGGAACGTTATTTAGAACAAGTCGAGCTTGTCAAAATCGCCAAACATACGGTGACCGACAAAGAAGCGCTGCGCCGGTTGTTGGAAGAAGACCGGGACCGCGGCTATACGGTCAGCTATTCTGAGCTGGAAAACTATTCGGCCGCCGTTGCGGTGCCGATTTTCAACCATGAAGGCGCGGCGGTTGCCGGGCTGAGCGTTGCCGGGCCGGAACAGCGCTTTTCGCCAGATGATGTGGCGCGCATCGTTCCGCGATTGAAGCAGGCGGCGATGGACATTTCGCGCGAACTCGGCTTTCGGGGGAAGGGATGACGGTGGAGTATACGTTGTTTCCATTATGCGAATATGCGGTGACGGTTCGGTTTTCAGACCGCATTGACGAGGACGTGAATGATATCGTCCACCAAACGGCCGCCCGGCTTCAGGCCGAGCGAAAAGAAGGCATCGAGGAGATCGTGCCGGCGTTTTCGTCACTCACCATCTACTATGATCCATTGGTGATCGATTACATCGGCATAGGCGCATGGCTAAGGAAAAACATCAGGCGGTCTGAACAAGCGGTGCGGCGTTCGGCGCGGACGGTCGTCATTCCCGTCTGTTACGGCGGCGAATTCGGTCCGGATTTGCCGGATGTCGCTCGTTTCCATGGGATGACAGAAGACGAAGTGATAGCGCTCCATTCGGCCGGACGCTACCGAGTTTATATGATCGGCTTTTCTCCTGGATTTGCCTATTTAGGAGGGCTGTCGCCGCGCTTGGCGACGCCAAGGCGGTCGGTGCCGCGCACAAAAGTGCCTGCCGGTTCGGTCGGCATCGCCGGCGGACAGACGGGCGTCTACCCGCTTGCGACGCCGGGCGGCTGGCAACTGATCGGTCGAACGCCGCTGAAGCTGTTTGACCCGCACCGAGAGAAGCCAAGTTTGCTTGCGGCTGGCGATATCGTCGCGTTTCAGCCGATTGGGGCTGATGAATTTGCACGTTGGAGCGAGGAACATGATTGACGTCATCGAGGCTGGGTTGTTTACAACCGTGCAAGATGGCGGGCGTTTTGGCTACCGGCATGCCGGCGTGCCGGCGGGCGGGGCGATGGATGCGTGGGCGTATCGCCTGGCTAATGCGCTTGTCGGCAACAACGGTGATGAGGCGGTGCTTGAGGCGACGATGGCCGGACCGACGCTTCGGTTTCGCGTCGAGGCCGTCGTTGCGGTATGCGGCGGCGATTTCCCGTGCACGCTCAATGGGCAGCCGATTTCCCTTTGGAAACCGGAGATCGTCAAATCGGGCGATGTGCTCGAAGTAGGGGTGTGTCGGACGGGGTTTCGAGCGTATATCGCTGTATCAGGCGGCATCGACGTCCCGCCCGTGATGGGCAGCCGTTCCACGTACGTTCCAGCCCAGCTTGGCGGGCTTTCAGGCCGCCCGTTGCAGCGGGGCGATGCACTGCCGGTCGGCGTTACTCATGGGCGTCGTGTTATCGGCCGGATGCGTTGGGGTCTTGCTTCGGCCGCCCGCCGCTATATCGGTGGGAAAACGAAAACGGTGCGCGCGGTTCCCGGTCCGGAGTATGACGAATTTACGCCGGCGAGCCGCCGCCAGTTTTTCGCCGCCCGCTATGAGGTGACGACGCAGTCCGATCGGATCGGCTATCGGCTTTCCGGTCCAACGTTGGCGCTTGTGCGCGAGCGGGAGATGGTCTCGGAAGCGGTCGTTTTCGGCACGGTGCAAGTCCCAGCATCCGGCCAGCCGATCGTATTGATGGCGGACAGCCAGACGACCGGCGGCTACTCGCGCATCGCCCAGGTTGCGTCTGTGGATTTGCCGATTCTCGCGCAGGCTCGCCCGGGTGACTTTATCCAATTTCAGCCGATCGGGCCGGAAGAAGCGATGTGGCTTTATAAGGAACAACAGCAACGGCTGACTCGATGGATTACGGCCATTCGCCGTCAATGGGAGGGAGAACGGTGAGGACGATTGATTTGAATTGCGATTTCGGCGAAAGCTTTGGGGTGTATAGGCTTGGGCAGGAAGAAATCTTATCGTACGTGACCTCTGTCAACATCGCCTGTGGGTTTCACGCCGGCGACCCGCTCGTCATGCGGCAGACGGTGCAACTCGCCATCCAGCATGGCGTTGCCATCGGCGCCCACCCGGGGTTTCCGGATTTGCTTGGCTTCGGACGGCGGGCGATGGCCGTTTCGCCGGAAGAAGTGTATGCGTACGTCGTCTACCAAATCGGTGCGCTGGCTGCGTTTGTGAAGGCGGAAGGCGGCGTGATGACGCATGTGAAGCCGCACGGCGCCTTGTACAATATGGCGGCGAAAGACGCGGCGCTGGCCGAAGCGATCGCCAAAGCCGTGCATGATGTCGATCCGATGCTTGTCTTATACGGCATGTCGGGAAGTGAGCTGATCCGAGCGGGTCGCGCCTACGGCTTGTGTACGGCGAGCGAAGTGTTCGCCGACCGGACGTATCAGGCGGACGGTTCGCTCACCCCAAGAAGCGATCCGCGCGCCATCATCGCGGATGAAGACGAAGCGGTCACGCAAGTGCTTATGATGATCCGCGACCGGCGCGTTTGCTCGGTGCAAGGGACGGACGTGGCGATTGAAGCCGACACCGTCTGTCTCCATGGCGACAATGAACAGGCGGTGCGATTTGCCAAGCGGCTCTATCAAGCCTTGCAAAACGAAGGAATCGCCATTCAGGCGGTGCAACAACGGAATAATGGGTGATCGAGAACGACTCATTTCTCACGTACAGCTTTTTTGGTCGGACGGCGTTGTTTCAGTCGCCCCCTCCTACACAGCTTTTCGTTTTTTGTGCTCTTTTTTGCTAACCGCCACATGAAATCAGCATTTATGACAGTCACCTGTTCGATTGGTTACAATAAAAAGTAAGACGATGGAAGGAGAAAGGGGAATAGAGATGTATTATGCCATTCCAACAGTGGTTGTCAGCGAATGCCTCGGCTTTTCTGCCTGCCGGTATAACGGCGATATCATTCACAATTCATTTGTCTCTCGTTTAGGGGAGTTTGCTCGGCTTGTGCCTGTATGCCCAGAAGTGGCCATTGGGCTTGGAGTTCCGCGGGAGACGGTCCGACTTGTGAAACGAGGCGAGGAAAGGCGGCTTGTGCAGTCGTCGACGAACCGAGATTGGACGAGGGAAATGAATGAATTTGCCGCCTCCTTTTTCGGTCAAGTCGGAGAAGTCGATGGATTCATTTTAAAGGGGCGCTCCCCGACGTGCGGCATCAAAGATGTGAGAGTGTATGATGACGAGGAAAGCAACATGTTGCTTGAGAAGGGAGTCGGACTGTTCGCCGAGCATGTTTTCCGACGCTTCCCTAATGCCGCCATTGAGGAAGAAGGGCGCTTGACGAATGCGGCCATTCGCGAACACTTTTTGACGAAGGTGTTTGCGTTGGCTTTATTTCGCGAAGTGAAGGCAAAACGGTCAATGAAGGCGCTCGTGCAATTTCATTCTGAACATAAATATTTATTTATGGCGTACAGTCAAACGTGGCTGAAACAACTTGGACGCTTGGTGGCGAATCGCGACCGCCTCCCGGTCGAACAGGTGCTTGAGGCGTATGGACAAGGATTGCACGCGTTATTTGCCCGCGCTCCACAGCGCCGCTCCCATGTGAACGTTTGCCAACATTTGATGGGCTATTTCAAAAAAGAGATGTCGGCGAAAGAAAAGCAATATGTTTTGGAACTGCTGGCGCAATACCGGGCGCAACAACTGCCGCTCAGCAGTGTGGCGAGCGTCTTGAAATCATGGGCCATTCGCGAAGAAAACGATTATTTGTTGCAACAGCGGTACTTCGCCCCGTACCCGCCTGCTCTCTTAGATGTCCGCGATTCGGGCAAAGGACGAGAAAAGGCGGTGTGAGCGATCGTGCATTCGAAGAAAACAAAAGCCAAAGGGCGATTCGATTGCTCTTTGGCTTTGAACAAGATGGAGAACGAAAGGCGAAAGCCTATCGTTCGCAGGCGATCCCATCTTTATCTCGATCCAATCGTTTGTTGGCATCGTATAATGCTTTCGATACATAAGGCTTATATCTCGTTTTTCCTCCTTTGTTTTTGACAGAGGCGGAGCGAGCCGCGCCCCCTGGATACTCTTTGTTCAGCGCGGTGCAGTTTGGATACGTTTTGATTTTGGTTGCCGCTTCGGCCGAACGGAACGAGTCGAAGAAAAAGCTGGCTGCGAGCGCAAAGGAAAGGACAAGCGAGATCACGAATCTCATCATGTGTTCCTCCCTCTAGAAATGTTGATTTATCAAGGCTTTTCAGCCTCTCAGGGGTGTCCAAAAAATATTTTTCGACAAAATCCCTTACATCCTTTTTCAGTTTTGTGGATATCTTACAGACCTAGGGTGCGCTTCGCGGCCACGGCTGGGTACATTTTCCTTCCGTGGGGAGAAGCGTATTCGATGCACCCTTTGGATCTCCGCGTCGCTGATGAGGACGAACCCTCCCATGTCTCCGGGCGTCTTCGCGCCAACATTCCCTCGTTCGGTCTCGTCATCAGGCGGAGGCCGGCCAAGCTCCTTTGGGGACTCAAGGTCGAATGGATAAAATCACGCCAGCTTCTCCGGTGTCATCCTGTTGTCCAACGATTCTTCCGTTCGCAGGGGGAGGCCTTAGGCCGCCCGTTGCACCTGGGACAAGACGTCCTGTTTCATTCGCTCCGCGTCAAAGGCTTGTTTCTTCATACAAATCGCAAACAGCACATTCAACAGCTTCCGGCATAATGCGACGATGGACTGCTTTCCGGTCAGCGGATTGACGGGGCGGGTCGTGTAATACTCATGCAGCTCGCGAAACGCCTCGTTGTGCCGGATCAGCGGAATCATCGCCCGAAACAGCACCGATCGCAGCCGTTTCCGTCCCCGTTTGGAGATGTGCTTTTGCCCTTTGCGCTGGCCGGAGGAGTTCTCTTTGAGCGTCAGGCCCGCCAACTTCACCAATTGACGCGGGTCCCGATAGTGGGCGAAGCTGCCGATCTCCGCCAGCAGATCGATGATCGTGGCGTCTCCCAACCCGTCGACCGTTTTCAGCCATTGATACTCCATCGTCGTTTGAACCAACGCCTTCAACTCGGCGTCCAACGCGGCGATCTCAGCCTCCAATTGGCGGTATCGGCGGACGAGCGCGGCGATTTCAAACCGGGCCATCGTCGTCCCTTCCGTCACCCCAATCGAGTCCTTTGCGGCGTCGATCAACGCCCGAATCTTGGTTTTCTGCGGGCTTTTCAACCCTTCGCTTTGCCGGTACACCTCGATGAGCTCCTCGGCGGATCGGCCCGCCATATCAGCCGGAAGCGGCGTCCACTCCAGCACCGAAAGCGCCGTTTTTCCCACGTCGCGAAACAGCGTCCAAAACTCCGGAAAATACCGGTCGGTCCAGTGGGTAATCGCGTTTTTCACCGCCGTCTGTTCCTTGCGGAACTTTTCTTTGAGGGTGCTCCCGACGCGCAAATCGGCTTCGATCTCGTGCAGCAGCCGGGGGACGAGGAATCGTCCGTCTTTCGCCAGTCTGGCGATGACCAGGGCGTTTTTGGCGTCATGTTTCGTCGGCAGATTGTCATCGAGTTCTTTCGACCGGCACACATGCGCCGGGTTGACCATGACCAACGGGATCCCGTGCTCCTCGAGGAAGTAGGCCAGGTTCAACCAGTAGTGCCCGGTCGGCTCCACCGCGACGATCACCTGCGGCTTTCCGAACGCTTGCATCGCCTCCTGAATCGCTTCATACAGCTGGCGAAAGCCCTTTTTCGACTGGAAGATCGGGAACGATTTGCGAAGCACACGCCCCCGGTCATCCACGAAGCAGGCGTAGTGGGTTCGTTTCGCGATATCGATGCCCACGACAAGCGTTTGTTCGGTGACTTGATCAATTTTATAGTTTTGTGTACAATTCATCTGAAGTCCTCCTTGGTATGGTGAGTGATGTGTTTGACACCCCTGCATCATACCAAGAGGGCTTTTTTTGATCAAGTCCCCGGAAAAGCTCCTAACGGGAATGCTCCTCTTTGCAACATAATGGTAAGCTTTTCTAGAATCATATTTTGCCATATTTGCTTTCGTCTATCAACCAAAAACGAACAAGCAAATGATGACGGGCCAAGAAAGGGGAAACGGTATGCACGGAGCAGACATCAAAGCGATCGTCTTTGATTTGGACGGAACATTATACGAGGAAACGGAGCATTTTGACTATTATGCCGAGCAGGTGGCGAAACGTCTTCGTGAAGCAGATCGGCCGCGCTTTTGGGACGACTACCGCGCCGTGCTCGCCGGTTGTCATCCGCTTCGAATCGGGAGCGTGTACGATGCGAAAGAAGATTTGATTGTATGGCTCGAAGAAGGCGAGGTTCGTAAGGCGTTCCGCTGGAGCGGCGAGCCGTTGACGAAGCGGGAAATCGAAACGGTTTACACGAAGCCGGTGGCGGTCGACTTGGACCGCTTTTTCAGCATCGGCGACCTTTGGTGGGTGCCAAGCTCGATCGGCCGCCATTACGGATTGACGAACGAAGACACCTACGCGGCGTTTTTGGAGACGCGCGAATGGATGATGGGGCCGAAATTCAAAATGAACGGGGCGCCGAGGTTGGCGGAGACGCTCGCCGAGTTGCGCGAAAAAGCGGTGCTTGTGTTGATGACGAACAGCCCGGAGTCGGACAGCGAAGCCATTTTGCGGAAGCTGGGGTTGGCAGATGCATTTGACCATAAAATTTTCCGAGCTGCCAAACCGATGAAAACGGCCGCCCACTTGGAAGCAATCCGGGCGCGTTTTGGCGTCGACTATCGGCAAATGCTTTGCGTCGGCGACAACATCGGCAATGACATCGCTCCAGCCCGCCGGCTCGGCTGCCGGACGATGTTGATCGACACCTATGGCTTGGCGAAACAAGGGGATGCAGATTTCATCGTCGCTTCGACGTCGGCTTGTGTGCCGGTGTTGCGCCGCCTGTTGTAGGCGGTGTATTTTTTTGTTTTGTATATTCTGAAAATTGTTGAAAATATTCATGAGAGCGTGTACAATAAAAAAACAGCCGGCTATATACCAACCGGTCAGTAAAAAAGCTATCCAATGCTGCTTGCGCGGCGGTTGCCGCAGTGAACGATCGCGTGAAAAGGAGGAGGGGAACGGAATGAATTCGAGACATTACCCGTATTGGCCGAAACGGCTCTCAAAAACGCTGGCTGTGCCGGAGACGACGCTCATCGATCATCTCGAAACGTCCGCGAAGCGCTATCCGAACAAAACGGCGATTTACTATTACGGAGCCGCGTATTCGTACAAACAGCTGCTCCGTGAAGTGAACGCGTTGGCCGGCTATTTGCAGCAAAAGCTGTCCGTCAAACCGGGCGACCGCGTTCTCTTGTACATGCAAAATTCTCCGCAGTTTGTCATCTCCTACTATGCCATTTTGCGCGCTGAAGCGATCGTCGTGCCGATCAATCCGATGAACACCTCAGAGGAGCTTTCCTTTTACGTCAATGATTGCGAAACGAGAGCCGCCATCGTTGGGCAGGAGCTGCTTGACAAAGCGGCCCCGCTCCTTGGACGAACGGCGTTGGAACAAATCATAGTCGCCGCTTATTCTGATTATGCTTCCGATGAATCGCCGGTTTCGCTTCCGGCTGAAGTGGCGGCGCCGCGGCGGGCCATTGGGGATGAGCGCATTCTTTTATGGTTGGACTGCCTCAGCGCCCAATTGCCGCCGCTTCCATACAACAGCCATGTTGATGACATCGCCGTCTTGCCGTACACGTCCGGGACGACCGGGGTGCCAAAAGGCTGCATCCACCCGCACCGGACGGTGAACGCCAACATCGTCGGCGCCTACCACTGGGGCGATGTGACGAGCGATTCGGTCGCGTTGGCGACGCTGCCGTTTTTCCATGTCACGGGGATGGTCCATAGCATGCATACGCCGATTTTCGCCGGCGCCGCCATGGTGTTGATGACGCGCTGGGATCGGGACGCGGCCGCCCGGCTGATTGAATTGCACCGCTGCACGCATTGGGTGAACATCAGCACGATGCTGATCGACTTTTTGGCCAACCCGGCGCTTGGCCGGTATGACATTTCCTCGCTTTCGAGCATTTCCGGCGGCGGAGCGGCGCTTCCGGAAGCGGTCGGGGAAAAATTGTTCCAGCTCACCGGCGTCCGTTATTTTGAAGGCTACGGGCTGACGGAGACGATTTCGCAGACGCATTTCAATCCGCCGGACCGGCCGAAATTGCAATGTCTCGGCGTTCCGTCGTTTGACGTCGACGCGCGCATCATCGACCCGGCGACGGGGCGGGAGCTTGGCGTCGGCGAAGTCGGGGAGATCGTCGTTTGTGGTCCGCAAGTGTTCCGCGGCTATTACCGGCGTGAAAAAGAAACGGAAGAAGCGTTCATCGAGCTCGACGGCAAGCGGTTTTTCCGCACCGGCGACATCGGGCGGATGGATGAGGAAGGCTACTTTTTCATCGTCGACCGCGTCAAACGGATGATCAACGCTTCTGGATACAAAGTGTGGCCGACCGAAGTCGAGTCGCTTTTGTACAAACATCCGGCTGTTCAGCAGGCGTGCGTCGTCGGCGTGCCGGATCCGCGCCGCGGCGAAACGGTGAAGGCGTTTATCGTCCTTCATGACGAGTATGTCGGCAAAGTAACGGAAGAAGAGATCATTGAATGGTCCAAGACGCAAATGGCGGCGTACAAATATCCGCGCCTCGTCGAATTCCGCTCGTCGCTGCCGATGACGTCAAGCGGCAAGTTGCTTTGGCGAAAATTGCAGGAAGAGGAATATGAAAAAGCGGGGAAAGGGGTGAACGCCTGATGGCGAAGACGGTCGAAACCGTCCTTGGCCCAGTGCCGGTGGAACAGCTTGGCAAAACGCTCATCCACGAGCATTTCCTCTTCGGCTATCCAGGGTTTCAAGGCGATGTGACGCGCGGCACGTTCCGCGAAGACGAGGCGCTTCGCGTCGCAGTCGAGGCGGCGGAAAAGATGAAGCGGCACGGCATTCAAACGGTTGTCGATCCGACGCCGAACGACTGCGGGCGCAACCCGGCATTTTTGCGGCGCGTTGCTGAAGAGACAGGGATGAACATTATTTGCGCCACCGGCTATTATTATGAAGGGGAAGGGGCGCCGCCGTACTTCCAATTCCGCCGGCTTCTCGGAACAGCGGAAGATGATATTTACGATATGTTTATGGCCGAGCTGACCGAGGGCATTGCCGATACCGGAATCAAGGCGGGTGTCATCAAGCTCGCCTCGAGCAAAGGGCGCATCACCGAGTACGAAAAGATGTTCTTCCGCGCTGCCGCCCGCGCGCAAAAAGAGACGGGTGCGGTCATCATCACCCATACGCAAGAAGGAACGATGGGGCCGGAACAAGCCGCCTATTTGCTTGAGCACGGCGCCGATCCGAAAAAAATTGTCATCGGCCATATGTGCGGCAACACGGACCCGGACTATCATCGAAAGACGCTTGCTTACGGCGTTTACATCGCTTTTGACCGCTTCGGCATCCAAGGGATGGTCGGCGCGCCGACTGATGAGGAGCGGGTGCGGACGCTCCTTGCTCTGCTCCGCGATGGGTACGAGAAACAAATTATGCTGTCGCATGACACTGTCAACGTTTGGCTCGGTCGTCCGTTTACGCTGCCGGAACCGTTTGCGGAAATGATGAAAAATTGGCATGTCGAGCATTTGTTTGTGAACCTCATTCCCGCGCTGAAAAATGCAGGAGTCCGCGACGAAGTGCTTGAGCAAATGTTCATCGGCAATCCGGCGGCGTTGTTCTCGTCTTGACGCCGTTTGCAAGGTCGATAAAAACCGCGTTTTCTTCAAAATCGTTGTTGCCAACGCGCGGAAAAGCGGTTGTTGATCATCCTGAACCGAGAAGACCCCACACTTCCACGCGTGAGCGTAGGTGGAGAGCGTTCAAGAGCGAAATCTCCATGGTCCGAGCGTTTTTTTCGTTCCATCACCAGCTTTTTTGGGCAACGTTGTGTTGCCTGCAAAAGGCTGTTCAAAAGGTGAATAGAAAACCGCTGTCATCAGGCTTCAATTGGCCGACGGCGGTTTTTTTTGTTTGGACGGGAGTCCGTTTTTTTCCATTCCCATGAATAATTTTCCTGTTGGGTTGAACAATAAGGAAAGACATGAGTAAAAGCGAAAGGGGGAGAAAAGGTGCCGTCCATCGAAAAGAGACTCCTGCTCTTCTCTTTCGTTGCCATCGCCTTGTACGTGTCGCCGTACTTTGTGCTCGGTGAAGATGCGCATATGCGCGTTCATGACAATTTGGATTCCAACATCGCTTGGTATAAGGTGCTCACTCGAAGCGGTGAGCTGTTCGGACCGGTCGATGGGGTCATTCCGCAAATCATCAACGGCCTGCCGCGCAACGCGTTCGGCACAGAATTCAGCGGCATCGTTTGGCTTCACGCCCTGTTTCCATCCATTTACGCCTATGGGCTCAGTCAAGCCGCAACCCGCGTATTGGCGTTCATCGGCATGTATTTGCTGCTGCGAAAACATGTGCTGCCGGGCGAGCGCTGGGGATGGATTCGCATCGGCTCTTCGTTGACGTTTGCCTTGACGCCGTTTTGGCCATCGGGAATGTTAAGTACGCTCGGGATGCCGCTTGCGCTTTGGGCGTTTTTAAACATTCGGGGCGGCGAGCGTTCATGGGTGAACTGGGCGGTGTTGACGCTTTTGCCGCTCTATTCGAGCTTCGTGCTTGGATTTTTCTTTTTCTTGAGCGCGCTTGGGATTTGGTGGCTCATTGATGTCATCCGCGGCAAGGGTTGGAATTGGCGGTTTTTGGCGGCCATCGTCTATATGACGATGCTCTATTTGGCGGTCGATTACCGGCTTGTCCATTCGCTCTTGTTTTCCAATGAGCCGACAAGCCGCGACGAATATTTCCACGCCCGTCTGCCGCTTTGGCGCGTCATCCGGCTGACGTTCAAAAACTATGTGCTCGGCCACACCCACGTCATGACCGTGCATGGGCTCGTCATTTTACCGGTGACGCTCGTTGCCTTGTACATTGTATGGAAGCGGAAAAGCTGGCGGCGGGAGAAACTGTTTTTGATTTTGCACGGGTTGAACTTCGCGCTGTCGACATGGTATGCGTTTTGGTTTTACAAAGGATGGCTGCCGCTCACCGAACGGTTTGATTTGCTCGATAAGTTCAATTTCGCCCGCTACCATTTTTTGCGGCCAATGGTGATTTACGTCTTGTTTGCACTGGCGCTGAAAATTTTTTGGCAGGAAGGCCGAAGGTGGCGGGCGGTCGTTGCGGCGGCCATTGTCTTGCAGCTTGTCGTGCTTGCTTTATGCAATGAGGAAATCGTCTACCGCGACAAGCCGTCGTTTCGCGAGTTTTACGCGGAAAAGCAGTTTGCCGCCATTCGCCGCTATATCGGCCGACCGGTGCATACATACCGTGTCGCCAGCATCGGCATCCACCCGGCGATCGCTCAATACAACGGCTTTTACACACTCGATACGTACAACAACTTTTATCCGCTCGAATACAAGCATCGGTTTCGCCGCATCATCGCCAAGGAGCTCGCGAAAAACAAAAAACTGCGCCAGTATTTCGATGAATGGGGCGGGCGCTGCTATTTGTTCGTCGATGAGCTGGGCAAGCGGTATATGTTTCAGAAAAACTCGAAGCGGACGATTCGCAACTTGGAATTGAACACAAACGTGTTTTATGACATGGGCGGGCGCTACATTTTTTCAGCGCTGCCGATTGAAAATGCCAGCAAAAACGCCTTGAGCCTTGAGCGGGTGTTCCGTTCCAAAGAGTCCGCGTGGACCATCTATTTATACAAAGTCGTGCCGGAGGGAGGAAGGTGACATGTTCGAACCGACGTTGGCTATTGTTGTGCCGTGTTACAACGAAGAAGAGGTGCTGCCGGAGACGATCCGCCGCTTACGGGAGTTGCGCGAACAATTGATTGAAGAGCAGCTCATTTCATCCAACAGCGCGCTTTTGTTCGTCGATGACGGCAGCTGTGATGACACATGGAAGATCATATACAAAGCGAGTTTGCGCCACCCGGAAGTGAAAGGGCTGAAACTGGCGCATAACGCCGGGCATCAAAACGCGCTGCTTGCTGGGCTGTTCGCCGCGAAAAGGCATGCCGATTGCCTCATTTCGATCGACGCCGATTTGCAAGATGATGTAGCGGCGATTCGGGAATTTGTGCAAAAGTTTCGCGAAGGCTATGACATCGTCTACGGCGTGCGCCGGCGGCGCGATGCCGATACATGGTTCAAGCGCCATACGGCGCAAGGGTTTTATCGGTTGATGAAGGCGTTTGGCGTCGATCTCGTTTACAATCACGCCGACTATCGCCTTATGAGCCGGCGCGCTGTGGACGCGCTTGAACAGTTCGGGGAAGTGAACTTGTTTTTGCGCGGCATCGTTCCACTTTTGGGCTTTCGGTCGGCGACGGTTTATTATGACCGAAAAGAGCGGCTGGCCGGGAAAACGAAATATCCGCTGAAAAAAATGATCGCCTTTGCGCTTGACGGCGTGACGTCGTTCAGCGTCACCCCGATCCGTTTCATTTCGCTCGTTGGGTTTCTCTCGTTTGTCGTCAGCTTGATGTTTGGCGCCTATTTTCTTTTTCTCAAATGGGTCGGGCATACGGAAACGGGTTGGACGTCGCTCATTACGTCCATCTGGCTGTTAGGGGGCTTGCAGCTGATGGCGCTCGGGCTGATTGGTGAATATATTGGAAAAATTTACAAAGAAACGAAACGGCGGCCGCGCTATATCATCGATTTGGATTTGTGGAATTGGCCGCTGCCGCAGCGGCTGTCGCCAGCGGCGCCGTCCGAAGAGGGAGGGGCGGCCGAATGGCCGCGTTCGTAATGGAACAAAAAGGGAGGTGCGCTTTGGCGGCCGCCTTTTTTCTTTGTCTTGCAATTCAAAAAAAGAAAGAGTAGACTGATGGATGGGGAGAATGGATCATTCCATTGGCCGAAAATACGGCGAAAGTCAGTGTATGGCCGGCGAAAAGGCTTGGAAAGGGGAGAAACCGGAAATGGCCAATTGGCATGAATGGGCGGAACTGCTCGAGCGGGTAAGAGAGGAGAATCCGCTCGTCCATAATATCACGAATGTCGTTGTGACGAATTTTACGGCAAATGGGCTGCTTGCGCTTGGCGCTTCGCCGGTGATGGCGTATGCGAAAGAGGAAGTGGGCGAGATGGCGAAGCTCGCTGGAGCGCTTGTCCTCAATATTGGGACGTTGAATGACAAAGAGGTGGAAGCGATGCTTGTCGCCGGCCAGGCGGCCAATGAAGCCGGCGTGCCGGTCATTTTCGACCCGGTCGGGGCCGGGGCCACGCGCTACCGGACGGAGACGGCGCGCCGCATCGCGGAACAAGTCAAGCTCGCCGTGATCCGTGGCAATGCGGCGGAGATCGCCAATATGATCGGTGAGGCGTGGGCGATTAAAGGAGTCGACGCCGGCGGAGGAAGCGGCGATCGAGTGGCGTTGGCCAAACGGGCGGCGGAGCAGCTCGGCGCCGTTGTCGCGATTACTGGAAAAGAGGACGTCGTTGCGGACGGACAGACGACGTATCTTATTCAGAACGGCCATCCGTTGTTGACAAAAGTGACCGGAGCGGGCTGCTTGCTGACATCGGTTGTCGGAGCGTTTGCGGCCGTTGAGCGCGATGCGGCGGCAGCGGCGGTGGCCGCGCTTGTGTATTACGGCGTCGCAGCGGAGCAGGCGGCGGCCAAAGCCGGGGAGCGCGGACCGGGCAGCTTCCAGACGGCGTTTTTGGACGCGTTGGCGTATACAAGCGTCGATGATGTCAAACGGTATGGCCGGGTGGAACAACGGTAAAAGGGGAGGAGAAACACGATGGTGTACAAAGCGTTGACGATTGCCGGGTCGGACAGCGGCGGCGGCGCCGGCATCCAAGCCGATCTCAAAACGTTCCAGGAGCTCGGCGTCTTTGGCATGTCAGCGATCACGGCGGTGACGGCGCAAAACACACTTGGCGTGCAAGGCGTCTTTCCGCTGTCGGCGGAAGCCGTCGCCGCCCAGATCGAATCGGTGGCCGCCGATTTAGGCGCGGATGCGGTGAAAACCGGCATGCTCTTTAGTGCCGAGATCATTCGTACGGTTGCTGAACAAGTGAAAAAACATAAATGGGAGCGGCTGGTCGTCGACCCGGTGATGATCGCCAAAGGCGGCGCTCCGCTGTTGCAAGAGGAAGCGGTGGCCGCGCTGAAAGAAGAGCTGCTGCCGATGGCGCTTGTCATTACACCGAACATTCCAGAAGCGGAAGCGTTGACGGGCGTTGTCATCCGCACGATGGATGACCGCCGTGAAGCCGCGCGCCTCCTCCACCGGATGGGCGCCCGCTATGTCGTCGTGAAAGGCGGCCATGACGATGATGGCGAAGAAACCGTCGACTTGCTGTATAACGGCAGCGAATTTTCCTATTTTAAAAGCAAGCGAATTGACACGCGCCATACGCACGGAACGGGGTGTACATTTGCCGCGGCGATCGCCGCTGAGCTGGCGAAAGGGCGGCATCCTGTCGACGCTGTCGCGACGGCGAAGGCGTTTGTGCAATCGGCGATTGCCCATCCGCTCGGCATCGGCCAAGGCCATGGGCCGACGAACCATTGGGCGTACCGCCAATACGGAGAGTGAGAACGATGGCGCGCATCGCGAGCGGTGAAATGAAGGAGCGGCTGGCTGTTTACTTCATTATGGGAAGCCAAAACAGCGAACGTCCGGCCGCCGATGTGCTGAAAGAAGCGCTTGACGGCGGTGTGACGTTGTTTCAATTCCGCGAAAAAGGGCCGGGCGCTTTAAAAGGGGCGGACAAAGAGGAGCTCGCCCGGCAGCTGCAGCACCTTTGCCGCGCTTATGGGGTGCCGTTTATCGTCAACGATGACGTCGAGCTGGCTCTCGCCATTGATGCCGACGGCGTCCACGTCGGTCAAGACGATGAGGACGCGCGGCGCGTGCGGGAAAAAATCGGCGATAAAATTTTGGGCGTCTCAGCGCACAACGTCGAAGAAGCGATGGCGGCCGTTGAGGCGGGCGCCGATTACCTCGGCGTCGGCCCGATTTACCCGACCAGTTCGAAAGAGGATGCAAAGGAAGCGCAAGGACCGGATGTTCTCCGCCGCTTGCGCGAAGCCGGCATCACCATTCCAATCGTCGCCATTGGCGGCATTACGGCTGCGAACGCCAAAACCGTTGTGGAAGCCGGGGCGGATGGGGTATCCGTCATCAGCGCCATCGCTTCGGCTCCGTCGCCAAAGGCGGCGGCCGCCGCCTTAGCGGAAGCGGTGCGGGCAGCTCGCACGCGCTGAATGAAAAAGTCGGTTTCCACTTGTAGGCAAAGCGCCATAAATGGAAAAAGGTGTCCCGTTGATATTTCGGGACACCTTCTTTTTTGACTGCTAGGTCGTTGTCTGCCGCCAGTTCGGCCATCGCCATTCCAACAGCGGCCGCACGAGCCGGGCGACCGGCTTGCTTCCAAGGATGAGCATCATGGCAACCGACAGTGCAAGCAGAAGCGGATAGCCGTGCACATCCATAATAAAGTCTGGGAATGGCGTCTCGTGCAAATATTTTAAAATAAACCCGTGCAAGATATAGATGCAAAACGTGCGCGCCCCGAGCACGGAAAAGGAGAAGCGACGGCTCGGGATGAGCGACAGAAAGCCAAACATCATGAGCAGGCTCGCCCCATAAATGGCGAGGCGGCTCGCAATGCCGGCTGGTTCCGAGACGCCGAGCGTATCGTACGATTTCGAGCCGTACAGCCAATCTTGCGGCAAATCCGGAAACCCGAAATGGATGACGAAAAACATGCTAACAAGCACAAATAGCGAAACGAGGCGCACTGGGGCGGCAAACAAGCGCTCGATCGCCGACTTTTGAAAGAAAAATCCAAGCAAAAAGAACGGGAAAAACGTGAGCGTCCGCGACAAGCTCAGCCATTTTTCCGCTTCCATCATGCCGCCGGTCAAGCCGAGAAGAAGCGCCATCGGCAATGCGATCCGCTTTGGCAGCCGGCCGAACCATAACAGCAGCACGTTCCAGCTAAACAGGCTGAGCAAAAACCATAAACTCCAATGCGGGGTCAATAAGTCAAGTTCCAGCGACTGTTTGTCATACAGGAAGAAATAGTAGATCGAATACAGCAGCTGGAACAGAACGTACGGGATGAGCAATTTTTTCGTGATTTTTTGCAAGTAGCCGTGCTCATGGAATTTTTTGGCGAAATAGCCGGAAATGAAAATGAACGCTGGCATGTGGAAAAAGAAAATCCACGTATACAAGCTGTGCACCCATAAGACGCCGTCAATGTACGGGCGTAGAAAGTGGCCAAACACGACGAGGAGCATGAGCGCGCATTTCGCGTTGTCAAAATAATAGTCCCGCTCCTTCATAGTGTTTCCTCCTTTCTATACACACCAATTCGAATCATACTCCTTCTTTTTGAGGGAGTCAACGCAGGAAACGAAGCGATGGGATGTCCGCTGTCATCAGTTTGCCAAAGAAAGGGGATGATTCGGTGAAAAACGATCGGCACGAAATGGGCGATATGACGCAGTTGCTTGAAATCATCAACGCCAAAGGAGACGAAGGCGAGCTTCATGAGATCGTCTGCAGCGACGAGTTGTTTTGGAAAAGCTTGCGGGCGCAGGCGGAGGACAGTGCGAAAGGAGGGGAGTAGATGGAACTGTTGCGGGCGAAGCGAATGGCTGAAGCTGGGGAGATCGTTCCGGTGATGTATAAAGGGAAACAAGTGGTGATTCAGCACGTCGATGATGAGCGCGAAATGGCTCGCGTTTATTTCACCGATGAGCCGGAACACGAACAAGACGTACCGGTGCGACTGCTTGAGGAACAATGAGAGATGTGCAAATTGTCGCCGTTTTGTCAAGGGAAAGACGATGACACCGTCCGTTCTTCTATGGTATAATGATTCAAGAAACGACGCTTGAACATTGGAGTGACAAACATGAACATCGGCTTTGGAGAAATTGCGCTCATCGTCTTTTTCGCTTTGCTCATTTTCGGACCGAAAAAGCTGCCGGAGTTAGGACAAGCGGCCGGGAAAACGCTGCGCGAATTTAAGAATGCGACAAAAGGCATCATCGACGATGACGAGACGACAAAAGCGCAAAAATAAGAGGTTGGGCATAGAGGCCTGGCCTCTTATTTTTGTATTTCGTCCGTGACTAGCCATTTCCTCCGCGATGCGGCAAAAAAGAGACAAGCTCTGTCAAGGGGCGCCATATACATATATATGGAGGCATGTTGGCTCGTTGGGATAAGCCGTGGCGGAGGGGTTTCGCGATGATCAAAAAAATGGCGGCGGTGATTGTCGGCAGTCTGCTTCTTGGCGTTGGCATCAACGTCTTTTTAGTCCCTCACCATTTGCTTGATGGGGGGATGATCGGGCTCGGGCTGATCGCCAAATACGTGTGGCACGTTCAGGCTGGGTTGACGATGATCGTCTTAAGCGTTCCGCTTTATGCAGCCGCATGGTTTTACTACCGCCCGTTTTTTTACAACAGCTTGCACGGACTTTTATTTTCCTCATGGATGATTGACGTATTGTCCGTTTTGCGCGGCGTGGTGGTGTTGGATCCGCTTTTGAGCGCGGTCATCGGCGGGGTGCTGGTCGGCGCGGGCATCGGCTTGATGCTGCGCGAGGAGACGAGCACGGGCGGGACCGACCTGCTCGCCCAGTTTATCGCTAGATGGACGAACTGGAACGTCGGGATCATCATTTTTGTCATTGACGCCTGCATTATTTCAGCTGGGAGCATGATCATCGACTCAGTGCCGTTTGTCCACTCGCTTGTCGTTGTCACGGTCGTCGGGGCGGTGACGACGATGTTGACGCGCGAAAAAACGATGGGGGTATAGCCCGAATCCCCATCGTTTTTCGTTTCAGCAGATAGGCGCTCCTCTATGGGAATGCGGCACCGAAGGCGCCGTTTCCGGCTGTTTGCTGATTTATGCTGTGGGGGAGTTTTAACATCGTTCGCACAGGAGATGAGAATTTTGTCCGTTTGACCTTTCCCAGCGACGAGTTCCCCAATCATTGGCGGAAGGAGCATCGGTTATCGCTTAGCCAGCTCGAGCGCGCGGTAGACGTTAATCAGCCCATAGCCGTAATACGGATCTTTTCCTCTCTCTCCCAAATCGTCAGCGCTTTCGAGAATAATGTCGCGCACTTCATCGTTCGAAAGCCGCGGGTTGACGGAGCGGATCAAAGCGGCGAGCGCGGTGACGTGCGGCGCGGCCATCGACGTGCCGGAAAGGGCGGCGTACCGGTGGCCGGCAAACGTGCTGGCAATGTTCGTTCCAGGCGCGACGACATCCACATAGTCGCCGTAGTTGGAATAAAGCGCATAGGAAAGATCCGGGTTGACAGCGCCAACACTGATCACTTCTGGATAAGCGGCTGGGAAGCTCGCCTGCGACGTGCTGTCGTTGCCGGAAGCGGCGACAAGCACGACATCATGGGCGTCGGCGTAGCGGATCGCTTCCTCAAGCACCGAGGACGGTTGGTAGTTGCCAAGGCTTAAATTGATGACCTTTGCCCCGTGGTCGACCGCCCAGCGGATTCCTTTCGCTACATCAATGCTCGTTCCATAGCCGTCCGCATTTAATGCTTTGACGGCCATGATCGGGTTGAACCATGTTATGCCGGCGACTCCTTCGCCGTTGTTCGGCTGTGAGGCGATAATGCCAGCGACATGGGTGCCATGGCCATTTTCGTCATTCGGAGAGCGGTCGTCGGCCAATACGTTGTATCCGGGACCAAGGCGGCGGATTAAATCGGGATGGGTCAAATCGACCCCGCTGTCAATGATGGCGACAGGCACATTCCGCTTGCCGCGCGACAGCGTCCAACCAGCTTCCGTATGAATGGCCGGCAAGTTCCACTGGTAGCGGGCGTAAAACGAATCGTTCGGCACCGGCGCCGGCTTGTTCCACTCATTTTGCATGTAAATGTAGTGCGGTTCGCAATAATCAACCATCGGAAGAGATCGGAAATAGCGGCGCATCTCTTCATACGTTTGCCCGCGCGAGCGGAATACAAACACGTGGTCGACCTGCTTGATGAGCTGGCCGGCGATGGCTGCCTCCATTTGTTGAAGACGGCTTTCCGATGGCAATGCCCGAAAGCGGACGACGATCTCATTGGCGAAATAATGGCTTCGGTCACCGCGGCGATTATGGAGGATTTCCCGAATGCGCGGGTGCTTGTTCAACTGCTGTTTCAGCTGCTCGCCTGCGCTTAAGCTGTCTAAGGCGACAACGGTTGGATGGGTGGGTGCGACCTCGGCGTCAAACGGCTTCAGCCGCGGTGGAGCCGGGGCGTTTTCTTCTAGAGCCGGTCGCCCCAAGGCGGCTGCGGCAACGAGTAGAGCAACAACCGCGCTGGCCGCGGCCCATATTCGGTATCGGCGTTTCACGCTGTTCACCTCCTTTGTTGTTAGGATGGGCGATTGACGGACAAATCATGAAAAATGGGATTCACCTTTTGCCATGGCGAATCCCATTTTCTTCTTCAGCGGCCGACCGATTGCATACAAATGCAATTTGAAGTTTTCACATTTGCGGCTTTTGCCGAGCATTTGATCGACTGTCGGGAGACCGAACAACGCCGCTTTCAGCCCCATGTATGGGTCTAGGAAGCGGGTGGTTGTTTGGTCTTCCGCCACGCCAAGGCGTGACGGGGGCAAGCCTGTGGCTTGCCCTCGACAGTCGAAAAATAGATAAGCGGCTTTTCTGTCCAAGATATGTTAAACGTTTTGATTGTATCTAGACAGCACTTGCTGCGCTGCTTGCAAATCGAGGCGCAGCTGCTCTTGAACGTTGGTCGGATGGTAGTATCCTTTGTTGATCATATATTGACTGATCTGTTCATGGAATGTGATCGCGTCATTCAAATGTTGCTTTAACGTGTTGCGCACTTCCGGGGTGGAAGCTTCGGCGATGGCCATTGCGCATCCTTTAATGGCGTTTTTCACACTGATCAGGCAATCAGCGGCGATCATTTGATCGTTCAATACGCCGGTCGGTGTCATCGTTGCCTGCATCGTTGTCCCTCCTTTTTTCCTTATGACAGCAAGTTTTGCAAGTCGCGGATGTGCTGCTGTGTCTTTTGCATGTCTTGTTGAATGAGCGATTTCAATTGTGGATCGCTTGCCATTTGCTGCATGGCGGCACTTTTGGCAAGACAGGTGCTTTTAAACATAAGCAGTTCGTGCAGCTCAAGCGTTTCGTGTGTTCCTGCCGCGTTCATTCTTCTCACCACCTTCCGTGACATAGTATGTGTCCGGCTGTTTGCTGTATGGGTGGGGAATGATGGGAAAAGCGGGTCGTGGCGCTTTGAACGATCGCGACAATGGGAAAAAGAAGGAGTCCGCGCGCTCAAGTTTTGTCTAGAGCGGGGTATACTATGGGCGCAATCCGCTTATGAAGGAGGTAGGGAAACGGGTGAGAAAAATATTCATTGTGCTAAGCGTTGCTGTTCTCCTTCTCTTAGCCGCCGGCGCCGTTCTTCTTTTGCGCCGGGGCGAGTATGCGTTTGTGCCGGATGGGAGCGATATTGCGCCGTATGAAGCGAGCAAACAGACTGGAATCGATGTGTGGGGGCGATGGATCGCAGCGGATGACAGCCGCATCCAAGCGTTGTCGGCTAGAAACGGGCATTTGCAAAAAGAGGAAGGGGCGGTTGTCGTCGATGACCGGTTGCTTCGTCTCGGCAAGGAGGTGTTTTATAAAGAAACGTTCGGCAATGAAGTGTTTTTGACCGACATTATGGGTATTGTCGACGGGCCGCTGACGCTTGCCAATATGGCCAAAGCCATTGTCGCATTAAAAGGAGAAGGGACGACGAATTTGCGCGTGCCGCTTGCCGAAGATGTGACGATCGGCGGCCGCACATATAAAAAAGGCGAGTTGATCGACACGGGCATCGACGTGCCCAAAGGGTCATACTTGCCGCTCGGGATGCCGATCGTTACCGACGGTGGCCGCGTGCGCGTCGGCATCAGCTGCGCCGCCTGCCATGCGACCGTCGATCCAGTGACGAAAAAAGTGGTGGAAGGGGCGCCGAACAACGATTTGAATGCCGGAATGCTCATGGCGTTGGCGACGAATTCGAGCGCTTATTTTACTCATGCCAATATCCGCTCGCTGAAAAAATATATCCGCTCGTTCGATCGGACGATCATCGATTCGCACGGGCGCAAAGCGGCGCTGCCGGATCCGGAGCTGCTTGAGCGGGACGTGGATCGCATTTTTGCCAGCTGGCCGCGCGGCAATTTTGATTCGACGATCGATATGAAAGCGAATCCGGCGCAAATTCCGGATTCGTTTACGCGCGGCGACCATCCGTACGGGTGGAGCGGCTTTGCCGCCGCCGGCTCATTCCATGGCTTGGCCGCTTTCAGCAACAACGTGCACGCGCAAAATGCCGATTCGCTCGCGCAGGCGGAAATTAGCGAAGCGCTGTTTGGCATTGATAAAGAAGTGTATATTGGCACGATTTTGCAAAACGCCGCCCATCCGCGGTTTCGCTATCAGCCGACGACAAAGGAGAAACCGTCCGCCTTTTTCGCGAAAGTCGACCCGACGCCGAAAACGGCCGGCGTTAATCAGTTTGTCGCGCCGCCGCAGTTTCCGAAAGTATCGCTCGTCGCTCCAGATGGGTTGATCGTCAGCGAGCCGGGTTATCGGTTCAATGAGCAAAACAATGCCGTGGCCGCTTGGCAAAATACGCTCAATCCTCCGCCGCCAAATGAACGGATCAGCGAGGAGCGGGCGGCGAGAGGAAGAGAGGTGTTTGTCCGCGCCGGCTGCATCCGCTGCCATGCCGGGGCGTATTTGACGAACAACCGCGTCGTGGCGGCGAATGTCATCGGCACGGAACCGTCACGGGCGAAAGCACTGAAAAAGACAGAAAAAGTGTTCGGAGAGGCCGTGTTGTACGCTCCGGATACGCCGGTCCCGATCCCAAAGGGGGCGAAAGTATTGAACGTGCCGACGAACCATTTAGATCCAAAACAAATCAGGCTTGCCTTCGCCCACGGTGATTCGCCGGGCGGGTATAAAGTGCCGAGCCTCATCGGCCTGGCGTGGAGTGCGCCGTATTTGCACGACGGCGGCGTGGCGGTTGGGCCGAACGGGGAACTCGGGTTGACGGGCACGGTCGGAAACGGTATTGCTCCTGATGCGCGCAACAGTCTGCGGGCGCTGATCGACCGGACATGGCGCGAGCGCGTCATCGCCGCCAACGCCAAGGACTCCGACTTGCGGACGGTGCATGTGACCGGCGCCGGGCACCGGTATTGGATCGACCGTCAAGCCGGATTTACGAAGGAAGAGCAAGAGGCGGTATTGGACTATTTGTTGTCGCTCACCTCGCGCTGACCGCATCGAGCGTCGTTTATTCTGCGCTCATGCCGATGGGAATAGTTCCCTTGCAACGCTGTTATAAGACGGCTCACACTAATAGGCAAGGGAGGGAAAGCGATGAGCGAAACATGTTTTTACTGTCAGTGCGAGTGCGATGACAAGGTGCATTACGTATCGTTCCATACGAATGGCGAAGAACGCGAAGAAACGCTTTGTCCGGAATGTTACCAAGAATGGCTGCAGGGCATGAAAGGTTGACCTTTCTTCCTGCTTTCATTTCGCTCGGAAGCGGGGCTTTTTCGCGAAATGATGATGAAAAAACCGCACCGTGGTCAAACTGGTGCGGTTTTTTGGGACAGCGGCGGAGTGGCGATGATGTCCGCCAAATCGCCGTCTTCGTCATAGGCGCGGTAGACAGCGGCTTTCGTACGCGGAGCATGGACCGATAAAAAGAGAATGCGCTCCTCGCCTTCACGGGCGACTTTCGTTTCCATTTTCAATGACACTCCGTTTATCGTGAGCGAGTAGAACCGGTACGTCAAGCCAAGCCATGTGCGTTCTTGTCGAACGGTATCCGGATGATGGCGGATGAACGCAGCGAGCTCGGCGAACGAATGCATCTCCCGCTCGAGCCATTCGCGGATGGCACTTGCCGCCTGCTCCAACCAGCCTTTCCAAAACGTTTTCATCGGCATCACCTTTTTTCATCCATCATGCCCATTTCCGCTGTTCATTATGCAGGGAGGCGGATGGAAAACGTCGTCACCTTGTCATTGGAAAAACAGCAGATATCTCCGCCATGGTCTTCAATCACTTTTTTGCAAATGTACAGGCCGATGCCGGTTCCGAGTTTTTTTGTCGTAAAAAACGGCTCGAAAATCGTTTCCACAATGTCGGCCGGAATTGACGGACCGTTGTTGGCGATTTCGATGATGATGCTTCCGTCTTGGCAACGGGCGGCGATGTTGATCCGCCGCGGTTTTTCCCTCTCTTTCACCGCTTCGATCGAGTTGAGCAAAATGTTTACCAGCACCTGGCGCAGCTGATCTTTATAGGCAAATATATGTATGGATTCATCGATCGCCACCGAAAGGTCGACATCGCTGTCGACGATCGTGGCGTATAAAAACTCGATAATTTCCTCCAACAACTGGCGCAGCGAAAACGTTTCTTTTTCGCTTTCAACAATTTCTTTGCGTGAGGCATGCAAAAATTGCGAAATGCGAAATTTCAGCTGCTGCAACTCATGGTCGATAATGTCTAAATAAGGAAGATGCGGATGCTCAAACTTCAATAATTGAATAAAACCAATAATAGCCGTAAGCGGATTGCGAAACTCATGGACAAAACTCGATGACATTTGTCCGAGCAGCGTCAGCCGGTCTTGATGCGATCTGGCAATGAGCGCGTTTTTTTCATGCAGTTCTTTTTCTTTTAACTCATTGTATTTTGTGATGACATGAAACAGAAATTGGTCAAACAGCTCGTTCAAATGGTCGATGAGCGGGGACAGCTCGTCGACCGACAGCGGCGCGGCGAGCGCGTGGTTGATGACGAGCCGCCTCCCAAGGTTGACGTTGTAGACGAGAGCGCCGATGCCGACATTCATTTCCGCACGTTCTTTCGCGATTTTGTTGGCTAACCGTTCGACCGTCTCGCTAGATAGCGACCGCAACAGTGCTTCTTTGACCAGCTCAAACACGGCTAAGCCGTTTTGTTCGACATGATCGATGTATTTGTCATCGTCGGCAATTTTCATATGCTGCCGCCAATAGGCGAGAAAGTCCGGCAAATGGGTTTCCAGATGGGCAACCAGCTGCTGTGCGGCAGATGCCAAAAAAGCCACCTCGCTTTCCATCGTTTATTTTTTATTATAAGGGGGAATATCGGACTAGAACAGAGGAAAAATCGCAATCAATCCGGCTAAATGAACGTCCTTTTGCGAAAAGCGATCCAAAAACGCGTGGTGTTGCGGGCCGGACAGACTGTTTGAATGAAAAAGGAAAAATCATTTATAATGAATGGGACGAACAAATATTTTGCAAAAGGTTGGGGACGATCGTGAAATTGTATGACTCGATTTTAGATTTGATCGGCGGCACGCCGATTGTCAAGTTGCGCCGCCTTCCTGATCCAAACGGGGCAGAGGTATACATAAAGCTCGAATCGTTCAATCCGGGCGGCAGCGTCAAAGATCGGCCCGCTTGGGAAATGATCCGCCGTGCGGAGGCGGAAGGGAAAATTACACCGGGAAAAAGCACGATCATTGAACCGACGTCCGGCAACACCGGCATCGGCTTGGCCATGGTGTGCGCCGCCAGGGGGTATCGCTGCATCATTACGATGCCCGACAATGCGACGGTCGAACGGGTGAAAATTTTAAAGGCGTACGGAGCCGAAGTCTATTTGACGCCGGCGGAGAAGCGGATGCAAGGGGCGATCGATGAGGCAAACCGGCTTGCTAGCGAAATCCCTGACAGCTTTATTCCGATGCAGTTTGAAAATCCGGCCAATCCGGATGCACACCGGCATACAACAGCGGTGGAAATTTATGAAGCATTTGATGGACGGCTCGATGCGTTCGTGTTAACCGCCGGCACCGGCGGGACGGTGACCGGAACAGGGGAGGAGCTGAAAAAACGCATCCCGAATTTGCGCATTTACGTCGTTGAACCGTACGGTTCGCCTGTGTTGTCGGGCGGCAAGCCGGGGCCGCACAAAATTCCCGGCACGGGTCCGGGGTTTATCCCGAAAATTTTAAATCGCTCGATTTATGATGACATTTTTTTGATCAAAGATGAGGATGCCCAACAGATGGCGCGCGAACTGGCGGCGAAGGAAGGCATTTTGGTCGGCGCTTCGGCCGCTGCCAGTGCCTATTACGCCATCAAAGTGGCAAAACAGCTCCCGAAAGGCGCCCGCGTCCTTTGCATGGCGCCCGATTCCGGCGAGCGGTATTTGTCATCCGATTTATTCGCTGATTAAGCGGACGTCGATCGACGAAAAAAGCGAGGATTTCTTGCCTTTCATGGGAAGGGAAGCATTCCTCTCTGCAAAACAAAGAGGAATGCTTTTGTTTGATAGTTCCTAGGAATCTGTCCGATGGATTGAAGTCAGCGAATATTTATGCAAAATCTTCCGTTTTATACGATTTGAACATTTGTTTATTTCACTGTTTTGGAATCCGCCAAAATGGTTTCGTCGGGCAGACTTCTAGGAGACTGGTGAAAAACAACGGATTCGCTTGGTTTTTGAGAAATCAAAAGAAATGAAGTTGCGGTGTTGCAAGGTTTCTCAATTTGAGAAATACTGTTGGAGAGCAGCACTTCCTTTTAAATCACCAGTCTTCTAGGTTGCAGAAAGAGGATAATAGAGCAACAGTTGTCGCCCCTTTTTTCCTTCGCGCCGCCGTCCGCTGTCGATAAAACCGGCAGTCAAGTACAATCGCTGCGCTGTCAAGTTTTGTTCATTGACAGCAAGCACAATTTCGTTAATATCGGAAAAATGGGTGTTGACGAAGGCCGGCAGCAAAGCGAGCGCCTGCTTGGCGAACCCTTTCCCTTGTTCTGGATAATTGATGGAAAAGGACCGGAGCAGCACGGCCCGCGGATTGTCGGTAAACGGATGGATCTGTTCGCCAGTGTGAAGAACAAAAAAACCGACCGGTCGTTCTTGATGAAGGATGACAATCGGCTTTCTTTCTTTTTCCTCGGAGCATGCTTTGAGCGCCTCAGCGGGGAGTGCGGTGAATCGTTGCTGTTCTTTTGGTAGATAGAACGAGCGCAGCGTTGCGTCATGGTCGGAATGATAAAAACAGAGACGGATTTCATGAACCATTTCGAATTCCTCCATTTTTGATGAATCAGACAATATTATACCAATGATCCTTTTTGTTTTTCCATCTTTTTCTTCTTGTTTGCACGGTCTCATCGCTGTGTGTATTGACTATGTATTGACTATGGACGGCTGAAAGCTTTCGCTATGTGCATGGGGGGAGAGAAAACACAGAAAGGTTTGTTCTATGAAAGTCATTGCGAAAGGAAGAGAGAAGGTGTTCCCTTGACATCGAAAAGACAAGAGAAGTGGAGCAACATGGCGCGCCTCGTGTTGACGCTGGTGATCGCGGCGCTCGGCGGCTTCATTTTCGCCTTGTTTGGCGTTCCGCTCCATTGGATGCTCGGTCCAGCCGTTGCGTTGCTTTTGGTTGGTCGTTTTTTGAAGGGAAAGTTGTATTGGCCGGTCGGCATTCGCAACGCTGCGCTCATTCCGATCGGCTATACGCTAGGGACATCGATGACGGCAGGAACGCTTGTGGAGATGGGCCGGCAATTGCCGGTGATGTTGCTGGCGACGGTGTTGATTTTGTTGTTTAGCTTCCTTGTTTCTTGCCTTGTCGCGAGATGGACAAGGATTCCGCTCCGTTCGGTCGCCGCCGGCAGCATCCCCGGCGGATTGTCGCAAATGCTTGTGTTGGGCGAAGAGCTCGACGGTGTCGATGCAACGATTGTCACGTTTTTTCAAGTGATGCGCCTGATGGGCGTCGTGTTTCTCGTCCCGCTTATCGCCTTAAGCCCGTTCTTTTCCGGCGGCGCTGAGGCGCGGACGGGCGCAGAAAGCGGACAAGGGGCGCATTGGAGCGTCGGTCTTGTTTGGCTGTATTTGATCGTCACGGTTGCCAGCGCGATCATCGGAAGGCGCATCAAACTGCCGACTGCCTATTTGCTTGGCCCGATCATGGGAACATCGGCTCTGGTCATTGCCGGGACGCCGGCGCCCCATTTGCCAGCGCCTTTGTTAGATATCGCGCAAATCGCGATGGGCGCTTATCTAGGCTTAATGCTGAAACCGGCTCGCATCGCGGAAAAGGGAAGAGCCGTGCTGGCCGCTGTGGTTACCGGCCTTGCGCTCATTTTGTTTTCCATGGCTTCGGCATTTGTCTTAACGGTTTTGCATGGCGTGCCGTATTTGACAGCGTTCATCGCTTTGGCGCCGGGGGGTATGGATCAAATGGGAATTTTGGCGCGGGAGGCGCATGCCGACCTTGCCGTTGTGACAAGTTATCAAATGTTCCGCATTTTTTTCATTTTGCTTGTCGTTCCACCGGTGCTGAAAAAATGGTTTGCCGCCCGCTGGTTTCGGTGGATCGAACGATGGACCATACATCATGGTGGGCGGTCCATGCAGTCTGCGTCAATCCAAAAGAAAGGACTGTGACAAGAAACAAATATATGCTAAACTAGAAAGAAAAAGGAGGGGGTTGCCATGAACCATTCGACCGTTTATCGTCCGCATAGCCCAGTGGCGAAGTTGGCGGTTTCCTTTTTAGCGGCGCTGGCCGTTGCGACGGCGGGGCTGTATGCCGGGCAATGGGTGCCGGCTGGCCTGTATTTGCCCCTTTACGCGCTTGAGCTTGTGCTGCTGTTGGTCATGATGTTCGCCCGCGTGAAAAAAGCTGTCGGCTATCCGCTTATGTTTGCGTTTATGTTTGTCTCGGGGGCGACGCTCTATCCGCTCATCGGCTATTACATTTCCATCATCGGTGCGGCGGCGGTGTTCAAAGCGTTTGCGCTGGCCGTTGTATCGTTTTCCGGCGTTGCCATTTACGCGGCGAGAACGAAAGAAGATTTTTCGTTCCTCGGCGGGTTTTTGATGCTTGGAGCGTTTGCGCTCCTTGGCTTGCTGATCATCCAATGGTTCATCCCATTCTCAAGCGTGGGGCAAATAGGCATCGCTGCTTTGGGGATTTTGATTTTCCTTGGCTTTACGATTTACGACATCAACCGTTTGGCCCGCTATGGCTTTACGGAAGCGGACATCCCGATGATTGTCGTCAATATTTACCTTGATTTCATCAATTTGTTTGTCTACATTTTGCGTTTTTTCGCCAGCGATGAGGATTGAGCGCCAAAAAGGGGCTGACCCAAAAGGCCGTCTGTCTTTAAGATAGGCACAACATATAGTGTTAAAGAAGCGGTCAGCACACATATATAGAGACGGAAGAGGGCGTCCCCATCCTTTTGGGACACCCTCTTTTTCCATGACGGTGGCATTGATCAAAGCGGCAAGTCGCGTTTGGAAAAGAAACTGATCCCCACCGTGTAGCCAAGGGCGCCGATCGCCAATAACAACAGGGAGACAGGGAGCCATTCAGCTTGGCCTTGGGCGATTTTTCCGGGTTCGAAGGCGGCAAAGATTGACCCATACCGAAGCCATTCCGCTTTCTCAGCCAGCTTGCCGATAAGGTCCAAGCTGTAAGACAGAACGGTGACCCCGCCAGATAAAGAAAGCGCCCGCTTTTCGTCGCTGGCTATGGCGGAGAAGAAAAACGAATAGCCGCTGATGGCGAAAAAGAGAAGGAACCCAATCGCATTCATGATCAGGAACCGCTCTGCATCGAGAGCATCATCGGCAACGAACCACGCGTCGGCAGCAAAACCAGCTGCGGTTGTCAAGATGACGATGGCCGCTAATCCCGTGAGCAGTACGAGCGCTTGGGTGAAAGCGATCGTTCGCCGCGAATTCGGCGTCGCAAGCAAATAGGCCATCCAA
Organism: Geobacillus sp. C56-T3; assembly: GCF_000092445.1. NCBI lineage: Bacteria > Bacillati > Bacillota > Bacilli > Caryophanales > Anoxybacillaceae > Geobacillus > Geobacillus sp. C56-T3. The sequence goes on along the minus strand of NC_014206.1, from coordinate 2,089,344 downwards.
CCACGGTCAATGGGCCGCGCCATCAGTTGATTGGCAGCGGTCATGCAGTAGATCGAACCAATTAAAAGAAACAGCAGCCCGTAATACTCCCCAGCGATGAATTCGAGCAGGTTGCCCATGCCGGTGATGTTGAACACTTTCAGAAGCTCATCCGGCAGCTGTTGAAGATAGTGATTGATGGCTTTGGAATCGGCCAACGATGGATAGACGCCGGCGATCAGCGCGATATAAAAGGCTGATCCGACCGAATAGCTGATGATCGTTTTGGCTTGCGCTTTGACCATATGTTTATATAATGCGGCATTCATCGTTCGTCCCCCCGGCGATCATAGTAATGCAGAAAAATATCTTCTAAGCTTTGTGTGCGGAGATCGATACTTTGCACTTGGTATTGAGCCAGCTCGCGAATGAAGGCATCGTAGTTTCCTTGCACGGCGATGCAGACGCGGCGGCCGGCATGGTGAACGATCTCAAGCGGCGAGGCGAGCAGTTTTGCCGCATCTTCTTCGCGGGACAACATGACGTCAAACAGTTTCCGCTGCATCGATTGCAGTTCATGAATGTCATTGACGGCCATCAGCCGGCCGTCTTTCATGATGGCCACTCGATCGCACGTCCGCTCGATTTCAGGGAAGATGTGTGAAGACAAAAAGATCGTTTTCCCTTTTTGCTTTTCTTCACGAATAAGATCGATGAACGTTTGTTGCATGAGCGGGTCAAGGCCGGATGTCGGCTCATCGAGAATGATCACCTCGGGATCATGCATGAGCGCGGCGACAAGGCCGACTTTTTGCTTTGTTCCCTTGGACATTTTCCGGATCGGGAGTCGGACATCCAACTGCAGCCGTTCAATCAGCTCGTCACGGTAGCGGGTCGTGTTCATTCGCCGCATCCCAGCAAGCAAGTCGAGCAATTCCATCCCGGTCATTCCTTCAGGGAAGGCGATTTCGCCGGGTAAATAGCCGACGAGCGCCTGCACCCGAACCGACTCACGCCAGCAGTCAAACCCGTTGATGGAAGCGCACCCTTTTGTCGGTTTCAGAAATCCAAGCAAGTGCCGGATCGTCGTGGACTTTCCAGCGCCGTTCGGCCCTAAAAATCCGAACACTTCTCCTTGTCGGACGGTTAAGGTGACATCCAAAATGCCCCTGCCGTTCGGAAAGACTTTGGTTAACTGTTGAAGTTCGATCATGACGTGATTTCCCCCAGAATCGATTTTTGAAATATTTATGTTTAAATATTTCATTTTTATTATACGTCATTATTTAGTGGTTCATCAATGTATTTTGTAATTTGTTTTTATTTATATTTCATTATATTTAGCGGTATAATAAGATAAAGAAAAACGGAGCGGAAGGTGGTACTGGATGAACGGCTTTGCCAGGCGGACGGAACAAAAAAAGCAGGCGATCAAGCAGGCGGTATTGGAGCTGCTCCAAAAAATAAGAGATCCGCGCGAGGTGACAATCCAAGAGATCGCGAAACAGGCCCATGTATCGCCGGTGACGATCTACAATCATTTCGGAAGCAAGGAAAATCTTATCCGCGAAACGCTCCTCGATGACGTGGTCCGGCAAGTGGATGAATACGAGGCGTTTTTGAAACAAGCGGGATCGTTTGAGGAAAGGGTGAAGCATACGATTTTCCAAGAGGTGAAATTGTTTAAAGAAGGTTGGGCAGATGTGATGCTGCGCTGGATGCAGGAGGATGAAGAATTTCGCCGTTCGATCGAGCTGCTAAATGAAACGCGGGTGCTGCCGTTGGTGGTGGACATGATTCGCGAAGCCCAGCAAAAAGGGGAAGTTGATCCGCGTTTATCCATCGAGGCGTTGTTGATTTATTTGAATGGATGGCGGGAGCTGTCGGAAAAAATCCCTGTTTCCCTGTATAACGAGCGATTGATCGAAGAACTGGTGCGGCTGTTTTTTTACGGCATTAAAGGGGAAACGCGGTGAGGCAGGAATCGGCAAACGGTGGGGCGAATATAGAGAAAGAAATGGAGAAGAAAGGAGCCTCATGATGAAGTTTGCCGTCAATGTATCGACGATTTTCACGGAAGCGCCGTTTCTCGCCCGGTTTGCCAAGGCGAAGCAACATGGGTTTTCGCACGTTGAATGCCAGTTTCCGTACTCGGTGGCTCCTGAGGCGATTGCTGATGAACTCGAGCAGCTTGAGCTGTCGCTTGTTTTGCTGAATTTGCCCGCTGGCGATTGGGAAAAGGGGGAGCGCGGGCTCGCCATTTTTTCTGACCGTCATGATGAATTCCGGCGTGCACTGGAGGAAGGAGTGCGTTATGCGCTCCCGCTCGGTGTGCCGAATCTTCATTGCATGGCCGGAGTGTTGCCAAGGGACTTGCCGCGCGAGCGGGCGAAGGAGACGTATATGCGCCGCATTGACGAAGCGGCTGCAACGCTTGCTGTTCATGGTTTGACGCTGACGATTGAACCGATCAATCCGTTCGATATGCCCGGCTACTTTTTAACCGATATTGAGGAAGCGGCGGCGATCATCCGCGGTCTCGGCCGGACGAATGTGAAATTGCAATATGACGTCTATCATATGGCTCGGCTCGGACGCAATGTGACAGCGACGTTTGCCGACTACGCACCGCTCATCGCGCATGTGCAATTCGCTGATGCCCCCGGGCGGCATGAGCCGGGGACGGGAGAGCTTCCGTATCGCGAGATTTTCGCATTTTTGCAAGAGCACGGCTACAATGGAGCGATTGGACTTGAGTACATTCCATCGGGGAAAAGCAGCGAAAGTTTTGTCTGGTATGATGAATACCGCGGAATGAAAGGGGGAGGCGGACGATGACACGCGTCGGCTTTATTGGGTTGGGCGTGATGGGCTCGCGCATGGCTAGACGGCTGCTTGAAGCGGGATTCAATGTCACGGTGTACAACCGTACGACAGAAAAAGCGGTTCTGCTTGTCAACCTTGGCGCCCGACAGGCGGCGACAGTGGCAGAGCTGGCTGGCGAGGCGGATATCATTTGCACGTGCTTATCGATGCCGGATGATGTCATCGAGGTGTATACAGGTGAAGGCGGCGTCCTTAGCGCGGCCCATCCGGGGACGATTTGCCTTGATTTTACAACCGTCGGTCCGAAAACAAGTCGGTTTGTCGCTCGGCGCGCCGATGAGCACGGCGTCGCCTATTTGGACGCACCGGTAAGCGGCGGGCCGGAAGGGGCGGAACAAGGGGCGCTGACGATCATGGTCGGCGGGGCGAAAGAAGCATGGGAGCGGGTGCGCCCGCTGCTTCGGGTGTTAGGAAAAACGGTGGAATATTTAGGAGAAAGCGGCGCCGGCAGCGCGGCAAAAGTGATCAACCAGTACTTAGTCGCTGTCCATTCTGTCGCCGCGGCGGAAGCGATGGTCGCTGGCGTCGCTTATGGGCTTCATGCCGGTAAGCTGTATCGGCTGTTAAAAGAAAGCTACGGAGACAGCCGGATGCTGCGCCGCCATATGGAGCAGTTCGTGTTGCCGCGTCGATTCACTCCTGGCGGGGCGGTGAAGTATGTGCATAAGGACGTGCGCCTGGCGAACGAGTTGATGGATGAAATCGGCCTTGGCCACCGTCTTGGCGTTCAGGTGGAAAAAGCGTTTGCCGAAGCGATCGCCGCAGGCCTTGCCGACTTGGATATGGCCGCGGTCATTCAGCCGCTCGAGCAGCGGGTCGGGGTGGTGGTAAAAGAGACAGAATGGACAAAATGATCGTCAAATTCAAAAAATTCGTTGAAAAAATGGAGGAGCGATGGTTTAATAGAAGTAGCAGGGAGGGTTGGCTCCAAAGGTTGTTTTGGGCTAAATCACTTGTATATATGATGGTGATCAGAAAAGGTGTCCCGATTCTTTTGGGACACCCTCCGCCTGATAAAGAAAACGGTTCGAGCGGTTCGCTTTTTTTTACAGATAAAAAGAAACGATGTTTCTTATTACGAAACGAAGGAGGGCGCTCATGCTTTCATTGACATGGATTGAGGAGCTGCAGGCATTTTTGCATCCAGAACAGATCAAACGGAATGAATCGTTCCACCCCCTCGGCAATGATGGGGCGGTGACCGTCTATCCGCGGACAGAGGAAGAAATCGCTGCGGTACTCCGCTATGCCGACCGCCATGGCAAAAAAGTCGTCATCGCTGGACGCGGCACAAAACGGGGGTTTGGCGGGCAACGGGAACAGGCGGACATCTTGCTGTCGTTGGAACACTACGCCGGCATTGTCGAACATGCGGCCGCCGATATGACGGTCACTGTCAAAGCCGGAACGGTGTTTGGTGATTTGCAGCGCGCGCTCGCTCCGTATCGGCAAAAGGTCGCCTTGGACCCGTTTTGGCCGGAGGAAGCGACGATCGGAGGGGTGATTGCGGCGAATGACAGCGGTCCGAAGCGGCTCGGCTATGGGGCAGCGCGCGATTCGGTCATCGGGCTGCGCGTCGTCTATCCGAACGGGACCGTCATTCGTTCCGGAGGCAAAGTGGTAAAAAATGTCGCCGGCTACGATATGAATAAGTTGTTCAATGGGGCGATGGGGACGCTCGGGGTGCTGAGCGAGATTACGCTCAAGCTTCGACCGCTCGCGAAATATGAAAGCGTTGTGTTGCTGTCGTTCCCAAGCGGCGATCTTCATGACATTCGCTCGTTTGCCGTTTCGTTCCTTGATACAATGATGGAGCCGATTTGTTTTGAACTGCTCAATCCGGCGCTTTCCGAGCGGCTGACGGGACGGCCGGTTTATACGCTTGTGATCGGGTTTGAAGATGTGGAAAACGCCGTCCATTACCAAGAGCATTGGGTTGAACGACTGCGGCCGAAAGCGGTGGAAATGTCCATTTTAGCCGGCGAAGAGACAGCGGCGTTTTGGCGGACGTTTTACACGATTGCACCGAACGGGCGTCTGGAGCAGGCGGAAAACGGTGTTGAAGCGGCAGTGAAAATCGGGGTTGTCAACTTGGATGTACTCTCCATCTTGCGTGAAAGCGTTTTAATCGCTGACCGTTGCCATGTCCGCATCGAGGCGCACGGCGGATTGGGCCACGGGCTTTGTCAGGCGTATATGCACGGCGGCGAAGAGGGAGTGTTGACCGCGATCGAGGAGCTGCGCCAAACGGCGGTTCGCCTTGGCGGCTACGCGATTGTGAAACATTTGCCGCTTTCGCTGCGCCAGCGCGTCGACGTCTGGGGCGGAAAGCCGTCGTACTTTTTCTTGCTCGAAGGCATTAAGCGAAAAATCGATCCGAACAAAACGGTCAACGATCAACGCTTTATTGGGGGGATTTAATGATGAGCACGATGACCAATGAACGGGCGGACAGCCCGGCGTGTGCGACCGCGAGTCTTGGCAACTATCGTTTTCACGATTTGCCGGACCCGAGCAAGTGGGCTGATTGCGTTCATTGCGGCATGTGTTTAGAATCATGCCCGACGTACGAACAGACGGGTGAAGAACAGCACTCTCCGCGCGGCCGCGTTCATTTGATGAAGTCGGTCGGCGAAGGGAAGCTTGAGTTGACGCCTGATTTGCTCGATCCGATTTTTACGTGCTTGGATTGCCGTGCATGCACGACGGCTTGCCCGGCCGATGTCGATGTCGGTGGACTTATTGAACAAGTGCGCGGCCAGCTCCGCCAAGCGGTTCCGCTCACCGGTTGGAAGGCGCTTGTCAGCGACGTTTTCTTAAAAGGCATTTTTCCGCATCCGTCGCGCCTCGATTGGCTCGGCCGCCTGCTGAAATGGTACCAAAAAAGCGGCTTGCAGACGGTGGCGCGCAAAACCGGACTGCTGCGTGTCATGCCCGATCACTTGGCTGAGATGGAGGCGATTTTGCCAGCGGTCGGTACGCCGGTTCGGAGAAAGTATAAACATCAGCCGCTCATTAAGGCGAAGGGGGAAACAAAGCGGACCGTCGCGATTTTGACCGGATGCGTCATGGATGTTATGTTTAGTGATATTAACGAAGCGACGATCCGTGTGTTGACCCATAACGGCAACGATGTCGTCATCGTCCCGAACCAGACGTGCTGCGGGGCGCTTCACGTTCACGCCGGCGACCGCGAAACCGGCCGGAAGCTCGCCAAGCAAAATATTGAGGCGTTTCAAGATGTCGACCATGTCATCGTTAACGCCGCCGGCTGCGGCTGCATGTTGAAAGAGTATCCGGAACTGTTCCGCCATGATCCGGAATGGCATGAAAAGGCGGAGCAATTTGCCGCCAAAGTTGAGGACGTGTCCAAATTTTTGTACGACACGGGCTTCAAACCGCCGAAAGCGGAATTGAACGTGCGCCTCACCTACCATGATGCGTGCCATTTGGCCCATGGCCAGGGCATCCGCCAAGAGCCGCGCGCTTTGATTGAAAGCATTCCGGGGGTGGAAATGGTCGCCATGCCAAACGCCGATCGTTGCTGCGGCAGCGCCGGCATTTACAACCTCACCCATCCGGACATGGCACAAGCGGTGCTTGAGAGCAAAATGCAACACGTGCCGCAAGAGGTGGAGCTTATCTTGATGGGCAATCCAGGCTGCATGCTGCAAATGGCGCTTGGCGTCATGAAACATGGACGAAACCAAAAAATCGTCCATACGGTGCAGCTGCTCGATTGGGCGTACCAAAAAGAAGAAGGGAAGGACGTGCGCATATGAGAAAACGGCCGATTGCAACGAACGACCCGCACATCCAAGCGCTCGCCCGCATCGTTGGGGAACAGGCGATTTTATACCGGAAAGAAGATTTAATGGCGTATGACTGCGACGGCTTCACCGTCCACCGCCATTTGCCAAGGGCGGTTGTATTTCCAAACAGCACGGAGCAAGTGGCGGCGGTCGTCAAATACTGCCATGAGCATGATCTTCCGTTTCTCGCCCGCGGCGCCGGCACGGGGTTAAGCGGCGGGGCGATTCCGCTAAACGGCGAAGTCGTCATCAGCCTAACGCGGATGAAGCGGCTGTTGCACGTCGATCTCGAAAACCGGCGCGCCGTCGTCGAGCCGGGGTTTGTCAACTTGAAGTTGACGAACTCGGTCGCCCACCGCGGCTATTACTATGCGCCCGACCCGTCAAGCCAATATTGCTGCACGATCGGCGGCAACGTCGCGGAAAACGCTGGCGGCGCCCACTGCTTAAAATACGGAGTGACGACGAACCATATTTTAGGGCTTGAAGTCGTCTTGCCGAACGGCGAAGTGATTGAAATCGGCGGAAACGGCGTTCCCGATCCGCCCGGCTACGATTTGCTCGGGCTGCTGACCGGGTCGGAAGGGACGCTTGGCATCGTGACAAAAATCACCGTCCGTTTGTTGAAAAATCCCGAGGCCAAACAGACGGTGCTCGCTTATTTTGACGAAGTGGAAGATGCGAGCCAGACCGTTTCCGACATCATTTCCGCTGGAATCGTGCCGGCGGCGCTCGAGATGATGGATCAAACGGCCATCGAGGCGGTCGAAGCGGCCGCGTTTCCGGTCGGGCATCCGAAAGACATCGCCGCGCTGTTGCTCATTGAAGTGGATGGCATTTCCGCCGGGATCGACGAACAAATCAACGATATTTTAACGATTTGCCGCCGCCATCATGTGCGCGAAGTGAAAGTCGCCCAGTCAGAGGAAGAACGGGCCCGCTGGTGGGCGAACCGGAAAACCGGCTTTGGCGCCATGGGGGCGATTTCGCCTGACTATTTAGTGCAAGATGGCGTCATTCCGCGCAGCCGTCTGCCGGAAGTGCTGCGGGAAATCGCCGATATCAGCCGCAAGTATGGACTGAGAATCGCAAACATTTTCCACGCCGGCGACGGCAATTTGCACCCGCTTGTGCTGTTTGATGCGAGCAAGCCTGGGGAGACGGAGCGGGCGCTTGCCGCCGGAAGCGAATGCCTCAAGGCGTGCGCGGCGGTCGGCGGATCGATTACAGGGGAACATGGTGTCGGCATTGAGAAAAAAGAAGAGATGCGCTTCATTTTCACTGACGAGGAAATTTTGGCGCAAACGGCAATCCGCGACGTGTTTAACCCGAAAAACTTGCTCAACGCCGGCAAGCTGTTCCCGACGCCGGGGCGTTGTGTAGAGACAAAGACGCCGTCGACAGTGAAATGAAAATTTTTTGAAAACGATTGCCAGTCATTTCGTTTCATGGTATCATCTTTTTAGAGAAATTGAGAAACAATGTTTCGTAATAAGAAACAAGAGAGGGGAAGAGAATAATGGGCGAATACGTACAAAAAGGGAACATCCAAGTCGCCAAAGTGTTGTACGACTTTGTCAACGAGGAGCTTCTGCCGAACAGCGGGTTGGATCAAGACAAGTTTTGGAGCGATTTCGGCGCGATCATTTCCGACTTGACGCCGCGCAACAAAGAATTGCTCGCCCGCCGCGACGAAATTCAAGAAAAATTGAATGAGTGGCATAAAGCGCATCGCGGCCGCTTTGATTTTAACGAATATAAAGCATTTTTGACAGACATCGGCTATTTGGAGCCGGAAGTCGAGGACTTTGCGATTACGACCGACAATGTCGACGATGAAATTGCCGTGCAAGCCGGGCCGCAGCTCGTCGTGCCGCTCACGAACGCCCGCTATGCATTAAACGCTGCCAACGCCCGTTGGGGCAGCTTGTACGACGCGCTGTACGGCACCGATGCCATCAGCGAGGAAGACGGCGCCGAGCGCGGTTCGTCGTACAACCCGGTGCGCGGGGCGAAAGTCATCGCCTACGGGCGGCAGTTTTTGGATGAAGCAGTGCCGATGGCGGGACACTCTCACAAAGACGTCGTTCAATATGCGGTTGCGAATGGCCAGCTTGTCGTGACGATCGAAGGCGGGGCGACGACGGGGCTGAAAGAGCCAGAAAAATTTGTCGGTTTCCAAGGCGACCCGCAACATCCGACAGCGGTGTTGCTGAAGAACAATGGCCTTCACATTGAAATTCAAATCGACCGCGAGCATGCGGTCGGAAAAACGGATAAAGCCGGCATCAAAGACATCGTGTTGGAGGCGGCGGTCACGACGATCATGGACGGCGAAGATTCGGTGGCGGCCGTTGACGCCGAAGACAAAGTGCTCGTTTACCGCAACTTGTTTGGTCTCGTTAAAGGCGATTTGACAGCGACATTTGAGAAAAACGGCAAAATCATGACGCGCTCCCTGAACCCGGATCGCGTATACAAAACGCCGGATGGCGGGGAGCTCGTGCTGCCGGGTCGTTCGCTCATGTTCGTGCGCAACGTCGGGCACTTAATGACGAACAACGCGATCTTGCATGCGAATGGCGAGGAAGTGCATGAAGGGATCATGGACGCCGTCATTACAAGCTTGATTATGAAACATTCGCTCATCGGCAATACACGCTACTTGAATTCGCGCAAAGGTTCCATCTACATCGTCAAGCCGAAAATGCACGGATCGGCGGAAGTGGCGTTTGCCAACGAGCTGTTTGACCGTGTCGAAGATATGCTCGGCCTTGAGCGGAATACGATTAAAATCGGCGTGATGGACGAGGAGCGCCGCACGTCGATCAACTTGAAAAACTGCATCTACCAAGTGCGCGACCGCATCATTTTTATCAACACCGGCTTCCTCGACCGGACCGGGGACGAAATTCATACGTCGATGGAAGCGGGGCCGATGCTGCGCAAAAACGAGATGAAATCATCGACTTGGCTGCAGGCGTATGAAAAATCGAACGTCGCCGTTGGGCTTGCCGCCGGCTTCCGCGGCCGGGCGCAAATCGGCAAAGGAATGTGGGCGATGCCGGATTTGATGGCAGAAATGCTGAAGCAAAAAGGAGCGCAGCTCAAAGCAGGCGCCAATACGGCATGGGTGCCGTCGCCGACAGCGGCCACGCTCCATGCGCTTCATTACCATCAAGTGAACGTCTCCGCTGTGCAAAGCGAACTGGCGAACGATCGGAACGATTATCGCGACGACATGTTGCAAATCCCGGTCGTTGACCACCCGCAATGGACAGCGGAAGAGATTCAAGAAGAGCTCGACAACAACTGCCAAAGCATTTTAGGCTATGTCGTCCGCTGGATCGACCAAGGGATCGGCTGCTCGAAAGTGCCGGACATTCACAACGTCGGACTGATGGAAGACCGGGCGACGCTTCGCATCTCGAGCCAAATTCTCGCCAACTGGCTCCATCATGGCATTTGCACGAAAGAGCAAGTGCTTGAGACGCTCAAGCGGATGGCAAAAGTCGTCGACGAACAAAACGCCGGCGATCCGAACTATCGTCCGATGGCGCCGAATTACGATGATTCGGTGGCGTTCCAAGCGGCATGCGATCTCATTTTCCGCGGCTATGAACAGCCAAACGGCTATACCGAGCCGATTTTGCACCGCCGCCGTCAAGAAGCAAAAGCGAAATTTGCCGCCATTCAGCAATAAACGCCAAAAGCTGTATAAGGAACAAGGGATGGATGACCTTGTTCCTTCTTATCTATTTTGATCAGAAAATTAAGAAAATAAATAGAGAAAGGAGGCAGCTCCTAGTTACTACTGGCCGGTTGTCAAACGCAAAGCAGCACAAAAGGCGGTACAAGGGGATAGGGGAAGGCTAGTAGCTAGGGATCAGTGATGGAACATTTGCGAGAACGAGCGTTGCTTGTCCATCGGCAGGCAAAAGGAAAGCTGTCAGTTGAAGTGAAAGTGCCGGTCGTGAATGCCAATGATTTAAGTCTCATTTATTCGCCGGGAGTGGCTGAACCGTGCAAAGAAATTTACGTCGACCAAGACGAAATGTACAACTATACAGTGAAGGGCAATTTTGTCGCCGTCATCTCGAATGGCACGGCGGTGCTTGGGCTTGGCAACATTGGCGCGCGGGCGGCGCTTCCGGTCATGGAAGGGAAAGCCGCCTTGTTCAAAGCGTTCGCCGGGATCGATGCCGTGCCGCTTTGCCTCGATACTGAAGATCCGGAACAAATCATTCAAACGGTCAAGTTGCTGGAACCGGCGTTTGGGGGCATCAATTTGGAAGATATCGCCGCCCCCGCCTGCTTTGTCATTGAAGAGCGTCTTCGCCAAGAGATGGCGATCCCGGTGTTTCATGATGATCAGCATGGCACGGCGATTGTCGTGGCCGCTGGGCTGACGAACGCCTTAAAAGTCGTTGGCAAACAGCTCGCCGATTGCCGGGTTGTCATCAACGGAGCTGGCGCTGCCGGGGTGGCGATCGCCAAATTGCTGCTGTCGATCGGAGTCGGCGAACTGATCGTTTGCGACACAAAAGGAGCGATTTATGAAGGGCGCTCGCATGGGATGAACGCCATCAAGGAAGAAATCGCCCGGCAAACGAACCGCCGCCGCGTCTCCGGGACGCTTGCGGACGTCATTCAAGGCGCGGATGTGTTTATCGGTGTCTCGGTTGCTGGGGCGTTGACGCCGGCGATGGTTCGGAAGATGAACCGCGGGGCGGTCGTATTCGCCTTGGCCAATCCGGTGCCTGAGATCATGCCGGATGAGGCAAAAGCCGCCGGAGCCGCCGTGGTCGCGACTGGCCGGTCGGATTTGCCAAACCAAGTGAACAACGTGCTGGCGTTCCCCGGCGTCTTCCGCGGAGCGCTCGATGTGCGGGCGACGCAAATTAATGAGGCGATGAAAATCGCCGCCGCCGAAGCCATCGCCGGGCTGATCCAGCCGGAAGAGTTGACCGAGGAATACGTCATCCCGAACCCGTTTGACCGGCGTGTTGTCGAAGCGGTGGCTTCCGCCGTCGCCCGCGCCGCCATTGAGACAGGGGTGGCTCGAATCAAGGAAAAAGACGAGGAACAAGATCGTGTCAGAGAGGGGTAACTGCCGATGAAATTTGTTCGTTTTCTCGCCGACGGCGCGATTCGCGCCGGTGTGGTGAACGATGAAGTGATCCGCGAAATCGAAGGAAATATGTTTGCTGATTGGGATTATACGGGAAATGTATTCCGCTATGATCGTGTTTCGCTTTTGGCGCCGCTTGCGCCGCGCCATGTGATCGGCATCGGCGCCAACTATGTGGCTTCCCATGAACAGCTGCCGGCTGAAATGCCGGACATTCCCGTCTTTTTCTTTAAACCATCTTCATCCGTCGTCGGGCCGGAAGCGGAGGTTGTCATTCCAAACGCGGCCGGTGAAGTGAAATTTGAATCCGAGCTGGCGGTCGTGATCGGCAAAGAAACGAAGCAAGTAAGCGAGGAAGATGTATGGGCGCATATTTTTGGCTATACGGTCGCCAACGATGTCACCGCGCCGCAGTTTTTCCACCCGGACGGCCATTGGACGATCGGCAAATCGTTTGATACATTCACCCCGCTTGGCCCGGTCATTGAAACAGAGCTTGATCCTCGGGCCGTATCGGTGAAAGCGCGGGTCAATGGCGAGGAAAAACAAAACAGTCCGACTGAGTTGATGATCATTTCGATCAGTAAAATGATCTCGTATTTGTCCCATGTTATGACGTTGCAGCCAGGTGACGTCATTTTAACCGGAAGCCCGGTCGGCGCCGAGCTCGTCGGTCCAGGGACGGTCATTGAATGCGAAGTGGACGGCATCGGTACGCTCCGCAATACGTTTGTCGCCGCCAAAGCGCCGGCCGTTTCCATCCGACGCACATAACGAACCCGCGGCATCCTTGCGCCAAAGAAGCAAAGCATCAGGTGTGCCAGCGGTCAAAGCATTCCGTTTTGACGGCAGCGCCGCGCCGCTCACCTGCAAAAGCCCGGCCGTTCGTGTATAATGGCGAGCGGAGAGAACAAATCGAGGTGAATGCGATGGAAAGAGAAAACATGGTCAAATCTGTCCGCCGGGCGCTGCAAATCATCGACATCGTCAGCGGGAAAAAGGATGGGCTGGGCGTTACGGAAATCGCCAGACAAATGGACATCAACAAAAGTTCGGTGTACCGCATTTTAACGACGCTCGCCCAATACGGTTATATCGAACAACATCCGGAAACGGAGCGGTATAAGCTTGGGTACAAGTTTTTAGAGCTCAGCTCGAAGCTGCTCGATTCCATTGATTTGCGTCAAGAGGCGAAGCCATATTTGCGCCAGCTTGAAAAAGAAACGAACGAGGTCATCCACCTCGTCGTCTATGACCAAGGGGAAGTCATTTATATTGAAAAATTGGAAGGAACGGAGACGCTGCGCATGCACTCCAAAGTCGGCAAGCGGGCTCCGATGCATTGCACGGCGGTCGGCAAGGCCATTTTAGCCCATTTGCCGCCCGCGGTGGCTGCAGAGATCATCGATCGGAAAGGACTGCCGAAGCATACCGATTGGACGATCACCGACCGAGAGGCATTTTTCCGCGAACTTGAGACCGTCCGGCAAAACGGGTATGCGCTTGACTTGGAAGAAAACGAGTACGGTATCCGATGTGTTGCCGTTCCGATTTTTGACTATACCGGCGGCGTCGTCGCGGCGATCAGCGTTTCCGGCCCGACGATCCGCATGACGGACGACCGCATCACATCGCTCACTGTGCGCATGCGGCAGATCGGCAAAGAACTGTCGGCAAGGCTCGGCTATCGTGGAGCCCATTCCGTCCAGCTGTAGCGGCTGGACGTTTTTTTTTGTGCCAAGAAGAATGACCCATGTGGATGCCGCCTTGGCGGGGAAGATGAGAGGAAGGCATCCTTTTTCCAAAACCGTTCAGATACAATCGAACGTTCTGTCGTTCGGCCGGCTCCGATATATCGGTTGTCTGCCAGTTTGAAACGAGAGAGGACTGCCTCTGGGTGGGCGTTTTTTGTAGTGCAAACAAACGGAATGCATGTAAAATAGAAAACGAGGTGACTTGCGACGTGAAAAAACAGACGCTTTCGGAATGGATCGAACAGCTTCGCCAAGATCCGAATGTCGTGTATTGGCATGAAATCGAACCGAAAGAAGCGAATTTCGTTCCGTTTCCAGACGAACTCGATCCGCGGCTTGGCGCGGCGCTCAAAGCGCGCGGCATCGCTTCGTTGTATACGCACCAGGCGGCCGCTTATGACGCGGTCCAAAGCGGGCGGAACATTGTCACTGTGACGCCGACCGCTTCAGGGAAAACGCTTTGCTACAATTTGCCGGTGCTCGATGCCATTGCCAAAGAGCCATCGAGCCGCGCCCTGTATATCTTTCCAACGAAGGCGCTCGCTCAAGATCAAAAAAATGAACTAAACGAGATCATCGCCGAGATGGGGGTGTCGATTTACAGCCATACATACGACGGCGACACGGCGCCGGCGCTGCGGCAAAAAATCCGTCAAGCGGGCCATATTGTCATCACCAACCCAGATATGCTCCATACGGCCATTTTGCCGCACCATACGAAATGGATTTCTCTTTTTGAACAGCTGCGCTACGTCGTCATCGATGAACTGCATACATACCGCGGCGTATTCGGCAGCCATGTGGCGAACGTCATCCGCCGCTTAAAGCGCATTTGCGCCTTTTACGGGAGTCGACCAACGTTTATTTGCACGTCGGCGACGATCGCCAATCCGAAAGAGTTGGCGGAGCGGCTGATCGGCGAACCGGTGACGCTTATTGACAACAATGGGGCGCCGCGCGGGCGGAAATATTTTGTGTTTTACAATCCGCCGGTTGTCGAGCGGACGATGAACATCCGCCAAAGCGCGACAAAAACGGCCGTTGAGCTCGCAAGACAGCTGCTTGTCAACCGCATTCCGACGATCGTTTTCGCCCGCAGCCGCGTCCGTGTCGAGTTGATTTTAAGCCATTTGCAGGCGGTGGTGAACGAACGAATCGGCGATACGACGATCCGCGGCTACCGCGGCGGCTACTTGCCGAACGAGCGGCGCGCCATTGAAAAAGGGTTGCGCAGCGGGAAGATTATCGGTGTGGTGAGCACGAATGCGCTCGAGCTCGGTGTTGATATCGGCCAATTGCAAGCGTGCATCTTAACAGGGTATCCGGGAACGATCGCCAGCACGTGGCAGCAAGCCGGGCGCGCCGGCCGGCGCCAGGGCGATTCGCTCGTTGTGATGATCGCAAGCGCAAGCCCCCTCGATCAGTACATCATCTCCCATCCAGAATACTTTTTCGCCCGCTCGCCGGAGGCGGCGCGCATCAACCCGGACAATCTGCTCATTTTGGTCGATCATATCAAATGCGCCGCCTATGAGCTTCCGTTCCGGCGCGGCGAGACGTTCGGCGGCGTCGAGGTCGAAGAGGTGCTCGACTTTTTGGCCGAGCAAGGGGTGCTAAACGAACGCGCTGGGCGCTGGCACTGGATGAGCGACGCGTTTCCCGCGCATGATATCAGTTTGCGCTCCGCGGCTCAGGAAAACGTCGTCATCATCGATATTTCCGACACTGCCCGCCATCGCGTCATTGGCGAAATGGACCGCTTCAGCGCAATGACGCTGCTTCATGATGAAGCGATTTATTTGCACGAAGGAGCACAATACCAAGTCGAAAAGCTCGACTGGGAGGAGAAAAAGGCGTACGTCCGCCAAGTGGATGTGGAATATTTTACGGACGCCAATTTGGCTGTCCGGCTTGATGTGCTGTCGGAAGACCGGAGCGAAACGCGCGGACAAATGGCGGTGCGTTACGGTGATGTATCGGTCCGAGCGATGGCGACGATTTTTAAAAAGCTGAAGCTGTCGACGTTTGAAAACATCGGATCAGGGCCGATCCGCCTTCCGGAGGAAACGCTTCATACGTCGGCGGCGTGGATCGAGTGGGAGGCGGTGCCGTCACGGTTTTCCCCGGCGCTGTTTGAACAACTCCTTGTCGGCATCGCCAATGTGCTTGGTCATCTCGTGCCGGTGTTTGTCATGTGCGACCGGTCCGATCTTCACGTCGTGCCGCAGCTTAAGGCGCCGCATTCCGGACGGCCGACGATTTTCCTTTATGATCGCTATCCAGGCGGAGTCGGCCTGTCGGAGGCGGTGTTTGAACGGTATGAAGAGATCATGAAACATGTGAAAGAATGGGTCGAACGCTGCCCGTGTGCGGACGGCTGCCCATCGTGCATCGGCATTTCAAGCGCTGACGGACCGTCGTTGAAGCGCGAACTTGTCCAGTTTTTGGACGAACAACTTGCTGTTTGGGCCGGTCCGTCCGTTTAAGCGTCGTCATGCGTGTTTTTGCCGAGTGTGGGAGAATCAACTTATAGAAGCAAGCCGACGTCAAGCAAGGAGGGGGTGAACGGATGAAGCCGAAGTTGGCGCAATGGAAAGAATTGCTTGCCGCCCGGCATAAAAAGGAGAACGATGAAGAAAAAGAAGAAGAGAAACCGGACGGACGACCTGTGACGGACGTGCTGTATGCCGACGTTTGGCGGGAGTACGGCGCCAAGCCGTATTGGTTTGCCGGCGATTACTGCCTCATTCGGGAAACGGTGTATCCGCTTGACTATCAGCACGGCCGCTATCGGCTCGGAGCGCTGTATGAAGTGCACGAAAGATGGCAGGAAGCGCCGTTTTCCCATCCGCTCTCCTGCCGCGGCTTTGCCGTTCGCGACTTATTCTTTTTTGACACGGAGACGATGGGACTTTCAAGCGGGGCGGGAAACATCATGTTCTTGCTTGGCCACGCCCGCATTCTTGGCGATTTCGTCACCATCCGCCAGCATCTTCTGCCATACCCAGGGGCGGAAGTGGCGCTCTATCAAAGTTTTTTGTCTGACGTCGATTATACGACGCTTGTTACCTATAATGGAAAAGCGTTCGACTGGCCGCGCCTGAAAACGCGCCATGCGCTTGTCCGCAACATGGTGCCAAAATTGCCAGCGTTCGGTCATTTTGATTTGTATCACGCCGCCCGCCGCTTATGGAAAGACAAATTGGATTCGCTGCGCCTTTCGGAAGTGGAGCGGCACATTCTCCATGTCGAGCGGGGCGATGATGTGCCGGGCTTTTTGGCGCCGATGATGTACAAGGAGTTTTTGCAAACGCCCCATCCAGACCGGCTCATGCCAGTATTGCGCCATAACGAGCGCGACGTGTTGTCGCTCATTGTTCTCTACATTCACCTATCCGTTCAGCTGCTTGAAGCGGACCGGCTCGCTGACCCCAAGGAGCAGTTGGCCGCCGCCCGTTGGTTCGAAGCGGTCGGGGAAACAGCGGCTGCAAGGGGGGTGTACGAGGAGGCGAGCGGCAAAGGGGCGAAGGAAGCGCAGGCGGCGAAATGGCAGCTTTCGCTTTTATACCGAAAAGAAAAACGATATGAAGAGGCTGCTCTCCTTTGGCGCGACTTGTTGATCCACGGAAATGGCTATTGGAAGGCGAAGGCCGGGCTTGAACTGGCGAAGGTGTATGAACATTATTTCCGGGATGCGGCCGAAGCGCACCGTTATGCCGTTATGGCATATGAAGCGTGGAGGTCGCTCGCTAAGATGAGCCGACAACATAGCGAGAAAGAAGAAGCGGAATGGCGCAGGCGGCTCGCGCGGCTTGAACGCAAGAAAAACGGATGAGAACTCGTCCATTTCCCTGGCAAGCGCAAAATATGACAGAAAACGAAAATGTTTCGTCTTTTTGTTGTGAATCTTGTAGAAAAAAGAAAAAACGTGTACAATGGCATCGGAATGAACGAAAACGATGGCAGGGAGAAGAAGACGATGCGGAGCATGTACAAAAAAATTTTGTATCTCTTTTTTATTGTCGTCGGTTTGACGTTTGTCGTGTTCAATTATATCTATTAATGAACGTCAGAGCGGCCGGCGCCGCATAACGGATTCAAAAAGACGAATGACGATGCCAAAACGTCCGAAGCACCGGGGGCGAGAGAGCCGGTAGATTGTTGGCGCGAATGGCTCTTCAAAATGGGTGTTTATACTAGTACGAGTCCACTCCGTTCATCATAGGCTAGTATTGTCAAGCAACAGCCTAAATTGATGAAAGGAGAGGAATATGATGCATTGCCTGCCGAATGTAACGGCGCCGATCGTTCATCCGCCTCGTTGCAACGTTTTGCATCATTTCGAAGCAACGATTGTGCCGCATATCCATCCATCGCATACGACGCATGTTTATCATCACCTGTATGAACATCAACATTATTTCCCGCATACGGAATCGGCGGTGGCTCAGGCTGCCAATCGCCATCTGTACTGCCCGGGTCCGGGACCGATGCCATTTCCGCCGTTTCCGCTTCGATAGTAAGGGCCAAAAACAGAAGCCGCTTTGTCGGCTTCTGTTTTTTTACGGATGGAAAACGCCGGCAGCCGGCGGCGTTTGGGCGGGAGGACGGCGTTTCGGCGCCGCCGGGAAGTCTGCTTGGGCGCCATGCGGCTTCCCGATCGATGCGGCAAGCCAACCATCAATTGACAACCGGCTGAATTTCTGAAAAAATAAAGAGAAGATGATCGTTGAATGCGGATTGAGGTGAAAAGCCATGTCAGCCCACCAAGTGAAACTGACGCCGAAAGACATTTTAGAAAAGGAATTTAAGGTAAGCATACGGGGGTACAACCAAGACGAAGTGGATCAATTTTTGGATCTCATTATTAAAGATTATGAAGCATTTCAGCAAGAAATTGACGAGCTGCGCCAGGAAAACGCCCGACTGAAGCGGCAAGTCGAGGAGCTTCAAAAACGGCCGGCGATGTCGGCGGGAACGACGAACTACGACATTTTGCAGCGCCTTTCCAACTTAGAAAAGCATGTGTTTGGCCGGAAACTGTATGAATAACCAGCCGGCAGGGCGAAGTTGATGCAGGGATTTCTAATTTTTTCTTCTTGATTCTCACACCAAGATCAGCTATACTGTAAGATGCTCGCAGCGTTAATCATGTTCGGGTAATCGCTGCGGCCGGTTTCGGCCGTAGAGGAAAGTCCATGCTCGCACGGTGCTGAGATGCCCGTAGTGTTCGTGCCTAGCGAATCCATAAGCTAGGGCAGTCTGGCTTCGGCTGGGCTGACGGCGGGGAAAGAACCTACGTCCGCATGCGGATATGGTTCGATTACCCTGAAAGTGCCACAGTGACGCAGCTCTAAGGGAAACCTTAGAGGTGGAACGCGGTAAACCCCACGAGCGAGAAACCCAAATGATGGTAGGGGCACCTTCCCGAAGGAAATGAACGGAGGGAAGGACAGGCGGCGTACGCTGCCTGTAGATAGATGATTACCGCCGGAGTACGAGGCGAAAGCCGCTTGCAGTACGAAGGTACAGAACATGGCTTACAGAACATGATTAACGCGGTGATTGGAATCGTGGGAAAGCCCTCCTGCAGGAAGGAGGGCTTTCTCTTTTGTGTGTTTTCCTTCCATATGACTATAATGGAAGTATAGGCCATGAATGAGGATACATACATCTATCAGATAGGGGGAACAAGATGACTTCGTTTTCGCTGATTGCCACGGCCGCGATGGGGCTCGAATCAGTCGTCGCGGAAGAAGTGCGCCGGCTTGGCTATGAGTGCCAAGTGGAGAACGGCAAAGTGACGTTTGAAGGCGATGCGCTCGCCATTTGCCGGGCCAACCTTTGGCTGCGCACCGCTGACCGCGTGAAGCTGAAAGTCGGTGAGTTTCGAGCGACGACGTTTGAGGAGTTGTTTGAACAAACGAAGGCGTTGCCATGGGCCGATTACTTGCCGAAAGATGCCGAGTTTCCGGTGATCGGGAAGTCGGTCAAATCAACGCTGTTCAGCGTTTCCGACTGCCAAGCCATTGTGAAAAAGGCAGTCGTCGAAAGCTTAAAAGCGCGCTATCATTTGTCGTGGTTCCCGGAAACCGGGCCGTTGTATCGGATCGAGGTGGCGCTTCACAAAGATATCGCTACGTTGACGATCGATACAAGCGGCGCTGGGCTGCATAAACGCGGCTACCGTGCTCGCCAAGGGGAGGCGCCGCTAAGAGAGACGCTCGCGGCCGCCTTAGTGTTGCTCACCAATTGGACGCCCGATCGCCCGTTCGTCGATCCGTTTTGCGGGTCGGGCACGATTGCCATTGAGGCGGCGCTGATCGGCCAAAACATCGCCCCAGGGTTTAACCGGGATTTCGTCTCGGAGCAATGGCCGTGGATCGGGGAATCGGTATGGGAAGAGGCGCGCCAAGAGGCGGAACAGATGGCGCGTTACGACCAACCGCTTGATATTTGCGGGATTGACCTTGACCCGCACATGGTCGAGATCGCCAAGATGAATGCAGCCGAAGCGGGGCTTTCCGATCTCATTTCTTTTCGGGAGGGCCGCGCCGAGCAGTTTCGGACCGATGCACAATACGGGGTGATCGTCGGCAACCCGCCATACGGCGAACGGCTTGGCGAACAACGGGAGGTCGAAGCGCTCTATCGCGCCATCGGCCGCGCCTTCGCCGCCTTGGATACGTGGTCGGTGTACATTTTAACCGCCCACCGCGGTTTTGAAACGCATTACGGCCGCCCGGCGACGAAGCGGCGCAAACTGTTTAACGGCTTTATTGAAACGCATTACTACCAGTACTGGGGGCCGCGGCCGCCGCGCGAAGCTCGAAGTTGACTTCTCGGCGGCCATCGATCATAATATTGTTTTGTTACTAGGGATCGGGCGCGCAACAAACTTGTTGCGCGCTTATGCATGATATGCCGGGTGAGTTTATGCCAATTGGAGGGGTGGCGACGATGGGCCATGAGCGTTATCCGTTTGTTGTAGAAAAAAATGAAAACTTTTTTGATAAGTTGAGCCAGTGGATCGGCGATGTTTTTTATGACATTTTGCCGGAAGCCGGCTTTGAGCTGCGCGACGAGCAAATTTATATGGCGTTTCAGCTCGAGCGGGCGTTTCGAGAAAAAAAGGTGATCTTCGCCGAAGCGGGAGTTGGCACAGGGAAAACGATCGTGTATTTGCTGTATGCAGTCTGCTACGCCCGCTATACCGGCAAGCCGGCCATTATCGCCTGTGCCGATGAGACGCTCATTGAGCAGCTCGTCAAAAAGGAAGGCGATATTGCGAAGCTATCCAACGTGCTCGGGCTGGAAATCGACGTCCGGCTGGCGAAATCGCCGGATCAATATTTATGTTTGAATAAACTGGAAGAAGTGACGACGTATGACGATGACGACATCGAGCTGTATGAGCAAATTTACGATGAACTTCCGGCCTTCGTCCATGACAACAAACCGTTGCAGTCGTTCTACCGCTACGGCGACCGAAAAGAATACGCCCACCTGACTGATGAACAGTGGAAAAAAATCGCCTGGGATCCGTTTCAAGACTGTTTCACGTGCGAAAAGCGGCATCGCTGCGGACAGACGCTTTGGCGCGACTATTACCGGAAGGCGGCGGATTTGATCGTCTGCTCGCACGATTTTTATATGGAACATGTTTGGACGTATGAAGCGCGCAAGCGGGAAGGACAGCTGCCGCTGTTGCCGGAAGCGAGCTGTGTCGTGTTTGACGAAGGGCATTTATTGGAGTTCGCTGCGCAAAAGGCGTTGACATATCGAATGAAAGAGACGACGCTTGAGACGTTGCTGACACGTCTTCTTGAAAACGACATCCGTGAAGAGCTCGCCTATTTAATTGAGGAGACGCTGGAGACGAGCACGCGCTTTTTTGATGAGCTGAAAGCGTGCGCGAAAGACGTTCCGGGTTCGAACCGGAAAGAAATTTTGCCGTCGCCGCGTCTTGAACAATGGGCGAAGCGGCTCCGCGGCCAAATAGTCGAAATCGGCAACGAGCTTGTGTTTGAAAGCGAGACGTATACGATCGATCATTACCAGCTGAACATTGTGGATGAATATTTGGACCAAATCCAGTATTCACTCGATTTGTTTTTGAAAAACGCCGACGCCATTACGTGGCTTGAGTCGTCGCGTCAAGAGGCGACGTTTGTCGTCATGCCGCGCACCGTTCAAGAAGTGTTGCGCGAAAAAGTGTTCAGCAAACGAATGCCGTTTATCTTTTCGTCAGCGACGCTATCGAGCGGAAAATCGTTTGCCTATATCGCCCAAAGCTTAGGCATTGATGACTATTTATCGTTCAGCGTGCCGTCGCCGTTTGATTACGACGAACAGATGACGATTTTTATGCCGACGTTCCGCGCGGATGAGACGCTGTTTGCCAAAAAGTACGAGTACGCGCTCGAAAAGCTGCGCAAAACTGGAGGCCGGGCGCTCATCTTGTTCCCGACGCGCGAGGAGCTTCTTCAGTTTAAAGAGGCGGCAGCCGGCGAACCATTTTCGTTTTTGTTTGAAGGCGACCGCGAAATCAGCGATTTGGTCGCTGGATTTCAGCGCGAGGAAGAGACGGTGCTTTGTTCCGAACATTTATGGGAAGGACTTGACATCCCGGGGCCGTCGCTTTCGAACGTCATGATTTGGTCGCTGCCGTATCCGCCGAATGATCCGGTGTTTCAGGCGAAGCGAAAAGCGTATAGCAACCCGTTTTGGGACGTCGATGTGCCGTATATGCTTCTTCGCCTTCGCCAAGGAGTCGGACGGCTCATCCGCACGCGCGATGACCGCGGCATTGTTTCCATTTTCGTCACCGACAGGGAAGATGAACGGGTCATTGCGGCGATCAAAGACGTGTTGCCGACAGCGGTGAGGGAAGAATGATATTCTTCCCTTTTTCATTTTCCACAAAAATAGCATTTTCTCGCTGGCAAGCAGGAAAATGGCACCTTGTTATGGAAATGATGATACGGCCATGAAATACATAGGGGGACTGAGTATAGTGAAACCAATCGAAGCGCAGTTTTTGCAATACGTGAAAAAAATGACGGGCTACCGCGAAGCGATTGGCCTCATGTATTGGGATTTGCGGACTGGCGCCCCGAAAAAAGGGGTCGAGCAGCGATCAGAAGTGATCGGCATGCTGTCAGAAGAAGTGTTTCGCATGTCGACATCCGAGGAGATGGCAGCCTTTATCGCCAAGCTGTCGCCCAAAGCCGTCTACGAGCAGCTGGATGACGTGACAAAGAAAACGCTTGATGAATGCAAAAAAGAATACGAGCGCAATAAAAAAATTCCAGCGGATGAATACAAAGAGTTTGTCGTGCTTTGTTCCAAAGCGGAAAGCGTTTGGGAAGAAGCGAAAGCGGCTGCTGATTTCGCCCGGTTTCGCCCGTATTTGGAGCAAATCATCGAGTTTCAGCGCCGCTTTATCCGTTATTGGGGGTATGAAGGACACCCGTACAATACGCTGCTCGATCAATACGAGCCGGGCATGACCGTCGATTTGCTTGACGAACTGTTCAGCCGCCTGCGCGAACGCATCGTCCCGCTTGTGCACGCCATTTCCGCCGCGTCCGACAAGCCGGATGTGTCCTTTTTGTTCGCGCCGTTTCCAAAAGAAAAGCAGCGCGCTTTTCTGCTTGAGTTGCTTAAAGAGCTCGGCTATGATTTTGGCAAGGGGAGACTTGATGAGACGGTCCATCCATTTGCGATCGGGCTCAACCCGAACGATGTGCGCATTACGACGCGCTACGACGAGCGCGACTTCCGCACCGCGGTGTTTGGCACGATCCATGAATGCGGCCATGCGCTGTATGAACAACACATTTCCGAGTCGCTTGTCGGCACTCCGCTTGCAAGCGGGGCGTCGATGGGCATTCATGAATCGCAGTCGCTCTTTTTTGAAAATATGATCGGACGCCACTATGGGTTTTGGAAGCGGCATTACCCGCGCCTGCAGCAATACGCGCCCACGCAGTTCGCCGACGTTTCGCTTGATGCGTTTTACCGGGCGATCAATGAAGCGAAGCCGTCGCTCATTCGTATTGAAGCGGACGAACTGACGTATCCGCTCCATATTATCATCCGCTATGAAATCGAAAAGCAGCTGTTTGCTGGGGAGCTGGAAGCGATCGACTTGCCGGATGTATGGAATGAGAAATATGAACAATACCTTGGCATCCGCCCGCACAACGATGCGGTCGGCGTGTTGCAG
This sequence comes from Geobacillus sp. C56-T3, assembly GCF_000092445.1. Lineage (NCBI taxonomy): Bacteria > Bacillati > Bacillota > Bacilli > Caryophanales > Anoxybacillaceae > Geobacillus > Geobacillus sp. C56-T3. The sequence continues at coordinate 2,065,551 of NC_014206.1, read as the reverse complement.
GACGTCCATTGGTCCGGCGGCAGCTTCGGCTATTTCCCATCGTATGCGCTTGGCTATATGTATGCGGCGCAATTCAAGCAAGCGATGGAAAAAGAGTTGGATGTAGCTGGGCTGCTTGAAGAGGGGAACATCGCACCGATCCGTGAATGGCTGACCGTTCATATCCACCAGTTTGGAAAAATGAAAAAGCCGCTCGAACTTGTGCACGATGCGACGGGCGAAACGCTGAAAGCCGATTATCTTATTCAATATTTAGAAGAAAAATATAAGGCGCTTTATCGATTATAGAACAGGCGCGTCAGTGCAAACATCGTTCTTACGCTGTTCGTTTCGTTTTTCTGTCGACAAAGTCCTATTGTGTCTCGGTTTTATGCACATAAAGAGGAAGGTGTCCCGATCGCTTGGGGACACCTTCTTGTTTCACCATAATTTGTATCCTTTCGACCCCGGCGGAGCGTTTTGAATGATGTCGATGATCGGCACCGTATAGGCGATCAAAATGAGCGCAACGACGAGGCCGATCCAAAGCTTCCAGTTTTCAAGCGCCAGTGCAGCCCGTTCATACGGAGCAGCTGCCTCGGCGACCGGAAACTCCGTTTCGCCTTTCGGGGCGAAAAAGGCCAAGTTGATCACGATGACGAGAATCAAAATAATGCCGATGAACAAGATGGTGCCGCCGACCGCTTGCGCGATTTGGTACGGAATCCATTCAAGCGCTTGCGGCGAATTGCCGTACGTTGAGAACGCCGAGCGTCGCGGTGCGCCGAGCAGACCGGCAAAATGCATCGAGCCGGACATGAACGTCATCCCAACCGCCCAAACGATCGTTTGAATGATGGCGAGCCGGTTCATCGCTTTCGTCATCACCCGGCCGGTCAAATGCGGAATGAGCCAGTATGACGCACCAAAAAATGTGAGGACGACAGTCGTTGCCACCGTTAAATGGAAGTGGCCGGTCACCCAAATCGTATTATGGACGACTTGGTTGAGTTGGTGCGAGGCGTTAATAATCCCGCCGGTGCCGGCCGGAATGAAAAACAGCATTCCGACAAACGGAGCGAAAAAGCGGGCGTCGCTCCACGGGAGTTTCCGCAGCCAGCCGAACAAGCCGGTCGCTCCCTGCGAGCGGCCGTACGATTCAAACGTCGCAAACATGGCGAACGCGGTCATGAGCGACGGAATGATGACCATGAACGTCAAGACGACTTGCACGTATTTCCAAAACGGCGAAATCCCCGGCTCAAGCAATTGGTGATGGAAGCCGACCGGAATCGAAAACAGCAAAAACAAGATAAACGCCAGCCGCGCGAGTGAATCGGAGAACATTTTGCCGCCGATCACTTTCGGAATGACGGCGTACCAAACCATATACGCCGGCAATAGCCAGAAGTAGACGAGCGGATGCCCGAAATACCAAAACAGCGTCCGGCTCAAGAGCACGTTCACCCGATCCGTGAGCCCAAGCGACCACGGAATGAGCTGGAAGACGACGGTGGCGGCGACGCCAAGCGAACAGACGAGCCATAGCACCATATTCGTCACTGACATGAACGCCAGCAGCGGGCTCACTTGACCGCGGTGCGTTTTCCGCCAGCGGGCATAATGAGCGAACATCGCAAAGCCGCTCACCCAGCTGCCGACGACGACAAGCGCCAAGCCGATGTAAAAGCCGGCGTGCGCTTGCAGCGGCGCGTAAAACGTATATAAGACAGACGCCTTACCGGTTAAGATGAAAAACGCACTCATGGCTGTTCCGATTGTCATCAGCCAAAAACCGATCCAACCGGTCCGGCGCGAACCGTCTGAGAGCGCCCCGGTTGTACGGCTGACCGCGGCGAACTGAAAGCCGATAATGAAAAACGTCGTCAGCACGAGTCCAAGCAAGACGCCGTGCGTCGTCAAAATCGTGTAATAGCTGATCCCAGCCGGGAGCTCAAACTTGCCGGAACGGACTAATGTTTGCAATAGGCCGGCGAACCCCCCGAGCGCGAGGGCGGTAAAGGCGACGAACAAATGGGCAAGCGCCAGTTTCGCATCGCGGCGATCGACTTTTTCCAACGGTTGTGCCATATTACTCCACCACCTTTATGCGCGCCGTCATCATATGGTGGCCGGCGCCGCAATATTCGTTGCAAAGAATCGTATATTCGCCCGGTTTGTCAAACGTGGTTGTTAAGCTGTTCACATAACCGGGTTCGACCATCATGTTCACGTTCGTTCCCGGGATTTCAAATCCGTGGATGACGTCTTTCGAAGTGACGTTGATCGTCACTTTCGCTCCTTTTGGAATTTCGATCGCATTCGGTGTAAAAGAAAACGCGGCGACGACGATGTTCAACTCGTATTCCTTGTCTCCTTTTTTGACGAGCCCCGGATGATCAAACGGCGGGGTCGAATCGACTTTTTCTGGATCGATCGTTGTCAGGCAGCTCGGCGGCTGCTGTCCGGCGGCGAATGCACTTACGCCGACGACCGTCAAAAAAACGATCAAACAGCCGATGCCAAACGCAAGCCAAATTTTTTCATACTTATGGATGTGCATACCGATTCCCTCCTTTGCCGCTTACAGGCGGTGCAAAAATAAAAAGTAGACGCTGACCCAAGAAAAAATGACGAAAAAGCCGAGCAGAAACACAGAGGCCAGCGTGCCTTTGAGCGCCGGCTCTTTTTCCTTTTTCGTTTGCCGGGCCGCTGTGATCAGTTTTGCCATGCCGTATCCCTCCTCTTTGTTGGATTCATCCCCCATAACAGCAATTCGGCAGGTGCGCCAAACGGCCAATTTCCCTGCTTTGACACTATCATAACTGTACAAAACTGGGGCAACAGTGACTTTTCTCACAAAAACGATGCTGGAAGTGTGAACAAATGGTGACGTTTGTGAAAAAATGATGAAGACGTCATTTTCTCTCGCGGCAGCAGAGCCCGCCAATGTTCTTTTTGCTGGCATGTAAAGCGCCGGCGATTGAACAGGCAATGCGATGCAGCAAAGAGATTAAGCCTATCATAAAGACGCTGTTTGCCACCCGTTAAAGCAACGGCTTCTGTCAAGGCGAATATCGAAATAAACGAATGATTGAAAGTTTTTTTGTTTAATGTTCGTGTTTTTTTTGAAAACCCGCTTTTCAAACACGCCCCCTCATGGTATACTGCTAATAACTGAATCGCGCTGACTCACTCATATAATCGCAAGAATATGGCTTGCGAGTCTCTACCAGCCGACCGTAAATCGGCTGACTATGAGTGGCAATGTCAAGGGAAGGCGGCAATGGATGTTTTGCGCCTTTCTTTTGCCTTGGCTTAAAAGACATTGCCTGACTCATGGAATGAGTGAGGCCGGTGTTTTTTAAGCTTTTTTTATTGGGGGGAACCAAATATGCGTGAGTTGCTTGAGAAAATCGCCGCTGAAGGGGAGGTCGCGGCGGACGGGGTGCTGAAAGTCGACCGGTTTTTAAACCATCAAGTGGATCCTCAGCTGATGAAGCGGATTGGCGAGGCGTTTGCTGTCCGGTTTCGTGACGAGCGGCCGACGAAAGTGTTGACGCTCGAGTCGTCCGGCATCAGCCCGGCGCTTATGGCCGCCTATGAACTCGGCATTCCGCTTGTCGTTGCCCGCAAGCGGCGGCCGTTGACGATGACCGGCGACGTGTACCGCACGGAAGTATACTCCTTTACAAAGCAAGAGGCGAATGAAATCATCGTTTCTCGCTCGCTGCTTGGCCGCGGCGACCGGGTGCTGATCATTGATGATTTTTTAGCCAACGGCCAAGCGGCGCTCGGAATGGTGGAGATCATCGAGCAAGCGGGGGCTGATATGGTTGGCATCGGCATTGTCATTGAAAAAGCGTTTCAAGACGGCGGCCGGCTGCTTCGTTCGCGCGGCTTCCGCGTTGTGTCGCTCGCCCGCATCGCATCGCTTGATGGTGGCGCCATTCAATTTGCTGACGAGGTGATGAGTCGATGAAGATGAAATGGTGGCAAGTCGGATCGCTCGGCATCCAACATGTATTGGCCATGTACGCCGGGGCGATCGTCGTTCCGCTCATCGTCGGCGGGGCGCTGCATTTAACGAGCGAGCAGCTGACGTATTTAGTGGCCATTGACTTATTGACGTGCGGCATTGCGACGTTTTTGCAAGCGTGGAAAAACAAGTGGTTTGGCATCGGCTTGCCGGTTATGCTTGGCTGCACATTTACGGCGGTCGGGCCGATGATCGCTATTGGCGGACAGTACGGGATGCCGGCGGTGTATGGGGCGATCCTCTGCGCCGGAGCGGTTGTGGTGCTCATCAGTCCGTATTTCGGCAAGTTGCGGACGTTGTTTCCGCCAGTTGTCACCGGTTCGGTTGTGACCGTCATTGGCTTGACGCTCATCCCGGCAACGGTGAACAATATGGCCGGCGGACAAGGGGCGAAGGACTTTGGTGATCCGGCTAACTTGGCGTTGTCGTTTGGCGTGCTTGCGCTCATTATCGTGTTGTACCGTTGCTTCAAAGGGTTCATTCGCTCCATTGCCATTTTGCTCGGCATGGCAGCTGGCACGGCGGCAGCGGCCACGATGGGGAAAGTGGACTGGACAGCGGTCGCTGAGGCATCGTGGGTTCATTGGCCGCAGCCGTTTTACTTCGGCGCTCCGTCGTTTCATGGCCCCGCTGTTTTAACAATGGTGCTCGTCGCGATCGTCAGCCTTGTTGAATCGACCGGCGTCTACTTCGCTTTATCCGACATTTGCCGCCGCCGGCTGACGGATGAGGATTTGGCGGGCGGCTACCGCGCCGAGGGATTGGCCATCATCATCGGCGGGCTGTTGAACGCGTTTCCGTACACGACGTACTCGCAGAACGTCGGCCTTGTCCAATTGTCGGGCGTGAAAACGCGCAGCGTCATTTACGCTGCTGCTGCGTTTCTTGTCTTGCTTGGGTTCGTGCCGAAAATCGCCGCGGTGGCGGCGATCATACCAGCTCCAGTTTTAGGCGGGGCGATGCTCGCGATGTTTGGCATGGTCATTGCCTACGGTGTGAAAATGTTAGGCCAAGTTGACCTAACTGTGCAAGAAAATTTGCTGATCATCGCCTGTTCGGTCGGCGTGGGGCTTGGGGTGACGGCGGTGCCGAACTTGTTTGCCGAGCTGCCGACCGGCTTGCGCATTTTAACCGACAGCGGCATCGTCGCCGGCAGCATGACCGCCATTATCTTAAACGCCGTCTTCCATCTAGGCAAAGCGAGAAAATCAGTTGCCCTGCCGCTGCAGGAACAAAAAATTTCATAATGGTGTTGATCGCTTTTATAGCCATCTTCGTTTTCCGGCCACTGCTCGGGAAATGGGGGTGGCTTTTTTATTGGCGTGTCGATTGACAGAGAAAATGATAGAAACTGGTGGAGGGATGATGGTATAATGGAAAGCGAATAGGAAAGGGGGTGAAACAATGGATGAATGGGTGGAGCGCCTTTTCGATGAGCTGCGGCAAATACGGAATCAGATGGCGACCAAACAGGATGTTGTACGGGTGAATGATCGCATCGATCGGCTTGAGCAAACGGTGAGCGCGACGAAAGAGGATGTTGCGCGGTTAAACGGACGCGTCGGGCAACTCGAAGAGACCGTGGCAGCGACGAGAGAAGACGTTGTCCGGATGAATGATCGCATCGATCGGCTTGAACAAACGGTGAGCGCGACGAAAGAGGATGTTGCGCGGTTAAACGGACGCGTCGGGCAACTCGAAGAGACCGTGGCAGCGACGAGAGAAGACGTCGCATCGCTGGATGGGCGCATCGGAACCATCGAGCGGACGATGGCAACGAAAGAGGATGTCGCAGTGCTGGATGAGCGCATCGGGCAGCTCGAAGAGACCGTGGCGGCCAACAGAGACGACATTGCGGCGCTCGACAGCCGGATTGGGCGCATGGAACAAACGATGGCGACGAAAGAGGACGTTGCCGAATTGCCGTTTATTCGGCAAGCTGTCGTGGAAACGTTAGAAACGCTCCATGAAATTTCGGCGATGAAACAAACCCTCACAGAAATGCAACAAAAAGTCAATGAAGTCATTGCCGGACAAGCGCGGCAAGAGCTCGTACTTCAATCCCTCGCTTTGCACTTGCTCGAGCATGAAAGTGAAATCCGCGCGCTAAAAGCGAGATAAATAACGAACCTCTCCTATTGTACATCCTCGCTGATGATCATGTTTCTTCCAAAACAGGCCGGTTTTGTCCGCGCCTGTTTTTTGATTGCAGCAACTTTTTTTGGCTGCGAAAACTAATATAGATGCAACGAAGAAGTTTAACATATCCTTGACGGAAAAGCGGTTGGCCTCTTTTCGACTGTCGGAGGAAAGCCACAGGCTTCTCTGTCACGCCAAGGCGTGACGGAGGACCGAACAACCGCCTGCTTCACAGACCCATATATGGGTCTGGAAGCGGCGTTGTTCGGTCGCCCGACAGTCGATCAAATACTGGGTAAAAGTTGCAAATGGTAAAGCTTCAAATTGCATCTATATAGAGATCCATCCGCTGTTCCTGAAAAAACGGGTGTACAAACATATTTTCCATTGCATATAGTTTGGCTTGTTGCGCATCCTAATAGAATAAAGAGGAACAGACCGAGGTGTTTGTATGCCGGTTCTTTTATCCGTCGGCACAGCAAGGATGCCGTATACAGCCTCCCAAAACGAGGTGAAGCAGCATGTCGCCAGGCTGTTCGCCGGTCGAATGGCGCGTGCGGAGCGGCTGCTGCAGGCGTTTGACAACAGCGGCATTCATACGCGCACGTTTGTCCAACCGCTTGCCTGGTACAGCGCGCCGCGCGGTTTCGGTGAAAAAAATCGGGTGTACATCGACCGTGCCGTCCGCTACAGCCGAGAGGCGGTCAATGACTGTTTGCGCAAGGCTTCGTCCGTCCCTGTTTTGCATGAGGAGATCGATGCGCTGTTTTACATCTCAACGACAGGGCTGTCGACGCCGAGCATCGAGGCGCGGCTGATGAACGTATTGCCGTTCTCCCCTCATGCCGTAAGAGTGCCGATTTGGGGGCTCGGTTGTGCGGGAGGGGCGGCTGGGCTCGCCCGGGCAGCCGACTATTGCCGGGCGTTTCCGAATGCCAAGGCGCTTGTGATCGCCGTTGAGTTTTGCAGTTTGACGTTTCAACTCAATGATTGGTCCAAAAGCAATGTGATCGGTACGTCGCTTTTTTCCGACGGCGTGGCGTGCTTGCTTGTGGCCGGCGACGGAGCGGCGCCGACAGCTGGCGCGCCGCGTGTCATCGCCGCCCGCTCGGTGCTCATGCCCGGCTCGGAAGACGTGATGGGCTGGGATGTTCGTGACGAAGGTTTGTTTGTCATCTTTTCAAAAGACATCCCGGCGATCGTTCGCTCTTGGCTGCGCCCGCAAGTCGAGTCGTTTTTGCAGGAACATGGGTTAGGACTTGGGGATATTCATTATTTCATCGCCCACCCGGGCGGGAGGAAAGTCATTGAAGCGTACGAGGAGGCGTTCGGATTCGGTCCGGAACAGACAAAAGCCGCTAGAGACGTGCTCGCCCGCTACGGCAACATGTCGTCGGCCACCGTGTATTTTGTGCTCGAACAGATGATGCGGCAGCCGCTTTCGCCCGGGAACGGCCTGCTTATCGCTCTCGGCCCGGGCTTTAGTGCGGAAATGGTGCTGCTTCAATGGGGGGGATGATCGTGCGGTTTTGGTTCGTGTTTTTGGCGGTTGCCGGCATGCGCGTCATTGAGCTTCGGCTTGCAAAACGGAACGAACAGTATGTGAAAGCGCTCGGGGCGTGGGAGTTCGGCGCTCGCCATTACCCGTTGATCGTATTGATGCATGTCGGTTTCTTTTTGTCGTTGGCTGTTGAGGCGCTTCGAAAAGGCGCGCGCCCGTCGCGCCGCTGGCCGCTTTTGTTTCCGCTTTTTCTTGTCGTGCAAGGGCTGCGCGTATGGACAATTGGGTCGCTCGGCCGTTTTTGGAATACGAAAATTTTGATCGTGCCAAACGGCCAAGTAGTGAAAAAAGGGCCGTACCGATGGCTTCGCCACCCGAACTATGTGGTTGTCGCCTTAGAGATCGCGCTGTTGCCGCTTTTGTTTCAAGCACCGATCACCGCGCTTGTCTTTTCACTTTTGAACGCATTTTTGCTGTCGATTCGCATCGCGGTTGAGGAAAGAGCGCTGGTGGCGCTCACCGACTACCGGGAGGCGTTTCGGGAGCGGCCGCGTTTTTTGCCCCGGTTAAGGGGGGAGGCTGCCATCCGCAAGATGCGGCAAGCTGAAAGCAGCGGACAAATGAAAAACAGCCCTTGAGCCGTCTATGATGGCATCTGTTCGCCGTTCGCCTGCGGGCGGCGGCAGGGCGTTGCCTCTTTCTCTATGTCATCCTGTCGGGTTACGGCGGGATTTTTCTTTTTTTCTATTGGGAAACGGGGCGAAATGCAGTAAAATGAATGTAAATGACATTGACGGAAACAAAGGGGTTTTGGTCATGGGGCATATTGCGATTGAGCGGCCGTCATTGCGGCTGTGGCTTTCGAAAATGATCGACATGCACGATCAGCTTCAGTCCGCGGATGACCAGGAGCATGCGGACAAAGTGAAGCAGCTCATCGAAAAAGCGGCATCCGGTGAGCTCATTGTCGCATTTTGCGGCCATTTTTCCGCCGGCAAATCGAGTTTGATCAACGCGTTGCTCGGCGAGCCGATGCTGCCGTCCAGCCCGATTCCGACGAGCGCCAATCTCGTCAAGGTGAAAGCCGGTCCGGACTATGTGCGCGTCTTTTTCCACCGCGATGAGCCGGTCGAGTATGAACCGCCGTACGACCCGGACTTGATTCGCGCCCAATGCCGGGACGGGGAGACGATCGAATGGATTGAAATCAGCCGAACGACGGACGCCATCCCGCCGGGGGTCGCGATCCTCGATACGCCGGGCATCGATTCGACCGATGACGCCCACCGCCTGGCGACGGAGTCAGCGCTTCATTTGGCGGATGTCGTCTTTTACGTCATGGATTATAACCATGTGCAGGCGGAATTAAACTTCCAATTTACAAAACAATTAACAGATGAAGGAAAGACCGTTTATTTGATCATCAACCAAATCGATAAACATTGCGACGACGAGTTGCCGTTCGCTGAATTTCGCGCCTCGGCCGCCGAGGCGTTCCGGCGTTGGGGGGTTGAGGCGGCCCGTTTGTTTTTCTTGTCGCTGAAAGACCCGTCACATCCGCACAACGAATGGCATGAGCTTGTCGCTTGTTTGCGCCGGTTGTTTGCCGACAAGGAGGAATGGCTCGTCCGCGGCGCCGAGTCGGCGTTAAAACGGATCGCCGACTGCCATCTTGAGCATCTCCGCGCGCGGCACGAGCCGCTTGAGCAAAAAATTGAGGCGCGCCTCGAGGCGCTTGGCGGCGCCGATGACGAGGGGGCTGCCATCGCGGAGCTCGATCGCCTTGAGGCGGAGCTTGCCGATTGGCAAACAGCGCCGTCGCGGGCGGAGGAGGCGTTCCGTTCGGAGCTTGAGCGCGTGTTGCAAAACGCGTACGTGATGCCGTTTGAGACGAGGGAGCGGGCTGAGGCGTACTTGCAGGCGATGCAGCCGAATTTCAAAGTGGGCTTGTTGTTCGCGAAGACAAAAACGGAGCAAGAGCGCAAGCGGCGGCTTGAGGTGTTTTATGAAAGCGTCAAAGCGCAAGCGGCGGCGCAAATTGAATGGCACGTCCGCCAGCTCCTTGTTCAGTTTGGGAAAGAATGGCATGCTGATGACGCTTGGCTCAGCGAGTGCCAGCAATGGACGGCGGAGTGGGATGAGACGATGCTTGCCGGCCTCGTCAAACAAGGGGCGGAATCAAGCGGCGCCGCGCTATTAAATTATACGGATGAGGTGGCGGCGGCGCTGAAAAAACGCTACCGTGACTCGGCGCTCGCCTTGTTTGCCGAACTGAAGGAACAAATCGCCAAACGGGCGGCCGCCCAAACAGAAACATTGAACGGACAGCTTTCGGCGGCGCGCGAAAAAGTGGAGCTCGCCGCCCGCCTCGCCCGCCTCAGAGCCGAGCGGGACGAGCGCCGGCGTGCGTTCGAGCAGCTGATCGCTGCTCCATGCGAGTCTGCATCGCTTGATGAAAACCGTCTCGCCGCGTTGACGGCGCCGCCGGTCTTCCGGAAAGCGCGTCATGCCGAGGCGGCAAAACCGCAAGCAGCATCCAAGCCAGCGGAAACAAGCAGTCTTTCCGTCAAAGAGCAAGCGCTTGGTCAGGAAGCGGCCGGCCTCGGAGTGAGCGAAAGAGCGGACGAAGCTCGGACGCTTTCAAGCGGCGGAAAACAGCGGAGCGAAGAGGCGGCCGATCGGCTTGAGGCGGCGGCGGCTTGGCTTGAACGGTCCGAAATGCTTGGCCGCTTCGCTGGACCGTTGCGCGACAAGGCGCGTCGGCTTCGCGAGCGATCGTTTACCGTCGCCTTGTTTGGCGCCTTCAGCGCCGGCAAATCGTCGCTGGCGAACGCCTTGCTCGGCGCCCCGCTTCTGCCATCGTCGCCCAACCCGACAACCGCCGCCATCAGCAAAATCGCCCCGCCTGATCACAAGCATCCGCACGGCACGGCGGTGGTCAAGGTGAAAAGCGAACCGAAAATTTGGGCGGATGTGCAATCGTCGCTTCGGCAGTGCGGCCATGAGGCGGATACATGGGATGAAGCGCTCCGCCTTTGCGCCCGCCTGGCCGAATCGGGAGCCGAACATCCGGCGCAAAAGCCGCATGTGGCTTTTTTGGCAGCTGCCGCGGCCGGCTATGAGCGGATGAACGGTCGATTCGGGGAGATCGTCTCCATCGGTTGGGAAGAACTCGAGACGTATGTCGCTGACGAAGCGGTGTCATGTTTCTTAGATGAGGTCGTGTTGTACGCCGACTGTCCGCTCACCCGCCAAGGGGTGACGCTTGTGGATACCCCGGGGGTGGATTCACTTAACGCCCGCCATACGGGAGTGGCGTTTCATTACATGAAGCATGCTGATGCGTTGTTGTTTGTGACGTATTATAACCATGCGTTCTCGAAAGCAGACCGCGAGTTTTTGCTTCAGCTTGGGCGCGTGAAAGACACGTTTGCGCTTGATAAAATGTTTTTCGTCATCAATGCGGCTGATTTGGCCCAGTCGAAAGAGGAGCTTGAGGCCGTCATTTCCTATATGAACGGAGAGCTCGCCCGCTTCGGCATCCGCTTTCCGCGCCTTTATGCGCTCTCAAGCCGCTTGGCGCTGGCGGAAAAAACGGGGGCCGAGCCCGGTCCGCGCGGCGTCTTGGCGGACTCCGGCTTGTCTGCCTTTGAAACCGACTTCTTCCGCTTCTTAACGGAAGAACTGGCGGAAGTCGCCGTCGAGAGCGCATATGCCGAGCTTGAGCGGGCGCGGCGGACGGCAGAGGAATTCGCGCGCGCCGCCGGGCAAAGCGAAGCGGAAAAAGCGGAGAAACGGCAGGCGCTTGAGGCGGTGAAAACGAAGATGCACGCCGTGCTTGCTGGCATTGATGATGCCTACGGCCGGCAGGCGCTTTGCCAGGAAGTCGACGAATTGCTCTATTACGTCAAGCAGCGCGTCTTTTTCCGCCTCAACGATGTGTTTAAGGAGGCGTTCAACCCGGCGGTGCTCCGCGACGACCAAGGCCCGGCGCGTCGGGCGCTTGAGCGTTGCCTCGACGAGTTGCTCGCATCGGTTGGCTTTGATTTGGCCCAAGAGTTGCGGGCGACGAGCTTGCGTGTTGAGTCGTTTTTGCACAAGCAGCTGGCCGAGCAGTTCTCGCGCCTATTCCATGAGCTTCGTCGTTTCGATGATGCGCTCGCGCTCACGCCGCCTGAGCCGTTTGCCTTTTCGGCGCCGGAGTTTGCCAACGCCCTTGGGGATGTAGACCGGGTGCGGTTTACCAAGGCGCTTTCGCTGTATAAAAACGCCAAATCATTTTTTGAGCGCGACGAAAAGCGGCGGATGAAAGAGGAAATTGAGGCGGCGCTTGTCGAGCCGATCGACGCCTATTTGGCTGAGCAAAAAGAGCGGCTTGTGGCGACGTATGCAGAACAATACAAGGCTGCCGTCGCCGCACTTTCGGCCGCTCTCGCGGAACAAGTCGACAGCTATATGGAGGGCTTGCTTGCCGTGCTCTCCGCAACGGCGGATCATGAGGCGCTCGCCCGCATCGAAGCGGCGCTTCGCGGCCTTCTTTCGGGCCGCGGCGGGGAGGCGCGTTGATGAACCGGTTTCACGCTTGCGCTACATGCATCCACTACCGTATAGAAAAGCGAGCCGACGGGCTGTACACGTATTGCCGCCGGCTCGGCTATGCGACGAAACCGAACTATCGGTTCAACTGTTGGACGCCGAAACCGAACGTCCGGCGTTTGATGGAAAAAGAAGCAGGAAAGGACGAGGACCATTGAGCGAAGTGCATCACGCGATCACTGCCCATGTGCAAAAACAGCATACCATCTTGAAGCAATTTGCTATGCTCGACGCCGAGCGCGAGCGGCTCATCGACGAAGCGGTCGAGCGGTGCCGCCGCGGCGAGCCGTTTACGGTTGATGGGATCAATGAAGTGACGAAGCGGATGAACGAACTGGCCAAAAGCGGCCTCGTGCCGGCGCGCCGGTGCGTGACGCCGGAGATGGTGCGCGAGTACGTGAACCGGCTTGAAGGGAAAGAGCGATCGTGACGATGGCGAGCGCTGGCTGAGCGTGTCGGCGCCGCCGGCGTCCTGTTGATGATTGGCTGCTTTCCGTTCCGATCAAGAAACAACGTTTGGCGTCAGCAAAAACAAAAAGGGGGAGGACATATGGCGTCGCTTGTTTCCCATGAATGGCTCCTTCGCCATTTGCACGACGAAAACACGCGCATTCTTGATTGTCGGTTTTGGCTTGGCGATCCTGCGAAAGGAGCGGCCGTTTACCAGGAAGATCATATTCCCGGTGCCGTGTATATGGACTTGGAACGCGACTTGTCGGGCCCAGTCGGAGAGCACGGCGGCCGCCACCCGCTTCCGTCGGCCGAGCAAGCGGCGGACGTGTTTGGCCGGGTCGGCATCGATGAAACGGTGACCGTTGTCGCTTACGACGACCAAGACGGGGCGATGGCGGCGCGTTGCTGGTGGCTGCTTCGCTATTTCGGCCATGCCCACGCATACGTATTGGACGGCAATTATCGTGAATGGAAGAAGAAAGGGCATCCGGTGACGAACGTCGTCCCTGCTGTGGCGTCCCGCCCGTTTCGGCCGCGTCCGGATCGGTCATGGCTGGCGACGGTTGAGGATGTGCGCGCCGCCGTCCGCGATCGCTCGGCTGTGCTCATTGATTCGCGTGAATGGAAGCGATATGCCGGCCTGGAAGAACCGATCGACCGCCGAGCCGGCCGCATCCCAGGAGCGGTGCACCGGTTTTGGAAAGACGGAATGACGGAAGGCGGCTACTGGAAAAGCGCTGTCGAGCAGGCGGCTCGGTTTGCCGATTTTGACCGTGGGCAGCCGTTGATCGTTTACTGTGGTTCCGGCGTCACCGCCTGCCCGAACGTGTTGGCGCTCCACGAAGCTGGTTATCACAACGTTCGGCTGTACGTCGGCAGTTTCAGCGACTGGATTTCCTATCCGGACCACCCGATTGAAACGGGTGACCCGTCATCCGATGCTTAGTTTTCTCCGATTCGGGCTGAAACATCATTCGACGCCTCGGTGTTGTCGGATGGAACCGTTGTTTCCTTTTCGTTTTCTTTTTTCGGTCCGCATGAGGTCGAAGCGTTGTTGATTTTCAACGATTTTCACCTAGTGTTTGTTTCGCTTTTCTTCCATTGTTTCGGCCGTCGGTTGAAGCCGCTGTATGCATAGTTTTTTGGCCGCCGGCGGATACTATAGGTGAACCGACGGAAGCAGAGGAGGAGACGCATGGGCCGGACAAAACTTGGCAATGCCAATGCCCAACGAAACAACAACGCGAAGAAGAAAAACGGCTTTAACGAATGGAGGAGCGAATTCGCTTCGTACGCAGAAGTCGAAGCGGAGAAAATGAAAAACGATCATAAAAACATCCGATCATGATGAGGGCGCGCCCCTCGTTTTTTCGTTTTAAGCACGATGGTTGGCAAATGGCAAACGTATGTGCTATAATCGTGGACAGAGCGGCGGGAGGCGCCGGTAGGGAGGGGACAACGTGCGGAAATGGCTAGTCATTCTTTTGTTCTTGGCTGTCGCCGGCTATGGCCTTTGGAATGTGATGGCAGCTGACAAACCGAATGAAGCAAACGGAGCCGGTCCGGAAGTGGGTCAGACGGCTCCCGACTTGACCTTGCCGGCGCTTGGGGGCCAGTCGGTTAAGTTGTCGGCGCTGCGCGGCAAAGCGGTCGTCCTCAACTTTTGGACGTCGTGGTGCCCGCCGTGCAAAAAGGAAATGCCGGAGCTTGCCAAGTTTTACGAGCGGTATGGCCGCGAAGTTGCGCTCCTTGCCGTTCATTTGACGACGCAAGATACGTTGGACAACGCTGAGCGGTTTGCGAAAGCGAACAGGCTCATGTTTCCAGTCGGCCTCGATGTGCGCGGCGAAGCGCTTCGTCAATATCGAATCCAAACGATTCCAACGACGTATATTATCGATCCAAACGGCGTCATTCGGCGAAAAATTGTCGGCCCGGTGACGGCGAAGCGGCTCGAGCAGGAAACAGCGCTTTTTCGTTGAGCAGATGGCTGCAGCGAAAGGCGCTTTCTTCGTGGTTCGTTATTTTTCAAAAAGTTGTCATAATTTTTATCTTTTTTGGGCATGAATAAGATTACAATAAAAGTGAGGGGAGGTTGAAGCGATGAGACGATCCCGCAAAATGACTCTCCAAGAACTGATCAGCGAGAACAAACGGCAATTGTTGAACGATCGGGAAGCGCTCGAAAAAATCGAGAAAAAGCTGGAAGAGCGGATGCTCAAAAAAGCAGAATGACCCATGCATAGCGGTTCTCCGGGCGGACAGACTAGATGGCGAGGAGGCGAAGACAATGAGCAATCCGAAAGGAAGCCGCAAACATTTCGTGCCAAACCATATCGGCACACAGCCTCGCGCCGCAGGAGGAAACAAGGGCAAACAAATGCAAGACCAGTCCGGCCAGCACGCCCAAGTCATCCAAACGAAGGGCGAATAGCCGGAAACTCGCGCAAAGGAGGAAGCATTCATGCCGCGTCCGAAACCGGATGACCGCAGCGACAATGTGGAAAAGCTGCAAGAAATGGTGCAAAACACCATTGAGAACATAGAAAAAGCCGAAGAAACGATGCAGTTTGCGTCGCCGGAGGAGCAGGAGAAGATCCGGGCGAAAAACCGCCGCCGCGAAGAAGCGATCGCGGCCATGCGCGCGGAAATTAAAGACGAAGCCGCTGCACGGGAGCACGGCTACCAGTAAACGAAGCAGCCCTCATGCGGGGGGGCGGCTTCGTTTTTTTGTCTACCGCTTGAGCGAGCCGACGGGCGAATGGTAACATAGAAGAGGAGGCCCGGTAAAAAATGGAGGGAGAACGAACGTGAAAGTGGCAGAAAAACAAATTGAAGTGCGTTATGCGGAAACAGACCAAATGGGCGTCGTCTACCACGCGAACTATTTAGTTTGGATGGAAGTCGGGCGCACGGAATTGATCAAACAGCTTGGCTTTCATTATGCTGACATGGAGAAAGAAGGCATCATTTCGCCTGTTGTCGATTTGCAAGTGTCGTACAAAAAGCCGCTTCGTTATGGGGAAACCGCGACTGTCCGCACATGGATTGACGCCTATGACGGCATCCGCGTGACATACGGCTACGAGATTCTCGCCCCGGACGGCGAGGTGGCGGTGACCGGAAAGTCGCAGCATGTTTGCGTCAAGCGCGATACGTTTCGGCCGATCGTGATCCGCAAATATTTTCCTGACTGGCATGAAGCATATGAGCGGGCGAAGCGGTAAAGGGGAGCGGTGCGATGGCGTTTGGCATCCGCCGACATGAGCTCGCGGCATGGAAAGAGAAAGTGAAGCGCGGTGAAATCGCCTTTTTGACCCACTATTGGTACGACGAACGGTTTCCGCATTGCACGACAGTGACGAAAGTCGGCTGCGCCGATGTCGAAAAACTCGCCGCTTGGGGGCGGCAGTACGGGCTGAAGGAAGAGTGGATCGACCGGCGCGGTGAGTTTCCGCATTTCGATTTGCTCGGTGAGACGCAAACGCGCATTTTGCAGCAGGAAGGACGGCTGTTTGAACTGGAACGATTCACGAAACGGGGGAAGAAGGAATGATGATCGATTTGGCCGTTGTGAAGGAAATGTCGAAACATACGTTGATCGATACGCTCGGCATCGAAATTGTTGAGATTGGCGAAGGCCGCGTCGTCGCGACGATGCCGGTCGACTGGCGCACGCACCAGCCGGCTGGGCTGCTGCATGGCGGCGCCTCAGTCGCCTTAGCGGAGACGGTCGCCAGCATCGGCGCGTACGCGCTTGTGGACCCCAACACGGAAAACGTCGTTGGATTGGAAATCAACGCCAATCACGTCCGCGCCGTTCGCCGCGGGACGGTGACGGCGACAGGGACGGTGTTGCACCGCGGCCGGACGACGATGGTGTGGGATGTGCGCATTACGGACGAACAAGGGGAGCTCGTCTGCATCTCCCGCTGCACGATCGCCATTATTCGAAAAAGCGAGCGCCAAGGCTAGCTTTTTCAATCGCCGCGGGACATTCAATGGACGAGAAAAACCGGCTCCTCGCTTTTTTCGTCCAAATCCACAGTCAAATCACGTCCATCGAAATACCATTGGTCGCTCTCTTCAATAAAAAAGGTGATGCCATCAACCGTCGTCTGCGCCGCCGGCTTGTCGACCAGTTCGTCTTTGGCCATGCCAAGCGAAAACCCTTTTTGCACGGTGCTGCACCCGCCGTAGCGGGCAAAAAAGCGGATCGCATCGCCCGGCTTCAGCCCGAGCTCCCGCTTGTACCAATCAAACGCTTTTTTTGTAATCATGATGTTCATGGCTTCCCCTCCTCACTTGTTTATTATAAGTGAATGGACGGCGCCGGTAAAACGATTGTGTGAACATGAGTCAGTCAAGACTTTGTGGAGAACATTTTTTCGGTTCACTACGGGCGTTGTCAATCACTAGTTAGCGAACCATTTTCAGGAATTAATATCGTAAGCGCTTTCGGACTCTCATCCCTCATCTTGAGGCGATGATACGATATTCCATTTTTTTACACCCAACCACCATCCCGGAGCGCCGACAACGCTTGATGGATCGGCGTCCCGGATGACCGCTGCAGACACGGTAGATTCTGACGCACCACATCTGCCCATAACCGTCCGGCCTTCCGTTTGGCCTGTTCGATCCGCTTGGACTTTGTTGAGGCCGAGACGGCCGACTGGGGCTCTTGCTCCTCCCACCGTCCCTTTCTCCACCCGATCCCGTCGATTCGGGCCGCCATCGCCCTCAGAAACGCCCGAAGCCCTTGGTCTTTCCAGCTGCGGCGGGATTTCACCCGATGCGCAAACCGGCTCATCACGCTCTCGGCGTGGCCCATCGGACGCATGCCGGTCGTCTCCACCCCTTGCTCCGACAGCCACTCCCGATAGTCCCGGATGCATCCCGGCATCGACTCGATCCGGCGGATCATGGCAGCCATCTGCTTCTCTTTCGCTTCGTCCTCCAACGTGCCGACCGCGCTGTTCAGCTCCACCAGAAGCCCCTCTTCGTCTTGTTTCGCCAGCTTCTTCCGCACCTCCCGCCAACGCGGATGGCCGGACAGACACTGACGCAGCTCCCGCGCCACATGAAATCGATCCAGCTGAAAGCACGCCCGCTTCCCAAAATACTCCCGGCAGGCCGTGATCCACGACGCCGCGTCGCCGTTGATGATCAAAAGGTCCCGGCACGGATCATAGGCATATTCGTTCATCAGCCACTCTTCAAACCGTTCCCACACGTCTCCCGCCCCTTCATGGAGGTAGTGGCGCCGGTTTACCAGCTCAAGCTGCGAACCGTTTCGTTTCCATCCCTCGTGAATCGCCAGGATTTTCTCTTCTTTCGCCCGTTTCCCTTTCCCCTGGCGGGAAATGAACAGCCCATCCGCCTCCACAAACAGCACTCGGCCGTGCCGTTTGGAAACAGGGTGGTGCAGCGAGACAGGGGCCTCCAGCACCAGTTGGCGAATCGCCTCGTGGCTCATGACCGCATACCCTACGATCGACTCGAGTGTGCGAGCCGCTTTGCGGTAGGAAGAGCACTCTACGGCCAACTCGACCGCCGTTTCCTCGAGGCAAGGACTGATCGATCGGGCCCCATCAAAGCCTAATTCGGCATCCAGCAAGAAGGTATAGTTCCCCGTTTGCCGGTCATAGTAGTAGTTCCGTCGAAACGTCACTTCTCCAAACAGCGTTTGGATCGTAGTCGGCCGTTTGTCTTTCAGCTGATACCGGCGCTTGTCCCGCGCTTCCGCCAGTTGTTGATCAATCTCCTCCAAAAGGGCCGCCAACAAGACAGCGAACACCTTTTGAAGAGTTCTGACTAATTGTTCCTCCAGCTCTTTTAATAAAGGCCATTCTGTGGTAAGATGTTTCATGGACTCTCTCCCTCCTGTTTTCGGTTGATGTTGACAATCACCATCATAGCAGGGAGAGAGTCCTTTTTGCATGACATTTGCTTTTTTCTACCGCGCTTCGCTTGGTGGCCCCGACGAGCGTCGCGAACAAAAGTTCGCAACCCTCGTCGGGGATCATTTCGGAATGTCACCCACAAATATTTTACTCACACTGTGAACATTAGCTGACAATTTTAGGATAAAGCGCTTTCCATAAAGTGACGGTGTCCTTGTTTTCATCGGTTGGAGTAAAACGCTGGCTGGCGGCAAACAGTAAAAGCGAAGGGGGTGAGGGCGGTGGGCAAAAAGCGGACGTTTCCGCTCAGCTACGAATCCGACGGACTGATGGGGAAAAGCAATGAAAAGCATCCGCGCCGCTCGGACAGCCGGCAAACGGGCAAACAAGCGCCTGATTTTTTCAACACGACGCCATCGAGCGAATAAAAAAGCCGAATCGAGCGGGCGATGGTTGAACATCGCGCTGTTTTGTGAATAAAGTAGCCAGTAGGCTGCTTTTTTTTATGGCACCTACTATACAAACGGGCCGGTCCGCGCTATCATTACTTGAGGGACATCTTTTTCGAAAGGAGTGGCGTTTTCGTATATGAGTAGTTCAAGCCCGAACGAACCGGAACCGGAATATAGCGGGGAACGCGGCCTGTTCCTTTTCTTGCCGGCTGCTCATCATACGAAAACGGGCTCCGGACGGAAAGGAAGAGGCGCCGCCTTCCTCGCGTGAAAAGGAGGAAGGATGCCAGATGATGAAAATGTATTTGTCCGATGCCAGCGGCAAAATGCGCGAAATCGATCATATTGAAAATGGCTGCTGGATCAATCTCGTTGCCCCGACGGAAGACGAAATTCGCTACATCGCCCACCATTTGGACATTCCGATCGATTCGATCAAAGACGCGTTGGATGACGAGGAGCGGTCGCGCGTCGAAAAGGAAGACAACCATGTGCTCATTATCGTCGACATTCCGATTGTCGCCCATGATGAAGTGGACGGCCCGATTTACGAGACGATTCCGATCGGCATGATCATTACGAACACGTGTTTTATTACGGTTTGCTTGCAGGAGAATCCGATTTTCGAAGAATTCTCCAAAAACAAAATCAAAAACTTTTACACGTTTATGAAGACGCGGTTTGCGTTGCAAATGCTGTACATGATTTCAACGTATTATTTGCGCTACTTGAAGCAAATCAATCGGCGGACGAGCGAAATCGAAAAAGAATTGCACCAATCGATGAAAAACAAGGAGCTGTTTTCGCTTCTCAGCATGGAAAAAAGCTTAGTGTATTTCATGACGTCGCTGAAGGCGAACAACATCGTCATGGAGCGGCTCATGCGCCTCAATTATTTGCGCATGTACGAAGATGACCAGGATTTGCTGCAGGACGTCATTATTGAAAACAAGCAGGCGATTGAAATGGCCGAAGTATACAGCAGCATTTTAAGCGGCATGATGGACGCGTTCGCTTCGGTCATCTCAAACAACTTAAACATTGTGATGAAGTTTTTGACGGCCATTACGATCGTCATTTCGCTGCCGACGATGGTGGCGAGTTTCTACGGCATGAACGTACCGATTCCGTACCAACACTCTCCGTACGCCTTTTTGATCGCGATGGCGCTCGCCGGTTCACTGTCAGCGGCGACGGCGTACATCTTTTGGAAAAAGCGATACTTTTGACGGCCAGGCGCGTTTTGGATGGCCATGCGAACGGCTGCCCTGTCATTGGGGCAGCCGCTTTTGCTTTCGGACGGCCACACCGCCGGAGAGGATGAATTTCATCGCCTCTTCCGGCGAGATGTCGACGACTTCCACTTGCTCTTTCGGGACGAGCAGGGTGAGCCCGGCGACTTGAAACGCCTGCGGGATATAGACGGCGACGTAGTCGGCGAGAGGATCGTGCCAAGCGCCGACATCCTCCATCGTCATGAAGCCGAGGCATTTCCAGCCGCTTTCTGGCATTGTAACGAGCACAACTTGCGAAAAACGATCGTTTTTCCCCGACGAAGGAAGCGATTGTATCTTTGGCGACGGAATAAACCGTTTTCATCAAGGGAATGCTTTCAAGCAACCGGTCGATCAGTCGAATGAGGCGGCCGCTTACGTATTGCGTCGACAGCCAACCGCAGACGGTAATCAGCGCGACAGTCGCCAATAGGCCTAGGCCGGGAATGTAGCGGCCATCCAAATACGGACGGACGTATTGGCCAAGCAGCCCATCCAAAACGGTGAACACTTTGTAGCACACATAGACGGCGAGTAAAATTGGCACGATCGTCAGCATGCCGTTTAGAAAATGTTTCACGAAAAAACGCATCCCTTTCCCTCCCCGCTATTCATTCTCTACCACCATACCAATTTTTTTGGCTTTATACAACTCTCTATTATATCGAACGTTTTTTGTTATATTCGGTAAGAAAGTTCGTGTTTTTCCTTGACGAACTGCCAAATGTTCCGTATACTTTCGAATGGAACATGGGAAATGGGGGATGGATCATGAACAATCATTACGATGTGATCGTGGTCGGCGCTGGGCCGGCCGGCATTTTCACTTGCTACGAACTGACGCTCAAACTCCCTGGAGCGAACGTGCTCTTAATCGATAAAGGGCACGATATCTATAAACGCAATTGTCCGATTTTGCAAAAAAAATTGAAAAGTGTCCGCCGCCGGCCGGCAAAAAAGACTATGCCGGCTGCGTGCCGGCCTGTTCGATCACGAATGGATTCGGCGGAGCGGGGGCGTATTCGGACGGCAAATTCAATATCACGAGCGAATTCGGCGGCTGGATGACCGACTATTTGCCGGCTTCGACCGTACTTGAGCTCATCCGCTATGTCGATGAGATCAACTTGAAGCACGGAGCGACGACATCGATCACCGACCCGATGACGGATAAAGTGAAAGAGATCGAGCGGCGCGCCTATGCGGCCGGGCTGAAGCTATTGCGCGCGTACGTCCGCCATTTGGGTACAGAGCAAAATTTGGAAATTTTGAAAAGCATTTTTGAATATTTGCGCGAGCGGATTGCGATGCGCTTTACAACGGAAGTGGATGATATCGTGACCGAGCGGACGGAGAGCGGCCATCGAGTGAAAGGCGTTGTGCTGAAAAACGGCGAAACGTTGACAGCGGAAAAAGTCGTCATCGCTCCGGGGCGCGATGGCTCGGTTTGGCTGAGCAAAATCTTGCGCAAGCGCCGTTTGCGGATGATCAACAATCAGGTTGACATCGGAGTGCGCGTGGAAACATCGAACATCGTCATGCAAGAAATTAACGAACATCTGTATGAAGGGAAATTCATTTTCAACACGTCGGTTGGGACGCAAGTGCGCACGTTTTGCAGCAACCCGTCCGGACATGTCGTCGTCGAAAACCATTCCGGCATCATGCTCGCCAACGGCCATGCGTACAAAGATCCAAAGCTCGGCAGCAACAACACGAACTTTGCCCTTCTTGTTTCACATAAGTTTTCCGATCCGTTTGACAAGCCGAACGAATACGCCCATGAAATTTCCCGGCTGGCGAACGCCTTGTCGAACGGCGGCATCATCGTGCAAAAATACGGCGACATTTTAAAAGGACGGCGATCGACGGAAAAGCGAATCAAAGAAGGGTTCATCGAACCGACGCTAAAAGAAGCGGTGCCGGGCGATTTAGGCCTCGTTTTGCCGTACAACACGATGAAAAGCTTGATCGAAATGACGGAAGCGCTCAACCATGTTACTCCGGGGCTTGCCTCTGAGCATACGCTCTTTTATGGGGTGGAAGCGAAGTTTTATTCGGCACGTCCGAAACTCTGAACGACCGCTTTGAAACCGAAATCGCCGGGTTGTATGTCGGCGGCGACGGCGCCGGCATTACGCGCGGCCTTGCGCAGGCGAGCGCCTGCGGCGTCTGGATCGCCCGCGATATCGTCGAGAAATTGACGCATTAGGTGAGGAACCGAGGGCAGGCCCCTTCAAGCGGGGGCCTGTTTTTTTGCTGTCTGCCTGGGGACGGATTAAAAAGTAAACTGAAATGAAAATATAGTTGACAAATATGCGGCTGGTCCGTTACGATAAATGTAATGATATGGAAAGGGGAGAGGAGAGATGGCAAACTGGCTGGTGTTGGCCGAGCAAGTGTTGGGAGGCCACGAGCTGACCGATGAGGAAGCATTGGCGATATTGGATTGTCCGGACGAGGAGTTGCTCCTTTTGCTGCAAGGGGCGTACCGGATTCGCTCCGCCTATTATGGAAACAAAGTGAAGCTGAACATGATCATCAACGCCAAATCCGGCCTCTGTCCGGAAAACTGCGGCTACTGTTCGCAGTCCGCCGTATCGACGGCGCCGGTGAAAACGTATAAAATGGTCGACAAAGAGACGTTGTTGCGCGGCGCGGAAGAAGCACACCGTTTGCGCATTGGGACGTACTGCATCGTCGCCAGCGGCCGCGGGCCGAGCGATAAAGAGATCGACACCGTTGTGTCTGCGGTCAAGGAAATTAAAGAGCGGTTCGGGCTGAAAGTGTGCGCCTGCCTTGGGATCTTAAAGCCGGAGCAGGCGGCGCGGCTGAAAGAGGCGGGAGTCGATCGCTACAATCATAACATTAACACGTCAAAACAGCACCATCCGAACATTACGACGTCCCATACATACGACGACCGGGTGCGGACGGTGGAAACGGTGAAAGAAGCTGGTCTTTCGCCTTGTTCCGGCGTCATCATCGGCATGAAAGAAACGAAGCAGGATGTCGTCGATATGGCGCGCAGTTTGCGGGCGCTTGACGCCGATTCCATTCCAGTCAACTTTTTGCATGCGATCGACGGCACGCTGCTGGCTGGCACGAACGAATTAAACCCGCGTTACTGTTTGAAGGTGCTGGCCCTTTTTCGCTATATGAATCCAACCAAAGAAATCCGCATCGCCGGCGGGCGAGAAGTGAATTTGCGCTCACTTCAGCCGCTTGGCCTGTATGCCGCCAACTCGATTTTTGTCGGCGACTATTTGACGACCGCCGGGCAAGAAAAGTCAGCCGATTATCAAATGCTTGAGGATCTTGGGTTTGAAATCGAATTTGCCCCGGCTCCGCAAGCCGGAGTCGTATCATGAACGATGCCGCCGGAAGATGGCGGCTTTTTGTATGTGCGCTCACCGAGGACAAGACCTAGCGAAGCGGGAGGCATGGGAGGCGCCATGCGGTTTCAGATGGGACGCCACGATGGCGCATCGCAAGCCTTGGCGAGAAGTGGAGCGCATGATAAGACGGTGGACTTGGCCTGCCTATGCTCTGACGAGAAAAGCGGATTGAACCCCTATTGCGCCGTTTGACGCGCTTTTTTGGCATGAAAAGCCAACCCGACGCGTACGATGGGAATACAAGCGGCGAAAAAAAGGCTTCACAAACAGCTAAAAGCTCATTATAATAGCAACAAAAGGAAAGGAAGAGGATGGGGGACATGGCAAAGTCATTCTACCGTTACTTGCTGCGCTTCCGCCATGGACACCAGGAAGATCCGGTCGTCCGGTTTGCGAACGGAGCGTATGAAGACCACAGCTTTCCAAAAGGGTCGACGGACTATGAAGAACTGAGCGGCTATTTGGAGCTTAACGGTGACTATTTGGAAAGTATGGTTGTGTTTGATGAGCTATGGGAGCAATTTTTGCATGAAGCATAACTAAGGGAGCGTTCCCATTTCATAAATTGGGAGCGCTTTCAAATAGCTTTTTTCCGCGCGGTTGCAGGTGTCCACCCTTCTTG
Source organism: Geobacillus sp. C56-T3 (assembly GCF_000092445.1). Lineage (NCBI taxonomy): Bacteria > Bacillati > Bacillota > Bacilli > Caryophanales > Anoxybacillaceae > Geobacillus > Geobacillus sp. C56-T3. The sequence goes on along the minus strand of NC_014206.1, from coordinate 2,041,192 downwards.
GCATGCATATACTATACTAACCATTTGTTCCAAAAGGGGGGAGAGGCCAATGAGCGCGCCGAAACGCCCGAAATTTTCCGTCGGCGACATCGTCGTCAATACATTGTACGGAACGGTCGGAACGATCACCGATATTCAGCAGATTGACGGTACGTTTTTATACGAAATCAACCATGGCCATAGCTTGTTTGCCGAGCAAGCGCTCATTTTATTGTCTGAGTTTGCGGGTGATTTATGGATCGCGGAAGAGATTGAAATTGAGCTGCCATTTTTTCTCGGCGAAATTGTCCGCGTCCGCGATTATGGCGGCCATTTGTTCAAAATTGTCGGGGTGCGGACAGAAATTTACCGCTACTACGGGGAAGGATGGGAAGAGACGATTTACGAATTGAAACGGCTGATGGATGGTTGGGAGATTGAAGTCCATCTGGAAGACATCATTCCGCTTGCCGACGGAGAGGAGACGTCTATTACGCTCGTGCAAGATATTGTCATCGCCGCGCCGGTGAAAGCGTCGCTTCTATTGCCGCCGGCCGACAACGGAGAGAAAGGGCCGTCGGTCGACGAGCTCCTTGACATGTACAACGATTATAAAGCGTTATATGAATGGTTCGGCGATGAACAGTACCAACGGATGATGGAAACAGTTGTAAAACGTTTGCGGACAATCGCCGATCACCAGGATAGAAATTGATAAAGAATAAAAAGAAAATAAGGAATGCCGGCGAAAATGACGATCGCGCCCAATCCATTGACAACTGTTTCCATCATTTTATCGATCGCAGTGAATTTGTCCATTTTGTCCGCCTCCGTGTTTTTTGTTTTGTTGGTACATATGTATGGGGGAGACTGAAAAAATAGTACAACATGATTTTTGACATAAAACGGAAGGCGGCGACATACAACATTACAAAGGGGGCGAGATGCGGTGAAGGAAATTGAAGTGATTATCGATACGGAAGAAATCGCTGAGTTTTTTTACCAAGAACTCATCCGCCGCGGCTTTGTGCCAACGCAAGAGGAGCTTGAGGAGCTCGCGGATATTACGTTTGACTATTTGCTTGAAAAATGCATCATTGATGAAGAGATTGACATCGATGGGGAGTAGTCCTCGTCGTTTTATGATGAAGTTGATTTGGCCGCCGCGATGGCGGCTGTTTTCATCATGGCCAAATGCCGCTCGTAGCGGCTGGTCATGTCGCCCGAGGCCGGAAGCGGGAGCGTTTCAAGCGTCTGCATGATCGCCTCATCGGTGAACCAATCGCGATGATCGTGGAACGGGTGCGCAAGATCCGGCCAAGCTTCCTCAAGGCGGGGGCTGTAAAAGCGGCGCCCATCAGGCGTTTCAGTGAACGATTGCGGCCAGAAGTCGGCGCGTGAGCCGCTGTGGGGGACGCAGCGGGCAAAGCGGCAGGCGCCGCGAAACAGCCGGGCGTCAAACAGCAGCAGACTGTACAGCGTTTTGCCTATATGGATGCGGTGGTGGACGTCGGCGAAATCGCGCACGGTCGTTCCGGCAAGCGCTACGCGGCGGCCTTTGGCATATGGGATGAGCACATCGTTGAACCCGAGCCATTGCTCGACAATAAACGGCCAGCTTGACAGCACGCGGGTGCGGAAAAACGGATGTTCGATGACGCGAAGCTGGATGTACTGCTGCTCGTTGATGATCAGAGCAACCGTAAGAAGCGCGGCATTCCCCGTTTCCCAAAAATGTTCCCACATCGGCTTCATAAACGAAGACACCGCTAGCGCCGGCAACAAATGAAACAGCGGCGTCTCCCTCCGTTTGCTTTCTTCGTACAGCAGAAGCTGCGGATAGGCATCATGAAAAATGAGGGCATTGGCGCGCTCCAAAAACAAAAAAAGGGGTGCAATGATTTGTTCCGGCAGCAAAAACGGAAGAAGGCCGCCGCGCAAATCAGTCATGTTCCAACCGCCGTTGCGCGAGACGAGATGGGCTAAAAACGCCCAATGAATTTCCCGATGGCGCTCAAAAAACGCTAAGTAGGCGGCGGTGCGCGTCACGTTGTTGCGGTTATGTTCCGCCGTTTTCCGGCGAATGGCGGCAACAATGCCCTTTTCTTCCGCGCTGAGCGGTCCGTCAGTCGGGACAGTTGTGCGGGCGGCCATCCGGCGAAGCAGGCCGTCATCGGCGAGGCGGACCGGATGGCGGTACAAAAAGGAGCGGTAGGCATACTGAAGCGGATGGCGCAGCCAAGCGAACGGGCGAGTCGGCATCAGGCTGTCTCTCCTTTGCATCATTTGTGGACTTTTGCCAGAAGACCGCGATCGTTTCGACAAAAGGAGTGCTCGTTTGCTGAAGGAATCGACACGCCAAATCACCAAATAAGTACAATACACGTTTTTCTCGGCTCCGAAGACGATTCGCGATCGAATTCGACATCAACCATAGTATGGGACGCGGAGGGCCGATTTATTGGGAGAAGGGAGAGGAAAACAATGGTTCGTTTATGGGGGAAACGGATGTGGATGACAAAACGTGCATATGAGGCGGTCGTTTTTCAAACACCGCGCTTTGGGGAAACGAAAGGCTACCGGCAAGTGTGCCGCATGACGGTGACGGCGGCCGGACATGATGAAGTGCTGGCGGTGTTGTATCGGATGTTTAATGTCGCCGATCTGATGCCGAAAAACTGTCAAGCTCGATTTATGCGGACTGGGGACGTTGTGCTGATCGATGAAGGGCGGAAAGGACAGACGTACTATCGCCTTTGTCCAGACGGATGGAAACAAGTGGAACGTCAGCTCATCTGTTGACGGAATATTCAAAAATATAGTCGCCAGCAAGAGCTAGAGATGATATAATATGAATAAAGCCCCCTTGTTTCGGGAACGGATAAGAAAGGAAAGGGGGCGGACTTGATGGAACATGACGAACGGCGGCGCGACATGCCGACGGTGGCCCCGGGCATCGACGACGATGAGGAGCTGAATGAAAGAGCGACAAAAGAGGAAATTGAACGCGGGGAATATACAAAAGTCGTCACGCTTGCTTGGGACGAATCTGAGCCGTCGGAACCGCGATAGAAACCCTTGTATCGCACAAGGGTTTCTGCGGTTTGTCACGATTCTGGATTGTCGTGATGGCCCGGACCGTTTTTCCGGCCGCCGGCGGCGGAATATTCTTTGGCATGCGCCTCATCTTCAGCAATCAATGCTTCTTTTGGAATATGGTTGTTCTTTTTCTGCCCGTTAATGCGGTTGCGGTGTTTTTTGCCCATCGTTTTCCCTCCTTGAACCGTCGTCGTCGTTAGTGTATGCGGTCTGACGGCGGTTCATCGACGGAAAATGTTTGCAGGCGGCATCATGCGGCGGGCGCAGGAGAAAAGAGGGAAGGGGGCGAAACGATGGCCGCACTGGCGCTGTCGCTGCTTGTGTGCGTTGTCTCGATTGCGGCATTGCTTTGGGTCAAAGGGCAAGTTGAGCGACTCTTGTTCCGCTGGAGAAGCGTGCCCCTTCTCCATGCGGTCAACGTCGTCATCATCGCTGCCATCGTTGCTGACATGTACTATCGGCTCAGCGGCATCGACGTGTACTTGCGCGATTTGGCCGATATCAACGGTTTTTGGTATGTCTTTGCCGGCGCGATGCAGCTCGTCTTTCCACTGTATTTGTTTTCCTGTTGGCTTGTCGCCAGGCGGCGCGAGCGCGAGAAAAAATATACGCGCAGCAAAGACAAAAAGGTGCTGTATATCAATGAGCGGTATTTGGCGCGCCGCCATCGGGGCGATTATCGCCGATCCAAAACATCGTAAGAGAGCGGCTCCCCCGCAAATGTCTCACCCACCTCCGCGAGTGCACAGGGGGAGCTTTCAGCGATTTGCATATGTGCCAAACGACAATGCACAAGACCCCTTTCCGCTTCCCTTCGTTTCGAAGGTGCCCGTTTGAACAACATGTGATTCGATCCGACGGCGATTGCCGGCCAACATTCATCTCCCACATGGACGGGTGCTCGTGCACCTTCACGTTTCGAAGTGGGAGACTTCTTTCGGAATGATGTTAGAATTTGGTCTTTTCCTTTTTCGATGTGGACGGCTGATTGTTTGATTTGGACGATGGATTGGTTTTGTTGGCGTATTCCACCGCTTGTTCGAGTTTCTTTTTCATCGGTCTTTTCCTCCTTTCTCCTCGGGCAGGCACACATAGTATGCCCGTTCGCCGCCTCGGCTACTCGAAGGAAGACTGCCATTTTCCGCAAACATATGATATGATAGACGAGGGCATGGCCCGACAACGATCGTTCAAACCAAAGGAGGAATCCCATTGAGCGTACATATCGGAGCGAAGGCAGGGGAGATCGCGGAGCGCATTTTGCTGCCGGGTGATCCGCTGCGCGCCAAATACATTGCCGAAACGTTTCTGGAAGGAGCGGTATGCTACAACGAAGTGCGCGGCATGCTCGGATTTACCGGGACGTATAAAGGGGAGCGCATTTCCGTGCAAGGGACCGGCATGGGCGTGCCGTCCATTTCGATTTATGTGAACGAACTGATCCAAAGCTACGGCGTAAAGACGCTCATCCGCGTCGGAACGTGCGGAGCGATTCAGCCGGATGTGCGCGTCCGCGACGTCATTTTGGCGATGAGCGCGTCGACCGATTCCAACATGAACCGGCTCATTTTCCGCGGCCGCGATTATGCGCCAACCGCCGATTTCCATCTGCTGCGGACGGCGTATGAAGTAGGTGTGGAAAAAGGGCTGGCGCTAAAAGTCGGCAATGTGTTCACCGCCGACATGTTTTACAATGATGAACCGAATTGGGAAACGTGGGCGCGCTACGGTGTATTGGCTGTCGAGATGGAAACGGCGGCGCTCTATACGCTGGCGGCGAAATTCGGCTGCCGGGCGCTGTCGGTGCTGACGGTCAGCGACCATATTCTCACCGGAGAAGAAACGACGGCTGAGGAGCGGCAAATGACGTTTAACGAGATGATTGAAGTGGCGCTTGAAGCGGCGATCCGCAATGGCGCGTGATTGGGATGCCGGGCGCTTGGGCCTGGGAAAACAGAAAAGGAGAAGGAACATGAACCAGCGATGGCAAGCGGCGATGTTGGTGTGCCTGCTGCTCGCCGGCTGCCAAACAGGGGAGAGCGGCAGCAACGGTGCGGCCGGCCCGTCCGGCCAGCCGCCGGAAAGCGCGGTGCACCCAAGCGATCATCAACAACAGGGGAAAACAAGCGAGAGCCCCGTCGATCCCGATTTGCAGCTTGAGGCGAAATATTGGAACATCGTCAAGGTGCAAAACGGACAAAAAGTGATTCAAAACCCTGACAACATTTTGGTGCTCGTCAATAAAGAACAGTCGCTCCCGCCTGGCTATAAGCCGGCGGACTTGGTCGTGCCGCGCGTGCCGTTTTTGTGTGCTGACCCGAACGCGGAAAAGCGGCATATGCGGGCCGAAGCGGCCGCGGCGCTTGAGGAGATGTTTGCCGCCGCACGCCGCGATGGCATTGAGCTGGTGGCCGTGTCCGCTTATCGTTCATACGAGCGGCAGCAGGTGATTTTTGCTGAAGAAGTGCGGCAAAAAGGGAAGGAAAAAGCGGTTCAAGCGGTCGCTCATCCAGGTCAGAGCGAGCATCAGACAGGGCTGGCGGTCGATATCAGCAGCCGCTCGGCCGGCTGTCAGCTGACCGAATCGTTCGGGGCGACAAAAGAAGGGCAATGGGTAGCCGCTCATGCGCACGAGTACGGATTCATCATCCGCTACCCGAAAGGAAAGGAAGCGGTGACCGGCTACAAGTATGAGCCGTGGCATCTCCGCTATGTCGGGCGGAAGGCGGCCGCGGTGATCAAAAAGCGCGGCTTGACGCTTGAAGAATATTTCAAAGTAGTGAAAAAAGTGTGAAAACGGCGTCTCGTCGAGGACGCCGTTTTTCTTGCCAGCTATGGTTCGCAGCAAAAGACGCAATAGCCAAGACGGTCGCCGAATTGAGCTGTCAACTGTTGGTGCATCTGCCACATGCTCGCCATCTCCGGTGTCGGCGGAAGGGCGATGACGATGGGTGCCCCAAGGCTTGGCGCTTCGGCTGCAGCCGCGTAGGAAAACTGGCGGCAGCCAAAGCCGCTTTGTTCGAGCACTTCTTTCCACTCCGCTGATGTCATTAGCTGACGGAAGCCGTAAAAGGCGGCGATTTGCTTTTGCTCGGCGGCGGTCAGCCGCTCATGACACGCTTCAATGCCGACGAATAGGCCATCGTTTTTGAGCACGCGGCGGATTTCGGCGAGCGCGTTTGGCAATGAAACGAAAGCAAGCACCGATTCAGAAAGCGCGAGGTCAAACGTCCCGGCGGGAAACGGGAGCGCTTCGACCGAGGCGCGATGCAAACGGACCGAGACCGCCTTGGCGGCAAAACGCTGTTTCGCCTTGGCGATCATCGTCGGGTGGATGTCGATGGCGGTGACGTTGGCCCCGTACTGTTCGGCGATATAAGCCGCCGTCTGTCCGGTGCCGCAGCCGACGTCAAGCACGGATGTCGAACGGTCGATCTTAAGTTTACGTAAGATTTGTTTTGTTAACTCAAAACCGCCTGGGTGAGCGCCATCGATCCCCATGTCCGCCAACCAGTCTAAATATGCAGACATCTGTTCCTCTCCTTTTTTTGTTTCGACTTGGTTTATCATACGCAAATGCGCTCGATTTTGCCTTTAGACAAAAAAATTTGCTTGTCCCTATTCTTATGAAAAAAGGAAATTTTCTTGCTGTAGACCCAACCGGCTTCAAGCTGGTACACTGATACGTGCAAGAATGAGATGGCTAGGTTGGTGAAGAAAGTGGATCGAAAACAAGGAGCCGAGGCGGGCGCACTGCTGAGCATTTTCGTCTATCTTCTCCTTTCGACCGGCAAGCTGTTGGCTGGGGCGGTGTTCGGCTCGGATGCGGTGGAAGCGGACGGTTGGAATAATTTGAGTGATATTATCGCTTCCTCGGCAGTCTATATCGGCATGAAAATCGCTAAAAAACCGCGTGATTGCAACCACCCGTACGGACATTCTCGGGCGGAGAACATCTCCTCGCTGTTGGCCGCTTTTTTGATGATGTCCATTGGCATTGACGTGATCACAAGCGGCGTCCGCTCGCTGTTCGGCAAGGAAAAGGCAGCGGCTCCTGACGTTTTAGCGGCTGTGGTTGCGCTCGCCTCGGCGGCCGTTATGATTGGCGTTTATGCAATCAATCGCCGGCTGGCGCGGCGGACGAACAGCATGGCGCTGGCGGCCGTGGCGAAAGACAATTTATCGGATGCGCTGGTGAGCATTGGCGCCGCCATTGGCATCGCCGGCGCGCGGCTTGGGTGGCCATGGCTTGATCCGCTGGCGGCGCTTGTGATCGGGGCGATGATTTGCAAGACGGCGTGGGAGGTGTTTATGGAGACGGCGCATACGCTCACCGACGGTTTTGATGAACAGCAGCTCGCCGTTTATAAAGACGAAATCGCGGCGGTGAGCGGCGTGCGCGATGTCGCTGACATTAAAGCGCGCATGTTAGGCAACGACATTGTGCTGGAAGTGACGATCCGCGTTGACTCGCATTTGACGGTGGCAAAAAGCCATGAAATCGCTGATGAAGTCGAGCGTTTGATGCGAAACCGGCATAACATTCGGGCGACGCACGTCCATGTGGAACCGGAAGCGGTGCGCTGACTGGCTTCGGGCGCATTGGCGGGCGGACGCGGCGAGGCGCCTAGACAGCGAATGACTTGTCGGGATGTGACGCTTTGCAGGCGGGATGCAGCCGGGAGAAGTTGCTTATCGCCAACAGCGAGCGGATGCGGCCAAACCGTTGCCGCTGACTTGTTTTTGGCGGCGGGAGGGGAGTAGTTTTGCGTCAAACAGCAAACAATACAATTAAAATCGTTTGCATGGAAAGGACGTCAGTCTATGGCGATCGAGCATAACTTTCGTTTGACGGTTGACGGAACGTACAAACGCCATGCGCCCGCGGGCAGCCAGTCGTGTTGGCTTCATTTCACCGCCGCCGCCAAGCCGGATTTGGAGCAGCTTCTTTCTTCGATGTCCATTCACCCTCTCGCCCAACAGCGGCTGATGAACGGGACAGATATTCCCACGTTTGACGAATACGAAGGATGTTTCTTCTTATCGCTGTTTATCGTTCGTCCGTCCGGCCGGACAGTGAACGTTCGTTTGCTGGCCGGCAGCCAATATATGATCAGCTATATGGATGAAAACGATCCACTTGTTGATCACGTGAAAGAACGTTTGTTGAACCATCGCGATCAGGCGCTGTATCCCGGGTATGTGCTGTATCACTTTTTAGACTTGGCCGCCATCCGTTTTTTGCAAGTCATCGATCAGATCGCTGACCGCATTCAGACGCTTGAACGGCAAGTGTTTGCGACCCCGTTTGCCAACGAAATCGGGCGCGAGATTTATCGGATGAAAACACATCTTCATGAGCTGCGCCAAATCGCCGAGGCGCAGGAAGAAGCGATCAAAATGATCCGCCACGCTGATTTGCCGTATATCAACCAAGAGACGAATCCGTATATCGAGGAAGTGGCGTCGCGATTCTCGCGCGTGCCCGCCGCGCTCGACGCGTTTAAGGAATCATTGTCCGCCATTTTCGATTTGCAACTGTCGCTCAAATCAGATCATATGAATGTCATTATGAAGACATTGACATTGGTGAGCGTCATATTTTTGCCGATGACGTTTATCGCCGGTGTATACGGCATGAATTTTGCGTTTATGCCAGAGCTGAAATGGAGATACGGCTACCCGTTTGCCTTGTTGCTCATGGCAACCGTTGCTATGCTCATCGCCCTCTATTTTAAGCGAAAAGGTTGGTGGGGAGAGACGGGGACGAAAGAAAAATAGGCGTTTTTCTAGAAGGTCGGTGATTTAACGGAGAAAACGCTCCAGCAAGGAGCTTTCGCCAATGGATCAACGGCTCTTCCGTGCGTTCGTGGACCCATCTTTTTGAAGAAAACGCGGTTTTTCGGTTCATCACCGAAAGATGTACTTGACTTTTAGGAACAAACATGATATTATCCCTCCCGGTTGAACAAAAATAACAAAAAAATGGTAATCAATCTTTTTGACGTTCTTATCATGAAAAACGTTTTTTGTCAAGTACATTTTGTGGTGAGAGTCAGTCAAGACTTTGTGGAGAACATTTTTTCGGTTCACTACGGGCGTTGTCAATCACTAGTTAGCGAACCATTTTCAGGAATTAATATCGTAAGCGCTTTCGGACTCTCATCCCTCATCTTGAGGCGATGATACGATATTCCATTTTTTTACACCCAACCACCATCCCGGAGCGCCGACAACGCTTGATGGATCGGCGTCCCGGATGACCGCTGCAGACACGGTAGATTCTGACGCACCACATCTGCCCATAACCGTCCGGCCTTCCGTTTGGCCTGTTCGATCCGCTTGGACTTTGTTGAGGCCGAGACGGCCGACTGGGGCTCTTGCTCCTCCCACCGTCCCTTTCTCCACCCGATCCCGTCGATTCGGGCCGCCATCGCCCTCAGAAACGCCCGAAGCCCTTGGTCTTTCCAGCTGCGGCGGGATTTCACCCGATGCGCAAACCGGCTCATCACGCTCTCGGCGTGGCCCATCGGACGCATGCCGGTCGTCTCCACCCCTTGCTCCGACAGCCACTCCCGATAGTCCCGGATGCATCCCGGCATCGACTCGATCCGGCGGATCATGGCAGCCATCTGCTTCTCTTTCGCTTCGTCCTCCAACGTGCCGACCGCGCTGTTCAGCTCCACCAGAAGCCCCTCTTCGTCTTGTTTCGCCAGCTTCTTCCGCACCTCCCGCCAACGCGGATGGCCGGACAGACACTGACGCAGCTCCCGCGCCACATGAAATCGATCCAGCTGAAAGCACGCCCGCTTCCCAAAATACTCCCGGCAGGCCGTGATCCACGACGCCGCGTCGCCGTTGATGATCAAAAGGTCCCGGCACGGATCATAGGCATATTCGTTCATCAGCCACTCTTCAAACCGTTCCCACACGTCTCCCGCCCCTTCATGGAGGTAGTGGCGCCGGTTTACCAGCTCAAGCTGCGAACCGTTTCGTTTCCATCCCTCGTGAATCGCCAGGATTTTCTCTTCTTTCGCCCGTTTCCCTTTCCCCTGGCGGGAAATGAACAGCCCATCCGCCTCCACAAACAGCACTCGGCCGTGCCGTTTGGAAACAGGGTGGTGCAGCGAGACAGGGGCCTCCAGCACCAGTTGGCGAATCGCCTCGTGGCTCATGACCGCATACCCTACGATCGACTCGAGTGTGCGAGCCGCTTTGCGGTAGGAAGAGCACTCTACGGCCAACTCGACCGCCGTTTCCTCGAGGCAAGGACTGATCGATCGGGCCCATCAAAGCCTAATTCGGCATCCAGCAAGAAGGTATAGTTCCCCGTTTGCCGGTCATAGTAGTAGTTCCGTCGAAACGTCACTTCTCCAAACAGCGTTTGGATCGTAGTCGGCCGTTTGTCTTTCAGCTGATACCGGCGCTTGTCCCGCGCTTCCGCCAGTTGTTGATCAATCTCCTCCAAAAGGGCCGCCAACAAGACAGCGAACACCTTTTGAAGAGTTCTGACTAATTGTTCCTCCAGCTCTTTTAATAAAGGCCATTCTGTGGTAAGATGTTTCATGGACTCTCTCCCTCCTGTTTTCGGTTGATGTTGACAATCACCATCATAGCAGGGAGAGAGTCCTTTTTGCATGACATTTGCTTTTTTCTACCGCGCTTCGCTTGGTGGCCCCGACGAGCGTCGCGAACAAAAGTTCGCAACCCTCGTCGGGGATCATTTCGGAATGTCACCCACAAATATTTTACTCACACTTGTGGTGAAGAGCCGGTTTTTCACCAATCTTCTAGAAATTTGGGCATTCGCCCGGCCGTTTGGGCGGGCGGGCGCATATGATGGCCCTGTGAACCGATGAAGGAGGTGCCCGCCGTGAGCGGTTTTGTCAACAGCGGTTATACGGTCGTCATCGTCCTGTTCATTTTACTGATTATTGTTGGCTGTGCCTGTGTCGCTTGATGAGCGAAAAAATAAGAAAGGGCGGCGGTCAAACGGGCCGCGAAGGGGGGCGGGTGCTCATATTCAGCTGCGCCCCTTCTCCATTGGGCAACCGCGTCGAGCGATGCGGGTGAGTGTTTTGATGGATAAAGTGAAGCGGCGGTATAATGGAACAGAAATGATCATGGAAAAGGAGAAGACGACGTGGGGCATTGGAGCGAAGAAAAGCAAGGCATCTTGTATACTGCTGCTTCGTACTTGCTGTGGGGAGCATTGCCGCTTTACTGGAAGCTGCTAGAGGCGCGCCCGGCGCTTGAGATTTTGGCGCACCGCATCGTTTGGTCGTTCGTGTTTATGGCCATCCTTTTGGCAGCGACTGGGCAGCTTGGCGCCTTCCGCCGGGAGCTTCGGGCGATGCGCCGTCGGCCGGCTAAGGCAAGGGGGATCGCCGCTGCTGCCGTGCTCATCAGCGCCAACTGGTTTGTCTACATATGGGCGGTGAATCATCATCATGTCGTTGAAACGAGCCTCGGCTATTATATCAACCCGCTTGTCAGCGTGGCGCTTGGGACGATCGTATTGCGCGAGCGGTTGAGCGTTGGGCAGTGGGCCGCTGTTTTTCTTGCCGCCGCCGGCGTGGCGGCGATGACGGCGAAATATGGCGCGTTTCCGTGGGTCGCCATATCGCTCGCGTTGACGTTCGGGTTTTACGGCTTAGTGAAAAAACTGGCCAGCGTTGACTCGTCCATTGGCTTGACGCTTGAAACAATGGCCGTCATGCCGCTTTCAGCCGTTTACTTATTATGGGTGTACAACGAAACGCCAGCCCTCGTCAAGACGGCCGAATGGTGGCAATGGGCGCTGTTGGCTGGAGCCGGGCCAGCGACGGCCGTGCCGCTTTTGTATTTCGCCAAAGGGGCGAAGCGTGTGTCGATGACAACACTTGGTTTTTTGCAATACATTTCGCCGACGATCAGCCTTCTCCTTGGCGTCTTTTTGTTCGGCGAGCCGTTTACGAAAGCGCATTTTTATGCGTTTAGCTGCATCTGGGCGGCGCTTATTTTGTTTTCCGCTGTTCAAATCAAGCAAGCGCCAGGGCGGAAAAAATGGAAGCGAAGCTCGCTCGAGGCGTAGCAGCGGTCCGAGGACGGGCCGCTTTTTTTCCATTTCTGCGGCAAATACCCATTTTTGCTGAAACATCTAACCATTTCCTCGGCTTCTGAATAGTCTACTAGTACAAAAACGAAGGAGGTGCTGGCAAATGGGTGCAGCTTACGGCGGCGGATTCGCGTTGATCGTCGTTCTGTTCATCTTGTTGATTATTGTCGGATGTGCATGTGTCGGTGGTTGGGTGTACTGATGCCTCTTACTTGCTAGCAAGGAGGTGACGAATATGCCATATGGCTTGTATGGCTGGGGTGGCTATGGCTTCGGTTATCCGGGCTGGGGCGGCTACGGCCACGGCTACGGCTTCGTGCTGATCGTCGTTTTGTTTATTTTGCTCATTATCGTCGGGGCAACATGGTGCTAGGCGGATGATGGGCATGCGGGGGGAGACGGCCGGGCAACGGCCGTTTCCCCGCTTTTTTTTGTGAACAGGCAGGAACAACGAAAGGAAGTGGAGAAATCATAAACGATGAGAAAATGGAAAGCATATGGAGGACGGGGAAATGACACATATTGCAAAAGACATCGTCGCGACGTTTTCGATCGTCGCGTTCGATCCGGCGACCGGGGAGCTTGGCATCGCTGTTCAATCGAAATTTTTAGGCGTTGGTGCGGTTGTTCCGTGGGCGAAAGCGGGCGTCGGAGCGGTGGCGACGCAATCGTACGCCAACACGTCGTACGGACCGCGCGGCCTCGAATGGATGGCAAAAGGGAAATCGGCGCAAGAAACGCTTGAGTTGCTCGTTGCCGATGACAGTGAGCGCGATTTGCGCCAAGTCGGCATCGTGGATGCGAAAGGACGGGCGGCGACGTTCACCGGGAAAAAATGTTACCCGTGGGCCGGGGGCATCACCGGGCCGAACTATGCGGCTCAAGGCAATATTTTAGCAGGCGAGGAAACGGTGCTGGCAATGGGAAGGGCGTTTGAGCAGACAAAAGGTCCGCTCGCCGAACGATTGCTAAAGGCGCTTCAAGCTGGTCAGGCAGCGGGGGGCGACCGCCGCGGGCAACAGTCGGCCGCCTTGCTTGTCGTGAAAGAAGGAGGGGGATATGGCGGCTACAATGACCGTTATATCGACTTGCGCGTCGATGATCACCCGCGGCCGATCGAGGAGCTTATTCGCTTGTATCAGTTGCGCCAGCTTTACTTTGAGAAACCGCGTCCCGAAAAAGTGGCAGCGATTGAAGGAACGGTAAAGGAAGAGGTGGCCGCCCACTTGGTCCGTCTCGGTTATTTATCGAAAGAGCGCTCGGCGGATCGCGAGGCGCTTCATGAGGCGCTGACCGTGTATATACATACAGAAAATTTTGAGGAGCGCCAAGTGGAGAAAGGAAAAATCGACCTCGATGTATTACAGTATATGAAGCAGCAGCCGTCGCCTAACGAGGTCGGCTAAGGGAAACCGGCCTTGTCGACTGCATGATCCATCATGCTGAAACAAAAAGGATGTCCCTAGAACTGGGCGGGACATCCTTGTTTATCGACCGCTCCCTCTTAAAAGGCGCATGGCGCACGCCCGCTGTCATGTCTGCGCCAAACGGCCCCCAGGCGAAAGCTGAGAAACAGCGCGCCCGTTGCCAATCCGGCGATCAGGCCGATCCAATAGCCGAACGCCCCGGCGGCAGTCAGTAGAGCGAGCGCGCAGCCAAGCGGAAGCCCAACGCCCCAATAGGCGAGAAGAGCGGACCAAAAAACGGCGTTAACCTCTTTATAGCCCCGCAGCGCTCCTTGGATGGGAGCGGCGATGGCATCGGAAACTTGAAAGAAGATCGCATAGAGCAAAAACTTCTCTGTCAACGCCGCCACTGTCGGATCGTTTGTATACAGTCGAGCAACATCGCCGCGGAAGACGGAAAGAAACAATGCAGCGGCGGCAGCGACGGACAAGGCGAGGGTGATGCCGATCAAGCAATATTGTTTGGCGGCTTCATAACGGTTGGCCCCGGCTTCAACGCCCACGGCGATCGTCAGCGCCATCGATAAGCTGAGCGGAATCATATACAACAGTGAAGCGAAGTTGAGGGCGCTTTGATGCGCGGCGACCGTTTCCGCGCCAAACCGGCCGACAAGCAGCGTCACAGCAGCGAAAATGCTCGTTTCAAAAAAGATGGCCGACCCGATCGGCACCCCGGTTTTCAGCAACTCTTTCCATGCGGCCCATGACGGACGGTAGAAACGGACGAGTACACGATAGGGAGCCAAGCGGCGAAATTTCAAAGCGGCAAAGGCAGCGGCCGCGAAGCAGTACGCATACGTGATCGCCGTCGCGTAACCAGTGCCGATGCCGCCAAGGCGCGGAAATCCGCCATGCCCGTAAATCAACAACCAGTTGAACAGCATATTGACCGGCAAGGCGGTGAGCGTAATCCACATCGTCACTTTCGTTTGCCCAAGCGCATCGATGAAATAGCGGAGCACAGAATAAAGAAACAGAGGGATGATCCCAAACGACAAGGCGCGCAAATAATGAAAGGCGATATGCCGAACGTTTTCATCCAAAGACATCTGTTTCAAGATAAACGGCACGGCAGCGGCGCCGATCAGGACAATGGCGACAGCAAGCGCGACAGCCAAGTAGAGCGCGTGGGCGACGGCGCGAGTGATCGAGTCATGCCGTCCGGCGCCGAAATGGTGTGAGACGATCGGGGACAGGGCGAGCAAAATGCCGCCGGCGCCGGTAAACACCGGCACCCATAGGCTTGAGCCGATCGCGACGCCGGCAAGATCTTCGGCGCTCGCATGACCGGACATGGCGACATCGACAAAGTTCATGGCATATTGACCGGTTTGCGAAACAAAAATGGGAAGAAACAAGGCGAACAGGTGCCGCCATTTGCCGTTGGGCGGAGCGGTCGTTGCCATAATGGCTCCTCCCTCTAGAAATGTTGATTTATCAAGGCTTTTCGGCCCCTCAGGGGTGTCCAAAAAATATTTTTCGACAAAATCCCTTACATCCTTTTTCAGTTTTGTGGATATCTTACAGACCTAGGGTGCGCTTCGCGGCCACGGCTGGGGATATTTTCCTTCCGTGGGGAGAAGCGTATTCGATGCACCCTTTGGATCTCCGCGTCGCTGATGAGGACGAACCCTCCCATGTCTCCGGGCGTCTTCGCGCCAACATTCCCTCGTTCGGTCTCGTCATCAGGCGGAGGCCGGCCAAGCTCCTTTGGGGACTCAAGGTCGAATGGATAAAATCACGCCAGCTTCTCCGGTGTCATCCTGTTGTCCAACGATTCTTCCGTTCGCAGGGGGAGGCCTTAGGCCGCCCGTTGCACCTGGGACAAGACGTCCTGTTTCATTCGCTCCGCGTCAAAGGCTTGTTTCTTCGTACAAATCGCAAACAGCACATTCAACAGCTTCCGGCATAATGCGACGATGGACTGCTTTCCGGTCAGCGGATTGACGGGGCGGGTCGTGTAATACTCATGCAGCTCGCGAAACGCCTCGTTGTGCCGGATCAGCGGAATCATCGCCCGAAACAGCACCGATCGCAGCCGTTTCCGTCCCCGTTTGGAGATGTGCTTTTGCCCTTTGCGCTGGCCGGAGGAGTTCTCTTTGAGCGTCAGGCCCGCCAACTTCACCAATTGACGCGGGTCCCGATAGTGGGCGAAGCTGCCGATCTCCGCCAGCAGATCGATGATCGTGGCGTCTCCCAACCCGTCGACCGTTTTCAGCCATTGATACTCCATCGTCGTTTGAACCAACGCCTTCAACTCGGCGTCCAACGCGGCGATCTCAGCCTCCAATTGGCGGTATCGGCGGACGAGCGCGGCGATTTCAAACCGGGCCATCGTCGTCCCTTCCGTCACCCCAATCGAGTCCTTCGCGGCGTCGATCAACGCCTGAATTTTGGCCTTCTGCGGGCATTTCAGCCCTTCGCTTTGCCGGTACACCTCGATGAGCTCCTCGGCGGATCGGCTGGCCATATCGGCCGGAAGCGGCGTCCACTCCAGCACCGAAAGCGCCGTTTTCCCCAGGTCGCGAAACACCGTCCAAAACTCCGGAAAATACCGGTCGGTCCAGCGGACGATCGCGTTTTTCACCGCCGTCTGTTCCTTGCGGAGCTTCTCTTTGAGCGTGCTCCCGACGCGCAAATCGGCTTCGATCTCGTGCAGCAGCCGGGGGACGAGGAATCGTCCGTCTTTCGCCAGTCTGGCGATGACCAGGGCGTCTTTGGCGTCATGTTTCGTCGGCAGGTTGTCATCGAGTTCTTTCGACCGGCACACATGCGCCGGGTTGACCATGACCAACGGGATCCCGTGCTCCTCGAGGAAGTAGGCCAGGTTCAACCAGTAGTGCCCGGTCGGCTCCACCGCGACGATCACCTGCGGCTTTCCGAACGCTTGCATCGCCTCCTGAATCGCTTCATACAGCTGGCGAAAGCCCTCTTTCGACTGGAAGATCGGGAACGATTTGCGAAGCACACGCCCCCGGTCATCCACGAAGCAGGCGTAGTGGGTTCGTTTCGCGATATCGATGCCCACGACAAGCGTTTGTTCGGTGACTTGATCAATTTTATAGTTTTGTGTACAATTCATCTGAAGTCCTCCTTGGTATGGTGAGTGATGTGTTTGACACCCCTGCATCATACCAAGAGGGCTTTTTTTGATCAAGTCCCCGGAAAAGCTCCTAACGGGAATGCTCCTTTTCTGTGATAAAGTGACACATTGTTCTAAATCATCAATCTCTCCACTTCCGAAGCTGGGATGGCCCCCTCTTCGGAAGCGATTTATGACGAAAGGAACGGCGGTTGGCTGCAAAGCGGGAATTCGATCAAAAAACATGTGCCGTGCGCGTCGCTTTGCACTTTCATCGTCCCGCGATGCAGTTCGACGATTTTTTTCGATAATGACAGGCCGAGCCCAGTTCCCGTTTCCTTCGTTGAAAAAAACGGATCGAAAACATGGTCGATGACCGACGGCGGAATGCCGGGCCCATCGTCGCAGAAGCGAAGCTGAACGAGATGGTTGATTTTTCGGCTGCAGATCGACACCCTCATCGTTTTCGCCACTTTTGCTTCCACGGCGTTGCGAAATAAGTTTAAAAACACTTGCAAAAGCTGGCTGCGGTCGCCGTTCATTTCGTAATCGTCAAGCTGGTCATCAAGGTCAAAATGGACGTCGACGTTATGCAATAGCGCTTCGCTTTGCAATAGGACGCCGACATCGTCGCGCAAAAAGCGGTGCAAGTTGAACGTCTCCATTTTGACGTCCGCCGGCTTGGCGATATTCAAAAAATCCGTGATAATATCGTTCGCCCGGTCGAGCTCAGGAATTAAAAGCCGCTCAACGAGCGAGGCGATGCGATCCGGCAAGTCGCTTTTCAATAGTTGCAAATATCCGCGCACTGTCGTCAGCGGATTGCGGATTTCATGGGCGATGCCGGCGGCGATGCGGCCAGCGACCGCCAGCTTTTCTGTTTCTTTCATCATATTGAGCGACTGAAACATACTGATGACTCGTTTGATCGATCCGTCATCGTTGTAAATAAAACGGGTGTTGACGATGCCGTAAAATCGGTCGAGCACTTCGTAATTGTAAAGCGGCTCGCCTTTTTCAAGCGATTCGAGCGTCGCGATCAGCTCATCAGGGAGCTTCAGCAGCTCGCGAATATGTTTGCCGATGATGGCGTCGCGGTCCACGCCGGTGTCAACAGCCGCCTGCAAATTGCAAAGCGTGATGATCCCTTGAGCGTCGACAAAGACGATATGGTGTGGAACAAGATCGAGCAACGGCGTCAAAAAGGCTTCCACTTTTTCAAACGGTACGTCGCGATACAAGTCAATATCCCACTGCCATTTGGCTTCCTTTTCAAGGGACGGCGGAATGGTGCGAAGGTGCGGCCGGACGTCGCCGCGCTTTTTTTCGATGGCGATTCCACTTTCGTAATCGGCAAAGGTGAACGGAAACGGAAGCTTTTCGATGAGCCGCTCATAAGCGCGCAGCTTTCGTTCGAGCTCTTCGATTTGCGATTGTACGAGTCGATCGTTCATCTTTCCAAACTCCTTAGCTGCACATTTCGTTTTTTATTTTACAAAAACCGCCCTCCGTTGGCTATGGCGGACATCCTATCGATCCGACGGGGACGAAACGAATCCAAGAAACCGGAGGGTGCGGGCAGGCGCTGTCAATCGATGCCTGCCGCTTCCACGCGGGAAAGGAACTGGCTAAGCGCCTCAAGAGACGGAAAAGCAGCTTGCCCCTGCCGCTCGTTGCCGCCCCCTTTGCCGCCAAACAGGGCGGTTTGTTCTTTCAGCCAGTTCCCTGCGTGGAGCAAGGAAGATGGAGATTTAGCGATGACGGCGCGCCAATCGGGTGTGGAGGCGAGCAGCGCGGTTTTGCCATAACGGTCGGCGATCAGACGGGCGATCATTTGCAGCTCTTTCGCCCCATACTGGTCGTAACGGCCAATCACTGCACGCCCCGATTCGGCGGCGGCCCGTTCGGCTTCGACGGCAAAGACGATTTCCTCGTATTGGCGCAGCCGTTTTTCCAATTCCTTTTTCTCTTGTTCCCATTTCGCGATCACTTCAAGCAGCTGATTGCGGCTTGTCCCGAACCGCCCTGCTGCCGCCTGCACGACGCGGTGGGTTTGCTGGTAGTCGGCGAGAGCCCGGCCGCCGCAAAGAAAGGAAAGACGCGTCATGCCGCGATGGCGCTCTGCTTTCAGCAATTTGATCACGCCGATTTCACCCGTGCGTTTCACATGGGTGCCGCAGCACGCCGACAAATCGATCCCTTTCATCTCGACAACACGGACATTGCCTTGAACATCGGGCCGCTTGCGAAATGGCATCCGTTCTGCCTCTTCCGGTGTCACCCAATACGTATCGACCGGGAGATTAGCGTAAATGAGCTCGTTGGCCCGGTTTTCCACTGCCAGCATTTCCGACTCCGTCAGCGCATCCACCGTTATGTCGATCGTCACGACATCGCGCCCAAGATGAAAACCGACTGTTTCTGCGCCGAGCTGTTCGATGAATACAGCAGATAATAAATGTTGGCCGCTATGCTGCTGTGTATGATCGCGGCGCCGCTTCATATCAAGGACGCATGAAACGACGCCCATTCCCGGGTGGGCAGGGAGGCGGTGATACACTTCCCCGTTTTCGTCAAACACATCGAGCACCGGCAAGCCGGCGATCGTGCCGGCGTCAGACGGCTGACCGCCGCCTTCCGGGTAAAACGCCGTTTCAGCCAATGTGACGACGTATGTCTCGCCGTCTTGGCGGACGCTTGTCACCGCCGTTGTCCACGCGGCAACGTCCGGCGCCGTATAGTACAACTTTTCAGTCACAATCGCTTCATCCTTTCGTATTCCGAATACTTTTCTTTCATATTAGCAAATTCGCTCGCATTTGCCTATCGTGGATCTTCCCAACCGCTTTCTCCCATCAAACGGGCGAAGGATTCCATTGGCGCTATTAGGTTTTGATGGATCACAGCCAAATGAAGACAAATTCCCTAATTGATAAAACAATGTGCTAAATCATCAATGGAATTAACAAAAATTGTTTTTGCATACCATGCCAAAGTTCGTCAAAAAAGAGAAGACGATTGTACACAGCTTCTCAACTGGAAAAGAATCGGTTTTGCGATGGTTTTTGTCAAATCCCCTACCTTCAAGCAGCTGACAAAATGCAACGGATCGCAGTGATGGTTCGTTAAACAATATAATAATAAAAAAACTATGTGCTAAATAATCAATAAAAAAAGAGTGACCATCCAAAAGAAAAGCAACATTTGTCGGCGGCGAAACGTTTTGTATATAATAAAACGGAGCGAAAACGAACCGATCGCCGATCAGAAAGGGTGGTTTGATGATGTTGACGTTAACAGACATTGAACAAGCGCGAGCGAAAATGAAAGGCATCGTCCATCAAACGCCGCTTGAGCATTCGCAAACGTTCAGCCGGCTGTCTGGCAATGATGTATATATGAAACTCGAAAATTTGCAAAAAACGGGCTCGTTTAAAGTAAGAGGCTCATTCAATAAAATTATGTCGCTCACGGAAGAAGAGAGGGCGCGCGGCGTCATCGCCGCTTCGGCCGGCAACCACGCCCAAGGGGTCGCCTATGCGAGCGGCATGCTTCATATTCCGTGCACGATCGTCATGCCGAAAGGGGCGCCGCTCAGCAAAATTGAAGCGACGAAAAGCTACGGGGCGGAAGTCGTGCTGTACGGCGATGTGTTTGACGAGTCTTTGGAATATGCATTAGAGTTGCAGCGCGAGCGGGGAATGACGTTTGTACACCCGTTTGACGACTTGGCGGTGATGGCTGGCCAAGGGACGATCGGCTTAGAGCTGATCGAGCAGCTTCCCGACGTCGATGTCGTTCTTTGTCCGGTCGGCGGCGGCGGGTTGCTTGCTGGGGTGGCGTTTACGTTAAAACAGCTGAAGCCATGGGTTGAAGTGTACGGCGTTGAGTCATCGGCTTGCCCAGGCATGACGGCGGCCATACGCCATAAACAGCCCGTCTCCATTGCCGCATCGAATACGATCGCCGATGGGATTGCCGTGAAAAAGCCGGGCAATATTACGTACCAATACATTGAGCAATACGTCGATGGCGTTGTGTGCGTGGAAGAGGCGGAAATTTCACGGACGATGCTGTATGTGCTCGAGCGGAACAAGCTGTTAATCGAAGGGGCGGCAGCTTGTCCGTTGGCGGCATTGTTGTATCAAAAGCTGCCGTTTCGCGGCAAAAAAGTCGCCGCTGTGCTAAGCGGCGGCAACGTCGATGTGACGCTCATTTCCCGCATTATTGAGCGGGGGCTTGTCGAAGCCGGGCGATTCGTTACGTTTACAACGGTCATCTCCGACAAGCCGGGCCAGTTGAACAAACTGCTTCGCATTATCGCCGAGCTCGAGGCGAATGTCATGTCGATTCATCATCAGCGCATCGGCGCCAAAGTGTTGCCGGGCCAGGCGGAAATTCACTTTTCGCTCGAGACAAAAAACGAAGACCATATTCAGCAAATCTACCAAGTGTTGTTGAAAGAAGGCTATGATGTACAGTTTTACCGATGAGCGCGCGATGGGAAAACGGTTTGTGTTTCGCCACTGTCTGTTAAGCAAGCAATGGAAAAGCCGTCTTCGAAATCATGTTCACAGGGTTGCCAAATGAATACGAAACCATCATTTGCCCAACATAGCGGCTGTTCCTTATGACATGGGGGACAGCCGTTTTGTTTTGTCAATGCACACGCGGCGCATCTTGCGGCCGCGTTGCGCCGAGGCCTTCGCGGGCCATTTTCGCTTTCAAGCTTTCCAGGACATACAAACCGAACATGCCGAGCAGCTCTTCATCGGTCATCTCGTTGGTCAGCTTGAGCACATCGCGGCGGCTAAGTTCATCTAAAATCGACATCGCCACCGATTCGGCGTCTTCTTCATCTCCGGTCAGTCGATCTTTATAGTATTCGTACAGATCGTCAATAAACTTCATCGGCATCGTCGCCTCGCTTTTTTGAGAGCGGGCTTCCTCCTTTCTTTGCAGTTGGCCGATGCGGACTTAGGGGCATCGGCAATCCTCTCGCTTTGACGCCACAAATGCCATTGGCAGCAGGGATGATTCATAGTATAATGGAAAAAATATCATTCGAAAAGCGGGGGAATTCTATGATTCGCCGGTTAACGGCCGAAGACCATCAACAAGTATTTTCGTTTTTGCGGCAAGATCCGTCGTTCAATTTATTTACCATCGGCGATATTGAGTCGTTTGGCTATGACGCCGATTTCCAAGACGTTTGGGGGCAGTTTGACGATGCCGGCTCGCTGAAGGCGGTGCTGCTCCGTTATTACGATTCCTACATTCCGTACGCGCCTGGCGATTTTGATGCCGATGGCTTTGCTCGTCTCATCCGCGAGACAGCCCAATCATCGTCCATCCAGCTGTCTGGCAAGGCGGACATTGCCAGGCAGTTCGAAGAGCGGCTGCCGCTTGGGACGAAGCGAACGCTTTACTTTTGCGAGTGTCGGACGGATGAATACGCCCGCCAAGAAATGGGGGCGTTCGCCGTCAAAAAAGCCGAATTGGCCGATGTCGACCGGATTCTCGACTTGCGGCGCCGCATTGCCGAATTTGAGACGAGGCCGTCGTCCCGCGATATGCTAGTGAAAGGGATGGAAACCAATTCAGCTAGAACGTACTACATTGAACAAGACGGCCGAATGGTGGCCGCGGCATCGACATCAGCGGAAAACTCATTGTCGGCGATGATCGTCGGCGTCTGCACGGATCAGGAGCATCGAGGGAAAGGGTATGCCAGCACCATCGTGGCGAAGCTCGTTTGCGATTTGCTTGCTGAAGGGAAGATGCCGTGCTTGTTTTACGACAACCCGGCCGCTGGCCGCATCTACCGCCGCCTTGGTTTTCGCGATATTGGGCTGTGGGCGATGTACCGCTAGCAACGAAAAGCGGAAGCTCCGCCGGCTTGCTTCTGCGCAGAAGCAAGCCGGCGTTTATTGCCCGTCCGCCCCGTTTGGCGTGACGCGGCGAATGTGCTTGCCGCCGTGCTCCCGCATCGCTTTTGCCTTGTCGTTGACGAGCTGCTTTTGGTCAACGATGGAAGAAGGTGTTTGTTTTTTGTTCGCCATATGGAATCACCTCAATGGAGACGATTTAGCGCGCTGAATGAACATGTCCGCATCTTCGATCAGCCCGCAGACGCCGCATTGGACGCGGTAGCTCGGGCCGCGGTATGGGAGATGGAATGGTTCGAGCGCTTCGTTTGTGTATTCGTGCTCAATGTCGCCGGTGTGCGGATCGAGCTTGACCGCACGCGGGTGCTGCTCAATGAGATGAAACCGCGTCCGGTTCGTTTTGCAGTTTGGGCATAGCATCGGTTCCAATCGAAGCCACCTCCATCTTTATCATTTGAAAACATGGCGGCCATTATGTATCGGCAGGCCCTGTACGACCGTGTTGGGCATGAGAAGCAATGGTTGACAATCATGGTGCAGTTCGGGTATGGTAAAGGCAAAACAAAAAAATATTTCACTTTTTCAGAAAATAGTGTAATATAAATGGCAAAGGGGATTTTCTATGGCTGACAAACCGCTCAGAGACCGCATTATCGATACGGCGCTTCATTTATTTGAGAAATACGGCTACCACGGCGTGACGGTCGACCGCATCGTTGCCGAAAGCGACACATCCAAAGGCGGTTTTTACCATAATTTTAAATCAAAAGACGAGCTCTTGTACCATATCCATGATGTCTTTATCACGTATGCGCTGACAAAAGCGCAGGAGGCGTATGAGGGCTTTCCTACGCCGACCGAGCGCTTGTACGCCATCGTTCAGTCGTTTGTCAAAGTGTTTCATTTGTATAAACCACACATCACCGTGTTTTACCAGGAAAGCACGTACTTAAAACCGGAATACGCTGAACCGATCAATGAAAAGCGCGAAGAGTTCAAGCAAATCATTTTTCGAGTCATTCGCGAGGGGATTGAAGCCGGGGAATTTCGTCCGGAGCTGTCGGTGGAGATTACTGGCATGTCCATTATCGGCATGGTCAACTGGACATACAAATGGTACAATCCGGATGGTCCGCTGTCAATTGAGGAGATCGCGGCGTATTTTGCCGATTTCATTTTGCATGCGGTGCTCCGCACACCAGAAAACCCAGCGGCGGCGCGGTTTTTGTTGCGGCCGGCCGCCGAATAAGTTGTTGATCGTATACAGACCAACTAGTCGGTTTTTTGAAAACGCTTCAAAAATCAAAACGATCTGCATTCGTTTCCTTCGTTTAAACCGACTAGTCGGTTTAAATAATAGAATATTTTCTATGGGGGAGAGGGACAGGATGGATTTTTCATTAACAAAAGAGCAACAAATGATTAAAGAAATGGTTCGCGACTTTGCTGAGAAGGAAATTGCCCCATACGCGGCGAAATGGGATGAAGAGGCGCATTTTCCGCTGGATGTCTTCCGCAAAATGGGCGAGTTGGGGCTATTGGGTTTGCCGTTTCCGGAAGAATACGGCGGCGCTGGAGGCGATACGATTTCGTATGCCATCGCCGTTGAGGAAATCGGCCGCGCCTGCGGCGGCACCGGGCTAAGCTATGCGGCCGCCGTGTCACTTGGGGCGAGTCCCATTTATTACTTTGGAACAGAGGAGCAGAAACAAAAATGGCTCGTGCCGATGGCCAAAGGAGAGACGCTTGGCGCTTTTGGGCTCACGGAGCCGAACGCCGGGTCCGATGCTGGGGGCACGCGCACAACAGCGGTGCTCGATGGCGATGAATATGTCATCAACGGCGAAAAATGCTGGATCACGAACGCCCAATACGCGCGGCAAGTCATTGTCACCGCCGTGACAGGCAAAGATGCGCGCGGCAAAAACATCATCACCGCTCTCATCGTGCCAACTGACTCCCCAGGATTTACGATCCGTTCGAATTACGACAAGATGGGCGTGCGCGCGTCCAATACGTGCGAGCTTGTTTTCGAGAACGTCCGCGTGCCGAAAGAAAACGTCTTGGGCGACCCGCAAAAAGGGTTTAAACAGTTTTTGTACACGCTTGATGGCGGCCGCATTTCCATCGCTGCTTTAGCCGTCGGCATCGCGCAAGCGGCGTTTGAGAAAGCGCTTCAATACGCGAAAGAACGTGTTCAGTTTGGCCAGCCGATTTCCAAGTTTCAAGCGATCCAGTTTAAGCTCGCTGACATGGCGATGGAAATTGAGCTTGCCCGCAATATGGTGTACAAGGCGGCTTGGTTGAAAGACAAAGGGAAACCGTTTACAAAAGAAGCATCGTTCGCCAAGCTGTTTGCGTCGGAAATGGGGTTCCGCGTCTGCAACCAAGCGATTCAAATTCACGGCGGATACGGCTATATGAAAGAGTACGGCGTTGAGCGCCATTTGCGGGATATCAAGCTCATGGAAATCGGCGAAGGCACATCAGAAATCCAACGGCTCGTCATCGCCCGCCAACTGGGATGCTAAAAGCGGAAATGCCTGCATATCCATAACAATGAATTCGGACAAAGGGGAGGAAACGGCCGATGTTGACGGTGACTGTGGGGAAATTGTTGGAAGAGCGAGCCAGGCAATATGCGGATCGCGAGGCGGTCGTGTATGCCGACCGCGGCTTGCGTCTGACGTATCGGCAGTTTAACGACTATTGCCGCCTCGTTGCGCGCGGGTTGATGCGGCTTGGCATCGAAAAAGGGGAGCATGTCGCCATTTGGGCGACGAACGTCCCGGAATGGATCGCCTGCCAGTTTGCGACCGGCAAAATGGGAGCCGTCCTCGTGACGGTCAATACGAACTACCGCGCGGCGGAGCTTGAGTATTTGCTTCGGCAGTCCGACTCGACGACGCTCTTTTTGATTGAGCAATATCGCGACTCGTCGTATATCGATATTTTATATGAAATCGTTCCCGAGCTGCGCACATCGGCGCCCGGACAGCTGCAATCGAAACGGCTGCCGAAGTTGAAAAACGTGATCTTTCTTGGCGACAAACGGCACCCGGGCATGTTTACATGGAACGACATCTTGGCGATGGCGCACGACGTATCGGAAGAAGAACTCGATGAACGGATGGAGAGCCTCGACCCGCACGATGTGATCAACATGCAATACACGTCCGGGACGACTGGATTCCCGAAAGGGGTGATGTTGACGCATTACAACATCGTCAACAACGCCCACCAAGTGGCGCAATGCATGGGACTTGGCGAAGGCGATCGATTGTGCATTCCGGTGCCGTTTTTCCATTGCTTCGGCTGTGTCATGAGCACGCTTGCATGCGTGACGGTCGGGGCGACGATGGTGCCGGTTGTGGAGTTCCATCCGAAGCGGGTTCTCGAGACGGTGGAAGCGGAGCGGTGCACGGCGCTTCACGGCGTGCCGACGATGTTCATCGCCGAGCTCAACGACCCGGATTTTGCCAAATACGATTTGTCGTCGCTGCGCACGGGCATTATGGCCGGTTCTCCTTGCCCGGTCGAAGTGATGAAGGCGGTCATCGAGAAAATGGGGATGAAAGACATTACGATCGCCTACGGGCAGACGGAAGCGTCCCCAGTCATCACGCAAACGCGCACCGACGATCCGCTTGAGCTGCGTGTCGAAACGGTTGGCCGCGCCTTGCCGGGCGTGGAAGTGAAAATCGTCGAGCCGGGCACGAACAAGGAAGTGCCGCGGGGGGTGCAAGGGGAACTGTGCACGCGCGGCTATCATGTCATGAAAGGGTATTACAACAACCCGGAAGCGACAAATGAAGCGATCGATGCAGACGGCTGGCTGCATACCGGCGATTTGGCGACGATGGATGAAAACGGTTACTGCCGCATCACCGGCCGGCTGAAAGATATGATCATCCGCGGCGGGGAGAACATTTATCCGCGCGAAATCGAAGAGTTTTTGTACAAACATCCGAAAATTTTGGACGTTCAAGTCGTCGGCGTGCCGGATGAGGTATACGGTGAAGAAGTGATGGCGTGGATCATCTTAAAAGACGGCGAAACGGCGACTGCTGAGGAGATTCGCGAGTTTTGCCGCGGCAACATTTCCCGGCATAAAATCCCGCGTTATATCGAATTTACCGACTCGTACCCGATGACGGCATCTGGGAAAATTCAGAAATTCAAATTGCGGGAAATGGCGAAACAGCGCCTCGGCTTAACAACCTAAGCCTAAACCGCCGCGCCGGGCGGACGAACCGTCCGGCGCCGGCATCTGTACTTTTAAGAAAGGGTGAGACGATGTTTTCGAAAGTGTTGATTGCCAACCGCGGCGAAATCGCCGTCCGTGTCATCCGCACGTGCCGACGTCTCGGCATTCAAACGGTTGCCATTTATTCCGAAGCAGACGCCGATTCGCTTCATGTCTCGCTCGCGGATGAAGCGTATTTGATCGGCAAGCCGCGCGTCGCGGAAAGCTATTTAAATATCGAAAAAATCATTGAGGTTGCCAAAACGGCGAAAGCGGAGGCAATCCATCCCGGCTACGGGCTGTTGTCGGAAAATCCAGCGTTTGCCCGCCGCTGCGAGGAAGAAGGAATCGTCTTCATCGGTCCGAAGGCGGACGTCATTGCGGCGATGGGCAGCAAAATCGAAGCGCGGCGGACGATGGAAAAAGCCGGCGTGCCGATCGTCCCGGGCGTCTCCTTTGCGCTTGATGGCTCCGATGAGGCGGCCAAAGCGGCGGCTTCGATTGGGTATCCAGTCATGCTGAAGGCGTCAGCCGGCGGCGGCGGCATCGGCATGCATATCGCTCGCGATGAAGCTGAGCTGCGCCAAGCGTTTGAAGGGAGCCAAAAACGGGCCGCTTCGTTTTTCGGCGACGGGACGATGTACATTGAAAAATATATTGAACGCCCGCGCCATATTGAAATTCAGCTTCTTGCCGACCAAAATGGCAACTGTGTTTACTTATGGGAGCGTGAATGTTCGATCCAACGCCGCCACCAAAAAGTGGTCGAAGAGGCGCCGTCGCCGTTTTTGGATGAAGAGACGCGGCGGAAGATGGGGGAGGCGGCGGTGCGGGCTGCGCGTTACATCGGTTATGCAAATGCCGGTACCATTGAATTTCTCGTCGATGAACAGAAAAATTTTTATTTTCTTGAGATGAACACTCGGCTGCAAGTCGAGCACCCGGTGACAGAAGAAATCACCGGCATCGACATCGTCGAAGAGCAGCTGCGCATCGCCGCGGGCGAGCCGCTCCGCTATAAACAAGAAGAGATTCGCCGCGACGGTCACGCCATTGAAGTGCGCATTTATGCCGAAGATCCGAACACGTTTTACCCGTCGCCCGGCCGCATTACGGTGTTTTCCGCCCCACAAGGCGAATGGATTCGTCATGAAACGGCGGTTCAAAGCGGCATCACGGTCACGCCGTTTTATGATCCGATGATCGCGAAATTGATCGCCAAAGGGCCGGATCGGCAAACGGCGATTGAACGCTTGCTCGAAGCGCTTCGAGACTATCGCGTTGAAGGGATTAAAACGAACATTCCGCTGCTTGAGGCCGTGTTGTCCCATCCGGCGTTTCAAGCGGGGGATACGACGACCGATTTCCTTTCGAAACATTGGAAACCAATAAAAACGAAATGAAGCAGAAATGAATGGGGGAAGAAACGATGAATCAAATAACCGCAACGATGGCAGGAAGTGTATGGAAAATTGTCGTCGCCGTCGGTGACCGTGTGGAAGAAGGGCAAGATGTCGTCATTTTGGAATCGATGAAAATGGAGATTCCGATTGCCGCGGAAACGTCTGGCGTCGTGAAGCACATCCACGTGCAGGAAGGAGATTTCGTGAACGAAGGCGACGTGCTTGTCGAGATTGAGTAAAAAGGGGGAGCAGAGCATGAGCCGATGGCCGGCGAAGGTGACGATCAAAGAAGTCGGCCCGCGCGACGGCCTGCAAAACGAAGCAACGCCGATCGCGACCGCCGATAAAATCGCTTGGATCAACCTATTGTCAGAAACGGGACTGTCGTACATTGAGGTGACTTCCTTCGTCCATCCGAAATGGATTCCGCAACTTGCGGACGCCGTTGAAGTGGCAGCGGGCATTCGCCGAAAAGCCGGCGTCACGTATGCGGCGCTCGTCCCCAACGAAAAGGGGCTTGAGCGGGCGCTTGGCGCCGGGGTCGATGAAGTGGGCGTCTTCATGTCAGCGAGCGAAACGCACAACCAAAAAAATATTAACAAAACCATCGCCGCCACATTTCCTGTGCTGGAAGCGGTCGTGAAAACGGCAAAACAAGCAGGAAAAACGGTGCGCGGCTACGTTTCCACCGTCTTTGGCTGCCCGTATGAAGGGCCTGTCGCCGTCGATCAAGTGCTGATGGTGGCGGACCGGTTGTTGGCGATGGGGGTTGACGAACTGTCGCTTGGCGATACGATTGGCGTCGCGACGCCCAAGCAAGTCGAAGAGGTGCTCGCAATCGTGCTCCGCCGTTTTCCGGCTGATCGGATCGCGATGCATTTCCATGACACGAGAGGGACGGCGCTGGCCAATATTTTAGTGTCAATGGAAATGGGGATTACGACGTTTGACAGCTCGCTCGGCGGCCTCGGCGGCTGTCCATACGCTCCCGGAGCGTCGGGAAACGTCGCCACCGATGATTTAGTATATATGCTTCACGGCATGGGGATTGAAACCGGCATCGATGTCGAGCAGCTGACGAAAGCGGCTTTGTTTATCCGCGATAAAATCGGCCGCCCGCTTCCGAGCCGCTATTTGCAAACGGTTTGATCATAAGGGGGGAGAAAACGTGAGCACACTTGTATCGTTTGAAACACAAGAAAACGGCATCGCCATTGTGACATTAAACCGTCCAGAAGCGGCCAATGCGCTTTCAAGAGCGCTTCTTTTCGAGCTTGGAGCGCTCTTTCAGGAGATCAAATTTCGGAAAGACGTGCGCGTTGTCATGTTGACCGGGGCAGGAGACAAGGTGTTTTGCGCCGGCGCTGATTTGAAAGAGCGGGCGGGGATGAATGAAACGGAAGTGCGGCAGGCCGTCGCCTTAATCAGCAAAACGATCAACGAGGTCGAGAAAGTGCCGCAGCCGGTCGTCGCCGTTTTAAACGGCTCGGCGTTTGGCGGTGGGTTGGAGCTTGCCTTGGCTTGCGACATCCGGTTTGCTGCCGACGATATCCAGCTTGGGTTGACGGAAACGTCGCTTGGCATCATTCCGGGAGCGGGGGGGACGCAGCGGCTGCCGCGCCTTGTCGGCATCGGAAAAGCGAAAGAATTGATTTTTGCCGCAAAGCGCATCACCGCCAAAGAGGCCGAGCGAATCGGCCTTGTCGAATACGCGGTGCCGCGCTCCGAGCTGATGGAGCGTGCGCTTCGCCTCGCGCAACAAATCGCTGACAATGCGCCGATAGCCGTCCGCCAGGCGAAACGGGCGATCCAAAGCGTGTTCAACGTTGATTTGGAGACGGGCCTCGCGATTGAGCAGCTCGCTTATGAGGCGACGATCCCAACGAAAGACCGGTTGGAAGGTTTGCAGGCGTTTAAAGAAAAGCGGAAGCCGGTGTACAAAGGGGAGTAAGCCCGCTTGGACAGGGAGGGGGCGGTTTGGAAAGAGGAAGCCGCACGGAGCGCTTGCGCCGCATCGGCCTTTTCACAGCGATCAAACACGGCATCCAACCTTGCTCCGGCCGAACAAGCGGGATTGAACAGCAAGATCCATCAAAACAAGGAGGGGAAACAAAGAGATGAAGGAAACAGCCAATCAACAAGACACGCTCGCAGCGGAGCTGGAGAAAAGAGCGGCGGAAATCAAGAAAGGCGGGGCGCCAAAATATCATGAAAAAAATGCGGCCCAAGGGAAATTGTTTGTCCGCGAGCGGCTGAATTTGCTGCTTGATAACGGTTTGGAAGTGGAAGACGGATTGTTTGCCAACTGTTTGGCGGGCGATTTGCCGGCTGACGGGGTGGTGACCGGCATCGGCAAAATCCATGGCCGCACCGTCTGCGTGATGGCGAACGATTCGACCGTCAAAGCCGGCTCGTGGGGAGCGCGCACCGTCGAAAAAATCATCCGCATTCAAGAGACGGCGGAAAAACTGCGCTGCCCGATCATTTATTTGGTGGACTCAGCCGGCGCCCGCATTACGGACCAAATCGAAATGTTTCCCGGCCGGCGCGGGGCAGGGCGCATTTTTTACAATGAGGTGAAGCTGTCCGGCAAAGTGCCGCAAGTGTGCCTGTTGTTCGGTCCATCAGCAGCCGGCGGCGCTTATATTCCGGCGTTTTGCGATATCGTCATCATGGTCGAAGGCAATGCCTCGATGTACTTAGGCTCGCCGCGCATGGCGGAAATGGTGATTGGGGAAAAAGTGACGCTCGAAGAGATGGGCGGCGCCCGCATGCATTGCACCGTCTCCGGCTGCGGCGACGTGCTCGTGAAAACCGAAGAAGAAGCGATTGCCTATGCACGCCGTTATTTGTCGTATTTTCCGTCCCATTACGGCGAAAAACCGCCGGTGGTCGAGGCGAAGCCGCCGAAATCGTTTGACAAAACGATCGAGGACATTTTGCCAGAAAACCAAAATGCGCCGTTCAACATGTATGATTTGATTGAGCGGATCATTGATGAAGGATCGTTTTGCGAAATCAAAAAACTGTTTGCGCCAGAAATCATTACTGGACTGGCGCATCTTAACGGCCAGCCGATCGGCATCATCGCCAACCAGCCGCGCGTCAAAGGCGGCGTATTGTTCCACGATTCGGCTGATAAAGCGGCGAAATTCATCACGCTTTGCGACGCGTTCCATATCCCGCTTTTGTTTTTGGCCGACGTCCCTGGCTTTATGATCGGCACGAAAGTCGAGCGGGTCGGCATCATCCGCCATGGGGCGAAAATGATCGCGGCCATGTCGGAAGCCACCGTACCGAAGATCTCGGTCATCGTTCGCAAAGCGTACGGCGCCGGATTGTACGCGATGGCCGGGCCGGCGTTTGAACCGGATTGCTGCTTGGCGCTTCCGAACGCGCAAATCGCCGTCATGGGGCCGGAAGCGGCCGTCAACGCCGTCTACGCCAACAAAATTGCCGAGCTGCCGCCAGAAGAGCGTGCGGCATTTGTCGAACAAAAACGCGAGGAATACCGGCGCGACATCGATATCTACCGGCTCGCTTCTGAATTGGTCGTTGATGGCATCGTCGCGCCGAACGACTTGCGCCACGAACTCATCCGGCGGTTTGCCGCGTATATGTCCAAATATATGGTCTTTTCCGATCGGAAACACGGGGTGTATCCGGTTTGAAAAAACTGGATAAACGTCCCCCTTGTCAAACGAAGAAAGATTGTGTATGATAATAATCACCAATCCGTTGCTGCGTTGTGCGTTGTAGAATGAAGTTTCAACCGATGGCAATCAAAAGGGAGTTCTACATTGAAGCGGGAATGTCATGCCTCAATATTCGTGATGGAGGACGGCAGGAACGCTTCTGCGAACACCCACCTGGTGGAGCGTGGTTGAGAAACTGCATTCAGCTAACGGCAACAGCGGCGCGGATTCACGAATGAGGAGTTGGCAAAAGAGTCCAACTGGATGCAAAACATCCGGTTGGACTCTTTTTCGTTGCGTATGTTTTCTCAAAAAGACATGAAACAATATAGTTGATTTTCCCTGTTTTCATGTTATAATCATATTTCGTGCAGGAATAATTCGTATTGAAACTATTCCAACAAGAAAGATGAAGCAAGGAGGGGGATGAATGGAAGGGATCAGCCGGGACATCATGTACGCTGTCTTCCGGACGCAAAAGGCGCTTTATCGCCTCATCCGCGAGGACGCCGCCCGCGTCGGGGTGACAGAGGTGCAGCTGATCGTCTTATATACGCTGCTGAAAAAAGAGCATATTCGCCTGAATGACTTGGCGGAAAAATTAAACTTAAGCAACAGCAACGTCAGCGGCACGGTTGACCGGCTCGTCGGCGCCGGCCTTGTTGTCCGTGAGCCGTCGAAGCAAGATCGGCGCGCGGTCATTTTGAGTTTGACGGAAAAAGGAAAAGAGACGGTGTCGGAAGCGTTTGGCGAGCAGTCGGTGCTGCGCCGGCGGCTTGGCCGCATTCAAGAACTCGTCTCTCCAGAGGAGATTGAACAGTTTTTGCATCTTCATGAAAAAATCAAAGCGATTTTACTCGGGGAGGAATAGACGGTGAACGTGAAACGATTGGTTGCGCTGAACATCATTGTGCTCATTTTGCTTGTCGGTGGAGGCTTTGCCGCTTACTACTATGTGAATGAAGCAACGAACTACATTAAAACGGACAACGCCCGCATCGACGGCCAGGTCATCTCGGTTGCGGCGCCGCTGTCCGGAAAACTGACATCCTGGCGGGGCGACACGGGAAAAACCTTCTCAGCCGGGGAAGAAATCGGTGAGGTGTTTGACGGCAAAACGACGGTGCCGGTGACAGTGCCTCATCGGATGACAATCGTGCAGCAAAACGCGGTCAAAGACTTGTTTGTCGCCGCGGGGACTCCGCTTGCCCGCGGGTTTGATTTGAACGATTTGTGGGTGACGGCGAATATTGAAGAAACGGATATTGAAGACGTGAAAATCGGGCAAGACGTCGATATTTATGTCGATGCGTATCCGGATCGCAAATTCAGCGGCAAAGTCGAAAAGATTGGCAATGCGACAGCGAATACGTTCAGCCTGTTGCCAAGTTCCAATGCGACCGGCAACTACACGAAAGTGACCCAAGTGATTCCCGTTACGATTTCCATTGACAATTACAGCGGAGCTGGACTTGTGCCGGGCATGAACGTCACCGTCCGCATCCATAAGTAGGTGATGGAAGATGACAGCATTTGTCATTGGTTATATTGTGTTTGCCGTTTTGGTCTTGGCGGCGGTCAACATCGCGCTGCGCCGCCGCAAGCCGGCTTCAGCCGCAGGGAAGGCGGCGGATGAAGCGGCGGAAGCCAACGCTCAACCGTTAGCGGAAACGAAAGCAGAGCCGTCGACAGAAACGGATGGGCGTCCGGCCGCTCCAGCCGGGCAAGGCGGCCTCGGGGATATCGGCAGCCGCGGCAAGGTTGTGGCGACGGTCATGCTGGGCGCGTTTGTCGCCATTTTGAATCAAACGTTGATCAACGTCGCCTTGCCGCATATGATGCAAGATTTCAACGTGGAGACGTCGACGATCCAATGGCTCGTGACAGGATATATGCTCGTCAACGGGGTGCTCATCCCGATCAGCCCGTTTTTAATCGCGAAGTTTCCAGCGAAACGGCTGTTTTTAT
Organism: Geobacillus sp. C56-T3; assembly: GCF_000092445.1. NCBI lineage: Bacteria > Bacillati > Bacillota > Bacilli > Caryophanales > Anoxybacillaceae > Geobacillus > Geobacillus sp. C56-T3. The sequence continues at coordinate 2,007,269 of NC_014206.1, read as the reverse complement.
CCGGCATGTCGTTTTTCGCCATCGGCGCGTTTGTCTGCTCGATCGCTCCATCGTTTGCCGTCATGCTCGCAGGGCGGTTGACACAAGCGGTCGGGGCCGGCATTATCATGCAGCTGATGATGGTCATTATGTTGTCGATTTTCCCGCCGGAACGCCGCGGGGTGGCCATGGGGACGGTCGGAATCGCCATGATGTTTGCGCCGGCGGTCGGGCCGACGCTGTCTGGCTGGATCGTTGAACATTATACATGGCGGCTGTTGTTTTACGTCGTTTTGCCGATCGCGATTGTAGACATTGTGCTTGCCTCCGTCTGGCTGAAACATACGCCGCGCAAAGGCAATCCAGTGCTGGACGTGCAAGGGGCGGTCTACTCCACGATCGGGTTTGGCGGCGTTCTGTATGGCTTCAGCGAGGCCGGAAGCAAAGGATGGGGCGAGACGGAAGTCGTTGTGTCGCTTGTCATCGGCGTCTTGTTCCTGATCATGTTCACATGGCGTTCGCTCCGCTCGGAGCATCCGGTGCTCAATTTCCGTGTGTTCCGCTACCCAGTGTTTACGTTGGCGACCGTCATCGGTTCGGTCATTAACATGGCGATGTTTGCCGCCATGGTCTTGCTTCCGGTGTATTTGCAAAACTTGCGCGGCTTTACGCCGCTCGATGCCGGTTTGCTGTTGCTGCCGGGAGCGATTGTGATGGCGATCATGTCGCCGATTTCCGGCTGGGTGTTTGACCGCATCGGCGCGCGGATGCTCGCTATTGTTGGCTTGATCATCACCGCTGTGACGACATGGGAGTTCAGCAAGCTGACACTCGACACCCCGTATAGCCATTTAATTTGGCTTTACATTTTCCGCATGTTCGGCATGTCGATGCTCGGAATGCCGATTATGACGGAAGGGTTGAACGCCTTGCCGCGCCATTTGTACAGCCACGGCACGGCGATGTCGAATACGATTCGTCAAGTGGCGGCTTCGCTCGGGACGGCGTTCTTGGTGACGATCATGTCCAACCGGACGAAATTCCATGTTGAAGCTTATCGCAATGAAATGACGGAAAACAATCCGTTGTTCATGAGCCTTGTCGGCCAACTGAAACAGGCCATCCCAAGCGATGAGGCGATCGCTCAGCTGTTGTATGGACTTGTGCAGCAACGGTCAACGGTCGAGGGGATCAACGACGCCTTTTTCGTCGCCACCGGCTTGACGGTATTGGCGTTAATGATGGCGTTTTTCTTAAAGGGAAAAAAGCATAAATCGCCATCGGCGTAAACAAAGGAATGGATGCGCTGCGCCGGTTCGGCTTGCCCTTGGAAAAAGGCGACCACCAGCTTGGCATTGCTCTTGGCGGCATGTCCCGCGGCGTTTCGCCGCTCGAGATGGCCGAAGCGTACGCTGTATTTGCCAACGATGGCGTCCGCCCGGCCATGAAAAAGCCAAAAACAAAAAAGAGAAAAAGCATGGCAAAGGATATGGCGGCAAACGTGATTAGCGAGATGTTCTTCCTCCCTTTTTGCGCGCATATACATCATAAAGACAAGTGGATGAAAAAAAGGGGGGAGCGCCCATGGCGCATTTCGGCTCGAAAGGATGGCTTGTTGCCGAGTTGAAAAAGGCAGGCATCGCCCGCCATCCGATCGGACGGAAAAAAATTGAGACATACAAAGCAGCTGAGCTGTACGGGTTGTACCGAAAATATGTGCAGAAAACGCGCTGAGCCGGATGAAAAATCCGGCTTCTTTTTTGGGCAACCTAAAGGGGAAAGGAGGGAGGCGCGCCTGATGGTTGACAAGAGTGGGGACGCGCCGGAAGCGATGAAGAAAAAACGGTTTACGGTAGCGGAAGGGGAAACGATCGCCGCCTGTTTAGCGCGAATGAAACAGCAAGGCTACCGCCCTGTCCGCCGCATCGAGCAGCCGATTTTCCGCGAAGTGGAAACGAACGGCGAAACGATGGTTGAGCCGTGCGGGCGCATCATCGAATTTGAGGGTGTGCGCGATGAGCCATAACGGGCGGTTGTTGGCTCCACCTTAGGCTGAAGGCGCGGCCGCAGATTCGACGGGCTCTGGTTGTAGGGGCAAGAGAATCCGCCAAAAAATCGGAAAGGAAGTTCCTTTCCCGATGGCCGTCGCCTATACAAAGCGGGATATTGGCCAGTCAAAAAATCGGAAAGGGAGCTCCTTCCCGGTCTAGCTGTGCGGCCATTCGCGCGTTTTTTTCGCTTCCCGATGGCCGCCGGTCGGGTTGCCGCTTGATGCTTCGTAGCCGACTTGGTACACATAGTGCTTCGGGGCGTGTATGACGTTGTCCATTCGGTATTGGTCCAGATCGTCTTGAAATTGCCGTTTGCTTTCTTGCTAATCCATCGTTGGTACCCCCTTGTGGATATGGACTGCTGCGTTTATAGGGTGCGTCATCAAGGCGTGTTTTACTCAAAAGCCGTGGATCGTCATGCCGCCATCGACGAATAGCGTTTGGCCGGTTATATAGCTTGACGCATCGGAGGCGAGGAACACAGCCGGGCCGACGAGCTCAGGCAGCTCGCCAATCCGCTTGAGCGGCGTGACGGCCAAAATGTCGTTCACATACGCTTCGTCCTCAAGCAGCGTTTTGGTGAGCGGAGTCCGGAAATACCATGGGCCGATCGCGTTGACGCGTATACTGTAGCGCCCCCACTCAAACGCCAGCACTTTCGTCATTTGGATGAGCGCCGCTTTTGTCGCCGCATACACAACCCCGGTGCGCAAGGCGACATGGCCGGCGACGGAAGCGATGTTGATGATGTTTCCGCCTTGCTTTTGTTCTTTCATGACGCGACCGGCTTCTTGTGAGACGAGAAACGCCGACTTTAAGTTGGTGTTCATAATCGTTTCCCACTCATGATCCGTCACATCCAAAGCCGGCGTGCGGATGTTCATGCCAGCGTTGTTGACAACGATATCAAGTGATCCGGCTTGCTGTTTGACATCGGCGACGGCGTCATGCACGGCTTTCCGGTCGGTGACATCAAGCGGATATATGTACGCTTTCCGGCCGAACTGTTCGATATGGCTTGCCGTTTCTTGCAAATCAGCTTCCGTGCGGGCGATGAGCGCCACATCGGCCCCGGCTTCAGCGAACCCGATCGCGATCGCCCGGCCGATGCCGCGTCCGGCTCCCGTCACTAACGCCGTTTTTCCGTCCAAGCGAAACGAAGGCAAAAACATCGAAATCTCCCCTTTCAGAATCGTCGGTACATCCTCATGATAGCATGATCCCCTGTTGCAGCCAATCATTGGCATCGCTGTTTGGCAGGGAGCGGGAATTCCAAGTTGCAGCCGGCGCGCCGTCCCGCTACAATAAAAAAGAGAACACCATCTAGATAAGGGGATGACGCCATGATTCATCACACATGGGCGACCCGGCCGACGATCAAAAAAGTAAAGTGCGTTCACACGAACGCGGAAAAGTACATGGTCAGCAATGTGTTGACGCCGGGCAAAGTATATGAAGTGAAAAGCGAAACGGACGAGTTTTATTTTGTCATCGACAACAGCGGAAAAGTCGGCGGGTTTTACAAAGATTATTTTGAGGAAGTCAAGTGATCGCGCCAATAGCCAAGAAAAAACGGATGTCCGAAACAGGGCATCCGTTTTTTCGATCAGCCGGCGGCGCTTTGTTCCGCCGTCGGCGGCCGCACCCGGCTTGCCGGCAGCGTGATCGTCAACGTCGTCCCTTTTTGTACGGCGCTTTCGATCGTCCACGTTCCTCCCATTTGTTCGATGATTTTGACGGCGACCATCGCACCAAGCCCAGTGCCTTTTTCTTTTGTGCTGAAGTATGGCTCGCCGAAGCGGCGCACTTGTTCTTTCGTCATGCCAACGCCGTTGTCGGAAATGGTGATGACGACTGATGCCCCCCGGTTCTCGGCCGCAACATGGAGCGTGCCGCCGTTCGGCATCGCCTCAATGCTGTTTTTCAACAAGTTGAGAAAACACTGTTGGAAATATTGTACGTTTCCGATGACGACACCATGTTCGAGGGAAGAGGATACATGGATCGAATGCATATGCGCCATTGGCGTAATCATTTGCAGCACTTTCTGAAGCTGGGTGGCGACATCAATCGGCTCGGTCTCTTTTGGCGCCGGTTTGGCAAACGTCAAATAGTCGCGGATGATGGCTTCCGCCCGCTCGAGTTCCTCTAAGGCGATGCGAATGTACCGCTCTTCGGTTTCGCGCGGCAGCCGACCAGTTTGCAGCAGCTGGATGAATCCTTTGACGACGGTGAGCGGGTTGCGGATTTCATGGGAAATGCTGGCTGCCATTTGGCTGACGATCTGCATTTTTTCCATCTTCATCAGCTCCGCTCGAGCGAGCTGTGCCTCATGAAGCGTCTCCATCAAATAGACAGCGAACATCATGACGAATGGCGGCATTATAATGAAATACGCGATATACGGCCTCGTTACCGGAAAATCAGCAATCATCACGGCGACAAATGTCGTGAGCACCGCGAGCAAAAACGTCAGCCAAAGCGACATAACGAGCTTGCTCGGCCGCGGCAGCTTGCGAAACAGCGGCGAGGCGGCCGCCGCTATGGCAAACATGATGGCGTAAACGATCAAGGTGAGCGGTTGAAATCCGTACAAAACGATGCGCGCCAGCATCAAGACAACAAACAGCACCGCCCCGACCGCGCCGCCGCCATACAATGTCCCAAGCAAAAACGGAATTTGCCGGAAATCATGGACGCACAGCGGATCCATGTAAATCGGAAATTTCATGCACAAAACGGCCGCCAACGCCAAACAAATCCCAAGCAACGCCCGGCCATAGAGCGGGCGCTGCCGGATCGCTCGACTATGGTCATAAATAAACGAAAAGGCAAAGATCGTGACTAAAATATAAAATAAGTTGTTCAGGACGTGCTGGTTAATGTATAAACCCGCCATACGAAAAATCTCCTAACTGAATGGACCTTATCACCTTCCATTATAGCGAAAAGAGATTGAAAGAAAAATATGCATTGGCTATGTCCGATCTTTCGGCAGCCAAACCGCCAAGGCGCCAAAGAGCGGCAGCACGCTGCAAAGCCCCATTAATGTGCCGAGCGACGACAAGTCGGCGATTTTGCCGAGCACGACCGCGCCGAGCGCCCCCATGCCAAACGCCAGGCCGACGATGAGTTCGGACGCCATGCCGACATGGTTCGGAAGCAGCCGGCTGCATGACAGATGATGTCATGTTCAAGGCAAAGGCGACCCAGCCGATTTGCGCATACGACAGCTCCATTGTCGAGCGCAAAATCGGAAAGAGCGCCGGGATGACCGCTTGCATCGCATCGTTCAAAAAGTGGCCGAGGCTGATGGCGAACAAAATCGGGTAGACGGTCATTCTTGCGGCGCTCGTTCGCTCTGTATGGGTGTTCATTGTTCTCCCCCGTTCAAAATATATCTAATATTCCTAATTATACTTGATCTTATTGTATTTTCAATCACCGGCCCGGTAATTCAACTTTTCTTTTCCGGATGCCCCGATCGCGAGCTTGACGCTCACGGACAGCGTGTTGTTGCCGAGCGGGATGAGGCCATTGGACTGATGTTGTTTCCAAATATCCGGACGCTGGCGATACAGCTGCTCCGACAGATTCAATAGATCGATCTGCTGCTTCTTGCCAAGTTCATACAAGCGGCGGATCTCCTGCTTCACCGTTTGTTCCGCCAGTTTGGTCAGTTGTTTTCGTGAGAGCGGTTCACGCAGTTCGATGATGGCGCCTTGCGCCTGCACTTGGACAGTAAACGCAGGCTCTCCACTCTTCACTTTGATCGACCATTTCGTTTTCGGGTCCCGGACGACAAGAGAGGCGACCGTTTTCCCTTTTTGTTTGACATAAATCGGGGTGCGGCGAATGTCGTGTTCGAGCCAGCGAAGTCCCTCTAGATCGGAACGGCGGACACATTGCTGCAGGCTGTAATGGTGGACAAAACACACGCCGGAAACAGCGAGCATCGGTTTCGGCTTTTTATTTTCGATCCAGCGCCGGCGGTCGAGCGTTAAATACGGAAGCCTTGCCGTATCGGCTTTTTCATCCATATCGACAATCAGCCGGCTGAGCCGGATCGGGCGGATGAACGAACTTTGTTGAAAGATTTCTTCCGGGTTGGACAACAGCGAATAATAGGAGGAAGCGTTTAACAGCGGCGTCGCTTCAAACAGCTCGGAAAGCGGCTCATCGGTGGCGTACACCCATGCTGTATGGCGAATTTCGTTGTAACGGTTCAGCACGTCGATCACATCGGCCACGATGCCTTTTTGCAAGGCCCGTTTGGTAAAGACAATGCTTTTTACATGGCCCCATGACACCCTTTGTTGAATGGAAGGGTAGATTTTGTCGGTCGCGATATTAAACGTTTCGCCAGCGGCTTTGCAGATGGAAACGGCCGCTTTCTCTTTGCCGCCCCCGGCTTCGACTTTGGCGAGGGCGGTGAAACCAACCAGCTGGACGTAGGCGATCACTTGGCCATCTTTATAATCCACCCCAATGGCATGAATATACACAATATGATCGATGTTGCGCGTATCCCAACAGCCGCTGAGCAAGATGACGGAAGCGATGACGGGAAAGAGCCGCTTCCTCATTTTTGTTCCCTCTCTTTCGCAATGAGATCGTTGGGACGCACAATGCGGTCGCGCGTGCGGAACTGTTTCCATGTGCTCGGGATAAATACTTTCCCGATATCTTTTGAGGGCGGCGCCAGCGGCGTGAGATACGGAACGCCGCAGGTGCGCAAGTTGACCGCATAAGTCAAGATGAAAAACAGCGACAGAATGAAGCCAAACAGGCCAAGAACGGTGGAGGCCGTCAGGACAATAAAGCGCAACAAAGTGACACTGCCGGCCATGTTTTGATTGACGAGCGTGAATGTCGAGATGACAGAAATGGCGGCAATGACGAGTGTGGCCGGGGCGGCGAGCCCGGCGTTGATCGCCGCCTGGCCGATGATTAAGCCGCCGACGACGGACAGCGTCTGCCCGATGGCGATTGGCAGCCGCATCCCGGCTTCCTTAAACACCTCAAACAAAATCATCATCACAAACATCTCCAGCGGCACCGGAAGCGGCACTCCTTGGCGCGACAAAATGAGCGTCGCCAGCAAGGTGAACGGAAGCTGGTCCGGATGGAACGAAGTCAAGGCGACCCAGGCGCCCGGCAAATAAATGGCGACCGAAGTGCTGACGAGCCGGAGCAGGCGCTGAAATACGACAAACAAGAAAAACGTGTTGTTGTCTTCCGACGTGTTCAGCAAAAAGGTTAAATTGCCCGGGCCGATCAAGGCGGTCGGCGCCCCGTCGACCAAGATGATAAAACGGCCGTTGAGGAGCGAATTGACGGCAAAATCGGGCCGCCCGGTATAACCGAACATCGGGAACAAAGAAAACCGGGTGTCGGACAACCACTCTTCAATTTGGTCGGTGCTTGTCACCGAGTCGATGTACAAACTGAGCAGACGGCTTCTCACCTCATCGATGATGGCCGTGTTGGCAATATCATCGACATAGAGGAGCCCCACTTTTGTCTGACTGCGCGTGCCGATGACAAACGGTTCATAGACGAGCCGGTGCGAGCGCAGCCGCTTGCGGATGAGCGCCACGTTTTTGCTGATTTCTTCGATAAATCCATCTTTGGGTCCGCGGATCGATACTTCCGTGTTCGGCTCTTCCGGGTCGCGGTTTGGCGGGCTGGCGAGCGGCATCGTGTACAAGACATCGGCTTCGTGAAAATAAATGAGCAAATCGCCGCTAAACAGCCTGAAGTTGAGATCATCGATCCGCACTTCTTTTCCCATATACTCAAGCGCCGCCGGTTTGCGGGCCTCGATGTCGGCGGCCGAAAAGCATGGATGGTGTTCGCACAGCGCGCGGAACATCGGATAGATGGCTTTTTGCAGCATTTGCGTATCGCACAGTTCCTCGCAATAAATAAACAGCAAGTGCACCACAGCGGCCGAGCCGTCAGGCAAAGAGGATGGAATCGCGGCTTCCGTCATGATGACGTCAGGGCATTTGGCGTACATCGTGCGCAACGCCTCTTCGGAGATGATGACGGTCTCGAGCCCTGTGTAATCGTCTTTCAACCGCTTGCCTTCGGCGGCGCGCATCGGTCGTTTCATCATGTCATCCCTCTTTTCTTTTTGCGATATGCCAACAAAGCGAAACCACTTAACACAACGGACAGCGCAAGACTAAACAGCAGCGATGCCGGCAGCACCCCATGTTTGACAACATGCAAAAACTGTTCATCGCTGACCGGCGCCAGCGCCGCCAATGTGATCGCCAAGTAAAGGACAATGAGCACCCAACGGCGGGTTTGCGGATGGCGGATCGGAAACAATTCCACAATCAGCGCTGTCGATAAGGAGATGCGGATGAAAGCGCCGGACAGCCATTGATAGACCGACATAAAATCGACATGCTCAATGTACGTCCCTAAACTGACCATCCGCCATTGCTCAAACGCCGGATAGCGAAGGCGCGTCGCCTGCTCGGGGCCAAATTCGGTGATGGCGCCAATCGTCGGCCCGATGCTCAGCCCGGCTGTGAAAACAGCGATGGCGGCGAGCGCCTTCCATGAAAATGGGCGGGGCAGGCGATGGGAGAGAAACAAAAGAACGATCACCTCCGCATATCCCGCTCCGGCGTACATCATGCCGTTGAGCACAGGTCCAACACCATGTTCAAGCGCTGGTCTGAGCAGTGAATAATCTTTATGAGGCGTGGTCGAGAGCATAACGAAAAAACCAAACACGATGACGAACGGGCAAATGATCATAGAAGTGTTGGCAATCGAGTCGATGCCTTGGTACGAGTTATAAAAACAAACGGCCACGATGACAAGAATCAGCGCCCATCTCGGCGTCGCCGTCAAATAAGAGGTGGTGGTGAACGTGACCGTATCGTTTAACGTGACAAAACTATGAAGAAGCAAAAAAGCGCTGCTGACACCGGCCACCGCATAAGCAGCCGCGCTCGAAAATCGGCTTTTCAGCCAGTCAAACAGCCGCTCCCCGTTCAGCTGCTTGGCGATGAAATAAAGAAGCGGCAGCCAAACGAGCAAACCTGCCAACGCTCCCAAGGCGGCGATCCACGCATCGCGGTGGGCGGCCTCAAGCATAAAGGGGATGATGATGACATGATTCATCAGCCCGACCGACAGCATGACCATAAATAACAGTTGCAGAGCGCTAAGCGGCTGTCCGTTCATCATGAATCCCTTTCTTTCCATGCAATCTCTAGAACGATAGTGTTTCCAGTCTAGGGGAATTTATCCGCGCAAACGGCAACCCAACAGCGAAACTTCTCAGGCGGCAGGGGGCACAATACAGGGAAGAAAGGGCGAACATCAACGGCATGCAAGGGGGGAGCAGCATGAAATGGCTTCATTTGACGATCGAATTGGTTACCGGCTTTATTCTGTTGTTCGCTGTCGTGAAAATCGCCGGCAAAAAGCTCATCAGCCAACTAAGCCCGTTTACGTTTATCTCGGCCATTGTCCTTGGCGAGCTGCTCGGCAATGCCCTGTATGACGACCATATCCATCTTTGGTATATCATCTCCTCCATCACCCTTTGGGGAGCGATGCTGATGACGGTGGAATATGCGAGCCAAAAATGGCTTTCCTTCCGTTTATGGAGCGAGGGGAAGCCGACGGCTCTCATTCGGAACGGGGTCATTGATTACGAGGCCTTGAAAAAAAGCCGCTTGACGCTCAATCAGCTGCAAAGCTTGCTCCGCAAACATGAAACCTTTTCGATCCGCGAAGTGGCGTTTTGTTTTTTGGAGGCGGACGGGGAAATCAGCGTCCTCAAAAAAGCCCATTATCAAAAAACGACGCGTGAAGATTTCCAGCTGCCGCCCCACCCGGTGTATGTCCCGGTGACGCTGATCCGCGATGGCCAGCTGTTGGCAGACGAATTAGCGGAGCTTGGGAAAACGGAGCAATGGCTGGCCGCCAAACTGCAAAAACAAGGAATTGCCTCGCCAAAAGACGTGTTGATCGCCGAATGGCTCGAAGGAGATGGGCTGTTTGTTCAGACATATCAGCCCGCCGAGCGGCAACGGCCAACGCGGCGGCAAACGGCGCCGGAATGAGATGCAGAAAGAATCCGGGAATGGATTCTTTCTTTATTTTGGAAAAAACTCTTGCCTTTCTTCTGTTTTATGTGTACTATTGGTTATAGTACGGTTGTGACAATGAGAGGAGGAGGGGAGATGTTTGAGCTCGATTTGCGAAGCCGCCAGCCGATTTACGAGCAGCTGATTGACAAAATGAAAGAAATGATCGTTCGCGAACTATGGCAGCCGCACGATCAGCTGCCATCGGTCAGGACGATGGCGAAACAGCTGACGATCAACCCAAATACGATTCAAAAAGCGTACCGCGAACTGGAGCGCGACGGCTGGATTTATTCGATTCCAGGGAAAGGCAGTTTCGTCGCCCCGCGTTCAAAAGAACCAAACATCGAGGCGATCGCCGCGGTCCGTGAGCAGTTTGTCCGCCTTGTCAAGGAAGCGCGGTTTTTAGGGGTGACAAATGAGCAGTTATGGCAATGGATTCGAGAAGGGGAAGAAAGAGGGGAGAATCGTGATTCAACTTGTGGACGTGACGAAAACGTTTGATCGGTTTGCCGCCGTCAAGGGCGCGAACATGATGGTGCCAAAAGGAGCGATTTACGGGCTGCTCGGCCCGAACGGCGCCGGAAAAACGACGCTGCTAAAGATGATGGCCGGCATTCTCCGCCAAGATCGCGGAACGATTGCAGTGGACGGGGAGGATGTGTGGGAAAATGTCCGCATCAAGCAACGCCTTTTGTTTTTGCCGGACTTTGTCTACTTTTTTCCGCACGCGACGATTCGGCAAATGGCGGATTTTTACGAGCAACTGTACCCGTCGTTCAGCCGCGGGCGGTTTATGGAATTGCAGTCCGTCTTTGCGCTTGATCCGAACAAAAAGATTCAGCAGTTTTCCAAAGGCATGCAGCGCCAAGCGGCGTTTTGGCTCGCCTTTTCCGTCCAGCCGGATGTGCTCATTATGGATGAGCCGCTTGATGGGCTCGATGCATTCGTCCGCCGTCATGTGAAGCAGCTGCTCATAGAAGAAGTGGCCGAACGGGAGATGACGGTCGTCATTTCGTCGCACAATTTGCGCGAGCTCGAAGATTTATGCGACATCGTCGGATTGATGGCGCAAGGGACCGTACGGATGGAGCGTGATTTAAACGAGCTGCGCGCCGGGATGCATAAAATTCAAGTCGCGTTTCGCGGCAGATTTCCGAGCGAGTTGGCCGAACGCCTTGACATCGTGCATCGCGAGGAGCGCGGCAGCATCGTTCTTCTTGTCGTCCGCGGCGAGAAACGATCCATCGAAGAGACGGTGAGTTCGTTTGCTCCGCTTATTCTCGACATCTTGCCGCTGTCGTTGGAAGAAATTTTTGTGTATGAAATGGGGGATGTTGTCGATGTCCGCGAAACAGTTGTCGGCTAACCGCGCCATGTGGACGCAAAATGTTCGCCAAATCGGCTGGATTGCCATCATTCATCTGCTGTTATGGCTGGCGGCGATCGTATTGCCGATTGGGCTTTCGTACTCGCAATATGATCCAAAAGTCGGAAATGTGCCGCAATGGAAGAACGTGTACTATATATCCAACGGGTTCGAGACGCTGATTGCTTGGCTTGTCCCGATCTTGGCGGCGGCCGGTGTGCTTCGCTACATGCACGAGAAACGGTCGGCTGATTTCATCCATAGCTTGCCCATTCGCCGCACCGAACTGCTTGTCGGGCAAGTGCTATTTGGCTGGATGCTTTTGATTGTGCCGCTTGCCGTGACCGCGTTGGCCGCCATTGGCTGCCTGTATGGGCTCGATCTCCCGTGGCCGATTGGGGCGGCGGATGTAGGGCGCTGGTTCGGTGAGACGATTGTAGTGGAGACGGTTATTTTTGCCCTCGGCATTATGGTAGGGGTGCTCGTCGGCCAATCGGTCATTCATGTCGTCTTGACCAACATTGCCCTCTTTTTTCCGACGGGCATCATGGTGTTGCTGTTTAGCAACTTGCCGTTATGGTTGTATGGATTTCCGGATGGGTACTATTTATCGGAAAAGCTGATGGATTGGGCGTTGCCGATTCGTTATGCGATGCTGACGGATCAAGCGATGAGTGCGGGAGAAATCGGGATGTTGTTGCTGTTGTCGCTTCTATTTTTCAGTTTGTCCATTTGGCTGTACGAGCAGCGGCCGACGGAAGCGGCCGGGCAGGCGCTCGCCTTTTCAGTGCTTCGCCCGCTGTTTGTGTATGGAGTGGCGTTTTGCATGTGCTTGACCGGCGGGTTCTACTTTGGACAAGTCCAACGGCAGTGGAGATGGATCATCTTTGGGTATGTTGCGTTTTCGCTCATCGGGTATGCCGTTGCGCAAATGGTCGTGACGAGAACATGGCGGGTTTTTCATAAGTGGAAAGGGTATGCCGCCTTTGCCGCTGCGATGTCGGTTTTATTTTTGGCCGTGCGCCTTGACCCAATCGGATATGTGAACGGTGTTCCGAAGGTTGCCGACATTGAGAAAGTCTATTTCGGCCAGTCGATGACGAATTGGCAACATCCCAACATGATGGAAAGCGAGTTTGAAGCGTTTGATCAGTTTTTGCGCACGAAGGACAACATCAAGGCTGTAAGGGCGTTTCACGAGCAGCTCGTGCGCGATCAGCCGCTGCCGTCTCGTTTTGGCAACGTCCAGCCGGTTGTGATCGGCTATGTGCTCAAAGACGGCACGCGCCTCCTCCGCCGCTACGAAGTGCCGATTGAACCGTACATGCCGTATTTTCAGCGCATCATGGGCTCAAAAGAATATAAGCAGCAATATTATTTGTTGCTTCGCCCGAGCTATTCTCCGATCCGCCAAGTGACGATCCGAAATGTCGAAACTGGGCGTTCGGTGGTCGTGCTGGCCGATCCGAAGGAGATCGACTCGTTTCTTAAGGGGTTGAAACAAGACTTATGGCAGAAGCCGGTTGAAAGTTTGTTGGGAGGACGAGTATGGAACGGGGAAATCGAGTTTTTGCAAAGCGACGGCGATTCATTCAGCCTCCCACTCGATGAATACAACCTCCATGTGCGTCAATGGCTGGAAGAGCGGCACATGTGGGAGAAAATCGAAAAATGACAGGCAAACGGGCAGGGGAAGATTCCTGCCCGTTTCATTTTTTGTCAAGAAGCCGTTTTTTTCCGCCGCCAAATCCATACGGTCAACAAATCGATCACCCACAAAAGAAGGAACAGAAATAAGATGAACAGCTCAGGCGTCTCCATGACGCGAAACGGATTGAAGACGTTATGGAGCGATTGGTATAACGTCAGTCCCATCAGCCTGTCCATTCCGACGGCGGTTGTGACCAGAAGCAAGAGAAAGGTGAAAGAGGCAAAAATAATTTTCAACGTAAGACACCTGCCGCTTTTTGAGGTTAGTGTTTGCCAATAAGAAGGAAACGATACGCTGTCGTATACACTTTTGGCCGCTTGTCTATAATGGATGATGGAATGATGTGGAGTGAGGAGGAGAGGGGCATGCTGTTTCAATGGGGGATGCGCCGGCAGCAAGGACGGATGGACGACAGCGTGCAACAGGAAGGGCCGGACCATAGCGGCGAGGCGTCGGATGTCCCGCAAGAGCCGCTTTCTGCTGAACTGGCCGTCAATATTGACATCATTCACCAAAAGACTGGAGAGAGCAACGATGTTGTCATCCGCCGTTTTGCGTTGGGCCAGGAATGGCAAATCAAGGCGGCTATCATTTTTGTCGACGGGCTTGTTGATGAGAAAAACGTGTACGAGTTTGTGCTGACGCCGCTGCTTCAAGCGTCGTTTCCGCTGGCGCTTGAGGAAAAAGAGCGGTTTCAATGGATCGAGAAAAAGCTCGCCGCGGTCGGCGGTGTGAAACATATTTCTGACTGGAGGAAGCTCTTTTTTGAGCTGTTTTCCGGAGCGACGGTCATGCTCATCGACGGGGTGCCGTTTGCCATCAGCGCGAGTACGAAAGGCGGGGAATATCGTTCGATCGAAGAGCCGCAAACGCAAATCGCCGTCCGCGGTCCGCGCGAGGGATTTACAGAGTCGTTGCGTACGAACACAGCGATGATCCGCCGTCGCATTAGAAATCCGAATCTTTGGCTCGAGACGATGCAAATCGGCACGGTGACGCAAACTGATGTCGCCATTATGTACATCAAAGGCATCGCCAATGACGAGATTGTCAAGGAAGTGAGGGCGCGCCTGCGCCGAATTCAAATCGACAGCGTGCTTGAATCGGGCTATATTGAACAATTAATTGAAGATCAAACATTCACAACGTTTCCGACGACATATCATACCGAACGCCCTGATATCGTCGCCGCCAACTTGCTTGAAGGGCGAGTGGCAGTGTTCGTGGAAGGGACGCCGTTTGTGTTATTGGCTCCCGCTGTGTTTATTCAATTTTTCCAGGCGGTGGAAGACTACTATGCCCGCTTTGATATCGCCACCGCTCTCCGCTTTTTGCGTGTATTGATTTTCTTTATTTCACTTGTGGCCCCAGCGATTTATATCGCGGCGACGACATTCCATCAGGAAATGATCCCGACCCAGCTCGTCATCGCCATCGCCGCTCAGCGCGAGGCGGTGCCGTTTCCGGGATTCGTCGAAGCGCTCGTCATGGAAGTGACGTTTGAAATTTTGCGCGAAGCCGGCGTCCGCCTGCCGCGCGCCGTCGGCCAGGCGGTGTCGATCGTCGGCGCTTTGGTCATCGGCCAGGCGGCGGTCGAAGCCGGGTTCGTCTCCTCGGCGATGGTCATCGTCGTTTCCATTACCGCCATCGCCAGCTTTGCGACGCCGTCTTTTGCCATCGCCATCTCAGCGCGGCTCATCCGATTTGGGTTGATGTTTTTAGCGGCAATGTTCGGGTTTTACGGCATTATGATGGGGATTTTGGTGATGATCATTCATTTATGCAGCTTGCGTTCGTTCGGCGTGCCATACATGTCGCCGCTCGCCCCGTTTACCCCATCGAACATGGGCGATACGTTGTTCCGCGCCCCAACGTGGATGTTCCGCGAGCGGCCGCGCCTCATCAACCAGAAAAACATCGTCCGACAGTCGGGCGAGCAAAAGCCGGAGCCGCCGGCGCCATCGCGTCAAGAAAAGGGGGGCGGATCATGAGGCGAGCCATCACTGTCATTGTTTCCCTTGCCATCTGCGCAGGACTGTTGTCCGGCTGCTGGAGCCAAAAAGAATTGACTGATTTGGCGTTTATCGTTGCTATTGGCTTGGATAAAACGGAAGATGGAAAATACTTAGTTACATTTCAAGTGGTCAACCCAGGCAACGTCGCCGGCGCGACGCAGCGCGGCGGCGGGGCGGCGGGCGTGCCGGTGTCTATTTATACATCAACAGGGGATACGTTGGTTGAAGCGAGTCGAAAAGCATCAGAAAAACTGTCACGTCTCCCTTATTACGCCCATACGAATTTGATTGTTGTCGGTGAAGAAGTGGCACGTGAAGGGCTGAGTGGGGTGCTTGATGCCATGGAACGAGGCAACCAGCTCAGGACGACAGCGCACTTGGTCATCGCCCGCACCTATTTGGCGAAAGACGTGTTGACGGTGTTGACGCCGATCGATAAAATTTCCGCCAATCAAATTATTAAAACGATTGAATTTTCTAGCAAAAATTGGGGAGAAACGGTTCATGTTGATATTTGGGGAGCGATTCATTGCTTGGCGACTGCAGGCCGCAATTTGGTGATCACAGGGGTGACAGTCGAAGGAGATCTGAAGCGTGGAAAACGGCAAGAAAACGTTCAGTCGTCCGTGCCGGATGCCCGCATTAAATTGGAAGGACTCGCATTATTTAAAAACGACCGTCTCGTTGATTGGGTGGATGGACCGTCATCAAGGGGTGTGCTTTGGCTGCTTGATTGTATTCGACAAACTAATCTGACCGTTTCATGGAAAGGAAAGAAAGAAGCAATCAATTACCAGGTTGTGCGAGCAAAAACGGATGTCAAGGCGAAGGTAAAAGACGGTCGGCCGGTGATTTTCGTTCATATTCAAGCTGAAGGGGACGTGATTGAAACTCGCGTACCCATTGATTTAAGTGATGCTAACATGCTGTTCCAGCTGGAGAAAGAAATCAAGAAAAATCTAAAACAAGAAGTGGAAGAAGCGATCGAAACAGCCCAACGCGACAAAACGGATGTTTTCGGATTTGGCGAGGCTGTTCATCGCACTGACCCACATCTATGGAAAAAAATTGAAAATGAGTGGCATGATCATTATTTTCCTGAGCTTGACGTCATTGTAACCACTGATATGTATATTCGCCGCACAGGATTGCGCAATAAACCGTATGCGCCGAGAGGATAAATCGTTGTCATGGGAAAGAGGGGGGCGCAAAAGATAAAGGCGGTGAAATTCAGTTGGAACGCATTAAAATCGATGCACGCCAAATGTTCGTTTTAATCGTATTGTTTGAGCACGGCAGCGCCATCGTTATTCCGCTTGGAACAAGCGCTAAACAAGACGTCTGGATCGCCATTTTGCTTGGGCTGGTGCTCGGGTTGCTTTTATTTGCTGTGTATGGGCGTTTGTTCCGCTACTACCCTGACCAGCCGCTGATCGTCTATATGCAGCACATCGTCGGGGCGCCGCTCGGCAAATTGTTAGGGATCATATATGTGACGTATTTTCTTTACATTGCCGCCCGCGTGCTGCGCGATTTTGGCGAGCTGTTGTTGACATTTGCCTACCCGGAAACGCCGCTGTTTGTGTTAAACGCCCTTATGGCGTTGGTTGTCATGTACGGCGCCTATAAAGGTTTGGAAGTGTTGGCGCGCACCGGCGAGCTGTTTTTGACGCTGCTTTATGTGTTGGCGCTGTCGGGGTTTGTGCTCGTGCTTGTTTCCGGGATCGTCGATATGTCTCAGCTGCAACCGGTATTGGAAGAAGGATGGAACCGAGTGTGGAAAACAGTGTCCACGGAAACGTTGTATGTGCCGTTTGGTGAGATGATCGTGTTTACGATGTTGTTTCCATATATGAACAACCCCGCGAAAGTAAGCCGGGTGGCCATCGCTGGCATGGTGCTCACTGGGGTGAACTTGGCGATCATTGCGGCGATCAATATGGCCGTTCTCGGACCGGATGCGGCGTCGCGTTCAGCGTTTCCGCTGCTTGATACGATCCGCCGTATTCAAGTCGCTCATTTCCTGGAGCGGCTTGACGTCTTGTTCATGATCGCGCTCATTATAGGCGGTTTTTTTAAAATCTCCATCTTTTTTTATGCTGGGGTCGTCGGGGCGGCCCACCTGTTTGGCATCTCGAGATACCAGCGGATTGTTTACCCGCTCGGGCTGCTTGTGCTGCTTTTGTCTGTCGCCATCGCCAGCAACTATGCAGAGCACATTTACGAGGGGTTGAAGATCGTCACCTTTTACTTGCACATCCCGCTGCAAATCATCATTCCGGTGCTCTTGCTTGTGATTGCGGCGATTCACCGGCGGTTTGGATCATCGGCAAAATAAGAAAAATGGACTAGAAGATTTATGCGGCAGCAAGCAGGAAAAACCGCAAAAAAACACGAATACAACAATAACCTGTTCCTACGAGGAACAATGGGGCGAAAAGTGGTGCTGAACATGCAACCCGAAAGCGGGGTGGAAACAACCCGGCGCCGATGCGCGTTTTTGTTTCGGGAAGCCGGTGTCAGCTGAAGGCTATTGATTTTGATTATAACGAAAAAGGGTTGAACGATGGTGAAGGCGAATGTACAGGCGATCGATCAGCTAGACGCGGAACAGTTGGGCAGCGGCATGGTGATGACCGACCGTCAACTTTCGATTGTTGCGGTCAGCGAGCCGACGCCAAGATGGCTCGGATTTGCCAAAAACGAATTAGTCGGGCGGCCGGTCGGCGTTCTGTTTTCAGCCGAATGGTCGGCCGCGTTGTTGGACGGCATCGCCGAGGCGGTAAAAAAGGACGGATGTTGGCAAGGAGAAGCGCGCCATGTGGCGAAAAGCGGGAAAATCTATACGAGCTGGATGAACGTCTATCGGTTGTCAGGCAGCGAGGGAGAATGGCTCGTTTGGCATTTTGTTGAACAAACCGCTATGCCTCCGGCTGATCGACCGACGCCGTCTGAGTTGCTCGGGGTCATTTACGATTCCGCCCCGTTTGCGGTTGTTCCGGTGGCGGCGGACGGAACCGTGCAAGATTGGGGGCTTAGTGCAGAGCGGCTGTTTGGGCGCCGAAAAGAAGAGGCGGTCGGCCGCCCGATATGGTCGCTCTTTCGTTGCGGCAGCCAAACATGGCTTCCGTTTCCTCCCAAAGAGCAGCGATGCGGCGAAGGGATGGTGCAGCGCCGGGACGGCACGTCCGCCAATGTCGCCTATACGGTCATTCCCGTGCTTCAGGCGGACGGATATATCGTCCTTGTCGAAGACGAGACGAAGCAAAAGCAAAAAGAGGCTGAGCGGCGGCGCCAAGTCGAGCTGGCCAAAAAAATTCAGCAAAATTTGCTGACGCCGCTCATTCAAAACGAGGCGGTGACGATGGATGCCGTCTATATTCCATCCGATGATTTGTCAGGCGATATTTACGCTTGCTATCAAATCGACCTGTACCGCTACGGGGTGATCGTCATCGACGTGATGGGCCACGGCATTTCGTCGGCCTTGGTGAGCATGTTGCTCCGCTCGCTTTTGCGCGGGTTGATCGTGCGCGTCATTGACCCGGTCTCGGTGGCGAGCGAGCTGGAAAAGCATGTGCAAACGTTGTTTCCTGATGAGGCCAACGACATCCGCCACCTGTTTTCCATGATTTATTTAGTGATTGACACGAAAGAGCGAAAAATTGAATATACCAACGCCGGCCATCCGGCTGGGCTGCTCGTGTTTGACGATGGAAGCGTCCATGAGTTGGACAAAGGCGGTTTGGCGATCGGCAGCCCGTTTTCCTTGCCGTTTGAAAAAGGGGTGATTCATTACGACAAGCGGGCCCGCCTCCTTTTGTATACAGACGGCATTTTAGAGGAGATCGATCCGTCGATTTTGCAAAGCATTGAAAAAATTCGCTCATGTACGCAAATGTGCCGCCATTTGCCGGATAAACGCTTCCTCGAACGTTTAATCAGCCAAGGTCCGCCGCTCGTCAGCCCTTCCGACGACATTTGCTTATTGTCCATCACGGTTCATGGATAGGCGGGACGCTTTGTGGTGTGTGAATGGATCGTGCGCTGCCGGGCGGACGAGGAAGCGGTTTTGGTTTGCCATCTCCTTGCGGAGCAGGCTGCTTCGTTGTTTGCTGTCCGTGATGCGGAATTGTTTGTGTTGGCGGTGCATGAAGCGGTCGTCAATGCCGTTAAAGCTGTTCAACGGGCGGGGATGGAGGCGGGGACGATTTCGCTCTCCTTTTTTGTCACAAGCGCTGATGTGGCCGTGGCGGTTGAGGATGAGGGCGGCGGCGTTCCGGCGGACGTGATCGAGCAGCTCGATCAAATGACGCTCTCTGATGTATTGCTCGCCGAATCGGGACGAGGGCTCTTGCTCATCCGTGAAATTATGGATGACGTCACGTGGGTTGAGCGGAAGGGCGGCCGTCGGATGCTTGTCATGAAAATGAGTCGGAATGCAACATAACTGGCTTTGGTGCAATGATGCACCCATGTGATCGGAACGAATGCGGGTGGTGGCCGAGGGCAGGGCATGGCTGGTCAACGATAGGGGGATACAATGAAACAGCATCGGTTGTCGTTTGAATTGGAAATGGTTGTAGAACGCGCATACGAATGCATCAAGCTAACTGGACGGCTCGCCTATGATACGCAGCTCGCGGCGGAACAAAAGCTGGCGACGGCGGTGGCTGCTGTCAAGCGCTGCCTTGTCGTTGTCGACGTGAGCGGCCTTCGATTTTTGGACAGTACTGGATTAGCGCTCCTTGTCCGCTTTTTTAAGCAAATCGTCAGCGAAAGCCGCGCCATGGCCATCGTCGTCCGGGATAACGCCGCTATAGAAAAGATTTTGCTGATGGCCAAGCTCGACCGGCTGTTGCCGATCGTTGGCGATGAACAACAGCTGTTGTCCCTTGCACCGCCAAGCTCTTTCGACCATATTAGCCAGGAGGCGCTTTATTCGGCATGGCGTCAGCGTTCGTCATAGACATGGCTCTCATGCCGAATCAACTGGAAGATTTCACATTTCGCTGGCCCAAAAGCGTGTCGTCTATTTTTCCGACTGCTGAAGGCAAGCCACAGGCTTGCCTTCGTCGCGCCAAGGTGTGACGGAAGACGGAATAACCCCCTGCTTCACAGACCCATGCATGGGTCTGGAAGCGGTGTTGTTCAGTCACCCGCCAGTCGGGCATCTCGATCGAAACGACTGAACAGACCGGTTGTTCCCCTATTGCCGCCGATGGCCCCCGAGCGATGACACATTCGTTCGGGGGTTTTGTTCCTCTTGGCCGGGAGCATCTCCGCTTCTGCAAATGCATTCTCATTGTCAAATAAATATTTCGGGTTTAGAATAAAATTATACACAACGATGAACGGCGGCTGGGCCCCGCGATCGGAATGGAGAGGAGAGTGGCGCAGACATGGGGCGGGTGCTTATCTATTTGCGGCCATACTGGAAATGGATGGCGTTAGCTTGGTTGTTTATGTTGACCGAGCTCATCATCGAGCTTTGGCAGCCGCTGTTGATGGGGAAAATCATCGACGATGGTGTCATGAAACAGGATGTTGCGGCCATTTTCACGTGGGGAGCAGTGATGCTCGGGGCGTCGCTGTTGGCGTTTGCCTCAGGCATCGCCAACTCATTTGCCGCTGCCTACGTCGGTCAGGAGTACGGATTTGCGCTGCGGACGGCGCTGTTTGCCAAAATTCAATCGTTTTCGCTTGCGCGCATCGAGCAGTTGTCGCCGGCCTCGCTCATCACCCGGATGACGAACGATGTGACCCAAGTGCAAAACATGTTGTTTATGAGTTTGCGCATCGCCTTGCGTGCACCGCTTCTGGTCGTCTTTGGCGTCGCGATGGCGTTTGTTGTTCATGCGCGCCTAGCGTTCGTTTTGGCGGTGGCCGTTCCCCTGTCCGCCGCTTTTTTATTGTGGGTTGTACAAAGGGCAGCGGCGTCCTTTTCCGCCGTCCAACGAGCGCTTGATCGCGTCAACGGCGTGATGCGTGAAAATTTGGCCGGCATGCGCCTCATCAAAGCGTGGATGAGAAAAGGATACGAAGAGGAGCGATTTGCGGCGGCGAACAATGCGCTCATGGAGCGGACGATGGGCGTGCTGCGCCTCATCGAGACGATCACCCCGGTGTTGTTGATTTTGATGAACACGGCCATTCTCGCTCTGCTGTTTTTCGGCCGCCTGGATGTTGAGTCCGGGACGGCGAGCGCCGGGCAAGTCGTCGCCGTCGTCAACTACGCGACGCGGGCGATGGCGGCGTTGTCGATGTTTACGTTTATTACCATGGCGTTCTCGCGGGCGCGCGCCTCGGCCGCCCGCCTCGCTGAACTGCTTGAGGTGCCGGAAGAGCGAAGCGGGGAGCACAGAGCCGATGGACCGATCGTCCGGGGCGGGGAAATTCGCTTTGAGCATGTTTCATTCCGCTATCCAGACAGCGAACTTGACGCGCTTTCTGACGTATCGTTTGTCATCCACGCGCAAGAAACGGCGGCTATTTTAGGGGCGACTGGTTCCGGCAAATCGACGCTTCTTCAGCTCATCCCCCGGCTGTATGAACCAGGCGCCGGGCGAGTGTTGATCGACGGCATCGACGTGCGCGAGTTTTCTGTCGAACAACTGCGAATGTATGTTCGTTTTGTTCCGCAGGAAGTGCTGCTATTTTCCGGAACGGTCGCCGACAACCTTCGCTTCGGCAAGATGACAGCGACGATGGAAGAGATTGTGCAGGCGGCTCGTGATGCGCAAATTCATGAAACAATCACTCGGTTTCCGGATGGATACGACGCACTGATCGGTCAAAAGGGCGTCAATTTATCAGGCGGGCAAAAGCAGCGGCTGTCGATCGCCCGCGCGCTTGTGGGAGAGCCGCGCATTTTGCTTTTGGATGACAGCACAAGCGCGCTCGATGCAGAGACGGAAGCAAAGCTGCTCGCAGCGTTGCGGCGGTATGCGTGCACGACGGTGATAGTGACGCAAAAGGTGAGCACAGCGATGGCGGCGGATACGATTTTGCTTTTGGAAGACGGCCGCCTGATCGCGCAAGGAAGCCATGAACAACTGCTGGCGGCAAGCGAACTGTATCGACGCATCGTCGCCACGCAGGAAGGAAAGAAGGGATCGATTGATGTCACTACGGCATAGTCCTCACGGAGCGCGTTTGGGAGCAAGTCCGCAACGGGCAAAAAACAGCGTCGGCACCTTGCGGCGGCTCTGGGCATTTATCGCTCCGCAAAAGCGAAAGCTGTTTGCGGCTATGGCCATGGTGATGGCCAGCTCGGCGCTGGCGCTCGCCGGCCCGTACGTCATTGGCTGGGCGGTCGATGGGTACATTGTGGAGCGGAAGACGGACGGGTTTATGGCGACGCTCGTTTTGCTTCTTGCCATTTATATGGCCCTTGGCGCGGCGACGTTTTTGCAAAACTATTGGATGATCGATGTCGGCCAGCGGACGGTGCATGCGATCAGAGAGCGGTTGTTTCGCTATTTTCATGAGCTGCCGATTTCGTTTTTTGACCGCCGCCAGCAAGGGGAGCTGATGAGCCGGATTACAAACGACATCGACAATATGAGCCAGACATTTAACAGTACTGTTGTCCAGGTCGTCTCGAGCACGTTGACTTTGATGGGCGCTATCGTGGTCATGCTTTCACAGAGCGTTGTGTTGACGATCGTAACGCTTGTTGTCGTGCCGCTGATGTATGTGGGCATGCGCTGGATCACCAGTCGGACGCGGGTGCGTTTCCGTGAGCAGCAACGGGCGCTCGGTGAGATGAACGGCTTTATCGAAGAGGTCATTTCCGGACAGAAAGTCGTGAAGCTGT
Source organism: Geobacillus sp. C56-T3 (assembly GCF_000092445.1). Taxonomy (NCBI): domain Bacteria; kingdom Bacillati; phylum Bacillota; class Bacilli; order Caryophanales; family Anoxybacillaceae; genus Geobacillus; species Geobacillus sp. C56-T3. The sequence continues at coordinate 1,984,205 of NC_014206.1, read as the reverse complement.
TTTCCCAAGAAGAGCGGATGGAGTCTGAATTGGCGCGCAAAAACGCCGAGCTGAAACAAGCCGGGTTTTGGGCGCAGACGTATTCCGGCTTTATTCCGAAGCTGATGAACTTTTTAAACAACGTAAGCTTCGCCCTCATCGCCGGCGTCGGTGGATGGATGGCGGCCAAAGGAGCGATTTCGGTCGGCACGATCGTCGTATTTGTGGAGTATGCTCGCCAGTTTACCCGCCCGCTCAACGATTTGGCCAACCAATGGAACACGTTGCTGTCGGCGTTGGCTGGCGCTGAACGGGTGTTGGAAATTTTGGATTTGCCGAAAGAAGAGGAAGACGAGCGGGAAGCGGTGGCCTTGGACCGACTTGATGGACGCATTGAGTTTCGTCAAGTCGTCTTTTCTTACGACAAACAGCGCCCGGCGCTCGACGGCGTCACCTTTTCCATCGCCCCAGGGGAGACGGTCGCGCTTGTCGGCCCGACTGGAGCCGGCAAAACGACCGTATTGCAGCTGTTGACCCGCTTTTACGATCCAGATCGAGGAGTGATTTTGATCGACGGGCGCGACAGCCGGACGATCAAGCGGGCGAGTTTGCGCCGGCATATGGCGTTTGTGCTTCAAGATCCGTTTTTGTTCGCCGGAACGATCCGCGACAACATTCGTTACGGCCGGCTTGAGGCGACCGATGAAGAAGTCGAGGAGGCGGCGCGCCAGGCGAACGCCCACTCGTTTATTATGAAGCTGCCGAACGGCTATGACACCGTGCTGTCCCCCGGAGGCGGCGGAATCAGCCAAGGGCAGCGGCAGCTGTTGGCCATCGCTCGGGCGATGATCGCCGACCCGGCCATTTTGATTTTGGACGAAGCGACGAGCAACATCGATACGGTGACCGAAGTGCGCATTCAAGAAGCGCTCGCGCGGCTCATGAACGGCCGGACGTGCTTGGTCATCGCGCACCGGCTGAACACGATTCAACATGCCGACCGCATCCTTGTGCTCAACGAAGGCAAAGTGATCGAGCAAGGGACGCATGAAGAGCTGTTGGCCGCAAAAGGATTTTATTTCCAGTTGTATTGCCGCTATTGGAATCGCAGTGTGCATGCGGCCCGATGAGGAATGCGCCTGCGCGGCGACGCCGCTCTCCCGCTGAACCGAAAACGAGCGCCCCGATCGTTGAACAAAGCCATGTGTCGCGAGGGTCGACGATCAGGGCGCCTTTCTATCGTTGCGTGAAATGCCGGCTTGTGTCGGGCGTGTCTTGCCAGCATAGGCTTAAGGACGCATTCGCTCGGAGAGGCGCTTTTGAAACGCTTCGCGCCAGCTTGCGGATAAGGCCGGATGGCTGGCGATTTGCTTCATGGCAGCGGCATTGTCCCGCTCATAATAGTAAATGTGATTGATATACGCGATGGATAGCGCCCCCGCGCCCCGCTCGACGAGAACGAGCGGCGCGCCTGGAGCGACGACGCCCTCTTTGAGAACGCGAAAGTAAAACCCGCTTTTTCCTGTCTGGCAGACGGCTTTCGGCAAATCGGGCAGCTGATGTTTGAAGGCCAATTTGGAGCACGGCTGGCGCGGCTGTGACACTTGTACGAGCGCTGTGCCGGCGGCATAAATGTCGCCAAGACATACATCGTCTTCCGTCAAACCGAGAAGCGTCCAGTTTTCGCCAAACGCCCCTGCCGTAAATGGGCGGCCGTATCGCTCTTCCCAATAGACGAAATGCTCGGACGGATAGGCGCAAATCGCTTTATCTTCTCCTCCGTGATGGACGAGGTCAGCTTGTCCATCTCCAGCCAAGTTTTGTTTGCCGACCGCAACGGGATGAGCGACCGGCGTTTTGTCAATGCCGGTTGTGATCCACTGGCCGCCGATGTGAATCGTTTTCGGCTTCCCGACATTAATGGAGAGAATCTGCATCGTGTTCACCTCCATACAGCCTCGGCGATGAGCCGGAAGCTCGCGAGTTTATCGTTGAAGTCGTATGTAATCGTCACGAGCATGATTTCCTCTGTTTCATACGCTTCACTCAGCCGATACAGCTTGTCTTTGACGCGCGCCGGACTGCCGACGATCATCCGCTTCCGATTGTCCGCGATCCGTTTGCGTTCATACGGGCTGTATGGATATGCGGCTGCTTTTTCCGGACTCGGCGTGCCATTGACGGCCATCCCCTGCTCGATCATGAGCAGCGTCAAGTCAAGGCTTCCCGCGATCCATTCCGCTTTTTCATCCGTTTCGGCGCAAATGGCAAATACCGCCACGAGTGTGCGCGGCTCGTGCAAATGCGGGGATGGAGTAAACAGGTCGCGATACAGCCGCATGTACTCTTCGCCTCCTTCGCCGTTAATAAATTGCGCGAAGGCGTACGGCAGACCTTTTTCCGCCGCCAGCTTCGCTGTTTCCGAACTGGAGCCGAGCAGCCAAACGTCCGGAGGCGATTGCACCATCGGCGTCGCCTTGACGCCATACAGCGGGTGGACGGGCGGAAGCGCATCGTGCAAATACCCAAGCAAGTCATCGATTTGCTCCCGATAGCGGTCCGCTGAACGCGGCCGGCCGTCTTGGAGCGCCATCGTCGCCCGCGGCATGCCGCCAGGCGCGCGGCCGATGCCGAGATCGACGCGGCCGGGGGCTAGACCCGCCAACACGCGGAAATTTTCCGCCACTTTATAGGCGCTGTAGTGCGGCAGCATCACTCCGCCTGAACCGATGCGAATGCGCGACGTTTTCGCCCCGATGTGTCCAAGCAGCACTTCTGGAGACGAGCCGGCTAGGCTGTTCGCATCGTGATGTTCGGACACCCAAAAACGCTTGTAGCCGAGCTCTTCGACAAACTGGGCGAGCCGGACTGTGTTTTGAAGGGCTTCCTCCGCGGTCATGCCTTCGGCGATTGGCGATTGGTCAAGAACGCTGAGTTTCAGCGGCATGATGATTTCTCCCTCTCTCTCGAAATGTTGATGGATCAAGGATTTCTTTTCCTTGCGGTTGAATGCTTTCCCACCTGCGTTCATATGTGGAAGTGGGGGTCTTCTCGGCGCGAGAAGGTCAAAATGGTTAGTTCTTATTATGGGATGTTTCGTTTCTTGTTGTCCATTGATTTGCTTCGGCCTCTAACCGCTGGCAACAAAAAATGTCCGCCGTTTCAACCGGCGGATGGCGGCAGACGCCGAAAGACAATGGAAGTCTTCTACAAATGGATCAAGTCTTTTGGTTCAGCGGCTTGGCGGTCGATTTTTTGGCTGCGCCCCCGCCCGGGAAAGAACGAGGAAAACAGTTGTTTGACGCTGTCAACGATAAAGGAGCATCGTTCATACAGCGCTTCTTTTAAGCTGTCGAGCTGGCGGGTCACTTTGTATTGCGCCGCCTCTTGCGCTTCAAGCCGCTCGATGACCGTCTGATGGAAGACATGTTGCAGTTCCAGTTGTTCCAAAACTTTTTGATGCAGCTTTTCTTGCCCTTCGAGGCGGACGGACATTCCTTCCACTCGTTGTTCGCGTTCGGCTGCTTGCCGCTCAAGCCGTTGCATCGCCTCACTTTGCATCGTCAACGCTTCGATGACCGCTTGGCGCGCTGCTTCTTCTTTTGCGAACTGCTCCTCCCATGCGCGCCGCTGTTCGTGCTCCATCTGCTCGTGAGCGTTGATCGATCGTTCAAGGCGGGCCAGCGTTTCAGCGAGCTCCGCTTGTTCTCGTTGTCTGGCAGCAAGCCATTGCTCGAGCCGGTCGAACGCTGCCGCCCATTGCTTGCTTTGCTCCGCCTGCAGTTTTTGCCCGGCATTCGAGGCATCCATGAAGCGCGAAACGGTTTCAGTTAGTTCGCGATACCGTTCCGTTTGCTCGGTTTGGCTTGCCGCCACCATCCCCTTGAGGCCGTCCAGCGTCTTGACGAGACGCCCGCTATGCTCGGCTTGTTCCGTTTGCCCGGCGGCAAGCGAACGCTCAAGCCGAGTCAAGGCATCGGCGATTTTCTCACGATCATCGGCTTGCTGCTTTCGTCCTTCCTCCACCGCCATCTTGAGGCGAAGGAACCCCTCGGTCAATTGTTCAAGCAGCTGGGTTTGCTCTTCAATCATTTGTTCCGTTTTTGCGCGTCGGTAATAAAACACCGAATGCGAGGAGGGAGGCGGAGTTGCACCGTACACGCGCGGGGTCATCTGTTTGTTCATGTAAATCAATGGGAAAAGCCTCCTTTCCGTTCGTCTATGTGGCATCATATGCCGCTGTCGCTCGGTCGGTTTGGGCGGTTTATTTGTGGCGTTCCGCTCTCTTTTGGTATAATAAAAAGAGAAAAAGTGGAAGAAAGGGTGTTACGTATGCCAGCTGTCGAATCGAATATGTTTCCGCTTGGCAAGCAAGCGCCCCCGTTTGCCCTCACGAATGTCATTGATGGCAACGTCGTTCGTCTTGAGGATGTGAAATCGGACGTCGCAACCGTCATTATGTTCATTTGCAATCATTGCCCGTTTGTCAAGCATGTACAGCACGAGCTTGTTCGCCTCGCAAACGATTATATGCCCAAAGGGGTGTCGTTTGTCGCCATCAACTCCAACGATGCGGAACAATATCCGGAAGATTCGCCCGAAAACATGAAAAAAGTGGCGAAAGAGCTTGGCTACCCGTTCCCATACTTGTATGACGAAACGCAAGAAGTGGCGAAGGCGTACGACGCCGCCTGCACCCCGGATTTTTATATTTTCGACCGTGAGCTGAAATGCGTTTACCGCGGCCAGCTTGATGATTCGCGGCCGAACAACGGCATTCCGGTGACCGGGGAATCGATCCGCGCCGCGCTGGATGCTTTGTTGGAGGGCCGTCCGGTGCCGGAAAAGCAAAAGCCGAGCATCGGCTGCAGCATTAAATGGAAGCCATCCGCGTAAACTGTTGCTTGACTTCTCGTTGTCGAACGGATATGATGAAGAAAGCGTCATTCGTTTGCTGCGGGATCATCGCAAGCCGTGCCGTTGCCGCTCATGGAGCTGGCGCGGCTTTTTCGTTGTCCGCTGTCCGCTTGACAAATTCACACTGGCGCCGCCACGGAGCGGCAAGGATGGATGAGAGGCAGGGCTTCCATTGTTTTTGTTTTCTTCTTCAAGTTTTCATAATCTATGTTATGTAAACAAAAGGAGAAAAGTGAGATGGCAAAAAGACGATATCGAGTGTTTGTGTATGGAACGTTGCTGACCGGCGAGGACAACCATTGTGTTGCAGCTCCTTATGTTCGCGCTGTATGCCCAGGGAAGGTGAACGGCCGTTTGTACAGCGTCGGCCCGTACCCTGCGCTTGTGCTCGGAGAAGAAGGGGAAGTGGAAGGGGAATGGTTGACGGTGACGGAGGAAGGGCTCAAAGCGATGGATGAGCTTGAAGACTACGCCGAAGGACGGGACGATAACGAATATGAGCGGATATGGGTCCGCGACGCCCACCAGCCGATCGAAGGGTACGTCTACGTTTACTTGCCGGAAAAAGCCGCCGGCCTGCCGATCATTTCGTCCGGCTCGTGGCGTCGGCGTGAGGAGAAAACGTAACATCAATAGCGGATAGAAAAAGTCGGCCGAGGAGACGATTGTCTCCTCGGCTGGCTTTTTTTGTATAAATATTCGTCTCATTTGAAACCGTTTGCAAAAAAATTCATTATAAAAATACAGAAAAATTGATAAAAAAGTGTTGCCAAACGGCTTCTCTTTTTCTATAATAAAAGCATGTTAGAAAAATAAACGCACGAATGTGAGGTAATGTAACATGTCAAAACCGTTCGTTTCCTCTACACAAACGGGGTTGTTGGAACAAATCAAAGAGAAGATCAAAGAAAAAAACGTTGAGCTTCTTCATTTGCAGTTTGTCGACATTGAAGGGATCTTAAAGCACGTGACCGTGACGGCTGAACAGCTTGATGATGTTATCGAAGGGAAAATCATGTTTGATGGTTCGTCGATCAAAGGCTTCTCGCCGATCAACCGTTCCGACTTGTATCTTCTTCCGGATTTGAATACGTTTGCTGTTTTGCCGTGGACGGTCGAGGAAGGCTATGCGGAAGCGCGCTTTCTCTGCTCGGTGACCAATCCGGACGGCACGCTGTTTGAAGGCGACCCGCGCAACGTGCTGAAAAAAACGATCGAGCGGGCGGCGGAAAAAGGATATACGATCTCGGTCGGTCCGGAGCTGGAGTTTTTCCTGTTCAAAGCCGATGAAAACGGCAATCCGACGCTCGAGCTCCATGATGGCGGCGGTTATTTCGAACCGTCTCCGAAAGACTTGGGCGAACGCGTTCGCCTTGAAATTTACCGCGCCTTAAAAGCGATGGGCTTTACGATTGAAGCGTCGCACCATGAAGTGGCGGAAGGCCAGCATGAGATCAACTTCAAATATGCCGATGCGCTCGGTGCGGCTGACAATGCGACGACGTACAAATGGGTTGTCAAAACGATTGCCAGCAAGTTCGGTCTCCATGCGACGTTTATGCCAAAACCGGTGTTTGGCATCAACGGTTCAGGTATGCATGTCAACATTTCCCTCTTCAAAGATGGGGAAAATGCGTTCTTTGATCCGAACGATGCGAATCAGTTGTCAGAAACAGCGTACCAATTCATCGCGGGCTTGCTGAAAAACGTAAAACACTTCGCGGCGGTTACGAACCCGCTTGTCAACTCGTACAAACGGCTTGTGCCAGGGTATGAAGCGCCTTGCTACATCGCTTGGTCCGCTTCCAACCGTTCGGCGCTCATCCGCATTCCGGCCAAACGCGGTGTTGCGACGCGCGTTGAGCTCCGTTGCCCGGATCCGTCGGCCAATCCGTATTTGGCGTATGCCATCATCGCTGCCGCTGGCCTTGACGGTGTCGAAAAAGGTTTAACCGCTCCGGCGCCGATTGATGAAGACATCTTCCATATGTCGGAAGAACGCCGTGCGGAGCTTGGCATTGACAACTTGCCGGAAAACTTGGGCGAGGCCATCGCTGCGTTCGAAAGCGGAGAAATCGGCCGCGCGACGCTTGGCGAGCACGTATTCAACGAATACGTCGCGATGAAAAAAGACGAATGGAACAGCTACCGCACGGCGGTCCACGCTTGGGAAGTCGAGCGGTATCAAGGGAAGTTCTGATCGAAAGCCAGCATCCAAAAGGTGTCCCGTCGCCATATTCGGGGCGCCTTTTTTCTGCAGGCGGCTGTTTGTCTTTATCGACGGCCGCGCGGCGCCTTCCGTCCGTCGGCCGCCAAGCCGTCGGTGTTCGCAACGTCATCTTGCGAGCGGGGACTAAAATAAATGATAGCATTTTTTATTTTTTTAAAATTCATAGTTGACATCTATGAATAATGAGATTTAAATTATAAGTAACGCGTTCAACCATTGCAAACGGAGGGAAACCAATGAAAAAACTGATCGTTTTTGTGTTTGTAGGATTTATCGCCCAGCTGATTGACGGCTCGCTTGGGATGGCGTATGGCGTCACGTCGTCGACGTTGTTATTGACGTTCGGCATTGCTCCGGCCGTCGCCTCGGCGTCCGTTCATTTGGCGGAAGTGGTGACGACGGCGGCATCTGGCGCTTCCCATTGGAAGTTCGGCAACGTCGACCGCCGCATGGCCTTTAGGCTCATCATTCCCGGGTCGGTTGGCGCGTTTGTCGGAGCATGCTTTTTAAGCAACTTGCCGGGAGATTTGATTAAACCATATGTATCCTTGTTTTTGTTGGCGCTTGGCTTTTACATTATTTATCGATTTTTAGTGTTGAACGGCCGCGCGCCGTCGACGCCCGGAAAACAGTGGTCCAATAAGCAGCTCGTCCCTCTCGGATTGGTGGCTGGCTTCCTTGATGCGACCGGCGGTGGAGGATGGGGGCCGATTGCGACGCCGGTGTTGTTGGCCAATAAAAGCATGGAAGCGCGCAAGGTGGTCGGCACCGTCGATACATCCGAATTTGCCGTCGCGCTGTCGGCGACGCTAGGATTCGTCATTTCGCTTGGTTGGGAGCAAGTGAACTGGTACTGGGTGCTGACGCTCATGGCTGGCGGGATCGTCGCTGCGCCGATCGCCGCTTGGCTTGTGCGCAAACTGCCGTCCCATTTGCTTGGAGTGTTGGTCGGCGGGTTGATTATTTTGACGAACGTCCGCACGCTCCTGCACGCTTGGGAGGCGCCTGCGCCGGTGTATCCGACCGTTTATGGCCTCATCGTCATCGGCTGGGCCGCGGCGGTATGGCTTTCGATCCGAAACGGACGGAAAGGAAAGGCGACTAGCAGGGAGTTGGCGTCGTAAGCATTGGGCGCGCTTGGCAAACGGCGGTGTCTTTCTGTTGGCGGCAGCGTTGGATGCGATCGGGTTGAGCATCAGGGAGCTTGTTCGTGCTGCGGAGGGCAACGGTCGACAGCGCCTGCCCTCAAAAATAGCGCGCGGAGCAGTTGTTGCCCCGTTGACGACAGTTGAAACGAGAAGGCGGCTCTTGCCCTCTGGGCAGGGGCTGCTTTTTTATCAGCCCCTGTAGCGGGAAGCCGGTTTCTATGTTAAAATATTCTGCATCATCAACCAAAGGGGGAGAGGGAACATGGCACAGCCGCTTGATCTCGGCCGCCGCATTTCACTCATCGATTTGTATGATTTGCGCATGCCGCAGCGCACCGGTACATACGTGCTTCACGAAGAGAACTTGGCGATCGTGGAAACAGGGCCAAGCCCGTCGGTGCCGCATTTGCTTGCTGGGTTGAAAGCGCTTCATATTGACCCGGGCGAGATCCGCTATATTATCGTTACCCATATTCATTTGGATCATGCGGGCGGCGCGGGGCTGCTTCTTCAGCATTGCCCGAATGCGATGGTTGTCGTCCATCCGAAAGGGAAGCGGCATTTGGCTGATCCATCGCGCCTCATCGCTGGAGCGAAGGCGGTGTACGGCGCGCAGTTTGAGTCGCTCTTTGATCCGATTCTTCCGGTGCCAGAAGAGCGATTGATCGTGAAAGAGGACGGGGAAACGTTGGAGTTGAGTGCGGAGCGGACGCTTGTGTTTTATGATACGCCGGGGCATGCGAACCATCACGTTTCGATTTATGATTCGTACAGCCGCGGCGTGTTCACCGGCGATACGATCGGCGTTTTTTATCCGCAGCTGCAAGAAGCGGGGCTTACGTTTTGCCTGCCTTCAACATCTCCGAACCAATTTGATCCCGAGGCCATGAAGCAGTCGGCGGCAAGACTTGAGGAGCTGAGACCGGAACGCATTTATTTTGGCCATTTTGGCATGCTGGATGACCCGCAGGAGGCGTTCCGCCAGCTTCGCGTTTGGCTGCCGAAGTTCGTGGCGGCGGGAAAAGAAGCGGTCGACCGTCATCCGGAAGCGCCGGCTGCCGAGCAGGCGAAAATGGCAGCGCACCGGTTGCATGGCGAAGTGATGGCGTTTCTTGATGATCATGGCGCTCCATCTTCATCGTCGGCGCATGCGGCGATCGAGCTTGATTTGCAAGTGTGCGCGATGGGGTTGATCGATTATTGGCAGAAACAACGGTGATCATTCGATTGGCCTGGCCGATTCGGCTGGGTTTCTTTTTTTGACGGGAAAGCGAAAATGGCTCTTCACCGCAACATGTACTTGACAAGCAATGCGGTTTCCTGCACAAGGATATGCAAAAATCACTGATTTGCTGATTTTCCCTCACAAGCGTAAATAGGGTGTGTTCAGAAAAAATCAAGTACAACTTTTGGTGAAGAGCCGCGAAAATTGGAAAAATGGGAAAAACTGTTTTTGTGTGTGTTCGGTTTTTAGGCGGATCATTTCGTGAAATCGCGGTGTATATGTTAGAGTGGAAATAAGCGATCCTGATTCCTGTTGGAAAGAGCGTCCATGAGCAAGGGGGAACGGAAGAGTGAAACAGAGGCGGTCCGTCATGCATCACATTGGCGTCGGGTTCATCATCGCATCGTTCGTCGTTTGGGTCATTCCGCCCATCGCGCCATTTTTACCGTTTTCGACTGCGGCCAAAGCGTCGATCGTTGCGGTTGCCATTGTGGCGGCGGAAATCATGTTTTGGATCGGGGCGCTGTTGGTTGGAAAGGAAGCGGCGTCGAAGCTGAAGAAGTATTGGGATCTGAAACATTGGCGAATAAAACGGCGGTTGTCGGATCAAACCAATGATGGCGAACAATTCCAAGACGGATCGCGAGAGATGACAACGATGAAGAAATGAGGTGGTTGCATGCGACGGAGCACAGTTGCGCTTCTCATAGCCGTTGCCGCCCTGTCTGGAGTGCTTTGGCTTGGCGGCCTGGCATTGGCGGTGCAAGACCAGTTTTTTTCGGCCGCCAAGCCGCCGACGAAAGAACAACGGCCGCCGACGGCTGAAACAAGGCAACATGACGAGAAAATGGATATTGTTGCTCTTGGCGATTCGTTGACGAGAGGAACGGGCGATGAAAGCGGAAAAGGGTATGTCGGCTATATGGTCGATGAGCTTCGCCGGCAAACGGACAAACCGATCCGTGTGACGAACTTGGCCATCCGCGGCCTTCGCTCTGACGGACTGCTTCGCCAGCTTGGCCAGCCTGAGATTCAGCGGCAAGTCGCCATGGCGGATTTGATTGTGATGACCATCGGCGGCAACGACTTGTTTCAAGGCGGGGAAGCGTTGAAACTGGATCGAAAGCAGCTGAATGAGGCGAAACGGCGATATGTAGCCAACCTAGACCGCATTTTCGCCGCGCTGCGCCGCTTCAACAGCGAAGCGGTCATTTTTGCGATCGGTTTGTACAACCCGTTTGGCGATTTAGACGATGCCAAACGGACATCGGCGGTTGTGCGCGATTGGAATTTTGCATCAGCGGAAGTGGCGGCCCGCTATCCGAACATCGTCGCGGTGCCGACGTTTGATTTGTTTGCCCTCCATGTCAACGACTATTTGTACAGCGACCATTTTCATCCAAACGCGGCAGGCTACAAGCGGATTGGAGAGCGCGTCGCCTCGCTCATCACGTTGACGGAGGAGGGTGAGCAATGACCAAACAGGTGACGTTAGCGGTCAAAGAGCTGCGGAAAACGATTCGCGGCAAGGAAATTATTAAAGGCATTTCGTTTGAGTTGCATGAGGGGGAAGTATTCGGTTTTTTAGGGCCGAACGGCGCGGGAAAAACAACGACGATCCGCATGCTCGTCGGGCTCATTCGGCCGACGTCGGGGACGGTGGCGATTTGCGGGTATGATCTTCACCGCCAGTTTACCGACGCGATCCGCCAGATCGGCTGCATCGTCGAAAACCCAGAAATGTATCCGTATTTAACAGGCTGGGAAAACCTTGAACATTTCGCCCGCATGATGCCGGGAATTGGTGCAGATCGGATCATGGAAGTGGCGAAGCTCGTCGGCCTTGAAGAGCGCATCCATGACCGAGTGGGCACGTATTCGCTCGGCATGCGGCAGCGGCTCGGCATCGCTCAGGCGCTGCTTGGAAAGCCGAAGGTGCTCATTTTGGACGAGCCGACCAACGGCCTTGACCCGGCCGGCATTCGCGAAATGCGCGCCTTCATCCGCTTTTTGGCGGAAACGGAAGGGTTGAGCGTCCTTGTTTCATCGCATTTGTTAAGTGAAATTCAATTAATGTGCGACCGCGTCGCCATTATGGCGAAAGGGCGGCTCTTGGCCGTGGACACGGTTGAGCGGCTGTTAAACCAACAGGCGCGCGTCGTCTGGAAAGCCGCTCCAACGGATCGGGCGCGGGCGCTGTTAGCGGCGGAAACCGAGGTGTTGCGCGCCGATGAAGAGACGATCGTCACGCCATATGAGCCGTCGAGACTAGCCGCTTGGAACGCCAAGCTTGTCCAAGCCGGCGTCTCGGTTTCGGAAATTGAACCGCGGCTGCCGACGCTCGAAGACTTGTTTATCGAGCTGACAGGGGGCGAAACGATTGAGTAAGCTCGTGTATAATGAAATGTTGAAAATCGTCCGCAAAAAGCGGCTATGGGTGATCGCCGCCATCATTGCGGTGCTCGTCGCCTTGTTTACATACGCCCAATACCGCGAGACGGAAGAGCTGAGAAAACGGCTTGGCACGACCGACTGGCGGACGCAGCTGCAGCAGCAAATCGTCGATTTGCAAAACCGCTTGCAGTCGCCGAGCATGTCTGAGGAATGGCGGAAATACTTGCAAATCCGCCTCAAGCAGCAGCAGTACTACTTAGAGCACAACATTAATCCGTCCGCCCCTGGAGCGCCGACGTTTATGCGGACGTTTATCGAAAACGCCATCGACTTGTTTTTGCCGCTTTTAGTGATGGTGGTTGCGGCCGATTTAGTGTCGTCCGAGGCAAGCGCTGGAACGATCAAGCTGCTTCTCGTTCGGCCGGTGAAGAGGTGGAAAATTTTGCTAGGAAAATATATCGCGTTGCTCCTGTCGGTGTCGCTCATTATGCTGATGGCGGCGGTGCTGTCGTATGCCATCTCCGGACTCGTGTTTGGATATGGCGGCTTCCGTCTGCCGCTATTGACCGGATTTGTCCAGCAAGGAGAGGATCTCAATACAGCGAATGTCCACATGATTCCGCAATGGAAATACATTTTGATCGAGCTCGGGCTGGCAGCGTTTGTGAGCGTTGTCGTCGGCACACTGACGTTTATGTTTTCCGTGCTGCTTAGGAGCACGGCGGCGGTGATGGGCATCATGCTGGCAGCATTGATTTCTGGCGCGATTTTGTCGAACATGGTGTCGTCGTGGCATTCGGCCAAATATTTGTTTATGGTCAATTTGCGGCTGACGGATTACATAAAAGGAGCGGCTCCGCCGATTGAGGGGATGACGCTTGGCTTTTCGATGGCCGTGCTGGCTGTCTGGGGGCTTGCAGGGCTTCTTGTCGCTTTTTTTGTCTTTATGCGGCGAGATGTCTATTGAAAACGGCAGAGCGGCGAAAACCCGAGGGGGTGTTCCCTCGGGTTTTTCAGTGAAAGGGGATGAAATGCCTATCTATTCGGCTGCTTGTCGTGAACGCCGGCGAGTCCAAGCGCGTGATGGCTCCGCAGCAACTGCTCCACGGCCGGCCATTGCTGTTCATCGCAACGGATGAGAAGCACGATATCAGCGCCTGTACGGCTTTGACGGTGCGTGGATTTTCGGTTTACCCACCATTTGAGCAAAATGCCGATTCCGATGCCTGAAACCGCCCCGATAATCCCCCAAATGATCGGACCCCATGCCAACACATAGCCGTAAATCGCCCCTAGCAGCATCAAGCACGTTCCTAAAATCGCCGCTAAGTCAAGGAAGCTGAACCCGTTGGCGTGATGGAGCGTATCAAGCAGGCGCGGCGGTTCGGCAGAGCGGTTGAGCGGGACTGCAAAAATCTGATGTTCAGCAATCCCTTTTTCTTGAAGCGCTGAAATCGCCAGTTCAACGAATAGGTGGCTCTCGAAAGTGGCAATGACAATCATGAAACGCCTCCCATCAAATCGGCCATGCGAACCGTTTCGGCTGAAAGCGGCGCCGCAAATAGTGGGCTAGTTCTTTTTCAAACAACTTGTTGTATTCGACCGCTGATACGTAAGCATCGTAAAAGATGAACGAATAAATCGATGGCAGATAAAGCGCCCACTGCATATCGATGATCTTCGTTGCACAATCGAATCGGCCGGTCAGCGTGTACGTAATCGCTTCGGGCAAGTGGGCGAAATACGATACCAAAATGGTAAAGGTGAAGATAAACAGGCCGGTGATCACTTTATGGACATACAAATGGCCAAGGCCCGGGGCGAGCACCGACCAGACCAGCGCCAGCCAAGGCTCGCGCTTGTCCAAATAATTAATATCCCATATTCCCATTCGGATGGAAGAGATCGGCGCATCTTCGCGGTCGGCGAGCAAATACAGCTTGTTCATGTCGACGGAGCCGCGGTAGCTGTCCCAAATGCTGTACATGTAGATGGCCACATAAAACATGAGCCATCGTTCGTCAAGAACGGCTTTTGCCTTTTCAAAATCGCCAAGCAGCGAGTATAATATACCTGTATTGATATGGGCTTTTGTGTTGATAAACAGCTCCCAGAGGATTAACATAAAGGCCGTGGCGTAGCGTTGCTGCATCAAATTGCCGAAACCCGGAAACGAAAAGGAAAAAAAGGCGACGACAAGCGGATGACGCAAATGGAAATGGGTGGTTGTCAATTGCGACAAATGCGCCCGTTTGCGCCGCGCCGGCGGAATGAGTCTCACAAAGCGCCCCCTTTCCTTTACAGATTCGCGAACGAGAAAGCCCACGCTCTTTAGGCGTGGGATGAAAGTGAGTCGTTTTCTTCATATGGAAATGGCATCCTGTCATTGTTGCAAGGAGGTGAATCCATGCCGACCATCACACTAAAGCTGGAGCTGCACAACCCAACGAAAGTCAAACAGGACATGTACGAACGGATGACAGAAGTGAATACCTCGTTTGCCAATTGGCTGTTGAATCATCCCAAGCTGAATCAAGCGACGAGCAAATTATTTAAAGAGTTTTCGTCGCAGCGGTTTCCTTCCGCCGTCGTGAATCAGACGATTCGAGAAGTGAAGTCTCAAAAGAAAAGCCAAAAGGCAAAGAAGTTTCGAACATTCTGGTGCTGCTTTAACAATCAAAACGTGAAGGTGGAAAAGAAAGGAGCATTCTACACGGTTTCCTTCCCCACACTGGAGAAGCGAATTGGCGTGCCGGTCGTCACGCGTCCCTACCAAGAAGCGTGGCTGAAGCGGCTGCTCGATGGAACCGTCAAACAAGGGGCCGCCAAACTCTACAAAAAGCGAACGAAATGGTATTTGGCGATCGCGATCACCTTTGAAGTCAAGCCGCGGCACGAAACAAAGGTGATGGGGGTTGACCTTGGGCTTCGCTATATCGCCGTGGCCAGCGTGGGAACGAAATCGTTGTTTTTCAAAGGGAACCAATGCGCTTTTGTGCGCCGACGCTATGCGGCTTTGCGGCGAACGTTGGGCAAAGAGAAGAAGCTTCATATGATTCGCAAAATCGGCCGTAAAGAATCCCGCTGGATGAAGGATCAAAATCACAAAATCAGCCGTCAAATCGTGAATGTTGCGCTCGCCAACGGTGTTGGCGTGATTCGGATGGAAGCGTTGACAGGGATTCGCAAGCGAGCAAAATCGGCCAAAGAAGCGGGGCGAAGCCTTCATTCTTGGGCGTTTCATCAACTGCAAACGATGATTGCCTATAAAGCCGAAATGGCAGGCATTCGGGTGGAGTGGGTGGATCCAACCTACACGAGCCAAACGTGTAAATGTGGTTATCGAGAGAAAGCGAACCGAAACGGCATCCACTTCCGATGCCAAAGGTGTGGATACACCCTCCACGCCGACTTGAATGGCGCGATCAACATCGCCAAAGCGATTTCGGGCTTTGTCGCCTAACCTAGCGCACTGGTCACAGGTGCGCCGCCCATGGGGGTACATCCTAACCCGATGGGACGGGGTGATGACACACCCCTGAACTTGGGCGTTGTCTGAACCAGAAATGGATGAGGACGCAAACGACCCAAGAATCCCACGCCCTTTAGGCGTGTGGAGTGTCAAACGGTTGCTGTGTTTTTAGTATAGGAAAAAAGGAGCGGCAGCTATGCAGGTCGTTTCAGAAAAAAGATCAATTTTCATCCGTTATGGCGAAAAAAAGATAAAAAAACTATTGACTTTCCTTTGAGGTTCATATAGAATATGAATTGTCGCAAGGTAAACCAGCCTATGTCGGGAAGTAGCTCAGCTTGGTAGAGCACACGGTTCGGGTCCGTGAGGTCGCAGGTTCAAATCCTGTCTTCCCGACCATTATAGACATGGGGCCTTAGCTCAGCTGGGAGAGCGCCTGCCCCGCACGCAGGAGGTCATCGGTTCGAATCCGATAGGCTCCATTTTCATACGGAGGAATACCCAAGTCTGGCTGAAGGGGGCGGTTTCGAAAACCGCTAGGGGTGTCACAGCCCGCGGGGGTTCGAATCCCTCTTCCTCCATTTCTAATATCCGATCTTGTCAAATTGTAAATCATGAAACCCTTGATACGACTGCGTTGGCAGTCGTTTTTCATTTTTTGGGAATCCTTTTGACTTTTCTTCAAATCCTTTAACATGTTCAGCGTCTCATCATCAATCGTAATCGTTCGTTTCGAATCGAAAACACCGTCTCGATGGCATCTTTTTTTGAATTTATGTATATACTATGTATATACGAAATGAAAGGAGAGAGGTATAATGGAATTAAACAAACAGAAAGGAGTGTCAATCATGACAATAACAGTTCAAAAATGGGGAAACAGCCTTGCGGTTCGTATCCCAAGCGTGATTGCTGAACGTTTAGCGCTTCATCAAGGATCAGAAGTGGAGATGATCGTTGAGAACCAAGCGATCAAGTTGATCCCGAAAAAGAAAAAGCCGACATTGGAGGAACTTTTGGCTAAAATCACGCCGGAAAATCGCCATGCTGAAATTGATTTTGGAACAGAAGGGAATGAATTGTTCTGATGCAAGCGCCGGATCGTGGGGATCTTGTTTACGTCAATTTCAATCCACAAGCAGGGCATGAGCAGGCAGGAAAAAGGCCCGGCATCGTTCTATCACCAAAGCGGTTCAATCAATTGACAGGGTTTGCGGTGCTTTGCCCGATCACCCGGCAACAAAAAGGATATCCATTTGAAGTGGAATTGCCATCAGGCTTGGCCGTTGAAGGCGTGATTTTAACCGATCAGGTCAAAAGTTTAGATTGGCGCGCCCGACAGCTTCAAATAGTAGGACGGGCGCCCAATGAAGTTGTTTCGGATTGCTTGGATCTGATTCATACTTTTCTTTCGTGAAAGGCCATTTATGTTGGCCTTTTGTTCACTTTTAGCATACTTTTTGCGTACATTTTTGCCCTTCACGCTCCTTGAGGCGGGAGACTGCCTTCGGATATTTTGTTAAAAAGGCAGAGTTGAGCAACGAAAAGAAGGCGGATCGTCCCGCTTTTTTGCATGGATTGACACACTGGAGATTATTTTGCACAAATTTTGCACGTGATGAACGAGCATGTCCATTCATCCTTGAAATATCAATCGTTTTATGGTGGGATTGGAATTCTTCTTCCACATACAAACGTCCACCTGCCGATTGTCGGCAGGTTTTTTGTTTTTTGCGAGCGGTATGGCCGCCATTTTTCAGGCGGATGGCTTGCCTGTTTTTCGTTGAATCCGGTACGATGAAGGGGGGAGCGGTTTGCCGATTGAGCTGCACTCCTTCCGGCAACGGCCGGGATTGCGCAACATAAGGGAGGAGAGGTTATGGCGATTCAACGCCGCATTCGTCGCGTGAAAACCGTGCAAATGACGACCAACAGCCCGATTCATCAGAGCGGTTCGGTGCTTGAGCCCGGGAACTGGCAAGAGTATGATCCGTTTTTGCTGCTGATGGAAGACATTTTTGAGCGAGGAACGTTTGACGTCCATCCGCACCGCGGCATTGAGACGGTCACGTATGTGATCAGCGGCGAGCTTGAACATTTCGACAGCAAAGCCGGCCACAGCACGCTCGGCCCCGGGGATGTGCAATGGATGACGGCCGGCCGCGGCGTCGTCCATAAGGAAGATCCGGCGCCCGGTTCGACGGTGCACAGCTTGCAACTTTGGGTCAACTTGCCGAGCGCGTACAAAATGACCGAGCCGCGCTACCAAAACTTGCGCGCCGAAGAGATGCCGGTGCGAAAAGAGGAAGGAGCGGTGATCCGCGTCTTTTCCGGGTCATCCAAAGGGGTACAAGCCCCGACGAAGAACATCGTTCCCGTCACGATGGTGGAAATGATTGTCGAACCGGGAACAACGGTCGTGCAAGATTTGCCGGGGCATTACAATGGGTTTTTGTACATTCTTGAGGGGAGTGGCGTGTTCGGTGCCGACAACATCGAAGGAAAGGCCGGGCAAGCGCTGTTTTTCAGCCGCCACAACCGCGGCGAGGAAACGGAGCTAAACGCGACCGCCCGCGAAAAACTCCGCCTTCTTCTTTACGCCGGTGAGCCGGTGAACGAACCGGTCGTCGCCTACGGGCCGTTCGTCATGAACACGCCGGAACAAATCCGCGAAGCGATTCGCGATTACCAGGAAGGGCGGTTTGGGCGATAATGGAAGGGAAAGAGCCGATTCGTTGTATGGCTCTTTCTTTTTTGTTATCATGTTCACAAAAAGAAGCCGTTGGGCTGTTCAAGGAGGACATAGTCATGAACCAAGTCATCGAAACGATTCTCCAGCACCGTTCGATCCGCCGTTTTGAAGACCAGCCGCTCACGGACGAACAAATCCGCACGATCGTTGAATGCGCCCAAGCGGCGTCGACATCAAGCTACGTTCAAGCGTACTCCATCATCGGCGTGAAAGATCCGGAGAAAAAACGGAAGCTCGCTGAACTGGCGGGAAATCAATCCTATGTCGAGCATAACGGCCATTTCTTTGTCTTTTGCGCTGATTTTCACCGCCATGAGCTCATCGGTGAAATGGAGGGAAAAGACGTGATTCCGTCGCTTGAGAGCACGGAAAAGTTTATGGTCGCGCTGATTGACACGGCGCTTGCGGCGCAAAATGCCGCCATTGCCGCGGAGTCGATGGGGCTTGGCATTTGCTATATCGGCGGGCTTCGCAACAACTTGCCGGAAGTATGTGCGCTGCTAAATGTGCCGAAGCGGGTCATTCCGCTGTTTGGGCTTGCCGTCGGCTATCCTGCACAAACGCCGGATCCAAAGCCGCGGTTGCCGTTTGAACACGTTTATCACGAGGACGAATACGACCAAGACCGGGCGCGATTCATCGCGCAGCTGCAGCGCTACAATGAAACCGTTTCCGCCTATTATGAACAACGGACAAACGGCCGCCGCCGCGACACATGGACCGGGCAGATGGCTGATACGCTCAGCCGCCAAGTCCGGATGTACATGAAGGAGTTTGTGGAAGGGAAAGGGTTCAATTTACGGTAGCCTCGCTGCAGGTGGGAGCCCCCAGCTCCCATTCCCGAAGTCCAGGAGGTTCGTAAGAAAGGAGAGAACGAGAGTGGGCAAAATCCGGCAACTGGCGCAATGGATCAAAGAGGCGAATACGGTCGCCGTCCTGACCGGGGCGGGGATGAGCACGGAGTCCGGCATTCCTGATTTTCGCAGCGAAAACGGCCTTTACGCCCAAGAGGACCATGTCGAATATTATTTGTCAGAGCATTATTACAAAAAAGATCCGGTTGATTTTTGGCGTCGATTCAAGCGGATGTTTTCATTAAAAATGATGGGCGGCTTTGCCCCGAATGACGGGCATCGGTTTCTCCGTTGGCTTGAGGAGATGGGCAAGACGGTGACGATTTTGACGCAAAATATTGACGGGCTGCATACAAAAGCAGGGAGCACGAATGTCATTGAGCTGCACGGCACGCTGCAGACGGCGACATGCCCGTCATGCGGCAACAAGTATGATCTGTCGTTTATCAACCGCCACGAGGTGCCGCGCTGCGAAAAGTGCCAGACGATTGTCAAACCGGATGTCGTCTTGTTTGGCGGGCTCGTGCCGCGCATGGAAGAAGCGTTTGCCAAAGCGGAGGAAAGCGACTTACTTCTGGCGATGGGAACAAGTTTGGAAGTGGCGCCCGTGAATCAAATCCCGTTTTATGTTGCCGCCGAATCGCCGGCAACAAGGAAAGTATTGATCAACAAAACAGCGACAAGAATGGACGGGATGTTTGACCTTGTCATTTATGGCGGAATCGGGGAAACGGTCGCTAGCGTGCGCAAGCACATACAGGCGGAATAGATCGATAGATTCCATGCCAACGGGAGAACGCATATGGCGTTTTCCCGTTGGACAAAAATCAAAAAAGGTATTGTACTTTTCAGAACATTCGAATATAATAAAGATAACATACCAACCGGTTGGTATTTTGATGAGTGGAGCCGAGCATAAAGGCGTAACAGAAAACGGAGGGGACCATCATGTATTTGCGCTTAACGGACGAGCAGCGCATGGTGCAAAAAGCGATCCGCAAGTTTGTCGAAAAAGAATTGATGCCGCTCGAGAATGAAGTATTGCGCAATGAGCGGGAAGGAAAGCCCGGGCTTGCGCCGGAGAAATTGAAAGAATTGCAATTAAAAGCGAAAGAAGCGGGTTTTTGGGGGATCAACACGCCGGAGGAATACGGCGGCGCGAATTTGGGCCATGTCATGCAGGCGATTGTGTTGATGGAAGTGTCGAAAACGCTTGTTCCGTTCCAGTTTGGCGGATCGGCGGACAACATTTTGTATTACGCGAATGAAGAGCAAAAGAAAAAATATTTGATCCCGACGATCAACGGCGAGAAAAAATCGTGCTTTGCCATGACCGAGCCGGGAGCAGGATCAGATACGCGCAACATTAAAATGACGGCGGTGAAAGACGGCGACGAGTGGGTGTTAAACGGGGAGAAGACATTCATTACCGGCGGCAATGAAGCCGATTTCGTCATGGTGATCGCCATCACCGACAAAGAGCGTCACCAAGCTTCGAACGGGCGTGAAGGGGTGACGTGTTTTATCGTCGACCGCGAGATGGGCTGGCGTTCGGAACCGATACATACGATGGGACCTTCCACTCCAGCCAGCTTAATTTTCGAAAACGTGCGCGTGCCGGAAGAAAACATTTTAGGCGAGCTGCATCACGGCTATAAGCTTGGGCTTGAGTGGATCGGCTACGCCCGCTGGGTCGTCGGCGCCCGTGCGGTCGGAGCGGCCGAGCGGCTTTTGCAAATGGCCATTGACTATGCGAAGGAGCGCGTCACATTCGGCAAACCGATCGCCGAGCGGCAGGCGATCCAATGGATGATTGCCGATTCGGCGGTAGAAATCGAAGCGGCGAAATGGCTTGTGTTAAACGCGGCGTTTACGCTTGACCAAGGGGAGGACAACCGCCATTTAGCCTCGATGGCGAAACTGTTTGGCGCGAACATGGGCAACCGCGTCGTCGACCGCGTCATGCAAATCCACGGCGGCATGGGCTACACGAAAGAAATGCCGATCGAGCGCTGGTATCGTGAAGCGAGATTGTGGCGCATTTACGACGGCACGGATGAAATTCAGCGCCTCATTATCGCCCGCAATTTGATCAAAGGGCACGTCAAGCTTGGACAGTTCATCTAAAAAAATGAAAGCGTTGTCGAAAGGGAGGAGAACACGATGAGTCAACGGTTTGCAGGAAGAGTGGCGTTTGTGACCGGAGGAAGCCGCGGCATTGGCAAGGCGATTGTCACCCGTTTTGCCGAAGAAGGGGCGAAAGTGGCGTTCATCGATTTAAACGCAGAAGCCCTTGAAGCGACGGCTGCCGAGCTGCGGGAGAAAGGGTATGAGGTGTACGCCAAAGTGGCGAGCGTCACAGACCGCGAACAAGTGGAAACGACGATGCAAGAAGTGGTCGAACGATTCGGCTCGCTCGATATTCTCGTCAACAACGCCGGCGTCATCCGCGACAATTTGCTGTTTAAAATGACCGATGACGACTGGCAAACGGTGATGGACGTCCATTTAAAAGGCGCGTTTTACTGCGCCCGCGCTGCGCAAAAATATATGGTCGAAAAAGGGTACGGACGCATCATCAACATTTCGTCGACATCCGCGCTCGGCAACCGCGGCCAGGCGAACTATTCGGCGGCGAAAGCCGGCATCCAAGGATTTACGAAAACGCTGGCGATTGAGCTTGGCAAATTCGGCATCACGACGAATGCCGTCGCCCCTGGGTTTATTGAAACCGATATGACGAAAGCAACGGCCGAGCGGCTTGGCATTTCGTTTGAGCAGCTCATCCAAGCGAGCGTCGCCAACATCCCGGTCGGGCGCAGCGGCCGTCCGGAAGACATCGCTCATGCGGTCGCGTTTTTCGCCGACGAACGGTCGTCGTTTGTCAACGGCCAAGTGCTGTACGTTGCCGGCGGCCCGAAATGTTGAAGGGGGGACGGGGCATGTACCAACATGACATCGGAAAACGGTCGGCGAAAGTGAAAAACACCGTTGAGCGCGGAGCGGTGAAAAAGTTTGCGGAGGCGATCGGCGATCCAAACCCGATTTATTGGGACGAAGAGACGGGGAAACGGTCGCGCTACGGGCGCAACATTGCGCCGCCGACGTTTCCGCGCGTGTTTGACTACGGCGTCATTGAAGGGCTGAAGCTGCCAGCCAAAGGGCTCATCCATGGCGAACAGCACTTCCATTATGAGCGCCCGCTGTTTGTCGGCGAAGAGCTGTACTGCTATGCGGAAGTGAAAGATTACTTCGAAAAGCAAAGCAGCATGGGCCTGCTCGGTTTTTTGGTCATCGCCAACAACGGCGAGGACGCTGACGGAAATCTCATTTTCACTTCCACCTCGACGATCATGATCAACGAGGCGGTTAGAAAGGCGATGAGCGTATGACGAGCATCCGCAAATGGCAAGTCGGAGAGTCGCTTCCCGAAGTAACGCTCGCACCGGTGTCCCGGCTCGATTTAATCAAATACGCCGGCGCATCAGGCGACTACAACCCGATTCATACGATCGATGAAGAGGCGAAAAAAGCCGGCCTGCCGGGCATTATCGCCCACGGCATGTGGACGATGGGCAACCTCGCGAAGCTGTTTACGCCATACTACGAAGAAGGGTTTGTCCAAGACTATTTCGTCCGCTTCCAGTCGATGGTGTTTTTAAACGATGTCATCACCTTAAAAGCAACGGTGAAGGAAAAAGACAAGAAAGCGATCCGCTTTGCCGTCGCCGCCGTCAACCAGCATGGAAAAGAAGTCATTAAGGGCGAAGCCGTGTTTTCTCTGTATGAATGAAGCAAGGCAGCGAGCCCGGCAACATCGAGAACGCCCAGTTGCCGGGTTTCGTACTACAAAGGGGATGAGGAGGAGTCAGGATGAGACGAGATGCCGTCATTGTGTCTGCTGTACGAACGGCCATCGCCCGCCAAGGGGGCGCTTTGGCGACGATGCCGGCGCATATTTACGGCGCGGAAGTGATCAAAGAAGCGATGCGGCGGGCGAATATTGGTCCGGAGCATGTCGATGATGTCATTATGGGCAACGTCCTAAGCGGCGGCGGCAATATCGCCCGGCTGACCGCGCTGCAAACCGGACTGTCGCTTGAGCTGACGGGAGTGACGGTCGACCGGCAGTGCGGTTCGGGCATTAACGCCGTCAATTTAGCGGCGCAAGCCATTTGGGCCGGCGACGGAGATGTGTATATTGCCGGCGGCGTGGAAAGCATGAGCCGCGCGCCGTATTTGATGGACCGCCCGGAAAAACCGTACAGCTCGACGCCGCCAAGCTTCCGCAAATCGCAGCTATCGCCGAAAGAAATCGGCGATCCGCCGATGGGGATTACGGCGGAAAACTTAGCGAAAAAATACGGCATCAGCCGTGAAGAACAAGACGCATTCGCCTTGCGCAGCCAGCAGCGCATGGCGCGCGCCATGCAGGAAGGGCGATTTGACGAGCAAATTGTGCCCATTGCCGTGCCGGTGAAAAAAGGGGAGCCGTTCATCTTCGATACGGACGAACATCCGCGGCCAAACACAACCATGGAAGCGCTCGCAAAGCTGCCGCCGGCGTTTTTGGAAGGCGGAACGGTGACGGCCGGGAACAGTTCCGGATTGAACGACGGGGCGTCGGCGCTCGTCATCATGTCGCGGGAAAAAGCAGAGGAGCTTGGCTTAAAGCCGCTTGCCGTCATCCGCGCCCATGCGGTCGCCGGAGTGGATCCGAACATCATGGGCATCGGCCCGGTGCCGGCGACAAGAAAAGTGCTCGCCAAAGCGGGGCTGACGCTTGATGAGATGGACATCATTGAAATCAATGAAGCGTTTGCCGCGCAAGTGATCGCCTGCGACCGTGAGCTTGAGATGGATCCCGAAAAAGTGAACATAAACGGCGGCGCCATCGCCCATGGCCATCCGCTCGGCGCGACGGGGGCGATTTTGATCACAAAAGCGGTGTATGAACTGAAGCGCCGCGGAGGGAAATACGCGCTCATTACCGCGTGCATCGGCGGCGGTCAAGGCATTGCGACCATCATTGAGAGAGAATGACGCATTGGAGACCGTGGAGGATGAAAGAAAAATTAAGGGAAGTTGCCATAGAGTTGTTCGAACGCAAAGGATTCAAAGAAACGTCGGTGCAGGAAATCGTCGAAGCGATCGGGGCAACGAAAGGGGCCTTTTACTACTATTACAAAAGCAAAGAGGAGTTGCTATGTGATATTTGTGTTTCCTATCTGGACGATTTGCTTCGGCAGCAAGCCTGCATTGTCCAAGATCCCGAGAAAAGCTGCACGGAGAAATTGCGGGCCATCGTCCATATGGTCATCTGCAATATCCGCACACGGAAGAAAAGCGCCCGCATTTTCTTCCGCGAAATGCGGCATTTGGCTGATGACCATTTGGCGGAAATCCGCGCAAAGCGGCGGTTGTTTCGCAAGCGGTATGAACAGCTGGTTCGAGAAGGGATTGCCCGCGGGGAATTCAAGCCATCGCTTCATGCAGAAATGATTACGTTTGGCCTGCTTGGCATCACCAACTGGAGCTATTATTGGTTCCGGCCTGACGGAGGCATCTCTGAAGAAGAACTGACGGACATTTTCGTTGATTTCATTTTGCACGGCATAAAGGCGCCAAGAGCTGGAGAAAGCGGTCGAAATGAGGCGGAGCCAGGCAATTCGGGCGGCCAGACCGAATGAAAGATCGGCCGCGCCGCTTTGATGATCTGGCCAAACGGCAAACAAAAAGGGGGATCGGGATGGAGCTATTCATCCAGCAGCTGTTAAACGGGCTGACAGTTGGAAGCGTTTACAGCCTTGTCGCGTTAGGTTTGACGCTTGTTTATGGCATTTTGCACATTCCAAACTTTGCCCACGGCGCGTTATATATGATGGGTGGTTATGTCACGCTCACTGCGATGACGAAAGCCGGGCTGCCGTACGGGTTGGCCGTTGTCGTGTCGATGGCCGCGGTCGGGATGCTCGGTGTATTGATGGAACGGCTTGTGTTTTATCCGCTTCGCGACGCACCGCCGCTCCATGACAAAATTGCGGCGATTGGCATTTTGTTGTTTTTGGAGGCATTCGTCCAGTTCGTCTGGGGGGCGGACTACCATACGATGCCGACCCCATACGGCGACGTTGTCAGCATTTTCGGCTTGACCTTGACGGTTCAACGCATCCTCATCATCGCATCCGCTGTCATCATCATGATCTTGCTTTACCTCTTCTTGAAAAAGACGTTCATCGGGTCTTCCATCATCGCGATGGCGCAAAACCGCGAAGGGGCGAATTTGGTCGGCATCAACACGAATAAAGTCGCCATGCTGACGTTTTTCCTTTCCGGCAGTTTGGCAGCGCTCGCCGCGTCGCTCGCCTCGCCGATCAACCTCGTGTTTCCCGGCATGGGCCATCTTGTCATCTTGAAAGCGTTTGTCATCATCATTCTCGGCGGCATGGGAAGCATTCCAGGCGCCATTGTCGGCGGCTATATTTTGGGATTCAGCGAAAGCTTGGGAGCGACGTATGTGTCGAACGACTACAAAGACATTATCGCTTTTGCCATCCTCGTCATCATTTTAACGGTCAAACCGAACGGACTGTTTGCCAAGGAGGGACATTGATGGCTGTATTCGCCAACCGGCGCTTATGGATCGCCGTTCTTGCGGCGCTGGCGCTTGCCTTTCCGTTGCTTGTCACCAACAGCTATTACTTGCACATGATGACGATCTCCTTCATTTGGATGATCGCTGTTTACGGGCTGAATTTATTTGCTGGCTATACTGGTTATTTGTCGCTTGCCCACGCCGGGTTTTTTGCGATTGGCGCGTATGCGCTTGGCATTTTGACGGTGAAAGCGGGCGTGCCGTTTTGGCTGGCTTTCGTGCTTGCTTGTTTGTTCACCACGTTGCTTGGGGCCGTCATCGGGCTTGTTGCGCTGCGGACGAAAGAGCACTTTTTCGCCATTTATACGCTTTGTGTGGGCTATATTATCTATTTGATCATTGACAAATGGGACAGTTTAACCGGCGGAGTGCGCGGGTTTATCGGCATCCCGGCGCCGGCTGACATCGGTCCGCTCTCGTTTCAAACGCCCGTCGCCCAATATTATTTGGTGTTATGCTTCTTGGTTGCAGTCATCTTCACCATGTACCGCCTTGTCTATTCGTTGACCGGACGGACGTACATCGCCATTCGCAACAGTGAGGAGCTCGCGTTGACGCTTGGCATCTCGACGATGAAAAACAAACTCGCCTCGTTTGTTCTCTCGGTCTTTTTTACATCGCTTGCCGGAGCGCTGTACGCATCGTTCATCCGCTTTCTTGGCCCGGACATTGCGTACGTCAGCGTCATGTTCGACTTTTTAACGTATTTGCTTGTCGGTGGGATTGGCACGCTCGCCGGTCCGGTCGTCGGGACGTTGCTGATTACGTTTCTGTCCCAACAATTGCAGTTTTTGCAAGATTACCGGATGTTGATTTTCGGTCCGGTGCTGACGTTGCTCATCATCTTTTACCCACACGGCATTGCCGGGGGAGTCATCCGTTTGAAAGCAAAGCGTGAAGAAGCGCGCCGTCTCGATCCAGAAGCGAACCGAGTTGCTGCGGAACTGGCCGTCTCGAGCCAAGGACGAGGCGAGCGGCACGCAGAGGAGGGATCATGATGCTTTTGCACGTTGAACGGTTGACGAAGCGGTTTGGCGGGCTTCTGGCGGTCAACGATGTCACCTTTTCCGTCGAGCAAGGGAAGATCAACGCCATCATCGGTCCAAACGGAGCCGGCAAATCGACGTTTTTCAATTTAATCAGCGGCTTGTACCGGCCGACGTCAGGGACGATTACGTTCAAAGGGCGCGATATTACCCGCCTGCCGGCAAACGAACGGGCGAAGCTCGGCATCGCCCGCACGTTTCAAACGACTCACTTGTTTGAACAGGCGACGGTGATCGACAACGTCATCATCGGCCATCGTCTCCGCACGTCATCCAACTTATTTGATGCCATTTTGCGCACGAAACGGCACCGCCGCGAGGAACAGGCATGCAAAGAAAAAGCGATGGAAGTGCTCGACTTTGTCGGTCTAACCCATGTGGCGGATCGGATGGTGGCCAACTTGTCGCAGGAGCAGAAAAAGCGGGTGGCGTTCGCGCTTGCCTTGGCGACCGATCCGGAGCTCGTGCTGCTTGATGAACCGGCAGCCGGCATCAACCCGGATGAAACGGAAGGGCTTGAGGAGTTGATCGTCAAAATGGTAGAAGGCGGCCTGACCGTTTGCCTGATTGAGCACAAAATGTCGATGATCATGAAAATTGCCGACCGCATTATGGTGTTAAACTACGGAGAAAAAATCGCGGAAGGAACGCCCGAGGAAGTGCGAAACAACGAGGCGGTCATTCAAGCGTATTTAGGAGGGAGCGCCATTGCTTGAAGTTGCGAACGTATCCGTCCGCTACGGGAGTTTTACGGCCATTCGCGATGTGACGTTTTCCGTCAAGCGAGGGGAGATCGCCGTTTTGCTTGGCGCCAACGGGGCCGGGAAAAGCACATTGTTTCGCACGGTCAGCGGACTGCACAAACCAGTGCGGGGGGAAATCCGCCTCGATGGCGAGCGCATTGATTCGCTGCCTCCTGACCGCATCGTCGGGCGAGGCGTCGTGCAATGCGCGGAAGGGCGCAAACTGTTTCCGCGCATGAGTGTATACGAAAACTTGCTGATGGGCGCTTACGTCCATCGGAAGGACAAAGAAGGCATCCGCCGCTCGATTGAACATGTATACGAACTGTTTCCGATTTTGCGCGACAAGCAAAACGCGCCAGCCGGGTCGTTAAGCGGCGGCCAGCAGCAAATGCTCGCCATCGGACGCGCCTTAATGTCACGTCCTGCGGTGCTCTTGCTTGATGAGCCGTCAATCGGACTCGCTCCGCTCATTGTCGAGCAGATGTTTGCGACGATTAAGCAAATCAATGAGGGAGGAACAACGATTTTGTTGGC
Organism: Geobacillus sp. C56-T3; assembly: GCF_000092445.1. Taxonomy (NCBI): domain Bacteria; kingdom Bacillati; phylum Bacillota; class Bacilli; order Caryophanales; family Anoxybacillaceae; genus Geobacillus; species Geobacillus sp. C56-T3. Next base: position 1,956,253 of record NC_014206.1, on the reverse strand, counting down.
GGAACAAAACGCTCATGCGGCGCTGTCGATCGCCCATCGAGGCTATGTGTTTGAAAATGGGACGATCGTTGCCTCAGGGACGGCGGACGAGCTGCTCGCCAACGACGATGTCCGCAAGGCGTACATTGGCGGATAACAGACTCCATCTTCTTCAGCAACGAAAGCAAGGAGAAGAGATGGCACTGAAAGGGGGTGAATAACGGGTGTGTCAAATATTATCTAAATATTCACAATAATAAATCATCAATAGGGGGGAGTAGAATGAAAAAAAGAAAATGGTCAATCGCCGCTATGATCGCGGCCATCATGATGTTTATGCTTGCGGCGTGCAACAATTCGCCAAGCAGCAATAACGCCAACGGCGGAAACAATAGCGGAGGAGGCAGCGGTGAAACGGGCACGGTCAACATCGGCTACAGCGGTCCGCTGAGCGGTCCTGCCGCTTATTATGGCCAACGGACGCTGAACGGTCTGAAGATGGCGGCTGAGGAAATCAACAACAGCGGCGGCTTTGAGGTGAAAGGAAAAAAATACAAAATCAACCTCGTACCGTTGGATGACAAATATTTGCCAAACGAAACGGCGGCAAACGCCAAGCGCCTTGTGCAGGAACATCATACGCCGATCATTTTCACGCCGCACAGCGGCGGCGTCATGGCACTGCAAGTGTTCAACCAAACGGACAATTTCATCATCGCGGCGTACACAAGCGAACCGAAAATTACGCAGACCGGCAACAAGCTGACCGTGCGCATTCCGCCGCGCTATGACGGCTACATCCCGACTTTTACCGATTATGCCATGAAGCGTTTCGGCAAGAAACTGGCCGCCTTGCCGACGGCGACGCAATACGGGAAAGACTGGACAGAAAAACTGTTGCCGTATTGGGAAAAACAAGGCGGAAAAGTCGTCTACAAATCATCTATTGACTTTACGAAAGACACCGACTTCTTTACGATCGTGACGAACGCCTTGAAAGAAAAACCAGATGTGCTGTTTATCGGGGGCGCTTCGGAACCGACGGCAAAAGTGGCGAAACAAGCGCGCGAACTTGGATTTAAAGGTGGCTTTATCATTATGGATCAGGCGAAACTCGATGAGATGAAACGGGTGACAGGCTCTTATGACATGCTGGAAGGCTCGATCGGCGTCATGCCGCTTGTCGAGTCGGATGAACCCGCGGTTCCCGAGTTTGTGAAAAACTATCGGGCGAAGTTCAACGAAGATCCGGGGTCAGAAGCCGCTTACAACTATTTGGCGCTTTATGCTTTCGTTGAAGCGATGAAAGCGGCAGGCACCGTCGATGATCCGCAAGCCATCCGCGAACATATGAACGATGGTTTAAAAAACATTCCAGCAGAAAAGAAAGTGTATAACGTCCCGAGCATCGGCGACGATGGCGGTTTTGAATCAGAAATCGTTGTGGCTGCGGTGGAAAATGGAAAAATTGTGCCGATTGAGTTAATTGACAAATAATCCGTCCGCCACGCAAGGCCGACAAACGAAGAAGCCCTTTCATCAGCACGGTTGTCATGCATAGCGTCTCGAAGGAAACAACACCCTCGAAAGGCTGTCTGAAAAGGTCATCGCTCGACTTTTTTCAGACAGCCTTTTCCATTTTCACCTTATGACGTTTTTTGATTCGTTATAGACACCGTAGGGACGCCCCTTAGGGTGTCTTTTACCGGGCAGACACGTTCAACGTGTTCAATCAAAGCTTGGACGTTTTTTGGATCGGAAGGAGAGTCGATATCAATATGGTAACGAATTTCTAAGAATCCAGGCCGAACGTCCGCTTTCTCCATAAAGCCATCGGGATCTAAATCCCCTTCTACGTGTACTTGAACTCCTTTCAGTTCGACCCCGTGATGGCTGGCAAACAGAGAGACCAGTACATTGATGCAACCGCCTAGTGCGGCTAGGACCAACTCTACGGGATTCGGCCCCTGATCGGTGCCTCCCAAGGCTGGAGGTTCGTCAATGATGACTTGTTTGCCGTTAATGTCAGCCACCGAGCGTACTCCTTCGCCAGACCATTTGACATCAGAGGAAAAGGTAAGCTTAGGCATGAAAAAACCTCCTGATAAATAGGAATAATAGATAAATTAAGAATAATACATAAATCCCTATTTGACAAGTAAGAATTTAAAGAAAACGAAGGTGACGGACAGAAGAATGGATGCGGTAATGATAGGATTGCCGCCTGGAAGCACTGTTTCGAGTTGATCAATTTTTATTGTGTACTTCTTATCATAAAAAACTATGTTCTAAATAATCAAATAAAATAAATAGAAAAACTTTCAATAATGCGATAAAATAAAACTGCTCTGCCACATGATGAATCTAATCACAGGAGGGGAGAGACCGACCATGCGGGAAATGGCGCTCGGCCTTGCCGCCTCGTTCTTTTTTGCCGTTACGTTCATCTTGAACCGGTCTATGGAGCTAGCTGGCGGAAGTTGGACGTGGAGCTCGTCACTTCGTTTTTTCTTTATGGTTCCGCTGTTGTTTGTCATTCTTCTTGCCCGCCGCAATCTCAGTCCGGTTTGGCGCGACATGAAGAGCCATCCATGGACATGGATCGTCTGGGGGACGGTCGGTTTCGGTCTGTTTTACGCGCCGCTCACGTACGCCGCTGCGTACGGCCCAGGATGGCTTGTAGCCGGCACATGGCAGTGCACGATCGTCGCCGGCGTCCTGCTTAGCCCGCTGTTTACAGAACAAATTGAAACGCAAAACGAAACTGTGTCCGTGCGCCGCCCGATTGAAAAACAGGCGCTCTTCATTTCATTTTTTATTTTGCTCGGCGTCGCGCTCGTTCAGTTCCAGCAAGCAGGCCATCTCACGTGGAAAGAAATCGCGTTGGGGATCTTTCCTGTGCTCATCGCCGCCTTTGCTTACCCGCTGGGCAACCGAAAAATGATCGAGCATTGTGCCGGACGGCTTGACGCGTTTCAACGCGTATTCGGGATGACGATCGCCAGCTTGCCGTTTTGGTTTGTCGTGGCGCTGATTGGATGGGCGACAGCCGGGGTTCCTTCGGCTGGGCAAACGGCGCAGTCGCTCATTGTCGCTATCAGCTCGGGCGTTATCGCGACGACGCTTTTTTTCATCGCCACTGACCGGGCGAAAGGAAATGAGCGGAAGCTGGCTGCTGTTGAAGCGACGCAATCCGGAGAAGTGATTTTTGCTGTTATCGGCGAAGTGCTGTTCTTATCCGCTCCACTTCCGAACGGATGGGCGTTTGTCGGTTTGGCGGTCATTGTGGCGGGGATTTGCTGGCATAGTTTTGAGTCTGTGAGAATGGCGAAACGGCCGGTTTCGGCTGTTTCGAAGGCCCAGCCTTCGTATCGGGTGGAGGGAGAGCGGTGAAAACGAGCATCTACGCGCTGCTGGCCTGCCATGCGGCTGTGATTTATCTCTGGATTAGCGACTGGGACGTGCTTATGACGCCCGTGGGTCTTGTCGTATGGGGCGGAGGGGTTGCTGTCAGCCTCACCATCCTTCACTTTCGCCCCCGTATTCATCCCAAGCTGCGGTCTATGCTAACAACGATGACGGCGGCGTCGATGCTTGCCGCCGTCTGTTCATTGATCATCGAATGGGCGGTGCGCTCGATGCCGTAGGAACACTTGGTCAGTCGTTGCGGCCGTCAGCGGCCCGGAAGGCTTCTGGAGCGATCCGGCGGCCGACGGCATACATGATCGGCGCGCCGATGGCCATGACGACCAACTCGCTGATGGCCGTCGTCAGCCATGTGAGCCAAAACGGAAAGCCGAGCGCCAGTTTCAATTCGAAGGCGATAATGGCCATAGTCACAGTAAATGACAGCGTATTGACGGTCATGCGCGCCCAAACGTTTCGGACATACCGCATAGAGACGATCGTGATGAGCAGCGCCAACACCGACTGGCCGACGCCAAATACGAGGTCATACGCGACGATCGGCGAGAAAAACCAGTTGGCGAAAAACACGCCAAGCACAATGCCGATGGCGTATGTTTTGCGGAACACGACCAAGTGATTCAATATTTCTGACACGCGAAACTGAATATTCGTAAAGCCAAACGGCTGAATGAGCGCCGTCACCGCGATATACACGGCGGCGATCAAGCCATTTGCCGCTATGATCCGAATGTTCATAACGTCCTCTCCTCGCATTGATGATAATATGATTGTAGCACGACAAACGAATGAACGAAAGGAAGTGAATCTCGTTGACCTTGACGGATCAACAAGCAACAAGCCGGCGGCGATCGGTTTGGGAAGTCGGAAAAACAGCGCTTCTCCTCGGTTTAACGTCATTTGGTGGTCCGGTCGCTCATCTCGGCTATTTTTACGAAGAGTACGTCAAACGAAAAAAATGGATTGACGAGAAAACGTATGCCGATTTGGTCGCTTTATGCCAATTCCTCCCTGGTCCAGCGAGCAGCCAAGTCGGCATCGGCATCGGATTTATGCGCGCCGGCGTTTGGGGGGCGTTGGCAGCTTGGCTTGGTTTTACGCTGCCGTCAGCGGTCGCCCTCAGCCTGGTTGCTGTTTGGCTGCAACACCATTCTTGGGGTGACGCCGGCTGGATGCACGGCTTGCTGTTGGCGGCCGTGGCGGTCGTGGCACAAGCCGTATGGGAGATGGCGCGCAAATTCGCCTCTAGCCGCCTCGAGGCAACGGTCGCCATCATAGCGGCGGCCGCCGTGCTTCTTGCGCCGGGCGCGTGGAGCCAAGTAGCCGTCATCGCCGCAGCGGGGGGCATTGGCGCTGTTGGATTGCGAAAAAACGTCGCACCTTCTTCGTCTGCGGCAGGCATCCCGCCTTCCATTCGTCGTTCCACCGGTTTGACGTTGCTTTCATTGTTTGCCGTGTTGCTTGTTGCGCTGCCGCTCATTCGCACTTGGATCCATTCACCGCTTTTGGCGCTGTTTGACAGCTTTTACCGCGCTGGGGCGCTCGTGTTTGGCGGCGGGCATGTCGTGTTGCCGCTCTTGGAGGCGGAAGTGGTGCCGCAAGGGTGGGTCACCGCCAATCAGTTTTTAGCCGGCTACAGCGCCGCCCAAGCCGTCCCTGGGCCGCTGTTTACGTTTGCCGTGTATATTGGAATGGCGGCGTTGGGCTGGAAGGGAGCGCTAGTGGCTACCACAGCCATTTTTCTTCCATCCTTTTTGCTCGTTCTTGGCGCGTTTCCGTTTTGGCACTGGCTTCGCCGTCATCCACGCTTCCAAGCGGCGCTTGCCGGCATTAACGCCGCTGTGGTCGGGATTTTGCTTGCGGCGCTGTATGACCCGATCTGGACGAAAGCGGTGAAGGGACCGGCCGATTTGGCGTTTTCCCTTGGGGCTTTTCTTCTTCTTGTTGTGTGGAAGTGGCCAGCATGGGCGGTCGTCCTTGTTTCGTTCGTCGGCGGATGGCTGCGCGCTTGGCTCGGCTGATCGCCCTAAGCACCATGATGGCGGCTTTTCATGATCGTCCGAAAATGGACAACGACGTGTTTGGCTTTGCCGTTGCAATAGCCGGCAGATGCAAATAGATGCATAGATCGATCAACAGCAGCGCCAGCCAAGAGAAACGCTATGAGAAAATGGATGGTCACAATAGCAGGCGGGAGGTCAAACCAGACAACAAGGGGCCGAGTGCGATCTGCGCCGCAAGCAATCCAGCCGCCGCCGACCGTCGTGGCGAGCACGATGGCGTCGATCGTCAACCTCGTTTCCTTAATGGCCGGCGCCAGTGTATTAGTGATGAGCTTGATCAAATGGTTTTCGTTTGCATGGAAGCGATACCGAGGCGGCAGAAACAAAAGAGCGCCGGCATGGCGTAGGGCTGTGCGCTGAAAGGAAAGCTCGCCGCCTGATCCGCAGGCGTATATAGGCAAAAGGAGGGGGAGCCGATGAAGTGGGTATGGATGCTGCTCGCTCTAACGGCCGGGATGGCTGTCTCCGTACAGGCAGGAGTGAACGGCGGCCTCGGCAAGCGGATTGGTGTGTTGGAAGGGGCGTTCGTGTCGTTTTTAATCGGAACGATCGTCTTATTTTTAGTGCAATTGTTTTTCGGAAAAGGAGAATTGCTGGCCATGTTTTCTGTGCCGAAATGGCAGCTGACGGGCGGCATTCTCGGCGCTTTTTATGTGTTTGTCATGGTGCTGATCGTTCCGAAAGTCGGCGTCGCCAACTCTCTGGCAGCCGTGATCGCCGGCCAGCTCGTCATGAGCTCGATCATTGATCACTTCGGGTTATTCGGGGGACAGCGCATTCCGTTTGACATGACGCGCCTCGCTGCTATAGCCTGTTTGTTTTTGGCGCTTTGGCTTTTTTTCCGCAAATGAACAACAGGACTGGCCAAGTTGGTTTAGTTTTCCGTGATCCGCTCATACTAACAACAGCATGATCGACTTGAAAGGAAGCGGATCAAAGTGAAACAGGCATGGCGCATTTATATGAGCGATTTGAAACATCTCACGACCAACTGGGCCGCATCCATATTGGCTCTCGGTCTGATCGTTCTTCCATCGCTTTACGCTTGGATCAATGTAGAGGCTTCGATTGACCCTTATGCCCATACAGAGGATTTACCGGTCGGCGTCGTGAACGAAGACCGAGGGGCGGAGTTGACCGGTCACCGGTTTCACGCCGGCGATGAGATCGTCAAGACCTTAAAAAACAACCACCAGTTGGGATGGCGATTTGTCACGCGGAAAAAAGGAATGGAAGGCGTTCGGAGGGGAGACTACTTTGCGACGATCGTCATTCCGGCTGATTTCTCGGCTAAATTAGCCACTGTAGTGCAGAAACGTCCGAAAAGGGCGGTTATTTACTATTATGAAAACGACAAACGGAACGCCATCGCTCCCAAAATCACGGAGCGCGGAGCAAGTACATTGTCAGCGCGAGTCAGCGATGAGTTTGTGAGGGTGGTCAATACCGCATTGTTTTCCTTGTTCCACCAAGCGGGAGTGACGCTCGAACAGCAGCTTCCCACCATTCGCCGCGTTGAAGCGTTCGTGTTTCGTTTGGAAAACGAATTGCCAACGATTCAACGACAATTGAAAGCCCTAGATCGCGATGTGGGAGAGGCAAGATCACTAGTTCGTACAGGCCGCGAGCTTCTGCCGGCTGCCAGAGCAACGGTGCGGCGCGGTTTAGAATGGACAGGCCGCGTTGAGAAGTTGTTCATGCAAGTCAATGCTTCATCGCACTTATGGGAAAAGCCGGTGGAAATGGCGGTTCATGCGCTCTATTCCTTTGCAGAGCAGACGCCACAGTCCCTCGATACACCGGAAAAGCAAGCGCGTTGGGCGGCTCTCATCCAACAGGCTGCAACAGACGCGAGCCCATTGGTTCAGCAATTGCGCCGAACGTTGAGAACATGGGAGGGGACGATTGATTCCTCTTCGCTTCAACCTGTGCAGCGCACCATCAGCCGTATCGAGCAGACGCTAGCGTCTATTCAAGAAACAGCGGCGCTAGTGAAACAACATCCAACAGGCGTCGAAGGGAAGATCACTCACCTGCGTGAACAAATGACCTTATTGGACGCACAGGCGCAGCAACTTGATCAAGCATATCGCCAACGGCTGCTGCCTATGCTGCGGGCAAAATGGAATCAAACAGGGGAACAGGTGCGACAAGCGAAACAAACGCTTCTTCGCATGGATCAGGCGTTAAATGAGGCAGAGCAATGGTTGTCAAACACAGATCGTGATTTAGCGGCCGCGCAACAAGCGCTAAAGACCGCACAGGCTCAATATCCATTTCTCTCCCGCCAGGTCCGCGAGCTGGCCGCCTTCCTATCGAAAATCAAAAGAGAAACCAACATCGACGAACTGATTCGCTTGTTGAAACAAGATCCACAGGCGAAAGGCGACTTTTTGGCCCACCCGGTTGACGTCAAAACGTTCCGCCTTTTCCTGCTGCCGAACTATGGTTCGGGCATGAATCCATTTTACACGGTGCTGGCCATATGGGTAGGATGTTTGTTGCTTGTTTCCGTCTTGTCGACGGATCCTTCTTCGTTTTCGGAAGCGAATGAGCGGGAAAGATATGCCGGACGGTTGTTGACCTTTTGGACGCTGAATGCTTTGCAGGCGATGGTCGTGACGGCTGGAGCGGCTTTCATCTTGCCGAATATTTTCGTCCGTGAGCCGGGATGGTTCATGACGTTCGGCCTTTTGTGCAGCTTTGTCTTTATGGCGGTGGTTTTTTCGCTTGTTTCCTTGTTCGGCAATGTGGGAAAAGCGATGGCGATTGTGTTGCTCGTCTTGCAAATTGCCGGAGCGGGAGGCACGTATCCGATTGAGCTGATTCCTCCGTTCTTTCAGCAATTAAACCCTTGGCTGCCGTTTACCTATGCCATTGATGTAATGCGCGAGGCGGTCGGCGGGATCGTATGGGAAAATGTTGAGCATGATGTCAAGCGGCTTCTCTTGTTTGCCGTTGCCGCCCTTTTGGCCGGGCTTGTGTTGAAAGGCCCGTTAAGCCCATGGATGCGCGTGCTGAAGGAAAAAGCTGTCCAAAGTGGTTTGTTTCATTGAAAATTGTCTGTTCTCTTTATGGAAGCATCTGTTACAATAGGGACGAGAGCGTTGCTTCATTCTCAATTGCCCCGTAGGATAGACGTCTCCCAAGCATTGTTCACTGCTGCTTTTGCGCGATGGGAGAGCGCTCGATGGCGGGGAAAAGGGGAGAGAATCATGTCGATCCGTCGACTGCTTGGTTTTGCGCTCATTTTTTTGGCGATTTCGATGTTTATCGAGCAAATGTGGTGGGTCGGGGGAATTTGCCTCTTGATTGGAATTGGAATGACGGCGAAAAGTCCAATCGATCGAAAGTGGAGGAAAAAGAAGCATATATGGTAAACATCGAGAGTGATATGAATCAAACAAGGGTCAGACAGCATGATGGGCAGTTGATGAAAAAAGCAGAACAGTTTATCATGGCAAGCTATCGGGAGCTTGGAAAAAGTGAGCAAGAAATGAAGCGGCGGTTGAACGAAATCCGTTGGGAAGTGGAACAAACCGGCACATACAGCCATACGTACGAAGAGTTAAGCTATGGGGCTAAGATGGCTTGGCGCCACAGCAACCGTTGCATCGGCCGCTTGTTTTGGCAATCGCTCTATGTCATTGATGCGAGAGAGGCGGTTACCGTAGACGAGGTTTTTTCTTATCTATTCCATCATATTGAGTTTGCGACCAATGGCGGGAAAATCCGGCCGACGATCACGATCTTCCGTCCAAATGGGGAAGTGCGCATTTGGAATCATCAACTGATTCGTTATGCCGGTTATGAAACCGAAGAAGGGATCATCGGCGACTCATCCTCCCTCACGTTCACCCGCGCCTGTGAACAGCTTGGGTGGAAGGGGGAGAAAACGCCTTTTGACGTGTTGCCCTTGGTGATCCAGGTAGGCGGCCAGAAGCCTGTTTGGACGCCGATCCCTAAAGAATTGGTGCTTGAGGTGCCAATTGAACATCCGGAGTTTCCGTGGTTTCGCGATCTGCAGTTAAAATGGTACGCGGTCCCGATTATTTCAGATATGTGTCTAGAAATTGGCGGCATTCGCTATATGGCAGCACCGTTTAACGGGTGGTACATGGGTACGGAGATTGGAGCCCGCAATTTTGCCGATGATTATCGCTACAACATGCTTCCGAAAGTGGCCTCTTGCATGGGGCTTGACACCAACTCCAACGCATCATTATGGAAAGACAAGGCGTTGGTCGAATTGAATATCGCTGTTTTGTATTCCTACAAAAAGGCGGGCGTCAGCATCGTTGACCATCATACCGCCGCGCGCCAATTTCAGTTGTTTGAACAGCAAGAGAAAGCAGCCGGCCGCCATGTCACCGGCGATTGGACATGGCTGATTCCGCCTCTTTCTCCGGCGACAACGCACATTTTTCACCGAACTTATGACAACACGACCATGTTGCCCAACTTTTTCTATCAGGACCGTCCATACGAACGACAAAGGGGAGAGGAACAATGACCGTCATCATTCGCATGCGAGATGTGTCATGGGCAAGAGGAGGGCGCATGATTTTGCGTGATATAAACTGGGAGGTGAAAGAAGGCGAGCAATGGGCGATTCTTGGCCTAAACGGCTCCGGGAAAACATCGCTTCTCAATATCGTCACCGGCTATCAGTACCCGACGCGCGGGGATGTTGAAGTATTGGGCTATCGGTTTGGACAGGCGAGCTTGTGGGAATTGCGCCGGCATATCGGGTTTGTGAGCAGCTCGCTTGATCAGTTTTATGATACCTTGCAAGCCGAAACAGTCGAAGATATTGTCATCAGCGGCAAGTTTGCAACGATTGGCCTGTACGATGCCGTCACTGAGGACGATCGGTCCAAAGCGCAATCGTTAATCGAGTCTTTCCGCCTCGAAGCTGTCCAAGAAAAGCGGTACGCAACGTTGTCGCAAGGAGAAAAGCGAAAAACATTGATCGCCCGAGCGTTGATGGCGAATCCGAAGCTGCTCATTTTGGACGAGCCGACGGTCGGCCTTGACTTATTGGCCCGCGAAGAAATTTTAGCATTGATCGGACAGATCGTCACTCAGCCGTGCCATCTCTTATACGTTACCCATTATATCGAAGAAATCATCGACTCCATTACCCATGTCTTGCTTTTGCAAGACGGGCGCATCCTTGCGGCTGGCCAAAAAGAGGAAGTGTTAACCGACGAGCGGCTTTCAGAAGCGTTTCGCCTTCCGATCCGCGTTCATTGGGAAGACGGCCGGCCGTGGGTGTCGATTGGACGTTGAAGACGGATGGACTACCGGCTCCCTAAGGTACGAAAACCATACCGGGAGCCCTTCCAACCGTAAAAACGCGCAAAAGCATGTAACAACCATCTAGTCGCCTGCACGATAATCCAGTTTTTCCTTGCCGGAAGAGCCGATGGAAAGATGGACGGAAATGTTTCGAATGGTTTTCTTTTTTAATGGGATTATGCCGTTTTGTTCCCATTGTCTCCATTTATGAACGTTGCTGCGGTATAATTGGTCTGATACATTCAGCACGTCAATGTTTCGATTGACTCCCCATTCATAGGCTTGTTGGATTTCCTGTTTCACCGTTTGCGCCGCCAGCTTAGCCAGCTGTTCTCTTGACAACGGCCGGCGCAGCTCGATCAGACTTCCTTGAGCTTGGATGGTCAACTGAAACGCAGGACCATCTTTGGTCGAAAGAACCGACCATTTCGCTTTCGGATGACGAACGACAAGAGAGGCAACCGTTTGCCGTCCTTCTTTCACGTAAATGGGCGTTCGGATCACATCCCGTTCTGTCCAACGAACCCCTAACAGCTTCTCACGGTCCGTGCATTGTTGTAGTTCGTAATCATGCAAAAAGCACACACCGCTAAGGGACAGCATTTTCTTTTTTTTCGTATCTTCTGTCCAACTAGCAGGGTCAAGGGTAATATACGGAATTCGAAGCGTTGCGCTATGTTCATCACTGATCGCAATCAGACGGTTAAATCGAAGCGGGCGAATAAAGGAGCTTTGCTTGAAAATTTCTTCCGGATTCGTTAGCATAGACAAATACGAAGAAGCATGCAATAATGGAGTCGCTTTAAGCAAATCGCTCAAAGGAGCGTCGGTCGCGTAAACCCAAATGGTGTGGCGGATCTCATGATACCTCGTTAATAAATCGATGACTCCTCGCACCACTTCCTTTTTCAGCGCCCGTTTCGTAAACACAATACTCTTAACGTGTCCCCACGAGACCATTTGCTGAATGGACGTGTAAAGTTCATGGGCGGCTATTTCGGGTGTTTCTCCTGCTGACCGGCCAATGGCCACGGCTGCGACCTGCCTTCCTCCGCCATACTCTGCTTTTGCCAATCTGCTGAAGTTGATGAGCTGTACGTACAAGACGAATTGGCGATTATCATAATCAATTCCGATCGAGTGAATATAGACGATTTGATCAATATTACGGTTCCCCCAACAGCCGCTAAGCAACAACATCATCAGCCCTACGGCAACAAGACGGAGGTACATAGGAAATGGTCCTCCTTTATTTCATATTTGTCCATTTTATTATGTATTGCATCATTCCTTTTTATACCCAAAATAATTTTAAATATTAGAAATATAATTTCAATTGAAGGTAGAGGTATAGTATAATAGAGTTAAAACATACTAACCAGTTGGTATTCATATCGTTTCCGGGAGGGGAAAGGATGAGGCTGCAAGGAAAAGCGGCGATTGTCACCGGTGGCGCGAGCGGCATCGGCCGGGCGACGGCGATCCGCTTTGCGGAAGAAGGCGCCAAAGTGGCGGTGAGCGACATCAATGAGGAAGGAGGGGAAGAAACGGTCCACCTGATTCGGGAAAAAGGAGGGGAGGCGATTTTTGTCCAGACGGATGTCGCCGATTCCAAGCAAGTGAGCCGCCTTGTCCAAACGGCGGTTGATGTCTTTGGCGGCCTACATATTCTCTTTAACAATGCCGGCATCGGCCATTCGGAAGTGCGGAGCACCGACTTGTCTGAAGAAGAGTGGGACCGGGTCATCGATGTCAACTTAAAAGGCGTGTTTCTTGGCATCAAATATGCGGTGCCGGCACTGAAAGCATCCGGGGGTGGGGCGATTGTCAACACGGCCAGCCTGCTCGGGCTGAAGGGAAAAAAATATCAAGCCGCCTACAACGCATCAAAAGCAGGTGTCATTTTGTTAACTCAAAATGCCGCATTGGAATACGGGAAATTTAACATTCGCGTCAACGCCATTGCGCCGGGGGTCATTGATACGAACATCATTACTCCGTGGAAACAAGATGAGCGCAAATGGCCGATCATCTCGAAGGCGAACGCCCTCGGCCGCATCGGGACGCCAGAGGAAGTGGCGAACGCGGTGATGTTTTTGGCGTCCGATGAAGCGTCCTTTATCACCGGCGCGATATTGTCGGTCGACGGCGGCGGGCTGACGTTTTAGCGGCCGAAGTTTGAAAAGAGAAGGGCACGCCCTAACCGCTAGGCTAGCAACAGAAATGAGGGGAGAGGAAAACGATGCGTTTTTTGAATACCGTGGCCGTGGTCACCGGAGGAGGCAGCGGAATCGGCAAGGCGGCGGCTCTCCGTTTGGCGAAAGAAGGCGCCACAGTCGTGCTTGTCGGCCGTACAGCAGCGAAACTGGAGGAGGCTGCAGAAGAAATCGCACGTCTCGGGACGCCGGGGGGCGTTGACCGGTTTGCGGCGGATGTCACCGACCGCGAACAAGTGCAAGCATTGGCCGAGTATGTCCGACAGCGGTACGGCGACTTGCATGTGCTTGTCAATAACGCCGGCATCTCCACTCATGCGAGATGGCTGGAGTTGACGGAACAAGAGTGGGATGACGTCCAACGCATCAACATCAAAAGTGTGTTTCTTGTGTCGCAGGCGTTCGCTTCGCTGATGATCGAAGGGGCAAAACGCGAGCGCGCCAATCGGGCGATTGTGAACGTAGCGTCATTGTCCGGCCATCAGGCCGGGGCGGAAATTCCGCACTACAGCGCGGCGAAAGCAGGGGTCATCAACTTGACCAAATCGCTCGCTTTGGAGCTGGCGCCGTATGGCATCCGCGTCAATTCCGTCTCGCCCGGTTTTGTCGAGACGCCGCTTACCGAGCGCGGACTGCAAAACGAGCGGTTTGTGAAAGCCATCGAGCGCAACACTGCCTTGGGTCGAGTTGGGCAACCGGAAGAAGTTGCGAACGTCATTGCGTTTCTTGCCTCACCGGAAGCGTCGTACATGACCGGCTCTGATGTGTTGGTGGATGGCGGATGGCTCATCAAATGAAACGGAAAAGTCCAAAATGGAAAGGGAGAGCAAAGGAATATGGAAACCTCGCATTTGCTTGTGGAACAATCCGGTTCTGTATTATGGTTGACGCTGAATCGCCCGGAGCGGCTCAATGCCTTCAGCCCGGAGATGATTGCCGGACTGACGGATGAAATCGAACGCGCCGCGGCGGATGATGCCGTCCGCGTCATCGTCTTATCCGGCGCTGGGCGGGCGTTTTGCGCCGGCGGGGATGTAAAAACGATGGGGCAATCAAGCGCCTCGCAGGCGTATGAGCATATCGGCCGACTGAATCGGCTCATTCTGACTATGCAACGATGCGAAAAACCGATCATGGCCGCGGTGCACGGATTCGCTGCCGGGGCGGGATTTAACCTCGCGCTGGCGTGTGATTTGATCCTCGCGGCCGAAGACAGTCAATTCATTTTGAGCTTTGCGAAAGTCGGCCTTGTCTCCGACGGTGGCGGGTCGTATTGGCTCCCGCGGCTTGTCGGTCCGCATTTGGCGAAACAGTTTTTCTTCACCGCCGATCCGATTCCAGCCCGTCGCCTGTATGAATTGGGCGTCCTAAGCGAGGTCGTCCCAGCTGAGAAACTGCGCGAGGCGACAGAATCGCTCGCCTCGAAGCTGGCGTGCGGGCCCACGAAAGCCATCGGAAAACAAAAACGGCTGATTGAGCACGGGCTGACCGCGACACTCGAGGAGATTCTCGAAGAAGAGCGTCTCGTTCAAGGGCTGATGGTGGAAACCGAAGACCATCGCGAAGGGGTGGCGGCGTTTAAAGAGAAACGGAGCCCGGTGTTCCAAGGAAAATAAGCGAGCGGCAGTGCCAAAAGAGCGCTGCGCCCTGTTTCTCCATCAGCGAGAAACGGGGCGTATTTTGTTTTCACTTCGCCTCAAATGAAACAGCCCCCTTTCCAAATGGGGAAAAGGGGTGGCTGGTCGGGGAACGGTGCGATCAAACGTCAAAGCGCCCCTGCTTGATTCCGGATGGGTTCTGCGAGCAACTGATCCACGTCGTCGATCAACTCGTCAACATGGTCATACGGCGCATCCAGCTGCAGCATTTTCCGCAAGATCCGACGAGCGTTTGGCGATAAATCGAGCTCTTCTTCCCAGCTTTTTTCCTCGTCACTTGTCGGTTCATAGGCAGAATACAATAAAAACAAGGTGAAGTGTCCAAGGGCATAGAAATCGCTTCGTGGATGCGGTTCGCGCCGCAGCCGCTTCTCAAGCGGGTCGTCATCGCGGAAATCCACCGGTTCGCCGATGCGGCAGGCCAAGCCGAAATCGATGATCGCCGCCGTTCCATCGCGCCAAATGATGTTCGGGATGCGCAAATCGCGGTGGACGATGCCGAAAGCATGGACGTGCCGGACGACCTCAAGCACCTTCTTTAACAATCGAAACGCCTCTTGTTCCGTGTACTTGGCTTCCAGCTTGAAAATCTGGTCTTCCACCGTTTCTCCGTCGATATACTCCATCACGAGATGCGGCTGTCCGCGCTCCACAAACCGATCATACAGCCTCGGAATTTGCGGGTGGCGCAGGTGGGCGAGCACGTCAGCTTCGCGCTGAAGCAAGCGGCGGCCGTCTTCGCCTTTTGTCCGCCGCGCTTGTTTGATGACGACAAGACGGCCTGTCAGGTGATCGCGCCCTTTGTAGGCGATGCCGTAGCTTCCCATCCCGAGCTCTTCGATGACTTCATAGCGGCCCAAAAGCACCTTCCCGCCCCGATGCGGCCGATCAACCCAGCGGGAAACGAACGGATGGTGTTCAAAAAACCGTTTCATCAGCTGCCGAAAAAGCTTGAGAAGAAGCTGCCGCTATGATGTTTCTTTTTGTAGTGATGATGCCCGTACTGGGACGGGTGGTGGTGCGAATGATACGTCGGGTTGTAATAATGGTGGTCGCTGCTGCTGTAATGTTTATGGTAGTGCGACGGATGATGGGGATGGCCGAAAAGGGATTTTAGCCATTTTTTCAACATCGTGATCGCTCCTTTGCGATAGATTTATCTATATATACGAGGCAATGAGAAGGAAGTTTCAGATTCAAAGATGAAAAAGAAACCGCCAGGGGCATTAGCCCCTAGCGCGGTGCGGCAACCTCATTCCTTTTTTTCGTTCAACGCCTGCTTGAGCAGCTCCCCTAAACTTGTGCCAAACGATTCGTTGGCCGGGCTGTATTTTTTCAGCAGCGCCCGTTCGCTTCCTTTTGCGGCGATGCGTTTGGTCTCGTCCGCTTTTTCGACAATATTGCACGGGCGGCATTGGAAATACATTCCTGCTTTTCCTTCATGCATTTCCATACGCCGGTGGCATTGCGGACAGCGGCGGTTCGACAGTTTCGGGTCGCGCCGGCGGCGGTAGCGGCATTGTAAGTTCGAGCAGACAAGCATCCGTCCGTCTTTCGTTTTCCGCTCTTTTAAAAGCGCGCCGCATTCTGGACACGTCAGATTCGTGAGGTTTGGCGCTTTGTATACCTGCTCGCTTTGCTTAATTTCGGCAACGAGCTGCTGCGTTTGCCGGCGGATGTTGGCCAAAAATTGTTGTGGATTTCCTTTCCCGCGGGCGATCGCCTCCAGCTCCCGCTCCCAGCGGGCGGTCAATTCCGGCGATTTCAGCTCTTCATTGACGAGCTCAATCAGCTGTTTCCCTTTTTTCGTCGGATAAAACCGTCCGTCTTTTCGCTCGACCACTTCGGTTTCGACCAGCCGTTCGATGATGTCCGCTCTTGTCGCCGGCGTGCCGAGCCCGTATTTCTCCATTTGCGCGAGCAAATCAGCTTCCGAATAACGGGCGGGCGGTTCGGTGAACGATTGTTCCCTCTCAAGCTGCACCGATGGGAGCGTCTGACCTTCTGCGAGGTGTGACAACGTCGGTTTGGCATCCGTTTCTTCTTTGCCGAGAACCGCTTTAAATCCGAAGTTCACAACCGCCGTCTCCTTGGCGACAAACATTTCGCCGCCGATGTCAAAGACAGCTGTCGTTGTTTCGGATTCATACGGCGGGAAAAACAGCGCCAAAAAGCGACGGGCGATGAGATCATACAGCTTGCGCTCATCAGTCGACAGCCTGCTAAGGTTGAGCCGTTCATCCGTTGGAACGATGGCGTGATGATCGGTCACTTTGTCATCGTTAAATACCCGCTTGGCTGCTTTGGCTTTGCCTTTGGCAAGGAGCGGAGCGATGACGTCCTCATAACCGGATTTCATCGCCAACAACCGCCCGGTCATCGTCGCTTCCATATCGCTTGGCAAATAACGCGAATCGGTGCGCGGGTACGTGACGAGTTTGTGTTGTTCATACAGCCGCTGCAACACCGAGAGCGTCTTTTTCGCCGAAAAGCCAAACCGCTTGTTCGCGTCCCGCTGCAGCTCGGTTAAATCATACAGCAGCGGGGCGGGCTCGCTTTTTCGTTTCCGCTTGACGGACACGACGCGCGCCGGCTGACCGTCAAGGCGGGCGAGCAGCTGCTTCGCTTCGTCTTGGTCAAACAGACGATGTCCTCCATGCCGCTCCCATACGCCCGTGATGGAACCGATCTTCGCCCGAATCGTCCAATATGGCACGGGAACGAACGATTGGATCTCGCGTTCGCGCTCGATGATCATCGCAAGCGTTGGCGTCTGCACGCGCCCGGCCGAAAGCGGATCGTTGTATTTTGTCGTCAAGGCGCGCGAGACGTTTAACCCGATCAGCCAGTCGGCTTCGGCGCGGCAGACGGCCGATTGATACAGCCGGTCAAACTGCGCCCCGGGCTTTAGTTGGCGGAAGCCGTCGCGGATGGCGCGGTCGGTTTGCGATGAGATCCATAGCCGCCAAATCGGCTTCGTCCAACCGATCATCTCTAAAATCCAGCGCGCCACAAGCTCCCCTTCACGGCCCGCGTCGGTCGCGATGATGACATCTTTCACATCCGGTCGTTTCGCCAACCGTTCAATGGCGCGAAACTGGTGGCTCGTTTGCCGGATGACTTTCAAGCCCATTTTCTTTGGGATGATCGGCAAGTCTTCCAGCCGCCATGTTTCGTATTTCCGGTCGTAGTCTTCCGGCATCTTCAGCTCAACTAAATGGCCGAGCGCCCAGGTGACAATATGCTGCTTTCCTTCAAAATAATGTTTATGCGCTTGCTTGCAACCGAGCACGCGGGCGATGTCGCGAGCGACGCTCGGCTTTTCC
Organism: Geobacillus sp. C56-T3; assembly: GCF_000092445.1. Classification (NCBI taxonomy): domain Bacteria; kingdom Bacillati; phylum Bacillota; class Bacilli; order Caryophanales; family Anoxybacillaceae; genus Geobacillus; species Geobacillus sp. C56-T3. The sequence goes on along the minus strand of NC_014206.1, from coordinate 1,938,284 downwards.
GCTAACACGAGCGATTTCATCGATAAACCCCTTTCTGTCGTCTCCACATGAGCACAGTCTGCTTCTTAGTATAAAGGAAGAATGAAAAAGACGCATCCGCCAAGGTTTGTCTCCTTGGCGGGACAAGACGCCTTGGCGCGGCGCAAAGCCGCATCTCCACACTTTCTGCACATTTGTCAAATAAAATAGTAAAATTGAAATGACACTCGGGCTTGATGGATGAGGAGAGGAATCCGTGCGAAAACTGTCATGGAAACTCGGAATGCTGTTTTTTGCCTTTGTCTTGGCCATTGAAATGGTGCTGTTCGTTTCCCTCTACGCTACGCTCGTCCATGCGCGCATCGAGGAAGAATTCGCACAGCTGTTGGCGCGGGGAAACAGCCACCGCAACGTCTTGGAGAAAAATAACGATCGAACGACGTTGGCGCATGTCGTGATGATGGAATCAGAGGCGGAAACCGATGTCGCCATCACTGACGCCCGGCGCCGGATTGTATCGGCGTCTAGCGGCATTGTTCCGTTTGCCAAGCGCATCATTCCTTTAACGAACGGTCGCCATATTCCCCGCCGGGGAATGATGGTCGAAACCGACTGGAAGCGGGCGTCGCATATCGCTGCCGTCAGCCCGATTCAAATCAGGGGTGAAACAAGAGGATATGTGTATATGTTTCAAGACACCCGCTCGATCCGGACGATGGTGTATAAACTGAAGCATCATTTTATCGTCGTTGGCGTGCTGTCGGTGGCGATCACCGTGTTGACCATCGCCTTTTTCTCCCGCGCCATCACGATGCCGCTCCTTCGCATGAAACAGGCGACCGAGGCGCTCAGCCGGGGGGATTTTTCCGTCCGCCTCGAGATGAAAGGCAACGACGAGCTGGCGCAACTCGGGAGAGCGATTCAAACGCTGGCCAACGATTTGGCGTATTTGAAACAAGAGCGGAGCGAATTTTTAGCGAGCATCTCTCATGAATTGCGCACGCCGCTGACGTATGTGAAAGGATACGCCGACATTGCTAGGCGTCCGCATCTGTCTGAGGAGCAACGGGCGAACTATATGGCGATCATTTACGAAGAAGCGGAAAAGATCGAAAAGATGGTCAAAGATTTGTTTGAATTAGCCAAACTGGAGCAACACTCGTTCCAGATTGAAAAGCAGCCGACGAATCTTTGTTCGTTTTTGACAAAATTGTGTGAAAAACTGCGCCCCGCGTTTCAGGAAAAATCGCTGTCGCTTGTGTGCCAGTGCCCCGGTTCGGTCATGGCTGCGATCGATCGGCAACGGTTCGAGCAAGTGATGATCAACGTGCTTGACAATGCACGAAAGTACGCGTTTTCCGGCACGACGGTGGCCGTCGCCGTTCACCTTCAAAAGCAAGGAATCGTCATTGCCGTGTCCGATGAAGGAACCGGCATTCCGCCGGAAGATGTGCCCCGGATTTTCGAGCGGTTTTACCGGGTTGACAAATCGCGGTCGCGGACAAGCGGCGGGACCGGACTCGGTTTGGCGATTGCCAAAGAAATCGTCGAGGCGCACGGGGGAACGATCGCCGCTAGAAGCGAACAAGGAAAAGGAACGACCATCATCATGACGCTGCCGGAGGGATAACGATGTATACCTTGCTGTTGGTTGATGATGAAGAGCGGATGCTTGATTTATTGGAATTGTATTTAGCGCCGAACGGCTACCGCTGCGTGAAACGGCGTTCGGGGGCGGAAGCCATTGACTATTTGCGGCGCCATCATGCCGATTTGGTGCTGCTTGATGTCATGATGCCAGAACTCGACGGATGGGAAACGTGCCGCCGCATCCGATCGTTTTCGAATGTGCCGATCATGATGGTCACCGCTCGCGATGAGACGGCGGATATTGTCCAAGGATTGAAAATCGGAGCGGACGATTATGTGGCGAAACCGTTTGACGAGGCGGAACTGCTTGCTCGCATTGAAGCGGTGCTGCGCCGTACAGCCGGCGGTCGTTCCGCCATTCGCGCGGCCGGGCTTGTATGGGACGAAGAGGAACATACGGTCCGCTACGAAGATAAGCCGATTGCGTTGACGCCGAAAGAATTTGCCATTTTGGGGCTGCTGTTAAAGCACCCGAATCAGGTGTTCAGCCGCGGGCAAATCATCGCATCGCTATGGGGCTATCTCGCTGATACGGAAGAGAGGACCGTTGACTCCCACATGAAAAACATCCGCGAAAAATTGCGTAAAGCGGGGTTCCCAGCGGACGAATATTTGCAGACGGTCTGGGGCGTCGGCTACAAATGGGAAGGGCGCAAGTCATAACCATTTTCGAAAAGAGAGGCGTTTGGGCCAAATGGAAGAACGGATGATTGAGTTCCTTCAAGCATACGGCGGAGCGGCGTACTTCTTGAGTCTAGCCTGCAATGTTGCGATCAGCGTGCTCGGGGTCGTACCAAGCGCCTTTTTGACTGCCGCCAATTTGACCGTTTTCGGATTTTGGCCCGGCTTTTGGGTGTCGTTTGCCGGCGAGGCGCTCGGAGCGGTCGTCTCGTTTGTCTTGTATCGAAAAGGACTTCGCCGATGGAGCGAGACGACATGGCTTTCCCATCCCAAGGTGAAGCCGTTGCTTCATGCAAGTGGCAAGGAGGCGTTTGGGCTCATTTTCGCGCTTCGACTGTTGCCGTTTGTGCCATCAGGGGTGGTAACGTTTGTCGCCGCCATCGGCCGCACGTCTTTCCCCGTCTTTGCGGCCGCCAGTTCGCTCGGCAAGCTCCCAGCTTTATGGATGGAAGCGTATGCCGTCGATCAGGTGATCCGCGTCACGTGGCAAGGAAAACTCATTCTTGCTGTTTTATCCGGAGCCATGTTTTTGTTTATTTGGCGGAAGATAAGGAAAAAGATGCCTGGATGAAACGGAGAAGCGGAAACAGCAGGCTCCCGCTCCCCCTTCCGTTTAAGGCGGTGGAAGAGACTTTGTATACTTAAAAGCAGGGGAAATCCGTTGCGGCCATCTGCCGCCTTCCTGCGTCCAGGGCTCATCGGTTCCTCTTGCACCACAGCCTGCGGCTCCGCAGACCGGCAAACCTCGCCTTTCCATCAATGTTCACATGCACGGTTGCGACTTTTTGCATGATCAAGGGCATCTCCATAAAATCTGCACAAATGACGGATATGCTAACAAGGCAAGGAGGGTGAAAACGATGAAAAACTTGAAAATGTTGTTAGGCACAACTTCGGTCATGGCAGCGCTCTTGCTATCGGCCTGCACCGGTGCAGACGACAACAAAGCGCCAAAGGAAAATACGGCTTCTCACACCGGGCATGAAGGAATGAACCACTCGGGTTCAGGAGAGGTTCCGGCTGGATTGAAGGAAGCGAAACAACCAAAGTATCCGGTTGGAAGCCAAGTCATCATCCATGCGGATCATATGCCGGGAATGGATGGAGCCAAGGCGACTGTCACCGGTGCCTTTGACACGATCGTCTATACGGTCACATACACTCCAACCACGGGCGGGAAACCAGTGAAAAACCATAAATGGGTCATCCATGAAGAAATCGAAAACGCCGGTGACAAACCGTTCCAGCCGGGCGATGAAGTCGTCTTGAATGCCGATCACATGGAAGGGATGAAAGGCGCCAAGGCGGTCATTGATTCGGCGAAACAAACGACGGTGTATATGGTCGATTTCATCGATACGGAAACCGGTAAAAAAGTGGCAAACCACAAATGGGTGACCGAAGACGAGCTGTCGCCGACCAACTAACCAATCATCATCGGTGTTTCAGCAAAACGCGCAGCCATTTCCCTTGGAGCATAGGGGAATGGCTTGTTTTTTTGGCTCATTTGTGAAGTTTCAGAATATAATAGTTCGGTCGTTCTGTCAACGATTTGCGAAAAAATGCATCGCCAACATGGAAATGTTTTGTTATACTGGAAACAAAAATGACCCTACGAAAAAGGAGATTAAGAGAATGCTTCATGATAGCGGCAAGCCGATTTCGATCAAAGCGATCACCGTGTGGCGCTTGACCGGAGCGCTGGGCGCATTGGCTTCCGGTATGGTGATCGGAGGAGTCGCGTTTTTGATCTCACGCTTTCATGCTCCTAGTTGGCTATTTGCGATTTTGGCTGGAGCTTGGGTAGTGGAAGCGATCGTATGGATCGTTTGGCTCCCGCCGTTGCGCCAAAGACGTTGGCGCTATGACATTCGTGAAGAAGAGATTGACATTCAGCGAGGGGTCTGGTCCACGAGACGGACTTTGATCCCGATGGCCCGCGTTCAGTACGTCGATGTGCGGCAAGGTCCGCTTCTCAAGCGGTACGGCTTGGCTTCCATCGCGGTGTTCACGGCGGCGGCCGCTCATGAAATTCCCGCTCTTCCGATGGAAGAAGCAGAACGGCTTTGTTGCTTGATTGCCGAGTGGGCGAAGGTGGCGGATGAAGATGACGCCTAGACGCCGCCTTCATCCTATTGCGATTCTGGCAGGAGTCGGGAAAGAGCTGAAAAATATGGTCGTTCCGCTCCTTGTGATCATGGTGGCCGGCAGCCGCAATGATTTTTCATGGCGCGATCTCATCGTGCCGCTTGTGGCTGTGGCCTATACGCTGGTCATGGGGATTCTTTCGTGGATTCGCTTTACCTATGAATGGAACGAAGACCACTTGCTCGTGGAAGAAGGAGTGTTTGTCCGCAAAAGGCGTTCGATTCCGCTGGAGCGCATTCATGGGATTTCGGTGACAGAGGGAATATGGCAGCGGATGGCGGGGGTCATCCAAGTACATATTGAGACGGCGGGCGATGCCCTCGGTGAAGCAGAAGTGACGCTTCGGGCCATATCAAGGGAAGAAGCCCGCCGCCTGCAACGATGCGTGGAACAGGCGAAAAACAAGGCGGAAAACGCCGCCCATCCGGAACCACTCGCGAACCGCCCACATCCTGCTCTGTTTACCTTATCGATGAAAGAAGTATGGATGGCTTCGTTGACAAGCGGTGGAGCGCTTGGCGTGGTTGCCGCTTTATGCGCGTTTTTGTCGCAATTTAGCGACTTCATTCCGTATGAGGCGCTTGTCCATGATATTCAGTCGACATGGAACGGACATGGACGATGGTATATTGCTCTATTGATCTTGTCGATTCTCTTAGCCGCCTATGGAGTAGCCATTGTACAAAATATGATCCGGTACGCTTCGTTTGTCGTGCGGAAACAAGAAGACACGATTGTGATTGCTCGCGGATGGTTGGAACGAAAAGTGGTGTCCGTCCCTGTTGCCCGCGTCCAAGGTGTCGTCATTCATGAGAATTGGCTGCGCCGTTTTTTCGGATACGCCTCTGTGTCCATTATTCATGCCGGAGGGAGACTGGATGGCGGCGGGGCAGGGGATGTGGTTCTTTGTCCGCTTGTCGAAAAGAGGAGAGTCGCGTCGATCATTCAAGCTTGTTTGCCTGAGTACGATCTCGATGCCCATTTTCATCCATTGCCGAAACGGGCTCAACGCCGCTACATGCTTCGTCCGCTTGTTTGGCTCGTGATTCCAACCATCTTGGTGGCGTATATGGAACGCCCATGGGGCATGGCCGCTTTGTTCGTGCTGCCATTAGGGGCATGGATCGGCACCCGCCGCTTTCGCATCGCGGGTTGGGCGCTTTCATCGCGGCAGCTGGCACTTCGAAGCGGCTGGTTTCGGCAAACGACGACGTATGTATTGAAACGTCATGTTCAATCGCTCGAAGCATCGGCGACCTGGTGGCAAAGGCGAAAACGGCTGGCGACAATCTCGGCTTCCGTCATGCCGATCGGCACCCGCGCCCGCGTCGTGGATGTGGATGAAGAGGATGCGGCTTCGATCTATCGATGGCTGCAAGGGGAAAAGGGGGACCAAACATGATGAAGGCCTTTCTTCACGGGCTCATCCTTGCGTTTGGACTCATTTTGCCGCTGGGTGTGCAAAACGTGTTCATTTTGACCCAAGGGGCGATCCAGCGGCGTTGGCGGCACGCTTTGCCGGCGGTGCTGACCGCGTCGTTGTGCGATACGTTGTTGATTTTACTCGCCGTTTTGGGCGAAAACAGAGAAAAGAAAGGGAAAGGGCATGTCAACAGAGCGTGAATCCCGTGGACGGATCATTTTTCACGTCGACTGCAATTCGTTTTTCGCCAGCTGCGAGATCGCCCGCCATCCGACGCTTCGGGAAAAGCCGGTGGTCGTAGCAGGGGACCCGAAAGAGCGGAGAGGGATCGTGCTGGCGGCGAACTATGCAGCAAAGCAACATTTTGGCATTTATACGACGATGCCGCTCTGGGAAGCGAAAAAACGCTGCTTGGACCTTGTCGTGCGGCCGCCGGATTTCGCCTTTTACCGCGAGATGAGCCGCCGCATGTTCCAATGGCTCGAGCGTTTCTCGCCTGTTTTGGAGCGCGCCTCGATCGATGAAGGACATGACTGGCCGGACGCCAACCGTTCACCCGCTGGCCGTGGCCCATCATATCCAGTGCGGGCTGTTGGAGCAGCTGTCCATTCCAGTGAGCATCGGCATCGCCCCGAATAAGTTTTTGGCGAAAATGGCAAGCGAGATGAAAAAGCCGCTCGGCATCACCGTGCTGCGTAAACGCGACGTGCCGGCCGTGCTATGGCCGCTTCCGGTCGAACAGATGCATGGCGTCGGTGACAAAACCGCAAAGAAGTTGCATGCGTTGGGCCTGCGCACAATCGGCGATGTGGCGAGGACCGACCGCGAACTCTTTCGTCAGATATTTGGCGTTTACGGCCTTCGCCTTCACGACCGGGCAAACGGCATCGATCCGCGTTCGGTCGATCCCGACGCAGGGGAGAAACGGAAATCGGCCGGCCATTCGACGACGTTGCCGTACGATATGGACAAAGAGCGGGAACTGCTGGCTGTGTTGCGCCAGCTAGCAACTGACGATCCGCTACCACGATTTTCGCACGATCACTCGCAGCCAAACCGAGGCGGCGCCGTTGCAAACGGCGGACGACCTCTTTTTGACGGCAGCGCGGCTGTTGAAAAAGCATTGGGACGGCCGCCCGGTGCGGCTTCTTGGCGTCGCCGCGCTTCATGTGTTTGATGAGCGGGAAGAAGGAAAGCAGCTCGATTTGTTTCACTATGAAGAGGACGCGAAAGTGGAAGCGCTTTGGAAAACGATCGAACAGCTGCGGGCCAAATTCGGCGATCGCGCCCTTCGAACAGGCGCTGAGCTGTTGCGTGGCGTTCGTTCCGTGCCAGAAAAAAAGGGCGATGTTCTGAATCCAAAGTAGGAGGGGCTGACCCAAAAGGTTGTTTTCCCTTAAACAAAACACAACATATCGTTTCTTAATGATTGTTTTATGCCTACATACGGTAATAAGAAAAGGTGTCCCGATCCTTTTGGGACACCCTCTTGGTTATTGAGGTATTTTCGTCTTTTTGAATAGAGACCATAATCCCCATTTGGATGGTTTTTCTTTTTCGATAAAGAGATCTTCTGTTTGAGTGATTGCGTCTTCTTCGATTGGAACCGAAACAGAAGAAGGGGTTGTTTCCATTTCATGGGCTTCAGAATCCGATTTCTGCCCATTGGCAGAAATTTCGGATGCTGTTGTTTGATCTTGCATCAGCACCTCTTGGCCATCGGGGGGAACTGGATATTCATGCTTTCCCCTGATTTTCATGTTTTGGTCTATTTCTTCAGATCGTTCATCCTGGTTTTTTAGGGGGCCCGCCGCTTTATGGATGCTTTCTAAACTCACTTCATCTGCCTGTGTAAACAGCTTTGGTTCCTTTTTCTGTTCCAGTCTTGAAGCGTCTGAGCGTTTTTCTGAATTTGATGGATCATGTTGAACGCTGATGTTCAATCGGTTGCCCTCATCCTCTGCCGGAGGGGATGGATGGCGATGATGGGAAGACGGCTGTTCCATTCTGACGCGTTTGATTGGGACCGATTTTTGCGAATATAGATGAGATGAGGGAAAGTTGAAGGCATGCGCTTCTTTGCGTTTCACAGATGAGACGACAATGGGTTGGTTCGCGTCATCCATAAGCTCCTGTAATTTCAAAAAGCTGTTGGGGGATGACAGCGCCTTTCCCGTCTGCATGCTTGTTGAAAAGGAGGTGACTGATTGGCTCGGTGATGTTGCCGGTTCTTTCGATTTCTCATCAGAAGATGCAGTGAATTGTTGCATGAGGTGGGACAACACATCCTTCAAGTCATTTGCGTCGTAACGTGGATCATTTCGCAATTTGGTGAAATCAGCGATTTGGTTCGAGAGATGTCTGATTTCACTGGCAAAACTCGTGACCTTTTCCATCATTAACTCCAAATCCATTTGTTGAGCGAGAATATGTTTTTGCAACGTCAAGGAGTCTTTTTGTTTTTCGATATCTATTTTGGACAGTTTTTTTTGTATTTCTTGCATTTGCTTCGTGAAAACATCTATGTCTTTTTCCAGGGCTTCGATTTTGGGGATGTTGCTTAAAGCGTTTTGTAGTTTTGAAAAATCCTTTGCGATTTTCTCTATTTGTTCCTTCATCATCTTACTGTCTTTTTCCAGTCTATTTAGCCAAGATGCCCATGAATCGGTTGATTCGTTCATAAAAGAAAGGGGCACGTCCTTTCGCACTCGATTTTTTTCATTCCATTCCGTTTCCTTTTGTTGAAACGCCTTCACTCTCTCTTCCAAAGACTGTAGGTGTTTTTGATTGGATTCAGCTTGTTCTTGCCAGTAGGCGCATTTTGTTTTCCATTGCTCTATCTCCTGCCGCAACAATTCTTTTTCTTCCTCCATAGTTTTCAATGCTTCCGATAAACGTTGGATCTCATTCGTTTGTGCGGACAGCAACTCTTCATAATGGCGGCATTGTTCGATGAGTTCATCGTGTTTCGCTTGGAGTTCATCCTTTTCCATGTGAAGACGCTCCCATTCTTCTTGAGAAGTCAATGAGGCGAGCAATGTTTTGTATTTGTCCAATTCTGATTTCAGGTGGATGATTTTCTGTTGCAATTGGGTGTTTTTTTGTTCCCAGTTCATGTCCATCACCTTTTTTCGCATGTCATGGTAGCCATTATATCCAGTTCATGTCCATCACCTTTTTTCGCATGTCATGGTAGCCATTATATGCAGACATCGAAAAATAGGTACCCTGCTTGCTCATGCATGAACCATATCATTTTTGTTTTCAAAAACGAACAAAAATAGTCATTTTTACTATAACTTGTACTTATCGCAATCATACTATAGAGTAGCCTGAAAAAAACATGAAATGAAAGGAAGGATCTATTTTATGCCTATCAATTTAGAGCAATTTGCTCAGCAATTTGATCCAGAGTGCATTCAAGTGTGCAAAGTCTATGACTGGACGACACACGTTGTACAGCTGGCGCAAGACATCACGTTCACATTCCCGGCTGGTTCTTTAGATGGAGTCACGGTTTCCCAAGTCAATTGTTCGATCACATTGTTGGAGTGTGCGGAAGACGCTCCTCGCCGTGATATTGAGTGCACGGTCGGCAATCAAATTGTGACGCTGCAAGCGGTCACCTTAAGCAAAACGATTCAAGTCGTGTTAGAGGTGACGGGAACGAACGCAACGGGCGCTCAAGTTACCGTCGTCAGCAACCCCGCCTTAATCACGACCAGCGAGGAAGTGATTCTTTGTGCTCCAGAAGGCACAACGGTGTGCTGCAACGCTGTGCAAAACACCTTTAATACTTGCCGCGTCGGGGCGTTTACGCAAAGCGGAAACCGCATTACTGCGAATATTTCGATCCGCATTTGCCAAAGCATTGTCGTGACGTTTGAAGTCATTTTGGAAGTCGCTGCACGGTTCTGCCAACCCCGCCCGGAAATCATCTGCGAAGAGGAATGTCCGGTGGATGTCTTTCCGCCGCAATGCCCCGCTGTGTTTCCTGCAATGTAAAAAACACGTCTCTCGTTTATGCGGAAAAAAGAGGAGATGTTCTCCTCTTTTTTTCATACATATACATTTAAGAAATGGAAAAGTGAGGTCATAAGAGGGGGAAAGATGATGGATGAGATTCTAAAGTTGGAACAGAAAATACAATCGATTGAGAAAGAACTTCGCGCTGTTAAACAAGCCGTAACGGAAATGAAACAGTTGCCGAAACAAGTCTTATCAGATGAAATTTGTGTGATTTGTTACTTCACCTATTCCTTATTGCTTCCGAAGGCAGGCGGGCAAAAAGGAATCATTGCCGGGAACTTCGTGATCCGCAATATGGGATCTTCTCCTTTGGAGAACCCCTATATTTGCCTGCGGGTTTCCCCCAAGGAGCATATGGTGTTATCCGCCAAGTTAGGGGATGACATTCAATACGATCGCCGCCTCAATCCACTAGTGATGGAACCTTGGCGATATATGAATAAGGAGGCGGAGAACATGGTGGAGGAGAAGGGGGAATTTTGGCTAAAGCCGGTTCATGTATCACGCATCGAGCCAGGACAAAACCTTTCTTTTTCTAATTTCCAATTCCAAGTCAGTATGAACGAAGCACCAACCACCTACAAGGTGGACGGATTTTTTTTCTGCCAACAGCTGCCCAATGGAGTGCGATCGTTGAACCATATTGTTGTCCATGCTTAACAGCCTGAAGACATATGCGCCATAAGACAAAAAGCCGGCTCAGCGGGCAATCACCTTCCACTGAGCCGGCTTTGACAGGTTATACGCTGCGAACAACAAGAGCGTTCAAGGCGCGAGTTTCCGCTGTAATGCTGCTTAACAGGGTAGATAAAATGCCTCCGTTCGTTTCAATGACAATGCGATATACATGTGTTCCTACGCCCGGCGTGTCGACCCATGTCAAGTTCGGGAATAACGTTGTATTAGCGGCAATTCCTAACCCAGGAAGAAGTGATTCAACATCAAGCGACGCAATGGGGGTAAAGACTCCTCCGTTCGTTGACCGTTCTAAGCGATACGTGATGCCTGTCAAGGTTACGCCTGTCAGGAGGGCCAATACGGCCAATTCCAACTCGACCATCGAATCAAGTTTGACACGATCGCCGCTGAGGGTCGTAATCGGCTGCAAACGAAGCACTTCCGTGACGGCAGTTCCGGTCAGAGGGATGGTAATGGGCAAATCCGTTGAAGACTGCGTAAAAAACAATTGGGGAAACAATCCACCATTGCACACACAAACCATTCGTCTATCATCCTTTCCTAGTTTAGATTTGGTACTACTGTATTAAATGATGATGTTGAACAGATTGATTCCGATGAATAACTATTTTTCGACCTATTTTTTTCGCAATTAGGAGAGTCACCTATTAGGCAAAAAAGTTTAGAGAGTTACATCATAATGATTTTGTTTTCACTGACTGCTCATGTGTCATTGTGCTGACACTTGAAAAATGTATCCCAACAGCGGCAATCGATGGATAGAACGGAGGAACATTGTCATGCTCATCGTTCGCTTGCGATGAACAAACAGCTGCTCGATGGGATGAACATTCATTCGAAACACCGTTGCGCGCTTCTCCTTTGCTCTATCGAAAGAAAATATTGACTTAGCGTTAAAGGAAAAGGAAGGAAGACATCGAATATAACATAATAGGAGAACAGGCCGCCATAATGGGATGTTGATGGAATAAAAAATGATGGGCTCGGCGTTCATATTAAAGGAGGCATAAAACGTGAGAAAAGCGATCGTGCTTGGCGCATCAGGCGGAATGGGCTATGCCCTGGTTCAGGAGCTCACATCAAGAGGAATCCCTGTCAGAGCCTTTGCCCGTTCTCAGGATAAGCTGCAACAGTGGTTTGGAACGATGAAGGATGTGGAAATCTGCCCAGGAGATGCGCTTCGGGAAGATGAACTGATCAAGGCATGCAAAAATGTCGATGTGATCTTTCATGCGGTCAACATCCCTTATCCCGAATGGCCTAAGGGTCATCCGGCGATCATGGAACATGTGCTAAAGGCGGCGGAAGGGAATGGGGCAAAGGTTGTGTTCGTCGACAACATTTATGCTTATGGACGCAGCCCAGGGAGAAAGGTAACAGAGGATACGCCGAAAAACCCCCATACCAAGAAAGGAAAAATTCGCTTGCAGCTGAATAAGATGCTTACAGAAGCGCATCAGAGAGGAGTGCCGACTCTTATTTGTCATTTCCCTGATTTTTATGGACCGAGTGCAGAAAATACCTTCCAAGCTCATCGTCGTGACCATTGCCCCCATGAACAGCGGGGTCAACATGCCGTTGACTCGGCCAATAAACGCTGCTTCCGTATGGTTCATCACAATCGTGTTAATGCCGATGTGCAGCGCCGGCATGAAAAGACCGGCGATAAACTCGGCCAATAAGGTAAGCCAAAACAGCGTTGACCACCCCATGATAAAAATACCGACGGCAAGGCTTCCCATTCCAAGCATCAGCAAAACGTGAGGCCCTATTCGGTGGGAAAGCGCCATCGCTATGCCGCCGCCAATCATCATCGCTGCTCCGTGTGCGGCAAACAGCCATTGCAAATAACTTTCTTCCATCCCAAGCCGCTCCGTGACAAGAAACACGGCCAATGGTTGAATCAAGCCCACTGCTAATCCCGCGGCCATAAACCCGCCGCCGAGTGTGACGAGGATTTTGCGCGACCATACATAGCGAAAGCCTTGCTTCATTTCCTCCCATAAAGATGCCGCGCTCCCAGCGCGCTCTTCAGCCCGATCCGGCGGCAAGAGCGTTAAGATCAGAGCCGATGCCAAAAAGCAAAATCCGACTATCGCCATGGAAACGTAGATGCCGAATTGTTGAAAGACGAATGTGCCCATGATCGGGCCGATCACGACGAAAATCGCCATCATCGCTTGAAATAGCGACATGCCTCCTTGCATTTGTTCGCCTGGAACATGCAACTTAAATAGTTTCATTCCTGACGGCTGCGAAAATTGCGATAAAATTGCCGAGACAAAGGTCGCAAGAAACACCGTCTTCCATGTGCCAAACCAAAGGGCGATCAGGATTACAAAAATGGAGAGCGCGCTGAAAAGATCGCACCAAATCATGGTCCGTTTCGGGCGCCATCGGTCGGCAAGCGTTCCGCCGATAAAAGAAAAGATAAAAATGGGAGCGAACTCGGCCACTGAAATGAGCGAGACGGCCAGCGCATTACCGTTTGTTTTCTCCGTCACAAACAATAAAATCGCAAAGTTGCGAATCCAAATGCCGATTTGAATGAATAATCCGGCCGTCATAATCGTTTGAATAAAGCGGTTTCGCAAAAGCGAACCCATGGATGGACTGGTTGTTGTCATGGCAGTTATATATCCTCCTTTTCATGAAATGGTCCCGTTTCCATGCTTATTTGGCCTCAGCTCCCTTCGTTCGTTGGTCAAGCGTCAGCCGCAAACCAACAAAATCGAATATACGTTCCTATTTGTATTATTTTTGATCAGGAGAATTTTGTCAAGATTAGTAGGGGCAGTCTTGTTTCATACGATCAGAATGGTTTGTCTTGAGTGGATACGGCGGTGTAATCGAAGGTAAAAAAAGATTGTATATAAAAAAATATTTTTTATCCTTTACTATCAAATATTAATTTATTATAATTTTAATGTACGAATCATTATCAATTCTAGTTGACAGAAAAAGCAACTAGAAAGATAATGGTGACATTTGAATATGGAAAGGGGAAGAGGAAATGAAAAACCAAAGCCAACACAATGCTTCCAAATGTCCGTATCATGGCAGTGTGACAAGTCATCACTCGAACAGAACAACCAATAAAGACTGGTGGCCGAACCAGCTGAACTTAAGCATTCTCCATCAACATGACCGAAAAACGAATCCTCATGATGAAGAGTTCAACTATGCTGAGGAGTTTCAAAAACTAGACTATTGGGCGCTCAAAGAAGATTTGCGCAAACTGATGACAGAAAGCCAAGACTGGTGGCCGGCCGATTATGGCCATTACGGGCCGTTGTTTATCCGCATGGCGTGGCATTCGGCAGGGACGTACCGCATCGGCGACGGCCGCGGCGGCGGTTCGACCGGCACGCAGCGCTTTGCCCCGTTAAACAGCTGGCCGGATAACGCCAACTTGGATAAAGCGCGGCGGTTATTGTGGCCAATCAAAAAGAAATATGGCAACAAGATTTCTTGGGCGGACTTGTTCATCTTGGCAGGCAATGTCGCCATCGAATCCATGGGAGGAAAAACGATCGGATTCGGCGGCGGCCGGGAAGATGTCTGGCATCCAGAAGAAGACATTTATTGGGGCGCGGAAAAAGAGTGGCTCGCTTCGGAACGCTACAGCGGGGATCGCGAACTTGAGAATCCGCTTGCCGCTGTGCAGATGGGTCTCATTTACGTCAACCCGGAAGGCCCTGACGGCAAGCCGGATCCGGTTGCTGCGGCGCGCGACATTCGCGAAACATTCCGCCGCATGGGAATGACCGACGAAGAAACGGTCGCTTTAATTGCGGGTGGCCACACATTCGGCAAGGCACACGGCGCAGGCCCTGCTTCACACGTCGGTCCAGAGCCGGAAGCGGCTCCAATTGAAGCGCAAGGATTGGGCTGGGTCAGCTCGTACGGAAAAGGGAAAGGCCGCGACACGATCACGAGCGGCATCGAAGGCGCATGGACGCCGACGCCGACGCAGTGGGACAACAGTTATTTCCGATTGCTCTTCGAATATGAATGGAAGCTGACCAAGAGTCCGGCTGGGGCCTATCAATGGGAAGCGGTAAATCTGAGGGAAGAGGATTTAGCGCCTGATGCAGAAGACGCTAATGTCAAAGTGCCGCCGATGATGATGACGACAGATTTAGCGTTGCGTTTTGACCCGGAATATGAAAAAATCGCCCGCCGTTTCTATGAAAATCCTGAAGAGTTTGCGGATGCGTTCGCCCGTGCCTGGTTCAAACTGACGCATCGCGATATGGGGCCGAAAACGAGATACTTAGGTCCGGAAGTGCCGAAAGAAGACTTCATCTGGCAAGACCCGATTCCGACGGTCGACTATGAATTGACTGATGCCGAAATCGAACAAATCAAAGAGAAAATTTTGAACTCGGGCCTGACCGTCAGCGAACTCGTCAAAACCGCTTGGGCGGCAGCCAGCACGTTCCGCAACTCGGATAAGCGCGGCGGAGCCAACGGCGCCCGCATCCGCCTTGCCCCGCAAAAAGATTGGGAAGTGAACGAACCAGAGCGGCTCGCCAAAGTGCTTTCGGTGTATGAAGACATCCAACGCGAGCTGCCGAAGAAAGTCAGCATCGCCGATCTCATCGTTCTTGGCGGCAGCGCCGCGGTCGAAAAGGCGGCCCGCGACGCCGGCTTTGATGTCACAGTGCCGTTTATTCCAGGACGGGGCGATGCGACGCAAGAGCAAACCGATGTCGAGAGCTTCTCGGTGCTCGAACCGTTCGCCGATGGGTTCCGCAACTATCAAAAGAAGGAGTACAGCGTCGGTCCGGAAGAATTGCTTATCGACAAAGCGCAACTTCTAGGGTTGACCGCACCCGAGATGACCGTGCTCATCGGCGGTTTGCGGGTGTTGGGCGCGAACTACCGTGATCTGCCTCACGGCGTCTTCACTGATCGCATCGGGGTGCTGACGAACGACTTCTTTGTCAACTTAGTCGACATGAACTATGAATGGGTGCCGACCGAAGGAGGCATTTATGAAATCCGCGACCGGAAAACGGGCGAAGTGCGGTGGACGGCCACCCGGGTCGACCTCATTTTCGGCGCCAACTCGATCCTTCGTTCGTACGCGGAATTTTACGCCCAAGACGACAACCGAGAAAAATTCGTCCGCGACTTTATCAACGCTTGGGTCAAAGTGATGAACGCCGACCGCTTTGATATTCATTTGAAACAAGCCAAAGAGTCGGTTACGGTTTGATCGGCCAAAAAGTAGCTTGTCTGTTTGGGGGCAAGCTGCTTTTGTATGTTGAATAGGCCTAATGGCCAGCAGCTCTCTATGGGCAGGAATACCCATCCGCATGGTTTCGCGGCCGCAATCCTCCTAAGGATGCAAAGGTCACTTTCTCTTGCGATGGCTTTGCAGCGTGCACCTGGTAGATAAAGATTAGGGGAGATAAAGGAAATAGGCCCTGCTGTGTCGAACGTATAATAAAAGAGAGCACTCAAACGGAGAAACGGCATGGTGTATGTATGATCGAAACAATTTAAACCTATTACAAATCTTTTGGTGTTTTTCAGTCGGTGAAGGGGAGAGGGAAAAGTATCGATGATGAAAGACGGGAGGAGCCATGGGAACATATTACGGCTTAGGAATCATAAAAGAGTTTGTGGCCCGGTCGGAAAAGTCTTTCACTTGGAGTGAGTGGGAACAGATTTTAACCAAACGTATCGATTTATGTTTATTCCGTTTGGCAGCCGCTGAACAGAGACTTTCCGGATCGCTTTATCCGGAAGTTTTCACAGAGAATATTCATCATTTTTTTCAAATCCTAAGGGACATTGTAGGTTCAGAACGAAGAGAACCCATTGACTATTATGAGAAAGAGTTTGGGAGTCATTTAGATAACTATCCAACTGCGGAAACATTCTTTTTGATCGAGGGACCCAGTGGGTCTCCCATCATCGTTGAGGTCCGTTTTGCTGTGTTGTTTATTGAAGGGAAGGTGAGCGTTGAAACATTTGATGCCGAGCCCCTTCTTATAAACTGGTTGTTTCGTAACAGTCCAATAAAAAATAAGCTTGCCGGTTGCGTGATCAGCGCCATTATATGATCTTCTATTGGCACGCGTTACTACGCCCAGCGCTGGACAATCGAATGCTTTTTCCTGCAGGCGAAACCAGCTGAAAAATGATCTAATAGATCCGGAAAGGAGCGCCCGATGAGGATGCGCAAATGCGCTAGAGCAGTGATCGTCAACGAGCGAAACGAAATTCTTCTTCAGCAATTTGAATTTCGGAATATGGCAGGAAACAAAGTGTTATGGGTTACTCCAGGAGGGGGCATTGAAGAAAACGAGACCCCAGCTGAAGCTTTAAAAAGGGAATTATACGAAGAACTAGGCATAGTTGTTGATCTTCTCGGTGGGCCCATATTCCAACTGGATGTATGGATTGAAGGAAAACAAGGTTCTTTTATTAGCCGGGAAATTTATTATCAAATCACGATCCAATCCGATACGGTGTTGTCTATCGAACATATGACAAAGAACGAAAAAGACACACTGAAAGGGCTAAAATGGTGGAGCAAAGACGAATTGCAGAAAATCGACAACTTTGCACCGCGTGAAATATTGAACTACATATAGTTTTCCGCTTTCTACTGCACTGCGGTTGCAAGCGAGTCGTAGGGGAAGAGGAGTTTGTGGCTTTCCCTTTCTCTCGTTTAAAAAGTTAACATAATATAAATTATAAGAAGTTATGAAAGAGTCTGTTTCGATAACAAGTAATCTCATAATAGTGAGACAAAACAAAAAAACGCCCATCGACACGCCCACCTAAAATAAAATAAAAACGCGCAGCCTCTTGATTCTCATTCAAGAAGCTGCACGTTACCCACTGCGCGTCGGCAGCTGCAGGGACCGCATGATCTCATCCTTTCTCCTTTCGTTTAGGCAATATCCGTTTGACGATAGCGGACGCCTTTATACCGAACGCGAACTGGCACGCCTTTTTCTTGCTTATGCTTCACCAGAAGCCGTTGGGCTTTTGAAAAGGCTTCCATCATCCCAGATGCCGGAATGGCCTCTTCCCACACAATCGTTTTCCCTTGGACTGTGTAGAAGGAAAAGACATACTGTTTCACCGTCTTCACCTCCCTATTATTATTATAATCAAAGACTGTTTTTCCTAAACACAAAAACTGTTACAATTATGTTAACATTTTCTCTTCGGCGTTTCCGCAACAAATAAAGGTGTCCCAATCCTTCCTAAAAGAGATCGGAACACCTTTTTCTTTTTGCGCATATGTGGCTGTTGAACCTTGTGGGTTGTGATGATCTTGCCGGTTAGTGCCGCAATCCGTTTTGTTCCCAATATTTTAGGTATGGATACGGATTGATCGCATTCCAGTTGGCATCATACAGGCCAACGTGCAAGTGCGGGGCGAATTTTCCAGTCGTGCCGACCGGACCGTAGCCAGAGTCGCCGACAAAGCCGACGAGCTGTCCTTTCACGACAGCTTGTCCTTCCGACAGATTCGCCGCATATCCTTGCAAGTAGGCATAATAGAGAAACAGCCCGGCCTTTGTCCGAATGGTCAGCCGCCAGCCACCGAGTTCACTCCACCCATACCGAACGACCGTGCCGTCCACAGCGGCGGCATCATGATTCAATGCCGGTTTGTTGCTTGTATTGTTTGACGGCCGCTTTATAGTCGGCTTGAATGGCATCTTTGTCTCGTCCGAGCCGAACGCTTAAAAAGTCGAGCACGGCTGCATCATGGGCAAGGCCAGCGGCAAACTGCCGCTTCAGCCAGCGTTCGCCGGCGGTTTCCTCTGGGAACGTATGGGTCTCTCCCCCATCGGCATACACGCTCCAACCTTGAGCGGTTTTGCGACTCAGCCACCATTGGCCATGGTGATTTGTCCAAAACACTCCTTCGGCCTCGTCTTTTTTGTTCAATTGGTTTTGTTCCGCATCACCGTATACCGGCAGAAGCGGGAACGTCTCGACGACAAACAGCGGAAATGTTGTATCATCGATCAAACAGCCGGACGCCTTGGGATGGCCGCCGCCACCGAATTGCTGGGCAAACTCAGCGACGTTGACGTCATCATGAATGGTGCGAAAGCCAATATGTTTCGTCCCCATGTTGACTAAAGCGATCAAGTCAAGATGAGGATAACGCTTGGATAACGCATTGCCCAATTCCGACAAATGGCGCTCGGCAAAGACGACGCCGATGCAATAGTCACCAAGCCAGCGCTGAACAAGCTGTTTTTGCTTTTGCCGAATGTAACGCTGAATTTTCTTCTCTTCCATATCGAGAAGCAGCTCTTCCGTCTCGGTCAAGGAGAACGGTTCTCTGGAGGCGAGCCGCTCGCTCATCGTCTCCCAAAAGCCGTCAAGCCCGAAAATCGTCAACAAATCATTCAGCCGCTTCGCTTGCAAATTCCCATTCTCTTCCCATTCCCACGTGTCGTATTGGCGGACGAGCTCGACGAACCCATCTAGCGTTTCATTAGGTGCGAGTTTGCCCTCGCGGACGAGATAGTCGTAAAAGAGCGAGGTGGCGCACGTCTTTTTGCCATCATCCCTCACCGGCACCACCTGTCCCCACGGGTAGTCATTGAAATGAAGCGCCGTCACATGGTGGTCGATCACTTGCACATGGCCGCCGCGCGCCGCCCGTTCAGCGAGTTGCTGTTCCACTTCCTTGCCGACGGCCAAGTCGGTGATAAACAACATGGCGCCGTTGGCCTCGTCGCTTTGCAAGAATTGGACGACCCGTTCATCCAAATTGCGATAGGAACAAAACGAAATGTTCACCTCGGCAAACGCCAGCTTCGCGAGCAATCCGCAGCCGATGCCGTCTAGATCGCTGTCAGTGAATAATTTGATCATGGGGTCCCACCTTTTTGTCACAAACTTTTTTGCAACCACGTTTTCAAGAGCGGCAACAGCCGATCCGGCAACTCGCTCACATGCGGAACAAAGACGCGGAAGCGACCATAGATGTTTTCAACCGTCCGCCGCTTTGACTCATCGTCGGCCCCGTGGCCTAAAAAGAGATTGACGACCTCAATGCCGCGGCGGCGCGCTTCGGCGACTGCTTCGTGCGTATCGATGATGCCGTTTTGTTCATATCCGTACGCGGCGGGTTCGCCGTCAGAGAAGACGAGCAGCACTTTTTGTGCTTCCGGGCGCTTGAGGAGCTGTTCGGTCATCCAGCGAATCGCCAATCCATCGCGATTATCTTCATGCGGCTCGAGCTGCAGGATCGCCGGGCCGCTCGACGGCTCAAGCGAGCGATGGAATGAGACCGCCATCTGCAAATAGTTCGGCTGACGCGAAGCGGCTGCTTCGTTCGCATCTTCCCAAAATCCGACAATTTGGTGCGGCACGCGCAACGTTTTCAGCACCTCATGGCAAAGAACGAGCCCGGTTTTCGTCTCTTCCATTTTGTCATGCATCGAAGCCGAGCAATCGACAAGCAGGCCGAAGACCGCATCAAACCGCCGCGTCGGCTCGCCTTTTTTGTAAAACAAGCGCGGCCGCTCATCAGTGAAAAACGACACCAATTGTTTGCGCAGCCGACCGACGGGCAAGTTCGTGCGCCAAGCGGAGCGCTTGTGTTCAAGCCATTGTTCCATGATGCGCACAAGCCGTTTTCGGTACGGCGCCACCGCCGCCTGTTTGGCGCGGTATTGCTCAAGATGCGCGAGGTTTGGCGACGAAGGAAGAAGCACAAGATCGGCTTGGCGGTTGGCCTCGCCATACGGCGCACTGTTTCCAGCCGGCGGCTGTTCGCTGAAGGATGCTTGCGCTTCCAGGCCATACTCGTTTCGCGCCGTCGGCCGAGACGTTCCTTTCACGACGGCCAGAGCCTGATCGCCGTCTTCACCCGGCCTCGCCTCATCGCTGATGATCTCGGTGCGGCTGCCTCGTTCGAGCTCAAAGCGGAGAAAGCTTCCACCCGCCCGGCTCGTTTCCCGATGCCATGTTGGCAGCACTTGCCGCTTGGCCTCTCCATCCGTCTCCTGAAGGGCATCGCGGTTTTCCAATGGGTTGGTCCGTTTGAGATCTTGAAGCGTCATCGTTTTCTCGTCCGCATCATCCTCAACGATTGGCAGCGATGTATAGGCATTGACCATATCATGAGGCAGCACGTCCTCCATCAGTTCCACAACGGCGAACGCCCAGTCCGCCACCTCGGCTGTCGAGGAAGCATCAAAAAATTGCGGCCATAACGTTTCAAGGCGCGCCTGCACCGCTTCATCCGCCATCGGAGCCAGCGGCGCATCATCAAGCGGCGAATCAGCCGTGAGCCGCAAATACATCCCCGCCAAAAACTGATCAGCCCAAGCGCCGCGCGTCCTGTTTGCTTGCCATTGCTGAGTGAAGTAGCGGCGGTACATGCGGCGGCGCGTGCGGAACCATCGCTTCATCCCGGGACGTTCCCGCTCGCAGACGGCTTCCAAGCGAAGATCTTCAGCGAATGTAAACAGCTGTTTGGAAAGCTTGGAGAGCGGTCGGGATTCCACCGCATGTCGGAAGGCGCGAACCGCCAATCGGTCGGTGTGCCGATACGTGCCGATGATGCGCAAGCCGACGTCGCTTTTCATTGCCGTTTCCCGCTCCAATGGTGGATACCCATCCCAAAAATGGCTGACGTAAACGACCGGCTTGACACAATGCACGCCGGAATGGGCGGCGAACTGGATGGCAACGTCGCGGCGGCGCATGAGCGTTTGGGCGAGGTCAGAAAGCTGCATGACCAAACTCGAGTCGACCGTTCGGTCATTGAACATCATAAACCGCTCCATGCCGAGCCTCCTATTCGTCAAACCACGTTTCGGCGATGTTGCGCACCGCCGCCCGTTCCCGTTCATCGTCAAGCTTATCGACGATGCTTCGCTCAATGGCCCGCAATGGCGGCATGTATGCCGCCAAATCGCACGCATCCAACAAAGCGCGCACCGAAGCCGCTTCCTCGGCGATTTGTCCGTTTCGCACCTGCGCAAGCAGATCCGCCGACAGGGCGACGAAACGATCGATCAACGTTTCATCCGTTAATGTAGTTTGCGCCAACAATACCGATTTTAATGTTTCTCCTTGCACATACGGGACATTGATGACGACAAACCGGTTTTTGAGCGCCTCATTGAGCGGTACGGTGCCAATATAGCCTTCATTGATCGCGGCGATGACGCCAAATGTCGGTTTCGCCTGTACGACATTTCCAGTCAGCGGATTGGTGAGCCGCCGCCGGTAGTCAAGGACGCTGTTTAAAATCGGCAGCGTTTCCGGTTTCGCCATATTAATTTCGTCAATGTATAGCAAATGCCCTTTTGTCATCGCCTGGATGACTGGTCCGGGCACGTACTCGATCACCGCCTGGCTGTTTTTGTGCACGATCGTCTTAAAACCGAGCAATGCTTCGGCGTCTAAGTCCACGGAACAGTTGATGCTGTGCATCGGTTGACCAAACAAAGCGGACAACGTTTCAGCAAGCCGCGTTTTTCCCGATCCGGTCGGGCCTTTTAAGAGCACGTTTTTCCCAAGCGCGAGCGCAATGGCGGCATCGTGCACGATCGCCTCATCTGCCGCCTTGTACCCGCCCGCTCCAATCAACGCGCGATTCGGATCGCGGCGGAACAGTTCTTTTCGCTTTTCCATTTCTTTCGTGACCGTCAACGGCCATGTTCCCATCTTCTGACTTCCTCTCTGTGGCGATCTTCCCCTCTCATTCTACTAAATCGCCCGGCGGGACGCAAAACAAAAGAACTAGACCATAAATATATTATGTAAATATAACAAAGAAAAAACGAGGCGCTCTCAACCGAAGTTGTCCTCAATCGCCTTGCGAATGAGCGCCGCGCACCGATCAAGCTCCGCCTTGAGCTGGCGTTTGTACAGCTTCGCCTTTTCCTGTCCGCCCTCGGCGAACCGATAGTAGACGACTTCTTGGTACTTCATTCCCTCTTTTTTCTGTTTCACTTGTTTTAAAATGCCGTCTTCGATCAAATCGTGCAGCGCCTTATACACTTCGGAGTGGTTCGGCCGGTAGCCGAACGGCTTGAACTCTTGGCGCAATACATCAAGCAGCTTCAGCCCGTAGAGCCGCTCCTGTTCGGTGAGCGTAATCAAATACAATTTTAAAAACGCACGTTGTTTTAACAGAAAACCGCTGGGCGTCCGTTTTTCTCCCATAGGCTTTTTCCCTCCTTCCCTACGGATGAAATTTCGCTCTTTGGGCGGCGAAATCCTGCTTGTCTTCATTATACCATGCGGGAAAGGAAAAATCCTCTCCCGCTTGGTTTCAATAAAACACGATCGTTTTGTTTCCGTGGATGATGACCCGGTCTTCCAAATGCCACCGAAGCGCCCGGGCGAGCACCGTTTTTTCAATCAGTCG
The DNA here is from genome assembly GCF_000092445.1 of Geobacillus sp. C56-T3. Lineage (NCBI taxonomy): Bacteria > Bacillati > Bacillota > Bacilli > Caryophanales > Anoxybacillaceae > Geobacillus > Geobacillus sp. C56-T3. The sequence goes on along the minus strand of NC_014206.1, from coordinate 1,915,293 downwards.
GCCGATCCGCTTTAAGTCGTCCGGATGGTGGCGGTGATCCACGCGGGCGACGTCCTGCTCAATGATCGGCCCTTCATCCAAATCGTCGGTGACGTAGTGCGATGTGGCGCCGATCAATTTGACGCCGCGCTCATACGCCCGCTCATACGGACGCGCGCCGATAAAGGCGGGCAAAAATGAGTGGTGGATGTTGATGATCCGTCCCGGGAATTCAGCGACAAACGCCGGCGACAAAATTTGCATGTAGCGGGCAAGCACGATGGTGTCGATCTGATAGTCACGAAGCAGACGGATTTGTTCGGCTTCGGCGTCCGCTTTCGTTTCTTTCGTCACCGGAATATGCACATACGGGATGCCAAACGACTCGACCGTCTCGCGCAAGTCGGGGTGGTTGCTGGTGACAAGGGCGATGTCGGCGATCAGCTCTCCCGCCTGCCATTGCCAAAGAAGTTCAAGCAGACAATGCTCGGCTTTGGAGACAAAAATCGCGATTCGCCGAATATCGTTGTGCAGCCGAAGCTGCCAACGCATCTGAAATTCAGCAGCGATCGGGGCGAACGCCGCTTCGATCTCTTCTTTTTGCTCGGCGATGTTCGGACAGTCGAACTCCAAGCGGAGAAAAAACGTCCCTCCCTCAGGATCGGTCGAATATTGGCTCGATTCAACGATATTCGCCCCTTGTTCGTACAGAAACGACGTCACCGCCGCGACGATGCCCGGGCGATCTGGGCAAGAGATAAGGATTCGAGCGCGCTGCTCGTAACCTTGCAAAAATGATTGCCAGCGATGTTGGCGAAATGTCGTCATGCGTTGTCTCTCCCTTTTCTTGCTTTTCCTTGCCATTCATCATACAAAAAATTCATGAACTTGCCAACAGGGAAGATAACAAAAGAGGGTGTCCCAAAAGGATCGGGACACCCTTTCTTGTTACCGTATATAGGTATAAAACAATCATTAAGAAACAATATGTTGTGTTTTGTTAAGGAAAATGACCCTTTTGGGTCAGCCCCCTGGCAAGCGAAAACCCTCTCTCAGTCTTTCGTCAAATCGCCGGCCGGGCCGAAAAATTCGTAATGGATGTGCTCTTCTGGCACACCCCATTGTTTTAGAGCGCCATAGACGGTTTTCATAAACGGCACCGGGCCGCAGAAATAAAAGTCTGCGTCTTTCGTCGGGATCACGGATTGCATCCATGCAAGGTCAATCCGCCCTTCTTTGCCAAAATGTGGATGGAGGCGGTCCTCGTCGGATGGCGACTCATAACAAATATGATAAGAAAATGACGGGCGTTCCGCCAACATCCGAAGCTCCTCGTCAAACGCGTGCACGCGGCCATTCAAAGCAGCATGCAAAAACGCCGCTGGGCGGGTCGGTTGGCGGATGGCCAACGTATGCGCCATGCTCAAAAGCGGAGTGATGCCGACGCCGCCGCTGATGAACACAACCGGCGTCGTTTTGGACAAATCAAGCGTAAAATCGCCGGCTGGAGCGCTAAGCTCGAGCACGTCGCCCTCTTGGACATGATCATGCAAATAGTTGGAAACAATGCCGGCCGGCTTGTCCGCTGTAGCTGCTTCCCGTTTGACGCTGATGCGGTAATACCCTTTTCCAGGTGCATCCGATAAGCTGTATTGGCGAATATGCGTATACGTCTCGCCCGGAATCGACAGTTTGACGCTCACGTATTGACCCGGCAAATAATCACTGATGGCCTTGCCGTCTTCCGGCTCCAAATAAAACGAAGTAATGACGCGGCTTTCTTTCACCTTTTTCACGACGACAAATCGGCGAAAGTCACGCCAGCCTCCGTGTTTGGCCGCTGCCTCATCGTAGAGCTCTTTTTCCACTTGAATGAAAACGGACGCAATGGCTTCATATGCTTCCGCCCAAGCCGTGATCACTTCGTCGGTGGCGGCGTCGCCGAGCACGTCTTTGATCGCCAGCAACAAATGCTTTCCGACGATCGGGTATTGTTCTGGTTTGATTCCTAAGCTGCGGTGTTTATGGCCGATTTGCCGCACAACCGGCAAAATAGCATCAAGCTGGTCGATATAGCGCGCTGCCGCATACACGGCTGCGGCCAAGGCGCGTTGCTGCCGCCCTTGCTTTTGGTTGGCGTGGTTGAAAATATTGAGCAGTTCCGGATGATTGGAAAACATGAGTTCATAAAACCGCTTCGTAATTTGTTCACCATGTGTTTCCAAGACAGGCACCGTTGATTTCACAATTTCAATCGTTTTTGGATGCAATTTCGTTGTCGTTGTCATGATTTCATCCCCTTGTAAAACATGTATTTTTAATACATCTTTTATTCAACCATGAGCACTGCGAAAAAGCAATATTTCAAATACATCTTTAATAAATTGTTCACAATTCTCCGTTCGAATCAGGTGTGGTACAATGGGATCAAGAATGTCGCTTAAAGGTTGTGAATCACGATGCAGTTGACGAACTATACGGAATACGCCTTGCGCGTCCTCTTGTTTTTAGGCGCGCTTGATGAAGAAGAAAAAACAAACATCAAAGACATTGCCGCTGCCTTTTCCATTTCAGAGCATCATTTAAGCAAAATCGTCTATGAGCTTGGCAAACTCGGCTACATTGAAACGATCCGTGGGCGCAACGGTGGAATCCGCCTTGCGAAACGCCCCGCGGAGATTGTCATCGGCGCGGTTGTTCGCGAAACGGAGGAAAACTTGTCGCTTGTCGAGTGTTTTGCCGCCCACGGCAATGAGTGCGTCTTAACGCCGGTATGTCGGCTTCGCTTCGCACTTCACGAGGCGTTAGAGGCGTTTTTGCGTGTGCTGGATGCGTATACGCTCGCCGACTTGCTTGAAGACCGAGCGTCGCTTCGTTCTTTATTGAAAGAGCGGCGCGGTTGAGAAAAAACTCTCTGGCTATAAGCTGGAGAGTTTTTTGGCGTTTGGCAGGCACACAATCACTAAGCATCGCTCTACGGAAGGAAGACGCGGGATGATGCGAAACCGATGGCGGCCTTTGCGGCGATTGGCACCTTGGCGCTCGGCCTTTGCGCGGGATGTGGCGGCAAGAATGATCATCAGTTGGAAAAACGAAACCAGTCGTCAAACATGGGCGGTGGGATGAATACGTCCGGCACCGGCCGATCACATCCCCTTTGTTTGCCACAAGACGAAGAATATATTAAGATTAGAAAGGTGTGAAAACATCTGCATGACTAAAGGAGGTCACAATGAAACACGAAGGAAACGCTTTGCCACCTTACTTGCATATGGACAATGGAGAGCTTTGGCTCACCGAAGATGATCGCGACAACTTAAAAATCAGCTATCGAATCAAAGAGGTGATTTTTGCCGAGCCGTCCGAGTACCAGCATGTGATGATTTTGGATTCGTACGATTTTGGCCGCATGCTCGTACTCGATGGCGTCGTGCAAACGACCTCGATTGACGGCCATATTTATAACGAAATGATTTCGCACGTGCCGCTGCAGTTTCATCCGCAGGCGAAACGGGTGCTCATCATCGGCGGCGGCGACTGCGGCGCAGCCCGTGAGACGGCGAAATATGCTCATCTTGAAGCCATCGACATGGTGGAAATTGACGAAAAAGTTGTCCGGGCGTGCAAAGAGCATTTGCCAGCCGTCTCCGGCAACTTATCGGATCCGCGCGTGCGGTTTATTTATGATGATGGCGTCGTGTTTGTGCAAGGGAAGGAAAGCGTCTACGACGTCATTATGATCGACTCGTCCGACCCAGTCGGCCCGGCGGAAGCCTTGTTTTCACCGGAGTTTTACGCCAACGTCCATCGCGCGTTGAAAGCGGATGGGCTGATGGTCTGCCAAAGCCAGTCGCCAATTTTCCATCTGGATATTTTGAAGCGGACGTACCGCAATATTCGCGAACTGTTCCCGCATGTGCTTGTGTACACCGCGGTGGTGCCGACGTATCCAGGCGGACTGTGGAGCTTTACGATCGGCTCGAAACGGCCGCTCGATTTTCCGGCGCAGACTACCATTCCAAATGACACGAAATATGTGAACGATGGGATCTTTCGCCAATGTTTCGCGTTGCCGGCATTTTTGCGTTCGGCGCTTGAGGTGGAATAACCGCTTGGCATCAAAAAAGCTGTCCCCCACAAAGCAGGGACAGCTTTTTCGTGTTGCTTGAGTCCGTTCTGTTTTATGGAGCAGGTGGGTTGTGAGACAATGCCCGCTTGGCAAGCCATTGAAGCGTCAAGTCATCCGCCGGCGGGTTGTAGAGCCCAGCGCGGACGTCACGGTAATGCCGCTGAAGCGGATTGTCAGCAAACAAGCTTTGTCCGCCGACAATGCGCATCGCCCAATCGACGACTTCAAGCGCAGTATTGGTGGCAACCAATTTAGCTGTTGCCAACTCCTCTTTCATTTCCATCCGTTTTTCCGGATAGCGATCCCATAAATCGGCGACCGCGTACAGGAAATGGCGCGCATGGGTGAGGCGCCATTCCATTTCAGCGATTTTCCGTTGCACTTCGGGCGTCGAGGCGATTGGGTGAGGCAGGGTATTAGGCTGGTACGTCTTGGCAAAGCGAAGCGCCTCATTGCGCGCCGCAATGGCGATGCCTAAGTAACAAGCCGGCACGTGCAACAGCCATCCTTGCGCCGGAGCGGCTTCGTTCGCTTCTCCAAGCGTCTCTACGAGCGCCTTTTGGTCGACTTCGACTTCTTCAAGAACAAGATCATCGCTGCGCGTCGCCCGCATGCCAAGCGTGTTCCACGTCGGCTCGATGCGAATGCCTGAAGCAGACATCGGCACCAGAAACTCACCGACCCGACCATCTTCCATTGTGGCGGAAATTAAGACGTAATCGAGCGCAGGGGCTAACGATGCAAATGTCTTTCGCCCTCGAAGCACCCAGCGGCCATGGCGAAAGACGGCCGTCGTTTCCGGTTTACCGCCGCGCGCCGGGCTGCCAGTTGTCCGTTCAGAGTGGGCGCTGTTGATGAGCGCGTGGCGGCAAACGACTTCTTTCGCCAAATGAGTGAGCACCGATTCCGGCCAGCGGCGGAGCAAAAATAAACGCATGAGAATGCTTGCATGCCAGCCGAACGCCAAGGCGGTTGCCCCAGAGCCTTGGGCGATCGTCTCTTGTACGAGCACGAGCTCATAAAGCGACGCCCCTTGGCCGCCGTATTCAGTCGGGACGGTCAAGGAAAGGAATCCAGCCTCTTTTAAATCGGCAAAATCGGCAAATGGAAACGTTGCCTGTTCGTCATCATGCGCTGCCCGTTGGACAAATCGTTCCGCAAGGCGACGCGCTTGGTTGTACAATTGTTGCTCCCGATCGGTTCGCACAAGCAAATGGTACAATTCGTTCATCGGTTCTCCCCTTCTTTTGGTCAAGATGCCTTTATTGTACCGAGTTCTGGCTAGGACTGAAAACAAAAACGCACGGGAAAATGACCGTCCTTGCTCTCGGAAGCTTAAAAGAGAAAGAAATGCCGAATGTACCGATCATCGTCACGGTGGACGAACTCATTTTTCCCAGCATCGTACTCGTATTCCTCCTGCCAGCGGCGGCCATAGCGGGCGATTTGACGGACGGCGCGGATGATCGCATACACTTCTTCGTTCGTCATCGTAGGATGGAGCGACAGACGCACCCATCCTGGTTTGGCGAGAGGATTGCCGTTTTTGACTTCTTGAAGCAACGCAGCGGATTGTTCCTTGTCGATGCCAAGCAAATAGTGGCCGTATGGTCCGGCGCAGGAACAGCCGCCGCGCGCTTGAATGCCGAAGCGATCATTCAGCAGTTTGACAACAAGGTTGTAATGCAATCCATCTATGACAAATGAGATGATGCCAAGACGGTCGTCCCGATGTCCTTCAAGCACGCGGACGCCGGGAGTGCTTTTTAGCGCCGGCAAAAGAAGGGAAACAAGTTCCTTTTCGCGGGCGCGCATCTGTTTTACGTTCATTTGCTCTTTCAGCTGGATGGCCAACGCTGCCTTGATGGTTTGCCAAAACGGCGGTGTTCCGCCATCTTCGCGTTCCTCAATGGCTTGGATGTATTCATAGTTCCCCCACGGGTCAGTCCAGTACACCGTCCCGCCGCCGGGGTGATCCGGAGCGTGCTGATGATAAAGCCGGCTGTCAAAGATGAGCACGCCGGCGCTTCCCGGCCCCCCGAGAAACTTATGGGGAGAGAAATAAATGGCATCAAGCTGCTCCATTGGGTCGTCCGGATGCATATCGATGCGGACGTACGGAGCGGAAGCAGCAAAATCAACAAAGCAAAGGCCGCCATGCTCGTGCATGATTTTCGCCAGCTTATGATATGGGGTTTCCAACCCCGTGACGTTCGAGCAAGCAGTAAAGGCACCGATTTTTTGCGGCCGATCTCGGTAGCGCTCCAGCAGCTCGCGCAAATGGTCAAGATCGACATCCCCGTTTTCTGTCGGACGGACCGCCACGACTTCCGCGATGGTTTCCACCCATGGCAATAAATTCGAATGGTGCTCCATATGGGTGACAAAGACGACTGGCCGCTCCTCATCATGAAGGGACAAGCGGTGCTTCCACCGTTCCGGTACGCGCAAGCCAAGCAGACGCTGCAGCTTGTTGACGGCGCTTGTGGTCCCGGCGCCTTGCATGATCAAGACGTCGTTTTTCCCGGCATGAACGTGCTGTTTGATGATTTCTTTTGCATAGCGATAGGCAAGCGTCGTTTTCGTTCCGGTCACATTCGATTCCGTATGCGTGTTGCCGACAAATGGACCGAGCTCATGCGTCAGCTTCTCTTCAATCGGCCGGTACAGCCGCCCGCTTGCTGTCCAGTCGGCGTAAATAAGCCGCTGTTTGCCAAACGGCGTAGAAAACGGATGAAAGCGGCCGATCGTTCCATCGCGAAACGGCTGAAAATACGTCTCAAGCTCCCCGCGGCATGTATACACCGCATTGCCGATCACAGCGTGAATGGCCATGTTGATTCCCCCTTTCCGCCATTTCGTCTATTTACAAAGTATGTCGCCTTCGGTGGTTCGGTCCAAAAAACGTGGGAAAGTTGAAAATGAAAAATCCGCCGTACAGGCGGATGATATTCACTCCCTTTTTTTGCACGATGACGGCGAAATCGTTTCCCCCACGGACGGCACAAGGTATTCGGCAAGCATGGTCCGCAAGTCATCAGGCAACGGTTCGCTCGTTTGGGTTTGGAAATTGAAATGGACGATCGCTGCCTCTCCGATGGCGATCAGTCTTACTGTTTCCTCTTCCATGATGCGATGAATGCATTGAAAGCTTTTATTGCCGATCCGGGAGACATTGGTTTCCACGCGCAATCGTCGTCCGAAGAATCCTTGGTTGATAAAATCACACTTGGTGGAAGCTAAAATAAAATGCCAGTCCTCCGTTCGCCCGCCGTAACGCAATTCATCAAACAGGCGGGTGCGCGCTTCTTCTAAATAAATAAAATAGCTAATGTTGCTTAAATGTCCGAGCGCATCAGTTTCACAAAAGCGTGGGTTGACGGTAATGATGTGCGTCTTCATTTCTCCCTCTTCCTTTCTTGCCTTTTTTTGCCCCTTTCGCCCACAATATTTGTTTGGGTGAGTATGGGGCGTGACCGAGTTGGATTTGCAGCTACCAACTAGTTAGTATGTTGTTTTTATCATACTCTGATTTGTTTTTGTTTTCAATTGTTGATTTATTGATTATTTAGAACATTGTGTGTGATTGTAAAATGGGCGGTGAACACCCGGCCTGTTCACCTATTCGGTAGCCTGAAAAGACCGGCCGGCGGCGTGGCGCGTTCCACTCGTTCATGGCATCCAAAGCGGCAAAAGAACGTATCCAACGAGCGACACGCCGGCGCAAAGGAGAGAGATGCGCAGTTTATATTTCGCATAGCTCATCAAGTCCATATCCATAATGGCTGCGGTTGTAATCGTCGTATCGCCAAGCGGCGAAGCAAAGGCGCCAAACGTCCCGCTCGCAAACACGGCGCCGACTGTCACCTCGAGCGGCGCCCCGGTCGCATGGGAAAGCGTGACGCCAAGCGGCATCAAAATGCCCCACGTTCCCCATGAAGAACCGATAAAGTAGGATAAAAACGATCCGACCAAAAACACGGCCGCTGGCACGAATGCCCCCGGCAGCCATGTGCCGAACGTCGACGACACGTACTCCGCAAATCCGAGTTCCCCTGCCACCGCCGAGACCGCCCATACGAGAACGAGCATGCCGATCGGCGCCATCATTTCGTTACCTCCAGCAAAAAAATGGTACGTCAGCTCTGAAAGCGATTGTCGGCGCCATAAATAAAACGCCATCGACAAAAGGATGGTCACAAACAACGCCAACAGCATCGCCCATGTCGCATCGGCCGCGGAAAACGCCTCCCACCAATTCTCTGCCCCGCGTTTCCTCCCGTCGTACACGAAAAAGGCAAACGTCAGCGCGATTAACAGCGCCAGCGGGACAAACAAGTGCAACGGCTCCCCGTTGATCAGCGCCAGCTCCTTGCGCAATCCGAGCCCGTGCAGTGTATTCGTTTCCCCTTCTCCTTTTTTCGCCCGCGGTTTGCCGATCCGGATGTTCAACATCGTCGTCAACACCCCGACGACCAGAGCGACAATCGCAAACAAGTTGTACGGCAGGCTGCGCAAAAACACGTCATACGGCGATTCGTGAATGTCGTTTTGCTCAAGCGCCGCGGCGACAACAGAAGTCATAAAGCCGACGAACGCTGTCGCCGCTGGCAAAAGCACGATGATCGGCTCGGTCGAGACGTCGATCATGTACGCCATGCGGCGGCGGTCGATGCGAAACTGGCGAAGGACCGCTTTCATCACTGGTCCAAGGAGCATAATGCGAAACATCGGCATAAAAAACGTCACCGGCACCGTCAGCCAAACGAACAACAAAATCCCCCGCTTCGAGCGGATGCGGCCGGAAAGTCTCTCGACAAACCCTTTGATCCCGCCGGTAATTTGCATCATGCCGACAAGCGAACCGAACAAATACAAAAACGCGGCCACCTTCATATGCTCCGGATCGGTCAGGGCGTGAAGAACAGCGGAAACAGCGCGCTCAATCGCGCCGACAGCCGACCACTCAAGGCAAAACGCTCCGACGAGCAATCCGGCCACGAGGCCGGGCAAAATTTCTTTCAGCCATACCGCCAACGGAATGATGAGCAGAAAAGGCAACAGCGACCACCATGTTCCTTCCACGTCGGCGCCTCCTTTGCGATGATGTTGTTACCAAGAAGGATAGCCATGATGTAGTTTTTTTATGATTTTCATTGATGATTTAGAACATAGTTTTACTTATAAAATTTATGTTGCCCGCGCAAACAAAAAAAGCCGCGCTGCAGTTGGCAGCGTGGCCCACACTTTCATCCGCCCCGGGCTGGCTCCCAAACAACCTGGGGCACAGAAGGCGTTGTCATTTCCGGCGCGCAAAATCGACAAATCGGAACTTGTCGAGCCGGTGACGCGATTCCGTGTATTGAAACAATGTAGCATCGCTTAAATACACGTAGTTTTTGACGACAACGACGCGGTCATCGCCATGCAAATCCAAATAGCGCCGGTCTTCGTCCGTCGCTTCGTCGACCGATATTTCTTTTTTCGCAAAGCTGATCGGCAAATGCAGCTTCGTTTCCAAGTATTCATAGATCGAGTCTTCACAAATCTCTTTCGTCAATAGCGGCACATGCTTTTTCAGAAAAAAGTCTTTATCCAAAATAATCCGCTCTCCGCCGATTTCACGGACGCGCACGACTTTCCACACTTCGTCTTTGCTTGAGGCGCGCAGATGCTGCCTGAGCTCGCGATCCGGCTTGATGATCGCCAGTTCATGCACGATCGTCCGCACCGGCTGCTTCATCGTCTGCGCCAGTTCTTTAAAGCTGACCAATCCGGATACGGGAAAGTCATATTTGCCGACGTCAAGGACGATAGATCCTTTTCCTTTCATTTTTTGGATATAGCCGTGCTCGGACAACAAATGGAGCGCTTTGCGAATCGTCTCGCGCGATGTCTCATATCGGGCGGCCAGCTCGTGTTCCGATGGCAGCTTGTCGTACGCCTTCCATTCTCCGCGGCGGATGCGGGAAATGAGGTCATGGTAAATGGTTAAATATTTGTTTTCATGCATAAGAATCACCGCTTGTATTGTATCACGGCCGGCGCAAAAGATAAACAACCGATTCGTATGGGCGCAGTTGCATGCGGCGAAAATCAGCCGGCGCGTCCGAATAATTGGCAAGCAGCAGTTCTCCCGTATAGCCATCGGCTCCCGCTTCTTTCGGCAGCGTGAACGTCGTTTCGACTGGATAAAAATTGTTGACAACAAGCAGCTTTTCTCCATCGCCATGACGCATATAGGCGAAAATATGCGGATCGTCCGCCAGCAGCAGCTCATAGCGCCCGGTCGTAATGAGATCATACTGTTTGCGCAGCTCAATCAGCCGTTTATAATGGTAGAAAATCGAGTCGCGGTCGGCGAGCGCCTGTTTCACGTTAATGCGCCGGTAGTTGTCGGCGACGCGAATCCACGGCGTCCCAGACGTGAAACCGGCATGCGGGCTGTCGTCCCATTGCATCGGCGTGCGGGAATTGTCGCGCGATTTTCGCTGCAAAATTTCCATCACTTCTTGCTCGCTTTTGCCTTGTTCTCGCAAAATCCGGTACATGTTGAGCGACTCCACATCGCGATAGTCGCGAATATCGGTGAATTTCGGGTCGGTCATGCCGATTTCTTCGCCTTGGTAAATGTATGGTGTCCCTTGCATCAAATGGATCGTCGTCGCCAACATTTTGGCTGATTCTTTCCAATACGTCCCGTCATCGCCATAGCGCGACACGATGCGCGGCTGATCGTGGTTGCACCAAAAGAGCGCATTCCAGCCCCCGCCTTCATACATCCGGACTTGCCATTCGGACAAAATGCGTTTTAAGGCAAGGAAATCAAATGGGGCGACTGCCCATTTTTCTCCGTTCGGGTAATCGACCTTCAAGTGGTGAAAGTTAAACGTCATATTGAGCTCGTGGTTTTCCGGGTTCGTGTAGCGGATGCAATGATCGATCGTCGTCGACGACATTTCCCCCACTGTCATGATGTCGTATTTTGAAAACACCTCTCGATTCATTTCCTGCAAAAACTCATGAATGCGCGGTCCGTCCGTATAAAAGCGGCGCCCGTCCCCCGGCGGCACCGAACCGTCGTCATCCGGGAAGCGCTGATCTTTTGACAACAAGTTGATGACGTCAAGCCGAAAGCCGTCCACTCCTTTTTGGAGCCAAAAATGCATCATGTCATAAATGCGGCGGCGCAGCTCTTCGTTTTCCCAGTTCAAGTCCGCTTGTGTCACATCGAACAAATGCAAGTAATATTGGCCGGTTTGTTCATCGTATTCCCACGCCGAGCCGCCGAATTTCGATTGCCAGTTGTTCGGCGCTCCGCCGTCCGGCTTCGGGTCGCGCCAAATGTAAAACGAGCGGTATGGGTTCGTTTTCGAGGAGCGCGCCTGCTTAAACCATTCATGGTCGGTTGAGGTATGGTTGACGACCATGTCCATCACCAGCTTCATGCCGCGCGCATGCACTTCGTGAAGCAGACGGTCAAAATCGTCCATCGTTCCGTATTCGTGATGGATGCGGAAATAATCGCTGATGTCATAACCGTTGTCGCGCTGCGGCGACGCGTAGATCGGTGTCAGCCAAATGACATCGACGCCCAGTTCTTGTAGATAATCGAGCTTCTCGATCACGCCCGGCAAATCGCCGATGCCGTCTCCATTCGTGTCGTAGAAGCTTTTCGGATAAATTTGATAAACGACCGCTTTTTTCCACCAAGGGGTTGTTGACATCTCTCTTCACCTCGTTCGTCAGGATAAAAACATACCATTGGCATCGGCGGCCAATGGTATGGTGGTAAATGGATGATTTCGCACATCGTTCTCTTGCGTCAACACACGGCAATCATGAGCGGGCGGCTTTACGCACTTTCCCAAAGACAAACGTCAGCGCAAACGGCACCACAATCGCGATCGCCATGCCGATAAAGAACGGCGTCCACTTTTGCGGTACGATCGACAAGAAACCCGGCAGGCCGCCGACACCGATCGACGGAGCGATGACTTTATTGAGCGTAATAAACATGCCGGCGATCGCCGCTCCGGTCATCGCTGCGATAAACGGGAAACGAAAGCGCAAGTTGACCCCGAACATCGCCGGTTCCGTGATGCCTAAATACGCGGAAACAGCCGACGTAAACGACAAACCGCGCAGCTTTTCCTCCTTCGCGACAAACATCATCGCCAACGCTGCCGAACCTTGGGCGATGTTTGACATGACCAAAATCGGCCATAAGAATGTGCCGCCGGTATTGGCAATCAGCTGCAAGTCAACCGGCAAGAACGTATGGTGCATCCCGGTGACGACAAGCGGCGCATACAGCGCTCCATACAACAATCCTCCAAGAGCCGGAACCGTGTCAAAAATCGTGACAAACAAGTGGGTAATGGCATTGCCGATCGCAAATGTGACCGGCCCAATGGCGATGAACGCCAAAAAGCCCGTAATGAGCAACGCAAGCGGCGCGACAAGCAACAGCTGAAACGCATCCGGAATGCGCTTGCGCAAAAACAGCTCAAGCTTCGCCAGCACGTAGGAAGCCACCAACACCGGCAGCACTTGCCCTTGGTAGCCGACTTTTTGCACTTCAAAGCCGAACAAGTTCCAAACCGGAATCTCTCCTTTTTCTTTCGCCGCTCCCCAGCCCCAAGCGTTGAGCAAATCTGGGTGGACGAGCATCAAACCAAGGACAATCCCTAAGAGCGGGCTGCCGCCGAATTTCGTCACTGCTGACCAGCCGATCAAACCGGGCAGGAAGACAAACGCCGTATTGGCGATCAAGTTGATCATGTTCGCCAAATCGGCCCATTCTTTGTGCACCTCGACAAACGATTTCCCTTCGTAAAAAATGCCTGGGCCTGTCAAGACGTTATTAATACCCATTAACAAACCGGCCGTCACGATCGCCGGCAAGATGGGAATGAAAATATCAGCCAGCGTCTTAATCGCGCGTTGCAGCGGATTGAGCTTCGCTTCCGCAGCGTCTTTAATCTCCTGCTTTGTCGCCCGGCCGATGCCCGTCAGCTCGATGAGGTCGTCATACACTTTATCGACAAGCCCTTGGCCGATGACGACTTGAAACTGGCCGTTTGCGGAAAACGACCCTTTGACGACATCGATGCGCTCAAGCGCTTCCTTATTGACTTTTCCTTCCTCTTTGAGCGCAAACCGAAGCCGGGTCACACAATGCGTGGCGGCGACGATGTTTTCTTTGCCGCCGATGGCTTCAACGATTTGCGCGGCTGCTTGTTGGTATGCCCCCATGATGAACGCCTCCCTTTTCTTTCCTTAACGACCGCTATAGCGTTAAATCGCTTTCAGCAACCGGTTGCAAACAAACTTGTATATACAACCTGAATTCATTTTATCTTGTATATACAAGTTTGTCAACATCTTTCGATGACCGCCTTCATTTTTCGACAATAGTTGTTGTTTTTTTGCTAACTCCCACTTCTTTTGTTATGTTTTGTCAAGCGGCAGGAAAATCAACGACCGAGTAGGAAAATAAAACATAACGCAAATCAATGCCAAAAGACGAGAAAGGATGAGGGAATGCGATGAAAACCTATACACTCCGCGAAGCAGCGAAAAAAATCGGGGTCACCGCCCGCGATTTGAAACAATGGGAAAAGCAGTTCGCTGGATCGATTGCCGTCCCACGCACAACCGAGGGGGCACGCATGTACACCGACGAGCTGATCGACCGGTTTCGCCATATCCGCACTTGGCTTGAGGACGGCCGCCATCCGCGCGAAGTGGCTGAAATGATCAGGCAAATGGACGGACAACCAGCAGATCGAGCCAACGAGACAGCCGCTCAAGTGGAAACAGCCGTCATGGAAGGGGAAATCATCGATGTGCCCCGCCTGCTGCATCAAGGGATGCCATACATAGCCGAGCAGTTGGCGGCCCGCTTAAAAGACGATATCGTCGACGCCTTGAAACAGGAAACGACAGCCACGGTCCGGCAAGCGATGGATGAGGTGAAAGGCCGCCTTGACTACATCGAGGAGCAAACGACGGCAGCTGCCGAAACGGTGCGCCGTTCACTCCGCGATTACGAGGACGCATGGCAGCAAAAAACGGAACAGCTGCATGAACATTTGGAAACGGTCGTCGCGTTCTGTCAAGAGGAAAAAGTAAGACAGGAAGAGGAGCGAAAACAGCTCGAACTGCGCATTTTAGAACGGGAAAAAGCGTTTCGCGAGCTCGTGTTGTCGTTTCGGCAAACCGCTGCCAGCACCAGCGCTGCTCGAACACGGGCAAATAAATGGTGGAAGTTTTGGTGAAGACGATTTTGGCATCAATGTGACAAGGGCACCCGTTTTGGATGCGCCATACCTCCGTCAAAAATCAAAAAAGGGCCCCGCCAAAACTCGGGCCCCTTTTTGCGTCATATTCGGCGGCTCTCGGCCGCATGTCGTTTGATGGCTTCGATCAAGTGCGCTTCTTCTTGTTTGGTGACATGGAGGCGGACGCCATAATAGTAGGCGTGGACAAACGGTCTTTCCCAGACAAGCTGCCCCCGCAGCGTAAAGGGGGCAGCGTTTAGCCAAAACGAGATGTCAACCAGCGTTCCCCCTGTTGAAAAGGGAAGGCGGCCTTCCGTTTCGATTTTCATCCCGTGCGGACTTAGATCGTGAATGTAGACGCTGCGCTCGCCATCGGCTGTGCGCAGTTCAGCCGGGAGCGGCCGGCCAAACTGATACCGGAACGGTTCTTGACGCTTGAACCTCATCCTTCCTCCCCTTTTCCAAGCAGCTTCGTCGGTTCTTTCCAGACATCCACCACCATCCCGGCTTCGTCAGTGTCAACAACAAACGAACCCGTGCTGTAGCGGTCGGAGAGACGAAGGGAAGCGGCTTCGATCGTCTCGACCACCCCTTTTTCCGTCCGCAATCCGACCATTTCCTCATCGCTGCTGACAAAGACGGCGCCGACAACTCGGTGCGGGTTGGATTTCACTTCACGTACGATCACAACGCCGCGCTTCGCTCGTGAGGACGGCTCAAACTCGCTCATCGCCACTTTTTTCACTGCCCCGCGCTGCGTCACGACGACGAAGGAGCCCCCCTCTTCTAGGCGAACGGGGCACGCAGCGGCGACAAAGTCCCCTTCCTTCAATTGAATCCCTTTCACCCCAGCCGCGCGCACGCCAACAAGGCTGATCTCCTCCTCGGCAAACAAGAGCGCATGTCCATCATGCGTCGCAAGCCAAAGATGGCCGCATCCATCCGTCGCGTAGACGGCGATGACGTCATCATCCTCTTTCACATTAACGGCCACAAGCGGGCGGGTGTAGCGCTGCACTTGGTATTGAGCGAGCTCCGTTCGCTTTACGAGCCCTTGTTTCGTCACAAAGATGAGCTGCTCCCCGGTGTTAAAGGAAGAGACTGGAACAGCGGCGACGAGTTCATCGTCGCGTTCAAGCGGAATGAGATGGGAAATGTGCTGGCCGACCTCTTTCCAACGGATATCAGGGAGCGTATGCACCGGGCAGTATAAATAATAACCGCGGCGGGTGAAAAGCAAGAGCACATCGGTCGTATTCATCTCGAGCTGGGCGAGCAGCCGATCCGTTTCCTTCATGCCCATGTCTTGACCGTTTGAGGCGCTGTATGAACGATAGCTCGTCCGCTTCACATATCCTTCTTTTGTCACGGTGACGATCACGTCTTCCGCCGGAATGAGCGCCTCCACCTTCACTTTCAGCTCTTCAATCTCCTCTTCAATCACCGTCCGCCGCTCATCGGCATATTGCTTTTTCATCGTCTTCAGCTCTTTTTTGATGACGCCAAGCAGCTTCTTTTCATCTGCGAGAATCCCCGTAAGTTCCGCAATCGCTTGATCCAGTTCTTCCGCTTCTTGACGCAGCGCCGTGATGTCGGTGTTCGTCAACCGATACAGCTGGAGCGTCACGATCGCCTCGGCCTGCGCTTCGGTGAATCCGTAATGAGCCATCAGCCGTTCTTTGGCGTCGCGCTTGTCGCTTGAAGCACGAATCGTCGCAATCACCTCATCCAAAATGGAAAGCGCCCGAATCAAGCCGTCGACGATGTGCTTCCGCTCATTCGCTTTTTTCAGCTCAAAATGCGAGCGGTTGGTGACGACCTCTTTCCGGTGGGCGATGTAGGCATCCAACAGCTCCGGCAAACTCATCAGCTTCGGCCGGCGCTCATGGATCGCCACCATGTTGAAGCTGTACGGCACTTGCAAATCCGTATTTTTGTACAAGTAGTTGAGAATCGCTTCCGCATCGGCGTCTTTTTTCAATTCGATGACGATCGACAGCCCGTTCCGGTCCGTTTCATCGCGCACATCGGCGATGCCGTCGAGCTTTTTGTCGAGGCGAAGCTCGTCAATTTTTTTCACTAAATTCGCTTTGTTCACTTCATACGGCAGTTCCGTGATGACAATGTGCTTTTTCCCGCCTTTTCCCTGCTCGATGGCGGCTTTGGCGCGGATGATGATTTTCCCGCGGCCGGTCTCATACGCCTTGCGGATGCCGTCTTTCCCTTGGATGATGCCGCCGGTCGGAAAATCGGGGCCAGGAAGAACCGTCATCAGCTCGTCAACAGTGCAATCCGGCCGGTCGATCCGCATCAAGACGGCGTCGATCACCTCGCCAAGCGCATGCGGCGGAATATCGGTCGCATAGCCGGCCGAAATCCCGGTCGAGCCGTTCACCAACAAATTCGGAAACATCGCCGGCAGGACGGTCGGCTCATCGGTCGTATCGTCAAAGTTCGGCACAAACGGAACCGTTTCTTTGTCAATATCGCGAAGCAACTCGGCGGCAATCGCCGACAGGCGCGCTTCCGTGTAGCGCATCGCCGCCGGCGGGTCGCCGTCGATGCTGCCGTTGTTGCCGTGCATCTCCACCAGCACGTTGCGCAGCTTCCACTCTTGGCTCATCCGCACCATCGCTTCATACACCGATGAGTCGCCGTGCGGATGAAAGTTGCCGATCACGTTTCCAACCGTTTTCGCCGCCTTGCGAAACGGTTTATCAGCCGTGTTGCCATCCATGTACATGGCATACAAAATGCGGCGCTGCACGGGCTTCAGCCCGTCGCGCGCATCCGGGAGCGCCCGGTCTTGGATAATGTATTTGCTGTAGCGGCCAAAGCGGTCGCCAAGCACGTCCTCTAACGGCATTTCCAGCAATCGTTCTGCCATCGTCATTCTCCTTTCCTAACACATCAGCGCCAAAAAGGCCGCGCCTTTTCACGCCGCCATCAGCCGATCCATCCCGGTTCCTCTTCGAGCCCGAAGGCGACGTGCGTTTCGATCCATTTGCGGCGCGGCTCGACTTTGTCGCCCATGAGCGTCGTCACCCTCCGTTCGGCGCGGGCCGCATCTTCAATGCGCACGCGGATGAGCGTACGCGTCTGTGGGTTCATCGTCGTTTCCCATAATTGATCGGCGTTCATTTCGCCGAGCCCTTTATAGCGCTGAATCGTATAGCCGCGGCCCATTTTTTTCGTAATTTCTTTCAGCTGCTCGTCCGTCCACGCATATTCGACGATTTCGTTTTTGCCGCTTTTTTTGCTGATTTTGTAAAGCGGCGGCAAGGCGATATACACTTTTCCCGCTTCAATCAGCGGACGCATGTAGCGGTAAAAAAACGTCAAAAGCAGCACTTGAATATGGGCGCCGTCCGTGTCGGCATCGGTCATAATGATCACTTTGTCGTAGTTGACATCATCGAGCGAAAAATCAGCCCCGACGCCGCCGCCGATGGCGTGGATGATCGTATTGATTTCCTCGTTTTTCAAAATATCGCCAAGTTTCGCCTTTTCCGTGTTGATGACTTTTCCGCGCAGCGGAAGCACCGCCTGGAATCGACGGTCGCGCCCTTGTTTCGCCGAACCGCCCGCCGAATCGCCTTCAACGAGATAGAGCTCATTTTTTTGCGGATTGCGCCCTTGCGCCGGCGTCAGCTTGCCGCTTAAGAGCGCCTCTTTCCCTTTCCGCTTTTTGCCGCTTCTCGCCTCTTCGCGCGCTTTGCGGGCCGCTTCACGCGCCTGATAGGCCCGGATCGCTTTCTTAATGAGCATCGCGCTTACGTCCGGGTTTTCTTGCAGAAAGTACATGAGCTGCTCGGACACCACCGCATCGACGGCCGAACGCGCTTCGCTCGTTCCGAGCTTTCCTTTCGTCTGCCCTTCAAACTGCAGCAAGTGCTCTGGGATGCGCACCGAAACGACCGCGGACAACCCTTCGCGAATATCAGACCCTTCGAGGTTTTTGTCCTTTTCCTTCAGCAGACCAACGCGGCGGGCGTATTCGTTAAAAACGCGCGTCATCGCCGTTTTCGCACCCGCCTCATGCGTGCCGCCGTCTTTTGTGCGCACGTTGTTGACAAACGACAGCACGTTTTCCGAATAACCGTCGTGAAACTGGAACGCAAACTCGACTTCAATGCCGTTTTGCTCGCCAGCAAAATACACAACCGGGTGGAGCACATCTTTCTCCTCATTCAAATAGGCGACAAACGCTTCAATTCCGTTTTCGTAGTGGAACACCTCCCGCATGCCGGTCCGTTCGTCAACGAGTTCAATTTTCAACCCTTTCAGCAAAAACGCCGATTCGCGCAGCCGTTCACTCAATGTTTCATAATCGAAGACCGTCGTGCTGAAAATCGTTGGGTCCGGCTTAAATTGAATGATGGTTCCGGTTTTGTTCGTTGTGCCGATTTTCTCTAGCGTCGTCACCGGTTTGCCTCCATGCTCAAACCGCTGCCGGTAAATGAAGCCGTCGCGATGAATCGTGACGACCAGCCATTCTGATAAGGCGTTGACAACCGACGCCCCGACTCCGTGCAGGCCGCCGCTCGTTTTATAGCCGCCTTGGCCGAATTTGCCGCCGGCATGAAGCACGGTCAAAATGACTTCCGGCGTCGGCTTGCCAAGCTTATGCATCCCGACCGGCATGCCGCGCCCCTCATCCAAAACCGTGATGCTGTTGTCTTTATGTATTTGCACCAAAATGTAGTTTCCGTATCCGGCCAACGCTTCATCGACCGAATTGTCAACAATTTCATAGACAAGATGATGCAAGCCGCGGCTGTCGGTGCTGCCAATGTACATCCCCGGCCGCTTCCTGACTGCCTCAAGCCCTTCCAACACTTGAATGGCATCTTCGTTATATTCGTATGTCGCTCGCTTTGCCACAAGGCCACCCCTTCCTACAAAAACAAGAACATCTGTTTCTATTGTACCACAAACTTCCCGACTGTCCATTGCCTTTTGACATCCCCCGACAAATTCGGACAAGTGCGACAAAAAAAAACGAAAGGACCATCTCGAACAAGATGGCCGTTTCATGGATTAAGCACGCTTGGTGAGCGCATGTTCCACTTTAATGCAGCGGTCCATAATGACCGTGTAGCCTTTTTCTTTCAAAAAGCGATACGCCTCCTCATTGACGACGCCAAGCTGCGCCCAAAACACGTCAGCGTCGATTTGCACAAACTCGCGGGCCAGCTCGGGCAAATGCTCAGAGCGGCGGAACACATCGACGATGTCGACATGGCCTTCGATATCGGTGAGTTGATCAACCGCCGGAATGCCTTCCCACTCATCGATCATCGGATTGACCGGAATGATTTCGTATCCAGCGTCTTTCATCGCTTTCGCCACCATATACGACTCGCGCTCCGGATTGTTGGACAACCCAACGACGGCAATCCGTTTCGCCTTGCGCAAAATTTCACCGATTTCTTCCCGGCTTGGGTTGACAATGGACATCGAGGTCTCTCCTTCCTTTATTCTCCTTTTTGCTGTACTAGTTTCGCTCCAGCCAGATCAAAATCCTGCCCAGCCAATAGAAAAAGGAAAAAATCATCGATCTTTTTTGCACAGCGCCCACACATCCTAGGCCGGCCACAACAGACGCAAACTTGAACATCATATTCATCGCCTACGCATCGATCCGCTTTCTCGTCCGCATCCAGACATTCTGTTTGCTGGCTGTCCGAACATGGATGACCTGCTGCCAGTTATTTTATGTTCCACCCGGCGTACACTCCAGCTAAAAAAACGGTCGTCATGGCAATCGCATGGACGATCATCCATCCCCACCGGCCGTAGCGGAAAGAGGAAGCCGCAAGCGGGGAGCGCGCTTTTTGGGGGACGATTTTTCCGCCCATCCACTCAAAGAAAAGCAAATACAGCCACCAGGCGGTGTATGAATCCCACACATCCCACTGTTCCTTATAATCAATCAGAGGGAGCGGCGATACAAGAGCAACCAACTCGAACAACATAATCAACTGCACCATCGCAAAGTAAAACGGCAACTTCCATGCCCAGCTTTCCGGACTGTACTTGACTCCAAACAAAACGAAAAACGGAATGACGGTTGCCATTTCAACGAGCGGAATCGGTGTATAAGGAACGAGCTTAACAGGGAAGGAGTAAAAGCCTGCATAGACAAACGCAAGGCAAAGAACGATGCCTGTCACCGCACTGAATGCATACAAAACCGCATATCTCCGTATATGCCGTTTGGCGATCCAAAAACTTCCCGCTATACTCAACATAACCGCTGCCAGTTCCACCGTCCAAACAACAGGAAGAGAAACCGTCATCATCGATCCTCCCTAACCCATTTCCCACTCCCTAAACGCTGTCTCAGACAGCACTGTTAGTATAATCCAAAGTGTGGAATTTATTCCGGCGCCCTCACCGGCTTTCCACTCCATCAGGCTGCCTAGCATGGCTTAACAAACGTGCTTCGTGCAAATTTAATTATTGATGAAGAAAAGGTGTCCCGCTGTGTTTTTGGGACACCCTCGATGGATCGGACTGTATCAAACTTTCAAGAATTTCCAAACAAAGAAATCATTGTGCAACAAACGCTAAAATTTTCCTGAACGAAAAATCGAGTAAAGCAGCCAACCGAATAGAAAAGCGGACGCACCCAATCCGATTTCAACAGCAGGAATCTTCCACAGCAGCGTCGACGGCCGACCGAGCGATGAAGCGATCATCAGGCCGACGAGGACGATGCTCAGCGAAAGAAGAACGATGCTAAACGACAGCCGGTTCGCAATCTGGTCGAGCTTCTTTAGCAGCGCTTCCAAATCAGGAGCCGTGATTTCCAATCGAAGCTTGCCATGCCGCATCATTTTCGTCCATTCCTTTACGCTCTCCGGCAGTCGGAGCAGCCATTCACCATAATCAAAAATCCGCTTCCACGCTGTTTCTGCCACGCGATCAGGCCGAAGACGCTCTTTCATCAGCTTTCTCCCAAACGGTTCGGCAACGTCCATGATGCGAAACTGCGGGTCAAGCGTCTCCACGACCCCTTCGACCGTCAACAGCGCTTTCCCTAACAGCGTCAAATCGCTTGGGATGCGAATGCCATGGCGAAATGCCACCGAAAGCAAATCCTCGACGGCTTCCCCAAGACTGATCTCACCGAGCGGGACGCGGTAGTATTTCTCCCGCAACTCGTCAATATCATCGCGCAATTTTCCTTCATGGACTCCGTCAGGAACAATCCCTAAGCCGTAAATCGCACCCAACACCCCATCCGTGTTTTGCCGCATTAAGGCGATGATGAGTGAAGAAAGATGATGTTTGACATGAGGTCGAAGGCGGCCCATCAAGCCAAAGTCAATGAAGGAAAGCGTTCCATCGTGGAGAACAAATACATTGCCAGGATGAGGGTCGCCATGAAAAAATCCATGCTCAAACATTTGTTTAAAGGTTGCTTCAGCCAAACGCTCGGCGATCGTTTTTAAGGAGTGGCCGTTCGCTTTCAGCCGCTCGAGCTCCCCAAGTTTCATTCCTTCGACATATTCCATCGTGAGCACTGTTTTCGTCGTATAATCCCAAAACACCTTCGGGACATACACCGACGAATCGTCGGCAAACTGCTGTGCAAACCGTTCCGCATAGCGCGCCTCGACTGTATAATCCAGCTCCTGCCGTAATGAACGCGCCAGTTCATCGACAATCTCAGACAATTGGTAGGTTGCCGCCCAATCGAGACGACGTTCCGCCAGCACGGCCAAATCTTGCAAAATTTCCAGATCCGTCTCCACCCGCGCAGCGATGTGCGGACGCTGCACTTTCACCGCCACGGCTTGTCCGGAAGGAAGAACCGCCCGGTGCACTTGTCCGAGCGAAGCGGCAGCGAGCGGCGTTTCGTCAAATGAACGAAACAATGTTTCAAGCGAACCCCCAAGTTCTGTTTCCACCCTCCGGCGAACGTCGGCAAACGGAAACGGCGGAACTTGGTCTTGCAGTTTTTCGAGCTCGCTGATGATCGGAGCGGGAATCAAATCCGGCCGTGTGCTAGCAATTTGCCCGAGCTTCACGAACGTCGGGCCGAGCTCCTCGAGCACAAGGCGGAGCCGCTCCCCAACCGTTTTTCCTTCCTTTTTCCCTTGCTCCGCTCTCCATCGCGGCGGCAAAGAAAGAAAAGACGAAAAGCCGAGCTCATCGACGATCATCCCGAATCCGTGCCGAAGCAAGGAGACGGCGATTTCGTGATACCTTCCGATATGGCGCATCCGTTTTCCGATCATCGGGACATCTCTCCTAAGGCGGCAAAAAGCGAGCGGACAGGCCGCATCGGTTTACTGCCCGCTTTGTTCCTTTTCTTCAAGACGGCGGATTCGCTCCTCGAGTTGCCGCACGTCTTCTTTCGTCGCCAAATCAAGTTTATCGATCACCTGCTTGATTTGCTCGCGTACAAGCCGCTGCACTTCCGTTTTCCGCGCTTCGGTCTGCTGCTTCCATTGATCGATCACTTCCTTCGATTCGTCAAGCGACAATTCCCCTTTTTTGACAAGCTCGTCAATGATCTTTTCCACTTGTTCTTTGCTTGCAATCGCCAATCCCAGCCCGAATGCCAATCCTTTTTTCAAAATGCTCATTCGTTTGCAGCCTCCTTGTGCCATTGTGTTTTCCTTATTGTACCATTCTTTGGCGATCCATGTCGAGCTAGACGGCAGCTCTTTTGTATAGGAGACAGGTCGATGCGGCATGCTATCATTGGACAACGATTCACAGGAACTCCTTCATGTTTTCGATGCAACCCGGTCACAAGTAAAAAAAGACGGCAAGAATCACTCTTGCCGTCTGTCATAGAGATGGGCCTAAGTGGACTTGAACCACCGACCTCACGCTTATCAGGCGTGCGCTCTGACCAGCTGAGCTATAGGCCCGCTCATAAAGTGGAGGGGGACGGATTCGAACCGCCGAACCCAAAGGGAGCGGATTTACAGTCCGCCGCGTTTAGCCACTTCGCTACCCCTCCATAATAAAAATAAAAAATGCCGACTGCAGGACTCGAACCCGCAACCTACTGATTACGATTCAGTTGCTCTACCAATTGAGCTAAGTCGGCATAAAATAAATGCAAGAAGGTGGCTCATTGTTGTGCTCTGTGCCTCTTCCTCTACAAGCTGTTTCGAGGAAGCAGGATGCGTCGAGGCAACTCGAAGCAAATTCGACGATGCAGATGCTCGTCTCTACCAATTGAGCTAAATCAATATTTATGGCGGAGGAGGAGGGATTCGAACCCCCGCGGGCTGTGACACCCCTATCGGTTTTCGAAACCGACCCCTTCAGCCAGACTTGGGTACTCCTCCATAGCTGTTTGGAGCGATGCGGTCGAGAGGACTTGAACCTCCACGGGGTTGCCCCCACTAGGCCCTCAACCTAGCGCGTCTGCCATTCCGCCACGACCGCATACAATGGAGCGTAGGGGATTTGAACCCCTGACCTCTTCGCTGCCAGCGAAGCGTTCTCCCCCTGAACTAACGCCCCATGATGGTGGAGTATACTGGGATCGAACCAGTGACCCCCACGCTGTCAACGTGGTGCTCTCCCGCTGAGCTAATACTCCACGTTGTTTGCCTAGCAACGACCTACTCTTGCAGGGGCGCTGGCCCCAACTACCATCGGCGCTGGAGGGCTTAACTTCCGTGTTCGGGATGGGAACGGGTGTTCCCCCCCCGCTATCACCACTAGGCAATGGCGACGATTTTTATTATAAAGCAATCCAAAAGTTTGTCAAGTTTTTTTGTATCTTTATATTTCAGTTCTTTCAGAATCGGAACGACAATGTAAAGTTTACTATAAAAAAATGAAAGAGTCAACCCTCTTTTTCATTTTTTTCGATCTTCACTGTCCCTTTCTCTAAAGTTCTTGTCATCCCCTTCTTTATACGCGTATAATAAAGGAAGAAGGAACGTATAATAAAGCAGGGCATTGGCGGCCACCAATGCCCTGTCCATACACAGCCGCTGCAAGAAGTGCAGTGGCCCAAGCCTCGGGCATCGTAACCTACCCTCGCCTCGGCCTAGCAGGGTGGGTTACTTTTTGTCTTTGGATACGGCGATCACCGCGACGATGAGTGACGCAAACGCAATCATGAGCGTCAGCGCGTCGGCAATCGACATCATCAGCACCACCCCCTTTCGTTGAGGGAGTGGCCACTGCCCACCCTGCATATGGCTGTGCATGTTTCATTATACCATCAAATCAAACAAATGCGAATATACATTCGCATCCTCGTTGAAAATTAGGAATGTTTCCTTACCCGAGGGGGACAAACGCCACTTTTCCTGTTGCTTCGTACCGCCGCTTCCACAGTCCTTCTTCCCTGCTTCCTATAACCGCTGAAACTCCGGCGTTTTCATCAAGCGCTCGAAAAAATGATTTGTATAAAATCAGCGTTTTTCCGAATAATGACCATAGACGAATCTCGCTGTTCCAAGGAGGAAAAAAGGTGGAACAAGCAAGGCAAACCCGCATTCATGGGCTGTTGTTGCTGATCGTCGCTGCTGTGTTCGTTTGGTCGGCCATTCGTCCAACCAGCTATGCGGTGTGGGCGCTTGAGGTCGCCCCAGCGCTTGTGGGGCTTGTGATCGTGATGGCCCTGTATCAACGCTTCCGGCTGACAACGATGTCGTATGCCATCATCGCCATGCTGGCGGTCCTCATGTTGATCGGCGGCCATTATATTTACTCCAAAGTTCCTTTTTTTAACTGGATCAAAGATGCGTTCCATTTCGAACGCAACCATTATGACCGGTTTGGCCATTTCCTCAAAGGGACGTTCGCCCTCGTCCTAAGGGAGATTGCGCTGCGGAAAACGCCGCTGTCGCGCGGCCCTTGGCTTTTCACGATCGTCACAAGCATGTCGCTCGCCATCGCCGCCCTGTATGAAATCATCGAATGGCTCGTCTCCATCATCTCCAAAGGAGGAAAGGCATCGAAAGATTTTTTGGGCACGCAAGGCGATATTTGGGACACCCAATGGGATATGGTATGCACATTGATTGGGACACTGATTGCCCTATGGCTGCTCTCAAGGTGGCACGACCGGCAACTCGCGCGGTTGGATCAGCCCCGCAGCTAGGCTCGTAAAACAGCGGCTTCCCTTTTCAAGAGAAGCCGCTGTTTTCAATTCACCTTATACAAATAAATCGTCCACGCCGACTCATCGGACGTGAATACACGGTCCAACACGAGTCCATTTTCCGCCGCATTATCAATCGGAACCGCCGAGAAAATATAGCGGCCGCCCATTTTTTTCAACTGTTCTGTATTCAGCTGCAAGTTCTTCAGCCGCTTTTTCGAGTGTTTCGTGAACATGTACCGTTTTCCAAGTTCCGCTGTAAAAATATAGCAGCGCCCGCCCCATTCGTCAAAATATGTGCGGATCGTTTTGCTTTTTTCCAGTTCACGTTCAATGATTTTGCGGAACTCGTATTTGTATGACAGCGGATAAAAGTTGTTGTACGTATCGAGCGTGTAAAACCCGTTGTATTGGGCGATGGCGGGGTGAATGCCGATGCTGACGACGCGGTAGTCGGACACCGGGAGCCCGATGTATTGCTTGATTTCTTGGAACTGTTTTTCCGCGTAAAATTGCTTCACCGTCGGCTCGTAGCGGAAGACGATTTCTTCGTTAATCAAAAACACCAAGATCACTTGGGCCGCTAGCAGCCGCTTCGCCCACTTTTCTCCTTTTTCGCTGTATTGCCATACGATTTTCAGCGCCAGCGCAAACTGCACATAAATGACAAGCGGGCGCAAAAAATGAAAGCGGGCAAAGTTAAACGTGTCTAAAAAATGAAACCGCTCGGTAAGCGGCAGCCACCCTTTATAAAACCAAAATGCATACCACGCCGACAGGGCGAAATTCAGTCCGAATAGGAAAAGAAATAACCGTTCTTGCTTCCATCGTTTTTTCATGAAAACGAGATACAAGGCCATCAACCAGGCCGGCAAAATAAAAAATGTATGCTCGGTCATGACGTGATGGTGGCCGAGGAGAAAGTTTTTCCACGTCAAACGGACGCAATGCCAAAACGACAAACGGGCATGGAAGTACTCATCCCGGCTCGTCGGCTCATCTTCCCATAAAAACGAGTAGACAAGCCTGTACTCGACAAGCAAATACAACAGCGTCATGTAAGCGATGGAAGTCAAAAAGCGGATGTTCCACCCCTTCCCACGCAGCACATCAACAAGCCAAAAAACGCCCATGGCGGCAAGAAAAAAGAAAAATCCGAGCACAAAGCTGGAATAAAACGGGAGAAGCGTAAGCGCGGCGTAATGTCTCCACTTCCCCTCACCTTTTCGGATGCTCAAAAACGCCCAAAGCGCAAGCGGCATGCCCAGCGTGCTTAACATCCCCGACGGCCAAAACAGCGTCAGGGCAAATGCGAGCGCCACGCCGATGCGGACGGCCATCCAACGCGGCTCGGGCAGGAAATGTGTTTTTAACAACCAATACATACCGACAAACGCCACCACCCTCGTGATCGTTTGGCTGAGCGCATAAGCAGTCATCGTGGGAAATAACGCGTGCAGCCAGACGATGCCGGTCAACTCCGAACCGAGGGCATTTCTTGACAACTTGCCGTTGGCGATTTGCGGAATCTTCGCGTCAAGCGGCCCGGTGATTTGCCCGCTTTCAGCAAGCACTTTGTACCAGGCGATGTTGGAATCCAAATTATCGTGGACGCGAATATGGGCGTTCTCGCCAAGAATAAACAGTGGGGACACGTAAAGGGCGATGAGGCCAAGCGCCAAAAGGAAAAACCATCGTTCTCTTTGTTCGGCCATTGGCATCACGCTCCCGTTTCCAAGTTTCTATTGGATACGGTGTGCAATGAGAAGAAAATTATTCCTAAGGACGGTCGAAGAGGGTGGTGATTTATGAAAAGGGGGGCTGCGCGTTCTTCTCAGTCTCCTCTTCATTCGCATTTTTTGCCCCTTCTATTTTCTCTATGCACACCTATCTTAAAATATTAAGGACAACTTATGGTAGATAGCTTCCCCACTACAATACACAATAGAAAACAGCGGCCTCTCTCTTACAAAACCGCTGTTTACACCTGCTTCTACACCCTTGACTTTTCCTTTAATCCTATCAGATGGTCCTTCTCTTCCCTCCGGCTGAAAATCGCCGCGAGGATCGCTTCGGATATATATATTGTTGTGCCACACGCTGAAAATCGCACTTGGAACAGCCGCCAAGGGTGAAAAATTCGCCGTGGCGATCGCCACGCCTAATCCGGAGTTTTGCATTCCTACCTCCATGGCGACCGCTTTTTGTTTAGCCAAATCCATGCCGAGCAGAAGGGGCAGGCTGAAGTCAAAGGCAACTGGACGAATCCCCCTTAACAAATTTGCCCGCCAACCGCTTGGATATCTTCTTCACGTTCGACCGTCACGTCAATGGCAATCCGCAGTCCTTTCACAATCGTTTCTAACGCCATGCTAGGCTGTCCTGGATGCCGGGCTGCTTGTTCCGACAGATACGGAATATGGATAAATCCGGCCCGAATGGGCATCTTCACTTGGGCAATATAATGCATCAATCCGTAAAACACATGGTTGCAGACAAACGTTCCCGCTGTATAAGAGACAGAGGCTGGTATGCCGTGACGCCTCAACTCATGGACAATCGCTTTGACCGGCAAAGTTGACCAATAGCCAACAGGCCCGCCTGGAACAACGGGTTCGTCAATCGGCTGATGACCTTCGTTGTCGGGAATGCGGGCATCATTGATGTTCACCGCTACTCTTTCAACGGAAATATCGGCTCTCCCTCCCGCCTGTCCGACGCAAATCACAATATCGGGATCCACTTGCTTCATTGCATCATGCAAGATTTCTAATGATTGGCCAAATACGGTTGGAATCTCCCGAACTTCAACGATATACCGATCGTTTTTCCATCCGGCTGCTTGCTTGACCGCCTCCAGCGATGGATTCACTGTTTCTCCTCCAAACGGATCAAATCCTGTCACGAGCACTTTTTTCATCGTATCTTCAGTCCTTTCCCGTTATCGGATTATAAATCCATGAGAGTGACCACATACATTGCGGCGATGTTGAACGCCAAAAGAACCAACGCTGTCGGCACTTGCACACGAATGACATGATTTTTATCCTTCAAGTCAAGCAGAGCAGCAGGAACAATGTTGAAATTCGCCGCCATCGGTGTCATCAAGGTGCCGCAGTAGCCGGAAAACATCCCGAGGGCGGCCACATGATTCGCATCGACGCCAAATTGTTTAATCAGCAGTGGAACAGCGATCCCCGCTGTCATGACCGGAAACGCGGCAAAAGCATTGCCCATGATCATCGTAAACAAAGCCATGCCAATACAATAGGCCACCACAATCCAAAACAACGAATGAGTCGGAATGATGTTTCCTACCAAATTGGAAACAGCGGCGCCTACCCCAGCAGTCGTAAAAATCGTCCCTAGCGTTGCCAGCATCTGCGGCAAGAGGGCGGCCCAGCCGATTGATTCAAGCAGCCTGCGCGATTCTTTGACCGCCATAACAGGGGTAGACCGAGTGATCCACAGACTGACAAGCAAAGCAACGAACGTCGCTAGACCAAGAGACACAAGGGTCACGTTTTTCGGATCTAAAATGAAGGCATTCCCAACCTTGACATTTTTCAGCCATGTCACGCCGATGACAGTCAAAACCGGAATCAACAAGGCCGGAATGAACAGGCGATGTTTCAATCGATCGCGATGTTGTCTTCTCTCTTCCGGCGTCGCCTCTTGGTAGCTTCCGAGCTTCAATCCCCCGGTTCCGACAATGGCCACCATGATAAGCACAAGCACTCCGGTGTAAAACGGGGGAATGATGCTGCCGAACAGCAGTGTCACACCATAAAGGAAATAAAACAACCCTGATGTGAAGCGCTTCGGGTTTTGGCGATCGGCAAAGGTCCACAAGCTTCCCAACACAACCACAATGCCTAAAAATATGTACACCGCTTCAATGGACAGCCACATTCACTCTCTCCCCTTTCCATTCTCCCGATGAAGGAGCTTGTGAAGCGAGCGGTCCAGCCGATGCAGGCGGATGCTGTGAACGATCAACGCGGCTACGGCCGTTGGGATCGCCCATAACGCCATATGCAGCGGATCAGAAGGAATGCCGTTTTGATCAAAAAATCCTTTCATCAACAAAATCGCTCCGATGGCGATGAACACATCCTCGCCAAAAAACAACCCGATATTGTCCACCGCTGCGGAATGAGCGCGAATGTCATCCCGGACACGGTCCGGCAGTTTTCCGTATTTCGCTTCCGCCGCTCCTTCTGCCATAGGAGCGACGAGCGGGCGAACCATTTGTGCATGGCCGCCAATGGAAGTAAGCCCAGCCGCAGCAGCCGCTTCCCGGATGATCAAATAAGCGGTCAAGATTCGTCCTGTTGTCGCGGCTTTGATTTTCGCCACGACACTCTCTGCCTGTTCACGCAATCCAAAACGTTCCAAAATGCCGATGACGGGCAATGTGGCGATGAACACCGCCATATACCGGTTGGTCGTAAACGCTGTTCCAAATTGTTCAATAATGTCATACAGCGATTGATGGGCGAGCAATCCTGTCGCCAATCCAGCCGCTGTCACGACAAGAAGTGGATTAATGCGAACAATGAAGCCGATGATGACGATCAACACTCCAATGAGCACCATGTTTCTCTTCTCCTCTCCAGCACATTTTACGGCAAATGTTAATACAAATCGTTACGTCGTTCACCCCACTCTATTTCTTAGTCGGCATCCCCCTCTCCTCCATCTGTCGTTCCATATTTCGGAACAATAGTTTCAAATTTGTTATTATCATTATATAATTGAGAAAAATGAAAAATCAATAAATACTTACCGAAAATTTACTTTACAAAATAAAACATCAACTTGACCGAACCCGTCATGATACATCAAGCCCCCTCTTCGTTGCATCCCTTGCCCCTATTTTGTATCATGAATAATTAAGAGAA
Source organism: Geobacillus sp. C56-T3 (assembly GCF_000092445.1). Lineage (NCBI taxonomy): Bacteria > Bacillati > Bacillota > Bacilli > Caryophanales > Anoxybacillaceae > Geobacillus > Geobacillus sp. C56-T3. Next base: position 1,884,903 of record NC_014206.1, on the reverse strand, counting down.
ATTTAGCAGAAAAAGGAGCATTCCCGTTAGGAGCTTTTCCGGGGACTTGATCAAAAAAAGCCCTCTTGGTATGATGCAGGGGTGTCAAACACATCACTCACCATACCAAGGAGGACTTCAGATGAATTGTACACAAAACTATAAAATTGATCAAGTCACCGAACAAACGCTTGTCGTGGGCATCGATATCGCGAAACGAACCCACTACGCCTGCTTCGTGGATGACCGGGGGCGTGTGCTTCGCAAATCGTTCCCGATCTTCCAGTCGAAAGAGGGCTTTCGCCAGCTGTATGAAGCGATTCAGGAGGCGATGCAAGCGTTCGGAAAGCCGCAGGTGATCGTCGCGGTGGAGCCGACCGGGCACTACTGGTTGAACCTGGCCTACTTCCTCGAGGAGCACGGGATCCCGTTGGTCATGGTCAACCCGGCGCATGTGTGCCGGTCGAAAGAACTCGATGACAACCTGCCGACGAAACATGACGCCAAAGACGCCCTGGTCATCGCCAGACTGGCGAAAGACGGACGATTCCTCGTCCCCCGGCTGCTGCACGAGATCGAAGCCGATTTGCGCGTCGGGAGCACGCTCAAAGAGAAGCTCCGCAAGGAACAGACGGCGGTGAAAAACGCGATCGTCCGCTGGACCGACCGGTATTTTCCGGAGTTTTGGACGGTGTTTCGCGACCTGGGGAAAACGGCGCTTTCGGTGCTGGAGTGGACGCCGCTTCCGGCCGATATGGCCAGCCGATCCGCCGAGGAGCTCATCGAGGTGTACCGGCAAAGCGAAGGGCTGAAATGCCCGCAGAAGGCCAAAATTCAGGCGTTGATCGACGCCGCGAAGGACTCGATTGGGGTGACGGAAGGGACGACGATGGCCCGGTTTGAAATCGCCGCGCTCGTCCGCCGATACCGCCAATTGGAGGCTGAGATCGCCGCGTTGGACGCCGAGTTGAAGGCGTTGGTTCAAACGACGATGGAGTATCAATGGCTGAAAACGGTCGACGGGTTGGGAGACGCCACGATCATCGATCTGCTGGCGGAGATCGGCAGCTTCGCCCACTATCGGGACCCGCGTCAATTGGTGAAGTTGGCGGGCCTGACGCTCAAAGAGAACTCCTCCGGCCAGCGCAAAGGGCAAAAGCACATCTCCAAACGGGGACGGAAACGGCTGCGATCGGTGCTGTTTCGGGCGATGATTCCGCTGATCCGGCACAACGAGGCGTTTCGCGAGCTGCATGAGTATTACACGACCCGCCCCGTCAATCCGCTGACCGGAAAGCAGTCCATCGTCGCATTATGCCGGAAGCTGTTGAATGTGCTGTTTGCGATTTGTACGAAGAAACAAGCCTTTGACGCGGAGCGAATGAAACAGGACGTCTTGTCCCAGGTGCAACGGGCGGCCTAAGGCCTCCCCCTGCGAACGGAAGAATCGTTGGACAACAGGATGACACCGGAGAAGCTGGCGTGATTTTATCCATTCGACCTTGAGTCCCCAAAGGAGCTTGGCCGGCCTCCGCCTGATGACGAGACCGAACGAGGGAATGTTGGCGCGAAGACGCCCGGAGACATGGGAGGGTTCGTCCTCATCAGCGACGCGGAGATCCAAAGGGTGCATCGAATACGCTTCTCCCCACGGAAGGAAAATATCCCCAGCCGTGGCCGCGAAGCGCACCCTAGGTCTGTAAGATATCCACAAAACTGAAAAAGGATGTAAGGGATTTTGTCGAAAAATATTTTTTGGACACCCCTGAGGGGCCGAAAAGCCTTGATAAATCAACATTTCTAGAGGGAGGTGCCGACCATGACCAAACAACTCCCTCCCGGCCAATTCGAAACCGAAAAATGGCCGATTTTGCATGAGGGCGATGTGTACCAATTCGATGAAGCGACGTGGAATTTCCGATTGTTCGGCGATGTGAAAGAGGAAGTGTCGCTTTCGTATCAAGAAGTGATGCAGCTGCCTAAGACGGTTTCAACCATCGATATGCATTGTGTCACAACATGGTCAAAATTCGACACGACGTTTGAAGGCATCGCCTTCCGCGAGTTTTTGCGCTTTGTCGAGCTAGATCCTGATGTGAAATACGTGAAAATTTACGGATATTTAAACGGCGACCGGTTCGGCTATTCGGCGAACTTGCCGCTTGAAGCGCTGATGGGCGATGATGCCTTGTTTGTCTATCGATGGAAAGACAAGCATCACGACTGGCAGGACATCTCGCCGAAGCACGGCTATCCGCTCCGTTTCATTCCGCCGGCGACGTTTTACTTATGGAAAGGGGCGAAATGGGCGTCCGGCATCCGCTTTATGAAGGAAGATGAGCCGGGCTATTGGGAGGAGCGCGGCTATTCGATGACCGCCAACCCGTTTAAAGAGGAGCGGTTTGCCGAGTGGGTGCCGCGTCTTCGCTTTTGACGAAGCCAAGGCGGTCGGCAAAACAAAAAAGCGAGGGGGTTGAGAAAAACACCCTCGCTTTTTGATCATCAAGCGGCTTGGCGGGATGCAGCTTGTTTCTCAAGCCAAGAGCCAAGACGCAAAAAGAGAAGCATAAACACCGCCGCCGCGATCGCTCCTTTGACGACGTTAAACGGCAAAATCGCCGAGATGACCAATGCTTTTGTTTCCGGGGCGCTCATCGCCGGAGCGCCAAGAAAAAGAGTGTATGCCGGCAAAAAGACGCAGTAGTTGAGCACGCTCATGATGAGAGCCATTGTCGCCGTTCCCGCCGCCAGCCCCAGCAACATGCCTTTTTTCGACGCCGCTTTCCGATAAATATTAGGAAACAGGCAAAATGAACGCCACCCCGGCGGTGAAATTGGCCATCTGCCCGACCGGAACACCGGTCGCGCTGCCGACGAAAAATGTGTTTTCTGTTTGGCGCCTACTCCGCCAACTTGTCAATTCTCCTTTGGAAGCATATCCCCCGGCTCGAGCACCGGCGGATGGACGTCCACCGTATCGGCGTATTTCAGCCCGGTTCCGGTATTTAATACGACGACCGTCTCCCCATCACGAATCCAACCGCTCTCGCGCAACGTTCGTGCCGCCGCAAACGCCGCCGCTCCTTCCGGGCAAATGAACGCCCCTTCGAGTTCGGCTGCCGTCCGCTGTTCAGCCAAAATTGCTTCATCGTTGACGGCAATAGCGCAACCGTCCGTCTCATACACCGCCTCAAGAACAAGAAAGTCGCCAAGCGCTTTCGGCACATTGATGCCAAACGCCACTGTATGGGCGTTCGGCCAAAACTCCGATTCACGTTTTTTCTCCTTCCACGCCTTGACGATCGGCGCGCAATGCTCGGCCTGCACAGCGACAAGCCGCGGCATGCGGCCGTCCACCCAGCCGAGCGCCTGCAGTTCTTTGATCGCCTTGTAAATGCCGATCAACCCGACGCCGCCGCCGGTCGGATACAAAATGACATCCGGGAGCTGCCACGAGAACTGTTCGGCGATCTCCAGTCCCATCGTTTTCTTCCCTTCAATCCGGTACGGTTCTTTCAACGTCGACGCATCGTACCATCCGTATTCGCGGATCGCTTTGGCGACGATTTGCCCGGCATCGCTAATGAGGCCGTTGACTAAATACAGTTCCGCCCCAGCGATGGCGCATTCCTTTCGCGTCAGTTCCGGTGCATCAACCGGCATGACGACTGTCGCCTGAATGCCCGCCCGCGCCGCGTAGAGCGACCATGCCGCGCCGGCGTTGCCGTTTGTCGGCATCGCAAGCTGCTTGACGCCCAGTTCCTTGGCTTTGGAAACCCCGACCGCCGCCCCGCGGGCTTTGAACGTTCTTGTTGGAATGACCCCTTCGTCTTTCATGTAGAGCGCTTCAATGCCGATCTTTCTGCCAAGCCGCATCATCGGCACAAGCGGCGTCATCCCTTCGCCGAGCGACACGATATGTTCAGGATGCTTTACCGGCAGCAACTCATGATAACGCCATAAATTCGCTTCACGTTCCCTCAGCACATCCCTCTTGACTTTTTGGCGCATCGACTCCAAGTCGTAAGCGACAAGAAGCGGCGAACCGCATTCGCAAAGTTGATGGATTTGGTCGACATCGTATGTACGTTCACACTTCGGACAATACAGATGAGACACGTAGCTGAATGACATGGTTTGGCTTCTCCTTTCCATTTGTTTCATCCGCACGAGGCAGGAAGCACCTACTTTCGCGTTTCTGACGAGGCACTGGCCTTTTCATTATACCATAACCGTCCTCTGCCACCGGCGCCTGTAATGGCAGTGTCCGTACGCCAACTTTGGGGCATCATAGCGCCAAGTAGGAAATGGTCCCCCTCTTTTTTACCGTTTGAAGCCGCATATGGTAAAATAAAACGGAAACCGCCTCTTTTTTCTCACTGCATCGGCGGAATGATTCGCTGATCCAGAAAAACTTATACATAAGGAGATGAACCAATGAAACAGGAACTCATCGAACGCTTCATCCGCTACGCGAAAGTCAACACTCAATCCGACCCAAACAGCCATACGTGCCCATCGACTTCGGGACAGTGGGAGCTGGCGAGAATGCTCGTCGAAGAGCTGAAGTCGATCGGCATGGAAGATGTGACGATCGATGACAACGGCTACGTGATGGCGACGTTGCCGGCCAATACGGACAAAAACGTGCCAGTGATTGGCTTTTTGGCTCATATGGACACCGCTCCGGAGTTTACGGGAGCCAACGTCAACCCGCAAATCATCGAACAGTACGACGGCGGGGACATCGTGTTAAACAAAGAACAAGGCATCATCTTGTCACCAAACGATTTCCCGGAGCTCGCTCACTACCAAGGGCATACGCTCATCACGACCGATGGGACGACGCTGCTTGGTGCTGACGATAAAGCCGGAATCGCCGAAATTATGACCGCGATGAACTATCTCATTCAACACCCGGAAATCAAGCACGGCAAAGTGCGCGTCGCCTTTACGCCGGATGAGGAAATTGGCCGCGGGCCGCATAAATTTGACGTTGCCAAATTCGGCGCCCAATTTGCCTACACGGTCGACGGCGGGCCGCTTGGCGAATTGGAGTATGAAAGTTTTAACGCTGCCGAAGCGAAAATCACGATCAAAGGAAAAAACGTCCATCCGGGCACAGCGAAAGGAAAAATGATCAACTCGATCAAAATCGCCATGGAGTTCGAGCAGCAGTTGCCAGCCCATGAGGCGCCTGAGCATACGGAAGGATATGAAGGGTTTTACCATTTGCTTTCGTTCCAAGGCAGTGTAGAGGAAACGAAGCTTCACTACATCATCCGTGACTTTGACCGCGAACAGTTCGAAGCTCGCAAAGCGAAAATGAAAGAGATCGCGGCTTCGCTTGCGCAAAAATATGGAAACGACCGAATCACGCTCGAAATCAACGACCAATATTACAACATGCGCGAAAAAATCGAGCCGGTGCGCCACATTGTTGACATCGCCCACGAAGCGATGACGAACTTGGGCATTGAACCAAAGGTGAAACCGATCCGCGGCGGTACAGACGGGTCGCAGCTCTCCTACATGGGGCTGCCGACGCCGAACCTTTTCGCCGGCGGCGAAAACTTCCACGGCCGCTACGAATACATTTCCGCCGACAATATGGTGAAAGCGGCCGAAGTGATCGTGGAGATCATCAAGCTGTTCGAGCAAAAAACTTCCTAAAGCCAAAAGGGAGCCGATGGTTTTCGGCATCCCTTTTTCGCTTCTAAAAACATCATAATTGTTCCGCCTATTGCAGTTTTGTGATCCGCCCTTCGATTTGTGCCGAAAACGGCTGTGACAACTGGCGGATGTAAGTGACAAGTGCATCCAAATCGACCGGACCGACCTCGCGGTGTTGCCCTTGCGTCAGCACGGTGAACCCATCGCCACCATCAGCGAGAAAGCTGTTGACCGTTACCGTATATTCAGCGTCTGGATGAAGCGGGGTGCCATCTGGCAGCTGAATATCGACGACTCTGTCCCCTGCTGGTCTGCTGGCGCTCCATGTATAGCGGAGGCCGGAGATTTGCAGCATGCGCGTTTGGGTTGGCTGCCATTGTTGATTCAAAAGCTGGCGGATTTGCGCGCCGGTGAGCGTCATTTTCACGAGCTGGTTGTTGAACGGCTGAACGTTGTACAATTCGCCCCACGTCACTTCGCCTTGTTCAATATCGGCGCGAATGCCGCCCGGGTTCATAAAGGCAAAATCGGTTTTCATCGCCGCCCGCTGGGCATCGGCGATCAAATTGCCCAAGGCGGACTCGCCGCTTTCGTTTTGTTCATCGGTGATCGTTTCGGCTGCTGTGCCGACGACTTGATTGACAAGCGGCGCCACTTTCGCTTCATATTTTTCGACGAGGGCACGGATTTCCGGGTCCGGAGTGATGCCGTCATGATAGGTCGTCACGATCTCCGCTTTTTTGGCGACGACGTCTTTCGTACGCGGGTCGATTTTCAAATCGACATCAGAAAACGCCGTGCCGTACGAATACGACTGAACGAGCAGCTTGCCGTCCACAACCGCATTTAAATAGGCATGGTTATGACCGGCGAAAATCACATCGACTTCATCATCGACATTTTTGGCGATATCGACAATTTCCCCGCTTGCGTTTGTCCCATCCGGATTGGATACGCCTGGGTTATGGGCGAGAACGACGATCGTTTGCACCCCTTTTTTCTTCAGTTCCCGGACCGCTTTGTTAATCGCTGTTGCTTCATCGATGAACTTGACTCCCGCGACGCCGCTTGGCGTCACAATCATTGGTGTTTCCGTGAGCGTGACGCCGATCAATCCGATCGGCATGCCGTTGACCCGCTTAATCACATATGGCGGGAGAATCGGCTTTCCCGTTTGCGCATCAACGACGTTGGCGCTCACGTACGGAAAATCCGCTCCGGCGAAATCGCCGGTCGCCGGGTGGTATCCGCCATGGATCAAGCGGAGCATTTCCGCTACTCCTTCATCAAACTCATGGTTGCCAAGGGTGCCGACGTCAAAGCCGAGCTTATTGAGCACTTCGATCGTCGGCTCGTCCTGCAGCAACGCCGATACCGGCGGGCTGGCGCCAACCGCATCGCCGGCATGGACGAGCAGCGTATTTTTGTTTTCCGCCTCCCGCTGTTTCAAATAAGCGGCCAAATAATCAGCCCGTCCGACTTCCCGCCCGCCGACTTTTCTCGTCACATTCAACTGACCGTGGAAGTCGTTAATGCCTAACAGCTGCACCTCAATATAACGGTGCGAGGAAGCAGGCGGCTTCCCCTTGCTTTTCCCGTTCCCTGCCGCCCCAACTGGAGCCGCGGCCAGCACCGCTGCAGCAGCCAATGCGGATAGCACCCGTCTTCCCCATCGTTTGGAATTCTTCATTCCCGGTTCCCCTTTCTCTCGCCTTCTCGTTCACTCCCATTATATCCTTGCGAGTCAATACAATGATAGAGCAGAAAGGATGATTTTCGTAAATATTTTGTAAATTCGCAACTGACTGTTGAGAACAACAGAAACAAAAAAGACCGCCCGATAGAGTCTGTTGATCGGACAGTCTTTCCCTTTTAGCTCGGTGGACAGCCAGCGTCATTCGGCGCTATGCCACGCGAAACGGCCATGAACGTCAAGCCCTTCTCCTTGTTAGATCGTCTCCTTCCCGCGCATGCCGTTGATCGAATAGCTCGCTGTAATGGCGGCATTTAACGAATGGGAAACGGAACAATATTTTTCTTTTGACAACCGAATGGCGCGGACGACCTTGTCTTCCGGCAAATCGCCTTCGAGCGCGTAATGAATATGAATCTCTGTAAACCGCTTTGGGTGGTCATCGGCGCGCGTTCCTTCGACTTCCATCGAAAACGCGCGGACATCAAGCCGCATTTTCCGCAAGATCAAAACGATGTCAATGCCGGTGCAGCCGGCTAAGGCGTGAAGCAAAAGCTCCATCGGCCGAGCGCCTGAATCGTTGCCGCCGACGTCTTTCGAGGCGTCGATCGGAATCACCACACCGGAAGCGCTTTGGCCGCTGAATGACATGTTTCCGTTCCATACAACCGTCGTTTTCATCATGGTCGCTCCTTTCTCATCTGTCCGGGGTCGGACGGACTTTCCGACAGCCCGTTTCTTCTTTTCAGTTTAGCGGCTATGTCCTTGAAATGCAAAATTCCTGTCTACCGTTTTCGCTCATGCATGTTAAAATAGAAACATGCACAAACTTGTTGAGTAAAGGGTGTTTGATTCGATGACCGCACTCATTTTGCTTCTTGCTTATCTTCTCGGCTCGATTCCGTTTGGCCTTCTTGTCGGGAAAATCGGCTACGGGATCGACATCCGTGAACATGGAAGCGGTAATCTTGGGGGAACAAACACGTTCCGCGTGCTTGGGGCGAAAGCGGGAACGATCGTCATTGTCGGCGATATGCTAAAAGGGACGCTGGCGGCGAGCTTGCCGATGCTTTTTTCCGTCCCCGTGCATCCGCTTTTGGCCGGGGCGATCGCCGTGGTCGGCCATATGTATCCGGTGTTCGCCAAGTTCCGCGGCGGCAAGGCGGTGGCGACATCGGGCGGGGTGATGCTGTTTTATTCGCCGTTGTTCTTTTTGTCGCTCATCGCCGTGTTTCTTGTCGTCTTGGCTGTTTCACGCTACGTCTCCCTGTCATCGATGGCCGCGGCGCTGTATGCGGTCGTGTACACCGTCTTTTTCACTGACGACATTCCATTGACGGTGGCAGTGTTGTTGCTGGCTTCGTTTATCTTTTATCGTCATCGCGCCAACATTCAACGCATCTTGAACAAAACGGAGCCAAAAGTGAAATGGCCAGGCAAACGCTCATGACGACGGACGGAGAAAGGAGTTTGTTGCGTTGAGATTGCCGGAAGCATTTGTCGCGAAAATGAAGAAGCTGCTTGATGAAGAAGCAGACGAGTTTTTCGCTGTTTATGAAAACGAAAAAATCAACGGCTTGCGCGTCAATCCGTTGAAAACCGACCCGGGCGCATGGGCAAAAACGGCGCCCTTTTCCCTTTCCCCGGTGCCGTTTTGCCTGACCGGGTTTTATTATGAGCCGGACGAACAGCCGGGAAAGCATCCGTACCATGCGGCCGGCCTGTATTACATTCAAGAACCGAGCGCGATGGCGGTCGCCGAAGCGCTGCGTCCCGCCCCTGGGGAGACAGTGCTCGACTTGTGCGCCGCCCCTGGCGGGAAAACGACCCAGCTTGGAGCGATGATGGAAAACAAAGGGCTGCTTGTCGCCAACGAAATCCACCCGAAACGGGTCAAAGCGCTCGCAGAGAACGTCGAACGGTTCGGCTTGACGAACACCGTTGTCGTCAATGAAACTCCCGAGGCGCTTGCCGAGCGGTTTCCGGGCTTTTTTGACAAAATTTTAGTCGACGCCCCCTGTTCCGGCGAAGGCATGTTTCGCAAGGATGAAGAGGCCGCTTCGTTTTGGAGCCCGGCTTATGTGGAAGAATGTGCGGCCAGACAGCGGCGCATTTTGGAAAGCGCCTATGCGATGCTGAAAGAAGGCGGCATTCTCGTCTATTCCACGTGCACGTTCTCTCCGGAGGAAAACGAGCAAACGATTGAATGGCTGCTTGAGGCGCACGATGACTTGCGGCTGTTGCCGATCGCCAAAGCGGGAGGGCTTGAGCCAGGGCGGCCGGAATGGACGAAAACCAATCGATCCGATCTCGTACACGCCGCCCGCCTTTGGCCGCACCGTCTGAAAGGGGAAGGGCATTTTGTCGCCAAACTGCAAAAACAGCGGCCCACCTCACCTTGGCGGGGGCGGTGGGCGAAATCGAGCGCGCCAAAAGCCGCTATCCGCCTGTATCGCCAGTTTGAACAAGAGGCATTGTGGACAGAGCGAGACGGCACGTTCGTGTCATTTGGAGCCCATTTGACTGTGTTGCCCGAGCGTTGCCCGGATTTGTCCGGTTTGAAAATCGTCCGCGCCGGGTTGCACTTAGGGGATGTGAAAAAAGAGCGGTTTGAGCCGAACCATGCCCTTGCCTTGGCGCTGCGGACAGAGGAAGCGAAACATGTGCTTGACCTATCGAGCGCGAGCCGCGAAATCGTCCAATATTGGCGCGGCGAGACGCTTTCCACCGGCGGCGACCGCGGTTGGCTGCTTGTGGCCGTGGATGGATTTCCGTTCGCCTGGGGGAAAGAAGTGAAAGGAACGGTGAAAAACTTTTATCCAAAAGGGCTGCGCCTCGTCTAAAACGTCGGAAAAGCAGATGGCAAAGGAGCTCCCAATCGCAAAAAGGGGCTGACCCAAAACGCGGGTGCGTTTTAGGTCAGCCCTTTTTTACTGGTGCTGCTTCGTCGGAATTGTTAAGGTAAACACGATCTCATCGGCGGCCAAATCGATTTTTTTTGCCGCCACTTGATAGCCGTTGCCAAAGCGAATGTCCGTGAGCGCGACGTAGACGCGGGTGTGCTCCGGGTCAATCGCCACTTCATCCGGCAGCGGGGCGTGCTTTTGTAAGTAGCGAAGCACATACGTCACTGGCAGCTTCCAGTCGCCGAGCGAAATCGTCGGCTCCGTGAGCTCGACATTCCCTCCTTTGATTACTTTGGGCACAAACGAGACGACAAGTTCGACCGAGCGGCCTAAAATGGGGATTTCGCTTGAAACATAGACGCGATCGGCGAGCCAAACGCGGTATTGCAGCGGATGGCCTTTCGTTTTTTTCACCAAATAATCATTAATGACGGCGTTCAAATGCGCTTTCTTCGAGTAAACAGTAAATGAGGCTCCTTCGACATCCGGGTGCGCCGGCCGTTTCACCGGCGGAGACGGCTTAAGCAGCCAGGCGGCGGCTAAAACAATGACCGCCGCGTTGACAGTCGCCAACATCCAAAACGCTCGTTTCCAATTCATTGCAATAAGCTCCCTACCCACCACTCTTTTTGTTGATCTAACGCTTCATGCACTCGCATGGCCATCTGTTCGTATCCTGCGGCATTCGGATGAAATTCGTCGCGATGAAGCAATTCGTCGCGGTCGATGAAGATGTCTTGAATATCAACGAAGATCGTCCGATCATACCGTGAAAGCACTGCCCGGCTGGCGCTGTTCCACTCAGCGATGACATCATCGATTTCCGGAATGTTCGGCAACGTGCTGGAAAACGGATTGTATAGACCCACAAGCACAATGACCGCATCCGGATTGATCGTGCGCAGCGAGATCAATAGATGATCCAGTCGGTCGGCAAATATTTCCGTGGCTTGCTGAAACCGCTGGCGCGACAAGTCTAAAAAGTGCGAGCGGACGACATTCATCACATCGTTGCCGCCAATGGTGATCAAGATCATATCAGCCCGCCCGAGCTCCGCTTGATGGGCGTGAATGACCGGTTCCAATTCAGCGATGCGCCGGCCGCGTTTCCCTAAATTCGTCACGGTGACCGTCCGCACCCCGTCTTCTGCCGAAAGGAGCGGGACAAGGCGGCCAACATAGCCTCCTTTCCCTTCGCCGTCCCCGACTCCTTCCGTCAACGAATCGCCTAAAGCGACCAAATGTATATCTTTCGGAAGCGGCTTTGCTTCCGTCTGCTTGACGGCGGCTTCATGCGGGCGCTCCGGCTTTCCGCCCGCCGAAAGCGACACACATCCGGCGAGCAGCCAGCAGCACAACAACCATCCCCACCGTCTCATTGTTTGACACCTGCCTTTTGCCGCAACAAGGGGAAAGACGAAAAGAAGGCAAAAAGGCGGTAGCCGTTTTTGCCTCATTGCGACGACTGCACGATTTTGATATGCTCTAAAATTGTTTCGTATGGCACATCTTGCACGCCGCTGTACGTCTGAACCACTTTTCCGTCTGGCCCGACCAAATAAAAACTGGTGCCATGCACGACTTGGTCGTCATTGGCCGGCTTTTGCACGATCGTTTTAAAGCTTTTTTGCGCCAGCTCGCTGATCTCGGCCGGGCTGTATCCGGTAAGCAAATGCCAGTTTGATAGGTCATCTGTAAATTGTTTCGCATACGCCGCCAGTTTTTCCGGCGTGTCGACTTCCGGATCAACGCTGAAGGAGACAAACTCGACATCCAGTCCTTCTTTCTTTGCCATTTTCTTTAGCTTGGCCATATGGGCCGTCATCGGCGGACAAACCGTTTCGCAATTTGTAAAAATAAAATCGGCGACCCACACTTTTCCTTTTAAGTCGCGAAGCCCAAACGGCTTGCCCGTTTGATCGACAAACGTAAAGTCCTCAACCGGCCAGTTTTTGGCGTCCGGAATCGTTTTTCCGCACGCCGCCAGCAAAAGAACAACGAGAAAAAGCGCGATTCGTTTCCACATCGATGGATCCATCCTTTTCGACCAAAATATGTTGATGCCGCACAACAACGGCGTTTATTCATCAAGCGCCGCTTCCTCCATTTTCGGCAGTTCGCGCGCCGCTTTCATTTTCGCCATAAATTGTTCCGGGGTGATCGTCACCCGGTCGATAAACGCCTCCCCATCCACTGTCAAATGAAGCGGAACGACTTCAACGCCGTGCTCGGCAAGCACCGAAAACGGCACATCGACCGTTGAGTCGGTTACAATTTTGATTGGTTTCATTCGTTCACTCCTAATACTGATGATCTCGTTTCCATTATATAATGAAACCGGCGAAAATCCTACCTAAAAACGTCCATGAGCAAGCTCGGCTCATCCCCAAGCAGGAACATCGCCCATTATGAACGGACTATACCGGCAGAAAAAAAGTTGTTTTGCCGCCAAGGGCAAAACAACAACAGTCATGCATTATGCTTTAACGCCGTTTCTTTAAAGATCTGCTCATATACCGGCCATTTCAGCACTTTCTTCAAATGTTCGCGGAACGAGTAAACGGAACGGTTTGTTCTCGACCGATACACTTTTGCAATAAACGCCTCCAAGCGCAGTTGGACCATGAATCGGTACGTATTCTCTTCCTCCAATACTGGAATTTCGATAATCTTGACCTTCTGCCCATACGCGTTTTGAAACTCGAGGCTTTTGAATAGCAAAATATCAATCCTCTTTTTCACCGATTTACTTTTATTATACACCAATCCGGTGAAAAAGTATGTCGGAATGCGGCGAATTTGTTCCGACTTTTTTCGTCAAATCAATAGATGGAACAAGTTCGGGTCTTTGTTGACCTCTTGGAACGGGAAGCCTTTTTTCTTCATCCGCTCGATGAGCGGCGCGTAGTCTTCGCGCCGTTTCAGCTCGATGCCCACAAGCGCCGGTCCGCTTTCTTTGTTGTTTTTCTTCGTGTATTCAAACCGGGTAATGTCATCGGTCGGCCCAAGCACTTCATCCAAAAACTCACGCAACGCCCCAGCCCGCTGCGGGAAGTTGACGATGAAATAGTGCTGCAGTCCTTCGTAAATCATCGAGCGCTCTTTGATTTCCTGCATCCGGTCGATGTCGTTGTTGCCGCCGCTTATGACGCAGACGACTGTTTTGCCTCGGATTTGTTCCTTGTAAAAATCAAGTGCGGCGATCGGCAGCGCCCCTGCCGGTTCAGCGACAATGGCGTTTTCGTTGTACAGCTCCAAAATCGTCGTGCATACTTTTCCTTCCGGAACGACGACGATGTCATCAAGCACCCCGCGGCATAAGGCGAATGTCTTTTCCCCGACCGTCTTGACGGCAGCGCCGTCAACGAACTTGTCGATTTCATCGAGCGTCACCACATGTCCGTGCTCGAGCGCCGCTTTCATCGATGGGGCGCCAGCCGGCTCGACCCCGATGACTTTGGTGGACGGAGAAATGCTTTTCACATACGTCCCTAGTCCGGCCATCAATCCCCCGCCGCCGATGCTGGCGAACAAAAAGTCGATCGGTTCATCGCAGTCGTTGAGCACCTCGACGCCAATCGTCCCCTGTCCGGCGATGACGTATTCATCATCAAACGGATGGATGAACGTCCGCCCTTCCGCCTCGGCGCACTTCACCGCTTCGTTGTATGAATCGTCAAACGTGTCGCCGACAAGGACGATCTCGACCATGTCTTTGCCAAACAGCTGCACTTGCGACACTTTTTGCCGAGGCGTCGTCGCCGGCATATAAATTTTCCCATGCACGCCAAGCGCCCGGCATGAATAGGCCACCCCTTGGGCATGGTTGCCGGCGCTGGCACATACCACCCCGTTTCTCCGCTCCTCATCGGTTAAATGCTTCATCCGGTTGTACGCCCCGCGCAGCTTAAACGAACGCACGACTTGCAAATCCTCGCGCTTTAAGTAGACATTGCACTCGTAGCGCTCGGATAACAGCGGATTTTTTTGCAGCGGCGTATGGAAAACAACATCCTTCAGCGTATGATACGCGATCAAAATGTCCTCGACGTATACTGCCCCTTGCTTCCGTTTCAGCTGTTGTTCCATGTTCTCGTTCCCTTTCTTTTCTAAGTTGTCTTTGATTTGTAGATTATATCACAAATTCGCAAAAAGAAAAGGGAATTTTCGAAAAGTTTTATGAGGATGAAGGGAAGCGGGCTCGTGAACATCGCGATGGCCCCGCTTTACCGGATACTGGACGCTTCCGCCGGCCAGATTCGCGCTTTTGGCCTGACGCCATCCGATGAGCGCCATCCTTCCTGCTCGAAACCTCTCCCTAGCCGTCCTGCCAGACGGCAACACGGCGAATTGTGCAGCATATGTACGGCGAACGATATAGATGCAACGAAGAAGTTTCACATATTCTTGACGGAAAAGCGGTTTATCCACTTGCGACTGTCGAAGGCAAGCCTGTGGCTTGCCTCCGTCACGCCAAGGCGTGACAGAAGACCGAACAAACGCCTGCTTCACAGACCCATATATGGGTCTGGAAGCGGCGTTGTTCGGTCGCCCGACAGTCGATCCAATACTCGGTAAAAGCCGCAAATGGTAAATCTTCAAATTGCATCTATATACTTCTTCATGCGCAAGCGGCCAGAAAAAACGACCGGCGCTACGCCCGGTCGTCCTCCTCTCTTTTGAACTCTTCTTCCTCGGCAAATTCCGTCGCCCATCTTCCTTCATCATACCAGCGGTGCGCTTCTTCCCGTCTTGCTTCTTCGTGCACATGGTTTTCCATATACAAATGGAAAAACGCTTCAACCGCCCCGATCGCCAAGGAGCTGAAAAACGCGCCGTATGCCATGTTGACGGACGGGGCAATGAGGGCAAAGCTGACCGGCCAAATAAGCAAAAAGGAAAGCGGCACGTCAAGAGCGGCAGCGACAAAATGGCCGACGCGCGGCAACACGAACAGATCGCCGATCATATAAGAAACAAGCGCCGTCACGATCGTCATGAGTGAAATCAAGGAAAGCGGGGCATCGAAGATCGTAAACATCGAAAACAAGACGACGCTCCAAGCAGCGAGCTTGACGACAAACGGAACGATATGTTTCATCGTCTTCCTCCATTTCCATTGTGGTTCTATTGATTATCGTTCCTTTTTCGCCCCGCTTCTATGCAGAAACACGTTTTCAAAATGTTCGGATCTCAAACAAAAAGACGCCCCGTTTTTGGGGTCGTCTTCGCAAACGTTTCGTACGCCAACGACAAACGCATGTCCATGCCCGTGTCCCATCTATTTCGCCTTTTTCCGCTCATAAATGATAAAGGCGTGTTCATACGGATTCTTTTCATCTTTCCCTCCTGGCGTATAGGAAACGATTTCCCATTCATCGTCAGAAATGGGCGGATAAAACGTATCGCCGGGGAAGGAAGCAAAAATTTTTGTCACATACAGCCGGTCGACAATCGGCATCGTCGCCCGAAACAGTTCGGCCCCGCCGATGATAAACACTTCATCAGCGCGCGATGCGATCCATTGCTTGACTTCCTCGAGCGAATGAAGCACAAGGCAGCCTTCCGGGCGAAACGAGCGGTTGCCCGTGACAACGACGTTATCGCGGCCGGGAAGCGGCCGGCCGATCGCTTCAAACGTTTTGCGCCCCATCACGATGGCATAGCCCATTGTCACCCGTTTAAAATACGCCAAATCGGCCGGCAAATGCCAAGGCAAGCGGTTGTCTTTGCCGATCACCCGGTTTTCATCCATTGCCACAATGTGCGAAATCATCGCGTCCTCTCCTTTACACAGCCACCGGTGCTTTAATCGTCGGATGCGGGTTGTAGCCGACAATTTCAAAATCGTCGTATTCGTAATCGAAAATGGACGGCGGCTTCCGTTTGATCACGAGCTTCGGCAGCGGGCGCGGCTCGCGCGTCAGCTGCAGTTTCGCCTGTTCGAGATGGTTTTTGTACAAATGGACATCACCGCCGGTGAAAATGAGTTCGCCGACATCGAGGTCGCATTGCTGGGCGATCATATGCGTCAACAGCGCGTAGCTGGCAATGTTAAACGGCAGCCCTAAAAACGTATCAACGGAGCGCTGCTGCCACATGCACGACAACCGACCGTTCGCAACATAAAACTGAAAGGCATAATGGCACGGCGGCAGCTTCATCTCGTCCAATTCCGCTACGTTCCAAGCGCTCACAAGCAGCCGGCGTGAATTCGGATTTCGTTTGATCTCCTCGACGACCCACGCGATCTGGTCGATTGTTTTCCCGTCCGCCCCTTTCCATGAGCGCCATTGCGCGCCGTAAATCGGGCCGAGATCGCCGTTTTCGTCCGCCCACTCGTCCCAAATCGTCACGCCATTCTCCTGCAAATAGCGGACGTTCGTATCGCCTTTTAAAAACCAAAGCAGTTCATAAATGATGGAGCGGATATGCAATTTTTTCGTTGTCACGAGCGGAAATCCATCTTGCAAGTTGAAGCGGAGCTGGCGGCCGAACACCGACAGCGTGCCGACGCCCGTGCGGTCTTCTTTTTCGACGCCGTTTTCCAAAATATCCTCCAAAAGTTGCAAATATTGCCGCAATGTTCTCACCTCACGCTCTATCATACCATAAAGCAACGCATGGTGAACCACTTGTCCATAAAAAAACGAGCCTTTTACGAGGCCCGTTCCGCCAATCCGCGGATCAACGCATATGTTCTCGGCGCTGCCGCCCGCAACGTTTGCCGCGTCTTGTCGCTTGCATAATAATAGGCAAACGACTCGGCAAAATACTCTTCCGGATAAGTCAAAAAATAATATTCGCCAGGAAAGAGCCGCGGCGCCTCCTCCCGCCAAATCGCTTGAAATTCGTCCGTTTCATGAATGCGGTCAAATACGATGTAATCGAGCGAATGAGCAAACTCATGCAGCTCCAAATTGACCGAGCCATGCCCTTTTCCTTTTTCGCTATGGCCGAGGCGGACAAGCACTAAATGCGACCCACCGATGCCCGGCACGTCATCCCATGTTTTCGAACCCGGCATATAACCGCGCGGCGTTTTTCCGCGCAAATGGCGGGCCGTCGGCTCATCGGTGATCGGGCCGGTCAACAGTTGGATGTAAATATGGTGGTCCGCCGCCTGCTCTAAAATCGTGCGATCAATGCGGGCGAGCGTCCGGATCATTTCATTCGCTTCAGAGGCGGAAAACTCCGTCTCCGGCACGATGATGATGCGGCCAAGCACATCATGAGACGGAACACCCCTAAGGCCAAGGCTGCTTTCTTCAAGCAGCACGCCATGGGCAGCCGGATACGGCGAGAACGACAGAAGCGGAATGGCGAACAGCGCCGCCAACAAACTAGTGAACAGCCGTTTCATCGTGGTTCCCCCGCTTCTTTCAATCTATGAAAATCATATCATAGAACGAAGCGGGAAAAAACGCGCAAAATCAGGAAAGAACCGTAGGCGATTATGTACGCCAGTTCGGCGGCGTATTTTTTGACCAGTAGATTTTCCCGAGTTCATGATGGGCTTGAAACCCATCATCGCATGTATGATAGTGAAACTGAAACCAATATCCGTCTTGCGGCGGATGCTCGCGGCGGACGTGAAAGCGGATCAAATCCTCTCCCGTATCCGCCCGATACAAATGAAAAATGCGCTCCCCTTGCCCGCCGGACGGATTTTCCGAAACAGCCAAATAGCGGAGCTCCTCTTCCGGATAACGATCGGCAAGCTCGGCGATCACTTCTTCCATGCGCGGCAAAATGACGGCGCGAAACTCATCTTCAATGACCGGAGCGATTTTGCGGCCGAATTTTTCATGGGACTGGGCAACGGCCTTTTCCATCGTCCGCTCAATGAATTGAGCTCGCGTCAACGAAACCGCTTCCTCGGCACGACTTGTTGGACTGTGCTGCCAGTCGGAAGACGATGCATCATCTGACGGCGGCTCTTTGGCCGCGAGCAGCGAAGCGGGCGGTGTGACGAGTCCAAACGTGCAGACGGTAATGGCGGCAACAAGCGTTTTTCGAAGCCAAGACGGCAGCTTCATCTCCTTCACCTCCCGCTACCGCCGATCAGCGGCCAAAGACGCGAACAAGCCGGTCGCTTTTAATTTGGCGACCGCCCGGCGCAACACTTCTTCCGGCTGGACAAGGGCGATGCGCACATACCCTTCGCCGCTCGGCCCAAACGCGTGCCCAGGCGTCACAACGACGCCCGCTTGGTCGATGAGCGCCTTCGCGAACGAAAGCGATGTAAAGCCGTCCGGAATTTTCGCCCACACGAACATACCGGCTTGCGGACGGTCAACCGTCCAACCGATGTCAGCGAGTCCATCCACGAGCACATCGCGGCGCGCTTGATACATCATGCGGCTCTGGGCGCAAAAGCCGGCGCCATGGCGGAGCACTTCCGCGGCCGCTTTTTGCAGCGGCCAAAAAATTCCGTAATCCAAATTGGACTTGAACTCGGCAAACGCACGAATCACCTCGGCATTTCCGCACAAGTAGCCGACCCGGCAGCCGGCCATGTTGTAGCTTTTTGACAACGAATTGATCTCCACGCCAACGTCCTTTGCGCCTGGAACAGAAAGAAAACTCACCGGTTTGTTTCCGTCATAATACAGCTCGCCGTAAGCAAAATCGGAAACAACGAGGATATCGTACCGCTTCGCAAACTCGACCACTTCGCGATAAAATGATTCTGTCGCTACGGCTGGAACCGGATTTCCAGGAAAGTTGATAAACATGATCGTCGTCCGTTTGGCGATGTCCTCCGGGATCGCACGCAAATCCGGCAAAAAGCTGTTTTCCTCCCTCAGCGGCAGAAAATACGGCATCGCTTCCGCCATCGCCACTCCCGCCGCATACGCCGGATACCCGGGATCCGGCAATAAAATGACATCCCCCGGGTCGGCGAACACCATCGGCAAATGCACGAGCCCGTCCTGTGATCCGATGACGTACGTCACTTCCGTCTCCGGATCGAGCACGACGCCATGCGCCGTCCGATAATAATCGGCGACCGCTTCATGAAACTCGCGAATGCCCTTTAATGTGTAGCCGTACGCATTCGGCTCGTTGGCGTAGCGGGCAATCGCCTCACGCACAAACGGCGCCGGCGGCAAATCCGGGCTGCCAACGCTCAAGTCGATCCACTCGTCATGAAGGTGGCGCTGCTTTTGACGATACGCCGTCAACTCGGCGAAAATCGATGCCGAAAACGCGTTCATTCGTTTCGCTTTTTTCATTTCGTCTTCCTCTCCCTTGACAAGACAAAAACTGCATTTTCTTTTTGCTTTTGTTGGTATATACTTTTATCATAGTTCCGAAAGAAGACACCCGCTTCAACCGCGTGAAGGTCGCAGCCCAGCGATCAGCGGCAAATGGATGTCGGTTGGCGTCAGCCAAAACACATGATAAAATCAAGGTATATCATGTTCTTTGTGAACTGGATATAGGGGGTTGCATGGAGAATATCCAATGCGAAAACCAAGCAAAGCCTTCCATGCGTAAAATATCCAAGGCGCGAAAGAACTCCGAATCGTCGGATGCCTAGGGTTGGGACGACCCGAAGTCACGCTCAGGGAGACGAAAGAATGCTTTCGTCGTGGAACTGAGAAGCTCCCACTTCAAGCAAAGCGAAGTGGGGGTAGTTCACATGAATAGTGTATCATAGATTCTCAGCGAAAATATAGACAGAAAGGCGGGAAAAATGAAACATGAACACGATCTTTTTTGCGGCCAGCCTCATTACATTGCTTTACTTTATTTATAGTTGTATCGCCAACGCCTAAACGCTCTTGGCGATCCATCCAGCTCCCTTGGCATTCTGTTGGATGCGAAGGGAGTTTGCGCATGAAAACGACAAAAGGAGCCCCGCATCGGGAGCTCCTTTTTAATCGATTTTTGTTTTTTTGCGGGCAGAGTCAAGCTCGAAGGCGCCTGTCTCCGTCTCCGTCGTGCCTTGCCCTCGAACATCTGGGGCGCTGACGCCCGTTTTCGAACGATCTTTTTTCCGCTTCGGCACGCCCGATCACCTCCGCCCTTATCGTTCCCGCCAACGCGCCGTTGTATGCGGAACAAAAGCAGTTTGCTCCTCGCTCGCACCGCATCAGCCGCAATATTGGTCAAACGCAGCCAAAATATTTTCCATCACGTCCTCCATCGAGTGAAACTCGATGTCTTCGCGCGGAATGAAGTGAACGACTTCTTTCCCCTTTAAGAGTGCCATCGACGGCGAAGACGGCGGATAACCGACAAAGTACTCGCGCATTTTCGCTGTCGCTTCCTTATCCTGGCCAGCGAATACCGTCACCAAATGGTCCGGCTTTTTCTCGCTCCGCAGCACCGCCTGCGTCGCCGCCGGGCGCGCCAATCCAGCGGCGCAGCCGCACACTGAGTTGACAAAGACAAACGTCGTTCCTTCCACTTGTTCCATAAACTGCTCGACTTCTTCGCTCGTGCGCAATTCGCGGAAGCCGGCGCGGACGAGTTCATCCCGCATCGGCTGCACGAGCTGGCGCATATATTCTTCATACGCCATCGACATGGCCATCATCCCTCCACCCTATAGTCGCTGTGCTATCAGCATACTATACTTCCGGTGCAAAAATCAATGAAGATGACTGCTGTGCTTCCCTATTCACCTTTTCCTGACGGCCAAAAAATGATGCCTCAAGCTTCGGCAACATTTCAGCAATGACGAATAAAGCCCTGGAGGATGGACTCCAAAGGCTTTGCTTGGATTCGGGAACATGTTCTGAAAAGCGAATGCGCAGACGTAAAGAAAATTAGAAACCCGATTTAATTGTAATAAATTGAAGAATAATCGGCGCACCTTTTGGCGGCGGCTCGGCCGTCTTCAATGTCAGCTTCCCTTTTTCCACCTCATACAGTTTTTCCGGTTGCAGCACCCCATTAATAAACAAGTTGATCCATGATACATGTTTCGGATCTAAAATACCGCGGTCGCCGTACTCTCTCAGTTCATCGTCGTCTGTATAGACGGTTTTCACTCCGTCTGATATGGTGTTATACTGGTACGTTTCCGCCTGCAAGACACGCGGAGGGAAGTGGAGCGCCACACGGAGAGGAATGGTCAGTACAGCATGGGTCCAATCGTATACTTTGGAAGCAGCGATCACATGTTTTGCTGCTGAAGATGTCCGTTTCATTCGTTTGCTCACCCAAACACACCATATTGTTTCGTGATCATTTCACTCCGCAAGATATTCTGCATTAGTATATTCACCTCCCATCTCCAAAGTGAATAGCAAACAAAATGGCAGGTTAATGAACGGTAGTAAAAAATCACTATATTCCACTTAATTCAGTCTATTATAACAGGATCATAAAACGACCAAATTCGTTTAAAATGTTTGTTTCATATTCAAATTCACTGGTAAAACAGGCTGGTATAGCAGGGCAAAAACATCATTTTTCTCCCATTGCGGCAATCGCCGAGCCATCCTCTGTAATTAATCCATACAATAAAATGAACCTATGGCACCGGCTGATTGCCAACAGAGTTCCAGATACTAAAAAGAACGGATGATAATTGGCTCAGCTTCGGGGCCACAGCATGTTAAACACAAAATGGAGAAGGGGAGATTGTATGGCTTTACAATTAATTAAATTGTTTGTCGCCGCTACTACCACGACAGAGGTTGCACCAGACGTCGCAAGATTTTTTTACATCACAACAGCTGAAATAGCAGAAGGAGCAACCTTAACGATCGACGCAGCCAGCTTTTTGCAAGACGACGGCAGCCAAGCGACAGAGTTGCCAGCATTGGCAACTAACAATAGCTACTTTAACGTGTACATTAACGGCGTTTTGCAAATGGAAGGGATATCGACGTACACTCCAGGAGCTACCGGCGTCGGGTCACTGTCCATTACCGTCCCGACCGGAAGCGGCTCGATTCCAGCTAACACCCCGGTTGTGCTCGAAATTGTCCAATTCGCTCCAAGCTCCAACACTACAGTGACAACGTAACAGCAATACTCTTTTCGATCATAAAAACAGGCGCACCGATGGGCGCGCCTGTTTTACTGTTCCGTTTCGTTTTCTTTCTTCCGGCTCTCCGTCATCTGCTTCCAGATGGAGCCTTTCGCTTCTTCGCCGCCTTCGATCCGTTCAATGGCCATTTTCACTTGCAAGCTCACTTCAAACTCCGGATCGTTTTCCGCCGCTTTTAACGCCGGCAGCGCCGATTCGTCGCCGACTTCGTACAAAAACATGGCCGCGCGCCAACGGACGAGCTTGCTTTCGTCCTTTAGCGCTTCGATCATGGCCGGAATGGCCTCCGGATCGCCGATGTCGGACAAACAGTCGCCGGCGGTGCGGCGGACAGCGACAGCAGGATCTTTTAACGCTTCATACAAATACGGAAGCACCTTTTTGCCGCCGATCATGCCGAGATACGCTGTTGCCAGGCGGCGGATGGCCATTTTTTCATCCTTGAGCGCCTTGGCCAACACCGGGATATCGTCCTCGGTCGGCTCGGCCATCTGCTCGAGCGCGGCATACCGTTTGCGCCAATCCGGGTCATCGAGCATCTCGCTCGTCACTTTGAGGCTTGGACGCTTTTGCACCGTTTTTTCCTGCTCACCGCGGCGGAACATGTTGACGATCCGCTCCAGCCGCTCGGGCGGATAGGCTGCCGACAGCTCATCGACCATTTCGCGGCCGATTTCCTCAAACGTGCCGTAGCGCACTCCTTTTTCGACCCATTTGCGCTCAAGCACAACATTTCCTGCGTATTTTTGCGCCTCAATGACCGCGTCCATAAACGGTTTCGGCAGCCCGACGCGGTGTTCGCGCTCCCCATCGACAAGCTTCACTTGCATCGGCAGACCGTACAGCATTTGCACGAACACTTTCACTTCGCCGAAATGTTCGTTTCCTTTCGGCTTTGCCTCGGCGCCGTCATCCGCTTTCTCGCCGAACACTTCGCGCACTTTCGCCAAAATGTCGCGCCAGTCGTATTTCGGATGGCGTTCAATAGCCAAAAAATCAGCGACATGGTAAATGCCTTTCACTCCGTCAATGCGCATCAATGCTTGAATAAGCGGCGGCGCTTCGCCAATGTTGTCCGGTTTGTAGTTATGGCGCGTGCCGGAAGGCAATTCTTCATCAAGCAATATTTTCATCGTGTTCGGGCTTGGCGTCGGCTCAATCGCTTGAATGCGCAAGCGTTACCCCTCCTTGCCTTACAGCAGCTTTTCAATTTCCTTTCTCAGCTCGCTTGGCTTTGTTTGCGGTGCGAAACGAGCGACAACCTTGCCGTTGCGGTCGACCAAAAACTTCGTGAAATTCCATTTGATCGCCTTTGTTCCCAATGCCCCCGGCGCCTCTTCTTTCAAATATTGAAACAGCGGATGGGCGTTATCGCCATTCACATCCACTTTCGCAAACAGCGGGAACGTCACACCGTAATTCAACTGGCAAAATTGCTCAATTTCTTCTTCCGTCCCCGGCTCTTGGCCGCCGAACTGGTTGCACGGAAAGCCGAGCACAACAAACCCGCGATCGCGATATTCGTCATACAGCTCCTGCAGTTCTTTATACTGCGGGGTGAAGCCGCAACGGCTCGCCGTGTTGACAATCAACAGCACGTTGCCTCGATAGACGGAAAGCGGTTGTTCCTCTCCGCGAATGGTTTTGGCGCTGAATTCATATACACTCATGATTTTTCACCTCATCCCTATCATAGCGGATTTCACCGTTTGTTTCCACTTTTTGCGCCACTACTGCCCGGCGAACAGCTGCAATTGTTCAAGTGATGAAACCATATACGGCACCATCTCCGGCAAATCGGCGGCGTTTTCCTCATAAATGAGGCGTGCAAATTCGACCACGGCTTCATTTTCATACGGGCCGCGTTCATGCGGAAACGTAAAGCGGAGCGTTTGCCGGATGATTCGCTCCTCCCCCCAAATCGTCCGCAGCGTTCCTTCAATGAGCGCACAAACGGACGAGCGGCGAACCGGAAGGGTAAACAGAAGAGCGAGCCGGCAGCCGGCCCGGCCGTGATAGAGCCGCTCATTGACCAGCTCAGCAAAATCAAGCGAAAGCCGCGCGGTGCAGACGACGAGCGGATCGGGCGCATCATTCAGCCGAAATGAAATGGCGTACTCCCGGAACAAACGAGCCAAATCGACAAGGTCGCGGCGATCGACCACGGCAATGCGCCCTTGCAAGTCCGCGTCATATATCGCTCCTTCCAACACCGTTTTTAAATTGTCAAAGGCGGTCGGATCCAATCGGGATTCCCCCTTTTTGTTCACAAGCTGTTTTAAGGTCAAAAAATCAATTGAAGAATGTTGACAAAGTTTTTATAATTAAGGTATTTAGTAACGAGACAGAAACGGAGGGGACACCATTGCCAATCAACATTCCAAAAGACTTGCCGGCGAAAGAAATACTCGAACAAGAAAACATTTTCGTGATGGACGAAGAACGGGCTTACTCCCAAGACATCCGTCCGCTCAACATCATCATTTTAAACTTGATGCCCGAAAAAGAAAAAGCAGAGACACAGTTGCTGCGGCTGCTCGGCAACTCGCCGCTGCAAGTGAACGTCACCTTTTTGCGCCCGGCGACCCATGAGCCGAAAACGACAAGCAAACATCATTTAGAACAATTTTACACGATTTTCCCGCACATTCGCCATCGCAAGTTCGACGGGATGATCATCACCGGAGCGCCGGTCGAGCAAATGCCGTTTGAAGAGGTCAACTATTGGGGAGAATTGACGGAAATTATGGAATGGACGAAAACGAACGTCACGTCAACGTTGCACATTTGTTGGGGGGCACAAGCTGGCTTATACTATCACTACGGCATTCCGAAATACCCATTGCCGGAAAAATGCTTCGGTGTGTTCAACCATACGGTGGAAGTGAAAAACGTAAAACTATTGCGCGGTTTTGACGATGTGTTCCGCATGCCGCACTCCCGCCATACAGACGTCAAGCGCGAAGACATCGAAAAAGTGCCGGATCTCACCATTTTGTCCATGTCTGACAAAGCCGGCGTTTGCCTCGTCGCATCGAACGACGGGCGCCGCATTTTCTTAACGGGCCATCCAGAATATGATGCGACAACGCTCAAAGAAGAATATGAACGCGACTTGGCGAAAGGGCTGCCGATTCACATCCCGGAATCATACTTTCCCAATGATGACCCAAGCCAGCCACCGCTGAACACATGGCGCTCGCATGCCAACTTGCTGTTTGTCAACTGGCTGAACTATTACGTGTATCAAGAAACGCCTTATGAATGGGAATGAAATCAATATATGCAATCATGTTGAACCATCCCGAAAAAACGCCTTGCTGAAACATATGCAAGGCGTTTTTCTCATTTTGGCCGATTGTTTTCGTGTTTCGACAATCGCCCTGTTCTTTTCGTTTTTTTGACATACAATACGATAGATTCCACCAGGAGGTGAACATGATGGGCGCTTGGCATGGAAACAGCTTTGCGTTGATTGTCGTTCTGTTTATTTTGTTGATTATTGTTGGATGTGCCTGCTTGGGCGGATATGCCTACTAACCGAAATCACTGATTGCCTTCATCCGGCCGCCGTGTTTGCCAGCATCCGGCCGGCTTCAGCGGGAACACGAACGCTTCCCGCTTTTTTTATGCTGGGCTGTAGACAACCATGCATAGGAATGAAGGCATCGTCCATGCTAAACGTATGACAACGGTAGCCAAAGGAGGTGGAGCTCATGACGAAACGCCCAAACAACGGCAGCCGCAATCAAAACGCGCCAACGCAAGATCCGATGGCCTTGCTTCGCGGCCCGGTTTCCGGCGATAACAGCAAAGGACGGCGGCAAAACAAAATCCAAAATGACAAAACCGATGAAAATGCCTAACCCACAAAAAGAAGGTGTCCCAAAAGGATCGGGACACCTTTGCTTATTACTGTATATATACGCGCAAAATGCTGTCCGAAAACAATATATTGTACTTTATCGAAAGAAAACCAACCTTTTGAGACAGCCTCTTTTTGCTTCTAAAATTCAATCCCTTTCATCGCGGTTCTTCCTTGTTCATAGTCATGCTTGATGAGCTTCATTTCCGTCACGATATCGGCAGCCGCCATCAGCTCCGGGCGCGCCGCGCGCCCCGTGATGACAAGATGGAGCGACGGCGGGCGCGTGCGGATCAGCTCGAGCACCTCGCCGACTGATACGATATCTTCAACGGGAAAGCGGTCAATGGCCAACACATTGTTCAGTTCATCGAGCACAATCATGTCATACCGTCCGGAATACACATATTCTTTGGCCACCGCCCAGGCACGCTTCAATGCTTCGCGGTGGATGTCCGGCGTTTTCGTCCATGTGAAGCCGGCGCCGAGCTGACGGACGTCGACGCCAAGACGCTCTAGGGCCAACTGCTCGCCGTATGTCCGTTCCGGCGATTTCACAAACTGCAAAATCGCGACGTTCATTCCCCGGCCGACGGCACGCAGGGCAAGCCCCAATGCGGCCGTCGTTTTTCCTTTTCCGTCGCCCGTATAAACGATGACACGCCCGCTATGACGAGGCGTCGGCATCGACCACGCCCCCTTGCCGCTCCGGAAACCATTGGAGCGTCTCACGCAGACGAACGACATCGCCGATGATGATGATGGCAGGATGGGAAATGCCCGCCTGTTCCGCCTCGTCTGACAGCGTCGAAAGCGTCGCCGCCACCGTGCGCTGCCGCTCGGTCGTCCCCCATTCAATGATGGCCGCCGGCGTATCCGACGGCTTTCCGGCCGCCATCAACCGGCCGCAAATATCCGGCAAATTGGCCGCTCCCATGTAGACAATGATCGTATCGCATCCTCGAGTCAGCGCCTCCCAATCGATCCGCTCACTCCGATGCCCGCTGACCATCGCCACCGAGGCGGCGTAATCACGGTGGGTGACCGGAATGCCGGCGTACGCCGGCACAGCAATGCCGGATGTCACCCCTGGAACGATTTCAAACGGAATTCCGGCTTTCGCCAACACTTCCGCCTCTTCACCAACGCGGCCAAAAACGCACGGATCGCCGCCTTTTAAGCGGACGACCGTTTTTCCTTGTTGCGCATGCCAAACGAGCAGCTCATGAATTTGTTCTTGAACCGTGTCATGTTTTCCCGGCTCTTTGCCGCAGTAAAGAAGCTCAGCGTCCGGCTTCGCGTAGCGCAGCAGCTTACGGTTGATGAGCCGGTCGTAAATAATGACATCCGCCCGTTCTAGGCATTCGCGGCCGTAAACCGTGATGAGCTTTTCATCCCCCGGCCCAGCGCCGACTAAATACACTTTGCCGACGGTCATCGCCCCTTCTCCCCTTTCGCATTGGCCGTGGAAATGCCCGCCGAGGCGAACGTCGCCATTTCGTTCACCATCGCCGTTGCTGAAATCAAGAGCGGAAACGCTACCGCCGCGCCGCTTCCTTCGCCAAGGCGCATGCCGAGATCCAAAAGCGGCTCCTTCTCTAGCAAACGAAGGGCTATACTGTGCCCCGGCTCTTGCGAACGATGGCCGGCAATCATATAGTCTGTGACGTTCACGGCAAACTGGCGGGCCACAAGGGCAGCCACCGTGCAAATAAAACCGTCAAGCAAAATCGGGATGCGCCGTTCGGCGGCTGCCAGCATCGCCCCGGCCATAGCAGCGATCTCCAACCCGCCGATTTTCGAAAGCCATTCAAGCGGCTTCGCCGGATCCGGTCGATGAAGCAAGAGCGCCCGTCGGATCACGTCCTGTTTATGGGCAAGCATTTCCTCCTTAATGCCGCTTCCTTTGCCAACGATGCGCTCAAGCGGCTCATCGGTCAACGTGGCCAATAAGGCGCTCGCGGCGGTCGTATTGCCGATGCCCATTTCGCCGACAATGAGCGTGCGGGCGCCTTGTTCAATGATGGACGCCGCCTGTTCGTAACCGACATGAAGCGCCTGTTCAGCCTCGGACGGCGTCATCGCTTCCGTTTCCGCGAAATTGTTCGTTCCCGGGCGCACCTTTTTCTGAATGACGCGCTCATCAGCAATCGGCACGGCGACACCGACATCAATCACCTGAAGCAACGCGCCGATTTGCCGGCTGAAGGCGTTGATCGCCGCTCCGCCGTTGGCAAAGTTGTACACCATTTGCGCCGTCACTTCGGCCGGATAGGCAGACACCCCTTCTTCCGTGACGCCATGGTCGGCCGCAAACACGAGCACTCCGGGCGGAGTGACGCGTGGAAGCAGCTCCCCGGTCATGCCGGCAAGCGTTGCCGCCACTTCTTCAAGACGGCCGAGGCTGCCGGGCGGTTTGGTCAATTGATCGATATAGGCACGCGCTTGTTCAACCATTTCACGGTGGATCGGTGGGATGGAAACATTCATCATGGGCGCACCATATCCCCATCAAGCGGGAATAGGCGCTTCCTCCTTTCTCGTCTATGATTGAGGGAACGCGTCAACTTTTCCATCCGAATCATGCCAACACCGTTGGCGAGGGCAAAACGGACGAGTTGACGGCTGATTTTATGGTTTCGATCCTTCATCCAGCGGGACTCTTTACGGCCGATTTTGCGAATCATATGGAACTTCTTCGCTTTGCCCAACGTTCGCCGCAAAGCCGCATATCGTCGGCGAATGAAAGCGCATTGGCTACCCTTGAAAAACAACGATTTCGTTCCAATGCTGACAACGGCGATATAACGAAGTCCCAAATCAACGCCCATTGCCTTGGTGTCTTCCCGTTGTTGGACTTCAACTGTGATCGCGACAGCCAAATTGACGCATCATCTGTTCGATCCGCTCGACCGCCACGTGCTGGCGGACATGAGCGGCAAGCCGGTCGAACGCCTTTTCTTTGAGCGAGCGAAAGGGTCGGACGCCAGAAGGGGCGATTCCTTTTTGGCGGCGAATGCTGTTGAAAAACGCGGTGCGGAACGCATCGTTATGAAACAAATCGTGCATGTACGTGCCCAGCACCCGCTCATCACTGTGCTTCGCCCCTTCATGGCGGCCGTCCGCCTCAATAAGCGGCGCATAGCCAGGAAGCGGCGCCGAGCGGCCCATATGAATCTCGTATCCTTGCACCGAAAACCGCTCGCCCGCCCACGTAAGCATCCCTTCCGTACGGATCGTGATTTTCGTCCGCTCAAGCGTCGTTTCAATCGGCAGCAAACCAAGCCCTTTTACTTCCGGGAGCGGCGTCTCGACTCCATACGGATCGCGGATGACGGCGCCAAGCATTTGGTAGCCGCCGCATAAGCCGACGACTCTCGCTTTTCCTTCATTGACAAGCGACACAATGCGGGAAGCGAGTCCTCTTTTCTTCATATAAATCAAGTCTTCGATCGTGTTTTTGCTGCCGGGAAGCACGATCACATCCGGCGCGCCAAGCTCATCGGCGTGCGTGACCAACCGGACGCGGCAGTCCGGTTCGGCCAAAAGCGGGTCGATGTCGGTGAAATTGGCGATTTTCGGACAGCGGATGACAGCGACATCAATCGCTTCCTCTCCCCCGACAGATGAAGCAAACCGCTCAAGCGACAGCGAATCTTCAGCATCGATCGCCAAATCAGGCAAATAGGGAACGACGCCAAGCACCGGCACGCCGGTGTGCTGCTCAAACCAATCAAGCCCCGGCTTAAGCAGCGCCACATCGCCGCGAAACTTGTTAATGATGACCCCAATGACCCGCTTTCGGTCCTCAGGCTCAAGCAACGACAGCGTTCCAACGAGGCTCGCGAACACCCCGCCCCGCTCAATATCGCCGATCAACACGACCGGGGCGTTGGCGAGACGGGCGATGCGCATGTTGACGAGCTCGCGGTCGTTTAAGTTTACTTCCGCCGGGCTTCCCGCTCCTTCCATGACAATCCGGTCATACTCGTTCATCAACGTTTCGAGCGACTGACGGATGACGGCCAGCCCTTGGTGGAAAAACTCGTTCCGGTAAGCGAACGCCTGCATATTGCCGTACGGTTTGCCAAGCACAACGATTTGCGATTCATGCTCGCGGCTTGGCTTAATCAAAATCGGATTCATCTCGGCGCGCGCCGCCACTCCGGCCGCTTCGGCCTGAATTCCTTGCGCCCGCCCGATTTCGTTTCCGTCCGGCGTCACGTAGGAGTTTAACGACATGTTTTGCGACTTGAACGGCGCCGTCTTCCAGCCGTCCTGGGCGAACATGCGGCAAAACGCGGTGGCGATGACACTTTTGCCGGCATCGGAATGAGTGCCTTGAAACATGATCGGCAGCGCCTTAGCCATTGATGGTCACCTTCTCGCATTCGGCGAGCCACCGCTCAACCATCGCCGGGGCGGACGCGAAATGAAAATGGACATAGCCGGCGACAAGCCGGTGCGCCAAATAACCGTCAGGCTTCGTTCCTTTCCGGCCGCTCGTTTCGTAGGCAAACGGCGCCTCGCCCCGCGGTTCGTACACGGAATAGTGAAATTCATGCCCGCGCGCTGTTTCTCCTTCCGGCAATAGAAAATTTCCATTTCGACCGCGCACTTCGCGGTAGCCAAGCGCCGCGAGCTTCGTCTTCATCACCACTCTCCCCGGGATGACGCCTGCCATCTCATAGGCCGCACCGTCCGTCGCAACAAGCTGCTCGGTAAGAAACATAAATCCGCCGCACTCGGCCAATGTCGGCATCCCTTGTTCAATGGCGGCGCGGATCGACTGTTTGACCGCGGCTTGCCTGGCGAGCTCGGCGGCAAACTCTTCCGGAAACCCGCCGCCGATATACAATCCGTTCACCCCATCCGGAAGCGGCTCGCCGGCGAGCGGAGAAAAGTAGACAAGCTCCGCGCCGCAGGCAGAAAGCATCTCCAGATTCTCCGGATAGTAAAAATGAAAGGCGGCATCTTTGGCAACCGCCACGCGCACGCGATACGGCCGCGAAGGGCGAATGAGCGGCGCCGGAGAACAAAGGGCTGGCGCTTCTGCAATCGAAAGGAGCGTCTCCCAATCGATCGTGCGCGCCACCTTTCTCCCCAGTTCGGCAAAAAACGAATCCAGTTCGCCGCGCTCCACCGACGGCACGAGCCCTAAATGGCGCTCTGGCAGCGCCAACGCTTCGTCTTGCGTGAGAAACCCGACGACCGGCACCCCGCACGTTTGCTCGATGGCCGCTTTGACAAGCCGAAAATGCCCTTCGCTGCCGACGCGGTTGGCAAATACGCCGGCGAGGCGCACATCGGGGCGAAACGTTTGAAACCCATGGACGATGGCGGCGGCGCTGCGGGCCATTCCGGAACAATCGACGACAAGCAGCACCGGGCTTTCGGTCAACACGGCGATTTCAGCCGTCGACCCCTCGTCAGAAAGCGGCTGTTTCCCGTCAAACAGCCCCATCACCCCCTCGATGATGGCGATATCAGCCCCTTGACAACCGTTGGCGAGCACCGTTTTGACCGCTTCGCTTCCCATCATCCAACTGTCCAAGTTGCGCGCCGGCCGGCCGGTCACAGCCGTATGGTAA
The DNA here is from genome assembly GCF_000092445.1 of Geobacillus sp. C56-T3. Taxonomy (NCBI): domain Bacteria; kingdom Bacillati; phylum Bacillota; class Bacilli; order Caryophanales; family Anoxybacillaceae; genus Geobacillus; species Geobacillus sp. C56-T3. The sequence continues at coordinate 1,853,183 of NC_014206.1, read as the reverse complement.
GTCGGGTCGATGTAGTCCGGACCGCATTTAAACCCTTGCACCGTATATCCTTGCTGCCTCATGGCCGCCATCAACCCAAGCGTCACGGTCGTTTTGCCGGCGCCGCTTCCCGGTGCGGCGATGACAAGCCGTCGCATGCCTCTTTCCCCTTTCCCTGCATGGTCGCTTTCTTTTGATGATCGATGAGCGCCACGGAAATCGTCACATTGCCGGACTTCTTTTTCACCAGCGCCAGCCGATCGGCCCCGCTGTACAATTTCGCCGCGGGCTCGCTCACCCCATACGCGCCGGTGTAGCGGTACACCGTTTCCGACGGCGCTTCGATCGGCACCGTGTTCAGCTCTTCTGGCGTATACGCAACCAATTCCCATCTATATTTGTTGACTACCTCCAAAAGTCCTTGTTCATCCTTTTTCAAATCAATGGTGCACACCGCTTTGACGCTTTTCATCGAAAAGCGCAGCTCATTGAGCGTCTCATGGATGACCGCTTCGATTTCGTCAGCCGATGTGCCGCGGTTGCAGCCGATGCCAAGCGCGATTACTTTCGGGCGATACAAAACGCCGTTTTGCAAAATGGCCTCTTCTTCCGGTGCAAGCAGGCGATGAGTGACCACAAGCGCGGCCGCCGGGCGGGCAGCGAGCGCTTCCGCGATCGAGTCGTACACGGCAATGTTTTTGGGCAACGGCCGCCCTTCCGGCCACCAGCCGGTTTCCCCCGACTCTTGCACGATCGCGACCGGCTCTTCGTTCACGACCGCGGCGCTCACTGGTGTCAGCTTGTCAGCTGATTCCCATTCCCAGCCGAACTGGCGACCGAACAGATCGACGGCGATTGTCTGCTGCACGTCAGAAGCGGTCGTAATGACCGGTCGGGCGCCTAAAATGGCGGCGACGCGCCGCGTCAGTTCGTTCGCTCCGCCCAAATGGCCGGAAAGAACACTAATCACATGTTCAGCCTTATCATCGATCACCACGACCGCAGGATCGGTCTTTTTGTCTTTTAACAGCGGAGCGATCACCCGCACGACAGCGCCGAGCGAAATGATGCAAATGAGTCCGTCATAGCGGGCGAACAACTCCGGCAACAGCGCTCTGACGTTGCCGGAAAACAAGCGGATCCCGTGCTTGGCTTCATCGCCGCGGGCGAATTTATCCGTATAATAAACGTCCGCTCCCGCAAGAGCGCCGCCAAGGCGTCGGGCGATCTCGACCCCGTGTTTCGTAATGGCCACGACAGCATAGGCGCCGTGTCTTTTGTTGTTCGCGGCAGCAGCCCCCACCTTACTTCTCCCCCTTTCGATATCCGTGCGTAAACGTGCGGTCGTACAGCTTCGAACGGTAGCCGCGCTCATGAATATGGGGATCGAGCGCCCAACCGGCCAACATGATCGCGTGTTTCGTCACACCATGGCGCCGCATATCGTCAGCCATTGTGGCAACGGTGGAACGAATCACGACTTCATCCGGCCATGTCGCCTTATAGACGATCGCGACAGGCGTATCACCGCTCCAGCCCGCTTCAAGGAGCGCCGCGCTTACTTTTTTGGCAAGCGTCGCGCTTAAAAAAAGAACGAGCGTGCAATGATGCTGCGCCAGCTCCTGCAATTTCTCACGCGGCGGCATCGGCGTCCGCCCCTCGGCGCGGGTGAAAATGACCGTCTGCGTCAATTCCGGAACGGTGAGCTCCGCCTGCACGGCGGCCGCGGCGGCAAACGCCGAACTGACGCCGGGGACGATTTCCACTTCAATTCCTTCTTCTTTCAACAAGGCGATTTGCTCAAGCGTCGCCCCGTAAATCGATGGATCACCGGTATGGACGCGCACGACAAGCCGTCCTTGTTTCACTTGCTCCGCCATTGCCGCGACCATTTCTTCTAAATGCATGCCGGCAGTATGGAAAACGTCAGCATCCGGCTTCCGGTAGCGCTCGATCAATTCCGCGCTCACTAGCGAGTCTGTGTAAAAAATGGCGTCGGCAGCAGCGAGAAGCTCGGCGCCGCGAACCGTGATCAAATCCGGCGCTCCCGGCCCCGCTCCTACGATATACAGCTTCACTTTCTCACCACCATCAATGTCAAATATTCGAGCTCCGCTCCGTCGAGCTCCTCGACCTTCCACACGACTTCCTCGCCGGACGTCACTTTCGTCACAACAGCGGCGCGATGAAGCAAATCGAGTTCCCGCAACAGACGAACCAGCAAATCGATCACTTTCGCCACTTTAAAAAAGACAACGCAATCGTGACGAAGAAGCGCCGCTTTCATCGCCTCAACATCGTCGCGGGCGGGCACGATCGCCACAGTTTCATCACCATCCGCCAGCGGCAGACGAAGCCTAGCGGCAGCAGCGTTGGCCGAACTGACGCCGGGGACGACTTCAATCGGCGCTTCCGGATAGCGGTGCTCCATCACGTGCATCAAATGAATGAACGTGCTGTACAACAGCGGATCGCCTTCGGTCACAAACGCGACATCGCGCCCGGCCGACAGCTCCGCCCAAATGGCGTCCGCCGCCTCGTTCCACTTCGGCTCAAGCACGGCTCGGTCTTTTGTCATCGGAAAATGCAGGCCGAGCCGCCGTTTTTCCTCTGGCGCAAAATACGCATCAACAATTTGTTCCGCATAGCTTTTGCTTTGCCGCCCTTTTTTTGGATAGGCGATGACATCCACTTCTTTTAGGCGGCGGTATGCTTTCACCGTCATGAGCTCCGGATCGCCCGGGCCAACACCGATGCCGTACAACGTGCCGGTCATTCGTCTCCCTCCCGCTTGGCTGTCATGATATACACCGGATTGAGCGCCTCAAAGCGCGTCAACTCTAAAATGGGCTTGCTTCGCGACACTTGCGCGAGCGTGATGTCCACATGAAACCCGCGTTCGCCGAGCTCGCGGCCCGCTTCAGCAAGCGTCTCAACCGTTGCCGCGTTGATCACGATGCGTCCATTTTTCTTCAGCCGTTTTGAACAGACGTCCAACAACGGCGACATCGCGCCTGACGTGCCGCCGATAAAGATGGCATCCGGGTCGGCAAACTCATCGAGACGATCGGGCGCCCTGCCGTGCACAAGCGTGATGTCAACGCGGAATTTGCGCAAGTTTTGCCGGCAAATCTCGAGGTCGCATTTATTTTTTTCAATCGCAAACACCGCCCCGTCGCGGGCGATTTTCGCCGCTTCAATCGCGACCGAACCGGTGCACGTCCCAATGTCCCAGACGACGCTGTCCGGGCGCAAGCGCAAGGCGCTTACGCTTAAGACGCGAATTTCTTTCTTTGTAATCAGCCCTTTGTCCGGCTTGCGTTGGAAAAATTCATCATCGTCAATGCCGAGCGGCCAAACCGGACCGGGAGCGGTTTGCCGCAAAATGACTATATTTAATGGAAGAAACTCGGTTTCTGCCATTTCTTCTAGCTTGAAAAACCGGCATCGCTCGTTCGGCCCGCCGAGCTCCTCGCCGACAAACGCCTCATATTCCGTCATGCCGTACTCGAGCAAATAGCGGGCGATGGCGGCCGGCGAGTTCGTCGCATCGGTTAAGATGGCGACTTTGCGCCGCCCGTCGATCCGCTGAGCCAAGCCGGTGAGCGGCCGGCCATGGACGCTGACAAACGCCGCGTCTTGCCAGGACTCGCCCATTTTCGCAAACGCCCATTGCACCGAGCTGACGGCGGGATACACGTCGATCGGCAATTTGCCGGCCAAATAGCTGCCGATGCCGTAAAAGAGCGGATCGCCGGAAGCAAGCACGACCGTGTTGCGCGTCTCATGGCGGAGCCGCTCCACCAGCTCCGCCAGTCCGCGGCGGATGACCATCGTTTCTCCTTTGTATTCAGGAAACATCGCCAGCTGCCGTTCGCCGCCGACAAGCAGCTCGCTTTCATCAATCCAGCGTCGATACAGCTCCGGAAGACTTGCTTGCCCATCAGCACCGACACCGATCAACTTCATCGTCCCCATCGGTCTGCACCGCCTTTCCTAATCGTTGTCCGTTCATTGTGTAAATGGACGTCGCCACCGTCAGACCGCCTCCCACTTCGTGAAGCGCCGCCTGGCAGCACGCTTCGCACAACAGCTCGAAAAACTTCGTGCAACCAGCCTCTTGCATCATGTCGCCCACTTGCGCCGCCGTATTCGCGCCGCGCACCGCAGCCACCAGTTCTGGACAAGCACCTGCCTGCTCGGCGATGGCAGCCAAAAAGCCAAAGTCGACCGGGGCGCTTTTCGAGTGCACCATCATCACTCCTTGAGCGACTTTCGAAAATTTCCCCATCATCCCGACCATCGACACCATCTCGATGCCAAGCCGTTTGCATTGTTTCAGCGTAAAGCCGACAAAATCGCCCATTTCGATAAACGCTTCTTCCGGCAAATGCGGATATTCTTGCATGGCGTATTTCTCGCTCCGCCCCCCGGTCGTGATGACAACATGGCGGCAGCCGTTCGCTTTCGCCACTTGAAGCGCCTGCACGATGCTCGCCCGGTAGGCGGCGGTCGAGAACGGAACGACGATGCCCCGCGTTCCTAAAATCGAAATGCCGCCCATAATGCCAAGCCTCGGATTCAACGTTTTTTTGGCGATTTCCTCGCCGCCGGGCACGGAAATGACAACGTTCACCCCGCGATGTAAACCGTATTGCGCCAATACTTCGTTGACTGCTTCGCGGATCATTTGCCGCGGCACTGGATTGATCGCGGCTTCCCCGACCGGCACCGGCAAGCCGGGTTTCGTGACACGTCCGACCCCTTCCCCGCCGTCAATATGAACGCCCGGCGACGAGGCCCATGAGACAGTGGAAACGATGAGCGCACCGTGCGTCGCATCCGGATCATCGCCGCCGTCTTTCACCACAGCTGCAGTCGCCGTTTCGCCTTCGAACGAACAAGAGGCAAGTGAAAAGGTGACGACCCGCCCGATCGGAAGGCGAATCGTCGCGTCTGTCTGCACTTGGCCAGTGATGAGGGCTGTGAGCGCGGCTTTCGTGGCCGCTGCCGCGCACGATCCGGTCGTATATCCTTCACGCAGCGTTTTTTTTGTTTCCATCGTTCGTCACGCTCGCTCGGCGAGCAGCGATAAAGCATTCAAGGCGGCGACAGTCACGGTGCTTCCTCCTTTGCGGCCGCGGTTGGTGATGAACGGCACATCGAGCTTCGCCAATTCTTCTTTCGATTCCGCCGCCGAGACGAATCCGACCGGCAAGCCGATCACCAATCCCGGCCGCGCCTCTCCTTCTTTGATGAGGCGAATGAGCTCCAATAACGCTGTCGGAGCGTTGCCGATGGCAAAAATGCCGCCTTCCGCTTCTTTCACCGCTTTGCGCATCGCCACAATCGCCCTCGTCGTATTCAACCGTTTCGCTTCAGCGATCACGTCTTCATCAGAAATATAGACGCGCACCGCGCTGCCGAACTTCGCAAGCCGCGCTTGATTGACGCCGGCTTGCACCATTTGCACATCGGCGACGACGAGCTTGCCGCTGCGAATGGCGTCAATGCCTGAGCGGATCGCATCCGGGTGGAAAATGAGGCTTTTGCCCAGCTCAAAATCAGCCGATGCATGGATGACGCGCTGAACGATTCGATATTGTTCTTCCGTAAACGAATGCTCGCCGATCTCTTCATCAATGATTTGAAAACTTCGCGCTTCAATTTGTTCCGGCTGGACGGTGGCCGGACGAAACGTGGTATGAAACTCCATCTTTCACTCGCTCCTTTTTTCGCTTGATGTTCAGGGAACTCCCGCTAGCCAAATCTATTTTGTTTGACACTACGTGTGCGCTTTACCCAGCGGCATGGAGGAATGTCCATCCGTTTACGCCGTCGGAAGCGGGGCATGCTGCTTCAACGACTCAAGCACGCCGGCAAAATCGTGATGCACGATGCCGTATGACAACCGTGGGCGGCGGATGACGATGACATCGATGCCGAGCTCCTCGGCGGCAGCGATTTTCTCATCGACAAACCCGACCTTGCCGCTTTCTTTCGTGACGACGACCGTGACGCCAAAATGGCGGTATAGCGCCCGATCGAGCTCTTTCGTAAACGGCCCTTGCATCATGACGATCTGCTCTTGGGAAAACCCAAGCCGCTCGCATTTGTCGAGATTGTCTTTCCGCGGCAGCATCCGCGCAATCACCTTGACGTCCGGGCGCCCGAGCAGCTTGGCGGCGAAAATGTCGATCGTTTTGCTGCCGGTCGTCAGCATCACGACGCCGCCTTTTTCCGCCGCCAGCTCGGCGGCTTCTTCATAGCTATCGACAAACGTCACCTTCTCGGATGAAAGCGAAGACGCCTGCCGCTCATAGCGGATGTACGGCAATTCGGCAACGGCCGACGCTTGCATGGCGTTTTTCGACGCCTCCTCCGCAAATGGATGGCTCGCATCGACAATCGCTTTGGCTCCCTCGGCTTTGGCCAGCTCGGCAAGCTGGGACGCATCCAAGCGGCCGACATAGGCGCGAATGCCGGATGACCGAAGCTGTTCGGCCGCGTGATCGGTGACGACCGTCGCCGTGACCGAATAGCCAGCTTGTTGGATCATCACCGCCAATTCGCGGGCATCGCTCGTCCCTGCCAACATCAAAATCATCAGCGCTCCCCCTTTTTGTTTTTTAGTGATGATGGTGATGATGATGGTGAGAAACGTGCAGCCGGTATTGACAGACATCGCAGTTCATCGCCACCGTTTGATCGAGCACTTCTTGCAGGCGGTCAAGCACGATATCGATCAGTTTCGGATGAAAGCCGACATAATCGGCCAGCGCAAATGAGACGTGCGGGTGATCGAGGCGGTATTGCGCCACTTGCCGTTCAAGCCGCTTGATGAGCACACCGGTGAACAAAAAATACGGCAAAACGACGATCCGCTTCGCCCCAAGCATGAGACAGCGGCGGACGGCGTCATCAAGCGACGGCGTCGTCACCCCCATAAACGCCGGCTCGATGAGCGCATAGCCCGTTTGTTCCCAAAACAAGCGGGCGATTTTATACAAGTCGCTGTTCGCGTCCGGGTCGCTCCCGCCGCGGCCGAGCAAAATGACCGCTGTGCCGTCGTCTGGCTCTTCCGGCCGCTCGCCGATTTCTTGCAGACGCTCGCGCAAAATCGCGAACGTCTGCTCATGAACGCCGATCGGCCGTCCATATCGAAACATGATGTGCGGATAGCGCGCTTTCGCCTCATCGATTTCCGCCGGGATGTGCAGCTTCGAATGCCCAGCCGGCAATAAAATGAGCGGAATGACCGCCACTTCCGCCGCTCCGGCCTCAACGCACCGCTCGATTCCTTCGCTGATCGACGGACGGCCAAACTCTAGAAAACTCGTTTCAACATGGAAAGAAGCAGAAAGACGCGGCCGCAGGCGGTCGACAAACTGCTGTACTTGCTCATTTCCTTCCGGGTCGCGGCTTCCATGGCCGACAAACAAAATGGCTCTCATATTCGCTCTCCTCTCTTTTATATCGCTCCATCCAAGGTTACTCACCGCATGCCGGCGTTTCGATCTTCGCCGCCGTCTTGGCCTCCTCGTACGAAAAGCGGCCGATTTGTTTCACGCGGGCAAAAAACTTATGAAATCGTTCGTTCGGATGAGCATGTTCTTTGTACTGTTCAATGATGTCCGCCACAATGGCCACCATCTCTTCCGGCGGGATGCCTTCCGCAACGAACTGGCCAGGATGGGCGTTGCGGCCGACCGTTTTCCCGCCTAAAAACAAGTCAAATTTCCCTTTCCGGTACACAAGCCCGATGTCTTCGCGCACCGCGCCGTAGCATGCCATGCCGCAGCCGTTGATGCCAAGCTTCAACTCTTTCGGCAGCGCCATGCCCCCAAATCGCCGCGCCAATTCCTCGGCATATGGAATCGCGTCTTTTTTCTCTCCATCGCAAAAGTCGCATGCCTTCACCGTCAGCACATCACCAACCGGCATCACCATCAGTCCGACAGCAGCGAGCCGATCGACAAGCCCTTTTGGATCCTCTGTCACCCGCTCGATTTTGATATAATGATCCGGCGTGTACGTCATTTTCCCGTCCGGTCCGACCGCTTCGGCGAGCGCGATGAGCTGTTCCGGAGTGAACTGCTTGTTGGCCACCCCTGGGCTCACTGCCGCTTCGAACAGCACGGCGGACGCCTTCTTTGTCGTTCTTCTTTCCAATGCTGCAAGCGCGTCCTCCGCTGTTTCTCTCACCCGATGCAACAGAGCGGATGACGGCCGGTTTTCCGTTTGGACGAATGGCTCCTCCGGCAGCGGAAAAGCGGAAGCTGCCGGCGCCAATCCAGCTTCCTTCGCGGCCGCGTCCACAGCCGGCGGCAAAACCGCCACGGCGGCCAAACCGCGGTCTTTCTCGTCGCCGAAAGCGGAGGCAGCCGCGGCAAACGGCCGAAACGCTTCTCCGTTTTCTTCGTCCGGCTCTCTCAGCGGCTTCGTCTGGTCGAGCGCCCACGGCTCCGCCTCTTTGCGCAGCCGCTCATGCGGCTTGAGCGGCTGGACGGCGGCGGTCAACTGGTATTTGCGCTGGTAGCCGCGCGGCGTGATCATGAGCCCATCGTAAACAAAAGTCGTCGAGTTGCCGATAATGACCGTCGTCAACATACCGATTTCATGGTCCAGCATATGCGCCAAGTCGGTGAGGACAATATGCTGACGCTCGCGATACGCGCTTTTTACCAGACCGACCGGGGTCTCCGGAGACCGGTGGCGAAGCAGGATGCGCTGCGCCTCCACAATCTGCCGAGTGCGCCGCCCGCTTTTCGGGTTGTACAGCGCGATGACAAAATCGGCCGCCGCCGCGGCGTCAATCCGCTTTTCAATCAGCTCCCACGGCGTCAAATGGTCGCTCAAGCTGATCGTACACGCATCGTGCATAATCGGCGCCCCAAGCAATGCAGCGCACGAATGAATGGCGGAAATGCCGGGGATGACTTCGACTTCAATCGGACTCGCTTTCGTCCACCCTTTTTCGATCAACACTTCATACACGAGCCCCGCCATGCCGTACAACCCGGCGTCGCCGCTTGAAATGACGGCGACCGTTTTGCCGCGCTCGGCCCACTTCACCGCCGCTTGGGCGCGGCTCACTTCTTCGGTCATGCCCGTGCTAATGATCTCTTTTCCAGCAATGAGATCGCGCACAAGTTCGATGTACGTTTTGTAGCCGATGATGACGTCGCTTTCTTCAATCGCTTCCCGAGCCCGTTTCGTCATTTGGTCGACGCTTCCCGGGCCGAAGCCGACAATGAGCAATTTGCCGCTCATCATGATCCCTCCTTTTGCCGACTAGCACCCATTTTTCACACTCCATTCGCCGCTCATGTCCCTTTCACGGCGCAACACATCGGGGGACGATCTTTTCCTCTGGCCGCCATGCTTGCCAAAGCCGCACGAACAGCGGAACATCCAAGCGAATGTCCAACAGCCGCTGGCGGTCGGCGAATACGTCTTCGGGCGCCCCTTGCATCACGATCCGTCCTTCGTGCATGACCGCGACGACATCCGCCCACTGCCAGACGAAATCCATGTCATGGGTGGCGATCAACACAGTCGTCCCCGCCTGGTGAATGGCGTCAATTTGTTTGAGAAACTGCTTTGTCTGATGCTGATCCAAATAGGCGGTCGGTTCGTCCAATACGAGCAAGTCCGGCTTGGCCGCCATCGTACAGCAGAGCGTCAGCCATTTTTTCTGTCCGAGACTGAATTGATGGGTCGGGCGGTCCAGCCAAGATTGAAGGTGGTATTCCGCCGTAATCGCGGCAAGCGCCTCCCTCATTTTTTCTCGATCGATTCCGGCATGGACTAAGCTGATCGCCAATTCATCACGCACGAGCGGGGCGAGGATTTGGTGCTCCGGGTTTTGGAAGACGATGCCGACTTCACGCCGCCATTGCGCCCAATCGGCGCCGCGTTCGTACATGTTGCGCCCTTTCCAATACACCGCTCCTTCCTGCGCCCGCAGCAGCCCGTTCAAATGAAGAAACAACGTCGTTTTGCCGCAGCCGTTTGGCCCGATCAAGGCGCATTTTTTTCGCTCTGGAATTTCCCAATCAATCCCATTCAGCACATACCGTTCTGCTTGATAAGCGTATTTCACTCGTTCCATCCGCAGCAGCAACGTTTTCACCCTTTCCACCATGCCCACCCAAGCAGCAAAGCCATGATGATGCCGGCCGCAACATCGACAAGAGGCACATGCGCTTTTTCCCGCTGATGCGTATGCCCGGCCGACGCGACGCCTCCACGCGCCGCAAGCGAACGGCTGAACGCTTCATACGACTGCCACGTTTTCACCCACAGTTGGTACATCAGCATCCCGCCATGCCGCCAATGCGTTCCTCCGCTGCGGGCCCGCAGCGCCAGCATTAGCTCTGCGGCCGCCTGCTCGAGCAAAAAGATAAAGCGATACATAAGAAAGCAAAGTTCCACGAGCGCCGCCGGCAGCCGCATTCGCCTCAGCACCGCAATCAAGTCCGGCGCCGGCGTCGTAATGAGAAGGAAAAACAAGCACGACCAAGCGGCAAGGGAGCGAACGGCGAGCTCCGCAGCCGGCTTCAGCTGGTTACTGATCAAGGTTATTTGAAAAGGAACCGACACGGACACAACGAGCGTCAGCAGGCTGAGCCCTAAAAAAACGGAGGCAGCGAGCATCGCTTTTCCATACACCGCAAACGGCACTCGTGCGCGAGCGACAATCCAATACGCCATTCCGATGAGCACAAGCCATTGTTCGCGCCAGCCGCCCATCATGACAACGGCAAGCATAACAAACGCCACGATCAGCTTCCACTCCGCCCGCCATGCCCGCAGCCGGTTGTCATACGTCCAACGGTCAAACTCGCGAATCATGGCTGTTTTTCCGCTCCGAACGCCCTTTGTACAACCCGATGACGTAGCCGATCACGCCGGCGCCAAGCGCGGCTTGCAGCGAGAACAAAAGCGTTTCGACTTCGCCGCCTGGAGGGGTGAAGATCGACTCAAACCAAGGACGATAGTGCGGGTTGAGCGTTTGAATAGCTTTTTCTGCTTGATCGTCCGTTCCGCCGAATTCCGATCCGCGCGCCCACCAAAGCGGAATGATGACAAGCAAAGCAGCCAACAACACGAGCAAGCCATTTTTCTTCATCCCATTATGCCTCCTTTTCCTTTTGAAACAGCGGAGAAGCTTGATAGGAGGAAAGCCAGTTCCAGACGATCACCGTTATGATGCCTTCCGTCACCGCCAACGGCACTTGAGTAATGGCAAAAATGCCGGCGAATTTCAAAAACGAAGCGATGACTCCCCCATCAGGAGACGGAAACGCCAAGGCAAGCTGCAGGGACGTCATCACATATGTGGCCAAGTCAGACAAACAAGCGGCAAGAAACAAAGCCGCTCGATTGGATACCGCCCCTTTTCGGCACAGTTGATACACTCCGTACGCGACGAACGGGCCGACGATCGCCATCGACATGGCATTGGCCCCAAGCGTCGTCAACCCTCCGTGGGCAAGAAGCAGCGCTTGAAAGAGAAGAACGACTGTACCGATCACCACCATCACCCACGGTCCAAACAAAACCGAGCCGAAGCCGATCCCGGTCGGATGCGAGCTGCTGCCGGTGACGGATGGAATTTTCAGCGCCGACAATACAAACGTAAACGCACCAGCTAACGCCATCAGAAGCTTATGTTCGGGGTGCTGCTTCAGCGTATGCACAAGCCGCCGCAATCCGAACACAAAGAACGGCAAAAACAGCAGCCACCAAAACAGCGCCCATTTGACAGGCAAAAATCCTTCCATAATGTGCATGGCATACGCTTCATTTTCATTCGTCAACCAAAAATAAGCAGTGAATAAAGCCGCCATTCCGCTCCATCGAACCGCTCTCTTCATTTATCCCTTCACTCCTTTCACGCCATGTTCGGTTTTTCGTTTTCCGCTTGGCGCCTCCCGTTCGCCGGCTGGCGTCAACACCAATTCGTCTTCATATTCATACGTCGCCCATTTCAAAAGAGGCAGCCCCTCATCCAAATGAGCGCGCACAACCTCCTTCGCCCGCTCCGGCGTCATCTGTCGATACCAGACGCCTTGCGGATAGACGATCATCACACACGCGTCTTGACAGCGTCCGTTGCAGCGCGTCCTTGTTGTATGGACAGCATCGTCAAGCCCGAGGCGGGCGATCTCCTCGCGCACCGCCATTGTCACGTCATCCCCGCCATGGCGGAGGCACGTCCCTCCGTTGCAAATGAGCACATGATGCTTCATTCCCCGCAAATCCCATGTCGCCACCGAATCCCCCCTTTTTGGCTAGAATGATAGAATTTAGACGCAGACAGACGGGCAGGTTTTCGGCAAAAGAAAAAGCACCTCTACAGCAGAGGTGCAGAAAAATGTATACGAAAGCCGTAAACGGCCCAAACAGGCCCAATGCAGCCATCATTCTCCCGCACGTCTGCCTATAGTCCCGTAGGCATCCGTCCGATCCAAACAAGGCAGGTCTCCTGACTTAGGATCATCGCTTGGCGGCGTCTTCCCGAAGCATCCTTCAGTGACTTGCTGCCGCAAAGCTCCCCATCACAGTGGCGGGCACCGTGCCGGATTTTCACCGGGCTTCCCTTTTCACCCAAACCCTAAAGCAGGCTTAGGCACCTTGTTTGTTTCTCGCCTATTGATCTTGTCATGGAACAAGCATCCGTTTTCATCGTAGTACAACTTGACGGCGGCCGTCAACCGTTTTTTGCCGACAAATCTTCGCGGGCGACGACAACACCGTCGGCATCGGCGTACACGTATGCCCCCGGCTCCCAGCGGACGCCGCCAAACTCGAGCGCAACGTCGCGTGAGCCTTTTCCCTCTTTTTTGCTTTCGAGCGGGCGCTCCATTTCAACCAGAACGATACATCTCCAACTTGTCTAGGTCTAAGACAAATCCAGCGTCCAGCAATATGTCCAGTCCTAACAAACCGTTAATCCCCTCATAGTCCATCCCGCTAAAATCAATCTCATACTCTCTTAGTTGGAAAGAATCTAACTGAATACAGTCTAATTTTTTTGTAAACGCGTACTCTTTCCCACCGATTCCATAATAAGCCACAATACGATCGCCCGGCTCTACCCGCAAATGAATATCCTCTACTGCATTTTGAGAAATCACTGTTTTCGCCGCACCAGTATCAATCACCATATTATGAATCAACTTAGACCTTCCTTGATAAACGATTTCGATCGATGTAAACAGCAATCCTTCACGATATTCAATCTGCATAATGAAATTTCCCTCTCAGGCCAATCGCTTTCCGAACTTTTAAAACAATTTCCTTGTGGCTCGTGTGATAAACAAGCTGATTCCCTTTTGATTGCAACAACTCTCGAGTTGCATCCTCATTCGAAACAGTTCCAATAACATCCACTTCTTCAATAATTTCTTGGTCCTCCTGTAAGTAGGACTTCAATGCCTGTACTTTCACAAACTGGTTTGGATACAACGAACGCACTTCCTGCCATTTCATCTCTATCACCTCAACTTGTTCTTTGTATCCGTTATATCACCGTCCAAACATCGAAACGCCTTCGTAAAATATGACAACCATCAATCGCTTTTTAGACGCACATTTTCACGAGCAACGACAACGCCGTCGGCATCGGCGTACACGTATGCGCCCGGTTCCCAGCGGACGCCGCCGAACTCAAGCACAACGTCGCGGGCGCCTTTTCCCTCTTTTTTGCTTTTCACTGGGCATGTGCCGATCGCCATGACCCCAAGCGGCATGCGGCCGATTTCCGCCGAATCGCGGATGCAGCCGTGGATGATGACGCCGGCAAGCCCCCGGTCGCAGGCGATTTGCGCCAACCGGTCGCCTAATAGCGCGACGCGGCGCGAGCCTTTTCCATCGACCACGAGCACCGTCCCCGGCGGCACCGTCTCGAGCGCTTCGCGGACAAGAACGTTGTCCTCAAACACGTCGACCGTCGCGATCGGCCCAAAAAACATCCGTTTTCCGCCGTACGATTGAAACGGCAACTCGCATACTTGCAACTCGTCTAAAAATTGATCGCATAAATCGGCTGTTTTCATTGTCGCTCTCCCCTTTCATGTTTTGCATTCGCCGTCATTCGCCAAAATCCTTCTGCCTCAGCAGTTTTTTGTCGACGATCTTTCATTCGAACGACTGACACGAACGCGACGATGTGAACCAAACCATTGTGTGGCTGTTAATCGCTTCGATGTATTCTACCGCCCGCATTGAAACCATAAAAAACGGCCCCGCGCCGATATATGGCGGAGACCGTTTTCACCGGCCCAAAGCCCCTCCGGTTTGACCAGACGTTCAGCTGGGCTAGCTGGATTCGAACCAGCGCATCACGGAGTCAAAGTCCGTTGCCTTACCGCTTGGCTATAGCCCAACGTTTTGTTGTCGTTTACAGTATGCGGCATGATGGTGCACGTTATGCATCAAACTGAATATCCCTTTGTTTGATGTGCGACACTATCGGTACAAACATCCTTTCCCTGCTATATCCCCTCGTTTTCTCTCGCACTTGTTTTTCCGATATGATACTGGAAGGGGAGAGATGTATATGCGCCCGATCACGGTTTTTCGCTTCTATCTTTGCGCATTGTTTTGGTTATCGCTGCCGATCGTCTCAGCGGCCGTGGCTTCCTGTCAGCCATCCAGCCAGCCGAAAACCGCCGTCATCGCCCACCGCGGCGCGTCCGGACACGCGCCGGAGCATACGCTCGCGTCCTACCGCCTCGCCGCCCGCATGCAGGCGGACTATATCGAAGTCGATGTGCGCGCAGCCAAAGACGGGAAGCTCGTTGCCCTGCATGATGCGACGCTCGCCCGGACGACAAATGCCGAAACGGTCTACCCGCGCCGTGCTCCGTGGCGGGTAAATGATTTTTCGTTCGCTGAACTGAGGCGGCTGGATGCCGGTTCGTGGTTTCATCCACGCTTTGCCGGCCAGCGCATCCCGACGCTTGATGAGGTGATTCAGATGCTGAAAGCGGAGCGTGTGGAAGCCCCGTTGTACATCGAAACGAAACAGCCCGGCATCGAAGAGGCGGTCGTCCATCTATTGAAAAAACACGGATTCCTGCAACAGCGCCGCGTCATGTTTCAATCGTTCCACCCGGAAAGCTTGCAAGCGCTCCGGCCGCTCATCCCGCGCGGCATTCGGCTCATTCAATTGGTCGGCGAAAAGGAAGCGCACAGCGGCCGCGACGAGCTGCTGCAACAAATCGCCGTCTATGCCGATGGCATCGGCTTGCCGCTCTCAGTCGTCACCGAAGAGTGGGTGCGCGCCGCCCATGGCCGCGGGCTCATGGTTCACGTCTATACCGTCAATGAACCACACGATCTCGCTCGCCTATGCGCCATGGGGGTTGACGGTGTGTTCACCGACTATCCTGACCGCCCGGATCGCATGGCTGCCTGCCGTCGTTTGCCCCGTCATTGACCCACCTTCAGGGAGCCAGGGGGAACTTATTGTTTACATAATGTTATTATGGTTAATAAAAACGAAAATCGTTCCCATTTGACCCGATTCGGTGTATCATTTGAGAAAAAGGAGGCCAGATCGGCGGGCCGCCATCGGTCCGCCTTTTCGCCAAGCCTCCCGTCCCCAACGCCTGTTGCCTTCGTCACCGCTTCGGAAACTGAAACGACAATTTCTTCTCGTTTTCATCCCAAACGAGTATGGCGTCAAACGTTTTCCCGCCTTTTTTAAACCCTTTTATGACATTTGTTTTCCCTTGCGCCAGCAGCTTTTTCACATTCGCCGCCGAAATCGACTTGCCGAGAATGCGTTTGGAGATCGTAAACGGGCATTTTGTTTTCGCGTACTGGTCGCAACCGTACAACGTTCCTTTGTCGACGACGGTCCCGCGGCAAAGCGGGCACGGTCCAAGCTTCTCGCCCATCGTTTTTTTCTTCCTTGTCCGTTGGATCGAGGCGGTGTCAACCCCTCTGAAATTCCAATTCGGCGCAGCGGCGATGGCGTCAGCGACCACTTTTTGCGCCAACTTTTTCACCTGTTCCATAAAAGCAGCGGGAGAGGCGCTCCCTTCACCGATTTCGCTTAAGCGCTGCTCCCATTTCGCCGTCATTTCCGGCGAGGCGAGAATCGTGCCGCCAAGCGCCTCGATCAACACTTTCGCCTTGTCGGTCGCGTACACGAGGTTCTTTTTCACTTCAATATACTTCCGCTCTTTCAGCATGGTAATGATCGCCGCCCTTGTTGCTTCCGTGCCCAGCCCTTCCGTTTTGGCGAGCACTTTTTCCAGTTCCTCATCGTCCAAAAATTTTCCCGCCGTTTTCATCAAGGTGATGAGTTCGCCTTCTGTATACCGTTTCGGCGGCTCGGTCTTCCCTTCTTTCACCTTTACAGCGGCCGCTTTCCCCGCCTCCCCTCGCTCAAGGGGAGGCAGCGCAGCATCTTTCTCCTCCTCATGCGGGCGGATGACCGCGCGCCATCCTTCCTCGACGACCTGCCTTCCTTTCGAAACGAAGCGAGCCCGACCGTCAACGAGCGTCGTGACGGTCGTATAATCGATGACCGCCGCCCGGTGGTGGGCGGCAATCAAGCGGCGGACGACCAAATCATACACCTTCCGCTCGTCGTCCGACAGCTTCTCCGGGGCAACAACTTGTTCAGTCGGGATGATCGCGTAGTGGTCGGTGACTTTTTTCTCGTTTACATAACGTTTATTCTGTAAAATCGACGGCTGCGGCAGCGGAAAATAAGAAGCGTACGCTGGAAACGATGACAATTTTTGTAAAATGGCAGGGAACGTTTCCGCTTCCCCTTTCGTCACATGCATCGAATCGGAACGAGGATACGAAACGATCCCTTTTTGGTAGAGCGATTGCAGCACATCAAGCGTCTTTTTCGGCGAGAAGCGGTACAGCTTGTTCGCTGTCGCCTGCAGCGTCGATAAGTTGAACAACAGGGGCGGCTGATACGTTTTCCGCTCCGTGCGGACGTCGGCGACTTCCGCTCGTTTTCCTTGGCAAAAGGCAGCGATCTTTTTCGCCATCTCCTCGTCCTTGAGACGCGTTTGGCCGTTTTCATCCGTCCATTTTCCTTCATAGCGCTTATCGCCGATGACAAACGAAGCGACGACTTCCCAAAACGGTTCAGGGCGGAACTGCTCAATTTCCCGCTCACGCCGGACGATCAGCGCCAATGTCGGCGTCTGCACGCGTCCGACGGAAAACACATCATTCATCCCGCGCTCTTTCAGCAATAGGCTGTACACGCGCGAGGCGTTCATGCCGACGAGCCAATCCGCGCAGGCGCGGGCGTACGCTTCCTCATAGAGCGGGCGCGTCGTCTGCTCATCAAGCAAACGGCAAAACCCTTCCTCAATCGCCTTCGGGGTCAAGGACGACAGCCAAAGCCGCTTCATCGGCTTGTTGACGCCGCTCATGCGGATGATGTTGCGCACAATGAGCTCCCCTTCGCGCCCCGCGTCGCCGGCATGGATGATTTCCGTCACTTCCGGCTTTCGCAACAGTTCCTTGACCACTTGAAACTGTTTCGCCTTCGCTTTTTCGATCTCATACTCGAACCGTTCCGGGATGATCGGCAACGTGTTGAGCGTCCACCGTTTCCACTCGGGGCGGTACCGCTCAGGAGCTGCGAGCTGGAACAAATGCCCGATCGCCCATGTCATATACGCCCCGTCGGGAAACAAGTTATTCGGCAAAATTTCGATATAGCCTTGCCGTTTTTTCGTCCGAAAAATCGAGGCGAGCGTCGCCCCTTGGTCCGGCTTTTCCGCGATAATGACTTTCATCGCCCTTTCCCCTTACGGCACATCATGCCCCATGGAGCTTTGCAAAATGGCGAACCATTGCTCGCGGGAAAGCGACAAAGACAGCGCCCGCACCGCCCGCTCGATGCGTTCTTGTTTCCCCGAGCCGACAATCGGCATCATCCGCGCTGGATGAACGAGGAGCCACGCGTACAACACTTCGTCGATCGTCTCAGCGCCCACCTCACCCCGCACTTGTTCAAGCGTCCCGCGCAGCCGCACCGCCCGGTCATCGTCAGCGGAAAAAATCGCTCCACCGGCGAGCGGCGACCATACCATTGGCGGAATGCGCTTCTCAAGGCAAAGGTCAACTGTGCCGTCTTCAAGATTTTCCAACCGATACGCCGATACTTCGATTTGGTTGGTCACGAGCGGAAACGGCAAATACGACTGAAGCATTTCCCACTGCGAACGTTTAAAGTTCGAGACGCCGAAATAGCGCACTTTTCCGTCCTGTTTCAGCTTCAAAAACGCCTCGGCCACCTCTTCTGGATTCATGAACGGATCCGGACGATGAATGAGCAAGACATCGATATAATCCGTGCGGAAATTGGCGAGCGACTGCTCGACCGAGGCGATGATATGGGTTTTGCTTGTATCATATAATTTCATCCCGTATTTTGACGGCAACTTGATGCCGCATTTCGTCACGATCTCGATCTGACCGCGCAAGCTTGGCTTTAACGCCAGCGCTTCGCCAAAGCGCGATTCACACGTGTAGTCGCCGTAAATATCAGCATGGTCAAACGTCGTAATGCCGCGCTCAAGACAAAATTCAATGAGCGACAGCAGCTGCTCGGGCGAATAGCCCCAGTCCGCAAGCCGCCAACAGCCGTGAATGAGGCGGGAAAAAGTCAAATCGTCCGCTAAACGGATTCGTTCCATTGATCGTCTCCCTTTCTTTTTTTGGTTTTGGCTAAAATCGTTCCGCTTGCGCATACTACCAACAAGAGGAAAAAACGGAAAGGACGTGATGATATGAAGCGCTGGCTTCTTGGGCTCGCCGCCGTGCTTCTTTTGGCCCCCCCATGGCCGACATCAGCCGCCGAAACTGCATACGAATGGAATGTGGCCGACATTTACCCATCCGAACACGAATGGATGCGCGACTACAAGGCGGTGAAAAACGCCTTGCCGAAACTGGCGGCGTTTGAAGGGAAGCTTGACGATGCGAAGACGATCGCCAAACTGTTCGCCCTAAACGAACAAACGGCCCGCAAGCTCGAAAAACTGTCGCTTTACGCCCATTTAAAACGCGATATCAACATTGAAGATGAAACGGCGGCCCGGCTCGGGGCAAAAGTGGAAGCGCTCGCCGCCCAATATGCGGCGAAAACAGCGTTTATCGAGCCGGAACTGCTCGCCCTCCCAGAGCGGACGCTCAGGAAGCTCCAAAAAAGCAAACCGCTGAAAGCGTACCGCTATTACTTCCATGAGTTGCGCGAGCAAAAGCCGCATACGCTCACGAAACGCGAAGAACAGCTGCTCGCGAAACTATCGCCGGCGCTCGGCGAAGCGGAGAACATTTATGACCACGCCGCCCGCGGCGATTACGAGCCGCCATCTGTCAAGATGCCGAACGGAAAGACAGTGACATTGACCGACGACCAATACGCCGCCATGCTCGAGCACCCGGACCGCCGCTATCGAAAGGCGGCGTTTGAAGCGAAAGCCAAAAGTTATGAAGCCATGGAACAAACCGCAGCCGCGACGCTGTATGCCTCGGTCAAAGCGGATGAATTGTATGCGAACGTGCGCCGCTATCCATCCGGCCTTGCCGCCGCGCTGGCCGCCGATGACGTACCAAAGGAAGTGTTCGATCACTTGATCGCCGCCACTCGCCGCCACTTGCCGGCGCTTCACCGCTATGTCGAACTGCGGCGGCGCGCGCTCGGGCTTGACCGCGTCCATAGCTATGACTTGTACGTGCCGCTCGTCGGCGAAACAATGAAACCGATTCCGGTCGAAACGGCGAAGACGCTCATAGTGGAAGGACTCAAGCCGCTCGGCGCCGACTATATCAAACAGGTGCACCGAGCGTTTCAAGAACGATGGCTTGATGTCTTCCCGCGCCCGAAAAAATATACCGGCGGCTACAACACGGGAGCGTATGACACCCATCCGTTCATCTTGCTCAATTACAACGGTTCGCTCGACAGCGTATTGACGATGGCCCACGAGCTTGGGCACGCCATGCATTCCGTATACACGAACCGCGCGCAGCCGTACCATTATTCCGGCCATTCGATTTTCACCGCCGAAGTCGCCTCGACCGCGAACGAATGGCTCATGCTCGATTATTTGTACAAACAGGCGAAAACAAAAGAAGAAAAACTCCGCCTGCTCATCGAACAAATCGAGCAAATCCGCGGCACGTTGTACACGCAAGTGATGTATTCCGAATTTGAACGGATGATTCATGACAAAGTGCGCCAAGGCGGCAGTCTGACAGCGGACGAACTGAACCATCTTTGGCTTGGCCTGCTGAAAACGTATTACGGCCCGGCGTACGCCGCCGATCCCGGCGCCGCGCACGGCTGGCTGCGCATCCCGCATTTTTATGACGCCTTTTATGTATACAAATATGCCACTTCGCTCGCGGCGTCGTACACCATTGTGAGCGACATCCAAACCGATACAAGCGGCAAGGCGGTGAAGCGGTACAAACAATTTTTGCGCTCCGGCGCATCCGATGATCCGATCCGTCTGCTCAAGCGAGCCGGAGTGGATATGACAAGCCCCGAACCGATCGAGCGGGTCTTAGGTCATTTCGCCGAACTCGTTGACGAACTCGATCGACAGCTGCCAAGCCAAAACCGTCAGCGGTCTACATGAAAGAGGTGTCCCGCGCCGTTCGGGACACCTTTGTTATTGCGGCGGAAAAAAGAATATCGCTTTGCGCTGCAACGCGCCGGACCGGTTAAGGCGGTCGATCGCGCGCAAAGCGACACCATGCGCTTGCCCCGCAGCCAAGGCGGTTATTCACTTAAAGATGCGCCTGCAATTTTTTCTTTCACCTTGCGGATGTTTTCCATCTTATTGTCCCAGCACGCTTGGCTCAAATCGACGGGATATTGCTCGGGATTGAGCGTCCGTTTGTACTCCTCCCAAAACAAGCGCAAGCTTTCTTTCGCATACGCTTGAATGTCCGGAAGCGGGGGCGACGTATACACCAGCCGGCCGTTGTCGAAGATCGTCACATGCAAATCACGCGCTTCGAAATTGGTGACGAATTTGCTGATGAACGTGTACACCGGATGGAACATTTTCAGCCGCTCTTCTTGCTGCGGGTTTTCGCTCTCTAAGGCGATGTAGTCGCCTTCCGCTTTATGGTTGATTTTGTTGACGATGCGGTACACCCGCTTCAGCCCCGGCGTCGTCACTTTCTCTGGATTGCCGCTGATTTTGATTGTATCGACCATCTCACCGCGTTCGTTTTCAATCGCCACCATTTTGTACACGGCGCCGAGCGCCGGCTGATCGTACGCCGTAATGAGCTTTGTGCCGATCCCCCACACATCGATTTTCGCCCCTTGCGACTTCAAGTTTAAAATCGTATCTTCGTCCAAATCGTTTGAGGCGAAAATTTTCGCGTTCGGAAATCCGGCTTCATCGAGCATTTTCCGCGCTTCTTTCGACAAATAGGCCAAATCGCCGCTGTCGATGCGGATGCCGATAAAGTTGATTTGGTCGCCCAGCTCCTTCGCGACGCGAATGGCGTTTGGCACCCCGGACTTCAACGTATCGTACGTATCGACGAGAAATACGCAGTCTTTATGACGGCGTGCATACTTCAAAAAGGCGGTGTATTCATCCTGATACGCTTGAATCATCGAATGGGCGTGCGTTCCGGCGACCGGAATGCCAAACAGCTTCCCGGCGCGCACGTTCGATGTCGCCTCAATCCCGCCGATATACGCTGCGCGCGCCCCCCAAAGCGCCGCATCCATCTCCTGCGCCCGCCGGCTGCCGAACTCCAAAGCCGGTTCGTCCCCGAGAATATGCTTAATGCGCGACGCTTTCGTGGCGATGAGCGTCTGGAAATTGATGATGTTTAAAATAGCCGTTTCGATGAGTTGCGCCTCGGCGAGCGGCGCCTCGATGCGCATAATCGGTTCGTTGGCAAACACCACTTCCCCTTCGCGCATCGAACGGACCGTGCCGGTGAAGCGAAGCGTCCGCAAATAGTCTAAAAAGTCGTCGCGGTAACCAAGTTCTTGGCGCAAATAGTCGATGTCGCTGTCAGAAAATCGGAACTGTTGCAAAAACTGAATGACGCGCTCCAACCCAGCGAACACCGCATAGCCGTTGCCAAACGGCAGCTTGCGGAAAAACACTTCAAACACAGCGCGGCGCTCATGCATACGATCTTCCCAATACGTCTCGACCATGTTGATTTGATATAAGTCCGTATGAAGCATCAAACTGTCATCGGCATATTTTTTCATGAATGTGCAACCTCCAACATACGAATGACTGCGCCGCCGAATGGAGAAAAAGAACGTTCATCGTCTATTCTATCATGTTTTCTCCATTATTCCACTATTTCTGCGCCTAGCGTATGGCGAAAATGGCGGAGCGCCCATTCGTGTCCCGCCGCGTCGAAGCTCGCGACCGCCCGCCGGTGGACGACGATGCGAAAGCCTTTGTTGTACGCATCAACCGCCGTATGGAGGACGCAAATATCGGTGCAGCAGCCGACCAAATGCACTTCCGTGATGCCTCTCTCACGCAATTTCAGCTCCAAATCGGTCCCGGCGAACGCGCTGTAGCGCGTTTTGTCCATCCAATAGACGTTGTCTTTATGCTTATTTGCTTGATACACCTCTTCGAGCTCCCCGTACAGCTTTCGTCCCTCCGTCCCTTCAATGTTATGCGGCGGAAACAGCTTCGTTTCCGGATGGTAGTGATCTCCCGCCACATGTTTGTCAATGGCGAAGACAACAAAATCTCCACGATCGATAAACTGTTTCGTCACCCGTACAAGTTCTTCTTCAATCGCCTGCCCCGGCTTCCCGCATGTGAGCGCGCCATCATCGGCGATAAAATCGACGGTGTAGTCGATGTTAATGAGCGCCTTGTTCATTCCCGTTCACTCCCTTTTTCTCTTTTCCTCTATTTCTAAATTGGCCAGGTTGCTGTTTTTCCATCTCGCCACATCTTTTTGGGCTCTTCTACCATTATACCATAGCAATATGGACAGCAGACAAGACAACAAATCCCCTGCCTGCTGGAAGCGGACAGGAGATTGTCGATGTGGTTTTAGCTGTTTTCCGCCGTTTTCGCCGCTTTCAGCTGACTGCGCAAAATGAGCGACTGGATGATCGAGAAGCAGCCGCCAACCACCCAGTAAAGCGACAGCGCCGATGGGACGGAGCTGGCGCCGATAAAGATCATGACCGGCATGATGTACGACATCATCGCCATTTGCGGCATTTGTTCTTCGGCCATCGACGGCGAGAGGCGGAGCGAGATGAACGTTGTCAACGCCGCCAAAACGGGCAAAATGAAATACGGATCGCGGTGGCCAAGCTCGACCCATAGGAACGAGTGGGTTTTAATTTCTTGCGTCCGCGAAATCGCGTAATAAAGCGCCATAAAAATCGGCATTTGAATGAGCACCGGCAGGCAACCGCTCGCCGGATTGACGCCGTGCTTTTGGTACAGCTGCATCATTTCTTGCTGGAGCTTGCGCTGCGTTTCCGGGTCTTTGCTTTTATATTTTTCTTGCAGCTTCAACAATTCCGGGCGCAGCTTTTGCATGGCGAGTGATGCGCGGAACTGCTTCAAAATGAGCGGCAGCAAGCAAAAACGGACGATGAGCGTCAGCACGATAATGGCGATGCCGTAGTTGTCGCCAAACCAGTGCCCAAGCGTCAAAAGGAGCTTCGACATCGGGTAGACAAAATAATGGTTCCAAATGCCTTGGCTATGTTCATTGATCGGTTCGTTGCGGTTGCAGCCGGAAAGAAGCAAAACGGCGCCAAGCAGCACCAATACCCATTTTTTCATGAAAAGCCCTCCTTCAATATCATGTTGCAAAATCATGCCGTTTCATCATAAAGGAAAGGGCCTTCCATCCTCATCCGTTCGGCTTGTCCGTTCCCGAACGGGAATTTTCCGCCGCTGCGGCAAAAACAGCGGGCGCCATGGAAGCGCCGCTCGTTCGACGCCTCCTGCCGCCTCCCGCTCGCGAACCGAGGCCAACGCCGGTTCATAAAACAGCGAGCCTGCCATCCGGCGCGCGCTCATATGTCCTTTCATGATGATCCATAACGCGCCGACAAGCGACATATACACAAGCAAATCAATAGGCGCTTCCATGCGTCCCGTCCACCCCCTTTTGCCCCGTCCATCTTCTCTTCTCATACAATAGCAAACTTTCCATCAAAAGAAAAGCAACAATTGATCACATCTGCTCCAAGCGGTGAAATGCCGGCTCGTCAGCTGCCAACAGGGCGAGCTCTCCGCTTTCATCAGCCGAAAATGCCGCCTCAAGCTCTTGCTTCGCCTCATCGAAGCGTCCAAGCAGCGCAAGATAGCGAGCTCGTTCGTAGCGAAGTCGGGCATCTTTGGCCATATGGGCGCACCGTTCAATGGCAGCCAACGCCCGCTCAATGTGCCCTGCCGCTTCATAAGCAGCCGCGAGCTGCATATTCAGCTCTTCATCCTCAGGATACCAATCGGCGTAGCGCTCCCAAAGCGCCGCCGCTTCCTGATAGCGGCCCGTTTCCATATACTGTTCGCCAAGCAACATGAGCGCCTCACGGGCGAGCGGGTCTTCCGCCACAATCTCCTCGAGCTGCCGCTCGGCTTTCTCGTGCTGCCCTTCTTGAAGCCAAACGACCGCCTGCAACACGCGCAGTTCGACATCGTCCGGGCGCTCCGCCAGCAGCCGCTCCAGCCAGCGCTTCGCTTCCTCGCGTTTTCTTTCCTCATCGGCGGCCAATAAATATTCCACAAATTCTTGCGCCAAAGACGGATCCCAAACGCGGGCGAGCGCTTTGCGCCACGTTTTCACGGCGTCGCTGTCCAATTCCAGCGCGGCATATAAGCGGGCGAGCCGCCCATAGGTTTCCGCATCGCTGCGGTTGAGGCGAATCGCTTCGTCGTATAAATCGGTCACAATCGAAAACAAGACAACGGTGCCGACCCATTCTTTCGCTTTTGTCCACCATCGCACCGGTGCGTCATGCTCCCCCTGCTCCTCGCCAAAATACGGGAGAAGAGCCGAGGCTGTGTTCCGATACATGACGCTTTTCGCCTCGCGGCTTGCCTTCAGCCGCTCGAGTCGATGGCGCAGCTTCCCTAAGCCGCGCATCGTTTTCGGAAAGAGAGCAACATACAACGGGTACAACGGTTCATCGTCAGGATGGCGCACCATCAACTGTTCGAGCAGTTTGACCGCCTCTTTTTGGCGTCCTTCCCCCATGAGCACCATCGCCCAATGGCGGAGCACTTCATGATGGTCCGGGTCAAGAGCAAGCGCCTTCTCGACCGCCGCCTTTTCTTGATCGCGGCGCCCAAGCGCTCCATAAACATATCCAAGGCTGTCGTAATACCACGCCTCCCCTGCATGCGGACGGGCGTCAGCCAAAGCCCGAAGAAGCGCTGAAGGCTCCGCGATCGCGGCAAGCTGCTCCATATCGACGCGCTTCGGGGCAAGGCGGACCGCCTGAAGCAAATGCGTATGCTGCCGCTCTTCGTTTCCTTCTGCCTCATAGAGCGCAGCTAAGCGAAAATGGCAGAGGACAAACGATGGATCGGCTTTGAGACACGTCTCATACTGTTGTTTCGCCTCTTCGTGGCGTCCAAGTGAGGCGCACAGCTCCGCCAGCCGGAAGAGTGAAAGCGGGTGGCCCATGGCGGCGGCTTCGCGGTACAAATCCATAGCCTTCGACGGCCGTCCTTGCCGTTCATAAAGGGCGCCGAGAGCGGAATGGGCCGAAGCGAGTGTCGGGCGAGCTGAGACAAGCTGTTCTAAAAACGCCCGGCCGCGTTCGAAAAGAGTCGGCGTTGTCAACAGCTCAAGATAAAACTCATACGCTTCTTCCGCATCAAACTCAGCAAGGCGCAGCCCTTCCTCCAACCACGACAGCGCCGTCTCGCGTCCTTCCTCCTCATCGGCGAAACCGTGGGCGATGAGCCATTTGCCTGCATTGAGCCAATATTCGCTGTTGTTGGCAAAACGGGTGTGCTGCTTGATTACATACCGGCGCGCCGCTTCCACATCCCCGCGCTCCGCGAGGGCGGCCGCCAAGCCTAGATGGGCAAACACGTCATCGCTGTCATGGCGGATCGCCTCTTCGTAGCACGAAACCGCTTGTTCCGCCTCTCCTTCCTCCATATAGAGATCGCCAAGGCGGACGTAAAGCGGCGCCAAACGCCAAGCAACAGCCAGCCCCTCTTCCAGCACCGCTTTCGCTTTTTCCCGATCGCCGTCGTCATCATACAAGTCAGCCAACATCAAATACGGGTACGGTTCCTGCGGGTCGAGCGCTTTGGCGACGCAAAAGCCGCGTTCCGCCTTGCGCCGGCGGCCGAGCTCCCGATCGCAGCGGGCCCGCTCATACCAAAGCTGGGCATCCCGCCGTTCGCGGCGCACAAGACGATCAAACCAAGCGCGCGCTTCGGCGAACCGCTTCACGTGGAACAAAAGCACACCGTGGTTCGTTTCGATAAACAAATCGCCCGGATACAGGCTGACCGCCACGCGCGAAGAGATGAGCCCTTTTTCGATATGACCGGCGTACGCCGAGGCGAGTCCGAAATAGCTCCACACTTCCGGCTGGTCTGGGTCCAACTGGAGCGAGGTGCGAAAATAGCGTGCCGCCTCTTCGTAGCGGCTGGCAAAAAAGGCAATGCGGCCGCGCAAATAATGGTAGAGCGGGCTTTGCGCCTTTCCTTTCACCCGTTTGAGCACGTCTTCGGCCTTCTCCATTTCTTGCGTGTAGACGTACGCTTTCGCCGCCATCAGCAGCAAGTCGTTATGTTCGGGATACTCGCTCAAGACGCGCCCGGTGTAATCCAACACAAGCGGCTTCGCCTCATCGCTGCTAAAATGCTTCATGACATACAGCCATGTGTACGGGATGTGCTCATGCTTGCGCAAAAAGGCGACAAACACGGCGAAATGCGCCTGCTCGTCCTCATCCATCTTTTCGGCCAACGCATGCAATTCGCGGAAATAGCGGTCTTCCTCTTCGGGGAGCTCGGCGGCGAGCGCCGCTTTTTCCCGGGGAAGCGCCACAATCGACAAATAATGCGTCCCTGCATACCATTTGGCAAGCTCGTCCTCGGAAACAACAAACGGATCAAATAGATTCGGGTCTTGCACGTACAACGCCCCAAGCCGCTCGTCATAGCCAAACAACACCTGCACGTGCGATGACTGTTCATAATCGACGCTTAACAGCACCGGAACGCCCTCATCAATCAGCCGCTTCCAACGAAGCGGCGAGCCGACGAAAAAGCGGCAAACAAAGCCAAGCTCTTCCAAATAATGAACCGTCGTCGACAATTTCGATCCGCGCACATCAAAAATATGTTGGGCCACTTCATCCTGCGTGCGGGGGGAGCCAAGCAATCGAAGCATCATTTCCAAACTCGCCGGCACGCAATAGTTATGCTTTTGCACGACCGGCACAAGCGGCAGCACCACCGACCGTTTCCTTTGCCGCCCAAGCGCTCGGGCGTACGGCGTTTTTTCAAGCTGCGGCTCCGCTTTCACAAGCGATTCAAGCTTCTCCCATTCGTCAAGCTGGTAATACAGTTCGGCGCGCAAATGGGCGAAATAACGGCGATGCATATGAAGCGGATTCAGGCGGTCAAGTTCATCCATCGCCGCGAGCGCCTCGCGGTAGGCGCGCACATCGCGCAAGCGGCGCACGCGCTCAGCGTAAAACGCCAGCACTTGCGGAAAACGCTGCCCTCCTTCCTCCAGAACGGCAAGCGCCTCGTGGTGGCGGCCATCGAGCGCACACAAATCGGCAAGAAGCAAATAGCACATGTCGCCGCGCTCCGGGTCGTCCAACCCAGCCCGGATCGCTTGTTCCGCTCGCTTCCGGTCGCCGGTTTCGATATAAAAATAGCCCCACTTGTCATGCATCGGCACCGTCTCATAGCGGGCAACCACATCCATCCATTCCCTCGCCTCCTCGATCCGCTGCATATCCAATAAAGCGCGCACCAACGCAAACGCCGCCCGGGCGATCGCTTCCCTCGGCTCCTCCACCCGGCCTTCGAGCGCGGCGGTCAGGCGCGGAGTGAGCGCCTCTTCCACATCGAGCGGCCGGCGTTGATCGAGCCATTCGTCGCACAACCACGCGAGCGTCTGCAGCGTGTTGAACTTCCGGTGGGCGTACCGCGCGACAAGCCCGCTATGCCGGTACATGAGCGCATAATCGAACAGGCGGATGAGCGCCTGAAACGGTTCGATCTCGTCCCACGAAGCCATGAGCGGCCGCCACCAGAACAAGGCCGTATGTTGTAAATAAGGTTTGATTCTGTCAAGAGCCTCTATTATTCTCTTTTCTTGAATAAGCAACGAAATTTGTTCCATCATCATGCAACTGAAAGCTCCTTTATCATTTTCACTATCATTAGTTTAGAACAAGCCGTCGAAAACAGCCACCTATTTTTTTAGAAAAATAACGACAACAAAAATCGATGAACCCGTTTTGTTCGCCGCCTGCACTATGAAAATAGCCGCTCGGAACGCCCGTTATGTTACAAAAAAATGCCCTGCCCTAATTTGGCAGGACAAGGCCGGAAACAGAGATGTTCAATCCGCATGCTTAGCAAAAAATTCGAGCGATCGTTCGATAATGACCGGTTGATCATAGTCAAGCGTCGCCACATGATAGCTGTTTTGAAGACGGACCATTTCTTTTTGCGCCGATGGAATGCGTTGAAAAATGAGATCGGCGTTTTCTGGCGGCACGACATGGTCTTCGTTCGAGACGAAAATTAAAATCGGGCATGTCACACGTTCCAGCTCGCCTTTCACTTGCTCCATCAGCCTAGCCAGCTGAAGAAGCGAAGCGGTCGGCGTTTTCTCGTATGCCAGCTCTTTCACATCCGGATTTTTCAAGTCCGAACCGATCGAATCCAGATACCTCGGCAGCTCGCCGCCACCCGCTAGACCAGCGCGGATGGCCGGGATGTCAATCGCCGCATTGATCAGGACGATGCCGCGGATGGACGGGTAACGTTCCGCCATATAAAGCGTCAGCGTCCCACCCATGGACAGACCGGTGACAAAAATGGTTTGGCATCGTTTTTTCAGCCATTCAAATCCTTCTTCGACCGAGGCAATCCAGTCGTGGAATGTCGTCCGCTCCATATCTTCATAATGTGTCCCATGGCCTTTTAAACGCGGCAGACAAACGGTATACCCCGCTTTCGCATACGCCTCAGCGAGCGGGCGCATGCTGTGGGGCGTGCCCGTGAATCCGTGCACGAGCAGCACCCCGACCGGCCCGTTTTCGGCGTAAAACGGCTCGGCGCCCGGAAGCACCGGATATTGTTCGCTCATCTTCCTCTCCCCCTTATCTAGTCAAACCCGTTCCTCTCACCATATTCGCCGCCGCACCTCTTTTTTCCTTTTTTGATCGGGCGCCGTTACCACATCGACAACCATGACCGCCACCATTCGTGAAACAAGCCGTTGAATCCAAAATAGACGAACGCGATCCAAGCGATGCCAACCAATGCTTTTTCCATCCCCTTTCCCGTCCGATAGAGCGGCACTTTCCACCGCTTGGACGAAAACGGCCAAAACAGCGGCACTCCCTGGACGGAAAAAAAGTCTTCCACAATGTGAAACAAGTAGCCGAGCACGAGCCCCGCGGTAAACGGCGACGCCGAATCTCGCCAGACGAGGGCGGCAAGCACCCCCCAGACGATGAGCGAATGCGTCATGCCGCGATGGCCGAACGCTTCTTTCACTTTGCCGGCGACGCCGAACGAACGGCGGCCGACGTATGACGACGGCTCGTCAATATCAGGAAGAAGGCTGCCGATGACAAGCCCCGCCGTATAGGCGGCGGTAAACGGCAGCTTTGTATGCGCGGCCGCCGCCGCGCCGAGGCATAATGTGGCAATGACATGGCTGGAGTATCGCAACGAAATCCCCTCAAACTTTTATCGTTTTCCCCATTATACCACAGAAAAGAATATTTGTTCGTTTCTTTGACGAATTTGTGACAATGCCGCGAAGTGTGACAAAGTTAACATCGTGTTATTGGCATCATGGTTATCGTTAAAAGTACAGAACGCGTAAAGGAGTTGAACAAAATGAAACGAAAACGATCCCCGCTTGCCAACCGTTTCAAATATATTCGGCCGATTGAGCGCCAAGCCGACGGCCACAGTGAAACAACTTACGGCGACCGCGCCTGGGAAGACGCCTACCGCCGCCGCTGGCAGCACGACAAAGTCGTCCGCTCGACTCACGGCGTCAACTGCACAGGATCGTGCAGCTGGAACATTTATGTCAAAAACGGCATCGTCACGTGGGAAGGGCAGCAGCTTGACTACCCGTCAACCGGGCCGGATATGCCGGATTTTGAACCGCGCGGCTGTCCGCGCGGCGCGAGCTTCTCATGGTACATGTACAGCCCGTTGCGCGTCAAATACCCGTACGTGCGCGGCGTTTTGCTTGACATGTGGCGCGAGGCGCTCGCAGCTCATCCGAACAACCCGCTTGAAGCGTGGAAAAGCATCGTCGAAGACCGCGAAAAAGCAAAACGCTACAAACAGGCGCGCGGAAAAGGCGGGTTTGTCCGCTTCAGCTGGGACGAAGCGTTGACGCTTGTCGCCGCTTCCTTATTGTATACGGTTGTGAAATACGGACCGGACCGCAACATCGGCTTCTCGCCGATTCCGGCGATGTCGATGGTCAGCCATGCCGCCGGATCGCGGTTTATGCAGCTGATGGGCGGACCGATGTTAAGCTTTTACGACTGGTACGCCGACTTGCCGCCAGCCTCGCCGCAAATTTGGGGCGACCAAACGGACGTGCCGGAGTCAAGCGACTGGTACAACGCCGGCTACATCATCACCTGGGGCTCGAACGTCCCGCTCACCCGGACTCCGGACGCTCACTTTTTAGCCGAAGTGCGCTACCGCGGCACGAAAGTCGTCTCCGTCAGCCCAGATTACGCCGAGTCGACAAAATTCGCCGACGACTGGCTGTCGGTGAAGCAAGGGACGGACGGCGCCTTGGCGATGGCGATGGGGCATGTCATTTTAAACGAATATTACGTCAAACGGATCGTTCCATATTTTGAACGATATGCCAAAACGTACACCGATTTTCCGTTTGTCGTCACCTTAAAACAAAACGGCGGCGCATGGACGGCCGGCCGCTTCTTGTTGGCGAAAGACCTTGGCAAACAAACGAACAATGCCGAATGGAAGCCGGTCATCTATGATGAAAACACCGACTCGTTTGTCGTGCCGAATGGAACGATCGGCGCCCGCTGGGAGGATAAGGAGAAATGGAACTTGCGCCTCGTCGACGAGGAAACGGGGCAGCCCATTGAACCGCGCCTGTCGTTTTTAGGCAGCGAAGATGGAATCTTCCCGATTCAGTTGCCATATTTCACGGATGACGGTGGAAAAACAATCGAGCGTGCTGTGCCGGTGAAAAAAGTGCACACCGAAGCGGGCGACGTGTATGTCACGACCGTCTATGACTTGGTTTTGGCCAACTACGGCATTGACCGCGGCATCGGCGGTGTCGTTGCCCGTTCGTACGATGACAACGTTCCGTTCACCCCGGCGTGGCAAGAGGCGATCACCGGCGTCAAGCGGAATCTCGTCGTCAAAATCGCCCGCGAGTTTGCCGACAACGCGATCGACACAAACGGCCGGTCCATGATCATCGTCGGCGCAGGAATCAACCATTGGTATAACTCCGATACGATTTACCGCGCTGTGTTGAACTTGGTGTTGTTCGTCGGCGCCCAAGGGGTGAATGGCGGCGGCTGGGCGCATTACGTCGGGCAAGAAAAACTGCGCCCAGCGGAAGGATGGCAGACAATCGCCACCGCCCGCGACTGGGTCGGACCGGCGAAATTGCAAAACGGCACGTCGTTCTTTTACTTTGCAACCGACCAATGGCGCTACGAAGAGCGGCCGGTCGACGAACTCGTCTCGCCGCTGGCCAAAAAAGCGCGTTACTTGCATCCTGGCGATTACAACGTCTTGGCCGCGCGGCTCGGCTGGCTGCCGTCGTACCCGACATTTAACAAAAACGGCATCGAGCTGTACAACGAAGCCGTTCACGCCGGCGCCCGCACACCGGAAGAAATCGGCGCCTATGTCGCGAAACAGCTGAAAGAGAAAAAGATGCAGTTTGCCATTGAAGACCCGGACGATGAGGCCAACTTCCCGCGCAACTTGATCGTCTGGCGCGCCAACTTAATTTCAAGCTCCGGCAAAGGGCACGAATATTTCTTAAAACATTTGCTTGGCACGACGAACGGCTTGTTAAACGATGACCGAGACAGCCTGCGCCCGGAAGAAATCCGCTGGCGCGACAAAGCGCCGGAAGGCAAGCTCGACTTGCTTGTTAACCTAGACTTCCGCATGGCGGGAACGGCTCTTTACTCCGATGTCGTCCTGCCGGCGGCGACCTGGTATGAAAAACATGACTTAAGCAGCACCGATATGCACCCGTTCGTCCACCCATTCAACCCGGCGGTGCCCCCGCTCTGGGAAGCGCGCTCGGACTGGGACATTTTCAAATCGCTCGCGAAAGCGGTATCCGATGTCGCGAAACAAGCCGGCTTGAAGCCAATGAAAGAAGTCGTCGCCACTCCGCTGTTGCACGATACGGCGCAAGAGCTGGCGCAGCCGTTCGGTGAAGTGAAAGACTGGAGCAAAGGCGAAACCGAACCGATTCCGGGCAAAACGATGCCGAACATTCATGTCATCGAGCGCGACTATACGCTCATTTACGATCAAATGACCGCCCTGGGTCCGAACGTCGCCCGCCAGCCGATCGGCACAAAAGGGATTGCCTGGTCAGCGAAAGACGAGTATGAACAGTTGAAACGCCGGCTTGGCACTGTCCGGCGCGCTTCAATCGCCGACGGCTGCCCGGATATCAGCGAAGCGAAAAAAGCGGCTGAAGCGATTTTGACGCTGTCATCAACTACAAACGGCAAAATGGCGGTGAAAGCGTGGGAGGCGCTTGAGAAAAAGACGGATTTGAAATTGGCCGATTTAGCGAAAGAACGCGAGGAAGAATGCTTTACGTTTGAACAAATCACCGCCCAGCCGAAAACGGTCATCACCTCGCCGGCGTTCAGCGGCTCGGAAAAAGGCGGGCGGCGCTACTCGCCGTTTACGACGAACGTCGAACGGCTCATCCCGTGGCGGACGTTGACCGGCCGGCAGTCGTTTTACATCGATCATGAACTGATGCACGAGTTCGGCGAAACGATGGCGACGTTCAAGCCGGTGTTGCCGCACCGTCCGTTTTCAAACAAACGCCCGAAAGAAAACGGAAAGGAAGTCATCTTGAACTATTTGACGCCGCATAACAAATGGTCGATCCACAGCATGTATTTCGACTCCTTGCCGATGTTGACGCTTTTCCGCGGCGGGCCGACCGTGTGGATGAACAAAGATGATGCGGCCGAAGCCGGCATCAACGACAACGACTGGATCGAATGTTTCAACGAAAACGGCGTCGTCGTCGCCCGCGCCGTCGTCTCCCACCGGCTGCCGCGCGGCATGGCGTTTATGCACCACGCGCAAGACCGCCATATTAACGTGCCGGGCACGAAGCTGACAAACAACCGCGGCGGCACGCACAACAGCCCGACGCGCATCCACGTAAAGCCGACGCATATGATCGGCGGATATGCACAGTTAAGCTACGGATTCAACTATTACGGACCGACGGGCAACCAACGCGACCTGTACGTCGTCATCCGCAAACTCGAGGAGGTTGATTGGCTTGAAGATTAAAGCGCAAGTCGGCATGGTGATGAATTTGGACAAATGCATCGGCTGCCATACGTGCAGCGTCACGTGCAAAAACACATGGACGAACCGCCCCGGCGCTGAATACATGTACTTTAACAACGTTGAAACGAAACCCGGAATCGGCTATCCGAAACAATGGGAAAACCAAGAGAAGTATAGAGGCGGCTGGGAGTTGAAAAACGGCGAACTGCGGCTCAAATCCGGCTCGAAAGCGATGCGGCTCGTCAACTTGTTCTACAATCCGTACCAGCCTACGATCGACGATTACTACGAACCGTGGAATTACGACTATGAAACGTTGACGAACAGCCCGCCAAAACAATACCAGCCAGTGGCGCGGCCGAAATCAAGCATCACCGGCGAATGGATGGAGCTGTCATGGGGGCCGAACTGGGAAGACGACCTGGCCGGCGCCCATGTCACGGGCTTAGTCGACCCGAACGTCATCAAAATGGAGCAATCGATCCAAGCGGAATTTGAGAACGTCTTTATGATGTACTTGCCGCGCATTTGCGAGCATTGCCTCAATCCGTCATGCGTATCGAGCTGCCCGTCAGGCGCGATGTACAAACGCGACGAGGACGGCATCGTACTCGTCGACCAAAACGCCTGCCGCGCTTGGCGGTATTGCGTCACAAGCTGCCCGTACAAAAAAGTGTATTTCAACTGGCAAACGAACAAAGCGGAAAAATGCACGCTCTGCTTCCCGCGCATCGAAGCCGGCATGCCGACGATTTGTTCGGAAACGTGCGTCGGCCGCATTCGCTACATCGGCGTCATGCTGTATGATGCGGATAAAGTCAAAGAAGCGGCGAGCGTCGAAGATGAGAAACAGCTGTACCATGCCCAGCTCGATATTTTCCTTGATCCGAACGATCCGGCCGTCGCCGCCGCCGCGAAAGAAGCCGGCATTCCGGACGAATGGATCGCCGCCGCGCAGCGCTCGCCGATTTACAAAATGATCGTCGACTGGAAAATCGCCTTGCCGCTCCATCCGGAATACCGGACACTGCCGATGGTATGGTACATTCCGCCGCTTAGCCCAATCATCAATACAATCGAAGGAAAAGGAAGCAGCGCCAGCGCCAATGACATTTTCCCGGCGATTGACAACATGCGCATTCCGATCGAGTATTTGGCGAATTTGCTGACGGCGGGCGATACGGCGCACATCCGTACGACGTTGAAAAAAATGGCGGCCATGCGCTCATACATGCGGGCGAAACAAACGAACAAACAGCCGGACATCCGCCTCGTCGAATCGCTCGGCCTAAGCCGCGAAGACATCGAAGAGATGTACCGCCTGCTCGCGATCGCCAAATACGAAGACCGGTTCGTCATTCCAGCATCGCACCGCGAAGAAGTCGCTGACTTGTACGCGGAACAAGGCAGCTGCGGGCTGGCATTCGCCGGCGGCCCGGGCGCCTGCGGCACGCTGTAAAAGGAGAAAGAAGGCGAGCCCCGCCCCCTTCAACAATGAAATGGAGGATTTACGATGAACAGCGAACAACAACAAACGGTCTTTCTATGTGTATCGTATTTGTTGTCTTACCCGGACGAACAGTGGGCCGAATCGCTTCCTGACTGCCTAGACGCCATCCGCTCGCTTGACGATGAAACCGTCCGCGCGCCGCTTTTGGCGTTTGCCGAACAAATCAACTCCATCCCAGCCCGTCAGCGGATGGAGCAGTATGTCGAAACATTCGATTTTGGCAAAAAAACGAATTTGTACTTGACGTATATGACAAACGGCGAGCAGCGGGAGCGCGGAATCGAACTCGTCGCCTTAAAAGCGCGCTACGAGGCGGCCGGATTCGCCGTCTCCGATCACGAGCTGCCCGACTACTTGCCGCTCATGCTTGAATGGATGGCCTATGCAGATCAAGAGCATACGACCGCCTTGCTCGCCGATTATGCCGGCCATATCCGCGAAATCGGCGACCGGCTGGCAGCGGCAGGCAGCCCGTATGCACAGCTGTTTGACGCGCTCAATCACACATTCACTCAACTCGGCGTGACGCCGCTCCCGAAAGGAGGTGCAACGGCATGGCCAGCCAATTTCTCTGGGTGATTGTTCCGTATTTAGCGCTTGTCCTATTTGTCGCCGGCCATATTTGGCGCTACCAGCGCGACCAGTTTGGCTGGACATCAAAATCAAGCGAACTGCTCGAAAAACGGCAGTTGCACCTTGGAAGCCTTCTGTTCCACTGGGG
This sequence comes from Geobacillus sp. C56-T3, assembly GCF_000092445.1. Classification (NCBI taxonomy): domain Bacteria; kingdom Bacillati; phylum Bacillota; class Bacilli; order Caryophanales; family Anoxybacillaceae; genus Geobacillus; species Geobacillus sp. C56-T3. The sequence continues at coordinate 1,817,179 of NC_014206.1, read as the reverse complement.
CATTTTGTTCGTGTTTGTCGGCCACGTGATGGGCATTCTCATTCCCGAGCCGTTTTACGAAGCGCTTGGCGTGACAGAAAAGATGTACCACGCCCTCGCCTTGGCGGGCGGCATTCCGGCCGACTTGGCGGCGCTCGCTGGTTTCGTGATCCTTTTTCGCCGCCGCTTGACAGTCAAGCGCGTGCGGGTGACAAGCAGCACCGGCGACTGGGTCGCGCTCGGATTTTTGCTTGTCGTGATCGCCAGCGGGTTGTCATCGACATTGCTGAACGTCAACTCACATGGCTTTGACTACCGAACGACGATCGGTCCATGGTTCCGCGGCCTTCTCACATTCCGCCCGGACCCGGTTTATATGGAAACGGTCCCGCTTTGGTTCAAAATCCATATTCTCGCCGCGTTTGGCTTGTTCGCCGTCTGGCCGTTTACCCGCCTCGTTCATGTATTCAGCTTTCCGCTCCGCTACTTGCAGCGCAGCTACGTCGTCTACCGGAAGCGGATGCCAAAACAAGCGGAACCGTTCGACCGCGCTCAGTGAGCGAGCGGCGGTCATCACCTAAGGACCACCAAACAAAAAAACGGGGCGCTCCCAATCAAGGGGCATCCCGTTTTTCATCTCACCGTTACTCGTTCATGCGCACAAACAGCTTCTCTTTTTCCTCATCCGACAACAGCCGCTCGGCCATCGGGAAGAGCACGTTTTCTTCTTTCATGAAATGCTCATCCAAAATATGATGCGCCTCAACCACCGCGCCGGCGAGCGTCAACGCCTGCCCTCTATCGATGTTCTCCGACAGCTGGGCAGTTTTTTCTAAAAACATGGCAAGGCGCGCTTTCGCCTGTTCATGTTCGTATTCCATGACGGCGATGGGGCCGGTCGTCCGCCCGATGTACTTGGCCATCATCGGGAACAATACGCCTTCTTCCCGCTCCGAATGAGGATCTAAAACGGCGACGAACGATTCGACTTTTTCCCTCAAATCGGCGAGCGGCCCACGCCAGTTGCGGTCATCCTCCCCTTGGCCGATCGCTTCCGCTGCGGCGAGCACCTGCTCCATTTGGGCGCGCAGCGGGCCGTGCTCTTGTTTTAATTGCGCCAAGCCAGCGCATAGTTTCACCCCTTCAGGGCCGCCCATATGGCAAAATGAATGCATCATCGATTCCTCCTTTTATGATCCGTCCGTTGTCTCTATTATACCGTGGGCGGGGTTTTCACCGTTGTGAGCCATATCACACCACCAGCGGGAAAACGTAAAAAAACAGCACGCACACAGCGTGCTGCAATCATCCTTAATAGATACGGATGTTCATGCTTCGCTTTTAAGATCGTCCATCTTCGTTCGACTTCCTCTTCCAACTCGCGCAGCAAATCTTCGTTTTCTTTCCGCAGCAAATGTTTCGTTTTCCCCATGCACTTCAACCATTCACTTAGCGGGACGCGGCGCCCTTTCGCTTCCGACTCAAAGCGGATCTCAAAAAAGCCTTGTTCATTTGTCTTAGGCAACATCGTCATCCCCCTCCCAATCCAAAAATACATCCCCCATTTTCATGATAAACGAAAAAGGGTTGGAAAACTGTGACAAAAAAATAAACAGTTTCAATTTTTTATTAAACAGGGTAATATAACACGTTAAAATAAAGGATTTTTTTATATAACAGGATAAACAATTTATACAAAACAAAAAAGCCCCTTAAAGGGCTTGGGCATCAAAATACCGAGCGAGCGTCACGATCATCGCTCCCATCCGCTCATGTTCCGGGGCGATGACGCGATCGACTCCCTCTTCTTCCAATGCTTCTTTTGTCACTTTGCCAACGGCGCAGGCCACGACATCGGTGCGAAACGCGTCAAGCAGCGGTGCGATCTCTTTTTTCTCGCGGGCGAACGAAAAGAAAAAGCGGACTTGCATCGCTGAAGTAAAACAGACGGCATCGACTTCGCGCCCGACGATTTCTTTATACAATGTCGCCAGTGTCTCCTCATCCGGAGCGATATGCCGGTATGGCAACAATTCCGTATACAAAGCGCCTTGTTCAAGAAAAAACTGCTTCAAGGCTGGCGCGGTATCGCCGTACAGCTGCACAACAACGTTCTTGTCCGCAAAGTCGTGCCCATAAAGAGCAGCAATCAACCCTTTCGTCGTCCCGTCCTCGCTTACTGCCACCGGAGTGACGCCGATTTGTTTCAACGCCGTCACCGTTTTATAGCCGCGGGCAGCCACGTTCGCTTCCTTGATCGTTCGATGCCATTGGGCAGCCATTCCCTCCCGGTCGGCCGCTTCCAACAGCGCCTCAAAGCCGATTCCCGTCGTAAATACGATCCAGTCCGGCCGCATGGCGATGACGGTTCGCATTTCCTCTCCCAGTTCGCTTCCCTTTGAAAAGACGGTCCCTTGCGCCGGACGAATGATGGCCGTTCCTCCTTGCTTTTCAATAAGCGTTGTCATTTCGTCCAGTTTGCGTGACGCGCACAAGGCAATCCGTTTGCCATGCATGTCCCTTCCCCCTTATGGTCAGTCGTTCGTCCTTTCCATTCTAAAAGATGGTCTTTGCCTATGCAACAAAAACCATTCCGCTCCCTGGCACATCGCAACGCGAATGCCGCCTTCATTGGGTATAGCGCCCAGCGCAACAGAACAGACCGCAGGCAGAAACAGCCGACCACCATCAAAAAACACGCGCCCAAAGACGCGTGCCCTCCGTTCAACGAGTATGTACCATGGCCTCTTCTCCCCGACGGTCAAAGGAACCGATGATGCGCGTCGGCTCGACAGAAATGATCCGGTCCAACGGAATATTCATCAGCCGCATTTGACGGTTGTAAACGAACAATTTGCGCGTGTCCTGATACAGCTTAACCGGCAGCACGACCACTTCCCCTTGATAGGTTTTTACACGCACCGGCTGCTTCTCGGCAATCCACGCCGACAGCTGTTCATACCATTCCATTCTGTTTGTTCCCCCTTCTCATCCAATCCTACTTATGATTATAAACGGAAAAAGCGGAAAAAAGGGGGGAAGAAAAATCAACAAATTCGACGAAGGGATGACAAACCGTGTCGACAAATGCTCGGCGCACGGAAATGTTCCGTGCGCCTTTGGAGGTTGTCAGCGGTAGATCAACACGCGCGCTGCCGTGCGGTCAGCGCTTTCACCGATGACGCGGATTTTTAGGCCATAGTTGGGCACGTTCCGGCCGGCGTCAACGGCCCCTTTATTGTCATACGACCGGCTGTCGTCAAACACCGGCGTCGGCGATGTATCGTTGTCGATCAGCTGTGAGCCGCTGATCGCCACACGGAATGGAGCTCCTTTTTGCAGGCTGAACGCCGCATCGTGCACTTGATAGCGGGTCGACGCTGTCGTGTTGCCCGACCATTTCAACGTATGCTGGTCGGCATCGACAACACCAAGGAACCCTTCGCCCGGATGGACGCCCGTCCAGTTGTTGTCATACCCTTCGTCCACATACCAGACGACGAGCCCTGGATCGTACGAAAGGAGCCGGCCGCCGCGCAAAATATGGGCGAGCCCTTCATCGACGCCGCGGTGGTTGCGCCATTCAAGCAAATAGTAATGATCCGAGTATCGCTTACCATTACTCTTTTCAAAGCCGGTCATCACAAAGGAGCTGTCCCCTTCGGCGCCGTCGCCTTCGGCGCCGTCGGCAAGCACAGCTGCGCCATCTGCCGTCACTTGAATGTTGTCAACATACCAGCCAGCTTCCGACACCGCTACATCAGTGATGTAATGGAAGCGAAGGTCAATCGTTTGTCCTGCATAGGCCGACAAGTCAAATTCCGCCTTCACCCAGCCGTTTGACGTACCGGTAATGCCGTTGCCCGGGTTTTGCCCGTACGGATTGTTGGTCGTCGTAATGTTTCCTTGAATTGTTGTCCATTCGTTGCTGCCATGCGGTTTTACTTCTACCGCCCCATAATCCCAGTCTTTCTCAATCGCATACCATGTATCAAAAGCCAGCGTCGCCTTGGACGCTCCCGTCAAATCGATCATCGTTGACATCGTATGATCTAAGTTGTTTCCACTGCCGGAGAAATATGCATACGCACCGCTTGGCGGAATGGTGACGACCGTCTCTTTTTTCGGCAAATTGATGCGCACGGCATCGTTGTTCGTCCCTTTCGTGCTCGCTTCATCGAGCACGACTTCAACACCGTTTTGCGTCACTTCGTTCCACTCAACGGTCGTTCCGCTCAGCCAGTTGCTGCCGGGCATTGTCGACTGCAAAAACTGTTTCGCCCAGGCGCTGAAGCCGGTCGGCTCGGTGCCCGGAATGCGTCCCGCCCAACTTCCGCTTGACATAATCGACCAATAGGCAACTGGCTCGCCCAGACCGGAGTAAATCGTATCGTATTCATCCGGCAACCCTAAATCGTGGCCGTATTCGTGAGCAAACACCCCCGCCGCCCCGTCAGCCGGCTCAATCGTATAATCGTAAGCCGCCAGTTGACCGCGCCAATACGGCACATCCGTCGTCGTATTCGGAATGCGGTACACCGATCCTAAATTCCAGCGGTGCGACCAAATGGCATCGCCGCCGAGCGAACCGCCGCCCGATTCTTCTCCGACGCTGGAGTGAATGATCATTAAATGGTCAATCAAACCGTCCGGTTCGCGATAGTTGCCGTCGCCATCCAAATCATACCGATCCTCTTGGTCAAACTCGCGCAAATTGATGCTCGGGTCTTTCGCAGCCGCCGCCAGCGCTTCGCGCACAAGCGCCCGTGGATTGGCGTCATTGCCATCCGGCGCCGGTACATTTCCGCCATAGTATTTAGCCGGATACTTCGCCTGATACCAGCCTGCCACTTTTCCTTCAATGGAATAGCTGCCGCCTGATTGCTCTTCATAATATTTTTTCACCGAAATGAGCTTCTCGCCATTCGGCCCATCGTAATAGCCGTCATCGCCGCCGAAAATCATATCTTCATAATGTTCGCGTGTATAATCTTTATAATACATATCCGTTTCAGTTGGCTGAATGTTGTTATGCGGAAAGTCCGGATATTCGATGAGCAAAACGAGTACACGGTCGACCCGCTTGCCGCCGTTCCATGGCTCCGGCTTGACGGATGGCACGGAAGCCGTTTTCGATTGTCCGAGCTTTTTCCCTTTCCCGTTCAGCACGCCATTTGTCTGCTGTCCGTCCTGCATCGCCTCGGCGCGCTTTGCCTCTTTATCGTATAATTCTCCTTTTCCTCGCGGCATATGAATCGCCTTTTGCCGCAAATAGTCGCGCACTGCTTGTTCCACCTCAGCAGGAGTCGCATCAGCGCGAAGCTTTCCGCTCTGTTTCAACATTTCCGCCAGCTTTTCCTCATTGGCAATCGCAAAATCGACCGGTCCCCCTTGCTTCACAGCCGGAATGCCGGGGGCGTTAGCCGCTTTCGGCGCTTCCGCCGGAGATGCCCACAGCCCGATGCCGAGCGACAGCGCGGCAACGAGTGAAGTGATCGAACGCTTAGACAGAAAAACCCCTCCTTCACTATGATAGAATATATATACAATTAAAATATTACAAAATAGTTTGATAATAATAAATCGCTACTTTACTAAATAAACAAAAAATAGTTCTTTTTTCCTGCTCTTGTCGAAAAAACAAGATTTATATCAAAAAAAGGCTATGAATTCGACCTTAACATGCGGGTCGGTTTCCGGTTACAATGTAATATATTCGCAGTTTTTGTAGAAATTCTGGTTATGCAGCTTGACGATGGGAAAGAAGGTGCCGCGATGCTGAATATTTTCAAAGACTTTTTGCTCAACTTGTTTTTCATCCTTCTGCCGGTGTTCCTCGTTCCCCTCTGTACGGAGCAGGAGAAGAGGCCAAAACGATTCCGCCTTTATTTGCCGACCATTTGTTACGCCGTCGTGATCATGTTATGCATCACCCTCCCGGCCAGAACAGAGAATGACTTTATCTTCGACTTGCGGCAAATTCCTCTATGGCTTGGCGGTTTGTACGGCGGAGCGGGGGCGGCGACGGTTTTAGCGTTTACGGCGATCGCCTACCGCTCGCTGTTCGGCGGAGCTGGCGTCTTCGTCACCGTCGTCGTTTCCATCGCCATCGCTGCAACAAGCAGTTTATTGACAAAACGGTTTGTCGAGCTGCCAACCAAACAGCGCACGCTGTTCGCTACATCGCTCAGCTTCGGCTCTGGCCTATTGACCGTCGCCATAGCGGAGTGGATGGCTGCTGCGGTTTCTCCTCCGCCTTCCGTTGCGCTTATCTTTTTGTTTGTACAGCCCATCAGCATGCTCATCGTTTGTTCGTTTCAGGAAATGGTGCACCATAACATCGCGCTGCGCAAACGAGTGATTCGGGCCGAGAAAATGGAAGCCGTCACCCATTTAGCTGCTTCCATCTCCCATGAAATTCGCAATCCACTCACCGCGGCGCGTGGGTTTATCCAACTGATCGAAGAGCAGCCGCTCGCTGCCGACAAACGCCGCCAGTATGCGCGCATCGCCATTGAGGAGCTTGACCGAGCTGAAGCGATCATCACCGATTACTTGACGTTTGCCAAGCCGGCGCCCGAGACGCCGGAAAAGCTGAACGTGAAGCTCGAAATCGAGCGAGTCATTGACATCCTCCGCCCGCTCGCCAATATGAGCTGCGTCGATATTCAAGCGACGCTTGCCCCATTTTCCGTCATCGGTGAGCGCGAAAAATTCCGTCAATGTTTGCTCAACGTAATGAAAAACGCCATCGAAGCGATGCCTAACGGCGGGACGTTGCAAGTATACGTCTCCATTGACAACGGACGCGTGCTCATCCGCATCGCCGATACCGGCGTTGGCATGACGAAAGAACAGCTCGAACGGCTTGGCGAACCGTATTTTACGACGAAAGGCGTCAAAGGCACGGGGCTCGGGATGATGGTCGTCTACCGCATCATTGAATCGATGAACGGAACGATTCGCATCGAAAGCGAAATACATAAAGGAACGACGGTGTCGATTTATTTGCCGCTCGCACCGTCTCCTTCTTCCTCAACGATTTCTGATAAAGAAAAACAGCTGTTTGCCGCCTTATGATATAGCGAAGACCGGCCGCAAGGGCTCTTGTGAACAAAGGTCAACATATCGATATCCTGTATGCCCAGCCATCAAAGTGCCCTTTCTTTTGGTCTGGGCATCTTTTCCTTTAGCCGCCCTTCGCACGGATGAGTAAACTATTTTTGGGTAAAATTCAGGAATAGATCCCCAGTTGCGAACGGATCGCCCTGGTTTAACATCACAGCGGTTTCTGCTACAATACTATCGAAGCGAAACACATCGAGGGAAAAGGAGACAGTTGCATGATTCACGTCAAAACGGAACGGGAAATTCAATTGATGCGCGAGGCGGGGAAACTCTTGGCCGCCTGTCATCAAGAGATCGCCAAACGCATCGGACCGGGCGTCACAACAATGGAAATCGACCGGTTCGTTGAAACGTTTTTGGCTAAATACGGCGCCAAACCGGAACAAAAAGGATACCGCGGCTATCCGTATGCGACATGCGCTTCCATTAACGATGAAATTTGCCACGGGTTTCCGCGCAACGAGCCGCTGAAAGAAGGCGATATCGTCACGATCGATTTTGTCGTCAATTTGCGCGGAGCGCTCGCCGATTCCGCCTGGACGTACGCCATCGGCGACGTCGGTGAAGACGTGCAAAAACTGCTTAACGTCACCGAGCAGTCGCTCTATAAAGGAATCGAGCAAGCCGTTCTCGGCAATCGGATCGGCGACATCGGCCACGCCATTCAAACGTACGTCGAAGCGCACGGCTTTTCCGTCGTACGCGATTTCACCGGACACGGCATCGGCCCGACGATCCACGAAGAACCGTATGTCCCCCACTTCGGTGAAAAAGGAAAAGGGATGCGTTTAAAGGAAGGGATGGTCATCACGATCGAACCGATGGTCAACATGGGGGCATGGCAAAGCAAAATGGATCCGAACGGCTGGACGGCGCGAACGATCGACGGCTCGTATTCAGCGCAATATGAACATACGATCGCCATTACGAAAAACGGACCGCTCATTTTAACGACGCCGGCGTAAGGGCAACGGCGCCATCCGGCTTTTTGCCAATAGAAAAACCCGGGCAAACGATTCGCCCGGGTCTTTTCTATGCTTTTCCCCATTTGCTGACGGTATGATTCAGCCATCGTCTTTCCTTATGTTTAATATTCACATAACTCATATTTCGCAACCTTTGCATAATATACAAAAAACAACCCGGATATGCGCATAAAAATAATTTTTTATACAAAAATTGTAAAATGATTAATTTTTATTCGGTCAAACCTGGCTTATTTCGAATTTTTATTCAGGGTGCGAAATGTGAGACATAATATAATTATGGTTTCATCCTCCAATGACTTTCACGTAAAACGTCCGGTGGCGCGGCCCATCGTACTCGCAAAAATAGACGCCTTGCCACCGCCCAAGGAGCAGACGGCCTTCATGAATGATGACGTGCTGCGACGCACCGACCGTGCTCGCTTTCATATGGGCGGCTGTGTTTCCCTCCATATGGCGGTCAAGCGGATGCTCCCACGGATAGGTTTCATCAAAGCGGCGCATCATGTCGCGCTTGACATCTGGATCCGCGTTTTCGTTAATGGTGATGCCAGCCGTTGTATGCGGACAATAAACGACAGCGATCCCTTCCGTCACGTTAGCCTGGCGCACCGTCTCCTCGACGAATGAAGTAATGTCGATCATTTCATCCCGCTTTGCCGTGCGGATTGTAAACGAACGAAGCATACATTCCACCACCTGCCTAGGCAAACATTTTGTATTTCGCGAGAATGGTTTGCTACTCTAAATAATAATAACGCAAAAAATGGAGTGAGAAACCGTTGGCGAAGCGCTACGAAAACTTAGACGGCGTCTCGACGCACAAAACATGGACCGATTTCCGCCGCTGGCAGCGGGAACGGAAACAAAAACAAAAAGATTTGTCCTACGTCGTGCCGCATGTTTCACCGCCTCAATATGAGCGGCTTCAGGAGCCGAATGGCAGGCCGCAGCTCTGTTGGGTCGGCCATTCGACCTTTGTCGTTCAACTCAATGGCATCACCATCGTCACTGATCCCGTCTGGGCGAATTGGATGGGCGCGGCCAAACGCTTGACGGCTCCCGGCGTTCCGCTTGACAAGATGCCGCCTGTGGACGTTGTGCTCATCTCCCACGGCCACTACGACCATTTGCATTTCGGCAGCCTCCGCCGCTTAAAAGGCGATCCGCACGTGTTCGTGCCGGTCGGCCTCGGCCGCTTGTTCCGCCGCCGCGGCTACCGCCATGTCACCGAACTGTCATGGTGGGAAACGGCGTCTTTCCGCGGTCTGTCCTTGACGTTCGTTCCCGCCCAACATTGGACGCGGCGGACGCTGTGGGACACGAACACGTCGCATTGGGGCGGATGGGTGATCACATCAAACGGCGCGCCCACCATCTACTTCGCCGGCGACAGCGGCTACTTCCGCGGCTTTCGCGACATCGGCGAACGCTTTTCCATCGACTATGCGCTCTTGCCGATCGGCGCGTACGAACCGGAATGGTTCATGGGGCCGCAGCACACCACACCCGAAGAAGCGGTGCAGGCGTTTTTGGACTGCCGCTCCCGGCTGTTTGTGCCGATGCATTACGGGGCGTTCCGCCTCGCGGACGATACGCCGAAAGAAGCGCTTGACCGCCTATGGGCTGAATGGCGGCGGCGCGGATTGGAAGAGGAGCGCTTGCTTTGCTTGAAACTCGGCGAGGTGATCGATGCCGCCCAAGCGTTGACGGCCCTTTCCCCATTCGACAATTCGTTCAGCCAAACAAGCGCAATCACCATGGTGAAACAAGCGCGGCAAAAGGAATGAGCGCAACTTTATCCAAAAGAGCGAGCCAGTCCGCCGCTCGCTCTTATTCATTGAATTGGCGGTATACGTACGGCTCCTTCGGTTTGGCCACCCTCTCCCATGACGTCACTTTTACATACGGAAGCGTCATATGAAACGGCTGGTAATACATGGTGGATAGCGTACCTTTCACATGAATCCATTCATCATTTTGAAGCGGCGCCGTCTTTGGAAACTGAAGGAGCAGCCCGTACACCCCTGAATCCGCAACACAATGAATGATTCCAAAGCGAAGGAGAAACGCCTCATTGGCGCGCGCCGTTTCTTCACGGTAGACAAACCCGGTGAATTCAATGTCGCGGGCGGCAAATTCGCCAGGAAACTGATAAATCGTTTCCATGGCATTTAAATAATTTTGATCATTCAACTCCAAGCGAGGGAGACGGCTGTATTTTTTCAGCTCTTTTTCCATGGCATTTTGATAATCATCCCGCCCATAATACATGCTCGTATCCGGACGCAAAAACTGCCGCTGGGCAAACGGATCGCTGCTGTCAGCCGCCATCCCAGGAACATGAATCCCTTTCGCCTTTACGACTTCAGAATCCAGCGTCGCAACGGGAAACAAGAAGGCGGAAACAAGCGGAAAAACAAAAATAAGGTAATTCACCGCCCGCTTCCAGCGCGCGGACGGCTCATGATGATGATGGCTGCAGCATTCTTCCCCATGATCGTGCGGTTCCTCGTTGCGGCTTGCCAGCACAAATTGCACGATCGTTAAAAAAGCAAACACAAACATCGCACTAAACGAAATATACGAATACCGCATATTAATGTATTTGCTCAACTCTCCAGTAATATATAAATGAAAAAACAAAAACGCAAACCCAAGCAAAATATACATGCGAATCATGCCGCCACCTCCTTGCTAGATCAATAGCGATCCGGCAAACACAAACAACGTGATATAGGAAATCAGTTTCCACACAAACCGGGCGCGGAATGACTGAAACAACATGAGCGTATTTTTCACATCGAGCATCGGCCCGTAAACGAGAAACGCTGCCAGCGCGTGAAACGGAAATGTGCTTTGAAACGACGAGGCGATAAAGGCGTCCGCCTCGGAACAGAGCGACAGCACGAAGGCGAGCGCCATCATGACCAAAGAGGCCTCCACTTTCCCATTGCCGATCGACACAAGCGCCGACGTTTTCACATACGTTTGCATCGCCGAAGCAATGAACGCCCCAATGATCAAATACTTCCCGGTCGCAAAAAATTCATCGATCGTATGGCGCAGGGTGCCGACGATTTTCTCTTTCCAAGTACGGGGCATCATCGGCATCTCGCGCCGTTCATGGCGCAACTCGCTGCCTTCATGCCGAATCGCCATCACGGCACCGACAGCAACGGCGACGGCGCAAGCGAACAGCGCCCGGCACAATACCATCGTCCAACTGCTTCCGAAGGCGATATATGTCGAAAACAGCACAACCGGATTGATGACGGGCGCCGTTAACATAAACGGCACGGCCGCGTAAAGCGGCACCCCCTTGGCGACGAGACGGCGGGTGATCGGCACGATGCTGCATTCGCACGAAGGAAACAAAACCCCGACCAATGCCGCATAAACAATCGCCAAGCCGCGGTTTTTCGGCACCCATCGTTGCACGGTCTCTTCACTGACAAACATTTGAATGACTCCGGAAACAAACACCCCAAGCACGACGAACGGCAACGATTCAATCAATATACTGATAAAAATCGTATTCAGCTGCAAAAACGTGTTCATCATGGGTTCTCCTCTCATTTACAACCGTTCATTTTACCATGAGAAATGACCATTGTCATGAAAATTTGGTAAGAAAAATAGCAAACTCCATAACAAAAGAGACGCTCCGCCTTTGGCGAAACGCCTCTTCTTCTATTATTCTTCCACTTCTTTTTTCCACAACCCGACCATCAATGCGGTCACGATGGAACCAATCAAAATAGCCAATATATAAAGCCATGCGCTGCCTTTGACGATCGGGATGACAAAAATTCCGCCGTGCGGCGCCGGCAGCCCGATATGGAACCACATCGTCAACGCTCCGGCTACAGCCGAGCCGACGATAATCGATGGAATAACCCGCACCGGATCAGCCGCCGCAAACGGTATCGCCCCTTCCGTGATGAACGAAGCGCCCATGATATAGCACGTTTTTCCGGCTTCCCGCTCAGCTTTCGTGAATTTCTTTTTAAAGAACGTTGTCGCCAGCGCCAATCCGAGCGGCGGCACCATCCCGCCAGCCATAATCGCCGCATGCGGCGCAAAGTTGCCCGCTTCAATCATGGCCAGCCCAAACGTATACGCCGCCTTGTTGATCGGTCCGCCCATATCAACCGCCATCATGCCGCCCAACACCGCACCAAGCAGCACTAAGTTCGCGGTTCCCATGCCGGAAAGCCAATGTTTCAACCCTTCATTCAACGCTTTCACCGGATCAATGACCACATACATCATGATGACGCCGGTGAGAAAAATGCCGAATACCGGATAGAGCAACACCGGTTTAATCCCCTCGAGCGACTGCGGCAAACGGCTGAACAGGTTGCGCAGCCCGACAACCAAATACCCGGCCAAAAAACCGGCGATCAATCCCCCCAAAAACCCAGCGCCGCCGTTCGCCGCCAGAAAGCCGCCGACCATCCCCGGCGCAAACCCTGGTCGATCGGCAATGCTCATGGCGATGAATGCGGCCAGCACAGGGACCATCAACGCGAACGCATTGCCGCTGCCAATGTCCATTAACAGTTTGGCAAACGGATGATACGACGGATCGTTCGGGTCAAACGCTTTAATGCCGAACGTGAAGGAAAGGGCAATCAAAATCCCGCCGCCAACGACAAACGGAAGCATATTTGATACGCCGTTCATCAAATGCTTGTAAAAACCGATTCTCGGTTTCGCCGCTCCCACGCTGTCCCGTGCCGCACCGCTTGCTCGATAAATCGGCGCGTCTTGGCGCAGCGCCTGCTCGATGAGCTTCTCCGGCTCACGGATCGCACGGGCGACCGGCACTTGAATGACATGTTTGCCGTCAAAACGGTCCATCTCGACTTGTTTATCGGCTGCGACAATGATCGCCGTTGCTTCTTCAATCTCCTTCGCCGTCAGCTCGTTTTTCACTCCATCTGAGCCGTTTGTCTCGACTTTGATCGTCACACCCATTTCCGCTGCTTTCGCTTTCAGTGCATCAGCGGCCATATACGTATGAGCGATTCCGGTCGGACAAGCGGTCACCGCCAGCACTTTCCTCCCGTTCTCTGCCCGTGCGGCTTGCCGAGGAGCTTCTTGCTCGCTTTCTTTCTCAGCAAACAAACGGACAATCTCCTCTTCGTTTGAAGCGGTTTCAAGCTGAGCACGGAACGATGCATCCATCAACATCGACGACAAGCGGGCAAGCGCCTCAAGGTGCGTCTGTTCCCCGCCTTCTGGTGCGGCGATCATGAAAAACAAATGGCTTGGCTTGCCATCGAGCGACTCATAATCAATGCCTTCCGCTGAACGGCCGAACGCCACCGCTGGGCGCTTGACCGCCGCCGTTTTGGCATGCGGAATGGCGACGCCATCTCCAACGCCGGTCGTGCTTTGTTTTTCCCGCGCCCAAATGGCTTGCTTAAACGCTTCCACATCGCTGACCGCTCCCGCTTCGGCAAGCTTTTCAGCCAGTTCATCAATGACTTCGCCCTTTGTCTTCGCTTGAAGCGCGAGAATCATCGTTTCTTTTGTCAACAAATCTGTAATCTTCATTGGCCCAATCCCCCTTTATTTTCAATTTATAAATGCACGATATGGACGCGGTCGACGAGCGCTTCCACTTCCTCTTTCGTACACAAATCTTCCGAAAACGCGGTCGCGCTTCCAGCGGCGACACTGTAAGCGAATGCTTCCTCAATCGATTTCCCGTTCGCTTGGGCAGCCAAAAATCCAGCGACCATCGAATCGCCCGCCCCGACCGAATTTTTCACTGCGCCTTTCGGCGCTTCGGCAAACAGCGCCGTTTCCTCGTTGAAGTAAAACGCCCCGTCGCCGCCCATTGACACAATGAGGTGTTCCACTCCCTTTTCCACCAGTCGTCGGCCATACAACACGATGTCTTCTCTTGTCACCATCGCAACACCAAACAGTTCGGCCAGCTCATGATGGTTCGGCTTAGCCAAAAACGGCCGGCAGGCGAGCAGCGCCTCGAGCGCCGGACCGCTCGTATCGACAACAAGACGAACGCGCCGCTTCACCGACTCAGCCGCCAATCGCTCGTACATGTCCGCCGACAGCGACGTCGGCGCGCTTCCAGCGAGAACAAGCACATCGCCAGCTGAAAGCGCTCCGACTTTCGCGATCAATTGCGCGGCATCGTCATCGGCAATCATCGGGCCTTCACCGTTAATTTCCGTCTCCCGCCCCGCTTTCAGTTTGACGTTAATGCGCGTTTGCCCTGGGACATGAACAAAATCGCAGGCAATGCCTTCTTTCCGAAGTTCGCTTTCAATGTACCCGCCGGTAAATCCGCCGATGAACCCAAGCGCCGTGCTGTCAACACCCAAGCGCTTCAACACACGCGACACGTTGATCCCTTTCCCGCCCGGAAATGTGAACGTTTTCACCGAACGATTCAGTTCGCCAACATGAAGCTCATCGAGATGAACGATATAATCAACAGATGGATTCAACGTACATGTGTAAATCATGGAGCCACAACCTCTACTGTTGTTTTTGTTCGATACAAATCGTTCCACTCTTCATCCAATTCATCGGTGATCAACACCGCTTCATGCAAATCCGCAATTTTTGCGAACGCGCTTTCATTGAACTTCGAATGGTCTGCAAGCACATACGCACGTTGCGCCAGCTGCATGGCCGTATATTTCACCAGTGCCTCTTCCGGGTCCGGCGTCGTATAACCATAGTCGTAATGAACACCGTTCGCGCCGATGAAACATTGGTCGAAGCGGTACTGCCGCAGCGACTCGATGGCGCCGCGCCCGATCAACGCCTTCGTTTTCGGCTTGATCATGCCGCCGATCAAATACGTCGCCACATTGTGCTCAAGCAGCCGCTCGACATGCATCACGCCGTTCGTGACAACGATGACCTCTTTGTCAGCCAAATGTGGAATCATTTCCCACGTTGTCGTTCCCGCATCTAAATAAATGCAGTTTCCTTTTTGCACCAAACTGGCCGCATACGCGGCGATCCGCCGCTTTTCTTCGATATATTTCAGCGACTTTTCCGATACGCTTAACTCCTCGCGCTTCTGCTGCAACAAGGCCGCCCCGCCGTGCACACGGCGCAGTTTCTTTTCGTTTTCAAGCTGCGTCAAATCGCGGCGAATCGTCGACTCCGACGCCCCGGTCGCCTCCACAAGCTCCTGCAGCTTGACAACCCCTTTTTGCGCCAACAGCTCCAAAATGAGGCGGTGGCGTTCTTCGGTCAGCACACTCCCACCTCCAATCATCGGGGATATCGCTTACAACTCTATCATATCCCAAGATAGTGAAAAAATCAATCAAAAACATTCATTTTCTATCAATATCATTCAATAAAGGGGAAAAATCATTCAAAAACATTCAAAACCAAAATAAAAAACACTTGCCATCGGCAAGTGCCTTCTTTCACTTAATTCAGTTGCTCCATCTCGGCAAGCGGCAAATAATGCTTCCGCACAAACGCGACAAACTTCGCCGCATAGACCGGATCAAACTGCGTTCCTGCGCAACGTTCGATTTCCTCAAGCGCCTCGTCAAACGTTTTCGTCGGCTGGTACGGCCGCTCAGTTGTCATCGCATCAAACGAGTCGATAATACACAAAATGCGGGCCAGTTTCGGGATTTCTTCCCCTTTCAGCCCGTACGGATACCCTTTCCCATCATATCGTTCGTGGTGCAGCTCGACAAGCGGAAGCAAATCATCAAACCGCTTCTCCGCCGCCACAATCTCGCGCCCCCACGTCACATGCTTTTTAATGATCTCCCATTCATGCTTTTCCAATTTTCCAGACTTATTTAAAATATCCCGGGGCACTTCGATTTTTCCAATGTCATGAATAATCGCTCCCAGGGCAAGCGTCTGCCGTTCATGGTCGGTCAACTCATCAAGACGGCTGCCAAATTCAAGTGCATATTTAAACACCCGTTTGCTATGGCGGTATGTATAGACATCTTTCGAAAGAAAGAATTTCACTTGCTGCTCGAGCGCTTCCAAATCTTGCTTGAAGCGAATCTCGTCCAAACTCATATTATGTTTATCATACAACTGAACGTTGTTTTTCCCTTGCGCCTTCGCGTAATAAAGCGCCTGATCAGCACGGTGGATGAGCTCATCGCTTTCATGCATATCCTTTTCCATCTCGGCGATGCCGCACGAAAACGACAGGCAACGATACGGAATATGCTCGACGCCTTCAAAATATGTATCGTTCACTTCTTTGCGCAACCGGTTTAAAAACGCGTATGCGTCTTCTTTCGTCGTGTTGGGCATTAAAATGGCAAACTCTTCTCCGCCATAGCGGGCGACCGTAAAATTCGTCCCTTCCACCGCTTGTTGCAGCAGCTTCCCAAAAAAAGCCAACAAACGATCTCCTTGCAAATGCCCGTTCCGGTCATTGTATTTTTTAAAATCGTCCAAATCCAGAAATGCCAAGGTCAACGGCTGTTTCAACAGCTTGCAGTCGGAAAACTGCTCCTTGAGCGTTTCTTTGAAAAAACCGTGGTTGTATAGGCCGGTGAGGTGGTCGCGATTGACTTGATTCGCTTTTTCCTGATACAAATAAAGAAGCTTCCGGAAGGCAATGGATAAAAATGTGATTAAAATGGTAAACAAGAAAACACCAAAATATTTGGCCTCTTGCAACAAAAATAACAAAACAAGCGAAAGAATTAAAGTAATGCAATAGGTCATTCCCACTTCTTTTAATAATCCGAAATTGAGAACACCATTAAATAAACGTTGTGAAGAAATAATAAAATAACAAGATAGCACCAGTATATTTACTAAAAAATAAACAAACAAAGAAATTGTATAAGGAAAGATATTGGTAATATTTATCGTGCCGACCGTTCCCCCAGATAAATGAAAAACATAATGTGCACTTATAATCATCAAACAATACATAGAAAAATTAAATAAATGCTTCCATAATTCAATGCTTCTTTTATATAGGGCATATATAAAACTAAATATTCCTAACACAAGTAACGTAATATGTAAATTAAAAACAAATAAACAAGCCAAATAAATCGATGAATCCATAGAAATAGAGTTCCCTTTTGGGGGAAGGTAAATCAAAAAACGATTCACTATAAGAACAGAAGCTGTTAATACATAAATCAAAACCCAATCACTCAAAGAAAAAAATGAGACGGTCAAATGAAAAAAATAAACAAAGAGACCCAGTAAAGAAATCCCTAAAATATAGAGTTTGACACCGATAGACGATATACGATTTCCCATTCAAAATCACTCTCAGTAATTCAAAATTTATAAAAAAGCTAAGAGAGGCAGTTTTCAGCCCCTCGTCATTTCAATCGTTATTACACAATCATTATTACACAAGCTTCATACCCGATGTCAATGCAACAATCACAGACCCAATAATCAACAGGTTAATAAGAGTTTGTTTCCATTTCATAAATAAACTCCTCCCCTTAATTTTTATTGATCGCAGGAGCACCCGTTGTTTCTTCAGCATCATCTGCTCTATGCCGCGGTGCGCTGAGCATCAGATGCTGGATGAACAAGAACGCCCCTACGTTCATCACAACGTCGCCGATGCTGATGACTTGTTGGCGCGGGTACGGCGGAGACAGCGGAATGATGTCGCCAAGAAACGGCAGAAGCGTATCCGATGTGATCGCCTGGTGCTTGCCGTACAGACCGGCTTTTAACGCTTCGATGTATTCGCGGCCGAGAAATTGGGCGGCTTCGATCGATACCGGCATCCGTCCGCCGTTTACGGCCATGACGATAAAGTTGAGCAAGACGCCGGCGAAGATGACCGGAAACCCCGGCTGATGGCGGTTTAGCCATAAAAACGCAAGCCCGGTGATGTAGACGAGGAGAAAAATGCCGTTGCTCATTTTCGAGATCCATGCGACCCGCTCTTGCAGGAAAAAGACCGCAAACTGCACCGCCAATAAGATCGGGAACAACCAACCGCCGCGCAATTTCATGTTGGCCAACCCTTTCAAACTTCCGCCGCGAAACCAGCCGATCAACAACGACAAAATGATTCCATCGTAAACCATGATGCTGTCCCCTTGATAAACAGAATTTTCTTTTTTTTCTAAACTGCCGTCCTCACTTCTATTTTTACCGTTTTTTTCATTCCATGTAAATAGTCCGTTCGTCCTAACTATAAACAAATTTTGATGAATATCGTTTTCTTTTTTTGTTTTCGTCATTCTTTGAAACAAGAAACGACAAAAACAGCGGCATGTATATCCATTGAATAGTGAAAAAGAACCTACCCTCAATGGAATGATCCCCCGACTGCGCAAACACTTAGCGGCAGGAGATTCTTGGGCGCGCCTGCCCACAGCCAGCAAGCCGTACTCGTTCATCTCACCGTTTTGCTTCCGCGCTTATGCGGATTGGCTTCACGGCGCAAGATGACAAACGGATGATCCGTCGCAACAATGAATATTCCTCATTCCTCCTGCAAGACAAAGGTATTTGATAAACCCACTAAATCCCCCCAAGCAATAATAAAGATAGCCGTCGTTGATCCGTTCCGTGGCGCGGCTGTTTCATGTTTCACTGCTTGACGCTTCCGACCTCACTATGTCCGGCATGGCATAACACACAGACGGTATATCCGTACAAGCTCACTTTATGCGCCACTCCTCTTTCCCTTCTAACGACATCGATTCTAAAAATGCGGCATGCGTTTTTCTCGTTGAAAGACAAAAAGCCCTTTTTTATTATTCCGTATTGCTTTTCGGAAGATTATTGTTATAATTGTTTATACAGTAATAGTTTTATGGATAAAAACATCCTTTTTGTCCATATTATGGAAAGGAGATGGAAAAGAAATGGACGCGGAAATGTTGGGAAGCAAGGATGACAAAACGTATACACGTCGGATTAGCCAAGTCGGGAATAGTTTGTCCGTTAGCATCCCGAAAGATTTAGCCACGATGCTAAACCTAAATAAAGGCGATGAAATCGAAATATATTACGACAAGGAACGAGGGGAAATCGTGATGAAACGCGCAAACCGAATTCCAAAAGGAGTCCGTCCTGAAGTCGTGATGGCGATGAACCGCGCGATCTCCAAATATGACGAAGCGCTGCGCAACTTGAAATATAGATAAAGGAGCAACCGGAGGAAAACATGGTTTATTATTTGACAGCGGAAGAAATCCTATTTATCCATTACACGGTCATGGAAATGTACGACGACGCAGAACAAGCGGGGATCCAATTCCCCGATAAATTCGCGTGGATGTTGGAAAGGCCGAAAACGAAATTGTTCGGGGAGGAACAGTTCCCTTCGATTATTGAAAAGGCGTGTTGCTATTACCATTCCATCGCGACAGGTCATATTTTCCACAACGGCAATAAGCGGACGGCTTTAACCGTATTCGTCACGTTCCTTGATTTGAATGGATATGAGTTCACTATGACCAATAAAGAAGCGGAAGATTTCACGGTGTACCTTGTCGAGGATGCCAAGTTCCGGGGAAATGATTGCATCCAGCATCTTGCCCACGAATTAGAGAGTTACATCCGTCCCATCCAAAAACGAAAAGAATGAGCAAAAGGGCGGGCCAAAGCCGGGTCAAGTTCAATTATTGCGTAAAATTCCATCGCCAACACAGTAAGCTTGGATGACAGGACAACAACATCGTTTTTTTTGCTGCTTTGTTTTTACACAACTGTGCGAACCTTGATCCAAAGCCGCCTTTTCGCTATCCTCAATTTTTAGGTATTGTCAAAAGTTTATCCTCCACACTCACGGTCTTCCCTTGAGTTTCAACGGTTGAACGAAAAAAGCTTTCTACCCCCGGTGTTTCGGCCATCATTGAGGCAACAACACCCAACAGCCAAAACAAAGGGCGGCCTGATCTTTTGTCCTCCAGAGCCCGTTGAAACGAAAGTTTGCCCATTGTATCCCCGCTTATTTTTTGGCTATCCTACAACATGGAAGCGAAAGTCTTTCGTCGGAAAATGAGAAAAACGGATTCCGATCATCGTCAGGAATCCGTTCGTCTTGAACGGGTTACCTCTCCGTCCCGCAGTTGCCTCGGCAATGGTTCGCCGCATGGCATGACGCGCACGCCCCTTTGGCGCTTTTTTTCACGTGGCGAACCAGCGTCCAGCCGGCGTAGGCAAAAATCGCTCCGCCGATCACAAGATTCGCGATCATCGATTCTCTCCCCTTTCATGAATAACCAAGCATATGCCCAAACTGATAGACGGCAAACGAAATGACATACGCAACCGTCAGCGCGCAGCCGATCGACAACAGCGTCCATTTCCGCGACCCGGTTTCTTTGCGAATCGCCGCCACCGTCGCTAGACACGGCGTATAAAGCAGGACGAACACCATAAAGCTGAACGCCGACAGCGGCGTGAAATGGGAGGCGATCACCTGCTTCAACCCGTTCGCCTCATGAACGTGGTAAATAATATTCATCGTGGACACGACGACTTCTTTCGCCAAAAAGCCGGTGATCAAAGCCGCGCCCGCCTGCCAGGCGCCAAAGCCAAGCGGGGCGAGCAACGGAGCGATGAGGCCGCCGATGGCGGCGAGAAAGCTGTCATCCATCGCGACGCCGACCCCGTGCGGCCCGATGTACGTCAACAGCCAAATGGCGACCGAACCGCCAAAAATAAACGTGCCGGCTTTGCGAACGAACCCTTTCCCTTTCTCCCATGTGCTCCGCCATAACGTGAGCGCCTGCGGCACGCGGTATGGCGGCAATTCAATGACAAACAGCGAACTTTCGTTTTTCAAGAGCGTCGATGAGAACAACTTGGCAAGCCCCAAAGCTACTGCAATGCCAAGCACGTAAAGCGAAAACACGACAAGCGCCTGCTCGCGGGCGAAAAACGTGCCGGCAAACAACGCGTACACCGGCAAGCGGGCGGAACACGACATGAACGGCAGCGCCAAGATCGTCAACAGCCGTTCTTTCGGCTGCTCGATCGTGCGCGCCGCCATCACTCCGGGAACGTTGCAGCCAAAGCCGATGATCATCGGGATAAACGCCTTGCCGTTTAACCCGATCGCTTCCATCATCCGGTCCATCACCATCGCCACGCGCGCCATATATCCGGAGTCTTCGAGAAGCGAAATGAAAAAGAACAAAATGAAAATTTGCGGGACAAACACCAACACCCCGCCAACCCCGGCAACGATGCCGTCCAAGACGAGCGCCTCGATAAACGGCGACGCTCCCGCCCAGTCGAGAAGACGGGACAGCCAATCCGCGAGCGGCCCTGAGAAGAAAGCGTCAAGCTGATCGGCAAGCGGCGTCCCAAGCCAGTTAAACGTGAGCATAAACACAAGATACATAAGCGCCCAAAAAATCGGCAGCCCGACGTAACGGTTTGTTACAACCGCATCGATTTTTTCCGTCCATGTCAACGGTTTGTTGTCAAGCGCGATCGCCGCAACAGCGATCGCCTCACCGATCCAGCGGTCACGCGTCTCATAAATCTGTTCGGCGACCGAAGATCCGAGCTTCTGTTCCGCCTCTGCGCGGGCTTCCAGAAGCGGAGAAAGATCCAACCGCCCGCGCAAATAGGCGGCCATGCGCTCGTTTCCCTCAAGGAACTGCAACGCCACCCATCGTTTGTTTCCAGGCACATCGTCCGGCAGCTGCTCGGCAATGCGTCTGATGGCATTCTCCACCTCGACGCCGTAATCGATCGCGATTGCAGGGTGCGGCTTGTCTTTTGCCGCCAAAACGGCGCGGACCAATTCGTTCGTTCCTTTTCCTGTTCGGGCGATGACCGGGATAACAGGAACGCCAAGATACTTCGACAGTTTAGCGGCGTCCACTTTCACGCCCCGTTTTTCCGCCACATCGACCATGTTTAGCGCGATGACAACGGGACGGCCAAATTCCAGCAGCTGAACGGTCAAATGCAAATTGCGGCGCAACTGCGACGCGTCAACGATATTGACAATCGCTGAGCACGGCTCGGTCAATAAAAAATCGGTCGCCACCCCTTCATCGCGTGAAAGCGGCTGAAGCGAATACACGCCGGGCAAGTCGACCACCGGAACCCCGTGCTGGCGGAGCACTCCGATTTTTTTCTCGACCGTCACCCCGCTCCAGTTGCCGATATATTCATAAGAGCCGGTCAAGCAGTTAAACAGCGACGTTTTGCCGGTGTTTGGATTGCCAAATAAAGCGATGTAGGACATTTATTTCACCTCGATCGATGACGCCTCTTTGCGCCGCAAACCGATCGCCTGCCCATCGACTTCGATCATCACCGGCCCGCCAAACGGCATCGCGGCTTTCAACCGCACCGTTTTCCCTTCTTTCACCCCTAGATGAAGAAGACGCTGTTTCAGTGCCTCCTGCTCAATGGCCAGACGGACGACGACCGCTGTTTCCCCTTTATGCAAATCAGTCAGCACCATGATCATTTCCCCCTGTTTTTCTATCCGTCTCTCCTGTGGTTCAATAATGATTCTTCTTCTCAATTCCAATCATACCATAAGCAAAGAAAAAAGGAGTGACTTTTTTCACAATCATTCCTCATTGTCACCATTTCTTCAAAATTCGCCACCTCATTAGTTGAATTTTTCCGAAAAGTGTATATAATCTTTTGTATATCTTTCCCATCTTTGCTCAAGGAGGAAGCTCAATGAACACACTAGGAAAAATCAGCAACTTTGTCGGCAGTACGTTTGCGATCTGGGTGCTTCTGTTTGGTGCGCTTGCTTTTTTCGCTCCCGGCGCGTTTACATGGATCGCGCCGTATATCGTGCCGCTCTTAGGCATTGTGATGTTCGGCATGGGGTTGACGCTGTCAGCGAATGACTTCAAGGAAGTGTTCAAACGACCGCTTGACGTGCTCATCGGTGTCGTCGCCCAATTTTTGATCATGCCCCTTGTCGCGTTTTTGCTCGCTTATTTCTTGCCGGTTTCACGTGAAGTGGCGCTCGGCATTATTTTAGTCGGCTGCTGCCCGGGCGGAACGGCGTCCAACGTCATGACGTATTTAGCGAAAGGGGATACGGCGCTGTCGGTCGCCGTCACTTCTGTTTCGACGATTTTAGCGCCGATTTTGACGCCTTCACTCATTTTGCTTTTAGCCGGAAAATGGCTGTCCGTATCGGCTGCAGCCTTGTTTTGGTCGATCGTCAAAGTCGTGCTCATTCCGATTCTTTTAGGGCTCATCGCCCAAGCGTTGTTCCAAAAGCAAGTAAAAGCGTGCATCCCGGCGCTGCCGCTCGTTTCGGTCATCGCCATCGTTGCCATCGTCGCCGCCGTCGTCGGGCAAAACCAAGCGGCCATTGCCAAAAGCGGCTTTCTGATTTTTCTTATTGTCGTTGTTCATAACGGATTGGGCTTGCTGCTTGGGTATTGGTTTGCCAAACTGTTTCGCCTGTCGCCGCCAAAACAAAAGGCGATTTCCATTGAAGTGGGCATGCAAAACTCTGGGCTTGGTGCGGCCTTAGCGACCGCCCATTTTTCGCCGCTCGCCGCCGTTCCAAGCGCTATTTTCAGCGTCTGGCACAATATTTCCGGCCCGATTGTCGCAACGTACTTCCGCAAACAAGCAGACCGCCAGGCAACGGATGAACAAACGATTTCCGCTTGACCTCTCTCACGCTTTGTTTAGCCGCAAAAAAGCTGTCTCCCGAAATGAAACGACCGTTTTTCGGAGACAGCTTTTCTGCCTATTATCACGCTGTTTTTCCGCTCTCGGACGATCAAGCGCTCTTTGGAAACAAAAAGCGGACATCCGCCCTCAATCTCATTTCACAGCGCCCCCTCAAACGGAAACACCATCCGCCCGGCTAGTTCCGGGAAATCGATGAACGGATTGCGGTTGCCTTGGATGAAAAAAATCGCGCTGTTGCGATGATGCTCATACACCGTCGGCGGAAATTGTTCGTGCCAACGGACAAGGAGCGGAATATCGATTTTGCGCCGAAACGACTTCGCAATCGCCTTCGGGTAGCGAAGCAGAAAGTACAACATCGCCCTTGCCGCCGTCCCTTTGCCGTATTCCGGCTCGAAATAGCCGTTATGGACGACGCCGCAGCGGTTTTGGATTTGTTCGTCGGGATCTTCCGGATTGTAAAACGGGAAATCCGCGTACGGAAAATTCGACCGCATCGTATTGCACTCCGGCTGGCAAACGAATAAATGATGCAAATCACCTTTCATCGGTTCGCGGGCGCCAAACCACGACTGAGGCACGACATGTTCGGCATTGAATTTCCATTGCTGCTCGATCGTTTTCACCCGCTCGTGCACATCGCCGAGCCCATGCTTCATTTTTTTCAACAACTGGCGAAATTCATCGTAGCGCCGTTTCATCGTTTGGACATCTTGGACAATCAACATCTTCGGGTCTTTTCGCTCGCCGGAATACAAACTGCGCACCGTCCCGTCCGGCTGCAAGTCAACCCATGTGTACAAATATTCGTCCTTGCTGAAAAAATACGGCAGACGCCGCTTATGGGTATGCGCCACTAACTCATGATAGCGGACAAACAGCATCAATCCCTCTCCATCAAACGGCACATAACGGTAATACCGTTCGCGCGCCTGCCGGTCTTCTCCAGCGCGGTAATACGCGTCCTCTTCAGCGAGCCGCTCGTTCAACTGCTCCAGCTGCGCGGCAACATCTTCCGTTTGCCATTGGCTGAGCTCCTCAAGCCGCCGTTCCGCCTCCCCCATCGCCGTTCCCCTCTCTTCCTTTTTTCTTTTAGTGTATCATGGAAGGAGGGGAGGACGGCAACGGCGCTAATGCAAAAGAAATGACGTAGCGCCGAACAAAACGGCGGCGATGCCGGCGGCGATCAACGATGGGATCAACTTCGTGCGCGCGTATTCCATCACCGGCAAATCCAAAATAGTGCACAGCGTGACCGTATTGTCGCTGAGCGGCGAGGCGAACGCTCCGAACGTGCCGCTTGCAAACACGGCGCCGATGACCGGCAAAATATTCGTCTCCGACTGGCTCGCCAGCGTCACGCCAAGCGGCATCAACATCCCCCACGTCCCCCACGACGAGCCGATAAAATAGGAGATGACGGCGCCGAGCAAAAACAAAATTGGAGCGACAAAAAACGGTGGAATCCATTCTTTGACGTGGCCCGTAATGTATTGCGAAAACCCTAAGTCCTCCGCCACAGCCGACAGCGCCCAAATGAGCGCCAGCATTAAAATGACGGAAATGAGCTCATTGCCGCCTTTGACAAAATGAGTCAACAAATCGTTCAATTTAAATCGTTGCCAAAGGAAGAAAGCAACTGTAATGATGACGGTAAACAACAGCGCCTCCAACATCGCACCGAGCGCATCGCTTTGCAAAAACGCCTGCCAAAATGTTCTTGCCCCCCGGCGGCCGTCCCACCAACTTAAAAACAACGTCAAGACAAGCACGATCGAAAGCGGAACAATCAAATTCCACGGCTTGACCGGCGTTTCTTTTTGGTAAGCGCGCGGGCATGTCTGCATCGCGTCTCCTTCTTCCCCTTGCGCTTCATTGGGTTCATGGTCAGCCGGCCGCTGTTCTTCCGCCATTTCGAGCGCCAACCGCTCGTTCCAGCTCCGAATCGGCGCCTCTTTCCGCTTTTCGCTTACTGCCGCTTGTTTTTTGCGCGAATAGACAAAAAAACTGTAGTAGAGCCCGACGGCAATAATGGCATACGAGAAAAAGTTAAACGGAATGCTTCGGACGTACACGATGTACGGCTCCGCTCCGATGCCAGCCGTATCAAGCGCCTTGTCAATGACCGACACCATATAGCCGACAAACGCGGTGGCAATTGGGATGAGCGCGACAACCGGGTTGGATGTCACCTCAATGGCAAAGCCGATTTGCTGGGACGACAGCCCAAGCCGTTTGCGCAGCGCCTTCATGATCGGCGCGACGGTGACGATGCGAAAATCGGGGTCGCTGAACGTCACCATCGTCGAAATCCACGTCAGCAGCATGGCGGTTTTGGCCGATTTCACTTTTTTGCTGACGAGATGGACGAATCCTTTAATTCCGCCGGTGTATTTGATCATGCTGACAAGACCGGCGAACACATACAAGAAAATGATGATGCGAATGTTGTTCGTCTGCATCAAGTTGTCGACGACGTAATGAAGCATCGTCCGCAGCCCGCCGAGCAAGGACGGGGTCATCAAATAACTGCCAACCAACAGCCCGACAAACAGCCCGGGGATCACTTGCTTCGTCCAAATCGAAATCGGGATGACAACTAAAAAAGGCAAAAGCGCTTTCCACGACGGTTCCATTGGCCATTCACTCCTTTCTTTAAAAAGTATGGAGATGGTTTCCGTTCTCTATGCACTCTGTGACGGATTTTCCCGATGGAACGCCCTCTCGCCTACGCACGCGCGTGGAATTGGGGTTCGTGCAGGAGATGACGACAGAGGCACGAAAAAAAGTGCCCCAAAAAGATCTGGAACACCCTTCCTTATCACCGTATATAATCATGAGATAATGAATTGTCTTTCGTTTAAGAGGAGTTCAGCTGCATGCGCCAAACCGCTTTTCTGCCCCCCCTAAAAATCAAAAGCTGTTCATTAGACAGCTTTCACCGCTTCTCTGCGAGACGAGAGCGCCAACAAGTGGAGCGTCACTTCCGGCTTCGAGCCAATCCGAATGTTCACCCCGGTTTGCCCAAGCCCTTCGTTGATATAAAACGGTTTTCCCTCCCATTCATGATAACCTTTGATCATGTTCCGCTCGGTGAGCGTTTTGCTCATTTTCGCCAAATGGTACGGCTTCGGCCAATGGATTTGCCCGCCGTGGAAATGGCCGGACAACAAGTAGTCAAAAGGATAGTCTTTCATATGCGGCACGATGTCCGGGTCGTGCGTCAACACCAAGTTGATGCCGTCCTTCACGCCGGCGTACGCCTTTTCGATGTCGCTGCGCCCTGTGTAAAAGTCATCGATGCCGATGATATTGACCGTTTGGCCGTTGACGGTGATCGTTTTCGTCTCGTTTTGCAAGACGACGCAACCGTGCGCCTCAAGCGTCGCTTTCAGGCGCTCGAACGACTCGCCTTGCAGCACGTAATCGTGGTTGCCAAACACGGCGTACATGCCATATGTCGGATTCAACTGTTTCAACGCCGTCAAATACGGGCCGAGCTTGGCGATGCTTTCCTCGCGATCCAGAAAGTCGCCGGTTAACGCGATCAAATCAATCGGTTCTTCTTTCAACTTTTCGTATAAATCATTTGGGGAAATCGACAGTTTTTCCAGATGCAAGTCAGACAGCTGCAAAATCCGAATGACTCCGTCTCCATCCTCTGAACTGCCAACTTGGACTTTATGCAAAACCGCTTCGTACGTATTGCGGTGGGCTTTGCGAATGGCCAAAGCAAGCAATGACAAGAATGCAAGAATGACAAAAAAGAATGTCATCGTCTTCTCTCCTCCCTCGATACCCATTATAGTGAAATAGAGGAGAGAAGAAAGAGGGAGTTAGTGGATGAGATGGCAGCCGTACAACGAAAACAATTTTCCCTTCGACATCAACAAATATTTCGGCGGACGGACAAGCGGCATGAGACGGTGTTGGGCCACTGTCATCATCGGCCAATGGGATGCCATTTTAAACCAACGGTAAAATGAATTCGCTATGTCAATGACATCAAATCCGAGTCTCTCACAACCTTTGTTTAACATGGTCACACCGATGATCCCTTTTATGCTGGAGGACTGTTCGTGATGGTAAAGATGATGAGCGACATGCGGCAAACTGGCCTTCACTTGTTCGAAAATATAACGTCCTTTTTGAATATCGCCTCGATACTGCATCAGTTCGCAAAGCAGACGAACATTATGAAGGTGAATTTTCAACAGCCAGTCATTGGCCGCAATCGTCGTTCCGTCCGAAAGGTGAATGGTTTCACCCTTGTATCGAAGCAAACGGACGCGGAAAATGGAACGACAGCCGTTCTCTTTCCCACCAACATATTCGAGGCGGGAACATGCATAATAGACCGGATCCATCAGTCCCCATACAGACAACAGCCACTGCGTCGCTTTGCTTCTCATTGGCGGCATCCTTCCCCTGCTCGTTCTATCCATTTACATTATGGCTCATATTTCGCAACCTTTGCATAATATACAAAAAACAACCCGGATATGCGCATAAAAATAATTTTTTATACAAAAATTGTAAAATAATTAATTTTTATTCGGTCAAACCTGGCTTGTTTCGAATTTTTATTCAGGGTGCGAAATGTGAGTTATGGAATCGATCGAGCGGCATTATAAATGGAGAAAAAAGGAGAAAAAATCGCTGCATGACCAGTCGGGAGACGCGCATACTGAGGTCCAGTTCCATTTCGCCCCCTGCCCCAGGCTTTATCCCACCCGAACACAAGCGGAACTGATCAACCAAATGACCGGATTTTTGCAGGAAGGGCTTCGTTTGCTGTCGTTGTAGGGCAGTCGAACGGTGGGACGCACAGGGATGGCTTGGTTCATCGCCTGCCGTGGGGCGGGTATTCCCAAGAATCTCCCGCCTCGAAGCGTACGCGTAGGTGGGAGAGCGTTCAATAAACCACCAACTCTCTAGAAGGCCGGTGAAAAACGGCTGTCACGAGCAAATCAGCGGCATTTCGCCAAAAAAGAAGGCTGATTTCGCAAGGTTTTGCTAATTGAGAAATAGCTGGAACTAGCAGCATTTTGTACTTTTTCACCAGCCTCCTAGAAGAAAGACAGAAAGAACAGCCTTGAACAGCAAACAAAATGCGCCTGCCTTCCCGGGTCGCGAAAGCAGGCGCCATTTAGCGGCGGGTGCTGACGGTGACAAATACGAACTTGTCATACCGATGGCGGGAAAAGGAGTATTCAAACGGCTCTCCATTGTTCAAAAAACCAACCTGCTCCAATTCCAACACCGGATCGTCGGGCGCGCATTGCAAGTATTGACGATCGAGCTCATTCGGCTTATCCGCGCGGATCTTTCGGTGCGACCCCGCAATCGTTAAGCCGAGCTCCTGAGTGATATAACGATAAATCGAACCATGAAGCACCGTTTCATTGAGCCCCGGGATCAAATGGACGGGCATATACGTCCGTTCAATGACGTACGGCTCCCCATCGACATTGCGCAGCCGGATTAAGTGGTACACCGGTGTGTTCATGTCGATGCACAAATGGGCGGCTACTTCATCGGATGGAAACAATACTTCGAACGTAATGATTTTACTTGTCACCTTTCGCCCTTTCAATAAACTCGTCAAGCCAAGTGTTTCGTTGCTGACGACGTTCACCAATCCATCAAGCATGGCGGATTTTACAATAAACGTGCCATGGCCGCGCTTTCGATACAACAGCCCTTCGGATACGAGCACATCAAGCGCTCGTTTCACGGTCATCCGGCTGCAGCCAAACTCCTCGGCGAGCGAGATTTCATCAGGAATCGGCTCGTCTAGGGAATACACTCCCTCTTTAATTCGTCTGCGTATTTCATTCGAAATTTGTTCATATTTCGGCATCGTTTTCATCCCTCGCCCTTTGTCTTATTTTCATTGTACGAACAATCATCTGTTTGCACAATAGTCAATGCGGCTTTCTCCTTCACTGCTCTCGCCTCGCCGTCCTGTTTTCCCGACCGACAAAAAGCGCCCCGCTGCCCGGGACGCCTTTTCTTTCACTTAAAATCCATTGTTTTCCGCCACTGTTTTCAACCAGTAGCCGCTCTTTTTGATCGTCCGTTTCAAATGATTGTCCAGGTCAACAGCGACCAATCCGTACCGGTTTTTGTAGGCATTCGTCCACGACCAATTGTCCATGAACGTCCAAAGGTGGTAGCCTTTCACATTGACTCCTTCTTCAATCGCGCGATGCACCCATTTTAAATGCCCGCGGATGAATTCAATCCGGTAGTCGTCATGAATCATGCCGCTTTCATCACGGAACCGTTCTTCTCCTTCAACGCCCAT
This sequence comes from Geobacillus sp. C56-T3, assembly GCF_000092445.1. Taxonomy (NCBI): domain Bacteria; kingdom Bacillati; phylum Bacillota; class Bacilli; order Caryophanales; family Anoxybacillaceae; genus Geobacillus; species Geobacillus sp. C56-T3. The sequence goes on along the minus strand of NC_014206.1, from coordinate 1,787,152 downwards.
GCCATTTTCGGAAATAAAGCTCTCAATGTTTCTATAGTTTTCCTTGATATTGATTAAAATATCATAAATGCCTTTTTCATAAATTTCCCACCCGCGATACGGATTCATCTTCCGCCCCGGCATGGCATAGTAATCGAAAAACCGTTCCGGCAAAAACGGGGCGTCCGGGTTGGGCAGATGTTCTTTCGCCTTGACACGTCGCGGTTGATAGTAGTTGATGCCAAGCAAATCGATCGTATTTTCTTTGATAAGTTCGCGATCGCCCGCTTCCGTCACCGGCAAAAAACCGTGTTCAGCCAACAGCTCGATTAAATCTTGCGGGTATTCTCCTTTTACCGCAGGATCCAAGAAACTGCGGTTAAACAGCAAATCCGCAATATGCGCTGCTTTCACATCAGCTGGATGCTGGCTGCGCGGATAAGACGGCGTTAAATTCAAAATAATGCCGATCTTTCCGCCCCGTATCGCTGCTTTGCGGAAGGCGGCAACCGCTTTGGCATGGGCAATCATCGTATGGTAAGCCACCTGCACGGCACGGCGGAAGTCAACCACATTCGGATAGTGAAAATCGTACAAATACCCGCCTTCTACAGGGACAATGGGTTCATTGTGCGTAAACCATGTTTTCACCCGATCGCCAAACAGCTGAAAGCAAAGGCTGGCATAGCGAGCATAAGCATCGATAACCACGCGATTTTCCCAACCACCAATGTTTTGCATCACCAACGGCATATCAAAATGGTATAAATTCACAAACGGTTCAATCCCATTCGCCAACAATTCATCGATGACAGCGTTGTAGAACCGCACCGCCTCCGGATTGACGTCACCAATCCCATCTGGAATCAAGCGCGACCATGAAATGGAAAACCGGAATGAGTTATGGCCAATTTCCTTCATTAACGCAATATCTTCTTTGTAGCGATGATAAAAATCGGATGTCACCTCTGGGCCGACGCCTTGAAAAAAGCGGTGAGGCTCTTGTTCATACCAATGATCCCAAATGTTTTTCCCTTTCCCCCCTTCATTTGCCGCTCCTTCGATTTGCGTCGCGGATGTCGCACTTCCCCACCAAAATCCGGTAGGGAAACGATATGTGATTGGTTGCTTCGATTGTTGTTCCATCGCGATTCACCTCATTTGCTGTATCGTTATGATGCACTTTTCGATGCGGCTTGCTCTTCTTTTTCCTTTTGTAAATTCATGCGGTCAATGAATTTTAAGAACGGGAACCAAATGACGAGCACGATCAAGAAATTGACCACTTGCAGCAATCCGCCGGCCAGCGAGTTTGTCGCCATAATGCCGTTGATGAAAATCGGCACCGTCCATGGTACCGCTACGCCGTTAGGCGGCGGGACAAGGCCTGAGGACATCGCCAAATACGTCACCAACGTGACAACCATCGGCGCCAAAATCCACGGGACGATGACGAGCGGATTCATCACGACCGGCAAGCCGAAAATAATCGGTTCATTGACGTTAAAGATTCCCGGTCCAAGCCCGAGCTTGGCCACCTGCTTCATTTGCTTGCTCTTCATAAAGAGCAAGATGGCGAAAATGACAGCAAGCGTCATTCCCGTTCCGCCCATGCCAACCGTGTAAATTTCAATAAACTGTTTGCTGACGACATGCGGAACTTCCCCTGTTTGCGTGTACGCATTTAAGTTTTCGAGCGACAGTGTGTTCCAAATCGGATCCATCACCGAGTTGATGATGATTTGCCCGTGGAGGCCAAAAAACCATAAAATTTGCGTGACAAAAATCGCGATGAGCGTTGGAACAATGCCGCTTCCGAGCCCAACAAGCGGCGCTTGCACTGCATTGTAAATCACATCATGCATGTTAGTTTTAAAAATTTGTGTTACAATAATGTTGACGACGAGAAAAAAGGTCAGGGTGACCACCGCCGGAATCAACGCCGCAAACGATTTCGCAACCGCCGGCGGCACCCCGGCCGGCATTTTGATGGTAATATTTTTTTGCACAACTTTCCGGTAAATCTCCCCAGCGAGAAAGGCCGTAATCATGCCAAGAAACATCCCTTTTGCCCCTAGTCGGTCGAGCGGGATGACTCCTTGCACAGCCTCTTTCCCCTCAACCTGCAAAACGAATGGCGTTAACAAGAGAAAAGAAGCTAACGCGATCGCACCGCCGAAAATCCCTTCGACTTCATAACTTTTCGATAAATAGTAGCCAATGCCAAATACAACGAAAATCGTCATCACGCCCATTGTTGCATTTGGAGCAACGCCGAGCATCTCTTTGAGCGTATGGAGGCTGTTTTCACTCATCACCTTGTCCAAAAACGGCAAGTTGGCGATGACGACTGCGATTGAACCGAAAATCGTCAACGGAAACGCCAACATAAAGGCATCGCGCAACACTTGTAAATAACGGCTATTGTTCAACTTTCCCGCGATCGGAACGAGAAATTTGCTTAGTTTTTCGAATAATGCTTGGTTCATGCCGCCATCCTCCCTTCACACGTTTCGTTCCTTCAACAGTGCGAGCATTTCTTTTACAATCTCTTTCATCGCCAGCGTTGACATGACATGGTCTTCCGCATGCATAAGAAGCAACGTAAGATTTGTTTCTTCTCCACCCGCTTCTTTTTGAATGAGCTGAAAATGAACATCGTGGGCGACGCTTAAATCTTGTTCTGCTTCTTGGATCAGCCGTTCCGCATCTCCGACTCGTCCTGTCCGGTATTCACGGATGGCTTGGATGATTTTGCTGCGGGCATTGCCGCTATGCAAAATCAACTGGAAAGCGACTTGTTCATTGGTGAGTTGATTGACATCGATTTTTTCCATCCCTTACTTGTCCCCCATCAATTTTAATGCCTGCTCATACACTTTTTTGCCATCCGCCATCCCATAAGCCACCATGTCAATGACATCGACTGGAATGCCGTATTTTTGCGCTTCTTTTTGCAATTCCCCTTTCAAAAAGCTCATTTGCGGACCAATCAGAACAACATCCGCTTTAGCCATTTCTTTTTTCGCCTGATCTTGGCCGACCGCCCAAATCTCCGCCTCCTCACCGACGGATTTGGCATACTCCTGCATTTTCGTCACTAGCAAGCTTGTCGACATTCCAGAACTGCACGCCAGTAAAATCCGTTTCATGGTTCATTCCTCCTCTTTGCATTTAGTTAAACAAATGATATCGTTTTCAATTTAAATTATATACATTTATTTTTATTTGTCTAGTCATTTGATAAAAAAAGATTAATATTTTTATGCCACCCTTTAATCGTGCAGCCAAAAAACAGCGCGCACAGACTTGCTATGCGCGCGAATACCTATGCTCTCTACCCATTATCCCAGCAAGCAACGCTGCTGGTTGCACCACACCGGCATGCAGCCTAGAGGTCTTCTGTATGCAAAACAACCTTTCAAGAACGCCGCCGAAAATGCGCATTCATTTGCCCTTTCAACTCATATTTCGCAACCTTTGCATAATATACAAAAAACGACCAGAATATTCGCATAAATATAATTTTTTATACAAAAATTGTAAAATAATTAATTTTTATTCGGTCAAATCGGGCTTATTTCAAATTTTTATTCAGGGTGCGAAATGTGAGTTTCAACATCCGCTCGCGCAGCTCTTTTGTCATCTCTTGACGGATTTCCCAAGTCGATACCCCTTCTTCGCGCTGATTGGCGATTTTCATCAACTGCTCCACATCGGCGAACGAATATTTACGGATGCCTTTCGAACGGTCAGGGAACACCAGCTTCCGTTCCTCGTAATAACGAATTTGCCGCTGCGACAGCCCGGTCAGTTCGCTGACAACCCCGATCGAAATGACTTTTTTGTATTTGTAGTGATCTTCTTGCGGATGAGCTGTCATACTCCTCACCTCAATACGTTATATTTTCTAACGTAATTATACAAAAAATGATGTTAGCTCGCTAACTTTTGTAAATAAAATTAACATATTTTTTAAATTTCCTGTAAATGAGCTTAACACATTCGCTGTACACTAAAGAAAAAGGTGGTATCGTAAAGGTAAAAACAGGGAGGGAATCGAATGGGGACATGGATGAGAAGCGCCGTGCGGAAGAAAAAGCAATTTTACATCGAACAGCTCGTACGGTTCGGCTTAGCCGCCGACCGCGAGCGACTTGAAGAATGGACAATGGCCGAACTGCGACGCGAATATGAACGATTCCACCCCGCCCAGACGATCGAAGGAGGACGCCGCCATGGACAAACAAGCCCTCGAACTGGCCAAACGCATCATTGAACTCGATCTGGAGCGCGACGCGATGTTTGAGCAACTGATCGCGCTCATCGGCAACCGAGCAGATGAACTGCTTCGTTTTTTGCAAAATCGATTGTAAAACGATCGCAAATGAGAAAGTGCCCTGAATTTCTTCACGGGCACCTTTTCTCATCATCATTCTTCAATAGACAGGGTTACATCAATATTGCCGCGGACAGCTTTGGAGTACGGGCACACTTGATGGGCTGCATGCACAAGCTCTTCAGCCGTCTTTCGATCGACCCCCAAAACGCGCACCCGAAGAACAACGGCCAACTGAAAGCCGCCATCCTTCCACCAGTTTTTTCGTTCAATCAAACGATTTCCTTTGAAAGTTTGCAACGTCTCTTTGGGTTACCCCATTCATTCTGCCGCTTTTTGAGAGAACGATTCGATCACAACCGTCGTTCCTTGGAAGGCGACGAGCAGCCATCACCGCGACCATGAAAACGAAGGCAAGCATCCAAAACCCATACGCTGAAGAGCCGGTCCACTGCTTCATCCCCCCGAGCACGTTCGGCAGCAAAAATCCTCCCAGTCCGCCAGCGGCGCCGATGATGCCCGTCAACAAACCGACTTCTTTCGGAAACCATGTCGGAACAACCTGAAACAACGCACCGTTCGCCGCGCCGAAACAAAGGAAGAGAACAAGCATCAAGCCAAACACGACAAAAAGAGGAGGCAGTGCGCCGATGCAAACGAGCAAAACCGCACCAGCGGCAAACAATAAGGAAAGAAGCCGCATTCCGCCGATCCGGTCGGCGATGTAGCCGCCGATTGGGCGTATGAAACTGCCCGCAAATACGACGGCGGTGACGAAATCGCCGGCCGTGACTTTGCTGACGCCGTATTCATCAAAGAAGAAAATGCCCAAGTAACCCGTCAGCCCGACAAATCCGCCGAATGACAAGCTGTAGAAGAAACAAAACAGCCACGCTTCTTTTCGGCGAAGCACGGTTCCGTATTCGCGCATGGATACTGGTTTTACCGCCGTCGGGCAGTCGCGCGCCAACAAGGCAAACAAAGCAAAGACAACAGCAAGCGGTACAAGCGCCAGTCCAAACACCGTGTTCCATCCGTACGCTTCCGCCAGCCGCGGCCCAAACAACGTCGCCAGCACCGTCCCGCTGTTTCCGGCCCCGGCGATCCCCATGGCCAGCCCTTGATATTCTTTCGGATACCAGCGGCTCGCAAGCGGCAACGCAACGGCAAAGCTGGCTCCGCCCACCCCTAATAAAAATCCGAGCGCATACACATCCGACATCTGGTCAGCGAACTGCCACCCCCACACAAGCGGCACAGCTGTCACCGCCATGCCAAGCAGACCAGCCCGCTTCCCGCCCCAGCGGTCGGCGAGCAGCCCCATCGGAATGCGAAGCAACGCCCCGCCCAACACGGGAACGGCGACCATCAACCCTTTTTCCGCCGGCGTGAGCGCAAACTGTTCGGCGATAAACACCCCAAGCGCCCCAAGCAAGTTCCAAATCATAAAGCTGATATCAAAATACAAAAACGACGATAAAAGCGTCGGCGCATGCCCTACCCGCCAAAACGATTTCTTCGCCATCTTCTCCCGACTCCCCCTTGGCATGGAAGTTCATTATATGATAAAATGGGAATGAAAGCGATTTCTCCACCTACTTCCCACCGTATATACCGGGAAGTTTTTTTTGCATCTGTGCACCTTCCCCGCGGAATCCATTGGTGGTTAATTTCTCCCTAAATCGACCACCGGCCGCACCCGAGCTGCGCACCGCTTAAACGCCGGCATCCGACAATGCGGATCGAGCTCATCGGACGTAACGTTGTTGATTTGCCCGAGGCCGCTCCAGTGGAATGGGACAAAAATGGTATCCTCGTGAATTTGATCATTGTAACGGCTGCGGACGACCGCCGCACCGCGCCGCGTTTCAATGCGCACAAGCATCCCTGGGCCGATCCCGTATCGTTTGGCCGTCCTCGGGTGGATCTCGACGGTCGCCTCCGGCTGCCGCGCCGCCAGTGCTGGACTGCGCCGCGTCTGCGTTCCACTTAAATAATGGGCAAGCACCCTTCCTGTCGTTAAATAAAGCGGATAACGTTCATCCGTCTCCTCTTTGTCCATCCAAAACGGCAAAACCGCAAACCGCGCCTTGCCGTCCGGATGAGCAAACTGTTCCGTAAACAGTCGAGGAGTCCCAGGATGATGCAGATCGGGGCAAGGCCAGTAGACACGTTCGCGGCGCAGTCGCTCATACGTCACACCATAATAGTCCGCTTTGCCGCCGCGGCTCGCCAGCCGCAGTTCGTTGAAAATCTCTTCAGCTGACGTGAAGGAAAAGCAGCGGCCCTTGCCAAGCTTGTGAGCGATCGCGCATAAAATTTCCCAATCGTGCTTCACCTCTCCCGGCCGTTTTCGCGCCGCCGGCCGAAAGCATACCCGCCCTTCGACATTTGTCACCGTTCCTTCATCTTCCAAATACGAGGAAACAGGCAACACGAGATCGGCCAGCTCGGCTGTTTCCGACAAAAACATATCCGCAACGACAAGAAACTTCAGTTTTTGCAACGCTTTGGCCACAAACGCCGCGTTCGGGCTGGAGACGACGGGATTCGATCCCATGACTAACAGCCCGGTAATCTCACCCGCATCGATTTTTTGCATCATTTCATACGCTGACACCCCCTTTCGCGGCAGCTCATCTGGCGAAATGCCCCATATGCCCGCAATATACCGGCGGTGTTCCAGATGCTCAATGCTTCGATAACCCGGCAGCTGATCGGCTTTTTGTCCATGCTCGCGGCCGCCTTGTCCGTTTCCTTGCCCAGTGATCGATCCAAAACCCGAACCGGGCCGGCCGATTTTCCCTGTCGCCAATACGACATTCATCCAGTGTCTGACCGCCGCATAGCCGTCCGCTTGCTGTTCAAGGCCGCGCGCCGTGAGCACGATCGCATCGGCCGCCTCCCCGTACTTTCGTGCCGCCAAGCGGATCTTCTCGGCCGGCACGTCGGTCACCCGGGCGATCTCGTCCATCTTCACCGCTTCTATGTGCTGTTTCCATTCGGCAAACCCAACCGTCCGTTCACGCACAAATGTTTCATCGATAAATCCTTCGTCAAGCAACACTTTTCCTATGCCGACGGCCAATGCCGCATCCGTTCCGGGCTTGAGCGGCAGGTGCAGATCAGCCAACGCCGCCGTTTTCGTTTCCCGCGGATCCACCACGATGATAAAAGCTCCGTTTTTCCTCGCTTCGTAAATATACGGCATCAACGTCGGCTGGCATTCGGCGATATTGGTCCCAGCCAAAATGATCGTCTGAGCGAGCGGAATATCGGACAGTGGATTCGTCAACCCGCGGTCAAGACCGAATGCGTCGTTCATGGCCGCTGCGGCTGCCGACATGCAAAAGCGTCCGTTGTAGTCAATATGCCGTGTCTTGAGCGCCACGCGGGCAAATTTTCCAAGCAAATACGCTTCCTCGTTCGTCAATGACCCGCCGCCGTAAACGGCAAACGCATCAACTCCATCTTCCTTCTGAATGGAGATGATTCGTTCCACGATTAGCGAAAGCGCCTCCTCCCAACTTACCCGCACAAACCGGCCGTCCACTTTGGCAAGCGGAAACAACAGCCGCTCGGGATGCAAAGCGTGCTGGTGAGCGTTCATCCCCTTTAAACAAAGGCGGCCGTTGGACGTCGGGTTGTCGGTCGGGACCGCCTTGTAGCGGCGCCGTTCCACAATCCGCTCCTCCACCAGCTGAAGCGTGCACTGGACGCTGCAAAACGGACATTGGGTCGCGGCGGCCATTTCCGACGCCTGTTCTTTTTCCTTGGCGCGAAAGTAGCGCAGCAATTCATTCGTCATCGCCATTCCCCCGCTTCCTACAGCTCAATATATACCGAGCCGCCTTCCACCGCTGCGCGGTACGTTTTGACACACCCTTCATCCGGCGCCTGCGCCTGACCGTCTCTTAAGCAAATTTTCCAATCATGGAGCGGGCAAAAGACATACTCGCCGCTGACAATGCCTTGCGACAAATCGCCGCCTCTATGCGGACAGCGGTTTTCAACGGCAAATACTTGATCGTCACCCGTCCGGAACAACGCCAGCTCACGATTCCCGACCCGCACGCATTTCCCAAGCCGCTTCGGCAGCTGTTCGATTGTTCCCACTTCTACTCTCATCATCACTTGATCCTCCTCGCATGGATGCATAGTCAAAGGCCAGCCTGTTGGGCAGCCTCTTTTCTCTCCGCTGAAACGCTGGATAAGGCTGGGCGGCGGAAGCAACCGGTTTTTTTGCCCGCCCATCTTTCCGTCCGCAGCCATCTCCCTTCATTCCACCGGCACCGGCTCTTTGTCGCCGATATCGCGGAACAATGTTTGTTGCAGTTCATCGTTTTCGACGATTTCCCGCCACGGATCTTTTGTCGCCGAAAGAGCTTTATGAAGCCGCTCAAGCAGCGCGCGGCGCGTTTCCACATCGAACAACGCTTCGCGGATATGCTCGAGCCCAACGCGCTCGACCCATTTGGACGTCCGTTCCAAATAATGCGCGGACTCGCGGTAATATTGCAAAAAAGCGCCGGTCATCTCGATCACCTCGTCTTCCGTCTTGACCGTGCAAAGCAAGTCAGCTGCACGCAAATGGGTGCCGCCGTTGCCGCCGACATAAATCTCCCATCCGCCCTCGACGCCGACGATGCCGACATCTTTAATGCCCGATTCCGCGCAGTTGCGCGGGCAGGCGGATACGGCCATTTTCACTTTATGCGGCGTTTTCAGCCGCTCAAATGTTTGTTCCATCCGAATGCCAAGCCCGGTTGAATCTTGCGTGCCAAAGCGGCAAAACTGCTTGCCGACACACGTTTTCACCGTCCGCAGCGCCTTGGCGTAGGCGTAGCCTGACGGCATGCCGAGATCGGCCCAAATGCGCGGCAAATCTTCTTTTTTCACCCCAAGCAAGTCGATGCGCTGCCCGCCTGTGATCTTAATCATCGGCACGTTGTATTTTTCCGCGACATCGGCGATGTTCCGCAGCTGTTCAGCTGTCGTCACCCCGCCGTATATGCGCGGGACAACGGAGTACGTGCCGTCGGCCTGGATGTTGGCGTGCAGCCGTTCATTGACAAACAAAGATTCCGCTTCTTCATCGTACTCACCCGGATAAAGCATGCCCAGGTAATAATTGAGCGCCGGACGGCATTTGGAACAGCCTTCCTCGTTTTTCCATCCCAATACGCTCATGACTTCTTTGACCGTCATCAACCGTCTTTGTTCGATGGCCTCGAGCACTTCCTCACGGCTTAAGTCCGTGCAGCCGCAGATCGTTTCTTTCACCGCATACCGATTCGCTTCCTCGCCGAGCATATGCTCAAGCAGCTCGGCGACAAGCCCTTTACACCCACCGCACGAGCGGGACGCATTCGTATAGTCGCGCACCTCGGCGACCGTCTTGAGCCCGTGTTCGGCAATCGCCTGACAAATCGCGCCTTTTGTCACCCCGTTGCAGCCACAGACGACATCGGTATCCGCCATCGCCGCCACAAGGCTTCCTTTTCCTCCCGATGAAGCCGGCGCCAATAACGAAAGAGAAAGCGCCTCAAGCGAATCGCCGCGCTGGATCATATCAAATAGTTTTCTTCCTTCGCTCGTATCGCCAAACAGCACTGCACCAACGATTTTCCCTCCGCGAACGACGACTTTCTTGTACACCGAGCGCGCTTCGTCGTACAACTTGATCGATTCCGTGCCCTCAACGTCCATAAACTCGCCGGCTGAGAACACATCGACGCCTGACACTTTCAGTTGGGTCGAGACGACGGATCCTTCGTAAGGCTTTCCTTTTCGGCCGCAAATCGCTTGTGCCAGCACTTTCCCCTGCTCATAAAGCGGAGCGACGAGTCCATACACAACACCGCGATGTTCCGCGCATTCACCGACCGCGTAAATGTGCGGCACGCTCGTTTCCAAGTAGTCATTGACAACGATTCCTCGATTCACCTCAATGCCGCTTCTCCGCGCTAAATCAACATTCGGACGAATGCCGACCGCCATCACCACCAAGTCGGCGGCAATGGACGTACCGTCCTTAAATCGCACTCCTTCCACACGGCCGTTGCCGAACAATTCAGCCGTCTCTTTGCGAAGCAAAAAGTTCATTCCTTGTTTCTCCAGCTCCCGCTGCAGCAGCTTCGAAGCGGTCGGGTCAAGCTGGCGTTCCATCAAATAGTCGAAAATATGGATGACATCGACATCCATCCCTAAGTTAAGCAGGCCGCGTGCCGCCTCCAATCCAAGCAAGCCGCCGCCGATGACCGCCGCTTTTTTGTACGTCTTCGCATATTCGATCATCCGCTCGCAATCTTGGATGTCGCGAAACGCCGTCACCCCGGGCAAATCCGCTCCCGGCACCGGCAAGATAAACGGATTCGACCCCGTGGCGAAAATCAATTCATCGTATTCGACTACCCGTCCACGGTCGGTCCGGACAAGCCGCCGCTCGCTGTCGACTTCCGTCACCGTTTCACCGGCAAACAGCCGAATGCCGTGTTGCTCGTACCATTCCCAACTGTTCAACGTAATGTCATCAAGGCGCGTATCTCCTTGCAGCACCTTTGACAACAAAATGCGGTTATAGTTCGGATGCGGTTCGCTGCCAAAAATCGTGATCTCAAACGCCTCACGGTCAAGTTTTAAAATCTCCTCGATGCAGCGAACCCCCGCCATGCCGTTGCCGATTAACACGAGTTTTCGTTTCACGTCGCCATCCCTCCATACTTCATACGTTGTTCCACTTTCTTATTGTCATCGATGCAGCCAAAGCCGGATCGTCATCACCAGCAACTCCCATAATCCGATTGTTCTTGTTCGCATCACCCTCACATTCCCCCTTTGCCTTGGTTGTGCCCATCATATCACGTCAAAAATGAAGCATGTATTTTTTATGTCAGTTTATATAACACACTTTTAACAAAAAACATGAATAATCGCATGAAAAATCAGAGTAATATACGTATTTGTTGGAATCATGTAACTTTTTATCACATAAAAAGCGGCCTTCCGCCTGATAGAGCGGAGGCCGCTTCTTGTTTGGAGGGGGCTTCATTAGGGGGATGATCAGTGAATCGGACGGGATTCCAACAGTTCATCGATGATGCGCGCGTAGTGGTCAATGCGCCGCTCCAGCTCCTCCATCTGCCGCTCAAGGCGGGTGATGTATTGACGGAAGGTCATCGGAGCGCCGTATCGCTGTTCGAGCCGTTCTTCGATTTTCTGCCGCTCGCCGTGGACAGAGACGAAGATGCGCATCTCGCGGCCGAACACTTCGCGGACGGTTTCACTGATGAGTTCGCCATATCTTGTTTGCAGCCATTCACATTGAATCTCGTTTAGGCATTCGATGATGAGCCAATCCTCATCCACCGTCGCGGACGTCGAAGCAAACCAAGTGTCAAACGACGGGCCGGACAGCTTTTGCGCAAGCTTCGTTTTCACTTGCTCCCAAAGATGATGCTCCTTCACACTGTCACCTCCTTTCATCTACTCTCTTGGCTGCCATACATGTTCGCGCAATTTCGCCCGAATGTCATCCGGAATCGGTTCAGGCCGCCCGGTGTCAAAATTGAAATTGACATATACCGACCGCCCTTTCGCGCAGGCCACACCGTTTTGGTGGATTTCTTCATAAATCGTGAGGCTTGTGTTGCCGATGCGTTCAATGCCGGTATACACGGTCACATCTTGCCCATAATACATTTGGTTGACATAATCGACTTCCATACGGATGATCACCATCCGCCAACGTTTGAATGACAAATCAGGCGTAAACAGCTTGAAAATTTCATGCCGCCCCGCTTCAAACCAAACGGGCACGGTCGTATTGTTAATATGGCCGACGCCGTCGGTTTCCGACACGCGCGGCGTAATGACAGTCGTAAACATGAACGCTCCTCCTCCACAAGAACTGGAATCGTCTTTTGTCGAATTTCGGCGGCTGATGTATATGGGTTCGCTCCACGATGTGGAAATTCCTGCTTCACCATCAAGAAAACGTGAAAAACGTCACCCCTTGAGCGGAAGGGGGATCCAACCTGAGGAGCGAGACCCTATTTCCAACAGCCAAAGAAAAAACAGGAGCCTGAAGCAGCCCCTGTTTTTGTGTTCTCACTTGTTGTTCGGTTCCACGATCGCCCCGGCAAACGCGGCTTGGTAAATCGCGCGGATGTCGGCTTCCAAAAGCGGCATCGGGCTGCGGGCGAGCAGCCGTTTTTGCTGGACGGCGTCTTTCGTCAGACTTTCTAATGCGCTTTCCGGAATGCCAAAACCGCCGAGCGTCTTCGGAATGCCGACATCGGCGACGAGGCGCTCGAGCTCCTCGACGCAGCGGTGCGACGCCTCCTCCTCTGATAAAAAGCTCGAGTTGCCGCCGAGGGCGTTTAAGATATCAGCCATTCGTTTCGTGCAGCTTTGGCGGATGTAGCCCATCACATATGGCAAGAGCACGGCATTTGATTCGCCATGGGCGATATGAAACTGTCCGCCAAGCGGATAAGCGAGCGCATGCACACCCGCCACGCCGGCGTTGAAAAACGCCAAACCGGCCAAATAGCTGCCGTTCGCCATATCGATGCGCGCCTGTTTGTCCGCTCCATTTTCCACCGCCTTGCGCAATGAGCGGGAAATGAGACGCATCGCCTGAAGCGCCAAGCCGTCCGATGTCGGGCTCGCATTGACCGACACGTACGCCTCGACCGCATGGGTAAGCGCATCGATCCCAGTCGCCGCCGTCACCCGCGGCGGGACGGAAACCGTAAGCTGCGGATCGACGATCGCCACATCGGCCAACAAGTAGTCATACGTCACGACGTCTTTTGTCGTTTCCAACGACAAGACCGAGATGTTCGTCACCTCGGACCCGGTGCCTGATGTCGTCGGAATCAATATTTTCGGCAATCCTTTTTTCTCAAGCGTTCTCGTTCCCGTCAAGTTTAAATAATCAGCAACCGGACCTTCGTGCACGGCCAACACAGCAGCCAGTTTCGCCAAATCCATCGCGCTGCCGCCGCCGACGCCGATGACGAGATCAAACTCTCCGCCGCGGACAAACGCCACCGCCTTCTCCCCCGTTTCAAGCGGCGGCTCCGGCACGACGTCCGTATATACATGCACGTTGCACCCTGCTTGCCGGAGCGGGGACGTCACTTGCTCGACGAGGCCGATTTTTTCAAGCGCTGGATCGGTGATCACCAACACGTGTGCTGCCCCAAGCCTTTTTACTTCTGGAACTAACTGCGTAAGCGCCCCCCAGCCGACATAGCTGAGCGGCGGAAAGACGATGCGGGATGCGGTCACTGTTTTTCTCTCCCTTCCTTCCTTATTCATAATACCCTTCTGTTGATTTACGAAATTGCTTGAATTGTTCCGCATCATGACCGAACCAAATTTTAGAATTGGTTTCTTGAGCAATGCGGCGAATTCGTTCGACGGTATTCACATAGCCGAGCGAATCGTAAATGATTCCTGGCGGTTTAACGGGCGGACCATAATTTTCCGCTGTGTAAATAGCGTCGGAAGCGAGGATAATTTTTCCCGTTTCCGGCAGTTCAACATGAAGGCCAAGCATGCCCCAGGCATGACCGCTGCCGAAGTTTAACACTCTCACTCCTTCCACCAACAAAATATTATCCTCGTGTCGTTTCACTGTTCTCCACTGTAAGTTATTTTTAATCCATGCATCGATATCAGCCCAAATATAAGCTCCTTCTTTTTGGTTTCTCGCATAACATTGCAATGCACCGTTAAACTCGTCTTCATGGACAACAATCGTCGCATTCGTAAACATTTCCAAACATCCAGCATGGTCTAAATGCAAATGAGAAGCAACAACATAACGAATATCCTCTGGACGGACTCTTAACTGTTCTAACCGATTGTGCAAATAACATTCTTCACTGGCATTCCATGGGAACATTTGCTGGGTCGCTTCCGCCCATCTACCTTGAGGACCCATAGAATTCGGGTTACAGGCTGTATCGAACAAAATTTTTCCTTCCGGATGATCAATAAGAACCGTATAAATAGGAAACTCCACAAACTCCGTCTGTGCATTCGGATTGTGAATCGTCGCCGGATTGTGCATCGCAATCATCCAGTTCTTGTCCATCCTCATTCGTCCATTATCCATGACATACAACTTTGGGCGAGGTTTAACTATGTTTGTCATCATCTTTTCCTCCTCTATCATTATTTGATTAGGGGGTCTTGTCACCTTCCCCTGTTTTTTCATTTACGCAAGCAGTATGCCAACCCCCATAGATGACGACATACACAAGTTATAACAATCCTTCTCTCTCCCTCCACAGGACTGGTGGAACGCGGACACCATCGGCCATTTGGCAGTCTTTCATCCGAAAAACGAGCTAAGGCATGTCTAATAAAGTTAACTTTCTTCAAGAAAATAACCAAAAAACAGTCGACTAAAATGTTTTATGGCCCTACATTCATATTTCGACGAAAAAAATCACCATTGCAGAGAAGGAAAAGATGACAACTTTGTTGAAATAAACATATTGTTACCGTTTTCACCAATCGGTGATTATTTTCACCAATCGAAAGGGGGAGTCTTATTGAATACCACGATGAATCAGGAATGGATGCAATCTCTTCTTTCCTCGTTTCATAACGGCGTCATCGTCATTGATCGATATAACCAGATTGTCTTTCTCAATGACGCAGCAAAACAACTGCTTCACCTCGAAGGAGAAGAGTGGAAAGGCAAAGACATCTTTGCCCTGTTGCCCGAAACGAAACTCCCGCATGTAGCCAAAACAGGTGAACGGATAATTGGGACAAAAACAATCATCCACGGACGTACCTTTCTTGTCAATCGCACTCCTTTTTATGAAAATGGCGAATTAGCCGGTGCAGTTGCTGTTTTGCAAGATTTCAATGAAATCGAACATTACCGTCAACTGTCCAAACAAATGGAAACAATCATTGAGTTCTCAACGGATGGCATCTATGTCGTTGACGGCAACGGCATAACGCTTATGGTCAACTCCGCTTATGAACAAATCACTGGATTTCGGCGTGAGGAGCTGATTGGCCGGCATATGGAGGAACTCGTTCGTGAAGGCTATTTCGATCAATCCGTATCTTTGCTCGTTTTAAAGCAAAAGCAACGTATTTCCATGTTGCAGACCATTGGCGGAAAAAAAGATGTCATCGTCACTGGAAATCCAGTATTCAACGAACAAGGAGACATCGAGATGGTGGTCACGAGCGTCCGCGACATCTCGGAACTGAACAAGCTGAAGCTTGAGTTGGAAAAAGCCAAAAGTTTTTCACAGCTCAACCAGCATCGTTATACGTTCTCCGTCGACAACCGTGAGGAGGCCATGATTTGCCGCAGCCCGGCCATGAAAACACTCATCGACAAAGTAATGCAAATCGCAGCCTACCCAACAACGGTGTTATTGACCGGCCCGTCCGGCGTCGGCAAAGAAGTGATCGCTAATTTGATCCATTATCTCAGCCCACGCAAAGACGCTCCCTTCATTAAAGTCAACTGCGCGGCGATTCCTGAATCGTTGCTTGAGTCAGAGCTGTTCGGCTATGAAAAAGGGGCGTTCACCGGCGCCCAAACCGGCGGCAAAATCGGTTTGTTTGAACTTGCCGATGGCGGCACGATTTTGCTTGATGAAATTGGAGAAATGCCGCTTTCCTTGCAAGTGAAGCTGTTGCGCGTTCTTCAGGAAAAAAGAATACAGCGCATCGGCGGCCGTAAAGCGAAAGCGCTCGATGTCCGCGTCATTGCCGCCACCAACCAAGACCTTCAAAAGCAAATGGAAGCCGGCCTGTTTCGCACCGACTTGTACTACCGGCTTCACGTCGTTGAACTGTACGTTCCACCGCTGTCCGAGCGCCCGCAGGACATCGAGCCGCTCCTTGACCATTATTTCAGCTTTTTCTGCGAACAATACCGCATTCCAAAGAAGCTGTCGCCAGCAGCCAAAGCGGTACTGGAGCGATACCATTGGCCCGGCAATGTCCGCGAATTAAAAAACCTAATGGAAAATTTAGTCGTCTCCGTTCCGTCCCGATGCATCGAACCCGATGACTTG
Organism: Geobacillus sp. C56-T3; assembly: GCF_000092445.1. NCBI lineage: Bacteria > Bacillati > Bacillota > Bacilli > Caryophanales > Anoxybacillaceae > Geobacillus > Geobacillus sp. C56-T3. The sequence goes on along the minus strand of NC_014206.1, from coordinate 1,770,766 downwards.
CCGTCCCACATCCGCCGTCAAATGGAGTCACCGTCAGCATCGACGCTGAAAGAAAAAGTGGAACAGTACGAAAAACAGCTCGTGTTCGAAACGCTCGAAGCTGCCCCATCGCTCCGCAAAGCGGCTGAACAGCTCGGCATCGATCATTCGACATTAGTGAAAAAATTGCAGCGTTGGGGAATAGCGAAACGTCCGCGGCCGTAACCGACAAGCGCGGACGTTTCACTCATTTCCGCCAAGCTTCCTCCAGCTCCCGCTTCAGCTCTTCGACAAGCTCCGCGGCCGGAAGCTCCCGCGCCAGCCGATATCCCGTCCCGGCCCAAAGCGACATTCCCTCCGGGTCGCCCGCCTTGGCGGCTGCAGCTCGCAGCGGCTTCGTCATATGGTGCACATGCGGATACGCCGCCGGCGCCATGGCGCGATACTCCGCCATAAACCGGTTCACAAGCCCGCGCGCCGGCCGGCCGGTAAACGCCCTCGTCACGGCCGTTTTGGCAAACCGCGGATCGGCAAGCGCCTGCTTATGGAGCGGATGCGCCCCGCTTTCCGGGCAGCGCAAAAACGCCGTCCCGAGCTGCACCACGCTCGCCCCGGCTTTGAGCGCCGCCGCGATGCCGCGCCCATCCATGATCCCGCCCGCCGCCACAAGCGGAATCCGAACCGCCGTCCGCACTTGGGCCAGCAGCGGAAACAACTCGAGCGCCCCATCCTTTTTCGGATCGTTGCCAAACGAAGCCCGATGCCCTCCCGCTTCCTCCCCTTGCACACAAAGCGCATTCGCCCCGGCTTCAGCAGCCATGCAGGCTTCTTCCCTTGATGTCACCGTCACCATGACAAACGACCCGGCCTTTTGCAAGGCGGCGATCACTTCCTTGTCCGGGCAGCCGAACGTAAAGCTGACGACCGGCACCCGCTCCTCGAGAAGCACGTCGAGCTTTGCTTCCCAATCATCGTCATCCCATTTCGGCTCGCCGACTGACGCCCCGAGTCGCTCCGCCTCGGCTTCGAGCACGGCGCGATAGCGTTCGAGCGCCTTTTCATCCACTGTTTTATCCCCCGGCACAAACACATTCACCCCAAACGGCCGGTCCGTCAACGTCCGCAGCTTGTGAATTTCCTTCCTCATGGCCTCCGCTGTCTTGTACCCGCCGGCCAAAAAACCAAGCCCTCCGGCGTTCGACACCGCCGCCGCCAGTTCAGGCGTCGACACTCCGCCAGCCATCGGGGCTTGGATGATCGGGATGGGAAGTGTAGAGAACATGGCAATACCCTCTTTCTGCATTAGTGGTTGTCCTATCCTCGTTTACGGTTTCTTAACTCTTTCGCGTTTTACTCAAGAAATTCCTTCATCGTTGCGTATAGGAGCATTTTGATTCTCCTACAAAGGAATAAAAAACTGACAAAGCACAAAACAGTTGGAAAAATAAAATGCTTCTCCCCCAACCCACCAGCCGGTTTGGGGGAGAGAAATCACGGCCGAAACACCTTTAACCGTTTCGCCAGCTCTTTTGTGTGCGGATACACCTCTCGATAAATGGAAAACAGCTCTTTGTACTGGGCGACTGCATCCGGCCGCGGTTCGACGACAGATTCGACTTGTTTGAACGCATCCGCGCATTGCTTGAGCGAATCGAACCAACCGACGCCGCACGCGGCGATCATCGCGGCGCCGAGCCCCGGCCCTTGTTCGTTTTTCAGCTTCTCCACCGGGAGGCCGAAAATATCGGCTTGGATTTGCAGCCATTCGGCGCTTTTCGCGCCGCCGCCGATCGAGACGATCGAGTCGATCGTTTTGCCGCTCGCTTTGATGATCTCAACCGATTCGTTGAGCGAGAACGTAATCCCTTCCATGACCGCGCGGGCGAAATCCCATTTCGTCTGCCGCGAATCGACGCCGATAAACGACCCGCGAATGTCGGCGTCCGCGTGCGGCGTCCGCTCGCCGACCAAATACGGCGTAAACAACAAGCCGTTCGCGCCGATCGGCGACTCGGAGGCGCGCTTGACGATCTCGGCAAACGGCTCGTCTTCGGCAAACGTCCGCTTCCACCAGTCAAAGCTGTAGCCCGCCGCCAGCGTCACTCCCATAATATAGTAGGCATCCGGCTCGGCGTGGTTGAAGTAATGCACTTTTCCAGCGAAATCTTTTTCCCCGCTTTGTTCATAGGCAAGCACGACGCCTGACGTGCCGATGCTTGACATCATGCGGCCTTCTGCCAAAATGCCCGCGCCAACCGCACCGCACGCATTGTCGGCCCCACCGGTGAACACTTTCACCGATGACGGCAGCCCGGTCTGCTCGGCAATCTCCGGGCGCAGCGTCCCGACGAACGCCGTCGCTTCAACAAGCGGCGGGCAAAGCGAAAGATCGACGCCGACCGCCCGGGCGATCATCTCGCTCCACGTTTTCGTTTCAATATCCAACAGCAACGTCCCCGCCGCATCCGATACATCCATCGCCATGTGCCCGGTCAAGCGGAAGCGGACATAATCTTTCGGCAACAAAAACACCCGCGCCCGCTCGTACAGTTCGGGTTCATGGTTTTTCACCCACAGCAGTTTCGGCAACGTAAACCCTTCGAGCGCCTCGTTTTTTGCGATCGAAAGCAGCGTCTCTCGACCGACTTTCGCCTCAATTTCCTGACACTCGGCTGTCGTTCTCGTATCATTCCACAAAATCGCATTGCGCACGACGTTCCCGTCGTCATCAAGCAGCACCAACCCGTGCATCTGTCCGGAAAAACTAAGCCCCACGATCGACTCCGGGGAAACGCCCGCCGTCTCCCACACGCGGCGGAGCGCGACGATCGTTTTTTCCACCCAATCATCGGGGCGCTGCTCGCTATAGCCGGAATGCGGCTGGTAGAGAGGATAGGACTCGGTCCATTCCCCTCTCACCTCGCCGTGTCGATCGACAAGCAATACTTTGACTGCACTCGTTCCTAAATCGACGCCAATGACGTATTCCAAAGTCATCCCTCTTTCACGAACGGGATACGCTCGGCACGCTGACTTCCAACAAATATTGGTTGAGCAGCGTTTTCAAGCGTTCGAGACGGCCGGACGCATTGCGAATTTCGCCGAGCTGCAAGGCGTACTCCTCAAGCTTTTTGAAGTCCGCCGTCCCTTCGACGATCTCGCGGCCGATGCCTTCTGTATAGCTTTTGTACCGTTCTTCGATGAACTGTTCAAACACGCGGTCTTCCAGCAAGCGATGAGCGACTTTCAAACCAATCGCAAAGCTGTCCATCCCGGCGATATGAGCGTAGAACAAGTCCTCCGGTTCAAACGAGCCTCTCCGCACTTTCGCATCAAAGTTCAAGCCGCCGCGCCCAAGACCACCGTTTTGCAAAATTTCATACATCGCCAGCGTCGTCGCATACAAATCTGTCGGGAACTCATCCGTATCCCAGCCGAGCAGCGTATCGCCTTGGTTGGCATCGACCGAGCCCAACATGCCATGAATGCGGGCGACGCGCAGCTCATGCTCAAACGTATGCCCGGCCAATGTCGCATGGTTCGCTTCAATGTTGAATTTGAAATGATCCTTGAGCCCGTATGTTTGCAAGAACGCCAACGCCGTCGCCACATCGAAGTCATATTGATGCTTCGTCGGCTCTTTCGGCTTCGGCTCGATCAAAAACTGGCCGTCAAATCCGATTTCTTTCGCATAGTCGACCGCCATGTGCAAGAAGCGGGCTAAGTTGTCAAGCTCCAGCTTCATGTCCGTATTCAAGAGCGTCTCATAACCTTCCCGGCCGCCCCAAAACACGTAGTTTTCCGCTCCGAGCCGTTTGGCGATCTCGAGTCCTTTTTTCACTTTTGCCGCCGCATAGGCGAACACATCGGCGTTGCACGACGTCGCTGCCCCGTGAACGAAGCGCGGATGGCTGAACAAGTTCGCCGTATTCCACAGCAGTTTCGTTTTGCTTGTTTTCATGTACACTTCAATCATATCGACGATTTCATCCAAGTTTTTGTACGTCTCGCTGAGCGTTTCCCCTTCCGGCGCGATGTCGACATCATGGAAGCAGAAAAACGGAACGTTCAGCTTTTCAAACAGCTCAAACGCCGCCTCGACGCGCGCCTTTGCTAGATCCATGCCGCTGTATTTGTCCCACGGACGAATCATATTGCCGACGCCAAACGGATCCGATCCATCCCCCGTGAACGTATGCCAATAGGCGACCGAAAAGCGCAAATGCTCCTCCATTGTTTTGTCGCCGACTTTTTCTTCCGGATTATAAAACTTAAACGCCAACGGATTGCGCGACTCCGGTCCTTCATATGGAATGGTGCCGATATTCGGGAAATACGCCATGTCCAAGTCCTCCTTAAATAAGCGAGAATGATTTGTTTCAGTTTTATTATAACGCTTTCATATTTGTTTGTCTATCATATAAACAAAGTTTCCTATAATTCTTTGTACAAAAAATAGTCAAAATCTGCATAGTTGTTTTGCCCCGAACCGTCCCGGCAATGCATGCCCACAAACGCCCCAGTAAACGCAGCGCGGCTTTTGATATAGTCGTCTGACAATTTATATGATTCAAAGGTGACGGGAAGATCGATCCAGTCCGTTCCATCGAAAGAATAAGAATATTTGTATGTTGTCGCTTGCACGGTTACCCGTAAATACACATACTCAACGTCATCAGGAATGACAATCTCCCTTCCCGACAATGGTTGATCAACCACGAGATGGTCGCATGTCATCAATTCAAGAATCCGTCCTTTTTCCTCATGCCGTGTGAGTAAAATATTTGTGGGTGACATTCCGAAATGATCCCCGACGAGGGTTGCGAACTTTTGTTCGCGACGCTCGTCGGGGCCACCAAGCGAAGCGCGGTAGAAAAAAGCAAATGTCATGCAAAAAGGACTCTCTCCCTGCTATGATGGTGATTGTCAACATCAACCGAAAACAGGAGGGAGAGAGTCCATGAAACATCTTACCACAGAATGGCCTTTATTAAAAGAGCTGGAGGAACAATTAGTCAGAACTCTTCAAAAGGTGTTCGCTGTCTTGTTGGCGGCCCTTTTGGAGGAGATTGATCAACAACTGGCGGAAGCGCGGGACAAGCGCCGGTATCAGCTGAAAGACAAACGGCCGACTACGATCCAAACGCTGTTTGGAGAAGTGACGTTTCGACGGAACTACTACTATGACCGGCAAACGGGGAACTATACCTTCTTGCTGGATGCCGAATTAGGCTTTGATGGGGCCCGATCGATCAGTCCTTGCCTCGAGGAAACGGCGGTCGAGTTGGCCGTAGAGTGCTCTTCCTACCGCAAAGCGGCTCGCACACTCGAGTCGATCGTAGGGTATGCGGTCATGAGCCACGAGGCGATTCGCCAACTGGTGCTGGAGGCCCCTGTCTCGCTGCACCACCCTGTTTCCAAACGGCACGGCCGAGTGCTGTTTGTGGAGGCGGATGGGCTGTTCATTTCCCGCCAGGGGAAAGGGAAACGGGCGAAAGAAGAGAAAATCCTGGCGATTCACGAGGGATGGAAACGAAACGGTTCGCAGCTTGAGCTGGTAAACCGGCGCCACTACCTCCATGAAGGGGCGGGAGACGTGTGGGAACGGTTTGAAGAGTGGCTGATGAACGAATATGCCTATGATCCGTGCCGGGACCTTTTGATCATCAACGGCGACGCGGCGTCGTGGATCACGGCCTGCCGGGAGTATTTTGGGAAGCGGGCGTGCTTTCAGCTGGATCGATTTCATGTGGCGCGGGAGCTGCGTCAGTGTCTGTCCGGCCATCCGCGTTGGCGGGAGGTGCGGAAGAAGCTGGCGAAACAAGACGAAGAGGGGCTTCTGGTGGAGCTGAACAGCGCGGTCGGCACGTTGGAGGACGAAGCGAAAGAGAAGCAGATGGCTGCCATGATCCGCCGGATCGAGTCGATGCCGGGATGCATCCGGGACTATCGGGAGTGGCTGTCGGAGCAAGGGGTGGAGACGACCGGCATGCGTCCGATGGGCCACGCCGAGAGCGTGATGAGCCGGTTTGCGCATCGGGTGAAATCCCGCCGCAGCTGGAAAGACCAAGGGCTTCGGGCGTTTCTGAGGGCGATGGCGGCCCGAATCGACGGGATCGGGTGGAGAAAGGGACGGTGGGAGGAGCAAGAGCCCCAGTCGGCCGTCTCGGCCTCAACGAAGTCCAAGCGGATCGAACAGGCCAAACGGAAGGCCGGACGGTTATGGGCAGATGTGGTGCGTCAGAATCTACCGTGTCTGCAGCGGTCATCCGGGACGCCGATCCATCAAGCGTTGTCGGCGCTCCGGGATGGTGGTTGGGTGTAAAAAAATGGAATATCGTATCATCGCCTCAAGATGAGGGATGAGAGTCCGAAAGCGCTTACGATATTAATTCCTGAAAATGGTTCGCTAACTAGTGATTGACAACGCCCGTAGTGAACCGAAAAAATGTTCTCCACAAAGTCTTGACTGACTCCCTCATGCCATGTGATTTGCAGTGTTGTCCAGTTTTGCGTATTGTAATAGTTTACTAGACCTGCCGATTGCTGAAAGGTTGTTGGGCGAAAGGACACTTTCGTCTCGGCAACAAAATGAAAGTGCTGCCATCGTCTGGCGACAAACGCCTGTGTAAACCGAGAAGTAAGCGACTCTCTTCCGTACAGCCGCAAATGTCCCGGACGAGCCTTTAAGGTAGCGATGTCTTCCCCTAAAGGAATTCGCAATGTTTGAAAATGGTGGTTTAATGTATCACCATCAAAATCATCTTTTTCATCGTAGTCTTTTTCCCACGGAACTTCCTCAACGTTCGGGCCATCGATTTCCAACGAAGGTTGATTTCCTCCCACGACATAAGGCCAACCGTCTCTCCATTCAAGCCGTTGAATCGCCGTTTCACGTCCGAGCGGGCAATAGCCGCGGTGTTCGAGCAGCGGCTGTCCTTCCCTTGGCAACGGCCGACCAGTTAAATGAACAAGAAACCATTCGTCCGTATGAGTATGGACAATCGACGCATGGCCAGCCTTTTGCAACGGATTGCGCGGGTAAGGCCAAGACGTAATCAGCGGATTGTCGGGATGCACCTCATACGGACCATAGAGAGAGAGCGACCGGGCAATCGTCGCCGCATGGTTGTACCGCGTTCCCCCTTCCGCCGTCAATAAATAATAATAACCATTGATTTTATACAAATGCGGCCCTTCTGTAATTCTTAAGTCCGTTCCTTTGAAGATGATCTTCGGCTCGCCAATCAATTTTTTCTGTTCCACACTGTATTCTTGAAGCACAATCCCGTAAAACGGATGATGGCCGACGCGGTGATCCCAATACATATTCACCAAGTATTTTCTTCCATCCTCATCATGAAAAAGAGATGGATCAAATCCAGAGCTGTTTAAATAAATCGGGTCCGACCACTCGCCATCGATCGTGTCGCACGTCACAAGATAGTTATGACCATCCTTCCACTGGCCTTCGACAACTTTCACATCCGTATAAATGAGCCAAAACTTCCCATCGCTGTACGACAAATGCGGCGCCCAAACGCCCCCGGAATCCGGGTTTCCGATCATATTCAATTGGCTTAACCGATTCAATGGCCGCGCCACCAAACGCCAATTCTTTAAATCTTTCGAATGGTAAATTCTCACCCCCGGAAACCACTCAAACGTCGAAACCGCAATGTAATAGTCATCTCCCGCCCGGCAAATGGATGGATCGGGATGGAAGCCGGTTAAGATGGGGTTTTTGATTTTCAACACTTTCTCTCCTTTCTTTCCATGCCACAATGAGAGAACTTTCTACCGCTTTCCGCTTATGAAAATCATACGTCTGGAAACAGTAATTTTCAGCTTAGGCGAAGAATCGATGTTTTGGCGAATCCCACTGATCAGCGAACCAAAGCTGTTTTTCGCCAGACTTCTGCGCGGAAACATTGGCTAATTTAATTTATTCCCCTTTCACTCCTCCCAGTGTCAATCCCTTAATAAAGTATTTTTGCAAAAACGGATAGACAAGGATGATCGGAACACTGGCGATAATGGTCATTGTGGCCCGAATGGATGATGGAGTGACAGTGTTGGCATCCGCATGAGCATTCGCAAATGCATCAGCTGCTGTTTTTCCGGACATCGTTGCATTCGTGTTTTGCAAAATCTTCATTAATTCATATTGCAAGGTGCTTAAATTGGGGTTTGAAGAATTATAGAGAAAAACATCAAACCAAGAATTCCATTGATACACGGCCACAAACAAGGAAACTGTGGCCAGCACAGGCAAGGAAAGAGGCAATACAATCTGAAGAAATATCCGAAATTCCCCTGCTCCGTCAATCCGTGCCGATTCGATCAGGCTGTTCGGCAAGCCTTCAATAAATGAACGGATCACAATCAAATTAAAGACCCCAATAATGCCTGGAATAATATATACCCAAAACGTCCCGATCAGATGGAGATCCCTCATCAGCAAATAGGTAGGAATTAACCCCCCATTAAAATACATGGTCAAGATAAAAGCAATCGTGACAAACTTACGAAAAACAAATTCCGGCCGGCTGATGACATAAGCCACCATCGCTGTACAGAAAACAGAGATGGCGGTGCCTAAAACGGTCCTTAAAACCGAAATGAGCAACGCATTAAGTAGCGTATTTTCCTTTAACACATATTTGTAGTTATAAAGTGTAAACTCCCGAGGCCAAAGATAAATCCCCCCTCGAATCGCGTCATTGGCATCGTTTAGAGAAATGGCCAATGTATTCAACATCGGATAAAGCATAACGACACAAAGAACGAGCATTAAACTATAGTTGCAAACATCAAAAACCATATCTCCCCATGACGCATAACGCATCCTCCATCTTTTCACTATCTGCTTCAATCTCCTTTCCCCCTAACGAAATCGTCTTCTTAAAACAATCTAGCCTGTCCCAAACGTTTAGCAATATAATTTGCGCTAAACAGAAAGATAAAACTGACAACGGTTTTAAAAATCCCAGCAGCGGTAGCTAAGGCAAAATTCCCCATAGCGATACCATACTTCAGCACAAAAATGTCAAGGTTTTCTGAATAATCGAGGTTCATCGGATTCCCTAACAAATATTGAGGTTCAAACCCGGTCTCCAAAATATTCCCTAAATTCATAATCAACAAAATGACAATCGTAGGTTTTAAAGAAGGAAGTGTAATATAAAAAATGCGTTGCAGGCGAGAAGCTCCGTCGATTTCCGCCGCCTCATACTGTTCTGGATCAATCATCGCAATCGCCGCTAAATAAATAATTGTATTCCAACCCAGATTTTTCCACACTTCTGAGGCGCCGATGATTCCCCAGAAATACTCCCCAACCCCTAGCCATAAAATCGGTTCGTCAATAACATGCAATTTTTGCAAAACAATGTTGACAATTCCATTTTCTAATGACAAAGCGTAGGAAATGATGCTCGCCGCAACGACCCATGATAAAAAGTGCGGCATATAGCTAATCGTCTGAACAATTCGCTTAAATTTTCCATTGCGCAACTCATTTAATAAAATCGCTAACGTAATAGCCGTCACAAATCCGAGAACGAGGTTGATGATGCTCATCGCTAACGTATTTCGCAATACTCGAAAAAAAGCCTCATCTTGAAAAAGAAAACGAAAGTGCTTCCATCCGACCCATTCCTGTTCACTGAACGGCAAGCCGGGGCGATAATCTTGGAAAGCAATGGTCCACCCCCACAACGGCAAATATTTAAAAATAAATAACCAAATCAAAAACGGAAAGCTCATCAAAATCAATGTTTTTTGCTGCACTATTTTTTTCCAGATGTTTTTCCGTTTAGATAAGTGGGATTCCACTGCAGCGGGGGCCGGTGTGATAGTTTTTATATGCTTTTCAATCTCCACTTTTCCTTCCTCCTTTTCAGAAAAGAAGGGCACGGCCAACTATATATTCACAGCCGACCGGCCCAGACTGATCCGCTTTTCTCTCATTTCTGGCTCTGTTCAACTTTCATTTTTACATATTTTGTGATTTCATCTTCAAATGCTTTAATATCTAATTTATTGTATTCCTTCACATATTCTTTCCAGTTTTTCTCGAACTTGCTTGGCGGATCAAGCACCAATTTCGGGAAATACTTTCTCTGTAAATCTTGTTTCTTTTGCTGATAAATTTGAGCCGGGGAACCTTGTTTGAGGGGCGCACTCCACGCTGGATACCAAGGCCGCTCATCCGGTTTGGCAAATAAATCTGAAAATACTTTGGCCCCATAGGCCGCTAAGATTTTCTTATCTCCTTCTGTATAGCTGGCTTGGGCAACTTCCGGCTGTCGGCGCGGCTCCCACGCATTTCCATCCGAGAACAGCCCGTTTCCACGTGGCCAGTGCCACTCGAAATAAGGAAATCCAAACTGTTCACGGAACTGTTCATCGGACGTCTTCTTGATTTGCTCCGGTGTTCGATAGAAACGCCCTTTCTCATCTACTTCATACGTTTCCCCTTTAATTCCCCACATCATTAATTTTTGATTTTCCTCTTTAGCCATATTATCTAAGTATTTGATAATGCGAACCGGATCCTTCGCACTAACCGTAATACCGAGTCCACGATTAAACACATTGGACGGAGGATCTATATATTGATCTTTAATATTTTTATCAAACACAATCGGAAGCGGCATATAACGTAAATCGTCATCTCCTGATCGCTTAAGAGAATCTAATGCCTGCCCTACCTGCCAACCATAATCGAAAAAGCCTAGCACTCTTCCAGAAGCAATTTTTGCTAAATATTCGTCATAGTTAGAAACAAATGATTCTTTATCAAATAAACCTTTTGCATTAATCTCATTTAATTTTTTCAACCAGCGTTTCGTATACTCTCCATTTCCATACACTTTAGCCTCGTGCGTTTGCATATCAACGATAACTTCCCCATCGTTCGGGTAACCAGCTAAATGTGCTGGCGGATTGGAAATAGCGAAAAATCTCCAGTCATAAGTGAGTGCAGTAAAGCCAATGGTAGGCTTTCCATTTGTCTGCGGATACTTTTCTTTATATTTCTCAATTAAGTCGAAATACTCATCCAACGTTTTAATTTTTGGATACCCAAACTCTTTTAATACACGTCTTTGAATCCAAAACGCCCCTTGGTCAATATCAGGATTCGGAACGTATCCGTGGTTGACGCCAAAAGGTAATATATATATGTTTCCATCTTCTGTCTTCATTTGTTCCAAATATGGTTCATATAATTTTTTTAAATTTGGAGCATGTTTTTCAATAAGATCGTTTAACGGAATAAACGCTTTAGCATCAATCAATTTATCAATAGCCGCATCAGGTACTAACGTATCAGGATACTGTCCACTAGCAATCATCGTACCAATTTTCGTATTAAGATCACCTACTAAATATTCCATTTTTACATTAACACCAGTTTGCTCTTCGAAAATTTTTCCTATTCTCGTTTGATTTGCTTCAATATTTTTTAATGAGGCGCCTCCATTAAAATAAGTAAAAGTAAAAGGTGCTTTCTCATCGTTATTTGTTGAAGATGACTCACCCTCATCGCTACCGATGTTCGCTTTTTCGTTACAAGCGGTTACTAAAAGAAGCAACAAACTTAACAGTAAAGAAACAAGTACATTCCTTGTCATCCTTTTCCCCCTTTTTCGTGCAATTGTGTTTTCACTCATCTTCTCTCCCCCCTTTTTTGTAATCGCTTCCATTGTAACATCGCTGTTCTTTTTTCTTAACCTAACAAACTTAAGGCGATATTTAAAAAAGTTAAGATATGGAACGATGGCAGTTGTAATCAACAAGTTCCGATCTCCCCTGTTCCATCGTTGTCACCTAGCAGCTGTGGTGGTGACAAGAAGGGCAACCAATGAATTCCTGGCAAATCTAAACGCTGCCATACTTCCCTGAAAAGGCTGGTGAACAATAGCAAGCCCCTCACTCACGTCGTATGATATGAGACGAGCAGCCGATGCCAAAACGGCGAAGCAACTTGCTCCTTCATCACCGTCTTTCTAAAGATCCATCCTCTGGGCCTTGAACCCTCAGGGGCAGTTCGTTGCCAAAGATGGCAAAGAGCCGCTTTCGAACGAGCATGACAGATGGACACGGTTCTTTAACAGGATAAATTTTCTAGTGTCCCTCATATGAACAAAAAGGTGCCCCGTTTTGTTTTCGAGACACCTACTTCACATCATGGATCGGGAGAGAGAGAAACACAACGAATCCACGGTTATTGTACATTTGGAACGTAAAATGCTCACCGTAATACATTTTAAGGCGATAGTAGACGTTTCTAACACCTACGTGCTCAGTAATCCCCTCCTCTTCATTGAGAGAACGCCAGAGCTGCAGCAATTGCTGCTCATTCATGCCCGGCCCGTTATCGCGAATCGTAAACGTTAACCATGATCCCTCTGCACGCACTTGTATATCAATGTTTCCTTGTCCTGCTTTGGACTCCACCCCATGTTTACATGCATTTTCAACAAGCGGGAGGATGATCATATTCGGAATCGTATGTTCTAGGACAGACTCATCGATGTCGATCCTATACTGAAGCTTATCCCCAAATCGATAGCGCTGGATGGAAAGCAGCCGGGAAACAATATCCATTTCCTCCCGCACTTTTACCCAATCACTTCCCCATGAAATGGATTTCCGCAAAATTCTTGCCATATGTTCGATCATTTCAGCAGTTTCATCTTCATGTTTCATGAGGCTTCTCATTCGAATCGTTTCGAGCACATTGAAAAGGAAGTGAGGATTCATTTGACTTTGCAAGGCATTTAATTGAGCCTGCTTTTTTTGCAGTTCCATTTCTTTCTTTTGGATGTTAGCTATATAAACATCTTGAATGAGCCGCTTGATCGTTAATGACATACGGTTAAACGCCTTAGCCAATTGCCCGATTTCATCATCATAAAGTTCTGAATGGATCGTTTCAAATTTCCCCCTCTCCACCTTTTTCATGTAACTCAAAATATTGACGATTCTTGCGTGCAATGGTTTAGAGACGAGAAAAAGAATGATGGTAGGAACAACGAAATTCACAAAGGCGATCGAAAAGATAAAAGCCATCAAATAACGAGTGTTGTTCACCAGCTTTTCCTCGGAAACGATGCCAACAATGCTCCAGCCATGGAGGTAATGAGCCGTTTTATAACGGTGGGATATAACTATGCGTCCCTTCTCGTTCCGGGCAGGCGGCTTCCCCTTATTATGAACGTTGTTTTGCACACGAGTCGAATATTGAATGTTTCCTTGACGATCAACAACATAAATCTCTCCAGGAAACGCCCTAGTACGAAGCAGATGATCGATAGCCATCGGTTCTAATTCAATTCGAACCATCCTGTTTGTCTTATTATAAAAGGAGAAATAATCCAACTTTCGGACAATACTAAGCGAACGTCCCGTGCGGACTAGGACAGGAAATGAACGTATGTCCCTGTACCAATCAGCTTGTTGGAGCTGAGGAGTAATGGGCTGAACGGAACCGGAAAAGATAACAGTCGAATTGTCGGTAAAAAAAACGATGGAATGAATAAAAGGATGCATATAACGATACTTGTTAAATTCGGGAAATACATCATGATAATGCTGGACGTATTCCGCATCCGAAGTATACTGGCGATCGAGCATTTCGTTAATTCGGCTGTCCGTATATAACAGAGAGGAAATGCCAACAACTTGATCGATTCCTTGCTCAAAATCTTTTGCCAATTGTTCTATTACTAATGAGGCATCGTGCAATTTCTGTGTTCTTACTTGATTCGTCACCACATAATAAAACAATCCGTTCGTGACGGTAGTGGGAATCAACACAGCAAACAAATAAAGAAAAGTCAGTTTATTTTTTAACCTCATATGATGGAATGACTCAAACCATTTTCTATAATACGGAACGCGTTGACTTCTTTCGGTATTCCGAAGGTGTAAGCCCTTCCATTTTTTCAAATTGTGTAACAAAGTAATCCACGCTCCCAAACCCTACCTTCTCCGCCACTTCATAGATGCGCAAATTCGTCGTCCGCAGAAGCTTCTTTGCCTGCCCAATGCGCAGCTGCAACAAAAACTCTTTAAAATAGAAACCATATGTTTTTTTGAACAGTTGACCTAAATAAACGGGGTTCATATAAAATTGTTTAGCAATGCTTTTTAGGCTGATATTTTCAGCATAATGCTCCTCAATATATCTCTTTATTTTATGAATTTCACATAGTGAAAGCGGCTTCCTTTGTTCTTCCACTACCCAGCAACATTCCACCGCAAAATCCATCACCCTTTTCCTCAATTCTTCCAAACGGAAAGGATAGTCTTGACATTCTAGCACTCGGGGCAAAGTCGTCAGTTGTTCCTCACACGCTCCTGCTCGTTTGACGAGCTGAAGCGCTTTCTGTACGAAATAAAGAATAAACGTCTGCACAGCCTCAGCGGGCAAGCGGCGGGCACGAAACTGGGCGAACAGATCTTTCATGGCGGTCATCAGCTGCTCCAGCCGCGCTTCTTCTATATACTCCACCAATGTTTGGATTTGTCCATCATCAACGCTAGGATAAGAAAGTGTGATTTCTTTTACCTGTTCATAAAAAATGATTCTATCGTCGTTAGCGTATTTGTAACGCAACGCTTCACCTGCTTCCCGAATCCGTTCTTGAAGGCGATCAACAGGCGACGCCAAAGCGCTAACAAAAATCGTCACATCAAGAGGAACGTTCACGAGTTGCTCAGCGAACCGGTATAGATTATGACGTATCTCCTCCTTGCCATCCCCAATAAACAACAGCCCATATCGCTGCCTTCCGTGCTCATAGATCGGGAAATGGATCGGCTGTTTGACAACGCGATGATAAATCTCCTTAATTTTAGTTTTGTAGGCGGCATCGGCAGCTAGATGAACCATATCGGCCTTGCCGTTGATCTCGATGATCGCATAACCCGAAAGTATAGATGAAGAGACTCCCCAATCTCCCATTTCCATGAGACTTGTCCCCTTTTTTCCTGTAACCCATTCATAAAACAAAAACTCAGCTTGCTGCTTCTTTCTCGTTTCCTTCTCCTGATTCAATACTTCCGCTATTCTTAATAACGACTGTTCAAACTCTCTTTTATCAATCGGTTTTAATAAAAAATCGCACACCCCATATTTAATCGATTGTTGCGCGTAGAAAAAGTCATTGTATCCGCTCACCACAATAAACTTCGTTCCTGTCTGTCCGCTTCGGGATACCCTCTGAATCAATTCAAGCCCGTCAATTCCTGGCATCCGAATATCTGTCACGATAAGGTCGGGACACAACTTCGCTGCCTCACGGAGCGCCTGCTCTCCATTATGCGCCTCCCCACAAATTCGATATCCGCATCTTTCCCAATCAATCAATGTTTTCATGCCTTCCCGCACAAACATTTCATCATCGACCAACATGACTTTATGCAATCCCGATTCCCCCTTTTTTCTCCCAAACGATAGTCCTTGCTTTTTTAGAAACATGTCTGTCCCTTCAAGCAGCTAGGGGTTATTTCATTTCCCCCAATCAAAGCCAATCGCCTTCAAAAATGCTCTTGCTAGAATCATATGTCCAGCCACAGACGGATGAACGCGATCCCAAGCCAATGCCGCCGGATAAAGAGTCTTTAATACCTCGTGAAACGCAGCCTGAGTGTCAACGAATATACTGTTTGTTTCTTCGGCAATTTGTTTGACAACGAGACCGTACTGGTCCATGGTCCGACGCATCGGATCGTGTTCATTCCCTTCGATATAAAACGGAGTCATAAGGATGATTCCTGTAACGTGCGGCTTTGTCTCCATCACAAGGCTGCGGAGCGTTTCTTCGTACTCATCCACGTACACATGCTTTTCTTTAATGAATGGCAAATCGTACTGCCGCCAAACATCGTTAATCCCAATCATGATTGATACCCAGTCTGGCTTTTGAGCAATCACATCCTC
The DNA here is from genome assembly GCF_000092445.1 of Geobacillus sp. C56-T3. Classification (NCBI taxonomy): domain Bacteria; kingdom Bacillati; phylum Bacillota; class Bacilli; order Caryophanales; family Anoxybacillaceae; genus Geobacillus; species Geobacillus sp. C56-T3. Next base: position 1,754,832 of record NC_014206.1, on the reverse strand, counting down.
CTGCCATCTTGCTTTCAAATCCCGAACCGTATTGCCGCTGATTCCTTTATTGACAACCCGAATCCCAAGTTCCGGATAAACGGCTTGCAAAAGACCGTCGACATAAGATACATATCCTGTTCCTAACGCGCCGAATAATCCTTCCCCCTCTGGCTTGGCGCGATCGCAGTCCGTTATCGAGTCGCCAATAAACAACAGCTTCTGCCCTTTGCCAAGTATCATTTTTCTTTCCTCCTTCAACGATTACAAGAAATGAAAAAGCGGTTTTTCCGAGATAAAATACACAGGAATGGCCGGAAACATGGCTCTTAGCTTCTCAGCCAAGTATCTCATACCGGGTTCCTCACTTTCTGCATGCCCTAACACTACCAATACGTTTTGCCTCCCTTGCTGTACGGCGTCTCGAACGTATTCCGGCGTTTCCCATTCGGGCCCTTCCCCATAAATGATGGCATCAAGCTTCTCTTTTTCAAACAACGGAATCGCCAAAGATCCGTGGCCACGATATCCGGTCAGCAGTGCGACACGTGTACATAAGGCCGAGATGTCCCCCGCAACCCTTATGAATGAAATGCCTAGTCTTTCCTTTATTTTACTGACCATCTCCGTAGCCGACATCCTAGGGATTGTCAAAATTGCAGCGGTCGGTTCGTATTTAGAAACATACGACTCCCACCCCAAAGCACGGACTAAACCATCCACAATCCCGTCAGGCTGGTAGCGATGCCAGTAGTCGTGAAAACGATAAATGGCAATGCCTGACTCACGGATTAGGCGAACTTTTTCTTGATACACCGGGTCGTTTTTTACCGTTTCATCATGGTCAACGTGACTATAAAACAACCCTTCATGAGTAATGAGAAGATTGGCCCCCATTCGGACAGCTTGCTCAATGACGCGATACGTAGGCATGAAACTGACGGCGATCCCCCTCACCTTCGTGCCCGGATCCCCATATTTAAGCGTATCTACTGTAGAGGAAAGGCGCTCTGCACCGGCTGTCAATCGTTCCATCACCGTTTGAACCGTAACAGTCATCGCTTTATTCCTTTCTGAAATTTCAATTCCTTCAATCGCTTCGGTTCGCTAAGTATGTTTATCCTATAAACTAATTTTATAAATAATTTTTTAAACTTTCAAGCATCTGTCTGCTACAGGCGGAACATCAATTCCTATCCTGTCAGAATCTAGGCTTCTACACCATCGACGTCATGGTTCATGTTCCTCTTCCTTCAAAGGTTGGTAGCTGAATAAGCACCCCCTCCGTCTTGACTTCTTTCTGAAAAACCGTCCTAGTAGATCCCGCTCCTTCTCCTTGGCGTGAAGCGGCGGATCAACAGAGCGGATTTACCCGGACATGAAAATGGCCGCTTCCGTTTTGCCAATAATAAAAAAACTTAGTATATTTAATTGATAAACAAAGTTGGTGTTGTTAAAATAAAATCAGGTCAACCTCTCAACAACCATCGGTCTTCTCGCGCAATCCGGCATCTGTCTCGCTAAGTTGACCACTAACAAAGAAAGGGAGTGGTAAGCGCTTTCTGTTGTTCATGTCGTTTTGCGATGAATAATCACTATAGTAATAGTAAGGAGGAGACCCAATCGTGTGGAAACAATCACGGAAAGCGATGATCGTTGGATTCTCGTTTATGCTGCTGCTTCCTTTAGGGATGACGAATGCATTGGCAAAAACGGAACCATCGTACGCTAAAAAGCCGCGAATCAGCGCATTGCACGCCCCTCAATTGGATCAGCGCTACAAAGATTCATTCACTATTGGGGCGGCCGTTGAACCTTATCAGCTGCAAAACGAAAAAGACGTCCAAATGCTGAAACGCCATTTTAACAGCATTGTCGCCGAGAACGTTATGAAACCGATCAACATCCAACCCGAAGAAGGAAAGTTCAATTTTGCTGAGGCGGATCAAATCGTCCGATTTGCTAAAAAACATCATATGGATATTCGCTTCCATACACTCGTTTGGCACAGCCAAGTACCTCAATGGTTCTTTCTTGACAAGGAAGGCAAGCCAATGGTTAATGAAACAGATCCAGTGAAACGTGAACAAAATAAACAACTGCTGTTAAAACGACTTGAAACTCATATTAAAACGATCGTCGAGCGGTACAAAGATGACATTAAGTACTGGGACGTTGTAAATGAGGTTGTGGGGGACGACGGAAAACTGCGCAACTCTCCATGGTATCAAATCGCCGGCATCGATTATATTAAAGTGGCATTCCAAGCAGCTAGAAAATATGGCGGAGACAACATTAAGCTTTACATGAATGATTACAATACAGAAGTCGAACCGAAGCGAACCGCTCTTTACAATTTAGTCAAACAACTGAAAGAAGAGGGTGTTCCGATCGACGGCATCGGCCATCAATCCCACATCCAAATCGGCTGGCCTTCTGAAGCAGAAATCGAGAAAACGATTAACATGTTCGCCGCTCTCGGCTTAGACAACCAAATCACTGAGCTTGATGTGAGCATGTACGGTTGGCCGCCGCGCGCTTACCCGACGTATGACGCCATTCCAAAACAAAAGTTTTTGGATCAGGCAGCGCGCTATGATCGTTTGTTCAAACTGTATGAAAAGTTGAGCGATAAAATTAGCAACGTCACCTTCTGGGGCATCGCCGACAATCATACGTGGCTCGACAGCCGTGCGGATGTGTACTATGACGCCAACGGGAATGTTGTGGTTGACCCGAACGCTCCGTACGCAAAAGTGGAAAAAGGGAAAGGAAAAGATGCGCCGTTCGTTTTTGGACCGGATTACAAAGTCAAACCCGCATATTGGGCTATTATCGACCACAAATAGACAGCCAAAAGCACATCGGTGTCTCTAGCAAGGAAGAGGATGTCTCAACAGCAACGAGGCATCCTCTTTCTATATATACCGTATTGAACGAATTCACTTCTATATCCGGTGTTTCATCGAGAAGACAAGCATCCTTTTAAACCAGCCTTTTTAATCGCTTGTGCTGACAACGCCTTAGTCCGCTTAAGCATCTTTTAAGCCTTGATGAATCTTTTCCTACGTCCCCTTAAGGGCAGGCGTTCCTATCACCCCCCTTGTTTCCTGACCTCCAGCCTTTCCTCTGTTTTGCGAAATACACGCAATGCGCCGCTCATCACCACCAAGGCGAGCGAACTGATGCTGAAAAACGGGATCAGCCCCGGAATATACATCAATAAGACGAACAAGACCCCAACACTCATCAGCATCACGAGCGTCATGAGTGGATTGGCCATTCCAATGAGAAAGGCATATTTGATATATTGCCAAAAGCGCAATTCGTAATGCACATAGATCGGAAACACATATAAAAGCGTCACTGTATAAAAAATGAAAATGATCAGCAAAACAACAGAAAACGGAAATCTCCATTCTATTGGCACGTGGACGATGTATAAAAGATCGATATAGAAAATATACGCTGCCGCCATCAACAAAAGCCCAATCCGGTTCGCCCGCCAAAATTCACCTTTATACGTGCGAACGAATGTTTTCAGTACTGGAACATCGTGATCGTGAAAGAGAAGCCACTTCCTTACGATCGTAAACAGCGCCACCGTCGCCGGCGCAATGCCGAGAATGACAAGTCCAAGGACGGTAAAAAAAAGCCACAATAGATTGATGTATGCAAGCCTTGTAATCCATTCACAAGCCCGATACAACTTTCCATCCAGCAAGCCGGTGCGCATAATTCATCCACCTTTTCTTCTTTTCTTGTTTTTTACCAGTATATCATAAGTTAAAAAAAGAGGGGAGGCTTTGTTTACCCTCCCTTCAAACTCCGGCATAAGCCAAAAAGCCGCCGTCAACAGGAACAGTCGTTCCAGTGACAAATCCGCTCATTTGATCATCCACAAGCCAAAGCAGCGTCCCCAGCAAGTCTTCCGGCTTGCCGAGCCGCCGCATCGGTGTATGCATCAAAATTTTTTTCGTCCGCTCCGTATACGATCCATCAGGATTTTTCAAAAGATGTTCATTTTGTTTCGTCAAAAAGAATCCCGGGGCAATCGCATTGACGCGAACCCCGATCTCGGCGACATGCACAGCCAGCCATTTCGTGAAGTTTTCAATTCCCGCTTTAGCCGCACTGTACGCCGGCACTTTCGTCATCGGCCGCGGAGCGCTCATCGAGGAAATATTGATGATGGTTCCCCCTCTTCCTATCATCTGTTTGAGAAAATGCTGCGTCGGGATGATTGTCCCAAGAATATTTAAATCAAAAACATAGGAAAACCCTTCTGTCGTCAAGTCGAAAAACGTTGTAATGTCTTGATTCTCTAGATCCTGCAACTCGAGTATTTCCTTTGTCGTAATGCCTTGCGGATGGTTTCCGCCTGCCCCATTAATCAGGACATCGCACGGCCCGTAAACTTCCGCTACCATTTCTGCCGCCTGTTTGACGCGTTCGACATCCAGAACATCGCACTGAATAGCCAGCGCTTGGCCGCCTTGTTCTTCGATCTCGTTCTTTACTATTTCAGCTTTCTCGAATGTTCGATTTAAAATCGCCACTTTCATTCCTTGACGGGCCAGCTCTTTCGCCATGCAGCTGCACAATACCCCACCCCCGCCCGTTACAACCGCTACCTTGCCTTTTAAACTTGGATGGATCGAGAGCATGTCTTCTCACCTTCTCGCTTCTTTTTTTCATTCTCCAAACTATCCCAAATGCCCAGCAGGTACATGATGCCAAGCGCCCGATCGTACAACCCGTAACCAGGACGAGCTTGTTCCCCCCAAATCATTCGGCCGTGATCCGGTCGAATGTACCCTTGAAAATCAGCTTCATGCAACGCTTTCATGATCTCGCATATATTCAACGAACCGTCACAACTGCGATGAGACGTTTCCTCAAAATCGCCATTCGCGTGAATTTCGACATTCCGTACATGAGCAAATGGCACTCGTCCCATTCGCAAAAAATGGCGGAAAATGTCCGGAACATCGTTGGCCGGATTGGCTCCAAGCGAACCGGAGCATAATGTCAACCCGTTCGCCGGGCTGTTGACCATATGAACGATTCGATCCAAATTCTCCTTATTGGTCGCAATTCGCGGCAATCCGAACACTGACCAGGGCGGATCATCAGGATGGAGAGCCATCCGAACGCCACACTCTTCGGCTACTGGAACGATTTGTTCCAAAAAGTAACGCAAATGGTCAAATAGATCCTCTTCGGTTACCCCTTTATATAGCGAAAAAAGAGGCTTGATTGTTTTCAAGCGTTCCGGTTCCCATCCCGGAAGCAAAAACCCGTTCGCTCCGCTTTCAATGCGGCGGATCATTTCCTCCGGATCGATTTGTTCAATCTTTTGTTTCTCATAGGCGAGCACCGTCGATCCGTCAGGCCGCCTTTTGGCTAAATCGGAACGAGTCCAGTCAAAAATCGGCATAAAGTTGTAACAAATCACTTTCACTCCTGCTTTCGCCAAGTTGCGAATCGTCTGTTTATAGTTTTCAATATATCGATCTCGGGAGGGCAAACCGAGTTTAATATCTTCGTGGACGTTGACGCTCTCAATGACTTCAAGATGAAATCCTTTTTCATTTACCTGCCGTTTGAGTTCCAATATATCTTCAAGCGGCCATACTTCACCGACTGGAATATGATATAGAGCTCCAACGATTCCTTCAACTCCTGGAATTTGCCGAATATGATCTAATGAAACAGTATCATGTTCCTTTCCGAACCAGCGAAACGTCATTTTCATTCTGATCTCATCCCCCACTCACGCCGACTTGAAAGTATTGTTTCGCGTTGAAGTAACATACATCTTGAACGATTTTCCCTAAAAAATCATAGTCTTGCGGCACCTCTCCTTTTTCAATCCATGAACCGATCAAATTGCATACAATTCTGCGAAAATACTCGTGGCGTACATAAGACACAAAACTCCTTGAATCGGTCAACATTCCGACAAACGTGCTGAACACACCGACATTGGCAAGATCCGTCAAGTGTCTGATGATGCCATCTTGATGATCATTGAACCACCAAGCTGCGCCAAATTGAACTTTCCCTTTTACTCCTTCTGATTGAAAATTGCCGACCGTTGAGGCGACAATATAGTTATAAGCGGGGTTTAATGTGTACACAATCGTTTTTGGCAGTTGATCGCGACGCTCTAGCTCATTAAGAAAGGCATTTAACGGCTGGGCAAGGAAAAAATCATGAATCGAATCATATCCTGTATTCGGACCAAGACGCCGGAACATCTTTTCATTTGTATTTCGAATCGAACCGATGTGCAGCTGCATCACCCAACCAAGTGAGTGGTACAATCGGGCTAAGAAGCATAAAGTGAAAGTTTTATATTTTTCCTCCTCCTCACGGCTGAGGACAAATCCATTTTTTCGTTTTTGAAAAATATCGTTTGCTTCCTTCCAACCGCATTCCGAATACGGCATCGATTCTAAGCCGTGATCAGCCATCCGGCATCCTTTCTCGTGAAAATAACGCACTCGGCTTTCAATGGCTTGCAACAGCTGATCGTAATCATGAATCGGCAGGTCAGCTGCTTCCCCTAGCTTTTCCACATAGTCTAAAAATGAAGGGCGGTTGATTTCAATGACTGCATCAGGACGAAAAGACGGAACAATCTTTACTAGAAATGATGGATCTTGGGCAATTGCTTGATGATCAGCTAAATCATCGAGCGGATCGTCCGTTGTCCCAATCCACTCCACATTAGATTTGAGAATGAAAGAGCGGGCTGAGAATCCTTCCTGTCCCAATAAAGCATTGCAATGATCCCAAATTTCACGCCACGTCCGCTCATTCAGAAGAGCATCCACTTGAAAATAGCGTTTTAACTCTAAATGCGTCCAATGATAGAGTGGATTCCCGATGCAATACGGCACCGTTTTCGCCCATGCTTGAAACTTTTCCTCAGGGGAAGCGTTTCCTGTAATATATTTTTCTTCGACTCCCAGCGCCCGCATCGCCCGCCATTTGTAATGATCCCCCTCGAGCCAAAGCTCCGTCATATCATGAAACCGCCTGTCTTCCACAATCTCTTTTGCGCTCAAATGGCAGTGATAATCAATAATCGGCAACGATTTCGCATAGTCATGGTATAACACTTCGGCATGCTTGTTTTGCAGCAAAAAATTTTCATGAATGAACGGCTGCACACTGTCTCCCTCCCGCAAAGCGAAACTTCCAACAACTTATACAAAATAATGAGGATACTGCCTTTTTAGTACGTCTTTTTCAATTTCGACAAGCCGCAAATGCTCTTCCATCACCTGACGCACTTTCTCTGCTTCTTTATTCGCAATTAACCGATAAATTTGCTTGTGATGGGAAATAATAATGTCCCAATCAAGATCGGATGATAGTCTTAATACACGTAAACGATTGAAATGACTGTTTAAACTTTGCACCATTTTCCACGAGCGCGACATTCGGCAGCCATCGTAAATGAGCTGATGGAACTTTTCATCAAGCTCAAACAACTCAAGAAAATTTCCTTTTTCGGCACACAACTCTTGCATCGCAATATTCTTCTCCATTTCAAATAGATGATCTTGACGCAATTTCGTACAAGCTAAAACGGCCACTTCTTTCTCGACAACCTCGCGGATAAAGCGCCCTTCCTCCACATGTTCCAAGTTGATGCGCGAAACAATGGTTCCGCTTTGCGGAATAATATCAAGCAATTCTTCTTGCGCCAGTTTGAGAAATGCTTCCCGCACCGGGGTGCGGCTAATATGCAATTGCTCCGCGATTTCCTTTTCGGAAATTTTTGTTCCTGGTTCCAACTCAAGGCGCAAAATCTTTTCCTTTAGCATCTCGTACAACTGGTCGCGCGCCGAACCTCTGACAGAACTTTTAATTTGTTGACTTTGTTGGGCAGTAAAGATCACCTTGCGATTCCCCTTTTTCTTATATACTAGTATGGCAGTGATAAAGTACATCCATGATCATGTGTTTTCTTCCAATGTAGGAAAGAACATATTTCCTGTCAAATTTCTCAGCGATTCATTCACCCGCATTCTCTCCCCTCACCTTGTGCACAATCGACATCCATTGAGCTGCCCGTTCGGCAATAATCTTCCACTGATCGTTTTCCAATGCCCCTTCAACCTTCACTAACGAGTTCCCGACACCGATGGCATCCACTCCCGCTTTTATATACTCTCCAGCCGTTTTCAGATTGATTCCTCCAGTTGCGATGAGGGGGATGTGGGGGAGCGGCTCCTTTATGCTTCGAATATAGTTTGGCCCAAACACATGGGCAGGAAATACTTTCACCATATCAGCCCCGTGCTGAAAAGCATTCACAATTTCCGTCGGCGTCAATCCTCCTGCGATACTGACAACGCGATTTTGTTTTGCCACCTGAATCACGTCAATCGAAAGGGAGGGAGAAACGATAAACCGCGCCCCAGCTGAAATCGCCCTCTGTGCTGTTTCAGCGTCCAGCACCGTTCCCGCACCGATCAACATATCTTTCAGTTCCCTTGCAGCCTTTTCCAACGCGGCCAAAGCCCCAGCTGTTTCCATCGTAATTTCCATGATTGGAATGCCTCCCTGCCGCAAAGCCAATGACAGCGGAAGAACAGTATCAACCGTCGCACCGCGGACGACTGGAATGACGCCAATCTCTCGAATCATTTGGACTACCTTCATGTAGATTCATCTCCTTTACCGCGCAACATCTTCCCCTTGCTGATTTATCAAGCGCTCGACGTCGTCGCGTTCCGGCATGCCATCAGCATCCCCCTCGACCATTGTCACAAGCGCGCCGACTGCATTCGCTCGCTGCACCGCTTCTGTTAAACGAAGTCCTTCAAGCAGTCCGGATAGCAGCCCAGCGGCAAACCCATCCCCAGCACCGACAGGGTCGATTACCTGCTCAACGGGAAAGCCTGGAACGTATTCATCATGCGCATTCGTAAAATAATGCGCCCCATTTGCGCCTAGTTTAATGACAACGAGCGAAGCGCCCATGCCAAGCAGCCGGCTTCCCCATTCCTCAACCGATTGTTTTCCGAATAAAAACGATGCCTCAGCTTCTCCGGGCAGAACCACATCTGATTCAGCTGCCATGCGAAGCATCACTTCCTTGGCCCGATCCGCTTCATTCCATAGTTTCAACCGCAAATTCGGATCAAAAACGATTTTCACCCCATGACGGCGAGCGATCGCCATGGCAGCAAAGATCGTCTCACAGCAATTCTCGCTTAATGCCGGAGTGATTCCCGTAATATGCAAATACTTTGCCTCCGCGATATATTTCTCATCCAAGTCGGCAGGCGTCAGCCTGCTCGCCGCTGATCCTTTGCGATAGTAATACACCCGCGTATCTTTGAGGCGTCTTTGTTCCTTAAAATAAACACCGGTCGGCGCTTCCGCATCCATTTTTACCCGGCTGACATCCACTCCCTCACCTTTCAGGAAAGATAAAATTGCCTTTCCAAACTCATCGTTTCCGACCTTGCTGATCCATCCTACACGATGGCCTAATCGAGCAAGGCCGACAGCGACATTGGATTCCGCTCCGCCAATCCGCATGGTAAAGGTGGTCGCCTGTCTCATCAAGCCGACGCTTGTTGGTGTAAATACGGCCATCGATTCGCCAATGGTGACTACGTCCATCTCGTCCCTCCAAAACCATTTTGGTAATCTTTCATGAAGAATACGATGTTATTTCACCATCATCTAAGCCGACATATGTGCTTGTCTCATCTCGAACTTGCTCAATCTCGATTAATGTCACTTCGTTTTTTGATAGAACAATAGATAAATGAATCACACCGTCCGTTGCCCGTCTCTGCTCCGTCATCACATGAGGCTGCGCCACTTGACGCAACGTTTCCACTGCTTGACGGCTTGGAAAGCGGGGACGCCCCATCTGTTTCCAAACTCTCCACGCGTTCCCGTACTGCTCATTGACGATTTGCCGTTTGATAAAAACCACTGAAAATGAAACCGGAATCACCAGCTGCACTTCTTTTGTCAATCCTTCTCCTTTTTCCATCACTAAATTCCAAAGCACTGCGGCAATCGATCCATCTTTCCGCCTTGTCACCATCATCTCCGAATCTCGGTACAGCAACTCGTCACCCAGAGCATTAAAGAACGTAAACGTGTGAAACGTCGGCTTTGGAATCGAATGAAGCGCGACTAGACCAAACCCACCGTGAAACAACGCCTTCGGAACGTCCATTTCTTCAAACACATCGCTGAACGTCCAATACGAAAACGAGTCGACGTAATCTCCTCCCTCGCTCAAAATACGGGCAATGTATGCAGCATTGAGCGCCGTATCATGAACCGGGTTGATGGGGCTGTACGATGTATTATATTCGGTAATATGCAACGGCAAATGCGGAAACGGAGACTGGCGAATCAAGGCGCGCACCGTTTTGAATTGCTCCAACATATCTTCTGGCGGCTCAAGCTCTTGATAGTAATATTCAAACGTTTTCTTATGCGGCGCCTTCGATGTATAGGCATGGCGGCTGACAAAATCAACAGGCACCCTCCGTTCGGCGCAAAAGTGGAGAAAATCCGTAATCCATTCATCGCTTCCTCCGCAAATGGCCGGTCCCCCAACTTGCAAATGAGGATCAACGCTTTTTACCGCCCGGGCTGTCACCTCGTACAGCTTAAAATACTCCTGTTGGTTGGCATCTTTCCAGAAGTTCACTAAATTAGGTTCATTCCATACTTCAAACAGCCATGTCCGCACTTCCTCAATCCCGTATCGCTCAACGAAATGGGAAACGACCGCCACAATAAGGTCCCGCCACTTATCATAATCTTTTGGAGGTGTAACATTGCCTTTCCAATAAAAGACGGTTTGATCTCCTGAAGCAAGTGCACTTGGCATAAACCCAAATTCAATAAACGGCCGGATATTCAACGCTAAATACGAATCAACAATCCGGTCGACGTACGTAAAGTTATAAAACGGCTTCATTTCCCCATCGATTTCGACTTCTCGATAAATTCCGACATCATCGGAAAGCAAGCCATGACCGCGGATGTATTGAAACCCTATTTTCTCTTGCACGAGTTTCAAGTGGTCCAAATACTCCTTTTGCAAAGCAAGGCCAAGCCGCCCAGTTCCAACGCAAAATTTCCAATTCTTTTTAAACTTCTCCCTCCCGTTGCTTGGCACGTTTACAACCTTCATGCTCTCTCCCCTATTCACCGATAAATTTTCCGCCCGTATTGGTCGTCTATTCCTGACTTCCGGTAAAAGTACGTATTGATGACATCTCGCCATTCTTTAGCATGTTCCACTTGGATCGTCAATCGTTCCAATACATCATGATACCGTTTTTCGTCGATTTTCCCTTTCAGTTGTTCCCATCGTTTCCGCAACTGTTTCGCCTGCTCAACCCCTTCAAAATGAGTATTGTAAATATGTTGAATGACCGTTTCCCCTGAATGCAGCCGATGAGTGTACGGAACGTGATGGAAAAACAAAAGCAGCTCATCCGGACAAGTGTCGAGCGACTCATACATCGCTGCATTTTCCGGAAAGTATTGCGCCGTATATCCTGTTCCCGTAGCAACCGTCCGGTCAACACCGATCCCGTCGCGGTCGGCATAATGGTACGTCCCCCAATGCGAATATTCATAGCCATCCACATTAGGACCATAATGGTGCCCTGGGTTCACCATCCAGCCGACGCCAAGCGGAGAGGTGTAGTTTTCATAAATTCTCCACGAAGATAGAAGCATCCAACTGATCGTCTCGACGACTTGTGAATCATCCCCAAACGTTTGCACAACCCATTCGTTGGCAATTTCTTCGGCAGACAAATCCGGATTCCAAGCGAGCCGCCCAAATCCATACAAGTTTGCTTGGGCCAACGTATGCCCAGTCCAGTTTGGGTCACTGCCAATATTAGATACCCCTGCGATCCCGCTGTATCGATAGTCAAATAGCGATCCATCAATTACCTTTTTTACTTCCGACCCTTTTCCCTTGGCATACGTATCAAAATCAAGCACCTCTTTCCACTGTGGAATCAAGAAGCATAAATGTTTTTGCTGTCCCGTATATTCCTGAGTGATTTGAACCTCCATCATTTGATTGGTTTTCGGCATAGCGCCAAATAACGGAGAAACCGGCTCCCTTACTTGAAAATCCATTGGGCCGTTTTTAATTTGCAAGATGACATTCTCCCGAAACTGTCCATCCAATGGCTTAAAGTGATCATATGCTGCCTTTGCCCGATCGGTCGTCCGATCACGCCAATCTTGCTGGCAGTTATAGACAAAGCATCTCCAAATGACGAGCCCCCCAAATGGCGCCAACGCCTCTGCCAACATATTTGCCCCTTCCGCGTGATCGCGCCCATACGTAAAGGGGCCAGGACGGAACTCGGAATCCGCCTTGACTACAAAGCCGCCAAAATCAGGAATATATTGATAAATGCGTTTCGCCGTTTCCTTCCACCACCGTCGCACCTCGGGGTCAAGTGGATCTGCTGTTGGAAGCCCTCCTACCTCAATGGGGCTTGCGTAGTTGATGCTCAAAAACGTTTTGATTCCGTAGGTTCGGAAGATATCCGCTACTTCCGCCACGTCAGGCAAAAAGTGATCGGTGATGAGTTTCGTTTCTGTTTTGTGTACGTTGACATTGTTGATGGAGATGGCGTTAATGCCCACAGAAGCCAGCAATCGTGCATAATCTTTTATCCGTTGGTTTTGTTTCACAAATTGGCCATCGGCAAAGAAAATCGACCGTCCAGCATATCCGCGTTCGATGTTGCCATCCATATTGTCCCAATGATTGATCATGCGCAACCGGTTTTTTGGCTGCTCGATGATAGACAATTGGGCGATGTTCTCACCCATTTGCAATAATCGGAGGAAATGAAAGACACCATACAACACACCAGCATCTGTTTTCCCAATAATGTAGATACGGAACGGTCTATCGTCGACATCCGATCGAATCACATACCCTTCCGGATGAACAAGCGTTCCCTCTAATGGCCGCTCGAACTCTTCATCTTCAAGCGTCCCAAGCCAAATCGAATTAGCTGTTTCATTTACTTCCTGCACCACTTGCGGCTCAATCTCCATCATCGAACGAAGCCCTTTTTGGAGCTCTTCCACGGCTGCTTGAAAAATTGGCGATGTTCTTTTCGCCACAATCTCCTCAAACCGCAATCGACTATATCGATCCTTCCGCTCATACCGCAGCCAACAAGGTTCGTATCCCGCTGCCATGTCAGTTTCTCCCCCCGTTACTCTTTTTCCGCCCCCAACACAATCCCTTTCACAAAAAACTTTTGCACAAACGGATAAACAATCAGCATCGGCAAAGCTGCGATGAAGATTTGTGCCGCCTTCACTGTTCGTTCAGATAAGTTTTTCAATGTTTCTGCATCGACGCTCATTTTCGTAAAATCCTGTTGAACAATAATCGTTTGTAAGAACGTAGATAACGGGTAATGTTTCACATCGGACATATAAATCAACCCATCAAACCATGAGTTCCAATGAAAAACCATCGTAAAGAGCGAAATCGTCGCAATGGCAGGCACCGAAATCGGCAAATAAATTTTCCAAAAAATCGTAAAATGATTTGCGCCATCCATTAAAGCGGCCTCTTCAAGCGATTTCGGCACCGAAGTTCGGAAAAAGTTCACGAGCAAAATTAAGTTAAAGGCGCTGACAGCTGGCGGTAAAATCAACGCCCAAATCGTATCTGTCAATCCGAGCTTCGTCACCACCATATAAGTCGGAACGAGACCGCCATGGAACAACATCGTAAACACGAAAAACCACATGTAGAGCTTCCGCCCGCGAAAGGCGTCGTCGCTTTTGGACAGCGGATAGGCAGCGCATAACATGACTCCCATGGAAATGACTGTCCCCAATACAACACGCAAAAACGAATTCCAAAGGGAACGCAAAAAATTTTCATTCCCAATCGTTTTCTCATAAGCGTCCAGCGTAAAGTCAACTGGCCACAGTCCAACCAGATTAGCGGTCGCCGCCGCACTGCCGCTGAATGAGACGGCTAAAATATGGATGAGAGGCAAAAGACAAAGAACGGCAATGATCGTTAAAAGAGTATAGTTAAACACAGTGAACAGTTTATAAGACCAGCTTTTTTTGTAGTGATAATGCATAGACCTCCCCTCCCTTAGAAGATTTTATAGTTCGCATACTTATAAGCGAGACGGTACCCCGTGACCACGAGAATAAAGCTAATGACCGATTTAAACAACCCTACAGCTGTCGCATAACTAAAATCCCCGTTCAAAAGGCCGACACGGTAAACATACGTATCGATGATATCACCCGTTTTGTAAACAAGCGGATTATACAAGTTTAAAATTTGATCAAATCCGGCATTTAAAATGTTTCCGAGTGACAACGTTCCAACCACAATGATGATCGGCAACATGGAAGGCAATGTAATGTAAATGGTTTGTTGCCACCTGTTGGCTCCATCCACAATAGCCGCTTCATACAACGACGGGTTAATGGAAGTAAGGGCAGCTAAAAATACAATCGTGTTAAATCCGCATTCTTTCCACACATCTGTAACGACAACAACGGTACGAAACCAATCGTTATCTCCGAGGAAGAAAATAGGCTTAACACCGAATATTGATAAAAAACGGTTAACAATCCCCCCTTCAGGAGAAAGCATGTCAATCAAGATCCCGCCCAGAATCACCCATGACAAAAAGTGCGGCAAATACACGATCGTTTGAACCGTCCGCTTAAACTTCATCACGTATACTTCGTTGAGAAGCAACGCAAACGCCAAAGGCACACCGAGGTTAAAGATGATTTTTAATGTTGAAATGACCAATGTGTTCCAGATTACTTGACGAGCGTCTTCATATTCAAACATCGTTTTAAAATGCTCGAGACCAACCCAAGGAGAACGCAAAAAGCCAAGCCAAGGCTCATAATCTTGAAAAGCCATGACCAGTCCGAGCATCGGAACATATTGAAAAATCAACACAATGATGAGGGCAGGAAGCAACATAACATGCAACTGCCACGTTCCTCTTCTTTTCTGAACTCTCTTTGCTTCCACCGCTGTTGTTTGTCCTTTGACATCGACGGCCGACTGCATACCCGTTTCCTCCTTTCGGCGTCATCTCTTGAAAAAACAGGTGCGGACATCGATGTAAATTCTCTTTCACGATTCACTCCTGTCCGCACCCCACCGTCGTTGAAACGTTACTTTTCTCCTTTTACCGATTGATACCATTCATTCACTTCTTTTGTAATTTCTTTGCCCCCAGATTCTTCCCATTTTTTCACAAAATCATCAAATGCACTCAGTGGCGCCCGTCCGTAAATGATGTTGGCAAACGTTTCACGTTCCATTTTTGTCAAAAACTCTCCGCGTTTTTGCATCGTTTTAGTGGGCGGGCCTGTAAACTCGTTTTCAATGCGGTATTGATTTTGTTGGTTGACGATTGTAGCCGCTTTCATAAACGACTCACCTAAAGATACAATTCGTGTATACTCATAGGCGTTTTTCGGCTGACGCTTCGTTGTATACAACTCCTCGACTAGATCATACAGCATGTACGGAACGGTCGGAATGGCTTCCGTAATGAAATAAGCCCCTGGATCCAATCTTCCTCCTGGAATTTCCTTGTCATCATAAACGGGCTTGCCGTTCTTCATCACATAGTCATAACCTTCCGCCAACCCGTATTTAAAATATTTCGAGTCATTATACACATAGGCGTATGCTTCATCTAGGTATTGGAAGAATTTATCCATATGTTTAAAGTCTTTGCTGAACAAAAACATGCCTGTAACCAATCCCTCGCCACGCCGGCCGATTTTGCCATCCGGACCACTCGGCAGTGGGTATGGTTCCACAACGGCTCCTGGATTATTTTTCAACGCATCTGCGATTGGCCATCCAGCAGCCCAAGGAGGAGCAGAAATGATTCCCGATTTTCCAGCGACAAAGCTTTTGATCGCCGTCTGTTCGTCCAAAATGCCAACTTCTTTGTCCAAGTATCCTTTTTGATACCATTCATTCAGCTTAGCCAACGCTTTTTTCATAGAAGGCTGTACCGATCCATAGACAAGTTTCCCATCTTCGCCTTTTGACCATGAACCAGGTTCATAGTTGCCATAAGCACCGAAAATAAAGCTTCCGTCGGCCAACCAAGTCGCCAATCCGTTTTTGCTGGCCAGCGTCAAGCCAATCGTATCCTTTTTCCCATTGCCGTCAGGGTCTTTGTTGACAAACGCGTCCATGATTTTCTCGAGATCTTCGATTGTTTTAGGCGGCTGAAGACCTAACTTATCAAGCCAATCTTTGCGAATCCAAAGCAAGGAGTCAGAACCATTGCCTCCAGAGAACCGCGGAATTCCGTAGCGCTTTCCATCGACAGTCGCCGGATAAAACGCTTCCGGAAATTGCTCATAAATCTTTTTCAATCTCGGTGACGCATATTTCTCAATCGCTTCGTCGACCGGCATCACTTTTCCGGAACGAATTAAATCATTGATCAACTGCCCGTCTGACACTTTAAATACGTCAGGCAGTTTCTGTCCGGATGATAAAGCTAAGCGAATTTTATTGTGATACTGTTCATCGTTTGGAGCTGTCCACAATGTTTTCCATTTAATCCCTAATTCTTTTTCCGACCATCGTGTGATAGGATTGTTGTTCAAATCCTCTCCCTCTCGAAATTTCGTATCATCCTTTAATGTGCGGACAGTTGTAATGGTTACAACGCCATTTTTCTCTTTTGAATCTCCAGACCCACTGGACGAAGAAGATTGACTGTCCGTACATCCCGCAAGCATTCCAACCGCCAATGCAGTAGCGGTTAAAGCCGCAAACGCTTTTTTTAGCATATTTCTCCCTCCAATCCCATTGTCTCAAAATCCCCCTTGGCTGCGATCACATTCTTTTTGATAAAGAAAACATAACGATTCCCCGTCTCAATCCCCCCTTTCAAGGTTTTATTGGGAAAGCGATTTCAGATCATTGCACCCCAACTCCTCACCGCTCTACAAACATTCTAGTATACTAGTTTGAAACGACGCATCCTACAAAATGGCTGTAATGCCGCCCTCATGATTCCAGACAAACAGAAGAATGAATTCTCGATTGACATCCCTGTTCATATAGTCAAAATGTCAATCAGCTTCATGATTTGCCGTTTGCTTTTCTACTACTAGTATGACTAGTATACTAGTTCTGCTTCCTATTATAATGGAAAGTCCACTTACATTCAATGATTTTCTGAAATCTTTTAATTATTCACAAAGAGAGGAACCCTTATTTGCTGTTCCCCTCTTCGCCGCGACGTGAAGCAATATCATCAGACACTCACTGCCCGCCAAAAAGCTGGTTTCGGTTTATGCTGTTCATCGAACAAAAGCGGCCAGTTTTTTCTCCCCTGCACTGGAAAGTTATCGAGCCATGTATGGTCATCAGCAATTCCCCAAAATGTGACACTTTGAATAACATCGCGATACTCCTTAAACAAAGCGAAAATTTGCCCATACCGCTCTGCTTGCTGTTCGATCATTTCGTTCGTCGGGACAGCCAAATCGGTTCGACGATCGTGAAATTCAAACATGGATACATCGAGTTCCGTAATATGAAGAACAACGCCAAGGGACGCATATCGTTCAATGGCCGCACGAATTTCATCCAACGATGGGTGGGTCAAACTCCAATGCGCTTGCATCCCGATGCCATGAATCGGAATGCCTTTGTCACGCAGCGATTTGACAAGTGCAAAAATTTTTTCTCTCTTTTCCGGAAAACATTCATTATAGTCATTGTAAAAAAGCAGTGCATCTGGGTCAGCTTCATAAGCGTAGAGAAATGCTTGTTCCATAAAATCGTCCCCGATGATTTGTCGCCACTTCGACGGCCTCAACAATTCGTCTCCTTCGTCGGCTACCGCTTCGTTGATGACATCCCAACAATATATTTTTCCCTTGTATCGCCGTACAACAGTTGAAATGTGACATTTCATCCGCTCAAGCAACACATCCCGACTGACGAAATGGCCTTGACCATCTTGAAACACCCAATCCGGAGTCTGGTTGTGCCATACAAGTGTGTGCCCTCGAACCGCCATTCGGTGCGAACAAGCAAAATCAACAATCCGATCCGCTTCCTGAAAGGTAAATTTCCCTTCTTCCGGCTGAAGATGCTCAAACTTCATATGGTTCTCTGCCGTAATACTGTTGACATGATCGATCAACAACTGTTTTTGCATCTCAATCGTCACAGGATTGACCGCCGCCCCGATGTGGAAATCATTCGCGAATACATCGCGGAGGGAGGGGAGGGAGCTGTTCATCTTCATTCCCCCTCCTCCAACCATAAAATGCTCGTCACGCCGCGCGGGTAGTATTTGCTGCCGCTGATTTCGCCAGCGATAATTTGGTCGCTCCAACTCCAAATGGAGAGCGTCGGATGCGTGAGCCACGCAACATGAGCCGCATCAGCTCGTTTTCCTTGTTCATCCCATTCCCACCCTAAAATGCGGCGGGCAATAAACTGGCATAAGTAAATTTTGCTCAACCACGAGTTGTTGCTTGTCGAGGAAATTTTCCATCCCCCGTCCGGGAATAGGCAAATTCCTTCCCGCAACACATATTGCAAATGTTGTCGCAGTGCACGAATATAGTCTCCAAAACGTCCGTCTTCTCTTAACGCCTCATGGCAGTTCGTAAAGTAAGGAAACACAAGCCCCTCAATAGCCGGAATGATTTTCGAGTCATTTCCTTCTCCCATCACGGCTGGGATATACCCGTCCTCCGTCACGTGACTGACAATCGTCGCGGCGCATTTTTCCGCCTGCTCCCTTGCCAATGCAGCCAGTTCTTCTTTGCCGACATCGCGGAACAACTTTTCGAGCGCCACATAGGCAGCCCAACATTTTCCTGCCAAATATAAATTGTTGCGCGCCTGGCCGAGGGAAACATCCAAACTATCATACGTTGTGATTTCCGCTCCACCCATGGTGCGGGTGCTGTCAAGCCCCATCACGCCGTTCCGCTTTTCTGGATCCGGATGATCACGACGCACCATGCTTTCGAGACATTGTTCCAAGATCGTAAGCCGCCGGTCGCGCCATGCCCAGTCTTTCGTTTGTTCGATGTATACCGCCGCGCAAAGCACCCAGTTGACGAGCTGTTCGTGCGTCATATGCGAAAAGCAGCCGCTGATTCCGTATAGCTCATATGACGAGTAATGCGGACGCGAGAACGTGTTAGCGACTCCCATATCATGAGTGAAGCTGATGCCGCCGGGATATTCCGTCTCATCTCCTGGGAAACGGACACGATCCTCATAGCTGTAGCGCTCGACATAGAAGTCAAGCACATTTTTCACCGTCCACGGATTCATTTTCAACTCAAAAAAGAGCTGGTCGACGGTGAGATCAAACGTATTCATCATCCGGTACTCGCCTTCATTAACGACCCAAATCGGCTTTCCTTCATGCTCAAGCAGTTGTGTATTGCCATAGTAGCTGCGGATCGCGTGCGCCATCATAAACTTTTGATCATCGGAGAGCCATTCTTTTTCAATGAGTTCATTCGAACGGAACGCCTGCTCCTTTAACACCTCGGCCTGCTCTAACGCATAAAGACCGACTTCTTCGATATTATGGAAGAAACGGGTGTAAAAATAAGAGGCATCCATTCCTGCGGTAACATAACCACCGCGGTAAAAACAAACAGCAAATTGATACGTTTTCTTTTCTCCCGCCGGCACATCAACGATTAACGCACCGACTTTCCCAAGCCCAAACGTCCAGTTTTCTTCGAGAGTCGCCGTTAAGATATCCTCCATGCTAAAATGCAGCGCTGAGCGAACACCCTCATCCTTGGATACAATGCCCAAAATCCGCCCTTGACCGACCCCGCGCAGCTGCGGGCATGTATCATCGATCCGCCGCATCGAGGTATACGGGTCGGTGCCTTCGAATCCGAAAAACGCCCGTCGTGTTCTTGTTCCGTTCGTGTTATCGATCGTCATCTCGACAATGACAGCTGGGACCAACGCCAACTTGAGTTCTTCCTCGGCCGCTGTTTCGGGATCAGGCACCGCCTTTACCGGCGAATAAATCGTAAACGTTAAATCCCCAGCTTTCCATGTATCCGTTGCCACACAGAATTCGCGCTTGATCTCCTCTTTCGCAAACGGGATGAGAATGTTTGGTTTTTGCGGATTCGGATCAGGATTTTCAATGTCATATCGTTTGCTTTCATCCTCGCCTGCTGTTTCCGCGAATGGAAGGATATGATACAGCCCCGGCTCATGCGGCGACTCAACGCCAATAAAGACATTTTGCCGTGGCGGTCGGGCGAGTTCCAAGTCCAGTCCTCCGCTTTTTCCCGGAAACCCTAGCGTAAAGCTGGCAAACGCCCCAACCGGCGAGTGATGGGCGTTGAAAAATACATTGGTTGGCATGAATAGCTCACTCTCCTCTTTTCTTACTATGCAAGCGATCGATCATGAGAGCACCAGTGCTGCAAAAGAACGGCTTTTTCATCTGCTTTCGGCCCGCAGCTCCAACAATTCGCTGACCGTGACCAATTTGTAACCTTGCGAATACAATTCGGATACGAGTATATTGACAGCCTCGATCGTTTGTGAACGATCTCCAAATCCGTCATGAAAAAGCAAGATGCTCCCGTTTTTTATATGGGGGCGACTCTTCCGAACAATATAGTCAACTCCTGGCTGTTCCCAGTCTCGGGCATCCGTATTGAGCGCACCGATCATTTGGTAGCCGAAATGGTTGCACATCGAAACAACAGTTGCATTGTAGTCAAGATAAGGAGGACGGAAAATCGTGGGCTTCGCTCCAGTCATCTCGGTAATGATGACATCCATCCACTCCATTTCTCGAAAAGCCTCATCTTCCGTTAGAGAAGTCAGGTTAGCGTGAGAATACGTATGATTGCCAATTTCATGCCCTTGCGCCTTGACCGCCTCTACAACTTCCGGATGCTTCTCCATCTGGCTTCCGATCATAAAAAAGGTCGCTTTTCCAGATGCCTTCTCCAATATCTCCAACACGTTCAATGTATAAACCGGATTCGGTCCATCATCAAACGTCAGGGCGACCAATCTGTGCGGCGTCTCTACATGTTCAATCATTCCTCTATCTTTCCTCCATTGATTCAAATGATGCCAAACCGATAGACCGTCGTTGATGCTCGCTCTTGGCCAGCTGGCAATACGATCGACGGAAACTGCGGATGATGAACCGCATCCGGCAGTCCTTGCGTTTCCAGGCAGATGCCTAAATATTTCCGCGACGGCACGCCGCCCAAATCCAGCCCCTTCGGCAATTGGTTTGACGTATACACGACGACGCCGACCTCATCCGTCTCCACCGTCAGCACCCGCCCACTCTCTGGGTCGGAAAGCACAATTTCCCTGTCGTGATGCCGATCGAGCCAAAATGGATGGTCATAACCCCCGCCAACGAGTTCAATTTGCGGATGCCCGGATTCGACCGCCTCCCGGATCGCCTTTCCTTGCCGCAAGTCAAACGGCGTGCCGGCGACATCCAAGATGCGGCCCGTCGGAATCAGCTCCTCATTCAACTCGAGCACACGCGAGCTTTGGATCGTCAACGTGTGATCCAAAATATCGCGCTTGGCGTTGCCGCTTAGGTTAAAATACGTATGGTTCGTCAAATTGACGAGCGTCGTTTTGTCCGAACGAGCTCGGTGTGTGACGATCCATTCGTTGTCATTGTTCAGCCAATATTCCACTTGAACATGAACCGTTCCCGGGTACCCTTCCTCCCCGTCCGGGCTTGTGTATGAAAACACGACCCCCACCGCACCGTCGCGCCAAACGGGCTCGGCCTGCCAAAGCACGCGGTGGAATCCGTTCGGACCGCCGTGCAAGTGGTTGTTGTTTTCGTTTTTCGCCAGTTGATATGTGATTCCATCAAGTTCGAAGCTCGCCCCGCGAATGCGCCCCGCCACCCGGCCGATTACGGCGCCGAAATAAGGGGCGTTCTCAACATACGGTTCAAATCGTCCAAACCCGAGCACGACATTTTCGATGTTGCCGTTCCGGTCGGGAACGCGGAGGTCCGTCACGATGCAGCCGTAGTTTGTCGTGGACAGTTCCATGCCGTGTTCATTTGTCAACGTAAATAAAAGAACTTCTTTTTCGTTGAAACGAGACCATGTTTCTTTCCTAATCCGCAACCTCTCTCCCCCTCTCCAACGATGGAAATAGCAACGATTTGATCATTTTCATCATACTATATTCTGTTTGGTTTGTATATAATACAAACAAACTTAACCGCGATCCATATGACATCATCCTTTTACCGAACCGGCAACCAATCCTTCAATAATTCGGTCGCTCAAGAATAAGTACACAATCAAAATCGGCAAAATGCTGATCACCAAAGTCGCGCCGATCGCCCCCCAGTCGGTGAGATATTGGCCGACAAAATTATTGACTCCGACTGTGATCGTTTTCCATTTTTCTGAACTAATGAACGTGTTGACAAACACAAATTCATTCCAATTGTAAATCATGTTAATAATGGCTGTAGTCGCAAGAACAGGCGCTGTCATCGGCAATGTGATGCGGAAAAAAATGCGATGAACAGAGCACCCGTCCATTACTGCCGCTTCTTCGATTTCGCGCGGCAACGACTGATAAAATCCCAGCAAAATCATAATCGTAATCGGCAAGTTAAAGGTCGTATACGAAAGGATAATCGAAATGGGGTTATCAATTAAGTTCATTTTATTATAAATATTAAACAACGGAATGAGCGTCGAATGAAGCGGGATCATGTAAGCGATCATAAACAGGGCCAATACAACACCTTTGAATTTCCACTCCATTCTGGTCAAGGCGAACGTAACGAAGCTGGCTAAAATCAAAGTCAATACAACAGCGACAATCGTATACCAGACACTATTGAAAAAGTATTGGTTGATCCCTCCATCAAACCAAGCATTTATATAATTTTCCCATCGTGGAGATTTCGGCAAGGCGAACGGAGACATTCCAAATACTTCTTGATTCGTCTTCAACGACAATAAGAATAACCATACTAACGGATATAATTGAAGAAGCGCTACAACAACCAAGATGAAGTAAAGAATTCCCATTGCGATTCGTCGTAAAGGAGAACGAGGCTTGGAATCTAAGATTTTCTTTTCTTTCATAGTCAATTCTCCTTTTATTCTTGATTTACTCTCAACATTTTTTGAATCATCCAGGTCGCTCCCATGCTAAGGATGAGCAACCCAAAACCAATGGCACTTCCATACCCGAAGTTGAATTTTCCAAACGCTTCTTTATACATATAAGAAGCAATCACTTCCGTGGCATGCCCCGGGCCGCCTCCGGTCATGACGTAAATCAAATCAAAATATTTCAAAGACCCGACAACGGCTAGAATCACCAATACTTTTAACACCCCAGAAATAAGGGGCACCTTAATTTTGTAGGCAATTTGAAAGGCATTGGCACCATCGATTCTTGCAGCTTCAATCAATTCTTGGGGTACATTAATCAAAGCAGCATACATAATAATGATGTAAAACCCCGCATACTGCCAAACGATCGGGATGAAAACCGAATATAGCGCCATATCCGGATCCGCCAACCAAAGTGGAGTCTCTTTTATCCCAAACATAGACAACAAACTGTTAATCAGCCCATTCATCGGATCAAAAATCTTAATCCAAAGTTGAGCGATGGCGACAGACGACATAAGCATAGGAATAATGTAAATTTTTCTAAACAAATTCCCTCCCTTAATTTTGCTCGCCAATATTAAAGAAACGATTAAATAGCCGATCAAACTGAGAACGGAAAACAACGCCAACAAAACGGAGTGCCAGGTGCTTTCCCAAAACAGCTTGTCATGAATAAGCTTTTTATAATTTTCCAAGCCGATGAACTTCATCTGGCCTACCCCGCTCCAATCCATCAATCCATAATATCCCGTCAGTGCAATCGGGATATAAATCAAAAACAAGACAAGGAGAAGCGACGGCAGGACATAAAGAATGATCGCTGTTTTATTGGACATAACGTTTTTCATCGCTGATAACTCCTTCTTTACAAATAAGGGGGCATGTGTTGTTCCAGATGCCCCCAAAATTCTTATTTGTTGGCTTCCTCCGCCAACGCGTCATCATGTTGTTTCGCAAATTCTTCTGGCGTGATTTGTTTCCCAAACAGGGCCGTCATTAAGTCATGGTGCAACTCAGAAACATTCGGGCTTGCTTGGGTGTCAAACCAAGTCGTAATGTTTGTCGCGTTATTGATGTCATGCAAGACATCCAGGTACATCTTCGGTACGTTCAACCCTTCTGTATTCACCTTTGTAGCTGGTAAAATGCCTGCACCTTCCACTGACCGTTTGCCCCATTCTTTGACAAGGTACGCCGCAAAGTCTTTCGCTTGTTCTTTATGCTTTGAGTTTTCTGCGACAAACGCGCCTAACCCAGGACCGCCGACATAACTGTTGATGTCCGTTCCTTTGCCGCCTTCATACAATGGGAATTTGAAGTAACCCACTTTCTCTTTAAACTCTTGCGGCACATCCGGGCTGGTTGTAAAGTTCGGCAACTCCCATGTGGCCGTTAAGAACATGGCTGCCTTTTCGTTTAGGAAATAACCTTTAGCATCATCATTCGAGAAGGCAGTGTTCCCTTTGACAAAGAACCCCATATCCACAAGATTTTGAACTTCTTTCGCCGCTTTGACAATAGCTGGGTCAGACATTTTCACTTTTCCTTGAATGACATCGGTCAAAATCGTTGGGCCGCCAATCCGGTCAGCGAGGTACATAAACCACATCGATGCCGGCCATCCGTCTTTTGAACCGACTGTGGCTGGAATCACCCCATGCTTGATCAACGTTTTCCCAATGTTTTTCAAATCTTCAAAGGTTTTCGGTTCCTGAAGACCATATTTTTTGAAAATCTCTTTGTTGTAGAAAATATACGTGATGTTCATCTCCATTGGAAGCGCATACGATTTACCGTTAAAGGTATACGCTTCTACCGTTCCAGGTACAAACTGGTCTTTAAATTCTTTTTCGATAATATCATTTAGCGGCGCAAATTGTCCTCCAGTGGCGTATGGTTCGGCAAAACCGTTCGACCACGTCAACCCTACGTCAGGCAATTCATTCGAAGCGGCCAACACTTTTAATTTATCCCGATATTGATCCGGATTTAATACTTCTACATCAATCTGAACATTCGGATGCTTCGCTTCATAGTCTTTAATAATCTCCTCTACAAGATTGTAGTAAGCGGTTGAACTGCCTTTTGGCCAGTCGTGCATAAACTTCAAATGAATTTTCCCGTCTCCGGATTTCCCCTCGCTCGCAGAATCGCTCGACGAAGAAGAACAACCAGACAGCACAATCCCCGCCATCAACATTAGCAAAACCAACCATGTGAACGCTTTCTTTTTCATAAACTGTACCCCCTTCTCTACTCTTTTGCTTGCAAATACAGTCTACCATCATCATGAAGGGGGGAAAAGGCAACAACCATTAGGAAAAGTACCAGTATTTTTAGATTACTTTTCTTTTTGACTTTTTCGATAGCTGCTCGGAGTCTTTCCCTCCATTTCCTTAAACAAATGAATAAAATATTTTGCTGTTTTGTAACCACACTCTTCCGCAATCTCTGACACATCCATATCAGTCGTCATCAACAGTTCTTTAGCTCGCTGCATTCTTCTTCTTGTGAGATATTCGCTGAATGTGAGTTTCATTTGTTCTTTAAACAACGTGCTAAAATAGCTTGGATTCAAATGGACGTGCTCCGCCACTTCTTTTAGTGATATATCATCTTTTAGATGCCGATCAATAAACTGGATGGCCTCGCGAATCGGTTCACGAGTTTGGGGGTGACGGTCAAGGGCATCGATGAGTTTATCGTCAACCAATTGTCTCATCACTCGTTCCCTTTCCTTTTGCTCGGAAACGTGGATCGCTCTTTCTACCGCTTCAAATAATTCGCTTTTTTTCACCGGCTTCAACAAATAGTTTAATACACCAAGGCTGATGGCTTTTTGCGCATAATCGAAATCAGGGTAAGCAGAAATGAGGATCACTGCCGGAGAATCGTCTTTTTCTCTCATTTCCTCTAACACATCAAGCCCGGTAATTTCCGGCATCCGAATATCTGTCAATAACACGTGCACCCGCTCTTGCCGCAAAATGTCAAGCGCTTCTTGGCCATTGGCAGCCGTTATGATTCGGTGTTTGCCGGAGGCCCATTTTTCCAACAACCGCTTCATCCCTTCTCTCGCCCTCGGCTCATCATCCACAACTAAAATGGTCTTCTCATGCATCATTTCTCCCCTCCGTTAACGGGAATTCGAATCGTGACTTTTGTGCCTTTGTTTTTATGGCTGTCAATCGTTATGCCATCGCTCGTTTCTTTCTTGTAATAAAGTTGGAGACGTTTTTTCACATTATACAATGCCATTCCTTTTCCTTTCGCTTCTCCTGTATGCATAGCCTGTTTCACCGCTTCGAGCCTTTCTTCATCCATTCCAACTCCATCATCTTCCACCATGATCTCAAGATGACGATCCGAAACCGGCTTGATAGCCACGATAATGGTACAAGGGGCTGACCGGCTTTCCGAACCATGTACGACCGCGTTTTCGACTAACGGTTGAATCAACAGTTTCGGGATTTTGACATTTTCCCATTCCTCAGGCAGCGACAAATGCCACTTGATGCGATCGCCAAACCGAAATTTGATAATGTCCATATAATTTTCGATATGGCGAAATTCCTCTTTCAATGTGACCCAATCATCGTTCACATTTCGGCTGATGGTGTAGCGAAACAGCTCTGACATGGACACAACGACATCTGCCAACTCTTCTTCTCCCTTTTCTTCTAATGACCATCGCAGCGACTCCAATGTGTTGTACAAGAAATGGGGGTTGATTTGCGCTTGAAGCGCTTTCAATTCACTTTGGCTGCGGACAATCTCTTTTTGATACACCATTTTGATCAAATGATTCGTTTCTTTCACCAATTGGTTATAGGTGCTATTCAGCTCCCTGATCTCATTGACCGTAACCATTTTCGGATCAACCGCTAATAACTGCTCATTCGCCAGTCGCATCGTTTTCGTTAATTGAACAATCGGCCGTGTAATGATGGTCGAGAGAAAGAGTGAACATAAAAAATAAATGACCATCCCAATGACGCCAGCGAAAATGATCCCAAACCGAATGCCATTCATCCCTTTGGTTAGAGCGCTGACAGGCGTTAATATGAAAACGGTGAACCCTTTGTTGGAAGACTGCTTTGTTACCATGTATTCGGTTTGATTTATTACCGTTGCTGACCGTTGATTTAACGAAGATACATCAGTTAATCTGGAATTATTTGAAAAAATAACCTTTCCTTCCGGATCGGAAACCAATACGTATTGCCCCGTGTTCACCTCAGTGATCGCAAAATACGGCTTATAAATTCGGGCAAGCAAGTATCCCCCGTTGGCAAAATGGCGCTCCATCAACGTAATGCGCCGGATCACTAAATAAAATTGAGGACTCCTTGGATCTTCTCCGATCCATACAAGTCTGCCTTTCGCGCGATCCGCTTCATAAATCCATTTCACGTTGAGACGTTGAAACATCTTCATAGAACTGTCTAGGGGAAACACTTGCTTTAAATCTTCTGTATAGAGCTCGACAGAGTAAATGCCCTCAGAGTTGGCTTGGATATTATTAACCACACTTTTTAACCTTTGCAATTCTGGAAATGTCACCTTCTCTCCCGCATGGATTCGTTCAAATAATCGTTGAACTTCTTGATTGGTCATCACAAACTTTGTCGCTGTATTCAACTGTTCAAACAATGAATCAATCCGACCGCTCGTTTCAATAGCTGTCTGCTTGATTTGGTTTTCAGCGTTGTTCCGAATCAACAGGGACACTTGCTTGAGCGTGATCATGCTGACGAGAGACAGCACAATCACCATGACAAATAGGAATACGACCAATATCTGATTTCGCAACGTGTTCCATTTTTTTAGGTAGCTAAGCATGGCGATGTCCCTTCCTAACGGAAAAGAGTATGTGAAAGACAAATCTCTTTAATTACTAGTATAGTGGCTTCTACATAATTTGTATAGAACACAAACAAAGATTGTCGAAACAAAAAACTGGTCGTGTACGGTTCATCAACCATCCGACCAGCTCATTCATTCACCTCGGTATTTCATCTTAATTTCCAAATCATTTCACACAGTGAATAGCAACATCGATAGTTCTATTTCTCATTCACCCACACCGTCATCTCCCCTTCCCCACGGTTGCACCAGGCATAATAAGGAATCGCTCGGAACGGAACTTGATAGGTTCGGGGTTCAATCGGTCGATACAATTCATCATTCCATGCCGACTCATCGACCCGCTCAGCGGTTCCAGTGATTACTACAACCCCTTCTAACAAGTCTGGCTCAAAGTTCGCCTCAAGCTTGGCATCGCGTGGGAGGAACAAATTCGCTAAATTTGGCCCATTATCAACTTCTTCCAAACAATACACAATCGGCCCGCGCTGCAACGCAACTTTTCCGACATTGGCACGCACTTGGGGATGCGCCTTAATCCGCTCGACCGGCATCGGGAAGTGAAGGACCATTTCGTCCCCTTGTCGCCACACTCGACGGATATAAGCGTACCCTTTTTTGGTCAGCGGCGCAATGTCTACGTTTTCCCCATTGATCGTTACCTCCGCTCCCCGGCACCATCCAGGAATGCGCAATCCAAGCGTAAATTCCTGGGCTGATTCCGGCGAAATCGTCAATCGAACCGTTCCATCCCAAGGATAATTCGTCTCTTGCACGATCTCGACTGACCGCCCGCCCATTTCTGTTTGAATGTCGCTGCCGACATAAAGGTGGACGAACAACGCATCCGATGTTTGTGAATAAATGTAATGGCCGATCGAGGCGATGAGACGGGCCAAGTTCGGCGGGCAGCACGCACAGCTGAACCATTTTTGCCGCACCGGTTTCACATGGCGTTTGTCATGGCGTTCACATGCCTTCGGCCACACTTCGAGCGAGTTGACATAAAAGAATCTCTTGCCGTCCAAATCCATGCCGCTGATGGTTCCATTGTATAACGCCCGTTCCATCACATCCGCGTACTTCCCGTCCATCTCCAGTTCCAGCATGCGGCGGGCCCAAAACACTAACGCAATTGACGCACATGTCTCGGCATAGACCGTATCATTCGGCAAATCAAAATCAAACGTAAACGATTCTCCAAAAGCGCTCGAGCCGACGCCGCCCGTGATATACATTTGTCGTTTTGTCACGTTTTCCCATAACGTTTGGCACGCTTGTTTCAACGATTCGTCTCCCGTTTTCGCCGCCAGTCCAGCCATGGCGGTATACATATAGAGCGCCCGCACCGCATGCCCGACAGCTTGTTTCTGCTCTCTGACTGGAATGTGTGCTTGATGGTAGCGATACCCGCCGTCATACCAAAATGGCCTCATTTCCCCTCTTGCTTCTTTTTCCCGATCAAAGTAATGAGGTTGCTGCCCGCGCTGGTCAATAAAATATTGGCTCAATTTTAAATAGTTCTCGTTTCCAGTCGCCTCATACAATTTCAGCAGCGCCAACTCAATTTCCTGATGTCCGTCGTATCCAGGAATTTGGCCTTCCCCGCGGCCGAATACCGTACCGATATAGTCGGCATACTTGCACATGATATCCAAAAAGCGCCGTTTGCCTGTGGCCCGGAAATAAGCAACTGCCGCTTCCATCAAATGGCCCGCACAATACAATTCATGGTTGTCCCGCAGGTTCGTCCAACGTTTACCGGGTTCCTTGACCGTATAATACGTATTGAGATAGCCGTCCGGCTACTGAGCGCGGCCAAGCAGCTCAATCACGTCATCCGCGAGTTTTTCCAATTCTGGGTCGCGCTCCGCCTCCAACAAATACGCCACCGCTTCGAGCCATTTCGCTACATCGCTGTCTTGAAAGACCATCCCTTGACACTCCACACGGCTCAAGCCGTGGGATTCTTGGGTCGTTCGCGTCCTCCTCCATTTCTGGTTCGGACAATGCCCAAGTTTAGGGGTGTGTCATCACCCCGTCCCATCGGGTTAGAGTGTACCCCGATGGGCGGCGCACCTGTGACCAGTGCGCTAGGTTAGGAGACGAAGCCCGAAATCGCTTTGGCGATGTTGATGGCGCCATTCAAGTCGGCGTGGAGAGTGTATCCACACCTTTGGCATCGGAAGCGGATGCCGTTTCGATTCGCTTTCTCCCGATGACCACACTTGCACGTTTGGCTCGTATAGGTCGGATTCACCCACTCGACCCGAATGCCTGCCATTTCGGCTTTATAGACAATCATCGTTTGCAGTTGATGGAACGCCCACGAATGAAGATTTCGTCCTGCTTCTTTTGCCGATGTTGCCCGCTTTCGAATCCCCGTCAACTCTTCCATCCGAATCACGCCAACACCGTTGGCGAGCGCAAAGTTGACGATTTGACGGCTGATTTTGTGGTTCACATCCTTCATCCAGCGGGACTCTTTGTTTCCGATTTTTCGCACCGCATGGAGTTTCTTATTTCTTTGCAATGTGCGCCGAAGGGCGGCATATCGTCGGCGAATAAAGGCGCATTGGTTCCCTTTGAAAAACAACGATTTCGTGCCTACGCTGGCAACGGCGATATAGCGAAGTCCAAGGTCAACGCCCATCACCTTTGTTTCGTGCCGCGGCTTGACTTCAAAGGTGATGGCGATCGCCAAATACCATTTCTTTCTCTTTTTGTAGAGCTTGGCAACCCCTTGTTTGGCGGTTCCATGGATAAGCCGATTCAGCCACGTTTCCTGATAGGAACGCGCGACGACCGGTACGCCAATTCGCTTCTCCAGTGTGGGGAAGGAAACCGTGTAGAACGCTCCTTTCTTTTCCACCTTTACGTTTTGATTGTTAAAGCAACACCAGAATGTTCGGAACTTCTTTGCCTTTTGTTTTTTCTTTTGGGCCTTCACTTCTCGAATCGTCTGATTCACGACGGCGGAAGGAAACCGCTGCAGCGAAAACTCCTTAAAAATTTTGCTCGTCGCTTGATTCAGCTCGGGATGATTCAACAGCCAATTCGCAAACGCGGTATTCACTTCTGTCATCCGTTCATACATGTCTTGTTTGACTTTCGTTGGATTGTGCAGCTCCAGCCTGAGGGTGATCGTGGGCATGGCTTCACCCCCTTTTCTTTTGAGATTCCATACCTAAAGAGAAACATGGTGGCTCAAAGCCATCCTCTTAAGGGATTGCCGAGCAACGCCTTCTTTCCTCCCACGATTGAAACCATGGGCTTTCAGACGGCTTTTTCTGTAACACTCTCCATCCGATTCCCCTGCGGCAATGCGAAAGTTCTCAATCGCATGGCTTGGTTCAGCGCCTAGGATGCGGTCATTAAGCGCTTCCCACTGGTAAGGAACGACTTCGTTCCGGACGACATCGATATATCGTTTCCAAAACCGATCCTTGACATTTGCCCTTATTGTAGCTTTTTCCACTTTGATTCCCCCTATCATGTTCCTAAAACCCATTCATTTAAAAAGTAGAGAATCGTAAAGCGGTTCGGACGCAATCGATGAGCCTCCCGCAGACTCCGTTCAACCAACGGAAGATCGATGCCGAGTTGTTCCGGGAGAGCGGCCCCTCCTACTTTCTCTAACATAGTTCGAACGCGCCCTGGAGAGGGCAAGGATTCAAGCAGTTTCTGAATAGAAGCCGCATTGGCTTTGAGTCGTTTCCTTGCAGTTTCGTCTATTGATTTCGGCCGTTCTTCTAGTTTGTTCCATAACGGCCAAAAGACGCGTTGATAGTGTTCAATGATCATCGGAGTCGCTACGCCAACCTTCGCCCCGTGCAGCACTTGCCGCTTGTTTTGGCGCAAAAATTCCATTTCCCAGTAGTGGGACAGATGGTGTTCCGCTCCCGATGCCGAGTACGATTGCCCCATGAGCAACATCGCAATACCCGACTGCAGCAACGCATCCATTAATACTCGAATCCCTTGTTCACCGCCATCGGCAATGTCATCAATATGGTCGACACATGCTTTGAGAGATTGTTCGGTAAGCTGGTGAACAAATGGACAATACGGCTCATCGGCCATCCAGTGGGCAAACTGCCAGTCGACCAATGACGTATACTTCGCCACCATATCGCCAAATCCAGCGGCGATCATCTCTTTTGGAGCTTGGGACAACACACCTGTATGAGCAAATACAGCGACCGGCGCCTGTGCTTGAATGGTTTTTTTCACCCCACGAATGATGAGCGGAGCTCCCATTGACGTAAATCCGTCCACCGATGGGGCAGTGGGGACAGAAATGAACGGAATCTTCATTTTATAGCTGCTAAAACGGGTAATGTCATGAATCGTCCCTGCTCCTGCCGCAATGAGAACATTGACATCGTCGGGCGTTTCCAACAGCACTTGCACAATCGAACGTTCATCGGCGATGACATCCCCATTTTGATCGGGTTGCACGAGGCATATTGTATAGTGGATCGATTTGTTTTCCAGTTCATCACACAATGACTCCCCTGCTGCGGCAAACGTCCGCTCATCGGCCACCACGGCCACCTTCTCATACCGCTTATGACGCAAATAAGCAACGAGCTGCTCAAACGCGTCACATCCCACCGTCATCTGTTCGATCGGGATGTCATAATGACGGTGGCCACAATCGCATTGTTTCACCAATGGCACGATTTCTTCTATTGAATTCACTGCACGATCTCCTTTCCGAGCCCCACGATATCATAAATGGAATCCATCACATAATCCGGCCGTTCTTTTTCCCTCCATGCCTCTAATTCGTTGCGCTTCGTATTTCCTGTCAGCACAAGAGCGGTTTTCATACCGTACATTCTCCCCATGCGAATATCCGATTCCACGCTGTCACCAATGACGAGACAGCGGTTAGGAGGCACCTTCAGCTGCCGCAAAGCTGCTTCAGCCATAAAGCAAGAAGGTTTTCCTAGCACGACTTCCACTTTTCGGGCTGTTGCCGCTTCAATCGCTCCTACCATCCCGGCGACATCAATGGCATTCCCATGTTCACTCGGAAACGTTTTATCGATGTTGGTCGCGATCATTCGTGCTCCATGATGGACAGCACGAAATGCCAAATCCAAATCGCGGTATGTCATCGTTTCATACAGTGTGATGATGAGAAAATCTGCGTCTTCCGGAGCTGGCGCCAACGGCACCTGGTGATGCCGCAGCTCCTCACGCAATCCTTCGTCGCCTAACGTCCAAACTTGGCATAGCGGATAATGTTTCCGCAAAAATTGGGCTGTTACCGTTGAGGATAAAATAATGTCTTCCTCCCCCGCCGCAATTCCAAACCGTCCAAGCCGTTCATGGCACATGCGCCGCGACCAATTGCCGCGATTGCTGACGAACACGATTCGTTTTCCAAGAGAACGGAGGTAGGCAACCGCCTCATCCGCATGCGGAATGAGTTCATTTCCCTTCCATATCGTCCCATCGAGATCAATCAACACCCCTTCGATTTCCTCCATCAAGGGCCATCCGCCTCCTATCCGTCTATGACGTCCGCACGCCAAACCGATAGACCGTCGTTGATGCTCGCTCTTTGCCAGCTGGCAATACGATCGACGGAAACTGCGGATGATGAACCGCATCCGGCAGCCCTTGTGTTTCAAGGCAGATGCCTAAATATTTCCGCGACGGCACGCCGCCTAGATCCAACCCTTCCGGCAACTGGTTCGATGTATACACCACCACGCTGACCTCATCCGTCTCCACCGTCAGCACCCGCCCGCTCTTCGGGTCAGAAAGCACAATCTCTTTGTCATGATGCCGATCGAGCCAAAACGGATGGTCATAACCCCCGCCAACGAGTTCAATTTGCGGATGCCCGGATTCGACCGCCTCCCGGATCGCCTTTCCTTGCCGCAAGTCAAACGGCGTGCCAGCGACATCCAAGATGCGGCCCGTCGGAATCAGCTCCTCATTCAACTCGAGCACACGCGAGCTTTGGATCGTCAACGTGTGATCCAAAATATCGCGCTTGCCGTTGCCGCTTAGGTTAAAATACGTATGGTTCGTCAAATTGACGAGCGTCGTTTTGTCCGAACGAGCTCGGTGTGTGACGATCCATTCGTTGTCATTGTTCAGCCAATATTCCACTTGAACATGAACCGTTCCCGGGTACCCTTCCTCCCCGTCCGGGCTTGTGTATGAAAACACGACCCCCACCGCACCGTCGCGCCAAACGGGCTCGGCCTGCCAAAGCACGCGGTGGAATCCGTTCGGACCGCCGTGCAAGTGGTTGTTGTTTTCGTTTTTCGCCAGTTGATATGTGATTCCATCAAGTTCGAAGCTCGCCCCGCGAATGCGCCCCGCCACCCGGCCGATTACGGCGCCGAAATAAGGGGCGTTCTCAACATACGGTTCAAATCGTCCAAACCCGAGCACGACATTTTCGATATTGCCGTTCCGGTCGGGAACGCGGAGGTCCGTCACGATGCATCCGTAGTTTGTCGCCGACAGTTCCATGCCGCGATCATTGACCAAGGTGAACAACAGAATATCATTTCCATTCAGTTCGGACCACTTTTCGTATGTAATGTTCATCTCGATTCTCCTTCCTTTATAACTATAACCGCACGATCGCTCCCGTTTTCATCGATGTGCGGCAAGCATCGAGCGTCCGCGCCTGTTGGACCATGCGCTCCGGGGAATATAACAGCGGCGACCCTTCGAGAATGGCGCGCGAAAAGTGCTCAATTTGCAGCACATATTGGTCGCCAAACACGGTTTCCTCTCGCTCGCTTCCATCAGCCGTTGCGACCGTAATCCGTCCCTTTCCCCCGTCCACATCCGGCCGGTACGCCCGCGAAACAACAATGTTTCCTTTCGTGCCGATGATTTCGTACTCATTTTTGAAGAACATATCGAAGCTGCATGTGAACTGGGCGAAAACACCGTTTTCCATCCTCATCCATCCGTTCGTCGTCAAATCGACCGAACGATGCGGATCAAAACGAGATTGGACGAACAGCTCAACGGGCTCGGCATCAAGGATGTGTCTCGTCGAGTGCACGCAATAGCAGCCCACATCGAGCAGGCTTCCCCCGCCAAGCTCATCGTTCATGCGGATATTCGTTTCTCGGTCTTGCAAGTAAAAGGAGAAATGGGTGCGCATATACTTGACTTCGCCGATCTCGCCAGCAGCCAAAAGCTGTTTGACCCGTTCGTGCTGCGGATGAAACTGGTACATGAACGCCTCCATGAATAAAACACCGTTTTCCTCGCATACCTCTATCATGCGCCGGACATCTTCTTCACATAAGGCAGCCGGCTTTTCACAAAGCACGTGCTTTTTCTTCCTCGCCGCTTTGATTGTCCATTCAGCGTGCAGGCTGTTCGGAAGCGGGATGTACACTGCGTCGATGTCAGGATCATCGAGCAACTGACCATAGCTGTCATACGCTTTCGAAATGCCGAGCTCCCGCGCCGCTTGCTTAGCTTTCCCGCTCTCACTGGCGATGGCCACGACTTCAGCGTAATCCGCCCGACGAATGGCGGGAATCATAACGTCTTTGGCAATGGCAGCTGTACTCATAATACCAAAGCGGACTTTACGTCCCATATTTCGTCTCTCCTTCCCGTTTTCAAAGGGATAGGCTGGCCATCAGACCAGCCTTCACTTTCTTATCGTTTTCCTAAACGAATGACGTTCCACGACAACTTCGGCAACGTCGCCGACACTTTTCCACCGGACGACTGGGCATCGCCGTTGCGGTGCGGAACGACCGGAGACGATTGCGCGGAATTCGTTTGTTTCACATTTTCATGTTCCAACACGATATGTTCAATAACACGATAATCCTCAAAACTGCGGACATCGCATTCGAGCAGCAACGCGTCTTCCATATCACGGTTGACCGCAAAAATCGTCACTTCTTCTTTTTCTTCATTGTAAACAGCGATCGACTCTAAATACGGAACATCTGTGAAGTCTTTGCTGTCGTATTTCGGGCTGGAAATCACCGGATGCAACGCCACTCCTCTGCCATAAACAGATGCATGCATAAACGGATAATAAATCGTTTGTTTCCAAGCCGGCCCGTTCTTTTCCGTCATGATTGGCGCAATGACATTTACTAATTGGGCCAAACAAGCAATCTTCACCCGATCCGCATGTTTCATTAACGTAATGAGCATGCAGCCGACAAGAAGCGCATCTTCAAAGTTATAAATATCTTCCAACAGAGGCGGCGCAACGGTCCACGGCTCAATTTGCTTATCCGCCTCATTTGAGTGGTACCATACATTCCACTCATCAAATGAAAGATGGATCGTCTTCTTGCTTCGTTTTTTCGCCTTCACATAATCGGCAATCGCCACAACCGAACGGATAAAATCATCCATTTCCAGCGACAGCGCCAAATAATTGGCCGTATCATTGTCCCGGTTTCCATAGTATTGATGGAGAGAAATATAATCGACGTACTCATACGTATGATCAAGAACGGTCGCTTCCCATTCCGCAAACGTCGGCATATTCCGGTTCGAACTGCCGCAGGCGACGAGTTCAATGGTCGGGTCGACCCACTTCATCACTTTTGCGGCTTCGCAGGCAATCCGCCCATACTCCACCGCGGTCTTGTGGCCAATTTGCCACGGACCGTCCATCTCATTGCCCAAGCACCACGTTTTAATTTTATGAGGCTCTTTGTAGCCGTGGGCAATGCGCAAATCGCTGTAGTATGAGCCCGATGGGTGGTTGCAGTATTCGACTAAGTTGCGTGCTGCATCAATGCCTCGTGTCCCTAAGTTGACAGCCATATTTACTTCGGCCCCGACCATCTTGGCCCAGTCCATAAATTCATTCAACCCGATTTCATTCGTTTCCACCGACCGCCATGCCAAATCCAACCGCCGTGGCCGCTTTTCTTTCGGCCCAACGCCATCCTCCCAGTTGTAGCCGGACACAAAATTCCCGCCCGGATATCGTATAATGGGCACTTGTAACTCTTTGACCATTTCAATGACATCTTGCCGAAAGCCGTTTTCATCGGCCTGCGGATGGCCCGGTTCATAAATCCCCCCGTATACCGCACGGCCGAGGTGCTCGATAAAAGAACCGTAAATGCGTTTGTCGATTTCAGCGATTTTGAAGTCTTTTTCGATGATCATGGTTGCTTTTTTCACACTCATGGTTAATACATCCTTCCTACGTTTATTGTTATTAACCTTTTACTCCACCGACCGTTAAACCAGAAACAAAGTAGCGTTGGAAGAATATGAATAATATAATAATCGGAAGAATCGTTAACAGAGACCCCGCAATTAAAATATCATAGTTATTGCCATAAGGAGTTAACAACCCAGATAAACCGATTGGCAAGGTGAACATATCCTCCGTTCGCAGAATAATTGTTGGCCATAGAAAGCTATTCCAGTAACCCATTGCCTGTAAAATAGCCATCGCTCCAAACGCGGGCTTCATCAACGGAACCATAATGCTGAAAAAAATTCTAAATTCCGAACACCCATCTATTCTAGCTGCATCAAGCAATTCCTTTGGCAAACCTAACGCGTATTGTCTAAAAAAGAAAATAGCGATAGGGGCTACCATGGTAGGAACAATAACTCCCCAGTATGTGTTAATCATTTTGAAGGACACCATCAACTTGTATAAAGGTAACATCAAAATTTCAGTCGGAATCATCATGACAGTCAAAACAAGAATAAAAATTACATTTCTGCCCTTGAAATTGTATACTGCCAACGCATACCCAACCATAGAGGAAAATAGTAAAGATAACACAGTTCCGACAGCAGTAATAATCAAACTATTTTTATACCAAGTCAGATATTTTGCCCCTTCTTGGAAGAGGTAAATGTAGTTCTTGAATGACAACAAATGTGCCTGTAATTTTAAATTTAACCCATATCTAAGCAGCTCCGTAGACGGCTTAAAGGATGCCAGTAATAACGCAAAAAACGGGAAGAGTGCGACAACAGCAAAAAGCGACAACATTAATACGACTACCGCCTTTGCAACTGGGTGAATTTTTGCTGTCTCTGTCATTCTCTATCCCTCCTTCCTGAAGGCTCCGGTAACCTTCAACTGAATAATATTAATAACAAATACGATGATTAGCAGCACAATCCCGACAGCAGAACCGAATCCCATATCATTGTTCATAAAGCCTTCTTGGTAAATATAACCTACTAAAGTAAGTCCAATATCACCAGGAGACTGATTTTGCCAAAACACAAAACTCTCCTCGTACATTCTAAAACCGCCAAAAATACTAATCGTTAACACATAAATTACCACTGGCTTTAAAAGTGGAAGTGTAATATAAAAAAACTTCCTAAATGCCCCAGCTCCGTCCATTTCTGCCGACTCATAAAGTTCCTTCGGGATATTTTGCAACCCCGAGAGAAAATACAAAATATTCACCCCTAGCCACTTCCAAGACGCTAAAAATACCATTAAAAACATTCCCGTTCCCCAATGCATTGTCCACTGCTGGGCTGGCAGCCCTAGCCATTTCAAGAGCGTATTCGCAGGAGCTGATTCCAACTCCCCGAAGATTAAGCGGAACACTACACCAACTACGATGGTAGAAGTTAAAGCCGGTATAAAATAGGCAGAGCGAAAAAAATTACGTCCCGGTATAGCCTTAGAATTCAAGATGACCGCTAGCACTAAAGGAAGCGGGATCAGAATAATTAGTGTCCAAATAGTGTAAATTGTTGTATTACGCAAGGCTGCATAAAAATGCGGATTGAGTAATTTTTTGTAATTTTCTACCCCAATAAATTTTGTTTCTCCAGGTAATACTTCTTGAAAACTCATTATGATCGTCGAAATGGAAGGATAAAGGAAAAATAGTAAAAAGGACAGGATAAACGGTGATACAAAAATATACGGAGCAGCCTTTTGAGAAAAAATAATCCCGTTTCCTGTTCGTTTCCGGGGTACTGTTTGCATTGAGCAGCCTGGTTTATTTTCCACCGCGATACCCCTCCTGATTTAATCGTTGGTTGTATCATCCCCGAGCCAAAAAACATAGAGTGGTGAGGGGAGACGTCGTGCCACGGCATCAATCAAATCTCCCCTCTATCATTCAAGCTACTCCTGTTTATTGTTTTCTCATTTCATCTGCCACTTTTTTCAGAGCTTGCTCTGGGGACATGCTCTTTTCTTTTAAAACCTTGTACAAAACCGTTTGGACCACTAACTCATTCATTTTTGGAGTGTTTTCAGTCACTGTCGGCGAATTGATTTCGTCTTTCACACTCATAAGAACATCGAAAATATAATCACCAAAGTATTCTGTATATTTATTCGGCTCTTTCAGCGCAGGATCACTCCAAACATCCCAACGAATCGGATCAAATCCAAGTTGTTTCCAAATTTGGATGTTAGCTTCCTTAGATAATTTAGCAAACGCTAAAAACTCCTTCGCCAGCTCTACATTCTTACATTGGTTAGTGATAGCGGTTCCAGTGCCGCCCATGCCTGCTGACCGCTTTCCATCTGCCGTCCATTTTGGCATCGGTTTAATGATTATTTTCCCTTTTAAATCTGGCATGTAGTCGGTAAACCGCACCATGTACCACATCGGCATCACAACAGATGCAGCCCCGCCTTTATTCATAAACCCATAATATTCTTCTGCATGATGGTTCCCACCCGGAGCAGCTATAGCAATTTTTTCATCTAACAGTTGTTTCAAAAATGTTAATGTTTTTATGTTGATATCGTTATCTAAAATTACCTTTCCGTCCTTATCGTAAAAATCAGATCCTTGTTGTACAACTAGGGGCCAGTAAGTCCATGGACCGTCTGTTTCAATTGTCATCATCGGCTTTCCTGTAGCGCTAACTACCTTCTTACCTGCCTCTCTAAAATCATCCCATGTAACGATTTCGTCGGGGTTTACCCCTGCTTTATCCAATAATTCTTTATTATAGTAAATGACGGTCGCACCGACGTGAAAATCAATTCCATAGTACTTTCCATCTTTAGAGTAGATATCGAATCTTGATTGAATAGCTTTGTCTTTTACGGGGTCTATAATGTCATTTAACTCTACTAACTGCGGTTTTCCTTTTAAATAGTTGGAGAAACGAGAAATCTCAATATCTACAATGTCCGGCGCTCCTACTCCGGATTGCAAAGATAAAAGCAGTTTGTTATGCATGTCATCATACGGATAAGTGGTAGTTTCTAGCTGAATCTTTTTGTCAGGGTGTGTTTTATTCCACTCATCAGCCATAAACTCGAAAAACTTTGCATGTTGCTCTCCAAATGTCCATAATGTCAGTTTAGTGGCACCATTTGCGCCTTTGCTCGATTGACCAGAATTGCTTGAGTCACCTGAACAACCAGCTAAAAACGTTGATACAGCCATAAATAAGACTAGTAGCAATAAAGACCTCTTTTTCATCGGTTTACCTCCCCCCCTGATTTCAAGCGCGGGTCAACTACTGTTTACGCCATGTTGCTACTATCGTTGAAAACGCTTTTAAAACTAACCACCTCTCCCCCTTTGTTTATTTCAAATCCTTTTTATAAGGATCTGAAAACAATTTGACCTTACAAATAGTATGTTTTATCCTAATACCGTTTTATATTGTACGTATAACTTTTAACTTCATTGTACCATTGTATATATTTTTTTCAATACAAAATTTAAAAAAATCAAGAAATAATTTTTATCCACCTTAAAATTGATACCGAAAGTTGTCCATATAACTTCCGTTACGTTGATGACTTTGCTTACACATTCGAAATTACCTCTCTTCTGTTAATGGCCAACTTTTATGTATGATAAAAACGAAGGACATGAGCCCTCCTTCCAGCCCATGTCCTTGGTGTTGTGCCGTATGGATTTGCACGCTGGCTTCACCTTACCGTCCCCGCCAGAATACTTCATTCCATCTTAGTTCGTTCTTGAATGAGGAGACGGACGTATGTTCATTGATCACGACACATTCAATCCCTGCCATTTCCGCAAAGTCTTGCAGCTGTTCTGTTGTAACCGCAAATGAGAAGCACGTATGGTGGGCGCCGCCAGCTAAAATCCATGCTTCAGCGGAGTCGCGGAGCGACGGGCGAGGCTTCCATAAAATGCGGGCGACTGGTAATTTCGGCATGTCGTGTTCCGGTTTCACCGCATCGACTTCATTGACGATGAGTCGGAAACGGTGCCCTAAGTCGATCAATGACGCGTTGACCGCCGCACCCTCGCCGCCGTCAAACACAAGACGGGCCGGATCTTCTTTTCCACCGATGGAAAGCGGATGGACTTCGATTCGCGGCCGGGTCGCTGCAATAGTCGGGCATACTTCCAACATGTGGGCGCCAAGAATCATTTCATTACCCGGCTCAAGGTGGTACGTGTAATCTTCCATAAATGACGTCCCTTTTCCATCAGCCATCACTTTCATTAGCCGGACAAGCGCAGCCGTTTTCCAGTCTCCCTCGCCTCCAAAACCGTATCCTTCCGCCATGAGTCGCTGAACGGCAAGTCCCGGGAGCTGCTTCATCCCATGCAAGTCCTCGAACGTCGTCGTGAAAGCGGTAAAGTTCCCATCCTGCAAAAAGGCTTTCAGCCCGAGTTCAATCCGCGCCTGTTCACGAATTGATTCGCGAACGGGCCCTTCTTGGCGGCCGGCGGGTACAATGTCGTACAGCTCCTCGTATTCATCGAGCAACTCGTTCACTTTTTGTTCAGAAACATCGCGGATGTATTGCACCAAATCCCCGATGCCATAGCCGTTGACCGACCAGCCGAATTGAATTTGCGCTCCGACTTTGTCCCCTTCCGTCACAGCCACTTCACGCATGTTGTCGCCAAAACGAGCCACTTTTAGGTTGCGGCTTTCCGCAAAGGCGACGGCCGTCCGCATCCATTTCGCCAGCCGCTCGCGAACACTCGGGTCTTCCCAATGCCCGACGATCACTTTCCGGGCCACGCCCATTCTCGCGCCGATAAATCCGTATTCCCGATCGCCGTGAGCCGATTGGTTTAAGTTCATAAAGTCCATGTCGATGCTGTCCCACGGAATATCACGGTTAAATTGGGTGTGAAGATGCAATAACGGTTTTCGCAGCTCCAAAAGGCCGCCAATCCACATCTTCGCTGGCGAGAATGTATGCATCCAAGTGATGACCCCAGCGCATTGTTCGCTCGCATTCGCCTCAAGGCAAACGCGCCGAATTTCCTCTGGCGTTGTGACAACTGATTTGAAAACAAGTGGGAACGGGAACACTGAATCTTGATTCAGCTCATTGACAATCATCATTGAATGCTCTTCAACTTGCTTTAATGCTTCTTCTCCGTACAAGTGCTGGCTTCCCGTTACAAACCAAAATTCATAAGGACGTAATGACAGCATCATTGCTCCTCCCCGTTCACGATAAAGTCATAGATTCTTTCGCCGCTCGTGCGGTTTCTTTCCAATGCTTGAGCCGTTTCATGACATCGTTTTCCCCACGGCCGAAGTAGTCATGCAACTTCGTATATTCTTGGTACAACTGCTCGTACATCGCGACATTCTCCGGAATCGGTTTGAACGTCTCTTCACGCACTTTTCCCATGTTTCGCGCCGCCTCAACGATTGATTCATAACCGCCGTTCTCTTTGCCGGCCGCGACCGCCGCGAACATGGCAGCCCCCACTGCCGGGGTTTGCTTCGACGCCGCGATTTTGATCTCGCGGTTGGTCACATCGGCATAAATTTGCATGAGCAGCTTATTTTTTTGCGGCAATCCGCCGCATGCGTACAACTCGTCAACGTTGACACCGTTTTCAACAAACGCATCAATAATTTTGCGCGTGCCAAAGGCCGTTGCTTCAAGCAGCGCACGGTAAATCTCTTCTGGTTTCGTTAGCAACGTATAGCCAATGATGAGCCCTGTTAAATCGGTATCGACCAACACGGAGCGGTTGCCGTTCCACCAGTCCAACGCAAGCAAACCAGTTTCTCCCGGTCGGTAGGCAGCAGCTCGTTTTTCCAGCCACTCATGAACGCTGACTCCTTCTTTTTCTGCCGCTTCTTTCACATAAGCCGGAACGCCTTGTTCGACATACCAAGCAAAAATGTCCCCCACCGCCGACTGGCCGGCTTCGTAACCGAAATATCCGGGAATGATGCCGTCTTCCACAACGCCGCACATGCCTTCGACGTATTTTTCTTCTGTGCCCAGCAGCATATGGCAAATCGAGGTTCCCATCGCCATCACCAGTTTGCCTGGCTCGACGACTCCGACGCCTGGTACGGCCGCATGGGCATCGACATTTCCGACGGCGACAGCTGTTCCCGGAAGGAGGCCCATCATAGCGGCCATTTCGTTCGTCAGCACGCCTGCTCTCGTACCAAGCGGAACGATCGGGCCGCGCAGTTTCGTTTCTGTTAAGTGTTCCAGCCGCGGATCAAGCGACCGAAAAAACTCCTTGCTTGGATAGCCGTCCTGTTTATGCCAAATGGACTTATAGCCCGCCGCACAGCTATTCCGGACGATATTGCCGGTCATTTTGAAAATGACCCAATCAGTCGCCTCGAGGAAAAGATCAGTTTGTTCGTAAATCTCCGGATCTTCGTTTAGAATCTGCCAAATTTTCGCAATCATCCATTCGGATGAAATTTTTCCGCCGTATCTCGGCAAAAATGCTTCGCCTCGTTTGGCCGCAATTTCATTGAGCAAGTTCGCCTCATCTTGAGCGGCATGGTGCTTCCACAATTTCACCCAACTGTGCGGACGGTTCCTGAATTCTGGCTTTAGACAAAGCGGCTCGCCAGAAGCATCGACCGGCAGCATCGTGCATGAAGTAAAATCAATGCCGACCCCGATCACATCGGCTGGGTTGACCCCTGACTTTTGCAATACCGTCGGGACAGCGGTCGCCAATACTTCAATATAATCAGCCGGGTGTTGCAGCGCCCAGTCTGGCTCGAGTTGTACGTTCGATTCTGGCAATACTTCATCAATAACTCCGTGGGGGTACGGAGTGACATGGTCCGCAATTTCGTTTCCTTCTAGATCAACGAGAACGGCTCGTCCCGATTCGGTGCCATAGTCAATGCCAATGACATACTTTTTCCCCATCTCGGTCTCCCTCCCTTTACTGCCCATAGTAAGCGTTTGCGCCATGCTTGCGCAAATAGTGGCGATCAAGCAACGTTTGGCTGATCGGCTTTGCATTTGGATTGAGCATGTACGTTCTTGCCGCCATTTTCGCCACTTCTTCCAAGACAACGGCATTATGAACGGCGTTCGCTGGATCTTTGCCCCAAGCAAACGGGCCATGGCCGTGCACCAAAACACCTGGCATTTGCAACGGGTCGAGAAAGCGGAACGTTTCCGTAATGACCTTTCCAGTCTCTAGTTCATAGGCTCCTTGAATTTCTTCATTGGTCATTGGACGGGTGC
The DNA here is from genome assembly GCF_000092445.1 of Geobacillus sp. C56-T3. Lineage (NCBI taxonomy): Bacteria > Bacillati > Bacillota > Bacilli > Caryophanales > Anoxybacillaceae > Geobacillus > Geobacillus sp. C56-T3. The sequence continues at coordinate 1,710,338 of NC_014206.1, read as the reverse complement.
ACGGAATTTCCCCATAGAAATAGTCTGCGTGTGTCGTTCCTAATGCCGGAATTCCTTTTCCGGCCTGCGCCCAAACAGTCGCCCAAGTCGAATGGGTATGAACAATTCCTCCGATCCCCGGAAATTGCTTATACAACCAAAGATGGGTAGGGGTGTCCGACGACGGTTTTAAGTCCCCTTCCATCACATTTCCAGTTAAATCCACGACCACCATATCATCAATGGTCAACTTGTCATACGCCACCCCGCTTGGCTTAATGACAACCAACCCGCGCTCCCGATCAATCCCGCTCACATTTCCCCACGTAAACGTCACGAGGCGGTATTGCGGGAGCTGCAGGTTGGCCTCTAATACGGCTCGTTTCAATTCCTCAAGCATCAGCCTCCACTCCCTCTATAAAAAAACTCCTCACCTCCATTATATTATTGTACGTACAATTTTTCTATAACTTTTTTGATGCCTCGTACATTTTTTAAATTTCCTTTGTTGAGTTACGTACAATTAGCTCTGGTCGATAAATGATATCGCCAATTTTATCGACTGATCGTTGTTCGATCATTTGAATGAGCATCTCAGCCGCTTGAACGCCCATTTCTGTTTTCGGATGGCGAATCGTCGTCAATTTCACCTCCGTCGCTGTCGCAAACGTCGAGTCATCAAACCCTACAATCGAAAGATCATCGGGAACTGACAGCCCTTGTTGGCGAATGACTTCAAGAAGCAAAATCGCCAGCTCATCGTTGTAGCACACAAAGGCTGTCGGGCGCTCCTCTTTCGGCCGCTGCAAAAACTCCCGCGCCACCTCAAGCGGCTTTGTCCATTTCTCCTCTGTTGCGTAGGAAAGAAGATACTCCGTGGCCACAGGCACCTCGTGTTGCTGATGGGCGCGAATAAAGCCGCGCAAACGATCCACCCCTTGCAAATCGTCAGTTTTAAAGAAACCGGCAATTCGGCGATGCCCTAAACGAATGAGATGATCAGTCAATAAAAATCCTCCCTGCTCATCGTCCATTTTCACGCATGGACAGCTCACTTCCAAATAACGGGCGTTAATCATGACATACGGGATGTGAAGGTTGTTGAGCGACAAGTAATAGCCAAGGTTCGGATTCCCTTGCGCGCTTTTAGTCGGCTCGATGATCAGTCCGCTCAACGGCTCCCGGATCATCTCCTCAAGCTGCTCTTTCTCTCTCTGTTTATCGTTATTCGTGCTGGCAAGCAAAAGACGGTATCCTTTTTCCCGCAGCGTGTCCTCCGCTCCTCGGACGATATGGGGAAAAATATAATCGGAAATATAGGTCGTTACGATTCCGATCGTTTTCGTATCCACCTGTTCTTTCGGCTTCGGTCGGGACACAAATGTGCCGCTCCCTTGGATTTTGTACAGCCATCCCTCCTTCTCGAGTTCTCCCAGCGCTTGCCGAACGGTATGTCGGCTTAGTTGAAACTGGTTGGCGATCTCATGCTCGGTCGGAATTTTCTCATCCGGCTTCATTTGTCCGGAAATGATCCAAGATAAAATTTCTTGTTTTAATTGCAGATATTTCGGCAGCGTTTTCTCCTTCATAGTCCACCTCAACGATAAAATAATGAGATACAAATTAATTTTATTATAGCAGTTTTTATTTGTCCGTATCATTGCGCTAAGAGCAGACGGCGGAAAATATATGAGGCGCCTGCACACGCCCTTTTTCAAGCGAAAGAGAACAGTGGGAGAAAACGCTTCAACCTCCAAAACCACTTGAAATGCGACTCGGCATACGGATCATATGAACCGATCGAACTCTTTTCGAGCATAAAAGCCCTGTGTCCATTTTTTGACCATTTGACAAAAAAGCCAAGCAATGCGCTTGGCCCTTCGCTTTCGCATTAAGCAGCTTTATTTTTGTTGTAAATATCAAAAGCGACAGCAATAAGCAATACAAGCCCTTTAATGGCCTGTTGCCAGTCAATACCGAGCCCCAACAAGGACATCCCGTTGTTCATGACACCCATGACTAGACCGCCAATAATCGCTCCGCTAATCGTGCCGATTCCTCCATAAGCGGATGCGCCTCCAATAAAGCACGCCGCAATGGCATCGAGTTCAAACAAGTTCCCCGCTTTCGGCGTCGCAGCATTGAGGCGAGCGGCAAAAATCAATCCGGACAAAGCGGCCAGCACGCCCATGTTGACAAACACCCAAAACGTGACACGTTTCGTTTTAATCCCGGACAATTGTGCAGCCTTCTCATTACCACCAATCGCATAAATATGGCGGCCGACGACCGTCCGATTCGCCACAAAGGAATAAGCCATGATCAACGCAGCCAAAATCACTAGAATCGTCGGAATTCCTTCATACGTCGCTAAAATATAAGTGAAAATCATGATCACAGCGGCAATCACAGCCAGCTTCAAGGCAAACATCGCCGCAGGGGTGACCGCAAACCCATATTTTTTCTGGCTGTTTCGTTTTCTCCATTCCAGTACAACAAATAAGAGAGAAGCGGCGAAGCCGATCACAATGGTGAACAGATGGATCTCTCCTCCATGAAATACGTCAGGGAGAAACCCAGAACTCATATTTTGGAATGTTTTCGGAAACGGGGCGATCGACTGTCCTTCCAAAATGACCATCGTTAATCCTCGGAACAGCAACATCCCTGCTAATGTAACAATGAATGATGGAATTTTTACGTACGCTACCCAAAATCCTTGCCATGCGCCAATCAAGGCACCGAGCAATAAACAAATGAGCACCGTCAACCATACTGATGCATGGTGCTGAACCATCAGAATGCCAGCCAATGCCCCGACAAAAGCTGCCACCGATCCGACGGACAAATCAATATGTCCAGTGATAATAACAAGCATCATGCCAACAGCCAACACTAAAATATAGCTGTTTTGCAAAATCAAGTTTGTAATATTTAATGGCCGCAACAAAATGCCTCCTGTCAACACTTGAAACAAGAGCATGATCAGAACAAGAGCAATGACCATACTATAGCTTCTTATATTGTTTTTCATCATCTGCCTTAACGATAACTGTTGACTTTCTACAGATGGGTCTGAGGAATGGCGCATTGCTTTTTGCATTGGTGCTTCCATCTTACGCTCCCTCCTGAATCGCTGTTTTGGTCATGAGTCTCATCAATTTTTCTTGCGTTGCTTCCTCTCTCGGCACCTCTCCTGTAATTCTTCCTTCACTCATGACATAAATCCGATCGCACATGCCAAGAATTTCTGGGAGTTCGGACGAAATCATTAAAATACCTTTCCCTGAATCGGCTAGCTGCTGAATGATCGTGTAAATTTCATATTTCGCGCCGACGTCAATCCCCCGTGTTGGTTCATCGAGAATCAAAATATCTGGCTCAGCGAAAATCCATTTGCTTAACACCACTTTTTGCTGATTCCCGCCACTAAGGGCTTCTACTTTTTGAAATACGCTTGGCGTTTTAATTTTGAATTGGTCACGGAATCGCTCCGATTCAACAATTTCTTGATTTTCATCGACCACAAAATGATTTGAGATTTTCCTTAAGCGGGAAAGTGTAATATTTTTCCGAATGTCTTCCATTAGGATGAGGCCATTTCCTTTTCGATCTTCTGTTACATAGGCAATCCCGTTGGCAATGGCCTTGCTGACATCGCTGACATCGATTTTGACTCCGTTTTTCCATATCTCTCCGCTAATTTTCTTTCCGTATGACCGACCAAAGATGCTCATGGCCAATTCGGTTCGTCCCGCCCCCATGAGGCCTGCGATCCCGACAATTTCTCCACTGCGAATCGCTAGATTGATATTATCAAGCACTTTGCGTTCGGAATAAATAGGGTGATATACTGTCCAATTCCTGACCTCGAATATGATTTCGCCTATCTTTGGTGTTCTTGAAGGATAGCGATTCGTTAAATCGCGTCCGACCATTCCACGGATAATCCGGTCTTCGGTCACCTCATCATGTTTCATATCCAACGTTTCAATGGTTTTTCCATCCCGTAAAATCGTGATCGAATCAGCGACTTTCGTAATTTCATTTAATTTATGGGAAATAATAATGGCCGATAACCCTTGTTTTTTCAATTCCAAAAGCAAATTCAGCAAATTTTCGCTGTCATCCTCATTCAACGCTGCGGTCGGCTCATCCAAAATAAGCAATTTCACATCTTTCGCCAACGCCTTCGCAATTTCTACAAGTTGCTGCTTGCCGACGCCAAGTTGGCCGACCAGTGTATGCGGCGACTCCTCTAATCCGACTTTCTGCAACAGCTTTTTTGTTTGAGCGATCGTTTCATTCCAGTTAATGATGCCTCTTTTCGCCCGTTCATTTCCTAAAAAAATATTTTCGGCAATGGATAGATAGGGAATCAAGGCCAACTCTTGGTGGATGATGACAATCCCTAATTGTTCGCTCTGTTTAATGTCCTTAAACTTGCATACTTCACCCTTAAATACAATTTCCCCTTCATACGTCCCATATGGATAAACACCGCTTAATACTTTCATCAACGTTGACTTTCCCGCCCCGTTTTCCCCGCAAAGTGCATGAATTTCGCCTTCACGCACCTTAAAATTGACATTATCAAGTGCTTTGACTCCCGGGAACTGTTTCGTAATCCCCCTCATCTCTAAAATGAATTCAGACATCACTTTCCGCCTCCTTGGACGAGAGTACGGATATAAGGGGTTTCCCTTATATCCGTGTCCTTCCCTCGAGCCTATTTTTCTAAATCTTCTTTTTTATAATAACCGCTGTCAATCAATACTTTTTCATAATTGGATTTATCAACCGAAACCGGTTCCAACAAGTACGCTGGGACAACTTTGACCCCGTTATTATATGTTTTCGTATCGTTCACTTCCGGCTTTTTCCCTTTCAACACCGCATCCGCCATCTCAACCGCTTTTTTCGCCAATTCCCTTGTGTCTTTAAATACTGTTTGCGTTTGTTCCCCTGCGATAATCGATTTCACCGAAGCCAATTCCGCATCTTGCCCAGTAATCACCGGCATCGGCTTGCTTGGAGTTCCGTAACCGACCCCTTTTAAGGAAGAAATAATGCCGATGCTAATGCCATCATACGGGGACAAAACCGCATCCACACGTGCGTTTGTATAATGCGCACTCAACAAGTTGTCCATGCGCGCTTGAGCCGTCGCTCCATCCCAGCGCAATGTCGCTACTTGATCAAACTTCGTTTGGCCACTTCTCACTACTAATTTTCCGGAATCGATGTACGGCTTTAATACGGACATCGCTCCATCAAAGAAGAAATAGGCGTTATTGTCATCTGGAGAACCAGCAAACAACTCAATGTTGAACGGTCCTTTTCCTTCTTTCAATCCGAGCTTCTGTTCAATGTACTGCCCTTGCAGCACACCAACTTTAAAATTATCAAACGTTGCATAATAGTCGACATACTTGCTGTTTTTAATCAAACGGTCGTACGAAATGATCTTAATCCCTTGTTTATGCGCTTTTTCCAACACGTCCGTCAACGCTTCCGCGTCAATCGGGGCAATCACTAGCACGTTAACCCCTTTGGTGATCATGTTTTCAATTTGCGATACCTGGTTTTCGACTACGTCCTCAGCATATTGCAAATCCGTTTTATAACCGAGTTTTTTGAACTCTTTCACCATATTTTGCCCGTCATGGATCCAGCGCTCGGATGATTTCGTCGGCATGGAAATGCCAACAAACCCTGCATCTTTTCCGCCGCTTGCTCCAAGTCCCCCACAAGCAGACAAAGATAATACAAATACCAATAATGTCAGCACATATAAAAGCCTTTTCATTTTCGTTCCCCCTTTAAATTTGTACGTATATTTAATTTCTAGCTTTACTATATCATCGAACGAATTGTTCGTCTTTTCAATCCATTAACCGTTTTTATAAAAATTTAACTTTGTTGAAGCGTTTTCAAAAAAACAGAACGATCTTTACCAAAAAAGACCGTTCTGTAAATGCTTGCTCTCAATCTGTATATTCACTGATCATGCGCGTTCTTCGATATTGATTCGGTGATACACCCATCGCTTTTTTAAAAGCGGTGCTGAAATAATGTTGCGTATCATAACCGACACGTTCTGCAATTTCATGGATCGGCAGTTCGGTAGACAAAAGCAATTCCGCCGCCTTCTCCATCCGGATTTTCGTCAACAAATGGATGAACGAAATACCGAGCTCTTGCTTGATCATTCGACTTAAATAAACCGGAGAGACATTGAGAAACTCAGCAACGGACTCAAGCGTCAAATCCGATTGGCTAAAATGTTTCTGTATATGCTGCCTAGCGCGACGGACAATCGGAGAAAGGCGGCTTTCTTCCACCATTTGCTCTTTGCATTTTTCATATGCTGTCGCCACCCCGACCATTCCTCCTTCCACCGTTTCTAGATATACACTGGCTCTAATGTGCAAATGTTGTTTCAGTGCCGTTTCCATCTGCCTACGCTGTTCTTCACTGATCGGTTTCCAGCTGATCACAACAATAAACTCGTTTGAATCACGAAAAACAATTTTTTCACCATCCCCCAATAATTCAGAGACGGCCTTTTCGATGGCAAATAAAAGCAACTGCCGATCCCGATCGCTCACAATGGGCTGATTTTTAAATAAAAACCATTGAATCACCACGACTTGCGCAGGACAAGACCGTGAAAGTCCAAGCAATGACAGTTGTCTCATGATATCCTCCTCCGTCAGTCGCCCTGCCACCCATTCCATCCCGAATTGCTGGCGAAGCACGTGAATATGCTTTTGTACTTGGTTCGTTAACAGTTCCATATATTGTTTTTCCTTTTGCTCTTGTTCGAGCTTCTCTTTCACTTTTGCGACTACTTCGCGCAATCGTTGCGGATCGGTTGGCTTTAATAAATAATCATCCACTTGAAGGCGAATTGCCTCCTGCGCATACGAAAACTCATCATAGCCAGTAATCACAATCATATGGCAATTTGGCAACTTCTCCCGCGCATATTTCATCAGCGTAAGCCCGTCCATAATCGGCATGCTTAAATCGACAAACAATACATCCACTCGATGCCGTAAAGCTAATTCCAACGCCTCTTCCCCATCTTCTGCTTCTGCAACAACTTCCATGTTAAATTCATTCCAATCGATCGACTCCCGAATCCCTTCACGAATGATCGCTTCGTCATCTGCAATCAGCACCTTCCACATGAATCCATCCCTCCTAAGGAAGATGGGTGATGATTGGATGCACAATCGTCACGGTTGTTCCTTTTCCTTCCTCACTATCGATATGCAACCGGTAGGACGGGCCAAATGTTAATTGTAAGCGAGCTTGTACGTTCACCATTCCATATCCTTTCACCATTCGCATTCTGCCTTCCTGGTCTCCTGATGTAAAATCAATGTCTAAACTTTTCCTCAATTCTTCCAGCCGCTCCCGGGACATTCCGACGCCATCATCTTTTACACGAATATACATTACTCCTTTATGTTCTCGCGCTTGAATCCAAATATGTCCTGGTCCTTTCCGCTGTTTAATGCCGTGATAAATCGCGTTCTCCACAATCGGCTGCAACAGCAACTTTAACACATAAAATTGTTGCAGATATTCCGGAATGTCAAATGTATAGTCTAACTTATCTTTATAGCGAACTTCCTGGATACGTAAATAACTTTTAATATGCTCTACTTCCTCAGCCAAAAGAATCATATCCTTCCCCTTGCTTAATCCGATGCGGAACAGCTTTGCCAGTGTGCCGACCAATTCTGCAACATCATCAGCCCCTTTTTTGCGCGCCATCCATTGAATGGTATCTAATGTATTGTAAAGGAAGTGCGGTTTAATTTGTGCTTGCAACCCCCGCAACTCTGCCTCCCATCGCTGCCGCTCCTGCCATTCGGCCAAAGAAATAAAACGCTGCATTTGATCCAACATGTGGTTGAAACTTCGACCCAACATCCCGATTTCATCCATACGCTCACCATGATAACGAACCGTTAAATCGCCTGCTTGCGCTTTTTTCATAAACGCCGTCAACTGGCTGATCGGACGAGATAATGAAAACGACAGGTAATAGGAAGCACCAATTGCAATAAAACAGACGAAAAAAATAAAACTGACAATATAAAAATGGATCTCTTTCACTTCTAATGCCGATTCATCGCTGGGGAACACCCCGATTGTTGTCCAATTCGTAAATGGAGAGCGCTGGTAAATAAACTGAACATGTTGTCCATTGATGTTCTTGGAAAATGCACCGCTATTTCCTTTGATCCAGCGCAATGGGACAGCTGTCACTGTAGAACGGCTCGGAGTATAGATGCTTTTCCCCTGCTCATCCATCACCAATAAATATCCCCATTTTCCAAGACGGATATTTTTAGTAGCTTCCGCAATCACTCTCAACTTTAAATCAACCAGTACAACCCCTTTCACTTTTTGTGTCTCGGGATCCACAATGGCTCGAACTGCAGATACGACTTCTGCACTTGTATAATGGGCATGAGAAATAACATTTCGTCCGATAGGATGACCGAGCATTTTAAAAATCCCTTTATTTTTCACAGCCTCACGATACCACGATTCCTTTGTCAATGGCTCGGAAGAACGGCTGTACATTTCATTACTTATATAGTCGCCATATTCGTTAACAACTAAAATCCCCGCAATCTCGGGATACAACGTAGTGATTCCTTGCAAAAATTGACGCATTTCATAATCATTGCGAGGCGCTCTACGATCCAAAAACGCTTTCATTTGTGGATTAAAGGCAATCAGATACGTTGCGTTTTGCATATTATTGGCATAAAACTCTAATGTCTGATTGACTTGGCTAATCAATTGCAATGTATTTTCATTTACTTGTCGTTCGATAATTCGATCAACCGTCCACCCTACCAAGCTTCCTAAACAGAGTGCAGGCACAATCATAGAGATGAGTAACAACGAAACAAACTTGTATCGTATCGGCCAATGGCTAACCCGCCAACGCTTCATCATTCGCAACATCAATCACTCGTTTCTCTATGTAGTCATTTGGCATAAAAATGATCCACATTTTCCCGCGTAACGACCGTAATTCCTGTATCAACATACGTCGGCAGCGGTGAATCCCCTGATCGTGATGGTGAGGTAAGATGATGATGGAGATGAAATAAAAACTGCAACGACCAGTACCCCATATTCCATGTTCCTTGTGCTAACGTCGCAGCAATAACGCCCCCCTTCACTAAATCTAACGTTTGTTTTTCTGTATCGAAACTAATGAGCTTAATCTCTTTCTTATTTAGCTCTTTGACTGCTTCCGCCATGCCAACTCCCCCGTTCGCTTCTGTTGCAAAGATCCCTTGCACATCCGGGTAATCCTTTAAAATCTCCATTGCCGCCTGTTTTGAGGCCATAGCGTCCCCTTTTCCATTCTTTACGGCCACCACTTGCATTCGCGGATATTTTTGATAGATCGTCTCCACAAATCCTCTCGTCCTCTCTTGATGATTGAGTTGATGAGGGGAAGTAATGATCGCGACTTTCCCCTCATTCTTCAGCAGTTTAGCCATTTCGTGAGCCGCCGTCACTCCAGCGCTATAATTATTCGTCCCTAGAAATGAAAACGCCTTGCTTCCCGAAGCGTTCGAGTCAAATAATACAATTGGAATCCCTTCCTCGACTGCTTTATTGATTGTCTTCGTCAGCGCAGTCGGATTAATGGCAGAAACCGCAATCCCAGCTGGTTTTCTCGCGATCACTTGTTCGAGCACTGTCACTTGCTCATTGACGTCATATTGAGTCGCCCCTCGATATTCTACGGAAACATTCAACGCCTCCGCTGCGTCTTCAAATCCTTTGAGACAGCGTTTCCAATAATCCATGCCTGATTGGAAGGTGACCATGACGTATTTTTCGTCGGGTTTGCCATAGAGCGGTGACGTGTCCTCATTAACAGACTGAATACGAGACACATCATGTTGATAATGATAAACATACGCGATAAACACCGCTAGCAATCCTGCATACGCTACAATTAAAGCCCTTATTCTCATTATCCATCCCCTGTCTTTATCATGGCTTTCGATATATACTTACAAATTTCGATTCATTCTATGAAGTTGTACGAATCAATACATGTAATATACTACAATGTACCATGATTCAAACTAGTAGTTCAAATAAATTTGACACCCATTTGGATCGTTTACGCAAAAAAAACTCTCCCCTTCAGGGAATGAATAGGACACCCTGATGAGAGAGGCTGGATGAAACGTGTTTATTGCAAAATAAAAATGCAGAGATCTGCAGAGAATTTGGCTTAGGCCAACTTTACATGGAGAGGGGGGCGTGATAGCCTTTTTAGGCATAGCCAGCCCTTGATATTGCTGGCTTCCTGGCTTTTTCATCACGCCCCCAGAGGCTCCATGTCAAGTTGTAATTCTCTGCACTTTTCGTTGCGAAACTCTGTATTTTTTCTTTGCAGAAAACATGAAACGGATGATTATTCTGCTAAACACCATTTCGATAAGCGATCATACCCTACCTGATTCTATGTCATCAGTTCACCATAGGCATCAGAAAATCTCTTCCCTACCTCCCCCGAAACACCGGCTTCCGCTTTTCTAAAAAGGCGCGGACGCCTTCGCGGTGGTCTTCGGTTTGCCGCATGCGTTGTTGGGCGTCGGTTTCGAGTTCGAGCACGCGAAGCAAATCTTCTTTTGTTTGTTCGACGTACAACATTTTCGTGGCGATCATGGCTTGAAGCGGTTTTGTTTGCAAGGAAGCAACGACTTGTTCGGCCTGCTCCTCGTTCTCGACAACGAAATCAACGAGCCCGAGCTGCTGCGCTTCGTCCGCGCTCATCGGTTTTCCTTCCCAAATGATCTGTTTGGCTTTCGCCGTGCCGACCCGCTGGGCCAGGAAGAAATGCCCGCCGCCGTCAGGGACGAGACCGATGCCGATGAAATTCATCGCCAAGCGTGCTTCTTTCGTGGCGATGAGGCAATCGCTCGCCAAGGCAAAGCTGAACCCAAGGCCGGCCGCTGGGCCATGGATGAGCGAAACGGTGATTTTCGGCATCGTATACAAGAGCATGATCATCTCCTGAATCGTTTTCATCACGGTTTGAAATTGGCTCGGGTCATCAACCGCCAGCATTGTCTTAATGTCGCCACCAGCCGAAAAGCCTCTTCCTCTGCCGCGGATGACGACAACGGAAGCGTCACTTTCCTTGATTTTCCGCAGCGCATCGACGAGCTCCGTTAGCATTTTCACATCCATGGCATTTAACGCCTGCGGGCGGTTCAGTTCCAATATCGCTTTGTTTTGGTCAAATGTCAGTACAACCGTTTCCATGGCTTTCCTCCTCTGAATGATGATTCATTTCTTTTCATTCGCCATGAAGATGGTTTTTTCCTTGTTGGCGGCAAAAATATCATGTTCTCCAACACATCCATGCTTGACATCTTCATCTACTTGTAATAGCTTCTATGTCGGTGTTGCTTTTTTTTCGAAGCACAGCGTGCCGATAAAGGAGTGGATCGCATGAGAAATCCAAGTGTACGAAACATCTCGTTTTATCTAGCGGCGGCGTTGATCTTCTCGATGATGGTCTACAACGTCTTTTATCATCTAGGAACATTCCCGATTTCAAGCTGGGACGAAGCGCGTCATGGCGTCAATGCATACGAAATGCTGAGACATGGAAACTTGATCGTCAACACATACCTTGGGCATCCTGATTACTGGAATTTAAAGCCTCCTGTTAGCTACTGGGCGATCATGATTGGCTATAAACTCGTTGGGATGAACGCGCTTGGTTTGCGGCTGATGTCTGGCATTTGCGCTATGCTCACGGCCGTTGCCATTGCGCTATTTGTGAAAAAACGGTTTGGAAGCATGGCCGCGATCGTCTCATTGCTTGCCTTGTCTACTAGCACCCAATATCTTCTCAACCATTGCGCTCGCACAGGAGATGCGGATTCGCTCTTTGTATTCTTCTTTACGTTATCCATCCTTTCTTTGCTGGCCGCCAGACGGCAGACGCGATGGTTGTATGCAGCGGGCCTTGCCTGTTCACTCGCTTTTTTAACGAAAAGTTGGCATGCGGGGAACATTCTGTTGATCATGGTCTTATATTTTCTCATCACTAGGCAGTGGGAGTCAGGACGCTGGCGCGCATGGTGGAGGGCAGCGCTCACCTTCGTTGTTCCTGTGCTCGCTTGGGCTTTTGCCCGCTATCACTATGATGGATTCCGTTTTTTTAAACAAATGATCGGATATGACTTGTTGCTGCGCTCTACTCGGCCCATTGAAGGTCATATTGGCGATGAAACCTACTACGGCATCATTCTTGTTCATTTTTTCTTTTGGTGGCTGGCGCTCCTGATCGGAATCATGGTCATCAGTTACATGCAAGGCGTTCGTCTTTTAGCGTTTGAAGGAACAGACCATCGATTGAAAGAAGATGTGATCGGGATTTTGCTTTGGATTTGCGTCCCGCTTCTCATGTTTACCATAGCGAAGACGAAAATCAGATGGTACATCCTCCCTGTCTATCCGCCGCTTTGCATGTTGATTGGCATTTGCGCAAGTCAATTATGGAGAAAAGGAACGTGGGGAGCACGCGGGCTGCTGCTTGCCGGACTGTTGTTCGTCGCATCGTTTTACGAAACGAATATTCAACATTATATCCATCATCCCAAGCCAAATTTCGAACTGGCATTGCTTCAGCAGACCGCCCAAAGGCCTGTTCATGGATACGAACTGTTTATGTACCATCCGTTGCACGAGAAAGGTCGCTGGCCGCAAAATGCGGTCTTGACAGCAGAGCTTGCGAATGACCTCAAACCTCGGCATGGAGGGCTGAAAACGTTCTTGCATACAAGCCGAAGCCTGCTTCTCGTGAAAAAAGCATGGTTCAGCAAACAGCTCGAGCATAAATACCACCTGTCTGTTCTCGCCTCGAACCGTTGGGGATATATTTTGGAAAAGCACGCTTAAACACACAGCCTTGGAGTGCCACTCTCTCCAAGGCTGCGCAACCATTCTTCCTATAGAATTTTAGGAACAAACTTTACTCCAATCTCTTCTCATCTCGCTTAATTCTCGTTGAAAATAATCAACTTCAACTCCGTCATTTCCTCGATCGCATAGCGAATCCCTTCGCGGCCGAACCCGCTTTCTTTCACGCCGCCGTACGGCATATGGTCAACGCGGAACGTTGGGATGTCGTTAATCAACACGCCGCCGACGTGCAGTTGTTTCGCCGCTTTCCACGCGGTATGGACGTTGTCGGTGTAGATGCCCGCCTGCAAGCCGTAGCGTGAGTCATTGACCAGTTCAATGGCTTCATCGATCGAACGGACGCGGTTGATCAAGACGATCGGGGCGAACACTTCTTGGCAAGACACTTTCATCGTCGGTTCGGCGTCCACAATGACCGTCGGAAGCAAGATATTGCCGTCGCGCTCGCCGCCGAGGACGACGTTTGCGCCGCCTTGTTTTGCCTCTTCGATCCAAGAGAGCGCCCGGTCGACATCGTTTGGCGTAATCAAGGCGGATACATCGGTGGTTGGATCCAACGGGTCGCCTGTTTTCAACTGTTTCGCGGCGGCGACAAATTTTTCGACGAACTCGTCATAACGATTCTCATGCACGTAAATGCGCTGGAGTGAAATGCACACCTGTCCTTGGAACGTGAACGCGCCGAACACGCAGCGCGGGATGATGCGGTCAATATCGACCTGCTCGTCGACGATCACGGCCGAGTTGGAGCCGAGCTCGAGCGTCACCCGCTTTAAGCCCGCCTTATTGCGGATCGCGATGCCGACTTCTGGGCTGCCGGTGAAGGTGATCATGCTGATGCGCGGGTCGGTGACAATTTTGTCGCCGACCGTGCGACCGCTTCCGGTGACGACGTTGAGCGCCCCTTTCGGCAAACCGGCTTTCTCGAACAATTCGGCGATAAAGTAGGCGGACAGCGGCGTTTGGCTCGCTGGTTTCAATACAGCCGTGTTGCCCGAGGCGATGGCCGGGCCAAGTTTATGGGCGACCAAGTTCATCGGGAAGTTAAAAGGCGTGATCGCTCCAATGACGCCGATCGGCTCACGGACCGTCAAGGCGATGCGATTTTCCCCGCCCGGCGCGGCGTCAAGCGGCAGTGTTTCCCCATGAATGCGTTTGGCTTCTTCGGCGGCGAATTTGTACGTTTGGATCGTGCGGGCGACTTCCCCTTTCGCCGTGGTGATCGGTTTGGCTGCTTCGAGTGCGATCAACTTCGCCGCTTCTTCCTGACGCTCTTTCAGCTGCTCGACGACCCGCTCTAAAATGGCGGCTCGTTCATGCGCTGGCATGGCCGCCATCGTTTGCCGTGCGGCGTATGCCGCGGCAATGGCTTCATCGACTTCTTCTGTCGCTGCCGGAATTTCGGCAATCGTCTCGCGTGAGTATGGCGATTTCAGCTCCGTGTACGACTTGGCTTCCCGCCATTCGCCGTTGATGTATAGTTTTTTTCTTTCCGCCATGTTCTCATCCTTTCCCTAACTAGTATTCGCAACCCAAACATTGCCTGTGTCAATACATTTTTTATTTCGCCACAAATTTGCTAGAATCCTCTCTTCTGATCCGTTTATAGGACATGTTGCTGATCCTCTATCATCTTATTCCCCTCTTTCAGATTGGAGGATGGAAAGAGGTAAGAAAAAACCACAATAGAAACGATACTCACCCCAATTCCATACATAATCGGATTGGTCGAACTCAACCCCTCCACCGCTAAACCAGCCAGCACAACGACGGAACTAATCACGATGGAATAAAAACCAGCTTTCGCTGTTGCTCGCTTCCAAAAGAAACCGAGAACCACTGGTACGAAAATGGCGCCTGACAAAATGGCATAGGCTACATCCAATGCGACAAGCACATCCTGAATCCAAATAGCAAAGATAATGGCGACAATCCCAACCGCTAGCGTCATCATTCTGGACAAAAGGACAAACTGTCGATCGCTCATATTTTTGAGCCAATATTGCTTCAAAATATCATGCGATAACAGAGTAGACGAGGCAAGCAATGTTCCGGAGGCCGTTGACATGAGAGCAGAACATACGCTGGCCAAAATGAGCCCTAACAAGCCGTGTGGCAAAATCTCTAATGACATGTTGGCAAATACGTTTTGCGGATCGTTCATATTCGGAAAAACAATCACCCCGCACATGCCAATGACGCTTAACGCTACGGCATAAGCAACGCTGTAGAGACCAGCATATATTGCGCCGCCTCGGGCAATGTTCGGTGTTCTGGCCGTAAACACCCGTTGCCAAATATCTTGTGATACCACCATTCCTAACGTATAGAGCAAGAAGTATTGGAAAATATTTGCCCATCCCATGGACGTCAGATCAAAATGCGACGCTGGCAATCGCTCCAAAAGCGATGTCCATCCGCCGACATGGGACAAACTCATTGGCAGCATTACGAAGAAAATGCCGACTGTCATGACGATAAACTGAATGATGTCCGTCATCGTAACGCTCCACATGCCCCCGAGAATCGTGTAAAACAGCACAATCCCCCCGCCGACTAACATCGAAACGGTCATGCTCCAACCTAAAACAGCATGAATGATTGTGCCCATCCCAATGACTTGTGTCACCGAAACCATCAGCGTATAAATCGCGGCAACCAACGCGCTGATCAAACGCGTTTCCTGATTGTAACGGCGGCCAAGCAGTTCGCTGATCGTGGTCACATGGGCGCCGTAAATTTGGTTTGTAAAAAACAGACCGAGCACAGCAATGCCCAAGCCAATCATAAAAACAAACCACATACCCGAAATCCCAAATTGATACCCTAACTTCGCCGTCCCAATCGTTGAAGCGCCGCCCAAAATCACAGCAGACAGACATCCAAGATAGACAAATAGTCCGAGATTTCGGCCTGCCAACGCAAAATCTTCGGCGGTTTTCGCCCGCTTCGCCCCCAAAATCCCTGCGACGATCAATACGAGAAAATAACATAAGAGAACCCCAGTATCCAGTGCGTTCATAACCATTCCCCCATCCTCTTATAATTCAGAAATCGATCTCCTTCGAGATCCTTTCATAAAGGCAGACATTCCTTCAACGAGACACGACATCGGTTCCTGAATACACCCAATTTCCAAATTGCAATCGACATGTGCCCCCTCTTTTTTCATTTTCCAGAAGCGAACGAATGCACACCGATTTCCGCTTCATATTCGGTCAACGCCTCGTCGAGCATGCTTAATCCTTCGTCAATCTGTTCTTTTGTCACGATCAGCGGTGGGATCATGCGAATCACTTCTCCTTGATTGCCGCATAGATAGAAAAGAACACCTTTTTGCAGGCAACGATTCAAAATATTCATCACTCCCTCCCCATTCGGTTCGCCAGTATGCGGATGGACGATCTCAATGCCGATCATCAGACCGATCGAACGCACGTCTCCAATGACGGGATGCTTCCTTTTTAAAACTTCCAGTTTTTTTCGCGCGTATTCCCCAACTTCCCTGCAATTTTCTAACAATTTTTCTTCCCTAAATACTTCTAAAGTCGCCAGCGCCGCCTCGCATGCGATGGGGTTGCCTCCAAAGGTTGTCCCATGGCTGCCGAGCGGCCACTGTTTCATTAATTCTTTCGAAGCCACTGTTGCACTTAATGGAAGACCGGAAGCGATGCCCTTCGCAATTGCCATAATGTCTGGAGTGACACCGAATGTTTGAGCGGCAAACCACTCGCCAGTACGACCAAAACCTGTCTGTACTTCATCGAAAATAAGCAAAATTTCATAGCGATCACAAATTTCCCTCATCTTGTGAAGCCACCCTTTGGGAGGCACAATATATCCTCCTTCTCCCAACACCGGCTCTACAATCATGCATGCCACTTCTTCCGGAGTCACTTGATGGGCAAACAAAGAAGCCACGTCGTTTTCAAGCTTATTGGCAAAGTACACATCTGGATCCTCCCCAGCCGGACAATCCTTTGGATTGGCATATGGAAGTTGATACGTCAACCCGCTTGGCTGCAGGTACTTCCGATATTTGCTTTTCGATGTGCTGACACTAAGCGCCCCTAATGAACGGCCATGAAAACATCCGGTAAATGAAATGACGTATGGCCTTCGCGTCACGTGTTTCGCTAATTTGATCGCACCTTCGATCGCTTCTGTTCCACTGTTGGCAAAAAAGAAGCAGTCAAGTCCTTCCGGCAAAATTTTCATCAGCTCTTCGGCCAAACGCAGAATTGATTCATACATGATGACGCCGCTCGGCCCGTGCATCAGGCGGTCTGAGGCCTCTTTGATGGCCTGCACGACTTTTGGGTGGCGATGACCCGTATTGGCCACGGCAATACCGGAAGTAAAATCAAGGTATTTTTTTCCATCTAATCCGTAATAGTAGCATCCTTCTTCCTTGACAACCGGCAGATTCGGATGGTCTTTCGCCATCGTTGGCGCAAGCAAGTCGGGCATTTTGTGAAAGAGAGGCATCCAGTTGCTCTGTGTCACGCACAACTCCTCCTTTGGTTCAGACATGTTTGTTCATCGAAAACACCAAGACGCAATTTTTGTGCCATCATTTAAACTATTCTATATTTTTAGTCAATACCTCGCATTAACCTCCAACTTATTCTTCTGTTTTAGACTCCTATCATGACTTTGCTTACCATCCCCGATATCATTCATTTTTGAATCAAAAAATTCATTCTTGAATTAACACAGATGGTTCTTCTTCCAAGAAACATTTCCTCGTAGCAAAGAGATGGGTTTCAAATTAAAAAACCGCACCACAAAAAGGTGGCACGGTCCAAAAAATACGATGTCGCCATCACCTTTTTCGACTGCATCGCGAAGTTTTCATGAGTAGTTTGGTCAGGAATCACTTATCATGCCAATTCAGCAATGACCTCTTCGATGACATCCAATGCTTCCTCCAGCTGTTCATCTGTGATGACAAGCGGCGTTAATAGACGAATGACATTGCTGTATAGGCCCGCACTCATGACGATGACACCACGTTGATGGCATTCTCGCAAAATGGCGGCCGTTAATTCCTTATTCGGCGCTTTTGTCTTTGCATCGGTGACAAATTCGATGGCCACCATGGCCCCAAGCCCCCGTACATCCCCGACCGTCTCATATTTCTCCTGCAGCCGTCTGAACCGATTGATGGCTATTTGTCCAATGACATTGGCCCGTTCAACCAACTGTTCTTGTTGCAACATACGAATCACTTCCAAAGCGGCCACGCAACCAAGCGGGCTGCCCCCGTATGTCCCGCCGATTTCTCCTGGGTTGGGTGCATCCATGACTTCCGCTCTTCCCGTCACCGCACTGATCGGCACACCTGCCCCGATGGACTTCGACATGGTCATTAAATCGGGCACAACGTCAAAATGTTCAATGGCGAACATCTTCCCCGTTCGTCCAAACCCGGTCTGGATCTCATCGGCGATAAACAAAATCCCGTATTTTTCACAAATTTGTTTGACCCCTTGAACAAATGTTTTCGATGGAACAATAAACCCGCCCTCCCCTTGCACAGGCTCCATAATGATTGCGGCTACTTCTTCTGCCGGAACTTCCGAGAGAAAAAAGTCCTCAAGCCGCCGCAAAAGCTCGGCGTCCAATTCCTCGTTGGTCATGCCCGCTGGCTTTCGGTAATAATAGGGATACGGCATTTTGTACGTATCTGGCGCAAAGGGGCCGAATCCGAATTTATATGGCTTCACTTTGCTCGTGAGCGACATCGCCAGCAAGGTCCGTCCGTGAAATCCTCTTTCAAAGGAAAGAACGGCTTTTCTCCCTGTATACTTTCGAGCAATTTTGACGGCATTTTCGACCGCTTCTGCCCCGCTGTTCAAGAAGAAGGTCTTTTTTGAATGATTTCCTGGCGTGATGCGGTTCAATGTCTCTGCCAATTCGACATACGGTTCATACATCATAACGTGGAAACATGGATGAATATACTGCTCCGCTTGTTTTTGGATCGCTTCCACCACTTTCGGGGGGCAATGGCCAACATTGAGGCTTCCAATCGCCCCAGCCAAGTCGATAAACGTATTTCCATCCACATCGGTTAAGAGCGCTCCCTCTCCTTTTACCGCAAACGTCGGTACAGTGTGAAACGGCCCCCGCGGAACATTCTGTTCTTTTTTTCTTAATAGCTCCTTTGCTTTTGGTCCCGGAATCACTGTTTTTACTTGGATATATTTCTTTGTTTCTGCCTTCATCTTTTTCTCCCTCCGTCCCATTGTGCATCGTGATCCATCTTTTTAGAGATGCAAAAAACATGCCAAAAACTTCATGGAAAATCATATGACAAGGAAAGAGGATTTTTTCACTTCTTTGATAAAGTTAGTAATAGAAGCGCTGACAGACTACTAGGAGGGAAAAGCCATGCAGCGTGCAACCGACGTCTTGGAATTCGAGTTAGACGCGATATTGAAATCATCACACGACAATATTGTCATCGCAGACGAAAACGGCATTGTTCTTCGCGCCAGCCCGAATTGCTTGTCCATTTATGGGAAAGATGTTTCTTATTTAGTCGGAAAATCGGTCTATCAATTAGAAAAAGAAAACGTCTTTTGCCCTTCGGTTACAGCCAGAGTATTACGTGAGAAAAAAGAGGTCCAATTGATGCAGCAAACCGCAACCGGACGGGTTGTCATGGCGACAGGCGTACCGGTATTTGACCAACAGAACCGCATTGTGCGCGTGATCAGCTTTTCACATGATTTAACAGAGCTGGAACGCTTGAAAGAAGACTATGAAAAGCTGAGAAAGCAGATGGAACATTATCAAATCGAAATAGGGGAATTGAAACCAGAAAATATTGTCATTCAAAGCAAGGCGATGGAACGAATTTGGAAGCTAGTGCACCGCGTGGCCCAATCGGATGCGACTGTTCTTTTCCTCGGCGAGTCTGGAGTCGGAAAAAACGTATTCGCCCGTTCACTTCACCTCAATAGCCCGCGGCGAAATGAACCGTTTATCGAAGTAAACTGCAGCGCCATTCCTGAATCGTTGTTTGAATCGGAAATGTTCGGCTATGAAAAGGGATCATTTACCGGTGCGCAAAAAACAGGAAAACCGGGGCTGATCGAATTAGCGGATAAGGGAACCCTTTTTCTTGACGAAATTGGCGAGCTTCCTCTTTCCATGCAAGCGAAACTGCTAAAAGTTTTACAAGAGAAAAAAGTCACACGCGTTGGGGGCATTAAAGAACGAACGGTCGATTTTCGCCTGATCGCCTCGACGAATCAGAATCTAGAAGAGATGGTGAAGCAAGGGAAGTTCCGCCAAGATTTATTTTATCGTTTGCATGTGATCCCGATTTATGTTCCTTCTTTACGCGAGAGAAAAGAAGATATTTTTATGTTAGCGCAATACTTTTTAGAAAAGTTTAATAAAAAATACCATATGGATAAATATCTCCATCCATCCATTGTGGACCATCTCGTCCATTATGACTGGCCGGGCAACGTGCGAGAGTTGGAAAATATGATCGAACGATTGGTCATTACTGCCGAAACAAAAGCCATTTATCCGGAATATCTCCCTTTTTCGATCCAGAAACATCCAGAGGTGATCACAACCCATCAATCGTTGGAAAAACGGAACGAACCGTCGACATTAAAAGAAGCCATTGAACAAGTGGAACGGCAATGGCTCCTGCGTGCAGCCAAACAGTGCAAAACAACATACGAGATGGCTGATTATCTTGGCATCAGCCAGCCAACGGTAGTACGAAAGCTAAAAAAGTATCGCATTAATTCAAAAATGGATTAAAATCCATTTTTGAATTATTTTTTATATTCAATTCATTTTTGCATCAATCAACGAAAAATAGAAGATGACAAAACAATTCATTTTACGAACAGAGAAGGAAGCAGTCCTATTCACAAATGTTTTCTTTGCCCAACATCCCCTCTTTTTTGGCACGCTTTTTGCGTCTAAATCTATTCAGAACATTTTCATTTCTTAAGGGGGTTTTTGGCATGTATCAACCAAAAGATTCATCTCAGTCTCCCCGCTTTTGCGGAGTTCGAACCTTTATGCGGTTAGAACAGATCAAAACGACAGATAACGTTGATTTTGTCGTGCTCGGTGTTCCATTCGACACCGCAGCCTCGAATCGCACCGGACAACGGTACGGTCCGCAACACATTCGCAATTTTTCCGTCCTGCTTCGCCCTTACAACCCGGACATGGATATTGATATTTTTGCCTATTGTTCTGGCGTCGATTACGGGGACGTTGATGTCATCCCGGGCAATGCACTCCGCACATATGATCGTATCGTCGAAGAGTTGCGACCATTGTTGAAGAAAGATATCGTTCCGATTCTGATGGGCGGCGACCACTCCATTACGTTAGGACACTTGCGGGCTTTTTGCGAACGCTTTGGTCCCGTCGCCCTCGTTCATTTTGACTCACACAGCGACACATGGGACCATTACTATGGAGAAAAATATATGCATGGCACGCCGTTCCGCCGCGCGGTCGAGGAAGGGCTGCTCGATGTCAATCATTCCATTCAAGTCGGAATGCGCGGACCGCTTTACAGCGCAGATGATCTCGAGGACGCACGACGGCTTGGCTTTGAAGTCATTCCGATGAAAGAAGTCCGGCAAATCGGCTTTTCGGAAGTCATGCGCCGCATCCACCAACGTGTCGGAAACAGACCGGTTTTCGTTTCTTATGACATTGACTTTGTTGACCCGGCATTCGCTCCTGGAACGGGAACGCCGGAAGTAGGCGGACCGACAAGCTATGAGGCATTAGAATACGTAAGAGGACTTGACGGGTTAAATATTGTCGGGTTTGATCTCGTCGAGGTATTGCCTGCTTACGACAGCGGGGAAATTACAGCCATATTGGCATCTGCCATTATATATGAAATGATCACGCTTGTGGCGCTAAAGAAAAGGCGGGCGCAGGCTAACCGCCTATCCACAGCGACAACGCCATAAAACCATCTTGCCGAAAAGGAGCGACCTTCCATGATATACGTCAACGGAAAATGGAGCAAAGGAGAAGGAAAAAAAAGACCGATCATCAATCCGGCGAATGAGGAAATCATTATAGAAATCAATGAAGCATCCCAACAACAAGCCGTAGAAGCGATCCAAGCAGCTCGTCATGCCTTTCAATATACCGATTGGCCATTCAATCCAGCAAAACGGATCGCTGCGCTTCGCCAATTGGCGGACCTGTTGGAACAAAACGCGGAAACATTCGCTTCGATCGAGACGTTGAATACAGGAAAACCGATTCGCGAGTCGCGCCTCGATGTCAGCGATTCAATCCAATGCCTTCGTTACTACGCCGATTTTGTTGAGCAACGGGCCATCGAGGAAACCAAAAGAACCGATGGCACGACAAGCAAAATCATTGAGGAGCCAATCGGGGTATGCGCGTTGATTGTTCCTTGGAATTTTCCTCTCTTGTTAGGAATATGGAAACTGGCTCCAGCGCTTGCGGCTGGAAATACAGTGGTGTTTAAACCATCAGAACTGACTCCGTTATCGTTCATAGAACTGACAAAGCTGATCGATTCCATCGGTCTCCCGCCGGGCGTGTTTAATCTTGTTCCTGGAGGCGGTTCGCCGGTTGGAGAAACATTGGTGACACATCCTGATGTGGAAAAAATATCGTTTACCGGCGGAACGGAAACCGGACGATGGATTTACGAACAAGGCGCTCGTCGCTTGAAGCGAGTGTCTCTGGAACTCGGCGGCAAATCCCCGCTGCTCATTTTTGACGATGCGGATCTTACTAGCACCATCGAGTGGGCGCTGTTTGCTTCCTTTCTCAATCAAGGAGAAGTGTGTGTGGCTGCTTCGCGAATTCTTGTTCAACGACACGTTTATGATTCGTTTATCGATCAGCTGATCAAAAGGCTGGCTTCCCTCCATATTGGAGATCCTTTCGAGGAAAACACTGAGATGGGACCATTAATCAGCTCCTCACATTTAGAAAAAGTGGAAACGTATATCCAGATCGGCTTGCAGGAAGGAGGAGTACTGCTGCAGGGAGGAGAACGAATCAAAGAACGGGGGTATTATCTCACCCCTGCCGTTTTCGCCCATGTCCGTCAAGACATGCGCATCGTCCAAGAAGAAATCTTTGGTCCTGTCATAACCGTACAACCGTTTGAACATGACGCAGAAGCCATCGGACTCGCGAACGATACGATATACGGACTAGCAGCTGGCATATTCAGCCGTGATCTCGAACGGGCGGAACAAATCGCCGGAAAATTGAGAGCAGGAACGATTTGGATTAACAGCTATCATACTCCCTATGTCGATGCCCCTTGGGGAGGATTGAAACAAAGCGGAATCGGCCGGGAGCTTGGGCCGCAAGGATTTACCGCTTTCACCGAAGCAAAACATGTCAACATCAGCCAACATGGCCACCCGCTCGGATGGTATTCGTCGTATTCCTGATTTCGTCCTTAGGACGAAATCAGTGTAAGTGAATTGTTCTGAATATTTAAAATAAAAAATCAAGGAGGAATGATCCTCATGAAATGGACAGAACGGTTGGGTCATGATGATATTCGGCCGACCCCGATGAACGAACGGAGCATGAACTTTTTTAGCACGTTTACTCTTTGGATTGCGGCGAATGTTGTGATTACGACGGTCATGACGGGAATGATGTTTGTTCCTGACATTTCCTTCTCCAACGCCATGCTGGCGATTATTGTCGGTTCGGCGATCGGCGCCATTCCGCTCGCCCTTACCGGAAACATCGGCATCCGCACCGGTCTCCCTACAATGGTGATCACAAGAGCGGCCTTTGGACAAAAAGGCGCCATCCTCCCCGCGCTTGTCAACACGATCATTTTAATCGGCTGGAGCTGGATTCAAGCCTATATGGCTGGGCTTAGTCTGAATTACGCCGTCCATTACGCCACTGGATACAACAATATCAACCTATTTGTCATTTTGACGGAACTTCTTGTTGTGATCATTACGATTTTTGGCCACCGAGGGGTGGAACGAATCGAAAAATATATATCGATTGCCATGTTGATTTTATCTTTCCTTGTTTTTTATAAAATTTTTACGACTTATGACATTTCGACACTAGTCGAAATGAAATTGAGCGAACATCCATCCATCACCACGATTATCGCCTTTGACATCGTCATCGCCACCGCTTTTTCTTGGATGTCGACGGTTTGCGATTTCAACCGCAACTGCCGCTCAGAAACAAGCGGGTTTTGGGGAACGTATTTTGGCTATCTTGTCGCTTCCATTGTCGCGATGGGACTTGGGGCCGTCGTCAGCGGCTTCAGCATCGCCTCGAACATGGAACGGACTTATGATCCCACCATTCTCCTTGCGGCTTACGGGTTTGGATTGATCGCATCCATCGTCGTTTTCTTTTCTGTACTCTCGACCAATGTCATGGCATTATATAGCGCCACGATGTCGTTTATGAACGTCTTCCCGCGCGCAGGCTTTTGGAAACCGACATTGATCATGGGAGTGATTTGCACGCTTGGCGCCTTGCTGAAAGAAGTACTGATGTCCCATTTCTTTAACTTCATTATGCTGATTGCCACGTTGTTCATTCCTGTGTTTGCGATTGTGCTCGTTGATTATTTTTTGATCAAAAAAGGGGTATACGACGCAGAAGATATTTTGTACGATACAAAAGGTCAATATCGTTATCAAAAAGGAGTCAACATCGCCGCCTACATCACCTATATCGTTGGAGCTGTCTTCGCCTATTATTTTACGTACATTCATCCGCTTACCGTCGGCTCCACCATGCTGACGTTTCTTTTATCGGGAGCTGTTTATTGGGGGTTGATGAAATGGACAAAACAAATATCTGCGAGCACGAATACGGTCGAGCTTGAATCTCCCACTCACTTGGAGGGATGATATGAACAGATCGTTTGACATCGCGTTGGCGCAGATGACGCCGGCGAACGGCGACATTGACGCCAACTTGGCTAAAATGGAAGCTATCATCAATGAGTGCAAACGAAAGTTCCCTAATGTCCGCCTTCTTCTGTTCCCGGAACTTTGCACCACTGGTTACGTACTGTCAGAAATGCTAAAAGAGGCGGCCCAGACATGGGACGGCTCTACGTTCCAACACATGAGCCAACTTGCCCAAACATTTCAATTGTATCTTGCCTACGGGTACGTTGAAAAAGACCATACAGGAAATCTATACAACTCTCTTATGTTGATCGATCCTAATGGACAATGTATCGGCAATTACCGAAAAATCCATTTGACTCCTTTTGAAAAAGCCTGGTTTTCCAAAGGAGCCGAGCCAGTGCTGGCGGATACCGACCTTGGCCGCATCGGTTTGATGATTTGTTGGGACTTGGCTTTTCCGGAACTAGCAAGATACCTAGCCGTCCATGGAGCCGAGCTTCTTCTCGTTCCATGTGCTTGGGAATCTCCATTTCATGCACCGTTTCAAAAATTCGCCATGGCACGAGCGATCGATAACACGATTTATGTGGCGGCATGCAATCAAATTGGATGGTCTTCTTCTTTCCATTTCTTTGGTTTATCCTCTATTTACGGGCCGGACGGAAGGAAAATAGCCGCAGCCAACATGAACGGACGGGAAGAGCTCGTACACGCCATGATCGATCAAAACCAACGCCAAGCGTTAAAGAAACACTTTTACACCATGATGGACGAACGACGAATCGACCTTTACCGACAATGGATTTGGAGGGAATGTCAAGAAAATGAACATCAAAACACTCATCGACCTCACCATGCCGATCACGGCCCAAACTCCGGTGTACCCGGGGGATCCGAAGCCTAAAATCGAACCGGCAGCGACGTTCGCCCAAGACGGCTATCACGTCAGCCGCCTTGTGCTTGGGTCGCATAGCGGCACGCATGTGGATGCGCCGTTTCACTTTTGCGAACACGGTTGGCGGCTCGATGACGTGCCGCTCACCTATTTTCTTGGCCGCGGCGTCGTGATCGATGCCACGGGGAAAGCGGAAGGCGAAGCGGTGACGATGGCCGATGCCGCTCCGTATATCCCGAAGCTGTCGCCGGGAACCATTGTGTTGTTTCATACCGGCTGGTCGCAATACGCCGGAACAAAGCGGTATTTCCGCCATCCGTACGTCGCGCCGGATGTGATTGAAGCGATGCTCGAACGAGGTGTTCGCACGTTTTTGATCGATGCCCTGAACATCGACCCGCCGGACGGCTCCTCGTTCCACGCTCACGAGCTTATTCTTGGCGCCAACGGGGTGATTGGGGAAAATTTCGTGAACTTCGAGCGAATCGATTTTGATGACCCGTATATTATTGCCCTCCCCCTTTCCTTGCCTGGCTGCGACGGTTCGCCCGTTCGGGCGGTGGCGGTGCAGTGGGCGTAACGAAGAAGGGGGATACAGCCCCGCACATGCTTTGATGCGGGCCGCACTTCCTTTGGCTAGTTAATCCATTTGATCACTTTCCCCGGGTTTCCCGCCAACGACCGCGTTGGCGGTTTCATTATACAAACGAACGAGCCGCCGCGCCCGCTCCCGCTCCTTGACGAGCTCCGGGTCGGCGGGGTTGTACCATTGCCCCGCCAACATCTTTTCTTTTTCGGTTTTCATCGAATCCCTCCAACACTTTATGCATTCGTTTCAAAACTCCATCGAATGGCGGGGTCTTATCGCCCTCCGGAAAAACGGTTGCCTGTCATGGTTTCAATCCGCACGCCTTCCCGATAGTAAGCGTCCATCACATCCTTTGGCACCATGCTTCCGCCGGTAGCCCAGCAAATATGGACGGCGTTTTTCATTTTTTCTTTCAAATCGTTTTCCTCTACATACGTTTGTCCCGCCGAATCGCGAAACAACCGAACAGGCCCCTCCACTCCCGCCAATGCGGACGGCTCTAAATAGATTCCTTCTGCATCAGCCATGGCCGCGAGCAAGCGGTAAAGCGTCGAATCGTCCACCGTATAGACGCCGCTGATGACGTTCTCAAGCATGTTCCCCACCAACCGCGACGGCCGGCCCACCGCCAGCCCGTCAGCTTCCGTCTTGTTATCGAGGCCAAAATCTTGCACCGACACACGGTCGTGCTGTCCTGTCATCAACCCAAGCAGCATGCAAGGCGAATGCGTCGGTTCAGCGAAAAAGCAATGGACATGATCACCGTACACGAGCTTCAGGCCAAACGTCACCCCACCCGGACCGCCGCCGACGCCGCAAGGAAGATATACAAAGAGCGGGTGGTTTTCATCAACCGTGATGTTCATATCCTCTAATTGCTTTTTCAGCCGAAACGCCGCCACCGCATAGCCTAAAAACAGATGGATCGAGTTCTCGTCATCGATAAAATACGACGTTGGATCCTCGGCGGACCGTCTTCTCGCCTCTTCCACCACGTTGTTGTAGTCGGTGAGATGTTCGACAACCGCAACCCCTTTGCTTCGCAACAAGTCTTTTTTCCATTGTTTCGCATCGGCTGACATATGAACGGTAACGCGGAACCCAAGCTTCGCTCCGATGATGCCGATACTCAAGCCTAAATTTCCCGTCGAACCAACGACAAGCGAATAGCGGGAAAAGAACTGTCTGAATTCCTTGCTATCCATCACCGCATAGTCGTCCCCCATGGTGATCATATGGTTTGCCAGCGCGAGGTCTTCCGCATGTTTCAGAACCTCGTAGATTCCCCCTCTCGCCTTGATCGATCCGGAGATGGGAAGATGGCTGTCACATTTCAGCAACAGCTCCCCTTCAATGTTGGTCTGAAACATCTTTTCCAAACGCTGTTTCATGTTCGGAATCCTCACTAAAGGGGATTCGATGATACCGTGGGCCGTTCGCGTCTCGGGAAATGCCTTCGCGATGTAGGGGGCAAAGCGGCGCAATCGCTCTTCGGCCTCCTTGACATCGCGCTCGCGTAAAGGAATCGTTTGAATAGCTTGCGCAAACGCGTGATATTTTGGATTGCGCCAAAACACCTCTTCGGCCGCCATGATCATTTCAAGCAGCGGGAATTCCTTTACCCACTTTTGGATTTCGTTTTTGGTCATCATGCACCATTCTCTCCCATGCGTGTTTGTCGTTTCGCACCCTTGGCGGATGCCGGTCCAAAGTCCACTTCATTGTTTGCCGAACCGTTTGCCGTTTACCTTCAGTCTCGCGAAAACCGCTTCCATTGTCAATGGGGATGAAGGGAAATGGTTTGTGGATGACATTCGGGAGTGATCCCCAGGCCTCGTCGGAATGGCCAAGCGAGGCATGATCCGCTTTGAAAAATGCCTGTCTTTCCATTATGATGAAAGAGGCAAACCATATCGTGGAGATGATGATCATGAGCAATCGTCGCGATTTATCGCTTTTGTTTCTCGTGATGTTTTTGGTCATGGCCGGGTTTGGCATCATCATTCCCGTCCTTCCGTTTTACGCAGAAAAAATCGGCGCGACTCCAACACAACTCGGTTGGCTAATGGCCGTTTATTCGCTCATGCAATTTTTATTTGCGCCGATGTGGGGGAAATTATCGGACCGATATGGACGAAAACCGATGTTGCTTGTCGGCATTTTTGGTTTGGCCCTTTCGTTTTTCTTGCTCGCCGCCGCCACAACACTTTGGATGTTGTTTGCCGCTCGCATCATCGGGGGATGTTTATCCGCCGCCACGATGCCGACCGCTATGGCATATGTCGCAGATGTGACAACCGAAGAAGACCGGGGCAAAGGAATGGGCATCATTGGAGCGGCCGTTGGGCTTGGATTTATTTTCGGACCCGGAATCGGCGGCATATTTTCCAAAACGAGCTTGACCGCTCCGTTTTGGATAGCAGGAAGTTTGGCACTCCTGACAGCTATATTCGTTTTCGTTTTCTTGCATGAATCGCTTCCGAGAGAAAAACGAGCGAACACACAGGGGAAACGGCCATCGCTCACGGCTGCTCTTCGAAGCCCTTTGGCCCGCCTATACATGTTGCAGCTCATCGTCACGTTTTCCCTCGCTGGACTTGAAGCGACGTTCGCCTATTTTGCCGCTGAACGAGCGGGGCTTTCGTCGACGGAACTTGGCTACATCTTTATGATCATGGGGCTTGCAGGAGCCGTCGTTCAAGGGGGGCTGCTTGGAAAACTGATCCGCTCATTCGGGGAAGGCGCTGTCATTCGTTTCGGGCTGTTCCTGTCAGCAGTTGGCTTTTTTCTCATTTTATTCGTTCACAGCTTTTGGACAGCCGCGCTCTATTTAACGATTTTCGGCATTGGAAACGGCGTTATTCGCCCATGTGTCTCCGCCTTGTTAACGAAACATACGACCGATGGCCAAGGAAGCGCAACAGGCGTCTTATCCTCGTTCGATTCGCTCGGCCGCATTGGCGGCCCGGCGATCGCCGGCTGGCTGTTTACCTTAAAGTCCAGTTTGCCATATATGGCAGGGATTGTGCTAACATTCATTTCCTTTGCTGTTTTTCAATCGTTTCAACGAACGATGATGCAAAAAGACTCGGCCCTTTGACACAGAGGAGGATGGGGGTAGAAAAGCACCGATTTATTCCCAGTTACACTCACGTATGGAAGTAAAGCTCTTATTCTAGGGTGATCAAAAATCAACGTCTGTACAGGAGGAGGACCGCCTTGAACATCGTTCCAATCAAACAATTGAACCGCGCCATGGTCAACCAGTTTTTCACTGACCATTGGGGAAGTCCGCAAATGGTTGTCTCGACCGGCATCTATAACTGCAGCGAACTGGATGGATTTGCTTCTGTCGAGAATGGACAGCGGATCATCGGGCTCATTACGTTCCTCATTCGCGGAAACGAATGCGAGATCATCTCATTAGACAGCCTAGTAGAAAACCGCGGCATCGGCAGCGCCCTTTTGCATGAGGCAGAGACATGGGCGAGACAACAAAGGTGCACCGCTGTTCAACTGATCACTACCAACGACAACTTGCATGCGCTTCGTTTCTATCAGAAGCGCGGCTACCAAATTGTGAACGTCTTTCCCAACGCTGTCGACAAGGCGCGGCGAATCAAGCCAAGCATTCCGAAAACAAGTCCTGACGGCATTCCAATTCGGGATGAGTTATTGCTGGTGAAACCACTGGCGTGACACGATGTGATGATGACGCCGTATTGGAAAAGAAGCACCGGCCTTCTCCCAAGACCGGTGCTTCTTTCAATTTTTTGAACACTCCTCCACCTATGACGCTAGCCGTGAGGAGTGTCAAATTTCGATGGCGATATGATAAATGTAATAGACCCCATAGGCGATGCTGATGAGGGAAACGGTTTTCACCATCCATTGGTTCATGACTTGCTGTTTCGCTTTCATCCAAACGAACGGAACGCCAAGGAATGTCGTGAATAACATCATGCCAATGACCGTCCCTAAACCAAAAATCAAAATAAAGGAAAGCGCCATCCAAGTTCCTTTGACCGTCGTCATCGTCAACAACACCATTCCCGCGCTTCCGGCCAAACCATGGACAATGCCGATCAATGTCGATTTGATATGTAAATGATGAATATCGCCATGGCCATGATGATCCAGCCTCATTGTCGAACGAAAACTGGCGATTCCTAACATGACGATCATGATGCCGACGCCCATTTCAAGGTAAGAAGCAATCTGTTCAGGAATTTGCCGCTCAAAGGCGATCATCGCCATCCCGACAACGAGCAGCGTCAACGTATGGCCGATTCCCCAAAACATGCCGGCCAGCGATGAAAGGGACAGTTTTTTCGTCCGGCTGGCGATGGTCGAAACGGCAATGACATGATCCGGTTCCGTCGCATGCTTCATTCCCAGCAGCAATCCAAACAAGAGTACAGGCCATATCGTTCCCATTGTCTTCATCCTTTCCCTTATCAATATTTCCTCCAGCAGACTGGCGCTTTCTCACCGCATTGTTGGCGAATAAACTGTTGGACGCGTTGGAATATCGCTTCGATGGCCGATGTTTCATACGCCAATATACGTACAGAAAAGCCTGGAACGGCTGCCGCTGAAAAACCGCAGCGAACCTCTTTCGGCATCTCTTCCATGAATTGGTTGAACTGTTCTAACACTTCCTTTGTGATGAACGGAGAAAGAGCCACGAATGATCCGACATGCGTATAGCCGCCAAGCTGCAGCATGCTCGTTAAGTGCTGCCGCGAATCCAAGTACAGATGATCAAACAGAACGAGCGCCTCGTCTTGATACACCTTCAGTTTCGAGCGAATCCAATCATAGCGGAACAGCTCGCCGCTTTCCGACCATCCAGGCGTGATGATTTCGCCATAAACGACCGTGGAGCTTGACGTGATGTACACCGTCGTTTCTTGAACAAACCGCGCATGCTCATAAGCGATCGTCGGGTCGGGAAAATATTCGAGTACGCTTTGCTCCCCAAGTGAAAATCGTGTATACTGCCTTACAGGTGTTGAAGGAGTTTTGTAGATTTTCGCCGCGGACTGAGTCGTCACCATCAACCGGGCGCTGGGCTCGAGGGAGATTTCCATATCATATGAATCTCCGTCGACATACCCGCCGCCAACGTGGACAAGATATAACGTCGGATAAGTTGAGTTGAGATAAACAGGGCGCATCAGTTTCAGCGCTCCTTCATTATAGCTGTCAGAAATGACGGTGCGGCCGTTTTTCACGACCGCTGTACATCGCAAACGCCCCGTCCAGCTCATTCTTCCAGCCCTGCCAGCAGCACCTGTTTTTCGATCCAATCCACAACGTCAAAAAGACCAATCTCTTCTTTTAAATTCGTAAAAATGACCGGTTTCGCCCCTCGCGCCGCTTTGGCGTCCCGCTCCATCACTTCCAAGCTGGCGCCGACGTAAGGAGCCAAATCAATCTTATTAATCACGAGCAAATCCGACTTAATCATCCCTTGCCCGCCTTTGCGCGGAATTTTCTCCCCTTGGGCGACGTCGATGACGTAAATGGAGAAATCAACCAACTCCGGGCTGAAGGTCGCCGCCAAGTTATCGCCGCCGCTCTCGATCAAAATGAGTTCCACATCTGGATGGCGCCGCTTCAACTCGTCGATGGCGGCAAAATTCATCGATGCGTCTTCGCGAATGGCCGTATGCGGGCATCCCCCCGTTTCGACGCCGATAATCCGATCTTCCGGCAAGACGCTATGTTTGATTAAAAACTGAGCGTCTTCTTTTGTATAAATATCGTTCGTGATGACGGCAATGCTAAAACGGCGATGCATCGCCCGTGTCAGCTTCTCGACAAGCATCGTTTTGCCGGCGCCGACCGGGCCGCCGATGCCGATTCGTACGGGTTCCATCATGATATTCCCCCTTCTTCGTTTTCCATTCAAACCTAAATAGGCGCTGTTTTGTTTGTCCAACATTACGACATAAACAACCGGACGGGAAGGCGTTCATGTTGCATTTGCGCGATTTCCAGACCAACGGCTGCCGTCCCGAGCTCCTCTTCGTCGAGCGCCTCGATGATGCTTGCGGCATGAATCAAATATGGCTGCACCATGACGAGCAGCTTTTGCCCGTCCGTTTGGCCGAGGGGAATGCCTCGGACCGCGTTTTGCACCATCGTTTGTACGGCGGTAAACAAATATGTCAACACAGTCGTTCGTTTCGACGCTTCGATTTTGCGGCCAACCGCCGCAAACACAATGGTCGGATGAATGGACCGCGTCGTTTGCACGATCTCATCCAATTCATCGACTCCGTAAATGTCGCAGCACAGTTTCCATAAGCGCTCGCCCATCATTCTCGTTCCTTCTCGCGTTTCCTTCGCCAGGCAGAGGGCAAACAGCGTTTCGTTCAGCCGCTGCAGTCCTTCCATGCTGTTGGCTTCCAACTGCTCATAGGCGATCCGGCACGCTAATCCATCCGTATACGTCAGCTGGGTCTGGATATAAACGACAAGCGCTTCACGAAACGTTTTGGCATCGCAAATTTGTTCATTGTACATGTATGTTTCAAACCCAAAGGAATGGGAAAATGCTCCAGACGGAAAATTCGAATCTGAGAGCTGCAGCAGCCACAACAGCTGTTGGTCAGTCATGGCGGTGGCCGATATGGCGAAACGCTTGTTTTACTTTCCGTTTTTCCCGCTTGTACGGGATGGCGAGCTGCTGAAGCAGCTCTTCGACTAAATAGTCATATTGGACGAGCATTTCCCCTTCCTCGAATTGGGCGGGCAAATGGCGGTTGCCGAGCTGATGAGCGATCTCCCCCATTTGTTTCAACGAAACCGGCTTTATAACAAGCAAATCCTCGGGAAGAACGGAAACAACGATCGCGTTATGGTCATCCATCCACAATACATCTCCATCCGCCAATTCTTTAGCTTCCTTTAGGCGAATGCCAAGTTCCCGCCCGTGATCGGTCACGACCCGCTGGATTCGTTTCACTAAATCGTCGCTTGCCATGTACACCCGTTCGATGTGCGGGGGGAGAGAAGGGAGGGTTTGAATATTGCCGATAATCGTTTCAATAATCATCATCATCACCTCAAAAAAGAAAATATCGTTGCGCCATGGCCACCACTTCGGCCGGCTCGCACGTCATGAGCCGCCCGTCGACCTTCACTTCATACGTCTGCGGATCGACATCGATTTGGGGCATGGCGTTGTTGAATACCATATCGTGTTTCGTCAACGAGCGAATGTTTCCAACCGGTTTGACGATTTTGTGCAGCCCCAGCTTGTCAGGAATGCCGCGCTCGAACGCCGCTTTGGATAAAAAGGTGATGGACGTTTTCGCGATGGCGGCGCCATAGCTGGCGAACATCGGGCGGTACAGCGCGGGCTGCGGCGTCGGAATGCTGGCGTTCGGGTCGCCCATCACGCTGTAGGCGATCATCCCGCCTTTGATGACGAGCTCAGGCTTGACCCCGAAAAAAGCGGGATGCCAAACGACCAAATCCGCGAATTTTCCGACTTCCACCGAGCCGACATATTCGGCAATCCCATGCGTAATGGCTGGATTGATCGTGTATTTGGCTACATACCGTTTGACGCGGACATTATCGCCCCGCCCCGTTTCCTCCGGCAAGCGGCCAAACTGTTTTTTCATTTTGTCGGCCGTTTGCCACGTGCGTAAAATGACTTCACCGACGCGCCCCATCGCTTGCGAGTCGGAACTGATCATGCTGAAGGCGCCGATGTCGTGCAAAATATCTTCAGCAGCGATCGTTTCTTTGCGGATGCGCGAATCGGCAAAGGCAATGTCTTCCGGAACGGACGGATCTAAATGATGGCACACCATTAACATATCTAAATGCTCATCAACCGTGTTTTTCGTATACGGCCGCGTCGGATTCGTGGAAGAAGGCAAAATGTTCGGGAAGCTGGCGACTTTCATAATATCGGGCGCATGCCCCCCTCCGGCTCCTTCCGTATGATATGTATGAATGACGCGCCCGTTAATGGCCTTCAGTGTATGCTCGACAAACCCGCCTTCATTCAATGTATCGGTATGAATGGCGACTTGCACATCGTACTCATCCGCCACTCGCAAGCACGCATCAATCGCCGCCGCCGTCGTTCCCCAGTCTTCATGAAGTTTGAGTCCAATCGCTCCGGCGCGGACTTGCTCAGCGATCGGCTCTTTCGCCGATGCGTTGCCTTTTCCTAAAAAACCGATATTCATCGGGAACGCTTCGGCGGCTTCAAGCATCCGGTAAATGTTCCACTCTCCCGGCGTGCACGTCGTGGCATTCGTTCCGGTCGCCGGCCCGGTCCCGCCGCCGATCATCGTCGTAATGCCCGATGACAGAGCGGTTTCGATTTGCTGCGGGCAAATGAAATGGATATGGGCGTCGACCCCGCCGGCTGTCACGATTTTTCCTTCCGCCGCGATCACTTCCGTTGAGGCGCCGATGACAATATTGACGCCATCCATTAACAGCGGATTCCCAGCCTTGCCGATGGCGGCGATGTTTCCATCTTTGATCCCGATATCGGCTTTGTAAATGCCGGTGTAATCAACGATGACGGCATTCGTCAGCACTAAATCGACCGCTTCGTTGCGGGTTGCGAGCGGATGTTGCCCCATCCCGTCGCGAATCACCTTCCCGCCGCCGAATTTCACTTCATCGCCGTAAACCGTATAGTCATGCTCAATTTCAATCCATAAGTCAGTATCCGCCAACCGGATGCAGTCCCCAGTCGTCGGCCCAAACATATCCGCGTATTGCCGTCTTGACATGGAAAAACTCATTCTCTTACTCCCCCCTTCCCGTTGTCATCAAGCGGACCGTTGACCATATTGTTTAATCCGTACACCCGGCGCTCGCCGGAGAACGGGACGAGCTCCACTTGCTTCGCATCCCCGGGTTCAAAACGGACCGCTGTCCCTGCAGGGATGTTCAAATGTTTTCCGTACGCCGACTGCCGGTCAAATTCAAGAAACGAGTTGACTTCAAAAAAGTGAAAATGGGAACCGACTTGCACCGGGCGATCGCCGCGGTTTACAACCGTCAGTTTCGTGGCCGATTTTTGTCGATTGCACACAACCGGTTCCTCACGCAATCGGTATTCTCCTGGGATCATATCATCACTCCTCTGTCCGCAGTCATGAAATCATCCAGCGCCGTTACGACCGGATCGGCTGGTGGACAGTGACGAGTTTCGTGCCGTCCGGAAACGTCGCCTCGACTTGAATCTCGTCGATCATGTCAGCGACGCCTTCCATCACATCATCGCGTGTCAAAATCGTCGCGCCGTATTGCATCAACTCCGCCACCGTCCGCCCGTCGCGGGCTCCTTCCAACAGCTCATACGTAATGAGCGCCACCGCTTCCGGATAATTCAGTTTCAATCCTCGTTCTTTCCGGCGGCGCGCCAAATCGGCGGCCACGACTATCAACAGCTTTTCCTGTTCGCGCGGAGTCAGTTTCACTCATCTCTTCCCCCTCATTGAATGCTCCCACCTATACTCGCAGGTTCAAGAAATCTCTCATTCACTAACACCGCTGTCTGCTGCTTAAACAGCAAGAAACGATTGAATATAAGTCAAATCAGCCCCATCGACATCCCCCTTCGCCACGACAGTGCCGCGATCCAAAATATAGAAACGATCGGCACAAGAAAACGCCAGCTCCACGTTATGTTCGACCAATACGATGCCAACCTGTTTTTCTTCGGCGATTTTCATAATCACATCATGAATCAACGCAACGATCGAGGGCTGAATGCCTTCCATCGGTTCATCAAGCAAGAGCAGTTTCGGCCGGCCGGCCAACGCGCGGGCGATGGCCAGCTGTTGCTGCTGTCCGCCGCTTAAATCCCCTCCCTTTCGCTGGCGCATCTCTTTTAATACTGGAAATAATGCATACATTTCCTCAAGGATCGGTTGAGGACGGACGTTCTCGGCTTGCGCTTCCAACCCGAGAAGGATATTTTCTTCCACTGTCAGCGCGGAGAAAATTTCCCTCCCTTGCGGCACATAGCCGATCCCTGCCCGCGCCCGACGCTCCGGCGGCCATCGCGTGATATCTTCTCCTTCCCATTCGATCACGCCTGACATCGGGCGAATCAACCCGATGATCGTTTTCATCAACGTCGTTTTGCCGACTCCGTTTCTGCCCAACACCGCCGTCACCCGGCTGAGAGGAATGTCCATGCAAACTTGATCGAGCACAACGCTTTCGTCATAGCCAGCGGTTACATTCCGGAGGCATAACACGCGTTTTTCCTCCTTCCAAGATACACATCGATGACTTGTTCGTTTTGCTGCACCTCATCAATCGAGCCTTCGCACAATACTTTTCCTTCATGCATGACCGTCACTTGCTTCGAATAACGGCGGACAAAGTCCATATCATGCTCCACAATGATCACCGCACAATGTTTGGCGATTTCGTGCAGCCATTCCCCCGTGCGCTCCCGTTCCGCCGCGCTCATGCCGGCAATCGGCTCATCCAATAAGAGAAGTTGCGGGCGCTGAATCAGCTGCATGCCAATTTCCAACCACTGCTTTTGGCCATGAGACAGGGTGCCCGCTAAGCGATGACGTTCATCAAGCAATCCAATTCTCTCTAGTTGTGCTGCCATGATCTCTTCCTCTTCTCCGGTCCGCTTCGCCCGCAAAACAGAACGCAGACGCCGGTCTTGTCGCATGGCCAACTCCATATTTTCCCATACCGTCAAAAATGGAAAAATGGAAGGGCTTTGAAACTTCCGGGCGATCCCCATTTGCACAATTTCATATTCGGGCCGTTTCGTGATGTCATGGGAGAAAAACAGCACTCGGCCGTCCGTCGCTCTCGTCCGTCCGCAAATGACATCGAGCAGCGTCGTTTTCCCCGCTCCGTTCGGGCCGATCAAAAACCGCACTTCATGAGGGTAAACCGCGAGATCAACACCTTGCAAAGCACGAAATCCATCGAAGTCAACGACGACGTCACGACACATCAACACGGGCTTCACGTTCATGCCCCCTTTTTGCTTTGATGCGAACGGCAACGAGCGATTCATAAATGCCCGCCAATCCTTTCGGAACCAATAACACGACAACGACAAACAGCGCGCCTAACAAAAGCAGCCATAGATCCGGATAATTTTCGCTTAAAAAGCTTTTCGCCGTGTTCATGACAACCGCGCCAATGATCGCGCCCATGAGCGATTGGCGTCCGCCGACAGCGGCCCATAACACCATTTCGATCGAAGGAATAATCCCCATCATCTCCGGGGAAATGAGCCCGACTTGCAGGACAAACAACGCCCAGCCACCCCGGCAAAGGCTGCTGACAAACTATACACAAACACTTTATAGACGGTCGGATTGAATCCTAAAAAACGAACCCGGTTTTCCGCGTCGCGAATCGCGATGAGCACCTTCCCCAACCGTCCGGACGTCAAGCGGCGCGCCGCGACGAAAATGAGAGCGAGACAGGCCGTTGTCAGCCAATACAAAACGATTTGGGTGAGCGGCGATGACAGCGAAAAACCAAACACGGTCGAAAAATTGGTCAAACCGTTCGTTCCGCCTGTCCATTCTTGCTTGCCGATAAACAACGTAACAAACACGACAACAACCGCCTGGGAAAGGAGAGAAAAATAGACACCTTTAATCCGATTTTTAAACGTTAAATAGCTTAATAGCGCAGCGAGCAACGTAGGAAGAGCGATCGCGGCGGCGATGGCCACCATAGGATGCGCAAACGGCTTCCAAAACCACGGCAGTTCGCGCACGCCGCTCCATTCCATAAAATCAGGCAAATGCCCTTGCGAAGCTTCGAGCTTCAAATACATCGCCATGCAATAAGCGCCTAACCCGAAGTACACCCCATGGCCGAGGCTCAAAATGCCGGTATAGCCCCAAATGAGGGAGATGCCGACCGCCACGATGGCAAAGCAAAGAAATTTGCCGAGCAGGGACAAGCGGAACTCGGTCAAATAAAACGGCGCAAGAAACAAGGCGGCAAAAAACAGCCAGTATCCCCAACGTTTGTTCACCATGCTCCCCCCTCAATCGAGCGACCGCGTTCTCACGCTAAGAAGACCGGATGGTTTCCATTGCAAGAAAGCAATAATCAAAACGAACACAATGACTTTGGCAATGGTGGCGCTTGTGGAATATTCGACGAACGTCGAAATCAAACCAATGCCAAATGCCCCCAGCAGCGTCCCGGCCAGTTTTCCCACTCCCCCTAAAATGACGACCATAAACGCATCGACAATATAGTATGTGCCGATCGTCGGCCCGATCGGCCCAAGCAAGGTCAACGCGCATCCCGCCACCCCCGCCAACCCTGAACCGATGGCAAACGAGTAAGCATCGACCTTTTGCGTGGCAATGCCGAGGCAGGCCGCCATCGACCGGTTCATGGTGACGGCTTGAATGCGTCGGCCAGCTCGTGTTTTCATTAAATACATATAGAGAAAGAAAACGATCGCCAACACAAGGCAAAGAAGAAACAACCGTTTATACGGAAACACTGCCCCAAACAAGCGGATTCCGCCATCCAGCCAGCTTGGCGGCACAACCGCCACGTTGGGCGCCCCAAAGATAAGGCGGGCGGTCTGTTGCAAAATCAAACTGATCCCCCATGTAGCCAACAAACTGTCCAACGGACGGCGATACAAATGGCGGATCAAACTTTTTTCCAACCCCCATCCAAGCAGAGCGGCGGCCAAAAATGACAATGGAATGGCGGCGACAAAATACAGCCCTGCCGAGTGCGGCATATGGCTAGTGAACCATCGCTGGATGACATAGGTCGTATACGCTCCGACCATCATCAGTTCACCGTGCGCCATATTGATGACACCCATCAGCCCGAACGTGATCGCCAACCCAATGGCAATCAAAAGCAAAATCGAACCGACGCTCAGCCCGTTGAATAATTGGTCAATGAACATCGCCATCCCCCCTCTCATGTCCGCTGGGCGAGAAGGAAGGAAATCCCTTCCTTCCAAGTGAACTATTCACTTAATCCTTTCGCCCATGGGTAGCTCTTTAAATACGGATCTGGCTTCACCGGCTGGCCGGAATTCCATAACTCTTTGAATTGTCCGTCCGCTTGGATTTCGCCAATGCGCACCGTTTTCCATAGATGCTGCGTTTCCCCGTCAATTTTCACCGTTCCTTCCGGCGCCTTGTATTCAAGGCCGGCCGCCGCTTTTTTCACTTGATCAACATCAAAGGAACCGGCTTTTTTCACCGCTTCGGCCCATAAATGAACTGCCGTATACGCCGCTTCAATCGGGTCATCAGTCACGCGGTCTTGTCCATACTTTTCTTTATACTTTTGTACAAATGCCTTATTCTCCGGTGTATCGGTCGTCTGGAAATAGTTCCACACAGCCAAATGACCGGCCAACACATCCGGCCCGATCCCGCGGATTTCTTCTTCTGCGATGCTGACGGACATCACCGTCACGTCTTTCGGTGTGATGCCAGCGTCTTTCAACTGTTTGAAAAAGGCGACATTGCTATCGCCGTTGAGCGTATTGAAGACGACAGCCGGTTTCACTTGTTTGATTTTGCTGATAATGGTGCTATAATCGGTATGGCCGAGCGGCGTATATTCTTCCCCGACCACTTGCCCGCCTTCGGCCTTCAGCTGAGCCTTGATGATTTTGTTGGCTGTCCGCGGAAAGACGTAATCCGACCCGAGCAAGAAAAACGTTTTGCCGCGGTTTTTCAAGAGCCAGCTGACCGCCGGAACGATTTGTTGATTCGTCGTCGCCCCGGTGTAAAAGATGTTCGGCGACGACTCCATCCCTTCATATTGCACCGGATACCAAAGCAGCCCATTGTTTTGCTCCACAACCGGAAGCATCGCTTTGCGGCTCGCCGATGTCCAACCGCCAAAAATGACGGCCACTTGATCTTTTTGCAGCAGTTTTTTCGCCTTTTCGGCAAACGTCGGCCAGTCCGACGCCCCATCTTCCACAACCGGTTCAATTTTCTTGCCGAGCAGCCCCCCGGATGCATTGATTTCCTCGATCGCCATTAACTCGGCATCGCGCAGCGACACTTCACTGATGGCCATCGTTCCGCTCAGTGAGTGGAGAATCCCTACTTTGACCGTATCGCCTTCTTTACTAGCCGAAGACGAATCCTTTTTGTTTTCGTTTTTTGCTTGATCAACAGCTGATGACGCCGCACATCCCCCAAGGGCAAAAACGCTGATGCATAAAAGCAACCATAATTTCCGCATGAATGTTGGTTTCATTCGGACACCCTTCCCCCCTATTCACTTCTAAAATCAATGAGTCCCTATACCTCGTTCATCTAGCAAAGCGGCCTCCCTCCCTTGTTCCTCAAAGGTGATGAGTGATATCCATTTTGTGTAAACCATCTTGAGGATGTGTTCTTGATTAGCAGTGTAAGGCCTAGATATAATTGATTCAACAATATTGTCACATTTTATTACATATTTTGTTATATTTATTATCACAAAAGAGTATACACCATTATTTCTAAACCAATTGATCGCTCCTAAAAACAAAAAACACCCCAAAAAGGCACACATGCGCCTTTTCAGGGCGTCTTTCATTTCGAAAGCGCCAAATCCGCTCCGATGACTCCGACAATTTGACCGTTATGATCCGTAATGGGAGCGGACACCGTGACACAAAGATGTTTCGTCAATGCCGATACATACGGATCGGAAACGTACACTGTTCCTCCGCTGGCTTCCTGAAACCACGACCGGACTTTGGCGTTGACCAATCCGGCTGGCGGGTTCGAATACACAAACGTGCCATCAAGACGATTCGACCAGACGGCCTCAATTTCTCCGTTCTGGGATAAAAATTGGTCCAACACTCGTCGGTGCATGGCCTCATCCATTTGTTCCAACGGAGCTGACTGAAGCAAAGCGGATAGTTTCTGAATCATGTTTTTCACCACCGCATCATCGACAGAAATCGTTTCCCTCATCCAATCACGCCCGATCATTTGTTGCAGCTCCTCCGCTGTCTTTTGCAACGCTTCGTTAATGCGCAAAATCTGTCCGACGCTCT
The DNA here is from genome assembly GCF_000092445.1 of Geobacillus sp. C56-T3. NCBI lineage: Bacteria > Bacillati > Bacillota > Bacilli > Caryophanales > Anoxybacillaceae > Geobacillus > Geobacillus sp. C56-T3. Next base: position 1,668,918 of record NC_014206.1, on the reverse strand, counting down.
CGTGCTGTTCGTTCATATCCGCCGTCACTCGCTCGACAAACCGTTGATTTTCCCGGCTCAATTGCACGATTTCTTCAAGCAGGCCGGCGATTTCTTTCACGCTGTCCGACTGTCCAGACGCCGACTGGACAGAAGAGGAGACGAGGTCCGTCATATCATTCAGCTGCCGCTGCAACGAATGAAGGAACGCCATAATCGCTTCCATCTCTTTTTCTTCGACATCGATTTGCTTTGTTTCTTCGCGAACGATATCGGTCGTCGCTGCGATTTCGCGTTGAATAAGCGACAAAATGTCTTGCGTTTGCTGGACGGCTTCGGACGTTTGGCTCGCCAGCATGCCGATCTCGCGCGCGACGACCGCAAACCCGCGCCCGTGTTCTCCAGCACGGGCTGCTTCAATATTGGCGTTGAGCGACAAAATTTTCGTTTTTTGTGAAATCTCGCCGATCGCCGATATAATTTGATTGATGCGTTGAGAATGATGAACGAGGTGATTCATTTGTTTCAACAACGTTTCATGTTGGGAGCGCAATGCTCGAATTTCCTTTTGCAACGTTTCTAATGAATTCCATGAATGCAACCATTGTTCAGAAAACTGCCGGCTGCTTGCATGAATGTCGTTTGAAGAGGCAGCAATGTCTTTCGCCGCTTCCTCGATTGCCCGCATTTTTTTCGCCACTTTTTCTGTATACTCCACCGTTTTTTCGCTGTGATCCATCAGCTCTGCTGCACTGTTCCGGCTTGAATCGGAAATGTCATTCAGCGAAAGTGCCGCCATCTTCATCTGTTCCATCGCCGCCTTGAGCTGATCGACGGCCACGACAATTTGCCTTGCCATTTGTTGTGATCCTCCCTGCATTTCCTCATGTCGAGGCTGATCCAATTCACGCTTTGTTTTTCGCGCCGCACGTCTCGCAAAAATCAATGGACGTCACTCCTTATGTAATTTTTTATTACATAATTATAATATAAAATATGACAAAAGGGCATATAAAAATAAGACGCCCGTTCTCCTAAAAAACAGGCGTCTTGCATTGGAAAGGCTAGAGGACCATATTCAATAACAAAATGAAGACAAACGCCACCACCGAAATAATCGTCTCCATCGCCGTCCATGTCATGAGCGTTTCTTTGACGGTCATGCCGAAATACTCTTTGATCATCCAGAAGCCGGAGTCGTTGACGTGCGACAAGATCAAGGATCCGGCTCCGGTTGCCAAGACGAGCAGTTCCACGTTCGTACCCGGCATGGTGGCCGCAATCGGCGCCACAATGCCAGCGGCGGTCATCATTGACACAGTCGCTGACCCGGTCGCCACGCGGATGAGAGCGGCGATGCCCCAACCTAACAGGAGCGGGGATAAGTGCGAGTGTTTCGCCACTTCAGCGATTTGTTCGCCGATGCCGGAATCAAGAAGCACTTTGTTGAATGCACCGCCCGCCCCGATGATAAGCAGGATGTTCGCGACCGGACCAAGGCAGTCATTGGCGAACTTCAGCACGGCGTCGCGATTGAAGCCGCGGGCGTAGCCAAGGCTGAAGAACGAATAAACCGTAGCGATCAGCAGCGCCACAATCGGGTCGCCGATAAAGCGCAGCACTTTCGCTGCTTCAGACTTTTGATCAAGCGTGACGTTGGCGATCGAAGCAATCAACATCAAAATAACGGGAAGCAAAATCGTAAACAGCGTATTTCCGAAGCCTGGAAGCTCCCGTGCTTCTTTATGTTGCACGAGCTGTTCGGCGATTTCCGCCGGCACTTTTTTATACATGCGCGAGCCGATCCATTTGCCGTACAGCGGCCCAGCAATGATCGCCGTCGGAAGGCCGACAATGATCGAATACAAAATCGTTTTTCCGACATCCGCCTTAAAAATGCCGACTGCCGCCATCGCCGCCGGGTGCGGCGGGACAAGGCCGTGCACGACAGACAAACCGGCGACAAGCGGAATGCCGATCGTGACCAGTGAAATGCCTGTTTCCATCGCAATCGTAAAAACAAGCGGAATAAGCAAGACAAACCCGACTTGGAAAAAGACCGGAATCCCGACTAAAAAGGCGACGACCATCATCGCCCAATGGACGCGTTTTTGGCCGAAGCGGTCGATCAACGTTTTCGCAATGCGCTCAGCGCCGCCCGATTCAGCCATCATTTTGCCAAGCATCGTCCCAAGAGCCAAGACGATCGCTAAAAAGCCTAGCGTATTGCCCAGCCCTGCTTTAATCGAATCGATGATGCCCGGCGTTTCCGGCGACGGCGCGATAAGCGGCATGCCCATCGCCAGCCCGACGCCGACGGACACTAAAATAAGGGCGACAAACGGATGCATTTTCGCCGCCGTAATGAGCAATAACAAGACAATAATAGCGGCCACAACAATGGCAATTCCCATCATGCACTCCTCCTTGGTTTTGAGATAAATCGATTTAGTGCAAAAAAGCAAGCGGTTTCACGTTTTTAGAGAAAAAGAGGGGGTAAATCGATTTAGTGCCCGCCAATGATGGGGCTAAACCGATTTCGTTTCCGACCCCTTTTCCCCATTCCGCCGTTGAAACGCGGCGATGATGTTAAACTCCTCTTTCAACCGCTCATACAAGCGGGCATACAAATCAAACAGTTCAGCGTAAATGAGCGTATGTTCTTCCTTCGGTTCATGACGGGCTGTCGTGTCGATCCACGTTTTCACCGTTTCGAGCGACGGCAGCTCGCCTAACGCGTAAAGCGCCACCGCAGCCGCCCCTAACGCCGACGCTTCATGCGTTTGCGGCACGATGAGCGGTTTGCCCAACATATCAGAAAGCATTTGCCGCCAAAACGGCGATTTGGCAAATCCGCCCGAGACGCGTATTTCCGTCATCGGCCCCGTGACATCGCGAATGGCCAAGGCGACAGAGAGAATGCTGAAGCAGACGCCTTCCATGACAGCACGGATGAAATGCTCGCGCTTATGGTGCAGGCCGAGGCCGAAAAACGTTCCGCGCGCATTCGCATTCCAATACGGCGCCCGCTCGCCCGATAAAAACGGCAAAAACACCAGCCCCTCGGATCCAGGCGGAACACGTTCGGCGTATTTCGTCAACAAATCGTATGGATCCATTCCGAGCTTTTTCGCCACTTCCCGCTCCTGGGCGCCGAACTCATCGCGCAGCCAGCGAAGCAAAATGCCCCCGTTGTTCGTCGGACCGCCGACGACCCAATAGCCGGGCGTCAACGCATAACAAAACGTCCGCCCTTTTTCGTCCGTCGTCGGGGTCGCGGCAATCGTCCGCACCGCCCCGCTCGTTCCGATCGTGATGGCCGCTTCACCCGGGAGCACCGCCCCAACGCCGACATTGGCGAGCACGCCGTCGCTCGCGCCGATGACGACGGGCACGTCAGGGGGCACCCCCATTTTTTCCGCCCACTCTTTTTTCATTCCGCTAAGCACGTGTGTCGCCGGCACAAGGCGCGGCAATTGTTCACGGCGAAGCCCGACAAGAGCGAGCGCCTCCTCATCCCAATCGAGCGTGTCCAACTGAAACAACCCTGTCGCCGATGCCATCGAATGGTCAGCGACATAGTCACCGTACAGGCGATACAGCACATAATCTTTCACCGACACAAACCAGTGCGCTTGCTGAAATACATCCGGCTGCTCCTCCTTGAGCCAAAGCAATTTCGATAACGGCGACATCGGATGGATCGGCGTCCCCGTCCGCCGATAAATGGCAAGCCCGTTTTGCTCTTTCAACAACCGCTCCGCTTGGGCGACGCTTCGGTTGTCGGCCCAGATGAGGAGACGGGTGAGCGGCCGCCCCGACTCGTCAAGCGCCATAATCGAGTGCATCGCCGCGCTCAAGCCCATCGCTTTCACCTGCTCTGGGCGGATACCATAGCGGACTGTCACCGCCCCGACCGCTTGAATGACCGCCGCAAACAGCTCATCAGGATCCTGCTCGGCAAATCCCGGATGCGGCTGGATGATCGGATAGTCGACGGCGTGAGAAGCCAGCACCTTCCCCCGCCCGTCAAACACGACCGCTTTCGTACTTGTCGTTCCAATATCAATCCCAATGACGACGTCCCCGTGAATCGCCATCGTTTCTCCTCCCTTCTTCATGCCTTCCCCCGCCTGATCGATGTCCGTTCCATCAATACCGGGGAGAAACGAAATACGCGCGGACCGTCGGTTTTTTTCGCTTTCATTTGGTCAAATACTCGCTCCGCCGCTTTTTTTCCCATCACAAACGTTGGCTGGGCGATCGTCGTCAACGCCGGTGTATAAATATCGGCAAACGGCACATCGTCAATATTGATGATCGCCAGTTCATCCGGCATGCGGATGCCCGTCTCCTTCACAAACCGCAAAACGCCCATTAACGTCAAGTCGTTAATCGCAAACAAGGCATTGGGCCGCTTCGGTTCGGCAAATCGTTGTTTCAACACTTCCGGCAGCGCGCCCGGATCAGCGGCGATGATGTTCCGTTCTTCAACGTCCAGCCCTCTTTTGCGCATAGCCGCCCGAAACCCTTCCAACCGCTCCATCCGCGGCACGTTGTAAGGGACAAGCGGAGGGGTGACAATAGCGATGCGCCCATAACCGTTGGAAGCGAAATAATCGACTGCCATCTCCGCGGCAGCAAAGTTATCCAGAAGCACGCTGTCCGCCCCCACCCCCGGCACCATCCGGTCGACAAACACAAGCGGAAAGCGCTCCTCCACAAGGCGGCGGTAGACCTCTTCATTTTTCCCTGTCGGAAACACGATCATCCCGTCCACTTGCTTCGCCAGCAGCGTCTCGATGTATGTTTTTTCTTTGTCCGGATCATCGCCGGAGTTGCAGACAATGACTTGAAACCCGCGCTTTTGGCATTCCTCTTCAATGGCGTGCAGCACTTGCGTCGTCAACATATGAAGCATGTTGAACACAATCACGCCAATGGTCGCTGTCGTCTTTTGCTTTAAGCTGCGGGCGATGATGTTCGGCTGATACCCAAGCTCTTCGATCGCCTCGGCGATGCGTTTTCTCGTCTCCTCGCTCATATACTCATAGCGCTTATTTAAGTATTGTGACACCGTACTTTTCGAAACGTTGGCCAATTTCGCGACATCGGCCATCGTTACTTTTTTCAACTGGGATCCCTCTTTCAGACTAAATCGATTTAGTTCAAAAGCGTTTTCATAAACCGGTTTAGCTTTATTATAAACCAAGTGAAAGCGGTTTACAATAGTTTTTGATTGAAATCCTAAAAGGCCGGTGAAAAACGGCTGTCACGAGCAAATCAGCGGCATTTCGCCAAAAAAGAAGGCTGATTTCGCAAGGTTTTGCTAATTGAGAAATAGCTGGAACTAGCAGCATTTTGTACTTTTTCACCAGCCTCCTAAAGCGGCAGAGAAAGTTCGAAAATCCAACGTTCTTCTTCTTTTCGCACCTTTTGAATCAAAACGTCTGGTCAATCGATGAGTTCTTTGATAAACGGAGAATACATGCGAATGTTCCTCCAATGGCTTGGTCACCTTTACCATACAGGAACATTCGCATTTTTTGTACCCTCTATTTTTCCTATGCATACCTATCTTAAAATCTCAAGTACAACTTGTGGTGAAGAGCCAAAAAATTTATAATGAAAATGGTGAGTACGTAGGGACTCTTGGTATTGAGCCTGTGCTATCAGCAGGATCAAATGATAATATTATGTCAGCTTTAGCTTCATATAAAGTCGGCACAGGGAATAGTACTTGGAAGATTTATTGGTACTCTGGAACTGTCAATTATCATTTTTATGTGGATATTAATATTAGTAGTACTGGGTTAGCCACAATAACACGAGCTTATAATGGATGGTATTTTATAACTCCTCCTTACACCGTTAAAAAAGATTGGATCTCTATTCTTAGAAAAACAGAAACATATACTTTACCAGCCGAAGCTAGATATCATCTAACCCTTAATAGCATTTGGGGTGGAGAATGGACTATTTATTTATATGCTCGTGTGAAGGATCAAACATTGTATACCGGTACCAATTAACAAAAAGGAGAATGGGACATGCTGACCACCATTACGTCTATTTTAGGCTACCTTTTTATAGGTGTCGTTATTTTAGCTGTTTTTATGGTTTTTAAATTCGTGAGAAAACGGTAAAAAATTAGAAGACTGATAATAAAAGAAAAACGCCGTTCATAAATCGAAAAAGTTCCCAAAACACGGCGTTTCCAAAAACCTCCCCTGGGAACGAAACGTCCGAAGGCTCTAACAAGACGGCCGCCGCCCTTTATGAGGGATTTGACGCCATTGCGGGCGGCGACGTTCGCTCTAGCCAGGGGGCATCCGACTTACTGCTTCACCTTTTCAATCGTCTCAACCGGCAGCCCGGTCAGTTCGTGGATCGTGTCGACCTCGTACCCTTTCGCCAGCATTCTCTTCACCACGTCGAGCTTCCCTTCCTCGATCCCTTGTTGGCGTCCTTGCTTCATCCCCTGTTCGATTCCTTGTTGGATTCCCTTTTCCATCCCCCGCTGTTCGTATGAGACGATGAGCTCCATCACACGCTTCGCTTCCTTCGTTTCCATTTGGCTCACCTCGTTTCGCAGTTTCGCTTCCTCCTCTTCGGATAACCGCAAATACGTCTCGAAAAAACCGAACAACAGCCGCTGTTTCGCCTCATCGAGCTCGAGGCGGACGAGCATGCGCAAAAATTCCTTTTTCACTTCGACTTTCTCATCTTCATTATACCCCATTTTGCTTAGCAAAGCAGCGGCGACAGGGTTGGCATGGCGGATGTACGCCCGCCACGGCAGTTTGCGCAGCTCCACCGTCAGAAAGCGGAAGTCGAGAACGGTCAAAAACGGAAACTGCATGACCAATGAGGAAGGTTCATCGTATTGTTCGTCATAGCTGAAGATGGCAATCGGGAGAATGCGGCGGCGGTATTTTTGAAACAAGCGGCTGAAGTAGAGGAACATTCGCTCGGGGAAGGTCCGCTGGGTGTAGCTTTGATGCTCGACATGAACAATGACGAGCCCGTCTTTCCCTTTTACCTTTGTTTCGACCAACAAGTCGACGCGGTGCTTCTCTCCGGCCGTCACATCGGTGAACAGTTCCTCGGAGAGGAAAGAGAGATGGTGAACGTCAATGTGCTCGTACACGTCGGGAAAGAAAAGAAGCAAAAACTCCTCAAAAAATGTCGACAGCAACTCTTTGAACAACCGGTCATGATCGATTCGCTTCCTAGCCACGTTTTCCCTCCCTGCAATGTCGGATTCACCGTACTGTATTCGCTCTTCGCAGCCGAATTCCTCCTCATCCCTCCCATGTTTTTGGGCATGCGCCATGTCGCATTTGTCCTTTTCCTATGTCGAGCGGTAAAACAAGCTGAACTCAGCGGCAGTTCAGCTGTGGCAGGAGACAGTTTCAGTTCCTCATAGGTACGATAAAAAACTTGTTTCGCGGCGTAAAGCACTTGCTGGATGCGCAGTTTCAGTTCCTCATAGGTACGATAAAAAACCCAAACCATGCGCATAAAATCAAGCTTTTCTCTTTGGACTGTTTTTAGAATATAATGTTTAAAAATTCCGTTAATTCGGTCTAGCCGTGTTGGCTGTTAGGAGTTTGACGAGAAAAGACATTGTCGTCGATCCTCCGGGATTTTTGCACGATTGGGGATCGACGACAGCTTGCCCCGTTTTCATCCGCCAATCGGAAACAGCAATCGTGCTGCATACACAACGCCGGTAACGGTAATGGCACTCAACAAGGTCGACACCAGCACCGCCTGGGCAGCATAGTCTGGGTGGCAGTCATACTCGAGTGCATACAGCGCTGTATTGCGCGAGCACGGATAGGAACTGGCAATGAGCAATGCCTGAGCCGTCACTCCATCCATTCCTAATAGAAAGATCAAAGACGCAGCCAACAGCGGCGACAAAATCAAGCGCCCGAACACACTCACATACACAAGCGGCGGCAAGGCAGTAAAACGGGCGTAGGCGATTTGCGCCCCCAACGTAAAGAGAGCGACGGCCAAAAACGCGTCGGCAACCCGCTGAAGCGGCGTCCATAAAAATGATGGGATTGGGACGTGAAGCCATCGGCAGACCAAACCGAGGAACAGCGCGTGAAGAACGGGATTTTTCCATATCTCCGCAGTCCATTTTCCTTTTTTTTCATTACCGGATACAAACTGGTATACCCCATATGTATTCGTCAAGAAATTTTGAAAGATCGTCACCATAATTTGAATCGTCGCCCCGAGCGGATGTTGATGAAATACAAGCTGACTGACCGGGATGCCGAAATTACCTGAGTTGTTCAACACAATAGTGTTTTGAAATACGGCTGACAAACTCCGTTCCAATTTGAATAACTTGGCCATCATCATACTCAAAACGATAAGTCCACTGTTTTGCAACAAGAGAAATCCTAAGATGGCCGCCAACACCTTTCCATTCAACTCACTGTCATACACGTTGATGAATGCGACTGCCGGCAGCAGGACGTACATGTTCAATTTGGATAACGTATTGAGGTCAAGATGAAAGAAGCGGTGAAGCCCTGCCCCCAAGCCGACAATCAACAACATCGGAACCATCACTTGCAATAAAATGCCGCTAAAAACAGCCAAGACGCTCTCCTCTCTTTCTTTATCCATATAATGGATGTTTCATTTTTGAAAATCCATATCTACATTTTCTTCTTGTAAACTCGTTCCGGCCGCCCAACGGATCCATAGGTAATATCAGCTGTCACTTGATCAATCGAGACAAGATACTCCAAATAACGACGAGCCGTCGTCCGGCTCGTGCCGATTTGCCGCCCCACTTCTTCAGCGGCGATGCCTTCCGGGCACTGTCTCACAACCGCCAACACTTTTTCTAGGGTCAATGGCTGAATGCCTTTAGGCAACATGGGCTGGTCCTTAACGGACACTTCTCTTCCAATTAATGCATCAACATCTTCTTGGCCAATCCACTCTTTCTCTTTCACCCACCGTTGCATTTTGTCATAATACTCCTTGTATCGATTTAACGTTTCCACAAAACGGTCAAACATAATCGGCTTGATGATGTAATCAAACACTCCGCCATGCAGCGCTTGTTTCAGTACATCTACTTCCCGGGCTGCGGTAATCATAATGATATCAATATCCGAAAAATGTTCACGAACCCATTTCAAAAACGAAAGGCCGTTCATATCAGGAAAATAGACGTCAAGCAACAACACGTCTGGCCGCAACACCTCCGTCAATTCCCTTGCCTCTTCAGCGTTCGTGGCGATGCCGACCACTTCATAACCGTTCACTTTCTCAACAAAGCGCCGATTGATTTCCGCAATGCGACGGTCGTCTTCAATAATCAGTACACGAATCGGCAACATCGGTTCCCTCCTTCTAGCCTTTGCGGCACTGCCGACCGACATGGGCCGGTCGCTTTGGGATCATGATGGTAAATACCGTGCCTGCTCCTTGCTCAGATCGATACATCATTTGCCCCTCGAGCATTGTCAACGCCCGGTTCACTAGATCAAGCCCATACCCTCGTCCTCCGGCCGCCTTCGTTGAAAAGCCGCGGTCGTAGATCCGTTCCGCTACAACTGGGTCAATGCCTAATCCGTTATCCTCGACCTCAATAATCAAATCATCGCCGAGGTCAGTCAAAAAAATGGTCACCCGTTTCTCTTCCTTTTCGTTATGAAGGACCGCTTCCATGGCATTATCTACTACATTTCCAATAATGGTTACCAGATGGTCCCGGTCCATCCATGGAGGCACATCACGGAAACTGCTTTCCCGATCAATCTCAAACACAATTTTCAGCTCGTTGGCGCGATTGAACTTGCCGATCAGCAGCCCGCCGATGATCGGATCGGGAATTTCCTTCATCACAAACCGGACGATGTTTTGTTGCAAGTCGGTTTCTTTGGCGATCAGTTCAAGCGCTTCCTCATACGATTCCAGTTGAATCAGACCGGAGATCAAATACAGCTTATTGGAAAACTCGTGCGTTTGTGCGCGCAAAGCATCGGCATAACTTCGCAGCTGTGACAGCTCTTTTGTCAGGCGATACAGTTCTGATTTATTGCGAAACGTCGACACCGCTCCGATCACGCCGCCCGTTTTATCTTTAATCGGGATGCGATTGGCAATAACCGTTTCTTCACCTAGCACCATTTCATCATCAAATTCCGCCTGCCCCGTCCGAATGACTTCAGGCAGCCTCGAGTGGGGAATAAGCTGTAAGATCGGCATTCCTAGTACATCGCGTTCGTTCTCATACCCAAGCAGCTTCAACGCGGTTTGATTGACCATTGTAATCGTTCCCTCTTGATTGATGGCCACAATTCCTTCGCGAATCGCTTCTAAAATCGCCTGCTTTTCTTGGTAGAGCAAACCGATTTCTTCCGGTTCAAGACCATGAATCGATTTTTTCACCGTGCTGGCGATCGCCATTGCACCCACCGCTCCGAGAAAGAGGGCAAAAACGGAGAAGAGAAACATCTTCATACGATACGACCATACTGTACGCTGAATATCCTCTAGCAAAAAACCAACCGAAACAATGCCGATCACATGTCCGTTTTCATCCAAAACCGGCGCTTTTCCCCGAATCGCCGGGCCAAGCGAACCGACCGCCTCGGAAATAATCGCTTTGCCTTTCAGCACTTCGCCGTTGTCGCCCCCTACCATATGCTTTCCAATCCGATCTGGCAGTGGGTGAGCGTAGCGGATTCCCTCATGGTTGCCAATCACTACATATTCCGCCCCTGTCTTTTGGCGAATATGTTCGGCAAACGGCTGCAAGCGCACTGACGGATTCGGGTCGCGGAACGCCTCGCGCACGAGCGGAGTGGACGCGACGGTTTCCGCCACATTCAGCGCTCGCATGCCGATTTGTTGTTTGAGCGTCGTCGCAAACATATGCTGAAACAAAAACGTTAAAACCACGATCACAAGCAGCAGCAATGAACAAATAATGACCATTAACCGTGTCTGAAGCTTCATAGGGCTCGCTCCCCAAACAGAAAATAAAGAAAGACAGTCCGCCTGTTAGACGGAACGTCTTTCTTTCTATTATTACATATCTTCGTTGATGACGACCGATTTTCCTCTTAACTTCATAACCAACGGCACGGCAATCCATAAAAAGGCAATGACCAACAAGACAAGCGAAATCGGCTTTTCAACGAAAACGAGATAGTCCCCGTTTGATGCCGTCAACGCCCGGCGCATATTGTTTTCGATCATCGGCCCCAACACAAGCCCTAGTACAAGAGGCGCAAGCGGATAGTCGTGTTCCGCAAGCCAATAGCCGAGCAAGCCAAATGCCAACAGCAGAAACACATCAAACGTCGTCACTTGCACGGCATACACGCCAAAGACGGAAATGGCAATAATGAGCGGCAACAAATACTTCGTCGGCGTTTGGATGATTTTCGCAAATAGTTTCACAAGCGGCATGTTGAGAATTAACAACATCACATTTCCAATGAACATGCTCGCAATCAATCCCCAGGCGACGGCCGGATGTTCATCAAATAGCAGCGGACCTGGCTGGACGTTGTACATAATGAGCGCTCCCATCAAAATAGCCGTCGTTCCCGATCCCGGGATGCCCAGCGTTAAAAGCGGGATCATCGCGCCTCCAGACGCGCCGTTGTTCGCCGACTCGGGCGCCGCGACGCCGGCGATCGTTCCTTGCCCGAACTTTTCTGGATGTTTGCTGATTTTCTTTTCAAGAATATAGGAGAAAAACGAGGCCAACGTCGCACCGGCCCCCGGCAGCACGCCGATGAAAAACCCGAGCAGCGACCCGCGGGCGATCGGTCCGGCGCTTTCCCTCAAGTCCGCTTTCGTTGGCAACACGCGGCCAATTTTCGCGATTTCCCCACTGTTCATTTCGTTGTGGAGAATGGACTTGAAAACTTCCCCCAACGCAAACAATCCGACCGCTACGGTTAAAAACTCAAGCCCCCCATACAAATAGGAAATATCGTACGTGAAGCGTGCGACACCAGAGACGTTGTCGAGCCCGATCGTGGAAAGCAACAAGCCGAACACCGTCATGATCCACGCTTTCGTCATCGATTTGCCGGCAAGGCCGCTCACCGCGGCGAGCCCCAGCAGCATAAGCGAAAAGTATTCCGCCGGGCCAAACTTGAGCGCCACATTGGAAAGTGGTTCTGCCAGCAGCACAAGCCCAAGCAAAGCCACAATCCCCGCCACAAACGAACCGATCGCCGCAATGGCGAGCGCCGCTCCGGCCCGACCTTGCCGCGCCATTTGGTAGCCGTCCAGCGTCGTGACAACAGACGATGATTCCCCGGGCGTGTTTAACAAAATTGACGTCGTCGAACCGCCGTACATCGCCCCGTAATAGACACCGGCCAACAAAATGATCGAACTGGCGGCCGCCTGCTCGGGACTCAAGCCCGATGTCATCGACGCCGTCACCGGAATGAGCAGCGCCACCCCGCTCATCGGCCCGATCCCAGGGAGCACCCCAACCGCCGTGCCGATCAACACCCCGATAAAGGCAAACAGCAAGTTATGGGGCTGAAGCGCCGTCTGAAATCCATCAAGCAAAAACGATAGTGTGCTCATGATGCCCCTCCTTTCATTGGAACCAAATCGGCCAGCTTGGCAACGTTCCTTGCAGCAGCTTCACATAAAGGCCATATACGCCAAGCGAAAAGCCAGCCGCAATGGCGATCGACTTCCATAGCGCCCCTTTTTCCATCGTTTGAAAGCCGATCACAAGAAACAGAAACGTCGTGATCACATATCCAACCGTTTCAAGCAACGCCGCATAGAAAACAGCGGCAATGAAAATGATGAGAAACTTTTTGTACTGCCGCGGCGGCTTCTCTCCCGCAGCGTCCGAATAACTTCTTGTCTCAAACAGCAGTTTGATGCTTAAGAAAACCAACACAAGTCCAAGCAAAAACGGAAACACGTTTGGCCCGACAGCGCTGCCGTAGGCGCTTTTCGATAGGCGCAAGCTCTCGGCCATAAACAGCGCCCCGACGGCCAGAAATGCCGCCGCCGCGATCCGGTCAGCCGTTTTGTTCATGGCTCTGCCTCCTGTTCTTTACGAAAAAGGGGAAGAATGTTCTTCCCCCTCGTTTTATTTATGCATACCAAGCGACTTCAGAAGGTCGCCGATTTGCTGCTCTTGCTCTTTCAAAAATTTCGTAAACTCTTCGGAATTGCGGTACTCTGCTTCCCAACCTTGCTTTTGCAGCTCTTCTTTCCATTTTTCATGCTCAGACAGCTTTTTCAATGTCTCTTCCCAAAACGCTTTTGCTTCCGAAGACATTTCCTTCGGCCCAAACACGCCGCGCCAAATCGTAAACTCGGCATCAAGGCCAAGCTCTTTCATCGTCGGCACGTCTTTCAGCACTCCGCCGAGGCGTTCCGGAGCGGAAACCGCCAACACCCGCACTTTGCCAGCTTTCAAATACTCCCCAACCGAAGACGCATCCGTCGCAATCACATCCGCATTGCCGCCGCCAAGCAGCGCCGCCATTGCTTCCCCGCCGCCATCGTACGAAACATACTTGACTGATTTTGGATCGATGCCCGACTTATAGATCGGCAAAATCGCGACTAAATGATCCATCGAACCTGGCGCCGATCCCCCGGCTACCGTGACCGATTTCGGGTCCTGTTTAATGGCATCAAGCAGTTGGGTCAACGACTGAAATTTGGAATCCGCTTTGACGACAATCGCGCCGAAGTCTTTTGTCAACTGGGCGAGCGGTGTCGTGTCTTTGTAGCCGAACGGGCTGTTCCCTTCTTTTTTCAGGTTGTTAATAATGATCGGCGGTGAATTGACGAACAGTTTATAATCGTTTTTCACATCTTGAGTGGCGTACTCGGCCATAAAGACCGCCCCGCCGCCGCCCGGTTTGTTTTCAACCGTCATGGTCTGTTTGACAAGCCCCGTCTCATCGAGCACTTTCGTAATCGCGCGGGCCGTTAAATCCCAGCCGCCGCCTGCCCCAGACGGAGCGACAATCGTAATCGGCTTTGTCGGATAGTTTGAGGCCGATGAGCCAGAGTTCGAACCGGACGATTTCGATCCTGATGCATCGTTGCCGCTGCAGGCTGCCAATGCCAGTGTCATCATCCCGGCGGCGAGCAATCCCCACCATTTTGTTTTCTTCATTCTCCCTTGCCCCCTTGTTTTTTTTGATAACGTTTTCAACAACAACCTTACCATGACGCAGAATGGGCGTGAAGTTTTTGAAAATAAAATGAATTTTGTGCATTTTGTTCATGGACGTATAATCAACATGACCTGATATGGCCAATCCCCCCAGCAGAACGCTGGAGTCTCATAGCAAAAAAAGACCGCCAGCCTTCAAGGCCGACGGTACATAAAACGTTGGTACGGTACATACTTTCTGACTTTCGTTCCTCATCTTAATGTGACAAGACTATCATCCGTTCCACTTGCGAATCAACTATTTCATCTGCCTCTTTTGTCGTCGCCAACCGTCTTCGTTAGATGGCCGCCTCTTGTGTTCGATTTCCCTACTCTTCAAGCAATTCCCGAACATCTTCCTCTGGAAGATCCACCAACCTAGCAATGTCTTCCGCCTTCATTCCTTTGCGCGCCATGTTGCGGATCAGTTGTTTCATTCCTTGTTTCATTCCCTGTTTGATCCCTTGTTCAATCCCGCGTTTAACCCCTTCTTCCAACCCCTGTTTTCTTCCCCTTTGCTCATAGGAAATGATCAGCTCCAACATTTTCTCTTTTTCTGTCGTTTCCATCTCCTTCACCTCTCTTTGCAGTTGTTGTTCTTCCTCCTCCGACAGCTTCACATACGTTTCAAAAAAGCCCAACAAGAGCCGTTGCCTCGCTTCATCCAGCTCCAATCGCACCAACATGCGCAAAAACTCTTTTTTCAACACAATTTTCTCACTTTCAGTATACCCCATTTTGCCAAGGAGGGCAGCCGCGATCGGATTGTCATGCCGGATATAGTCTCTCCAATGTTTCTTGCGCAGCTCCACGGGGAAAAAGCGAAACTGCAGCACGTCGCCAAAGGGAAACTCGATTGAGAACACGAACGGTTCCTCGCGGAGGGTGTCATGGCTGAAGACAGCGATCGGAACGATGCGGGTGCGGTATTTTTCAAACAAACGGCTGAAATAGATAAACATGCGCTCTGGAAACGATGGTTGCACGTAGCTTTGATTCTCCACATGAACGATGATCAGCCCATCCTCCCCTTTCAGCTTCGTCTCGACTAATAGATCGACGCGGTATTTTTCACCTGCCGTGACATCGGTAAACAGTTCTTCGGACAGAAAGGACAAATGGCTGAAATCAATGTGTTCGTGCATGTCGGGAAAAAAGAGGAGAAGAAACTCTTCGAAGAACGTTTGGATCAGTTCTTTAAACAACCGGTCGTGGTCAATAGCCATTCCATCACCCCTCTTTGAACGTGTTCAATTCTATCCATTCGCAAGCAGGGGGTGAAAATCCTGCATCGGGGACAGAAAAAGTTGTACCGTACTGTATATGTTTATTGCAAAATAAAAATGCAGAGATCTGCAGAGAATTTGGCTTAGGCCAACTTTACATGGAGAGGGGGGCGTGATAGCCTTTTTAGGCATAGCCAGCCCTTGATATTGCTGGCTTCCTGGCTTTTTCATCACGCCCCCAGAGGCTCCATGTCAAGTTGTAATTCTCTGCACTTTTCGTTGCGAAACTCTGTATTTTTTCTTTGCAGAAAACACTGTATAGCGCTTCAGTCTCCCACAGGTACGATAAAAACGTATTCCTGTACCACGTGATTTAACTGTTGAAAAGATGTTTCAATCCCTCATAGGTACGATAAAAACCCCAAACCATGCGCATAAAATCAAGCTTTTCCCCTTTTGGCTGTTTTCAGAATATCACGTTTCAAAAATTCTGTCAATACTGCTGAGCCGTGTTGGTTGTAGGATTTTGACGCAAAAAAACATTGTCGTCGATCCTCCGGGATTTTTGCACGATTGGAGGTCGACGACATTTGAAAGGCGGTCAGCTTTTGTTTTTCTCCATTCTCCCGTACTCTTCCTTCACCGCCGCTATGAGTGGATGGCCGCGATCAAGCCCCGCGTATTGCCAAAGCGCTTCTTCAACCCCACGTTGTTTGAGCGTTTGCTGGAGGGCGGCAGCTTCTGCATCGCTCGCATCATCAAAGCGCAACAGCGCGGCAATTCCTTTAACGAGCCCGAACGGCACCCTTTCGAATAAAGCATAATATTGCGTCGCCGGAGCGACGAGGCGGTCATTCGGCCCGAGCTTGCGGATCGGCGAGCGGGCGACGCGGAGGATGTCGTCGGACAGCGACGGATTCATGAAACGCCCGATCGTCGTGTCGATATACGCACGGTGCTCGTTTGCATCCCAACCGTGCTTTTTCACTAAGACCGCTCCCGACTCGCTGAGCGCTTGCTCGACATTCCATCGAATATCTTCATCGTTCATCGCTTCCTGGACGGTTTCGTAGTTTCGCAGATACCCTAAGTAAGCGGCCAACGCATGGCCGGTGTTGACGGTAAATAGCTTTCGTTCAATATACGGCCCTAAGTCAGCGACAAAATGCGCTCCTTGAATCGGCGGAACAGTGCCGATGACGTTTCGCGCCTCAATCGCCCATTCGAAAAACGGTTCCACCGTGACGGCGAGTGGATCATCATTCGTCTGATTCGGCACGATGCGGTCGACCGCGCAGTTGAGAAAGCCGACATGTTTGCTCGCCAACTGTTGTTCGGCCTCGGAAAGGTGGGCAAGGATGTGCTGTTTCAACGCCTCTGTGCCGGCGATCATGTTTTCACACGCGATGACGTGAAGCGGCTTTTGTTGGATGGCGAACCGCCGCTGGAGCCCTGCAGCAACAACGGGAGCGATCGCTGGCAAAATAGGCGGGCCGACGGCGGTTGTCACCAAATCAGCGTCTGCGATCGCCTCGATGACCTTCTCCCGCTCCGTTTGGCTGTTCAGGGCCGAAACGCCGCGCACCCATTGTTCTTCGCGCCGCTCGCCGGCGACAATGACGCGATACTCCCCCCGCTCTTTCAGCAAACGGACGATTTGTTCATTGACATCGACGAACACGACGTCATATCCCGACGCCGCCAGCAGACTGCCGATAAAGCCGCGGCCGATGTTGCCGGCGCCAAAGTGGACGGCCCGCATCAGCCGTTCACCTCATGGAGCAGCGCAAGAATTTCTTCTTCTGTTTTGGCGTTCGCCATCGCTTCTACATGATCCGCTTCCGCGCAAACAAGCGCGAGTTGAGAGAGGATGTCTAAATGTTCCCCATCTTTGCCAGCAATGCCGATCACGATCGTGGCCATGTTGCCGCCGCCAAAATCGACGCCGCCTGGAACTTGCACGATCGAAATGCCGGACTGTTTCACAAGCGCTTTGGCCGCTTCCGTTCCGTGCGGAATGGCGACGTTGTTGCCGATATACGTTGATGTCAGTTCTTCCCGTTCAAGCATCGCATCAACATATGCCGGGGCGACATATCCTTGCTTGACCAACACCTCGCCGGCGAGGCGGATCGCCTCTTCTTTCGTTTTTGGTTGCGCATTGAGCACAATGTTTTCTTTGTTTAAAATCGAATGGGTCAACATCCGTTTCACTCCTTCATCGATATCCAATAATCATCGAAAAATTGTTCCAAATGACCGCTAATAAGCGAATACACTTCGTCTTCGCCGCCATAAGCCAACGTGGCCGCGCTTTGCTCGTCCTTTACGAGCAACGTGCTCACATGGCTTAATACTGAAAGCATCTCTTCATCCGCATCAGCAAGGCCGAGAAGCAACACGACCGTGTTGATCTCCATCGGCTCCCCGTCCATCCCCGCCACCGTTTGCGGCGAATCAAGCCGGTACAGCGTCAGCGATGGGCGAAGGACAGCGAAGCTTCGGGCGTGGTAGAGCGCCAGCGTCGTGCCAGGGACGCCAAGCCCGCCAAGCGACTCGCGGCGCCGCAGCTCCTCGATGACGACATCGGCATCGACAATGACGCCGTTTCGTTCGAGTCGGCGGCACGCGTCCGTCAATATTTCATGAACAGAGCGCCTCTTGACCACCTCGAGGGAAAAACCGTCCAAAATGTGGACGATCGTCTCGCTGATGCGCCGAACCGCCTTCATCGTGTCGAGCGCTGGCCTGTTTCGCCGTGCGGTTGACTCTTTCCTCATCCGCTTTTCAGCGGCCGATTTTCGCTCTAAACACTCGCGAATCTTCCGCGCTTCCTCCTCGGTCAGCATCGGGCTGACGACGATATGCGGCCCATACTCCTCGGGAAGCGGCACGGTCGAGATGACGAGATCGTACGCGCTGACATCTTTTCCCCTCCATTCAAACGCGGAAGCTTGTTCCAGCGAAACAATGTCCGGAATCTCTTTTTTCAGCCTCGTCGCTAACATTTTCGCCGTCCCAAGCCCGCTCGAACAAATGACTAACACCCGCCAGCCTTTTTTCTCCCGCATGAGCGCGGCCGCAAAATGGAGCACCAAATAGCCAATCTCCTCATCCGGGACCGGAATGTCGCCAAACAGCTGCCGCGCCCCATCTGCGACAATGGCGAACAGCTCCGCATAGTCTTGTTTGATTTGATCAAGCAGCGGATTGGCGACCCCCATTCCGTGTTCGAGGCGATACAGAGCCGGCTTTAAATGGACGACAAGGTCTTCGTATAACGTACGGTCGGTGGATAAATCAACGCCGAGCTTATCACTGACAAAGCGGATGAGTTGTTGCGCCTTCATGACGACGGCCAAGCTTGGCTCTTCCATCATTGCTCCTTGACGGCTGCGCCATTTCGCTCCCATCAAGTGCATCGTCATATAGCCGACTTCTTCGTTTGGAATGTCAATGCCAAAGGCCCTTTCTAACGATTCGGCGAGTACGCGAGCGATTTCGTACTCTTTTGTCGCTTGAAGCGCCTGCAAATCCCGCGGATCGAAGTGGATCGCTTCTCCCCGCTTGATGCGCTCCATGGCGAGCGCCAAATGGACGACGAAGGCGATGTACGAGCTGTCGGCCATCGTAAACGGAAGCTTTTCTTTCACTTGCTCGATTTGCTGCTCAATGATGGAGAGCTTTTTTCTGTCCACAAGCCCGAGCAGCTTCTCCGCCACGGTGTCAAGCGGAGCATCAGCCCGTTTTTGGATCGTCTCTTTCATCAATGCCAAAAATTCGTGTTCATCAACATGGCGGAACAACAAGTCGCTCATCAAGCGCCGTTTCGCTGATTCCGAACCGGCAAGCTCGACCCCATATCCGCGCTTGCGGATGAGCGAAAGCCCGTACGCTTCTACCGTTTGTTCCACTTTATCCAAATCAAGGCTGACCGTCGCCACCGTCACATTCAAATCGGTCGCCAGTGAGACGAGCTTCACTGGCTCGTTGGCTTCCAACAGCGCAATGAAAATCATGAGCTGCCGCTCTTCGGGAGTGTATTCATGATGAGAAAGGCGAAACAGCTCTGCGGCCAACGCCTGCTTGTTTTCCTCTTCCCCGACGAGGCGGATGCCGACTCCTGCTCTTTTCGCGAGCTTAAGCCCATAGCGGCGGAAGACCGATTCCAAACCTTGCAAATCACGATGAACCGTGCGGGCGCTGACATTCAGTTCCTCCGCCAATTCGCCGACTGTTATGTCCCTATCGTCCGTCAACAACCGTTCAAGCAACTTCCGCTCCCGTGCCGATACGTACATCGCCGTTCACCTCCCATCACGGAACAGCATTGTTGACATTTTTGAAATAAATCTTTGCCTCTTCCATCCTTATTGTAAGGGATTTTTTCTTGATTTGACAATGAATAGATGTTTCGTTTTCGTCATTGTTATTGTTGACAGATTTTAATTTTGCATGTATTTTTCTCTTTCGTCGTTTGACGAAGTTCACCGCGGTCGGGCACATCCATGCGGATGGGAGCGGAGGAAAGTGCCCCTAGCCGTCGAGGTAAACGCGAAATCACAAAGCAAAACGCAGGGGGAACGCCATTTCCCCTGCGTCTCATGCCGATTTACGCGTTCTTTTTCAATTGCTCGATCAATTCATCGTATTTCGGGCTGTTTAAGAAGTTTTCGACCGATACATGGTACGCATTTGGCAACTTCGCCTTCGCCCGGTCGGTCAAGTTTTGATGGGTGACGACGATGTCGGCGTCGGCCGGAAGCTGGTTGATCGCTGTATTCGTCACTTCGATATCGAGCCCGGCCTTTTGTACTTTGTTGCGCAAAATCGATGCTCCCATCGCGCTCGAGCCCATTCCCGCATCACACGCGAACACAATTTTCTTCACGCGGCCAGGAACCGCTTGGGCCACAGCTGCCGAAGCGGCTTCTTTCTGTTGCAACGCGGCAGCCACTTGGCTCTTTTTTCCTTTCAGCTGTTCCATTTTTTCCGTTGCTTTCGTCAACTCTTCTTCCTCTTCGGATTGTTTCGCCGCTTTTAAGAAAATCGAAGCGACGAGGAACGACACCGCTGCGGCGACGAACACGCCGGCTAGCACGCCGAAGTAATTCCCTTTCGGCGTCATCGCGAGCAAAGCGAAAATGCTTCCCGGCGACGGCACTGCCACCAGCCCGGCGTTGAGGATGGTAAACGTGAACACGCCGCTCACGCCGCCCGCTATGGCTGCCAAAATCAAAATCGGTCGCATGAGAATGTACGGGAAGTAAATTTCATGAATCCCGCCAAGGAAGTGGATAATGACTGCCCCCGGCGCCGATTGTTTCGCCATCCCCTTGCCAAACAGCCAATACGCCAGCAAAATCCCCAACCCTGGACCAGGGTTCGTTTCCAGCAAGAACAAAATCGATTTCCCGGTTTTCGCCGCTTGTTCGACGCCAAGCGGGCTTAAAATTCCATGGTTGATCGCATTGTTCAAGAACAGCACTTTCCCCGGCTCGATGAACAAGTTCGCCAGCGGCAACAAGTGCCAATCAATGATTTTTTCCACTCCTGCCGCTAACGTTTTACTGATCACAGAAATGACCGGGCCGACTCCTTTAAAGGCGAGCAGCGTCAACACGCCGCCGACGATCCCGGCCGAAAAGTTGTTGACAAGCATCTCAAATCCTTGCTTGACTTTCCCTTGGAACAATCCATCCACTTTTTTGATCGCATAACCGCCAAGCGGCCCCATGATCATCGCGCCTAAAAACATCGGGATTTCCGAACCAACGATGACCCCCATCGTCGCCGTCGCCCCGACGACGCCGCCGCGGACGTCGTACACCATTTTGCCGCCCGTATAGCCAATCAACAGCGGCAGCAAATACGTAATCATCGGCCCGACGAGCTTCGCAAACGCCTCATTCGGCAGCCAGCCGGTCGGGATAAATAGGGCGGTAATCAACCCCCAGGCGATAAACGCCCCGATATTCGGCATAATCATGCCGCTCAAATACCCGCCAAACCGCTGAATCTTCACACGGAATCCTGTTTCATTTCCGGTTGTATGCGTCATAAAGCTGTTCCTCCTTTTCTGCTTGACTGTACCTTTATCTTAAAACGCTTACAACCGGCCTTCAATGATAAGTAAACGCGATTTTGTCAAGGGGGTTGTTGACAGGGGTTAAAAAAGAAAAGCCCCGCGCGGCGGGCGGGGTTACGGCGTTTCTTCTGCTAATGACAACGCCTCTCGATAGAGACGTTGGGAGAGATAAAATCCATTTTCAAGCAAAGTGTCTAACAGCGGCTTGACTTCCGCTATTTTCCTGTTTTTCTTTCCCAGAATCAAAACTCCGATTGTACCGATAGGCCGTAAAAGGAATTGTTTCGACAATGATCTGGCAGCATGCTCATCCATCACAACGACTTGAGCACCAAGTTCTTTCGCTCCAATAATAACTTCTAACTCCCCGGCATGGAATTTTCCATATAAACTTTCAACAAGGCTGCGATTTTTTACATGGTATAGCCTAAACACCCCCTCGCTGACCAATCGTTTGAGCTCCTCTTTTCCATAATGGCGTGGGGCATGGTGATGAACAATTTCTTGATAGACAGCTTCCGGAACATATACTTCATCAAATAGTTCAGACAAAAGAGTCAATTGACCAACGATCGACAGACCTATAATCGGTGTAGAATTGACCGTAACCCTACTCATTGTGATCCCTATTTTCTTTGCTCAATTTTTGCACCGTGTCCCAATCATCTTTGATGTGTTCCTCCGTATATTCCATCCAAGGAATCGCCTTCGAACGCAATACATCGATAAATTCCCCTAAGGATTTTTCTGCCAATTCAGCCGCTTTCGCCAGCGTCACCTGTTTTCCAACAAACAAACCAATTGCCAATGAAAGCTTTATTTTTGCCTCAACTGTGTTGCCTTCCAATTCATTAATGGCGGGCAAAAACTCTTTCGGCAAGTTCACCTGAAAGTAGTCCATGGCCATTGAACTCACACCCTTTTTTATTTTATTCTATCACACTTCGCGCCTTTTGGATGCTGTCACGGAACGAATAGCATTTCCAAATTTTTTACTACACGCTCAACACGACGGAAATGAAACCGACTCAATTGAACACTCACCACCCGCGCTCACGTAGAGAAGTAGGGGATTCTCGGGAACACCCTAACCTACGGTAAGCTGTCAGCTAAGCCATCCCTGTGCATCCCACCGTTGAGCTTCCTCAAAAAGATCGCAATCGAAGCCCTTCCTTTGTTCTTTTGGTGCAAGGGGAAGATCGTTGGTGGAAGACACCGGTTCATCCCCCACTTACGCTCATGCTTGGAAGTTGAGGCCTTCTCGGTTCGAGGTGATAAAAAAGGGGACTGACCCAAAAGGGTAATTTTCCTTAACAAAACACGACATATTGTCTATATACGGTAATAAGAAAGGGTGTCCCGATCCTTTTGGGACACCCTCTTACAGTCTATTTTACTAATATCTCGCCGTCACCATTTTCTTTCTCGTGTAAAATTCGACGCCGTCGCGGCCGTTGGCATGAAGGTCGCCGTAGAACGAGTTTTTGTAGCCCGAGAACGGGAAAAACGCCATCGGCGCCGGGACGGCGACGTTGATACCGAGCATGCCGGCGTCGATTTCTTCGCGGAACTGGCGGATCGCTTTGGCGCTGTCCGTGTAGATGCAGGCGCCGTTGGCGAATTCCGACCGGTTGGCAATCTCAATCGCTTCGTCCAAATCGCGAGCGCGGACGACCGACAAGACCGGGGCGAAAATTTCGTCCGTCCAGATCGTCATGCCCGGTTTGACATGGTCGAAAATCGTCGGGCCGATGAAATACCCTTCTCCGCTCGTCGCCGAGTCGCGGCGGCCGTCGCGGACAAGGAGCGCCCCTTCTTTTTCACCGATTTCGATGTATTTGATCGTCCGCTCTTTATGCGACTCGCGGATGACCGGGCCTAAAAAGACGCCTTGGTCGAGCCCGTTGCCGATTTGGATGCGGTCGGCGGCTTCTTTGAGCCGTTCGACCAACTCATCGGCGATATCGCCGACGGCAACGACGACCGAGCATGCCATGCACCGCTCGCCCGCCGAACCAAAGGCGGCGTTGATGATGTTCGTCACCGCCATATCGAGGTCGGCGTCCGGCATGACAATCGAATGGTTTTTCGCACCAGCGAGCGCCTGCACCCGCTTGCCGTGGGCGGCGGCTGTTTTGTACACATACTCGGCGACCGGCTGCGAGCCGACAAACGAAACAGCTTTAATATCTTTGTGCTCTAAAATGCCGCCCACCACCTCGTGCGCCCCATGAACGATATTGAGCACTCCCGGCGGCAGGCCGGCTTCCGTGAACAGTTCAGCTAAGCGGTTGGCCAGCATGGGCGTCCGCTCCGATGGCTTCAACACAAACGTGTTTCCGCAGGCGATCGCGAGCGGGAACATCCAGCACGGCACCATCATCGGGAAGTTAAACGGTGTAATCCCGGCGACGACACCGAGCGGGTAGCGATACATGCCCGATTCGATGCCGGTCGCGATATCCGGCAGCTGCTGGCCCATCATGAGCGTCGGAATCCCAGCCGCAAACTCGACGCACTCAATGCCGCGCTGCACTTCACCGTAGGCGTCCTCATAGACTTTGCCATTTTCTAGCGTCACAAGTCTAGCGAGTTCGTCCCAATGTTCGACCAACAGCTGCTGATAGCGAAACAAAATGCGGGCACGGCGCGGAACCGGGACTTTGCGCCATTCGCGGAACGCTTCTTTCGCGGCCGCCACTGCCGCATCAAGCTCCTCGCGCGAGGAAAGCGGCACTTTCGCCAATACTTCCCCCGTTGCCGGGTTCGGCACGATTTCTTCTTTTCCGGATGTTGAAGCAACCCATTGGCCGCCGATAAAATTTTTCAATGTTTTCGTTTCGGTCACAGAACCCATGGATGAAACCACCTTTCTAGTCGATCTTACAAAAGATTGGTTCATGAATTCATACAAGAGCTGTGGATGATCGGCGAGCGCTTCCTTTCGCGGAAACGGCCGGCGGGCTGAACGCTTCCAAAAAGCGTCGTTCTTTGCTGTCCGTTTGCTGCTGGTCGCTGTTATGCATTCTGCAATCGCCATCCCAGCCGCCGACTCATTTACGAACTTACGGTTTTGGTGTCGTACTGATAGTCGTAACAATAATGGTACAATGCCACAATTTCCTCATGCGTCGGCACTTTCGGGTTGTTGGCGGGGCTGCCGCTCGCAAGCGCGTCAGCCGCCATTTTGTCCACCACCTTGTCAAACGCTGTTTTGTCAATGCCCCACGTTTTCATATTCGGGATGTGCAAATCGCGGCAAAGCTGTTTCACTTCCTCAACGAGCGCCTCAGCCGCTTCCGTATCGGAAACGTCTTTGAGCGGCGGCTTGATGATTCGGGCGATCACCGCCAATCGTTCGATGGCGCTGTCTTTTGTAAACTCCAGCACCCCCGGCAGCAACATCGCGTTCGAGACGCCGTGCGGCACGTGGAAAAGCGCGCCGATCGGCCGCGACATGCCGTGCACAAGCGTCACCGAGGCGTTGGAAAAGGCCATGCCAGCTTTCATGGCGGCGATCGCCATTTTTTCCCGCGCCTCAACGTCTTCCCCGTTTTCGTATGCCCGGCGCAAGTAACCGACGATCGCTTCGATGGCAGAGAGCGCCAGCGCATCGGTCACCGGGTGGGCGCGCCGGGAAATGTACGCCTCGATCGCATGGCAGAGCGCATCAACCCCAGTCGCCGCTGTAACGGACGGCGGGCACGAAACCGTGAGCAACGGGTCGACGATCGCCACGGCTGGAAGCAGCTCCGGTTGGGAAATCATCATTTTGACGTCCGTCTTTGTATTGATAATGACCGTTACTTTCGTCACTTCCGAACCCGTTCCGGCCGTTGTCGGAATGGCAATGAGCGGCAGCGGTTTTTCGGTAAACCGTTTCTGATTGCCGACATAGTCGCTGATCGTTCCTTCGTTCGTGATCATCACCGCCACCGCTTTGGCGGCGTCGATGCTGCTGCCGCCGCCGATGGCGACGACGACATCGCACCGCTCATTCCGGCAGACGTCAAGCGCTTCCTTCACATGGACATCCATCGGCTCCGTGTCAACCCCTGTGTACTTGGCAAACGTCATCCCCACCTGTTGCAAGTATTGCTCGCAACGGGCGACAAGGCCGATTTTCTCCATCACCGGGTCGCTGACGATCAGCGCTTTCGTCCCGAGCGCTTTTGCCTGTGGGCCGACTTCGGCGAACGTATTGCGCCCATACACAACCCGGCTGGGCACCAACAATTCGTACATTGTTTCCCCTCCTTTTTTGACAACGGTTTCATTTCCTTATGAAGCAAATTCCGTGCCAACATACAAAAGACGCCATGATAAGGGGGCTGTTTCGAAACGAAAATGCGTTCACCGACAGTAATCAGACACTTTTCCTACAACACCAGACACTAATCCGACAGAGCAACAAAAAACAACGGCTTTGCCGCCGTTGCCTACAGTCCGTATTTTTTCAATTTCTCATATAACGTCGAGCGGTGAATGCCGAGCCTCCTTGCCGCTTCCGCCTTGTTGCCGCCCGCCGCCACCAGCGCCGCAGCGATGCGCTCACGTTCCGAATGATAGACCATTTCTTTCCACCGATCAGCCATCTTCACACCACCGTTTGGCAAAGACGAGGCTGCCGGTTGAACGGTCGACAAGTAAGACGGCAAGTGTTCGCGTTCTACTTTTTCCCCTTCGACCATGCTGATCAGCCATTCGACGACGTTGACCAGCTCGCGGACGTTCCCCGGCCATGAATAGTGGACAAGCACTTCCATGGCCTCTTTGGTAAACGACTTCAACGCGATGCCAAACTGCCGGCACATCCGATCCATATGGTAAGCCAACAGCGCGGGAATATCCGTTTTCCGCTCACGGAGCGGCGGAAGATGAATGCGAATGATATTCAACCGATAAAACAAATCTTCGCGAAAGGTTCCATTCCGCACCATCTCCTCGAGCGGCTTGTTCGTCGCGGCAATAACGCGCACGTCCACCTTGGTTTCGTATAGTCCGCCGACTTTTTCCACTTTCTTTTCTTCCAAGACGCGCAAAATTTTCGCCTGCATGGCAAGCGGCATATCGCCGATTTCATCCAAAAACAGCGTCCCTCCATGGGCGAGCTGGAACTTGCCGGGCTTGCCCCCTTTTTTCGCACCGGTGAACGCCCCATCTTCATAGCCGAACAGTTCCGCTTCCAACAACGACTCAGGGATGGCGGCGCAATTCACGCTGACAAACGGTCCGTCCGCATGCGGCCCCGCTTCATGGATCGCCCGCGCCACCACCTCTTTCCCCGTTCCGCTTTCACCGGTAATGAGCACCGTCGACGGCACGCGCGCCGCCCGACGAATCATCTGCTTCACAGCAGCGATCGCCGGGTGGCGGCCAATGATCCGCTCGATTCCTTTCGGGGCGGAGTCGGCCGTCTCCTGTGGTTTCGCTTCTTTCTTCTCCTTCCGGCTTGCCTCACGCGACAGCTCCTGCAGGCGCCGGAAAATTTCGTACACTTCGGACACCCCTTGGAAAATAAGCATCCCGATCGCCCCGATCACCTTGCCGTCCCGCCAAATCGGGATGCGGTGCACCACCATCGGCTGGCCGTAAATTTTTTGAATATATCCTCTTTCTGGAATGCCCGATTGAGCACAAATGTGCAGACGGGTGTTTTCGATCACTTCCGTCACATGTTTTCCGATCGCTTCTTCCCGGCGAATGCCGAGAAACTGGCAATACGCCCGGTTGATTTCACGAACCACGCCGTCCTCATCGACGACAACCACCCCTTCGTACGCCGCATCCAGCACCGTTTTCATCGTCTCAGCCAGACGGTGCGCTTCCTCCAACTCACGCCGCAGTCGCCCGAGCTCATTCGTTGCTTTGGAATCGCTTTCGGACATTGGCATTGCAACGCAGACGCCTTCCTGTTTCGTTTCCCACTTGTCGGAAAATGCCGTCAATACTTCCCCTATCGGCATGGAACGATCGAGCCCATCCGCCGCCGCCCGCAGCATCATCCGCCACGTGCACCTCCCCACCGTCCGGCCATGCTCATCGATCACGTTCACCGACTCAAGCCCACGAGCCGCCATCAGTTGCATGACTTCTTGCAACGTTTGGCAGCGGCTGACCATCGGCGAGGTGTCGCCATTGCTCGTCATCGTCATCCCTCCTTTTCGCCATCTTTTCCTTTTCGTATCGTTCGTCGTTAGCATGGAAAAATCCTTCTGTTTGCTTTTGCTTGAAAATCATCCATGGGAGCATACGTATATTCCAAGTACAGTGCGTGTTGACGCCCACAAAAATAAAGGCAGGCCTTCGCCTACCTTGATTGTACCGTATTATCAACCTCTTTATTATCATATACACCAAATAGTCTCAAACGCGAACTCCCCAAGACTGTTTATACATAAAGCCCTTTCTCTTTCAAACGCATCTTTTCCTTGACGTTATGGTTGACAAGATAGGTCGGATAATATCCCGACAATACATCGGCAACGTTTTGAGCGGTTTTCCGTTTTAATTCTTTTTCCGATTCCTCAGAATACCAGGCTACATGAGGAGTAATGACCACGTTTTCCATTTTCAGGAGAGGGTTGTCCGGTTGGATTGGCTCACATTCCGTCACATCGAGCCCAGCGCCGCTGATTTTTCCCTCTTGTAAAGCGCGAATTAAAGCGGATTCATCAATGACCGGGCCACGAGCCGTGTTGACGATGATCAATTCCTTTTTCGCCAAGTTAAATTGTTCGTCGCTGATCATTCCTTTTGTTTCTTTAGTCAACGGGGCATGAACGGAAATGTAGTCCGATTGTCGGAACACATCGTTCAGTCCAAGCAGTTGAACATTGAGCTCGTCAGCCACTTTAGCGGGGACGTACGGGTCATAGGCAATAACGCGCAGTCCAAAAGCTTGGGCCTTTTTCGCCAACGCTTGCGGAATTCTTCCCAATCCCACAAGACCGAGCGTTCTCCCCCGCAGCCGGTAAATCGGCTTGCCGACATTAAAATTCCATGTACCACTCTTTACTTCGTAATTCAATTTGACGATTTTGCGAGCTAGCGAAAGCAACAGCGCCAGCGCGTGATCCGAGACCTCATCGATCGAATAGTCCGTTACATTGGCTACAATAATACCCTTTTCGGTGGCAGCGTCTACATCAACTGTATTGACACCGACGCCATATCGGGAAATGATTTTGCACTTTTCCAGTTGTGCGATTACCTCTGCAGATATTGGAGCATACTGGTTGATAATGGCGTCGGCGCCCCTGCACGCGGAAATGACTTCCTCCTCTGTACGACACTGGGTGGCGACAAACTCCACATTGAGAGATGAAAGCACTTCTTGTTCAGGTGCCAACGTTTGAAATTCGTAGTCTGTCACCACAACTTTAAATCTATCCATATCGTTCTTCCTCCATTTCGTGAAAAATTCGGATTTATCGCTGAAAGACGTGCTTGGTTTTTAGACAATCATGATTGCAATGTTGCTCCAAACAAGATGGAACAAAAAGGAGAAAATCCATTTTGATTTTCTCTATCATCGAATCTTTGAGTCTGTTTTTGTTAAGCATATTTTGTGGGTGAAGAGCCGAAATCCCAAAAAACTGCTTTTATATCTACCATTCAGCAACGGAACCGTCAGCATGACGCCAAACGGGATTTTTCCAATTATGTCCAACCTTTGCCATTTCTCTCACATACTCTTCGTTAATCTGTATTCCTAAACCGGGGCCTTGTGGAATTTTGACATACCCGTTTCGATACTCAAACACAGAGGGATCCACTAAATAGTCAAGAAGATCATTCCCTTGATTATAATGAATGCCAAGGCTTTGTTCTTGGATAAAAGCGTTGTACGACACAGCATCCACTTGTAAAGAGGCTGCCAGTGCAATCGGCCCCAACGGACAATGGGGAGCTAAAGCAACATCGTATGCCTCAGCCATTGCTGCAATTTTTCTTACCTCGGTAATACCGCCGGCATGAGAAAGATCAGGCTGAATGATATCGACGTACCCGTCAGATAAAACCGTTTTGAAGTCCCAGCGTGAAAACATTCGTTCGCCGGTTGCGATCGGAATATTGGAATGTCTAGCAATTTCTTTTAACGCTTCATTATGTTCGGGTAATACTGGTTCCTCAATAAACATTGGGTGATATGGTTCAAGCTCTTTCGCTAAAATTTTCGCCATCGGCTTGTGAACACGCCCATGGAAATCGATTCCAATCCCAAATTCGTCACCTGTCACTTGACGTACCGCGGCCACCCTTTCGACCGCTTCCTCAATCTTTTTAAACGAATCAATATATTGAAGCTCCTCTGTTGCATTCATTTTTACTGCCGTAAACCCCGTTTCTTTCGCTTTTTTAGCCGCTTCAGCAACGTCGCTTGGACGATCGCCACCAATCCAACTGTAAACCCGAATAGAATCGCGAACCGGGCCGCCAAGCAATTGATGAACCGGGGCGTTGAAGTATTTCCCTTTAATATCCCAAAGCGCTTGATCAATTCCCGAGATGGCGCTCATTAAAATGGGGCCTCCACGGTAAAATCCCCCCCTGTAAAGAACGGTCCAATGCTCCTCAATTGCCAGTGGATCTTTGCCGATCAAGTAGTCGCTGAGCTCCTCCACCGCTGCTCGTACGGTACCGGCTCTTCCTTCGACAATCGGCTCCCCCACCCCGAGATTCCTTCATCCGTGCTGATTTTTAAAAACAGCCACCGCGGCGGGACAAGAAACGTCTCGAACTTCGTTATTTTCATGTTCATTCTCCCTCTCTTGATAAAGCGTTTCTGACCGTTTCAACAAATTTTTGCGCTGTTTCCCTAATTACATCAAATCTCTCTTCTTCAATAGCCCGTTTATCTAATAAAGCGCTTCCTACCCCTACAGCGACCACACCGTTGCGGATAAACTCCGCCGCATTATCCAACGTTACACCACCTGTCGGCATCAGTGGAATATGTTCCAGCGGACCGCTTAGCTCCTTAAAATATTTCGGGCCTAAAGAACCGGCTGGAAATACTTTCAACAGGTCAGCTCCCATTTGATACGCCTTAACGATTTCCGTCGGGGTCATCACGCCAGGAATAGAGATTTTCCCGTATCGATTGGTTAAAGAGACCATTTCTTGATCGAAAATAGGCGAAAAAATGAAGTCTGAACCAGCTTCTATCGCCCGTTTGGCTGTCTCCGCATCGAGGACAGTCCCCGCGCCAACGATCGCCTTGTCTCCGAACGTTTCCTTCAGTGCAGCGATCATCTCAAAACTGCCAGGGCTATCCACCGTCACTTCGAGCACCTCGACTCCCCCGTCGATAAGAGCCTCAGCAATCTGAAAAATTTGCGACCGTTTCGGTTTTCGAATTACCGCGACCAATTTAGATTGCTTCAGCCGGTTTAAATGCTCAAGCTTATCCATACTTGTCTCTCCCCCTTTATCGTTTTACATCTCGTTGGTACGCGGCACCTTGCAAAAATTCATCGAGTTCTTCTCTAGTTGGCAACCCTTCAACATCTCCATTCGTCCCCACCACGATCGCACCGACTGCATTCCCTCGCCTAACCGCCTCAGAGATTGGCACGTTCTGCAAAAGTCCACTAATAACCCCAGCAGCGAAGCCGTCGCCCGCTCCCACCGGATCCACGATCTGCGTCACAGCAAATCCTTTGACATATCCTTCTTCGCAGCCAAACTGATAGTACGCCCCACGCTCTCCCAGCTTAATGATGACCAGTTTTTCCTCTCCAAAAAAACGGGCAATATCCTCGGGGGTATTTCGACCGGACAGCAATTCTCCTTCATCAAGACCCGGCAAGATAATATCTGCCTCTGCCGCGATTTCCATAAGCACCTGTCTTGCCTTTTCAATCGTCCATAGCTTCAGTCGAATGTTCGGGTCAAACACAATTTTGACACGATGCCGTTTCGCTATTTCTATAGCTTTGAACACCGTCTCCCGGCATGACGTGCTGAGGGCGGGGGTAATTCCCGTAATATGAAGAAACTTTGCATTGGCGATATACTCTTCATCCAAGTCGTCAGGAGACAGCAAACTAGCTGCCGAGTTCCTGCGATAATAATAGACTTTTATATTCGAAGGCGAACGTTTCTCTTTAAAGAAAATCCCTGTTGGAGCTTCATCCGTATAAATGCATCGGGATGTATCAACTCCCTCGCCCCTCACAAATTTATGGATATACCTTCCAAACGGGTCATTTCCTAACTTGCTAAACCAGCCGACGGAATGGCCGAGTCTTTGTAACCCGATGGCGACGTTCGATTCAGCTCCCCCAATTTGTTTCGAAAAATGACTGCTGTACTCAAGCGGAGTCATGGCTTCGGATGTAAATAAGACCATCGTTTCTCCAAATGTGACGACGTCGAGCGTTTTCATGATGAGCCCTCCAAGCGTTTGCTTTCATCATCGACCGAAACATCGGTTTAAAATGTCGGTCCAATTCTCCAAATACCAAAGTCGTGCTGTTTTAAGACCTCAGATTTGGTCAGCTTTCCCGAGGCAGTAAGGAGCAATTCATCGAAAATTCTCCTCCCTACGGATTCAAGCGACTCTTTTCCTTCGATAATTGTGCCAGCATTGACATCCATATTTTCCCTCATCCGCTCAAACATTGGGGTATTCGTAGCGATTTTGATTACCGGTGCAATCGGCGATCCGGTTGGCGTGCCGCGGCCACTCGTAAACAATACGATCTGCGCCCCGCCAGCAACCATTCCTGTCAGCTGCTCAATATCATGCCCCGGAGTGTCCATCCAAACGAGCCCTTTTTTTGTCGGACGCTCAGCATAATTGATCAGCTCTTGCAAAGGTCTCGTTCCAGCTTTGGCCGCTGCTCCAAACGATTTTTCTTCGAGAGTGGTGAGTCCCCCCTTTCGGTTTCCAGGGCTTGGATTCCCAGTGCGGATGTCCACTCCCATCATAATGGCCCGTTTCTCCATGGCTTCAATGACTTCATAGACCCTTTTCGCCACTCGATCATTAACGGCACGGCTGGCTAAAAGGTGTTCGGCTCCAATCAGTTCAGTCGTTTCCGCTAAAACGACCGTTCCCCCTCTATCGACAATCATGTCGCTGACATACCCAACCGCCGGGTTAGCGGAAAGACCGGAGCATGCGTCGGATCCACCGCACTCCGTTCCAACAATCAATTCGCTGACATCAAACGGCTCGCGCATGACTGTTGAAGCATCTTGCACCATTTTCGTGGCGATTCTCGCCGCTTCGGCAATCGCCCCGAGTGTTCCACCATGATCTTGAATAGATACAAGCTCAACCGGCTTGCCGCTTTTTGCAATTTCTTGAGCCACGCTTCTTCCTTGATGGGTTTCACAGCCAAGCCCCATCACCACGACGCCATATACGTTCGGATTTGTTCCCATGCCGACATACGTACGGAACGTCTGTTCATAATCCACTCCTACTTGGGCGCATCCGTGCTGATGAATGAAAGTGACCGTGCCATGGACCAGCTCCGTCACTTGTCTTGCCGCCTGAGTAGCACACACAATGGTCGGTAAAATGAGCACATGGTTTCGAACTCCCACCCGTCCATCAGGACGTCTATACCCCCAAAATTGAGCGTTTTCCATGCTTTTGATCTCCCCTTCCCCTTTTTCCTTCCACGTTATGGACGTGAACGTGCTCTCCTTCGGCAATATCATTCGAAGCAACCCCGATTACTTCCCCATACTTTAAAACATCTTCTCCTTGTTTGATTGGCACAATGGCAAACTTGTGCCCAAACTCAATAGGTTGCTTTATGGTGATGTCCTGTTCCCGGTTTTGATAGGTAATTTTTACGACGCTTCCAGCTGGAATAAAATCCAAGGCAGTGGCGACGTTGTCTTTTGGGTTTAAGATTACGAAACGATAGGGCGACATTGTATCCCTCCCTCTAGAAATGTTGATCTATCAAGGCTCCTTTCCTACTTAGACCTTGGCATTTTGCACGCCTGTCACTGGAACGCCTAACCCTTCAGCGCCTAATTTTGACGTAACCGCTTCCGGATAATATTGTTCAACGATCCGCATTCCTAGCGCCGCCCGACGCACTCGTTCCCGACATAATTCAATGTTCACCGATTCCAAGTGTTTCCCGGATGGATAGACGTCTGGATGGTTGCGCAAACCGAACTTAATATAAACAGGCGCCAAAATACGGATGATCTCAGGGATCTCATAATGTCTAATGAATCCACCGAATCCGTCGGGTACTTCCACGTACACATCAAGAGGAAGGTTAACCGTCTGGCGGATCGCTGCCAGCTTCGGCAAAGTTAAGGCAGTCGGAACGTTATATGTGTCAGCCCCCAACTGCTCCATCAGCTTAATTGATACCGGATTTGAGGCCATCATTTGTACCGACACCTTGATGACAAAGTTTTGCGGCAATATCCCTCGATGTTTCATTTCTTTTGTTAAAAGCAGCAACCCTTCATCTGCCACTAAAGCCCCTCTTACTCCTAACTGGGCTGCTCGTTTCAGGTCCTCAATAGCATAAACTAGCTGATCCATTCCTTCATGGCGAAGCCCAGCCGCTTTTCCAGAGGAAGTGAACGGCAACGCACTGATGTCCCAAGTGCCCCTCGGGCCGACGAACAGGCTGAGTTCAATCCCCCGGCTCGCGCACATTTGACACATATCGCTGATCTCCTCATCTGTCAAGAGCATAATTCCACTTCCCTGCGATACTCGGTGAATCGTGACCCCTAGACGATCCGCTTCCTCAAGCACCGCCTCAAGCGCCCGCGGCCCTTCAACGCTCGGAATCTCCACGCGATATTGTGCCCCATCGGGGAAGCGTTTGGCGGAAGTAGGAAGATCGTAACAGTCACCACCTGGATAACCTAGCGATTCAAGAAACTCTCGTGTTTCCTTCATAAACATGTTGACCACCCCTTCATTTTCTATGTAGCCATTCTGAAAACGCTCTTTTCTATTTTCTCACTTTGTTTATATGAAGATTATGTTTATTCAGAAACATATGGACACGTTCTTTCAAATCCGCGCACTCTTTTAAAGGCAGCCTCAGTGCTGTCTGCCGACCTAAAATCAACTGATGAACGGCCTCTTTAATCGCAAGAAACAGCGGTTGAGAAAGCTCGTAAATCTCCATAAGCTGCAAAATCGATGCGTTTGCCCTGAACGTCTCTTCATATTGTTGGGCTTGAAAGCTCTCAAACAGCCTGACGGACAGCTCGGGACAAAACACAGCCGTACCGTTGATAGCGCCGGCAGCCCCCATTTGCAAGGATGGAAAAAGAAGATCGTCAAAAGCGGCAAACACGACGAAATCCTTTCTCTGTTCCTTAATGCGGATCAACTGGCGAATATGTCCTAATTTCTCTGTCGTATCTTTAATTCCAGCAATATTTTCCTGATCCAATGCGAGCCTCAACACAAGATCCGAAGACAAATCCTGCCCAGTCAGCAATGGGATATTGTAAATCAACAAAGGGATACGAATGCTTTGAGCCACGCTTATATAGTAGTCATATAGCTGGCGCTCCGTATATTTCCAATAAAACGGGTTAACAACGAGTACACCGCTCGCTCCGATCGATTCAGCATGTTGTGATAAAGAAATTGTCTCCTTTAGCGATGTCGACCCTGTGCCAATGAGAACTGGAACACGTCCATCTATGTATCGTATCATCCGCTCCGCAAAATTTTTCCTCTCTTCGGTCATCAAAGTGGAAAACTCCCCTGTGCTTCCCATATAGAGCAATCCGTGAACGCCTCGCTCAATCAAGTAGTCGGCGAGAAGATAATTTGCTTCCCAATCAAACTCGCCCTTCTCATTGAATAAGGTGACAACTGGAGGAATAATACCTTTCAAGTCATAAGACATTTTTGTTTCCCCTTTCATATATGGCAGTATAAATAATATCCTCCAAAACAAAGGCTGGCCAATGCTGTTGTAAACTCCAGCGCTTTCCCTATATTGAGACGCGCCCTGCCCAGCACAATAGGAAGCGCTAAAGCAGTAGTAAAACAAGCCATTCCAATAATGGTTCCTGCACCAAAAACCAAAATGTATAAAGCCGCGACAGCAACATTATCTACTGTTGACAAAACGAGAATGGTTAAAGCTGCACTTCCTGCTAAGCCATGTATTCCGCCAATCGCGATCGATTTAGCGTAGATCATGTTATTTACTTTATCCAAAGAAAGATAACCACTTCGTCTATTCATGGCAAACAACGAGCTTCCCCCTAAATAAACAAGCATCATCCCAACCGCGATTTCAAAACCTGATTCAATTTTCGGATGAATTTGAAATTTTAGCACAATAACCAACAAACCAACCATAATCAAAACGAAACTATGACCTAATCCCCAACATACACCCGCTAATAAAGAACGAAACAAACTTTTGCTTTTGCTTGCAATAGTTGAAACGGCTATCACGTGATCCGGCTCGAAAGAATGCTTTATCCCCAACAACAGACCAGCTATTAACGTTGAAACGACCCCTGCCTCCATTCGTCATTCCCCTTTTATCCTTCTTCTAGCCTGTTCCGCAGCTTCTGCATAAACGTCTAAAAATGCTACCTGATGAGTGAGGGCTGCTTCCTTCACATCCTCATACTCCGGCATCTGCCTGATCACCTTTCCCTTGTGTATAGCCTGTTTAACGCGAATATTTCCGTACAATGTAGCAACGGTCACAACGTCTCTTTCTAAAACCTCTCGCACCCAGATATCTTTTCGAATGCCAAGAGTCGTTGTCTCTTTCAGCATAAATTGCTCGCACTGCTCTACATGAGTTGCTGAAGTCAAAACCGTCAAAAGAACACCGGGACGGTTTTTCTTCATAAAAACAGGAGTATAAAATACATCAAGCGCTCCTTTTTGAAAGAGCCCATCCATCACATATCCAAGCGCTTCTCCTGGCATATCGTCCAGCTGACACTCAAGAATATAAACCGTCTCTTCTTTCGAATGGGATAACGGCAGACTATCCAATCGTGTATGAATCCTCTCCCCGATTACTACCCGCAACACGTTTGGTTGATCGGGCAAGTCACGTGTTCCAGCACCGTATCCAACTGCTGATATTTTCATTGATGGAATTGGTCCGTATGAATTCACTTGACTTTTGATAATCCCAGCCCCAGTCGGAGTCGTCAATTCAAACGGCAAATGGTTAGAAATGACTGGCACGCCTTGAAGAATTTCTAACGTTGCCGGGGCTGGAATGGGATATATGCCATGTGCACAACGAATGGATCCGTATCCTAACGGGACAGGTGCAGAAACAATATAGTCGACATGAAGTTCCGTGAGTGCAATCGCTGTAGCGACAATGTCAACAATAGAGTCAACAGCTCCAACCTCGTGAAAATGAACTTTTTCAATGGGAATGCCATGGATTTTTGCCTCTGCAACAGCAATACAATGAAAAATTTGTTCGCTTCGTTTTTTGACTTCCACGTTTAATTCCGAACGCTCAATCATATCGACAATATCTGAATAATGCCTATGAGCATGATGTCTTTCATGATCATGACTATCCTCGATGTTCTCTAGCATAATGACATCGAATTTCGTAGCAGAAATCCCTTTTTTCATCACCTTGCCCCATTGCAATTGATAACCTGACAGAGGTAATTTTTTCAGTTCCACCTCAATTTTCTCCGGTGGCACGCCCGCATCCACGAGAGCGCCCACCATCATATCGCCGCTGATTCCGGAAAAACAGTCCAAGTACAAAATCTTCATTTTTCTTCTCTCCCTAACGTTTTGGCCTCAGCAACAGCCTGCTCAATAACGGCCATGACTGTAGCAGCATAATACCCCGCACCAAACCCGTTATCAATATTCACGACGGAAACACCGCTTGCACATGAATTCAACATAGTAAGCAAAGCTGAGAGCCCTCGAAAGTTTGCACCATATCCAACACTTGTAGGAACAGCGATAACCGGTTTGGAAACAAGTCCACCGACCACACTCGCGAGTGCTCCTTCCATCCCAGCAACTACAATGACGACACGGGAACGTTCAATCATCTCGATTTTGTCGAGTAATCGGTGAATACCCGCAACGCCTACATCATATATTCGCTTTACTTCGCACCCTAATAACTCAGCCGTTACCGCCGCCTCTTCAGCAACAGAAAAATCTGATGTCCCCGCGCTAACAACCGCTATATAACCTGGTTTTTTTATTTCGACATAATCATGAGAAATCCAATAAAAAATATTGCTATCATTCCGATACTCAAAATGTTCCGTTGGATAACGTTCCTTGAGGTTGGACGTCAGGTAAGAAGCTTTCTCTTGATCAACGCGTGTAGCAACCACCTTTTTATGAAATCTCATTAATCGTTCAAAAATACCAAGTAAATGCTCCCTTGATTTCCCTTCTCCAAAAATGATCTCCGGAAATCCTTTTCTTCGCTCCCGCTGAATATCTAATGTGGCATATCCGAGATGATCATAGGAGGCTAGGGTTCGATATGCTTCCTCTACCGAAATGCTCCCTTCTTTTAACTTGTTCAGCGTTTCTTTTATAACCTCGCTCATTTCACCATTCCCTTTTCTAACATCTCATTCATACTTCCAGATTTATATCCTCTAAGATCAAGGGTCACATATAAAAAACCTAACTCTTTCAACTTGTTATAAATCGTTTGACGATGCCTGATCACCATTTCCATCTCTTCAGGCAACACTTCGATTCTCGCTATTTCTCCATGGTGACGAACACGAATCTGACGGAAGCCGAGATTGAAAAGGAATTCTTCAGACTGGTCCAGTTGCTCGATTTTCTCTTTTGTAATTTTTTGTCCATAAGGAATGCGAGAAGATAAACAAGCGAACGACGGTTTATCCCATGTTTCCAGGCCCATTTCTTTCGATAAAATTCGAATCTCTTTCTTGTATAGCTCCGCTTCTTGAAGAGGACTCCGAACCCCGAGCTGCCTAGCCGCCTGAAGCCCTGGACGATATTCCCCTAGATCATCCATGTTGGAGCCATCAACAACAGTGTAAGTCTCACTATATTTTCTAGCTAATTCTCCTAAATGGGTGTATAAATTGTTTTTGCAGTGGAAACAGCGATAAAGATCATTTTTGACAAAGTCCTCATTCTTGAGTTCATTAATTTGAATTTTTATATGTTTAACCCCTATTTGCTCCGCCAGTTTAGTTGCATGTTGCACTTCACGAGTTGGAAATGTTTCCGAAACAGCAGTCACGGCAAGCACCTGATCGCCCAGTACCTCTTTTGCCATTGCCAATAAAAACGTGCTATCTACCCCGCCGGAAAAAGCAACTAATACATTTCCCATTCCCTTAAGAATATGGATGAGCTGCTCTCTCTTCTGCAATAAATGTTTCTCCAACCCACTCTCCCCCTTTCCGTTGTCATTGTCCATAAAACTATTTGGTGAGAAGGTGTCCCCTAGTAATGGGACACCTATGTGCTATTCTGTAAAACCTATTGCTTAATTAGGCTTTCACAAATACAGTTTTGATTGTTGTGAAAAACTCAATGGCCGCCTGTCCTTGTTCCCGAGAATGTGAGCTTGATTGCTTCATTCCGCCAAACGGTGCTTGGTACTCAACCCCCGCTGTTTCTGCGTTGACTTTGACCATTCCCGCCTCAATATCCTTAATGAAGTCAAGAATATTCCCAATGTTTTTCGTATAGATCGAGGCGCTCAGCCCATATTCTGTATCGTTGGCCAATTCAATCGCCTCCTCAATGCTGTCGACTGGAATCAACACCAATACTGGGCCAAAGATTTCTTCGCGGGCAATCGTCATTTGAAGGTCGACCTCTTCAAAAATCGTCGGCTCGACGTAAAAACCATTGGCCAGTTCGCCTTCTGTACATCTATTGCCTCCATAAATCAATTTGGCGCCTTCAGCTTTTCCCTTTTCAATATAGGATAAAACCGTATTAAGCTGCGATTCACTGGCGCATGGCCCCATCCACGTTTCAGCATCCATGCCATTCCCGATTTTCAGCTGTTTCACCCGTTCAAGAAGTTTTTCTTTAAACGGTTCGTACACTTCCCGCTCAATAAAAACGCGGCTTGTGGCTGTACATTTTTGCCCCGTTGAGCGCAAACCACCGCTGATCGTCCCCTCAACAGCGAGATCCAAATCGGCGTCTTTGGCCACAATAACCGGGTTTTTCCCCCCCATCTCGAGCTGGTATTTGGCCCCGCGCTCAAATGCCGCTCTTCCGACTTGTTTTCCAACCGTGTTGGAGCCGGTAAAGGTGACGCCATCAACATCTGGATGGTTCGCGATCCCTTGACCAATGACGGATCCAGAACCGCACACCATATTGACGACCCCTTTCGGGAAGCCCGCTTCATGGAAGCATTCAATCACTTTCGCCGCTGTCACAGCTGTTTCGCTTGCCGGTTTGAGCACGACCGTATTTCCGTACACAAGCGCCGGCGCCATTTTCCAAATCGGAATCGCGACGGGGAAATTCCACGGTGAAATGACGCCAACCACACCAAGCGGAACGCGGGTTGTGAACATGAGCCCTCCACTGTCGCTCGATGGGATGACATCGCCAATTTTCCGCGCTCCTTCACCCGCATAGTAACGCAATATATGAACGCCCCTCATCGTCTCCGCTTTTGCCTCGGCCAAAGTTTTTCCCATTTCTCTTGTCATCGTTTCGGCAATGTCCTCAAGGCGCTGCTCTAAAAGAAGCGCCGCTTTATACAAGTACTCTCCTCTCTCGATCCCAGATCGCTTCCACCACGATTTCTGCGCCTGTTTGGCCGCAGCTACAGCCGCGTTTAAATCTTCCAGTGTCGAGCGCGGAACATACCCGACAATGTCATTTCGATTTGCTGGATTGATGCTCGGTTCGACGTTCTTGCTCACCGAACCGACCCAACTACCATCAATGTAGTTTAAATACGTTTTGATTTCTGTTTGCACAGCCATCTTTTCTCCCACTCCCTCTTTTATTTATTAGCAATAGTTTGTTTTACCGTCGATTTTACTGGATTGGATAACACCCCGATCTCAGGAACCTCAATTTCAATTCGATCCCCGTCTTCAAGCGTGAACTGATTCGGTGGAACAATGCATGTTCCTGTCAATAATACTGTGCCGTCAAACACCTTATTGTCGCGAAGCAAGAAAGACACTAACTCATCGTATCTTCTTTTCAACTGTCTTGTATTGGCACTTTCCTCAACAACAAGTTGGTCGTTGCGGTAAATGCGACAAATAATTTGCAAGTTATATGGGTCTTCCACTGTCTCCGCTAATCGGATCGCCGGTCCAATGGCGCACGAATGTTTCCATATTTTTGCCTGCGGTAAGTATAATGGATTTTCTCCCTCGATGTCTCGGCAACTCATGTCGTTTCCAATCGTATATCCTACGATTTCCCCTTCTCCGGTGATCACCAATCCGAGTTCGGGCTCAGGGATTTGCCAATTTGAGTCGCTGCGCAAATAAACGGGGTCATTCGGGCCTACTGTACGGGCAGCAGTAGATTTAAGGAAGATTTCCGGCCTTTCTGCATGGTAAACCCGGTCATAGCACGTCTCTTGACCGTCTATTTTTTCAGATGTTTCGTAGTTCCTCGCATCCCGACTTTTCTCATACGTGACTCCGGAAGCCCATACTTCAGGAGCGACGATGGGAACGAGAAGATGCAATTCGGCTAATTCTTTTTTCACCCCCTGTTTCCCACTGATTATGGTTTGAATGTAGCAAAAAACGGACAGTTGATTCTTCTTGGCCTCGCGGACGACATCCATTAAATCGGCAAATGGCAGTGGATATATAGTACGATCGTCCGTCATGGCAGCCAATACAACGTGCGAATCTTCAATATAGCGGATAATTCTCATAGTCCTCTCCCCTATCGTTTTATATTAAAAAACTAGGTTTTATCATATTGTCAAAAAGAAATCGCACAGTTTAGACAGAGAGATGTCCGTGCTGAACGTATCCCATTTCTCGTGAAATTTGTTCAGCGGCGCTTTGAAGCAGACGAATTTCCGTATTAAGGACAAGATCGTCCACTTTAGCGGAAGGCTGGGATATGCTGATCGCTGCAATGACATTCCCTGAATGGTCACGGACAGGAACAGCGACGCATGTGATGCCCGGCTCGTTTTCCTCTCTGTCTAAAGCATAACCGTTGCTTCGCACCCGCTCGAGCTCCTGAAGAAATTCTTCCTCGTTTGCAATGGTATTGGCGGTATGTCGTTTATACACATACCCTCGCAAAAGTTCTTTCAACTCTTTCTCGCTTTTGAAGGCGACGAGCGCTTTCCCAACCGCACTGCTGTGAATCGGAACCCTCCGTCCAATTCTTGAATACAATACCGTCCCCGATGTTCCTTCGACTTTATCGATATAGATTCCTTCTTTACCATCAAGAATTACTAAATGGACCGTGTTTCCCGTTTTGATAGAAAGATCAATCAAATGCTTTTTGGAAACAGAGCGAATATCGAGATGACGGATGACTAAATTCCCACGTTCAAACAACTTCATCCCGAGTCGATATTTACCGTTTTCTGGATTTTGTTCAATATAATGGTGGTGTTGCAACGTTTTCAACAGTGAATGCACCGTGCTTTTATGAAGCTGCATCCGTTCGCTGATATCGGTAATTTTAAGCTCTGTCTCATACTCGTCAAATAAATCTAAAATACGGAGAGCACGGTCCACAGCTTGAATCAATGGCAATGCCTTCACCCTCTTCTCTAGAAGTTTTCTGCATCATGTTAGGAAATCAGCTATAGTTCTATTATAATACGTGAGGGTGAAAAGCACGAATCCCTTTGGTCCACCCTTTATATTTTTTTTACTGTCGGAAGAACGACATCCTTTTTGTAATCATATACCGCCTCTTCGGCAATATGGAGCGGGACAACCCCATGGGCAGCATCGGTATGCCCGATCAACCGGTTGCTCGCCGCGATGCGCCGTTGCCGTTGGCGCATGTTGGCCATGCGTTGATTGGCTATTTCCGCTCTCTCTTGTTTCACACTTTCAAACTCGAATACCAGCTTTCCATTTTGGAACAACCATTCATTCACGAATTCAATTTTCCGCTCGCGAAGCCCGATATATAAAAGATCGCCTGTTTTCAAGTACAAAATTCCCCCGCCGCGGATGGCCTCAGGAGTCATATGTCCGATGGCCGCTCCGTATGTGACGCCTGAATATCGTCCATCACTAATCAAAGTCGCGATCCGTTTCAATTGCCGATTTGCGTTAATATGTTGCATCGGGGTAAACATCTCCGGCATTCCGAACGCCTCCGGCCCTTGGCCGGCAATAACCACTGCAATTTTCAACACACCTTCTTTGGCCATTGCATCAAACAAATCATCATATTCTCGGTCTTTCCATTCGTCAAACAAGTGCGGAGCATTGTGCTGCAATGCAGCCAATAAGCTTTGATGTCGGAAACAACGGCTGTGCTTTAGCTTTTCCAACAAGTGAACATCAAGCAGCCCTTGATTCGCCTCATCCTCGTTTTCGTAATACAAGACAAAGGCCACTTTCTTGTCAAACTCATCGATTTGCTTTGTCGACATACCGCTGATTTTGACAACCGCACTTTCAAAGAAGTTCCCCGACAAAACATCAACACCACTGAATGGTCGTCTCGGCTTGGATAAGATGATTGGATTGTTTTTGACGTTTTCAGCGGGCAACTGTTCCTGATTGACAGAAAGTCTTTCTCTCCACGTCGTCCCCGTAACGGTCGGGGCATCGACATCCATCGGCACCCCATTGCTTAGTAATTCGTGGAATACCGTTTCCATCCCTCTGATTTTCCCGCTGCAACATTGAATCGCTAATGCAAAAATGTCTCGTCCTTCCGTTAAACTGTAATCAAATAAATCGGGCACCGGCACTTCATGATGGATATTGTCATACTCCCATAAGTCAAATTGATATCCACCATAAAGCATCGCCGCAACAATATGCATCATAATGTTTGTCGATCCACCGGTAGCGCTGTGAATGCGAATCGCGTTTTTAATGTTCGCCGCCATAATATTGGCTACCCC
This sequence comes from Geobacillus sp. C56-T3, assembly GCF_000092445.1. Taxonomy (NCBI): domain Bacteria; kingdom Bacillati; phylum Bacillota; class Bacilli; order Caryophanales; family Anoxybacillaceae; genus Geobacillus; species Geobacillus sp. C56-T3. The sequence continues at coordinate 1,625,373 of NC_014206.1, read as the reverse complement.
GTACACCGGATCATTCATTAAAAGCGCCAAGCTATCTAAGGCAGCATTAACTTGCTCCTGCGTCGGCGGGGCGGTCAATAATTCCAAGGCAGGATGAATTAATCCTAACCCAGCAATCAAATGCCGCGAACTGTTGCCAGTCCCATTAAAAGCGCACACTCCTCCTTGGCTGTCGCATGTCGCTACGGCTAGCCGTTTTTCATAGTCTTCGTGTTGTTCTTTTGTGATAATTCCTTTCCCTCTCGCCCGTTCGAGAACTCCTTGAAAAGCCGTATTAGAAGAACACTGCAAAATGTACGATAATGCATCCCGCAAATCGTAGGCAATATCTTCTTCACCTGCCAACTCCGCTCTACGGGCAACCTCCTCCAGTTCGGCATATAACTTAGGAGGAATCGTTCCTCCTTTTAACACATGTGCGGGTGCAAAAGTAGCGAAGAAAGGCGGCTCTCCCCGCTCCCGACGAACGCGGTCAAGGTGTGCCAACGCGCTGACTACTCCAAGCGGTTGCTTGTCGCATCCTTGGATGACAAACGCTCCGTGATAGCTGTGCGCTTCCAGCTGGTTGACGATCATTTGTGCTACGGCGTTGCGGCTTTGCAACGAATAACTCATCCCTTGGTTGCTCTGCGCCGTTCCATCACACATCACCGGTGTTGAAAACTGAAACGGCACACCTCCGTTTTGCCAAATGCGAATCGCTGCTCGAGCGATCGTCTGATAATCCATAATGTGCGCCGGGTGGTCTGATGAGCCACCGATAATCGCAATCCGCGGAGCGTTATGGTGCAACCGATCGTAAATTTCCTCGAGCGTCCAATCTGGTTGCATCCCCTTTAACTCGGAACCTAAAATTTGCTTCGAACGGTCAAGCAGCCCAGCGACACATATCGGCTCATTAGCCTTTCCTTGCACATTATCCCGGTATGGGTTGACCTGGCTTTCAATTCGTGGATAAACAACCGCTGGCATTATGAATCTCCCCTCATCCCCATGTTTGTTCGTTTGAAAAATCCATCTCCATCGGCGCCGACAAAATCTCTATCCCTTCTGTTTGGCGCGCTTCATCTAAAAGACTTTCGGAAATCCAAATCTCTCGAAGCGCCAGCGTATTCTTGATTCTGACCATTCTCACCTTTTTGAGATCAAACGCATTGCATGTTTTGATCGCTGCTTTCACCGCCAGCTCTTCTGTTTCCAAAAACATCGGCAATTTGACAACAGAAACGACAGTGCTTGTCAAGGCGTTTGCAAAACCTTTTTCCCAAATGATCTGTTCTTTCACTTTCTTTGTTGTAATATCAGCTAAGCCGATTCCATTAGCATTGCCATCCGTTTTTTCTGACAGACCCAGCACGACGATTCGTGTGACGTCCGGACCGCCGCTCGCATAAGGGGTCGCGTACCTTCCTGTAATGTTCGGGTCCATCCCGTCACCGGAAATATCTTTTCCAATTTCATCGACGACAAGCACATCAATTGGGTTAAACATGATTCTCGGCATGAGCGATTTCGCCTCAACCAACAGTTCAGGTTCCACCGTTTCAAACTGCTCGGCTGGCACTGCTACAATTTTGGCGGGACGGTCGTAGGCATTTTCTAACACAGCGACACCGAAAATAATCGGCGCTTGTTGAATCACAATCTTCGCCATATCGACTACGTGCCGGGCCATGTATTTGAAACTGTACTGATGGGCTGCTTCCGCCCCTTTTTGCTTGCCGAGCCCGATCGTAATCATTTTCATTAATCCGCTTTCCACCAGTCCGCGAAACGCCGTATGGGGCTTAACTCGATTGATGACAATGATTTTGTCTGCCTCATAAGCGAGTTTGTCTATGTAGACCGGCAATCCGTTGTCCAGCCTCCCCACTTCAACAACATCCATATTCGAGTGAATCGGCGCCCCGACAAATTCTTCTGTTACCCCTAAATGAGCGAGTACCTCTTTCTGTCCTTCCGCTGTCGCCCCTCCATGGCTTCCCATCGCCGGCACGATAAACGGGATGCCCCCCGCTTGCTTTACCGCATTTACGACTTCCCGGACAATCACCGAGATATCGGCAATGCCCCGGCTTCCAACAGCGATAGCGACTTGGTCGCCCGGGGAAATCCGTTCCAAAACACCTGCTTGGTTGATGCTCTGATGAACTGCTTTAGGGACATCGGCAATTTCCGGGGCGTAAAAATTTTGCCTTACCTTTATCATTTTAGGAATGGGAATATTTTTGAGCATATCATTAATGATTTTCATCTGTATCTTCCCTCGATCTCTAATTGATCGCTTAATCCTCAGTGCATTTCGGAAGGAAGAGGGCAAACGCTCATTGCCCCCTCCTCTCAACTGTCGGCCTATTGTTTTCACTGCCGTACTTTATCTAATTCGCTGTAAAGTTCATTCACAAGATCTTCACCAAATTCTTTCGCGTATTTCTCAACGACAGGTTTAATGATTTCAGCCATTTTTTCACGTTCTTGATCGCTGACTTCATTGATGTTTATACCTGTCTTTTTCAACTCTTCCAATGCCTTTTGATCTTCTTCCCGACTCAGTTGACGTTGATATTTTCCGGCTTCAACCGCAGCGTCCTGCAAAATCTTTTGTTCTTCAGGTGATAACTGATCCCAAAACTTCTTGCTGACAAGGAACACGAATGGAGTGTAAACGTGCTTGGTCAAGCTCAAATATTTTTGTACTTCGTAAAACTTATTTGACTTAATCGTTGCCAATGGATTTTCCTGACCATCAATTGTGTTGCTTTCCAACGCTGTGAACACTTCCGAGAAAGGCATTGGCGTCGGATTGGCGCCGAGCGCTTTAAACGCATCAATATGCACTTCATTTTGCATCGTCCGCAACTTTAATCCTTTAAAATCGTCGGCTGTCTTGATGGCATGTTTGCTGTTTGTTACGTGCCGGAATCCGTTTTCCCAGTAGCCAAGTCCAATCAGCCCATGTTCCGGCAACTTTTCCAATAATTTTTTACCGATTGGCCCGTCTAAAATGGCGTCAGCTTCTTCAGGTGTATTAAAGAGGAACGGAAAATCGAAAATACCAAACTCTTTGATCATCCCAACAAGCGGTGAAGTCGATGGGATCGTAATCTCTTGCGTTCCGCCTTGGAGCGCTTCTGTCATCTTTAAGTCATCGCCTAAAGTAGCACTGAAGTATGTTTGAACTTTCATTTTGCCGCCGCTTTTTTCCTCAACAATCTCTTTGAACTTGAGCAACCCTTGACCTTGCGGATGATCTTCGTTTAGGCCAATCCCGGCTTTAATCACTCGTGGTTGAATTCCTTTCGATTCGGTCTTGTCGGTATTTCCCCCTTGAGTCGTCCCTGAACTGCACGCGGTCAGGAAAAGCAAGCCCATAGCTATGCAGCCGGTCATGATCTTTCTGATCACATTTCTTTTTTTCATAGCCCTCGCAACCCCCTTAATTTTAATAGGAATATTCATCAACTGCCCGTAAACCATCCGAGCGGCACAGTGACGAGAGACGGGAAGAAAATCAACAAAAGCAACAGAAGCGTCTCCACAAGCAAAAACGGCCAAACCCCTTTCATAATGTCTTCCATGTTGATTTTCGCCACCCCACAGGCGACGTTCAGCACTGTGCCGACCGGCGGCGTGAGCAGCCCGATGCAGTTGTTTAGGATAAACAGAACCCCGAAGTACACCGGGTCGATTCCCGCTTTTTGAATAATCGGCATCAACACCGGCGTCAAAATGAGCACCGTCGGCGTCAAATCCATCGCCGTTCCGACCAACAGCACCAACGCGTTAATGGCCAAAAGCAGCGCCAACGGATGATCGATAAACGGCGCAAGCACATCTGTAACGATCGCCGGAATGTTGGCGACCGTAATGAGCCAGGCCGACACCATGGCCGCCGCCACCAAAAACATGACGACGCTTGTCGTTTTCGCCGCGGCCACGAGCACGTGGAACAAGTCTTTCACCTTCAGCTCACGGTAAATGCACAAGCCGACAATCAAGGAGTAAAACGCGGCCACCACCGCCGCCTCGGTCGGCGTAAACACCCCTCCGCGCAGCCCGCCGACAATGATCACCGGCAGCAGCAACGCCCAAAACGCCTCGCGGGTCGCCCGCCAAATGTCTTTCGCCGATTGGCGCGGAAGCACGTCCACTTGATCTCTCCGGGTCACCCACCACCAACAAACCGCCAAAGAAATCCCAAGCAAAATCCCCGGAACAATGCCGGCCATAAACAGCTTCGTGATCGACACGCCGCTTGTGACCCCAAAGATGATCATCGGGATGCTCGGCGGGATGATCGGCGCGATAATGCCGCCGGCGGCGATGAGGCCAGCCGACCGGTTGCGGTTGTATCCGGCTTTGACCATCATTGGGATGAGAATGGCCCCAAGCGCCGCCGTGTCGGCGACCGCCGAACCCGACAAACCGGCAAACAGCACGCTCGCGATAATGGCGACATACCCCAGCCCGCCGCGGATATGGCCGACAAGCGCCATGGCAAAGCGGATGATCCGCTTCGAAATGCCGCCGGCGTTCATGAGCTCCCCGGCAAGCATAAAAAACGGAATCGCCATCAGCGGAAAGCTGTCCGCGCCGCTGATCAAGTTTTGCGCGATGATTTGCGTATCAAAAATGTCCAAATAAAACATCAGGGCGACGCCGCTGACCAAGAGCGCAAACGCGATCGGCATCCCGAGCGCCATGACTCCTAACAGCGATCCGATAAACACGACCAACGCCATTTACCGCTCACCTCCAGCAGCGCCTTGCTTTCGTTCGATCGACACCTCTGTCGTTTCGTGTGGAGAGGCAGTGATGATTTCTTCTGATTCTTTCATTTTCGTCAGCTCATCAATCGCTCCGGGGCGAAACAGCGCCTGATACAAATGGTACAAAATGATGAGGCCCATGCCGATGCTTACAACAAGCCCGGTTCCATAGACGAACGCCATCGGCAGACCGGTCGCCGGAGACCGGCTTCCGACGCTGCTGAGCGTAATTTTCCAGCTTCCGTCAAACAGCAAATAGAGCACGTAAAGCACGATGGCGTTGCTGATGACAAACACGATGCGTTTGGCGCCGGTCGGCAGCTTTCTCACCAATGTGTCGACGCCTAGATGGTCATTGTCCTTCAAAGCACCAATGGCTCCAAGAAACGACATCCAAATGAAGAGAAAGCGCGACATTTCTTCCGACCAGGTGATGCCGGAGTTAAACCCATAGCGGAGCACGACGTTGCCGAATACCAAAATGCACATGAAAGCAAGCGTCGCGGCCATCAATACATTCAGAGCACCATCCAAAAATTTCCCTGACTTTTTGAACAATTCCATCACCCTTTTGGCTTTTGGCTTATCTTATTCCGCCTCTGCTTTGATTCTCTTATACAAGTCTTCAGCCCAGTCATATTTTTTGAACAACTCATCATACAGCGGCTGCACAGCTTTTTCCATCTGCTTCACAAACTCATCGTTAGGAGTGGTGAATTTAATCCCATGCTCTTGCAAAAACTTCTTGTCTTCTTCGTAACTTTTTTCCATCAGCTCAAATTCATAGTTGGCTGCCTCTTTAGCTGCTTCTTGAATAATTTTCCGTTGTTCGTCCGTCAAGCTGTCCCAAAACTTTTTATTGACCACATACACATTCGGGCTAAACATATGCTTTGACTCTAATACATCTGTTTGAACTTCGTACCAACCGGAAGCCCGCAATGTCGCAATTGGGTTGTCTTGCCCGTCTACCACTTTTTGCTCTAAAGCAGTGAACACTTCCGAAATCGGCAATGGTGTCACGTTAGCGCCTAACAATTTTCCAATCGTAATATAGTTCGGGATATTAGGCATCCGCAGGCGCAATCCTTTAAAATCGTCGATTGAGTCGATCGTTCTATTTGAAGAAAACATCCGGAACCCATTTGCACTCCACGCCAGCGGAACAACACCATGTTTCGCCTCAAGCTCTGCAGTAATTTCTTTTCCGATCGGACCATTCAACACTTTTTTAACATGTTCAAAATCTTTGAATAAGAACGGCCATTCAGGAACTCCCATTTTAGGGATGTCATTTTGCATAATCAACCCCGGAATCCCCATCTCAATCGTGCCATTGCGAACACCGTTGTAAAACTCTTGCTCTGCACCTAAAGCACTATTGGGATAAAGCTCGACCTTAAGACTGCCGCCGGATTTCTCCTCAACGATCTTTTTAAACTTTTCACGCAACGCAACATTTTGTGGGTGACTTTCGGCAAAATAATTGGCCACCTTGATTACCCTAGTTCCACCTGTTTTCCCTCCGACCGTTGATTTGGATCCGGAGCTCCCGCAGCCGGAAAGCAGCAGAAGCAACAAGGATAAGATTGCCGAAAAAACTGCCATTCGTCTCATGATACCATCAACTCCTTTTGCAACACTGTTTTTATTAGAGAAAAATATGAGGGTTAACTACTATTAAGCCAGATATTAAGCGCTTTCAGAAAGTGCTTTCAAAAAGCAAGTTTCTGAACCCGCTTCTAAACGTTGGAAGATACCTGTTTAAAAAACTAACATCGTGCGGTTTGATATAGTAGAACTCGGTTTTGAAAACAGCGAAAAAAATTAAAAGGCGTCTAATTGATTATGTTTTATATTATAAAACAAAGTTTATCAATGTAGTTCATCAGGCCTGATATTTTTATGTTAATCAAAATTTTCCGAACAGTCAATATAAAAATGAAATTTGTCCTTATTTCTGTACAATGGCGCTGTTTATTTCAACAAAGGAAAATAAAAGTCCTCCTGAACACAATTAACAGCCATAAAAAATGCCATCCTCCCGACCCAAACCTCATCTTCGGGAGAACGGCTCGTTGGCCTGCTACGCCAAAATCCCCTCAATTTTCTCCAACACATCTTCGCTGAGCACGACATCGACCGCTTTGACGTTCTCTTCGACTTGTTCCGGGCGGCTGGCGCCGATTAAGGCGCTGGCGACGTTCGGCTGGCGCAGCACCCAAGCGAGGGAAAGCTGGGACAACGTAATGCCAAGCTCAGCCGCGATTTTTTCGAGTTGTTCCACTTTCGTTAACACTTCGTCATTGAGCAATCCTTGGATAAACGTATTCGCTCTTGGATCAGCGGCGCGGCTGTCAGCCGGCAACGCTTGACCTCGTTTGTATTTGCCGGTCAGCACCCCTTGGGCGAGCGGCGAAAAGACGATTTGACTGATGCCGTTTTGTTCGCACACCGGGATGACTTCCTTTTCAATATAACGGTGAAACATGTTGTATTGCGGCTGATTGACGACGATCCGATCGAGCAAGTAGCGGTCGGCCACGCCGAGCGCCTCTTGAATTTGCTGGGCCGTCCATTCGCTCACGCCGACATACAGCACTTTTCCTTGGCGGACGAGATCATCGATCGTACGCAACGTCTCATCGACCGGCGTTTCTTTGTCATAGCGGTGGCAGTAGTAGATATCGACATAATCCAGTTGCAGCCGCTTTAAGCTCGCATGGAGCTGCTCAAACACATGCTTGCGCGACAGGCCGCGGTCGTTCGGGCCGTCGCCCATCGGCCAAAACACTTTCGTCGCGATGACATACGATTCGCGCGGATATTTGCGCAGCGCCTCGCCGACGATTTTTTCCGCTTCCCCGCGCGCGTAGACGTTCGCTGTGTCAAACGAGTTGATGCCAAGTTCGTACGCCTTGTCAATGACGCGGATCGCGGTTTCTTTTTCCACTGAATTTCCATATGTAAGCCAGCTGCCTAAACTAATCTCACTGACTTTCAGCCCCGTGCGGCCGAGTTTTCGATACTTCACCTTCGCTCCCCTCTCCTTTTGACGGCAATCAATGCCAAATTCTTCATGTCCTCATTATAATCCTAGATCGCTGATTTGCAAAGAGATTTGCCTTACTATTCAAAAAATGACTTCCCCTTCTTTGCGTCCATCATCGTCTTTTTTCAATCGGTTCACAAAATTTTTGTAGATTTCCGTAGATTTTCGTAGATGCGCATTTACAATCAATTCGAAAAACATTCACAAATTTGTCACAAAGGAGGGGGGCTATTGATTTATTTCCACCAAGTCAACAAATACTACGGCGATTTTCATGTGTTGAAAGACATTAACTTGACGATCAACCAAGGGGAAGTCGTCGTCATCATCGGTCCATCCGGCTCGGGCAAAAGCACACTCGTGCGCTGCATCAACCGGCTCGAGACGATCTCAAGCGGCGAATTGATCGTTGACGGCATTAAAGTGAATGACAAACACATCAACATTAACGAACTGCGGCGCAATATCGGCATGGTGTTTCAACATTTCAACTTATACCCGCACATGACCGTCTTGCAAAACATCACGTTGGCGCCGCGCAAAGTGCTCGGCATGTCCGAAAAAGAAGCGAATGAAATCGCGATGTATTACTTGGAAAAAGTCGGCATTCCGGACAAAGCGAACGCCTATCCGTCCGCGCTGTCCGGCGGTCAGCAGCAGCGCGTCGCCATCGCCCGCGGATTGGCGATGAAACCGAAAATCATGCTGTTTGACGAGCCGACATCAGCACTTGACCCGGAAACGATCGGCGAAGTGCTCGATGTCATGAAGCAGCTGGCAAAAGAAGGGATGACGATGGTTGTCGTCACCCACGAGATGGGGTTTGCCCGCGAGGTGGCCGATCGCATCGTCTTTATGGATCAAGGGCGCATTTTAGAGGAAGCGCCGCCTGAGGAGTTTTTCGCGGCCCCGAAAGAAGAACGGGCGCGCGTCTTTTTAAGCCGCATTTTAAACCATTAATTCCGGTCAATCAAAGGGGGTTTTGTTCATGAGAAAGAAAGCATGGAAATGGTGGATCGCCGTCGCCTTGACGGCCTTATTGAGCGCTGTTGCTTTAACGGGCTGCAGCACAACGGACAAAGGAGAAGGCGGAACATCGTCAGAAACCGCCAAAGCGACCAATACGCTTGAAAAAATTAAACAACGCGGCAAACTCATCGTTGGCGTCAAATATGATTTGAACTTATTCGGGTTGAAAAACCCGGAAACCGGAAAAGTCGAAGGATTTGACATTGATATTGCCAAAGGGTTGGCGAAAAAAATTCTCGGTGATGAAAACAAAATTGAATTGAAAGAAGTGACGTCAAAAACGCGCATCCCGATGCTGAACAACGGGGAAATTGACGCCATTATCGCCACCATGACGATCACCGAGGAACGGAAAAAAGAAGTGGATTTCTCGGATGTGTACTTTATGGCCGGGCAATCGCTGCTCGTCAAAAAAGACAGCCCGATCAACAGCGTGAAAGACTTGAAAAAAGGCATGACCGTTCTGACAGCGAAAGGATCGACATCGGCGGAAAACATCCGCAAAGTTGCGCCGCAAGTCAACGTGCTTGAATTTGAAAACTACGCGGAGGCGTTTACCGCATTGAAAGCCGGCCAAGGCGATGCGCTTACGACCGACAACGCGCTGCTTTGGGGGATGGCCAAACAAGATCCGAACTATCGCGTCCTGGATGAAACGTTCACCGAAGAACCGTACGGCATCGCCGTCCGCAAAGGAGACAAAGAACTGCTGCAAGTCATCAACGAATACTTGAAAGAAATTAAAGAAAACGGCGAATACGATAAGATCTACGAAAAATGGATCGGCAAAAAGCCGCAACAATAACAGGCGAAACGGTGGGCGGAACATATCCGCCCACCTGTTTGCCCAAAGGACAGGCCATGAGTCAGCGAGGAAAGGAGGCGTTTAGCCTTGTTGCGCTATTCTATTTTAGTTGAACATTGGGATTTGTATATGCAAGGGTTTGGCCATACGATCAAGGCCAGCGTGCTGGCGCTGATCGGCAGCTTGGCCCTGGGGACCATCATCGCCATTTTCCGCATCGCGCCGATTCGCCCGCTCAATTGGGTCGGAACGGCGTACGTGGAATTTATCCGCAACATCCCGCTTGTGTTGATCGTGTTCGTTTTTTTTATGGGCTTGCCCGCCGTCGGCATCCGGTTTGACTCGTTTACCGCCGGAACGCTCGGACTGATGGTGTATACCGCTGCTTTTATCGCCGAAGCGATCCGCTCGGGCATTCAAGCCGTTCCGAAAGGACAAATGGAAGCGGCCCGTTCCTCCGGGTTGACCTACTTACAGGCGATGCGTTACGTCATCTTGCCGCAGGCGGTGAAAATCGTCATTCCGCCGCTTGGCAACCAGTTCATCAACTTGGTGAAAAACTCTTCGGTGCTTGGCGTCATCGCCGGATTGGATTTAATGTATTACGGCGACTTGATTTCCTCGAAAACGTTCGTCACCTTTGACGTTTATATTTTCGTCGCCTTGTTTTACCTCGTCTTAACGATCCCGCTCAGCCTTGGCGTCGGCTACTTAGAGCGCCGGTTGCTCAAGGCGCGGTAGGAAAGGAGGCCAAATGATGGATTTTGCCGGTGCTTACGCGCCCGCCCATTTGAAGTTTTTGCTTCAAGGGTTTCTCGTCACATTGGAAGTGGCGTTCATTTCGATTGTCTTGAGTTTTGTCTTTGGCATTATCATCGGGGTCATTCGCTATACGAAAATCCCGGTGCTTTCCCAGCTGCTCGCCGTGCTGGTCGAAACGATCCGGAATTTGCCGCTGTTATTAATCATTTTCTTTACGTATTTCGCCCTTCCAGAAGTTGGATTAAAGCTTGATAAACTATATGCCGCCATTTCGGCCTTGGTCATTTTTGAATCGGCCATGTTGTCAGAAATCGTCCGCAGCGGCCTGCAGTCGATCGATAAAGGGCAAATCGAAGCGGCTCGCTCATCGGGGCTTACGTATGTGCAGACGCTATGGTACATCATTTTGCCGCAAGCATTGCGGCGCATGGTGCCGCCGATCGTCAGCCAGTTTATTTCCTTATTGAAAGATACGTCGCTCGCCATTGTCATTTCCTTGCCGGAATTGATGAACCATGCGCAAATCATTAACGGCCGCAACGTCAATTTTGTCATCCCGATCTTCATTCTTGTGGCGTTCATGTACTTTATCGTCAACTATTCGCTGTCGTTATTATCTCGCCGGTTGGAATACCGTCAGCGGTGATGGAACCGTATCCCCTTCTTCAGCCGGGGCATACGGTTTTTTCTTGCCATCTCTTTTCGTTAAAAAAAGATCCGTTGTTTTCGCTTCCCTGTTATATAATAGAATTATAGATTAGGCCATGACTTTCACAAAGGCGGTGACGTCCACTGTTCCAAACGAAAAAAGAACCGCTTTGGCTTCTTTTGCTTTTGCTTTCTGCTGCTGCGTTTCTAGGCGAAATGAAAATGAATCCGTTTGACAGCCCGTTTCGCGTCTCACTCGGCAGCGCCGTCTTTTTTCTCGGGCTTGTCGCCTTTCGTTCCCTTCCTCCGCTTGTCATCGGCGCAAGCACCGGAGCGGTGGTCGTTGGGTTTCGCGTCTTTCTTGACTCATTGACGGGCGAAATGTCCGCTTCAGAAAGTGTGCTGACCCACATTCCGGCAGCCGGGTATTATATCAGCTTTTCAGCGATGGCGGCTGCCGTTCGTTTTCGCCATCGAATGGCCGCACCGATTCGAGCTGGAGTGGTTGGAGCGGCGCTCGACTTTTTGGCGAACGCCTGTGAACTAGGGATCCGGTATTGGATGGGCGAGCCGTTTGCCTTCAGCGGCCAAACAGTCATCGTCTTATGGTTATTCGCCATTTTGCGCAGTTTCTGCGTGATTGGCGTTTACAATATGTGGGTGACGAAGCATGTCCGCTCGCTCGCTGAAGCGAGAAAGCAAGAACTCGAGCGGCTCATGATGGTGAGCAGCGGATTATACGAAGAAATGTTTTACTTGCAAAAATCAATGGCTCTCATGGAAGACATGACGCGCCAAAGCTATGACCTTTACTCGCGGCTGATCGAACGAAAACACGTTGAACCGCGCGTCGCCCTGGAGCTTGCCGAACATATTCACGAGACGAAAAAAGATATGCAACGCATTTTCGCCGGCCTGTCTAAGCTTATCGGCCGCCAATCGGTGCGCGGACGCGTGCCGATTGCCGAACTGTGCGCCATGGTCATTCGCGCCAATGAAAAATACGCCAACTTATCCGGAAAAACGATCACCTTTTCGTACAACGGCCATATCGATCTTATGACCGATCAGCTGTATCCGCTTCTTTCCGTGCTCAACAACTTAGTATCCAATGCCGTCGAAGCCATTGAGAAGGCAGGCGACGTCACCTTGCATGCGCGTCTCCGCGGAAGCGAGCTGATCATCGAAGTGGAAGACACCGGCCCCGGCATTGCGGCTGATGACATCGCCTGGATTTTTCAGCCCGGATTCACAACAAAATACGACCGCCAAGGCAATCCGTCAACAGGCATCGGTCTTACCCATGCACGCGATATCGCCCAAACGCTTGGAGGGCATCTACAGCTCGTCAAAAGCGAGCCGGGGCAGACGGTGTTTCGTCTTGCCGTGCCGACAGCCCACCTCCTGCAAAGCACGTCGATCACAGCCGAAATGTCCGATCACGAGGCTGACCAGCAAGAAAATGCCGTGATGTAGGCAATGGCACCCATTCTGGAACTTCCAAAGAAAGGAGAGAACAAAGGGCATGGGGCTTCGCTTTTTTCTCATCGAAGACGATCCCGTCGTAAGGAAGATGTTGGAAAAGTTAATTGATGAATCCGAACTTGGCGAGGTGGTCGGCTGTGCGGAAGATGGACTGCACGTTCGCGCGGCCGACTTGCTTCACGTGGATGTGGTGCTCATTGACTTGTTAATGCCGGGGCGTGATGGCATTCAGACGATCAAAGCGTTGCGCCAGGAAGGATTTATGGGGACATTTATCATGATCTCGCAAGTGGAAAACAAAGAAATGATCGGCCAAGCCTATTTGCATGGCATTGACACGTACATTCAAAAACCGATCAACCGCTATGAAGTGCTGTCCGTGCTGAAACGCGTCGCCGATCACATGTCCGCCGTCCGCTCGCTCGAGTCGATCCGCCAAGTGCTCAAAGGGTTTGAGACGCAAACGGCCGATGCCGCCGTCTCCAAACCGTCCGCCATTGAGCAACAGGCCGAGCAGCTTCTGCTTCTTCTTGGTGTCGCCGGCGAAGCGGGCAGCGCGGATGTGCTTCTTGTTGTGCGCTGGTTGGCCGAGCAAGAAGCAAAAGGCCTTCCCGTCCGCGAACTGCCGCCGCTGAAAGAACTGTATGCAGAACTCGTCCAGCGGGAATACGGCCTGTCCCCGACTGAAACGGCCAAGGAAGCGCGGGCGATGGAGCAGCGCATCCGCCGGCTCGTCTTGCAGGCGTTCACCCATCTTGCTTCCCTCGGCCTGACTGACTACACGAACCCGACGTTTGAGCATTTCGCACCTAGGCTGTTTGATTTCGGTGACATCCGTCGACGGATGAAAGAGCTCGAACGCGGCCAAGCTGAGACGGAATGCCGGATGAATGTGCGGAAGTTTTTAACGGCTTTTTTTCTCGAGCTGAAACGCGTCTAAAAGGCTGGTAAAAAATAGCTATTTCTTTTCAATCGGCGATCCTCGGATGCGAAGAAGAACAACGTTTTATAAGGTTTCCCAATTTGAAACGAGGTATGATGAAGCTGCGCTTCCTTTTCAATCACCAGCCTTCTCAATCATGATGATGCTGCCTTGAGAACAGGTCAATCTTTTTTCCGTCGCCATGCCAACAGCCAACTGCGCCTCTCTTCACTAGCGACGAATGAGACAAAACGGACGACGCTCGCTTCGCTTGTGTCAGCCGCCTGAGCCAGTTCTTTCGTCGTCATATTCGGCACGAGCTCAGCATGATCGAGAATGTAGGCGGCTACCTTTTTTTCCGCCGGTGAAAACCGTTCCATTTGCTGTTCAATTTTCGTTAAAATGCCAAGTTCATTCATCTTTTTTCTCCCTTTCCGTCCACCGTTTCATATTCATCTTATCATGGATGGGCGTCTGTTCTCCACGCCAATAAAAACTTTAATAAAAAATATTTGAATTCGAGATATATGTTTGCTATGATAATGATGTGAATATGAATCGTATGACAAGAGGAGGAAAAACGATGACAACATTTCAACTCGACAAAGCGCACAGCTCTGTCGCCTTCCAAGTGAGACATATGATGATCTCCAAAGCGAAAGGGGAATTCACCAACTTTGACGTTGAGGTGCAAGGCGACATCAACGAACTCGAGTCGCTGAACGTGAAAGCGACGATCGACGCCGCCTCGATCGATACGAAAAACGCCGACCGCGACAATCATCTCCGCTCGGCCGACTTTTTCGATGTCGAGAACTATCCAACCATTACGTTTGTCAGTGAATCCGTGCGCAAGCTTTCCGACACGGAATATGAAGTGACCGGGAAGCTGACGATCCGCGGCGTGACGAGAACGGAAACGTTCAAAGTCGAGTACAACGGCCAAGTGAAAAACCCTCTCACCGGCGGCGCCTCGGTCGGTTTTGATGTCGAAGGAACGATCAACCGCGAAGACTACGGGTTGGTATGGAACGTCGCGCTCGAAACTGGCGGATTCCTCGTCGGGAAAGAAGTCAAAATCCTCGCGAGTTTTGAATTCTCTCTTAGCTGAACGACCAAGCAACAAGCCCTTAGCCCTTTGCGAGGCTAAGGGCTTATTGCGCTTCATTGCGCCGTATACCCGCCATCGATCACGACCGCCTGGCCAGTGATGCCTTTGGCTTGTTCCCCCGCCAAAAAGAGAACGTAATGAGCCACCTCTTCAACCGATAGCAGCCGCCGCTGCGGCACGAACGGGTAAATCACTTCCTCCAGCACTTTCTCAAGCGGCACGTTTCTTGTCGCCGCCAAATCCGCGAGCTGGCCGCGCACGAGCTCGGTATCGACATAACCCGGGCAAAGGGCGTTCACCGTAATGCCGTGTGGCGCCCCTTCTAACGCTGCCACTTTCGTTAAGCCAATCACCCCGTGCTTCGCGCTGTTGTACGCCGCTTTGCCGGCAAACCCGACGAGCCCGTTGATCGACGCCATATTGATGATGCGGCCGTAGCGCTGTTGTTTCATAATGGGAAACGCATGCTTGATGGCCAAAAATGGGCCGACAAGCATGACGCGAATGAGCTGTTCAAATTTTTCCGTCGGGAAATCCTCGATGTTCGCCACATGTTGCAAACCAGCGTTGTTCACGACAACATCCAGGCGCCCCCAACGGCTGACCGCTTCGTTGATCGCTTGCTTCACCTCTTGTTCAACCGTCACATCACATTTCACGCCGACCGCTTCATAGCCCAACTCCCGAAGCGATCGAGCAGCCTGCTCGACCTCTTCCTGGCGCAAATCAATGAGCACCACGTTTGCGCCATGTTCCGCCAGCGTTTTCGCCACTTCATAGCCGATTCCCCGCGCTGCGCCGGTGATGAGTGCTGTGCGATGTTCCATTATTCGTGTTCCCCCTGCTTCATCTGGTTATACACCTCATCATACTGCTTCGCCAAGTCAAAATCGAGCTTCGTCAGCCCTTTCGCCCGCCATGAAGACAGTTTCACGGTGATAAGCTTGTAGTCGATCGAAATGAATGGGTGGTGGTTGGCGTCTTCCGAAATCGCGGCGATTCGCCGGACAAACTCGATTCCTTGCAAGTAGTCTTGAAAACGGTATTTTTTCACAATCCACCGCTCATCGGCCAGCTTCCAGCCGTCCGCTTTTTCAAGCAGCGCTTGCACTTCCTCTTCCGCTAACCGCATCGTTATCCCTCACCCTCTATATTTTGAAATATGCCAGCCAGCGAAACCGTCAAATCAGCGAACAAAAACGAGACGAGCACATCGCCTTCGCCAAAGACGCTCCGCTTCTCATACCCTTTCTCACCGCGGCCGTACACTTCCACCGTTCGATGCAGCGGATCCACGATCCAATATTCCTTGACGCCAAACTGTTCGTACAACATATACTTTTCGTTTCGATCTTTCAACGCTGTACTTGGCGAAAGCACTTCCACTACCAAGTCAGGCGGACCATCGCAGCTTCGGCTGCCAATTTTGCTTTGATCGCAAATGACGGAGATATCTGGTTGCACGACATGCTTCGCCTGTTCATAGTCCGCCTGCTCATCAAGGCGTACATCAAATGGCGCCATGACAACCGTGCATCCTTTTTCACGAAAAAATGCCCGCAAAGCGACATACAATTCACCGACGATAAACTGGTGGACAAATGAAGGGGCCGGTGCCATGTTGTAGGGCACGCCGTTGATCAGCTCCCACCGTCCGTCCCACTTGACATAATCTTGATACGTATACCGTTCCTTTTGCCGCTCGGTCGGCTTCACGTCCATTCCCCCATCCGCTTGCTTTACCCTTATTATACCATCGGACATCCGCGGCCGTCATACAACTCAAGAGCTTGCTCCTCAAAAAAAAGAGCCATCCGATCGAGATGGCTTTTTCGCAAAATACTCGTTTTAAGGCCGCAAACTCGCCAGTTGCTCGGCAAGCCGCAAATAAAAGGCGCGAATATCAAATGACGGATTCGGGTCAACGCCGATGACTTCCAAATGGTCGACGTTGCACGTCCCCATATCATTCCAAACTCCTTTTTTCAACGTCCCGTCATACGGCACGATTCGATCGTTTGATCCACGCTTTGGACCGTTCATGGAAACCGTATTGACAATGCCATCGTTTTCGAGCCAGCGGTCGTCAATGCCGAGCGTCGGATTGCGGTACGAACCGAGAAACGGAGCGCATACGACCGCGCTGAATGCATTCATTCCGAGTTCGGGATAATAGTTGCCTGTGAGCGCTCCGCGATACGTCCGTTCTGTGGCAAAGCTCAAATAATACGTATTCGGGCTTGCTTGCACCCATTGATTCAACTTCTCAGCTCCGGAAACGGATAAATCGTAGCGGGCGGTATCTGTGGACGTCCAAACAGGGGAGCGCTTGAGCCGTTCAAAATAATGGTCGAACGATTCACCCGGCTGGCGGCGCAGTCCCCATTGGTCAAGCTTAAAATCGTATACTTGACTCGTGTACGGCACGTTGCTGGCGACAGCCGCCGCTTCCAACACCGCTTTTTGCAAGTCAAAAAAGCGATCGGTGAAATCAACCATGTTGACAAGCGTCGTCCCGTCATGAGGAGTGGCGATGGTCGTCACACTCAACACAAAATGATGTCCACCTTCAAACAACGGTGACAACGACACGTTGTGCGCCTTGGCGTACTCCCGCTCTTCTTGGCTTCCGTTCTCTAGGAGCGAGACAAGCATGCGGGCCGTCTGCCCCCCTTGGCTGTGGGCGATGATATGGATGCGGCCACCCCTTTTCAATTCCGGCAACAGGCCGGGATAAGTGCGGCCAAACCGCGCATGGCCGTGCTTCGCCGCATGGGCTGCTCCATAATCGACCGTCCCGCCGACAAGCTGGGCGTACGCTTCACACGCCCGGTCCCAGTTGCTCGAGAGCGGTCCGACCGCCAGCGTATACGCTTGATATCCGTTGTCATTCAGCCATTGTTCAATATCGCCGCGCACGCCGCCCCAGTACTTGAACCCAAACATTTCTTCTCTTCCCCAGCCAGTAAAACCATGGAGAAGCACGATGGGTGCATCATTGGCGCGTGAAGCTGCCGCTTCAGCTCGCCCTCCCGAGACCGATAGGCCGAACACAAGCCATAATCCGAGCAACACAAACATAACCCGACAGCATTTCATCACGCTCTCCTTCTCCTCCCCTCGAATCGACTGAACCCCTTTATTCCGAATTACCTGAATATTCTATACTAAATAACCAGGCTATTCAATCCCGGCAATTGTCGGGTTTTCTGATGAGGGAAAGAGAAAAATGCACTTTTGTGCCGTCATATTTCGTTTCTCGCCGACAGCGAGAGGGTGATGCACTATGTCATGGCAGCGTTCCATCACCGCCTCGTACGGACGGTTGGCTAATCCACAAACGGTCCGAACTTTTGCTCGTAATGGGCGAGCGCCAACAGCGGAAAAATGTAGCGGTAGCCATGGTAATGGATGTAAAAGGCGCCGGCCATCCCTTGTCCGACCGGGTACGAGGCGGTCCAATCCGGGTGATGAAGCATACGGACTAGGGCGCGAACGCCGGCTTTTATTTCCGCGGTCGGACGATCGGCAGCGGCGACTAGCGCATCAAGCGCCCAGGCGGTATGGACCGGCGTGCTGGCGCCGAGCGGCACATACGTCTTGGCTCCGTCGCTTTTGCACGATTCACCCCAGCCGCCGTCGTCATTTTGGATGCGCAACAACCAGCGGACCGCTTTTTGCATCGTCGGATGGTCCGGCGGAACGCCGACGGCCGAGAGCCCGGTCACCGCCGCCCATGTGCCGTACACATAGCAAATCCCCCAGCGCCCATACCACGAACCGTCGGCTTCCTGATGGTCAAGCAGCCAGTCGACGGCGCGGGCGATGGCGGAGTGGTCTTTCGTTAATCCAGCGAACGTTCCGAAATATTCGAGCGTCCGTCCGGTCAAATCGGCTGTTGACGGATCCATCAATAAAAACTCCGCCCCTTCGATCGGCAAATACCGCCAAAACCGTTTGCCTACGTTCTTTTCAAACGCCGCAAACCCGCCGTCATTGTTTTGCATCGAAAACAGCCATCGATTCGCCCGGTCCCACGCATGGCGAAACGCCGTCTCTTTCGCTGCCGCCTGGCGGATAGCGCGCAGCGCGGCCGTTGTATCGTCGACATCCGGGTTCATCGTATTCACATCGGAAAATCCCCAGCCGCCCGGTACGCCGTACGGGTTGTGCACCGCCCAGTCGCCGTAGCGAATGTGCTGGCGCGACAACAAATAGCGGTTCGCTTTCTCAATCGTCTGGTCGGTCGGCGGCACGCCCGCTTCCTGCAGCGCATAGCTCGCCAACGCCGTATTCCAGACGGAAGCGGTTGTATATTGCATATGCGTATGCCCATCGATTTCGGTTCGCAGTGAGCGCAAACCGCGAACAGCTCGGACAATATGCGGGTCGTCTTTTGGATAACCAAGCGCGAGCAGCGCAAAAATGAACAAAAACGTCGAACTGAAGTAGCTGTACAACGTTCCGTCCAGCTCAATATGATCAAACATATAACGGACGGCGCGTCGTTTGGCGGCATCGTGCAGTTCAGCCGGAAAACCGATCAACGCTCGCTTGATGTATGACCATAGCGCCCGGTTTTCCGGCAGCCGCCAACCTCCACGGGAAGCGGCCAAATCACACAAGTCTGGGCTTTTCGCCGTTTTCCTACTGTACCGGCGCTCCGCGGCGACGAGAAGCGGAATCATGTTCGCCCTTCCATACACGGAAAGGTCATACATATTAAGCGGAAACGACGGGGGGAGAAGGAAAAAGGCAAGCGGCAGCGGAAACCGCCTAGGCCATGGGTACTGTCCAGTCAAAGCCAGCATCACTTTTGTAAATAGATGGACGTTCTCTAAACCGCCCATTTCCAAAATGCGCATTTTTGCCTTTTGCATGTGCGGATCGGTTTTTTTTCGGCAGCCGGAGTAAAGCAAGGCATAATACGCCTCGGTTGTCGCTGTCACACTGCCGTCACCTTCATCCGCAAACAGCTTCCACGCCCCGTTTGCCCCTTGCCGGCTCTCGATTCGCTCGACGAGCGCTTGAATCAACGGTTCATCATTTATTTCAAGCGTCCGTAATAAAATGATCATATAGGCGTCTGTCGAAATGCCTGTTTCAAACGGAAACCGCCACGATCCGTCGGCCGCTTGCGACCGTTTGAGCACGGCAATCAACGTGCTTCGTTCGTCGGCCACCATGCATCGCCTTCCTTTTTCACAAAATTCCGTTTCCTTCCATATTTATTCGTCTGATGGGCGGTCGATGCACCAAAGGGGGTCACTATGCGTTGCCTGAGGCCGAAAGCGTCATCCCTTCCCCTTTCCCTTATTGACGTCTATCGGGAATTAAAGAAAAAGCAAAAGAAAGGGTACACGATCGTATCTGAACGTGACTTAACCGCCAAAGAGCGGCAGCTCATCCGCCGCATCCGGGCGGTGACCGCGGAACACAACGAAAACAATGTGACCCGAACGGCGGCGTATCTCGATTTTTACTTGCGCCATCGCGAAATTCATTGGGCGTTTTTAGGACATATGGTGTCGCGCAACGGCGGCTGGAACATGACCGACTTAAAAGGGGAGCTGCTCATGCGGCTGCTCTCGGAAGACGAGCGGCAGTCGTTTTTCACCTTTTTGGAGCGCGGCAACTGGCTGATTTTCCAAGATATTTATCCGCAGTTTTTGCTGTATGAAGAAAGCCAAAAGTACGGCCGACCGCTCTTTTATTTATTGCCGTATGTTGGCGTTTCGACGTTTATGGAAACGATATGGAATCATTTTTGGCACCGCGGCGATCTGTACACGTTGGCCATCGCCCTCGTGATTAACGAACAAAGCTATTTGGAACGACGAGTCATTCAACATCCCGTATTTCAGCAAACCGTTTTTCAGACGCTCAAATTTCAACTACAAGAGCTGCTCCATTTCAATCACATCTTGTTCCCGCATGACGACGGCCAAGGCGGCACCGCTTTGATCGATCAAACGCTTCATCAGTTTGAGTCGCTCCATGAACGCATTTTGCTTGGCAAACGGCTGTACTCGATTTTGTTTGACAATGAAGAAACGCTGGAAAATGCGGTGCGCTGGGCTGTCAGCCATCCGCATACCGGTTCGCGCAAAGATTATTGGCCGCACTTGTTTAACGATGTGTGCGAATCGTTTCCAAGGGAACCGTACCGCCGCCGCGTCCGCGACTGCCAAATCGTTCCCGGCGCCCCGCGCCTGTACAGCCCACAGCTTCGTCACGCGTGGAAAAACGTCGTCCATGAGGCGGCCGAACCTGGCGATTGGTTTACAGATCCGCACGTCGTCCGCTATCTTGTTAAACCGGAACAACGGATCAATGGGGAGATCGTTCATGCGTATTGTGAAACACTTGAAAAAATCGAACTGGCGATCATCGCCAAAAACGCCTTCTTCCACGCGCGCTAGGCGCCGCGCCTATCTTGCCTCGGCGCTGCTTTCCTCTTGGGCCGGGACGTATTTGGATTTGTATTTCACCGGAAAAGGGGTGTACGTCTTTCCGAAGCGCCCGTTTCCATCCCTCTTTTCGATCGATATTTTCTTTACGATGGTGGTTCTTCCGCTATGCACCGTCTTGTTTCTTTGCCTGATGGAGCGGCTTGGCCGCCTCGGACGCATTGGCTTGATCATCGCATCGGCCGCATTGATGGCAACATTCGAAACGAAAGCAGAAGCGTACGGCTTGTTCGTTCACGCCGCTCTGTGGAGGCATTCGTATTCTTTTGCTGGGTATGGCGTATTTCTCGCCGTCATCTGGAGCTTTTATCGCCGGTTTCAACGGATTGACTAGCATCGATGCGCATAAACAAGCGGCTGACAAGCCACGATAACAACGAAACGAACTGTTGGCGAAAATAGGACGAACTGTTGTTGAGTAGGAGGAACCTGTTTGAAAAGAAAACAAGCCGCTTTCTTGTGCTCCGTCATCATTGCCATCGGCGCCGTTCTAATGGCTAGGACAGCGACGAACGGAGATGCAGCCAAAGCAAGACGGGGGACGACCATTGTCATCTATTTGGCCGGCGACTCGACGGTCGCCGCCGCTCCCCGCTCCCGCGCACCGCGAGCCGGATGGGGGGAAATGCTTGACGGCTGGTTTGACGATCACGTAGTGGTCAAAAATATGGCCGCTTCTGGCCGAAGCGCGAAAAGTTTTATTGAGGAAGGGCGGCTCGAGCGCATTTTGCGGGAGCTCAAAAAAGGCGATTATTTGTTCATTCAGTTTGGCCATAACGATGAAAAGGCGAACGATCCGGCGCGTTACACCGAACCGTTCACCTCTTACCAAGCGTACTTACAACAATATATTGACAGCGCCCGGGCCAAAGGGGCGATTCCCGTCCTCATCACCCCGGTCGAACGACGGCGGTTTTCTGCCGACGGACGGGCGCTCGATTCCCACGGACGCTATCCTGCCGCCATGAAAGCGCTCGGAAAACACGAACGTGTCCCAGTGATCGATTTGACAACGAAAAGCAAACAGCGGTTTGAACAGCTCGGTCCGGAGCGGACGAAACGGTGGTTTTTATGGCTCGCACCGGGCGAACACCCCAATTACCCGGACGGCATCAACGACAACACCCACTTTCACCGGCGGGGGGCGAAGGAAATCGCCCGGCTCGTCGTGGAAGGAATTGTCGAACTCAACCTTCCTCTTCGCCGCCACCTCATCCGTTCACCGGAACGGGAACATGCGCCAAGCCGCTAGGTCGGCTCAGCCCTGTCCCTCCGCCGCAGCAGATCCATCGCCCACCCGCGAAACGATGGCGCCGGCAACGCCTTTCTTTGGTCTGCTGCCCATGCCCGTCCGATCCCGGATGAACAGTCTTTTTGGCCCTCGCCGGACGCCGCTGCCCGCCTCCCGTTGTCTATCGGGCGCTGCCGGCAAACGGCGCCTGACTGCCCGACGACAAATGATAGGTTTTGTCCAGCAGGCGATGGTACATAGACGCGAGCACTTGCTGAAACAGCATGCCGAGAACGACCGGCACGCTGACGGCCGGCGGAAAATACGTCATCGCGAGCACCGCGCCGGCGCTGATGTTGCGCATCCCGCCGGTAAACGTCAGCGCAATGATGTCCGGCGGGGCAAATTTCAGCCAGCGGGCCGCCATCCAAGAAAGGAAATAACCGGAGCCCGCAATCACGAAGACGAGAAACGCCATGAAAACCAAGCGGGCGTCAGCATGGCCAAAATACGGAGCGACAACCGCGCTATTGATCATGACAACAAGGACAAGCGCCAGTTTGGAAAATGGCGCCAATCCCCCCGCCAGCCGTTCATTCGCGCGGCCGGACAACCGCTCGCTGACCAACATCCCGCCGAGCGACGGCAAAATGATCATAAAAAACAACCCGAGCACCATTTGCCAAACATCGATCTCAACCGCGCTCCCAGCGAACAAAAGCAATGTCAACGGCACAACGACCGGCGACAAAAACGTATCAATCAAAATGACGGACAGCGCCAACGCCAAGTTTCCCCGTCCGATCGACACCCAGATGAAGCTCGTCACCCCGGTCGGAATGGCCGTTGCCAACACAAATCCGATCACCGTCAACCGATCGTGGCCGAAAAACAAATGCCCAAGCCCAAACGCCCAAAGCGGGATGACGAGGTGAAGCAAACATAACGCTGCGGCAATCGGGCCGGGATGGATGAATGCCTGTTTCAAATCAGCCAACCGCAGCCGCAAACTGCCGCTAAACGTCATAAACGCAAACAGCCACGGCACAAGTGCGGCATAACCGTGCAACTCTTTGGACAGCCATAAACCGATCGCCACGCTCGCCGGCGTCAGCAACGGCAGCGCCTTCTCAAGCCGGCGGTTGATCGATTGCCACATCGGTTTCATCTCCCCATCTCGCCTTCAAGGGCGCGTTCGCATTTCCTATGCCTACATTTTTCTATTATACACCGCGGCCGCACATGGGGGCGACACATTTTCAAAAAACCGACGGACAATGGACCAACCGACCAGCGTCCAAGCTACTTCGCCACTTTTTCCTCTAACCGTTCAGCCGGCAAGACGACCTCTCCTCGCTTCACATCATACAAACCGTACGGGATGAGGCGAAGGCCTGGCAAAAAGTCGCACGTTAAAAACAAGAGCGTATACAAAATATCGTGAAAAGGAAATCCACGTTTCTGGAGGACTGCAAGCAGTTCGTCATGGAAACGGACGGCCGTGCCAAACGAATGGTCAGTGGTCATCATGCCGGTAAACGGCAGCGGAATTTCCACCACTGTCTTGCCGTCATCCACGACGACAATCCCGCCACCCATCTCATACACTTTTTTCGCCGCTGCCGCCATCGCTTTCGGATTCCGGCCGATGACAAGCAGTTCTGTCGTTGTGTTGTACGTGGACGCCATGCCGTCGATGTCCACGGCAAACCGTTCCAAAATCGCTTTGGACACCCATTGGCCGTCGCGGGCAATCAGTGCGGCATACAACAGCCCCGGGTGGGAGGAAAGATCCGCATAGCCGCCAACAGACGGAAGATCCACATCCTTTCGCTCCGTAATGACATTGCTTTTAAAATACGCAACCGGCACCGGCTTATCTGGCTCCGGATGCGGATAACGGTATAAGCGCTCATCATCGAGCCATTCTTTTGCAAATCGAAACGGTTTTTTCGATGCGTACCGATTCCAGTCGACTTCAGGCAACGGCGTCAGCAGCTTGCCGTCGCGGGCAACGATGCTTCCTTTGGAAATGACAAGCGACGGCTTGAAAGTGACCAAATCAGGGAGCAAAATGATATCGGCGAGTTTGCCGGGGGCAATGCCGCCGATGTCATCATCAAGCCGCAAATATGTCGCTGCGTTGATGGTCGCCATTTGCAGGGCGGTCATCGGCGGCACACCGAGCTCCACGGCCTTCCGAACCAACCCGTCCACAAACCCTTCTCGCTCGATAAAACCCGGATGCGGACCGTCTGTTGTCATCGTGATTCGGTGCGTGCTGACCTTTTTCTCTGTGATCAAGCGGATGATTTCCGGGAAATCCGGGCGGAGCGAGCTATGACGAAGCGTCGTCCATAGGCCGAGCCGCAGCCGATGGAGCGCCTCTTCAGCCGTGATAGCTTCATGGCAGGCGCTGACGCCGCTTGCGGCAATGCTGTTGAGTTTCTCATACGAACAGCCGGCCGTGTGGCCATCAACGACTTTTCTCGCACGTTTCGCTGCTTCAATCGTATCGATTAAAAAAGGATCACCTTGATACAACAGCGGCCATCTTGTCACTTCCGCCGTCCCGACGACTTCATCCATCTCGAGCAGCTTTCGAATTTCCTGCGGGTCGAACCAATCACGCTCCCCTGAAAAATCAGCTTGCGACACCAAACGGACGAGCCAAAAGAAATTGCCCGGCAGCGCCCGCAAATCTTCGATCATCTGCCGAAAGCCATCGACGCCAAAGTGCAAATAAAAAAACAAGTCGTCGTTCACCGTCGTCGTCGTGCCGAGGGGCAACACTTTGGCCGTCATGCTGACGGGATTGTAAATCACCCATGGGTGAGCGTGAGGCTCGATGAATCCGGGTGAAACATACATCCCCTCTGCGTCGATGACGATCGTATGTTCATCGATCGCAACTTCGTTTTCCCCGACATAGGCAATTGCATCTTGATAAATGGCGACGTTTTGACGCAAAAATTCGCCCGAATAGACGTTGGCTACCGTTCCACCCTGAATGACGATATCGGCCGGACGGCGCCCTTGCGCCACTTCAATCAACTCCGTCCGCTTCGCTGTTCGAATCATAAGCCCTTTCCCCCTTCCTCAGCTTAGAGAAAAAGCAAGCCAAGACGCAGCAAGGCGAACTTGGCTTTCCCATTCCTTTCCCATTCATTAGGCATTCAGCAACGGATTCATATGGACACATGCCCCTACCCCGTCTTCCTCCAACAACTGCCGGACATCGTCGGGAATCGGCACGGCAAACATGCGCCCGTTCTCCTCTTTCACCCATCCTCTTAACTCAAAACCGTGGCCGGTTCGCACATCTTGGCGGAACACTTCATGGCGCAGCTTGATCGTTTTCCTGTTGACTTCTTCCGCCGTTGTTTTAATCGTAATAATGTCATCGTAATATAACGGGCGCTCAAACGTACAGCCGACATCAAGCAACGGAAGAATGATATTTTGTTCTTTCATCAGTTTTGCTGGTGACAATCCTATGCTGCGGAAAAACTGATGGCCGGCAATATCAAACCATTTAAAGTAGTTGGGGTAATAGACGATGCCGGCTGCATCGGTATCGCCAAAGTTGACGCGCAGCTGAAACTCGTTTTGCTTCATAGCCGATCGTTCCTTTCGCCTCGCTCATCGTTGTTTCAATAGTTGCCGCAGTTTAAATCGCTGAATTTTTCCAGTGGCTGTTTTCGGGAGTTCGTCGATCAATTCGATGATGCGCGGGTATTTATAGTGGGCCAGATGTTGCTTTGCAAATTGCTTGAGCTCTTCTTCCTTCTCGGCTGAACGAGGAACGCCGTCTTTCAACACGACGAACGCTTTCGGAACCACCAACCCGTTTTCATTTTCCATGCCTACCACGGCCGCTTCCAACACGTCGTCATGCCGCAGCAGACAGTTTTCCACCTCGATCGGGGAGACCCAAATGCCGCCGACCTTCAACATGTCATCGGAGCGCCCGCAATACCAGTAATACCCTTCTTCGTCGCGGTAATATTTATCGCCGATATACAGCCATTCCCCAACGAATTTTTGCTTGTTTTGCTCGTGAAGGTTCCAATATCCATGGGCGATCGAGTCGCCGCGAATGATCAAGTCGCCTACTTCATTTGGGGGCAGTTCATTCCCTTGTCCATCAATGATTTTTACTTCGTAGCCCGGGACTTCTTTTCCGGAGCTGCCCGGTTTGACGTCGCCAATGCGGTTGGAAATGAAAATGTGCAACGCTTCCGTCGAACCGATGCCGTCTAAAATGTCGACCCCAAACAGCTGTTTCCATTTATAATAAAACGATGGCGGCAACGCTTCGCCAGCAGATACGCAAACACGCAATGAGCTAACATCAAAGCGCCGGCCCGTTTTTTCGACATAATCAATCATGGCGCCGTACAACGTCGGCACGCCGAAAAAAATCGTCGGCTTGTACGTTTCAATCGCCTGAAACATCACCTCCGGCGCAGGCCGCTCTTTTACAAGCACGGTCGAGGCGCCGACGCCTAACGGAAAATACATTCCGCCGCCAAGGCCATACGCAAAATACAGTTTCGACGCCGACAGACAGCGGTCATTTTCGTTGATTTCCAGCACTTGTCTGGCGTATGTGTTTAACGCATATTCCATATCGTGCTGCAAATGGATGATTCCTTTCGGATCCCCAGTGCTTCCTGAACTGAACAGCCAAAACGCCGCATCATCCTTGTTCGTCGGCGCCGCTGCCAGCTCCCGACCCGCGCAGGCGAGCAACCGATGAAAGGAAAGTGTGCCCTCGACGGAACTGTTAGCGTTTTCATGAATGACGATGACATCTTGCAAAAAGGCGAACCGCTCGCGAATCAACTGAAGGCGCTCCCATAAGTCTTCATGAATGACCAACCCTTTTGCACGGCTGTTGTTTAAAAAATATTCGTAATCTGACGGCTGCATCATCGTATTGACTGGAATCGGCACTGCTCCAATTTTGATGGCGCCAAAAAACGTATAGATAAACTCGGGAGTATCGTGGCAGATCATCACCAGCCGATCCTCTATCCGATAGCCAAGCCTCCTCAGCATATTGCCGGTTTGGTTCACCTTTTCCTGCAATTCCCGGTAAGAAATTTGCTCATCGCGATAATAAATGGCTGTCTTCTCGCCCAATCCGCCCTGAACGTTATGGTCAATAAACACCCCTGCCGCATTGTACAGCCTTCCGAACCCGCGCAATTCCATCGTTCACCATCCCATTCCTCATGAAATTGAACTGCCCGGTAAATCGGCGTGCCAAACAACTGGGCAGCGAAGCCCTCGAAAGGATGAACCTGCCCCTTCATAAGGGCTCCGCTAACCACACATTAAATGCCTTTCCAATTCGGTTGGCGTTTTTCCAAAAAGGCGCTCAGCCCTTCTTTCGCGTCTTCGGAGCGGAACAGCAAGTTTTGCAGCTCCCCTTCATAGCGGATCGCCACATTGAGCGGCATTTCTTTCCCATTCATGATCGCCAGCTTGATGTTCGAGACCGCGTACGTCGCGCTATTCGCGAGCTTGCGTGCATACTCCCGCGTCCGCTCTCTCGTTTCCGCCTGCGGGAACACCCGGTTGACCAGCCCAATCTCCAATGCCTCCTGCGGCGTGATCGTTTCGCCCGTAATGTTCATATCGAGCGCCCGCGAATAACCGATGAGCCGTGCCAGCCGCTGCGTCCCGCCCGTTCCGGCCAATACGCCAAGCGATACTTCCGGTAGCCCGATTTTTCCGGCTTCATCGCCCATAAACCGCAAGTCACACGCCAATGCCATCTCCAACCCGCCGCCAACCGTATGCCCTTCTAAGCAGGCGATGTACACTTGCGGCGAACGCGCGATTTTGTCGAGCGTCTCATTGCAGAACAGGCAAAATTGCGTTTTAAAGCGCGGGTCAGCCGACCGCAAAAAGTTGATATCCGCTCCGGCCGAGAAAAACTTCGGCACATCACTCATGACGATGACGACTTTGATGTCTGGGTCAAAGCGGATGTCATCGATCGCTGCGTTGAATTCTTTGTAAAATTCGAGATCATACGAGTTCGATTTGTTAATGTGCAGATGAATCTCGGCAATTCCATCTTGCTTAAAAACGGTTAAATATTGTTTTTTCGTTTCTACAGCTGTCATTGTTCATTCCCCTTCCTTCAAAAATGATTTGATTGTTTCACGCAGACAACGACGGATAGACCTTGTTTTGAAAAGTTCATTTCCCTTGCGCTTCAAGAGAGAGAAAGAATACCGTCTGTTCCTCACCTCCTTGTGTGCCGTTGTTATTTCAACTGAACGAAAGGTTCAGCCGCAACCGTTTTCAATTCCTGCTGCAGCCGTTCAACGAGTTTGACTCCGTTCGGCAAGTACCCTTCCTGCTGCAGCTCTTCCTTACTTTCAACCTTTTTTAA
The DNA here is from genome assembly GCF_000092445.1 of Geobacillus sp. C56-T3. NCBI lineage: Bacteria > Bacillati > Bacillota > Bacilli > Caryophanales > Anoxybacillaceae > Geobacillus > Geobacillus sp. C56-T3. Next base: position 1,596,677 of record NC_014206.1, on the reverse strand, counting down.
CCAAGCCGCCGTCTCGTTCGCTGCAGCGTTCAACGCTTCGCGGAAACGATGCGGAACAGCGCCGCGGTCATGAACGAGCTGTTGAGCCCAATGTTTGGCGTATACAAGATGATCTTGTTGTTCTCGGATCAACTTCTGGATTCGCGATACAATGGCAGGATGGTTGGCATCAAGTGCGGATTGCAAAACAACGTCAATGGCGGTGTTTGTTGCATATAGTGCGGCAATGAGCGTGATCCAGTTATGAACGTTGATGGCGCTGGCCAGCGCTTTTCCGGTTTGTCTGTATATTTCCGGCTTTCTTCCTTTCAAACCGCGCAAATCAAAACACCAGTTGTATAACAAACGCGCATGTCCCAGCTCTCCTTGCGCCATCGCGATCGATGCCAGCGTGGCTTCCAAATTGGGACCGCTGACCCCGACCTCAACGAGGCGGTCGCCAAGGACGTATTTATTGTCAGCGATCGTTTCGAGCAACTCAATCAGCGAATGCACAGCCGGCTGCATTTGTTCCATTTTAAGCCCTCTCCCCTCTTTTAGGCGAATAGCCACTTCGGTTTTCTCACCCAAATGAGCTCGCTGCGGTCGACAACGACCATTTCCGCCCAATCTTCCTCATCGTACGTGTAAGAAGCATACACTTTCGCCAACTCCTCGTTTTCCGCCTCCACCGTGCCGATGTGGGACAGTTGGTCGCCCCGTTTCACCCGTGCGAAAATGTCAAACGTTTTTCGTTGTTGGACCGCTGTCATGTAGAGCTCACCCCCCAATATTTCAATTTCTCGCGCCCTTCTGGACTGATCCGATCGACCGTCCACGGTGGATCCCAAACGACGTGAATATGCACGTCGCGAATCTCTTCTTCCTTGAGCAGACGGTTGCGAATGTCTTGCTCGATCCACTCCATGCAAGCGCATGATACCGCTGTATACGTCATGGTCACATGAAGCTCGTCGTCCACTTTTTCAATGCGGTAAATGAGCCCCATATCGACGACGCTGATTGGAAATTCTGGATCCATCACTTCTTTCAGCGCCTGCCAATACTTTCCCGTTTCGGCGTTCCGTTTGTCCATCACACCGCTTCCTTTCGCAGTTGTTCGAGCTCTTTGGCCCCACGTTGAATCCGTTCCACGAATTCCTTATTTTTCGGCCCCCGCTGTTTAAACCGTTTGATGACGTTGTCCCACGTATCCGGCTGATCGAACAGCCATTTTTTGTTCACCGGGTCAAATTTGCACGGGAACGGCACATCAAGCACGTATTTTTGTTGCTCCTCATCGTAATGGGCTGGGACTTTGACGCCGATCGATTCGCAGAACGGAACGGCCGTTGACAGCCATTTTTGCCGCAGTTCGTCATTCGTCCGCCCTTTTAAGCGGTACTCCAGCTGCGCTGAGCGGCTTTTCAACCGATCCTCGACCCCGAAAAACTCGAGCGCCATTAAAAACATCCAGTCAACCGCTTTTTGCACTTCTTCGCGCAAATTCGGATCCTGCATCGCTGTTCTCATAATGATCTCGCCGTTGCGAAGATGAAACAGCTCCTCTTTGTCCACTTTGACGAGCGCCCGCTTCCATGGCCCGTACGATGTATGCTCGAACGCATCGCCAAGAAGGGTGTAGCCCGCACGATCGAAAAAGGCGTTAAAGACGCCAAGTTCAATCCAGTTTGAGAGTTCGAAGTCGAAAGCATACGGATTTTTCCAGCAGTGCGGCTCTCGTTCATAGAGCAATTGATCGACGTCTTCGCCCAAATCTTTCAACAGCCGATAGGCGATGTGGGCATGGCCGATTTCATCCTGCATAATGGCCAGCGCTGTGATTTTGCTGTTTAACGTCGGCGCTTGATCGTACACCGTAAGCAGCGGCGGGACGCTCAGCAACTCGGTGTCGCCGACGATCGTCAGCGTCTGTTTCAACGCGTTTAAATACTCTTCGTTCATATCGTCAATGCCTTCGACGATAAATCCATTTTGGACTTTCTCCTTTAGCAGCGTCGCTTGGTCCATATTCCCACCTTCCTTATTATGTTTTTTAAACTATCGTATTATATACATAATGTTAATACAACGTAAAGATTATTGTCAACATAAAAATAAGAAAAATCAGAAAATTATTTTCAGTCGGAAGCCCCTTTTATTTTCGTTGATCTCCTGTCCACTATGTCTCTTTACTCCAGTCGGTCGTTTTCCACAGCATACAACATTTGTTTTCCGTTCGTACATTTTTCATGGAACCACTAATTGCACAACAAAACAAAAAAAGCCAGCTGTCTAACAGCTGGACATCGGTCATTGTCGATAAATGATCGCATGTCGAGGCTCCTCTTTTTGCAATTCGCCGACAGACACCAAATATTCCAAATGCGCCAGCGTCTCGGCCACCGCAAACCGCCATTGGTGCGCCGTCAATGGCTTATGGCCGAACACACAATGGGCGACTTCATAGGCGGTGCGCCCCGTTCCTGCTAGCGCTTTCATTTTTTGCAACCGTTGTTCGTGGTGGCGGAAAAGATCACCGATCCGCTCGCGAAATTGGCGAATGACCGCGCCATGGGCAGGCAGAGCCACATCCACCTCCAGTTCCTCCACTTTGCGAAGCGAGGCAAAATATTGCTCGAGCGGGTTCGGATGGGCGCCCGGCCATACACTAATGTTCGGAGTGATGCGATCAAGCACATGGTCCGATGCAAGCAACTGGCGCGATTCCGGCTGATAAAAGCTGATCAATCCATCGCTGTGCCCCGGGACCGGGATGACCGCCCATCGCCGCTGCCCCAGCACAATTTCCGAACGATCCAAAACGGTTAGCACCGGAAACGGGCTGACGCGCAACGACAGCTTCCACATGCTCTCCTCAATGTCCGTTACCAACTCATCCGGCACGCCATGACGGCGAAACATGGCACCCACTTCGCACGCCTGGACGCTCTCTTCCCCCCACACTCGTTCCGCCATCGCATAATCCGGCTCGCTGATCCAGACAGGCGCCTCCGTCTGCTGTTGCATCCACCCGGCCAAGCCAAAATGGTCCGGATGAAAGTGAGTGATGTAAATGGCGCGAACGTGCCGCGGTTTGATTCCAAGTTGCCGAAACACTGCTTCCCAGGCGCGAATCGCCTCAGGATAGCGAAAGCCGACGTCGACGATGCTCCATCCATCCGTTTCCCGACCTACGTAACAATAGACATACTTCATCGGAAACGGAACCGGGATCGGAACACGGTAAATTCCATCTCCCACCATTTCTATTTCAATCTGCGCCATCCTTTTCCCCTCCCCCCTGATCTTTTTCTTCCCCGTTCACGCGCTCCCTTAAGTGGACATGCTAAGCGCCGACATCCGAAAACCTATTTTTTGGACGCCCAAATCATTTCCATAAATGGATTAATCGCCTTATCGCGGTTAAATGTCACCTCACGATCCGGTGCGGCCTCAAACAATGTTTCAAAATAACGGATGGCCGGAATGGCGAGCAACTGGTGGACATTGAAAAACAGCTCCCGCGCTCTCGTTCCGCTCCAATCATCAGGCAACAAGTCGTTCGGGAATCCTGGATCGATAAAGAAAAAGCTCCGATACTCATGCACGAGCTTCGTCCGTTCAATGAAGCATTCGCGGTCGGTCAGTTCATTGTTCCAAGCCCGATGTTGGAACTCTTCGTACTTTCGTTCGTACGTTTCAATAAACCGGTCATACTCCTTGGCGATGTACGGGAAATCCCAGCCGCGCTCGATGATTTGCTCATTGCTGTGCGACACGATGGAGCTCGCCGTAAACAAAATGACGTACGGCTCCAAATGATAGTCTTTAACCCATTCCATCACTTGCGGCTCGATCGGATTCGGGCTCGCCCACGTCCCGTGGGAAATGAGACCAAACCCCATCAAGCTCAATTCTTTGCGAATTTGGTTGCGCAGCTCCCGTTTTTGCTCGGGAACGGAGTACGTCAACACGCGCCATTGACCGTCCCATTTGTAGTTCCGTTGCGAATAGACGCGGTTGAACCCGTCCATCATCGTCCGTTTCCCTTTCGGCGTCAGCGAGTAATAGCTGTTGTTGCCGATTTTCCGCACCTCAAAAAACCCTTGCTGCACCATGCGCAACGCCGCTCCGCGGATGGACGACTCGGAAATGCCGAAGTGGGACATCATTTGGATTAAGCTTCCGATCCATACTTCGTTCCCATAATGTTGAATATATTCTCCAAATAACGTAAACATGAGCGATCTCGGCTTCACCGCTGTTCACACCTTGTCTTTTTTTGAACTTTTCTTTATATTATGGTACAAATCACCTTCCCTTTCAAGCGTTGAAATGCATATTGTGCCATAAAAACATATCGGCCGTTTCGGCCGATATGCGTTCTCAATGCCTTTCCAATTCAGTTGCCGTTTTTCCAAAAAAGACACTCAACCCTTCTTTGGCATCTTCGGAGCGGAACAGCAAGTTTCGCCCCTCCTGTTCGTAGCGAATCGCCACATTCAGCGGCATTTCTTTCCTGTTCATGATCGCCAGGTTGATGTTTGGAGACCGCATACGTCGTGCTTACTCGCGAGCTTGCGTGCATACTCCCGCGTCCGCTCTCTCGTTCCCGCCTGCAGAAACAACCGGTTCACCAGCCCAATGTCCAACGCCTCTGGCGGCGTGATCAAATGCCAAATAGGTTCAACGGTTTAGCGCCGATATAAGAAACAACGCTTTTGGTCTCGGTATACAAGTTCAACGTCTCAAGAGCCAGCTCGCGGCCAAATCCCGACTGCTTGTATCCACCAAACGGCGTGCCTGGGAAAGCGGAAATCGGCGAGTTGATCATGACAATTCCAGCGCGGATGCGCGCGGCAACGCGATGGGCTTTTCCGTGGTCTTTCGTCCAAACGGCTGATCCTAATCCAAAAATCGTGTCGTTCGCCAGCTCGATGACCTCTTCTTCATCGTGAAACTTCATGACGACGACAACCGGACCGAAAATTTCTTCCTGCGCCACCCGCATGTCGTTTCTTACATTGCCAATAATAGTCGGCATGTACCAGTAGCCTTTCGCGAATTCCTCACCTTCCGGAATTTTCCCACCGTATAAAATTTCGCCTCCTTCCTCAACCGCCAGCTTGACATAGCTGTCGATCACTTGCTGATGGCTTCGCGAAATGACCGCGCCCATATGCACCCCTTTTTCAAATGGGTTGCCGACGCGGATGCGGGAAGCTTTTTCGATCAACTTTTCCATAAACTCATCATAAATGTTTTCATGCACAAACAGCCGCGAACGCGCTTCGCACGACTGGCCCGTGTTGTAAAAAATGCCATAAAGCGAACCGTTGACCGCCGCTTCGATATCACAATCATCAAACACGATGTTCGGTGATTTCCCGCCAAGCTCCAGCGTCACCCGCTTCAACGTCTCCGAAGCGCGCCGCATAATATCCTTGCCCGTTTCCGTCTCCCCGGTGAAGGCGACTTTGTCAATTCCAGGATGTTCGGTCATATACGGGCCGATTTCGGAACCGCTTCCAGCAATGACATTGACGACGCCGTCCGGAACCCCGGCCTCTTGGCAAATTTCCGCCAACATATAAGCGGTGATCGGCGTATAGCTTGCCGGCTTTAACACGACCGTGCATCCGGCCGCCAATGCTGGGGCGAGCTTCCAAGCCGCCATCATCAACGGATAGTTCCACGGGATGATTTGACCGCATACACCGACTGGCTCTTTGACCGTGTAGTTGAAAAAGCCATTTGGCACTTGGTTGACATCGCCTTGTAACGTAATTGCCGCGGCCGCATAAAATTCAAAATCCTCAATCGCTTGCATAATTTGTCCTTTGGCCGCATCAACCGTTTTACCGCTGTTTAGCACTTCCGCATACACCAAGTCATCGAATCGCTCTCTCATCAAATTGGCAATTTGATTCAACAGGCGAGCTCGCTTCGCCCCCGTCATTTTTGGCCATTTCCCCAATTCAAACGCCGTGCGCGCCGCCTCGACGGCATGGTCTACATCTTCTTTCGTCGCTTTGGCGACGGTCGCAATCACTTCTTCTGTCGCCGGATTGACCGTTTCAAACACTTCTCCGTTGCTGCTCTCGACATACTGGCCGTTAATAAACAGTGGATAATGTTGCTTGATCCTCATCAGTGGCTTCCCCTTCCTCCTTGGCATCGTCTCTCCATCTCACCCGCTCAAACACGCTTTTGCATTGATGGCAATAGTATTGCGAAACGAGCTGAGCGGTCCCAAACATCGATAGCGGCGCTACGTTCGTTGAGCCGCAAAACGCGCAGCGCACCTCCCCGCGTACCGGCATCGGCTAGACACCTCTTATTATTATGTTTTATTTAATATCGTCAGTTTAACATAATAATACGGAAATTCAAACGTGTTGTCAATCATTAGACTGAAAAAAATGAAAATTTATAATCTTTATTGTACCCTTTCATTCGACCCGAGGTGGCTCATGGCTTTTGAATTATATGGAACAGAAACGGTCGTCTTGATCAAGAAAAAACGACGGGACGCGTTACATCCCATCGGGTTTCCTCAAAAGCCTTGAAACAGTAGAGCAACGTTGCTCCACTGTCTGACTCGTTTCCCCACATTTGTTTTTGCCGTACACTCCCTTACGCCAACTCGCCACGTTTCATTCCGTCGTTTCCACTTTCAAGAAGTGATAACACCCATTCTTTTATATTGATCTCCGAAGCAGGATACATCAATGAATCGGTTCACCAACATCACAACCCGTTTCTTTCCGTCATCTGCTGGCACTATTGAATCCCCTTTTCACCATGATTTTGTTCATTCACTGCAGCGTTCGTGTCGCCCATATGCACGAACCATCAAACCAGGCGACATAGAAAAAGCCGGCGAGCGCAATACCGCCGGCTTGTGGGACACGCAAAAAACCGTTATTTGTCCTGCTGATTGCCCGGACGCTCTGGAGTCATTTCTTCGGCAAACTCCGCCGCAGCAGGCTGCATCGTTCCCATCCGCCGGCTCATCCAGCGGTTGAGGCCGCGAATCACGTTTCGCATCGGTCCTTGCGTCATCGGCGCCATGCGTCTCCCTTGTCTCGCCCCCAACATCGCGGCTGCCACCGCTCCTAAGCTTACGCTGACGAGCGTCCAAATGGCGTTATTGTTTCTTCGCCGTCTAACAACCCCCAACCATGGATTCCACAACCCGCGGCCGCGCTGAACGCGGAACAGACGGAATAAGCGATCCATTGTACCTCCACCTCCTTTTGCTCGACAGCTCCCGTTCAACGGTTAGCATACGTTGCCTCTAAAAAGTCATACGTGGAAAACATTAGATTTGACACTCCACACGCCTAAAGGGCGTGGGATTCTTGGGTCGTTCGCGTCCTCATCCATTTCTGGTTCAGACAACGCAAAAGCTTCAGGGGTGTGTCATCACCCCGTCCCATCGGGTTACGATGTACCCCGATGGGCGGCGCACCTGTGACCAGTGCGCTAGGTTAGGAGGCGAAGCCCGAAATCGCTTTGGCGATGTTGATCGCGCCATTCAAGTCGGCGTGGATGGTGTATCCGCATTGTTTACACTGAAAGTGGATGCCATTGCGATTTCCCTTTTCCCGATGTCCGCATTTACACGTTTGGCTCGTGTAGGTCGGCTTCACCCACTCCACCCGAATGCCCGCCATTTTCGCTTTATAGGCAATCATCGTTTGCAGTTGATGAAACGCCCAAGAATGAAGGCTTCGTCCTGCTTCTTTGGCCGATTTTGCTCGCTTGCAAATCCCTGTCAACGCTTCCATCCGAATCACGCCAACACCGTTGGCGAGGGCAACATTCACGATTTGACGGCTGATTTTGTGATTTTGATCCTTCATCCAGCGGGACTCTTTGCAGCCGATTTTGCGAATCATCTGGAGCTTTTTGGCTTTGCCCAACGTTCGCCGCAAAGCCGCATATCGTCGACGAATGAAGGCGCATTGGTTCCCTTTGAAAAACAACGATTTCGTTCCCACGCTGGCCACGGCGATATAGCGAAGCCCAAGGTCAACCCCCATCACCTTTGTTTCGTGCCGCGGCTTCACGTCAAAGGTGATCGCGATCGCCAAATACCATTTTTTTCTCTTTTTGTAGAGCTTGGCGGCCCCTTGTTTGGCGGTTCCGTCCAGCAGCCGATTCAGCCATGCTTCTTGATAGGGGCGCGTGACGACCGGCACGCCAATTCGCTTCTCCAGTGTAGGGAAGGAAACCGTGTAGAACGCCCCTTTCTTTTCCACCTTCACGTTTTGATTGTTAAAGCAGCACCAGAATGTTCGAAACTTCTTTGTTTTCTGGTTTTTCTTTTGGGACTTCACTTCTCGAATCGTTTGATTCACGACGGCGGAAGGAAACCGCTGCGGCGAAAACTCCTTAAAAATTTTGCTCGTTGCTTGATTCAGTTCGGGATGATTCAACAGCCAATTCGCAAACGCGGTATTCACTTCTGTCATCCGTTCGTACATGTCTTGTTTGATTTTCGTTGGGTTGTGCAGCTCCAGCCTTAGTGTGATCGTGGGCATGGATTCACCTCCTTGTGGCGATTTCAGGATACCATTTTTTTTAGAATCATTCAATATTCAGAAAACGGCTCGCTTTCATCCCACCCCTCAAGGAGTGGGCTTTCTCGCTCGCGGGTCTGTAAACAGGGAGGGTGTTCTATATAAAAATTTCCATATATTTCACTATTTTCGTCCCTTTCATGTCCCTATATACTGAATTCGTATATACAAACAAACGGAGGTCACGACATGAAAAACATCGTTCCTTTTGCCTTGGCCGCATCCATAGCCACTGTATGGCCAGCTTCAGCGTTCGCCATTGAACGCAACGATCCAGCTTTAGAGCAGTATTTAAATGAAGCAGGGATCACAGTCGAAGAGCTGGAAAATTATTTGGACTATGAAGGCTATTCGCTCGATGAGTTTGACAGCGTGGACGAAATGCGCCGTGAGTTCGGCGAGCCGCTCACGGAAGAAAATTTAGCTCAGTTGCTCGCCAAACACGGATTGACCGAACAACAGCTTCGACAAATGCTCATCGACAATGGAGAAATGGAAGAGTCACAGGCCATTACTGATGTGTTTTTATTTTACAATGATCTGGAAGAATATATCGAACTGTTTAAAGATTACTCCGTTCCGATCACTGATGAAACGCTGGCCGCCTTTCTAAACGAACGCGGAATGACAAAGGAAGAGCTCATCGCCCTTCTTGATCGGCACGGCGAATCGTTGGCCGATTACCACTCGATCGGCGAGCTGAAAGATATCGTCGATTATTATCGAAATTTGACGCCGTTGACCGAAGAAACATTAAACAAATTTTTACAAGAAATTGGCATGACGAAAACGCAATTGGAAAAACTGCTGTCTAAAAACGGCGATTCGCTTGACAATTATGCGACGGTCGAGGAACTGTCGGAGACAGTCATCGACTACTTGCTTCCGGATTTAGACGAGCTTGGTTTGACGGACGCAGAGTTGGAAAAGCTCTATAACCATTTTGAATCGCTTAATATGGAAGATCCGCAATTCGCCGAGAAAATGGAAGAAATCGGCCAACGGCTTGAGGCGATCGGTGCGTACGATTTTACGAGCGTGACGGAGCTATCGCCAACGCAAATCGCTGAGATCGCCAATGTATGGACCGACCTGCTTTCCACATTTCAGCTGGAAGCGAAGTTTTATTTGACAAAAGGTGGCGAGAAAAAGCCGCTCAGCCTGTCGACGCTGCTGACAATGGAATCAGCGAACGGCTACGATTTGCTTGTTGAAATTTACAGCACCGAAGGCGAGCTGCTGGCTGATTTTGTCGTGACCGAAGAGATGTTTGCCTCCGACATATTCGATGAAATCGGCGAAGACTTGCAACAGAGCGGCCAGGCAGCGAAAATCGAAAAAGTGGTGAAACCGGCGCCGCCGAAACCGCTGAAGCGGACCGAAGCCGGAGCGAAACTGCCGAAGACGGCATCCCCGTATGCCGCTTATATGCTTTTTGGTTTGACCTTAATCGGTGCCGGCGCATTTCTTGTCCGCTTCCGCCAAGGAGCCGAGGCGAAATAAATGAACCGGAAACGGCTCGTGCGCTTTTTTGGAGCAAGCTTGATCGCAGCAGGAATCGCCGCAGTCGGCATTAGCGCTCTGAAATGGAAAAGCGGCCTGGAAGCGGTCAAGCCGCTGACCACTGAAACAAAGCGATCAGTGGACGCCGCACCGATTCAAATCCAGGCTCCACTCTACCCAAAGCTGCCAAAAATCGGTGAACAAATCGGCGAGCTGATCATCCCGAAGCTCAACATGAGCCTAGCGATTTACCACGGTACAGATGAAAACGAGTTGGAAAAAGGGGTCGGCCATTACGCCGGCAGTGTCCTGCCAGGAGAGGCGGACAACTGCGTGCTTTCTGGCCATCGCGACACGGTCTTCCGCCGTCTTGGCGAAGTCGGCCAAGGCGATATCTTGATCGTCCGTACGTCCGCCGGCACATTCACCTATAAAGTGCGCAAAGTGCGCATCGTCGACGCCGACGACCGGACGGTCATCGTTCCAAAGCCGAAAGCGACACTCACCGTTTCCACGTGCTATCCGTTCCGCTACGTCGGTCCTGCTCCGCAGCGGTACGTGCTCGTCGCCAACTTAATCAATGATCGCTCTTAACCTTGCAAAAAGCGAAAGGATGGCCGAAACAAGGGCCATCCTTTTTTACTTCACTTCGTACGCGGTCCAAGTCGGCTTTTTGATTTTCGCCGACAGCGAGACAATTTTCCGTTTCACTCGGGCTGCTTCCCCTCCCGCTAACGGCATCGGCTGATAATTGTTTCTTGTCGTCACCGATGAAATGCGAAATGGGATGACGCGGATTTCTTTTTTGGCCGTCCGCTTGCCGTTTTGAAAAGAGAACACTTGCTGGAAGACAAACGTATCTTTGTCGCTCGGATTTTTGTTTCCGCCGAACATAAAATTGCCGAGGCTGTAGACGATGAACTTCCCTTTATACTCCTCAATCCCTTGAATGACATGCGGATGATGACCGACGACCAAATCGGCGCCGCTGTCAATCGCAAAGCGGCCGAGCGCCTTTTGCGTGCTGTTTGGCACATAGCTTCGTTCCACTCCCCAATGGAAATGGACGAAAACGATGTCGGCTCCTTGTTTCCGAAGCGTGCGAATATCGTTGGCGATTTGCTTGCGCAACGTGCTGGTGTTGCTCCAGCCTTCGTAGCCAAGCGCTCCAACTTGAATGCCTTTGACCGTTTTCAACAGCCGGAGCGTGCGGCCGAAATAACCGATGTTTTCCTTTTTTAAACTGGCAATCGTGTCATTGTATCCTCGTTGCAAGTAATCGTATGTATGATTATTGGCCAGATTCACAGCATCAATGCCGCCATAAGTTAAGATTTTCGCATAACTCGGGTGGCCGCGAAAACGAAATTTCTTGCTTGCCTTCCGCGTCGAGGTCGTCAGCGTCGTTTCCAAATTGACGGTCGTAAAATCGTCCTTTTTGAAGATCGGCTCAATGTATTTCGTAAAATAGCGCAAGCCGTGCTTCTTCGCTTCTTCATCAAACGAATACGCATAGCCATAATTTTCATCGCGCCCGAGCGTCACATCGCCCGCCGCGCTGATGGTGATGCGCACTTCGTTCGGGTTCAGCGCCGCTTGTTTGGCAGAGGCTGACGCTATCACCATCTTATCGATCGGACTCGGCAGCGGTGGATGCTCGATTGTTTGCCCCGCCAGTTCGTTTGGCGCCGCCAGCACTTCCTCGACGCCGCGATCAGCCGCATTGCTGCAGGAAAATAAAAAGATGGACGCCATACACATACACATAAGCGCCGCATTTCTCCCCTTGATCCATGCGTTCATGTTCCCTCTCCTATCAATCTATTTTCTTCAAACTACCACAACTTCTGCTAATGACGTATTCAACACACCCCCTATTTATCCCTTTTCTTTCCCTCAATTTAGGAGTGATGGCCTAGCCAAGCCATGATATAATGAGCTTGCAGGCGTTTCCTCTCCTATTTCCACATCCTGGACTCCTCACGTTTCATGGTTGAAACGCCCCGAGTGAATCCCATCTCGATAAGGAGGTTTCTTCATGGAAGAGCTGTTGCGGCAGTTAACCACACTTGTTCAAGGACTTGTCGATGACATGTCCGTCCTAAAGCAAGACATGCAAACGGTAAAGCAAAAATTGGGCCAACTTGAACAACGAATGGGCAAACTTGAGCAACGGATGGATACGTTTGAACAGCGGATGGACAAACTTGAACAACGGATGGACAAGCAGGAAGAAGAGTTGCGCTGGCTGAAGGAACAGATGAAAGAAAACACGGAAATGATCAAAGCGATCCGCGACAATCAACTCGAGCAGCGCAACATCCAAGACGGCATGCGCCATGAAATCGCCAGCCTCCGCGGAGAAATGGCCGGCATTCGCGAGCAGATGGCAACAAAAGACCAGCTCTCCCGACTTCGCGAGCAAATGGCGACAAAAGAAGACATCTCCCTCATTCATCAGCGGCTTGATTATCAACTTGGCCGCATCGCGAGAGTGGAGGAGGAGATGTATTTGCTGAAAACCGCCACCTAGCAATCTTTGCGGCATTGGTTGTGATTTTCAAGATTGATTGTCTAAATAATCGTTTTTCTCTGTCCATCAAGCTAGGCTAGTCCTGTTCTTTTGGCATTGGCTTCATTCTTTTGCGGCACAATCGGCATCCTTGCTTCGATAACAAGCAAAAAAAGCCGCACGGACTTCAATTCCGGCGGCTTCTTTCGTCACTGTCTATCATCTATTGAACTAATTTGCCGCCCCCTGCAACGCCTGGTTCGTTTCTTCCGCTGCTTGATTGAGCGCTTCTTGCGGATCGATGCCTTCATACAACCGTTCCATCGCTTTCACGACATGTTGCCGAGATTCAGGGAAGACGGTGATGAGCGCTCCTTGGGTGGCAGGGGTTGATTTTGTTTCATGCAGCTGGTCCACCGTCACTTTTAATTGAGGGTATTTCGTCCATTCCTCTTTGACCAGCGGCTCATCGTACGCAGCTGGGTTGATGGCGAAATAGCCTGTGCGCACATGCCACTCGGCTTGGACGGGAGCAGTCGTCAAGTATTTCATGAACTCCCACGCCGCTTTTTGTTCCTCTTCGCTGCTTCCTTTCATCATCCAAAGAGAAGCGCCGCCGATCACGACGCCTTGGCGCTCTACGCCATCCGGAACAGGCAAATACGAAACGCCAACGTCAAACGGCGAGTTGTCGATCAACGTTTTTACGCCAGCGGACGAATCCAAATACATGGCGATTTTTCCTGCTTGGAAGGCAGCGCGCATATCGTCCCAATTTTGGCCGACGTTGTAAAACGTGCCGTCTCGATACATGTCGCGGATCAACTCAAATACACGTTTCCCTTCCTCTCCATTAAATACTGCTTTCGTTGCATTACCGCTCCGGCCATTGTTGTTGTTCACATATAGCCCGTCTTGTACGGCCACCATTTCTTCAAAAAACCAGCCGTAGTTCAAAATCGAGAATCCGTACCGTTCGGTTTCCTTCCCTTTTTTCTTTGTCAGCTTTTTCGCCGCTTCTTTCAACTCGCTGTAGGTCAGCGGCGGCTTTTCCGGATCAAGCCCGGCTTCGCGGAACGCATCTTTATTATAAATTAACACAGGGGTTGACGAGTTAAATGGCATCGAGTAAATTCGCCCGTTCACGGTATAATAATTGACAATGTTTTTCTCCCATTGCGAAACATCATACTTGTCTTTATCGATCCACGTTTGCACCGGAACAATCTTTCCACTGTCGATCATATGCTTTGTCCCGACTTCAAACGTCTGCATGATCGTCGGCGCATCTTTGGTCCCCGCTACCGCATTCCATTTCGTCAGCGCTTCTTCATATGTGCCTTGAAACACCGGCTTTACCTCAATATCCGGATGGGTTTGGTTAAAATCCGCCACAAGATCATTCAACACCGGCTCCAAATCCCCGCTCATCGAGTGCCAAAATACAACTTCGGTTTTGCCTCCCGCCGCTTGTCCAGCATCTTCACTTGAACATCCCGCAGCAAGCCCAACAAGCGCTAAGAACAAGAAACCAGCCAAAACCTTTCTCATCTTATTTCTCCTCCCCGCTATTGAATCGCTCCTTGCATAAGCCCCTTGCGCAACTGCTTCTGTCCGGCAAACAACAGCAACAATGTCGGCAGCATCGCTATGATGGCTGCTGCCATGACGACGCCCCAGCTGCTGGCGATCTCTTGCGTCTGCAGTTGCTTGAGCCCAATCTGCACAGTGCGGACGCGGTCATCATTTGTGACAAGCAACGGCCATAAATACATATTCCAAGCGTCTAAAAAACTGTAAACGGCCAGCGTCACCAAACTCGTTTTCGAAAGTGGCAGCACGACGCGGCAAAAAAAGCGGAAATTCCCGATGCCAGACAACTGTGCCGCCTCGTACAGCTCGTGCGGAATTTGCTTAAATTGCTGACGCAATAAAAAAATGCCAAACGCCATCGCCCAAAACGGCACGATGAGTCCTGCGTAATGGTTTGTCCAGCCAAGCGCTTGGATTGTTAAAAAGTTTGGGATCACAGTCGCTTCCCACGGAACGAGCATTGTTGCGATGCAAATATAAAACCACCGATCCCGGCCTGGAAAGCGAAGAAACACAAAGGCAAAAGCAGCCAAGCTCGAAACGATGAGGCGCCCCAATGTAATCACCGAAGCAACGAGAAAGCTGTTCCATAAATAACGCCCGAGGGGTGCTTGCCTAAACGCATCCTCATAATTCGCCCATGTCCATTCCTCAGGCCATAAGCGTCCCGCTAAAATAGCGGCCCCATCCATAAAACTCATCAGAAGAGCATAAGCCATTGGAAACAAGATCACAGCCGAACATAGGCATAATAACGCATAATGAACGGCTGTCCGCACCGCTCTCATTGGTAGTGCACCTTCCTCTCGGCAAACCGAAACTGCAAAAAAGTGACTAGAGCGATCATCAGAAAGAGCAAAATGGCTTGCGCGCTCGCGGACCCGAACTGATAATTGACGAACGCTTCCCGGTAAATCGCATAAACGAACACATTCGTGGCCTCGACCGGCCCGCCTTTCGTTAAAAAGTCAATCTGCCCAAATGTTTGCAACGCTTGAATGAGCGAAACGGTCGTGACAAAAAACAATGTCGGCGACAACAGCGGCACGGTCACCATCCACAACCGACGCCAATAGCTCATTCCAGCGATGCGCGCGCTTTCGTACAAGGATGGATCGATGTTTTGCAGACCGGCCAGCAACAATAAAAAGGTCAGCCCGATGTTCATCCAGATCGTCACCGCCGCCACCGCATACAATGCCGTGTCCGGATCAAGGAGCCATGAAGCAGGAACCCCGCCGATCGCAGACAACAAACGATTGATGATCCCGATCGCTGGATTGTACATAAACATCCAAATCACCGAAGCCACTCCTACGCTCATCCCCATCGTAGAAGCAAAAATCGTCCGGAAGATCCCAATTCCTTTCCGCGTTTCATGAACGAGCAACGCCAAACCGAGCGAAACAGCGACCGTCGTCGGGACAGTGAGTACCGCAAACAGAATCGTCGCCTTCAAACTATGCCAAAACGAAGCATCTTGAAGCAGGGCGACAAAATGCGCCAAACCAGCAAATTCCGTCGGCCGCCCTTGATAATCAGTGTGAAACACGCTTAAATACATCGTCCTCCCCAACGGATAAAAGAGAAACACGCCAAATAGAAGGAGCGAAGGAAAAAGATACAGCATTCCCTCCAACCACGATTTCATCGCGGCCTGACGCGCTGCCCGCTTCGTCCGGACCGACCATGGCGCCGGCGGAAAGGCCGGCGAAACCCGCTCATTCATTGGCCAATCCACACCTCCTCCCGTTTGATGAGCGGCGGCTCGATCCGTTCCCCGCGTTCATCGAAAAAGAGCAGCGCCCGCTCATCAAACGCCAATGACACCACTTCCCCCAGCCTGATGTTCCATTGCCCGTTCCACCGTGCTGTCCAATGAAGATTTTTCGCCAACTCAAACGTCACTAACGTTTCATTGCCAAGCCACTCGATATGGCTGACTTGGGCCGCCGTATGTTCTTCTCCGGATTCCGCTCGATGAATATGTTCCGGCCGGAGTCCTACAATCACCCGTTCAGCCTTCGGCAAGGGACGGCGCATGAGGCGGACGGGCCGTTCGTTTTGCAATAAGAGCGAATGTTCCAGCACATGCGCTTCCGCTAAATTCATCGGCGGTGTTCCAATAAATGAAGCGACAAACGTGTTATCCGGATGATTGTATACATCGAGCGGACTTCCGATTTGCTGCGGACGGCCGTCACGCAAAATCATCATCCGATCAGCCATTGTCATCGCTTCCGTTTGATCGTGAGTGACATAAATAACGGTCATGCCGAGCTGACGCTGCAAACGGCGAAGCTCACTCCGCATTTTCGCCCTCAGTTTGGCATCTAAATTGGAGAGCGGCTCATCCATTAAACAAAGCGGCGTTCTCGCCACGATCGCCCGCCCTAAGGCGACGCGCTGACGCTGCCCCCCTGACAATTCCCGCGGCTTCCGTTGCAACACATCAGTCAGCCCGAGCATTTCCGCCGCTTCCATGCAACGTTTCACTTGTTCTTCTTTCGGCACTTTTTGCGCCTGCAAAACAATTCGCATATTTTGCTCCACCGTCAAATGCGGATATAACGCGTAGTTCTGAAAGACCATTGATAACCCGCGGGCATGAGGAGGCCAATCGTTCGCCACTTGCCCATCGATCAACACATATCCCGATGTCAGCGGCTCAAGGCCAGCGATCAGCCGCAAAATCGTGCTTTTGCCGCATCCCGATGGGCCGACAAGAACAAAAAACTCCCCTGATTCAATCGCGACATTCACATTCTCGACCACCCTCTTTTTGCCTCCATACGATTTCGTCACCTCCACCAGTTCAAGAAACGCCATCCGCTTCTCTCCCCCTTTCCTCTTGTCTATTCTATCTTAATCCATTTTTGTAAATACTGTCTGAATTTGTTTTTTGATTTATGTAAATATTTTTTAAATAAAAAAAGACGCCCTGCCAACGCAGAGCATCCTATCACCAGTTTACAACCTTTTTGATCATCCGTTTTCCCTTATTAACGAACTCCCTTCATCAACCGCTGAATGCTTGGCGCCAGCGCGAATAAAAGGATGCTTAGCACAAGCGCCGCACCGCCGATCGTGCCGAAATAGGCCGTTTCGTTTTCCGGCGTATAGAAGCGGACGAGCTGGGCGTTGATCGCTTGCGCGGCGGCGTTCGATAAAAACCAAAGGCTCATCGTTTGCGCCGAGAAGGCCGCAGGCGCAAGTTTCGTCGTCGCCGACAGGCCGACCGGCGACAGGCAAAGTTCACCAAGCACGACGATGAAATAGCTTAACACAAGCCAGATCGGATGGACGAGCCCCCCGCCGCTTAAATGGCCCGGCACGAGAATGACGATGAACGACAGGCCGGCGAACAACAAGCCGAGCGCGAATTTTTGCGGGATCGTCGGCTGCCGTTTACCGAGCTTCACCCACATCCATGCGAACACCGGAGCCAAAATGATAATAAATAACGGGTTCAGCGACTGGAACCATGCAGGCGACAAGTGGATGCCTGCTACATCCAACTGCGTCCGCTTGTCCGCATAGTTCGCCAAAATCGTCGATCCTTGTTCTTGAATCGCCCAAAACATCGCTGAAGCGACGAACAACGGAATGTAAGCGATCACGCGCGACCGCTCCTCCGCCGTCGTTTTCGGGCTGCGGTACATGACGACAAAATAGATGATCGGGATGATGATTCCTAAGATGCCGACAAGGGAAATAAACGTTTCCACAGTGAACCAACCGTTCGGAATCAAGATTGCTAGCAGCACGGCAATCACGACCGCCCCCATGGCCATGATCGAAGCCGCTTTTTTCTTTTCTGCCGGCGTCAGCGGGTTGGGCACGTACGTCCCCGCCAACCCGAGGTTTTTCTTTCTTGTCGCCACAAATACGACAAGCCCGAGAAACATCCCGACAGCAGCAAGTCCGAAGCCAAGGTGGAAGTTGTACTTCATCCCGGCCGTTCCAACAACAAGCGGAGCCAAAAAGGCGCCAAGGTTAATCCCCATGTAAAAAATGCTAAATCCGGCGTCGCGGCGGTCATCGCCAGGCTTGTACATATCGCCGACAATGCTCGAAACGTTCGGTTTCAACAACCCGGTTCCCAAGACGATGAGCGCCATCGACACAAACAGCGCCGTCACCCCGCCCGGAATCGCCAGGGCGATATGACCAGCCATAATGAGAAGGCCGCCGTAAAAGACCGCGCGCGACGTGCCAAACACCCGGTCGGCAAGCCAGCCGCCAATGATTCCGGACATGTACACAAGCGCCCCATAAATCGACATAATCGCGAGCGCCAGATGCTCATCAAGCCCGAGCCCGCCTTTCGATACTTCGTAATACATGTAGTACACTAAAATGGCGCGCATGCCGTAGTACGAAAAGCGCTCCCAAAACTCGGTGAAAAAGAGCGTAAACAGCCCTTTCGGATGGCCGAAAAAGCCCCGCTGCGGAACACTGGCAGCGATTTGTTGCTTGTCAATGGATGACATAACCACTACCTACCTCCTTTAAATTCTTTTAATATAATAATTCATTATGTTTATATTGTCAAAAAAATTTTGTATGATTTATATTAAGGTAAATATATAGATGCAATTTAAAGCTTTAACATTTTTCGTTTTTACCGGTCATTTCATCCGACTGTCGAAGACAAGCCTATGGCTTGCCTTCGACAGTCAAAAATGGATGAGCCACTTTTCCGTCAAGGATATGTTAAACGATTTCGTTGCATCTATATAAAACAATAACATTAAGAAAAAATAATATTATTTAAAATAAAAATTCTGAAAAACATTTCTCCCTTTCCGTTTTCTTCGTTATAGGGTGTGAGTAAAATATTTGTGGGTGGCATTCCGGAATGATTCCCCGACGAGGGTTGCGAACTTTTGTTCGCGACGCTCGTCGGGGCCACCAAGCGAAGCGCGGTAGAAAAAGCAAATGTCATGCAAAAAGGACTCTCTCCCTGCTATGATGGTGATGACCAACATCCATAAAACAGGAGGGAGAGAGTCCATGAAACATCTTACCACAGAATGGCCTTTATTAAAAGAGCTGGAGGAGCAATTAGTCAGAACTCTTCAAAAGGTGTTCGCTGTCTTGTTGGCGGCCCTTTTGGAGGAGATCGATCAACAACTGGCGGAAGCGCGGGACAAGCGCCGGTATCAGCTGAAAGACAAACGGCCGACTACGATCCAAACGCTGTTTGGGGAAGTGACGTTCCGACGGAACTACTACTATGACCGGCAAACGGGGAACTATACCTTCTTGCTGGATGCCGAACTGGGCTTTGATGGAGCCCAATCGATCAGCCCTTGCCTCGAGGAAACGGCGGTCGAGTTGGCCGTCGAGTGCTCTTCCTACCGCAAAGCAGCTCGCACACTCGAGTCAATCGTGGGGTATGCGGTTCTCAGCCACGAGGCGATTCGCCAGTTGGTGCTCGAGGCCCCTGTCTCGCTGCACCGCCCTGTTTCCAAACGGCATGGCCGAGTGCTGTTTGTGGAGGCCGATGGACTGTTCATTTCCCGCCAGGGGAAAGGAAAACGGGCGAAAGAAGAGAAAATCCTGGCGGTTCACGAGGGATGGAGACGAAACGGGTCGCAGCTCGAGCTGGTGAACCGACGCCACTACCTCCATGAAGGGACGGGGGACGTGTGGGAACGGTTCGAGGAGTGGCTGATGAAGGAATATGCCTATGATCCGTGCCGGGACTTGTTGATCATCAACGGCGACGCGGCGTCGTGGATCACGGCCTGCCGGGAGTATTTTGGGAAGCGGGCGTGCTTTCAGCTGGATCGATTTCATGTGGCGCGGGAGCTGCGTCAGTGTCTGTCCGGCCATCCGCGTTGGCGGGAAGTGCGGAAGAAGCTGGCGAAACAAGACGAAGAAGGGCTTCTCGTGGAGCTGAACAGCGCCATCGGCACGTTGGAGGACGAAGCGAAAGAGAAGCAGATGGCTGCCATGATCCGCCGGATCGAGTCGATGCCGGGATGCATCCGGGACTACCGGGAGTGGCTGTCGGAGCAAGGGGTGGAGACGACCGGCATGCGTCCGATGGGCCACGCGGAGAGCGTGATGAGCCGGTTTGCGCATCGGGTGAAATCCCGCCGCAGCTGGAAAGACCAAGGGCTTCGAGCGTTTCTAAAAGCGATGGTGGCCCGAATCGACGGGATCGGGTGGAGAAAGGGGCAGTTGGAGGAGGAAGAGCCACGGAGGGCAGCCTCGTCCTCGACGAAGTCCAAGCGGATTGAACAGGCCAAACGGAAGGCCGGACAGTTGTGGGCGGATGTGGTGCGTCAGAATCTACCGTGTCTGCAGCGGTCATCCG
The DNA here is from genome assembly GCF_000092445.1 of Geobacillus sp. C56-T3. Classification (NCBI taxonomy): domain Bacteria; kingdom Bacillati; phylum Bacillota; class Bacilli; order Caryophanales; family Anoxybacillaceae; genus Geobacillus; species Geobacillus sp. C56-T3. Next base: position 1,576,171 of record NC_014206.1, on the reverse strand, counting down.
GGACGCCGATCCATCAAGCGTTGTCGGCGCTCCGGGATGGTGGTTGGGTGTAAAAAAATGGAATATCGTATCATCGCCTCAAGATAAGGGATGAGAGTCCGAAAGCGCTTACGATATTAATTCCTGAAAATGGTTCGATAACTAGTGATTGACAACGCCCGTAGTGAACCGAAAAATGTTCTCCACAAAGTCTTGACTGACTCATTATTATATTACGAGCAACTATGTTCAAACAGGAGATGCAACTCAAGACTTTGCAGTGCTTAAGCTTAGCACATATTTAGGAAAAAATATTGGTGATGTAGTCGGATATCTTCCATTAAGACAAGTATCTAACATTCAAGGTACGTCAGTAAAGATTTATGGATATCCAGGGGATAAAATCGAACAGTATAAGGAGATATCTCAATGGGGAATGACTGGCTCTGTTTCCAAAGAAACCGTGTGAGTAAAATATTTGTGGGTGGCATTCCGGAATGATTCCCCGACGAGGGTTGCGAACTTTTGTTCGCGACGCTCGTCGGGGCCACCAAGCGAAGCGCGGTAGAAAAAGCAAATGTCATGCAAAAAGGACTCTCTCCCTGCTATGATGGTGATTGGCAAACCAACCGAAAACAGGAGGGAGAGAGTCCATGAAACATCTTACCACAGAATGGCCTTTATTAAAAGAGCTGGAGGAGCAATTAGTCAGAACTCTTCAAAAGGTGTTCGCTGTCTTGTTGGCGGCCCTTTTGGAGGAGATCGATCAACAACTGGCGGAAGCGCGGGACAAGCGCCGGTATCAGCTGAAAGACAAACGGCCGACTACGATCCAAACGCTGTTTGGGGAAGTGACGTTCCGACGGAACTACTACTATGACCGGCAAACGGGGAACTATACCTTCTTGCTGGATGCCGAACTGGGCTTTGATGGAGCCCAATCGATCAGCCCTTGCCTCGAGGAAACGGCGGTCGAGTTGGCCGTCGAGTGCTCTTCCTACCGCAAAGCAGCTCGCACACTCGAGTCAATCGTGGGGTATGCGGTTCTCAGCCACGAGGCGATTCGCCAGTTGGTGCTCGAGGCCCCTGTCTCGCTGCACCGCCCTGTTTCCAAACGGCATGGCCGAGTGCTGTTTGTGGAGGCCGATGGACTGTTCATTTCCCGCCAGGGGAAAGGAAAACGGGCGAAAGAAGAGAAAATCCTGGCGGTTCACGAGGGATGGAGACGAAACGGGTCGCAGCTCGAGCTGGTGAACCGACGCCACTACCTCCATGAAGGGACGGGGGACGTGTGGGAACGGTTCGAGGAGTGGCTGATGAAGGAATATGCCTATGATCCGTGCCGGGACTTGTTGATCATCAACGGCGACGCGGCGTCGTGGATCACGGCCTGCCGGGAGTATTTTGGGAAGCGGGCGTGCTTTCAGCTGGATCGATTTCATGTGGCGCGGGAGCTGCGTCAGTGTCTGTCCGGCCATCCGCGTTGGCGGGAAGTGCGGAAGAAGCTGGCGAAACAAGACGAAGAAGGGCTTCTCGTGGAGCTGAACAGCGCCATCGGCACGTTGGAGGACGAAGCGAAAGAGAAGCAGATGGCTGCCATGATCCGCCGGATCGAGTCGATGCCGGGATGCATCCGGGACTACCGGGAGTGGCTGTCGGAGCAAGGGGTGGAGACGACCGGCATGCGTCCGATGGGCCACGCGGAGAGCGTGATGAGCCGGTTTGCGCATCGGGTGAAATCCCGCCGCAGCTGGAAAGACCAAGGGCTTCGAGCGTTTCTAAAAGCGATGGTGGCCCGAATCGACGGGATCGGGTGGAGAAAGGGGCAGTTGGAGGAGGAAGAGCCACGGAGGGCAGCCTCGTCCTCGACGAAGTCCAAGCGGATTGAACAGGCCAAACGGAAGGCCGGACAGTTGTGGGCGGATGTGGTGCGTCAGAATCTACCGTGTCTGCAGCGGTCATCCGGGACGCCGATCCATCAAGCGTTGTCGGCGCTCCGGGATGGTGGTTGGGTGTAAAAAAATGGAATATCGTATCATCGCCTCAAGATAAGGGATGAGAGTCCGAAAGCGCTTACGATATTAATTCCTGAAAATGGTTCGATAACTAGTGATTGACAACGCCCGTAGTGAACCGAAAAAATGTTCTCCACAAAGTCTTGACTGACTCTATAATAATCTACTATTTGATATACACCGTATGAATATATATTATTATTCATGGCGGGATATACATAACCATTTATCGCGCCAGACTGATTCATAACATCCATAACACAATGTGCATTTGTAAGAACTTTATCTTTCCCAATAACAGTTCCAGTGCAAGCATACCAACCATCTCTAAATTCCAATTCATTTATACACTTCAATTATATTTAATAGACTCAATTTTCGTAACTTTCATTTTACTAGGATACGATTCTAAAATCTCTGAGTACCACACTTTTACCTTTTGTCCATTTTTTATTCCTCTCAAAGCACCAACTCCTGTAATCCACAACTTGCTCATATGGTATTTTCTTCTTAATTCCTGTATTGATAATTTATTGGCGTCGTCTTGAATAAAATCTTGATCTTCAACTAAATAGACCTCCCCTTCTTTCATAATAATAAAACCTTCCGAAACAGCTGCTTGATTAGGAGATCGGTTAGCGCTATATTCACTAAAGAAGAATAATAATGCGATGGAACACAAAATAACACTCACCAAGATATATCTCCTCATACAATTCCCCCAGCAATTTCGTTTCCGGGTCCATCGTTATGAACTAATTTACCTTTTAGGACAGAATAACACGCTAATGAACATTGATGATCCCAAGTGCATTCACGCCTTTGATACCGAGCTCGCCAGCTCGGCGTTGCTGATGTTGCCCATCCCCCCTTGAATGATCGGATAGCGAAGATTGAGCAAACGGCAAACATCATTCATTACATTCACACTCCGTTAAAAATACGTTATAGCTGAATTATACCGCATTTTTCAGAAAACGAGAATAGATGATAACCATTTTTCAAAACACGAATATCCTTTCTTCGCATGATAACGGAGCACTTTAAGAACCGTGATGAACGGCAACCGGGATGCACAGCTGTCGTTGCGCCGTGCATCCCGGTTCATTCCACCGATATCTCTTCCTCTTCTTTTTTGTCAAGCTCTGCCCCTTCCTGAAACACCTCTTCAAAGAAACGGCTGGCCGGTGCCGCTAGTTGTTGGTAATAGTCGTTGAACAAGGCGGCGGCATGGCTTCCCATCCACTCATTCGGCAGCAGCTCTTCCGGCAGGCCGGGGTCGATGAACAAAAACTTCCGGTACTCATGGACGAGCTTCGTCCGCTCGACAAAACATTCCGCGTCCGACATTTCGCCGCGCTCGATTTTATGTTTGTCAATGACATATTTTTGGCTGTAGACGGCAATGAACTGCTCGTATTTTTGGTTGATCTCGTCCAAGTTCCAGCACGTTTCCACAAGCCGTTTGTTCGTATGCGGACCGTCGTATTCGGCGAGGAAAAAATCGACGTACGGGCGGATGTCATACTTGTCGATCAAGTCGTATACTTGCTGCTTCAAATCATTCGGTGAAATCCAGCAGCTGTTGGAAATCGTGCCGAATCCGCTCCATACAAGCTCCTTCCGCAGCTCGTCGCGCAAGTGCCGCTTGTTCTCGGGGATGGTGTAAACAAGAATGCGCCATTTCCCGTCCCAATGCTCGGGACGCGTTTTGTAAATGCGCCGCGCCGCCTCCTCCATCCGCTTGACGCCGCGCACTGTGAGGGAATAGTAGCTTTTATTGCCGCGTTTTTCCGCCCGAATCCAGCCCTGTTTACTCATGCGCGACACCGCCGCCCGCACCGCCTGGTCGTTATGGCCGAACTCGCGGAGAAGGCGGATCAAGCTGCCGATCCAAATTTCACCGCCGTAGCGGCGGATGTAGTCGCCGTAAATCGTAAAAATGAGTGAGCGCGTATTCATCCGACGAAACTCCCTTTATCTTGTTTTCGAACTATAATCGTAACAAACTTTTCTCACGCTGGCAAGACGGGCGAAAAAACAAACGGAATACAAAGAGCCGCACCGCTTTGAAGCAGGCGGCTCTCGACGGCACGCCAACGGCGGCCGCAGGCCCGATCCGGCGTCATTTCACCAAGCCGCCGCAACAAGGCCGATCTGGCGAAACACCCTCACCGTTCGTCCGCGTTTTTCACAATCGTCGCGATTCCTTGGCCGACGCCGATGCACATCGTCGCCAAACCGTAGGCGACGCCGCGTTTTCGCATTTCGTAAATCAATGTCGTCAAAATGCGGGCGCCGCTTGCACCGAGCGGATGGCCGAGGGCGATCGCTCCGCCGTTGACGTTTACTTTCAACCGATCAAGCTCCAGCTGGCGAATGCACTCCAGCGCCTGTGAGGCGAACGCTTCGTTCAGCTCAACAAGCCCGATGTCGTCAAGCGACAATCCGGCGCGGCGCAGCGCCTTGCGCGTTGCGAAAATGGGGCCAATGCCCATCACGGCCGGTTCGACGCCGGCGACCGCTGAAGTGACATAGGCAGCCAGCGGCTTGAGCCCGAGTTCTTTTGCCTTTTCGGCGCTCATTAACAAAAGCGCTGCCGCCCCGTCGTTGATGCCGGACGAGTTGCCAGCCGTCACCGTGCCGTTTTCAAACAGCGGCGGCAGCTTGGCCAACTTCTCCAACGTCGTATCCGGACGAGGATGCTCGTCTTTGTCGACAACAATGCGGTTGCCTTTCCGGTCGTGATAGACGACCGGCACCAGTTCATCCGCAAACCGATTCGTTTCGATCGCTTGTTTCGCTTTCATTTGGCTTTCGTAAGCAAACTCATCTTGCGCCTCGCGCGTAATGCCGAATCGCTTCGCCACATTTTCCGCCGTTTGCGGCATGCTGTCGGTGCCATACATTTCGTGCATTTTCGGATTGATAAAGCGCCAACCGATCGTTGTGTCATACATCTCGATGTTGCCGCGCGGAAAATCGCTTGACGGTTTGGCCATGACAAACGGGGCGCGCGTCATACTTTCCACGCCGCCCGCGATCATGATATCGGCCTCATTGGCCAAAATCGCCCGCGCCGCATAATTGACCGCATCAAGCCCTGAACCGCACAGCCGATTGACCGTCACCCCTGCGACCTCAATCGGCAGCCCGGCCAACAGCGCCGCCATGCGGGCGACGTTTCGATTGTCCTCGCCGGCTTGGTTGGTGTTTCCAAAGACAACGTCATCAATTTGCTCGACCGGCACATTCGGATTTCGCTCGATGAGCGCTCGAATGACAACAGCCGCCAAATCATCCGGCCTGACTTCTTTTAGCGCGCCCTTGTAGCGGCCAATCGGTGTGCGCACCGCATCCACAATCACGACTTCTCTGCCCATGTTCTCTCCCTTCCTTTTCTAGCGAATCAGCTGTTTTCCCGATTCGTATAGTCATAGACGCCGCGGCCTGTTTTGCGGCCAAGCCGCCCCGCTTTGACGTATTGCTCCAACAGCGGCGCCGGGCGGTATTTTTCTCCGAGTTTTTCGTGCAAATATTTTAAGTTGTTCAATCTCGTATCAAGCCCAACTAAATCCGCAAGCTCAAACGGCCCCATCGGGAAATTGAGGCCGAGCTTGATCGCCTTGTCGATCTCTTCGGGCGTCCCGACCCCTTCTTGCAGCATGTAAAACGCTTCATTGCCGACAAGGGCGCTGATCCGGCTCGTGACAAATCCCGGAAACTCATTGACAACCACTGTCTCTTTTCCCATTCGCTCGGCCGCTTCTTTCGCCACTTGCGCCGTTTCGTCGCTCGTCTCAAGGCCACGGATGATTTCCACAAGCTTCATTTTATGAACCGGATTGAAAAAATGCATGGCGATCACCCGCTCCGGCCGCTTCGTGAACGAACCGATTTCGGTCGGACTCATGGTGGACGTATTCGTCGCAAAATAGCACGACGCCGGCGCATGGGCGTCAATCGTCTCGAACACTTGCTTTTTCAATTCAAGCTTTTCCGGCACCGCCTCGATCACCAAATCGGCATCGCGCACAGCGGCCGCCAAATCAAGTGAATACGACAGGCGCGCCTCGGCTTCTTGCCGCTCGCCAGCGGTCAATTTCCCTCGAGCGACCGCCTGTTCAAAAATCGAAGCAATCTCCTTCTGGGCGCTCTCCAATTGTTCTTGCTTAATGTCCACTAAGGTCGTCTGGAACCCGCCGACAGCGCCGACATACGCAATGCCTCTCCCCATCACGCCGCTGCCGACAACAACAAGGCGTTCGATCATCGTCTTCCCCCTCTCCTTTTTTCGCATATGACGGCTGATGCATCAAGCCGGCGTGCCTTTCGCCAAGCGGCGGACGCCGTCAAATGAATGGGCACCCCATCAAGAGCGACGGGGTGCTCGGCAAACGAGCGGGCGTGTCTCTCCACGCTTGCCCTAACCAGCTCTTGCCTTCAAGGGCGGCAAACTGAACGTTGCTTCCAAGGACGCGACACGCTCTCGTATATGGGCAAACGCAAAACGGCAAAAGCCCTTAGACGCCAAACGGATTAAGCGGACGCGGGCCGTAATACGACAGCACGCTTTTCGTTTCTGTGTACAAATCAAGCGCCTCGACAGACAGCTCGCGCCCAAATCCGGACTGTTTGTAGCCGCCAAACGGCGTGCCTGGGAAAGCGGAGAATGGGCTGTTGACCATGACAATGCCGGAGCGCAGCTGTTTCGCTACGCGAACGGCGCGGCCATGATCTTTCGTCCAGATCGCGGCGGCCAGTCCATAGTCGCTGTCGTTCGCCAATTCAATGGCTTCGGCTTCATCGCGGAATTTCATCACGACGACAACCGGTCCAAAAATTTCTTCACGAACCGCTTTCATTTGATGGTTCACGTTCGTCAAAATCGTCGGTTCATACCAGTAACCGTTTTCAAACCCAGCGACAACCGCCTCTTTTCCCCCGGCAGCGACCGTCGCTCCGTCGGCGACAGCCGATTGCACATATTCGTCAATCACTTCCAGCTGCCCGCGGCTGATGATCGCCCCGACATGCGTGCCGGCATCAAACGGATCGCCGAGTTTCAGCTGCTTCGTTTTGGCCACGAACGCTTCCATAAACGCGTCATAGATGCTTTCATGCACATACAAGCGGGAACGCGCCTCGCACGATTGGCCGCTGTTGTAGAAAATGCCGAACAATGAGCCGGCGACAGCGGCTTCTAAATCAGCGTCCGCAAACACAAGGCTTGGCGATTTGCCCCCCAGCTCGAGCGTCACCCGTTTTAATGTTTTCGACGCCTTCTCCATAATTTCCTTCCCCACCGGCGTCGATCCGGTAAACGCCACTTTGTCGACGAGCGGATGTTCGACCAAATAGTCCCCAACTTCCGCTCCGGCGCCCGTCACCACATTGACGACCCCTTCCGGCACGCCGGCCTCATGGCAAATTTCCGCCAGCACAAGGCAGGTGAGCGGCGTCAGCGACGCCGGTTTAACGACGACCGAGCATCCAGCGGCAATGGCAGGCGCGATTTTCCAAGCCGCCATCATGAGCGGATAGTTCCAAGGAATGATTTGGGCGCACACACCGACAGGCTCTTTTTCCGTATAGTTGTGAAATGCCCCCGGCATCGGGTTGACCGCCCCGCGGTGCCCAATGATCGCCCCGGCGAAAAATTCAAAGTCTTCAATCGCCTGCATTACTTGCCCTTGAGCAGCCGACAACGCTTTGCCGGTATTCAAAATTTCCAATTCCACCAATTCATTAAAACGTTCGCGCATGATGGCCGCAATTTGGTACAAGATGCGCGCCCGTTTTTGCACCGGAAAATGACGCCATTTCCCACGGTCAAACGCTTGCCTTGCCCCCTGCACCGCCCGTTCGGCATCCTCGCGCGTCCCTTTGGCGACGCGGGCGACCGGTTCGCCAGTGGCCGGATTGGTCACCACAAACGTTTCGCCCGAGGCGCTTTCGACCCGCTCCCCGTTCACAATCAAATGATAGAAATCACGTTTGGTCGGCATCGGTTCCATTTTCTTTTGTTTGACAGTCGCCATCGTTTCATCCCCCTTGCTTAGTTTCCTTGGAATAGTGGTTTTCGTTTTTCAAAGAACGCCTTGACGCCTTCGCGGTGGTCGGATGTCAATCCCGCAATGCGCTGGCATTCCGCTTCCCGTTCGAGGTAGCGGTCAAACGTCGTTTCCTCGCTTTCGCGAAGCAGCCGTTTGATGAGTCCAATCGCCTTCGTTGGCATGGCAGAGAGCCGCTCAGCAAACCGCTTCACTTCCTCTTCCCAAGCGGATAGAGGAATCACGTTTGTCGCCAGTCCGAGCGCAGCTGCTTCCTCGGCGGTCACTTTTTCCCCGAGCACCGCAAGCTCAAGCGCCTTCGCCCGCCCGACAAGACGCGGCAAATAGTAGAGATGGCCCGCGTCCGGCACAAGACCGACGTGAATAAACGCGGGAGCGAAACTCGCCTTTTCCGAGAGAAGCCGGAAATCACACGCCAGCGCCAAGCTCATGCCCGCGCCGGCCGCCACCCCGTTCACCGCTGCGACAACCGGTTTTTCAAGATGATGAAGCGCTTTCATCATCGGCGCGTATCGGGAGCGCAGCACGTCGCCATGGTCCATTTCTTCCGTCACGCCGCTCAAATCTTCCCCGGCGCAAAACGCCCGGCCGGCGCCTGTGATCACCACGCAGCGGACGTTTGGATCCGCCCCTGCTTGTTTTAGCGCCTTTGTCACTTCAGTGTTCATTTGTTCCGTAAACGCATTGAGCTGATCAGGGCGGTTGAGCGTCAGCCAGGCGACTTGTCCCTTCACTTCATAACGGATCGTTTCGTACATCGAACGCCCCCCTTTATTTTCCTTGGAAGCGCGGCCTTCGTTTTTCGAGGAATGCCGCCATTCCTTCTTTTTGGTCTTCCGAGGCGAACAATAGGTAAAAGTTTTTCCGCTCAAATTGCATGCCTTCATACAGCGGATAGTCGACCGCTTTCTGCACCGCCTCTTTGATCAGCCGGAGAGCCAAAGGCGGCTGTTCAGCGAGACGCCCGGCCAGCCTCATCGTTTCTTCCATTAAAAGCTCCGGGCTGACGACGCGGTTGACAATCCCCAGCTGCTCGGCTTCTTTCGCCGACATACGCGCCCCAGTCCAAAGCCACTCGAGCGCCCGCTTCGGACCGATGAGCTTTGTCAGCCGCTGCGTGCCTCCCGCACCTGGCATGACGCCAAGGTTCACTTCTGGAAAGCCAAATTCGGCCGCCGACGACGCGACAATCAAGTCGCACGAAAGCGCCAGCTCAAAACCTCCCCCTAGCGCCAACCCGTTCACAGCGGCGATCATCGGTGTTTTCACGATGGACAGGCGATCCCAATCGGCAAACTGGTTCATCCACTCAAGACGAATGGGGTCATCTTTTGCCATCTCTTGAATATCCGCCCCAGCCGCAAACGCCCGTCCACGCCCGGTCAACACGATGACACGCACCTTCTCATTCCGATCAAACGCTTCCACTGCCGCAACGATTTCCGCCACCATTTGACGGCTCAGCGCATTCAATACATCAGGACGGGCGAGCTCGATGATGCCGACCGCTCCCTCTTGACGCGCCGCAATGGAAACAAACTCACTCATGTTCCACTTCCTCACCGACCATAAAGGTGACGAGGTCGCCGGCAAATGACATGACATCTTTTGCCGATGCCTTCGCTTCTTTCGTTTTCATCGCCTCTTGAAACGCCTCTTGACTATCGTAATACATTTCACACAACAAATAATACTCGCTCTCCGTCCCCATCGGCGTCCCCGTAATTTTCGTCACCTTGATTTTTCGGAGGCCAGGAATTTTTTCCGTCAACGGCACATGCGTCCCATAATAATGGGCGTCAAACTGCTCCTTATCTTTCGGCTGTTTGTACAAGGCGATCATTTTAAACATCACGAACGTCCCCTTTCCCTTTTCTTATCCTGAAATTAATACGGGCTTCATCGCCTCAAACGGATTTTTGCATTGTTTGCAGTAGAAAATGCTGCGGCAGGCGGTCGGGCCAAACAAATTTTCCATGACGGTCCGCTCCGCCCCGCAATATGGACACGCCACTTGCCATGCCCCTGACGGCATTTGCCGCGGCGGCGGAGCGATGCCAAACTGCTTCAGCCGCTCCCGTCCGGCTTCGCTGATCCGGTCGGACGTCCACGGCGGATGGCGGAGAAACTCAACCGTCACCGCCGAGGCCCCTGCTTGCTTCACCGCTTCCTCAACCCGAGTGCGGATGATATCAAGCGCCGGACACCCGAGAAACGTCGGCAGCAGACAGACCGAGACCGCTCCATCCCGAACGTCAATCTGTTCCACCATCCCAAGATCGACAATGCTAATCGAATGAATTTCTGGGTCTTTCACCGTTTCTAACGCTTTCCAAACCTCTTCATTTGTCATGGTTCTCCCTCACATTTTCCAACCCGCTGCCGTTTTCCCTCTTTGGCTGCCTAGTGCCGCCAATGCTATGCCGTTTTGCTCCTTCAACAAACACTTCGCCGTCACAAAGAGGCGTCATGCCCAACGCCGCACTTTGGCCAACAGCGGCGCGGACATTACCATATCGCATGCGGGACGGCGCGGTATACTTCTGACAACGTCGCCAGCGCTTCGTCCAAATCCGGCGTATGTTCGCCGTTACGGCCGTTGCCATGTTTCATGCCAAACGGCATCGGCCAATCAAGCCCCACTTCGGCAAACGCCGGCGCCAGCGCGGCAATCGTGTTTTCCGTCAGCACCTTTTCCTCATCAATCAGCCCCCACCGCACCATTTCCGTTCCTTTCGCCCCGAGCGTCAATACGCCGGCAAAATCAGCGGCCACGTCCTGAATGGCTTTGGTCATTCGCGTCCGCGCTTCCAAAGGGGCATTCGTCAGCTGGACAAACCACGTATGCCAATGAAGCAAATGATAATGCAGCTCCACTTGAATTTTCGCCGCCACCTCGGCCAGCGGCGTATACGCGCTTTTTGTCAATGATTCAAGACGGATGCGCTTCGCCTGTGTATAAAAGTACTGGCGAACAACGGTAAACGCCCAATCATAGCGAGGCTCGCGCAAATAATGCCCCGGGCCGTTCGCCCGTTCGAGCAAAACCGCATTGCGCCGGGCCGAAGCCGGACGTGCGTGCGCCAGTTCGTCGGCTGATCCACAGCCAAGATCTTCAAGCAGCTGATAATACATGGCCGCATGCCCCATCGTATCTTGGCTGATGGAAGAAAACGCAATATCCTCCTCGATATGCGGCGCCAACCCAAGCCATTCCGAGCCGCGGTAGGCAAGCAAAAAATCATCATCCGCGAGCTGAAACAATAGCTCGACAAGCGCCTCTTGACCGTCTGGATGGAAGTGAATCGGTTTTTCGCTCATCGCCGAATCTCGCCTTTCCATGACAAAATTTCCTTCTCATCAAGCACGTTTTGCTCATATTTGCGCCATCGTTTCTTTAAATCCCCATATCCTCGCGTCAACCGGTAATCTTTGTTGTCAAGCCGCTTGAGCGCTGCTTTTTCCTCCTCACTCATCCGCCGGATATAGTCCCGCTTCACGACCCAAAGGTCCGCGACCGGCTCGCGGCGCATAAAGTTTTCCTGCGCCATCACGAGCGCGATCTCCTCATTGGGGGCAAGCAGACTGAATTGATGCTGCATCGGCGCATCCGGCGCTTTGCGGCTGAACACTTCAAACACTTGATAAAATCCTTGTTCTTTCCCCGCCATGGCCATCCCTCCTCATCCGGCCGTCCGTACGGCGCTGAGCGCCTCGCGCACCCACGCGTTCTGCTTGTATGCCGTCCGCCGAAGCTCAAGCCGCTCCTGCGACTTCGGCCCGTTGTTGCGGATGATTTCTTTAAACCGCTCCCAATCCGGCTGCCGGTAAATCCATTGGCCCTTCTCTTTGTCAAAATGCATTGTCTCATCAGGAATCTTCAGTCCGAGCGCCCAAATGCGCGGCACATATTTCGTAAAGAAGTCTTGGCGCAGTTGTTCATTCGTTTTCGTGCGGATGCGGTATTTGATCGTGATGTCTTGCTTCGAAGTTCCCGTCGTATCGGCCGTCGGCGGGCCAAAAAACATGAGCAACGCCTCCCACCAACGGTTGAGCGCCTCTTGCAGCATCTCTTTCTGCTCCTTCGTCCCTTCGGCGAGCGCCAAAATGATCGACTCGCCGTGCTGGGCGTGAAACACTTCCTCGGCGCAAATGCGCTTCAGCGCCCGCGCGTACGGTCCGTATGAGGCATCCAGCATGTTCGTCTGCGTCATAATCGCCGCTCCGTCGACGAGCCAGCCGATCAACCCAGCGTCCGCCCATGTCGGCGCTGGCATATGAAACACGTTATGAAACTTCAACCGTTCGTTCAATAAATCTTCGATAATATCTTCCCGCGTTTTGCCGAGAGGGGCCATCAAATCTTCCGCCACCCGAAGCAGCAGCTGGCCGTGCCCCATCTCATCCTGCACTTTCGCCATGATGCCAAGCTTCCGGCGCAGCGACGGCGCTTTCGGCACCCATTCTTTTTCCGGAAGCGCTCCCATAATTTCACTCACCGCATGCATCGCAATGAGCTTGATCAGCGTCACCCGATACTCATCCGGCATCCAGTCATCGGCTTCGATCTTTTCCCCCGCCTCGATGCGCTGCATAAACCGTTCGTATTTCTCCTCATCTGACAGGCGGGTGAACGTCATCATAGCCGCCATCCCCCATCCACCTCTCGTTTAAAATATATAACGTTTGTTTAACGTTATTATATTTTAATGTTATATATTTTGCAATCGTTTTTTTCTTTCTCTAGTCAGATGGATTGCGGCGCTTCAAGATGGCGGCGGTCAACGATGCGAACCGCTTTCCCTTCCGAGCGCGGGAGCGTTTTCGGCGAATGGAGACGGACGTCAATCGAAATGAGACAGTGCGTTTTCAACAATGACTGAATGCGCCGGGCAAGCAGAGCAGCCTGCTCGCTTTGCAAATCTCCGCCGACCTCGCTGTAAAAACGATCGGTCACTTCCGCATGCAGCTCGAGCGCTTCCAAATGACCGTGGCGGAGACGATGCAGCTGATAGTGCGGAGCCAGTTCCGAGACGCGAAGCAGATAGTGCTCAATTTCCGACGGGAACACATTGACGCCGCGGATGATGATCATATCATCAACCCGCCCTTTGACCCGCGACATGCGCGCCGTCGTCCGCCCGCAAGCACAACGCTCTCTCGTCACGGAAGCGATATCGCCTGTCCGGTAGCGGATGACCGGGAACGCCTCTTTCGTCAAGCTCGTAAAAACAAGCTCTCCTTCTTCCCCTTCCGCCACCGGCTCGAGCGTTTTCGGGTCGATCACTTCAACAAGGAAATGGTCCTCGGCGATATGGAGGCCGTTTTGCGCTTCATGGCACTCCATCGCCACCCCCGGGCCGATCACTTCACTCAGTCCGTAAATGTCACATGCCTTCATATCAAACGTCTCTTCAAGCGTGCGCCGCATTTCCTCGGACCACGGTTCCGCACCGAAGATGCCGTATTTCAGCGATGTTTGCCGCGGATCTTTGCCCAGTTCTTTCATCCGCTCGGCAATGTTCAATACATAGGACGGCGTGGCGCAAATGACGGTCGGCTGAAAATCTTCAATGATCATCACTTGCCGGTCGGTGTTGCCTCCGGATACCGGCACCGTCACCGCCCCAAGCCGCTCGCTGCCATAATGCAGTCCAAGGCCGCCGGTAAACAGCCCGTATCCATAGGCGTTGTGAATCACATCCCCCGGTTTCCCGCCAGCGATGACAATCGCCCGCGCCACAATGTCGGCCCAATGGTCAATGTCCTGTTTCGTGTAAGCAACCACCGTCGGTTTGCCGCTTGTGCCGCTTGATGCGTGTACACGGACGCATTGGGAAAGATCCACCGCGAGCAAGCCAAACGGATAATGATCCCGCAAATCCCGCTTTGTGGTAAACGGGAGTTTGCGTACATCCTCAAGCGTGCGAATATCCTCCGGCTTCACTCCCTTTTCATCAAACCGTTGCCGGTAAAACGGCACCCGCTCATACACACGCTCCGCCGTCGCCCGCAGCCTCACAAGCTGGATTGCCTCCAGTTTGCTGCGTGCGGCCGTCTCAATGTCATGCAAAATCATCGTTTCCGCCCCCTCTTTTAAAGCGCTTTCATAAAAATGGAAAATATAAAACTATATAACGTTATACAAACGTTATATAGTTTTTTCATGATATCTAATTTTAAAATAGGCTAAATATTTGAAAATGTCAACATATTTTCAGACCGACAAAGCTGTAAAAAAAGAGGCGATGGACGCTCCTTTCCAAAATAAATGAAAGAGGCGGAAAAACCGCCTCTTTGATCCTGATCGTCTAATGGCGTCCCTCGCGCGCTTGGAAGGGGACAACGCTCTTACAGAAATCCGCTAAATCTTCATAATCCCCCCCGTGCTCGCCGATGTGACGTGTTTCGAGTAGCGGGCGAGATACCCGGTTTTCACTTTTGGTTCAAAGCCTTTCCAGTTCGCTTTCCGGCGTTCGAGCTCTTCATCGGACAGCTTGACGTTGATCGTTCGTTTCACCGTATCGATCTCGATGATATCGCCGTCTTGGATGAAAGCAATCGGTCCGCCTTCCGCCGCTTCCGGTGAAACGTGGCCGACGGACAAGCCGCGTGAGGCGCCGGAAAAGCGGCCATCGGTGACAAGCGCTACCTTCGTACCGAGCCCCATGCCGACGATTTGCGACGTTGGCGCAAGCATTTCCGGCATCCCTGGGCCGCCTTTTGGTCCTTCGTAGCGGATGACGACGACATGACCCGGCTTGATTTTGCCGCTGGCGATGCCTTCAAGCGCCTCTTCCTGCGAATCAAACACGATCGCCGGACCTTCATGGCGCGTGATGCCGCCTTGGACCGCGCCGGTTTTGATGACGGCGCCGTCCGGCGCTAAGTTGCCGAACAAAATGGCGAGCCCTCCCGTTTCCGAATACGGGTTGTCAATCGGGCGGATGACATCGTAGTTTTTCACTTCGCAGCCGGCGATGTTTTCACCGAGTGTTTTGCCGGTGACGGTCAGCGTATCTAAATGAAGCGTGCCTTCTTTTTTCGCCAGCTCGTTCAACACCGCCGAGACGCCGCCGGCTTCGTGCAAGTCTTCAATGTAATGCACATCCGACGCCGGCGCAAGTTTGGCCAAATGCGGCACCCGCGCGGCGATTTCGTTGATGCGCTCAAGCGAGTAGTCAATGCCGGCTTCGTTGGCGATCGCAAGCGTATGCAGCACCGTATTCGTCGAGCCGCCGAGCGCCATATCGAGCGCGAACGCGTTGTCGATCGCTTTTTCCGTTACGATGTCGCGCGGTTTGATGTCATGTTCGATCAAATACATCAGCTGCTTTGCCGATTGGCGGACAAGCTCTTTGCGCGCTGGGTCAACCGCCAAAATGGTGCCGTTGCCTGGCAAAGCGAGCCCGAGCGCTTCAGCGAGACAGTTCATGGAGTTGGCCGTAAACATGCCCGAACACGATCCGCACGTCGGACAGCCGTAGCGTTCGAGTTCTTCGAGCCCTTTCTCATCGAGCGTTCCGCCTAAATACGCCCCGACCCCTTCAAACACGGACGAGAGCGAAATTTTCCGCCCGTCTTTCGTCACACCAGCTTTCATCGGCCCGCCGCTGACGAAAATCGTCGGGATGTTGAGCCGCATCGCCGCCATCATCATCCCTGGCGTAATTTTGTCGCAGTTCGGAATGCATACCATGCCGTCAAACCAGTGCGCCGAGATGACCGTTTCGATCGAATCAGCGATGATTTCCCGGCTCGGAAGCGAATAGCGCATCCCGATATGCCCCATGGCGATGCCGTCATCAACGCCGATCGTGTTCATTTCAAACGGCACGCCGCCTGCTTCGCGAATCGCTTCTTTCACGATTCTCCCAAACTCTTGCAAGTGAACGTGCCCCGGAATAATGTCGATGTACGAGTTGACAACCGCGATGAACGGTTTGTCAAAATCCTCCTCTTTCACGCCGGCCGCCCGCAACAAACTCCGGTGCGGGGCGCGGTCGAATCCTTTTTTGATCATGTCGCTACGCCGCTTTTTCATGTCCTGGTCCCTCCATCGTGCAGATTGCTAGGTTGCTAGTATTGTACCACTTTTTCTAATAAAAAGACAATTACCTTTATTCCGAATGCGTTTTCATGATCTACTCCGCGAAAACGAGTCAGAAAAATCAGCCGCTCCTCTTGACAACCGGAGCATTTGGCGTCATAATTTCTTACAAATTATAAATCGCAAGTCTATCCTTGACAATGAAACAACGAGAACGGCACGGGATTAGTAAACCGAGGGAACGCGCCAGAGAGTGGAACCCACAGGCTGGAAGGTTCCTCGCGGGAAGCCGGTTGAACCTGCCCTAGACGGCCGCTTATGCAAACATAAGCCGCACGCCTGCGTTACAGGCTAGAGGGGGCGCTTTGTGCGCCAAAAAAGGTGGTACCGCGGAACGCTTTTCCGTCCTTTTGCAAAAAAGGAGGAAAAGCGTTTTTTATTGGCCGGCCGCTTCGCAGGACGGCTAGGCAATCCAACTCATGCCATTCAACACGCAAAGGAGGGAGGAACGCGATGAAACGGCAGCGCGTGGTGATCAAAATCGGCAGCAGTTCGCTCACCGATCCGAAAGGCGGCCTTTGCCATGACAAGCTGTTCGATCACGTTGAGGCGATCGCTTATCTCAAACAGCTCGGCCATGACGTCATTCTCATCACGTCCGGCGCTGTCGCCGCTGGTTTCGGACCTTTAGGCTACCCGGCGCGCCCGACGACAATCGCCGGGAAACAGGCGGCCGCGGCCGTCGGGCAAAGTTTGCTCATGCAGGCGTACAGCTCGGCGTTCGCCCAATTCGGCTTTACGGCCGCTCAGCTGTTGTTGACGCGCAGCGACTTTTACAGCCGCGAGCGGTTCCGCAACTTGTTTGCCACGATCACCACACTGCTTGAGAACGGCGCCGTGCCGATCATTAATGAAAACGACTCCGTTTCCATCGAGGAATTGACATTTGGCGACAATGACATGCTTTCGGCGCTTGTCGCCGGCTTTTTGCACGCTGATGCGCTCATTTTGCTTACGGACATTAACGGGTTGTATGACGCCAATCCGAAAACGAATCCGCAGGCGAAAAAATACGCCTTTTTGCCGGAAATCACCGATGAGATGATCGAAGCCGCCGGCGGCATCGGTTCAGCCGTCGGCACCGGCGGGATGCGCTCGAAGCTTCTCGCGGCTCGAAAAGCACTCTCGTTTGGCGTCAGCGTGTTCATCGGCGCAGGGAGCGGCAAAGAAAAACTGGCTGATATTTTAGCTGGAAAAGGAGACGGCACGTACATCGGCGCTCCGTTTCCGAAACAAATGCAAATGCGCAAACAATGGATTGCTTATCATGCTCCTGTCGCCGGCACGGTCACGGTCGACAGCGGGGCTGAGGAAGCGTTGCTTATGCGTGGGAAAAGTTTGCTCCCCGCTGGCGTAACAGCTGTTTCCGGCGATTTTCACGCCATGGATGTCGTGGATGTCGTCAATGAAAAAGGGATCACGATCGGACGCGGCCAAGTGTATTATGCCGCCGCCGATTTAGAGAAAGTGAAAGGACTTCCAAGCGAGGAAGCTCGGCAATATTCCTACCTTCACCGCCCGGAAGTCATCCACCGCGACAATTGGGTCACGTTGCGAAAGGAGAGTGTATCGAAATGAGCGAACTGCTCGAAAAAGCCGAACGGTTGAAAACCGCCTCACAAACGCTCGCCATGCTGTCAGCGGAGGAAAAAAATGCGGCGTTGGAACAGATCGCCCAAACCCTTGACCGCGAACGCGCCTTCATTTTGCAAGAAAACGAGAAAGATATGGCCCAAGGCTGCAAACAAGGGCTGTCACCGGCTTTGCTTGACCGGCTCCAACTCACAAATGAACGCCTGGACCAAATCATCGACGGCGTCCGCCAAGTCGCCTCGCTTCCTGACCCGGTTGGAGAAATCATCGCAGAGTGGACGCGGCCGAACGGGCTTCGCATCCAAACGGTGCGCGTGCCGCTTGGGGTCATTGGCATGGTGTACGAAGCGCGCCCGAACGTGACGGTCGATGCGGCGAGCCTTTGCTTGAAAACGGGCAACGCGGTTTTGCTTCGCGGCAGCACATCAGCGCTTCATTCGAACAAAGCGCTCGTTCGCGTCATGAAAGAGGCGCTCCGCACGACGACCGTTCCGGAAACGGCGATTGAACTGCTCGAAGACACAAGCCGGGAAACGGCCCAGCACATGTTTCGCCTGAACGAGTATTTGGACGTTCTCATCCCGCGCGGCGGAGCCGGGCTCATCCGCTCGGTCGTCGAAAACGCCACCGTGCCAGTGCTTGAAACCGGCGTCGGCAACTGTCATATGTTCATCGACGAATCAGCCGAGCGGCAAATGGCGATCGACATCGTCCTGAACGCCAAATTGCAGCGGCCGTCCGTCTGCAACGCCGTCGAAACGGTGCTCATCCATGAGCGTTGGCCATATGCCGACGACTTGCTTGAGACGCTTCACGCCCGCAACGTCGAGCTGCGCGGCGACGACCGCCTCGCGTCATCGTATCCGTTCATCAAGCTGGCGACGGAAGACGACTGGCATGCGGAATATTTGGCGCCGATTTTAGCGGTTAAGCTCGTCGCCGATGTCGATGAGGCGATTGCCCATATCCGCCGTTACGGAACGAAGCACTCGGAAGCGATCATCACGGAAAACGAGGCGAACGTCCGCCGCTTTTTCCAAGCGGTCGACGCGGCTGTCTTGTACCATAACGCCTCCACCCGCTTCACGGACGGCGAACAGTTCGGCTACGGAGCGGAAATCGGCATCAGCACACAAAAGCTGCACGCCCGCGGTCCGATGGGGCTTGTCGCCATCACGACGACAAAATCGCTCGTGTACGGGACGGGGCAAATTCGCGAGTAAAGCCAAACTAGACGCGGGCTTCTTCTTTACAGACATGCGAGCAAGAAAGCCCACTATTTGGCCCGTTATCGATGTATGAATCAAATGGCGAAACGATCGACCACATAACACAATTAGGATCAGCAACGAATCGAAGTGCTTTGTCCGTGCTTACAGACCGGGAATGAGAAATTGATTTGATGTCGCGTGGACATTGTTTGATTTCCAGCGAATTCACAAATTAGTTGTGTATCTCTTCAAGCAGCGTTTAAACTGATGATTGAACGGGCGAAGAAAAATAACACAAAAGCCTCTTCTGCCTTTGTGGGCGAAGAGGCTTGTTTCACTTCAATGCTTTGTACCAGGTTCGCTTTTTTTCATCATTCCTAAGCGCTCTTTTAGGATGCAACCCAATTCTCCTTAACATGTCAGCGCAGATCGAAATCATCCAAATCATTTTTTTCCACAAACACCCAATAGCGGCTGCCGATAAAATTCACCGCCATCCCGGCTATCGTCGCCGCCATTTTCGCCAGCCAAAGCGGCGTGAGCCGTTCCGTTGCAAGCAAAACGCCAAGCGACACGCCAAGCGACAACCCGTTGACGACAAGAAAACGCAACAATTCCCCGATGTTCGCCTTTCGTTTCACTTGAAACGTCCATAGCCGATTCCAAATGTAGCTGTTCGCCATTCCGGCACCGTAGGAAACGACTTGGGCGGCCGCCGCCGGAGCGCCTGCGGCAGTCAACAGAAAAAAGACGGCGAAGTCCACCGCGGTATTGCTTACCCCGACGATGGCAAATCGCCATACGGTTTGTTTTTCTTTACGAAATGTATGAAGGCTTTCGTTCATGTTTCGTCCTAACTCCCCACGTTTCATTGATGACATAAAGCGGACGCTCTTTCACTTCATCAAAAATGCGGCCGATATACTCTCCAATCACACCGAGCATGAGCAGTGTCACCCCGTTGCAAAGAAGCATGGCGATCAAAAGCGACGCCCAACCGGTGACCGTTGAGTGGGTGAACCACTTTAAGTAAAGAACGACAATGATGCCAATGGCGCTCGCCGCCGACAACAAAAAGCCAAGCAAACTGGCCAGCTTCAGCGGCTTGTATGAAAACGAGGTGATGCCATCAAGCGAAAACCGAATCATGTTTTTGAGCGGGTATTTCGTCTCGCCGGCGAAACGCGGCTCTCGCTCGTATTCAACCGCCGTCTGCCGGAAGCCGACCCAGCTCACCAGCCCCCGGACAAAACGGCTTCGCTCCCTCATATAGCGTAGCTGATCGCACACCTTCCGGTCAATGAGGCGAAAATCGCCCGTATCGACCGGAATGTCGATTTCGGTCGCCGCCCGCAACAGCCGATAAAACACATACGCTGTCCATCTTTTGAACACTGTCTCACCCTTCCGCTTGACGCGCCGAGCATACACCACTTCATACCCTTCCTTCCAGCGCTTGATCATCTCCAAAATGAGCTCAGGTGGATCTTGCAAATCGGCGTCAATCACGATGATGGCTTGTCCGGAGGCATAGTCCATCCCCGCGGTAATGGCGATTTGATGGCCGAAGTTGCGGGAAAAGTCAATGTACTTCACTGTGTCATCCTTCACGGCTAATTCCTTCAAGATATCCAGCGTCTCATCCGTGCTGCCGTCGTTAACAAACAACAGCTCATACGGCCCGTCCGTCTGCTCCATCACCGCTTTCAGCCGCCGGTGCGTCTCGCGGATAACAGGCGCCTCGTTATACACAGGGATAATGACAGAATACGTCGCCATGCCTGCTCCCTCCTTGTTCGCTTCTTGCGTTTTTTCTGCGAAAGGGCAGCTTACACACGCTTTTCGCTTTGCTCTCCGAAAAAAGAGCGCTCCAAACCGCATCGTTTTTGCACCTTCGCGATGGCGGCACAGCTTTTCCCGTGCGACATCTCATAATCTCGTGGAAAGACCGTGCGGCGCTCCCTTTGCAAGTGGAAAAACGTTATGAACTGCATTCGCAAAAATACTCGAGCACCGGATGGCTAGCCGTTATACACGTACAGCGTCATCCCACCGCGGCCCATGCCGCCGATGGCCGCGCTTTGCCCATCCCCCCATTGTGACGACGGCACTTCTTTGCAATGCGTTTGGATCCATTGCACTAGCTCATTGTTGCCCTGTCCCTCTCCGGAGAGAAGGAAATACTTCACTTCGCCGTTTTGGACCATCTTCTCCAGCTTCCCGGGGGTCAACACTGGATCGGCTCCCCCAAACCCACCCATCGCCATCACCGCGCGGTCGGTATGAAGCATCATCTCCGCCGCTTCGGTTGCTCGAATGGTCGCGGCCAAGTATTTTGCTTTTCCAGCATGTTGCTCTAAATAAGCCACCAAGGCGGCCAATGAATGATTGTCTCGATGCTCAATCCCCTCATCCGACCGCGCAGTGTTTTGCCCTTGCCGCCAGCGCCCGTCCTGCCCCGCCGGCATCCCTGCAGTCAGCATGGCGCCTCCTTCCCGACGCAAATCGGGCCCTGCATATGGAATCGTGCTGTTTGTTCCGTACAACACAGGTGTGAGTGACCAATACGCCGGCAGCACAAGCAAACCAAACAGCGCGGCCGCATAGACGATTCGCTGCCAGCGCTCGCGCCCTTCCATCGCCAACCAGAGGCAAACCATCGCGAGCCCATAAAATCCGACCGCCATCGGCCACACGGCCGACAATGAGTGGTTGTATTGCCAAGCGATCCATATGTCAAACGCATAAGTGGCCAAAAGAGCCGTCGGAAGCAGCCATGACATTCGACGTTCACCGATTCCAAACGGAGCGAGCATCTTTCCTCCTGCTCCCACCAACACCGCAATCGCCGGAGCCAGCATACTTAAATAGTAACGATGGTAAAACCCGGCGATGCTGAAAAACACCATCATCGGTCCAAGCCAAGCAAGCCAAAAGAGCAAGAAACGATGAAACAACGTTATTTGGCGGCGGCGCCATACATCAGCCACCCATCCGACAGCTACCACCATAACAAACGGCAGCAGCCAACTCGCTTGTCCGGCTAAAGGAAGTTGGAACAGCCGAAAAACGCCGGGATCGCCAATCTCTCCGCGGCCGATGCCGCCCATGCCGCCTCCTGGAGCAGAAGGAGGGGCTCCTGGCGCTCCGGACATCGAAGGTGGCGCTGCTTCTGAAGGAAATGCGCCATTCTCTCCACCGTTTGGCGGTGCAGTTATGCCGCTCGTTTCTGTCAACCTCTCTCTCCAATTAAAATCCGTCCCCATCCTGCCGCCCGGCCCGGCCTCCCCCGTCAGCCGTTCAATGCCGTTATACCCAAGGGCCAGCTCCAACACCGAATTTGTTTTGCTGCCGCCAATGTACGGACGTTTATCGGCCGGAATCAAAGCGACAGCTCCCGCATACGAAAGGGAAACGGAAAGCAGCACAACTGTGGCCATCGCCAAATGGCCCATCCGTTTTTTCCAAGGTGTTTTCGCCGCCATCCAATAGAACAAATAAAACGCCGGCAGCACCATGTACGCCTGCAGCATTTTCATATTAAACCCAACACCAACGACCGCAAAACTGCCGATCAACCATGCCAGCCGCTTGGTCATGACGGCCTTCATCAACATCCAAACAGCGACAAGCAGCGTAAACACCAATACGGCATCAATGTTGTTCGTACGCGCCACGGCAACAAACACCGGGGTGCAGGAAAAAATGAAGCTTGCCCAGCGCCCCGCTGCCCGACCTGCCCACGGCTTGACGATCACATATATCATCCAGGTCGAAGCAACGCCTGCCAACGCTTCCGGAAGCAGCACACTAAAGTCGCTGACCCCGAACACTTTCGCGCTCAACGCCTGCAGCCAAAGCGCCACCGGCGGCTTATCGACGGTAATGAATCCCTCCGGATCAAGCGCGGCGAAGAAAAACGCCTTCCAACTTGCAGCCATGCTTTTCGCCGCCGCCGTATAATACACATTGGAACCGCTGTTTCCAATTTGATAGAAGTGCAAAAAAGCTGACCAAGCCATGATCGCCGTAATCCATCCATCCCATTTCCATTGTATTTTCTTCATCGACTCTCCCTTTCCGTCATGTTCTTTGTCTCCTACCGTTACGTTACATAGTGTTGGTGAAAGTTTGGTGAAAAAATAGAGCGAATGGACAAGGTTTTCATTTCGCTGACCGCAGTCATGTGCTATGATAAAGGGGAAAGGGGGTGAATCGTGTGGAAGGAGCCACGATCGTGCAGCAAATTTTAAAGGCGCTTGACTTGCATTCCGATAAAATCCAACAACAAATGAAGGAAATGGAAGATCGGCTGCGCACCGAAATCCAAGATACGGAAAGCCGACTGCGTGCTGAAATTCAAGACACGGAAAGCCGGCTGCGCGCGGAGATCCAAGATACAGAAAATCGGCTGTATGCCAAAATCCGCGAGACGGAAGACCGGTTGCATCAAAAGCTTATGGATCTGGAAAAACGCACCGACGCTCGATTTGAACGTTTAGAAACGAAAATGAACTATTGGCGTCTTGAATGGTCAGAAACGCAGGAAACCGTCGACTTCCTCGCCCGCAAAACCCTCCAACATGAGCGAAAACTCCGTTCCCGAGCTGGACAAAACGAAATCTCTTAAAAACGAAAAAAGTCAAACCGACCGCCGGCACTTTCCTGCTTGACGGTCGGTTTGGCTTCTCTATTTCGTTTCTCGCCCGTTTTACTCGAGACGGATTCTTTTTTGAACAGGCGCCCACTTTGATGAATCATGGTGATGTCGAATGGAGGCAAACGTTTTTCCCTTTTTTATTCCGCTCCCTGCTGCTTTGCGATGTTCACACGCGAAAACGCCTCTTTCATCATCTCATACGACCGTTTCAGCCGCTCATGATAGCGCGGCGCCTCCCACACCGGCCACGCATACTCATAAAATCGCTCCGCTGGCAGCACGTCCCCGTTCATGGCTGGGAAAGAAAACGAATCGTCTCCATCCTCAACGTACAAACCAAGGCGAATGCCTTCAACGATGACACGGCTTTTGAGCCCGCCTTTCGACCACATGTCGCCCATCACCTCGCGCCGGCTCGGGTCGGTGACATTGAAGAGCGCCCATGGCAGGCGGATACATATCGCCATCGCGGCTTACACTGATATCCGTGAGCGAATCGTACGCCGCATCGTCGGGGTTGGCCGTGCCAAACCGCAACACCCCTGTTTCATATGAGTCGAACGGCACGGCCTTGCCGCGGGCTTCTTCCAATTTTTTGTTCAACGTCAGGCGAATCGGGTGGTAGACGCCGTTATCTTTCCCGCTGGCGTACGGCGCCGCCGGCATCATGTGCAGCCCTTTGCCGTAATGGTAGTAAAACGTGTCATAGTAGCTGTCGACAAGCAGCCGGGCGCTCTGTTTTCCATGGATGACCAAGGCAAAGTCAATTCCCGCTGTCCGGACGTCAAAAAGACCTGGCAGGCGCGATTGCCCTTGGTTCGGGATCGTGTCAAACGCGATGTATGTCGTAGTGTCATCGGTGATGCGCCCGCTGTCAAGCCGCACATACAAATACCCTTCATCGCTTGTGACGTACAGCGCCCGCTTGCCATCCGTCCAGGCCGGCCGGATTCCGTTGAACGTCCAAT
Organism: Geobacillus sp. C56-T3; assembly: GCF_000092445.1. Taxonomy (NCBI): domain Bacteria; kingdom Bacillati; phylum Bacillota; class Bacilli; order Caryophanales; family Anoxybacillaceae; genus Geobacillus; species Geobacillus sp. C56-T3. The sequence goes on along the minus strand of NC_014206.1, from coordinate 1,551,561 downwards.
CGTCTTTCCGTCCGTCCACCTTGATCATCGCGGCCGCGCTCGGGCCCGGCTCAAACCGAAGCAGCCCAAAATGTTGTTCGTTCGTCTGCGCGTTCAGCCAAAACGGCCGCCTATCCGGGTTGTCATAATCCATCGTGTTCCACGTCCGCTTGAACCACTCATCCTGCCAGGAAAACAACAGCCCGCCGGCCATTCGCTCATGAACGATGTCCTCAAACAGCTTGCGGTCGATTGACCCTTGTTCTTGTTCCGACAAAAATCCTTGGTTTTTCCCGTTCACGTTCCGGTGCGCCATGCCCCGTGAAGAAGGAACGCCGAATTCGGCGACCAAAATCGGCATCCGGTGCACCGCCTTCAGCTCATGCAAGTAGCCAGCATAGCTGTTGTTCTCGCCGCGTTGGTCAACATAGCTGACGTACTTTTCCTCACGATTCAAAAAGTCAGGGTAATACGGATAAATGTGGTATGACGCAAACAGCCCGGTGTGCAGCTTGTCGGTGGCATGCATCACATTCGGGTTGACGGAGACAAGATCTTCTTTGACAAGCGGCTCGGCCGGATGGCGAAGGGGATCGGTCGTCGCCCAGTTCGTGAAACTGACCGGCCGCTGCCAGCCATATGTTTCCGTTTCATACGCCACCGCTCCGTCGATCGCGCGGGCCAGCCACACTTCAAACGGACTCGCCCCTTTCGTATAAATGTAAGCGCCGCGGTAGTCGCCCTGCTTATGGTGTTTCTTGTTCGTTGCCGCCACCACTTCCGGATCCCATTCGACACCGAAAATCCAACCGAGAACGTATGGGGAAAGATCGTATCGGTACACCCCGCCGGCATGCCCCGGCCGTTTCGCAATGCGAGCGCTGCCGTGAACGATGTCGATCGTGCGGCGGATCTCGGTGTGAAACGCCTCGTTCACTGCAGGCGCCCACACATCCTTCGTGCGAAGCATCGCCGCTTCATCGATCCAGACGCCGTGAAACAAATAAAGCGGCTGCTTCGCTATTTGATTGTACTCGTAAAGCGCTTCGTAAAAAGCCGGCGGGTGGATCGTATAGACGCGGATGGCGTTCGCGCCCATCGCCCCGATGTACTGCAGCCAGCGGAAATATTCCTCTTTGGTAATCTTCGTTTCCCCAGGGAAGGCGCCGGGTTTGCTGATGCCGAGGTTGACTCCTTTGATCAACAGCGGCTCCCAGCGCCCGTTGCGGTATACTTGAAGGTAGTCGCGCCCGACCGTTCCCGCCAGGCGGATGCCGGCCTGTTCCGCCGTTTGAACAGCGGCCCGCGGCTTCCCTTCCTCTTTATATGTCTTCGTTTCCCGCAATATCGCCTTCATCATCGGCACATACGCCTTCCAATAAAACGCCGTGCCATCATCCGGACGGTTGCCCGCCGTCCATTTGCGCCACACATCCAGCCCGACCGTCTGGTAAACGGACGGCAATTCTCCTTGATCGGCGTAATCGCCGCAAAAATAGTACGACTGATACGTCCGCGCCTCGTGACGGACAACGGCCGGAAAGGAAAACGGCAGCCCGATCGCCCGCAGCTTCTCTTTGCCGCGTTCGGAAAGCGACAGCGTGTATGTCGCCAGCACCCCGCGCCCGTCGATCGGCGTGACGATGTCAAACCAGTACGAATACGGCGCCCGCACGCTCTTTCCCCACTGCGCTTCCCCTGCTTTTGTAGACGAAAACACGACACCGTCCGTCCCTATATCGCGCCGGTCAAGGACAAGGAGCCGATCCGTTTCATCCACCAACACCATGCCCGAGCCGCGAAACGCAAACCGTTTTCCGTATTGCGCTTCGTAGTTTTCTCTCACCCACACCGGCACTTCTCGGCTTCCCAAATCCGGAAAATAGCGGCCGATCCAACCGGTCCACTCAAGGCCAAACAACTGCGCAAACGATGCGCGCACCTCTTTTTCCGTCGGATGGGCCATCGAGTTGAACTCGGCGATCAACGTTTTCCCGCCTTGGCGGGCAAACTGCCAAAGCGCCTTCATCTCCTCCTCATCAAGCCCGCCGTGCACTTTCGCCGACCGCGCCCCGTCCGTTCGCTTTCGGATGAACTCTTCTTCATATACACCGTACGTGTCGGCGATATAAACAGCATCATACCGGGCCATCGCCTTTGGAAACGGCCGCACGTCGTACGTTCCCTCTTTTTTCGGCACAAACCCGGCATAATCACGCGCCGTCTCATACCGCTTCCCGTTGTCGTGAACATATTTTTGCTGATTGAGCAGCCAAATAAGCCCTTGATGCTCGCGGTACGACCGATCCGGCACGGTGTGATCGACGATAAGCAAATCGAGCTTCGTTTCCGGCTTCAGCCACCAAAGCCAATACGGGGCGGACAGAAGCAACACCGCCAAGACAAGATACACATAAAGCCAACTGAACACCCGCTTCTCCATCTCCCCACTCTCCCCGTTCCCTCCCTATTTTCCTTATAACAGAAGGAAGGATTGTCCAGCAAGAATGAGCGAATTTTCCTATGCGGTCCATCACCCTTCAAACCATAGCGAAAAAAAAAAAAAAAAGCAAGCCCCTTGCCAGGAGCTTGCCCGCCCGCCAACATGCCTCCTTAGCGATTCGGCTCATACACGTCCCACGTCCATTTGATGGAGTCGACGATTTGTTTCGCCGCCTGCTCCGCTTCTAATTCATTGATCACAACGCGGGAATGATGAAGCGCATAGGCCGATTGACGTTGGAAAAAGAGCTGCTCCACTTCTTCCAACGTTTTGTTTTTCAACACTGGGCGGCTGTCGACAATGAGCGGCAGCCGCTCTTCCTTCCAATGCTCCCACGACAAGTCAAGGAAAAAGACGATGCCATGAGCCAAACAGGCGCGCCGCACGTCTTCCTGCAAATACGCGCCGCCGCCAAGCGAAAGGATTTTCAACCTCGTATTCGTGCACAAATCGACGATCAGCTCCCGCTCGACCTGTCGAAAGTACGCTTCCCCTTTTTGCGCGAACATCTCCGGAATCGACATCCCGTGCCGCCGCTCGATTTCTGCATCGACATCGATAAAGTCGCGGTATAGCTTCTTTGCCACGAGCTGCCCGATCGTTGTTTTCCCCGCTCCCATAAAGCCGATCAAAATGATGTTTCGCTCGCGGAGCGGGATGGCGGTTTGCCTCTCCACGTTGCTTCACCTCTTTTTACTCTCTCTTTCCGGAAGACTGGCGGATAACGAGTTCCGGATGCAAAATCGTCCGTTTCGGCTCGCCGTCATCCCCTTTCATGCGTTCGTGCAATCGCCGCGCTGCGTACGCACCGATCTTTTCTGGGAATGCAGCCACCGTCGTTAGCGGCGGTTGAAACAGCGCGGATTCTTGAATGTTGTCAAAGCCGACGACCGCAATGTCACGCCCCGGAACGATCCCTTCCTCTTTTAAGCCAAGCATTGCGCCGAACGCGACGACATCGTTGTAACAAAAGAGCGCTGTCGGCGGGTTTGGTTGCTGCAACACGCGTTTGGCCGCCATTCGCCCGCCTTGCCTTGTCGTCGCCGATGGCACAAGCAGCGTGTCATCCACCTCAATGCCTGCTGTGCGCAAGGCGTCGCCGTATCCTGCCCGGCGCGCCTTCCATACGGACGACTGTGGGGAACCGCCGATAAAGGCGATGCGCCGATGGCCGCGTTCGAGCAAATGCTCGACCGCCATCCGCCCGCCGGCAACATTGTCAATCCCAATATAATCAAACAACCCGGGCGGAAGCTCTTCGCGGGCGAACAATACGACGGGGATGTCCCATTGCCGAAGCCGCTCGAGCATCTCGGTTGAACATCCTGGAACCGGGCTCATGATCACACCGCCAACCCGATGCTCCAGCATCGTCGACAACAAGGCGTCTTGCTTTTCCGGCCGGTCAAACGTCGTGCCTAAAATGACGGTATATCCTTCCTGATCAAGCGCCTCGTGGACGCCAACAAGCAGTTCGGAAAAAAACGGGTTGTCAAGCTCCGTAATGATCAGCCCGACCGTCGATGAACGCTGCGAACGCAAATTGGCCGCCACGCGGTCATAGACGTAGCCAAGCTCTTTCATCGCTTGGAGCACTTTTTCCCGCGTTTCTTTCGAAATATTCGGACTCCCGCGGACGACAAGCGAAGCGGTCGCCCGCGACACGCCGGCGTGTTTGGCGACTTGCTCGAGCGTTACGCGGGAACGCTTTTTATCTGACACCGTTCGAATCACCTGCTTTACCGTCGCTTTCACCTATCAAAAGTATAAAGGCTGGCGGCAAGCAGTGTCAATGCAAGGCGTGGGCTGCCGGGAAAACAAACTTCGAAACAAAAAACCCGGCAGCCTCGCACAAGGCAAAGAGCCGGGAAGGCGGAAAGCCGCAGCCATTCGCTCATTCATATGATCTCGTTTTCTCTCAACCGCTCAATGTCTTCCTTGGACATGCCAAGCATCGTTTGCAAAATCTCTTCGGTATGCTCGCCTAAATCCGGAGCGATGCGGCGGATGGCGCCTGGCGTTTTTTCGAATTTCGGCACAATGCCGGGCATTTTAATTTTGCCAAGGCGTGGATGGGCGACTTCGATGATGTTTTCCCTCGCTTGGTAATGCGGGTGTTCAAAAATATCTTTAATGCTCAAAATCGGGCTGACCGGCACGCCATGCTCATCCAAAATGCGGAGCAATTCATCGCGCGTCTTCGTGCGGATCCAGTCGGCGACGATGCCGTTTGTCTCTTCATGATGGGCGAGCCGCCGTTCGTTTGTGCAAAATTTCTCATCCGTCAACATATCTTCCCGCCCCATCGCTTTCGCGAGCCGCTCGAACGTCGAATCGGTGCTTGTGACGAGCACGACCCAATGCCCGTCTTTCGTCATAAACGTGCCCGCCGGGCTCGAATGGCCGGACAATCCCGGCGACCGCTCGCGCACTTTGCCTAATTGGTCATATTCCGCCACCAAAAACTCCATCATGCGGAACACCGATTCGTAAAGACCGATATCGACCATCTGCCCTTCGCCATTCGGATGGACATCGCGGTGGTAAATGGCCGTCACCGCCGCAAACGCCACATAAATGCCGGTAATGTAATCCGTCAACGAAAACGATGGGCTGACCGGCGGACGGTCCGGATACCCTTGCAAATACGTAAACCCACTGAACGCCGTCGCCGGTGTGCCGAATCCGGCTTTCTCGCGAAACGGACCCGTTTGCCCGTAGCCCGAGACGCGAATCATCACCAACCTCGGATTGATCCGCTTCAGCTCTTCATATCCGCCGCCCCATTTTTCGAGCGTGCCGGGACGGAAATTTTCAATGACAATATCGACGTGGCGGACAAGTTGTTTGAAAATGTTCATTCCTTCTTCTTTGCGCAAATCCAACGTGAGCGACCGCTTATTGCGCGCCAACCCCGGCCAGCGAAGCGGTTCTCCATCCTTAAACGGCCCGACATGGCGCAATGTGTCCCCTTTCCCCGGCAGCTCCACTTTCACAACATCGGCGCCAAAATCGCCGAGCAATACCGCACCAAACGGCGCCGCGATCATCGTTGAAACATCGAGCACTTTGACGCCTTCCAACGGCAAACGACCCATGATGCTCTCCTCCCCCAAAGGTCCAATTATTAGCTGTATTTCATGATGACCGACAACACATCTCTGACTTCTTCAATGGGAATTTGCCCCGGAGCTGAGCTTTGTTGGCCAACGGCAAACGTGACGGCCGAACCGAACAATCCCCCGACCAAACGAGTGATGGCGCCCAATCCTCCCATCGACATCGTAATGAGCGGGATCTCCAACCCCTGCCGCGCCTCCTCGGTCGCTTGCAACAAGTCAAGAACGTCTTGTCGCGATGTTGGCATGACCGCCACTTTGGCGATATCGGCACCATGTTGCTCAACTTGGCGCATTTTGGCGACAAGTTCTTCCTTAGATGGCGTACAATCAAAATTATGATAGGACAAAACGAGACGCACCCCATAGCGGCGCGTCAGCTCTCGGACAGCGGGGACATGCGGCTCATGGACAAGCTCGTAATCAAGCAAATCGATCGCGCCGCTTTGGCACACTGTTTCAAACAACCGCAGCTTTTCCTCTTCTGTCAAGGAAATCGGTCGGCCGCCCTCCAGTTCGGAACGAACCGTAAACAAAATCGGGATGTCTCCGGCGATCGCCCGCATCTCTCTCGCCGTTGCCGCCACTTGCTGTTCGTCCTGAATCGCCTGGAAAAAGTCCGCACGCCATTCAATCAGATGCGGCTTTTTCGCGCTGATTTGCCTTGTTTCCTCTAACACTTGCTCCGCGTCCGCTCCAACGACCGGGGCGCAAATGCACGGCTCATCTCCCCCGATCAAGACATTGCGCACACGGACGGCGCGTTTTGAAATCGCCATATGCTCTCCCCCTTATGGTCGATAACCTAGTTTTTCTGAAATCGCTTGTGCTCCTTCTTTCACGATCGTTTCGAACTTCTCGAGCACGTCCGGCGTAAACCGATGCGTCGGCCCGGAGATGGACAAGCAGGCGCTAACTTCCCCACGGATATTGAAAATCGGCGCCGCAACGGCCGCAGAGCCGACTTCCCGTTCATCGACGCTAGACGCAACGCCGCGCGCCCGAATCACCTCAAGCTCCGCCGCCAGACGAGCCAAGCGTTCCTTTGTCGGCACTTGCGCGAAAATTCGCTCTTGAAAGACGGGCGATTGGTATGCCAACAATACTTTTCCTCCCGCCCCCGCCCAAAGCGGCAGCCGCTCGCCGATTCTCACCATATGACGGAGCGCCTGAAGCCCCTCGCACTGTTCGACGCAAACGCGGGCATCTTGTTCCAGCACGTATAAGTTCACCGTCTCCCGCGTCTCATCGCGCAGCCGCTCCATCACAGGCCGCGCGATTTCCCGCACTTCAATCGATTTGCCGGCAATATATCCTAAATAGTACAATCCTTGTCCAAGACGGTACTTTAACGTCTCCGGATCTTTGACAACCAAGCGGTTTTGCTCCAGCGTAGCGAGCAAGCGCGTTGTCGTCGATTTAGGAAGCGAAATCTTTTTCGCAATTTCCGTGAGTGATAGCTCTTGTTCCTCAAGGGTAAAACAATACAAGATGTCAATGGCCCGCTGCACCGTACGCAATCCGGCCTCGTGCTTTTTTTCTTCCTTCAACTGTTTGTCTCCCCCCTTCCTTATGTTCCGTTCAACGGAATTAAATTTCTTTCATCGGAACCTTACTCCCATTTTAGCATCTTCGGTCACCGCCGTTCAAGCTTTTTTTCGCGTTTCCTTCCTTTTCAGTTTCAACAAGGGAAAGGGCGGCGAAGCCTCTTCTTATATTCAAACGTCTGAGCGAAGACACATGCTGCTTTGGGCCCGTCTTCCTGTCCGTCCATTGTCTGAACGGATTGCATAAACAGTTCAAATTTTTCAACAAGTTATGGACAAACGAGAGCGAACTTTGTTATAATCCATTCAAGAATTCCATTTATAGAAAATGAGTTACACATAATGGAACAAAGAAAGGGGATGATCAGCGAACATTGGGGAATCGATCATTTCATGGGATGATGAAACATCGAAACGCGATGTCCATTGAAAGGGAACTCGCTATTTTTTCTCTCTAACACTGTATGCGTTTTCCCGCATCAACACAAGGATGGTGAACCGTGATGAAGAACAAACGCCGCTGGGCGATTGCGTTTTTGATCGCCTTAGGAGTCATTATCAACTATTTCGACCGCATCAACATGTCCGTCGGCATTCAGCCGCTGGCGAAAGAGTTCGGCCTCACGCCCGGACAGCTCGGCATTTTGCTGTCTGCGTTTGCTTGGTCTTATGCCATTTTGCAAATCCCGGCCGGCGTTATATTGGATAAAATCGGCGTCAAATGGGTGACGCGCATTGGCACGATCATTTGGACGGTGGCGTGCTTTTTGACTGCCATCGCCAGCGGCCAAGGGATTGTCATGTTGTCACGCGTTTTCTTGGGCATCGGAGAAGCGCCGTACTTCCCGGCAGCCGCCAAAGCAGTCGGGCAATGGTTCCCTCGCCATGAGCGCGCCACCGCGATTTCCCTTTATGATGCCCAATCAAAGCTGTCGAACGCCATCGGCACTCCGATCATCGCGTGGATCATCACTGAATGGGGATGGCGGGCCGGTTTTTATACAACCGCGGTGCTCAGCTTGGTTTACGCCGTCATTTTCTGGGTGACATACCGCGACCCGCATGAAGACAAACGGTTGTCGAAAGAAGAGTACAACTACATCGTCCAAGGCGGAGCGCAAAAGCCGGACGAAATATCTGGAAACGTTTGGGAGACGATTCGGTATTTGCTGACGAAGAAAAAAGTATGGGCGACATTGATCGGGTTTGCTGCGTATGGCTACTCGTGGTTTTTGTTTCTCACGTGGCTTCCCGGCTATTTGGCGACGGAAATGCACATGTCGGTGCTGAAATCAGGCTGGTACGCCTCGATTCCGTGGATCGTCGGCACGATTTCAGAGATCGCGATCGGCGGATGGCTCATCGATCGGCTCATCAACAAAGGAGGACATTCAACGCGCGTGCGAAAAACGTTTTTGATCATCGGCATGCTGCTTGGGCTGTCCGTCATCGGCGCCGCTTTCACGACAAACCCAAACATCGCGATCCTTTGCATTTCGATTGCGCTCGGCGGCCTAGTCATCACGTCCTCGATTGCCTACAGCATTCCTACATTTATTGCGCCGACCGGCACGGTCGGGACGTTGACCGGCCTGTTGACGTTCGGCAACAACTCGATGGCGATTGTCGCACCGATCGTGACGGGGTTCATCGTTCAAGCGACCGGCTCGTTCATGTACGCGTTTCTCGTCGCGGCGCTCATTTTGCTCGCCGGCATTTTCAGTTATATCTTTTTTCTAACCGATTTGGAGCCGATCGAGCCGATCCCAAAGCCTGAAGCAGCTCAAAGAACAGTCATCCCACACATCAAAGCGTGATAAACAAGCTAGGAGCGCCTTCACCCGAGCGATGAGCAAGCCGGATGGAGGCGCTTTTTCATCAGTTCGCTGCCGAATGATGTGAGATTGCACTAGCGACATTCAAAACAATGGTCCGAAGCCTCGACAGCGGCTCTCGGACCTACCTTTTCTCGCAATGACTTCTGTCCTTCCAAGATCAAGTTTGGATCAATGCCCCGTAAACCATCCGAGCGGCACAGTGACGAGAGACGGGAAGAAAATCAACAAAAGCAACAGAAGCGTCTCCACAAGCAAAAACGGCCAAACCCCTTTCATGATGTCTTCCATGTTGATTTTCGCCACCCCGCAGGCGACGTTCAGCACTGTGCCGACCGGCGGCGTGAGCAGCCCGATGCAGTTGTTTAAGATAAACAGCACCCCGAAGTACACCGGGTCGATTCCCGCTTTTTCGATAATCGGCATCAGCACCGGCGTCAAAATGAGCACTGTCGGCGTCAAATCCATCGCCGTTCCGACCAACAGCACCAACGCGTTAATGGCCAAAAGCAGCGCCAACGGATGATCGATAAACGGCGCAAGCACATCTGTAACGATCGCCGGAATGTTGGCGACCGTAATGAGCCAGGCCGACACCATGGCCGCCGCCACCAAAAACATGACGACGCTTGTCGTTTTCGCCGCGGCCACGAGCACGTGGAACAAGTCTTTCACCTTCAGCTCACGGTAAATGCACAAGCCGACAATCAAGGCGTAAAACGCGGCCACCACCGCCGCCTCGGTCGGCGTAAACACCCCTCCGCGCAGCCCGCCGACAATGATCACCGGCAGCAGCAGCGCCCAAAACGCCTCGCGGGTCGCCCGCCAAATTTCTTTTGCCGACTGGCGCGGGAGCACCTCGACTTGATCCCTGCGCGTCACCCACCACCAACAGAGGGCCAGTGAAATTCCAAGCAAAATCCCCGGAACAATGCCGGCCATAAACAGCTTCGTGATCGACACGCCGCTTGTGACCCCGAAAATGATCATCGGAATGCTCGGCGGGATGATCGGCGCGATGATGCCGCCGGCGGCGATGAGGCCGGCTGAACGGTTGCGGTTGTATCCAGCTTTCACCATCATCGGGATGAGAATGGCCCCAAGCGCCGCCGTGTCGGCCACCGCCGAACCCGACAAGCCGGCAAACAGCACGCTCGCGATAATAGCGACATACCCCAGCCCGCCGCGGATATGGCCGACAAGCGCCATGGCAAAGCGGATGATCCGCTTCGAAATGCCGCCGGCGTTCATCAGCTCCCCAGCGAGCATAAAGAACGGAATCGCCATCAGAGGAAAGCTGTCCGCGCCGCTGATTAAATTTTGCGCGATGATTTGCGTATCAAAAATGTCCAAATAAAACATCAAGGCGACGCCGCTGACCAAGAGCGCAAACGCGATCGGCATCCCGAGCGCCATGACTCCTAACAGCGATCCGATAAACACGACCAACGCCATTTACCGCTCACCTCCAGCAGCGCCTTGCGTTCGCCCAAGAGCCAGTTCTGCCGCTTCGTGCTCGACGGGAGCGGCCGCCATGATTTCTTCTTCCGATTCTTTCATTCTCGTCAGCTCCTCAATCGCTCCGGGGCGAAACAGCGCTTGATACAAATGGTACAAAATGATAAGGCCCATGCCGATGCTCACAACAAGCCCGGTCCCGTAGATGAACGCCATCGGCAGCCCGGTCGCCGGAGCTTTGCTTTCCAAGCCGCTCATCGTCATCTTCCAGCTTCCATCCAAAAGCAAATAAAGAACGTACAGCACGATCACATTGCTGATGACAAACACGACGCGCTTGGCGCCAGTCGGCAGCTTTCTCACCAATGTGTCGACGCCTAGATGGTCGTTGTCTTTCAAAGCACCGACAGCGCCTAAAAACGACATCCAAATGAACAGAAAACGCGCCATTTCTTCCGACCACGTGATGCCGGAGTTAAATGCATAGCGGAGCACGACGTTGCCGAATACAAGAATGGACATAAACGCGAGACAGAACGCCATTAAGGCGTTCAGCGCCTTCTCCAGAACGGCTCCGATCTTTTTCATCGCTGTTCCCTCCAAGTCTGCAAGAATGGAAGGACTCTTAAGGGGGATGTCCCTTAAGAGTCGTTTGCCATTCGGTTATTTCCCTGCGTTAATCAATTCGTTCACGAGATCTTGGCCGAATTTCGGTGCATATTTTTGATAGATGGGCTGCACTTTTTCCACAAATTTTTGCTTCTCCTCCGGAGAGAGTTCGGTAATGACCATGCCTTGCTGCTTCAAATAGTCGAACATTTTCTCATCTTCTTCTTGGTTCAGCTTGCGCTGATAGTCTCTCGCTTCTTCCGCGGCTTTTTTGATGATGTCTTTTTCCTTGTCCGTCAACGTGTCCCAAAACTTTTTGCTGATGAGCAGCGGACTCGCATTGTAGACGTGGCCGGTTTTCGTCAAATATTTTTGCACTTCGTAAAACTTATTGATCGCCACATTCCCGACCGGGTTTTCTTGCCCGTCCACTACGTGCTGCTCCAAAGCGGTGAACAGCTCCGTGAATGCCATCGGCACCGGAGTGGCTCCTAACTCTTTCCACAAGTCAATATGAAGGTCATTTTCCAACGTCCGAATTTTCAATCCTTTAATGTCATCCACACTTTTGACTTCCCGCTTATTGTTCGTCAAATGACGGAAGCCGTTTTCCCAATAGTTCAAACCGATCACGCCGACAGACGGCAAATCGTTGAGCAAATCTTGGCCGATTTTCCCATCCAGCACTTTGTAAGCGGTTTCCCGATCTTTGAATAAAAACGGCAAGTCTAGCACCCCGATGCGCGGAGCAAACGAAGCGATCGGACCGGTCGACATCGTCGATCCTTGAATCGTGCCCATCTTCAGCGCTTCAAACACAGCTACGTCTCCCCCGAGCTGGCCATCCGGGTACACTTCCACTTTGATCGAGCCGTTTGTTTCTTTTTCCACGATTTCCGCAAATTTGTACAATCCTTTCGTCAGCGAACGATCCTTCGATGTCGCGACGGCCATTTTCATCACTTTCGGTTCAGCTTTCTTCGCCGCGCCGCCCCCTTGCGGCTCGGATTTGGATGAGCACCCCGCAAGCACCAACAGGCAGACAAACAACAACACCAACATCTTTTTCATTACTTTTTCCCCCTTCTTTCCTCTATAGTGCAATGGTTGATGCAGCCGAACGCGAACGGATCAACCGGCTGGCATCGTGTTGTATGTTGAACCCGCATTCCCGTTTTGCCGCAGGCCATTCTGTTCTCTCTCGACCGCGGCCGGTCATGCGGGAAACAACCAAATGATCTAGGAATTTATCCCTATAAATGGAATTAATATATAAAACTTTCTGATAATTTCTAATGTGCATATGGCAGCCTCCTGTGTCGGAAGCGCTGCCATACCTCTGTTTATCGATCACGCCGATAGATCGCTTTGCTCCGTGACATGACGAGCAAAATAGTCTTTCGCCGACTGCAGGCAACGGCGCGCATGTTCTTCATAGCCCAATTCCTTTACACGCTTGATGTTTGGCAGCTCGATCGAGCAGGGAACTTCCGGAATGCGACGGACAATGCCGGCAATATCAATCCCGCCTTCGCCGATGTACAGCCGCTCTTCGCGGAGAATTCTCGTCATCTCTTCTTTTGACGCCGGAATCTCGCCCGGCGCGTCGCAAAGATGGAGAAAATGGAACCATTCCCGCGGCACGGCTTCCAACGCTTCTGGCGAATCGCCGGCGCGATGAAAATGGTGCAAATCAATCATAACGCCAGCATTGTCTTTCTTTACCGTCTTTAACACATCGACGACTCCTGCCAAATTCGTCACCGCCGCAATCGGCACGTACTCCAAATCAACCGTCAACCCGTATGGTTTCGCCAGTTCGCACAGCTCGGCAAACCGCTCGATGTAAACACTGCGGTCGGTCGTCCAAATGCTGCTTAAGACGTGGCGGCCGCCCAGTTCAGCCGCCACTTCCAAGGCGGGTTCATACCGCTTTGGATCCGTATCGGCATCAATGCGGGCCAGCTCAATATCCAGCAGCTTGACGCCGGTTTCCCGCAACGCTGCTTTCGTCTCACGCAACAGCTGTGGATTTTCCGCCAACGCATAGTTTGGCTCGCCGGGCAGCCCCATGTAGATGATCCGAAAACTGACGTAATCATACCCTGCCCGGGCGGCAATATGCGCCATCTCCGGCGGCGGGCAGCCGAGCACCGTCAAATGGGCCAATGAAAAGGTTCTCGCCATATCCTTTCCCCCGATCTTGAAGGTTTCTTCTTACCGCTCCACCGCAACATGGTGAACACGTTTGCCTGGGGAATAGATGTCCATAATATTCCAGTGGCCGGACGTCGGCGTCGGGACGTTGATCATTTCCACATCGATGACAAACGGTTTGTTCGCCTGAATGGCCCGTTCGAGCGCCGGTTTAAACTCTTCCGCCGAGCGAATTTTCACCCCTTCAACGCCGTATGCCCGGGCAATGGCTGCATAATCCGGCGAATACGGCTTACCGTCCTTTTGGAAAACCGTCCCGTGCGTCGTGCCAAAATGCGCTTTCTCGAGCCCGGCGATCGTGCCAAAGGCGTAGTTGTTCATAATGACCCAAACAACGGCGATATTTTCCTCGGCGGCTGTCGCCAACACCGCCGGGTTTTGGCCAAATCCACCATCTCCAACGAGCGACACGACGACGCGGTCCGGGCAGGCGATTTTCGCTCCAAGCGCGGCCGGAGCGCCAAAGCCCATCGTCGCATAACCGCCTGGCGTCAAAATCGTTCCTGCACCATACGCTGGGAACTGTTGGCCGACCCCGTTTTTGTTCCAGCCGACATCGGTCGTGATGATCGCATCTTTCGGCAGCACTTCCCGCACCTCATGCAAAATGCGTTCCGGACGCATCGGATAGCTGTCGTCTTGAATGTGCGGCGCGTTTTGCCGCCGGAATTCCTCCTTATAGTTAGCGATGCGTTCTTTCAGCGCCTCGTCCGTCCGCCCTTGCGGCACGGTTTGTTTCGCCACGCGGTTCAACACGGTAAGCGCTTGCTTGACATCGGCGACGATGCCGAGTTCCGTTGGATAGTTGCGCCCGATTTCGTTCGGGTCGATGTCAATATGAATGAGCTTCGTTTCCGGAATGTTGAACGTGTACTCCGGCTCCCATGAGCTGCAATCAGCTTCGGAAAATCTCGTTCCCAATGCCAAAATGACATCGGCGTTTCGGCACATATCATTGACAAATTTCGTCCCCCAAAATCCGCTCATGCCCAGTGTCAGCGGATGGTCATCCGGCAGCGCCCCTTTGCCCATCAGCGTGTGCGCAACCGGGAGGTCGAAGTGTTCCACAAACGTTTTCAGTTCTTCCGCCGCATCCGCCAGCATAATGCCGCCGCCGACGTACACAAGCGGGCGTTCCGCCTGCATCAGCTTCTCAATGATGTGTTTCGCGGTTTCATCGTCAATCGACGGCTTATGCAGCGTTTTTGTATGCCGCTTTTGCTTTTCAAACAGCGCCACATCCACTTCTTTGGAGAAAATGTCCATCGGCACGGAGACAAGCACCGGCCCCGGGCGGCCGCTCTCCGCCAACTGGAACGCTTTTTCCAAAATTTCAGGGAACAAATCCGGCCGGTCGACCCGCCATGCCCGCTTCACAAACGGGCGGTAAATTTCATATTGCGACGCATCGGCGTGCAAGTTGATCTCCTGGTGCGGATGCTTCCCGTAATAATGGCTCGGCACATCGCCGGCGATGACGACCATCGGAATGGAATCAAGCGCCGCGTTCGCCACCCCGGTCGCCGCATTCGTCAGCCCTGGACCAACGTGGCAGAGGACGACAGCCGTTTCCTTTTTCGCCCGCGCATAGCCGTCGGCCATATGAGCGGCAATTTGTTCGTGGCGGACGTTGACGAACTTGATTGAACTATGCTCCAAAGCCGCCAACACTGCGATGTTCGTATGGCCGCAAAGCCCAAAAATATGCGTAACACCGCGGTCTTCCAAATACCGGACCAACTGTTCGGCTACTGGTTTTTTCATCGCTCTTCCTCCTCCTTGAAACGTAACACGACTTTGCCCGCATTGCCGGATGACGCCAGCTCATACGCCCGCTGATAGTCGCGGACCGGAAAAATGCGGGAAATGACCCGTTCGATCGGATGCGGCATCGTCCGCAAATAATGAATCGCTTGCAAATAGTCATCCGGGAAGCGGTAGATGATGGAGCCATGCACGGTCACTTCGTTGCGGACAAGACGCACCACCGGGAATGTCGCTTCATTCGCCAGACCGATCAACACAAGATGCCCCCCTGGAGCGACAAGCTCCGCCGCCTGTTCGACCGCTTCGCGCGCACCGGCCGCCTCGATGACAACATCAAACGTTTCACCCGACAGCGCATCAGGCGCAAGCGTGCGGATGTCCGCCATCGCTTTCACCGTCTCTAGTTTTAACGGATTCACATCGACCGCCGTCACTTCCGCTCCTAAATGGCGGGCGAGGACGGCCGCCATCATTCCTTCATTGCCGCAGCCAATGACGGCAACGCTCATTCCCCGTTCGATGTTTACTTTCTGCAATGCGTGCACAACGACGGCAAACGGCTCAACGAGCACTGCCTTTTCATCGGAAAGATCATCAGGAACGGGAAGCACGTACTTGGACGAGATGACGAATTCATGCGAAAACCCACCGTCGATGTTGATGCCAAGCGATTTTTTATGCCGGCAAATGTTCGTCAGCCCTTTTTGGCACAAGTCGCACGCGCCGCAATACGTGTTCGGCAGCACAACGACCCGCATCCCGATGTCATAGGCGGCTTGTTCGCCTTTCTCGCTGATGACGCCGACGAGCTCATGCCCAGCGCGAACGGGATAGTTCGCGTGCGGAAGTTTTCCTTTCAACACCCCAAGATCCGATCCGCAAATACCCCCATAGATGAGCTTGATTTTCACCTCATCCCCTCGAGGAGAACGGACGGCATCGAGGCGCCGCAACTCTAATTCATTCGGCTTCGCCACATAAAGCGCTAACATGTTGCCACCACCCATCATCACTGTGGAAACTGCCATACAATCATCTTCATTTCCGTCATTTCTTCGATCGCATAACGCGGGCCTTCGCGGCCGATGCCGCTGTTTTTCACACCGCCGTACGGCCAATGATCCAACCGGAAATTCGAGGTGCCGTTAATGACAACCCCGCCGACATCAAGCGCCTCCGCCACTTGATAGACGATGTCCATCCGGTTCGTAAACAGCCCAGCTTGCAGGCCAAAGGCAGAATCGTTCGTCTCTGCAATCGCTTCGTCAATCGTCCGGTACGGGATGACGCTGACGACCGGGCCGAACACTTCTTCACAAACGACTTTGCTTCGCTTCGGCGGGTTGAAGAGCACCGTCGGCTCGACCGTCGCCCCGCGCCGTTTTCCGCCGCACACAAGCGTCGCGCCGGAAGCGATGGCTTCATCAATCCAGCTCATCACCCGGTCTGCCGCCCGTTCATCAACCATGCAGCCGACATCCGTATCCGGCAACAGTGGATCGCCGACTTTCAACGCCTCGACTTCCCGTTTAAGCAAGTCGGTGAACGGTTTAACGACCGACTCATGCACGTAAATGCGCTGGACGGAAATGCAGCTTTGCCCGGAGTTGCTATAGCCGGTTTTCGCGCAAAGCGCGGCCGCCCGTTTCAAATCGGCGTCTTCATGGACGATCGTCGCCGCATTGCCGCCTAGCTCAAGCAGCACTTTTTTCATGCCGGCCAACGCGCAAATGTTGCGGCTCGCCACCACGCCGCCGGTAAACGAAATGACGTTGACGCGATCGTCTTTCACGATTTGCTGCCCAACCTCGAAGGCCGGTGAATTAATGGGGCATAGACTTCCCTCATGTCGAATTTTGGAGGCCATTCTCCCCGCCATTTGGCGCCAAAGGATGGGAAGACGAGCAGGACTTCCTGCTCCCAATTCCGTTTTTGCGCACGCCAAAGAGCCGGTCCCCCCTTGTTTTTTTCGAAACCGGCACAATCGCTTCAGATTTTGCACGACGGCGGTCAACAGCGCCTGTTCTTCCATGGCGTAAAGGCCCCGGCTTCGGGCCCGGTCCAGCCCATGACATTCCTTCCCTTCGGCGAACACATGCTCACAACGCGTGCGAAGGGCTTGAATCGATCGATAACCGCCCTGTTGCTGAATGAGCCTCGCTTGGTTGCGAATCTGAACGTCTCGGACTTTCGCCTGGCGTTGTGCTTCCTGAGCGGGATCCTTCGCCCGGCGCTTCCAGGTTGGAATCTCCTCCATCTCCTTGCGGCGCAGCGACACGAGCGGCGTGATGCCTTGGATGAAGAGCGCTTTCAAATACTCCGTGGTGCCATACGCTTTGTCCGCGGACAAGGTCCGAATCGTGATCGACGGGTGGCGAAACCGAATCGAAGCCAGCTGCTCCAAACTCGTCTCCCGTTCCGCCGTTCCGGTGGCGAGGCTGGCCCGTCTGGACAAAATCACGCGCGACTGGACATCGATGACGTCGTGCACCAGATACCGAGGATACGCTTCCTGTCCTTTGCCTTTCTTGTACAACCGGGCATCCGGATCCGTCACGCTTCGATGGGTTTGGTTGGAAAACCTGGTTCCACGGAAGTTTCCTCGTTCTTCGGCATGGACGCACTCCCCTGATGGGGGGAGACGGAGAGGGCGGGGCGTCATCCGGATCCCGTGACTCGGTCTGTTCATCTTCCTGGGCAGTGCGGGCGAGGTAGTCTTCCAACGTTTCCACCGGAGCGAGCTTGACTTCCCGCAAGCTGTGGATCGAAGCATTCGCCCGCACTTGGGTGCCATCGGCCGCCGCATGCACATCCGGCGAGACCAGACCCGCCGCGATGCACTGATCCACCACGTAGGTCATCAGCCGATCAAAGATTCCGTGTTGGCGCCAGCGTTTCCGTGTTTTGACGAGCGTCGTTCGATCCGGCAGTGTGGGGTGATGAGGATCCGGATGGAGCACGGATTCAAAGTCGATACCGCAAAACCACAAGTATCCGGCATGCATGGGGAGGATCTCATACAACTCCCGCTCGGAGTGGTCGAACAAATACGAGAGCAGCATCAGGCGAAGCAGCCGTTCCGGATCCGCCGCCGGGCGACCCGTTTTTTCCGTGTACAGGGGAGCCACCCAATCGTGAATGACGGAAAAGTCAACCGCTTCGTTGATTTGGCGCAGGATATGATGTGGGGGAATCAGGTCCTCCATGTCGATGACTTGAAACAGCCGAGGCTGAGTCGAAGGGTTTTTGGGAGCTTTCATGATCCGCTCACGCTCCATTCCAACGATTTTTCTTCCTTTTTCGACACAAGCCCCCTAAATTCCTGCCTCAGGGTGTACTTTTTCACCGGCCTTCTCGGCACCGCCAAGCACCATGTTGATGGCGCGCGGTGGAAGCCCGGCCTCTAGCAGCAACTTCAACAGCTCCGCCGCAATCAGCGGCGTCTGCGGCGCCGGTTTTAACACAACGGTGTTGCCCGCCGCAAACGCGGGTCCGACTTTATGGCAAATCAAATTGAGCGGGGCGTTGAACGGCGTAATCGCCGCCACGACGCCGACCGGCACGCGAAACGTCACCGCCACCGCCTTCACCCCGCGCGCCGAGGCGTCGCCCGGAATCGTTTCCCCAAACAGCCGTTTTGCTTCTTCGGCCGACTGCTCGAGCGTTTCGATGGAGCGGGACACTTCATCCAACGTATTTTTGAGCGGTTTGCCGAGCTCTTCCGAAATATAGCGGGCAAACATTTCTTTCCGCTCCTCAAGCAGCATCGATGCCTTTTTTAAAATGCGCGCCCGCTCATAGGCCGGAATTCTCGCGATGTCTTTTTTCGCCGCAAACGCAGATGCCAACGCCCTTTCAACATCATCCGGCGTCGCGAGCTGCTGTTCGCCGATCACTTCCCCGGTATACGGGTTTTTCACCGGCTCCGCCGCACGCGGTTCTTCCACCCATGTCCCGTTAATATACAGCTGTGCTTTTCTCACATTCATCACCTACTCTTCGAAATGACGTTTCTCCGGTCCGGTGTAGCGGACTAAATCGCTCCGGTTCGGGCACGGTCCTTTGATCAGCACGCCGTTTTGCCACTCTTCAAACGCATGGGCGACAATGCCCATCCCCCGCGACAGGGCGAACACACCTTTCGCCGCCGCCGCCGGCACACCGAGCTCGCACTGGATCGCGGCCGCCACCCCGTCGATGTTCATCGTCATCCGTTTCCCTTTCGTTTTCTCCAAATGGGAACGATACGCTTCCGCGATCGCTAAATACCGTCCACTGATCTCCCCTTCTTCCACAAGCTCGCCCGCCAGCGCATACAGCCGTCTGACACGCGGGTCGTCATCATGAAGCTGATGGCCAAATCCCGGCAGCTTCCGTCCTTCACGGAGAAACTGTTCAAACTGCTCACGGATCACATCGGCCATGGCGCCTTCCCCGCCGCGAGCCTCGATTTGCTCGTTCGTCTCGTAAAACAGCGCCATCGCTTTCTCCACCGCTCCCCCGTGCACATCGCCAAGCACGTTGATGCCGGTTGCCACGCACGAGTTGAACGAAATGCCGCATGTCGCCGCCATGCGGGCCGCCGCAATCGACGGGGCGCGCGGGCCGTGATCCGCCCCGGCGACAAGGACGCTCTCCCATAACTTCGCCTTTTTCTCGCTCAATATCTCGCCGCATAATAAGAGGTACAGCATTTGCGTGTACGACACATTGCCGATTAATTCTTCAATCGGATATCCGCGAATGAGAATTTCATTTTTGCGGACGTCGCTGATCGACGTCTCCCACCACGCCCCTCCATCGGCGTACATATCGAGCGCACTTCGTTGCTTCATCTTAAGTCTGTCCTCCTTCGCCGCTCTTTGTAGATCGATCTAAAAGAACAAGAGATGATTAGATCGATCTAAAACAAAGAACGAAAGGTAATTAGATCGATCTAAAAAAGATCTACAGAGCAGACCATCTCTCTTTCTATTCCCTCAATAAGCCGATGATCCCCCAACACCCTGCCTTGACATCACCGGTTTTATTAGATCGATCTAAAATAAAGCCTCACTTATCAAAAAATTCGATTGATTCAATCTCATTATACCTTTCTACTGAAAACGCTGTCAACCAAAAAATATTCTTTCCGCTAAACAGGAGATGCCGATTCCCGCTGTCATATAGCCGAGAGCGAACGGGACATTCCGTTTGCCGATCCGGTACGGGTTATCCCCAAGCTCCTCAGCCAGCAAGGAAACAGAAATATTGTACGGGCTATACATCACTGTCGCCAAACTGCAGCAAATGAGCACGATCGACAACGGCACAGCCGGAACAAGCAGCCGCACCGGCTCAAGCAGCGGCATGAGCAGCGTCAAGCTCACCAGCGGGTGAAATCCGACAAGCGACGTCGTGAAAAAATAAACGGCAATCATCGCATACAGCCAGACGGAATGCTCCGCCCCGACGCGGAACCAGCCCTCAAGTACGGCAAGCAGAGGGGATCGGGCCAGCATCTCGACAAACAATCCAGCCCCTAAAAACATGAAAAAGTAGTTCGCCAATCCTTCTGTCCGTTCTCTCCAATGGTGGAACGCCACCGTCGCGTACCGTTTCACCCGGCGCGCGAGCAGCGCCCACCCGAAGCAAAACGGGACAAGCAATAAGACGACAGAAAACAAAAACCCTTTGCCAAGCCAATGTTGCAACAAGGAAACGAGCACGGTAAACACGACGAGCACCAACAGCAGCTGGGCTGCCTTTTTCCCAACCGAAACAGCCATTTTCCCATTCGTTTCCACGCCGTTTTCCAACGGGATGCAACGGTACGAAACAGCGGCCATTCCCCAATCGACCATCGCCATCGTAAAGGCCAGCAGCAACAAAAACAGTGCCACTTGATCATAACGCACGCCGGTAAAGTCAATCGTCGTGCTGATCATCACTTCCATCGGACTCCACGTCAAACAAAGCGCATACGCCCGCAACAAATTCCGAACATAAAACGACTCGGCCTCCCGTCCGTCCAAATTTTGCAGCGCGGCGCGCAACGAACGGACAAGAAGCGGAATCGTAGCAATGTTTAAAAACAATCCAAGCAAATGGCAGACACTGAAACTGCGGCGGTATAACGAAGAAACGCTCTCGGCGTTCCGCTTAAGCCATTCACTTAAACTATGGTCATACCGTCCGACGCGAATGAGCGTATTCATAAACGGCAGCACAAAAAACAGCGCCAATAATCCCAACACCCGTTCAAAATGAAGGACAAACGTCGGCCACGCATCGCCATAGAACAGAAACAACCCAACGCCAAGCCCAAAAAACAGAACTCCCGACACCATATACACCCCGTGGGCGTAAAACGCTGACACGACGAATGCCAACAGCGCCGCGGCTCCCATGACATAGTGAATGGGCGCCGCCACAAACTGCGCGAGGACATACAGCACCACCGCCGCTGTGTACACCGGCACCCGCAGTGTTCCGATCATGTCTTTGATGCGATCGTTCGTCATCGTTCTCCCCTTTCTTTGTAGTATATGAGATGACTATACTACATTTTTTCAGCAAGCGGCAGACAAATGAATAAAAAACGGGTGTTGCTACACCCGTTTCGCAAGCACCCGCTCAAGCCCCGCCGCCACCCCGTCTTCTTCATGGGAGAGGGTGATGACGTCGCACATTTCTTTCAACTCCGGCGCGGCGTTGGCCATGGCGACGCGGCAGCCCGCGACCTCGAACATTGACAAATCGTTATGGCTGTCGCCAAAGGCGACTGTATCGCACAAGTCGATGCCGTAATGGGCGGCGAGCTGCTTGAGCGCCTCGCCTTTTGTCGCCCGTACGTTGTTCATCTCAATGTTGTGCGGGTGCGACGAAGTGACCGTGACGCGGGGGAGCGCCGCGAAACGGGAGGCCGCATCACGCAACCGCTCGCGGTCAAGGGCGAAAATAAGCAGCTTATACATCACCCTCTGTGGATCGTCCCACACCGTGCGGATGTCGTCGACATACGTCACCCGCGCTTGCTGGAACTGCTTGTTCACCAGCCATTTCACATCCGGGGCCGCATCGGCCATCTCGGAAGCGAGCGCTTCCCATTGGGCGCGGTTGTGCAAGCCGACATAGACCGCATCGCCCGTGTACGTCTCGCAATACAAATCCGACTGTTCGCGCACCCACTCAAGCGTCGGACGGACGATTTCCCGCTCGAGCGGCGCCTCGCTGACGACCGTGCCGTCCTCAAGCGTCACAATTGCCCCGTTCAGACTGGCAATCGGACAGACAATCCCCGCCTCACGAAGCGGGGCGAGCGCGTCTTTGCGCGCCCGCCCGGTGATGACGGCGACGATATGGCCTTCCTTTTGCGCGGCCATCATCGCCTTTCGATTGCGCTCACTGATTTTGCCTTCTCCGTTTAATAGCGTTCCGTCCATATCAAGTGCAATCAACATGTTCATCCCTCTTTCTGCGTCGTGCAAAGCGCTCCTAGAAAAACGGAGTCCTGGCAGAAGCAGCGGGCTAGTGGAAAGCCGGAAATTCCCGCGCTTTTCACTCCGTACCCCAGCGCCTGCCCCCATCATCTCCTGTTCTGCATCTCTTTCTCCTGTTCGGCATCACTGTCGGCTTCTTCTTAGATCGCAAACTGTTCAAACAATTCCCTCACTTCATCGGAACGAGGGGTTGGGCCTGTGCTCATATTCACACCCAACTCGCGCAAAAGCGGCGCCAGCAACGGTCCGTGTTCCTTCGTGACGCGCACATGGCTCGGCACACACCCGAGCGCGCGGGCAAATGCGAGAAAACTTTGTTGCAGCGTCTTCGCATCCGTCTGGCCGCGAAACACCTGATGATGCAAAATGACGCCGCTCGCCGCATCGGCGGCCAACGCCAGCAACGGAAAATACGGGCGCTCCCAGCGCCGTTCCTGGATCGGCCTGTTCACATAAGCGACCGAAAACTCCACGAACAGTGGGGCTCGCTCGAGCGTCTTGGCCTTTGCCAACTCGTCCGTGCCGATGTCAAGCGCGGATGTTTCCTTTTTCTTTGCATTCGGGGGAGGCACCCAGCCGTCGCGCCAATGAAGCCCATCCTCTCTCCGTTCGGCGATCCGGGCAAACAATCGGTTGCCGCGAGCGGACGAAGCTAGGAACAGCTCGCCATCGCGCAGCCGCTCGGCGACAACGACCGCTTGTTCCAATGCCATAGCCGCCCATGCCGCTTCCTCTTCCGAAAGAAACCATGGATAATATCCAGGAACAAAACTGCGGAACATCGGCAACAGCTGTTTTCCGCTCACCGGAATGTGATGCTTCCGCAACAGCGCTTTGTCGTCTCTTTCTAGGTGGTTTCGAGGCGCCAACGACACAAGCAATGCGCGTTCTTTAAACACAGCGTCTTTTGGATGCAACGTTCCAGATAAAATATCTTGCAAGCATGCATACCCTTCCTCACCCATGTAAATGACAAGGCCGTACTCCTGGCCAAGCGCCCCGATCACCGTACAATACAACGATTCCCCATCAGGAGTCACCACGGCAAAAATTTGATCATCGTCCATCCATGTCCACGGGGCCAAGTCCCTGTAGGCGAGCGCTTGATCGAACAGCGTTTTCCATACATCCTGTTCCACTTCTTCGACTTTGCCTTTGCTTGCGGCTCGTTTCGTTTTTTTCGCCTCACCTTCTTCCTTCACCACTTTTCGTTGAAACGGGGCGAGCGCCACATTCACGTTCGCCGTCAGCTCCGCTGTGCTCATCTCTTCCTCTATGGCTTGCACTTCTCCCCAGCTGTCCTCTTTCAAACCCACTCGCACGGCCTTGATACAGCACGGATACAACGCGTCGGGAACTGGATCGACGATCTTTTCCAAAACGATGTCATGCTCCCACATATCTCCAAAATCATATACGTATTGGGCGCGGTCACCTTCTTCGACAAACCATTGCCCGATCGTTTCCTCCCGCTCATCATAATCGGCGCCGTCCCACCCGGCTGCTTCGTTGCCGATTTCAATGCGCAGCCGCGCCGTTCCGCCGACCTTCGTTATATAAAACGTATGCAAGTGCTGGTCCATCCAGCCGAACGCTGCCTGCAACACGCGATGCAGCTCGGCGAACGTCATCTCCCCCGGTACAAGCAACCGGCGCCAAATGGGAGGGCGTGTATGCTTCAATTGCACTTTGAGTTGATAAATCATTCTCTTCTTCCTTTCTCATTGGCTTGTCTTGTCCTCTATTATAACAGATCAACGGAAACATGATGAAATCTTCCCTCTTTTCGTAGTATAATAGATGAGAAAAATTCTCAATGAAAGCGAAGGGATATGCATGTGGATCGTTTATGCTTTGCTGGCGGCGGTGTTTGCGGCGCTGACATCGGTGCTGGCGAAAATCGGCATTGAGAACGTGAACTCCCATCTAGCGACCGCCATTCGCACCGCCGTCGTGCTCGTGCTCGCATGGATGATCGTCTGGATGACAGGGGCTCATCACGGCCTAAAAGCCATTTCGACGAAAAGCTGGTGGTTTTTATGCTTATCCGGAGCGGCGACCGGATTGTCATGGCTTTGTTTCTACAAAGCGATCCAAATCGGCGATGTCTCGCGCGTATCAGCCATTGACAAATCGAGCTTGGTGCTGACGATTTTGTTTGCGGCTATGTTTCTCGGCGAACCACTGTCCGCGAAAGTGGTGATCGGGGTGTTGCTCATTACCATCGGGACATTGATCATGATGTTTTAGCCAGCCGCCTGCTCAAGCGTCTAGCCTGTTCTTCTGGAAGCATTGCCATCATGCCCAAATTTGGTATTTTTCCATCAAGCCTATAGACAGGACGATCCAAAAGATGTTATGATAGTTCTCATAATGACCAAGAGCTTTTCTCGCCCCTCCACATCATTTCGGCATAGAGGACAGCTTTTGGGATCACCTCATTAAAAAATAAGGTCTTCGTTGCGACCAAGAGTGTGTGAATGGCTTCGCCGCTGCTTGTCAAACGGAGAGTAGTTTGAAAGGAGATCACTGAATGAATGATTTTCACCCGTTCGGTTGGTACGCGGCGAAAATTGCCCCGCATTTGCCGAAAAAAGCGTTTCAACCTGTGAAGTCCCGCTTGTTTGGAGGTCTGGCTTATGTAGGGCTCGTCATCGCCGGCATCCTCGCTGTATCGCTTTTTCATCTTCACCCGGTATGGAACCTCCTCATCTCTGTTGTGCTTGGTTTCAGTTTTGCCGCGTTAGGATTTTTAGGACATGAAATTTTGCACGGCACAGTCGTCAAAACGCCATGGCTGCGCGATCTTCTCGGAGCGATCGCCTTTTGGCCGCTTTGCACCGGTCCGAAGTTGTGGAGAAAATGGCATAACGCCAGCCACCATGTGCATACCCAACATGAAGAAAAAGACCCGGACGCGTGGCCAAGCATGGAGAAATTAGCGAAAAGCCGCCTGCTCTCTTGGGTATACCGCATCCCGTTTCCGATTCGCGCTTCTTTCGCTTTTAGCTCGTTGTCCGTGATGTTTACCCTTCACTCGATCCGGATGCTGTTTTACTTTTTCAAAGACTTTCGCCGGAAGAACCGCGCGGTTGTCCTGTTTCAATTTTTCTTGCCTTGGACGACATGGCTCGGGCTGTTATGGCTTGTCGGCTGGGAAAAATGGTTTTTCGCCTTTTTGCTTCCGCTGCTCGTCGCCAACACGATCGTCATGAGCTATATCTCAACAAACCACCGTCTCAATCCGTTAGTGCCGGTCAACGATCCGTTGGCCAACAGCTTGTCCGTCACGGTGCCAAAGTGGGTGGATATCCTTCACTTCAACTTTTCGCACCATACCGAACATCATCTCTTTCCAGCGATGAGTTCGAAGTACTATCCGCTCGTGAAAACATACATCAAACAAATGTGGCCCGACCGCTACCACGAAATGCCGATGGGAAAAGCGTTGGCCGCCCTTTGGAAAACGCCGCGCGTCTACTACGAGCAACATGAGCTCATCGAGCCGAAGCAAGGCCATGTGTACGGCACGCTTGGCAATGGGTTGGATCCCGACCGGATTGTGCATCGCGAGCTGGAAACAGAGAAACAACCGCGCTCAGCCAAAAAACGGGCAAAAACAAAAAAAGCGGCGGGGCAAGGGAATTTGTAGAAAGGATTGGCTTTGCAACAATCAGCCCCCTATGTGATTCTCCTTTTGGATCATCGATCAAGAAGCGGCGGAGAAGGGAAAAGAGCGCTTTTCTTTCTGCAAACCCGCGTTTCCGTGTATGTGCGCACAACCAAAAGGTGCCCCGTCATGTGGGACACCTTTTTTCGTTGCCCATCAGCGGCAGCGGTCGAGGCAAGCGGCCAGCCGCTTCTCAATGTCGGCCGCGATTTCCTTCAAAGCAGGATCGTTCATCATGCCAACGAGCATCGTCGGTTTCGGCATGCCGATTTTCGTTGTGCCGTTTTCTTGATAGACGACGAGTTTGCACGGCAAAAAGTAGCCAACCAAGAGGTTTTCGTTTAGCACCCGAGCCGCTTCTTGCGGGTTGCACACTTCTAAAATGACCATCGGCGTGGAAAAATCAAGCCCTTTTTCTTGCAGCTTCTCGGTTACGCTAAACTGCCAGAGCACGCCAAATCCTTCTTGTTTCAAGCTTTCTTCCAAACGCTCGATCGTTTCGTTCATGCCCGTTGACACGTCAACCGTGTAATGGAACATCGCTCATTCTTCCCTTCGTTATGTTTTCCCGTTGTTTAGCATGCCCAAATCGATCGCTCACCATCACGCAGAAAACGGACGGCGACACATGATCAGTTCCAGCGTTCACATGTCTTTTCCCGTGACCCGTCGCCTTTCAAGCGCTTCGATCATAAAATATCCACCCAAATTTTCACCGTTGTCGCCAAAATCAACACGGCAAGGATGACTTGCAGCACTTTCGTGTTCATTTTTTGCCCCGCTTTCGCCCCTAGCGGAGAGGCAAGCAAGCTCGCGACGACCATGATGAGCGCCGGGATGTAATCGACTTGGCCGGTGGCGATTTTCCCGAACGTAGAGCCAATGGAGGAAATGAACGTAATGGCCAAAGACGTGGCGATCGTCATTCGCGTCGGGATTTTCAGGACAACGAGCATGACCGGCACAAGCAAAAACGCCCCCGCCGCCCCGACGATGCCGGACCCGACGCCGATCAGAAACGCCAAAGCAGCCGCCACCCCTTTGTTGAACGTCACTTGGTCAAGCGGAATGTCATCGATCCCTTTTTTCGGCACAAACATCATGATGGCCGCCAATGCCGCCAAGATGCCGTAAACGACGTTAATCGTTCCCTCGCTCATCAGCTTCGAGCCATAGCCGCCGACAAAACTGCCGACCAAAATGCTTATCCCCATATACAAAATGAGCGATTTATTCAAGTAACCGCTTTTTCGATACGCCCACACGCCGCCGATCGTGGCGAAAAACACTTGCACCGCACTGATCCCCGACACTTCATGGGCGCTGAACGCCGCCAGCCCAAACAACGGCGGAAGATACAGAAGCATTGGATATTTAATAATCGACCCGCCGATCCCCACCATCCCAGAAATAAACGAACCGACAAAACCGATTAAAAAGATGACAATGAGAAACGCGAGCGAAACATCCATCGACCATCCCTCCCTTTTGTTTTCAAAAGGGACGAGGCACGCCCCCGTCCCCTGCCAATCTGTGCCGCTTCTTTAGGCATGGGCATGATGCAGTGCGCAGCGGTTTGGGCCGATTTCAAGCTCCCGCTCTGTTTCAATATCAACGGTTTTGAGCCCGCGGTTGATGGCGACAATGTCTTCAAAGTTCGGCGGGGTTTCGGTATTGGCGCTTTGGATGACAAGATCGATAAATTCGTCTTTTGGTTTGTTTTGCATCATCTCATTGCGGGCGCGGATGCGGCCTAACGTATCGCCGACATACCCCTCCGCGTTGATTTCTTCATCTAAGCTCGCGTAGTGAGCCGGCAAGACGATCACATCATCCGCCATGGCCGCGACTTTTTCGTACACGGTGTCATACAAATCTGCCGCCCATTCCGCCACCTTGCCGCCGAGGTCCGGCCGCCCGAGACCGCCGACAAAGATCGTGTCACCCGAGAACAGCCATTTGCCGTTGACAAAGAACGAGACACTGCCTGGCGTATGCCCCGGTGTTTTCACTGCCAACACTTCCAAATGAACGTTTTCGAAGTCGATCGTTTCATGTTGCTCGAGCGGCTCGAAATCAAACACCGCTCCCTCGCTTTTCATCAAGTAGTACGTTGCTCCGGTTCGTTCGGCCAGCGCCTTGCCGCCGGAAAGATGGTCGGCATGCAAGTGCGAGTCCACGATATGCGTGATCTTTACCCCTTCTTGTTGGGCGGCTTGTTCGTACACATCGATAAACCGCAACGGATCGACGACAAGCGCTTCACTTCCGGAGATGACCATATACGACAGGCATCCTTTGCCGACGCGGATGAATTGGTAAATTTTCAACTGATCATCTTCGTATACTTTGGCTTGATGGAGATGCTCACTCCACGCCTGCATCCCGCCAGCGAGCGTATAAACGTTGTCAAACCCGGCTTCCGTCAGCTGTTCGGCGACAAACGCCGCCGATCCGCCCTTCGCGCACACCACGACGATGTCTTTGTCTTTCGGAAGACGGTCGACAATCGAGTCAACCCCATCAATCAATTCAAAATACGGCACGTTCAAATAGTCAAAGTTTTCCCCTTCGATTTTCCAATCGCGAAAATCGCTTTCGTTGCGGACGTCCAAGATGAACAGCGATTCTTTGTTTAACACCTTTTCCGTCATTTGTTGCACGGTCATTTCTTTCACCATATTACCATACCCCCTAATGTATATTTGATTGTTGAAAAAGGCCGCTCCATTACGATTGAGCGGAATCAAGCGGCCCGTTCCATTGCGACATGCCTGGAATGACGTTGCGCACACGGTCAAATCCTTTTTCGGCCAGCTTTTGCGCGGCCAAATCGCTCCGTGTCCCTGTGCGGCACACGACGTAAATCGTTTTGTCTTTCGGAAGCTCGGCCATCCGATTCTCGAGCTCCCCAAGCGGAATCGAAACGGCGCCCGGAATATGGCCAAACGCATACTCCGCCGGTTCGCGGACATCCAAGACAAACGAATCAGGATCGTGAAGTTTTTCTTGCAATTCTTCATTCGATACGACATGAGGGAATGTCGTTTCTTTGCGTGTTTCATTTTCCGCTGACTTGCGGATATAATGTTTCAAAACCCCATTTTCTTCAATTGTTCCTAAATATTGATGCCCTGTGCTTTCCGCCCATGCTTTGATATCGGCTTTGGATCCCTTATCCGTCGCCTGCACTTCCAGCACTTGGCCTGGCTGCAGCTCATTGATGGCTTTTTTCGTGCGAACGATCGGCATCGGGCAGGACAATCCTTTCGCGTCTACAGTCATATCGACTTTAATCATTGGCAGATTCCCTCCTTGATGGTTTATTCGATCGGTCCTTCCCAGGCGAGCATGCCGCCTGTCATGTTGACTACGCGGTAACCGCGGCTGTCAAGAAACTCCGCGGCACGGCCGCTCCGTCCGCCGGAACGGCAGACAAGAATATATTCTTCATTTTTGTCCAATTCATGCATGCGGAACTCAATCAAGCCGAGCGGAATGTTGACCGCTCCTGGAATTTTGCCTGCAGCGACTTCATCCGGCTCGCGCACATCGATGATATGAAGTGATTCTCCAGCGCGAAGCCGTTCTTCTACCTCTTTCGGTGTGATTGTTTTCATCATCATCCTCCTCTACTGCCAGGCGTTTAAGCCGCCTTTGACGTTCGTTACGTGCTGAAATCCCATTTTCTTTAATAGTTTGCTCGCTTTTTGGCTTCGCATCCCGCTTTGGCAAATGACAATCACTTCTTTTTCTTTGGATAGTTCGTGAACGCGTGCTGTCAATTCGTGCAGCGGGATGTTCCGAAACCCTGGAAGATGGTAAGACTGAAACTCCATCGGGGTGCGCACATCAATATATTGCACCCCAGGTTCTTTCAACCGGCGTTTCAATTCCGCTGTTGTGATCATCCGCACCCCTTTCGGCGGGATGAAGCGGCTGGCTAAAAACCAAACAAGCAAAACAAACAGGATGATGTTGATGATCGTTTGCGACATATCATTCCCTCATTATTAAATAAATAAGTTCACGTTCCCTTCCGACGCATCAGCCAAATACGCGGCGACGCCGGCAAACTCAATGCCGTCGATCAATTCCTCCGGCTTCAGCCCAAGCAAATCGACCGTCATTTGGCAAGCGACGAGTTTCACGCCTTGCTCTTTCGCCATCTCGATCAATTGCGGAAGCGGCATGGCGTTATGTTTTTTGATCACCTTTTTAATCAACTTCGGGCCGATGCCGGCAAAATTCATGCGCGACAGCCCCATGCGGTCCGCGCCGCGCGGCATCATCTTCGCGAACATCTTTTCAAGAAACCCTTTTTGCACTGGAACCGACGCCTCTTTCCGCAAGGCGTTCAGCCCCCAGAACGTATGAAAGATCGTCACGTCATGGTCGTAGGCAGCGGCGCCGTTGGCGATGATGTAAGCCGCCATCGCCTTGTCATAGTCGCCGCTGAACAAAATGATCGTCGTCTTTTTCTTCGGCTGTGTCATCTGGCTGCCTCCTCTCTAAATATACATATATGGGTATATTAAAACCTAAAAAATTATCCTTTTTGAATCCAGAACGTCAACACACCGTTTTCCTCTTTCATCTCAATGACCGTATGGCCGCTTGTTTTCGCCCATGCCGGCAAATCGTTTTTCGCCCCTTTATCGGTCGTTTGCACTTCCAGCACTTCTCCCGACTGCAACTCGTCCATCGCTTTTTTGGCTCTCACCACCGGCATCGGGCAAGCCAATCCTTTCGCATCCAATACTTTCGCTACGTTCATGAATGATGACCTCCTTCACAACAGATTTTTATTACAATTACCCCTATGGGTATATTACTACAAGAAAAAGAACGTTGTCAACACCTTTTTGTTGAGCAACGCATTAACGGCTTTTCACAAGCAGTTCCACTGCTTCTTTGACAAGACTGTCTGTGCTTTCTCCTTTTTCCATGCTTTCACGCAGGCAATGTTCCAAATTGGTGCTGACGATCACCGCAATGGCGCGGTCAATGGCATTGCGCGCCGCTGAAAGTTGGGAAACGACGCTCTTGCAGTCTTTCCCTTGTTCCATCATGCCAAGGACGCCTTTAATTTGTCCTTCAATCCGTTTTAAGCGGTTTTTGATCTCTTTATTATATTCCATCGGCTCGTTCGCCCCCTTTCTTGACAATCACAAGCCGTGATCGAATAGCTTTTCACCTCATAGCCATAACAGCGCAACAGCCGGATGCCGACGTTTTTTTCGATGGCATCCTGGGCAATGATATGAAGCGGCTTTCGCGGGATATGCCGAACATGCCGTTTCAAATACGCCACCGGAATATGCAACGCTTGGCCAAATATAGAACCATTGCTTTCATTATAATCGCGCAAGTCGACAAGAAGCAAGCCGTCCGGCACCTCTTCTACCGGAAGGCATGGGATATGTTTGACAGGATAGTAGCGTCGATACAACGCTGCGCCCAAAAGAATGAGAAAGAATAACAAACTGCTGACGATCAACGGTTCACCCCCTCTATTCACCCTATGCACGATCATTATATACCCTATACGGTATAATGGCAATAAGAAATATTTTCCTCAACAATTGGTTATTCCCAGCGAATCAAAAGACCATAGACAGCCGGGTGAAAACGGACAAGTTCCACGTTGCCCGCCTTTTGTTTCACATAGGAAAACAGTTCATCCGACGGAATCCGCTCATGGAGCGGCGGCCCCATTTCGCTTTCAATCGCTTCCCATTCGATCAACAGAAACTGCCCTTTTGGCTTCATCACGCGGCGAATTTCGTCAATGGCGGCTTCTTTTCGTTCCACTTCATGAAAGACGAACGCCATGATTCCTTTGTCCACCGAATGGGAAGGCAAGGCGGTCGAGGCGACATCCGCCACCTGATATTCAATGTTGGTGATCGCAAACTGCTGCGCCCGTTTTTTTAATAACTGGATCATCTCGGGCTGCACATCGACCGCGTACACTTTTCCGTTTGTCGCCTGCGCGAGAGGAATCGTAAAATAGCCATTCCCCGAGCCAAGATCCACGATCGTGTCATTCGGTTTCACAGACAACATCGAAATTGCCTGTTGCGGGTCGATCCATTCCTTGCGCTTCGGATCCAATAATCGTTCAGCATGTTCGTAATGAAAACGATGCCCTGTCATCCTTTTCCCTCCTATTCCTCACTTCAATTTCATTATACTCGTAAAGAGAGGAAAAAAGCCGGCATTGGAAAACGCCGGCTCCTTTTCCCTACCGAACGGCGCAACGGTTTGGACCGATTTCCATCTCCCGTTGTTCCTCTTCCGTCGGATGCAATTTCCCCATGTTGGTCTGCCGAATTTCCTTGTAAGCATTCGGCTGCGGCGGCAAGTTCTCCGTGACCGTTCGGCGGAATTCTTCATCGCTGGAAATATTTAAACCATGATTTTTTTCATAAAGAATCCCCAACCGTTCCGCCACACTGCCATCCTTATTCATTTCATTCGGCCCCATATAGTGCGCCGGCAATACAATCAGATCATCTGCAAGCTGTTTGTAACGTCGGTAAAGCGTCTCCCGCAGATCGCCGACCCAGTCTTGCGCTTTCCCAGCAAGATCCGGGCGTCCGATCGAGTCGATGAACAAAATATCACCCGTTAACAAATATTGATCGTCCACAATAAACGATGTACTACCGATCGTATGCCCCGGCGAATACAACGCTTCAATCACGACATGGCCGACGCGGATGCGGTCGCCATCTTGAATCGGTGTGTAGGTAAACGTCACCTCTTCCGCGTCTTTCGGTGGCAAGTAATACGTTGCACCCAGTTCTTCCGCCAACTTGCGCCCGCCAGAAATATGGTCGGCATGCAAGTGCGTATCGAGCACATGCTTGATTGTAATGCCGTGTTCGTTCGCAAAACGGACGTACGCGTCAGTCATGCGGTTCGTATCGATCAACGCCCCCTCGCCGTTCGATTCGACGAGATACGAGAGACACCCTTTGCCGAGGCGGACGAATTGGTAAATCGTTCCTCCGCTTTTCAGCTCGCCGATTTTCACTGGTTCCAAATGCTCGCTCCACGCCTTCATGCCACCTTCGATCGAATAAACGTCCGTATAGCCCGCCGCTTCCAACTGTTCTGCCACAAACTCCGACGAGCCGCCCTTCGCGCAAACGGCATAAATCGTTTTGCTTTTATCTTTTGGCAAACGGTCCAAATATGGTTCAATGCCATCCAACACTTCAAAATACGGAATATTGACGACCTCGACATGTCTCCCTTCAATCCGCCAATCGGCAAAATCTTCGGGGTTGCGAGCGTCCACAATGAACAGCTCCTCGCCGCGAATGATCTTATTGGCGATCTCTTTGACCGAAATCGTTTTTGCCAACGATATCCCCTCCTGATCTCATAGTTTCGTCAATGGTCCGTTATTCTCAACGATGATTCGCCTGATTCCACAATGCCATAATGGCATCCGGATCATACCCGAGCACCCAGCGGCCGTTAATCTCGATTTGCGGCACACCCATTTGCCCGGTCGTTTCCACCAGCCTCCGCGCCGCTTCCGGATCGAGCTCGACATTCACTTCCTTAAACGGAATCCCTTGAGCGCGCAAAAAGTTTTTCGCCATCACACAATACGGGCATGTCGTTGTTGTATAGACAGTGACTTGTGCCATATTCTCCTTCCTCCTCTCCCTTATTAGAAGGCCAATGTAATATCGGCGTCTTTCGCAAACTGCAGGAACGTCGCCGCCCCCGCCACCTCAATACCATCGACGAATTGGTCTTTGTCAAGCCCCATGACATCCATCGTCATTTGGCAAGCGATCAGCTTCACACCCATCTCTTGCGCCATTTGAAGCAATTCGGCAATCGATGGAACGTTCGCTTTTTGGAACCCTTGTTGAAAATGTTCTTTCCCTTCAGGAATCGGCAATTGTTTGTGCGCTTCTTTATGGATGAGATTCAACCCTTCAAACGTGAAAAACACGCCGACTTCTGCGTCTGCCGCCGCAGCGGCTGTCGCGATGTTGAACACCTTGTACGCATCAAACAACCCGCCGTTTGCTGCAATGATTGCCACTTTCATGCAAACAACCTCCTTATGTTTTTCGTTCATTATGTTTTATTGTCTGCCTCAAATTTATACACATATACACGTTTTTGTTATATACATATACGTGTATATGTATGTTACAGATATAATATTATCGAATTGTTTGTCTTTTGTCAACAGGAAAATACGCATCCAATTCTAAAAAAATAAAAAAGCAGCAAAACAAAGGCTGCTTTCAAAGCGTGCAAAATTGTTTTCCATATTTTTGCCTCGGGTTCGACAGTGATTCACTTGGTGACCCTTAAATGCAACATCAAACATAAGTTCATCCCCCTTTATCAGAGATCCATACCGAGGACCTACCTGTAAATATTTTACTTCTGCGCATTATAAGGAAACATCCGCCTACCTTCTGCTCCGAGTTATTAGCAAAAAAGCGGCTTTCGCCCAACCTTCTCATGACTGTCAAAACCATTTCCCATCTTTAACATTATACCTTTCTTACAGTGAAAAATTTCCTCAACAACCATGGCCCTGGCGCAAATCCTAGCGCCAGCTCCCATGCACCGACACCTGCAATCTGAAATTGGCGGGCCAATTTCATTTTCTGTCCCATGCTTCTGACATCTTCAAACCATACCTCATGAATGTTTCCAAGTTCATCAGTATATCGAAAAAACGGCGATTCATATTGAAACGAATATTGAATCGGTGATTGGTAACGCATGGCGGTTAAAACCGCCTCTTGGTTGGAGAGAGCATCCGCCGATGTCCCAGGCTGGTATGGAATGATCCAATCGTATCCATATAACGGGAGTCCGAGCAAGATTTTTTTTCGGGGCACGCGCTCGACGGCAAACTGAAGCGTCGATCTCACCTCACCAATTGGTGCAACTGGGCCAGGTTCACTTGTTAAATGGTGCCAATCGTACGCCATAATAAACATATAGTTGACGACAGCGCCAATGCCGCCGTAATCGTAGCCTCTTAGCCAAGGGATCTCCTCGCTCGTTTTCGCTGGAACGGCGATCGTCAAAACATATCCAGCCGGTTTTAACCGATCGCGCAACTGACGCAAAAAGCCAGTAAACAAATCACGATCCTCGCCGCGAACTTGCTCGAAGTCAATATTGACGCCACCATAGCCTTTTCGTGATACTAAATAAAAGATGTTCTCGACCAAATTCGCCCTTGCTTCCGGATTGTTCAGCACTTGGCTTGCCAGTCTCGTACTAAATCCTTCCGATGTTAGGTTCGTCACTACCGCAATGGGCGTCACGCGGTTTTGCCATGCTGTTTCAATCGCTGCGGTGTCATCCCGCATAGTAATAATGTCGCCATTAGGGGCAAAGCGATATTCGAACAGGGCAATGTATGATGAATACGGGGCAAAATCTCGCACGAGCGACCGATCTAAGTTCGGTTCGCGGAGAGTGTAATAGGCTAACGTTATGGCTTGATACCAGGAAATATCAGGAATATAAATTTTCATTCCTGGATGCATTCTGTACGGATCCACCGCCGGATTGGCTACCCGCAACTGTTCGACCGTCACAAATGCTTTCCGTGCGATGGCGCTTAGCGTGTCCCCTAGCTGCACTGTATACGTATAGCTGGGAACAAGCAATGCTTGACCAGGAACAATATTCGTTTCAACTAAGCCATTGACAAGGCGCAGACTTTCCAGCGGATAATCGTATCGCCTGCTGATTGAAAAAAGCGTATCTCCAGGTTGAACAGTGTGGATAAACATGATCATCCCTCCATTTCATCAATCAACAAAGTTTCGTCGCCGGTATGATAATATATATATGCCTGTTGCTTGCGCCTGCACCTTGTCTTGCTATCTTCTGTACCCCATGTATGTGCTCTACTCCCCATTATGGCATGTATGATACCCCCTGGAGCGTTCTCCTTTTTTTATACTGCACATTGAACTCCCCTTCTTCCTTCCTGTAAGACAAGTGAGGGGGCGCCTTGTATCGCGGACTCCTCCCTCTAGAAATGTTGATTTATCAAGGCTTTTCGGCCCCTCAGGGGTGTCCAAAAAATATTTTTCGACAAAATCCCTTACATCCTTTTTCAGTTTTGTGGATATCTTACAGACCTAGGGTGCGCTTCGCGGCCACGGCTGGGGATATTTTCCTTCCGTGGGGAGAAGCGTATTCGATGCACCCTTTGGATCTCCGCGTCGCTGATGAGGACGAACCCTCCCATGTCTCCGGGCGTCTTCGCGCCAACATTCCCTCGTTCGGTCTCGTCATCAGGCGGAGGCCGGCCAAGCTCCTTTGGGGACTCAAGGTCGAATGGATAAAATCACGCCAGCTTCTCCGGTGTCATCCTGTTGTCCAACGATTCTTCCGTTCGCAGGGGGAGGCCTTAGGCCGCCCGTTGCACCTGGGACAAGACGTCCTGTTTCATTCGCTCCGCGTCAAAGGCTTGTTTCTTCGTACAAATCGCAAACAGCACATTCAACAGCTTCCGGCATAATGCGACGATGGACTGCTTTCCGGTCAGCGGATTGACGGGGCGGGTCGTGTAATACTCATGCAGCTCGCGAAACGCCTCGTTGTGCCGGATCAGCGGAATCATCGCCCGAAACAGCACCGATCGCAGCCGTTTCCGTCCCCGTTTGGAGATGTGCTTTTGCCCTTTGCGCTGGCCGGAGGAGTTCTCTTTGAGCGTCAGGCCCGCCAACTTCACCAATTGACGCGGGTCCCGATAGTGGGCGAAGCTGCCGATCTCCGCCAGCAGATCGATGATCGTGGCGTCTCCCAACCCGTCGACCGTTTTCAGCCATTGATACTCCATCGTCGTTTGAACCAATGCCTTCAACTCGGCGTCCAACGCGGCGATCTCAGCCTCCAATTGGCGGTATCGGCGGACGAGCGCGGCGATCTCAAACCGGGCCATCGTCGTCCCTTCCGTCACCCCAATCGAGTCCTTCGCGGCGTCGATCAACGCCTGAATTTTGGCCTTCTGCGGGCATTTCAGCCCTTCGCTTTGCCGGTACACCTCGATGAGCTCCTCGGCGGATCGGCTGGCCATATCGGCCGGAAGCGGCGTCCACTCCAGCACCGAAAGCGCCGTTTTCCCCAGGTCGCGAAACACCGTCCAAAACTCCGGAAAATACCGGTCGGTCCAGCGGACGATCGCGTTTTTCACCGCCGTCTGTTCCTTGCGGAGCTTCTCTTTGAGCGTGCTCCCGACGCGCAAATCGGCTTCGATCTCGTGCAGCAGCCGGGGGACGAGGAATCGTCCGTCTTTCGCCAGTCTGGCGATGACCAGGGCGTCTTTGGCGTCATGTTTCGTCGGCAGGTTGTCATCGAGTTCTTTCGACCGGCACACATGCGCCGGGTTGACCATGACCAACGGGATCCCGTGCTCCTCGAGGAAGTAGGCCAGGTTCAACCAGTAGTGCCCGGTCGGCTCCACCGCGACGATCACCTGCGGCTTTCCGAACGCTTGCATCGCCTCCTGAATCGCTTCATACAGCTGGCGAAAGCCCTCTTTCGACTGGAAGATCGGGAACGATTTGCGAAGCACACGCCCCCGGTCATCCACGAAGCAGGCGTAGTGGGTTCGTTTCGCGATATCGATGCCCACGACAAGCGTTTGTTCGGTGACTTGATCAATTTTATAGTTTTGTGTACAATTCATCTGAAGTCCTCCTTGGTATGGTGAGTGATGTGTTTGACACCCCTGCATCATACCAAGAGGGCTTTTTTTGATCAAGTCCCCGGAAAAGCTCCTAACGGGAATGCTCCTTGTATGTAATCTCCAATACATCCTAGTATCGATTTGATTGAGCGAACCACGACAGTCAATTGTCGTTCTTTTGTTTTATTCTCATTTGCTTGTGCGCTACTCTTAATCCTAAAACAGGACAAAACAAAAAGCGGCCAAAAAGCCGCTGTTAAAGCAAGGTAAAAAAATAATATCCAAACAATCCGGTGATCAGCAGCAACAGAGAAGCCAAAAACCAAATCAGCGGGCGCGATGGCCGGAACGTTTGTTCATTAATTTGTTTCGTCTTCACGACATAACTAATGGCAGAAAACACAATCGTGCAGATGGAAATCACCACCGCCAATGCTCCAATCAATCGGACAATGGCCGTGGACAATGCGTTGCTCGTTGATTTTTCATGCAAATTGATCATTAAAAAAGCAATTCCAATAATGGCAATCGAGGTGCGAATCCAGGCGAGAAACGTCCGTTCATTGGCTAAGTGTTGCTGAATATATTTGGAGTCCTCTGTCGGTTGCTGTTTCGTCTCTTTCATCCATTATTTCCCCTTTTCTCTATCGACGATGTGCTTATTGGATCGATTCCATTTGATCCACCATCCAGTCATAACTCATCGGTCCAATCATTTTTTTCCGTATGATCCCTTTCGAATCAATGAGATAGCTTGTCGGAATCGCTTGAGCTTCGTATTGGCGGGATACCTCTCCTTTTTCATCAAGATATTGAACCAACATCTGTCCAATCGCACTTGCCGTCGCTCCCATCAGTACAAAAATGACACTGAATCCGCCAATAAACGCAAGAGAGCGCATGAGGATCTCCCGTTTTCCGACCCGGATTCTGTTTTCCCTTATTGGAGT
The DNA here is from genome assembly GCF_000092445.1 of Geobacillus sp. C56-T3. NCBI lineage: Bacteria > Bacillati > Bacillota > Bacilli > Caryophanales > Anoxybacillaceae > Geobacillus > Geobacillus sp. C56-T3. The sequence goes on along the minus strand of NC_014206.1, from coordinate 1,512,719 downwards.
GCCTGTCAAATGAGCAACATAGGCAGGAACAAAGGGAAAAATGCAAGGGGAAAAGAAAGAAAGCGCTCCTGCAACGAAAGCGAATATCACTGACATATGGATCGACATCCTTTCAATTCAGTCACATTTCAAGAAAAGAGCAGCACATCTTTATTTCGAGTTTCGAACTCCTGTCCGATATCCCATCACTTCGCTATCATCCAAATCATCCATTGCCCGCCTCCCCATATCGTTAAAAATAGATACGTATACTCCGCCCTTTCAAGAGGATTTCGCTGCCAAATCGTCCACAACATCACTACGGCGGCAAGGAACAGCTGATATAAGTGAATCGGGTGGAGAGCAAACAAAAAATGATCCAACGGCGGTCCGTATTGCCGTTCGAACAAATAGTAAACAAAATGCGCCCCTAATATGCCGCCATTTTCTTTTTTGTCTCTGCTCAACTGTCATTGATTCAGATGCATCTTCATCGCCTCAACCGCCTGGTCAATCAGGAAGATGCCGTGGACATGGCGACTTACCTTGTCAGGAAAGTTGCTGAGCTTTTCTTCCGAACGGGCATGACATCACTTTGCCACTGTTTTCAAAGTTTCATCCAGCCGCATACGTGAATAGACTCCAGCAAGAAAGGGTAGCAAGGCCACGATCCCGATTGCCCATGTGACTCCTAATAAATCTGCTATTATTCCAGCAATTAACGCCCCGAACGCATAACCACTATCTCTCCAAAAACGGTACACTCCCATTGAAGATGCGCGCCAGTTAGGTGATGCAACATCACCAATTGCTGCCTGCAAGGTCGGATAAACCATTGCTGTACCCAAACGTGGAAGTGGGGGCTTCTCGGTTTAGTAATGATAAAGAAGTATGAGAAAGAAGTCAATGATTCACTCACACATCTTTCAAGCCCACCCAGAACGAGACGACGACCGACAGTCCAACGATAATCATCGGTGCATACGTGATCAAAAACGTTTGCATCATCCTTTTCCTCCTTCCCATTTTCCTTTGACGTACGTTTTGTTAAACAAAAAGAGGCGCATCAGCAAATAGAGCGATGGAATCAAAAGCAACAAGCCAGCAATAAACGCAACGATCAGCGCAATGGCCATTGTCTCATTCGTAAACCCGTCGTAAATTGTCAGATACGGGTAAAGCAAATACGGATAGTGCGAAATACCGTAGGCGTAAAAGGCGAACGCATATTGACACAAAAGCGCAATAAACGCCCAGCCGAACCGCCGTTGCCGCCAAAGAAGCCAAACGGTGAGCGCAAAAAAGAGAAAAGAAACGCCAAACATCCAGGCCATGTTCCACAAATTTGCGTAATGTTCAGGATTATGGTAGCGCAGCTGGTAAATAATGAGCAGTGCTGATAACATCGTCGGCCCGCTCCAAATAAGAGCATAGCGGCGCAACAGCGCTCGCGCTCGTTCATCCCCGGCCGCGTCTGCATAATACGTCAAAAACACAGCGGAAATGTACAAAACGCTTGTGACGCTTAACAGCACGATGCTCCATGACAGCGGGCTGGCAAACAACTTGCCGTAATCAAGCATCAGGGAGTCTCCGTTTTTTTCAGCAAATCCGCCTTCTGAAATCGTCAAGACGATGGACAGCGATGCCGGGATGAACAATCCTGTCAATCCGTAAGCGAGCAAATACCAGTTCCGCTCCGTCCCCCCGTACGTGTGAAACGCGTAGTATGAACCGCGGATGGCAAGCAAAATAATCGAAAGGCTGGCCGGAACGAGCAAAATCGATCCGTAATAATAAGCTGTCTTCGGGAAAAAGCCGACGATGCCGACAAAGAAAAAGACGAGAAAAACGTTCGTCACTTCCCACACCGGCGAAAGGTAGCGCTGAATGATGCGATGCAAAATATGCTGTTTGTTCGCCCAATGGCTGTAGGCACTGAAAAAACCAGCCCCGAAGTCGATCGAAGCGATAATAATATAACCAAACAGAAACAGCCATAACACCGAAATGCCAATAACTTCAAGCGTCATAGTGCCACCTCCCCGTTGCCATTGCCCTCCGCCAATTCCCGCTCAACCGGGTTGCGGCGGAACAAACGAACAAGGACTATTACGCTTGCGATTCCTAACACGAGGTATAGCAGGCAAAACAAGACAAGCATCATATCGACATGGGCAGATGATGTCGCGGCCTCTGCTGTTTTCATATAGCCGCGCAAAATCCACGGCTGCCGTCCGACTTCCGCCAAGTACCATCCGGCCTCAATCGCGATCATTGACAGCGGCCCTCCCGCCGCTAACAGGCCAAAAAACCATTTTTTCGTCGTCCATTTCCACCGAAAAACCGACCCGAGCCAATACGCCGTTGCGACCAACATTAAAAATACGCCAATTGCCACCATCATATCGAATAAATAATGAATGTACAGCGGCGGCCGCTCATCTTTTGGAATGTCATTCAGTCCGGTCACAATGGCGCCGGGATGGTTATGGGCTAGGACGCTAAGGGCGTATGGAATTTTCAGCGCGTATTTCACTTCACCGTCTTCTTCAAGCATACCAAAAAACACAAGCGGCGCATGGGAACTCGTTTCGAAATGCCATTCAGCGGCCGCGAGCTTCTCCGGCTGATAGACAGCCAAAAATTTTCCTGACAAATCGCCAACAAGGGCGCTCGCTATCGAAAAAATCAACGCCGCTTTCATCGTTAAATGAAGCGCCTTGCGATGATAAATGTGCCTGTTGCCTTTGAGCAAATGCCAAGCAGCAATCGAAGCAAGAACAAACGCCGATGTCATATACGCCGTCGCCAGCACATGGGCGACTTTCGTCGGCATCGCTGGGTTGAACATCGCCGCGATCGGGTCGATGTTGACAATCTCACCGTTTTTCAGCGCAAACCCTTGCGGTGTGTTCATAAACGCGTTCACCATCGTAATAAACATCGCGGACGCCGAAGAACCGACCGCCACCGGAATAAGCAAAAGCAAATGTTTTTTCTGGTTTTCGAATCGATCCCATGTGTACAAATAAATACCGAGAAAAATGGCCTCAAAAAAGAACGCGAACGTCTCCATAAACAGCGGCAGACTGATCACCTGGCCAGCCAGCTGCATAAAATGCGGCCATAAAAGCGACAGCTGCAAGCCGATCGCCGTCCCGGTCACAACGCCGACCGCCACTGTAATGACAAAGCCGCGCGTCCAACGGCGGGCGAGCAAAACATAATGCATATCGTTTTTGCGGATCCCGACCCACTGGGCGATGGCGATCATAAGCGGAATCCCGACGCCGATCGTGGCATAAATAATATGGAACGTTAATGTTAACTCGGTCAATACGCGGCTGAACCACACCGGATCGTATTCGCGCACGGTTCATCCCCCCTAAGAAAATAGTCGGCTGATCAACGAAACAAACACGGCTGCCGCCGCCAAAAAACTAATCCATACAAGCCATATTTCTTGCCGTTTCCCCACGATCATCCTCTCCCATCGACATTCATGCACAACAAATTTTATGATAAATATCACAAACTAGTCATTTTTATTATCCCACAAAACATCCTCGTCTTATCCCTTACAAATGCGAATAATTTGTGACATTTTTCACATATTTATTGTGAAAAGCAAAGAATCGGGACCCCTTATCTCAAATCACATGCATAGAATGATCACTAAAATTTATAAATTATACTAAATCTGCAATCTGATTTTTTAAAGCGTATTGAATGAGCTCATGTTTTTCCTTAATACCAAGCTTCTGCATAATGTTCGCTTTATGGCTTTCAACTGTTTTAGGACTGATTTTTAATTTGTTCGCAATTTGATTATTGGTATATCCTAAAAATGTCAACCGAACAATTTCCCGCTCACGATTTGTAAGAGGAGATCTCGGTTCTTTTTCCATGATTATTTTTTCTAGTTTCTCTTGTGGGATATGTGTACGGTAAAACCGTTCTCCTCGACATACCGCTTTCAATGCTTTGTACAAATCGTTCGTTTGACTATTTTTTAACAAGTAGCCATGAATGTTATGTTGAAGGGCTTTTTGCACATATATTTCTTCATCGTGCATGGTTAAAACAACGATTTTGGTATCCAGTTCATCCATGATTGTTTTTGCGGTTGTAAATCCATCAAGCCCTGTCGGCATAGAAAGGTCTAGCAAAACAACATCAGGATGGTGCTTCAACGCAAGCGTAATCGCATCGCAACCGTTGCTTGCTTCTCCAACGACTTCAACATCCGGAAATCCTTCTAGGAGTAGTCGAATGCCTTTGCGAATTAAATCATGATCATCAACGATCAACACTTTCATCCTCTTCACTCCCTTCTATTGGTACACATACAAAAATCGTTGTTCCTTTCATTGGCGCAGACGTAATGATTGTTTCTCCACCTAAATGGGAAATACGCTCTTGAATATGTTTTAAGCCAAGTCCTTCGCGTTTTTCTTCAACCTCGAAACCAACTCCGTTATCTTTAATAGATACGTGTAATTCTTGCCCCACTCGTTCGATTGTTATACATACCTCTGTTGCCTTTGCGTGCTTCATGACATTATGCAATGCTTCTTGAATGACACGGTAAAGATTAATTTCCACTGTTGGCGACAAGCGCGTGTATACATTCGTTTGAAGTGAAAACGACATATTTGGCATTTTTGATTGAAATGAATGAATGAGCGATTGAATGGTCGGAATGAGCCCAAGTGCGTCTAAACTTTTCGGACGAAGTTGTTGCGCATATAGCTTCACATCCTCCATGACACGACCAAGTTCTTCGCGTACCTCTTTGACATATGCGTGTAACTTTTCATCCTGTATACGTTGTATGATATTATCTAAAGCAATAGAAATACTGTAGAGGGACTGACCAACACCGTCGTGCAATTCTTGTGCGAGACGTTTATGTTCTTCCTCTTTTGCTTCTGTTAGTTTTTTCACCATCCATTTGGAATGAAGTACTTCTTCTTCTTTTTTCTTCACCGTTTGGTCACGAAGTACAAGCAAATAATATTTTGCACCGTCTTGTTCAAGGATAAGCGCTGTGCTCATTTCCACATCAATTAAGTGTCCATGATAAGTTGGCATTTCAGATAAAAAATACGGCACTTCTTCAGTGGAAATTAAATAACATCGCTCTTCACCTTGACGTACATCACGCTTTTGACAAAACGAGCAATATGGTACTTTTTCGCCAAATTGCCACCCAGTGAGTCGCTTAGCAGCTGGATTCATTTCGACAATTGTTCGCTCATGGTCCATTACAATGATCCCGTCTTGAATGTAAGTAAAAATTCTATCCAAAAATTTCATTTTTACCCTCCTTTCGGCTCTTCACCACAACATGCACTTGACAAGCAATACGGTTTCCGGCACAAAGATATGCAAAAAGTGCTGATTTTCCCTCACAAGCGTAAATAGGGTATGTTCGGAAAAAATCAAGTACAAATTTTGGTGAAGATCCCTCCTTTCTCTATTATAGGTGTCAAAAGAAAAAAATTGAAAAAAAGGACTGATGAAATCAGTCCTTATGCTTTTCTGGCAATTGGAAGCTTTTCTTGCACCCACGCTAAATACCCACCTTTTAAATTCAGCACCTGTTTTACCCCTTTTGCTTGTAAGATACTTGCGCCAATTGCTGAGCGCGCACCTGATTGACATTGAACAATGTACGTTTTTCCTTCTGGAATCTCGTTTAAACGATCAGCAAGCGCGCCGAGCATAATATGTTGCGCCCCTTCAATATATCCTTCGTCCCATTCTGCTTGATTGCGCACATCAATAAGGTGATAATGCTCGTCTTGTAAATATTGACGCAATTGTTGCACATCAATTTCTTCATATCTCTCTACTTCACCGCTTAATGCAACGACTGGTTCAATGTACGCAACAATGCGGTCCAATCCAATATAAGCAAGCGCTTTGCGAATCGCTTGTACATCTTCTTGACTTGCAATCAACACAATGTCTTGGTCATAGTTAATGAACCAACCTGCCCAGTTTGTAAATGATTTGTTAAACGGAATGTTGATGGACCCTGCATAATGTGCATTCGCAAATTCTTGAGGCGGACGAACGTCTAAAATAAACGCTCCGTTTGCTTGATACTCGTCGAGTTGCTCACGTGTTGACAACACTGGTACTTCTTTTTCATTCAAATATTCAGGACCAATTTTATTCACTTGTTTCATCATTGCAAAATATTTCGGCGGCTCCGGTTGCCCTGCAAGCAATAGTTTCACAAACTCTTCTTCATCTTCAATTTTTAGCGCCCAGTTGGTCAGCTTTTCATATCCAACCGTTGAAGAAGGAACAGCACCAAGTGCCTTCCCGCATGCACTTCCTGCTCCGTGCGCCGGCCATACTTTTAAATAATCTGGGAGTGCTTTGAATTTTTTTAGCGATTGGAACATTTGACGAGCGCCAATGTCCGCTGTGCCGGAAATCCCTGCTGCTTTTTCAAGCAGGTCCGGACGGCCAACGTCCCCAACAAAAACGAAGTCACCTGTAAAAATGCCCATCGGCTCTTTTGCGCCGCCGCCTTTATCAGTTAAGATGAACGAAATATGCTCTGGTGTATGCCCTGGTGTATGAATCACTTGAAACTCAACGTTTCCTACTGTAAAAATGCTTCCCTCCTTCACAAGCTCGTAATCAACTTCATTTAAATATTGATATTTCCAGTTCTCATCTCCTTCATCCGATAAATACAGTTTTGCTCCACAACATTTCGCTAATTCTTTGGCTCCTGAAACGAAGTCAGCATGGATGTGTGTTTCTGCTGCAGCTACTATTCGCAATCCTTCTTTTTTCGCTGTATCGATATACCAATCAACGCTGCGACCTGGGTCAATAACGATTGCCTCACCTGTTCGTTGGCATCCAACTAAGTAAGACATATGAGCTAATTGTTCATAAAAAAATGAACGAAAGAACATATGCATCCCCCTCATTATTTATGTTTGCTTGCTACATCAAGCAGCGTTTCTATATATTTCACTCCATCTTGAACGATTGGATGTTTTAACAAACGATATATGCGTAAAAGTGATACAGTTGTCGAATCACGCTCGCAAGCAAAGCGCTCGTTCGTTTCTTTTAAGATGTCTAGTCCCTTTCCAATTGGAACAATATCTTTGATTCCTTTCGTCCAATACGCCATCGACTCGCGATCATTCATGACGCTTGTCACAAATGAAACGAACTCTTCTGCTTTTTGTAGCCATTGGACAAGCGTCGGCAATAATTGAATGAGTGTTGCAATCGCTTCAAAATGTTCGGACGTCAACCGAAACGGCGCTGCTTTTGCTTCCCATTCAGCAAACAACGACTCAAGCGTTTGTTTATCGTTCATGACATGTTGGATGAATGTGATTTTTTCTTCCATTGATTCTGTCGCTTCTTTTAGCTGCGGGAGTTTTTCAATAAAGTAATGGAGCGCTTCCCGTTGCTCATCCTTTTCAAGCAGTTGCAATATAGGCTGTAACGACATTGTTCATCCCCCTTTCCTACATGAGCCCTTTTAACATTCCATTCCAATAAATAATGGGTAACAAGTTTCTTTTTAACACATACATGCTCATCCGTTCTTTCGATTGATCAAAAGGAAACGTTTCCTGGGGATTTTTATCATAATCAAATTCAGCTAAAACAAGTTTGTTATAACCGGTCACAAGCGGGCATGATGTATAGCCATCATATCGAGCTTGTAACGGTTTTCCGTTCATGAGTGCGAGCAAATTTTCAACAACAACAGGCGCTTGTTTTCGAATTGCCGCTCCTGTTTTTGATGTCGGTAAGTTTGTACAATCGCCTGCGCCAAATACGTTTTCATACGTTTTATGTTGTAACGTATACGGATCAACATCAACCCATCCGGCCGCATCCGCTAATGGACTTTTCTTAATAAAAGCTGGTGATCCCATTGGCGGTGTAACGTGAATCATATCAAAACTTAATGTGAAGCGCTCGTTCGTATCGAGATGTTCAAATGTCGCTTTTTTCGCCTCTCCGTCAATTTCAACTAACTCGACACGATATTTCGTTTCGATGTTTTTTCGTTGAATGACTTGTTCAAGCGTATCGGCGTATTTTTTTACAGCGAAAATGTTTGGCAAGCCTGAAGCGAAAATGATATTCGTTTGGTCGCGCACACCGGATTGACGGAAATAATCGTCAGCTAGGTACATAATTTTTTGAGGTGCCCCTCCACATTTTACCGGTGTGCTCGGTTGGGTAAAAATCGCTGTACCGCCACGGAAGTTACGGATATTCTCCCATGTGCTTTGCACGTAATCATAGGAATAGTTGCTGCAAACTCCGTTTTTTCCAATCGTTTCTTTTAGCCCTTTGATTTGATCCCAATAGATTTCAATTCCGGCAGCTACGACTAAATAGTCGTAACGCACTTCTGAGCCTTCTCTCGTTTTCAAGGTATTGTGTTCTGGCATGAACGTATCGACCGCTTCTTTCAACCATTTTGCTCCCTCTGGAATGAGCGACGCTTGCTCGCGAACGGAATCTTCTGCTTTTGCTGCTCCACCGCCAACAAGTGTCCAAAGTGGTTGATAATAATGTTTATCTGATGGATCAATGAGCAACACTTGACCGTACAATTGACGATTTTTTCTTAACAGACGGGCTGCGATTGAAATCCCTGCTGAGCCTGCTCCAACAATAACGACTTTTCCATCATATACACGAGCCATCACTTATCACTCCTTTGTATTCGTTTTCAAATTGATTTAATTAGCTTAACTACATTGTATATATTTTCAACTCATATACCCATAGGGGATTTCCCTGATCTTTTTGTTATGAAAAGCATGGAAAAGGAGATGTTCCTTGCTTCTGACATCTTCAAACCTTTTCTCACGAATGTTTTCACTAGTTCACCAGTATATCAAAAACGCCCTGCCACTTTGGGCAAGACGTTCTATTCTTTACTGTTTGACGACGGTGTATAACCGGTAGCCGCCATCTACATTGATCGCTCGAAATCCGTGCTGCCTCAAAATCCTAGCAGCGATATATCCGCGCAGCCCGACTTGGCACGTGACATAAATCGGTTTTTCTTTCGGAAGCTCATGCAAACGGTCACGCAATTCGTCCAATGGAATAGGAATCGAACCGCGGATCATGCTGCGCGACGTTTCTTCCTCTGTGCGGACATCAATCAAAACGCCGCCATCATCGACAATACGGTCGATCTCATGCCATTGCACCGTCTCGACAAGTCCATCCATGATATTGGAGGCGACATACCCAGCCATATTGACCGGGTCTTTCGCCGAAGAGAACGGCGGAGCGTAAGCGAGTTCCAAGTCCGGCAAATCCCGAACCGTTAATCCCCCTTTGATCGCGGTGGCGATCACATCGATCCGTTTGTCAACTCCCTCTTTTCCAACAGCTTGCGCTCCGTAAATGCGCCCGGTCTCGCGATCAAACACCAATTTGAACGTCATCACCTCGGCGTTCGGGTAATACCCGGCGTGGCTGAGAGGATGAATATGCACAACGTCATAAGGGACGCCAAGCGCCCGCAACATTTTTTCGTTCAGCCCTGTCGCCGCGACCGCTAATTCAAATACTTTCGCAATCGATGTTCCCAACGTGCCGCTATATTTCACATCAAAGCCATGAATATGGTCTGCAACAAGCCGCCCTTGCCGGTTGGCCGGCCAGGCGAGCGGCACGAACGTTTCAAAACCGTGAATATAATGTCTCACTTCCACCGCATCGCCAATGGCATAAATCGACGGGTCGGACGTCTGCAAATGTTCATTCACTTTGATCGCGCCGCGAACCCCTAATTCCAATCCCGCTTCCTTAGCCAGCCAGCTTTCCGGCTCGACGCCGATGGCCAAAATAATCATGTCCGTTTCGATCACGCGCCCGCTTGTCAAGACGACACGACGGCCACGTTCTTCCAAGGCCCGCACCCCATCTTCCAGCAAAAGCTCCCCCCCATGCTCTCTCATGTGGTCATGAACAATGGCCGCCATTTCATAATCAATCGATGCCATCACTTGATTGGCCCGCTCAACCAATGTCACATGGATGCCGCGATGTGTCAAATTCTCGGCCATTTCCACCCCGATAAACCCGCCGCCGATCACGACAGCACGCCTCGGCTTTTGTTCATCAATATATGCCTTGATGCGGTCTGTATCCGGCACTGTGCGCAGCGTAAACAACGCTTCCGCCTCTTCGATTCCCGGAATCGGTGGCACAATAGGCTTTGCCCCCGGCGATAAAATGAGAATATCGTATGTTTCTTCGTACTCTTCCCCCGTCTTTACATTCCGGACGGAAACGGTTTTGCGGTCGCGGTGAATGGCGGTCACTTCGTTCAACGGACGGATATCTAAACGGAACCGTTTGGACATCACCTCCGCGGTTTGCACGAGCAGCTTGCTTCGTTCCTCAATCACACCCCCGATATAATACGGCAACCCGCAGTTGGCAAATGAAATATATTCGCCGCGCTCAAATAGGACAATGTGATCCGCTTCGCTCAACCGGCGAAGGCGCGCGGCCGCTGTCGCTCCTCCCGCCACTCCGCCGACAATGACGATTTTTCTCATCTTCATCATCCTCCCTAAAAATGATGTGGTTTCGTCCATCCCCCTATAGGCGAGTTTTGGCAACAACCCCCTCGCAAAAACATATACCCCTATATGTATAATAGCGCCCATAAGGATGGAACGCAGTGATATTGATCACATTTTTGCCCATCTTCCTAAAAAACGTTATTGGCGCGGCACCCATAGCATCACCGAAACGCCTGCTAAACAAATCGCCGCGCCGATCCAATCATACCGATCCGGCGTCTTCTGGTCAACGAGCCATCCCCACAGTACGGAAAGAACAATAAACACCCCTCCATAAGCAGCATACACCCTGCCGAATGATGGAAACGACTGAAAGGTGGCAATGACACCGTACAATGCCAACGCCAGCCCGCCAAAAACTCCCTAATAAAGCGGCTTCCCTTCTCGCAACCGTAACCAAATTAAATAACCGCCGCCAATTTCAGCCTGCCGGCCAAAAGAAACAAGACGATTGCTTGAAGCATAGGGCAAATCTCCTTATCGATTGAATGTACAATCCTATTTATACTGCAATGGTTCAACATTCCCTATAAACACCATCACGCCACTTGTCTCGACTTTCACTTCAATGAAAGCAAAAAAATACACCTTGCCTTCATCGGCAAGGCATCGTATTCATGATCTTTTGACAGCCGCATACAATTGCATCTATCGTCCGAGTTTTCGCCTGAAATCCGTACAGTGATGCAACAGACAATATCATTGCCTCTCTCTGACTCCGCCATTTTCAGAAATAGAAGCCATCCGCTCATTCCCGAAGCAACCGTTCGATCTCTTCGACCAGAAGATCCACCAACCGGGCAATCTCATCATTTGTCATCCCTTTGCGGGCCATAGTCTCAATCAGCCGCCTCATTCCTTCTTTCATTCCTTCTTTTCTCCCTTTCTGCTCATAGGAAATGATCAATTCCAACACTTTCTCTTTTTCTTTCGTTTCCATCGTTTTCACCTTTCTTTGCAGTTGCTGCTCTTCTTCCTCCGACAGCTTCACATATGTTTCAAAAAAGCCCAGCAAAATCATACATTTTCCATTTCGCGGCCCACAGGAGAGAATCCTGCAAAACGAACAACATGCTTGTCAAAATGTCAAAAATCGTTTCCTATAAGTTCGAAATAAACCACAAGCGGACGGCGCCACCCCAACCGCATGATGAGCACCCGTCCGCTTCATTGACTCTACCCCTCTTCCAATCATGCCCCTCTTATTTCTCACTTGCTCTTTCCCGCGCACCCGTCCACGCTGCGAGCCGATCGTTGGACATCAAAAGCACACAAACGATCGTGAGCGCCGCCGGAATGAGCGCCCATAAAAACGTATCAGCGATCGAAGAGGCCAGCGCTTCCGTCAAACGATCGAGCACGGGTGCCGGGATGTGCGCCCGCGCTTCTGGCGACAACATCGCGCGCGGGTCGTGAATGTTCGCTCCAGGCGCTCCTTGCGCCATGCCGCGAAACTGCTCGGCCAATTGATTGGTGAACAAGTTTCGCTGAATGATTCCAAACACCGTAATGCCGACGGTCATGCCGAGCGACCGTACAAACGAATTCGTCGAGCTGGCCGCGCCCCGCTCCGCTTCGGAAAAATGATGGATCGCCGCCATGCCGAGCACGGAAAACGAGGCGCCCACCCCTAATCCGACAATGATCATGTAAAACGTCACCGTAAGCCGCGTTGTATGCTCATCAATCGTGCCAAGCAGCCCGATCCCGGCCGCAAACAGCAGCATAAACCCGAACATCACGTTGCGGTAGCTCGTTTTTCCAGCCAAAAAGCCGCCGAGCTGGGCCGATACAGTCGTCGAAAGCATCATCGGCAACAAAATCAGCCCGGAATTCGTCGCCGAACCGCCCGTCACCCCTTGGATAAAAATCGGGATGTACACGGTGGCGACGACAAACGTTGCGCCGGAGAAAAAGGCGACCAAGGTCGTTGAAGCAAACAGGCGCTCGCGGAACATATGGTATGACACGATCGGCTCTTGTGCCTTCGTTTCCACATACAAAAAAGCGAGAAACAACAACGCGAACGCGGAAAACAGCCCGATGATCACGGCCGAGTCCCAGTCATACTTCTGTCCGCCAAGCTCCAACGCAAACATCAGGCAGACGATCGCTGGAACGAGCGTCATCACGCCAAGCCAGTCAATGCTTTGCTTCGAATGCTTCGGCGACTCGCGATAGTAAATCCAAAGCAACAAAAATGCGACAATCCCGAGCGGAATGTTAATGTAAAACACCCAGCGCCAGTTTAGATAATCGGTAATATACGCGCCAAGCAACGGACCGAAGATGCTTGACAGGCCAAACACCGCTCCAAACAGCCCGCCCATCTTCCCGCGCTTCTCCGGCGGAAAAATATCAAACATAATCGTGAACGCGATCGGCACAAGCGCCCCGCCGCCGATGCCTTGAATGGCGCGGAAAATGCTGAGCTGCACGATCGTTTGCGCCATGCCGCACAGCACAGATCCAAGCAAAAACACCATCATCCCAAACAGAAAAAACCGCTTCCTCCCGTACATATCGGACAGTTTCCCAAAAATCGGCATCCCGGCCATCTCGGCCACCATATACGCCGACGTCACCCAAACAAACTGCTTGAGCCCGCCTAAATCAGCGACAATCGTCGCCATCGCTGTTGCCACAATCGTATTGTCCATCGAAGCGACAAAAATGCCGAGCAACAGCGCGATCACAACCAATCCTGTTTTCGTTTCCTTATTCTCCATCCGTTTCATCTCCCTCTACCTCTGTCTTTTTTCTTTCACCGCGGCATGTTCGTCTTGGGCAAACGCCGTACGATATTCCACAAGCCCAATCTCGCAGCCCGGGCCGATTGTCACCCGCTCGCCCCTGACGACCGCGGCTTTTGTATGTTCCAAATAAATCTCATCGCCTTCAATCGTGTCCGCCTCCAACGTGGCGGATAAGGAAGAAAAACGCGTCAGCCAGTGAATGGCGTTCCACGTTTTGTTTCGCTTGACAGAAATCGTCCGGCCGCCGATTTCCTTGATCGAGCTGTCGGCAAAATACAACGACAATTCCACCTGTTCCGCATTCAACGTCTGTCCGATTCGCACGACACCTGTCAACGAAACGGTTTCCGCCTCGCAGCTTCCCGACACCGACAGCTCGCCATAGCCGCGAATCGCATGCGCTTCCACGCTCCCCTCCACCTGCACCATCCCTCGCAACTGAAGATGCTGCAGATAGGCATGGCCGCGGATGTCTGCTTCCCCAAACACATCCATTTTCTCCGCACGCACTGAACCGTCCATGTTCGCTTGGCCAAACAGGCGAAGCTTGCGGGCGGTGACCGCTCCTTTCATGTCTGCCGAGCCAAACACTTTGCAGCGGTCGCATTCGACATCGCCCCGAATCGTCGCATCGCCGCGGACCGTCACGTTATGGAACACACCGCCGCCAGAAAGCGCCGATCCGTTAATGGTCAAATTTCTCTCTGCCATCGTTCTCACCCTTTCTCTACGGTTCCGATTTTCGCCTCTTTATCGCATTCCAACTCCTCTCGGTATTCGACCCGCTCAATGCGGCATCCTGGCCCAATCACTACGCGATTGCCGCGCACGGTTTTCGCCGTGGTATGCTCGAGATGAACGATATCCCCTTCAATGACATCGGCGGTCAACTCAGCTGGGAAAAACCATTTTTTGAACAGCGAACTTCCTTGCCGCTTTACCATAATCGTTTCCCCGCCGATCTCCTTAGCGCGGCTCGGGCCAAACAGCTTCACTTCGATATAGTCCGCGTTCAGCAGCCCGCCGACCGTGAAATGCCCTTCGACCTCCATCCGCTCGGCCGAACAGTCACCGCCAACGTCGAGCTCGCCATGGACACGAACTGTCTCCGCCGTGCACGAACCTTTCACCACCCCGTGGCCCCGAACCGTCGTCTCTTGGCATTGCACGTTTTCTCCAATTTTCACACTCCCGCTCACTTTCATCCACTCGCACTCGATCCCACCTGTCACATGGCCTTTCCCGGCAATATGAACGGTATTGGCTTTCACGCTTCCTTCCACGGTCGCATTTCCTTGCACTTGCATCTCTAGGCAATCGATGTCGCCATACAGCTTTCCATTCCCCGACAATTTCACCAAGTTGTACAGCCCGCCGGACGCATGCCCGGTTCCGGCAATGACTAAATCGCGCCGCTCCATCCTTTTATCCCTCCGAAATGGCCAATTTCAACTCTTCGATATACGTTGGCACGTGCAGCCGCGCAACGAGCTTCGCCCCTTCTTCCACATACAAGCCGGCCGCTTCTTCCACCAGAAGGCAGACCGTCACCCCCATTTTACGAAGCACGACCAGCTCGCATGATTTCCCTTGCAATTTTGGATAATGACTCTCGAACATCATCCATATGTTCTTTCCTTCTTCTATGCTGATCTCACCGGAACAAAGAAGCCGGTCAACGATGTAAAGGGAAAGAAGCTGCCCGAACGAAACGTCCTGGCGATCGCCCAACTGGTCGCTCAACCATTGCAACGCAACACTCGAAACAATGTGACGTTTTATGACTTCCTCTTTCGTCAAGACGACCGCTGCCGGGTCAGGCGCAAACACGCCCGCCAACTCATCGAGCGACAGCTCATCTTTTAATTCTTTGATTTTCTCAATGCGCGCCAAGATTTTTTCTTTCGGGAAAAACGTCTCTTGCCCGGTGAATGTCGATTTTCGAATAAACCATTCTTCCGGAATGAGCTTTTTCCGCTTCCAGCGGTACAGCTGGCCGTACGAAATGCCAGTCAGCTCGAGCAGTTCTTTTTTCGAAATCAATTCTTGTTCCATGAGCCGCTCACCTCCTTCACCACCATAAGTGTAACATAACATTGTTACGTTGTAAAGAGTGTGAAAACAGCAGTGCCATACATATGTCAAAAAACGAACCAAAGCGGTTGACAACTTGCCATCTAGCTCATTACAATGAAACCAACTTTCGCCGGCGATCAGGGGAGCAGCATGAAGAAAGGAGAATGAGCCACATGCATTCGACATTACAGAAGCAAATCGACGCCGCCGCAAAACAAACGAAGGCCGATCTCGTCATCAAAAACGGAAAAATCGTCAACGTGTTTACGCGCGAAATCATCGAAGGGGATCTCGCCATTGCTGAGGGGATGATCGTCGGCATTGGCCGCTATGAGGGAAAGCAAACGATCGATGCCGAAGGGCGTTATGTATGCCCGGGGCTGATTGACGGACACGTGCATATCGAATCATCAATGGTGCCCCCGAGCGAATTCGCCCGCGTCGTTCTCCCGCATGGGGTCACCACGGTGATCGCCGATCCGCACGAAATCGCGAACGTCGCCGGCGTCCACGGCATCCAGTTTATGCTCGATGATGCGAAACGGACGCCGCTCGATGTGTATATGATGTTGCCGTCGTGCGTGCCGGCCGCCCCATTTGAACATGCCGGAGCCGTCTTATCCGCCGCGGAACTGGCGCCGTTTTTCAACGATGAACGCGTTCTCGGATTGGCGGAAGTGATGGACTATCCGTCATTAAGGGAACAACACCCGTCGATGCTCGACAAATTGGCGCTCGCGGCAAACGCCAACCGCCTGATCGACGGCCACTTGGCCGGCCTTGATGCCAACGCCATCAACGTCTACCGAAGCGCCCGCATCCATACGGATCATGAATGCGTCACCGTCGACGAAGCGCTTGAACGCATTCGCCGCGGCATGTACGTGCTCATTCGCCAAGGATCAGTCGCTAAAGACCTCGAAAAACTTCTTCCTGCCGTCACTGAGCACAACGCGCGCCGCTTTCTGTTTTGCACGGACGATAAACATCTCGACGACTTATGGTTCGAAGGCAGCGTCGACCATAACGTGCGCCTTGTCATTCGCGCTGGGCTCGACCCGCTTCTGGCCATCCAAATGGCCACATTAAACGCCGCCGAGTGCTACCGGTTGCCGACGAAGGGCGCTGTCGCCCCGGGGTATGACGCCGACTTTTTGTTCGTTGAGGATTTGGAAACGCTGAAAATCTCTCACGTATTTAAATCCGGAAAACAGGTGGCCGAGCAGGGGCAGGCCACATTCCGTTCCGAACGATCGGCTTGCGGCATTGAACCAACATTGCGGCAATCCATCCGTTGCCAACCGGTCACCGAAGCCGATCTTCGCATTCCGATGCGGAAAGGAAACAAAGCCCATGTCATTGAGATCATCCCAAACCATTTGCATACGAACCATCTTGTCACCGAAGTCGATGTCCGCGACGGGGCCTTTTCCCCTTCGGTCGAACGGGATTTGCTGAAGCTTGTGGTCGTCGAACGCCATCGCGGCCTCGGCATCGGCCTTGGCATCGTCCGCGGCTTCGGGTTCAAAACAGGCGCCATTGCTTCTTCGATCGCGCACGATTCACACCACATCATCGCCGCTGGCATCAACGACCACGACCTCGTCGTCGCCATCGAACAACTCCGCCGGCAACACGGCGGGCTTGCGGTCGTCAAAGACGGAACGGTGCTCGCCAGCCTGCCGCTTGAAATCGGCGGATTGATGACAAGAAAAAACTATACCGAGGTGCTAAACGGATTGAAACAGATTGACAAAGCACTTGAAGCGATCGGTGCAAGCGGCTCTTTCAATCCGTTCATCACGCTGTCATTTCTCGCCTTGCCGGTCATTCCGGAGCTCAAGCTGACCGATCAAGGGCTGTTTGATGTCAAGCGGTGGGAATGGATTCCGATCGAGGCATAGAGGAGGGCGAGTGTCCCTCCTTCTTTGTTGTTCAAGGATGTATTAACTAATTGATTATTTAGAACATAGTTTATCTTTATAAAAAACCGCATTGTTCCCAAGGAAACACGTCGCCCGCACGGCAAAAAATGTGATGCGAAACGCCCGTTCGTCGGCGGCGCGCCGCCTTGCTGCCGATTCGCGTCGTCTCAATCATGTCATCCCAAAACGGGAGACGAGTGCGAAGGCGCTCGATCATTTTGCGAATGGCCTCTTCCGCCATCTCTCGTTCCAAAAAGGAGAAAAACAGCGTTTCACGCATGTCCCCTTGCCAGCAGCCGCTCGCTGTACAGCAACAAGTAAAACGTGGCATAATTCAAAATCACGCACTTGCATCCATAGCATACAACCAATCCGTCGTAATGATTTTCAATCAACAGCCGTACTTCATCTGGATGGCAGTCGTCCTGCTCGGCGAAATACCGCTCCTCGCTGACGATTTCACTGCCTTCTGGCGTCACGATGTGATACAGCGCCCGCACAAACGTTTCCGCCCGCTGAACTCACATTTCGCACCCTAACAACGTCAAAACAAAGGATTTTTTATTTCGTTTTTCAGAATAAATTTTCGACCAACACGACTAGCGATGGTAATCCTTTTTTTACCATCGCTAGTCGTTCCGTATCACGTTACACGTAAATGCTCTCATCCATGCCCAATCCCTGCAGAATCCTTCGCTGATCCGGGTTGAGGGAGCGATCGAGTGCGCGTTGGATGCGCCCGTCTGGCAGCTCCAGCAGGATGACGTTCACATATTGAAACAGCTGAAAAATCACCTGTCCCGTTGGCCGGGTCAGCTTGCGGCCTCCCGCGCCCTTTAACGGGTGTTCGGGTGTGATGAACTGACGCACCCGGCGCTGAAAAACGCGGTAAATCGCCAAGGCCAAGAGAAATAGATAGCCCAATACGGCAACTCGTTCTGGTTTTTTGACGTAAATCTCATCCGTGAAAAACGGATCTTTCAAAAACGCGAAGTTCATTTCCACCGAGATTTGCCCTTTATACAGCTTCAAGATCTCTTGGGCATCCATTTGTTGGCCCTTCCATTCCTTCGGAACGGTCGTGACGAGGACAAACCGGGACGCTTTCCGTCTTGCCTGTTCCCATGCCGGTTGGTCGAATTCGACGTTTAGGCGAAGGGTGTACAGCGTCTCCGTCTCGGGTTCCGCCCCTTTTTTCGGCCGTCCGCGCCGTTTTTTCGGACGCACGATCTCTTCGACCGCGGCCTCCACTCGATGAAACCGAGGGCGAAGGGACGCCTTGAGGGACGTCAAGGCTTGTTCGGCGTCTTCGCGGCAGGAGAAGGGGTGGCGCTCCCAACGGACTTGTTCCTCACGAAGAAGCTCCGCTTCTTTGACCCGCTCTTTTTCGAGCGTCTTTCCTTTGCGCTGGTCGAGCGCGCTCGATTCGACGACGATCAGCCGAACCGGGTGGCCTTCATAGGTCGCGGCCGTTTCCCATACCCGATGCGTGGCGCCGTTTCTCTCCGCCAGGGTAAAGGGTTCGCTCCACGGGATGTGAGGCGAATCGGCCTCCGCTAATGCCCGTTTCACGATCCGGAGCGACGAAGGGCCTCTGGTGATCAAAAAGGCTCGGGCGGCTTTTGTCTGCGCCAAGGTGTCTTTCGTCATGGCAGCGGAATCAGCCACGTAAATCCATTCGTCGTCGATCTTGGCTTGTTTGAACTGTTCGTGGATCCGCGACAGCACCTCAGGATTCCACGCCTTATCCGATAGATTGCCGTCGTGCACATCGCCGTAAAACGGGATGCCATCCTCGTTGCCGACCAGCCCGAAACCGATCTGTTTTTGCCAACGGTGATGGCGGTTATAGCCATGTGTGATCTGCAAAGCCTCTAATGAGGCCGACTCATACGCTCCGTAAACCGTCTTGTCCGTCGTATCAGCGTGAAAGGCTCGGAGGGAAAGGCCTTCTTTGCGATAAATGTGAATCAAGCAAGTGCTGATGACCTTGTGAATATCGGCCTCATACAAGCGGTCGAGATGACGGGCCAAGGCATCGTCGTTCAACCAGGAAGGCTGGAGACCGGGACGGATGAGTTTCTCTAGATCGATCTCCTGAGCCCATCGTTCTAAGTGAACAAGGGCTTGCCGGCCGTCAAACACATTGTAGATGATGGCCTGAACGGCATCGCTGACTCGCGTTTGGCATTGTGGATCGACGGGCACAAGATGGTCAATCAAGTGGGGGATGTCGAGTTTTTTGACTAGAACACTTATTATATTCAAATAACCATTACGATAGACCCCTTTGACTTTCACATTCATGAGAGAAAAACTCCTTTACGTTCCTTGTGTGTCAAGGATTCATTCGACATCGGAATGAAAAAATCCTCCCGATTTTCGTCGGAAGGGTGCGAAATGTGAGTAAAACCTTTATTTTGCGCCGAATGAGAAAAGAAATTTTCTCTCCGTTTAAATCCCTCTCCGTTCAGATAAAACACGTGGTACTACCGCCTGCGTGCGGTGAATGCGTAGTTTAAATCCCTCTCCGTTCAGATAAAACACGTGGTACTACCGCCTGCGTGCGGTGAATGCGTAGTTTAAATCCCTCTCCGTTCAGATAAAACGGGAATAGGGTTGCCAAGTTCCACATTCCCAGCATGTTTAAATCCCTCTCCGTTCAGATAAAACTTTTATTATTAGGTCTTGGAACACCTACTATTTGCAGTTTAAATCCCTCTCCGTTCAGATAAAACTTTCCACCGATCAGTACTTTCACTGATCCTTTTGCTTTAAATCCCTCTCCGTTCAGATAAAACATTGACAAATACGGAAGTAGGCATGTTATTGATTCACACTTTAAATCCCTCTCCGTTCAGATAAAACGCAGCTGTGCAAGCGAAAGGCCAAATGTATACTGAAAACTTTAAATCCCTCTCCGTTCAGATAAAACGTAGTATTTTGATCCTTGTATGCCGTCGTCTTGGCCTTTAAATCCCTCTCCGTTCAGATAAAACGAGGGCTCTGTATGTGGATGTGGATTGCCATACGATCTTTAAATCCCTCTCCGTTCAGATAAAACCGACTTCTTTCCGCCTCTCTCGTGAGACTCTCGACATGTCTTTAAATCCCTCTCCGTTCAGATAAAACTATGTCCCGTCGCATCAAGCCTCAAGACAGGCTTTCTCTTTAAATCCCTCTCCGTTCAGATAAAACGTAAACCATTTGGAAACGTCGAACGGCGTCTTCTGTTTCTTTAAATCCCTCTCCGTTCAGATAAAACGTGGCCGCCTTTGCTATTTTCATGGTTTGTGACTATATCACCTTTAAATCCCTCTCCGTTCAGATAAAACGACTCAAACCGGAATTCTTGTAATCCTCTATTCCTCCTTTAAATCCCTCTCCGTTCAGATAAAACCAAGGAGCGAAGACAAGGGAGGAGTACCTCGAGGAACAACTTTAAATCCCTCTCCGTTCAGATAAAACAAAGAGCCGGATGAAGACCTTTAATCGTATACTGCTTTAAATCCCTCTCCGTTCAGATAAAACGTATGGACAAATACGTTATTTCCCACTATTGAAAACCTTTAAATCCCTCTCCGTTCAGATAAAACCGATGAATTTATGCAACGTGATCCATATACCGGTCAAACTTTAAATCCCTCTCCGTTCAGATAAAACGATTAAAAACGTATCGAGCAATTTCACGAAATACGACTTTAAATCCCTCTCCGTTCAGATAAAACTAGTGCCACCATGTCGGCTAGTGTGTATTTTTTTCGCACTTTAAATCCCTCTCCGTTCAGATAAAACCGAAAATGGACCGTGGAAAGACCATTTTGACGAAACTTTAAATCCCTCTCCGTTCAGATAAAACGGTCTTGATTTTAGCGATTTCCGTAAAATCGACGCCTTTAAATCCCTCTCCGTTCAGATAAAACCCTGTCTTGAGGCTTGATGCGACGGGACATATTGCCTTTAAATCCCTCTCCGTTCAGATAAAACTCAGTTCGGGAACGCCTCGATACACGCCATCATTCGCGCTTTAAATCCCTCTCCGTTCAGATAAAACGCAAGAGGGGGTATGCGTATGCGCGTCCGCATCATATCTTTAAATCCCTCTCCGTTCAGATAAAACTTGCTATCGTTTATGCATCAAGATCATTCGGCTATCTTTAAATCCCTCTCCGTTCAGATAAAACTAATGCCCTGCGTATAGGCGCGTTTGATTAATTCGACTTTAAATCCCTCTCCGTTCAGATAAAACGCAAGAAAAATTAAATGAAGAAGTTTATGCTTCTTTCACTTTAAATCCCTCTCCGTTCAGATAAAACGAACCGGCATGATCGAGAATCCAATCATTTCCGATCTTTAAATCCCTCTCCGTTCAGATAAAACGCCATTGGGTGTGTAATGAAAAATTCTACATTCGCCTTTAAATCCCTCTCCGTTCACCCGAGTTCGACAGTCACTAGGCAAACAAAATGCCTCTCGCCCCTTGAGGCAAAAGGGACGAGAGACATTTGGGCACACTTTGGGCGTGTATCTAGGCGCGAGGATGGATGCCTAGGATCTTCGGAGGAGGCTCCAGCCCTAGAGCCGCAAAGAATTGAGCCTGTTTGGCCGTCAGTTCGGTTCGTTGATAAAGGTCGCCGTTTTTGGAAGAAAAATGTCCAAGCATAAGACGCTCACATTCATCCCTTACTTTCGGCCACGATTCATGGGTTCGGATCTCCACGATCCGAACTAACAAGAGAGCAAGCCAACTGAGTAGCACATGCGCCCGAATGCGGTCTTCCAAGCGATGATACATAGGTCGCAATTCCAATGTAGACTTCAATGTTCGGAAGGCCTGCTCAATATCCACCAGCTGCTTATACCCGATGGCGACATCTTCGGCAGACAAGGTGTCATCGGATGTCCGGATGAGATATTTGCCGTCGTACTTTTCCGCGTCACGAACCGCTTGCTTGTCGATGCGAAGGGTTCCGTCCTTCAACTGGCGCAAGTATTTTCCGTAGGACGGATGGGAACGCAACCGGCAGGTCGCCTTATGATGGGCTTCGTTTGGGAGTTGGCGAAGCCCTTCTAACTCCTCTTTCAGCGATTCGAGCAGCTTTTCTCGCTCCTTGCGTTGGCGTTCGGCTTCGCTGGGATTGTACACGAGAACATAGCGCTGACGCGCTTCTCCGTCGCCCACGATGATTTCTTTGATGTGCAAATTCTCGTCCACTTCATGATAACGTCCGCGACGGCTTAAGGCCTCTTCGACGGCGGCTTTGCCGGATCGCATTTTTTCGCCGACAATGTAGTGTCCCCCGGCCTGTTGCAAGATTCGCAAATTCTCTTCAGAGGAAAAGCCGCGGTCCATGACGCTGATCACACGTCCAAGCTTCCAGCCAATCAAGTCTTGTTTCACCTGTTTGATGACCGTCATGTCCATGGTATTGCCAGGCCATACCCAAGCGCGAATCGGGATTCCTTCCCGGGTGACAGCCAGCCCAATGACGATTTGAACCAAGTCTGGGCGTTTGTCTTTCGAGAATCCTTGTTTTCGAAGCGATTCTCCTTCCGGTGTTTCAGAGGGATCCACTTCGAAGTACGACGAAGTCGTATCGAAGTAAATCAAGTCGACTTCCAAATTCAATAAATCGGCCACGGCATGGAACACTTGACGTTCCAATTCCGGCTGCACGGCCAGCAGTTCATCCATCGCCCGGTACAACTGGTGGCTGGCGGCTTGAGGAAGGTGAGGGATATACACGTCTTTCTCCACCCACTCCTCCATCGCCAACTTGCTTGACGGATGAAGGGCGCGATTGGCCACCATGGCAAAAATCAGCCGTTCCAGCGAAATCTGGTGATGTCGGGAGGTAAACAAGGAGTGGAGAATCTCTCCCAACCCCAGTTGTCTCCAGAGCTGATCCAAGAGCCAAACGCCGCCGAGGTGTTTGCATGACTGGAATTGAAAGTCATCGGAAGCTTCTCCTGTCAACGTTTCGACTTCCCAAGCCTGCTCAGGAGAAAGGAATCGCGAAATGCTTTTGGCCAGACGTTCCAGGACGGCGCGATCCACCTCGTCTTCGCGCCCGAACGAATAAATCACCTTCGCTTTCGCATATTTGGCCTTTGGATCCCATTCATTGTGAGCAAGCTGGAGATAAGCAACGGTTGTTCCATTCTTGTTTTTGCGTGTGACTCGTCGTATGTACATGCCTATATTATAACGTATAAACTTTATTTTTAAAAGAAAAAATTAATAAATCGTGTGCCTATGAAATTCGGCGTTTTTTTCTAGGATCCGCATCGTGAAATCCTTGATATTACAGCATTTTGACCATTTTCATTTGCCTAAAATGGCCTCAAAACTGTCGAACTCGGGGTTCAGATAAAACATTGTTCGTCACCAACGTTACATTTTTTCCGTAATCTTTAAATCCCTCTCCGTTCAGATAAAACAGATCATTGCCGATAAATCCTAAGCCGTCAGGATCATCCTTTAAATCCCTCTCCGTTCAGATAAAACGTTAACATTAATTCTGTGTTTTCTAATGCTTTTTCCTTTAAATCCCTCTCCGTTCAGATAAAACTTTAAAAAGTTCGTGAAGCGTTTAAAGTACAAATACTTTAAATCCCTCTCCGTTCAGATAAAACCCGAATGTTTCCCGTTTGGCTCCTACCAACTTTAATACTTTAAATCCCTCTCCGTTCAGATAAAACGTCACGGCGAATGTGAACGGTCATAGGTCCTCCATCTTTAAATCCCTCTCCGTTCAGATAAAACCTTGCTTCCCCGCCTGTGTAATACTCATACCATCCTACCTTTAAATCCCTCTCCGTTCAGATAAAACAAATTACCAGTATAACGGTCATAAGATTTCATTAAACTTTAAATCCCTCTCCGTTCAGATAAAACCCAGCAAACGTCTTGGCGTGACCGTCACATGTATTACTTTAAATCCCTCTCCGTTCAGATAAAACACAAATTCCATTATATCAATACAAAAATAGCTGACAACTTTAAATCCCTCTCCGTTCAGATAAAACTATATCGACCGTGAACTTGGGCAGCGGCGCATCGGCTTTAAATCCCTCTCCGTTCAGATAAAACGAGTTTCTGATGAATATTGAGCGGTTTCGGTTGTTCTTTAAATCCCTCTCCGTTCAGATAAAACGAAGGTGTGCAGTAATATTTTAGGTGTGCTGTTATCTTTAAATCCCTCTCCGTTCAGATAAAACTTGCTTTATGTATGGCAGGAATGAAAAAACCTTATCACCTTTAAATCCCTCTCCGTTCAGATAAAACAGATTAGGGGCCTCGTTGAATACGAGGTTAAACATCGCACTTTAAATCCCTCTCTGTAAATTATCATTTTATTTCAGCATAAAACGCCCATTTTTTTGCACATTCTTTCAGAAAGCCCTCTCCCCTTTTCTGAAGGAATGTGCTAATTTTTTTGTGAATTGTTTCGGACGAAGATTTCCATTCGTTTCAAGGAGAGGGGGAAGGAAGTGTGATCCAGTTTCACGACTTTGGCATTGACATTCAAACGTATACGGATCGTGGGAAAGGGAACGATTTTCCCGACGTGAACCAATGCCCCCACTGTCCATCCCGCCGCCCCTTGCATCGTCACGGATACTACCAACGCTATGCGTTGACGGCAGAGGGGGAGTATCGCCTTTGGATCGCACGATATCGCTGTCAAGAGTGCCGTAAAACCGTGAGTGTGCTGCCTTCTTTTCTCCTCCCGTATGTTCAATATACACGGCCGGTCATCTGGCAAGCGGTCAAAACGTGGCTCGAAACGCCAAGGCGAGGAGCGAAGACCAAACAGGTTGTTTTTCCCACCAAGGAGGTCATCTTGTTTTATGTCCGACGATTTTTACGGAATCTTTCCCGCTTGCATCACGCGGCGGTGAGAAGGTGGGGGATCATCGGCCCTGTGGGGAACGCAAGAACAGAACGGGCGGTTTGGTGGATGCAGACCTTGGAGGGACGGGGGGTGGGCTCGATCATCCAAGACCTGTGGACAAACGAGAGGTGGCATCCGTTTGCGGATCAAATTGCTTCCTGATTTTCTACTTAACACCAAAAACGGAGATGGTTGATGTTCCCACAAACCCTTCCTCTCGACGAATCTCGAGCCGTTTCGTAAGATAGGAGGCAGAGGGACCGGAACGGTCCAACATCACAGGGAGACAGGGAGGAGATCCGGATGGATGAATCGATGAGACACGACATCGCGCTGTTTCGGTACGGGCTGATCGCTCCGTTGGTGAATGGCCAGGTGGAGCCCAAAGTGTATTTGAATGAGGTGGGCGGGCGAGTGCATTCGATTCCTCATCAAGGGGACAAGCCCATTGCGGCGAAGACGATTCTGGATTGGTGCGCCCGATACAAAAAAGGGGGCTTCGACGCCTTGAAGCCGAAGCGCCGTTCGGACCGCGGCCGCTCCAGACGTCTGTCCCCCGATGATGAGGATCATATTCTAGCATTGAGGAAGGAACATCCCACCATGCCCGTGACCCTATTCTACGAACAACTCACCAAGCAGGGGGACATTCCCACCACCCTCTCATACTTTACTATATACCGATTGTTGAAAAAACACAACCTGGTGGGAAAAGAAATCTTGCCGATGCCGGAGCGAAAGCGTTTTGCGTATGACCAGATCAATGAGCTATGGCAAGGGGACTTATCCCATGGACCCACGATTCGCGTCCATGGGAAAGCCCAGAAAACGTTTTTGATCGCGTATATCGATGACTGCTCGCGGTTGGTGCCGTATGCCCAATTTTTCCCTTCGGAGAAATTTGACGGGCTGCGGATCGTCACAAAGGAAGCGGTGCTTCGTTGCGGGAAGCCGAAACGCATTTACTCGGACAACGGGAAAATTTATCGATCCGAGGTGCTGCAGTATGCGTGCGCCGAGATGGGGATTACGCTCATCCACACTCAGCCGTATGACCCGCAAAGCAAAGGGAAAATCGAACGGTTCTTCCGCACCGTACAGACGCGGTTTTATCCGCTGTTAGAGCTGAATCCGCCGAAGTCGCTTGACGAGTTGAACGAGCGTTTTTGGAAGTGGCTTGAAGAAGAGTATCATCGAAAACCGCACGCCTCACTGGACGGAAAAACGCCGCATGAGGTGTTTCAGTCCCAAGTGGAACGAGTGGTGTGGATCGAAGACATCGATTGGCTGGACGCGATTTTTCTGAAACGGGAGCACCGCAAGGTGAAAGCCGATGGCACGATCACCCTGAATAAACAGCTATACGAAGTGCCGCCTCGGTTCATTGGGCAATCGATTGAGCTCCGCTATGACGAACGAGGCGTCTATGTGTACGAAGATGGCAAACGGGTGGCGGAAGCCATTCGGGTGCGTTTGGAGGATAACGCCTATGTGAAGCGCCACCGGTCGCCGTTTGCGGCGGTTTCGGCGAAGGAGGGCGAACAGGATGTATAAAACGTTTTATTCCCTCTCGCGGGAGCCGTTTGCGAAAGAAACAGATCCGTCCGAGGCGTATCAAGGGGCGGCGTTTCAAGAAGCGCTGCGGGCGCTGGAGTACGTGAAACGAACCCGGGGGATCGGGCTGTTGATCGGAGAGCCGGGGGCGGGCAAGACGTTCGCCCTTCGGGCGCTGAAAGAGTCATTGAATCCATCATTGTATCATGTCGTCTACTTTCCGTTATCCACCGGAGGCGTGATGGATTTTTACCGTGGACTGGCCTTGGGATTAGGAGAGGAACCGAAGTACCGCAAGGTAGATCTCTTCCGCCAAATCCAGCAGGCGATCGAGCGATTGCATCATGAACGACGGATCACGCCGGTGTTCATTTTGGACGAGATGCATTTAGCAAAGGATGCCTTTTTACAAGACATCGCCATCTTGTTCAACTTTGAGATGGATTCAACCAACCCATTTGTCTTGATTTTGGCCGGGTTGCCTCATTTACAGGGGAAGCTGCGGCTCAATCAGCACCGCCCTCTCGACCAGCGGATCATCATGCGATACCGGATGGGGCCGCTGGAGAAGGAAGAGGTGGCGGGCTACATCGAGCATCGGATGAAACAGGCCGGGGCCAAGCATCCGATCTTCACCCCATCGGCGTTAGAGGCAATTGCCCTGCAATCACGTGGTTGGCCCCGTGTCATCAACACGTTGGCCACGACGTGCCTGCTGTACGGGCATCAGCTGAAAAAGGACGTCATTGACGAAGAAGTGGTGCGCATGGCTGCAGAGGAAATGGGGCATTAGCACGAAAGGGGCCAAATCGGCCTCTTTTGTGCTTTTTCTTTTTCATCGGTCCATCAGGCGCGCTGGAAATTCTTCATCTGAAAGAGCGTGCAAATGTTCCGAAAGAATGTGCAAAATCCGCAATAATCCGCAAAAATTTTGCACATTATTTCAGAATCCATCTGAAATAATTTGAAAAAGGGATTCTGAAATAATGTGCTAATTTACACCTCTCCGTTCAGATAAAACAAATCTTGTTCTGTGGTCATTTTACTCGTGTTGATTCTTTAAATCCCTCTCCGTTCAGATAAAACCGAGCAGGCTTTTAGCGATCTTGACCAATCGTACACATCTTTAAATCCCTCTCCGTTCAGATAAAACCAAGATACGGCTTGATCGTCGTGACGATCTCCTCCAACTTTAAATCCCTCTCCGTTCAGATAAAACAATTAGGTGTATTCAAGACGCCGCCGGTGTTTGTACTTTAAATCCCTCTCCGTTCAGATAAAACTAACTCTTTTTCGACCGCATCTGTCTGTAAATCAGCTCTTTAAATCCCTCTCCGTTCAGATAAAACGGCTTCCTGTTTCGCATGTTGCTCATCTCCTTTGTCTTTAAATCCCTCTCCGTTCAGATAAAACGTGATTGGGTCAGATTTTTAGAACGACAGCTGGATTCTTTAAATCCCTCTCCGTTCAGATAAAACGATGTCGTTATCTTACATCCCGATAAAAGAGAGCTTCTTTAAATCCCTCTCCGTTCAGATAAAACGCAACGACCGCATTTCATCACGCCGGAAAAAAGATCTTTAAATCCCTCTCCGTTCAGATAAAACAATTGAACCAGCGTTGACTCGATGTCAGCTTCATTCCTTTAAATCCCTCTCCGTTCAGATAAAACCCGCTTATGTCGCGTTACCACCAAAACCGAAAACACCTTTAAATCCCTCTCCGTTCAGATAAAACTAGTAATCAAGATACCAGCCGGCTCTGGTTCAATGAGCTTTAAATCCCTCTCCGTTCAGATAAAACGAGTAACATTAAATCCGTTATGTCGCCAGAACAAGCTTTAAATCCCTCTCCGTTCAGATAAAACTCTCATAAGCGAATTTGATAAAAGCAGGGAAATTGACCTTTAAATCCCTCTCCGTTCAGATAAAACAAACTTTAATTGAGCGAGTTATTAAAAGTCTTGAACTCTTTAAATCCCTCTCCGTTCAGATAAAACAACGATGCGGTGAAGCAGTCTTTAAAGGCATCAATTGCTTTAAATCCCTCTCCGTTCAGATAAAACAGACAACCATTTGAAGAATGAAGCATTATTCGCTTTTCTTTAAATCCCTCTCCGTTCAGATAAAACCAGATGTCCCAGTGGATTAGCGGCCATCGGAGACGACTTTAAATCCCTCTCCGTTCAGATAAAACTATAATGTGAAACATGTTCGGTATGCGCTTGTTTTTACTTTAAATCCCTCTCCGTTCAGATAAAACGGCCGGTGTTGCTGTTCCTCAGTCGGATGTTATAGTCTTTAAATCCCTCTCCGTTCAGATAAAACCAAGAAAAAAGCAGGAACGGACCAAGTGCTGATATATACTTTAAATCCCTCTCCGTTCAGATAAAACTATACGGACGTAAAGAACACAGCAGGCGCTAAACACCTTTAAATCCCTCTCCGTTCAGATAAAACTCGATTTCCCAACCAAGTAATTCCGCAAGTACGCTGTCTTTAAATCCCTCTCCGTTCAGATAAAACCCCGTTATATTCGAATGAGTAAATTTCAAAAGACTTAGACTTTAAATCCCTCTCCGTTCAGATAAAACTTGCCATTCTTGTTCAAACCATTGCTTTCGCTCCTCCTTTAAATCCCTCTCCGTTCAGATAAAACCCGCTGTAGTCGCCACCTCTCAATATCCGCATTCCCTTTAAATCCCTCTCCGTTCAGATAAAACGAAGAAATCTTCCCAGACTTTATCCAATTTCTGACTTTAAATCCCTCTCCGTTCAGATAAAACATATGTTCGGCTGCACTCGGTACCGCCCATTTTCCCTTTAAATCCCTCTCCGTTCAGATAAAACATTCGCCGAGACGATGATCCCGATCTTCTCCAGTTCTTTAAATCCCTCTCCGTTCAGATAAAACCTTGCTCATTATGAAATCACTTCACTGTTCAACTTCCTTTAAATCCCTCTCCGTTCAGATAAAACCTACTGGTGTTCATAAGCAACGAGTGAAGCAAGAACCTTTAAATCCCTCTCCGTTCAGATAAAACCACCACACCACTCCCAATCGGCTCACCGAGATATTCACTTTAAATCCCTCTCCGTTCAGATAAAACACGCGCCGAGCGATGCCGCCAGATTTATCTTTAACTTTAAATCCCTCTCCGTTCAGATAAAACCTGTCCGCCAGGCAGAACTGGCAGAAGCGTGGAACCGCTTTAAATCCCTCTCCGTTCAGATAAAACTGGGTCGCAAGCAGCCAATTCGATACATCTATGTCAACTTTAAATCCCTCTCCGTTCAGATAAAACCAGGGAGTGGGACATATTGTAAGGTTATAACTCTTGCTTTAAATCCCTCTCCGTTCAGATAAAACGAACGTCAAGCCGGCATGTATCAGCTCACCCAAGCTACTTTAAATCCCTCTCCGTTCAGATAAAACAATCGGCAGACGCATTAGTAATAGCTTTACGTGCTTCTTTAAATCCCTCTCCGTTCAGATAAAACGAACACGCCATGTTTTTCGTTCGTGTGTTTATCGCCTTTAAATCCCTCTCCGTTCAGATAAAACGTTACATGGGTGTTGCTGATTATTATTGCTCTGCTCTTTAAATCCCTCTCCGTTCAGATAAAACACAGAAAAGCCGGTTGAGTGGCGGAGAGAACGAATCACTTTAAATCCCTCTCCGTTCAGATAAAACAAAGAGTGCGAGGGGCGATTCGAAGAAAGTGAGGACTTTAAATCCCTCTCCGTTCAGATAAAACGGGATTTATACACGCCGCAAACCGGTTGGACGTGCTACCTTTAAATCCCTCTCCGTTCAGATAAAACATTGACGGACAACAATATAAACTACGATTGTTGACCTTTAAATCCCTCTCCGTTCAGATAAAACCGGTGACGTCAGCAAAATGAGTGTGTATCGTCCGACTTTAAATCCCTCTCCGTTCAGATAAAACCCGACTGCCGGCGTAGTTGGCGGTGTAGTAGTGATGCTTTAAATCCCTCTCCGTTCAGATAAAACGGATCCCTGCTGGCGGGAATTGGCGCAATTTTGCCTTTAAATCCCTCTCCGTTCAGATAAAACAAATACTGAAAGGGGAAATGACGAATGACAAAAGATTCTTTAAATCCCTCTCCGTTCAGATAAAACGCTCCCCCTGAAAAACTTATTCTTTTCTATGTTTTTTCTTTAAATCCCTCTCCGTTCAGATAAAACCATCTCTGCTCTGATGAAGGAACTGGAGAAAATCAAACTTTAAATCCCTCTCCGTTCAGATAAAACGTATCCCCCTTTAATACCCATGATCTTGCCGCTTGCTTTAAATCCCTCTCCGTTCAGATAAAACTGTATATCGGTACACCGAACGGAAATCAGCTTCTTGCTTTAAATCCCTCTCCGTTCAGATAAAACCTTCATACACGCGAATAAACGACACAATCTCTTCACTTTAAATCCCTCTCCGTTCAGATAAAACACCGACGCTTCCAGGCTTTTCGCTCTCTACATTCACACTTTAAATCCCTCTCCGTTCAGATAAAACAATGATGCAATCGTAAATTCTTCTCCGTCCCCTTCCTTTAAATCCCTCTCCGTTCAGATAAAACGGCGATACGGTTGAGGCTGATGATGTGAATATGCTTCCTTTAAATCCCTCTCCGTTCAGATAAAACGTTGTCACAGACAGCCTAACGGTTGCGGAAGTGTTCTTTAAATCCCTCTCCGTTCAGATAAAACAAATACATCAGAAGTTGAAGCTGACCGAAGAGTTTTCTTTAAATCCCTCTCCGTTCAGATAAAACGCTGTAGAAGCGACAAATCCCGTTCATGTGTTGTTCTTTAAATCCCTCTCCGTTCAGATAAAACTCGCATTCCTGCTCCTTCTCTGTCAGCATCTTGTGCGCACTTTAAATCCCTCTCCGTTCAGATAAAACAATGTTGCGTTGCAAGATGATGAGGTGCCAATTCTCTTTAAATCCCTCTCCGTTCAGATAAAACCGGTGAAGCAGGTGAATGATGCAGTTGTTGCACATTCGGCTTTAAATCCCTCTCCGTTCAGATAAAACTATAATTCAAACACAAACTCCCGCTATCCTCTTCTCTTTAAATCCCTCTCCGTTCAGATAAAACTAATGCTGTGCGAAACCAAACATACACACTCGACTCTTTAAATCCCTCTCCGTTCAGATAAAACGCGGGGCCCCGCCCGCGCGGAGCGGGGCGCGGTCGTACTTTAAATCCCTCTCCGTTCAGATAAAACGTCGGTTTTGTTGTTGCCAAGGCGGTGTTTGATCCGCTTTAAATCCCTCTCCGTTCAGATAAAACATAAAACATCGAGCCGCCATAATCAAAAGAATTATACTTTAAATCCCTCTCCGTTCAGATAAAACCTCCTGCTACGTCAACGACAGGTCAGACATTGACGCTTTAAATCCCTCTCCGTTCAGATAAAACAAGCAAAACCGATGCCAACACCGACCACAACCAAACTTTAAATCCCTCTCCGTTCAGATAAAACGTGATTGCCTTACCTAATTCTTTTCCTGCTACGTCGTCTTTAAATCCCTCTCCGTTCAGATAAAACGAGATTATTCAATTCGTTGAACAAAACGGCTTTCTTTAAATCCCTCTCCGTTCAGATAAAACTTACGATTTTGTTGATTCTGAGACAGCAGAACGTAAAGTCTTTAAATCCCTCTCCGTTCAGATAAAACGCGTTGGCCTGTCTGCGATTGGTGGGATCGCTTTATCTTTAAATCCCTCTCCGTTCAGATAAAACCGATTACGTCTGCATATGTCGCGGCTGTCCTCGTTCTTTAAATCCCTCTCCGTTCAGATAAAACGCTCCCGGATCGCGAGGGGGGCGTCAAGGGGATCGCTTTAAATCCCTCTCCGTTCAGATAAAACACGGTTGAGTATCTCATGTCTCTTTCAATGGAGAACTTTAAATCCCTCTCCGTTCAGATAAAACTGAGAAGTGATTTCGCAGACATTTCTAAGCTGAACACTTTAAATCCCTCTCCGTTCAGATAAAACCCGGTCGGGTATAAAAAGGCAATCTCTTGCAGTAGCCTTTAAATCCCTCTCCGTTCAGATAAAACGTTTGTCTTGCCGTTGCTCCACCCCGCGATTCAATCTTTAAATCCCTCTCCGTTCAGATAAAACTCGCTTCCTCAATTTTATTTTCAGCAAGAAGTTTACTTTAAATCCCTCTCCGTTCAGATAAAACTATTACACGCCTATCATACCACATTTATCCGTTTTCTTTAAATCCCTCTCCGTTCAGATAAAACGGATTGTCCGCTTCGTGAAGCCATACACCAGTCAATGAAACTTTAAATCCCTCTCCGTTCAGATAAAACCCAGTGATGCCGTCAAATGTAACGGACGTTTTAAAACTTTAAATCCCTCTCCGTTCAGATAAAACCTAAATAATCGCTCGCATACTCCACGATTTTATGTGTTCTTTAAATCCCTCTCCGTTCAGATAAAACGGGCTACTGTGCACTTTATAGTTTTGGATGACAATCACTTTAAATCCCTCTCCGTTCAGATAAAACTTGTGTTGTATCGTGAAAACGCCGTCCGATTCGTCCCACTTTAAATCCCTCTCCGTTCAGATAAAACCTCACTCACGAGTTTGAATTGGTGTAGTGTTTCTAACTTTAAATCCCTCTCCGTTCAGATAAAACGCATAAATTCCGCGTTCGTACCACTGAATTGATGCACTTTAAATCCCTCTCCGTTCAGATAAAACGTGAAACAAATTCTCGTCGTGTCGCTGGCCACCACGTCTTTAAATCCCTCTCCGTTCAGATAAAACCCCCTATCAGTTACAAAGCAATATTCATTGATGTAACAAGGAATTCCGGCTAATGCCTACACAACAATTATACCTCATTTTGCAGTAAAGTAGTAATTGTGTTTTCTATGCTGCGCAAATAATGACACACTTCCCTTAATAAATCAAGCTTTTCCCCATTTATCCGCTAAAAGGAGGTTCACTGCAAATTCTTAAAACTTAGAGGAACAACTCATCAAAATTCTTTTCCTGACCAAATACCCGCTTTTTTATATTCTTCGGATTTCCTACTTCGTATAAGTAAATGGAGTCTTCTTCTTTATCAATGATCATCTCCAATTCATACATGCACTTCATCAGCAGGCTTTTCGAAATCTCCCCTTCAAATACGCTATTTTGCGTCCAAGTGAGATATTCCTTTAATTTTTTGCAAACTTTGTTGACCCGCTTTTCCGCTACGTCATACGTAATGATAACAAACATGTTTCACCACCAAGCTTTCAACGGTTTATATAGTTCATCCCCAATGAAATGTTTAATGAGCTTGTAGCATTCCAATCGTATAAAATGCCGATAACTCACTTTTCTTTTCAGCTTCCGATGTTGGATGGATGTAGCCAATTTATTCTCCCACTCAATAATAAACTTTTTCTTTCCTTCCTCATTTAAAAATACCATTCCATCTATATCATCAAAATGTTTATTGGTAATGATCCGATTGTTAATGGAAGCGATAATAACCGGATCGACGATCAATGGCTTAAAGATTTCAGCTAAATCCAAACTTAACGAAAATCGTCTTGTCGACGGTTCGTGCAAAAAACTAACCGTAGGATCAAGCGGCGTCTTGTAAATTTCCCCCAAAACAGTTGTATAACATAAGGAATTTCCGAATGATATCAAAGCATTCAGCGGGTCGCGCGGAGGTTGCTTTGTCCGCTTTTCAAACGTAAAGTCTTGCTTCAAAATCTCGTTAAAGGACTGATAATAATGTTGTCGGATTCGTCCCTCTATTCCCATCAGCTCTTGAACAGTGCTCGCTGTGTTCATCTTTTTTGCCTCTTCCTCAATCTGATGGATATAAATCTCCGTTTTCTCTCGATGCCTACGAATATTACGCAACATATGGTGCACAGCACTTTCTAAAAACATCTTGGCGATATACAACCTTTTGCCATTATCAAGATAATGAGCGCTCTGCTGCACAACGGTAAAACCAGACACTTTTCGATTTCTCGGACAGAATGTGCCTGCGTAAAATCCATAGTAATTGAAAATATGCAAATGAACTTCATGCTGGCTTAACAAATTAAGCAAAGCGGAGTTGAAGTCCACTTCCCCAAATATATATAAATTTTCGATTTGATGCACAGGAAGCGATCTCTTGTTTTCGTTTTCATCTAAAAAATAAATCGTATTGTCCTTTCGCTTGAGCCGCCCATTTGAAAAGATATAATGATCTTTCAACATCATTCGTCACCTTCCAGTGCATAACAAAATTCGTAATATGCACACTTCGAGCAATATGATAGTTTTTTAAGAGGCGGGGGAGAGGGAAGTTGCAAAATTTGATAGATGTCTTTTAAAGCCTTTTCCACCTTTCGCTCGTCTTCTTCTGTTAATATCACTTCCTCCGTCTTTCTTTCCTTCGTATAGCTGATCAATCCTTTTTTATGAATGCCTCGTTTTTTCAGTTCGTAAAGATAGTACAACATTTGAAAACGGTCCGCTTCAGCCATTTTGCTGGAAATTTTGATTTCGCGAACGTACTCTTCCTCTAATGCATCCAGCTTAAACGTGTCATCAATGAGAATTTCTCTCTCATTCAAGCGTGGATACGCCCGTTCGTGCAGAATCTTTCCTTCGATCACTCGTTCGTGCTCTTCTTCCATTCCAATTCCTTTGGAAAACAACCATAATTTCCGCTTGCACACTTTGTAATAATGGATTTGAACACCGCTTGCCATTCACTGCACTCTCCTTAATAAAATGCAGACAATGGTGTATCAATCTGAATGCCTTTTCCTCTCCCCATTTCTCGATCAAAATCGTATTCAACATCGGCAATGTATATATGATCAAACGGCTTAGACAATCGTTCTGAGACACATTTCTCCGCAAGAAAACGGTGGACGCTGATCGTCTTCTTTTCGATCT
The DNA here is from genome assembly GCF_000092445.1 of Geobacillus sp. C56-T3. Taxonomy (NCBI): domain Bacteria; kingdom Bacillati; phylum Bacillota; class Bacilli; order Caryophanales; family Anoxybacillaceae; genus Geobacillus; species Geobacillus sp. C56-T3. The sequence goes on along the minus strand of NC_014206.1, from coordinate 1,476,955 downwards.
CCATGCGCAAACGAATCCGCTCTCGCCAGTCTCGGCAACGGCGGCATTCATCGATGACATGGGCGATTTCGTCGTAAATTCGCCGTGGAATGATGGGAACGGTCTGAATGTCACGCAGTTTCCGCTGTGCCTCTTTCTTGCTCATTTCATACGGATCTAAATGGTCAAACATAGCTAACGCATCCTCGAACTCCTGCAAAAACGAAGTTCCTTTCAATCTCTCACGTTCATACAACTTGCCAACCAGCTCAATTTTTGTTCGCTCATCGAGAATTTGTCCGTCAAAAGGCCTCAACAACTCCGTGCTTTCACACACGAGATGCCCGTCATATACGGATGGAACCCCAGAAACGTTTTGTGTAAAAATATGGATGTTGCATTGTTCCCCTTGAATAACCCTTCTTCGATAACAGCGCCCAAGACGTTGAAACAGACTGTCCAGTGGAGACATTTCTGTGAATAAATAGTCAAAATCAATATCAATGCTTGCTTCGACAAGCTGAGTCGTAATCCACACCCCATTTGTCTTTGCCTCATTGAACTCTTTAATTTGCCGCTCGAGCCATTGACGATCTTCTTGCGTAAATTGTGAGTGCAGCAAATGAACAGGTACATCGCTGGCCATTTCGGATAACCGTTCATACAGTTCCATCGCCCGACGAACCGTATTCACAATGACCAACACTTGGGATGAACGCGCCATTCTGACAAAGTCCTCTATTCCTTTTGTTATTTCCTGATCATGGAGCTGAATGCGGTGACGGTGATGTTCACTGTCAATAAATTCGCCGAAAACGGTGTCTTCTTCATCGATGATGCTTCGGCGCTTGAGTTCATCCAAATATAAAGTTGGCAATGTGGCCGTCATAATCATGAATCGGCCGCCTACTTTTTTAATCATTTCTAATGACTTAATCAACATCGCAGCAATTTTTGGATCATACGCTTGGATTTCATCGATCACCACTTTGGCATTTGCCATGCTTGCCAATTCCTTTTCAAATCCTCGATAATAAAAAGGAAACTTTAAAATTTGGTCAACGGTTGTGAAAAGCAGCTTCATGGACAACTGTTGCGACTGTTGCTTAATCGCCTCCCAATTTTCTTCCCCTCGCTCCGCTAAGTAGAAAGCACTTGTGGAATGCAAAAGACCTGCGGCACCGTACCCCATTTGATGACGAACTCGTTCATAAATAGCGTTGATGCTGACGCGAAGAGGCAAAGTGAAAAAGGCCTTGTCTCGATCGATCCATAGTAAGGCAGATTCCGTCTTTCCCATGCCCGTTTGTGCAATGACAATCACATTTTTATCAGTATGGCTTTCTGTAAAACGCTGCAAATCATTTGGATAAAACGATTGATTCTCCATGTAGCGCCGCACATAAACGCCAACGTTTTGATCAACTCCGGTCTCAACATCAAGGTGTGCCGAAGCCGCATGGTCGATGCGTTGAAGAAGCCCTTTGATTAATACATAATCCCAAAACGATTCCCCGTCGTGTATCGTGTATCGCCGCAATAAGCGATCCACGAATCGGAACGATAACTTTTCTGCTAAGGGGAGCCTCATGTGTTGGGCGATGGCTTCCTTTTGCAAATATAAGTCACTCTGCAATACATGGCGGATGGCTTCTTTGTCGGGAAGCTTGTCCCGCTCATGATGGTAGCCGATGGCATGAGTTAACAGTCGTATTTCTTCTTTCGTCAAATTCAATTGCTCAAATGGAACAAGGCCGACAGACAGATAGTTATGCGGTACATTGGCGTCGCAATCAGTTTCCAGCAGTTCTTCTTGAATGGCGCGGCGGATTTTATTTTGAAACACCGTGTTCGCTTTCCCGATGTCATGGTACTCGATCGCTAATCGAAGCAATTCCCACATTCTTTCATTGACACGAATCAATCGGTCTCCATAACTGTCCTTTAGTAATCGCCAATTATCAAGAAGACGATCCGTATGTTCACGGATCGTCTCTCTCGTTTCGGACTTTGCATAAAACATGACCGTTTGATTTCCTCCCATTCTATAAATGGAAAAATACGAGCTCCCCGTCTTCATCAATACATGCTCCCTCTGGAGCTGTCGTCCCTTTTCGCACGTATCCCACATTGACTTTCTCCCATTTTCTCACTCCGTTCACGACTTCGTATTTCCAAGGGAGTTCATATGGGATATGCTTTATGTCTATATCGAGCAAATGGTGGGGAATGTAAGCGTAATAGCGTAAATCTTTCTCTTCATCCAATTCATCTACCTGAACTATTTTATACTCATCAATTCGGACCAAATCTTCCCATCTACCTAAGCTATAATGGTTTTCGCCAGTTTCGATGGCATGTATTACCCGTTCAAGAACTTCTTTTTCTGCCTCAACGTGAATCAACAAATCAACTCGGTACAACAAATGTGTATAAATGGGCATTGTCGTGATTTCGTTAGCATCGTACGAAAACGACTCATCCTGAATCCCATCAAGGATCAGTGGAAAAGCAGCGACATCACGTTTTTTAAAAAAGTAATGCCGCTGATAGTCGAGCAGTTTCGCCTCATACTCCCCTTGAACGCTTAGGCGCATGGGGATGAAACGATCCGCGCGAAGCAACGCGTGAATCATTCCTTTAACTGTAGAATAAGGCGGAAGCGGATATGTTTCCGCCACCTTGGAAGCGAACGGTTTTTTATAGCACGCTGTCTCTTGAAATAGTTTTAAACGCAACGCCTTCATTATCATTCACCGTAGTATGTTTGAACTTGTTCAGCAATATGGCGGAAAAACTGCTCCACTGATCCAGTCTTCTCTGCAAATCGTTGTGCAAATTCATCTTCATTCGCAAATATGCCGCTTACTAAACCGATGCGCGTCTCGTCAGCAACTGGCTTGCCTGCGAACGTTTGCGCCATGGTATCAGCGATAGGGGCAACTTCAATTTCCCATCCTCGCGGCGAAGAGGCTAGGCGAATTTTCCCAAGAAAAAACGGATTTGCTACATCATATACTCCACCGATGACGAATAGCGGGGACAAGTTTTCACGACGACCGCGAATATTCCGATTGAGCAACTTCACAATATCAAGCAATTGCTGAACGCGCTTCGCTTTTTCCTGATTGGACAGCTCGACCTCCCCATCGACGCCAATGCGATGTAAGTCTATCGTGATGGTGTAACAATAGAAGCTTTGGTGCTGCTCGATCTGAGCTAAATTCGGATCAGCGCCAATTCGGCTGGCTAGCCCCATGTTATTCAAAAATTCCAAATCGCTTTTATACGGTTCAAGGGAAACAGCATGGCTTAAACGCACGACAGCAGTGCGTTTTTGCGAGTTTTTATCCGTTTTCAAGTACCCGAATAAATCCATTTCAACGGAATCTTCGATGGTGACGTCTTTTTTGAACTGAACAACACCACTCGCTTTATCGACGGTATTTAAGTTCCAGCCAAACAGTTCATTTCCTAAACGGACGATATCGTAACGCAAACTTTGCCGCGATGCGTATGTGTACGCCTCTCCATTGCCGCGATGAAACTTTTTCAATTCGGAAATATTCGCAATGCCCTCTCCATAGTTTAGCGATCCCGCTTGAAAGACAATCGTCATCGTGACCGTTTTCGTCATGATACAACCTCCTCTTGTTCTCCTTGTCCTTCTTGAGACAGCAACCCAGCAATAAAGGCGTTGGCTACAGCAGGAAAATCCAAATCCCGCTCATGCAGCGCATTTAAGAAAAGCGAAGAAATGGGCTGATCCGCTGACATATGAAGCCGGAACAACGTATCCAAGAAGCTTTTCCGATCCCCCGCTTTCGCTGCGTTTAACAACCGATAGGCAATCGCGCTAATTTTTTTACTCGGGCTGGCAGAATAATGGTCAGCCGTTTTAGCACTTCCAGCCTGTTCCAATGCCTTTCGAATCTCTTGGCCGCACCGATATAGGGCATATACCCTTTTGTCTGTTTTCTCCATTTCTTTTCCTCCCCTTTTCAGCTGCATAATTCGGCTGCGTTCGCCAACAGCGATGTAAGGGCCGATGTGGGAACGTCCATTTTCAATACAATCACGCAAATATTCATAAATGACTCGAGCAGGATCCGCTCCACGCAGTACGTCTTGGATGAACTGTTCTCGATAGTCATAGTGGACGTAATCCAACTTTCCAGGATATTCAACAAAATAGCGGGCCAAATACAATGGAAGATGGTAATAGTGCAAATGCGTTTTTTTGCTGTCATAGTCAGAAGAAAATTCTAAGAAAAATAGATGGTCGACCACATAGTTTGCTTCTTTCGTTACACTTTGGACGAGCTTGCTTACGATGCGGTCAAACGGATCTTTTTGCTGCTTCATCTGCTTCAGGTGGTTGTTTTTCTGCAAAATCTCAGGGAATGCCGCATCGGATTGGACAAAGCCTGCGTACATGCGATACTTGTTTTGCTTTTTATTTTGCTTTTTAAAGACCTCTTTCTTTAAGTAAATCGCCGCACCGGCAGGAGCAAAAAACAACACAAGTTTCACCAAAGATGAAATTGGTTTCGGCTGCTTGTCCCGCAAGTCCCAATTGAAATTAAAAGCCTTGCCTGTTATCCCGATCGGGGAAAAAATCATTTCTTCGAAATTATAAAAGGCAACATGACCAGGGAAAAACATGCATTCATACATCACGTTCATCTCTTCTTGCATTTGTGGCAAAGTTTTCTTTCTCCACGCTCTCTTCAACGCTTTAAACGGTTCATATTCAGCATGCTCATCCAAAAAACGAAGAACCTCTTTCTCTGTGGAAGCCGAACGCAAGATTTGTTCCAATTGAAGATCGAGTTGCACCGGAACAATATAATCGGCTTGAAATTGTTCGATATGCCCTTCCAAATCCAAATGATTTTTCGAAACATTTAAGAATGATACTTGTCCAAAAAACGACTTAAGGACAGCCGCTTTAAAATAATTTAATGTCAGCTTTTCATTAATGGTTTCTTTGAAAAGAAGTTGTTGAAATTCCGCGATACATTGCTCCAATTGCTCGATTTGTTCCGGTTTTTTTATTGACTTAATCGCTTCAAGCAAGGGATTGACCGGCTCATTAGGGAAATACTGTTGAATTTCCTTCCCCATATCCTTAATCGTCTCTTTTATATTGGACAGAGCTGTTGAAAACGAATTTTCACTTTTAGCCTGTCCAAGATACGAAAGTAATCTCTCTTTGGTCCGCTTTGCCGTGCTGTATTCGTCGATTAAATAAAGAAAATACGCCCGCGGCAACTGTGGAAGCACGCCTGTCTCCAGTTCAAGCCCCTGTGGAACGATTCGGATGCTGTTTTTGTACTGCTGATCAATCAAACTATTTTTCAGCCCGTATTCGAAAACACGGTACAGCCCAACAAGCCCCATTGTCACCATCCACTCGCCCATGCGGAGTTCAATCTTCATCCCCGCACCTCCTCTACCTCAAGCAGCCCAAATCCTTGATTGCGCCGTTTCGATAATCCAAGCTGATACAGCAGCTGTAAATCGCTTGGATGGCCGGTTAGCGAAAAGAGAGTTTGGTAGGCTGTAAAATATAAGACGTTGCCGCCCCCATGCGTTGCCTCGAATTCGTGATTCGTCTCCTTCACGACCATCTTGCGCCATCGCAACGGCCGCACAATCAAGGGCGACAATAGCCCATTTCCCCGATACTGCCGCAAAATCAGATCCGCTAAATAATTCACGTGCTCCTCATAGTCAGGGGCATCTGGGCTGATCGGCTTCTGGTTTTTATCTTCAACCAACATCGGAGAGAGGGTGCGAAACACCACCGTAGAATCTGTGATCGTTTTCTCCGGCAGCATGCGGATTTTTTCTTTTACAAGCTGATAGTGCTTGTATGAAAATACTTGCTTTTGTTGCAAACCGTTGTATAAGTGCAAGAGAAACTCATGGTCAGGCGAACTAACGGTCATCGTTATCCCTTCTAAATAAACCTCTTGATCAGAAAATCGGAAATTTTTTAAGTATGTAGAAAACGAAAATGGTTTCATGGAAACACTGTCGTATAAACGCTCATAATATTGCTCATCCGACATTCGTAATGCTTCTTTTATCACTGACACCAGCATCATGCGGTATGAAACAGGCATTCTTTCCGCTTTAAAAGAACAAGCAAGCCTCATGACGCACCTCCTTTTGGTTTGTATATTACCTTATTTTGGCTAAAAATGTTGTCGAAATTTGTCTTTTGATTAAAATAAATTTGCTTCTTGCCCTCAGACTCCTAATTTATTTGAGGTTGTGAAACGATCGATCAAATGTTTCCGACAGATTCACAATTTTTGATTAAGGAATGCAGTACTCCTAGTTTATCAATCCATCCTTCCTCTCAAAATACACATGCAACCGATACTCGCAAATCTCTTTTGTCCAGTTGTACAATATTTCTTCGTGTTCGCGCGCGATGGGAAATTGGAGCACAAAAATGTTGTTCTCAAAGGAAATCAGTCCATTCGAACTGCCGCTCCATTTCGTCATCGGCATGCGGGCGATCAACCGGCTCACCTTTTCCTGGTCATATTCCCAGAGGCGCTTCGTTTCTCCGTCGGAAAAATCGATGCGCTTTCGGTATTCTTTTTCCGTTAAATACCGATGGAAAAACGGGGCAGCCTCCTGCGGTGTAATTGGTTGGTGCCATCCGGACGGTCCACGTTCAAGCATGGCTTTTAGAACAACCATTTTGTAGCTTTTTGACATCACCGTACGTTCCACTTCAACAAGCCACGGTTCGTATTTTCGGAACACGTCCTTTTCTAGATCGGACAACTCCCCCGCCCAATATAAAAAGCCGACATAAGATCCGAACTCTTGTTTGTACTCCGCCGCTTCGCTTCGGCCTTGGAGATGCAGTTCCAAATAAGTCGGCCGTCTGCCGAGCTCCTGTTTCAGCTCCCGATAATCAGCAAGCAGCCGTTCTTTGCGCGGTTGGCGTTTTTTCTGCATCTCTTCGAGAAGATGGATGGTTTGAACATCGAGATGCAGTTCGCACGTTTCCGGAACCGTTGGCATAACAGGTTCCCGTGCCTTTTTCTTCGTTTCGCCCCGCTGTGTATCAAACAGGCGCAGTTTGACATCCGCATTCCGGTAGTTTCCGATTAAATCAATAATCACGCAATAATCCTTGCCTTTGTACAGCCGCAGCCCGCGCCCGACTTGCTGGGTGAAGACGGTCAGCGATTCCGTCGGCCGCACGAACAAAAGTGTATCGACAGAAGGAATATCGACCCCTTCATTGAACAAGTCGACGGTGAAAATGGCGTCCAGTTCACGGCGTTCCAACATGGCAATGGCCTGCTTGCGCGAAATAGCCGTCTGCTTCGAATGAAGGCTGACCGTCCGGCAGCCATGGCGTTGGAAATATTCGGACAGAAAACCGGCTTGCCGAATCGATGAACAAAAGACAAGCGTTCTCGTTTTCTTGTATCGCTTCCACGCTCGCAAAATCTTCTCCGCCATCTCCTCGCGAAGCTGCACTTGAAGCAGCTCTTCCTCATCATAGCGATTGCCAAGCCACTTGATTTGCGAATAGTCTGTGTCATCGTAGACCCCGTAATAATGGAAGGGAGCCAACCAACCGCGCTGCACCGCTTCGATAAAATCGATGCGATACGCGACATTTCCGTCGCAAAGGGCGTATACGTCTTTGTTGTCGCTCCGATCTGGAGTAGCAGTGATGCCAAGCAAAAATTTCGGCTGAAAATAACAAAGGACGCGTTCGTACGAGCGGGCTGCCGCATGGTGGAACTCGTCGACAACAATCAAGTCAAATGCGTCGGGACGAAACGAATGCAAATGTTTTTTCATGCTTAGCGTAAAGATCGAAGCAAACACCATGTCGGCATTTCCGTCTTTTTGATTGCCATCGTACAGTCCTGCTGTTCGATCAGGAATCACGCGTTCAAACGACTGCTTCGCCTGGCGAAGAATTTCTTCGCGATGGGCGATAAACAGCACCCGCGAAAAACGGCGGGCAAAAAAAGCGGCCAAGTATGTTTTTCCCAGCCCGGTCGCCATGACAACCATCGCTTTGTCGTACCCTTCTTCATAGGCAGCTTCCAACCGCTCCAACGCCTCAACTTGGGCAAAGCGCGGCTGGATCGTTCCATATGGCGCCGCCGTTTCATGGACAACATCGGCCTTGTCCGTCATCTCCTCCTCTTGCTTCTTCTCCGTCTCCGTCGGAAGCATTAGCTCGATTTCCTCATTCTCCGCCCATATGCGGGCTAAATTGGGGTGCCGCTGATGATAGTCTTGATGCTGCTTTTCATAGTCAGCGGCCGTTTCGGCATTGACCGGCACCGTTTCCGGAGCGTAAAACAGCTTTAAAAACTGCTCCATCGCTTCCGCAAATACCCCTTCATCAACGCTCTTATCCAGCCCAAGGTTCCATTCGACACCGTCAGTGAGCGCCGAGCGGGACAAGTTGGAAGAACCAACAATAAAATAGCCGCCTTCTGCATCTTCAAATAGGTACGCTTTCGGATGAAAGGAAACTCCATTGCTGCGGTACAAACGCACCTCGATGTCCGGGTGGATGGATAGAAGCTCGCGCAGCGCCTCTGGCTGGGTGACAAACAAATAATCGCCGACGCAAATTTTGATATCCGCGCCCCGCTCCGCAGCTGCCCACAAATTGTCCTTCAACAGGCGAACCCCGGACTTCATGGCAAACGATGTCAGTATGTATATGGTCGACGAGCGGCTCATCTGTTCCTGCAGCTTGTCGAGGAGGCGTTTGGAAATCAACTCCACCTTACTCATCGTGAACCTCAATCAAGAAAATTTTCTCCCGAAAGCCGCCGCGTTGTTCTGCCTTTTTGGCGCGAATGTGTTCCACTCGCTCGATTGAAGCGCCATGGCATTGGGCCAAAGCATGAATAATTTCCAACACATCCGCAAGCTCTTCAAGAGCCGCCTCGTCCGTTTCTGCTTGGACGTATTCTTCAAGCTCTTCAAACGCTTTTTTCTGCAGTTCTTTCCGATACTCTTCATCGTCAAGTATGCGAGTTGTGAACGTTTTTCCCGCTTGTTCGATAATGGTTGGAATGCGGTCGCGAACGAGTTTGTTGTATATCGGCATGTTCATTCCTCCATTTACAAAACTATACTACTATTTTACAAAATTTCGCCTTTTTTTCATAGGAAAGAACACACAGAAGCCCGCCCTTTCTAAGATCTATTGCCTGTTGCAAATGAAAAAACCAAAAATTTCACATACTCCCCCCTCTCTCATCCCATACTAAGAAAAATCGACATCATTCGCGCTTGGGGGCTATGGTGGAACAATGGATCCTTTGGCTGCTTGCTGCGGTGGGCATCGGTTTGCTGGGGCTCAGCTTCCGCTTTCTTTCACCAAGAGAAGTATGGCTTTCGTTTTTGCTGAATGCGTATATTTCCAGTTTGATCGGCCTGATCGTCAGCGGGGCGGGAATGCTTGCCTATCCGGTGCGGCTGTTTCCAGATTATACGAACGACAGCGTGATCTTTGAATCCTTGCTTTACCCTGTTGTCAGTGTGTACGTTTACGGGACATCGCGCCGCTCGGGCTGGAAGGGGATATGGATGCAGTGCGCGCTTATACAGGGGCGATGACAGCGGTCGAGATCCTGTTGGAGCGGCACACCGACCTGATCGAATACCATACGTGGAAGTGGGAATATTCATTCGTCTCGATGTTTGTCGTGACGCTCGCGGTTCGCCTGCTTGCCGGACGGCTGCTTCAAGAAAACGGGTGAGCTGGCATGTCTATTTCTCCTAGTTGGCGCTATACATATAGTATCATTGTCCAAAAAAGGAGCCGTGGCCGCGAAGCGCACCCTAGGTCTGTAAGATATCCACAAAACTGAAAAAAGATGTAAGGGATTTTGTCGAAAAATATTTTTTGGACACCCCTGAGGGGCCGAAAAGCCTTGATAAATCAACATTTCTAGAGGGAGGCGAACCGGATGGTGCTGTTTGACATCAAACACCGCCTGTATTACGAAGCCATCAATTCCGCGCGCCCGAAAATGGCGCCGATCCGCCAAGACCGGGCTTGGGGGTATGTATGGAAGACCGTGAACGGCGAGGCGGTGAAGTTTTGGATCGATTTCCAGCGCGGACAGTATCTCTATTTTGAATATGGACGAAAATGGTATCGGGTGAAGTATTTGCAGGCGAACGGGCGGAAATCAGGCGAAGACATATTGAACGGGGCGATGATCGATTTGACGGTGGATGGGCATCGACTTCTGTTGCTGAAGGGGCGCATCCGCAGCCAGACGGCGCGCGCTATGTAAAAGACTGTTGCTCCCTGGGCCGCCCTACATGAATCGGTCTACAACCGCGCTTGCGCCCATGCCTGATCAAACGCCCGGTGGATCTATGACGTTCTCATCAGCCGCACAGGCTGGACAACAGAACCCCTGACAGGAGAGGATGAAGACATGGATCGAATCCACTTATGGGTGTTGCTGGTGCTGGGCCTCATCCTATTGGTTTTCAGCTTGCGCAAACCGCCCATTAAAGACGTGATTCTCGTGTTTTTATTGAAAGCTTATTTTTCCACCTTTTTCGGTGTCATTGTGGTCGAAAAGCATTTGCTCGACTATCCCGTGAGGTTTTTGGGGCAATACTTCGACACGAGCATCTTGTTTGAATACTTTCTGTATCCGATCATGTGCGTGTATTTTTATCGAACGTCGTACCATTCGAGCTTTTTCGGCATTGTCGGACAATGCGCCTTGTATACAGCCGCTTTGACGTTCATAGAAGTTCTTTATGAAAAGTATACAAATTTGATCACGTACCATACGTGGACATGGATGCATTCGTTTGTCACGATCTTTCTTCTGTCGTTTTCCATTCGGATGCTGATGAAGCTGATCAACCGCTGGGAAGAGTCCGTCCGCTGGCGTTCATGACCGCTTCGTCACGGAAGCGCCCGAACGGACAAGAGACAACGTTGGCTTTCCAAAAGAAACTGTTTGCGGTCGGACGAATGTCCGCATGAAGCCCCTATGGCGAAAACATGAGATCCTCTTGGCGGCAGATGTCAAAGCAAGCATACAGGCGGCAAAGAGCGCCTCGGTCTCCTTGCCGCCTTCTTTTTATGCCCACCACATCTCCGGCAGTTCTTCTTTGAACAACACCTTTTTCAAGAGGGCGACGGCCTTTGACAGCCCTTCATCGATCGAAGCGAGCATATCTTCGTGTTCGATTGACAGCACGTAGTCGTAGCCGACGGCGCGCAGGGCGCTGACGATGTCGCGCCACATTTTTTCGCTTTGCCCGTAGCCGACGGTGCGGAACACCCACGAGCGGTCAAGGATTTGGCTGTAATGTTTCGTATCGAGCACGCCGTTTTTGCGGATGTTCGCTTCGTCTAAGTACGTGTCTTTCGCATGGACGTGGAAAATCGCTTTTTCGCGGCCGAGCAGTTTGATCGCCTCAACCGGGTCGATGCCTTGCCAAAGCAGGTGGCTCGGGTCAAAGTTGGCGCCGATCGCTTCACCGACGTGTTCGCGCAGTTTGAGGAGCGTTTCCGGGTTGTAGACGACAAAGCCCGGATGCATTTCAAAGGCGATTTGCGTAATGCCGTGCTCCTTGGCGAACGCTGCTTCTTCGCGCCAGTACGGGATGACGACTTCTTCCCATTGCCATTTTAAAATTTCCAAGTAATCCGGCGGCCAAGAGCACGTGACCCAGTTCGGGTATTTGGCGCCGGGATGGTCGCCCGGGCAGCCGGAGAAGGCGTTGATGACCGGGACTTCAAGCTGCTCAGCGAGCCTGACCGTTTTCCGCCATGTATCATGCGACTGTTTCGCGAACGCTTTGTCCGGATGAAGCGGGTTGCCATGGCAGCTTAAGGCGCTGATCACAAGGCCGCGGTCGGCTACGGCTTTTTTCAACGCTTTGATTTTTTCCGGCTGGTCCAACAGCGCGTCAGGATCGCAATGGGCGTTGCCCGGGTAATTTCCGGTGCCAAGCTCAACGGCCTCAATGCCCATGGCGGCGACTTTGTCGAGCATGTCTTCCAACGGCAGCTGTTGATACAAAACGGTAAATACGCCTACTTTCATCTCGTTCTTCTCCCCTTTCTAGCGGTGTGAAGCCGGCCGGTCGGCGGCCGGCTCCGCCGTTCCATTTTGTTGTGGCATCATCTAGCACCCAGCCAGCGAAACGAGGCCGACGTCTCCGCGGTGCTGACGCCGCTTATTCCGCCACCCGCACCCACCGTTTGGTGCGATGGCTTTCCAAAATGGCGTCGACGATCCTCATTGTATGGTGGCCGTCGGCGATCGTCGCAAACGGCAGTTCCCCGAGCGCCTCGCCGCGTTGTTTCCGGATGATGGCGCTGTAAAAATCACGGAACAAATTTTTAAGCCCGTCCGGCCAGCCTTCCTCATGGCCGCCTGGATAATGGGCGTAAGCGGCGGCTTGCGGCGACAAGAGCGCTGGGTCGCGGACGATTTCTTCGTTCGGGCCGTTGCGGCGCCCGACCCAGAGGCGGTTCGGGTGCTCTTGGTCCCAGGCGAGCGTCATCTCATCGGCGGCGATTTCAAAATAGAGCCGGTTTTTCCGGCCAGCGCTCACTTGGGAAATCGTAAACGCCCCATGGGTGCCGTCGTCAAAATGGACGAGCACGCTGCCGCCGTCTTCGGTGTCAATCTGGACTGGCTCCGCGTCTTGGTTGCTGCCGGATGTAAACGTGCTCCCTTCCTGTTTCGGCTTGTAGCGAACCGGATGGACGGTGCGCAAGTCGGCGAACACTTCAACGATCTTCTTGCCAAGCACATACTGAACCGTGTCGCACCAGTGCGAACCGATGTCGGCGATGGCGCGCGACGGGCCGTTTTGCGCCGGCTCAAGCCGCCAGTTGTAGTCGGTGTCATACAAGAGCCAGTCTTGCACATAGCCGCCGTACACGAAATGGACGCGCTTCGCCTCACGGGCAAGCCGCTCTTTCGCCTCGACAACGAGCGGGTAGTGGCGGTAGTTGAAGCAGACCGCGCTAAGGCTTTCGCTTTGTTCAGCGAGCCGCTTCAATTCCGCCGACTGTTCGCTCTCCATGGCGAGCGGCTTTTCCGACAATAAATGTTTTCCCGCCTCAAGCACCGCCTTGTTGATGGGAAAATGCGAAACGTTGCGCGTGCAGTTGTGAACGGCTTCGACATCGGGGTCGTCAATTAAAGCGCGGTAGTCGCCGTATGCTTTCGGAATCCCGAACCGGCGCGCGGCTTCCTCCGCTTTTTCTTGGCTGCTTGAGGCAATGGCGACAATGTTCACAAACGGCAGGCGGCGGAGCGCCTCAATATGGGAAGAAGCGGAAAAGCCCGTGCCGATAATGCCGACGTTGATCGGTTTCACTGCGTCACTCCTCCCTGTTTCGCTTTGATCGGCTCAAGCGGCTTGACGTTGCCGAAAACGATTTCCCCGCGGTTGACCGGCGCGGCCCAGCGGACGGCATTGGCGATCACTTTCAGCACATCCGGGTGATGGTACGTCGGATACGTTTCATGGCCGGGGCGGAAGTAGAAAATTTTCCCTTTCCCGCGCGTGAACGTGCAACCGCTGCGGAACACTTCTCCGCCTTCAAACCAGCTGATGAAAATCGTTTCGTCCGGCTCTGGGATGTCGAAAAACTCACCGTACATTTCTTCCTGCTCAAGCTCGATGTACGGTCCGATTCCTTCCACGATCGGATGGCCCGGGGCGACGACCCAGAGACGCTCTTTTTCATCGGCTTCGCGCCATTTCAAATTGCATGTCGTCCCCATCAGCTTTTTGAAAATTTTCGAGAAATGGCCGGAATGAAGGACAATGAGCCCCATTCCTTCCAGCACGCGGCGGTGGACGCGTTCGACAACCTCATCTTTCACTTCGTCATGGGCGATATGCCCCCACCAGACGAGGACGTCGCACTGGTCGAGCACCTCGTCGGTCAAGCCGTGCTCCGGTTCGTCCAAGACAGCGGTCGCAGCGTCAAACCCCGCTTCAGCCAGGTAGCGCGCGATGACGGTATGCATTCCTTCTGGATAAATGGCTCTTACTTGTTCATCTTTCTTTTCATGGCGAAATTCGTTCCAGACGACAACGCGGATGGGTGTGGTCATTCATTGATCCCCCTTGGTTCTTTCGGCCTGCCTGTATGCGGCTAGGCCGAGTGTTTTTTGGAATGTTTCCCCATGTTCGCGACTCTTTGGGACGCCAGTGCGATTCATGGAGCGTTTCTCACCATTCGATGCGGACTTGCCGCCCTTGGTCGGACGATTCGTAAATCGCTTCTAACACTTTGGCGATCGTAAGCCCTTGTTCAGCGGTGCAAAGCGGCGGCGTGTTCTCGGCGATGCTCGTCAAGAAATGGTCAAGGAGCGCCACCCGTTCGCTTTGATCATCAAAATGGAGCGTGACATCGGCCGGAACGCCGTGTTCGTTGCGGAACCATTTCACTTCTTGGCGGTTGCCGGCGATATTCCACTCCCAGCGCACGCCGCCTTCCGTGCCAAGAAACTCGACATATGCCCGCTCTTCTTCAATGTGCGACGCCCAGCTCGTCTCAAGCAGCACCGTCGCGTCGTTTTCGAGCTGGATGAACGCCGAGGCGAAATCTTCGACCGTATAGGCGGCATTAGGCGCAAACGATGTTCCCGGCCATGCCCCTTGGCGGCGCGGGCCGAACTTCGCGTACGTTTTCCCCGTCACCGCGACCGGGTTCGGGTTCCCGAGCAGCCAAAGCGTCACATCGAGCATATGGACGCCCAAATCGATGAGCGGGCCGCCGCCGGAGCGCTCGCGGTCAAAAAACCACGCCCCCCATGCGGGAATGCCGCGGCGGCGCACCCAGCCCGTTTTCGCGTAATAAATCTCGCCGAACGCGCCGGATTGGATTCGCTCATGCAGCCATTGCGCTGCTTGGCGGAAGCGGTTGTTCAGCGCGACCATAAACTGCTTGCCTGACTCGTCTCGGGCGCGGATGATGGCGTCCGCCTCTTCCGCTTTCGTCACCATGGGTTTTTCGCAAAGAACGTGTTTTCCGGCCCGCAAACTGTCGACTGACAGTTGGGCGTGCAAAAAATTCGGCACGGTAATGATGACGGCATCGACATCTGGTGAAGCGAGCAGTTCCTTGTAGTCGCAATACACTTCACGGATGCCGTACGTTTTCGCTTTTTCCACAGCCGCTTGCTCATTGACGTCGCAAATCGCCTGCAAGACGACGCGCTCCGAAAGTTTTAGCGCCGCCTTGATGTGTTCATTGGAAATCCCTCCGGCTCCGATCAAGCCGAGGCGGATTGGAAGTGTGTTTCCCATGTCCTTTTCCCCCTTGCGCTCATTTGTTTTCTCTGTCCCATATGCTCCACCGATTCGCCGTCCGTTTTCTAAAACAACGGCTAAGCAGTGATGTAATCGATTACATCACCATGCTAAAAAAATCCGCCCGTTCCCCGCACCGGACAGAGAGCGCTGTCAGCCCCTTTGCCTAGAGCGCTCTCCTCCACACGAATCGCGAATGACGAGCCGATCGGGAAGAACAAGCTGACGCCGCCGCGCGCTCGTTCCTTCAATGAGCGCAAGCAGCAATTCCATCGCTTTTTGCCCGATCTCAAACATCGGCTGGGCGATCGTCGTGAGGCTCGGTTCAAAAATCGAGGCCATTTGAATGTCGTCAAATCCGACAACGGCCACATCGTCGGGAACGCGTCCGCCTCGATGGCGAACCGCTTTGATCGCCCCAATCGCCATCTCATCGTTGGCGGCGAAAATCGCTGTCGGCGGCTTCTCAAGAGCGAGCAGTTTCAGCGTCAAATTATATCCGGACTCATAGGTGAAATCACCCTCCTGCACGAGCGCAGCGTCCGCCTCAAGCTCATGCTGCGCCAGCGCCTGTTGGTAGCCGCGCAGCCGGTCGCGGCTTAAAATGATGTTCATTGGCCCGGACAGGTGGGCAATGCGGCGATGGCCGAGGCGGATCAAGTGTTCGGTCGCCTTACGGGCGCTGCTGATGTTGTCGATCGAAACGGTCGGGATGTCCGCCCCTTCCAAATACTCGCACGCCAAGACGATCGGAAACTGCCGCGCCATCTCTTCCACCAGCTCTTTGCGGATGCGGGCGGTCAAAAAAATCATCCCGTCGACTTGCCGCTGCGGCAACAAATTCAAATACTGCTCCTCAAGCCGGACATCGTTTTGCGTATCGCCAAGCAGCACCTGATAGCCGTGCTCGAGGGCGACCGCTTCAATTCCGCGCAGCACCTTCGAGAAAAACGGATTCGTAATATCGGGCACGACGACGAGCACCGTCTCGGTCTCCATCCGCCGCAAATACCGGCCGAGCACGTTCGGCTGGTAGTTCAGCGCTTCAATGGCTTCGAGCACGCGCTGCCTTGTCTCTTCAGTGACGTTGCCCGCGTTGCGCAGCACGCGCGACACGGTGGCCGTCGATACGTTCGCCCGTTTCGCCACGTCTTTTATGCTTGCCATTCGTTATAGTCCTCTCAGTTATGTAATCGATTACATCTCCATCGTATATGAAAGACAGGGCGGTTGTCAAGCGTTGTTTTTTCGATCTGCTTTAGAAGGCCGGTGAAAAACGGCTGTCACGAGCAAATCAGCGGCATTTCGCCAAAAAAGAAGGCTGATTTCGTAAGGTTTTTCTAATTGAGAAATAGCTGGAACTAGCAGCATTTTGTACTAAATCACCAGCCTCTTAGATATGGTTTGCCCCTTTCTCATAGGCGAAAAAGATCAGCCCGCATCAAGAAAACTTCTACACAAGCGCAAGCATGAGTTGAATCGATGCTTCCCACCTCCAACCGCAGGCGTAGGCGGAACAGCGTTCAAATCTTAGGCTCTATGAAAGACTTATCACAATGATGAATCCGGGCATTTGTCCAGAACTAGCGCGCTTTTTTCGACAAGAGCAAAAAATTCCGGAACATTTATGTGCTTGGATGATGAGAAGCACATAGACAAAAACAGACGTTTTTCCTAGTTCCATGCAGGATTTTTTCTTCTGCTCGCGAATCAATATGATGGAAAGTTTCAAAGTGAGGTGATAGAATGGCCATTGACCATGATCGATTGTTCAAAGAGCTGATCCAAACGTTCTTCGAAGAGTTTATTCTCCTCTTTTTCCCCGACATGCACGAACACATTGATTTCCGCCATTTGTCCTTTTTGTCCGAAGAACTGTTCACCGATGTCACGGCAGGTGAAAAATACCGCGTCGATCTGTTGGTCGAGACGAAGCTGAAAACGGAAGATGGGCTGATCATCGTTCATGTGGAGAATCAAAGCTATGTGCAGTCGTCCTTTCCGGAGCGCATGTTTGTCTATTTCAGCCGTTTGTTTGAAAAATACCGCACCCGCATCGTTCCGATCGCCGTCTTCAGCCATGATGCCCTTCGCGAGGAACCGTCCGTGTTTTCGATCGAATTCCCCTTTGGCGACGTGCTGCAGTTTCGTTTTTTCCCTGTAGAGCTGCGCAAGAAACATTGGCGGGATTATATTCGGCATGACAATCCGATGGCAGCTGCCCTTCTTGGCAAAATGGGGTATACTGAAAATGAGAAAGTCGAGTTGAAAAAAGAGTTTTTGCGCATGTTGGTGCGATTGGAGCTGGATGAAGCGAGGCAGCGGCTGCTCTTGGGCTTTTTTGAAACGTATGTGAAGTTGTCGGAGGAGGAAGAACAGCAACTGCAAAGAGAGGTGAAGGCGATGGAAACGAAAGAAAGAGAAAAAGTGTTGGAGCTGATCATTTCCTATGAGCAAAAAGGAAGGAAAGAAGGATTGGAAGAAGGGATCAAACGCGGGATTCAACAAGGGATCAAGCAAGGAATGAAACAAGGAATGAAACAAGGAATGAAACAAGGAATGAAACAAGGAATGAAACAAGGAATGAAGCAACTAATCCGCAACATGGCGCGCAAAGGAATGACGGTGGAAGACATTGCCCGGTTGGTGGATCTTCCAGAGAAAGATGTTCGGGGATTGCTTGAAAAGTAGGGAAATCAAAAGCAAGTGGATGGCCCTGGAAAATACCCAAGGAAGACGGTTGGCGGCGACAAGCGGCCAACCGATCGTCGTACGAACGGCATGGCCTAAAGATGCCCGGAGACCGCCGTGGTTGTGAAGACCGTGACTTTCGAAGATCCAGTGCTTAAAAAAAGCCTAACCAACAATCTATGAATAGTTGGGAGAGGGGAACTCCATGGAAATTAGAAAACCAAACGATTCGGAATACAAAAAGATTTTATCACTCACACCACAAGCATTATTCGAAGGCACATTAGGCGAAGCAAAACCGTCAGATGAAAAAGTCAAACAACTGATTGAGCCATTATTGCAGAAAGGGAGCTATTATTTGATCGCAACGGAAGACCATCATCTCATAGGTTGGATTTTAATCGGAGCAAGCCAAGACCCACTTAGTGAGAAAAGATATGGATTCATCTACGAGTTGTTTGTGTTAGAAGAATTTAGAGGAAAGGGAATTGCAAGGAAATTAATAGAAACCGGCATCGAACATCTGAAACAAGATGGATATTCAGAGGTTCGTTTGCGTGTATATGCAGGGAATCAAGCGATGAAACTGTATGAAACATTCGGATTCAAGCACCACACCATTATCATGAGCATGAACGTGTAAGGCAAACATATCCCGCCCATCGGCATCCTTAGCAGGCGACAAGAAGAAGCGCCCTTGCCTGAACGCAAAGGCGCCCATAATGGAGTTCAGTCCAATTAATCTAATCAATCGCCTGGCGCGCGCGGTCTTGCAGCATTTTCACCCCAGCGAGTGAAATCAAGCCCATGACGACGATATAGCAGGAGATGGCCGTGGCGCTGCCGTATTTGTGCAAAAGCCATGTGCTCACGAGCGGCGCTGGGCCGCCGGCGATGATCGATGCCAACTGGTAACCGAGCGAAGCGCCGCTGTAGCGCAAACGCGTCGGGAAGTTTTCCGCGATCATGGCCGCCTGCGGGCCATACAGCATGCCGTGGAACACCATGGCCACGACCGT
The DNA here is from genome assembly GCF_000092445.1 of Geobacillus sp. C56-T3. NCBI lineage: Bacteria > Bacillati > Bacillota > Bacilli > Caryophanales > Anoxybacillaceae > Geobacillus > Geobacillus sp. C56-T3. The sequence goes on along the minus strand of NC_014206.1, from coordinate 1,457,930 downwards.
CGCCAAGAAGATGAGCCCGACGCTTTTCGTATTGACAAGCCAATAATACGGAAACGCCCAAAGCATCAACAAAATCGTGCCCGTCATGTAGACGCGGCGGCGGCCCCACCGATCGGATAAATGGCCGGAATAGACGATCGAAAGCGCGTTGATCACCGCAGCGATAATCGTCACATTGACGAAAATGCTTTTTTCCATCCCCAAAAACGTCGTCCCATAGCTGACGATAAACGTGACAAAAATGTAGAACGACCCGTTTTCAATCACCCGCGCCAGCGCTGACCATAGAATTTCGCGCGGATGCTTGACCAGCACCTCGCCGACCGGCATCTTGCTCGTTTCTTGTTTTTTCATCGCTTCTTGGAACAGCGGCGATTCGAGCACTTTCAGCCGGATGTACAGCCCGATGGCGATGAGAAGGAAGCTTATGAGAAACGGAACGCGCCATCCCCACGCATAAAAGCTGTCGCCGCCCGCCGCAAGCATCAGCGTCGTCACAAGGGAAGAGGACAACAGCCCGAACGGCACGCCCATTTGCGGCAGGGAAGCCATCAGCCCGCGCCGTTTGCCTTCTTCCCACTCCATCGCAATCAAAATAGCGCCGCCCCATTCCCCGCCGACGCCAATGCCTTGAATGAGACGCAGCGCGGTCACCAGCACCGGCGCCCACAGGCCGATTTGCTCATATGTCGGCATCAGGCCGATCAGCGCGGTCGCCAACCCCATCAGCAACAAAGTGGCCACCAACGTCGCCTTCCGCCCGATGCGGTCGCCGAAATGGCCGAAAATCGCGGCGCCGACCGGCCTGGCGATAAATCCTAACGCAAAGGTCGTAAACGATTGCATCAGGGCGACGTACGAATCTCCTTGTGGAAAGAATAATTGTGGAAACACGAGAGCGGCCATCGTCCCGTAAAGGAAGAAATCGTACCATTCAATCGTCGTACCGACCACACTTGAAATCGCCGCCCGCTTTTTTTGGCGTTTCAATTCCGCCGCATCCATCATCGTTACAGCCATTCACAACACCCCTTTCACGCAATCAAAGTGCGCGCATCTCATGGAAACGGAAAAACAAATGGATGATAGCAAAAAAACGAACATAATGTTAGCGCTTCCAAAAACAAACCGCCATGGACTTGTTTCTTTGTCAGACCGTCATGACGTTTCACAAGCCCGTCATGGAGCTTTCCCTTCCCGCGCAACAAGCACATGCACAACGGCATCGACGACCGTTTCTTCTCGTTGGTTGATGATCCGCTGATGCACCGTGACGAGCCCGGCTTCCTCGCCCCGTTCCGTCAACCGCTTCACTTCCGATTCCACGTAAATCGTATCGCCGATCTTGACGGGACGAACGAAACGGAGTGAATCGATGCCATAAAACGCCAGGACCACTCCCGGTTCCATCATCCACAGCCCCGTCGCCGCCGACAGCGTCAACATCCCATGGGCGATGCGCTCGCCAAATGGCGTCCGCTTGGCGTATTCCCCATCCATGTGCAGCGGATAAAAATCTCCGGAAACGCCGGCAAACTGCACAATATCAGCTTCGGTGATCGTTCGCCCGCGCGAACGGTGGCGCTCGCCAAGCGCATACTGTTCAAACGGACGGTCAAATCGCACTCCTTCCCCTCCTCTTGATTGGTCCAAAAAAGAGTAAAAACAAATTCCACCCCCTTTCCGCGGCTGCCACTGCCTATTTTGTTAATATTCTGAATATTAACCATATCATCTTTGGCCTTTACGCATCCCTCCCCGCTAGTCGTCTGTCATTAACATATGAACGGAGTGGAGCGGATAGAACTGCTCCTCCTCTGTTTCGTGTTTCAAAATGGGCATTACCCCAAAAAACAAAAGGATGCTCGCCTGGCATCCTTTTTCATGTTCGTTCCTTATTCTTTTACCGAGCCGGACGTGAGCCCAGAGACGATGCGGCGCTGGAACAACAGCACCATGATGACGAGCGGGATCGTCACAATCACGGTGGCCGCGGAAATTTCGCCCCACGGGATCGTATACTGGCCTTGGAACATGGCAATGCCGACCGGAACGGTTTTGTATTTTTCCGCCGTATTGATCGTCAAGGCAAATAAAAATTCGTTCCATGCGGCAATGAAGACGAGAATGGACGTCGTAAACACCCCTGGCACAGCGAGCGGCAAAATGATTTTAAAATACGTCTGCATCGGCGTCGCCCCGTCCATTTTCGCCGCTTCTTCCAAGTCAAACGGAATCTTGCGGAAAAAGGTGACAAGCAGCCAAATCGACAACGGCAAGGCAAACGTCGTATACGGAATGATCAATCCCAAGTAGCTGTTCGTCAACCCGAACTTTTTCACAAACATGTAAATCGGAGAAATGGTGGCAATTTGCGGAAACATGGATACAGCCAACACCAAGCCGAGAATGACCGTCTTGCCTTTAAATTCAAGGCGCGCGATCGCATAAGCCGCAAACGCGGCGACAAAGACCGTATACACCGTCGTAATGGCCGCCACGACCGTGCTGTTCCATAAATAGCGCAAAAACGGGTAATTGACAAAGACCGACACATAGGATTTTAAGGTCGGATGGCTCGTAAACCAATCGAACGCTTTGTCGCCAAACAATTCGCTAAGCGGCTTAATGGAACTGAGCAAAACCCATAAAAACGGAAACATCACAAAGAACACAAACAGGGCCAAAAACACGTAAAAGAACGGACCGGCTTTTTTTTGCATCGTCTCACCCCTTCGTTATCGTTTGACGCTGGAGCCATCAGACAACAAATCTTTCCCAAGCCAGCGAATATAGATCATGGAAATCACCGCCACGCAGATAAACACGATGACAGCGAGCGCCGATCCCGCACCGAAATTCGTCTGCGAGAACATGACTTTATACGCTAAAATGGAAATCGTTTCCGTCGAGTTCGCCGGCCCTCCGCCGGTTAAGACGTAAATCAAGTCGAACACGCGGAACGCATCGAGCGTGCGAAACAACAACGCGACTAAAATGCTTGATTTTAACAGCGGCAGCGTGATTTTTGTGAATTGCTGCCATTTGGTGGCCCCGTCGATCGAGGCGGCCTCATACAACGAACTCGGGATCGTTTGCAGCCCGGCCAGCAGCAAGAGCGCCATATAGGGGGTTGTCTTCCATACATCGGCAAAAATGACCGCAAACATCGCCCCCGCTTCCGTCGTCAACAAATCCCCCATCCGGTCGACAAGGCCGACCGTTTCGAAATATTTGGCGACAATGCCGTTTTGTCCATCGTATAAAAATTTCCACATAAGCGCGGATACGGCGGTAGGAATCGCCCACGGAATCAAAATCGTCGCCCGCACAAGCCCGCGGCCAAAAAAGGCCTTATTGATGAGCAACGCAATTCCGAGCCCTAACACCAGCTCAATGGCGACCGACACCACCGTAAAGAACGTCGTATTCCATAACGCTTTCCATAAGCGCATGTCGCTGAAGCTGTCCTTATAATGCTTGAGGCCGACAAAGTTCGGCTCGATCACGACCCCTTCGAGCCCTTCGGCCAAGCCGACGACTTTATCCGCCTGCTGCAGTTCGCCCGCTTTTTTCATCTCCTTAAGCGCTCGGACGACATCATGAACCGTGTCGGTCAGCCGCTCGGCCGTCTGTTTGTCCAGCTCGGCGATCTTCAGCTCATCGCTTGGCGTCTCGAAATTGTCGAGCACTTCGTTCACTTTGTCATATTGCTTCGCCACTTGATCGTTGGAACGGATCGCCTCGTCCAGTTTCGCGAGTTTTTGTTCGATTTGCGCCAACGTTTGTTTCGTTTGTCCATCCGCAGCCGCCATTTCCTGCTTAAGAGCGCTTTTGAGGAACGGATAGTTTTGTAGATATCCTTCCAGATCGAGGCTGTAACTCCAGTGAATCGACGATTTGGTCGGGTCGTTGAGCCGATAGTCGAACAAGCTGTAATAAAAGGACTGGATGACAGGCCAAATGGCAATCGCCAAAATGAGCAGCATGGCCGGCGCGACAAGCGAATAGCCTAATAGGCGCTCCATTCGCTTTTCATTCCTCATCGCTGTTCTCTCCCTTCTGCTTGGAAAAGGATATTAGCCTTCAGCACCGGGCAGATGGCGGCCTGAAGGCTAATGAACCGAAAGTGGTCAAACAAAATTGCGTTCTTTGTTTGGCTGATGGGGCATTGGCCGGCGTTGGCCGGATTCGGATCGGCTGCGGCGCGCCGGCCCAGTCATTCGCCTTACTTATTCAAGGCTGCTTTCATTTCTTTTTCCATATTGGCCACAGCTTGTTCGACCGTCAGCTCCCCGGCCAGCGCTTTGGATACGTTAATTTGGATGATTTCCGAAATTTCCGGGTAGTTCGGGACGACCGGGCGCGGCACAGCGGCGTTCAACGCATTGACAAATCCTTCTTCCGCAAAGAACGGATTGGCTTTTAAGACATCTGGATCTTTAAACAGTTCCGGAAGCGTTGGCGCTAAACCGCCATAAATCGCAGAAATTTTTTGCCCCTCCGGCCCCGTCATAAATTTGACAAATTCCCATGCTTCTTTCGGATGTTTCGAATATTTGTTGATCGCGGTCATCCAGCCGCCCAGCGCGGCAGCCGAACCTTTGTCTCCGGCCGGAAGCGGAGCCACGCCGACTTTGCCGACGATTTTCGATTGTTCTTTGTCATTCGCTAGCGCGTATTGATAAGGCCAGTTGCGGATAAACGGCGATTGTCCTTCAATGAACGCGGTATGCGATTCTGGTTCAGTGAAGGTGGTGATGTTGCTCGGCACAACATCGGACTTGACGATTTCCACCATTTTCTTCAGCCCTTTGATCGTTTCTGGGCTGTTGATCACGACATTCCCGTTTTTATCGACGATTTGCCCGCCATAAGAGGCGATAAATTCAACCGCGTTGCACACCAATCCTTCATATTGTTTGGCCTGCATCAAATAGCCGAATTTCGTGCCGCCTTTTCCTTTCAGTTCTTTCGCCTCTTTTAAGAGTTCATCCCATGTTTTCGGCACTTTGTCCTTTGGCACCAGGTCGGTGCGATAGAACAGCATGCCGGCATCAATGAATTTCGGCATCGCCCATTGCTTGCCATTGAAGTTGCCGGCCGCAAGCGCCCCTTGGTTGTATTTGCCGAGGTCAATGCCGTCTTTCTCAATAAAGCGGTCGAGCGGCAGCGTATAACCCGCTTGAGCAAACTCAGCCGGCCAAATGACGTCGAGATCCATGACATCGATTTCCGACGACTGCGCATTTAACATCGTGACATACGCATCATGCTGCTTCCCGGTGTCAGCCGGCATTTCGCGAAATTCCACATCGATGTTCGGGTGCGTTTTCTCGAACGCTTCGATGATTTTTTCGGTGGCTTTCGTGGAATCTTGGCCGCGGGCATAGACAATTTTCACTTTTTCAGACTGGCTCGTTTTCCCTTCTTCGTTTTTGCTGTCTTTGCCCGTCTGGCTCTCGCTTTGGCCGCCGGAGCATGCCGCGAGCCCCATCGTAAGCGCTAACAAAACAGCCGATGTTTTTAACGTCTTTTTCATCGTCATTCTCCCCCTTTAAATTTTGGATTTGTCAAACACCGCATGGCATCGCGTATAGTGGTTGCTTCGACTGCCCCAATCACCTCCTGGACATGACATCCATTGACTTTTGACTTGGCATCCCCCACTGCTTGTCTATGCATCGATCGTTTGTAATCGATTACATACAAATGGGCGAATCATCCTCGTTTTCGCTTGTCTGTTCTTTTCTCGCCAAAAGCCGAAAAGCGGGCATCGTTTTCCGTTTCTCCTTTTCAATGAAGACAGCCTGTCTATCAGCATCGCGCCCCTTGTCCGCTTTGTTGGCTTACTATGTAATCGATTACAAAACCATCTTACATCGCCGTAAAATCGTTCGTCAAGTCCCTAAATTCTTTTTTTGCCCTATAAACAAAGAACCCCAAGCCGTTTGGCTTGGGATATGCCTCACACCTCCACCGTCTTCCCTTCCTCGACGATATGATAAAGCAAATGCGCCAAATGGTGAATCGGGCCGTATTCCTCTTCGCCGTCTTCCGTCATTTCCTCTTCTTCCCCGAATTCAAGGTCGTTTAAGTAAAGCGCCATAAATTCGTAAAAGTCTTTCAGCTCAAAGCTGTAGCACGCGCTCGGGTCTTCGTTGTCTTCTTCGTATTGAAGCATTAAATACGATACCTTGCCTTCGTTGTCCTCGGCGTCAAAAAAGACGAAATAGCCGATGTTCGTGTCAAGGTCAAACAGATGCCGCGTCCCGCCTTCGGTCGCCTTATCAAAATCCTCTTGGCTCAACTTGCCGACGTTCATCGCTTCGACGTCGTCTTCGCGGTGAAACTGGACCGTAAATGTTTTCATCGTGATTTCCTCCTTAGAAAATGCTTAATGAATACGTTTTTGACAGCCGCTCGAGCAGTTTCACCCCGGTCAAGCTGTTCCCTTTATCATCGAGAGCCGGGCCGAAAACGCCGATGCCGCACCGCCCGGGCACGGCGGCGAGAATGCCGCCCGAGACGCCGCTTTTCGCCGGAATGCCGACTTTGATGGCAAATTCACCTGATGAGTTGTACATGCCGCACGTGACCATGAACGTTTTGCAAATGCGGGCGACATCAAGCGGCATGAGCCGCTCGCCCGAATGCGGATCGCGTCCGTCAAGCGCGAGCACCAAGCCGATGCGCGCCAAGTCGATGCACGTCATTTCGATGGCGCACTGTTTCGTGTACAAGTCCATCAGCTCTTCGACATCTTCGTCAATGATACGATGCTGCTTGAGAAAATAGCAAAGCGAACGATTTAAAAACGCTGTTTCAAATTCGGAGCGGGCCACTTCGTCGGAGTACGAAATGCGTTCGTTGCCAGCGAGACGGCGGACGAACGCTAACAGCCGTTCCAGCCGTTCGGACACCGAGCCGCCTTGAATCATCGACGTGACGACAAGCGCGCCGGCGTTAATCATCGGATTCAGCGGCTTGGCAGGCTTTTCCTCTAATTTGGCAATGGAATGAAACGGATAATCCGTCGGCTCCATGCCGACTTTATGGAACACCTCATCCTCGCCCCGGTCGATGAGCACAAGGGCGAGCGCAATAATTTTGGAAATGCTTTGCAGCGTCACTTTCACCGTCACATCCCCGGCGCTCACCACCTTACCGTCCGGCGTATAGATGGCGACCGACAGTTCATTTGGGTTCGCTTTGCCTAGAGCGGGAATGTAATCGGCCACTTTGCCATAGCGGGCGTACTGCTTCGCTTTTTCGACAAAGCGGACCAGTTCTTCTTGGTTGTACACAAGCATCACCGATGGTTAGTATCGCCTATTTTTTCCGTTTCTATGCCCAAACGATTCAAACAGCGACAGTTTCAGACAGGGGACGCTTTGCCCTCAGCGGACCGCCGGCAAAAAACCGCCCCGCTCCTCTCAAGGCGGCAGCCTGAGCCTGCTGTTTGAACAGCAGCCGTTTTTCTTTTATTCTTCTTCGGCAAATACGTTTTTCAATTCGATCGCAAATCCGGGAAACATGCGGACAGGAATCGTATCATCGCGGACGTACATTCCTTGATGGCGGAATCTCCCTTCTTCCAGCACATAGACATCAATCGTCTCATTCATCGGATCGACAATCCAATATTCTTTCACCCCTGCCCGCTCGTAACGGTGAAATTTGACAATTTTGTCCTTGCGCACCGTCGATTTTGAAATAATCTCCACAACAAGATCCGGCACGCCGACAATTCGTTTTTCGCGAATTTTGCTTTTGTCGCAGACAACGACAAGATCCGGCTCAACCCATTCGCGAATTTGTTCCGGATCATCCCGATCCGCCAAACAAACGTCGATCGGAGCGCCAAATACGGTGCATTCTCTCCCACGCAAATAGGCCGCAAACTCGACCAGCAATTCACGTTGCACGGCCTGATGTTTCGGCGTCGGAGCGGGGGACATGTTGAAGACTTGGCCATCAATAACCTCATAGCGTACATCTTCGTCAAACATCATGTATTGCGCATAAGTAAACGGCTGCCCTTTTTCCGGCACCGGCATGAAAACGTCCTCCTTTCCCGTTTTCTTTATAGTATACTTGAATACCGCCCGGCAGCCTAGAGAACTGGTGATGTAATGAAAAATCAGCCCAAAACACACTTTTCTCAAGTTGAGAAGCCTTTTACCATCAGGTCTTCTCTTGCTGCCCAAAACAACGATGAAGCGGAAAGCATCGTTTTTCACCAGCCTTCTAGCGTCTTCTTTTCCCCACACTCCGTTGTAGGCAAGGGAGAACCGTTTCAAGTATAATGAAAAAGAGGTGAAGAGCATGCAAGAAGCCATCAACATGTCCCCGTCCCCGTCATGGGAACATCAAATCGTTTGCGACAATCTTGTTTCCATGATCAAAGGAAAAAGCCCATGTCAACCGATTTCAAACTTGTCCGTGAAACTCGAAAAGAACGGAAAAGTGATGAACGAGTTTATCCAGCCGGATGTCGCTGTCTATTGCGAACGGCCGGAAAAAATCATCGGCGGCTATAAGGGGCGGCCGCTCATTGTCATCGAAGTTGTCAGCCCGTCAACCTACAAAATCGATGTGACGCTGAAAAAAGATTTGTACTGCGCCTACGGAGTGGAAGAATACTGGATCGTTGACCCATACAACAAAACAATCCGTCAGTGCACACTCGAACATGATCGATACGCCGAGACGATCATCGCCTACGGAGAAACGTTCGATTCTGTTATCGGAACGATTGACACCGCGCTCGTTTTCCAAGGTGTTTAGAAGGCCGGCGAAAAACGATTCTTTTCGCTCCATCGGCGGTTTTTGCAGGGGAAGACAAGTCGATGGCGCAAGATTTCTCAGCTTGAAACGAGTTCTTTAGCGGGATATCTTGCATGCTTTGTCGTATAATCAATGGCGAATTCTCTGTCGCAAAAGCAGAGGCGGACAGACAGAGGAAGATACGTTTAAATGAGCATGAAAACAGGAAACAAAAAAGCAGACTTGTCAGCAACAAGGATGCCGCTAGTCTTTCAACGGCATCCTTTTCCAACTCAACGCAAAATTCGCCATTGATTTTGTCCTGCTTTTCTTGTATAATTGGAAATGTCTCACCATCCATTTCGGGATGTAGCTCAGCTTGGTAGAGCACACGCATGGGGTGCGTGGGGTCGCAGGTTCAAATCCTGTCATCCCGATCGAAAAACCAGCCGAAAAAACGTCCGGCTGGTTTTTTATTCTTTCAGGCTTTCCCCCATCGTGATGCTGTTTTCCCCTATGAACTTAAGGATATTTTACTTTCATGGTGAAAATAGGAGGAAACCTCCTAAAATTCACCTCTTTTCTTCTAGTTGTTTCATAAACCTTATCGTATTTCATACAGATTGGCAAAGTTTAGAAAAACATTACTTTTTCCTTTTTTTATATCATTTAGATGAATAAAACTTTCTTCTCTTGGATTGTTGTTAATTAACAAGAAAAACCGCTCTTTGCTAGATAAAGTGACTTCTTTTGGAATAGGGATGATAAAATCCTGATCTTTTGGTTGTTCAAGCGTATAAGAACGAGGTTGTTTTCCTCTTACTCCATATATATTTCCTTCCATATCAAAAAACATGATCTCCTCCACCATTTTGTGCGGACTTTGATCAATTCGAACATACCGTGCTTTATTAACCTCTTCTACTTTTAAAGGAGTGAAACGATCATTTAACAAAACAACAGATGGCAGACCAAACTCGTTGCTTTTACTGTTTTCCTTCTTAAATATCTTTTGAACATTATCCAATTTTATATGTGATGATATTTCAGAGAAATCATTTTTATTCCTTTTACTTACTAATACCTTCGTTACAGGTATGTTTTCCGTAAAAAATTGTTTTTGATCTTTATCAATTAAAATAGGCAAATACTCACTAAAATCATAATTGCTTGATACCTGGACACGAATCGGAATTTTTAAGGATCCGTTTCCTTTCATGTGAATATCATAATACGTGTATTTTTTATTGTTAATCGAAAATTTGATAAATTTTTGATTATGGAAAATAAACAGACGAAAGTGACGATCTGTATCTTTTAGACTATCAATGATAAAGTTGAACGTGAATTGTTTCATTCCAGATTTTAAAGAAACAATATCAACCGATTCATTATCAATCATCCACTTTTTTTTCAGTTTCGAATCAACTGTAAATGAAGTTGCGGTATCAGGAATAAATCCAAGCTGTTCCTGCGCATTATTTGGTATAATAAAATGTTCATTTTCATGGAAAGAGATAGTATCACTTGTATGTAAGGGTTGTCTATTTTCTTTTTCATTTTCTTTTTTTAAAAAATTATTGCATCCTGAAAACAGCAATACAGAAAGCATGATGAGTACTATAATCAAATAGCTTTTTTTTCGACCCATTTTATCATTTTCCACCTTCCGTTTTCACCTTGATGAAAAAGCCCAAAATGCTGAGGCATTTTGAGCTTTTAGTTTTTATTAAAATCTTATACTATCTCCTGTATCAGCCATATAAGTATTAGTAGAAGTTGATAATGTGTGATGAGAAGTAGCTCGATATTCCCATCCAGAAGGAACACTTCCTGGATAATGAGAAACTGTTGCTGTATCAGTAGTTTTTCCTAACCCAGTATCTTGCTTAGTACCTAGAGAGTTTCCATTAAGCATTAACGTCGTAGTTACTCCATGAGATGAAAGAGTAACTTTACTCGTCGTTTTTCCAACAGCCTTCACTTCACTAACAGGATACGCATTTGGAGTAATTCCTTTTATCGACGAAGATGCCGAAGATTCTGAAACATAAATATACGTGGAGCCTGTCCCTACTGTGGATATAGAAATTGATCCTTGAGCCGTCACTTTTCCGTTTTCTACTACTGCTCTCAAGTTTGCTTCATTGCTATAATGGATGGCATTTTCCCATAATTTTGAAACACTGTCTTTATTCTCTTCTGCAAAAACTCCTCCTGAAGAAAAAGAAATCAAAGAAGCGGACAAGGCTGTGGCAAGTCCGAATTTCAAAAACTTCATTTTCTTCATTTCCTATCCTCCATTTCTGGCTCTTCACCAAAAGTTGTACTTGATTTTTTCTGAACATACCCTATTTACGCTTGTGAGGGAAAACCAGCAAATCAGTGATTTTTGCATATCCTTGTGCAGGAAACCGCATTGCTTGTCAAGTACATGTTGCGGTGAAGAGCCCCATTTCTCATTTTTTGTAATTTCATTATAAATTATTAAAAATAAACCTTCAATAGTAAATTTTCGAAAAATACACTTTATATCTCACATTTCGCACCCTCTCGACCAAAATCGGGAGGATTTTTTTCGTCCCGATGTCGAATCGATCCTTGGTACACAAGGAAAGCAAAGGAGTTTCCACACCATGGACGTTCGAATTCGTGCGATTTATGAAAGTTCCTATTTGAATATAATAAGCGCCATCTTCCAGGATCTTGGCCTCCCCCAGCTGATTGACCGGCTGGTTCCGGTGGATCGCCAATGCCAAACCCGAACCAGCGATATCGTCAGCCTGACCATTCTGGATATCTTGATATCTTGAGCGGCCGGCAAGCCCTGGTTCATTTGGAACGGTGGGCGCATGACATCGATTTGCCGAAGCTGATTCGGCCAGGGCTGGATCCGTCTTGGTTCAACGACGATGCGATTGCCCGTCATTTGGATCGACTGTATGAGGCGAATATCCATTAAGTCCTGTCGTCTTGCCTCGTGCAGACCTACAAGAAAGAAGGCCTCTCTCTTCGCGTCTTCCATGCGGATACGACGGATAAGACCGTTTACGGCGCGTATGAGTCGGCCTCATTAGAGGCTTTGCAGATCACACATGGCTATAACCGCCATCATCGTTGGCAAAAACAGATCGGCTTCGGACTGGTCGGCAACGAGGACGGCATCCCGTTTTACGGCGACGTGCACGACGGCAACGAGCCGGACAAAACGTGGAATCCCGAGGTGCTGTCGCGAGTCCATGAACAGCTGAAGCAAGCGAAGATCGAAGATGAATGGATTTACGTGGCGGATTCCGCCGCGATGACGAAAGACACCTTGGCGCAGACGAAAGCCGCCAACGCCTTTTTGATTACCAGAGGCCCTTCGTCGCTCCGGATCGTCAAAACCGCGCTTTCGGAGGCGGATGTCCAACCCGATTCGGCGTGGAGCGACTCCTTTGCGCTGGCTGAAAAAAACGGCGCCACGTACCGGGTATGGGAAACGGCCTCCCAACCCGTACGGCTGATCGTCGTCGAATCGAGCGCCCTCGACCAACGGAAAGGAAAGACGCTCGAAAAAGAGCGAGCACAAGAAGCGGAGCTTCTCCGCGAGGAACAAGAGCGTTGGGAGCGCCATCCCTTCTCCTGCCAGGAAGATGCCGAACAAGCCTTGGCTTCCCTCAAGGCGTCCCTTCGCCCCCGGTTTCATCGAGTCAAGGCCACGGTTGAAGAGATCGTGCGTCCGAAAAAACGCGCGGACGGCCGAAAAAAGGGGCGGAACCCGAGATGGAGACGCTGTACATCCTTCGCCTAAGCGTGGAATTCGACCAAGACGCGTGGGAACAGGCGAGGCGGAAAGCGTCCCGGTTTGTCCTCGTCACGACCGTTCCGAAGGAATGGAAGGGCCAACAAATGGATGCCCAAGAGATCTTGAAACTGTATAAACGGCAGATCTCGGTGGAAATGAACTTCTCCTTTATTCTAAAAAACGAAATAAAAAATCCTTTCTTTCAGCCCTGTTAGGGTGCGAAATGTGAGTATGAAATCAATCCGATCTGCTTCCCCGCCAAAGCGATGCAGTCAACGGCCATATCAATGTCTTCTTCCGTCATCGCGGCGGTGATGGAAAAGCGAATGCGCGCCGTTCCCTCAGGGACGGTCGGCGGCCGGATGGCGACGGCCGCGATGCCAGCTTCTTGCAGCTGCTCGCTCATGGCCACGGCCCGGTCGTTCGGACCGACGATCACGGGAACGATCGGCGTCTCGCTGCCGCCTGTGTCAAACCCAAGCCGCTTCAGCTTGGTGCGGAATCTTTCGCTTAGGGCGTGCAGCCGCTCGCGCCGCTTTGGCTCAGCTTGGACAATATGAATGGCAGCCTCATTGGCGGCAAGGCGGTTGTAAAAATCAAGCTGCGGGCGCTGTTGATCAAATAGTCGACCAGCCACGGCTCTCCCGTTACATACGCTCCGAAGCTGCCAAGCGCTTTGCTGAAGGTGCCGATGGCGATCACATCCTCTTCCTTCTCAAGCCCGAAATGGTGAAGCAGCCCTTCACCGTTCGGTCCGAACACGCCGCCGCTGTGCGCTTCGTCAACGAGCAAAACGGCACGGTAACGCCGCTTCAACTCAACCAGCTCCTCGAGTGGCGCCATATCGCCGTCCATGCTGAAGACGGCATCGGTGACGATCCATTTCCGCTTCGCGGGCGGAGATTGCTTCAACAATGATTCCAGCTGATCGATGTCATGATGTCGATAGCGGAAACAGGCGGCTTTGCTCAAGCGGATGCCATCAATTAAACTCGCATGGTTCAACTTATCGCTAAAGACAAGATCATCTCGGCCAATTAAAGCTGTCAACACGCCGATGTTGGCCGTGTAGCCGCTGTTGAAAATAAGAGCCGCCTCTGCTTTTTTCCACTGTTTCAACGCGGCTTCCGCCCGCTCATAGAGCGGATGATTGCCGACGACGAGCCGCGACGCGCCCGCTCCGGCTCCGTAGGCCCGCATCGCTTCGCAGCCCGCTTCGATGAGCCGCCTATCATCCGCCAACCCTAAATAATTATTGGACGCTAAATTCAACATCGGCTTTCCGTTCAGGATGACCGTAGCGCCTGAAGCCTCTGCCCGGCGCAGCTGGCGTTTTTGCGCTTTTTGTTCCCATTCGTGCAGTTTGACGGTCAGTTCGGTTTTCATCCCTATCCCCCTTGTATGTAAACTGTTTATAAAAAATAGTTTACATTAAAACCCGCAACTCGGCTAGGAAAAGATGATCGGTTTTGTTAATTGATTATTTAGCACATTGTTTTGGAAATTATTCTTTTCCACCCTCAACCGCATGCATAGTTCAATCGCAGACATGTCATACTATACGTGTTATCAGCAAAAAGGAGGTGTTGGAAATGGATGTCCGTCGGGCGCAAGAAATTGCGTCGTCGCCGGTGATGGCAAACGTCACGTACAACGGCCAGCGCATTTACATTGAGCATGTCGACCAGCAAAAAGGCGTAGCAACGATCCACCCGCTTGACAACCCAAATCAAAAGCAAAGCGTGCCGGTCGCAAGCTTAGAGGAGCATTCGTAACGAAAAAAGCGAGAGAAAGGACGCGTCCTTTCTTCCGCTTTTTGATTTAATCGGCCGTCAGCTCTTCCCGCTGCTTGTAGGCCTCTTGCACCGTTTGTTCCTTCATCGCTGTCCGGCCTGCCGTCCGAGTGTCGGCGGCGCGGGCCGGCTGCCCAGCGCGTTGGTTGTTCGGTTTCCGTTTCATCGCCCTCCCCTCCTTCATCCCTAGCATGCCCCGAATGAGACGGGTTTACGATAGGGATGGGGAAAGCGACCCTTCTTGCCTCAAACACTATTTTACCTTATTTTTTCCAACAGCTCGATCCGGTTGCGGAACGGATCGCGAAACGAAAACCGCTTCACCCCTGGGATCGGTTTTTCGTCTTGCGTCGCGACGCCGCGTTCTTCCAAATAGCGGCGCGCCGCTTCCACATCTTCCACTTCGAAGGCTGGGTGGCTTTTGCTGTTGTAGCCGTCGCGGTTTTCTGCTCCTATATGAAGCTGAATATCGCCGACTTTGTACCAAAGTCCACCGTTTCCTTTCAGCGATTCCGGCTTTTCGATTTCTTGAAAACCAAGCACACCGGTGTAAAAGGCGCGCGCTTCGTCTTCGGCGCCAAACGGAATGCAAATTTGCACATGGTCAAGCCGTTTTACACGAATCATCGTTTCTCTCCTCCCTGTTCGAATGCTGGTTTCATGCGGCAGATGAACGAAACAGCGGCGATCGCCCAAACAAGCAGCACCGCTTCGACCGCCCAAACGTTCGTGACCACTTTCGCTTGGTAAAGCGCCGGCATCACGTCCATCGCCGCATGGATCAAAATGGCGTACAGGACATAGCGGAATTGCCTCTCCCGCACCCCAAACAAAACGAGGAGCGACAGCGCCACGTGCACTGTAAACGCAAACAGCCGTTCCAAGCCGCCTAACACGTACATCGCAAACGGCGTGTGCAACACTTGCTCCTTGATCAGCTCCGCCTGTCCTGCCGGAAGCGATGGGGCGATCGTTTTGTCGAATGATCCGGATTGAATCAGGCTCGCAAGCACGATGACGTTGACCGCGCCAACCACCCCGAGCAATACCGCTTCCGTCCCGCCGTGCCCAAGCCCGAATGATAAACCATCGCCATATCCGCGATGTTGCTTTAGCAGCCAACGGAACCCGACATAGCGGCCAAGTTCTTCAAACACGCCAGCGGCAAGCGCCGCATACAGGACAAAGAGCCAGACGCTGTCCGTTCCCTTCAGCGCCGGGCGCCCCGGTTCGAGCACAGCGATGTGCAGCGCCTTTTCCAACACTTGCGAGAACACGAGAAAGATCAGCGCCCCGACGCCGAGCGCCTTCCACGACAGCCATCCTTTTTTCCTTCCGTACCATACAAGTCCAATCGGAACGAACAACGATATGCACAACTGCGCCACCGCGCCCGCCACGTTCACGTAAAGTCCCCCTTCCGCCTATTTAGGATCGTTTGCGCTGTTCTTTTCGAAAATAAAGAAACGATTGGACGATCAAATACAAATTGCCGAAAACGATGACGAGCATCAAGAGAACAAATTGTATGTCTCCGCGCGAGAACGCGGTCAACATCAACAACATTCCCATGACGATGAACACCTTGCCGCCGAGGCGGTGCGTTTTGTTCCAAACGGTTTCGCTTTCCAACGTCCACGGCGTGCGGATGCCGATAAAATAATTCGGTTTGATTTTCGGCATGTAGTTTCCAAGCACAATCAACAGCGCTCCGACGCCAAGCGGCACGAGCCGTCCAATATCGACCGAAACCCCGAGATTGTACGCCAATGTTGCGATATGCAGGAGCAAGAAAAAGCAGGCGAGCGCCGCGTTGACAATGCCGTAGCTTTTTTGAAAACGGCCGTAACTTTCTTTTTTCGGGTCAAACTTCGGCAACACTCCCATCAACATGATGAGAAATGTCATCAATAAGGGCGGAAGAAACGCGCCCAACCATTTGTTGCTGAAGCCATCGGCTTCCCCTGATGCACTCCAATGAATCGCCACTTCATCCGGCAAATACGGAAGAGCGGCCAAACTCAAGAAATAAGCGAGAACCGTCAACACGATCGCCAGCCGGCTAACCTTCATCATTTCTCTCCCCCTTTTCGACAAAATCGTAAAACCAGCGAAGCAAATCTTGAAACACCGTCGTGTTCAGAGAGTAATAGATATGCTGTCCCTCACGCCGGTCTTGCACCAAATCAGCCTGCTTGAGAATTTTCAAGTGATGCGAGACGCTCGGTTTTTGCATATCAAAATGCGAAGCGATCTCCCCTGCTGTCAACTCCCCGTTCCGCAACAGAGATAAAATTTTCCGACGCGTCGGGTCGGCGATCGCTTTAAACGCTTCGTTGAATGACAAGGGTGATCCCACCTTGTGAACGATTTTTGGATGCGTCTTAAGGGGGTTGGGAGGCCATCGGGAGAGCTTTCATTTGTCGTTGCCTCTTATGCGCCAATGTGAACAAGTTTTCATACATGTATATAGTTAGATATTTAGAAAAACATCTAAATGTTGAATAAACGATTCGATATTAGTTAAAGAATATTCCATTTCCATTCGACTGTCAATGTCTTTTCTGGCTTTCCCACGTAGATATCAGTGGAAAGGAGGGCGCACAACTAGGCGCACCCCCCTGAGTCCATGGTAACGTGGGGCTTGGCTTCCCACTGACTTCCGTTAAAACCCCGTCGGCCAAGCGGCGAGCAAGCGCTCGCTTTTTTCGCGCTTGGATGTAAGCAAATATTCAAGTGTCTGGCAAAGGAATTTTCTCGTCTCCGCCGGATGGATGACATCGTCGATCAAATGTTTGCGCGCCGCCCCATACGGTGAGCTGTCAAACGACCACTGCTTGAGCAGCTCCTGACGCCGCTCATGCGGGTTGTCGGCGCGTTCAAGCTCGCGGCCGTATACGACGTTGACGCCGACTTCCGGACCGGTGAAATTGAT
The DNA here is from genome assembly GCF_000092445.1 of Geobacillus sp. C56-T3. Taxonomy (NCBI): domain Bacteria; kingdom Bacillati; phylum Bacillota; class Bacilli; order Caryophanales; family Anoxybacillaceae; genus Geobacillus; species Geobacillus sp. C56-T3. The sequence goes on along the minus strand of NC_014206.1, from coordinate 1,440,646 downwards.
TTCCGCGCTCGGCCAGGCGACGACCACATCCGCTCCCATCCCCGGTCCGCACATATTGCCGTACGCCGCGCCAATGCTTTTGCGGATGACAACCGACATTTTCGGGACGGTTGATAGAGCAAGCGCCTGATTCCACACCATGATTTTCGTCGCCATTTTCGCTTTTTCCGCCTCCACGCTGATGCGGAAGCCAGGCGTATCGTGCAAAAAGATGAGCGGAATATGGTACGAGTCGCACAGGCAAATGAATTCCGTCGCCTTTTGGCATTCCTGCGGTCCGGGCGCTCCTGCGTATTGGTTGGGCTGATTGGCGATGATGCCGACGACATGGCCGTTCAAATTCGCCAAGGTGGTGATCAACGCCTTGCCGAATTGTTTCTGATACTCAAAATAGTCCCCTTCATCAACAAGGCAGGCGATGATTCGCCGCATATCATAGACGCGGCTTCGTCTGTCCGGCAAAATTGAAAACACTTCCTCCACCATCCGGTATGGATCATCGTCCGTCTTCCGCAGCGGCGGCCGCTCGTTCGCGTTTTGCGGCATGTATGAAAAAAACCTTTTTAGTTGCCCAATGCATTCTGCCTCTGTCTCGCCATCGGCGTCAATTTGTCCGGTGTATTGATGGTGGATGTCGACGCCGCCGAGCTCATCCGGGGCGACGCGCTGCCCGTTGGCCAATTCAAGCATGCGCGGCCCGGCGATCGCCATGCATGTCCCCTTCAGCTGCGTGACAAAATCGCAGCTGACCGCCGTCCATGTCGGCCCGCCATAGCTGTCTCCCAAAATCGCCGCCATTGTCGGCACTTGCCGGTGATGGGTGAGCAGCTCGCGCGGAAACAATTTGTCGCTGATCCCGTCGGAGCCCATCCCGTCCGGCATGCGCAGCCCGCCGCCTTCATGGAGGAAAAACATCGGCAAGCCGTTTCTTACGGCCAACGCATGCATCTGCCGCGACTTGCGCAAATGAACGCTCCCCTCCGTTCCCGCGAGCACCGTTTTATCCCCGGCGATGATGACCGCCGGGCGGCCGTCCACTTTGCCGATGCCGGCGATGAGCCCGTCCCCGTACGTCGTTTCTTCCAAGCCGGGCTGGTCGGATGTGTTCAGCTGTCCAAACTCGATAAAAGTTCCTGCATCCACAAGCAGGTCGATCCGCTCTCTGGCCGTCAGCATCCCTTTTTCATGTTGCCTGGCGATTTTCTCCTCGCCGCCGCCCAGCGCAGCGCGCGCCTTTTTCGCCATCAGTCCGTCTGTTAATTGCCGCAACTTCTCCACCGTGATCCCCCTTTTCCGGAAAAGGCGGGGCGGCCCGCGCCAAACCCCGCCGCTATGTTATTCTCTTGGAAGCAGCTTTCGCAATACTTTGCCTGACGGCGTCGCCGGCAATTCATCAATGAACTCGATATAACGGGGATACTTGAACGCCGCCATATGCGTTTTCGCCCATTCGATCAAGTCAGACGGCGCCACCTTTCCTTTATGCGAATCATGGAGAACAACAAACGCTTTCGGCACTTCCCCTTTCATCGGGTCAGGCACGCCGATGACCGCACATTGCTTGACGGCCGGATGTTCGTTCAACAGCGCCTCGACGTCTTCCGGAAAGACGCTGTAGCCGGACACTTTGATCATTTCTTTCAACCGCCCTTGGAAATACAAATAGCCGTCTTCATCGATATACCCGATATCGCCAGTGTACACCCACCCGTCTTTCAGCGTCTCGTTCGTCGCGCTATCGCGGCGGAAGTAGCCTTGAAAAACCCCCGGATTTTTGACGACAATTTCCCCCGACTGCCCAGGCCCAAGCTCCCGTTTCGTTTCCGGATCGATGATGCGGATGTCCGTCTCATATGTCGGGATGCCGCACGAGCCAAATTTCATACAGTCATCCGGCATAAACGTGTCGCACGTATGCGTCTCGCTCAGCCCGTAGGCGGCTTCGTACAACAGGCAGCCGCCGGTCGCTTCCGCCCACCGCTCGGCAAGGTCTTTCGTCACCGGCAGACCGAAGCTGGTTGCCAAGTTGCGCTTTAAGCTTGACAAATCGGCAGAGGTGGCTGCGAGCGCTTGCAAAATGGCCGCATTCATCGGCGCGATGCTGTACCATGCCGTGACTTTGTACGTTTCGATGGCTTTGATCGTCGCCATCGGGTCAAAGCGGGTAAACAGCACGCATGGATGTCCCGTGTACACCGGCGTATTCAGTCCCATCACCATCCCGGCTATATGGCAAAGCGGCGAATGGGCCATCAGCACTTCCGCTTTTTCCGTCAGCCGGTTCGCCTGCGCGGATGCGGCCGTCTTAAACAGCGCATTGCCATACGTGAGCATCGCTCCTTTCGGCCGCCCGGTCGTACCCGATGTAAAAATGATCAGCCCGACATCGTTCCATAAGTCAATGGCCGCGGCCTCCTCAAGCGGCGGATAGGCGGCGATGATGGCCGCAAAATCGTCCGCGGCGCTATCCGGCTGCTTCGGTTGCACAAGCTCAGCGCAAAGCGGGATGCCCCCTGCCGGATCGGCGTAATCGCCGTAGTGGCACGTGACGATAAACGACAGAGGCGCTGTTTGTTGTTCGGCTTGTCGAACGCGCGGCACTCCTTCCTCTCCGGCGATGATGCCGACAAGCGGCACTTCAGCGAAAAAATAGGCGAGCTCCGATTCCCGGTACATCGGGTTGAGCGGGACGACGACGCCGCCTAACTGCTGGATGGCGAAGTGGGCGATGATGTATTGCGGACAGTTTTGCATGTACAAGGCGACATAGCTCCCTTTCCTCACCCCTTTTTCCTGCAAATAGCGGGCAAAACGGCGGACGTGATCCAGCAATGTTCCCCAAGTGATCACCTTGTTGTAGAAGATGTACGCCGGCTCGTTTTCCTCGCGTTCGCCGCGATGGCGCAAATAATGATAGAGCGGCTGTTCGCCGAGCACGTAGCGGAGCTCCTTAGGCAGCCCGCTCGGCCAGTACGGGCGTGTGTGGTTCACATGTTTCACCATCCTCCGACAGAATACTGAATGGTCAGTATTTTTTCTTAGAAAACGCTTTCAGTCAATTGTTCATGTCCTCTGCTTCATCCATATGAATATCATTTCGCTGTCATTCGGCGATTTCCTTTTTCGAACAACCAATCAGCTTCTCCTGGGATCTGGCGATGAGCGCCTTCGGAACGCGGCAAACGCTGTATGAGCGGTTTTTCTTCGGCGATCCGGCCCGGTTTGCAACGACGTTCTACCACCGGTACGACCGAGAGGCGTGCGCCGAGATCGTACGTCAGTTTTTGGACAGCGAACAGCGTTGACAAAACGGCGATCAACACAGCACCAAGCCGGCCGAAACGCCCGCCTTTTCTCAAATCAAGCATTCCATGTAGATAGACAACAATCGGAACGGGTGCCCCGCCTCTTTCGGGACACCCTCATGTTCATGTACTGACGTGATCGGTCACATCGCCCGCCGCCGATCGGGGAACAACAGGCTAAACAGCACCCCGGCCGCCAGCGCAATGGCAAATGTCGTAAACCGCGAGCTAATGATGGCCTCAAGCGGAGAAGAAATCCAAATAACCGTGCTGACAAAACCGGCCACAATCGTTGCGATGACGCCGATGCCGGAATACCGCTTCCAGAAGAAAGAGAGCAAAATCGTCGGCGACAACGTGCAGCCGATCCCTGCCCATGCCCAACTGACAATGAAATACACAAGCGACTCAGATGTCATCGCCAGCACCAAGCCAAGCAGCCCGGCGATGACCACCACCGCGCGGGAAAGCGCGACAAGCTGTTTTTCCGACAGGCGAAGGCGCAGCGAGCGGCGGACAATATCTTCGCTGATGGAGCTCGTGATCACGAGCAGGTGCGAATCAGCTGTTGTCACGATGGCGGCCAAAATGCCCGACAAAAGCACTCCCGCCAGCCACGGCGGCAATAAATCGAGCGCCATGTGCGGCAACACCGTTTCAACATCGGCAAATGAGCGCCCTTGGTAAAGGGCGATCGCCGCAAGACCAATCAAAAACGCTCCGCCATAGGCCAACAGCGTCCAAACGATGGCGACCGTCTTCGCCGTTTTCGCCTCACGGGCGTCTTTTAGTGCCATGAAGCGGACGCTCAGCTGCGGCTGGCCGCCTAGATAGCCGAAAAACCAGGCAAAATTGTTAAACAACAATAGCCCAAGTGCAACACCGGTCACTCCCCCCGTCCATGAGTCGAGGCCTGGTTTCGCGTGATGGAGCGCTTCACTGATCGACAACCCACCACTGTAAATTTCCACCACTGCCACGATAGGCAAAATCACGAGTGTTGCCAGCATAAGCACACTTTGAATCATATCCGTCCAGACGACGCTGACAAATCCACCGGTGTACGACAAAAGGATGACAATCACCGCGCTGATGACCATGCCAAGCTTCGGATCGATATGAAACACGGCAAACAACGTCTTGCCCGCTCCCGCAATTTGTGCGCTGAAGTAAAACATCATAAAGCTAAAAATAAGGACGGTCGAAAGCCATAAAATCGTTTGTCCGTGGGCGCCGAACCGCTTGGCTAAATAGCCGGGCAAGGTCAGCGCTCCATGTCGCTCTGCCTCTTGGCGGAAACGGTCCGCCAAAAAGAGCCAAGCGCACACAATGCCGATGACAATGCCGACGGCCACCCAAATGGCAGAAAGGCCGCTTGCAAACACAAAACCCGTGTAGCCAAGCAGCAGCCATGCCGATTCGCCCGTCGCCCGCTCGGAAAACGCGAGCGCCCAACCGGGAAGTTTTTTTCCGCCAAGCAAAAAGTCGGAATGGCTCATCTCCTTTTTCCCATACCAATAGCCAAGCGCCGCCATCACAAGACAATACAGCACGAGTTCCGCCAAGATGATGCCATTCATCGCTGTTCCTCCCTGTTTGTATAGTTTTGCGCAGGCGCACACTTGATCTGCCAGTACATCCCCCTCCTTTTGCCCTACACCCCCCTTTCCATAAAAAGGGCACTATCATCAGGCCGCGACGATAGTGCCGATGTCAACGACATTTAGTAGTCTTCACCATGGAACCTTCTTTACTCTTTACATATGTATGTGTCAACCCATCCTGTTATTCCAATATGAGCCGCGTCCTACATCGGAAAGTTTCGCTTTCGTCCGGACAGAATCAACATGTGAAGCGCCGCAAGTTGCGAGGCGGCCCGAATTATAATAAAGTGGAGATGAGTCCAAAAAAAGGAGTGAACAAGATGAACCGTTGGGAGAAGGAATTGGACAAATACGCCGAGCTGGCGGTGAAAGTCGGGGTGAACATTCAGCCCGGGCAAACGCTGTTCGTCAACGCCCCGCTCGAGGCGGCGCCGCTCGTCCGCAAAATCGCCAAAACGGCGTACGAAACCGGGGCGAAGCATGTGTATGTCGAGTGGAACGACGAGGCGCTTACATACATTAAATTTCACCACGCCCCAGAGGAAGCGTTTTCCGAGTATCCGATGTGGCGGGCGAGAGCGATGGAGGAGCTGGCCGAACAAGGTGCTGCCTTTTTATCCATTTACGCCCCGAATCCTGACTTGTTAAAAGACGTCGATCCAAAGCGGATCGCGACCGCCAATAAAACAGCGGCTCAAGCGCTCGCCAACTACCGGAGCGCCATTATGGCCGATCGGAACTGCTGGTCGCTCATTTCCGTCCCCACACCAGCGTGGGCGCAAAAAGTATTTGGCGATCTGCGCGATGAAGAAGCCATCGACAAATTATGGGAAGCGATTTTCCGCATCACCCGCATCGATCATGACGATCCGATCGCTGCCTGGCGCGAACATAACGACCGGCTCGCCCGCATCGTCGATTACTTAAACAACAAGCAATACAAACAGCTCGTTTACGAAGCGCCCGGCACCAATCTCACGGTCGAGCTCGTCGACGGGCACGTCTGGCACGGCGGCGCGGCGACGAGTCAAAGCGGCGTGCGCTTCAATCCCAACATCCCGACCGAAGAAGTGTTTACCATGCCGCATAAAGACGGCGTCAACGGCACGGTGCGCAACACGAAGCCGCTCAATTACAACGGCAACGTGATCGATGGGTTTACGCTCACGTTCAAAGACGGTCAAGTCGTCGACTTCAGCGCCGAACAAGGATATGAGACGCTTAAGCACTTGCTTGACACCGATGACGGGGCGCGCCGCCTCGGGGAAGTCGCCCTCGTGCCGCACCAATCGCCGGTGTCGCTGTCCAATCTCATTTTTTACAACACGCTGTTTGACGAAAACGCCGCTTGCCATTTGGCGCTCGGCAAGGCGTATCCGACCAATATCAAGAGCGGCGCTTCATTGTCCAAAGACGAACTCGACCGTCGCGGCGTCAACGACAGCCTCGTCCACGTCGACTTTATGATCGGCTCAGCTGATCTGAACATTGACGGCGTGACGAAAGACGGGAAGCGCGAGCCGATTTTCCGCAGCGGCAACTGGGCATTCGAACTGGCGTAATCGGTTTCGCCAGCTCTAAACAATAAGGCTGCGCCAAACGAGCGGCCAGATCCGACCGTTGGCGCAGCCTTATTTCGTTCAAACACGGTTTTGCACGGAACCATTAGACCGAACGGATTGGTTTGTTTTCGTCCTGCAGCAAGTGCACAGCGGCAGATGCCGCCTGCGCCAGCTGCTCGCATTGCCGCAAACGAATGCCAAAGAGCACGAGCGGGTCGCGGTACGCCTCAGGGTTTTTGCGCATATGTTTGAGCTCGCCTTCCTGGGCAGCGATCTCCAGCTCCAGCCGTTTCAACGTTTCATCGAGCGCCGTCAATGGCGCATGGAAAAATTGAGTGACATCACGCTCAAGCGATTTGGCAAACCATTCAAACGGCAGCAGCAACTGCTGGATGATCGCCTCCACCACCTCAGCGTAATCTTGCGTCTGGATCAACTGCTTATACTTTTGCGCCAGCATCGCCTTGTTTTGCGCAAAGGCACCGAGCAGTTTGCCCGCCCCTTTCAACAGCAGCTGGCTTGGCGTTCTCCGCAAGAAAACGTTCACCTTGCCCACTTGCACCCCGTTGATCAACCGATCCATATCGCGCCGCCAATCGGCGAGAATGCGAAAATCGCATTCGAGCTTGAGCCGTTCCTGGCCGAACATGGCGTTAAACCCTTCGCCCATTTCATGCAAAAACACCTGGCATTCGTTGAATTCGTCTTCCGTCGCTGCAATCCACTGTTCCATGGCGCGGCGCAGCTTTGGCAACGCCTCTTCAGCAAGGTAAGCGCGAAGCCGTTCGTTCGCTTTGTTGTTCAGTTCAAGATGCAAGCGGGAAAAATCGCTGTCTTCGCTCACAAGATCCGCCATGCTGCGCAACAGATCGGGAATCGCCGTCAACAGCTCGCCCCGCATTTCCGCCAAGACGGTGTGGAACGACTTTGCCGTTTTGGCCGTTTTCTCCTCTTGCAGGTCGCCAAGCTGATGGATGGCGCCACTCAGTTTGGCCGCCATTTCTTTTTTCCATACGACCAGCTCCGCCAGTCGGCTTTCCGCCTCGGCCCGCTGCCGGAACAAATGAGCGATGAACTGGCGGATCGTCGTTAAAATCGCTTCCTCGCGGCGGACAGGGGACACGCATCGGCGCATCTCCTCAAGCCAGCCGACGAGGGCTTGCTGCTGCTTGCGGCTTGGCGCATGCGGCGAATAGACCATGACATTGGCTTCCGGAACGATCGTACGAACGTGCGCTTCCACTTCCTCAACGATTCTCGCCGTCTCCTCTTCATCCACCATCCCGTCGCCCGGAGGAAGCAAAACGTACATCGGCGCAGACGGCGCCCGCTCGCGAAGCTGCAGCATCAACTGTTCATCGGCGCTAGAAAACGGATCCTCGCCGTTGAGAAGAAAAAGAATGCTGTCAGCAAGCGAAAACGACACAAGCGCTTCATGGTCGGATGAAGCGCGTCCGCCGAGCGGGCCGATATCCAACAAGACAATCCCTTGCGGCACGAGTGAAAACGGCGCCGTGCATTCAATGACAGCGTCATCGGAGAATCGGCTTCCGCGGCCGCCCGTTGCCTGTTGAAATTCGTCAATGCTCGAAAAAACGGTAAACTGGTCGTCGCTGATTTTCGCCACTTCCATCTCCCCGCCGTTTCTCCACGCAAGCACCGGCGCAGATGGCGCCGCCAACGCTGCCTCGCCGACCAACGTCCGCAAAAACGCCAACCGCTCATGGCGCGACGCCCCAGCGACCAAAACGAAATGCGTCCGCGAATCGGACAGTTGCCGCACGAACCAGCGGAAGCGGAAATGCGAGCCCGCCCGCTGCTCTTCCGCCCAATCGGCAATTTCTTCAAATAGCGACACACCCGCTTCCCCAGCTTGCCGTTTCGCATGGACGAGCCGCTTAGCGGCGTCGTTGACCGTCTCTTCTTCAAACGCCTCAGGAAATTTCTCACTCCACGCCAACAAGGCAGCCGCGGCCACCGCTGTCTCCGGACCGTCGGCTAAACTCACCCAGCTTTTGACAAGCGGTGGCACCACTTCCACCAACTCTTTCAATCGGTACGGCCCTTTCATCAATCCTGCATAGGCTTCCCCTAAAAGGCCGGGAATTCGCTTCCAGTCGTAGTCGCGGCCGATCGACAACTCATCATAGAGGCGGTTCCACTCTGCGAGCCACGAAAAATAGAGGTCACCATCCCGATAACCGTTCCATAGCGCCTGCACAAGCCGTTCAAACTTCACCCGATCCGTTTCGTACAACAGCGCCAGGCAGCGTGAAAACCGCGCAGGCGCCATCGTTCGCGCATGTCCTTGTTCCACATAACCGGTCAAAATGTCCGCCCAGCGGCGCGCCGACGTCCGCACCGCCTCTCCTAAAGCAAGCTCGACGGCGCTTTCCCAATCACCTTGCTCCTCGAAAAAGGCGCGCGCCCATTCGGTCATGTTCGGATAATCCGGATACAACGTCACGCCGCGCTTAATCATATCATCCGCTTTCGCGTTTTCCACCAACTCACGGTAGAGCAAAAACAGGCGCAAAATGATTTCCGCATGCAACGTTTCGCTTTCCGTCTCAATCGAACGGTACAGCTCCTCGGCCAGCTCGAGCCGTCCAAGCTCATAGTAGCTGTCGGCGATATTTTTTTGCGCCCACGGGCGCAAATCGTCGTGATGGACTTGTTCCCATTTCAAGATCGCCGCTTCGTAGTCGCGGCGGTGGAAATACACTTCCCCTTGGGCAAAGCGAATCGACGACAAATCAGCGCCATCCCGATGCGCCGTGAAAAACATATCGCCAAGCGCGCTGACAACGTCGCGTTCTCCCGCCTCGACGAGCGTCTCGTAAAATGTTTTATGAACAAGTTGCTGTTCAAACCCCATGTCGATCACCTGACTCGTATATTTGCCATGCATGTTCATTGTATGGCACGTTTTCTAATTTTATTTCTATCCTATACATTTTAACAAACTTTCGCCGAAAGGAACGTTTCAATTTGTTTTCATTTGCAAGACAAAATTCGACCCAATATGCGATGAGGCCAACCAAAGGAACTTTCAATGGTGGTTACGGCCACGAACCACTTTGTTCTTTTACGTCTACAAATGCTAAAAAGACGAGGGAAAATAAAAAAGCACGTAACCATTCGAGTAGGTTAAGTGCTTCTCGTCAACAATTTCTTAATCGTTTGATATTTTTCCTCTACTTTGTTCCTCAGCTCTTCTTCTCCGATATACTCATCATCATCCTCTCTATGAAGAGGGTTAGGCTCATACCAGCCGCACGCTTCCGAAATATCATCAAACGCGTCGATGTACTTTTCGTCTAAATCTCCATCATCGAAATAAGATGCATATATAGCAGGAAAATCATAAGAAAATTGCTCTGGCGGCAAATTTCCTTCAAGATAGTCTTCGATGCACCGCAACAAATCATCCATCGATTTCCCTCCAATCTTTTTTTGGTTTCTTTCTAGAAAGCTGGTGATTTAGTAAAGAAGATTGAGGGCCCCACCTATTTTTCAATTAGAGAAACTTTGCCAAACGGGCTTGCGATTCTGATCCAACGCCGTTGATTTGCCCGCAACGCCCCGTTTTTCACCAGGCTTCTAGTAACAATACTAACAATTTCGCCAGTATCATTAGCTTGTATGACAGCTATACCGTCTTTAAAATACACCGTTTTGTTCCCTTCTGCCTGATGATATTTTTTACCTGTCTTGAGTACATCCAAGACATTTTCACTTGTAAAGGCTCTTTTTCCTTTTCCTTGTTTTTGGCCCAAAGCTCGGTTAACTGCATGTTCTCTAAAGGGCTGGTGATTGAGTACAAAATACTGCTAGTCCCAGCTGTTTCTCAATTAGAAAAACCTTGCGAAATCAGCCTTCTTTTTTGGCGAAATGCCGCTGATTTGCTCGTGACAGCCGTTTTTCACCGGTCTTCTAAATATAAATCCTTTTTCTTTAAAGTATTCAAACGTTTTGTTCATTTTTTGAAGATATTGTGCTGAATAAACATTAGGATCCTTTACCTCTAGCTTATGCCCTCTGATATGCTTATTATACCACTCTTCGTACGAAACGGAATCCACCACCCCATTCATCGACTGGCGTTTTTCGCCGTTTGTGTATTCCGATTCATCAAAATGCGGAATCGTCGTCGTTCGGCAGCGCACATGAAATGGAGGCGCGTTCGTCCCTGGCTGATAATCTCTGACGTTATAAACCTTTCCGTCTTGATACCTACAAATATCCGATGTTCGCATATCTAGCGTGGCCAAAAGTATGGGAAATTCAAACAGAACACAATCAAGTAATCGTATTGATCGAGGTATCTTTTGATGCCAAAAATTGTTTTCTGCAAAGAAAAAATACAGAGTTTCGCAACGAAAAGTGCAGAGAATTACAACTTGACATGGAGCCTCTGGGGGCGTGATGAAAAAGCCAGGAAGCCAGCAATATCAAGGGCTGGCTATGCCTAAAAAGGCTATCACGCCCCCCTCTCCATGTAAAGTTGGCCTAAGCCAAATTCTCTGCAGATCTCTGCATTTTTATTTTGCAATAAACAGCCAAAAATTATATCATATGTAGAAACGTTTTAAAGGCTCTATATCCAAAGCTTATACCAAATCCAATCAAAGAAATCCCTGCCGCAACAGATAACCATTTTAGCCACTTTTGACTTATCATTTTTCTTCCCAAATGTACAGAGAGTGCTACTGTAAAATCCCATAATGCGATCCCCAGAAATATCGCACTACTTTTAGCAAGTGCATGATACCTTTCAATAGAATTCAATTCCATCGCTAATACAGATCCATAGATGCTAACCCAAAAAACAATATTAAGTGGATTCGATATAGCTATAAAGAAGCCAGAAAGATATGATTTGAATAAACCTTCTTTGTTAACCTCTCCGGTTATTTCAACCTTTTTAAATGCCTCCTTTATGCTATCATAACCCAAATAACACAAAATGAAGAAACCAGAAAACCACATGATGAGCTGTACAACAGATTTTGTCAAAAAAACGGATAAGCCAAAAAAGATGGCAAACATTAGTACTATATCCGCTGACATTCCTCCCAATCCGACAACCCATGAATGAAAAAATCCGTACTTTATTCCCCGCTTCACCATTTCTATGTTAATAGGACCAATCGGAATTGATAAAGATAAGCCAAGAAGAACCGAAGCAAAAAAACTACTTAGCATATATTAATCTCTCCCTTGAATCGCTTCATACAGCTGGCGAAAGCCCTCTTTCGACTGGAAGATCGGGAACGATTTGCGAAGCACGCGTCCTCGGTCATCCACGAAGCAGGCGTAGTGGGTTCGTTTCGCGATATCGATTCCCACGACAAGCGTTTGTTCGGTTACTTGATCAATTTTATAGTTTTGTGTACAATTCATTTGAAGTCCTCCTTGGTATGGTGAGTGATGTGTTTGACACCCCTGCATCATACCAAGAGGGCTTTTTTTGATCAAGTCCCCGGAAAAGCTCCTAACGGGAATGCTCCTTTTTTAATGGACACCTCATCACACTTTCTTCATTTGTATCAGGTAATATATACTGTTTCCATTCTCTTTTGTCAGGGGCTCCATAATCTCCTATATCTGGATGAGGAGGAATTGCATCGTATTGTTTTAATCTGGCTCTAATCATTTCTCTTACTTGTTGACCTCTTGGAGTATCTCCTGTTATATCATCAAGCGTACCTCTCGGTTGGAAAGTAATTTCAAGCCCATTAGACGTGTATCTGCTTTTTCTTGCATGATAAATAGGAGCTCTGCAGACAACAAAAATAGGTTCTCCCCCAAAACAATACTCCCATTTAGGATGATTTGGGTCTGTTGGAATGTCTCTAGGCCATGGTTCTGGATCATGCTCCATTAAAAATTGTAACACTTTCCAAAACTGTCCTTTGTAATATTCTGCATACACAACTTCTTTCGGAGGTTTAAAAAATGTTACTAAAGTAGTTCGTTTCCCAATGTTTCTATATGTCTTAATGTATTCATATAAACCGTCTCGTAGTCTTAATAATTCATCTTCAGTTGTCGACTGTACAAAAATATATCGTGACAAACCTTTTTTCTCAGCTTCTACTGCAAAATAACAAGGATAAGGATGTTCCTTATCTAGAATATTATCTCTAAAACTTTGATAACATTCTAATTCCCAATTTTTCAAATTTTTTTCTTTTATTCTCCTATTTATTTCGACCTGATCTAGAACAATTCCTGTCTTAGTTAACATAGAACCATCTCCTAAAAATACTTAATATTTCCTTCAATACAAATACTAACACTAATCGTTTTTTTGCTCAATATTTAGAATTATAATTCAAATATAATTAACATTCTCTTCATAATATCCTAATGTAAATTAGCACATTATTTCAGAATCCCTTTTTCAAATTATTTCAGGAGGATTCGGAAATCATGCGCAAAATTTTTACGGATTATTCTGGATTTTGCACATTCTTTTGGAACGTTTGCACGCTCTTTCAAATGAAGATTTCTACTCTCACATCATAGACGAGAAGGAACAAAAAGAATCGCGGCAGGTAGATCAAACCATGATGGAACTCTATAATGCCCTGTGATCACCGCGCAAAATTCGTGCAAAATTTTTTCGGATCCTATCGTTTTTTTCGAGATTCCCAAAAAATGAAAAACGACCGCAAACGCGGTCGTATCAAGGGTTTTGAGGATTTTAACCCGAACGAATCGTATGTAAGTGGCGTCCCAGGAGAGACTCGAACTCCCGACCGACGGCTTAGGGCCGATGCCCCTTCCTCTACAAGCTTACTCGAAGAAGATGGATGCGTCGGGGCAACTCGGAGCCATTTCGAAGATGACTTTGCTCGTTGCTCTATCCTACTGAGCTACTGGGACATCATCGACAGAACACGCCAATATTCCTACTGTCGGCTCTTATAACCAAATAAAAAATCCCCCTCTCGCATATAGGACTTCTAGCGATCAGGGAACTTCGTTCCAACGCCTTTTGCGCGTTCTTTTCGTATGGAAATGGCGTCCCAGGAGAGACTCGAACTCCCGACCGACGGCTTAGTGTAAATTAGCACATTATTTCAGAATCCCTTTTTCAAATTATTTCAGATGGATTCTGAAATAATGTGCAAAATTTTTGCGGATTATTGCGGATTTTGCACATTCTTTCGGAACATTTGCACGCTCTTTCAGATGAAGATTTCCAGCGCGCCTGATGGACCGATGGAAAAGAGAAAGCACAAAAGAGGCCGATTTGGCCCCTTTCGTGCTAATACCCCATTTCCTCTGCAGCCATGCGCACCACTTCTTCGTCAATGACGTCCTTTTTCAGCTGATGCCCGTACAGCAGGCACGTCGTGGCCAACGTGTTGATGACACGGGGCCAACCACGTGATTGCAGGGCAATTGCCTCTAACGCCGATGGGGTGAAGATCGGATGCTTGGCCCCGGCCTGTTTCATCCGATGCTCGATGTAGCCCGCCACCTCTTCCTTCTCCAGCGGCCCCATCCGGTATCGCATGATGATCCGCTGGTCGAGAGGGCGGTGCTGATTGAGCCGCAGCTTCCCCTGTAAATGAGGCAACCCGGCCAAAATCAAGACAAATGGGTTGGTTGAATCCATCTCAAAGTTGAACAAGATGGCGATGTCTTGTAAAAAGGCATCCTTTGCTAAATGCATCTCGTCCAAAATGAACACCGGCGTGATCCGTCGTTCATGATGCAATCGCTCGATCGCCTGCTGGATTTGGCGGAAGAGATCTACCTTGCGGTACTTCGGTTCCTCTCCTAATCCCAAGGCCAGTCCACGGTAAAAATCCATCACGCCTCCGGTGGATAACGGAAAGTAGACGACATGATACAATGATGGATTCAATGACTCTTTCAGCGCCCGAAGGGCGAACGTCTTGCCCGCCCCCGGCTCTCCGATCAACAGCCCGATCCCCCGGGTTCGTTTCACGTACTCCAGCGCCCGCAGCGCTTCTTGAAACGCCGCCCCTTGATACGCCTCGGACGGATCTGTTTCTTTCGCAAACGGCTCCCGCGAGAGGGAATAAAACGTTTTATACATCCTGTTCGCCCTCCTTCGCCGAAACCGCCGCAAACGGCGACCGGTGGCGCTTCACATAGGCGTTATCCTCCAAACGCACCCGAATGGCTTCCGCCACCCGTTTGCCATCTTCGTACACATAGACGCCTCGTTCGTCATAGCGGAGCTCAATCGATTGCCCAATGAACCGAGGCGGCACTTCGTATAGCTGTTTATTCAGGGTGATCGTGCCATCGGCTTTCACCTTGCGGTGCTCCCGTTTCAGAAAAATCGCGTCCAGCCAATCGATGTCTTCGATCCACACCACTCGTTCCACTTGGGACTGAAACACCTCATGCGGCGTTTTTCCGTCCAGTGAGGCGTGCGGTTTTCGATGATACTCTTCTTCAAGCCACTTCCAAAAACGCTCGTTCAACTCGTCAAGCGACTTCGGCGGATTCAGCTCTAACAGCGGATAAAACCGCGTCTGTACGGTGCGGAAGAACCGTTCGATTTTCCCTTTGCTTTGCGGGTCATACGGCTGAGTGTGGATGAGCGTAATCCCCATCTCGGCGCACGCATACTGCAGCACCTCGGATCGATAAATTTTCCCGTTGTCCGAGTAAATGCGTTTCGGCTTCCCGCAACGAAGCACCGCTTCCTTTGTGACGATCCGCAGCCCGTCAAATTTCTCCGAAGGGAAAAATTGGGCATACGGCACCAACCGCGAGCAGTCATCGATATACGCGATCAAAAACGTTTTCTGGGCTTTCCCATGGACGCGAATCGTGGGTCCATGGGATAAGTCCCCTTGCCATAGCTCATTGATCTGGTCATACGCAAAACGCTTTCGCTCCGGCATCGGCAAGATTTCTTTTCCCACCAGGTTGTGTTTTTTCAACAATCGGTATATAGTAAAGTATGAGAGGGTGGTGGGAATGTCCCCCTGCTTGGTGAGTTGTTCGTAGAATAGGGTCACGGGCATGGTGGGATGTTCCTTCCTCAATGCTAGAATATGATCCTCATCATCGGGGGACAGACGTCTGGAGCGGCCGCGGTCCGAACGGCGCTTCGGCTTCAAGGCGTCGAAGCCCCCTTTTTTGTATCGGGCGCACCAATCCAGAATCGTCTTCGCCGCAATGGGCTTGTCCCCTTGATGAGGAATCGAATGCACTCGCCCGCCCACCTCATTCAAATACACTTTGGGCTCCACCTGGCCATTCACCAACGGAGCGATCAGCCCGTACCGAAACAGCGCGATGTCGTGTCTCATCGATTCATCCATCCGGATCTCCTCCCTGTCTCCCTGTGATGTTGGACCGTTCCGGTCCCTCTGCCTCCTATCTTACGAAACGGCTCGAGATTCGTCGAGAGGAAGGGTTTGTGGGAACATCAACCATCTCCGTTTTTGGTGTTAAGTAGAAAATCAGGAAGCAATTTGATCCGCAAACGGATGCCACCTCTCGTTTGTCCACAGGTCTTGGATGATCGAGCCCACCCCCCGTCCCTCCAAGGTCTGCATCCACCAAACCGCCCGTTCTGTTCTTGCGTTCCCCACAGGGCCGATGATCCCCCACCTTCTCACCGCCGCGTGATGCAAGCGGGAAAGATTCCGTAAAAATCGTCGGACATAAAACAAGATGACCTCCTTGGTGGGAAAAACAACCTGTTTGGTCTTCGCTCCTCGCCTTGGCGTTTCGAGCCACGTTTTGACCGCTTGCCAGATGACCGGCCGTGTATATTGAACATACGGGAGGAGAAAAGAAGGCAGCACACTCACGGTTTTACGGCACTCTTGACAGCGATATCGTGCGATCCAAAGGCGATACTCCCCCTCTGCCGTCAACGCATAGCGTTGGTAGTATCCGTGACGATGCAAGGGGCGGCGGGATGGACAGTGGGGGCATTGGTTCACGTCGGGAAAATCGTTCCCTTTCCCACGATCCGTATACGTTTGAATGTCAATGCCAAAGTCGTGAAACTGGATCACACTTCCTTCCCCCTCTCCTTGAAACGAATGGAAATCTTCGTCCGAAACAATTCACAAAAAAATTAGCACATTCCTTCAGAAAAGGGGAGAGGGCTTTCTGAAAGAATGTGCAAAAAAATGGGCGTTTTATGCTGAAATAAAATGATAATTTACACTTAGGGCCGATGCCCCTTCCTCTACAAGCTTACTCGAAGAAGATGGATGCGTCGGGGCAACTCGGAGCCATTTCGAAGATGACTTTGCTCGTTGCTCTATCCTACTGAGCTACTGGGACATCATCGACAGAACACGCCAATATTCCTACTGTCGGCTCTTATAACCAAATAAAAAATCCCCCTCTCGCATATAGGACTTCTAGCGATCAGGGAACTTCGTTCCAACGCCTTTTGCGCGTTCTTTTCGTATGGAAATGGCGTCCCAGGAGAGACTCGAACTCCCGACCGACGGCTTAGAAGGCCGCTGCTCTATCCTACTGAGCTACTGGGACATAGCAATCATGACACTCTCATTATTCCGCTGTCCCTTCCTCTACAAGCCTACTCAAGGAAGCTTGGTGCGTCGGGACAACTCGTAGCCATTTCGAAGATGACTTTGCTCGTTGCCCTATCCAGCTGAGCTGCTGGAACAATATCCATACGATATTCACGATAAAATAAAGGAAAGCGGGTGATGGGAATCGAACCCACGACTTCAGCTTGGGAAGCTGAGGTTTTACCATTAAACTACACCCGCATGATCAATATCATTAGGACTTGTCTTAGAAACGACTGCAATAAAAATATAATCGCTAATTGTTTTTTTTGTCAATATCTTTTTTTGAAGTTAGTTAATAAACGCGCTCGAGAGGATTCGAACCCCTAACCTTCTGATCCGTAGTCAGATGCTCTATCCAATTGAGCTACGAGCGCATGATGGAAAAGCGGAAGACGGGACTCGAACCCGCGACCCCCACCTTGGCAAGGTGGTGTTCTACCACTGAACTACTTCCGCATCATGAGAAGAATTCATTCCTTCAAAACTAGATAACCGTCGGAAGAAGCCGCTCGCCTGCGCTTTTCGCTGTCTAGTTCCGGCCGCCATCGGCTCGCGACGCTTCGGTCCTGCTGCGGCGGGCTAAGCCCGCTCGCAGGCCCTCCAGCGCACCTCGCCGATAAGCGGGCGGCCTCCACTTTTCTTGCTGTCCAGTTCCAGCGCCTAGCTCTCTTCTGCCAAATAACCTTCCCCCTCGGGGTGCAAGCACCCCAGCGGGTGAAGAACATTTGGCTTCGAGAGCTAATCGCGGCGCTTTTCACTTTTTCTCACTAGGTTAAGCCCTCGATCGATTAGTATCCGTCAGCTCCACGTGTCGCCACGCTTCCACCTCGGACCTATCGACCTCGTCATCTTCGAGGGATCTTACCCGCTTCACGCGGTGGGAAATCTCATCTTGAGGGGGGCTTCACGCTTAGATGCTTTCAGCGCTTATCCCGTCCGCACATAGCTACCCAGCGGTGCCCCTGGCGGGACAACTGGTACACCAGCGGTGCGTCCATCCCGGTCCTCTCGTACTAAGGACAGCTCCTCTCAAATTTCCTCCGCCCGCGACGGATAGGGACCGAACTGTCTCACGACGTTCTGAACCCAGCTCGCGTACCGCTTTAATGGGCGAACAGCCCAACCCTTGGGACCGACTACAGCCCCAGGATGCGATGAGCCGACATCGAGGTGCCAAACCTCCCCGTCGATGTGGACTCTTGGGGGAGATCAGCCTGTTATCCCCGGGGTAGCTTTTATCCGTTGAGCGATGGCCCTTCCATGCGGAACCACCGGATCACTAAGCCCGACTTTCGTCCCTGCTCGACCTGTCCGTCTCGCAGTCAAGCTCCCTTGTGCCTTTGCACTCTCCGAATGATTTCCAACCATTCTGAGGGAACCTTTGGGCGCCTCCGTTACCTTTTGGGAGGCGACCGCCCCAGTCAAACTGCCCACCTGACACTGTCTCCCACCCCGTTAAGGGGTGCGGGTTAGAATTTCAATACCGCCAGGGTGGTATCCCACCGTCGCCTCCACCGAAGCTGGCGCTCCGGCTTCCCAGGCTCCCACCTATCCTGTACAAGCGATACCAAAATTCCATATCAGGCTGCAGTAAAGCTCCACGGGGTCTTTCCGTCCTGTCGCGGGTAACCTGCATCTTCACAGGTAGTATAATTTCACCGGGTCTCTCGTTGAGACAGCGCCCAAGTCGTTACACCTTCCGTGCGGGTCGGAACTTACCCGACAAGGAATTTCGCTACCTTAGGACCGTTATAGTTACGGCCGCCGTTTACTGGGGCTTCGGTTCGCACCTTCGCTTCCGCTAAGCGCTCCCCTTAACCTTCCAGCACCGGGCAGGTGTCAGCCCCTATACGTCGCCTTTCGGCTTCGCAGAGACCTGTGTTTTTGATAAACAGTCGCTTGGGCCTTTTCACTGCGGCTCTTCAGGGCTCTTCACCCCAAAGAGCACCCCTTCTCCCGAAGTTACGGGGTCATTTTGCCGAGTTCCTTAACGAGAGTTCTCCCGCGCGCCTTAGGATTCTCTCCTCGCCTACCTGTGTCGGTTTGCGGTACGGGCACCTCTTCCCTCGCTAGAGGCTTTTCTTGGCAGTGTGAAATCGGGGACTTCCGGATCCATCCGTCGCCGTCACCGCTTGGCCTTATGATCCGCGGATTTGCCTGCGGATCAGCCTCACGGCTTGGACAGGCTCTTCCAGCCGCCTGCTCGCCCTATCCTCCTGCGTCCCCCCATCGCTCAAACGGGAAGAAGGTGGTACAGGAATCTCCACCTGTTGTCCATCACCTACGCCTTTCGGCCTCGGCTTAGGTCCCGACTAACCCTGAGCGGACGAACCTTCCTCAGGAACCCTTAGGCTTTCGGCGCAGAGGATTCTCACCTCTGTTTTCGCTACTCATACCGGCATTCTCACTTCTAAGCGCTCCACCAGTCCTTCCGGTCTGGCTTCTCTGCCCTTAGAACGCTCCCCTACCGATGACCAACGGTCATCCCGCAGCTTCGGCGGCACGTTTAGCCCCGGTACATTTTCGGCGCAGAGTCACTCGACCAGTGAGCTATTACGCACTCTTTAAATGGTGGCTGCTTCTAAGCCAACATCCTGGTTGTCTCGGCAACTCCACATCCTTTTCCACTGAACGTGCACTTCGGGGCCTTAGCTGGCGGTCTGGGCTGTTCCCCTCTCGACCACGGATCTTATCACTCGCGGTCTGACTCCCGGGCATAAGTCATTGGCATTCGGAGTTTGACTGGGTTCGGTAACCCGTTTTGGGCCCCTAGCCCAATCAGTGCTCTACCTCCAAGACTCCTAAACCCGAGGCTAGCCCTAAAACTATTTCGGGGAGAACCAGCTATCTCCAAGTTCGATTGGCATTTCACCCCTACCCACACCTCATCCCCGCACTTTTCAACGTGCGTGGGTTCGGGCCTCCAGCCGGTGTTACCCGGCCTTCACCCTGGACATGGGTAGATCACCTGGTTTCGGGTCGACGACGACGTACTTGACGCCCTGTTCAGACTCGCTTTCGCTGCGGCTCCGCCTCTCCGGCTTAACCTCGCACGCCATCGTCACTCGCCGGTTCATTCTACAAAAGGCACGCCATCACCCATCAACGGGCTCTGACTACTTGTAGGCACACGGTTTCAGGTTCTCTTTCACTCCCCTCCCGGGGTGCTTTTCACCTTTCCCTCACGGTACTGGTGCACTATCGGTCACTAGGGAGTATTTAGCCTTGGGAGATGGTCCTCCCTGCTTCCGACGGGATTCCTCGTGTCCCGCCGTACTCAGGATCCGCTCGGGAGGGAACGAAGTTTCGACTACAGGGCTCTCACCTTCTCTGGCCGGCCGTTCCAGACCGGTTCGTCTACCCCGTCCCTTTCTCACTCCCATCGTGAGCGGTCCTACAACCCCAAGAGGACACGCCTCTTGGTTTGGGCTGTTCCCGTTTCGCTCGCCGCTACTCAGGGAATCGCGGTTGCTTTCTTCTCCTCCGGGTACTAAGATGTTTCAGTTCCCCGGGTGTGCCCTCCATGCCCTATGGATTCAGGCATGGATACTGCCCCATTACGGACAGTGGGTTCCCCCATTCGGACATCTCCGGATCAACGCTTGCTTACAGCTCCCCGAAGCGTTTCGGCGTTTGCCCCGTCCTTCATCGGCTCCTAGTGCCAAGGCATCCACCGTGCGCCCTTTCTAGCTTAACCTATTGCGCTCTCGGCTTCTTCCTTATGTTAATCGGTTATCTAGTTTTCAAGGAACGAAGTAGCTCCTTTGAATTCGCTTCTTCGCTGGTTTGCGTCGAGGAATTCGGCTTCTCCGAATCCGCTTGTAGACGCAGACGCAAACGAGACTACTTCATTGAATTCACTTCTCTGCAGTCTTGTGCCGAGGAATCTTGCTTCCCTGAACCTGCTAGCAGACGCAGGCACAGATGCAAAGCAACTACGTTGAAACAGCTTCCTTGCAGCTTTGCGTCGAGGAATCCAGCTTCTCTGAATTCACTTGTAGACGCAGACGCAAAGCAACTGAAGGAATCCTCATTCCTTCAAAACTGAACGAAACAGAAGCGCGATGGATTGGTAGGTTGGCCATTACGGCCTCCGCTTTTCGGATTGTCTAGCTCCGGCCGCCATCGGCTCGCGACGCTTCGGTCCTGCTGCGGCGGGCTAAGCCCGCTCGCAGGCCCTCCAGCGCACCTCGCCGATAAGCGGGCGGCCTCCGCTTTTCGTCCTTAGAAAGGAGGTGATCCAGCCGCACCTTCCGGTACGGCTACCTTGTTACGACTTCACCCCAATCACTTGCCCCACCTTCGGCGGCTGGCTCCCTTGCGGGTTGCCTCACCGACTTCGGGTGTTGCAAGCTCTCGTGGTGTGACGGGCGGTGTGTACAAGGCCCGGGAACGTATTCACCGCGGCATGCTGATCCGCGATTACTAGCGATTCCGGCTTCATGCAGGCGAGTTGCAGCCTGCAATCCGAACTGAGAGCGGCTTTTTGGGATTCGCTCCCCCTCGCGGGTTCGCAGCCCTTTGTACCGCCCATTGTAGCACGTGTGTAGCCCAGGTCATAAGGGGCATGATGATTTGACGTCATCCCCACCTTCCTCCGACTTGTCGCCGGCAGTCCCTCTAGAGTGCCCAACTGAATGCTGGCAACTAGAGGCGAGGGTTGCGCTCGTTGCGGGACTTAACCCAACATCTCACGACACGAGCTGACGACAACCATGCACCACCTGTCACCCTGTCCCCCCGAAGGGGGAACGCCCAATCTCTTGGGTTGTCAGGGGATGTCAAGACCTGGTAAGGTTCTTCGCGTTGCTTCGAATTAAACCACATGCTCCACCGCTTGTGCGGGCCCCCGTCAATTCCTTTGAGTTTCAGCCTTGCGGCCGTACTCCCCAGGCGGAGTGCTTATCGCGTTAGCTACAGCACTAAAGGGTGTGACCCCTCTAACACTTAGCACTCATCGTTTACGGCGTGGACTACCAGGGTATCTAATCCTGTTTGCTCCCCACGCTTTCGCGCCTCAGCGTCAGTTGCAGACCAGAGAGCCGCCTTCGCCACTGGTGTTCCTCCACATCTCTACGCATTTCACCGCTACACGTGGAATTCCGCTCTCCTCTCCTGCACTCAAGTCCCCCAGTTTCCAATGACCCTCCACGGTTGAGCCGTGGGCTTTCACATCAGACTTAAGGGACCGCCTGCGCGCGCTTTACGCCCAATAATTCCGGACAACGCTCGCCCCCTACGTATTACCGCGGCTGCTGGCACGTAGTTAGCCGGGGCTTCCTCGTGAGGTACCGTCACCGCGCCGCCCTCTTCGAACGGCGCCCCTTCGTCCCTCACAACAGAGCTTTACGACCCGAAGGCCTTCTTCGCTCACGCGGCGTCGCTCCGTCAGGCTTTCGCCCATTGCGGAAGATTCCCTACTGCTGCCTCCCGTAGGAGTCTGGGCCGTGTCTCAGTCCCAGTGTGGCCGGTCACCCTCTCAGGCCGGCTACGCATCGTCGCCTTGGTGAGCCGTTACCTCACCAACTAGCTAATGCGCCGCGGGCCCATCCGCAAGTGACAGCCAAAGGCCGCCTTTCAACCAAAGACCATGCGGTCTTCGGTGTTATCCGGTATTAGCTCCGGTTTCCCGGAGTTATCCCGGTCTTGCGGGCAGGTTGCCCACGTGTTACTCACCCGTCCGCCGCTGACCAAACCAGAGCAAGCTCCGATTTGGTCCGCTCGACTTGCATGTATTAGGCACGCCGCCAGCGTTCGTCCTGAGCCAGGATCAAACTCTCCAAAGAAAGTTGATTGGCTTTTCGGATTGTCCAGCTTCGGCCAAAGCGGCCTCCGCTTTTCTTTCGCGCTTCGTTTCGTTCAGTTTTCAAGGAACAACAGTTACTATTATAAACAATCTTTCAAAAATGTCAACTACTGATTCTCTTCTAATTATTACCGCGTTCATTTCGCATTTCGTCGCGGCAATTATTCATTATACGCAGTGTTAACTATTTGTCAATAGTTTTTTTATTTCATGATTGTTCGATCGTTGCACTCCGACATTCCGTCGAAGCGGCGATTTTTATTTTATACACTATCTCACCTTATGTCAACTACTTTTTTAGGTTGAACGCTCTCCCACCTACGCTAACGCTTAGAGGTGGGAGATTCTTGGGAACATCCGCCCCACGGCAGGCTGTCAACCAAGCCATCCCCGTACGTCCCACGGTTGGGCTGCCTTACTTACAAAGACAGCAAACGAAACCAGCCCCCACTATCTACATTCGACTTGGCCTCCCGAATCGCTTCGACTGCTGTATGATATAATTTCTTAAAAAGAATATGTTGCAAGGAGCAGACCTCGAGGATCGCTATGCATATTTTTAAGGAGGGAAACAGCCGTGACCTATCCATTTTCTGCATTGCTTGACGGCTACCGCCGCCTTTGGCCGAACCGCTCGCTGGCGGCCGGACCGCTTGATGAACAAGAAAGCCAAACTCTTTTGTATGAAACGATAAGGCAAGAGCTGCGCGATGAATGGACGCATCCGCGCGTGCGGCAATCGTCCGAAGTGAAGTTTTATTACGCCGTTAAGCGGGTGGCCGCTTCTGACTTGCCGGATGGCATGAAAGTAGCACTCATTCAAGCGTATTTGACGGTGATGGAACAATTGCAAGCCAATCATACATAAAACAGACGAATCCGGTTCACACTACTGAGCGAAAAAACATTTCTTGTTAAGGAGGAGGGCAGTTATGGCGTTAATTCCGTATGACCCGTTCCGGCACTTGGAATCGATTCGCCGGGATATGAACCGCTTTTTTGCTAGTGATTTTCCATCGCTGTTCACTCATATGGATGAGCAGCACTGGATGCCGCGCATCGACATGCATGAAACGGCCAACGAATACGTCGTTTCGTGCGATTTACCGGGGCTGGAGCGGAAAGAGGATGTGCACATTGACGCGCAGAACAACATGTTGACCATCAGCGGCACGATTCAACGCCACCACGATGTAAGAGAAGAACAAATGCACCGGCGCGAACGCTTCTTCGGTCGCTTCCAGCGTTCGATCGCCCTGCCGGCGGATGCGGCGACGGAAAACATTCGCGCGACGTACAAAAACGGCGTGCTTGACATTCATATCCCGAAAACAACGACAGGAACGAAAAAACGCGTTGATATCGAGTTCCATTAATGCGGAAGGGAGCGGCTTATCGACCGCTCCCCTTTTCGTTGCCCTCGCTGCTTGAGCGGATGACGAGCTCTGTCGGCACGACGACCTTTTTGCAAATCGCTCGTTTCGTCGTCAACCGTTCGATGAGCAGCTCAACCGCTGTTTCACCCATAAACTCTGTGTATACTTTCACCGTCGAAAGCGGCGGGTGAAGAAATGCGGCCGTCGGAATATCATTGAATCCGACAATCGCCGCCTCTTCCGGAACAGCGATCCCGGCTTCATGCAGCGCACGCAGGGCGCCAATCGCCATCGAATCACTGGCAATGAAAAACGCCGTCGGCAAGTCGCCGCCTGAAACAGCCTCTTTCATCAGCCGATAGCCATCTTCAGCAGTGAAGGCACCGATCCATACATAGCGGGAATCATACAGTCCTTTGACATACAAATATTCGTAAAACGCCGCTTCGCGCTCATCGCGGATCGGCGTTTCCCCGTCGACATATTCACGGCCGCCGATATAGCCAATTTTCGTATGCCCCAACCGAAGCAAATAATCAAGCACCGTCACCGTCGCTTGACGCAAGTCGATGACGACTGAATCAAACCGATGCTCATCAGGCGAACAGTCGACAAACACAATTTGTTTGGCCCCGGCGGCAAAAACCTCGACTTCCTTCGGCCCGAATTTTCCGACGGCGATGATGCCATCGAGCGCCTCCATCCGTTCGATCGGATAGGCGCCGTGCTGTTTAAACAATTTGACGAGTTCGATGCCGCGGTCAAAACACTCTTTTTCCACTCCGAGGCGAATCGCCATATAATATGGATCATCGATTTCCTGGCGCTCCGAATACCAGTGAATGAGCCCGAAGCGAAACGATTCGCGCGCTTGCTGGCTTCGTCCCCGCAATGTTTTGTAGTTCAGCTCTTGGGCGACTTCAAAAATGCGCCTTCTCGTTTCATCGGAAACGGACAGCGTCGCATCGTAATTAAGCACGCGCGACACCGTCGCGACCGAAACGCCGACTTTTTCCGCGATTTCTTTTAACGTAGCCATAGTCTGTTTGCGATCCCCTTCCTTATGTTTCATATGAAACGCGTTTTTTCGCCGCATTTAAACAAGAGACGACATGCGCTCCACAGCGTGCTGCATAAAGCGGCGAAACGCGTCCTTCCCTCGCTTGTCCCGCTTAAACACCCCGGCATGTTCCAACACGGTCACAAACCGTTGTCCGACTTCGTGCCGCAAAATGTCATGGACGTTGTCCTTCGTGATGTCCGGATAGGCCGAGTAAATGGCTTCGCACCAATCCCAATGTTTATGCATCGACTCGTCCCAGTCTTCTTTTTTTGTCCGATGCACGAGATAATCGGCCAGCGTCTCCAGTTCCACGGCAAGCCGTGCCGGCAGCACCGCCAGCCCCATTACTTCGATCAAGCCGATATTTTCTTTTTTAATATGATGCAATTCTTCATGCGGATGGAAAATGCCGTACGGATGTTCCGCTGATGTCCGATTGTTGCGCAAAACGATGTCCAACTCAAACAAATCGCCGCGCCGCCGGGCGATCGGGGTGATCGTGTTATGCGGAACATCGCCGCTGTAGGCCATAATCTCGACACTTGGGTCGCTGTACGTCCGCCATGTTTCATACAAAAAGGCAGCCGCATCCAACACGTCCTCTTTTGGTCCAGTCAAACGGATGACGGACATCGGCCAGCGCACTATGCCGGCTGTGACCGACGGAAACGATGGAAGCGGGATACACTCTTCGATCTCCGCCTTTTCCATCGCAAACGTATAGCACCCGCCTTGGAAATGGTCATGCACTAAAATCGAGCCGCCGACAATCGGCAAATCGGCGTTCGAGCCAATGAAATAGTGCGGGAACTTTTCGACGAAATCGAGCAAACGCTCAAGCGTCTTCCGCTCCATTTTCATCGGCACATGTTCGGCGGAAAAGACGATGCAATGTTCATGATAGTACACGTAGGGAGAATATTGGAAATACCACTGTTCATCCAATAACGTGATCGGGATGACACGGTGATTGGAACGGGCTGGATGACGCCACGTTCCTTCATACCCTTCGTTTTCTTTGCATAATACACATTTTGGATACGAGGATGACGGCATCTCTTTTAATTTGGCGATTTCCTTCGGGTCTTTTTCCGGCTTCGCCAAGTTAATGGTGATATCCAATTCTCCATAGATGGTTGACACTTTCCAGTGCTGATTGTTGGCGATGCGCGCCGTTTGAATGTAATTGGACGCTTGGCTCAACGAATAAAACCAGTCCGTCGCCTCCTGCGGGTCGCGGCGGTATCGCTCGTAAAAGGCGCGGATCACTTCCGACGGCCGCGGCATGACGCAGTCCATCAGTCTCGCATCCCATATATCGCGCTCGGTCGTTGTATTCGTTTCCAACAATCCTTGTTCATACGCCCAATCAATCATAGCGTCCAATACCGGGGCCGGCGAGGCCAAGGGAACGTCCTTGACCTCGGCCGGCTGCCATTCCGTGAGTCGGAGCGTTGCCAGCAGGCGGTTGCGCGCGTACACCACATCTTCCGGCGCTAAAAGGCCGCGTTGCTCGGCATAACGGATCAGTTGTTCAATCGCCGCAAAAATCGTTTCCATGTTTACACACCCCGATAGCCGTTTGGCCGCGCTTTGTGCCACTCCCACGCCGAGGCGACGATATCCGTAATGGACAAGTATTTCGGCTCCCAGCCGAGCTCGCGCTTTGCTTTTTCCGATGAAGCGACAAGTCTCGCCGGATCGCCCGGGCGCCGCGCCACGACGCGGGCGGGGATCGGGTGTCCGGTCACTTGCCGAGCCGCTTCGATCACTTCTTTGACGCTAAATCCATTTCCGTTGCCTAAATTGTATACATCGCTGTCTGCCCCGCTCCGCAATTTCTCGAGCGCCAGCCAATGGGCATCGACGAGATCAAGCACATGAATGTAGTCGCGGATGCACGTGCCGTCGGGCGTGTCGTAGTCATCGCCGAAAACGGAAATTTCCTCGCGCTGGCCAAGCGGCACTTTTAAAATCAATGGAATCAGATGCGTCTCCGGGTTGTGGTCCTCACCGATTGTCGTGCCGTACGCCCCGGCGACATTAAAGTAGCGGAGCGAAATCGAGCGGATGCCATAGGCGCGGTCCGCCCATTTCATCATTTTTTCCATCGCCAGCTTCGTTTCTCCATACGCGTTCGTCGGTTCCGTCGGGTCGGTTTCGACGATCGGGATTTGTTTCGGCTCCCCATACACCGCGGCGGTTGAAGAAAAGACGATTTGCTTGACGCCAAATTCTCTCATCACTTCAAGCAGCACTTGTGTGCCGTACACATTGT
The DNA here is from genome assembly GCF_000092445.1 of Geobacillus sp. C56-T3. NCBI lineage: Bacteria > Bacillati > Bacillota > Bacilli > Caryophanales > Anoxybacillaceae > Geobacillus > Geobacillus sp. C56-T3. The sequence goes on along the minus strand of NC_014206.1, from coordinate 1,413,090 downwards.
TGTCGTAATATTTCAGCGGCTCTTCCATGCTTTCGCCGACCAATGAGTTCGCCGCAAAATGAATGACCGCCTCAATGTCGTGCTGGCGAAACACCTCGCGCAAAAACTCGCGGTCGCGAATATCGCCTTGGCAAAACACCGCATCAGGGTGAACCGCCTCCCGGTGCCCCGTCTGCAAGTTATCCACCACGACCACGCGCTCCCCTTTTTCAAGCAGACGGTACACCGCATGGCTGCCGATATACCCTGCCCCTCCGCAAACCAAAATCATCGGCTCATCTCCTCCAGTTCCGTGAGTTCTCTCGCCCCGTCACCAACTTCAACGACATAAAAGCTTGCTTCATAACCGATTTTTTCGGCATACGCGTTTCCGACCCGTTCAATGAAATCTTGAACGCATGCCTTTTTCACAATGTTCACCGTGCAGCCGCCGAATCCTGCTCCGGTCATGCGCGCCCCGACCGTTCCTTCGTGCGACCATGCCGCTTCAACGAGCGTGTCAAGTTCAACGCCTGTCACTTCGTAATCATTGCGCAGCGACAAATGCGACTGTTTCATCAACTCGCCAAAGCGGATCAGGTCTCCCCGCTCAAGCGCCCGGGCGGCTTCAAGCGTCCGCTCGTTTTCCGTCACCGCATGGCGGGCCCGTTTTTGTTCAAGCGGGGAAAGAAGATGTGCATAACGGGCCAGTTCCGCGCTTGTCAGCTCGCCGAGCGAGGCGATGTTCCGCACGCTTTGCAGCTTCGCAAGAGCCGCCTCGCACGTCGCCCGCCGCTCGTTGTACGCCGAGTCCGCCAGGCCGCGCTTTTTGTTTGTGTTCGCGATGACAATCGAACAATCGTTGAGCACGAGCGGCAAATAGCGGTACTCGAGCGTCTGGCAGTTTAATAGAATGGCGCAATCTTGTTTCCCCATGCCGACGGCAAACTGATCCATAATGCCGCAATTGACCCCAACGTATTTATTTTCTACGGTTTGGCTCATTTTCACAAGTTCTAGTTGGTCAAGCCCGCGCCTGAACAGTTCGTTGAGCATGACCGCGGTCACGAGCTCAATCGACGCGGATGACGACAGTCCTGCGCCGTTCGGGATCGTGCCGTAATACAAAATGTCCAATCCGGTCTCCAGCGGGCTGAGCGCTTGAAACGCAGCCAAGATCCCTTTCGGGTAATTCGCCCAGCCGTGCTCGCTCCGGTATGACAAGTCATCGTAAGAGACAGTGATCACTCCCGTTTCCGGGAAGTTTTGGGAGTAAAGGCGGACAAACGGCTCATCCGTTTGCCGGACAAGCGCATACGTGCCGATCTCGAGCGCGCACGGCAGCACATGCCCGCCGTTGTAATCCGTATGCTCACCGATCAAATTGACGCGGCCGGGGGCGAAGAAAGTGCGGATGCCTTCGCCTAAGCCGCTAAAAAGATCGATAAATTGCTGTTTTAAGATAGGGATCATGAGAGGGCCTCCTTAAACTTTTTCTTTAGTAAATATTTTAGTTAATATTTTATCAAAGATCAATAAAAATTAATGCTATTTTTTAGACACAATAAATCCCCTCTGTTCGTTTCCAAAAAACGAGCAGAGGGGGATGGTATCCACAACTCTTCTGTTTAGGCATTTTGTCTTGTCTAGTATTAAGATCGTATCAATCAAATGGCTAACTTATCAAGCAACCGCCCATATAAACAATTTTCCGCACTTTCTCTTAACAAAACCAGGTTCGAGGTGTCCAATCATGAAAAAGAGAACATTTGATCAAGAATACAAGATTCAAGCGGTTGAGTTATGCTTGGAGGGGGACAAGTCCATCGCCCAAGTGTCAAAAAAGAGTTAGGTTTGGCTTACAACACTCTTCATCGTTGGGTCAAAGAATACAAAGAAAGCAATGGAACAAGCTTTGTAGGTTCAGGCAACATCAAGCCACAAAATCAAGAAATCATCGAGTTACGCCGTCGCAATCAAGAGTTGGAGAAGGAATTAGCGATCCTAAAAAAGACATTAGGCATCTTCACCAGAAACTAGAAGTAATTTACGCATTCATTTTTCAACACCGAATGAATTTCGCGTGGTGAAGATGTGCCAAATTTTCGGTGTTTCAAGAAGTGGGTATTACGACTGGCTCAAGCGTGCGAAAAGTAAACAGAAGAACGAAAAGAACAACTCACTCAACAAATTCGAAATGAGTATCTAAAATCCCGTAAGATTTACGGAAGCCCAAAAATTACGCAAGAACTACGCAAACAAGGGATTCGTGTGTCTCAAGACTCACATTTCGCACCCTAACAAGGTCAAAACAAAGGATTTTTTATTTAGTTTTTCAGAATAACTTTTTGACCAACACAACGAGCGATGGCAATCCTTTTTTTACCATCGCTAGTCGTTCTGTATCATGTTAGACGTAGATGCTCTCATCCATGCCCAATCCCTGCAGAATCCTTCGCTGATCCGGGTTGAGGGAGCGATCCAGTGCGCGTTGGATGCGTCCATCCGGCAGCTGGAACAGGACGACGTTCACATATTGAAACAGCTGAAAAATCGCCTGCCCGGTTGGCCGGGTCAGCTTGCGGCCTCCAGCCCCTTTTAACGGGTGTTCCGGTGTGATGAACTGACGCACCCGGCGCTGAAAAACGCGGTAAATCGCCAAGGCCAAGAGAAATAGATAGCCCAATACGGCAACTCGTTCTGGCTTTTTGACATAAATCTCATCCGTGAAAAACGGATCTTTCAAAAACGCGAAGTTCATTTCCACCGAGATTTGCCCTTTATACAGCTTCAAGATCTCTTGGGCATCCATTTGTTGGCCCTTCCATTCCTTCGGAACGGTCGTGACGAGGACAAACCGGGACGCTTTCCGTCTTGCCTGTTCCCATGCCGGTTGGTCGAATTCGACGTTTAGGCGAAGGGTGTACAGCGTCTCCGTCTCGGGTTCCGCCCCTTTTTTCGGCCGTCCTCGCCGTTTTTTCGGACGCACGATCTCTTCGACCGCGGCCTCCACTCGATGAAACCGAGGGCGAAGGGACGCCTTGAGGGACGTCAAGGCTTGTTCGGCGTCTTCGCGGCAGGAGAAGGGGTGGCGCTCCCAACGGACTTGTTCCTCACGAAGAAGCTCCGCTTCTTTGACCCGCTCTTTTTCGAGCGTCTTTCCTTTGCGCTGGTCGAGCGCGCTCGATTCAACGACGATCAGCCGAACCGGGTGGCCTTCATAGGTCGCGGCCGTTTCCCATACCCGGTACGTGGCGCCGTTTCTCTCCGCCAGGGTAAAGGGTTCGCTCCACGGGATGTGAGGCGAATCGGCCTCCGCGAGCGCCCGTTTCACGATCCGAAGCGACGAAGGGCCTCTGGTGATCAAAAAGGCATGGGCGGCTTTCGTCTGCGCCAAGGTGTCTTTCGTCATGGCAGCGGAATCAGCCACGTAAATCCATTCGTCGTCGATCTTGGCTTGTTTGAACTGTTCGTGGATCCGCGACAGCACCTCAGGATTCCACGCCTTATCCGATAGATTGCCGTCATGCACATCGCCGTAAAACGGGATGCCATCCTCGTTGCCGACCAGCCCGAAGCCGATCTGTTTTTGCCAACGGTGATGGCGGTTGTAGCCATGTGTGATCTGCAAAGCCTCTAATGAGGCCGATTCATACGCTCCGTAAACCGTCTTGTCCGTCGTATCAGCGTGAAAGGCTCGGAGGGAAAGGCCTTCTTTGCGATAAATGTGAATCAAGCAAGTGCTGATGACCTTGTGAATATCGGCCTCATACAAGCGGTCGAGATGACGGGCCAAGGCATCGTCGTTCAACCAGGAAGGCTGGAGACCGGGACGGATGAGTTTCTCCAGATCGATCTCCTGAGCCCATCGTTCTAAGTGAACCAGGGCTTGCCGGCCGTCAAATAGATTGTAAAGGATGGCTTGAACGGCATCGCTGACTCGCGTTTGGCATTGTGGATCGACGGGCACAAGATGGTCAATCAAGTGGGGGATGTCGAGTTTTTTGACTAGAACACTTATTATATTCAAATAACCATTACGATAGACCCCTTTGACTTTCACATTCATGAGAGAAAAACTCCTTTACGTTCCTTGTGTGTCAAGGATTCATTCGACATCGGAATGAAAAAATCCTCCCGATTTTCGTCGGGAGGGTGCGAAATGTGAGTCAAGAGACGGTCGCTCGCATCATGAGAGAAGAAGGCTTGAGTGGATAGCGATATAAAAAGCCTTAGGGAAACAAATGGCCTGACACCTTTTCCCTAATGTAAATGTAAATTATCATTTTATTTCAGCATAAAACGCCCATTTTTTTGCACATTCTTTCAGAAAGCCCTCTCCCCTTTTCTGAAGGAATGTGCTAATTTTTTTGTGAATTGTTTCGGACGAAGATTTCCATTCGTTTCAAGGAGAGGGGGAAGGAAGTGTGATCCAGTTTCACGACTTTGGCATTGACATTCAAACGTATACGGATCGTGGGAAAGGGAACGATTTTCCCGACGTGAACCAATGCCCCCACTGTCCATCCCGCCGCCCCTTGCATCGTCACGGATACTACCAACGCTATGCGTTGACGGCAGAGGGGGAGTATCGCCTTTGGATCGCACGATATCGCTGTCAAGAGTGCCGTAAAACCGTGAGTGTGCTGCCTTCTTTTCTCCTCCCGTATGTTCAATATACACGGCCGGTCATCTGGCAAGCGGTCAAAACGTGGCTCGAAACGCCAAGGCGAGGAGCGAAGACCAAACAGGTTGTTTTTCCCACCAAGGAGGTCATCTTGTTTTATGTCCGACGATTTTTACGGAATCTTTCCCGCTTGCATCACGCGGCGGTGAGAAGGTGGGGGATCATCGGCCCTGTGGGGAACGCAAGAACAGAACGGGCGGTTTGGTGGATGCAGACCTTGGAGGGACGGGGGGTGGGCTCGATCATCCAAGACCTGTGGACAAACGAGAGGTGGCATCCGTTTGCGGATCAAATTGCTTCCTGATTTTCTACTTAACACCAAAAACGGAGATGGTTGATGTTCCCACAAACCCTTCCTCTCGACGAATCTCGAGCCGTTTCGTAAGATAGGAGGCAGAGGGACCGGAACGGTCCAACATCACAGGGAGACAGGGAGGAGATCCGGATGGATGAATCGATGAGACACGACATCGCGCTGTTTCGGTACGGGCTGATCGCTCCGTTGGTGAATGGCCAGGTGGAGCCCAAAGTGTATTTGAATGAGGTGGGCGGGCGAGTGCATTCGATTCCTCATCAAGGGGACAAGCCCATTGCGGCGAAGACGATTCTGGATTGGTGCGCCCGATACAAAAAAGGGGGCTTCGACGCCTTGAAGCCGAAGCGCCGTTCGGACCGCGGCCGCTCCAGACGTCTGTCCCCCGATGATGAGGATCATATTCTAGCATTGAGGAAGGAACATCCCACCATGCCCGTGACCCTATTCTACGAACAACTCACCAAGCAGGGGGACATTCCCACCACCCTCTCATACTTTACTATATACCGATTGTTGAAAAAACACAACCTGGTGGGAAAAGAAATCTTGCCGATGCCGGAGCGAAAGCGTTTTGCGTATGACCAGATCAATGAGCTATGGCAAGGGGACTTATCCCATGGACCCACGATTCGCGTCCATGGGAAAGCCCAGAAAACGTTTTTGATCGCGTATATCGATGACTGCTCGCGGTTGGTGCCGTATGCCCAATTTTTCCCTTCGGAGAAATTTGACGGGCTGCGGATCGTCACAAAGGAAGCGGTGCTTCGTTGCGGGAAGCCGAAACGCATTTACTCGGACAACGGGAAAATTTATCGATCCGAGGTGCTGCAGTATGCGTGCGCCGAGATGGGGATTACGCTCATCCACACTCAGCCGTATGACCCGCAAAGCAAAGGGAAAATCGAACGGTTCTTCCGCACCGTACAGACGCGGTTTTATCCGCTGTTAGAGCTGAATCCGCCGAAGTCGCTTGACGAGTTGAACGAGCGTTTTTGGAAGTGGCTTGAAGAAGAGTATCATCGAAAACCGCACGCCTCACTGGACGGAAAAACGCCGCATGAGGTGTTTCAGTCCCAAGTGGAACGAGTGGTGTGGATCGAAGACATCGATTGGCTGGACGCGATTTTTCTGAAACGGGAGCACCGCAAGGTGAAAGCCGATGGCACGATCACCCTGAATAAACAGCTATACGAAGTGCCGCCTCGGTTCATTGGGCAATCGATTGAGCTCCGCTATGACGAACGAGGCGTCTATGTGTACGAAGATGGCAAACGGGTGGCGGAAGCCATTCGGGTGCGTTTGGAGGATAACGCCTATGTGAAGCGCCACCGGTCGCCGTTTGCGGCGGTTTCGGCGAAGGAGGGCGAACAGGATGTATAAAACGTTTTATTCCCTCTCGCGGGAGCCGTTTGCGAAAGAAACAGATCCGTCCGAGGCGTATCAAGGGGCGGCGTTTCAAGAAGCGCTGCGGGCGCTGGAGTACGTGAAACGAACCCGGGGGATCGGGCTGTTGATCGGAGAGCCGGGGGCGGGCAAGACGTTCGCCCTTCGGGCGCTGAAAGAGTCATTGAATCCATCATTGTATCATGTCGTCTACTTTCCGTTATCCACCGGAGGCGTGATGGATTTTTACCGTGGACTGGCCTTGGGATTAGGAGAGGAACCGAAGTACCGCAAGGTAGATCTCTTCCGCCAAATCCAGCAGGCGATCGAGCGATTGCATCATGAACGACGGATCACGCCGGTGTTCATTTTGGACGAGATGCATTTAGCAAAGGATGCCTTTTTACAAGACATCGCCATCTTGTTCAACTTTGAGATGGATTCAACCAACCCATTTGTCTTGATTTTGGCCGGGTTGCCTCATTTACAGGGGAAGCTGCGGCTCAATCAGCACCGCCCTCTCGACCAGCGGATCATCATGCGATACCGGATGGGGCCGCTGGAGAAGGAAGAGGTGGCGGGCTACATCGAGCATCGGATGAAACAGGCCGGGGCCAAGCATCCGATCTTCACCCCATCGGCGTTAGAGGCAATTGCCCTGCAATCACGTGGTTGGCCCCGTGTCATCAACACGTTGGCCACGACGTGCCTGCTGTACGGGCATCAGCTGAAAAAGGACGTCATTGACGAAGAAGTGGTGCGCATGGCTGCAGAGGAAATGGGGCATTAGCACGAAAGGGGCCAAATCGGCCTCTTTTGTGCTTTTTCTTTTTCATCGGTCCATCAGGCGCGCTGGAAATTCTTCATCTGAAAGAGCGTGCAAATGTTCCGAAAGAATGTGCAAAATCCGCAATAATCCGCAAAAATTTTGCACATTATTTCAGAATCCATCTGAAATAATTTGAAAAAGGGATTCTGAAATAATGTGCTAATTTACACCTAAGGCTGTTATTGTTATTCATTGACGCGCTCTCTTAATACAAGTCGATATCGACCAACCTTTACAGGACACTCTTCACGAACTGACGTCCTTCATCCATATCTTATCAGTTTGATTACGGGCAGGAACTCCTACCAACTAATAATTTAGTAAAACCATAACCTCTTTATTCCCTGCATTACCAAACTGGGCTAATTTCATTAATATAAGCAAGTTCCCCTTCAGTTAATAATGGCCGGGTAGAAGCTCCGACATTTTCTGTAACCTGTTTTGCCGTTTTGGCTCCCGGAATGGCTGTTGAAACAGCCGAATGAGAAAGAACAAACTGCAGTGCCAATTGCCCAAGGGTTCGATCTTCCCGCTCTAACGATTTTAACTTCCCTACCTTCTCGACTTGTTCTTCAAACCACTTTCGATCCCAGTACTGCCGGACATCATTTCCTGTAAAAGTCGTTGCTTTTGTGAATTTCCCCGTTAATAAACCTTTTTGCAGTGGCCCTCGTACAACTACTCCAATGTTCTCCTCTTGGCAGTATGGAAGAATTTCCTTTTCCGCCGCCCGATTTAAAATACTGTAATCGATCTGTAACACGTCTATAGATTTATGGCGATTAAACGTTTTTAAATACTCGAAATCGTCAGTAGAGACGCCAACAGCCCGAACCTTTCCATCCCGTTTCAACTTGTCAAACGCTTCGAGAAAGGCTTCTGTCTCTTGTTCAACATGCCACCAAATATGACAGAAATATACATCTATATAATCGGTCTGTAATCGTTTCAAACTATCCTCAAACGCCTGAATCACTTTTTCAGGCTGATCATAAATCGGTTCTGGTTTCCGGCTATGGCCCATTAACCCGCCTTTTGTAGAAAGAATAATTCGATCCCTTTTACCTTTTATGATTTGACTTATTAATGTTTCACTATGACCGTTCCCATAGACGTCAGCTGTATCGAAGAAATTAACACCTAACTCCAAAGCGTGATTCATCGCTTGGATCGATTGTTGATCATCTACAGGACCCCACGCATCTCCGCCAATAGCCCAAGCTCCAAAGCCAATTTCCGATACCTTTATCCCAGATTTTCCAAGCGTCCGATATTCCATTTTTCTCTCCCTTTCAAACTGAATTGCCCTGTTGCATAAAGCTCCTCATTGCTTAATTCCGTACGGAATGCGCTTATAATCCTTTCCCTCATTAATAGCCCGAATAATCTGAAGATCGATTTTCGGTTGCCGATCATACGTCAACAACCCGTTAATTTCTTGTTCTACATCTGTCAGCTGCGTGTAACAGAAACCTTGGACAAGAGGTGATTCCAGCATAGCGGAAACAACCTGATAATAGCGTTCCGCAAAGTCCTCATCATTTTCGGCGCCTGAATATCCCCAACCGTCCCAATGGCTCTTCTTGTAGGCAATTCCACCAAATTCCGTGACTAAAATTGGTTCTCCACAATACTCATACCCTGGCACGTAAATCAACCGATGGCCAGGCTGGGAATGCAAAATCGTTTCAAGTGTACGGTAACGTTCCTTAAGGATTTCTTTATTCGGCTCATAATCGTGAATGGTGCAAAGATCGGATTTCGTATGTTCCCATCCGTCATTCGAAACAACAAGTCTTGTCGGATCTAACGATTTTGTTAAATAGTAAAGACTTAAGGCATGGGCTTGCTGGCGTTGATCAGCAAGCAGGCGCGGCACCCCCCAACTTTCATTGAGCGGCACCCAAACAACAATCGACGGATGGTTGTAATCGCGCTCGATGGCTTCCTGCCACTCGCTCGTGATACGCTTTACCGCCTCGTCTGTATATATATAGCTGTTGGCCATTTCCCCCCAAACGAGAAGCCCAAGTTTATCGGCCCAATATAAATAACGCGGATCTTCAATTTTTTGATGCTTCCTTACACCGTTAAAGCCCATTTCTTTCGTCAACTCAATATCTTTTCTAATGTCTTCGTCAGACGGCGGAGTCAAAATTCCTTTTGGAAAATAGCCTTGATCTAAAACAAGCTTCATATAGTACGGGCGATTGTTTAGCATAATGACGCCATTTTCCACAGAGATTTTTCTCATGCCGAAATAACTTTCCACACGATCGACTACATGCCCATTTTCCCGAATTGTAAAGACAATATCATATAAATTTGGGTGTTCCGGACTCCACAGTCTTCCAGGACCGTGAACATTGAAATCATGCAAATAAATGCGGCGGCTTCCCTTTCCTTCAACAAGGTGTACTTCATCTTTGGCAATTAACTGTCCATCAAAAGAAATTTCAATCTCTAGTTTTTGGTTTTCTTGGACGTTATTTATTGCATATTCAATCAAAATTTCGTCTGTATCCACATTCGGTGTCATTTTTACCTTTTCTAGATACGTCGCGGCTACTGCCTCGATCCAGACAGTTTGCCAAATGCCGGTTGTTCTTGTGTAAAAAATTGACTCTGACTTTTCCTTCCAATATTGTTTTCCGCGCGGTTGATCCAACTCTTTTGAGTAGTCTTCGGCCCGTACAACAATTTCGTTTTCCCCTTCTTTCACAACATGCGTAATCTCCGCATGGAATGGGGTATGTCCGCCTTCATGGGAACAAACAAACTGCCCGTTCACCCATACAGAAGAGCGATAATCGACCGCCCCGAAATGCAAAAGAAGCCGTTTGTTTTTCCATTCATCTGGCAGTTCAAACGTTCGCTTATACCAAACAATATCATGAAAGTCGGTCACGCCAATCCCGCTTAACTCGCTCTGATAGCAGAACGGAACGCGGATCGTTTGGCTATATTCATGGTTTTCATACCATTTTTCTTGAATGCCTCGATTTTCATCATCAAATTCAAATTTCCATTCGCCATTTAAATTGATCCAATCTGTTCTAACAAATTGCGGACGTGGGTATTCTGGACGTGGAATGTTCATTATTGCCCTCTCCTATTCCTTGTTTTATATCGTTAATAAAACCAGATGGGAACCCTTAAAAAGAACAAGCTTCCTCTGCAACTTTCAACCCGTTTTCCGTCTCAGCCATTTCGATAAACAACGGCCTTTCGCTCCCATGAGGGGTATCTGGATAATGCACCGACATATATAATCTCCCTTGAAAGTCTCTAAACAGACTCGCATGCCCTGCGTTTCGATCCAGCAACAATGGTTCGTCATGGACCCATGGCCCAGCAATATCACCACTTTTCGATCGGGCAACAGCCACTACGTATCCCCCATCCCCCCCATAACTAGGCTTAGAATAACTCGACCAGAGCATGATTAACTCCCCGTTTTTTGCTTGATACATAAAGGGGGCATCAGTTAAAAATCCTTCCTTTTCAATTCGTGGGTCGCCAAAAAGGCGAATCCATTTCATTGATGAGGCGTGTAAAATATCAATTACTTCGCCATATGACCTCTTTAAATCTTTCGTTAAACGAATGGCTTTAATTTTTCCATCGTACTCTTGCGTCCACTCATGGCAAAATACGAGCCACCGCTGACCATGACGGTCTTCATAAAACGTTCCGTCTAAACACTCCCAGTCCCTAGGGGTGACCGGGCCTTCACTATGAGGTTGGTACGGGCCAGCCGGATGGTCGGATACGAGAATGGCAGTGCCCCTGTGTTCCCCAATTCCTCCTTTGAATGTGGCAAACATGTAAAAGCGGCCGTCTATTTCAAATACTTCAGGCGCCCAATACTGCCTTACTCCCCAAAAACCTTTTGGAGGCCGAAAAGCAATGTACGGGCCCTCCCAATCATCCAAGTTGTCACTCGCGTACACTTCGAAAACCGGATCTTGATCCCCGCATCCATCAGCAAATGTCGTACCGAACAAGTAGTATCTCCCCTCTTTAGCATAAGGAAAAACAAATGGATCCCTTATATGAATATCGTTTGTCTTCCATTTTCTTATCGTTCGAAACCCCTTCTCCATGCTGTCCTCCCTTTGGTTCTTTCGGTTTAATACTGTCGCCAATCACTTGATGTAAGGCCCTTCCGTTAGGTCTGTACTTGGTTCTTGGTTTCTAACGCTAGGCCATCCATCTTCCCAAATGATCAGATCAATCATCAAAGGGCGCTTTGTTGCCCCGTTTAACAATCTTGGATCATCTTCATCAATGGCATGATATACGATCCAATCATTGCCTTTATCATCTGTAACGATAGCATTATGGCCAGGACCGACAAATTGCTTGCCGTTTTTTCCAGGCTTTTCGTTGAAAGCTAGGATCGTGGTGCCACCACCTTCTAGAAGAGGAATTCCTTTCCGGTCTTTATACGGTCCTTTCACTGACTCGGAACGTCCAACTCTTACATGGTACGTACTATTCTCCCCATCACAACAAGTACCTGCTGAAACAAAAAGATAATAAAATCCATTTCGCTTGATTACATAGGGCGCTTCGTAACTTGTATCAGCGATTTGAAACTTTTGGCCAACGGTATGGAACCCGTCGTCAGTCAGCTGAACTCCATAAATCCCATGGAAACTCCCCCAAAACAAATACGATTTTCCGTCCTCGTCTTGAAAAAATTGGGGGTCAATCGAATTATCCACGCCGATACTTTCGCTTGTAAACAACGGACCGTGGTCTGTAAACGGACCTCCCGGCTTTGCAGCAGTAGCTACCCCAATGGCAGGATTCGGATCTCCCCAAACAGAGAAGGCGTAATATAAATAATATTTTCCATCCTGATGCCAGGAAATATCGGGAGCCCATAAGCCTCCTCCTCCTTCTTTCCAACCAGGTTTTTGTGCAAACGCATCTCGATAAAATGTCCAATGAATCAAATCTTTCGAGCGAATAATCGGAATCAGGTGCGGTCCATGTCCATCTCCCCAGTCGTCCTCCGTGCCGTAAGCATAATAGTATCCGTCACTTCCTTTAATAATGGATGGGTCAGCAAACGTCGGACCGAAAATAGGATTTTGATAGCGTTCTGGCCTCAGCAACAGCCAAACTCCTCCGATAGCACCGATAACGAGAAGAGATGCCAACGTGTACACGATTCGTTTTTTGTCTTTCACATTCTCTTCCCTTTCCTTGATCATTATTTAATCCCGGCTTGTGTGACAGCTTTCACGAACGACTTTTGGCCAATTAAGAAAATCACCATAACGGGAATGGTTGCAATTGTCGATAAAGCCATTAGTTTATTTGGCATATTGACATAACTTCCCTGTGTCATAATCGCAATTCCCGCTGTCAACGTTCTCATTTCATCCGAGTTAGTCGCATACAGCGGCCAGACGAAATCATTGAATACTCCCATAAACGTTAAAATGGCGAGCGTCCATAGTGCGGGTTTCGCTGATGGCAATAAGATCCGATAAAAAATCTGGAATTTATTCGCGCCATCCAAATAGGCTGCTTCTTCAATTTCTTTGGGGAAGGAAGAGAAAAACTGGTAAAGCAAAAATACCCCAAACGCTCCCGCTGTATAAGGCAAAATTAGCGCCCAATAGGTGTCAATCAACCCAAGGCTGTTGAATTCGGCATACAGCGGCAGAAACCAAACAATACTCGGGATCATCATCGTGCTCACAATGATTGAAAATATCGTTTTTCTAAACGGAATGTCCAAGCGCGCTAATCCGTATGCCGCTAAGGCATCAATCGTTACGACTAATATTGTAGTAACGATCCCAACAAATAAAGAGTTGAATATCCATCGAAGGATCGGAACGTTTAATTCTCCCCCCGTTAACACATTACTATAATTGGCAAACGTCGGGTTGTCCGGGATCACATTCAAATTCGGCAATATGGCTTCGATGTCGTCCTTGAAAGATATCGAAACCATCCATAATAGCGGCATAATAAACACTACTGCCAAAATGCTTGCGATTGTAATGAGAAGCGCAGATTTCATATACCTCATCGTATTCACCCCTCCCTTTTATTCGCGAGACGAAATTGGATAATAGAAACACCTATAATCATTAACGCCATTAATAATGCCATGGCGGATGCCGCTCCCATTCGATGCTGGCCAAACGCCACGTCGAAGACGTTCATCAGCAGCACGGTTGTTTCCGAGCCGGGTCCTCCACGGGTCATCAAGAATGGCTGAGCATAAATATTAAACGAAGCAATCGTTGAGGTGATCACTACAAAAATCATAATTCTCCGGATCGACGGCAAGGTAATGTATATGAACCGCTGCCATGCATTAGCTCCGTCGATTTTTGCGGCTTCATACATTTCCTCCGACACCTCGTTAAGGGCATTGATAAAAATAAGCATATTAAATCCAATGGTCCACCAAAGCGTAGCGCCGACAAGGGCAATCCAAACCCATGGAAGATCGGTAAGCCAGCCAATTTGCGACCCGAGATGGAGTTTGCTTAATATGATATTAAGAAGTCCTGCGTTCGTATCAAACACACGAATGAAAATCACGGCCATTACGGATGCCGAAACCGCATACGGCATAAAAAAGATGGTGCGATACACTCCGCGAATTTTAGAAGGAAGCGAATTCACCAACAAAGCTAACGCTAAACCGATGACGATTAAAAAGGGAACAGAATAAATGACAAACTTAATCGTTCCAAGCAGTCCTTGAAAAAAACTTGTATGGAGGTAGTTCCCTTCCGTGAAAATATCAATATAATTTTGCCAACCAACAAAATGGCGTTCTGCTGACAGCAATTCGTAATCTTGAAAGCTCATCATAATCCCGTGGACAAGAGGATACACTAAAAAGGCGATAAAGCAGACGAGGTACGGTAAAACGAATAAACTAGACGTTAGCTTTGACTTCCACTTCTGTTTAGAACGTTCGACTTTTATATTCACTGAAGCTCGATCAGATGGTAAATGTGGTGTCAATTGCGGCTTGGCATTGTTTTTCATTAACTCACCACCCTATACTATTTAATCAGGCAGGTGATGCCACCTGCCTGATCCATTGTGTTATTTGACTTGCAACGCTTTTTCTTGCGCTTCGTCCAACGCCTTTTGTGGATCCTTTTGCCCGAGAAGCACGAGATTGATTTGTTTGTAAAGATCAGCCGTCATGGCTCCCCAGTTGATGATAGGCGGGTTAAATTGCACATAATCAAATTGTTGGGCGACAATCGTTTGTTGTTGTGTCAATTTCTTAAACTCGTCACTTGCAAGAACTTGTTTCGATGCTACGGCTTGGCCGGACTGCGCCCAATCGATCGAGTGACCCGCTACATATTTCAAGAAATCACCAATTCCTTCAAGAACTTTTGAATCCTTCACGTCCTTCGGAATGACAAACGTGTGAGACCCTGCTTGCACGGCCTGTTGTTTCGTACCAAGTTGCGGCACCGGAGCTACTCCGTAATTAATTTTTGCCTTATCAAACTGGTCCTTCATCCAAGGCCCATTCAGCTGCATGGCGTTTTTCCCTTGGAGGAACAACGTCACTTCGCCATCTTGGGCTACTTTTTCCGGCGACACTTTATACTTGTAAACTAAGTCTTTTAAAAACGTCAGTGCTTCAACTGCTTCCGGAGAATTCAATCGGGGTTTTCCTTGTTCATCGGCCAGTTTCGCACCATTCTGTCCTACAATAGTCGGGAAAATGAACTGTTGCGGCCAAAGGGTTGGAACGACATATCCCCATTGCCCCTTTGATTGGTCGGTCAATTTTTTAGCCGCTTCGATAAATTCTTCTCGATTGGTAGGCGGATGATCAATTCCAGCCGCTTTAAATAAATCTTTGTTGTAATACAGAACTAACGGGTGAATATCCAATGGAATTCCATACCACTTTCCATCAATTGTTGCATACTTAACCGGCGCCTCGACAAAATCTTCTTTTTTAATCCCCGCTTTAGCGGCTATATCATCAACAGGTTGCAATTGCCCCTTCTTTTGATAAGTCGGTATTTGGTCAACATGCATAATCATAAGATCCGGACGTTTTTTTCCTGTGCTTAAAGCTAGGTCGACTTGCTTATAATACTCTCCGCTTGGGATGATTTGAAACTTTACGTGGTACTTATCAGATTGCTTATTGTAATCATCAACAATTTTTTTCATAAATGGGCCATCAGGTCCGGAGAACGGCGTCCAGAATGTAATTTCTTGTTTTCCTCCCGAAGTTGGAGAGGAAGATGCATCTCCGGATGTTTTTGCATTACACCCTGCCACCATCAACGATGCACCTAGAAGAGCAGCTACCGCAATCCCTTTTGTCTTCTTTAACCAACTCATAAAACTACCCCCTTTTAACTTTTAAAATCGCAACATTCATCCCTATCTAGTTATCTATATGAAAGAAAACTAGTAGGCCTATCTAGTAAAACGGAGACGCATCACCAAATCAGTTTCATAGTTGCCAAATTTTCTTCCAAACAAATTGACTCCTCCGTCGTTAATTGCGTCCGGTTTTACACCGATGCGGACGGTAATAAATGAGGCTTGCTCCAACCGGAGATCATCCACTGTCACATCGGATATGATTCGCCCATCGATAAACGCTCCCTGATCAGTGACACGCCATGTTTTGAGAAGGCCGAATTGTGTATTGACCTCACTCCACCATGAAGGGGTCAAAACCCCCCGTTCACCGCCAAAGTCACCTGGGCTCGTCCATGTTCCCACTTCTATTCCGTTAATCCAGAGCGTGATGTCAGATGGCCAATTTGGGTTATGCAACGGCGCTTCCGAACAGACTTCCATCATGAGCTCAAGATTATTTACCTTCGCTCCAGGAGGGGTGCGATTAGGGAATCGGTATTCAACAAACCCGTGCCGAAACCAAATTAACTGGGCGTTCGTTCGTTCAGGCTCAAGAAATGAACTTGGATCATCAAGCTCGCCGATAATCTTGGAATCGCTTACAATACCGCATGTCGGCGAAACCTGAAAATCAAAGAAATGTCCAACTGGCATAGAAATCTCTATAAAATCATGATGATGGACTTGTACAGGTTCCCCTGTTTCCACGATAATCTTGCTAAATACTGCGGCGCATATTTTTTGTGTTCCCCTTGTACCTGGAACCATTTCTGTGCGAATTAAGTTGGCGTCCTCCAGCTTTTTAATATTCACCGCCGCCGTGGATGGGGGAATGTTGAACATTTCGGCAATTTCTACGACATTCATCGGACGTTCGAGCAGCTTTTTAAAGATGGCGACCCGCAAATCACTCGACAAAGCTTTGGCAATCTCCACAAAATCATCTAGATTAGTAGTTAATACCCTCGTCGCTACCTCTGTATTTGACGAATCAACCATCAACTTTGGCATCACTATTTATTCACCTACTTTTATAAACCTTGATAAATTCAAACAAGTTTTATTGAATGATTAAAACGAAATTCTCTATATACTTCAATGGGATTCTGATCACTAACAAAGTGACCAACTTTTATTAGAGCCACACCCAAGAGGATAGACTCTCTTGATCTCCAAGCTCCATCCATTCACTTATAAAGAAGCTCGTTTTTTACTTAACTGTTTAAGTAAAAATGTTTACGCTTTCATCATAACAAATTCAAAATCATCTGTCTACTATTTTTAAACAACTTTTTTTGAATGTTTACTATTTTTTTGTTTGATTTCGCTCAAAACGAAACCAAAACATTATACTCATTCGTATAATTCACAAAGGTCGATGTATCCTAAAGCATAGAACGAATATGGAGGCCCAAAACATGGATGCCAAACTACATTTACAAAAGGAATTAAAGCAAATCGAACAGTGGGAACACTCCCAAAAAGACCTATGGTTTTGGGAAAAGCTCGGCCGCTTGCCGTTTCAAGTGCTCGATAAGCTGACGCCAAAAGTCGTCCATCGAAAACTCGGGCAGCTGCTTGATGAATTGGGCAGCTATATTCAAAGCGGCGGGCAATACTTGGTGAATGAAGGAAAGGTATTGGACAAGCTTGGCGTATCGTCGCTTGCCGAAGTGCCGCACTTGCCGCTTGAGACGATGGACCGCGTCTGCGATGAGTTGATCGATGCGCGCGTCACGTTCGCCCAGCTGCAAGGGGCGGCGACTGGAATGGGCGGGGCGCTGACGTTGGCGGTGGACATTCCGGCACTTCTCGGCTTAGCGCTGAAAACGCTGCAAGAGATCGCCATCGTGTATGGATACGATCCGAAGGACAAAGAGGAGCGCGTGTTTGTCGTCAAATGCCTTCAGTTTGCCGCGGCGGACATCGTCGGGAAAAAAGCGATTTTGGACGAACTTTCGTCGTTCTCCCATGAACGCGGGCGCGTCTTTTCCGAACTGCAAGGCTGGCGGGAAGTGATGATGACGTTCCGCGACCAATACGGATGGAAAAAGCTGTTTCAAACCGTGCCGATCATCGGCGTCATTTTCGGTTCGCTGTTTAACAAATCGTTTATGGAAGACATCGCCGAAACCGGGAAGATGCTTTATCGGAAGCGGTGCATTATCGAGAAGCTTAAACAGTTTGAACCCGGCATCTAACATGCCGGGTTCGATTCGTTTGTTTCGCCCTGATGCATCCGCTCAGGCCGCATCATTCCCCCCATCATCGAACAGCTTTCAATCGCCACATCATGCTGATAAAATCGCCCAAGCGGTGCGGCACCGCCACTCCGGCATACATCAGCTCGTCGCCGCCGTAGACGCCAAGGCCTTCGATTTCATAGTCTTGATTCGGGTCAAGCCCTTTTAAGCGCAAGTGCGACAGCGGGGCGTTCGCTTCCGCCAGAACGCGGAAGTAGGCGACGAGCGCTTCCGACTGATCTTCCGAGACGAACATCCATGCCGCCTCGTTGCCTTCAAACGGGCTGAGCAGCCGATAAAACGTGCCGAACTGGACGAGGCGGCGCACATCTTTGTAAAACGCGACTTGTTCCTTAATGATTTGTTTTTCTGTTTCCGTCAATTTCGTGATATCGAGCTCATAGCCGAAGTTGTCTGCAAATGAAACTGCTTCGTTTGCGGATTGTATGCAACTGACATTCTCTTCCCCCGCTTTGTTTTTGTTTAAATTTTACTTAATTTTTACGAAAAAATCCATCAAAAAAGCGCCCTGGATTCAGGCGCTCATCATTTCCTTCAAAGGATCATTCACTCCTCTCCTTCCTCCCCCAACACCGCACGCCGCAGTTCCTTGTCGAGTTCTTTCTCATACACGTCCCGCTCTTCCCCCGTCCACCCCAAATACCGCGCCATAAACGCCATGACCTCCTCTTTCTCACGCCGGACAGAATCAATATCAAACAACAGCGCTCCGGTGCGGCGGATGAAGTAGTCGACTGGTTTGGCCGCCATTTCTTCCTCAATGGCGTAGACGAGGCGGATGAACGTTTCACGCGTCAGACCGGATGAACGGTCGTATTGCTGGCTTAAAGCAAAGAGGCGGTCGACATTTGTGCCGTATTGTCTCGCCAGCCGCGCTCCCGCTTCTTTCGTCAATCCATAGCGCACCGCTTCTTCCGCTTTTTCGGCGATAAAGGCAGGGAGGCGGTGCGAGCCGCCGACATCGCCGCCGGAGATCGGCAATTGTTTCGTCTGGCATGGACGGAACGTTTTCCGCTCTTCTTTTTCGAGCTGCTTAGCGACGAGGTCGACGACGGTTTCCGCCATTTTCCGGTAGCCGGTCAGTTTGCCGCCGGCGATCGTAATGAGGCCGGATGGCGATGTCCAAATTTCGTCTTTGCGGGAAATTTTCGACGGGTCTTTCCCTTCTTCATAAATGAGCGGACGGACGCCAGCCCAGCTCGACTCGACATCGTCGGCAGTGACGCCGACGGACGGGAACATGTAGTGAATCGCCTGCAATAAGTAATCACGGTCTTCTTCGGTCATGGCCGGATGAGCGGGGTCATCGTCATAAAATGTATCGGTCGTGCCGACATACGTTTTCCCATCCCGCGGAATGGCAAACACCATCCGGCCGTCCGGGGTGTCAAAATAGACCGCCTGCTTGAGCGGAAAACGCTTTTGATCGATGACGATGTGGACGCCTTTGGTCAGTTGGAGGCGTTTGCCGGTTTTCGAACCGTCTTTGTCGCGCAGCGCATCAACCCACGGTCCGGCGGCATTGACGACTTTTTTGGCGCGGATGTCATACACTCGTCCGCCGAGCAGGTCGCGGCAGCGGGCGCCGGTGATGCGGCCGCGCTCGTCATACAAAAACTGTTCGGCTTTTACATAGTTGACGGCGTCGACGCCAAGCTCGACCGCTTTTTTGATCACTTCGATCGTCAAGCGGGCATCGTCGGTCCGATACTCGACGTAATAGCCGCCGCCGATCAGGCCGTCGCGCTTTAAGAGCGGCTCTTTTTCCAACGTCTGCCGGGCATCAAGCATCGTGCGCCGCTCGCTTTGCTTGACGCCAGCCAGCCGGTCATACAGCCAAAGGCCGATCGACGTGCTCCATTTGCCGAACGTCCCGCCGCGGTAAATGGGCAACAGCATCCACTCCGGTGTGGTGACGTGCGGGCCGTTTTCATACACAATCGCCCGTTCGCGCCCGACTTCCGCGACAAGCTTCACCTCGAACTGCTTCAAGTAGCGCAAGCCGCCGTGAACGAGCTTCGTCGACCGGCTTGACGTGCCGGCGGCAAAATCTTGCATCTCGACAAGCGCGACCGTCATGCCGCGGGAGATGGCATCAAGGGCGATGCCAGAGCCGGTGATCCCTCCACCGATGATCAGAAGATCATATTGTTTTTCGCTCATCGCTTGAAGAACATCGCTCCGATGTTTGCTTGAGAACGCCATGCGTGATTCCTCCTTTTGAAAAAGACAAAAAGAGACCATTGCAAACACGATAAGCCTTTCGCCTACCATGCATGCATGGTCTCTCCCTGTCTCCTGACTGATGATTAACTTGTTACCTTTATTGTAGCAGATTGCGGCCGATTTGACCAGCTCAACGCATTATCCATTGTAGTGGCGCCATAATGTTTCGTTGGACGTGGTCACCGCCGCCGCCCCAGCTGCAAGCGCCCGCTCGACATCATCGACCGTGCGGATGAGCCCACCGGCGTAAATCGGTTTTCCGGTCCGTTCTTTCACTTCGCGGATGATGTGCGGCATGGCGCCCGGGATGACTTCAATGCAATCCGGATTCGTTTTGGCGATCAGCTGGTAGCTTTTCTCTAAAGCGTGGGAATCGAGCAAAAAGATGCGTTGCACGGCCAAGACGCGTTTTTGACGCGCCTTCATAATGACGCCCGCTTTCGTGGAAATGAGGCCATGAGGGCGGAACTCTTGGCAAAGGTATTCCGCCGCATGTTCATCATGACTCAGCCCTTGCACCAAGTCGACGTGAATGATCAACTCCTTGCCATGCCGGCGCGCATAGGCAAAGATGCTTTTTAACTGGGCAATATGCACCTCAAGCAACACGCCGACCGTGTAACCGCTTGACAAAAAGGCGTCAAATTGCTTCATCGTTTTAATGGCCGGAATGATGCGCTGTTTCGCTTCCATTTTCTTTTCTTCGATTCATCCTCTCATTTTGTCGATCTCATCTAAGCATGACAGTGACATCATCGTCCGCGGTTTGCATGTCGCGATTTTCACCCCGCGCTTGCGGAATTTTTCAACGAGGTGATGAATCACTTTTTTGCTTGCCGCCTCTTCCTCATGGGGATGTCCCATTGCCTCACGCTCCTCTCCTATTCCGCTTTCGGAATGGCGAGCTCCACCGTCGTTCCTTTCCCAACTTCGCTTTCCAACGCAATTTGCCCGCCGTACTTATCGATGATCTCCTTGGCAATCGAAAGGCCGAGCCCGGCGCCGCCTTGTTCGCGGCTGCGCGCCTTGTCGACGCGGTAAAAGCGCAAAAAGACGTTTTTCAGCTCCTCTTTTGGGATGCCAATGCCATAATCACGGATGGACACGATGACAAACGGCCCTTCCTCGCGCAAGGAAATCGCGATTTGTTTCACTCGCTGAGAATATTTTACCGCATTGTCAAGCAAAATGAACAGCAATTGTTCAAAATGATGCTTCGCCATCGCCGCGCGCGCAATCGGCTTATCCGGCTGGTCAATCAGAAATTGGAAGTCCGGGTGCAAGACGCGGAAATTTTTGACGACTTGTCCGACAGCCGCCGCGGCATCCATCGGCGCGACCTCATCCGGCACCGTGATCGCCTCGGCGCGCGACAAGTCAAGAAGCTCGAGAACGAGCCGCTTCAGCCGCTCCGCTTCTTTCACCGCCGCCTCGAGCGATTCTTCTAAAATCTCTGGATTGTGCTTTCCCCATCGCTGCAGCAACGAAAGATGGCCTTGCAAAATGGCGAGCGGCGTGCGCAGTTCATGGGACGCATCCTCGACAAATTGCCGCTGCATGGCGAACGACCGCTCAATTTCATCCATCATGCCGTTGAACATCACCATCAGTTCCGCGATTTCATCGCGCGCCGGAGGCACATCCATGCGCCGTTTCAGCCCGTTGTTTTGAATGTCCGCCATCGTTTTGGCCAGCGTTTGCAACGGCCGGACGAAGCTTTGCGCCACGAATCGGCCGGCGACAGCGCTTGCCGCCATGGCCAAAAAGCCGATCGCCGTCATGATGAGAAAGAGCGTGTTGGTCACCTGTTGAAACCTCGCCAGCCGACGGGCGATTTCGATCGTTCCATGCAAGTTGCCGATATGAATCGGCTGACGGAGCAGCAAAAACCGTTCATTGTTGATGAAATGCTCATCCATTTTCCGCTTGTCGGGCATCTCGCTCGGCGATAGCGACACCGCTGCCCCATTTGAAACGGAGACGATGACGTTTCCTTTCTCATCCGTGACGCGAATGAGTTGGTATCGTTCATTCAACCTTTCCAAAAACGCGCGGCTGCGGCGAATTTCCTCCCACGATAGATTACGTTTTTCCGCGTAATATGTTTCAATTTCCGCCACCGTTTGTTCCATCGTTTTTTCTTCTTCCTTCAGCAGCCATTGTTTGACCATATGGTATTGCAAAAACGTAAACACAAAATACGTAACGAAAATCGCCCCGGCAGACAAAACGGTCAGCTTCCCTTTCAGCGAAAGCCGGCGAATCGCCTCCCTCTTCATGGCCGCATCACATATCCCGTGCCGCGCACCGTTTGGATATACCGCTCTTTATCGTGTTCGTCAAGCTTTTGCCGCAAGTAGCGGACATACACATCGACGACGTTCGTCTCGACTTCGGCGTCAAATCCCCACACTTTGTCAAGCAGCGCATCACGCGTCAAGACGACATTGATGTTTTGCATAAAGGCGACGAGCAAGTCGTATTCCCGCTTCGTCAGCTCAATAAATTCGTCTCCTTTTTTCACGGTGCGCGCCTGCACGTCAACGACTAAATCTTTAAACGTCAACACTTGGGCGTTCGCTTCCGGATGAACGCGGCGGAACAAGGCGCGGATGCGGGCGAGCAGCTCTTCAATGGCAAACGGTTTGACGATGTAGTCATCGGCCCCGTTATCGAGCCCCATGACGCGGTCAAACACGCTGTCGCGCGCTGTGATCATCATGATCGGCGTCGATTTCGCCGCCCGGATGCGGCGGCATACTTCCATGCCATTGAGACTAGGCAGCATCACATCAAGCAAAATGAGATCCCACTGCTCCGAAAGAGCGAGCTCGAGCCCTTCGCGTCCATCGGCGCATACATGCACGTCAAAGCCTTCGTGCTTTAAGTCAAGCTCCAAAAACCGGGCGAGCCCGGCTTCATCTTCAATCAATAAAATACGTCCGTTCATCAGTTGCTCCTCCTCTCTTGCGGCTGTTGCTGCTTCCACCTTTATACATCTTTAACTATACACAACAAATCGTCCACCGCCAACGGGCAGCCAGCAGTCAAAAAAGGAATGGGGCGCCTGTTAGGGACGCCCTCAAAAATGAATCGGCAAAAAGCGGCGCAGGCAGCTGTTTATGAGTGGCGGTCAACGATCCAATCAACAAAGGCTTGAACGATTTCAAACACTTGATAAGAAAGAAGCGACACGGCTGTTCCAGAAAAAAACAATGTCACCAGCCAATGAACCCAATGCATCGCGCCATCCCTCCTCCCGCCGCCGGGCAACCGACAGCGTTATTGATGTGCATCTCATGGATGGTGGTGTCATTATATTCCATCTGGGTTAAAACAAGATGAAAACTCCCTAAAAAAGTACGGAGTAGCTTTTTTTTCGCTCCGTACATACATTGACAGTGAATCGCCTTGCCAATCGGCAGCATCCCGACAGAGTCATTTCGCTGTTTTGAAAAAAGGGAGGGAAGCGCAATGAATGAATCGTTTCAACCACCAGCCAATGGGGGAGGCCATCACCCGTTCCATCATTTGCGGAAAATGATGAATCAATGGTTTGATGAACGGCCGCTGCAAAAACTGTTTGAAACGCTCGATGACTATTTCGCACAAACGTTTGCTGCCGCGTACATTCCGATCGAGGTGAAAGAGACGAAGCACGATTACCAAATCATTGTCCGGCTGCCTGACATCAAAAGGGAACAAATCAGCTTGCAATGGCAGGAAGATGGGCTGCAGCTGATCGTCGATCACAATGAAACAATTGAATCGGCAGATCATCACGGCCATGTATACGAACGCCGCCACGCACGGCGGCGCGTGGCGCGGCTGATTCCGTTTCCGTATCCGGTCGCTGAGCATGAGGTGAAAGCCTCGTTTCAAAATGGGACGCTCACCATCCAGCTGCCGCAAAAACGGAAATATATCGATATCGATTGAAGACGATCCAGCCTGTGTATGCGTTCAAAAACCATTTTGGCAACGGCCAGCGCCGCGCTTGGGCGTGAAACAAGCCGTTCCCTGCATGGGGAGCGGCTTGTTTCTTGTCCATCTTCTATTGTTTATGGAGTGAATTTCCGGAACGTTCGCCCTCTTCCGGCTTTCCTTTTTTGATCACCCATTCGTTGGCGATTTCCTCACGGTTGTTCGTGTATTTGTTTTTCCGCTTCCAGTTGTCGTTGCAGTCTGTCACCGCCATCACCCCCTTATTGTTTGCCATTTGCTTGCCTTGCCGCGGTCAAAACGATGCATACATACTTTCTCGGCTGACAAGCTACGCTACTGATAGGAGGTGCAAAACGAATGGCGAAACTGCCCGATTTCAAACAATTGAACGACCGACTGATCAACGAGCCGTCGGATGAGCCGATGCTTGTCATCAAAACAAACCTCGACCCGGACCGCGTGACGGAAGAAAATCCGTACGTCCAAGGCCGCACAAACACAAGCAAAGAGTTTGTCTCTTTTTTTGAAGGGGGCGGACGATGATGGAACAAACACTCGCTTACTTGCGCGAAGTGCTGTCCAACTATTTGGATCACCACGGCGACACCCCAAAACGCATTTACAAAAAACTGATCAGCAAACCATACCGAGGCGAAGGGGAATTTGTCCGCGACTTGACGCAAGAAGAAAGCGCCTTTTTGGACCGCATTTTGCCCCATGAAATCCGCTATGCGATGGATGAGCGCGATTATGAGCGCGTGTATCAGCTCAATGAAGTGTATGAGTTGCTCATTTGACAACGTGAAAACCGCTCCCCGTGCAAACGGCGGAGCGGTTTCCCTTTTTCAAGCGCGCTCGACCGTCGCGCCATGACGCGGTTTCATTTTTTAAACGTACCGAGCAACCCTTTCAACACGCCATTCACTTGATTGACCGTATTGATCATTTGCCCCACGGTACTCATCATTTTGTTGATATCGTACGTTCCGTCGCTGTTTTTAAACTGGGCGAGAAACGACGGGCGCGGCGGCGGCAAAAGCGGTCCTGGCTTTGGATACGGCATCGGATACGAGGGAGGCGCGGCATGGCCGGACGGAAGATGAGGCCAGTGAACCGGCGCCGATGGGAAGGATGAAACCCCATAGTGAAAATAAGGACTATAATGGCCGCCTGAGCCGTATGGTCCATAAACCGGCGGCGAAACTGGGCGCGGATAACGGTGCATGTCTCCTCTCCCCCATGTTTGATAATCGATTCCCCCTAGGCTAAGGAGGCGAGCTGCCACTAGTATATGTGCAAACGCCTGACGACGTGTGCGGACATGTCACCTCTTGTCGGAAGTTTTAATTTTCCGAAATCATTCTTTCTTCCTATTTTCATGGTACGATGTAAAAAAGGGGGAAGGGGGAAAAGCATCAATGAACGTGACGGAGTTAAAGCATAAGTTTATGGCGGTCAAACATTGCGAACCGGCTGAGGCGAACGAACTGCTTGATTTTGCCCGCCGTCTGTATTTGCGCGGGGAAATTTCGCTCGCCGAGTACCGCGATCTCGTGCGTGAGCTCGAAAAAGCCGGCGCCTCTCAGCCGGATGAAGCAGGGGAATACGCTGGGCTGTAGGACGATGAGGGAGCTTTTCCCTTCTTTTTTTGCCCCTGTTCCTCAAGACGCATAAAAAACGATGTTTCTTCCCACCCTAAAGAGGCAAGAGGAATTGTCGTACAAGGGGGGATTGGCGATGGGTCGAGGCGTCCACTTTAACCATAAATTGAAAGGCCATGACCATGAAAAGCCGAAACATGGAAAACCAGCGCCGCCCAAGCATACGGAGCGGGTCGAATACGAGATCAACACCGTCGCTACTGCAGAAGGCGGCCCTGTCTCGATCACAACAGGCAAAGACACTTGAACGCTCTCCCACCTACGCTTGAGCTTTGAGGTGGGAGATTCTTGGGAACACCTGCCCCACGGCAGGCTGTCCACCAAGGCCATCCCCGTGCGTCCCACGGTTCTTTACACCTTCTGTTCTGTGGAAGCAAGAGGAAGAGCGATGACCAATACCGATTCATCCCCCACTTACGCTCACACGTGGAAGTGGGGGTCTTCTCGTTTCAGGATGATAAAACAAAAACGGGAGGACCCAAAACGCACTCGCGTTTTGGGTCAGCCCCTTTTTCCGTGCGGCCGCTTTCTCCTGCCCCGTCAAAGCCTCTCCTTGCCTGCTTCGCTCGTGTCGTCAAGCCGTTCCTTGACAAGCGCCAGCGTATAAGCGACGGCCTGGCTGTATTGCTTGATGCGGCGCTCAGGAACGGATGGATAAAATGCCTCAACGCACAGCTTCGCCATATGGTCGGCGGCGGCCTCAATTTGCCGCTCATGGACATATTTCGGCCGCGCATGGCGGACCCAGCGGGAAGCGGCGTCCTTCCACCGTTCGGCAACGGCCTGCACCTCTTCGGCCATCGGTTTCACGTCGCCAAAAAAATCCGGCTCCTCGTTCCGCTCGCGGGCGCGCCGGGCGATCAAAAGCAACTGTTCGTTGTATTGTTGCAGCCGCTTCGTCAACGCCTTAAGCTCTTTTTCCATGGCGCCTCCTCCTTATCCATGCCGGCAAATCCGGTTTGCCCATGTGCCCTATGGCCCGGAGAACGGATGCGTTTTGCCGCGATGCGCTTCTGTTTGATGATACCATATCGGCCGGCTTACACGAAATACAATTTCGACGAAAGCGGAAGTGCAGCGCTCTGCTTCTCCTTCTCAAGCCGCTGTTCCACGCCGGCGATCTGCCCTTCAAGGCGCCCGAGCTGCGCTTGATTTTGCGCATAACGCTCTTCGATGACATCGGCGATCACTTTTTCCATTTTCGCATCGACCTGCTCGATGAGTGCAACAATTTCCTGCAGCTGCTTTTCGATCTCCTCTTTTTTCACGAGCCGTTTTTCCATTCCCTCTCCCCCATTTCTCGCATGATGATATTCCATTCGCGGCGGGAAGGACGACTCCTGCTGCGGCGACAAAAGTAGAACGAATTCGGCAAAGAAAGTGGCAAGCAGCCGCCATTCGACATTGACCTCCTTCGCTTGCCTTCAGTCGAAAGGAGGAAAAGAAAAAGAGCGCATATGACCGGAGCGTATGGTATAATAAAAACCATTCAAAGGAGATGAACGCGATGGCACTCAAATACCCGAGCGGAAAAGAGTATCGCGGAAACAAGCCGAACGCCGCGCGCCGGCCGGCGGCCGATTATGCCAATCGCGGCATGACGCTCGAAGACGACTTAAACGCGACGAATGAATATTACCGGGAACGCGGCATCGCTGTCATCCATAAAAAGCCGACCCCGGTGCAAATCGTGCGCGTCGACTATCCGAAACGGAGCGCCGCCGTCATTACCGAAGCCTACTTCCGGCAAGCGTCGACGACCGACTACAACGGTGTGTACCGCGGCAAGTACATCGACTTTGAGGCGAAAGAGACAAAAAACAAAACGGCGTTTCCGCTGAAAAATTTCCACGCTCATCAAATCCGCCATATGGAGCAAGTCGTCGCCCACGGCGGCATTTGTTTTGCGATTTTGCGTTTTTCTTTGCTCAATGAAACGTATTTGCTTGACGCCTCTCATTTGATCGCTTGGTGGAACAAACAGGAAGCCGGCGGACGAAAGTCGATTCCGAAACAAGAGATCGAACGGCATGGACATTCCATTCCGCTTGGCTACCAGCCGAGAATTGATTATATTAGTGTAGTAGACAACGTGTACTTCACCCGTTGAAGTGAAAACTTGTAAGAAAGGCAGGATTTGCTTATGTCTGGTGAATATCGTTCTCGCGTAGAACGAAAGCAGGCAGCGAAACAAACGAAACAGAAGAAAGCGAAAACGAAAAAAGGGATCGCGTGGCTGAAAACAGTCGCCATTGCGATATTGTTCATCATCGTGATCGCCGCTGTCGGCGGCGTGGCGGCGTTCGCCTACTTCGTCAAGGACGCTCCCCCGCTTGATGAGGCGAAAATTAAAGACCCGCTCTCTTCCATCGTGTACGATATGAATGGGAAGAAAGTCGCCGAACTTGGCGGCTACAAGCGGACGTACATTTCGTATAAAGACGTGCCCAAAGTGCTTGAAGATGCCGTGCTGGCAACGGAAGACGCCCGCTTTTATGAACATCACGGCATCGATGTCGTCCGCTTGGCTGGCGCCGTCCTCGCCAACATCAAGGAAGGATTTGGTGCAGAAGGCGGCAGCACGATCACTCAGCAAGTCGTCAAAATGACGTTTTTGTCGTCAGAAAAAACGTTGAAGCGAAAAGCGCAAGAGGCATGGCTCGCGCTGCAGCTTGAACAAAAATATTCGAAGCATGAAATTTTGGAAATGTATTTGAACAAAATTTATTATTCAGACGGCATTTATGGCGTCGCTCGCGCCGCCGAATATTATTTTGGCAAGACAGACTTGAAAAAGCTCACTCTTCCAGAAGCGGCCTTGCTCGCCGGCATGCCGCAAAGTCCAAACCGGTATAATCCGTATGACCATCCAGAGGCGGCGAAAAAACGGCGCGATACCGTATTGTCGCTCATGGCGAAACATGGCTTTATCAGCCAGGAAGAAGCGGAAAAAGCGAAACAAGTGCCGATCCAGTCGATGCTCGCTGAGCGGAAAAAATCGCAAAGCTCCGTGCCGTATGACGCCTTCATTGACGAAGTGATCAAAGAAGTGACCGACAAAGCGAACGTCAACGTCTTTGAAGATGGGCTGAAAATTTATACAACGCTCGACCAAGACGTTCAAACATACGTAGAAAAGCTATTAAACTCTGACAAATACTTTACCAATAAGAAGGATTTGCAATCCGGCATCGCCGTCGTCGACACAAAAACAGGCGCCATTCGCGCGTTAGGCGGCGGTCGCCACCGCGACCACGTCGAATTTGGCTTCAACTACGCCATCAAACCGGTCGGACAGCCCGGTTCGACGATCAAACCGATTTTGGATTACGGTCCAGCGATCGAATATTTAAAATGGTCAACAGCGCACATTCTTGTTGACGAGCCGTATACGTATTCGGACGGCACGCCGATCCGCAACGCCGGCGGGGGATATATGGGGCCGATCACCTTGCGGACGGCACTGGCAAAATCACGCAACATCCCGGCGTTAAAAACGTTCCAAGCCGTCGGCAAAGAACGGGCGATGGAGTTTGCCAATCGTCTTGGGATGGGCTTTAGTGAAGTATATGAGCCATATGCGATCGGGGGAGTATCCAACTATGTGTCACCGTTGCAAATGGCCGGGGCCTACACCGCCTTTGGCAACAACGGGATTTACACAAAGCCGTATGCCGTGACGAAAATCGTCTTCCCAGACGGCACGGAAATGGATTTGCAGCCAAAGCCGAAACGGGTGATGCACGACTATACCGCTTATATGATCACCGATGTGCTGAAAACGGTCATCCGCTCCGGAACCGGCGTGTTGGCTAATGTCCCAGGGCTTGAGCTCGCGGGCAAAACAGGAACGACAAACTACGGCGAAGACGGCGCCAAATTTGGCCTCCAAAGAGACGATGTGCCGGACAGCTGGATTGTCGGCTATACGCCAAACTATACGGCGGCCATTTGGGTCGGCTTCAGCAAGCGAAGCAGCACGGCAAAGCTTAGTATAGAGGAACAAAAAATCCCGAAATACTTGTTGAAAAACTTAATGTCCCATATCGATGACGGCAGTGGGGAATTCAAGCAGCCGGACAGCGTCGTCAAGCTGCCGATCAAAAAAGGCACAAACCCGCCGAAGCTCGCCGGCAAATACACGCCGGAAAGCGAAATTACGTATGAATTGTTCGTGCGCGGCACTGAGCCGACGGAGACGGCGAACGACGTGCCGGAAGAACTGCCGGCGGTGAAAGGGTTGACCGCTGTGTACGACCAAGCGGCGAACGCCATCTCGGTTTCGTGGTCATACGATGAGCAAACCGATGAGACGATCTTCGAGGTGCGCGTCAAAGATGGCCAAGGTCAAACGAATACGATCACCACAAAAGACCGTTCGATCACGATTTCCAATCCGACGCCAGGATGGACGTACACAATCGCCGTGTACGCAAAAGACGGCGAACGAATGAGCAAACCGGCCATAGCCAGCGTTCATGTCCCCGGCGGAGAAGATCAAACTCCCGCGCCACAACAACCGGGGGATGACAGCCAAGGCAGCGGCGGGCAAAACGGCGGCACCGATCAAGGCAACAGCGGGAATAACGGAAACGAAAACGGTCAGGGAAACAACAATGAACAAAACGGCGGCGCAAGCGGCGGACAAGAAAATGGCAACAGCGGCGGGGCCAACCCAAACAATGGCCAAACGAATGGAACAAACAACCAAGGAACAAACAACAGCGGCCAAACGAATGGTACGAACGGCGGCACCGGCTCAAACAGCGGAACGCCGCCTGTCTCCCCGCCGTTAAAAAACGGATCCGGAGCGGGTCTTGGCACCCGTCCATAACAGTTGCATTCCCAAAAAACGGATGGCTTTTGCGCCATCCGTTTTTTCATGACCGACCGGCATGCTGCTGGCCCTTCTTCCCCAAGCCCTTTCACGGCTCCGTTCACTTCTGATTTGCCGCTTTTTCCTCCCGTTTTCGCATCCGTTTTTTTCCTTCACGGCATAAATGAAGAAGAGGACATGACGGACATTGCGGAGACTGCGCCTTGCAATGGTAGCGGCCGAAAAAAATCATTCGGTGGTGGGTGATCGACCATTCTTCTTTTGGGATGATGTTCATCAGCGTCTTTTCGACTTCCAAAACCGAGTCGTCCCAGCGGCAAAAGCCGAGCCGTTTGCTGACGCGCTCGACGTGTGTATCAACCGCGATGGCCGGCACGCCGAACGCAACGGACACAACGACGTTCGCCGTCTTCCGCCCGACGCCCGGCAGCTTCATCAACTCATCGCGGTCGCGCGGCACTTCGCCGTTGTACTTGTCAATCAACATCGCGCACAGCTTTTGAATGTTTCGCGCTTTGTTCCGATATAAGCCGATTGAGCGGATATCTTGCTCGAGCTCCTCAAGCGGCACCGCAATATAATCGTGCGGCGTCCGATATTTTTCAAACAGCCGTTTCGTCACCTTGTTGACGAGCGCATCGGTGCATTGCGCCGACAAAACAACCGCAATCAGCAGCTCAAACGGATTGCGGTGCACCAGCTCGCAATGCGCATCCGGAAACATTTTGGCCATCTCATCCAAACAGTAGCGGATTTGTTGCTTTGTCAGCACCTCGTCTCCTCCTTATTGCCATATTGGCCCGAACAAAACGACGCCTTTTACCGGTTCGATTGGCCATTTTTGGACAAACAAAAACGAGAGACAGCGCCTCTCGTTACGAGTCGAGCCAATTGAAAAACGGGATCGTCTGTTTAAATTCTCCCGCCGTCTGTTTCGCCGAACGGGAGGACGGCTTGCGAAACTTTTTGCCGTAGTCGTGCGCCTGTTCAATCGTGCGAATGCCGTTCTTTTTCCATTCAAACAAGATGCGATCGATGTAGCGGAAATTCAACTTCCCCGACAGCACCGCTTCGCGCAGCGCCGCTTTAATGATGGCCGGCTCATGGCCGTCTTGATCGATCCACATCGCAAGCGTTTCACACTCGAACGGGGAGAGCGGGCGGCCAAACTCCTGCTCAAAAACGGTGTATAAGCTCTCCTCTTCCTCCTGCCGGCCGAGTTCCCCCTGTTGAGCCGCGTGGGTGTACAAATGATGCACTAGCTTCTCCCAAAGCGGTTCAAGCGTATATTTTTCGTTGCGAATGCCTTGTTCATCCGTATGCTCTTCAATCGCGATCATCCCTTTTTGCAAGAGCCGACGCACCATCTCCATGCATTCCGCTGCCGAGACCGTCATTCTTTCGGCCAGCTCGGCCGGCGTCGGAAACAAGACGCCTTCTTCGAAAAACGACTGCATATGCAAAAGCAAGACGAGCTCCCCCTCGCCCAACCCAAGCTGCTTGTAGTGGCCAAGCAGCAGCTTCGGGACGGCGATGCTTCCTTGCGCCAGCCATTCGGCCACCTTTTTCTTTTCCATGCCGATGCACCTCAACTATAGTATAACATGACGGCGGCGAAAAAACCCCCTTTTTGCAGGGGGTTTTTACGGATAAAGCCGGTTGAGCAGCCGCGGGAACGGAATCGTCTCGCGCACATGTTCGACGCCGCAAATCCAAGCGACGGTGCGCTCCAAGCCGAGCCCGAACCCTGAATGCGGCACAGAACCGTATTTGCGCAAATCCAAATACCATTCATACGCTTCAAGCGGCAAATGGTGCTCTTCAAGGCGGCGCTTGAGCAGCACATAATCGTGAATCCGTTCCGAGCCGCCAATGATTTCCCCGTATCCTTCCGGCGCAATCAAATCGGCGCATAGCACAACGTCGGGGCGGTTCGGGTCCGGCTGCATATAAAACGGCTTCAAAGAGGTCGGATAGTGGGTGATGAACACCGGTTTGTCAAAACTTTCGGCGATGGCCGTCTCATGCGGCGCACCGAAGTCATCGCCCCACTCGATGTCGGTCAATCCTTTTTCATGAAGCAGCTTGATCGCCTCATCATACGTTAGGCGCGGAAACGGCGGTTTGACCAGCTCAAGCTTCGACACGTCGCGCCCGAGCCGCCCGAGTTCAAGCCGGCAGCGCTCGAGCACCGACTGCACAAGGTAGGAGACGTACTCTTCTTGCAGACGCAAATTGTCTTCAAACTCATAAAACGCCATTTCCGGCTCCACCATCCAAAACTCGATCAAATGGCGGCGTGTTTTCGATTTTTCGGCGCGGAACGTCGGGCCGAATGAGAACACTTTGCCAAGCGCCATCGCCGCCGCTTCCATGTAGAGCTGGCCGCTTTGCGACAAATAGGCATCCTCATCAAAATATTTCGTATGAAACAGTTCGGTCGTTCCTTCCGGTGCGCTGCCAGTCAAAATCGGGGCGTCGACTTTCACAAACCCGCGGTCGTTGAAAAACTCATACGTCGCCCGGATGATTTCGTTGCGAATTTTCATGATCGCGTGCTGGCGCCGCGACCGAAGCCAAAGGTGGCGATGGTCCATCAAAAATTCGACGCCATGCTCTTTCGGCGTAATCGGATAGTCAACTGCTTCTTGAATGACTTGCAAATCGGCAACCGACAGCTCATAGCCAAATGGGGAGCGCTCGTCGATGCGCACCGTGCCCGTCACATAGAGCGACGTTTCTTGCGTCAATGTTTTTGCGCGTTGAAACACCTCTTCCGAGACGTTCGCCTTTTCGGCGACGCCTTGAATAAAGCCAGTGCCGTCGCGCAGCTGCAAAAAGACGATTTTCCCGCTTGAGCGCTTGTTCGCGAGCCAAGCGCCGATCGTCACTTGTTGTCCTACGTATTGATTCACTTCCGCAATCGTCGTCGTTTTCACGCACTGATTCCCTCCAATAATCGACACGTCCATCATTTGCTATTATACCGTTCCGTCGGCGTCACGGCAACGACCAGCCAAAGCAGCGCAAAACGATGCTGCCCCCACCAATCGCCCTTCGGCGCAGCCGCCTGGAGCCAGCCGACAGACCGACGCGGAAAAAGCGGCTTTGCGCCAAACAAAGCCGCCCTTTTCTTTCCACTCTGACACCTTGGCGCAAAGCGCCTTAGGCCCGCGCCTCCATAAACCGGCGGATGCGCTCGATCGCTGTCTCGAGCGCCTCAAGCGAGGTCGCGTACGACAAGCGGACGTAATCCGGCGCCCCAAACCCAGAACCAGGCACAAGCGCGACTTTCGCTTCCTCCAACAAGACGGCGACGAACTCGTCGACCGTGCGGCATCCGGCCATATCCGCCGCCTTTCGGGCGTTCGGGAACAAATAAAACGCTCCTTGCGGTTTGATGCAGGTGAAGCCTGGAATTTGCACAAGCTTGTCATAAATGATGTCAAGCCGCTTTTCAAACGCTTGGCGCATTTGTTCGACCGGCTCCTGCGGCCCGCTGTAGGCGGCAATGGCCGCATATTGAGCGATCGATGTCGGATTCGATGTGCTATGGCTTGCTAAATCGGTCATCGCTTGAATGATGTCTTTCGGTCCAGCCGCGTAGCCGATGCGCCACCCTGTCATCGAGTGCGATTTCGATACGCCGTTGATGATGATCGTCTGCTCCTTCAGCTCCGGCGACAGTTCGGCGATCGACACATGTTTCGCCCCGCCGTAAATCAATTTTTCATAAATTTCGTCCGAAACGATCAACACGCCATGCGCCAAGCATACTTCCCCGAGCGCTTTCAGCTCCTCGGCCGTATAAATCATGCCGGTCGGATTGCTCGGGGAGTTGATAATAACCGCCTTCGTCTTCGGGGTAATCGCCTGTTTCAGCTGATCCGGCGTCATTTTAAAGTCGTTTTCTTCCAGCCCTTCAACGTAAACCGGAACGCCGCCAGCCAGCTTCACTTGTTCCGGGTAGCTCACCCAATACGGCGTCGGAATGATGACCTCATCGCCTTCATCAAGCAGCACTTGAAAGAGCGTATAAAGCGCATGCTTCGCCCCGACACAGACGATGATTTCCGCCGGCTCGTACGAAAGCCCTTGATCGCGGGCAAACTTTTTGATGATTTCCTCTTTCAGCGCCGGCAGCCCGCCTGATGGCGTATATTTCGTATGCCCTTCATTCATCGCCTTGATGGCCGCCGCGATAATGTGCTGGGGCGTGTTGAAATCCGGTTCGCCGGCCCCAAGGCCGATCACGTCGTATCCGGCCGCTTTCAGTTCCTTTGCTTTCGCCGTAATGGCCAATGTCGCCGATGGCGTCAGCGACGCCACCCGTTTTGCCAGTTTCATCGCTTCTTCCCCCTCACGTCCTCACTGTTGAAAACTGTACCTCTTCAGGAAGGCCCCATCCGCAAAGTGAAGGTAATAAAACGAATACCTTCCTTCCGCATCAATATATGTCAACTCCCAAAGAGGCACGCCTTTTTCCATGCCAAGCGTCGCGTCGATGATGCGCCGCGGTCGGCGGTCGCGCTGCAAAATGGCGCGCGCTTCCGCCTCGCTGATGCCGCTGTCCACGCCCTTGACGACGACATTCTCCTCTTTTTCAGGCACCCAAACGACGACCGCTTTCCCTTGTTTTGTTCTTCCGATGAATACGGTGCACGCTTCGTCGCCATAATATGTATAGACTTTCTTCACATCAGCAAGCCCGGCGGCTTCCTTCGCCCGCGCCAACGCATGTTCCACCATCAGCCGTTTGGGCGCCATCGCCTCGTCATAAATCGACCATGCCTGCCAAATGAGGAATCCAAAAAAAAGCAGAGTGAACCAACCCCACTTTTTCATCGTGATCACGTCCGATAAATCGTAAAGATGGCCTGGCGCTTGTCGTTTTCATCCAAGGCAAGGCCAAACATCAAATTGTCGCGCTTTAGCGTTCGGTTCAAGCAGTCGACAATTTTGTACAAGTCGTCGGAGTGCTGAACTTTGACGGTAGCGAGCACTTCGATTTTGCTTTCCATTTTCGTCGTTTCCTCCTGTACGGCGCAAATTTTGTTACTTATACACGCCGGCGGCTCCGGCAACAATACAAATACAGCGAAGGTGACAAAAGGCGTGCTTCTTCGCACCTCTGCGGCCAAGCCGACAAAGCCAAACGGCAAGGCGCAAACTGTCATCGCAGTTGTGCTTCTTCCCTATTATAGCAGGTTTGTCCGATCATTTCATAACAAATTTGCCCGCCTACACCGTCAACGCCAATTTGCTTCTTTCCCCCCGCTTCATGCGGGGTTTTTTGCCGCCTGACACCTTTAGATTGCGCCGTTTCGTCCATCTTTATGAGAAATAAAGCGCGCTTTAAGAAAGCCAAGTTTCCGCCTTGTCGAGCAGCTCAGAAAGCGCGCCTTCATGCACCGAAAGCGGCGGCAAGGAAGCGAGAAAATCCGCGCCGTACGGGGAAGCCATCAGCCGCCGATCCAGCACAAATACGGCTCCTTTGTCGTCTTCAGTGCGAATGAGGCGGCCAAACCCTTGCTTAAAACGAAGCACCGCCTCAGGAAGCGCCAGCTCGGAAAACGGATCGCCGCCTTCTAGGCGAATGCGCTCGCTTTTTGCCTCCATCACGGGATCGTCCGGGGGCGCAAACGGCAAGCGGGCGATGACAAGCACATCGAGCGCTGAACCTGGCAGATCGACCCCTTCCCAAAAGCTGCTCGTCCCAAACAACACCGCATGCTCAAACTGCAAAAACGTCCGCAAGAGCTTTGCCGGACTGCCGCTTTGCACCCCTTGAGCGATCAAAACAAACGGCTCGCCTTCTTCCTCCGTCTTCAACGCATCAACCGTCAGTTTCAACAGTTCATACGAAGGGAACAACACAAGCACCCGCCGTCCGAGGCGTCGGGCGATCGCAAGCACCGAAGCGGCGACCGCTTCGGCGTAATCTTCAAGCGGCACGGCAGAAACGAGCGGCATGTCCGCCGGCACGAAGAGCGCGGCCTGCTCCTCGTAACGAAACGGCGGCGGAAACGAGCGGCAAAGTGGATAAAAATCCTCAAGACCGAGACGGGCCGCCATATACGTGAACCGGCCGCGGACAGTGAGCGTCGCCGACGTCAAAACGACGCTCCGTTTTTTCATAAACAGTTGATCGGCGAAAAAGTCAGCAAGGTCAACCGGCTGCGAGTAAAGGCGGACAGCGTTCGCCGCCCCTTTTTCGTCCGCTTCGATCCACCGGACGACACCCGGCTCCTTTTCGGTCAGCAAACGCACAAGCGCAGCCATTTGCCGGTTGAGAGCCGCCAAATCAGCCGACAGCAAGGCGGATGGTGGGAAATCGCCACTCGTATCAGCGGATAGAAGCGGCTTCGCTTCAGCGGATAGCGCCGCCGCCAAATCGCGCAGGCGCCAGCATAACTCCACCGCCGCCTGCCACGCCCGGCTCTGTTCGTCCGTCGGCGAAAAGCGATAGCGGCAACGTCCAGCGCGAGCTGGCTTTTTGTCCAACGCATAGCGGCGCAACAGGCGGAACAGCTCGTCCCCTTCAAACTGCAGCTCCTCAAGGCGCTGCTGGCAACGGACAAGAGCCCCATTCGGTGCGTCCTGTTCTGCTTCTTGCCATTTCGCGATCGTCTGCGCGATTTTGGCGGTCAGCAGGCGAAACGACACATAGCCAATCTGCTCGCCAAAACACCGGGCGGCGGCATCTTCAAGCCGATGCGCCTCATCGATGATCAAATGGCGAAACGGCGGCAAAAGCGGCGCCGGGCCGGTCAAATCATGAAGCAAAAGCGCATGGTTGGTAATGACCACATCCGCCCGTTCGGAGCGCTCTTTCGCCCGGGCGAAAAAATGATGCCGCCCGCCGTCTTCCTCTTCGCCGATGGCAAGCGCGGACAATAGGAGACGGGCGCCGGATGACACATTCAATTCGTCCAAGTCGCCGCTGTCGGTCTCAAGCAGCCAAACGAGCACCTGGCATTTCAAGAGCGCCGCATCGTACGTGTCAGACGGCTCCGACAAAAACGAAGCGAACTTGTCAAGGGATAAGTAATTTTGCTTTCCTTTCAAAACGGCAACGCGGAGCGGAAACGGCGCGATTTGCCGCAATACCGGCCAATCGCGGCGAATGAGCTGCTCCTGCAGCTGGAGGGTATGCGTGCTGATGACGACCCGCTCTTGCTGCTCACAGGCAAAAAAAGCAGCGGGAATCAAATAGGCGAGCGATTTGCCAAGTCCGGTCCCTGCTTCAATGAGCGCGTGCTGGGACGTCGACAGCGCCTCATAAACGAGCCGCATCATCTCCCACTGCCCCGCGCGCCGCTTGTAGCCGGGAAGCGGAAGGGGCGGCTCCTGTTCGCAAAAGGCAGCGAACGAAGCCAAAGCGGGGCGCCGATCGCTCTCATCTGGCTCCGGCGCCGGTTGTTTCAACGCAATGCCGCGGTATACGGCGACAGCGCGGTCGGCCGGCGCCTTGTTCCGCTTTTTGGCGATGACCGCATCAAGGAGCAAGTAAATATCGCTTTTCAAGTGGCGGGCAAGACCGCGCAGTTGCTCAAGCGTCATAAGCGGCAGACGGGAGAGCCGCTTGAGCAAGGCAATGAACAGCTTGGCGGTCACTTCCGCATCGCTGTCCGCTTGATGCGGACGATCGTGGTGGAGGCCGAGCTGCCTCGCCAAATCGCCGAGCTTATAGCTTTCGGCAGTCGGCAACACGATGCGGGCGAGCTCGACCGTATCGATCGTCGGACCGGCAAACGGCGGCCAGCCAGCCCGTTCAAGCTCGGCCTGCAAAAACGGCAAATCAAAGTCGACGTTATGGGCGACAAAGTAAGCACCGTGCATCAAGGCGGCGATCTCGCCCGCCTTGTCAGCAAACAGCGGCGCTCCTTCGACCATCTGTTCGTTGATGTTCGTCAGCTGCTGAATGAACAGCGGAATGGGCTGTTCCGGGTTAAAAAAGCTGGCAAACCGTTCGACAATCAGGCCATCTTCGACGACCGCCATGCCGAGCTGGATGATCCGATCGCCTTTTTTCGGCCCATTTCCGGTTGTCTCCAAGTCAATGATGACAAAGCGCGTTGCCATAAACGATCACCTCAAAACGAAAAGGGGCGGAAAGCCCCTTTTTGCCCTCATAAAACCGTATGCGCCGGCTCTTCGGCGATGAGCTGCACAATCCGGTTGTTTTCGTCCATAATCGCGATTTTCGGTCGATGGGCGGCGATTTTTTCCTCTGGAACGAGCACATATGAGATGACGATAATAACGTCCCCTTTTTGCACAAGGCGGGCGGCGGCGCCGTTTAGGCAAAAGACGCCGCTGCCGCGCTCGCCGGGGATGACGTATGTTTCAAAACGGGCTCCATTATTATTGTTCACTACCTGTACTTTTTCATTAGCCACAATGCCGACGGCATCCAAAATATCTTCATCGATCGTGATGCTGCCGACGTAATCGAGATTGGCCTCTGTTACACGAGCGCGGTGAATTTTGGCGTTCATGAGCGTGCGAAACATGCTTGCTCCCCCTTTCCATCCCCTTGTTCGCCGGTTTTGGGCAACTCAATCATGATATTGTCGATCAACCGGGCGCTCGCAAATCGGACGGCGACAGCGATCAGCACTGTCCCGGCGAGCGTCTCAAGCGGCGTCAAGTCCGGATATGAACATACTTCGACATAATCGATC
This sequence comes from Geobacillus sp. C56-T3, assembly GCF_000092445.1. Classification (NCBI taxonomy): domain Bacteria; kingdom Bacillati; phylum Bacillota; class Bacilli; order Caryophanales; family Anoxybacillaceae; genus Geobacillus; species Geobacillus sp. C56-T3. The sequence goes on along the minus strand of NC_014206.1, from coordinate 1,373,882 downwards.
TCAGCGTGCGTATGCGCTTCAATATGCTCTCTAACCATCCGGCGGATGGCCGTTGCGCTCCGCTCCCCTCGTTCGACGGCGGAAGCGGCTGCTTGAAGCGCTGCATACAGCGCCGGCGCCTCATTCCGTTCTTGCGGCGACAAATAGACGTTGCGCGAGCTTTTCGCCAGCCCGTCCGCCTCGCGGACCGTCGGCACCGGCACGAGCTCGATCGGAAAATTGAGATCGCGGATCAAGCCGTCGACGACCGCCACCTGTTGGGCATCTTTCATCCCAAAGTACGCGCGGTCGGGCATAACAATGTTGAACAGCTTAATGAGCACCGTCGCCACGCCGTCAAAATGGCCGGGGCGCGACCGTCCGCACAGCACGTCGGCGCGCGCTTGAACGATCGCTCGTACGGTAAGCGGCTCCGGATACATCTCGTCCGCTTCCGGATGGAACAAGACGTCGACTCCATGCTGTTCGGCGATGCGCCGGTCGCGCTCGAAATCGCGCGGATAACGGGCAAAGTCTTCGTTCGGTCCGAACTGAAGCGGGTTGACGAAAACGCTTAGGACGACGATGTCGTTTTCCGCGCGCGCCCGATCGATGAGGGAGGTATGCCCTTCATGCAAATAGCCCATCGTCGGAACGAACCCGATCGTCTTTCCTTCACGGCGATATTGGCGCATGAGCGCCTGCATCGCTGCAATCTGATCCATCACGATCATCCTTGCTTTCCTCCGTAAAGCGCCACCCATTCTTCTTCCTTCATCGTAAACGTGTGCGCCGGCTCCGGGAACTGGCGCAGTTTGACATCAGCGACGTAGTTGGCTAACGCCTCGACGATCGTCTCTTGGATGGACGCGTATTGTTTCACAAACTTCGGCACGCGGGTGACACCGTAGCCAAGCAAATCGTGATACACGAGCACTTGGCCGTCGACTTCCGCCCCGGCGCCGATGCCGATGACGGGAATGGTGAGTTCCCGGGCCATGGCCGCCCCGAGCTGCTTCGGAACACACTCTAAGACAAGGGCGATCGCTCCCGCCTGCTCGCATTGTTTCGCATCATCGAGCAGCTTTTTCGCACTTTCGGCATCTTTGCCTTGCACTTTATAGCCGCCAAGAACGCCGACCGATTGCGGCGTCAACCCGAGATGGGCAACGACCGGCACGCCGGCTTTCGTCAGCGCGGCAATCATGTCGACGACTTCATCCGCCCCCTCGACTTTAACGGCGTTCGCCCCTGACTCTTGCATGATGCGGCGGGCGTTTTGCAGCGCCTCTTCTTTGGACGCATGGTACGACATAAACGGCATATCGGTGACAATAAACGTGTTCGGCGCACCGCGGCGAACCGCCTTCGTATGGTGGATCATATCATCGACCGTCACCGGGATCGTTGAATCATACCCGAGCACAACCATGCCGAGCGAATCGCCGACCAAAATCATGTCGACGCCGGCTTGCTCGGCAAGCTTCGCGGACGGAAAATCGTAGGCGGTCACCATCACGATCGGCTCACCCGCCTGCTTCATGTGGAAAAAATCGGTTTTCGCTTTCATTTTCGTTCCCTCCTCTTTGACTGCAGAGGAGATGAACCGCCCGAAACAAAACGTTCTTCTTTCCCGCCTTGAGAAAGAAGGACGCCATAAAACCGCCGTCGGTTTCGTTCATCCCTCTGTCCTAGTCCTTCAAAAAAGGATCAAGGCAGATCATTTCCTTCACCTATTCGTGCTGTCGGCCTCGGTGCAGTTCTTCTTGCGAAAGATACTGCCCTTTTCCTCGCTTTGTATTTTAACAAAATTGTTACAATTTTTCTAGTGGCAAATTAGAACTGAATATCGGCAGAATGGATGTAATGGATGTTCTTTTGCTCATCTTCAAGAATGAGCAGCCCGTCGTCGGTGATGCCGCGGGCGATGCCGTGAATCACGCCGTTCAGCGTTCTCGCTGTCACCGGCTTGCCGATCGAAACGGCGTACCCTTCCCAAAGAAGCTTAATCGGACGGAAGCCATGCGCCAAATATTGCTCATACAGCCGCTCAAGCCGGAACAAAATTTCCTGAATGAGCGGGGCGCGCTTTACGGGCCCGCCCTTTTCAATGGCCAGCGATGTCGCGATGGCCCGGATATCCTCCGGAAACTGCTCGATCGTTTGGTTGACGTTGATGCCGATGCCGATGATGACCGAATGGACGCGGTCAGGGTCGGCTTGCAGCTCTGTTAAAATGCCGACGCACTTTCTGCCGTCAAGCAAAATGTCATTCGGCCATTTAATGTCTGGGACAAGCCCGGTCACTTCCTGAATCGCCTGGCTGACGGCCACCGCGGCAAGCAGCGTCAGCTGCGGCGCCCGCTGCGGCGGGATGGCCGGCCGCAAAATGAGGCTCATCCAAATGCCCGTCCCTTTTGGGGAAAACCATTTCCGATCCAAACGCCCGCGCCCGGCCTTTTGCTCTTCCGCAACGACAAGCGTTCCTTCCGGCGCCCCTTCATACGCGAGCCTTGCCGCAATGCGCTGCGTCGAATCGACTTCGTCAAAAAAGTGGATCGTGTGGCCAAGTTTTTCCGTTTTTAAGCCGAGCTGGATTTCGTTGGCCGTCACTTTATCCGGCGTGCTGATAATCCGGTAGCCAAGGCGGCGCACTGCTTCGAGTTCAAATCCTTCTTTGCGCAGCTCCTCGATATGCTTCCATACCGCCGCCCGCGAACAGCCGAGCTGTTCGCTGATTTTTTGCCCGGACAAAAACTCGCCGTTCGCTTCGGCAAACAACTCTAACAGTTTTTTTCGTGTGTCCGATTGCGCTCCATGAGCCATGTGTAAATCCGCTCCTTCTCATTTTCGACTTCGCTGCTGACGACCGCCCGCCAGATGGCATCCAGCGTCTCTTTCACCCACGGACCGGCCGGTTTTCCAGCCCAGCGAATGACGTCTTTCCCGTTGACGGCAAGCTCCCCTTTCGTTTTGATCGGCAGCGCCGCAAAGCGGCGGCGGAGCTCCTCATGATGCGGTTCAGACGGCGCGCCGCAAAGCGCGGCGCGCACCGCTTCAACCGATAGCGCCCGCTCGAGGCCGGCTGAAAACAACTGTTCGTTCGTCCACGCCTCCGGCCTAGGGACATCATCGAGCGCCGCCAAAATGGCGCCAGCTTCATCGATTACTTTGTTGGGAAGCTTCCAGGCGCGCAAAAACGGACGGATGTCTTTGACATCAAGCGCGCGGCAAAGAAGCGCCCAGCGCTCTTCGCGCTTTGTAAGCCACGGCCAGCGAAAGGCGGCGGCCGAGCGCAGCAGCTGCTCTTTTGCGGCCAGCCCAGGCAAATAAGCGAACAGCCCGGTATCGGCCAACAGCGGCAGCGCCTCGGCAACGAACGGACCGGCGAGCAGTTTTTCCATTTCCATGGTCATCCGTTCGACAGAAATGTGGGCCATAAGCGGTGCGTTTTGGACAATCGCGCTCTTCGTATCCTCAGCGAGCGCAAATCCGAGCTGGCTGACGAAGCGAACAGCCCGCATCATGCGGAGCGCATCTTCGCGAAACCGTTCGTCCGCCGCCCCGACCGTGCAAATGAGCCGCCGCTCGATCGCCTCTTGTCCGCCAAACGGATCAATGATCGTTCCGCGTTCATCCATGGCGATGGCGTTCATCGTGAAATCGCGCCGCTTTAAGTCTTCCTCAAGCGAACGAACGAACGTCACCGACTCCGGACGGCGATGGTCTTCATAATCGCCGTCCGTGCGGAATGTCGTCACTTCGTACGCCGTTCCTTCATGCACGACGACGACCGTGCCGTGTTTCGAACCGACGTCGATCGTTTTCGGAAACAAGCGCATCACTTCTTCCGGCAAGGCACTTGTCGCAATATCGACGTCGCCAATTGGACGCCCGATCAACAAGTCGCGCACCGCGCCGCCGACAAAATACGCCTCATAGCCATGCCGCTTCAATTGTCGGATAATGCCGAGCGCCTGTTCAAACGGCGGTTTCATCGTTTCACCTTCCTTGCCGCAAGCGAAGCGTACAGCTGTTCATACTGGCCGACGATGTCGGCCGAGCGGAACTTGCGCTCAACCGTTTGCACCGCCTGTCTTGCCATCTCAGCGTGCAACCGGCAGTCTGTCAACAGCGCCATCGCCTGTCTTGCTGCCTCTTTGACATCGCCAAGCGGGCATAAAAACCCGGTTTTCCCATCCTCAATCACTTCCGGAATCCCGCCGATGGCCGTGCCGATGCACGGAACGCCGCACGCCATCGCTTCAAGCAATACGAGCCCGAAGCTTTCTTTTTCCGACAAAAGCATCATCACATCACTGATCGAATACAGCTCTTCGAGTTTATCCTGTTTTCCTAAAAAGCGGACATCATCTTGCAGCCCAAGCTCTTTCACAAGCCGGCAGACGACGGTCATTTCCGGACCGTCGCCGACAAGCAAGAGCTTGGCTGGCACGTGCCGGCGCACGATGGCAAACGCTCGCACTACATCAGGCACACGCTTCACTTTCCGGAAATTTGAGACATGGATCACAACTCGTTCATCGTCGCGAATGCCGTACTCGCGCCGTAAATGGCCCGCTTCCCGACGACGGTAGACGCGTTCATCGACAAAATTGTAGACGGTATGGATCGTCGCTTGCACATCGAGCAGTTCATACGTCTGCCGGGCAAGGGCGTCAGACACCGCCGTAACGATATCCGACTGCTCGATGCCAAATTTGATCATATCGGAAAGCGACGGATCATAGCCTAACACGGTGATATCCGTGCCGTGCAGCGTCGTGATGATCGGCAGCTCGCCGACCATTTGCCGCGCCAACACCGCACAGACGGCATGAGGAACGGCGTAATGGGCATGAAGCACATCGAGCCGTTCCCGCTTTGCCACCTCAGCAATTTTGCTTGCCAATGCCAAATCGTACGGCGGGTATTGAAAGACGGAATATTGGTTGACACTGACTTCATGATAATAAATGTTGCCGTACACTTTATTCAAACGAAACGGCATACTCGATGAGATAAAGTGAATCTCATGCCCCCGCTCCGCCAGCAGCTTGCCAAGCTCAGTGGCGACCACTCCGGAGCCCCCGACCGTCGGATAGCAAACAATCCCGATTTTCAGCTTCATCGCTCCTCCTCAAACAAATTGGAAAGATGAATCGGCGTTTTCGTCAAAAACCCTTCCGCATACGCCGCGCCGATTTGTTGACCGAACCAGCGCTCGCGGCTTTCAATCATCTCGATGTAGCCGTTGGTCAGCGGGGTGTCAACCGAGCCAGGCCGTTTTTGAAACTGGCTTTCGTACGCGCGCAGGCTATCCAGCTTGTCATCGATCGTTTCGCTAATATCGATGAGAAAATGCGGGCGGCAAAAGGCATTGATCATATAATAATACACCGCCCGAACGCGGTGCGCATCGCCAAGCTCTCCGGCGCCATAGCGGCGGATGCCGGCGGAAAAGACCGCTTCCTCGACAAGGCGGGCGCATCGCCCGTGATCCGGATGTCGATCTTCCCAATAGGGGGCGAATACAAGGCGCGGCCGATAGCGGCGGATGACCGCTGCGATCTGGCGGATCGCCTCTTCCTCGACGTAAAGGCCGCGGTCAGGCAACCCAAGATTGAACCGCTCGGATACACCGAGCCGGCGGGCCGCCTCGGCCGCCTCTCTCCGCCGCTCGTCGACCGTGCCGTTGGACGACAGCTCGGCTTGCGTCAAGTCGCAAATGACAATACGGTACCCACGGCGTACGTATTTGGCGATCGTCCCTCCCATGCCGATTTCGACATCATCCGGATGGGCGCCGAACGCCAACAAGTCACACGTTTCCATCATCGCTGTCACCTTTCTGTTTTCGATTCCTCCCCGCCTTTTGTTCGGCCGCGCACAATGCTGCGCCATGCCAAATCGCCGCGCTCCAACGCGCGGATGAGCAACTCGGCCGTGCCGATGTTCGTCGCCAACGGCACGGCATAGACGTCGCAAAGCCGCATCAATGCGCTGATGTCCGGCTCATGCGGCTGGGCGGTGAGCGGATCGCGGAAAAAAATGACCAGATCCATTTCATTGCGGGCGATCATCGCCCCGATTTCTTGGTCGCCTCCGTACGGCCCCGATTGGAAGCGATGAACGGGAAGACCGGTCGCCTCCTGGATGCGCAAGCCGGTCGTGCCGGTGGCGTACAATTCATGGTTTGCAAGCACAGGCGCATAGGCGGTCGCAAATGCGACCATCTCTGCCTTTTTTTGGTCATGGGCAATTAACGCGATTTTCATTCCATTCTCCCCCGTTTGCGCAGTTTGCACACTATTCCAAAATATGCTCCAGCCCATAGACAAGCGTATGTAAATGCATCACCGTTTCCACTGCCAGCTTCACCCCGGACATAAACGAGCGGCGGTCGAACGAATCGTGGCGGATCGTCAACGTCTGGCCGTTGCCGCCGAAAATCACTTCTTGATGAGCGACAAAGCCCGGCAGACGGACGCTGTGGATCGGGATGCCGTCATATTCCGCGCCGCGCGCGCCAGCAAGCGTTTCCTTTTCGTTCGGGTGGCCTTGCTTTTTCGACGGTCGCACTTCGGCAATGAGCTGCGCCGTCTTCAACGCCGTTCCGGACGGTGCGTCAAGCTTTTGATCATGGTGCAATTCAATGATTTCCACATCAGTGAAATATTTGGCCGCCATGCGGGCGAATTTCATCATCAACACCGCTCCGACGGCAAAGTTCGGCGCAATGATGGCGCCGATTTCTTTCTCTTCCGCCAGCTTGATGAGCCGCTCGATATCTTCCGGCGTAAATCCAGTCGTGCCGACGACCGGACGAACGCCGTAACGCAGCGCCAGCTCGGTGTGCCGCTTTCCGGCTTCCGGCGTTGTCAAATCGATCAATACATCCGGCTTCACCTCGGCAAAACAGCGGGCCGCATCGGTGTAAATCGGGGCGTTGACGCCGGAAAATCCGTCGATCTCCGCTAAATTTTGTCCATCGTAACGGCGGTCGATGACCGCAGCCAGTTCAAAGTGATCGGTTTGCTGCACGAGCGCAACCGCTTCTCGGCCCATGCGGCCGCGCGGCCCCGCGATGACAATGCGAATCGTCATGATCCTTCCTCCTTCCGCGTCCAGCGGTCGCGGTCGCGGGTGCGAAACTTGTCCATCACCCGGTCGTGCGCCGCCTGCAAATCAATGCCGAGCGAATTGGCGAAGCAAATGAGCACAAACAGCAAATCGCCCAGCTCTTCTTCCACCGTTTTTTCTTGTTCGGTCGCCTTTTTCGGTTTTTCCCCGTAGTAATGGTTCACCTCGCGCGCCAGCTCGCCGAGCTCTTCCGTCAGCCGCGCCAGCATGGCGAGCGGGCTGAAATAGCCTTCTTTGAATTGACTGATATAGTCATCCACTTCCTGTTGCATTTGTTTCATCGTTTTCTCCTGCATGGCTTGTCACCTCGTCTGTTTTCATGTTAGCGAAAAGCGGCGCATTTGACAAATGTTTTCGCCCGCTGTCAATTCCGTCCGTTTTCGCTCGTCATTGCCTATATGGACAAGTTCCTCTATAATTAAGGGCGCCGACTATTTTTGCGGACGGAGGGACGGTATGATTTTTGGACTAAAGATCAAAAACTGCCTGTTTATTTTGCTTGGCGCCGCCATTTTCGCCTTCGGGCTCGTTCATTTCAACATGCAAAACAATTTGGCGGAAGGCGGGTTTACCGGCATTACGCTTCTTCTTTATTTTTTGTTCGGACTGGATCCAGCGATCACCAACTTGGCGCTCAACATTCCGCTCTTTTTCATCGGCTGGAAGCTGCTCGGCCGCCAGACGTTTCTCTATACCGTCATCGGCACGGTCGCCGTTTCCGTCTTTTTGTCCATCTTTCAACGCTACATGATTCATATGCCGCTTCGACATGACATGACGCTCGCCGCCTTGTTTGCCGGCGTCTTTATCGGCGTCGGCCTCGGCATTATTTTCCGCTACGGCGGCACAACCGGAGGCGTCGATATTATCGCCCGCCTCGTCCATAAATATAAAGGCATCAGCATGGGCAAAACGATGTTTGCCTTTGACGCCACCGTCATCACGTTGTCGCTTCTTCTTTACCTGTCATACCGCGAGGCGATGTATACGTTGGTCGCCGTCTTTATCGCCGCCCGGGTCATTGATTTTCTGCAGGAAGGCGGCTATGCGGCAAAAGGGGCGACCATCATCTCAGAAAAAAGCGAAGAGATCGCCAACCGGATCTTGACAGAGATGGAGCGCGGCGTCACCGTGCTGAAAGGGCGCGGCTCATATACGAAGCGCGACCGCGACGTCTTGTATTGCGTCGTCGCCAAAAACGAACTGCCGCGCTTAAAAAGTGTCATTATATCCGTTGATCCGCATGCGTTCGTCGCCGTCACCGATGTGCATGATGTGCTCGGCGAAGGGTTTACGCTCGATGAACAAAAGCGGCCGCTGGAACCATGAAAAGCCGCTGGCGCGAAAGCCCAACCGGGACAAGCCCGGCAAGCGCCGTTTGAAAGTGCCGGGGCGGTGCTTGCACAAAGCGACGGGAAAACAAAAAAGAGGGGGAAATGTTTCCCCCTCGCAAAAAGCGCCGGTGCTTAGTCTTCCGGCTGCCGCGCCCGCTTCTCTTCCTTTTCTCCTTTGTACTTCCGCCAGCCAACGTACGTCAGCGTCAACACGATCACTCCGCCAGTGGAAATCATCACCCAAATCAGCGACGGATCAGCTTCGTCCTTTTTCACCCCGGCAAACAGCGCTTCAAGATCTTGACGCGCATCGGCGAGTTGCTCGCGCTGCTCGTCTTCGCCGCGTTGCCAAAACGCGGCGGCCTGCAACGCCTCAAGATCGTCATCGACCTTTGTCGCGATATCCGGCGGCACGTCGATTTTCACACTCGGCTCGATCAATGTATAGCGGTCAAGCAACTGGCGGAGGGCAGCGGCATACGCTTTCTGCTCGCCTTGTTGTGCCGCCTTTTCGACCGCGGCAAACGCCTCCATGACAGCCGGCTCCATCCTCGTCCAAAGCGGCTGGTATGTCGAATGGATGGCGTCAACAACAAGGCGAAACTGAGTGATCGCCGCCACTTTGTCTTCCGCGGAGATCGGCGCCGTCATCGCCTTGACTGCCTGCTCGTGCGTCACGGTCACCGCCCGCAATTCATCGGCCGATTTCAACCGTTCTTTTGCCCCAAGGGCGAAAAACCGCTCGGAAAAATAGCGGAGCACTTCTTTTGCTTCGGCAAAACGACCGTTTTTCGCCAATTGCAGCGCCTCGTCGGAAATATCGTCCAACTGCTCCCAACCGTTTGTTTGTCCAGCCGCGCCAATGGGCGCTGGCCATAAAAAGGCGAGCGACAACAACATGGCTAGCCCGATTCGCTTCATCATCGTCCCTCCCTCATCCACTAGTACAATGTATGAAGGAGTGGACAAGAGTAGACCAGGCAACTGCTATATAGATGCAATTCGAAGCTTTGCCATTTGCAGCTTTTACCGAGTATTGGATCGACTGTCGGGGGACCGAACAACGCCGCTTCCAGACCCATATATGGGTCTAGGGGGGCAGGCGGTTGTTCGGTCTTCCGTCACGCCTTGGCGTGACGGAGGCAAGCCTGTGGCTTGCCTTCGACAGTCGAAAATGGACAAACCGCTTTTCCGTCAAGGATATGTTAAACTTCTTCGTTGCATCTATATAGAAAGCTGCCGCCCAACGTTCCTCCTTGTGTTCAACGCTCTACTCTGATGCCTGCCGGAAAGACATGCCGCCCGGCAGAAGCGGCTGGCGCCGGAGGCGGACGCCAAGCTGATACGCAGCGGCAATCGATGCGATGCTCAACCAAAACGTAAAATAGCCGATTTCGTTGGCGTAGTCAGCCAGCACACTATAGCGCGGCATCATGCCAAAAACGTAGTCGATGACATCGTTATGCAGCGTCCACACGGCCGCCAGCATAAGGTGAAGGAAGCGGAATCGATAAAACCGGGCGTACAGCATTCCTTCGATCGCCATCGCCCCGTGCGAAACGATGAGCATCCAGCCGGCCCAATCGAGCGTGCCGGTGACGCGCCAAACGAGCACATTCATAACGACCGCCCAAATTCCATACTTAACAAGCGTCACCAAAGCCAACGCTTCAAAAAGCGGCGCCGACCTGCCGAAAAGCCATGCCACAAGGACGACAAGAAAAAAAAGGCTTGCCGTCGGACTGTCGGGAACAAACGGCAAAAAGACGGGCGGCGTATCGGCAAGTTGATAACGATACCAATAATATCCATAGATGGTGCCGGCCGCGTTGACGAACAAGAGCAGCCAAACAACCGGCCGGGAAGCCAACAGCGCATAAAGCCATGCCATCATCTGCACCTCGCCTCGGTTTCATGTTGGCACGAAAAAAGCTGACTAACGCGAGTCAGCTTTTTCGTGTCGAAACGATTATTCCGCTTTCAGTCCGGCGATGAATTCGGACAGTTTTTTCAACTCTTCATCCGTGCCCTTAAAGACGCCGGGCGGCATGTTGCCTTTCCCTTCTCTCGCGATTTTCGCGATTTCTTCCGGTTTCAAGCCGGTGCCGATGAGCGACGGACCAGCGCCGCCGGACAAGTTTTGTCCGTGGCACGATGTACATGTGTTCGCTTGGGCGATTTTATAGCCTTCCGCGTTCGTGTCAATTTTCACTTCCGCCCGAATTTTCCCTTGTTCAGCCGCTTTTTTCCAGTCGTGTGTGACGACCGCTTCCCATGTCAAATAAATCATCGCCGCAAGCGCCAACAGCATCATCCCGGTCGCGACCGGACGCTTCCAAGGACGGCGCTCTGGGCCGCGGTCCAAAAACGGCGCCAACAAGAGCGCGCCGAACGCCAACCCCGGGATGATGATCGCGCCGACGACCGTATACGGACCAGACGCATACGAATATTTGAGCAATTGGTATAAGAACAAGAAATACCAGTCAGGCAGCGGCACGTACGTCGTGTCCGTCGGGTCGGCGATCCGCTCAAGCGGCGACGGATGGGCGACCGTCAAGCATAAGAAACCGACGAGAAAGACCGATCCGACCAACCATTCCTTAAGCAGGAAGTTCGGCCAAAACACTTCCGTTTTCCCGGGATATTCCGAATAGTCCTTTGGAATATTCGGTTTTCTCACCGCGGGAACACGGGAATCGCCGACGAATTTCATTCCTTTTCCGCGATGCATTGCGTGGTTCCCTCCTTTTTTCTATCGCCTCTAAACGCGGGCCGACCGATCATAGCGGACCGGAAATGCCTTGTCTGCGAATCATTAAAAAGTGCGCTGCCATTAAGCCGAGTAAAGCGGCCGGCAAGAAGAAGACGTGAATGGCAAAGAAGCGCGTCAACGTTTGCGCGCCGACAATTTCTGGGTCCCCAGCTAACAGCGTCTTAATGGCCGGGCCAATGAGCGGCGTCGCTTCCGCGATTTGCAAACCAACTTTCGTCGCAAACAGCGCTTTCATATCCCACGGCAACAAGTAGCCGGTGAAGCCAAGACCCATCATCACCATAAAGATCAATACGCCGACGATCCAGTTCATTTCGCGCGGCTTTTTATAAGCCCCTTGGAAAAAGACGCGCAGCGTATGTAAAAACATCATGACGATGACAAGGCTCGCCCCCCAGTGGTGCATGCCGCGCACAATTTGGCCGAACGCCACTTCGTTTTGCAAGTAATACACCGATTCCCACGCGTTTTTAATATCCGGGACGTAGTACATCGTCAAAAACATGCCTGACAAAATTTGAATGACCGTGACAAAAAACGTCAGCCCGCCGAAACAATAGACAAAGGCGGAAAAGTGATGGGCGGGGTTGACGTGCTCCGGAACTTCGTGATCGGCGATATCCCGCCATAAAGGCGTAATATCTAAGCGTTCATCGACCCAGTCATACAGCTTGTTTAACACGCATTACGCCTCCTTTCTTGGTTTCGCCTTGCCTAAATACAGCTTGCCGTCTTTCACTTTGTACTCGTAACGGTCAAGCGGAGCTTGCGGCGGCGTCCCCGGAACGTTCGTGCCGTCCTTCTCATAGCGCCCATAGTGGCATGGGCAGAAAAACTGGTTCGGATGCTCTTTGTCCGTGTTCCAGTCGACCGTACAGCCAAGGTGTTTGCAGATCGGCGAAAGGGCGATGATCTCCCCTTTTTCATCCTTGTACACCCAAGCTGACTTCGGCTCTTCCGACTCATACCAAGCGTCTTTCACCTTCACTTTAAAGTCGAAGCGCTTCGGTTCGGTCGTAATCTCTTTGACGTCTGCTACCGCGACCATCTCCGTCCCTGCTTCATCCTTCAAGATCGGATCGAAAGCAAAACGGAGCATCGGCATCAGCATCCCTGCCGCCATAAAACCGCCGACGCCGGTCAGCGTGTAGTTTAAAAACTGACGTCTCGTTACACGATGTTTGTTGTCGCTCATCGTCTTCCCCCCTCTATGCAAAATCAAGTCCGCACCGGACGATTGTATGTATAACACATATGGAAAACTAGGACATTCTAATGATAGCTCAATTGCTGGACAAGGTCAATATCGCAGGCGGCAAAACGTCGGACTTTGCCGCATCTACTCTTGCGCCCATCGACCGATGAGAAAGCGGAGCAGCTCGGCGGCCTGCTCTCTGACAAGCTCGTGCTTGTACGATTCACCCATGCTCTCGAGCGGAACAACCGGAACGAACCAAACGCGGTCAGCTTCTTCGCCCTCTTGCCACGCACGGTCGCACGTCACATAAAACAGATGCTTCATTCCTTCCCGCCTAAGCCGGTTGGTCCAATCCGCCAGCCTTTCGGTAAGCAGCGCCCGCGGCTCATCGGCAAAATACACAAACGACGGCATCAAAAACAACCGGCCCTTCAGCTGTCGCTCGACCTCGGCCGCGATGAGCCCGACAAGCTCCCCGCCGGAAGCGAGCCGCTTCGCTCCTTGGCCGAAAGCCACCGGCAAAAGCGGAAGGAGAGCCGTGTCGATGTAGTCGCGCTCTCGTTCATAGAGGGCGACGTCCTCGCCTGTCCACTTCATTCGTACTCTCCTTTTCCTTAAAGTTTCTTCCCTTCATCACCATACCATATTTTTCGGCAAAAGAAAAACCTTGCCGGCGGCAAGGTTTTTACAATTTGTTTAATTCATCGGTCAGGCGGCGGAACGCCTCTTCATCATGGCGGTCAAGCGCCTCATCGATCAGCTTCATGAGCCGCCCGCGCCGGAATTCGTAAATGGAGCGTTCCAAAAACTGCTCGGCGAGGCGCTGGTCGTTTTCGCTCACTTGCGCCTGCTTCGGCGCATACGGGTTTTCCTCAAGCACAGCGACATATTGCGGCGAGTGAAAAGAAGCGCGGAAATTCAGTTGAATGTAAATATCTTCGTCGCGGTTTAAACGGATGTCATGGAACGATTTCTCTGCATCGGTTGTCATCACATTGCCTTTGTAAAAACGGAACGGCACATCGTCGACGCAGTGAGTCGACATAATGATGCCGCGCGGGCAATATTGGGCATTCTCGACAAAATGCACCTTTTGCATGAGCTGGTCATGGCTCATCAAATAGTTTAAAATCCAGACACACTCGCGCCGCTTCAACTGATAGTGGCTTAAAAACCAACGGATAAACTCTTTTTTCTCATTGACGGATACGTGCGTCATTCTGCGCTTCCCCCTCGATCGGTTTCCAAGAAAGAGGTTGGGCCACCGCTTCTCCCCTACTCTTCGAGCTCAAGCAGCATCTCCGCCGCCTCCGTATGGGTTGGGTCGAGACGGACGATCTGTTGAAATATTTCTTTCGCCGCCGCCCGATTTCCTTCCTCGATGAGAAAATATCCGTACTCTTCGAGGAACTCGACATTGTGCTTAAAGAAATTATATGCCTCGCCGTAATGATTTAATGCATCGTCGTACATCTCAAGCCGATGTTTGGCGCGCCCAAGGTCCCATTCAAACTGCGGATCGTACTCGCCATCGGCCATCGCCTGCTCAAGAAGCGCTACGACATCCTCATAGCGCTGTTCATTTAGCCAAAGCGCCGATAAAACCGTGAGCGCCTCGATGTACCCGCCATCGATCTCAAGCGCTTTTTTCAAATGTTCCTCTGCCTCCTCCGGCTTGTTCAGCTTGAGCGCCAGCTTGCCTGCGTAAAGGCGGAGCTCTTTGTTCCATTCGTCGACGCCGACGCCCTCAAGCGCCGTCTCATAGCTTTGCACGAGCCGTCCTTCTTGTTCATACGCTTTCGCCAAATAAAGGTAAAGCGGAGTGTAGTCCGGATCGAGCTCTTTTAAAGCGCTGAGCTTATCGATGGCCGTTTGTGTATAGCCGGCCTGCAACGCGGTGAATCCGTAGGCGAACAGCGTCCGGCTGTCCATTTTTTCATTGAGCGCCTCCTCATAATACGGAAGCGCCGCCTCGAATTCCCCGGAACGGCTGAGCGCCTCAGCGATCCGCTCGGTGATCAAGACGCCGGCCATCTCCTTATTCGTCTTCCGCACCTGTTCATAAAGCGGCACGCTTTTTGAGTATTCACCGTGCGAAAAATACAACTCAGCCAACGCAAACTGCACGATCGGCTCATCTGGAGCTTTCTCGTACGCTTGACGCAGCTTCCGCTCGCTCACTTCCGCCAACCCTTGCATTTCGTACAAATCGGCGGCAAGAAGGCACGCGCGGACAAACTGCGGATCGTCTTCGTCGATCTCCGACAAAATGGCGAGCGCTTCCTCTTCGGCTTCAAGCTCCGTATACACTTCCGCCAAAAACAGGCGAATGTCGCCGTCATCCGGATAGCGGGCAGCGAGCTCCTCAAGCAGCTCCTTCGCCTCTTCCGGCATTCCCCATCCGTACAAGCAGTCGGCAAGCGCGTATTTTTCTTCATCACTTCCATATTTTTTCACTTTCGGCACGAGCGCCAACGCTTGGTCGACGTTTCCGTTTTCCACTAAGCGAATGATTTGTTCGACGCGTGTCATGGTTTCGTCAGCCCTCTCTTGCGGCAGGCGGCCGGGCGCCCACAGGAGCCCATCCGCCTTTGCCATTCAAATCGTTATGTACCGTTACAACGGGAACATGAATGATGATAATCGATCATGGCCGTTTCCGCAACCAAACCGCTCGCTGTCTGGAAGGTGCGCCGTTTTTCGGCCGGAAACCGGGAATGTATCCGCTTTCAAAAAATGCAAAGCCAATTCCTCTCACTGACAATATATGAACGAACAACGCAAAATATGACCGCCCGCCCGCTTGGGGCGGGAGGCCTTTTACAGCAGCGAACGGAGATCGGCAAAAAACGCCGGATAGGAAACGGCGACCGCTTCCGAACGCTCGAGGCGGACCGTCCCTTTGGCGATGCAGGCAGCAACGGCGAGCATCATGCCGATGCGGTGGTCGCCATGGCTGTCGACAACAATCCCGTCGGCATAAAGCGGCGTTTTGCCGCGGATCATCATGCCGTCGTCGGTTGCTTCGATGTCAGCGCCGAGTTTTTTCAACTCGGTGACGACCGTATGGATCCGATTCGTCTCTTTCACCTTCAGTTCGCTCGCGTCTTTGATGACGGTCGTTCCTTCCGCCTGCGTCGCGAGCAAGGCAATGATCGGAATTTCGTCGATCAATCTTGGAATCAGATCCCCGCCGATTTCGACCGCCCGAAGCGTCGACGTGCGGACCGTAATATCACCGACCGGCTCGGTTTCCTCGTTGCGGACGTTGTCAATCGCAATATCCGCCCCCATTTGTGTAAGCACATCGATGATGCCGGTCCGCGTTGGATTTAAGCCGACGTTTTTCAGCGTAATTTCGCTGTTTGGCACAATGGCGCCGGCGACAAGGAAAAAGGCGGCTGACGAAATATCGCCGGGAACGTAAATGTGCGTCCCGCGCAAGCGTTGCGGACCGGCCACCGAGACGGTCAAGCCATCCACATTCACTTCACCGCCAAACAACCGAACCATCCGCTCGGTATGGTCGCGCGAGCGGTGCGGCTCGGTGACCGACGTTACGCCGTCGGTGAACAAGCCCGCAAGCAAAACGGCTGATTTCACTTGCGCGCTCGCCACCGGCGAAGTGTAGCGAAGCGGGCGAAGCGCACCGCCGCGGATGGAAAGCGGCGTATAATTGCCGCCCTCACGCCCGTCAATACGCGCTCCCATTTCGCGAAGCGGCTTCGTCACCCGCCCCATCGGTCGCTTGGCGATCGATTCATCGCCGACAAGGCAGGCGTGAAACGGCTGGCCGGCCAAAATGCCGAGCAATAGGCGCGCCGTCGTTCCCGAGTTGCCGACATCAAGCACCGCGGCCGGCTCGCGCAGCCCGCCGGGGCCGGCTCCTTCGACAACGACTGTCGTCCCGTCCTGGCGAATGTCAACGCCGAGTTTCCGGAAACAGTCGATCGTGCTTAAACAGTCCGCCCCAGGCAAAAAATGGTCAATCACCGTCCGTCCAGAAGCAAGCGCCCCGAGCATGACGGCGCGATGGGAAATCGATTTGTCGCCGGGGACTTCGATCATTCCTCGGAGCGACGACACGTTGGTTGGCAACTGCATGCAAAATCCCTCCATTGTTTTTCCTTGCTACCCTTCATAGGTGGCATAGTTCGTATGTTTGGCGAGGCACGCTTTCGCCCGCGCCCGATCGTCTTCGCTTTGGAAGCTGAGGCGGAGCACGCCGTAAATTTCTTCGCGCGTCTCAATGATGCGGATGTTCGTGATGCTGATGTTTTCCTCGGCCAAATAGCCGGTTACTTCGGAGATGACGCCCGGATAATCCGGCACGTCGACATACAAATCGTAAAACGACGGAATCGCTCCTTTCGTTCTCGACGGCAGCCCGTCGCGAAACTGTTTCGCCTCCAAAAAGTAATGGTAAATCGCGATGCTGTTTTCTTCTTCGACAAACGAACGCAGCCGCTCCATTTCGGCGATCCAGCGGTCAAAGAGCGCAAGCAGTTCATGCTTGTTATGGATAAAAATATCGCGCCACATTTCCGGATTGCTCGACGCGATGCGGGTGATGTCGCGGAAGCCGCCGGCCGCCAGCCGGCTGACGAGGGCGTTTTCGCACTCGTATTCGCGCGCCTGATGAACGAGGCTCGCCGCAATCAAATGCGGAAAATGGCTGATTACGCCAGTGATGCGGTCGTGCTCTTTGGGCGTTAAGATGACAAACTGCGCTTTCGTTCCCGCAAGCCACTGTTTCAACGCCTCGACTTGCTGCGGCGGCACATCGTCCGTCGGCGTCAAAATGTAAAAGGCGTTTTCAAACAGATGAGCCCTTGCGGCCGCCACACCGCTTTTATGCGACCCGGCCATCGGATGGCCGCCGATGAACGCTACGCCATGATCCAACAGGCGGCGGGCGCCTTGAACGATGCGCTGCTTCGTGCTGCCGACATCGGTAACGATAACGCCGCGCTTCAACCGCTCGAGCGGCATCGACGAAAGCAGCGCCTCCGTCTGCATGACCGGAACGGCCAGAACGATCAAATCCGCCTGTCCGTATCCGTCTTCGGGCGAACGGGCGGCTTCGTCGATCACCTTGAGCGAGCGCGCCAAGCCGAGCTGCCGCTCATTGACGTCGTAGCCGATGATCATCGCCTCCGGATGCGCTTTTTTAATCGCCAATGCAATCGATCCGCCGATCAAGCCGAGGCCGACAATGAACACTTTTCCTTCCAATCGTCCCACCTACTTTATGTAAACGTGCGCCCGCTGCTTTCGAAAAGCAACGGGCCGATCTTTTCTATCCATCCCGCCGCTGAACGGTCAGGCGAGCTGTTTTTCCCGAAGCAGTTGCGAAACGAGTTCCAACACCCGGTCGTTTTGCTCTTTCGTGCCAACAGTCACACGCACGCCGGTCGGCAGCCCAAGCGCTTGGCCAGAGCGGACAATGACGCCGCGCTCCAGCAAATAGCGGAACACTTCGTCGCCATCCAACCCGAAATCAATGAACAAAAAGTTTGTCTGCGATGGGTAATACTTCAGGCCGTTCTCCTCGCAAAAGCGATAATACCGCTCAAGCTCAGCGCGATTTCGTTCGACGCAGGCGCGGATGAACGCTTGATCGTCAAGTGCGGCCGCCGCGGCCGCTTGGGCGATGGTCGACGTGTTAAACGGCTCGCGCGCCGGCTCGACGGCGCGGATGAGCGTCTCACTCGCCACGCCGTAGCCGACGCGGAGCGCAGCGAGCCCGTATGCTTTCGAGAACGTGCGCATGACGACAAGCTGCTCGTACTCGTTTAAAAGCGGCACCGTTTGCGGGTAGTCGGGCGCCGTCGCATATTCGTAGTACGCTTCGTCCACGACGATGAGCACGTGCGGCGGCACGCGATCCAAAAAGGCGCGCAGCTCGGTGTCATTCACATACGTGCCCGTCGGGTTGTTCGGATTGCAAATCCAGACGATGCGCGTGTTTTCATCGATCGCCGCAAGCATCGCCTCCAAATCATGACGCCCATCAACAAGCGGCACTTCGCGCACCTCGGCCCGCTCGATGATGGCATTGTGCCGGTATTGCGGGAATGTCGGCGCCGCCATCACTGTATTTGTTCCCGGCTCTAAAAAGGCGCGGCAAAGAATTTGCACCACCTCATCCGAACCGTTGCCAAACAGAAGCTGTGTTTCCTTGACGCCAAGATGCTTCGCCACCTTTTCGCGCAACGTGCGGGCGTAGCCGTCCGGATAGACGGCGAGGCGGTCAAGCTCAGCGGCGATGGCCGCTTTTGCCGCTGGCGACGAACCGTACGGATTCTCGTTAGAAGCAAGTTTGATAATCTCAGGCAAGCCATATTCCCGCTTGACTTCTTCGATCGATTTTCCCGGCTGGTACGGAGAAAGACCCCGGAGCGATTCCTTTACTTGCATGATTGTCGCCAACTCCTTCAATTCGGAACTTTTAGCGCGAAGAATAGGCTTCTCGAAGCGGCGCGGCAAGCGAACGGGCGTAGGCAGAAAACTCGGCGACGGCCGCTTCCCTTTCGTCCGGCGCCTGCAACCTCGGAGCCAGCTGCTCGACTTTTTGCACGAGCGCGCTGCCGACGACAACGCCGTCGCACACCTCTTTCAACATCGCGACTTGCTCCGGCGCCGAAATGCCAAAGCCGACGGCGACCGGGACGCGGCTATGCCGCTTCACTTCGCGGAGGAAATCGCCGAGCGTCTCCGGCAGCGTCTCACGCACGCCTGTAACACCTAGCGAGGAGACGCAATACAAAAACCCTTGCGCCGCCGAAGCGATCCGCTCGATCCGCTGCTTCGACGTCGGCGCAACAAGCGAAATGAGCGGGAGACCAAACCGTTCGCCAAGTTCGCGGAGCGGACCGCTTTCCTCAAACGGCAAATCGGGAATGAGCACGCCGTCGGCGCCATTTTCCCGCGCTAAAGCAAAAAAGGATTCTTCTCCTAATTGTAACACAGGATTGTAATACGTAAAGAGAATAATCGGAATGTTTACCCCTTTTTTTCGCATCTCGCCAATAAGCTGAATGGCTTTCGGCAGCGTCATGCCCCCGTCAAGCGCCCTTGCGGCGGCGCGTTGAATCGTCGGTCCGTCAGCGAGCGGGTCGGAGTACGGCACGCCAAGCTCTAATATGTCAGCGCCGGCCTCCTCAAGCGCCGAGGCGAGATCGATCGTCACATCGGGAGCCGGATCACCGGCAACGATAAACGGGATAAATAGCGGCGGATTAACGGACAGTGGCAATGTCTTCACCTTCCCTCGCACCAAGATGGCGCATCATCGTTTGCACATCTTTATCTCCGCGGCCGGACAGGCAAATGAGCAACGTTTCATCCGGCGGCATCTCGCGGGCGAGCTCGACGGCTTTCGCCACCGCATGGGCCGACTCGATGGCCGGAATGATGCCTTCCGTTTGCGCCAACAATTGAAACGCAGCGACGGCCTCGTCATCGGTCGCGCTTTCGTAGCGGACGCGGCCAATGCTCGCCAAATACGCATGTTCCGGGCCGACGCCGGGGTAATCAAGGCCGGCTGAGATCGAATACGGTTCGAGAATTTGTCCGTACTCGTCTTGCAACAGGTAGGTCATCGCCCCGTGTATGACCCCTTTCGTCCCTTTTGTGATGGTCGCCGCATGGTGCGGAGTGTCGATCCCTTTGCCGGCCGCCTCGACGCCGACGAGGCGGACGGCATCTTGCAAAAACGGGTAAAACATGCCGATGGCGTTGCTGCCGCCGCCGACGCAGGCAACGATGACATCCGGCAGCTTCCCTTCACGGGCGAGAAACTGTTCTTTCGCTTCATCGCCAATCACGCGCTGAAACTCGCGCACCATTTTCGGGTACGGATGCGGACCGACGACCGAGCCGATCATGTAAAAATGGTCGTCGCAGTGGGCGACCCAATAGCGAATCGCTTCGTTCGTCGCATCTTTCAACGTTCGGTTGCCGCTTGACACCGGCACGACTTCGGCGCCCAACAGTTTCATGCGAAACACGTTCAGCTCCTGCCGCTTGATGTCTTCTTCGCCCATAAAAACGATGCAATCCATGCCGAAATGGGCGGCCACCGTCGCCGCGGCGACGCCGTGCTGGCCGGCTCCGGTTTCAGCGATCAGCTTTTTCTTGCCCATCCGTTTTGCCAAAAGCGCCTGGCCGATCGCGTTGTTGATTTTATGGGCGCCCGTATGGTTTAAATCTTCGCGCTTTAAATAAATTTTCGCGCCGCCGACTTGCCGTGTCAAATTCGGCGCGAACGTGAGCGGGGTCGGGCGACCGGAGTAATGCTGCAAAATGCGGATGTATTCTTGTTTGAACGATTCATCGGCAAGCGCTTTGTCAAGCTCCGCTTCGATTTCCTCAAGCGGAAGCATGAGCGTCTCAGGGACAAACTTGCCGCCGAAATCGCCAAACCGGCCGTATTCATTCGGAACGCGTTCCATCATCTAACCCCACCTTCTCCTTCATAAAAGTTGAAAGACGAAGAGCCGCATTTCTTCAGAGAGCCTGCGTTTGTTCATCGTCCGAGCGTCAGCGCCGTCTTTTGGCCCTTCGTTTTGTTATTTTTTTATCAGGTGTGTTGATGAACCAATAAAAAGTCTGTCGAGAAGGCTCTAGTCCGAGCTTTTCTGCCGTAGTCGGCAAGCGGCTCGCTTGCCGACCGGGCATGCTGCCGCATGCCCCCTCGAACAATGAACGCTTTGCGGGCAAATGTCATTCGCCCGCCGGCGTTCTTGTTCGAGGGAAAAGGCAGAAAAGCTTGTGTTCAGCCATATCATTCTGTGTTTTTTCGTGCATAAAACGGATCATCGACACCCGTGATTCTTTATTTTTTCTTCGATTTGTTTCATCTTCGTTGGATCTTTGCGTCCGTCCGTTTCAATGCCGCTGCTGATATCGATGCCATCCGGGCGGTAGACAAGCAGCCGCTCGATATTGTCCGGAGTGATGCCGCCGGCGATGAAGCACGGCACGCCTTGGCGGGCCGCCTCTTCCAAATAGTGCGGCACCGCCTCCCAATCAAAAGCGACGCCCGTCCCCCCCCAGGCGCCGGCGGCGCGGCTGTCAACGACGTAGCCATCGGCAATGCCAGCGTACTGCCTCATCGCCGCAAGCGCACCGTCGCCATGGTGGATCGCCTTCCAGACGGAAAGCGGCACCGCCTCTTTCACCGCCGCCAGCTCCGCCGGCGTTTCACGGCCGTGGCATTGGATGACATGAAGCGGCAGCTCGGCGGCGACAGCGGCGATCCGCCTAACGGGGGCGTTGACAAAGACGCCGACAAGCTGCTTTGCGCCAAGCTCATGGGGCGCGAGCCATTGCTGCACTTCACTCGGAGAGACGTTCCGCCTGCTTTCGGCGAAAATAAAGCCGAGGTAATCAGCCTCGCTCGCGATAGCGGCCTGCACGTCTTCAGCCGAACGGTTGCCGCAATATTTAATTCGAATCATCCCCACCTTCCTCCCCAAACAGCCGGTAGACCGCTCGCTCCACATCATCTTGGCGCATGAGCGACTCGCCGACGAGCATGGCCTGCGCTCCGTACGATTTGACCGTCTTCACATCATTGAAGGAACCGATCCCGCTTTCGCTGACGATGACGCACGATGGCGGGATGAGCGGAGCGAGCGTTTTGGTCGCCTCAAGTGTTGTCACAAAGGTATGCAAGTCGCGGTTGTTGATGCCGACGATCTCCGGCGTAAACCGATCGAAAATCCGCTCGAGCGTCTCTTTTGCATGCACCTCGACCAGACATTCGAGCCCCAAGCTGTACGCTTCATGATAGAGCTCCTCGAGTGTTTCCGGCGGGAGAGCCTCGCCGATCAATAAAATCGCATCCGCCCCGAGTCGGACGCTTTCCTCGACTTGCCGCCGATCGATGATGAAATCTTTGCGCAGCACGGGAACGTTAACCGCTTCTTTCACCGCTCGCAAATAGCGGCGATGCCCTTGGAAATACCGTTCATCCGTCAGCACGCTGATCGCGTCGGCACCGGCGCGCTCATATGCTTTCGCGATGGCCACCGGGTCAAAATTCGGGCGAATGATGCCTTTTGACGGCGACGCTTTTTTCACCTCAGCGATCAAGCCAAGCATCCGCCGCGGCCGACGGAGCGCCGCCGCAAATGGCCGGCGCTTTCGCTCTGGCAATGGCGCCGGCAGCGTCAACGTTTCCACTTCTTCCCGTTTGGCTGCTAAAATTTGCTCAAGCATCATGAACCACTTCCTTCGCCCGCAGGCGTTGCAGTTGTTCGTATGCGGTTTTGGACAAAATGGCCTCTTTCGCCATCGCCACTCCTTCGGCAATCGTTTCGGCTTTGCCGGCGGCATACAGGGCGGCGCCGGCGTTCAGCGCAACGATATTGATGGCGCTCTCCGGCGCTGTTCCCGCCATCACCGCCTCAAGAAGCGCGGCGCTCTCTTCCGGATCGCGCACTTGCACATCGGCAAGCTCGCCGCGCGGCAAGCCGGCGTCTTCTGGTGCGATGACAAAGCGGCGGATCGCACCGTCTTTCAACTCCACGACATCCGTTTCTGCAGCGATGCTGCATTCATCAAGCCCATCGCGCCCGGTGACAAACAACACATGTTCCGAGCCGAGGCGGCGCATCGCCTCCGCCAATTTCTCAGCGTAGCAGGTCGAATAGACGCCGACGACTTGCCGCTTGCAGCGCGCCGGATTGGCGAGCGGGCCGATCAGGTTGAAAACGGTGCGGAAACCGATTTCCTTCCGCGGCCCGGCGGCGTGTTTCATCGCCGCGTGATAGAGCGGGGCGAACAAAAACGCCAGCCCTTTCGTTTCCAACGCCTGTTTGGCGGCCGACGGCGACGTTTGAATGTCGATGCCGAGCCGCTCGAGCACATCAGCGCTGCCGCTTTTTGACGAAACAGCGCGGTTGCCGTGCTTGGCGACTTTGACGCCAAGCGATGAAATGACGATCGCCGCGGCGGTGGAAACGTTGAATGTCGCCGCCCCATCGCCGCCCGTGCCGCACGTATCGATGACATCATCACTAGCCTCAATGGCAGTCATCCGGTCGCGCATCGCCCGCACAAATCCGACGAGCTCATCGACTGTCTCTCCGCGCAGGCGGAGCATGGACAACAGACTTGCGATTTGACTGTCCGTCGCCTCGCCGGACATGATGATATTCATCGCCGCATACGCTTCGTCTTCCGTCAACGCTTTCCCTTCCGCACATTTTACAAGCAGCTGCTTCAACATACGGCCCTCTCCCCTTTAGCAAATAGTCGTTCCGCTTGTTCAATCGCATTCATCAAGGCGCTCGCCTTATTGCGCGTCTCTTTCCACTCCAGTTCCGGAACGGAGTCGGCGACAATGCCGGCGCCGGCTTGCACATAGGCATAGCCGTCTTTCACGACCGCTGTCCGGATGGCGATGCACGAATCGATGTTGCCATCAAACCCGATATAGGCAATCGCTCCGGCATACAGCCCCCTTGCTGTCGGCTCGAGTTCCTGCAAAATTTGCATCGCCCGCACTTTCGGCGCCCCGCTCACCGTTCCAGCCGGAAAGGCGGCAAGGAGTGCATCGATCGGGTGGACGTTGTCGTCCAGTTCACCGACGACTTTGGAAATTAAGTGCATCACGTGTGAAAATTTGCCGATCTGAAGCAACACCGGCACCTCGACCGTTCCGTACTTGGCGACCCGGCCGATGTCGTTGCGCGCCAAATCGACAAGCATATAATGCTCAGCCCGTTCTTTCGGGTCGTGGTACAGCTCATCAGCCAGCCTCTCGTCTTCCTCCGGCGATCGGCCGCGCCGCCGTGTGCCGGCAATCGGATCGATTTCAACGCGCCGACGGTGCACTTGAATCAGTTTTTCCGGCGAACTGCCGACAATTTCCACACCGTCAAGCTGGAAATAAAACATGTACGGCGACGGGTTGATGTATCGGAGCAGCCGATAAATGGCAAAGCCTCCGGCTTGAACCGGCACGCAGAAGCGCTGCGACAGAACCGCTTGAAACACATCGCCGGCCGCGATGTACCGTTTCACGGCCTCCACATCGCGCAAAAACTGTTTTTTGTCATAGTTGGACACCGCTTTGGCAAACGAGGCGGTCCGCCCCGATTCGCTTTCCGCCGGCAAGAGCGGTTGCTCGGCTTGAGGGCGGGCCGCTTTCGCCGCGAGATCGGCCATGCGCCGTTCGGCCGCGCGGTACGCTTCGATTTTCTCTTCCTCCGTTTCGTTGCCGCTCAACCGAATATAGTGAATGACGAGCAACTCACGCTTTTTTTGGTCAAACGCAAACAGCGATTCACAAAACACGAAATAGGCCGTCTTCATAGGCACATCGCGGTTTTTGTGGCGCGGCACTTTTTCGATGGCGGAAATGAAATCGTAGCCTAAAAACCCAACTGCACCGCCTGTAAACGGCACCGTCTCGGCAAGCGGCTTGACGGCAAGCGTCCGCTCGACCCATTGAAACGCTTCTTTCAGCGTCGGTGCGGTGATTTGTTCGTTCCCGTTTTCGTCCTTCACCGAAAACGTTTCGCCGGTTTCGCTCTCCAGCGTCAAAAACGGCGCCACACCGATGAACGAATAGCACGCCCACGGCGATTCGTCATCCTTGCTTTCAAGCAAAAACACGGCTTCCTCGCGCAAATTGGCAAACACGCCGAGCGGCTCAATGACATCGGCTACAAATTTACGCACAATCGGGATGGTTCGAAATTCGTTCGCTTCCGTCAAAAAAGCGGCCAGCCCATCAGCAGACATCACTTCTCCTCCCTTCATGATCAGCGGGCGGAGAATGAGGGTTTATGAGGCGAAAAAAGAGAGGGAAAATAAAACGCCCAAAGACGACCGTCTTTGGGCAGATGTCGGCGAATGAAAAAACGCTCAACCTCAGCTAAACTCGCTCATTCTCATCTACCCTACGCTCGCTCTCCACTCTCGCTCCACTTCTAACGCCCCCGATGTCTCAGGGGGCAAAGAGGTTATTTTAACTATATTACATTTCTGTTTTTTTTGTCAACGACAAATCCGGGCGCAACACGACCGCCCCTTTTAAATACACGTGGCAGATCTCTTCTTGCTGTTTCTCAGTCGCCACCGTCATCATGACGCGAATGCAGCGCGGCAATGAACCGGGCACCGGAATTTCCCTCGTGCACATGACCGGCACATATGTCCAGCCGTCCAAACGGCGCAGCGCCTGCGCCGGAAACGCGGCGGTGATGTCGTCGGTGACGGAAATGAGCACAAACGACACATCAGAAGCGGCGACATCGTTTGCGCGGATCATTTCACGAAGCAACGTTTCAGTTGCCGCCACGATTTCCTCGGCGTCATTTCGATCCACTGTAATCGCTCCGCGAATGCCGCGAATCATCCTTTCCCCCCCTGTCTGGAAAACTCGTCCAGCCACGTGAGCAGGTTGTCGTCTTCGAGTTCCACCACTTCCACATCGCCGATCTCACAGAGAAGCACCATCCGCACTGTTCCGGCGTACGCTTTTTTGTCGCCTTTCATCTTCTCAAGCAGGCGGCGCGTCTGAACCGTTGTCGGCAGCGACACCGGGAAGCCGTATCCGGCGAACCAGTCGGCCAATCGATGCTCAGCGAACGACCGGCCGTAAAACCGTTCGCTGACAAAGACGGCAAACAGCATGCCAACCGCAACCGCCTCCCCGTGAGTGAGCGCGCCGTAGCCTAACTCGCTTTCCAGCGCATGGCCGAGCGTATGGCCGAAATTCAAATGGGCGCGCACCCCGGTTTCTTTTTCATCCTCACGCACGACGGACGCCTTAATGTCAATGCCCTTTTCAATGCAATAGGCGAGTTTCTCGCCGCGCAAGTCGGCGAGCGTCTTGATTTCCGCGCGCAGCCAGTCGTAAAAGCGGCGGTCGCGGATCAGCGCATGTTTGATCACCTCGGCAAACCCGGACCGAAGCTCGCGCTCGGGCAGCGTGCGCAAAAAGGAGGTGTCATACACAACTGCTTCCGGCTGATGGAAGGCGCCGATCATATTTTTGCCGAGCGGATGGTTGATGGCGACTTTGCCGCCGACGGCGCTGTCATGGGCCAAGAGTGTCGTCGGCATTTGAATGTAACGGATGCCGCGCATATAGGTGGCGGCGACAAACCCAGCCAAATCGCCGACAACGCCGCCGCCAAGCGCAATGATAACCGAGCGGCGGTCGAGGCCGCACTGCAATGCCGCTGTCTGGCAAGCGTAATAATGATCAAATGACTTGGCCGCCTCCCCGCTTGGAATGACGTAGGCGTACACGTCATACTCAGCGGCGGCAAGCAACGCCCGCACCTCATCCAAATAAAGAGGCGCCACAGTATCGTCGGTAACGATGAAAAGTTTTGTCCCTGGCGGACAGGAGAGCGACCGAAGCAAGCTTGGCAGCACGCGGGCCGCCCCATCGCCCAAAAGAAGCGGATAGCGCTTCGTCGCCGTTTCAATCGTCCGTTCGATCATCGTCAAAACTCCTTTGCATAGCAGCGGGCGCGTTCCACATTTTCCTTAATCAAGTCCATCCGATCCTGCCCAAACTGCTCAACGATCGCCGCCGCCACTTCCCAGGCGACAACGGCCTCAGCGACAACGCTCGCCGCCGGCACGGCGCAGCTGTCCGATCGCTCAATGCTTGCCGCAAACGGCTCTTTCGTCTCGATATCCACGCTTTGAAGCGGCTTGTACAGCGTCGGGATCGGCTTCATCACTCCGCGCACGACGATCGGCATCCCGGTCGTCACCCCGCCTTCAAAGCCGCCCGCCCGGTTCGTCCGGCGCGAAAAGCCTTGTTCTGGGCTCCAAATGATTTCATCGTGCACTTCGCTTCCCGGGCGGCGCGCCGCCTCAAAGCCGATCCCGAATTCAACGCCTTTAAACGCGTTGATGCTGACGATCGCGGCCGCGATTTTCGCATCAAGCTTTCGGTCGTAATGGACGTAGCTGCCCACTCCGGCCGGAACACCTTCAACGATCACTTCAACGATGCCGCCGATCGAATCACCGTTTTTCTTCGCCCAATCGATCGCTTCCATCATTTTTTGCCCCGCCTCCGGGTCAAAGCAGCGCACCGGTGATTCTTCCGTCACTGCCTGCAATTCTTCAAGCGAACGATAATCGAGCTTCTTTGCGCGCACGCCGCCGATTTCGATGACATGCCCGGCGACGCGGATGCCGACCTCCTCCAAAATGCGTTTTGCCACCGCTCCAGCCGCCACGCGCACCGTCGTTTCACGCGCCGACGAGCGCTCCAGCACGTTGCGCATATCGCGATGTCCGTATTTCAGGGCGCCGTTTAAATCGGCATGCCCTGGGCGCGGACGCGTCACTTTCCGCTTCACTTCCGCTTCGTCATCAATCGGCTCAACCGCCATAATCGTTTGCCAATGTTTAAAATCGCGATTCTCGACAACGAGCGCAATCGGCGAGCCGAGCGTTTTCCCGTGCCGAACGCCGCCTGTGATTTTCACTTCATCTTTTTCAATCTGCATGCGGCGGCCGCGTCCGTATCCTTTTTGCCGGCGCGCCAGCTCTTTATTGATGTGCTCGGCGCGCAGCTCAAGCCCGGCCGGCACTCCTTCCAAAATGGCCGTCAATTGCGGCCCATGCGATTCCCCTGCCGTCAAATACCGCATGTTTGTCTCTCCCTTCAGGTCTTTAACGCGTTTAAGTAAAAATATATCATAAATTCGAAAAATGAAAATAGTTTCAGGAAAAAAAGAAGCCGACGCGAGCTATTTTTTTCGGTAAAAAAACGTCTCTTCGACTTCAAAACCGTACAGGCCGGGATTGAAAATCTGCTCGGTGCTGCCGACAAACAGCACGCCTCCCGTCCGGAGCGCGTCGTGAAATTTGCGATACAGCATCCGCTTCGCCTCTTCCGTAAAATAAATGAGCACGTTGCGGCAGACGATCAAATCCATGTTGCGCGGAAACGGATCCGCGAGCAAGTTGTGCTTTTGAAACTTGACCGTTTGTTTAATCTTTTCGTCTATTTTATAATACTCGCCTTCTTTCGTAAAAAACTTTTTTCTCATTTCCTCGGGCAGCTCTACAAGCGACCGTTCGCTGTACAAACCGAGGCGCGCGCGGGCGAGCGCATTATCGTCAATGTCGGTCGCCAACACCGACACGCGGTGAAGCGGCAATCGTTTTGCGAGCACCATCGCGAGCGTATACGGCTCCTCGCCGGTTGAGCAGGCAGCGCTCCACACGTTCGGGAGCGGGTTTTCCGCCAATAGCCGCGGCAAAATGGTGTGCTCAAGCACCTCCCAACGCTTGGCGTTCCGGTAAAACTCCGAGACGTTGATCGTCATCCGATCCAAGCATTCATGCCATAGCGCCGGCTCTTTCTCCATCGCTGCAAACAGCTCGGCAAAACTCTTTAGCCCTTTTTTCATGTACAACGACGCCAAACGCCGCCTCATCTGGGCTTCCTTATATAGCGATAAGTCAATGCCTGTTTTTCGCTTCACTTTGGCAATGAACTGCGCATAATCGTCCATCGTCGCCTGTCCCTCTCCCCTGTCAATGTACAAAAACGGCAAAAACCGGCCGAATGGCGGCCGGTCTTCGCATCAGTACAGCCATGCATTGATCTGTTTCGAATAGCTGACGAGCTCTTCTTCTTTAAAGAACAAACTGATTTCGCGTTCGGCGCTTTGCGGCGAATCGGAGCCGTGGATGACATTTTTGCCGACCGTCAAGCCGAAATCGCCGCGGATCGTGCCAGGGGCAGCCTCCTGCGGATTCGTTTTCCCCATCATTTGCCGGGCGGCGGCGATCACGTTCTCGCCCTCCCACACCATTGCAAACACTGGCCCCGAGGTGATAAAGTCGACAAGCTCGCCGAAAAACGGGCGCTCCTTATGTTCAGCGTAATGTTGCTCGGCGAGTTCGCGCGACACTTGCATCAGCTTCGCGCTGACAAGCTGGAAGCCTTTTTTTTCAAAACGGGCGACAATCTCGCCGATCAAATTGCGCTGAACCCCGTCCGGTTTTACCATGATGAATGTCCGTTCTGCCATTCGCTCTCCACCTCTACTGTCGTATGTACTGGGAAACGGATTCCCACCCATCATAGTATCATTGTTTTCCGCCGTTGGCAACAGCGTCCTTGAAAGCGCTAATAATCCCTTTTCCCAATGTAGAGGGCGAGATCATGAAGCAGCGTGCGCGCTTCGTTGGCCGGCAGCTCGCCAAGCAGGCGGAGCGCCTTTTCCAAATAGCGATCGCTTAGCGCATACGATCGTTCGATGGCGTCCGTCTGTTTAATGGCCGCTAGCACCGCCGCCATCTCCTCGGCATCCGTGTCCGCGTTGACGGCCGTAATTTTTGCCCGCACCTGTTCATCACAAAGGGCATACAGCACGGGGAGGGTGACGTTTCCTTGCTGCAAGTCGCTTCCAGCCGGCTTGCCGAGCTGCTCTTCCGTGCCGGTGAAATCGAGAATGTCATCGGTAATTTGAAACGACATGCCGACGCAATGGCCGAACCAATACAGCTGGTTGGCCACCGCCTCCGGCGCGCCGGCGGCAAGGGCGCCAAGCTGGCAGCTGGCGGCGATCAATAGCGCCGTTTTTCGGCGGATGCGCCGCAAGTACGTGCGAAGCGGCTGATCAAATCGGTATTTATCCTTGATTTGCTCGATTTCCCCGTGGCACACTTCAACGATCGTTTTCGCCAGCACTTGATGAGCGCGGGGGCTGTCAAGCTCCGCCATCCGCTCAAGCGAACGGGCGAAGAGGTAATCGCCTGTATACATGGCAAAGCGGTTGCTCCATCTCGCCTTGATCGTCGGCCGGCCGCGCCGCACGTCGGCGTCATCGATGACATCGTCGTGAACGAGCGATGCCATATGGATGAGTTCGAGCGCTACGGCTACATGTTTAATCCGTTCGAAATCATAATGGCCAAAGCGGGCGGACAGCAAGACAAAAACGGGACGGATGCGCTTTCCGCCCGCTTGCAATAAATGGAGCGCCGCTTCGCCGAGCGGCCCGTATTCGGATCGGACCGTCCGCTCCAGCTCCTCTTCGACCGCCGCCAAATCATCGCTTAAAAACGAATACATCGCCTTTAACTTCATGGTGTTCACCTTGACTCATCGTTTATAGCCTAAATGCATGGCCGCTACGCCGAACGTGTACGGTTTGACCTCGACATCGACGAAACCGGCTTCGCGGAACATCTCGGCCAGCTCGTCCCGCCCTGGAAATTCGCGCGCCGATTCCTGCAGCCACGAGTATTCCTCATAGCTTTTCGCCAACAGCTTGCCAAACAGCGGCATAATAAACCGAAAATAAAAATAGTAAAGCTGGCGGAAACCAAACAACGTCGGCTGCGACGTTTCCAGACAGACGGTCATGCCGCCCGGCTTGGTGACGCGGTGCATTTCCTTAAGCACCGTCATATAATCAGGAACGTTGCGCAAGCCAAAGCCGATCGTCACATAATCGAACGAATTGTCGGGAAACGGCAGCTGCATGGCGTTGCCGTGAATGAGCTTGACATTGCCGAGGCCGCGCGCCTTCACCTTTTGTTCGCCGACTTTCAGCATGTTTTCGCTGAAGTCAAGGCCGTACACTTCCCCCTCCGGCCCGACCGCCTCAGCCAGCGCGATCGCCCAGTCGGCCGTTCCGCAGCAAACGTCGAGCGCCCTTTTCCCTTTTTGCACATTCATCCTCCGCATGACGTCTTCGCGCCATTTCAAATGGCGGCGGAAGCTGATGACAGAATTCATTCGGTCATAATGTGCAGAAATTTTTTCAAATACGCGATGGACTCGCTCTTCTTTCGATTGATGCATCGTTCTACCCTTCTTCCACCGACTTTTTGACGATGGCTTGAAATCCGCCGGCAAGTTCCGCCATGCGAAACCGCAACAGGTCGTTCATCGGCAAATTCGCCGCCAGCAGCGCTTCCTTGCAATGGTCAATATAACGCTCGCAAAGGCGAAGCAAATGCCGCTTTTGTTCTTTCGTCAGCCCTTTGGCCCATGGAAAGGCGATATGCGCCATTTGCTCAAACAGCATCGATGACCCAGTGCGGACGAACGCTTCCTGCTCGAGCAGCAAGCGCCGCAACAGCAAGTAATGGCCGGAAAATCCCCCCCATTGCGGCGCCCCGATGCGCTCGGCAAGCTTCGCAAGCAACGCCGACTCGATCGTGCCGACCGCGGCGAACAGCGTCTCGATCCGCTCCACCTTTTTTTCATACAGCCGCACTTTTTGCTCATTAATCTCGCGGACCGCTTCGGCGAACAAACGGATGAGCGCAACATCGCCCGAGCGCGCCAGCAAGTCGTAATAAAGCCCGCTGTACAAGTCGCCGGCCAAAACGACAAGCTGCCGCGTCCGCAAATCGCCGCCGCGGTCTGTCACCTGATCATGGGTGTCAAGGGCGATTTGCATGAGCATCATGGCGATGATGCACCGGTCCGGCTCATTTGGCGCCGCCGGAGCATCAGTCATCATCGACAGCGAAAGCAGCAGCCGGTCTTCATCAACAGCCGGCGCCGGCACATGCGCGCGCAAATACGGATGGTCAAGCAGCCGTTCGATTTGTTCCTTCAATGACGCCAATTTCACCATGATGTCATTCACTCTTCTCACCCTTGTCCCCCCAAAAAATGTCCGCACCGCCATGACGGACTCAATTATAACATAATTTTGTCGAAAACGCTCTAGTTTGCTAGAAATTTGCCGGTTTACTTTTTCCCTTCCGATTCAACCACACCGTGGCGCGTTTGAATATACGCTTTTCCTCTCACTTTGATCGCCGACGTATGTTCCGTGAACTGAGCAATCAACACTTCGCCTTTGTCAAGCTTTTCCGAATGGTGAAATCTTGTGTCCGCGCCGCGCGTCAGCCCGATGACGTTCACCCCGTCTTCGAGCGCTTTAATGACGACAAAATCGCTGTTTGTGTACATCCTCTTCCCTCCTTACGCTTTGATTAACGAAAGCACTTCAGCGCGGGCGTTGGCATCTGTTTCAAACACGCCGCGCACCGCTGTTGTCACTGTTTTGGCCCCCGGTTTTTTCACCCCGCGCATCGTCATGCACATATGCTCCGCCTCAACGACGACCATCACCCCATGCGGCTCAAGCGCCTCGACGATCGAATCAGCGATCGTTGCCGTGATGCGCTCTTGCAGCTGCGGGCGGCGCGCCACCGCCTCAACGGCTCGAGCGAGCTTGCTCAGCCCGGTCACTTTCCCTTCCCGCGGAATATAGGCGACGTGGGCAGCGCCAAAAAACGGCACTAAATGGTGTTCGCACATCGAATAAAACGGAATATCTTTGACGAGCACAAGCTCCTCATGTTCCTCGCTGAATACGGTTTGAAAGTGCTGCTTCGGGTCTTCCTGCAGCCCAGCGAACACCTCGGCGTACATTTTCGCCACCCTCTTCGGCGTATCGACGAGCCCTTCGCGGTTTGGATCTTCCCCGATCGCCTCAAGAATGAGGCGGACCGCATATTCAATTTGCGCAAAATTGATCTCTGGCATACAAACAACATCCTCCTGCATCATAAAAGCTGCATGTAATCCGATTCTAGCATAGGGAGCCAAAAAAACAAAAAAGAAGGGCCGGTGGATCACCTGCCCTTCCCTCCTGCGCTCCTGCTATGTAGGCTTACTTGACGGCATCTTTCAATGCTTTGCCCGGTTTGAATGCAGGAACTTTGCTTGCCGGAATTTCCATTTCTTCGCCCGTTTGCGGGTTGCGTCCTTTCCGGGCGGCGCGCTCGCGCACTTCAAAGTTTCCAAAACCGATTAATTGCACTTTATCGCCTTTTCGCAGCGCTTCTGTAATCGAATCAAACACCGCATCAACGGCTTTTGTCGCATCTTTTTTGGAAAGACCGCTTGTTTCAGCGACCGCGTTGATCAATTCCGTTTTGTTCATGCCATTCACCTCCTCCCAAGGGGCTGGTCTTGTTTACTACCATTTGTGCACACTTTTCTGCTTTTCTATACATAGACATCCAATTCCAGCGGCAAGAAGGCCCGCGCGCCGCGCCGGCGCAGCCAATCATTCTATGTTTGCCTCGCGACAGTCCGCCTAAGATGCGCCTATGCCGCCGGCTGAAGCCCCTTCCCAACAGTTTGGGCTCCTCCTGTTTTCGCCGGGCGCAAACGAAGCCAAGGGCGAGGAAAACCGCCTTCTTCCCGCCAACAGGCGGTGACATGCCTAATCTTAACCAATTGACCGCGGAAATTCAACATCTTTTTTCGCAAAAACGGCCAATTTTAGGCATATTTCACCAAAACAACGATTTCAGATAAAAGATTACCATAACGCCATGCCCATAATCAAGTGCCAATCCTGATTTCTCAAGGGTTTTGGCGATTTTTTCCCTTTGCCACTTAGCAACTGAAAAAATGGCATCAAAAAAAGCTCCCTTGTCGGGAGCTTGGCGCGCGGCCTCCGCTTTTCTTATTGTCTAGCTCCGGCTCGCCGCCGCTCGGGGTCAAATAACCTTCGCCTTCGGGATTGTAAATCCCTCCAGGCGAAGAACATTTGCCCGTCGCGATCGCCAGGATGGCGATATTTCGCCGTTGCCCGCAGGACGCGGGCCGCTTTTAGGCGAAATAACGAGCCTCCGCTTTTCTATAAAATAATCGCGATGAGGCCGCCGGAGCCTTCGTTGATGATGCGCTCAAGCGTTTCTTTCAGCTTGTAGCGGGCGTTTTCCGGCATGAGCGCAAGTTTCGCTTGGATGCCTTCACGGACGATGGAGCTGAGCGAGCGGCCGAAAATGTCAGAGTTCCAAATCGACAGCGGATCGTCTTCGAAGTCTTGCATTAAATAGCGGACGAGCTCTTCGCTTTGCTTTTCCGTGCCAATGATCGGTGCAAACTCCGATTCGACGTCAACTTTGATCATATGAATCGACGGCGCAACGGCTTTCAAACGGACGCCAAAGCGCGACCCTTGGCGGATGATTTCCGGTTCGTCAAGACTCATGTCAGACAAAGCGGGCGCAGCGATGCCGTAGCCGGTTTGTTTGACCATTTTCAGCGCGTCGGCGATTTGGTCATATTCCGCTTTCGCATGGGCGAAGTCTTGCATGAGCTGAAGCAGATGGTCTTTGCCGCGAATCTCGACGCCGACGATTTCTTTTAAAATTTGATCGTACAGCTCATCCGGTGCATACAAGTCAATTTCGGCGATCCCTTGCCCCATTTCGATGCCGGCAAGCGCCGCTTTTTCGATGAAATCGTACTCGGCAAACTGCTGCACAACCCGGTCGACGTCGCGCAGCCGTTTGATGTCTTTGACTGTGTCGCGCACCGCTTCTTGGTAGCTTTCGCGCAGCCAATGATCTTCGCGCAGCACCATCACCCAGCTCGGCAAGTTGACGTTCACTTCAAGCACCGGGAATTCATATAATGCTTCGCGAAGCACGTTATACACGTCGGCTTCGCGCATGCTTTCCACGCTCATGGCGAGCACCGGAATGTCGTACTTTTCGGCGAGCTCGCGGCGAAGCGCCTCGGTTTCCGGATGGTGCGGCCGAACGGTGTTGACGATCATAATGAACGGCTTGCCGACTTCTTTGAGCTCGCTAATGACCCGTTCTTCCGCTTCGACATAGTCTTGGCGCGGAATTTCCCCGATCGTGCCGTCCGTCGTAATGACGACTCCAATCGTCGAATGTTCTTGGATGACTTTTCTTGTCCCGATTTCCGCCGCCTCTTGGAACGGGATCGGCTCTTCATACCAAGGCGTGTGGATCATCCGCGGCCCGTTTTCGTCTTCATATCCTTTTGCGCCGGGCACGGCGTAGCCGACGCAGTCGACAAGACGGATGTTGACTTCAAGACCCTCATCAACTTTCACCGTCACCGCCTGGTTTGGCACGAACTTCGGTTCTGTCGTCATGATCGTCTTGCCGGCGGCGCTTTGCGGCAGTTCATCTTGGGCGCGCGCTTTATCGGCTTCGTTTTTAATGTTCGGAATCACGACCAACTCCATAAACCGTTTAATAAACGTCGATTTTCCGGTGCGGACGGCGCCGACAACCCCTAAATAAATATCGCCGCCGGTCCGCTCGGCGATATCTTTAAAAATATCGACCTTTTCCAAATAACTCCCCTCCAGTCCTTCGGTCGTTATAAGAAACAGTGGAATGAGCTAGCATAGTCGGACACTATATGCATATGATGTTGTCCGATTCGGTTATGACTAAAATAGAAAAAATCCCTTCTCTAGAATGTATTTTCCTAGAGAAGGGAAGATGACTCATTTTGTGAAAAAAATCGGTTCATTCGTCTTGGCGTCGATCGTATAGGGCAACGAATACGCCGGCACAAACAGCGAATGATCGGTCAAAATCGGGCGAATATCGTCACCCGGCTTGTAGTGGTGCGGATATTTTTTCAACGCCGCATACAAATCAGAACGGTAGTCAATGTAAATTTCTCCATTCCCGTCGATGACAAACGGCAAGTTGTTGCCGGAAAACGGGCTGACGACATAAGGCGGCTCTTTATAGCCGAGCTTTTTGTAATCGAGCGTAAATACGCCCGGCGCAACGACGTCTTGAAACGGCGGATATTTATGCTTGTCCGTGTACATGCTAAGCCGCAGCTTCAGATCGCGGATGCGTTCGGCTAAGCGCAGATCAAGCAGCTTGACCGTCGGGTTCGTTTCCGCATCGATGATCATATACTGGAAGACGCCCCCGCTTTCATAGGCGTTTCCCGGCGGCTCCTGCATATAGCGGGGAACGAGCTTTTGAAAATCGACTGGATACTTCAAATACATCGGCGTGTTCATGTCGCGTGTTTTAATCGGCAGAAGCCCGCCGGTCGCCTTCCGGTACTCATCCACCGCCGATTGGACGGCCGCCACTTGGTCTTTGTAAGGAATTTGGTTTTGTTTCAGCCGCTCTTGTGGATACAAGCAGCCGGAAAGCAGCGCCAAACATATACATGACAACAACAAGCGAGCGATTCGTTTCATCTTTCCCACCTTTTTGCCTATTGCGGTGTCGGTCCGCTGAATACGACGAAAATGATGATGATGCCAGCGAAAATCAAAAGAATGTAGGCGACGAGCGCCAACAGAAAGCGAAGCCATTTCATCTTGACTTTGTAGCGGCTTAAGTAAATGAAGCCGACGGAAATAAACATAAACACCATCGAGGCGATGGCGATCCACATTTTCGCTAACGCCGGTGACATGGACGCTCCTCCTTTTTTTCGACAACTATCATTATAGCATTGGCAAAAAAAAGCTGAAGTAAAGCGGGGCTTTCTTTACTTCAGCATCCCCTCATACCCTTCCGGAAGCTCAAGCCGATGATGGTTCGCCATATTGTATGCAGAACGAAGACGACTTGTACCGCCATTGGCCTATTTTCATCATTCTTGTTCGGCAAAAATGTTGTTTAAGTCATCCATTTCTTCTTTTTTTCCGCGCGCCATGAGCGAATCGACCGCCTCTTTCGGGTCTTTTCCCGCAAACAATACGTCATAGAGAGCTTCGGTGATCGGCATCTTCACACCAAGCTCTTTCGCCAGCTCATAGGCGGCTTTTGTCGTTCGCACCCCTTCGACGACCATCCCCATGCTCTCAAGCACCTCGTCCAGCTTTTTTCCTTGGCCGAGCATGTAGCCGGCCCTCCAGTTGCGGGAATGGACGCTCGTGCACGTGACAATCAAATCGCCGACTCCCGTCAAACCAGCGAATGTCAACGGATTAGCGCCGAGGGCGCAGCCGAGGCGGGCAATCTCGGCGAGCCCGCGCGTAATGAGGGCCGCTTTGGCGTTATCCCCATAGCCAAGCCCGTCGCTGATTCCGGCGGCCAAGGCGATGATATTTTTCAGCGCCCCGCCGACTTCGACGCCGATTAAATCCGGGTTCGTATACACGCGAAAATAGTGATGGTTCATAAAGATGTCTTGAATGCGGCGCGCCGCTTCCATATTTGGCGACGATACCGCCACGGTCGTCGGGTGGCGGAGCACGACTTCCTCGGCATGGCTCGGCCCGGAGAGAACGACAACATCTGCAAGCCATTCCCCCATTTCCTCGGCGACCATTTCCGACACCCGCTTATGCGTCCCTGGTTCGATTCCTTTGCTGACGGCAACAATGGTGATCGGCTTGGCCAAGCAGGCGCGCACGTCCGCAAGCACCGTACGGATCGCTTTCGTCGGCACGGCGAGCACAACGATCGCAACGTCGTCAAGCGCAGCGCAAAGGTCGTCATAGCCGATAATGGTGTCCGGCAGGCGAACGCCTGGCAAATATTTTTCATTTGTCCGCTTTTCGTTGATTTCGTTGATCTGCTCGGTCCGATGACCCCAGAGCCGGACGTGGTGCCCATTGTCAGCCAGCACGAGCGCCAACGCCGTCCCCCAGCTTCCAGCCCCCAATACGGCGATGTTCTCCATCGTTTTCCACTTCCTTTATCCGATTGTCGCAACCTTGAAAAATAGCAATCGCGCCGCCTCTTCGCTCCTGTTCGTTCGACTTTCGCGGCGGCGACACATGGCTTACGCTCCTGTGACACCACCCACGCAGAACCAAGCTTTCCTTGGTTCGAGCCTCTTCGCCGGCCTCGCAACGCGTATCGCCGATGGGCGCGCGACCTCCGCTTTTCTTTCTGTCCAGCTGCGGCTCGCCGCCGCTCGGGGTCAAATAACCTTCGCCTTCGGGATTGTAAATCCCTCCAGGCGAAGAACATTTGCCCGTCGCGGCGAACCGCTCGCCTCCGCTTTTCTTTCTGTCTAGCTGCGGCCGCTAGCTCCCTTCCGCAAAATAACCTCCGCCCTCGAAGTGCAAGCACTTCTCGGCGCGGAGAACATTTTGCCTCGGGAGCTTGGCGCGCGGCCTCCGCTTTTCTTATTTTCGCGGGCGGGCGATGATTTTAATCGGCGTGCCTTCAAAACCGAATGCATCGCGGATGCGGTTTTCCAAAAACCGTTCATATGAAAAATGCATCAGTTCCGGGTCGTTGACAAACGCGACAAACGTCGGCGGTTTGACGGCGACTTGCGTCATGTAATAAACTTTCAGACGCCGCCCGTTATGCGTCGGCGTCGGATTCATCGCCACCGCATCCATGATGACTTCATTGAGCACATTTGTCTGGACGCGCATCGCATGATTGTCGCTCACAAGCCGGACGAGCGGCAAGAGCTTATGCAGCCGCTGCTTCGTTTTCGCCGATACGAACAAAATCGGCGCATAGTCCAAAAACGGAAAATGGTCGCGAATCTTCCGCTCAAATTCGACCATCGTTTTGTCGTCCTTTTCAATCGCATCCCATTTATTGACGACCAAAATGACACCGCGACCCGCTTCATGCGCGTATCCGGCGATTTTTTTGTCCTGCTCGATGATGCCTTCCTCAGCGTTTAACACAACAAGCACGACGTCCGAGCGCTCAATGGCCCTTAACGCGCGCAAGACGCTATATTTTTCCGTGCTTTCGTAAATTTTTCCTCGTTTGCGCATCCCTGCCGTATCAATGATAACATATTCCTGCCCTTCGCGCACAAATGAGGTGTCGACGGCGTCCCTCGTCGTACCGGCGATGTCGCTGACGATGACCCGCTCCTCACCTAAAATGGCGTTGACAAGCGACGATTTGCCGACATTCGGCCGGCCAATGAGGCAAAACTTAATGACGTCTTCTTCATACTCTTGTCCACCGCCCTTTGGAAAATGACGGACAACAGCATCAAGCAAATCGCCAAGCCCTGTCCCATGAGCTCCGGAAATCGGATACGGCTCCCCAAAGCCCAGAGCGTAAAAGTCGTAAATCAAATCACGCATTTCCGGATTGTCGATTTTGTTCACCGCGAGCACAACCGGCTTATTCGACCGGCGGAGCAGCTTGGCCACCTCTTCATCAGCCGCAGTCACACCGTCCCGGCCGTTCGTCATAAAGATGATGACATCCGCCTCATCGATGGCGATTTCCGCCTGCTGGCGAATTTGCACAAGCAGCGGCTCGTCGCCAATGTCAATGCCGCCGGTATCGATCAAATAAAACGAATGGTTCAGCCATTCGGCTCGGCTGTAAATGCGGTCGCGCGTCACTCCAGGCACGTCTTCGACGATGGAAATGCGTTCCCCGACAATGCGGTTGAAAATCGTCGATTTTCCTACATTTGGACGGCCGACAATGGCCACGACTGGATTTGCCATGCTACCACCCTTTATCTTCGTTTTCTCCTTACCTTTGTCGCTGAAAAAAAACGCCCTTTTCGGAAGGGCATCGGTCCATCAACGCCAAGGGCACTTGACTGCGAGGCTAGGAAGGAAATGACTTTTTACCAATCAAGTGCATCTTTTAGCGATGAACCAGGGTAGGCTACAACTGCTTTATTTTATCAAAAAGCGAAACGCTCAACAACTAATGTTTGACGATAATAAGAAGCCCCTCGCTCAATTCATGGGCGATGCCATCCAAAATCGCCTCTAAATTCGCGGCGATCTGTTCCATTTCCTCTGTCGTTTGGCAAATAAAGATCGGCGCACCGCCGGCGACGCGCCCGCCGTTCATCGTAATGACAGCCAAAATCATCTTTTCATGCGTCATCGCCGCTCCCCCCTTTTCCGCTTCCATCGCCGTTTCTTCGGCATGCGGATGGCGCTCTCAAGCACCGGCACGTTTTCGATGACAGCCTTCGCTTTCTCGACATCCTCCACTTGCGGCAAAATGAAAATGCCGACGCGCCCGTCGTTCAAATCGCGCTTGGCGAGCGGCACGAGCGCCGGCGTTCCCGAGTCGCGGTAAATGCCGAGGGCGGTCGATACATCATGCAAAATCGCCTGCCGCTGCCCAAGGTTGGCGATCGTCGTGCGGGCGTTGAAATTTTTCGGCGTTAAAATAAACCCCATCCCGTAGCGCAAAATTTCTTCGCGCCGCGCCGGCAAGCCGATGTTCATGATATAGATGTTGTCAACATACAGCCCTGCCCCTTCAAAATGCGGCTTGACATATTGGACCTCGGCAATGTCTTTCAGCCGGCTTCCGCTCATAAACCGCCGCGCCGTCATAAGGCCGATGATACTGGCGGCAAGCGCGGCCCAAATGTCCCATACTAAATAAAAGAGCGTCGATAGAAAGGAGACGAAAATGACTAAATAGTTCCTCCCTTCAAACACAATCGCGATGCCTTCGATGTATGTTTTTCCTCTCGGCACCAGCTCATACTGATCCAACTCGTTCAACGTATTGCGCTCCATATTGCGCACGTCGCGAAATTGTGAGGCGGCCAAGGCCAAAAACGTGATCGCTGCGAACTCTTTTTCCATAATCGCCGGCACGGCGATCGTTCCCAAGCCGGCGGCAATGGCCCCTAAGGCGATATGGATGGTCCGACCGTGCAAATACGTCGGGTATTGCCGGTAATCGGTGCGCAACAAATAAAGCCGCGTCAACACCCCAGCGGCAACACCGTATAAAATCGGAAACGTGTATTCGTTCACGGCTGCCTCGTCCTCCTTA
The DNA here is from genome assembly GCF_000092445.1 of Geobacillus sp. C56-T3. Classification (NCBI taxonomy): domain Bacteria; kingdom Bacillati; phylum Bacillota; class Bacilli; order Caryophanales; family Anoxybacillaceae; genus Geobacillus; species Geobacillus sp. C56-T3. The sequence goes on along the minus strand of NC_014206.1, from coordinate 1,332,967 downwards.
CAGGCCGTTTTTCCTCAAGCTGCAGCGAGAAGAAGCGGATCGATTCCCAAACGAGCAAAGATGATGCGCTAATGGCGAGCACATCCAAAAAGGAAAACGACCCAAGCACATAACCCGGCGCCATGCGAAAGATGGACATGGCGTACATCACTTCCCCTTGACAGCCGCCGAGCGCCAGACAAAGAAGGCGGGCGGATATGCGGCGGTGGAACAGACTGCTGATCAAGGCCATCCACCAGCCAAGCATCCATTGTCCATCAAGCCAAATCCAGACCGGATCAAACAAGGCAAGCAGACGAAAAGCGGCATAGGCAAACGCCAAGCCGGACGCTGACAGCGCCATCCGCAGCCATCCGCATGGCCGCTGTGTGACCGCCACGTAACAAGAGGAGAAAAAAAGCACAAAAAAGGACAACGCCATATGAAGGGGGCTGATCTTCACTGTCATGGAAGCCGAACTGATCATGAATAGCGAAAATGCAGCCAGCTTCGTCCGCTCGACGGTCTTTTTCATCAAAAATGTCGCTGCAATCCATAACGCCCAAAAAAAGAAATAAAAATAGGCCCCTTCCATCTTTTCCACTCCTTATTATGTTCATTATGTCATCTTTTATGAACGTTCATTCCTGTATAGAAAAAACAGCATTCGTTCATAGTAAAAATGATCGCTGTACCGAAGCAGAAAGGAGCCATGGCGAAATGGGAAAAGATCGACAGGAAAAAAAGCTGAAGCAATCGCGGCGCGTCGAGTCAGACCGGGATCAGTCCCTCTCCTATAAAGGAGCGGCTCGGCTCGACACGCCGGAGGAAGCGCGGGAACGGAACCGCCATTAAGAAAAAGCGGTCCTTATCTTCCCTTGCGGCCGCTCTTGTCCCGATGCGAGCAACAGCCGCACCCTACTGCAATGAATCAAGCAAAAAAGCTCCCTCCGTCCAGATGGCTCAAGCCATCGGACAGAAGGGAGCTTTCGCTTTGTTTTGCCAGCTAGTTGATCTTGCGGCTCTACATTACTTTAATTTTTTCAGCTGCTCGCCAATCACTTCGCCGAGCTGAAAGCCGCGCGTTTCCGACGTTCTTGTGTATTGGCTGTAATCCTCGGCCGGCGCGGCCGCCTCTTCCTCAAGCAGCGCGCGGATGCTGAGGGAAAGGCGGTGATCCGCTTCGTTGACGTCGAGCACTTTCGCCTTCACCACGTCGCCTTCTTTCAGCACTTCATGCGGCGAGCCGATGCGGCGGTTGGCGATTTGCGACACATGCACCAATCCTTCGACGCCTGGGAAGACTTCCACAAACGCGCCGAACGAAGCGAGCCGTTTCACCGTCCCGGTGACGACATCACCCGGTTTCACTTTTTCACTGAGGCCTTCCCATGGGCCCGGCAGCGCTTCTTTGATCGACAGCGACAGGCGCCCGTTCTCCGGATCGACGGCCAACACTTTCACTTTCACCACATCGCCTTCTTTCACCACTTCCGACGGATGAGCGACGCGCGTATGGGAAAGCTGGGAAATATGTACGAGCCCATCAAACCCGCCGACATCGACAAAGACGCCGAAATCGGCAATGCGGCGGACGACGCCATCCAACACTTGCCCCGGCTCAAGGCGGGAGAGCAGTTCTTTTTGCTGCCGCGCTTGTTCTTCCTCAACGACCGCCCGATGCGACAAAATGACGCGGTTTTTCTCGCGGTCAAGCTCGACGACTTTCACGGAGAGCGTTTTTCCTTTATAATCGGAAAAATCTTCGACGTAATGCGGCTCGACAAGCGACGCCGGGATGAAGCCGCGCACTCCGACATCGGCGACAAGACCGCCTTTGACGATGTCTTTAATGACTGTTTCAAATGTTTCGCCGTTTGCAAATTTGCGCTCAAGATCTTCCCACGCCCGCTCGGCGTCCACCGCTCTTTTCGATAAAATGAGCAACCCTTCTTCCCCGTCTTTTCCTTCTTCCACTTTTTTGACTTTGGCCGTCACTTCATCGCCGACAGCGACGGCATCGCTCGGTTTTTCAATATGCAAGTTCGACAGCTCGCTGATCGGAATGATGCCGCTTTGCTTGCTGTTTTCCACCTCGACCAGCACTTGCTTGTCCTCAAGCTTCACCACTTTGCCGCGGACGATATCGCCCACTTCATACACATTGACTTGCACATTCATCTCTTCTGTCATCGCAAAAACCCTCCTTCATCGACTGACAACTGTCAAAAGCGCGCCTCGCGCCGAGGCCGCGGCCGGCTGTCGGCAAAATAAGGACGCTTTTCTAGTTAGTATACCATATTTTCTCAATCAACATGTACTATAATGCTCATTGAGGCGGCGGAAGGGATGCATCGAACAGCATGTTCCTTTCATGCTCGCTGATGCTCTTCCAGCAGCCGGCGGATATGATCCATAATGTAATCGGCCGCTTCTTCTGGGCTCGCTTTCCGCGCGCGCAGCGGCGCCATATCGACCGGCGCTCCGTACACAACCTTAAGCGGCACAAACGGACGGTACGGGCCGACAATGGCGCACGGGACAACGGCGGCATCGGTGCGCAAAGCGAAAAAGCCAACGCCGGGCAGCGCCTTTTTCAGCCGGCCGTCTTTGCTGCGCGTCCCTTCCGGAAAAATGCCGAGCACTTCGCCTTGCTTCAGCACCTCAAGCCCCGTGCGCAGCGCTTGGCGGTCGTTCATGCCGCGCTTGACCGGAAAGGCATGCAAGCTTTTGACGAGCGTTTTCACGACCGGTGCGCGAAACAGCTCTTCTTTCGCCATAAACCGAATCGGCCGCGGCGCCGTAATGCCAACGACCGGCGGATCTAGGTTGCTGATATGGTTGGCGCAAAGAAGCACGCCGCCTTCCTTCGGAAATTGTTCAACCCCGATCGTTTGAATGCGGTACAAAGGAGTGAGCACTCCCTTGACGATCCCCTTGGCGAATGAATAAAAGTCCACCGTCATCCAATCCTTTCGTTGACAATCTCCATAATCCGCTCCACCACTTCCTCAATCGACAGCGATGTCGTATCGATTTCCACCGCATCCGGCGCCTTGCGAAGCGGCGCTGTCTCCCGTTCCGAATCGAGCCGGTCGCGGCGGGCGATCTCTTCTTTCAGCTTTTCAAGATCGGATGGAAAGCCGCGCGCAAGATTTTCCTCATGCCGGCGCCGCGCCCGCTCCTCGACCGACGCTTTCAGGAAAATTTTCACTTCGGCGTTCGGCAGCACATGCGTTCCGATATCGCGCCCGTCCATGACGACGCCGCCCCCTTCCGCCAAGGCGCGTTGGCGGGCGACCATCTCCTCGCGCACAAGCGGATGCTTCGCGACAAGCGACACCGCATTCGTCACCGCCTCACCGCGGATGATGTCGGTCACATCGTCGCCATTGACTAGGACGATCTGTCCATGCGGCGACGGTTTCAACTCAATCGATGTATCGCGAAGCAGCGACAGGAGCGCCTGCTCATCATGGATGTCGACGCCGCATGCAAGCGCCCGGTACGTCAGCGCGCGATACATGGCGCCGGTATCGATGTATACGTAGGAAAGCCGCCTAGCGATCCGTTTGGCGACCGTGCTTTTCCCCGCCGCGGCGGGTCCGTCGATCGCGATGCTGATTCGTCGTTTCATCATTTCCTCCTGCTTTACCGAAAATCGCTTGATGAGTGCACAAAGAAAAATGCAGGAAAACCCTGCATGTCTCCATGTTCATTGTACCATATCCGCCGTCAACGGTCGACGGCCGTTTCAACTGTTTTCGTTTTTTCCGGCTTGGCTACCCCTTCGTATTCGTACACCTTGCCGATATACAAGGGCGCTTTCGTGTACAACACAAGCCATTGGGCGATCAACAGGCAAATCGTCTGGATGACGACAAGCTTCCACAACAGCTGTTCGATCCGTTTCATGGCGCAAGCCTCCTGCTTCCCATTTTTTCTAGCAGTATTCCACGCGCCCAGCTCATTTATTCTGTTCGTTCTCCCATTTTCTCTCCTCAAGCTGCCGTTCAAAGCTGTAGCGAATGAGCCGGACGCGGTCTTGGGGGGCGAGGTCTGTGAACTCCACCGACATTTTCGCCATGCCGCGCTCGTCATCAGCCATGCGCACAATCGACGCCTTCGTTTGCACGTAATGGTATTCGCCGGAGCGCATCGCCAACACGAGCCAAAGCTCGACCGCCATGCCGGGGCGAAGAAGCGGAGCGTGCGCCGGCGGTACAAGGAGGGCGGCGCCGCCGGCGCTGATATCCACCGTCATCGTCACAAACGGAGCGAACTCGCTGTCAGACGGATGGACGGCCGCATCGACATTCGCTTTCACCCGCACATAACGGCGGCGCTGGATGCGCACGACGTATTCCTCGCCCGGGTAAGCCAAGACGACCATCGGCAACGGATCGCGGATTTTCCCCTTCACTTCGGTATCAAACATGTATAAACCGCCGTCTTGCCCGACAAAAGTCGCTTTAAACTGCATCCCGTTCAACAAATAAACGGTTTTTCCACTCTGTTCATCGATCGGATAGCTGATATGAACCGCCCCGTCAGCAACGGCGAGCGCTTTGCTTCGGTATTGCCGCGCTGAGCCGTCCGACGGCTCAAGCCGGATCGAATCTCCGATTTTGATCATCATGGTCCCTTTTCTTCCCCTTTTCAGTCAGCTGCCGAACCGGCGATCGTTTCGCCGATCCGCATGATGTCCCATGACGATTATACCATACCGTCCGGCTGCCTTTGACCAAAAAAAGAGGAAAAGCCGACAGCCCCAGCTTTTCCTCCCTTGTTTTCATCTGTAATTCGGCTCTACGCTTTCAAGCTTCTCGACTTTTTCTTCAAGGCCGGTTGCGGCGTTAATGAACAGTTGATACGTTTCATCGCCAAGCGTTCCTAAAAACTCATAGCAAAGCACCGGTTTTTGCAAATCGTTCATAATGACCGCCTGGCGCTCTTCCATCACTTTCAAATGTGGGTTTAACTTTTTCTTCACCGCCTCGACGGTGAGCGTCGGTTTGGGCAACGGACGCGGAATGGACGATGACAAATAGTCGCGCGCCGTAAAGCCGACGACATGGCCGTTGTCAAGCGCCACTTTCATTTGGATCGCTTCCGGGTAAATGCGGACGCCGTTTTCGCTTTTGACAAACGTCAGCACGGCGACATTATCGTATTGCGTGCTGTCGTACAACTCAAAGCCGGTGAATTGATGCCGTCGCAAAAACGCCATCCCACGGTTGGCCGCCTCATGCAAGCTGATCTTCGGCTTGCCGATTGGCCGGCTGTTTAACGCCCAAATCGGATATCCGCCGTTTTTCGTCACATCCATATAAATGTCGCCCTTTGTTTTCGGATCGTGAATCGTTAAACTGTAAAAACGCTCATCCGCCCCATTGCCGCTGTCCGTCACCTTGATTTTCTCTGTTCCTTTTAAGCCGAGAAACTCGCGGGCGATCCGTTTCGCCTCGTCTTTGGAAATCGGGCGCCCTTTCGCGCGGACAAAGCCTTTTTCCTCGTTGGCGAGGCCGATGAACGACGGGCCGAACTCGGACGAACTTGAGAATGTATCAACATTTTTCTCCACCGCTTTTAAGCCGTCAATAATGATGTTGTCGCCTTTCTCGTCGTTCGTCGCCAGCGCCAGTTCGACGTCCATCCAGCGCAAATTGTTTTCCAGCACTAAATGCTGCACGTTGCGCAATTCTTGGCGGATCGCGCCGGCGCTTTTGTACAGCGCCTCGAGCGTCTTGTGCTCTTCTTCGGTCAACGGCTCTTTTTCCAAATTGCGCACGGCCGTCCGGTAGCTGAACTCGCCGATTTTCGACAAAAACTCTTGCGTCTTGTTAAACGGCAAAAGCGACAGCGGCAGTTGGCCGACATCGGAATGGGCTTCAGACGCGATTTTCCACACTTCGGCGAGCGCCGGCGACAATGAGGCTTGCGAATTCATCGCCAGCGTCGCTCCAAGCTTGTCATGCAGCAAATCGATCTGGTAGGCCAAATCGTGGAACGCACGCTGGTAATTGTTTTCCGCATGAATTAAGATCGCGTTTTTTTCCTGATGCTCGCGGTAGCCCCAGTAACCAGTGCCGACGACAGCGACGACAAGCGCCGCAATCAGTAAGTTTCGCACCATCTCGTCTCCCTCCTTTTATTTGCAAAAAATATGGTTTCCAATCCGTTTGATTTGCGGACGGCTCCAAATCCATGAGCTCGTCGCCGTGGCTGGGTTGAAGTAGTAAATCGCCCCGCCGGTCGGGTCCCAGCCGTTGATCGCATCAAGCACCGCTTTTTTCGCCGTTTCATTCGGCGTCAGCCAAATTTGCCCATCGGCGACCGCGGTAAATGCGCCTGGCTGAAAGATCACCCCGGCGACCGTATCCGGAAACGACGGATGCTCCAGCCGATTTAAAATAACGGCGGCAACCGCCACTTGTCCGATGTACGGCTCCCCGCGCGCTTCCCCGTAAACGGCGTTTGCCATCAGCCGAATATCGTTTTGCGAAAACCCTTTCGGCACGTTCGACGCCGTCGTTTTCGCCGCCCGCACTGAACCTGCTGAACCGCCGCCGCGTTTTTTCACCTGCTGGCTGAGCGGAATGCCGCCGTAATGGGTGAAATCGTTTCCTTGGCGGATTTGCTCTTTCACAAACTGCTCGTAATATTTTGAAGCGTTCACAAGCTTCCGTTTCGTCTCCGATCCGGCTAGTCCATCGACCGGCAAGCCGTATTCGTATTGGAAATTGCGCAGCGCCCAATACGTTCGCCAGCCAAACACGCCGTCAATTTTGCCGTTGTAAAACCCAAGGTATTGCAGCCGCGCCTGCAGTTCAATGACATCATCGCCAACTGCTCCACGCTGAATCACTTGCGGGGAAAACGCGAAAGCATGGCCTGATGGGTACATGCATGTCCAAACAGCCAATGCGATGAATAGAACCCATTTTCTTGCCATATGTGAACCTCCCGTCAACACTCACCGTTTTTACCCCTATTTTCCTTCCGTTTCCCTTTTTTATGCGAAAAAAAGAAAAAAGCCAAAGCTTTTACGCTTGGCTTTTCACAGGCGGCACCGCTTGAGGGCGGGCGTATCCTTTCGCTTGTTTTACTTTGCGCAACGCCGCCCACCATAAGGCGAGCATAAACAAACCCATGTAATAGCCCCATCGCTCTTTGGCGAGCAACAGCCAGTCATAGACGCCATGAAGGAAAAACGGCAACAAAAACGACGCCCATAAATAATAGCGGCGCTTTTTTACGGCAAACTTCGCCTTGCCGAAATAAAACCCCATGATGACGGAAAAGAGCGCATGACTGGACACCGGCAAAAGCGCCCGGGCAATGGCCGTCTCCACTCCGTTGGCCAACAAGTACAAAATGTTTTCCAGCGTCGCGAACCCAAGCGAGACGCTGGCGCTGTACACAATGCCGTCATACGGCTCGTCAAATTCGTCGTGGTCATACACAAAAAAATAAACGACAAACCATTTGACAAACTCCTCAAGGAGCGCAGCGGAAAGAAACGCCTCGGCTGCCGGCGACGCGACGATCCCTTCTGCCGCCAGCACGTATTGGATGAACATGATCGGAAACACAAGCAAGACGCCGAATAAAAACATGCGCAACACAAACGAAAGCGGCTCAGCCTCATACTCGTCCTTTAAATAAAAATAACTAAGCAGCGCCACCCCGGGGGCGACGCCGGCGGAAATCAACGAAAACATCCTCGATCCCCGTTTCTTTGGCATTTTTAACTTCATCGTACCACGAAACAGGGGAGAAAAAAAGAGGAATTGCTGGGCCGCTTGTTGCCTAATAAGCGAACAAGCCATCAACGGCGGCGTCGGCCGCAAGAGCGACAGCGAGCTTGATGCGCGCCTTTTTCGCATCGTAGTCGCTGCCAAGAATAACCCCTTTCTTATGCAAATCGTAGGCGCTGCCGGGGTAATCGTACGTTGTATACACCGCCCCTTCCTCGGCGCTCGTCGTCACAACGACTTTGATCCCCGCTTCGATGGCTTTGACGATTTCATCGACCATTTTTGGCGCCACTTGCCCGCGGCCGACCCCTTCGAGCACAATGCCAGCGACGCCGCTTTCTCGAGCCGCTTTAATGAACTTGCCGTCCGCCTCCAAGTAGCATTTCACAATGTCCACCGGCGGAAGCGGGCGCACAAGCTTGTAATATTCGCGTCGGATCGGCTTTTGGTACACGTACACCTCATCGTTGTCAATGATGCCTAAATAGCCGAAGCCGAAAGCGTTGAATCCTTGAATGTTCGAGGCGTGTTCTTTTTTCACGTATTTCGCGGCAAAAATGCGTTCATTGAACACAACGACCGTCCCCGCCCCACGCAACGGCTCGGCGCACGCGGCGTAAATGGCATGGCGGATGTTGATGTACACATCGCTGCCCAAATCAGACGGCGCCCGCTGCGAACCGGTGACGACGATCGTCCGCGGGTCATCGATCGTCAAATCAAGGAAATAGGCCGTTTCTTCGAGCGCATCGGTTCCGTGAGTGACGACGATGCCATCAACGGATGGATCGGTGAAATGCGCCTCAATCCGTTTTTTCAGCTCAAGCCAATGCGAAAACGTCAAATGCATGCTTGGCAATTGAAATACGCTTTCCACGATGATTTCAATTTCTTTCGGCAAATGGCACATCGCCGCGAGTTCTTCACCGCTTAGCGCCCCAGCCCGCAGGCGGCCGGAACGTTCGTTTCGCTTGCTCGCAATCGTGCCGCCGGTTGTCAGGAGCACCACTTTCCGTTTCGTCACGCAAGCCACCCTCGCTTTCTCGCTTCAGCATCATTACACGAGTGTTGATTATCCATTATTTTACTAAAAAACAAAGAATGATATGGCTGAACACAAGCTTTTCTGCCTCTTCCCTCGAACAAGAACGCCGGCGGGCAAATGTCATTTGCCCGCAAAGCGTTCATTGTTCGAGGAGGGCATGCCGTCATATGCCCAGTCGATGTATTGGCCAAGAAGCGCTACTGCAGCTGCTTGGCTGACCCCTCCCGTTCGCGCTTGGCGATGCAGGCGGCAATAGCGTCTCCATGGAAGCGGCCGTTTTCGATAAAAATTTCATTCGCATCGTTGCCAGCGGCGATCACCCCGGCGATAAACACCCCCGGCACGTTTGTTTCCATCGTCTCCGGATCATAATGCGGCCGGCCGCTTTCCGGGTCGATCTGCACCCCGATGTTCATCAAGAAGCGATGATCCGGACGGTAGCCGGTCATGGCAAACACAAAGTCGTTTTTGATTGTTTTCGTTTCCCCGTCCACTTCATACACGACCGCATCTTCGGTAATTGCTTTCACATGTGCGCGAAACTCCATGCGGATGACGCCTTTCTTCACAAGAGAGTCAAACTCCGGCAAAATCCACGGCTTAATGCTTTTCGAATACTCGTTGCCGCGATACAGCACTGTCACGCGCGCCCCAGCTTTCACAAGCTCCATCGCCGCGTCGACGCTCGAGTTTTTCCCGCCGATGACAACGCAGTCGGTGTTGAAGTACGGATGCGCTTCTTTAAAGTAATGCATCACTTTCGGCAGCTCTTCCCCCGGCACGTTCATATAGTTCGGATGGTCGTAATAGCCGGTGGCGATGACGACGTACTGCGCGCGGTACGTCCCTTTTGTCGTTTCAATAAGAAATGCTCCATCTTCCTGCGGCTTGACGGCTTTCACTTCTTCAAACGTATTGACGCGCACTTGCTTGCGAACCACGACTTCCCGGTAATAAGCGAGCGCTTGATTTCGCGTCGGCTTCCGGTTTTCCGTGATAAACGGCACGCCGCCGATCTCGAGCCGGTCGCTCGTGCTGAAAAACGTCTGATGCGTCGGAAAACGGTAAATCGAATGGACGATGTTTCCTTTCTCGATCACCAGCGGCGAAAATCCGGCGTCTTGCAAAGCAATCGCCGCCGCCAGCCCGCACGGACCGCCGCCGACAATAATGATTTTCTCCTCTTTCATCGTTTTTGCCACCTCGCATGAAGCAAAAAATCCCCTATCTTATGATAGGGGATTTCACCAAAGCTTGCAAACATCGGCGCTTGCTCGCCTCACACCCAGCCGCGGAACCGGCACGCTTCCGCCATTTTGCGGACGCCGACCATGTAGGCGGCAAGGCGCATGTCGACGCGGCGCGTCTGCGCCATTTCATACACGTTGTTGAACGCTTTGACCATCACTTTTTCAAGCCGCTGTTCCACTTCTTCTTCCGTCCAATAGTAACCTTGGTTGTTTTGCACCCATTCGAAGTACGACACAGTCACGCCCCCAGCGCTTGCAAGCACGTCCGGAACGAGCAAAATGCCGCGCTGCGTCAAAATTTCCGTCGCCTCAAGCGTCGTCGGCCCGTTCGCCGCCTCGACGACGATGCTCGCCTTAATGCGCGGAGCGTTTTCGGCCGTAATTTGGTTTTCGATGGCCGCCGGCACCAAAATATCGCAATCAAGCTCAAGCAGCTCTTGATTCGAAATCGTATTTTTAAACAGCTTCGTCACCGTGCCAAAGCTGTCGCGCCGTTCAAGCAAATAGTCGATGTCGAGCCCGTTCGGGTCGTACAGCGCGCCGTACACATCGGAAATGCCGACGACTTTCGCCCCGGCGTCGTGCATAAATTTGGCCAAATAGCTGCCGGCGTTGCCGAACCCTTGAACGACGACGCGCGCCCCCTTGAGCGACAAGCCGCGTTTTTTCGCCGCCTCGCGGATGCAAATGGTCACTCCTTTGGCCGTCGCCGTTTCCCGGCCGTGCGAACCGCCGAGGACAAGCGGCTTCCCGGTGATAAACCCTGGCGAATCGAACTCGCGGATTCGGCTGTACTCATCCATCATCCACGCCATAATTTGCGAGTTCGTAAACACATCCGGCGCCGGAATGTCTTTTGTCGGTCCGACGATTTGGCTGATGGCGCGCACATAACCGCGGCTTAGCCGCTCGAGCTCGCGGAACGACATCGTGCGCGGGTCGCAGACGATGCCGCCTTTGCCGCCGCCGTATGGCAAGTCAACGATGCCGCACTTTAAGCTCATCCAAATCGACAGCGCTTTCACTTCTCGTTCCGTCACATCAGGATGGAAACGCACGCCGCCTTTCGTCGGACCGACCGCATCGTTATGCTGCGCGCGGTAGCCGGTAAAAATTTTCACCGACCCGTCGTCCATGCGCACCGGAATGCGGACTGTCAACACGCGGATCGGCTCTTTTAACAGCTCATACACTTCTTCCGGGTAGCCGAGCTTTTCCAACGCTCTATGTATAACAATTTGTGTCGACGCCAGCACGTCGTATTGTTGTTCTTTCTCTTCCGTATGCTTATCGGCTGCCATACGTAAACCTCCTATAAGCTCGCTATAATAATTTGTCGCCTTTCATGTCATAGTATACACCTTCTGTGGCCGGATGCAAAGGAAAAATGGCGAAGCGGCGTCGAACAGTTGGCGCAAAAAAATAGACTCCTTGTCCATTTCAAGGAGTCTTTCTATGCCTTAGTTGGCGCGGAAATAACGAACGAGCTGTTCGATCGCGCGGCGCTCAATCAGCCGCTTCCCATATTCTTGCACACGATGTATCGTTATCGTAGCCGGGTTGCCAAACTCGGCCAGCAAGGCGACAAAGTTGTCGAGCGGAATTGGGGGCTCTTCGGGAACATGCAAGTAAAAGCGGCCTTGATAGGAATAAAGCGTGCCGTCGAGGCAACCGACCGCATGCAGGCGATGAGCGAGCTGGATGACATCTTCAAACGTTTGGAATTCGTAAAATATGTCATCGCTCTCATCGAGCGTTACTTGCATTTCGATATAATCGTCGGCGAATTCTTCTTCCATGTCGTCGTAGTCGCCTTCGTTCGTAACGATAACGACCATGCCCTGCGCCGGTAAAGAGTACACTTCGACCGCGATCGATCCGTTCACTTCAAAACCGAGCTCTTCGCTTGCTTCCTCGATCATATCGCGGAACAGCTGATGGACTTTAAACGTATCTTTCCATAAATCGTCTTTCGTCAACCCGCGGTCCAGCAAATCGTCAAACGTCAGGAAAATTTTGATTTTGTTGTGGGTCAAGCGCTCAAGACGCATCGGCACCCCTCCTTACCTACAGAGCCATCTCTTACCGTTATTGTATGACGCAAGCGGCAATTGGTTCGTTTGTTGTTATTAATGAGTTTACATCGTTTTCCCCGTTTTAGACAAGCATTTTTTCTCGGTTGCTCCCCCGATCAGCATACTTCCTCCTGTCATGGCCAGCGATGCGGCCTCGTCTGGCGGCCTCTCAGCGTCATCATACCATAAAAAAAGAAAAAACGAAAAAAAGCGCCGCCAGCCGCCAATGGAACTGAAACGCCCAATAAAAATGGCCGAGCGCCGCCAAGCTGAACAACCATTGGCCTAAGCGGAGCCGCCGGCCGGACAACAAACGCACCGTCCCGGTTACAGCGATGCTAAGAAGCGCCCCGTTGGCAGCGACGCCGAGCAAAAAACAGGCAAAAGCAAGCCATGTTCGAAACGGGGAAAACAACAGCTGCGTCAAAAACAAGGTTGGGGAAAATGGCTCAAGGGGCGGCAGCCAGCGAAAAACTCACATTTCGCACCCTAACAAGGTCAAAACAAAGGATTTTTTATTTAGTTTTTCAGAATAACTTTTTGACCAACACAACGAGCGATGGCAATCCTTTTTTTACCATCGCTAGTCGTTCTGTATCATGTTAGACGTAGATGCTCTCATCCATGCCCAATCCCTGCAGAATCCTTCGCTGATCCGGGTTGAGGGAGCGATCCAGTGCGCGTTGGATGCGTCCATCCGGCAGCTGGAACAGGACGACGTTCACATATTGAAACAGCTGAAAAATCGCCTGCCCGGTTGGCCGGGTCAGCTTGCGGCCTCCAGCCCCTTTTAACGGGTGTTCCGGTGTGATGAACTGACGCACCCGGCGCTGAAAAACGCGGTAAATCGCCAAGGCCAAGAGAAATAGATAGCCCAATACGGCAACTCGTTCTGGCTTTTTGACATAAATCTCATCCGTGAAAAACGGATCTTTCAAAAACGCGAAGTTCATTTCCACCGAGATTTGCCCTTTATACAGCTTCAAGATCTCTTGGGCATCCATTTGTTGGCCCTTCCATTCCTTCGGAACGGTCGTGACGAGGACAAACCGGGACGCTTTCCGTCTTGCCTGTTCCCATGCCGGTTGGTCGAATTCGACGTTTAGGCGAAGGGTGTACAGCGTCTCCGTCTCGGGTTCCGCCCCTTTTTTCGGCCGTCCTCGCCGTTTTTTCGGACGCACGATCTCTTCGACCGCGGCCTCCACTCGATGAAACCGAGGGCGAAGGGACGCCTTGAGGGACGTCAAGGCTTGTTCGGCGTCTTCGCGGCAGGAGAAGGGGTGGCGCTCCCAACGGACTTGTTCCTCACGAAGAAGCTCCGCTTCTTTGACCCGCTCTTTTTCGAGCGTCTTTCCTTTGCGCTGGTCGAGCGCGCTCGATTCAACGACGATCAGCCGAACCGGGTGGCCTTCATAGGTCGCGGCCGTTTCCCATACCCGGTACGTGGCGCCGTTTCTCTCCGCCAGGGTAAAGGGTTCGCTCCACGGGATGTGAGGCGAATCGGCCTCCGCGAGCGCCCGTTTCACGATCCGAAGCGACGAAGGGCCTCTGGTGATCAAAAAGGCATGGGCGGCTTTCGTCTGCGCCAAGGTGTCTTTCGTCATGGCAGCGGAATCAGCCACGTAAATCCATTCGTCGTCGATCTTGGCTTGTTTGAACTGTTCGTGGATCCGCGACAGCACCTCAGGATTCCACGCCTTATCCGATAGATTGCCGTCATGCACATCGCCGTAAAACGGGATGCCATCCTCGTTGCCGACCAGCCCGAAGCCGATCTGTTTTTGCCAACGGTGATGGCGGTTGTAGCCATGTGTGATCTGCAAAGCCTCTAATGAGGCCGATTCATACGCTCCGTAAACCGTCTTGTCCGTCGTATCAGCGTGAAAGGCTCGGAGGGAAAGGCCTTCTTTGCGATAAATGTGAATCAAGCAAGTGCTGATGACCTTGTGAATATCGGCCTCATACAAGCGGTCGAGATGACGGGCCAAGGCATCGTCGTTCAACCAGGAAGGCTGGAGACCGGGACGGATGAGTTTCTCCAGATCGATCTCCTGAGCCCATCGTTCTAAGTGAACCAGGGCTTGCCGGCCGTCAAATAGATTGTAAAGGATGGCTTGAACGGCATCGCTGACTCGCGTTTGGCATTGTGGATCGACGGGCACAAGATGGTCAATCAAGTGGGGGATGTCGAGTTTTTTGACTAGAACACTTATTATATTCAAATAACCATTACGATAGACCCCTTTGACTTTCACATTCATGAGAGAAAAACTCCTTTACGTTCCTTGTGTGTCAAGGATTCATTCGACATCGGAATGAAAAAATCCTCCCGATTTTCGTCGGGAGGGTGCGAAATGTGAGGAAAAAACAAGTAAGTGCACAAAACAGCAGCCATGGCTGTCATCGATAGGCGGCCCATTTTTTTCCTCCTTAGTTTTATTCCTATAATTCGTCATGGCAAACAGGCATGAACGATACCGCTCTATCATACATATAGACTGAACTTTGCCAAAAAGGAGGGGTTTTATGTTTACGACGCGCAAACAATATGAACCATACATCAGCCCGTTTGACCCGTGCCCGCCGATCCACGTCAAAACGTACGTCACGGCGCCGAACTTATACGTCGGCTTCCAGCCGCCAAACTTGCCGCAATTTCCGCTTCGCGAAGCGCTAATGAAAGGAACGCTTTGGCAAGTGTTTTACGATCCATATTACAGCCCTTACGAAACGAAGACAAAAGGTGATGGCTCATGAAACAAAGGCCGAAAGAGTATTACGAGCAGCTTGAGGAGCTGCAAGCGGTCGACTTTGCCCTCGTTGAACTGACGCTCTATTTGGACACCCATCCAACCGACTACCAGGCAATTCAACAATTTAACCAACTCGCGCAAAAGCGAAAGCAGCTGAAAAAACAGTTTGAAGCCGCCTATGGTCCGCTTGAGCAGTTTGGCCATAGCTATTCCAATTACCCATGGAACTGGGACGACACGCCGTGGCCTTGGCAAGTATAGCCGATTCATCACGAACGCAAGGGGGGACGGATCATGTGGATTTATGAGAAAAAATTGCAATACCCAGTCCGCGTCAGCACGTGCAACCCGCGTCTGGCGAAATATTTAATTGAACAGTACGGCGGGGCAGACGGAGAACTGGCCGCTGCGCTCCGTTACTTAAACCAGCGTTATACGCTGCCGCCGAAAGTGATCGGGCTGCTGAACGACATCGGCACCGAAGAGCTCGCCCATCTCGAAATGATCGCGACGATGGTGTATAAACTGACGAAAGACGCAACGCCGGAGCAGCTGAAAGAAGCTGGGCTGGAGCCCCATTACGTCGACCATGAGCGCGCCCTCTTTTACCATAACGCTGCCGGCAACCCGTTTACGGCGACGTATATTCAAGCAAAAGGCGACCCGATCACCGACTTGTATGAAGACATCGCCGCCGAAGAAAAAGCGCGCGCCACTTACCAATGGATCATCAACATGAGCGATGACCCGGATTTAAACGACGGGCTCCGCTTTTTGCGCGAGCGGGAAATCATCCATGCCCAACGATTCCGGGAAGCGGTGGAAATTTTAAAAGAGGAACGCAGCCATAAAAAAGTGTTCTAGTCCGATGAGCCGGGCACTGTCTCCCGCTCAGCTTTGTTCATAATAAAGATTGATGTCGTATTCCCGTTTCATCCATTCAAAGAGCCGATGGCGCCGACTCCATTGTTCCTCATCCTTCCATAAATCGATGCTTTTTTGGATGATTTCGCAGCGGAGGGCTTGAAAGTCGTCTTCCGCCTTTTCGCTTTTTCCTTTGTAATAGACAGCCGCCCAATAAACGGCGCCTAGAAGAAGCAGAATGAACACATGGGCCGGCGCGGCGAAAAACCAGGCGACCCGCTCGCTCCATGTTTCAAAAGCCGCCGCCTTGGCCAAAAGATAAAGAAGGAAAACGGCCAAACCGGAAAACGCGGCCGCCTGCAAGAGCAACGTCCGCTTTTCGAGCCGCTCCCATTTTTTCTTTTTTTCGATGACGGCCATCAACATTTCCTTCGCCACTTCATCGATGGGAAACTCATCCGGGAAATGGACCATCTCCTCTCCCCCTTGTCCCGTTTCTATTGTCCATCATATGCCGCAGACGGTGGCGTTAGAACAAAAAGCTGAGGGCAACGGACAATATTGGTTCAAAAAAGCGTCCCGCTTACTGTTCGCCGCGAAGCGGGATGCGCAGCGTTTGCCCCGGCTGAAGGCGGCCGGTCGATAGGCCGTTTTCCTTTTTAATGAGATCGATCGCATCAGGCGTGCCGTAATATTTCATGGCGATGCTGTAGAGCGTTTCATTAGCTGCGACGACATGGGTGATGATTTTTCCTTGTTCATCATCAGTCTTTCCCCATTGTTCAGTCTTTTCCCAACCGCCGACGCTTCCTCGGTCGGCGGCGCCCTTCTGCTTCGGTTTGGCCGCCTGTTCTGTCCCCTTGACTTCGTCGTCTCGAATAATGCGCACCGTCTCGCCCCCTCTTTCTTCATGACGGACGACCGTCACAGAGCCCGACTTCGATTGGACATGATGGATCGCCAACACAGCCGCCGGCAAGATCAAAAACAAGAACAGAAGCAGACGAGACGGAACGTATTTCCGTTTTTGCTCTTCTTTTTTTCGCCGCCGTTTGATGCGCGATGACGGTGCGCTCTCGTCCAACCTCAGGCTCCGCCGCGTCCGGCTCTCCTCTGTCCTTCCCATGGCTTCACTCCTCTCCCGACCGAATATGCAACGCAAGCACGAAATCGATCAAAAAGTGCGCGGTGATGGTCACCCATAAGCTTCCGGTTTGCTCATACAACATGCCGAGAAACAAACTGACAAGCATCACCATGAGAAACAAAAACCATTTTTCCAAATATCGAACATGCAACAAGGCAAACACGACGCTTGCCGCCCCAAGCCCCCAATGCGTCTGCACAACGCCGCGAAACAGCCATTCTTCCGTCACAGCGATGAGCGCACATAAAAAAAAGAGATGCGGAATCGAGCGGCCGCGGAATATTTTTTCGTTCACCCCGCCGTCGTCATGCCAATCATCCGGCAAATAGCGCATGGCCAAAAAATCGACCGCCAGCACGAGCGCCGCCCCGCCCGCTCCGTATAGCAGCACATCGGTGAGATCGAACCGCCAAAGCCGGCGCCACTCCGCCCAATCGAACAAAAAGAGCGAACAGCCGCCGGCGGCAAGAAGCAGCAACCCTTGCGTTACATAAAGATGAAAAAGCAGCTCGCGCTCTGTCATCTGCCGGATTTGTTCACTTTGCCGTTTCATTCGTCCGCCCCCCGCCAAAAAGCATGTCCCACAACTCCTCGCGCCAATGGCGAACCGGCGCCGCCTCCGGACGGCGGACGGCTCGTTCATAGCCGTCAAGCGAAAGCCCGCAGCGATCGCAACAGGCATTCCGCTGATCCGTCAGCTCCTCGCCAAACGCGCGGACAAGCGCTTGACGCCGGCACGAAGACAAGTGCACCCATTCATCCATTTCCTGCAGTTTTTTCCGCTTCCAGCGCCGCCGCGCCTCGATGGCGGCTGCCATCCTGCCGTACAGCCGCTCTTTCGCCTCCGCTGTCAGCCAACCAGGCATCGCCCGTTGTTCCCGTTCTAAAAAATACGCCAACAGCCGCTTTTGTACGTCGGTGAATCCGGCAGCCTCGAGCGTCGCCATCGCCGCTTCCCATCCGGCTCCTTCCGGCAGCCGCCGACACCACTCACGCAGCTCGCGCGGACTTAACAGCTCGGCCTCCGCCACCGCCTGGGCCATGGCCCGATCGCCGTCCGCATAAAATAACACAGCAAGGCTTGGCGCTCCGTCACGCCCCGCGCGCCCGATTTCCTGCACATACGCCTCGAGCTGGGCCGGCATATGAAAATGAAGCACAAATCGGACGTTTTCTTTGTTCACGCCCATGCCGAATGCGCTTGTACAACATACGATGTCAAGCTGACCGTAGACAAATTGCTGCTGCACGAGCAACCGTTGCTCCCCGTCCATGCCGGCATGGTAATAGGCGACCCGCCCCGCGCCGCACTGTTCGAGCCGGCGCGCCATCTCTTCCGCCCATTGACGGCTCGAAAAATAAATGATTCCCGGGCCTTCGAGACGCTTGGCATAATCGGCCAAGCGCGCCGCTTTGTCCTCCGTTGATGAACAATGCTCCACGCACAAGGCGATGTTCGGACGATCGACGGAATGAATATGGCGGCGGGCGCCATCCATCCCGAGCGTGCGAATAATATCCTCCTGCACCTCGGGCGGCGCCGTCGCCGTCAACGCCAAACACGGCGGGGCCCCGAGCGCGCGCCGGATCTCCCCAAGCTTTAAAAAGTCCGGGCGAAAGTCATATCCCCATTGAGAAATGCAGTGCGCTTCATCGACGACAAAAAGCGAAATGCATACGCGCCGAAGCGCCGTTAAAAATTTTGCCGACTGCAGCATCTCCGGCGACGCGTAAATAAAGCGAAACTCCGCAAGCGAAGCGAGCGCCTGCCATTTTTCTTCGGCATCAAGCAGGCTGTGAAAAGCAATCACTCGCTTTTCCCCGCGCCGGCGCAACTGCTCGACTTGGTCCTCCATGAGCGACACAAGCGGCGAAACGATCAGCACACTGCCTTGAAGCAAATACGCTGGCAGCTGATAGCAAAGCGACTTGCCGCTTCCGGTCGGCAGCATCGCCAGCACGTCGCGCCCTGCAAGCACATCTTCTGCCACTTCCCGCTGACCCGGGCGGAATGAAGCATGTCCGAACTTCATGCGCAACGTTTTCGTCAACTCGTCCAACGTCCCACTTCCTTTGCCAACACGAGCCGAATTTCAAAATAGCTGACTTTGCCGTCAAGCGCCTCGCGAATCTCTTTCAATTTCCTCGTCCTAAGTGCCTGCGCCGCCGCTCGAATGGCCGCCTCCTTTTCATCGTCGACAAACGGGGCGATCGAAAAACCGGACACATTGGCAGCGATTTCGACAACGTGATCCTCAATCGTGCTTCGCTTCAAGCGGCGAAGCTTGGAAATATCTTCTATCGTTTTTCCTTTCCGCAGCCATTCGTACGTTTTTTGCGCCGATTGTGTCAGCACCGCCGGCGCCAGTCCGCTCATCAATTCGGCCATCATCGGAGCGCGTCCAGCCTCAGCTTCCGCCATGATGTAATGAAGCACATTGCGGAATTGAAACTGCACGTAGAGCGCGTCCTTTTGCAAATGGGCCGCGATTTGCTCCATCGTCCAGCCGATGCGGACCGCGCTCGTCAAACGCAGCGTAAAGATCACCGCCGCCTCTTCCGAAACCGCTTCAAGCAGCCGGATGAGCTCTTGATACAGCGTCTCGGCCAACATCTGGCGCGATCCTTTTGCAAGCAAATATTGCTTCACCCATTGAAGCGTCCGCTCGTCGCGGCAAATCGGTGCAAAACGCCGCCCATAGACGAGGTTTGACAATGTCTGCCCGATCAAGGAAAGACGCTGCCAAAACAGCGGTTCCGCCTCATGATAGCGCCAGCCGTTCAGATGGCGGGGGAAAAGCGCCGCTTGCTCGGCAAGCCATTCTTCCCCTGCCGCGGTCAACGTGTATGTCCGCTGTTTCGCGGATAAAGCGAGTCGCTGTTCGACAAGCGCCATTGCCGCCTCCTCGAGCGCCGCCATCGTCACATTCTTCCATGTGCCAAACAGCGGCTCAAGCCGAAACCATTTGCTGTCTTGGAGCGTCTGCGCCGATTTTTTTCCCGAAAATAAATGATACACCGCCGCCAGCGTCCGTTCGCCGTTGAAGCGGCGCAAGCAATGGGCGAGCAAAAATGAGGCATAGCCATGCCGCATCCTGCGTTCCTCCCTCGCCTCTATTGTAGCAAAAATCGCCCAACCGGTCGGCAGAAAAAATCGATCGGTTGACAGTTCCGCCATATGATAACAAAACTAAATAAGATGCATATGTGTAAAAATACAAGAGAGCGATTTTTTTGTTGAAAAGCCGGCCGTACGGTCTTATTATAAAAGTGAAAAGTTCATTTCCGAGCAGGCAACACGGAGATGGCCCGTCCGTTTCCAATAAACTTGGGGAGGTTCGATTTTTATGCCAAAGTATACGATTGTTGATAAAGAGACTTGCATCGCCTGCGGAGCTTGCGGCGCCGCCGCTCCCGACATTTACGACTACGACGAGGACGGCATTGCCTACGTCACCCTTGATGACAACCAAGGCATCGTCGAAGTGCCGGAGATTTTGATTGACGATATGATGGACGCCTTCGAAGGCTGTCCGACTGAATCGATCAAAGTTGCTGACGAGCCGTTTGACGGCGATCCGAATAAATTCGACTGACATTCCCCCTCTTGCCTTGTCGGCAAGAGGGTTTTTTGATGCAAGCGTGAAATCACAAGTGGCGCATCTTGAACGAACGTGCTACAATAAAATTGGCTTGTCCGCCGCGCCTGCTGGGTGGACAAGTTTTCATGTATACATAACCAACAAAGGAGGAACGGGTTATGGCATTCGAAAATAAAATTGTCGAAGCGTTTATCGAAATTCCAACCGGAAGCCAAAACAAATACGAATTCGACAAAGAACGGGGCATTTTCAAGCTCGACCGCGTCTTATATTCACCGATGTTTTATCCGGCTGAATACGGCTACTTGCAAAATACGTTGGCGCTGGATGGCGACCCGCTCGACATTTTGGTCATCACGACAAACCCGACGTTCCCGGGCTGCGTCATCGACACGCGCGTCATCGGCTATTTGAACATGGTCGACAGCGGCGAAGAAGATGCGAAATTGATCGGCGTTCCGGTCGAAGATCCGCGCTTTGACGAAGTGAGATCGATTGAAGACCTCCCGCAGCACAAACTGAAAGAAATCGCCCACTTCTTTGAACGCTACAAAGACTTGCAAGGGAAACGGACGGAAATCGGCACATGGGAGGGGCCGGAAGCAGCCGCCAAATTGATCGACGAATGCATCGCCCGCTACAACGAACAGAAAAACAAGTAATCCGTCCAACATCTCATTTCACCAGACACCGTTTTTCTATTTCCGAACAATTTTGCCCATGTCGTTTGATATGGGCGCTTTTCTTTTTCAAACCCCGAACATTCCTGCTCAAAAAAACGTTTTCATTGGTATGACTTCTTTTTCCCCCATTGACAGAAACCGCTTTCGCATGTTAAATTATCAGAAATTTAACATCCTTGAAACAGAAAGGGGCACCCACTGTGTTTCGCGTACTCGTTTCCGACGCCATCAGTGAAGAAGGTTTGGCGCCGCTCTGCGCATCGGCGCAGATCGACATCGTGCAAAAGAAAACAACCGAAGCGGAAGAGGAATTGCACACCTTTGACGCTTTGCTCGTGCGCAGCGCCACCAAAGTGACGGAAGAACTATTGGAAAAAATGCCGAACTTAAAAATTATCGGCCGCGCCGGGGTGGGCGTCGACAACATTGATGTCGATGCAGCGACGAAACGCGGCATCGTCGTCATTAACGCGCCAAACGGCAATACGATTTCGGCCGCTGAGCATACCTTTGCCATGATGGCCGCCCTCGTCCGACGCATCCCGCAGGCGCACATTTCCGTCAAATCGAGGGAGTGGAACCGCTCGGCGTTTGTCGGCAACGAGCTGTTTGGCAAAAAATTGGGCATCATCGGCTTCGGCCGCATCGGTTCGGAAGTCGCCAAACGGGCGCGCGCCTTTGGCATGAGCGTGCACGTGTACGACCCATTTTTAACGAAAGAACGCGCCGAAAAACTCGGCGTCTCGATTCACTCGCTTGACGAAGTGCTGGCCGTGGCTGACATCATCACCGTTCATACGCCGCTCACGAAAGAAACGCGCGGGTTGCTTGGCACGGAAAACTTGGCGAAAACGAAAAAGGGCGTCTATTTGATCAACTGCGCCCGCGGCGGCATCATCGACGAACAGGCGCTCATCCCGTTCTTGGAAAGCGGGCATGTCGCCGGCGTCGCCCTCGACGTCTTTGAACAAGAGCCGCCAGGGGATCATCCGCTTTTAGCGTTTGACAATGTGATCGTCACGCCGCATTTAGGGGCGTCGACCGTCGAAGCGCAGCTGAACGTCGCCACCCAAGTCGCGGAAGAGCTGCTCCACTTTTTTGAAGGGCGGCCAGTCACCTCATCGATCAACTTGCCGGCGTTGTCGAAAGACGTCTATGAAAAAATTCAAGCATTCTATCATTTAGGCCGGAAGCTCGGCTTGATTGCATCGCAGTTTATGAACATCCCGGTGCAAGAGCTGTCGGTCACCTACGCCGGCACGGTCGCTGATCTGGAGACGACGTACATCACCCGCAGCCTGCTCGCCGGCTTCCTGCGGCCGCGCGTCGCCTCAACCGTCAACGAGGTGAACGCCGCCATGGTCGCCAAAGAGCGCGGCATCACATACGGTGAAAAATTTTCCGATGAAACGCACGGCTATGCGAACTGCATTTCGCTCACCGTCCATGGCGAAAACAAAACGTTCACGATCAAAGGAACGCACGTGCCGAACTACGGCGACCGCATCGTCCATTTTGACGGCGTCGCCATCGACTTTGCCCCGGAAGGCCATCTCCTGTATATCCAGCACCAAGACCGGCCGGGGATGATCGGCAAAGTCGGGAACGTGCTTGGGGCGCACGATGTCAACATCGCCACCATGCAAGTCGGCCGCCAAGAAGCGGGGGGCAAGGCGATGATGATCTTATCGCTTGACAAACCGGTCGATGATGAGGTATTGCAGGCGTTGGCGCAAATTGATGACATCGAAACGGTGAAGCGGCTCGAAGCGTAACCACCCGCTTCTGCGGGCAGATCATCCAAAAAACGCAGGCCTTCCCAGAAAGGAGCCTGCGTTTTTCGTTCGAGCAAGCCCCACAGCAGCCATTCGCATCGTATAGTTCCCTCTTGCGAAAAGGCGATGATCATGACCCAAAAGGTTGTTTTTCCTTAAACCAAACACAATGCATCGTTTCTTAATGATTGTTTTACGCCTACATACTAAGAAAGGGTGTCCCGATCCTTTTGGGACACCCTCGTGTTTTGTCAGTTCCGTTCAGCCGAGCGGCACCGCCTTCCGCTCGCCTTTCGAGAACGTCATCAGCTCGGTGTAGCCGACACTGCGGGCGAGTTCCACCGCCTTGTCAAAGTCGGCGCCGACATGCTCAGGCACGTGCGCGTCGGACGACAACACAATCGGAATGCCTTTGTCATAGCACATTTTCAATAGGCGCGGATCCGGATACAGTTCGCCGACCGGCTTGCGCAGCCCGGCGGTGCTGATTTCGACGCACGTTTTCGAATTGGCGAGCGCTGTTGTCGCCCGGTCGTATTGTTCAAGCAAAAATTCCTCATCTTCCGGGACGTATTGAAAAATTTTCACCAAATCGAGGTGGCCGATAATGTCAAACAAATTCGACTCGGCGAGCGTCACGACTTGATCGAAATATTTGCGGTATGTATCGTACAAATCGCGCCGTTCCCACTCATGGCGATATTCGGCTAAGTCGATGCCGAAATCGTCGACCCAATGGATCGAACCGATGACATAGTCAAACTCGTATGAGCGGATAAAGGCGGCCATTTCCTCGTGTTTGCCCGGCGTATAATCCATTTCGATCGACATTTTCACATCGAGGCCCGCATCCCACGCTTCGTGGAACAGCCGGACATAATCGTCCATATCGTAGCAGCGGCGCGCGTCGACCCACGGATTGGACAAAATGTTTCTCGTTTGGTAAAAATGGTACGCGTGCTCGGAAATGCCGAAATGCTGGATGCCTTTTTTGACCGCTTCATCCGTGAACTGGCGCAAATAATCAAGCGTCAACGTCCCTCGTTCCAAATGATTATGATAATCGGTCAACATCGGCGTTTCTCCTCTCCTGCTGTTTTTCTCATTATAACGCATTACCGCAAGAAAGGACAACCGTTTTGCGAATATTCATCCAATCATCCGTTGGCGCCGACAAGAAACAACAGTCCGACGCATACCGCCACACCAGCCACCGCCAAGAGGCGTCTCATCACATCGCCCATTTCCATCCCTCCTTGCCTATGTCGCACCATATATGTCTTATGTCAAAACGAACGCCGATAGAACGGCCTCGCGTCGACATTAACAAAAAAAACCGCTAAGAGCTCACGCTGGCGGCTACGGGCCGGTTGCCAGCAACGCGGCGTTCGGTCCGGCCGGCACGTTGATCGGCTTCCCAAGCGGATACGGGCCAAGAGTCGATAACCCGCTCGACTCGAATGTAACGTCAAGCAGCCCAAACTCTTTCGCCGTCAGCAGCACGGCCTCCGCCATGCTCGCCGCTTCTTCCGCGCTTGGCCGAGCGGACAAATGAAGCCGGACCGTAGCATGGCGCGCATCGACATCGACCGAATCAACTTCCACCCCTGGTGGAATGGCCGGCTCAAGCCCGTGGATCGTCGATTTTTTCATCTGCTTGAGCGCCTCAGGAAACGAGCGGGCGCTGCCTGGCGCCGGGATGAGCACCGTATAGCCGAAGGAGGAGGAGCGGTTTTGATAATACATTCGCTTCTGCTGGTTGATTTTTGTCGTTTTTAGACGACCCAACACTGGCAAATCGAGCCCTTCTTCCTCCCCAGTGAAAAAGCGGATGCTTCGCCCGCCCATCTGCCGCACTGTTTCCATGACCGCGTCGAAAAAGAGGCGTTGTTCCTCATGGCTGGCGGCAAACACGCGATGGCTCGCTGGAACGCGAACAACCCATACGCGCCCATCGCCTGCCGCCGGGGCCATCTTCACACCGTCGAGCCACGCGGACGCCTCACGCAACGGGGAACGGGCAAGCTCACCGAGCGCCGCGGACAGCCGTTCTGCCGAGGCAAAACGGCCAGGAAGGGGAACAACCACTGGCACCACTTGGCCGATTCGCTCATCGGGCAAGGCAATCACCACTGCATTCGCCGGTTCGCTGGCGGCCATCATCGCTTTTGGGTGAGAGGAAGCGCCATCCGCCTCTAGCGTCTGAACAGGGGATGAGGAAGCCTCTTTTTTGTCCGAACGTGTTGGAACGATGAAATGCGGACCGGCATAAACCGCCGATGCAAGCACGGCCGCCGATGCAACCGCAGGGAGCCAACGCCGCTTCCAGCGCGCCATCCGCTGAGCGCGCACCAGCCGGACATACACTTCTTCTTTCGTGCGCCGGTCTTTGATGACGGGCAACTGTTCAAGCCCATGTTCAATGCATCGCTCATTCCAATTGAGCTTTTTCACACCGCCACCCCTCCTGTTTTGCCTCTTCCTCCATATATTGCTTGAGCGCCTTTAGTGCGCGGTGCTGCGTCGTTTTCACTTTGCTTTCCGTCCAGCCGAGCGCTTCCGCCGTTTCCGCGATCGACAGCGACTGGATGAATCGAAGGACGAGCACAAGCCGTTGATCAACCGTGCAGCGCGCCAAACCACGGTACATAAGCTGAATCTCCTCGTTTTGAATCGCCATTTCCTCAGGAATCGGCTCGTCGGCGCCGATTTGTTCCTCGCTCCATTCCGCCGAACCAGCCCATTGGCGCCGGCGTTTTTGCTTGCGGAAAAAATCAATGGCCACATGGCGCGCAATGGACAGCAGCCACGTTTTTTCGCTGCACTGCCCTTTAAACCGTTTGTATGAGCGCAGCACTCTGACGTACACTTCCTGAACCAAATCTTCGGCCTGCTCTCGATTCCGCACCATGTAAAACAAAAAATTAAACAAGTCATCGTGATATTTTTCATACAACTGCTCAAAGACGGGGTCCATCGTTTCTCTCCCCCTATCTCTCCTATGGACCGCGGCCATTCATCTGCTTTTGATCATCGGGCTGCCCCTGCTGCTCTTTTTTCACGAAAGCGGCGGCATTGCCTTCCCTCCCGCCTTGTTTGGATCGACAACCCAGCCAAAAAAAATCCCATTATCTTCATGATAACGGGTGACGATGAAAAAGAAAACCACTTTTTGAACGGAAATGGGCACATGGCTACCGCTCGGCAAACAGCGGAAAAAAGAGCGGTCCGGCCTGCTGTTTCAGCTTCCATTCGCCGGCTGGGTCATAGCTGATCAGCACGGCGGTTGCCGGTCCCCCGGATGAAAAAAGCGACAGCGGACACGAACAACTGCGAAAGCGGAGGCGATTGGCAGCCAAAAGCTCTGTCCATTCGTAAAAAACGCCTTTCGATCCGACCGGCACAAGCTCATACACATGGGGCGAAACAATCAGCTCGGCGAAAAGGGAAAGCGGCAGCACCCATTCGGGCCGGGCCAACACAGCAGCCCCGACGAGCGGTCGGCCGATGACGGCAAACTTCGCCTCTTCGGGCGTGATGCCGATTCGTTTCCGTTCGTTGGCCACCGTCCCGATGGCCGTCACGCCAAGCGCCGACTGCACGGTGGGAAAATTCGATTCCGTGCTGCCGGTGATCGGGAGATCGATCCCCAGCTCGCGGCACGTTCTCCTGACGCCGCGGCAAAGAGCTTCCCACCGGTCATCGGCGATGAAGTTTTGCAGCACGACGGCTTTCGCTTCCGCTCCGACGCTTACTAATTCCATTAAAGCGACGCGAGCGGCAAAATAAGCGACCACATCAACCGGAGCAGATACCACGTCGCCCGGCTTGTCCCCGACCGCCGCCGAACCGTCGGCCGCAACGGCGAGCTCCATGCCGTCGGCAAACGGAAGGAAAAGCACATCACGCATGCGGCGCCTCCACCCCCGCTTTCGCCGCCAACCGGACGACGACCGGCATGATGGCCACCGCGATCAACACGTTGACCGCCGCGGCTGCCGAAAGCGGCGGAATGACGGCAAAAACAAACGGCCAGCCGAACGAAACGGCAAGCGGCAGCGGCGCCAAAAACGCATTGCCGATGAAAAAGACGACGGCGCTGCCGATTTTCCATCCCCGCCGATGCAGCACGGCGAACAGGGCGCCAAGCCCCGCCATTTCAAGAGCGACAAACCAATGAACTGGGCCGAGCGGAAAACCGCCGATCAACGCCGAAACCAAATGCCCAAGCCCAGCGACCGCCGCTCCGGCGCGCGGGCCAAGAACCCCGGCGGCGACAAGCGCCGGTGCGCTGTCCAAAGCGATGCTGCCGACAAACGTTGGCAGCTTGATGAACGATCCGATCGCCGAAAGCGCCAAACAAACGGCCGTCCAAGCCAATCGGCGGTTCATTGTTTCTCCTCCTTGTCGCGGAACACAATCGCGCTCCGTTCATACTCGATGTCCTTCACCCCTAAACGCGCATTCACGACCCGGGCAGCGGCGAACAAATAATCGGACAGGCGGTTCATATATTTGAGCACAACATCGTTGATCGGCTCCGCTTTTTGCAAGGAAACGATGCACCGCTCCGCCCGTCTTGCCACCGTACGCGCCATATGGAGCGCCGCAGCCGCCTTGGAGCCGCCCGGCAAAATGAATTTTTGCAATGGCGGCGCTTCTTGCACGTGCGCATCAATGCGCTCTTCTAAAAATGTGACCATCGCCTCGGTCACCTTATACGGAAGCTTGCCGTTGACGATGGCCAGGTCGCCGCCGCAGTCAAACAGCTCGTGCTGGATTTTTTGCAGCTCAGCGCAAAGGTCGCGAAACCGTTCATCGCCGGCCAATAACGCAAGCGCCCATCCGATGAACGAATTCGCCTCGTCAATCGTTCCGTACGCCTCGACGCGCAAATGGTCTTTGTCCACGCGCCCGCCGACTAAACTCGTTTTTCCTTGGTCTCCTGTTCGCGTATACAATTTCACTTTTCCTCTCCCCCTTATTTCAATCGTTCCGCCAGTCCGCACCAAATGCGGTCGACGCGGCAGCACAAGGAAGCTAGTCGCTGGTAGCACATTCCCACGGCGTCGCGCCAGCGCCGCTCTTGTGGATCAACCGGAACAACGCCTTGCGTCACATCGGTGCCAATCCAGACGACTGTGCGGCCAGACACTGCCGCTTCCCACCGCTGCCAAGCGCGGAAATAGGATTCCCACTCGTCTGGGTCCGGACAAGGGCGGATGGCGGCTTCCAACCCGTCAAAGACGACCGTTTTTGCCGTTTCGATGCCATCCGGCGGCCTATACGGCTCCAAATAACCGTTATGCCATACAATATGAACTCCATCATTTATTCCATACCGTTCCCTCACCCATTTTCGTTTTCCTTGAAACGCACCGCCGATAACGAAATGCACCGCTCTCCCCCTTTCCAACGCTCGATCGTCGATTCCAACGTATATCCGCCGGCAAATGGCACCTCCCATTCCCAGAACGAACGGGCATCGGGCGCATACTGCTCGAGCAGGAGGCGAATCGGGCCGCCATGGGTGATGACAGCCACATGACGGGCGCCCGCCCGCTCAGCGAAAGCAATCGTCTCCGCAAGCGCCTGTTTGATGCGCGCTTGAAAGTCGGCATAACGCTCCCCGCCGGGCGGCGCCGCAGAAAAGGGCGACGCAAGCCATTGGCGGTAGGCGGGCTCCGCTTCCAGCTCAGCAAACGTTTTTCCTTCCCAAGCGCCAAAGTGAAGCTCGCGCCAGCGGCTGGTGCACCAATCTGCCCCGCGTCCGCCAAACAGCAAGGCGGCCGTTTCTCGACAGCGGTGAAGGTCGCTTGTGACCATGCAGTCGACCGGATACGGCCGCTCAAGCTGCAAACGGCACAACCGATTGCGCTCCGCGGCCGCAAGCGGCGCGTCCGTCCAGCCGATATACGCCCGACGTCGGTTTTGTTCCGTCATCCCATGACGGATGAGTGTAAGAGCCAAATGACGCCCCATAGCACCGTCTCTCCTCCTTCGATCAGCGCGCCGAGCACATCACCGGTGATGCCGCCAAACTGTTTTTCTGCCCACGGCTTTGCCGCCGCCGCCAAAACGACAGCCGCTGCAGCCAGCGCCGCCCCTGTTTGCACCGAAATGGCGGTGGATGCACAAAGAAGCGAAAGCAATACAAAAGCGAGTCCAAGCGCCCAAATGGCATCACGCCATGAACTATATTCGCGAAGCGATGCAGCCATTCCTGTCGGCTTTGCCAGCTTGCCGACGGAAAGAAGCCAGGCAGCCCCGGCCCGCGACAACAGCGGAACGGCGGCGAACAGCGCCGGCGGAACGCCTGTCTGGAGCGATTCGTACAGAAACAGCCAACGAAATGACAACAAACAAATAAGCGACAACACCGCAAACGCGCCGACGCGCGAATCGGACATGATCTCTTGCCGCCGCTTGACGTCGCGGTACGAAAAAAACGCGTCGCTCACATCCATAAAGCCGTCAGCGTGCATCCCCCCGGCCATCCAAATGCCAAGCCAAAGAAGAAGAAGCGCCCAAACAAGCGGCGAGCTGAATGAAAACGAGGAAAAGAGTGCATACACTCCGGCCGAAAGCGCCCCGATCAGCGCCCCCGCAAGCGGCATACAGCGCACGAGCCAGCGGACATGGGCGGCGTTCCATTCGATCGAGCGCCGAATCGGGATCGTGGTAAACAGCTGCAACGCCAACAGCCATCCGTTCCATGCTTGCTTCATCCCGGCCACCGCCCTTTTTTCACGCGGAGAAGGCCGCATTCAACGACCGCGGCGGCCGCCGCTTCCGCGACCAACTGTTGGTGAAGCAAGCCAAGCGTTTTCATGTAGCGAAATGTGCCAGGATCATCCGGAACACCCCCGGCAAACAGCTCGTTCGATACAATCACGACCGCGCGGCAGGCGGCATCCCACGCCCGCACTCCGTCAAGCAAGCGGCGTGCGGTGGCCCGGTCGTCCTCTTCTGTTTTCCAATGTTCCCCGGAAAACAGTTCGTAAGCCAGCCAGGCCGTCAAGCAATCAAGCAGGACGACATCATCTGGGCGCAGGGAAGCGGCAATCTCCTGAGAAGAGAACGGGGCTTCCCACACTGTCCAATGCGCGGCCTGCGCCGCGCGCCGCTCTTGATGACGGCGGATGCGCGCTTCCATTTCTTCATCCATTGCCTGCGCGGTGGCGATATAGTGAAGCCGACCGCCGCGAGAAAGCCGGATGGCGCATGCTTCCGCCGCTTCACTTTTTCCGCTGCGCGCGGCGCCGCTGACAAACACCATCATCCGCTCCACCTCGCAAGCGCTTCAAGCAGCCGATCGTTTTCCACCTGCGTTTTGACCGCAAGCCGCACGTAACGTCCGTCCAGTCCAGGAAAATTCATTGTATGCCGCGGGACGATTCCTTGCTGCAATAAATAGAAAAACAAATCCTCTGTCCGTCCGGAGAGCGGACGCAGCAAGTAAAAATTGACCACCGACGGCGAGACGGCATACCGGCCGGCCGGCAGCGACCGAAACACGCGCTCCCGCTCGGCGGCGATCCGTTCTTTCGTCCACTTGACAAACGATTCCATCGCCATGAAACGAAGCGCCAATTGTTGGGCGATGCAGTTTGTGCTCCATGGCGGCTGATGCGTTTTCAGCGAAGCGATCACCGCCTCGTCGGCAGCGACATAACCAAGGCGCGCGCCGGCCAGATGATGGATTTTCGTCAACGATCGAAGCACAATGAGGCGCGGATAGCGATCCAGCCACCGCATGGCTGTAAATCCGCCGCGCCAAAACGGATAGAACGCCTCATCCACCACGATATACGTCCCCGCTTGGTCCGCTGCAGCGACGAGCGAGCGGAGATCACGCTCCGGCATCACGGTTCCGGTCGGATTGTTCGGATGACAGAAAAAAACCGCGTCGCATTCCGCTGCCCATGCCGCCGCTTGGTCAATGTCGTACGAAAAACCGCGGTTTTCCTCTGCCAGCAAAGACTTGACTTCGCATCCGTAAGCAAGGCAGGCGCGCCGATACTCGGAAAACGTCGGCTCCAAGATGCCGACGCGCCGGCCGGCAAGCAGCGCGGCCAACAAATAAATCGCCTCCGCTGCCCCGTTCGTCACCAGCACTTGTCCGGGTCGAATCTGCTCCTGCTTGGCAACGAGCTCCCTGAGCGCCTTCGCTTCCGAATCCGGATACTCACCGGCCCAGCGAATCCATTCCTCGCCGTTCGGCCAAGCCGACGGCGGCAGTCGATATGGGTTCGTATTGACGCTGAAATCAATGTATTCGTTCGGAGGGGCCAATCCGCATTGCTCATACAACGCGCGCGGATTCGCCCCATGCGCCGGCCAACGCAACGATCATCCCCCCGATCCATAGCAGCAATAACGTAAAGGCGAGCACCGTTCTGATCATGATGCCGACCGCCTGGCGAATATGAACCGAGCGCAGCGGAACATCGGGATCGCCGAGTGTCGGCCGCTCAGAGACGACGCCGCCATATGTATTCGTCCCGCCCAGCTGCACCCCAAGCAATCCAGCCATCGCCGCCTCGGGCCAGCCGCTGTTCGGGCTTGGGTGGCGGCGGGCATCGCGAAACAATATCGACAGCGCCAAACGAAGGCGGCGGCCGCCGCAGACCAACACCATCACGAGCGCCGTCAGCCGCGCCGGAATGTAGTTGAGCGCATCGTCCAGCCGGGCGGCCACCCAGCCAAATTCGCGATACGTTTCATTTTTATAGCCGAGCATCGAATCGCACGTGTTCACTGCCCGGTACAGCATGGCAAGCGGCGCGCCGCCCAAGGCCGCGTAAAAGAGCGGAGCCGTGATGCCGTCGCTCGTATTTTCCGCCACCGTTTCGACGCAGGCGCGGGTGATGCCGGCCTCATCGAGCCGCTCGGTGTCGCGGCCAACGATCA
Source organism: Geobacillus sp. C56-T3 (assembly GCF_000092445.1). Taxonomy (NCBI): domain Bacteria; kingdom Bacillati; phylum Bacillota; class Bacilli; order Caryophanales; family Anoxybacillaceae; genus Geobacillus; species Geobacillus sp. C56-T3. The sequence continues at coordinate 1,301,121 of NC_014206.1, read as the reverse complement.
TCGACAGCGCCCGCCGCGCCTCGGGAAGATCGCCCGCTTCAAGCGGCCGGCGCACATCCTCAGCCGCTTCAGCGAGGCTTTTGGTCGCAATGGTGATGAAAATGAGCGCCGCCTCAATCGCCACCCCCACGTATACGGACAGCGCGTAGCCCACATAAACGACCAACGCCGATACCCCGTAAACAGCGGCCAACACGACCGCCACGGCCGCCGCCCCTTTCGCCCGCCGCTTTGTTCCTTGATTCCAGCGGCGGTCAAGCCACGCAATCAGCGTTCCCATCCCGCGCACAGGGTGCGGCAGCCAGCGCGGGTCGCCAAGCAGCGCATCCAACAGCAAAGCCAACGTCATTGCCAGCAAATGCGTCATCGCCGCCCCCTCCGCCGCTTGTAGCGGTCAAGCGCCTCGATCGTCGCTTCATACACGAGCCGACCGATCGCGCGCCCGAGTTCCGTCGCCGTTCCGGCATAGGCAAACGTCCGCCCGGTTTGCGTCGCCGCCACGGCGAGCGAATCGGTCGACGTGCCGGTGGCAAGCGTCCTTGTTTCCGGGTCGCAAACGGAACGATCGGCGAGCGCTTTTACCTTCGCTTCCGTCGCCGTCATCATCGCCTGGACAAACGCCGCTTCCGTCAGCACTCCGTCAATGACAATCACCATATTGATCGTTCCCGGCCTTGCCGCAAGCGGCTTATGCTGCCACGCCCGAGCGGCATCAACCGCATTGCCGACGCCAGCGGTTGCCATGACCGCCACCGAAAACGCTTCCCCTTCTTTCTGAAGCCAAACGGCATCACGGACATCAACCGCCGTCATCATGCCGATCGTTCGTTCCGGCGAAAACCCGTGCTGCTCCAAATAGCGGCGCATGTCTCCTTCCGCATCGCCGCAATCGTAATCCAACCCGACTTGGCGGTTGACAAAATGGGTCGCCCATTGAAACCCAGCGCCGATCAATGCCGAGGACAGGACGCGAAGCGGCTGGCAGGAGGCCAGAACAGCGGCGTCATCAAGAAAGGACAAACGCAGCCCGCCGGCCGACGATTCTTCTTGTTTCCCTTTCGGCACGAACGAAAACATCGGCTTTGCCGCCGCCGGATGAGCCAGACGCACAATCGGCGCGGCAAACACTTCCTCAAGCAGCGCCGGCGTCATCACATCTGTCGGCGTTCCAAGCGCCGCTGTTTTTCCTTCTTTTAACACAAGCACCCGGTCGCAATATAAGCTAGCGACGTTCATATCGTGAAAGACGGCGACGACCGTCAAATCGCGGGAGCGGGCAGCTTCCGCGAGCCGGTCCAAAAGCCGGACTTGGCCGCTCACATCCATATGGTTCGTCGGCTCATCCAGCAAGAGCAGCTGCGGCTTTTGGGCAAGCGCCCGCGCCAAATAGGCGCGCTGCCGCTCGCCGCCGCTTAGCCGCTCAAGCGGCTCATCGATTTTGTCAGCCAAGCCGACCGCACGAAGCGCTTCTTGAACCGCCGCTTCATCCTCTTTCGTCCACGTCGGAAACAAGCCGCGCTGATGGGCGTAGCGGCCGAGCGCCACCGTTTCTCTCACCGTATAGCCGGCCGCCGCCTCCGCTGTCTGCGGCAGGACGGCGGCAAACCGCGCCCATTGCTTCGCAGACAGCGCCAAAAGCGGCTGGCCATGAATCTTGATCTCACCGCTGGCAAGCGGAAGCTCTTTGCAAATGAGTTTCAGCAGCGTCGTTTTTCCGCTGCCGTTCGGCCCGACGATGCCAAAAAGCTCCCCTTTTTCCACGGAAAACGTCACACGATCAAGCACTTGCTTTGGTCCATACCGATGCGATACGGCCCGCACCTCGAGCATCATCATCCCATCTTTCGCTTCATTTTTCGGAAAAACAAGACGGCAAATAGCGGGGCGCCGATCAGCGCGGTGATGACGCCGATCGGCAGTTCGCGCGGTTCGATGATCGTCCGCGCCGCCACATCGGCAAGCACAAGAAACGCCCCGCCATACAAGAGCGACAGCGGCAGCAGCACCCGGTAGTTTGGCCCGCACACAAGCCGAACCATATGCGGAACAACGAGCCCAACAAAACCGATCGTCCCGGACACCGACACCGCCGCGCCGGTGAGCAGCGCCGCCGCCGTCAAAATGATGACTTTTCGGCGCGTAACATCAACGCCGACATGAAGCGCCGCCGCCTCGCCAAAAGCAAACGCGTTCAACTCGCGGCCGTTGGCGAGAAGCACCGCCGCGCCGATGAGAAAAAACGGCAACAAAAGCCCGCTGTATTTCCAGCCGCGCATCGCGACGCTTCCCATCAGCCATGAGATGATTTGCCGCAATTCTTCCCCGGTCAAAGCGATCATCAGTGAAATGAACGCGCTGAAAAACGCGCCGAAGATAATGCCGGCTAAAATGATCGTCTCAACCGACAGCTGCGGCTCAACCGCGCGAGTGAACGCCAAAACGGCGACAAGCGTCGCCATGCCGCATAAAATGCTCACGATCGGCAGCGTGAACGTGCCAAAGAGCGGCCATTGCCAGCCGAGAAAGATGACGAGCACCGCCCCGACCGAGGCGCCGGACGAGACGCCGAGCGTGTACGGATCGGCGAGCGCATTTTTCAGCAACCCTTGGAACGCCGCGCCAGCCAGTGCCAATGACGCCCCGACCAAAAAAGCGAGCACGACGCGCGGCAAGCGGATCGCCATCACGATCGGCACCCAATCGGCCGGAATGTCAGACGGAAGCGGCATACCAAACCATTCGGACGCAAGAATGCGAACAATAGAAGAAAAGGGAATCGACAGCGATCCTGTCGATATCCCTACGAGCAACGATAACATGGCCGCCGTGACGGCCAATATATACATCCACGTTTTACTTGAACACATCCGGGTAAATGGCTTTGGCAAGTTCCTCGACCCCTTCGACAAGGCGCGGACCCGGGCGGCTTACTAAGTCGGTGTTGACGTCATACACCCGCTTGTTTTTCACCGCCGGCACGTCTTTCCAAGCGGCGCGCGCAAACACTTGCTTCGCTCCGCCGTATGTCGTGATGATAACGTCCGGCTTATAGGCTACGGCTTTTTCTTCCGTCACCATCGGCCAGCCTTCCAAGCTGCCGGCGACGTTTTTCGCTGAAATCACTTGAAGCATCTCATCCATAAACGTCCCTTTGCCGGCCGTATACAGCTGCGGCGGCGGCGACACTTCAATCCAGACGTTCGCTTGTTTGTCCGCCGGGATTTGTTTCGCTTTTTCTTGAATTTGCGCAAGCTTCTCTTTCATATCCTTAATCACTTGCTTCGCTTTGTCTGTCGTCCCGGTCGCTTTGCCGATCAATTCGATGGACGCATACACATCGTCGAACGACTTCGCGTCATTCACGACAAGCACGGTGATGCCGGCGTCTTTCAATTGCTTGAGGCCATCGCGCGAGTTATGGGCGCTTGACGCGTGGGCCAAGACAAGATCCGGTTTGAGCGAAATGATTTTCTCGACGTTGAATTCCATGCCGCCGATTTTCGTTTTCGTTTTGACGTCTTCCGGATAATTGTCAAAATCGCTGACGCCGACGATCTTATCGCCCAACCCCAACGCATAGGCGATTTCCGTATTGCTTGGGATGAGCGAGACGATCTTTTTCGGTTCCGCTTTGATCGTGACATCCTCGCCAAGCCCGTCTTTCACCGTCACCGGAAACGCCGCTTGTTCCGTTTTCGGTTCTTCTTTTTTCGCAGGCTCGGTGCTGCCATTCGCCCCGCCGCAGCCGACGAGCACGGCGGCCAAAAGGAAGAACACCGCCACCACCGCCGGCCATGTCCAACGTTTCATCCGTCATTCCCCCTTCAGTGATGTATGTACAATAAAAAACGCCCATTCCGCCTAAATCTGGGAATGAGCGCGAAACAGACCGCCAATGGGCACAACAATGCCCTGTACGACTGTTTCCGCGTCTCACCCCCCGAAGATTCGGAAACTGCGGCAAGCAAGGCAGGTCTACTGGCTCATGCTTCATCCTACTCTGAAGCCTTCCCGTACGGAAAACAGCGCAAGCCATCTGTCCGTACAGTGGCGATTTCATTTCGTCCGCATTGACAGTTGCGGGGACAGCTCCGGATTCCCACCGGATTCCCTATTAAGCCTTTTCGGCACCTTGCTGCGAGTTGATGAATTTGTCGGATATGGACATTTTTATAATAATGCAGCGTTTAGCATTTGACAACTATGAATTTACAGCAGGTTGGAGGGAAGTCGTCACCTTCCCACTCTTGCAGACAATCGAGATGGATTCATAACCCATGTTTCATACGGAACAGAGCATTCCCTTTTCATCGCATCGAGCACCCGCGATTTCAAATGCGGCCATGTCACATATTCATCAATATTCGACTCATCGATCAACACAAACTTCGCCTTTTGAATTTCCTCAGGCTGGGGAGAAACGTTTCCTTTCACATATGTCGCTTTAAATACAATGTTTATGATATTTTTAGTTTCATTGTAATACACGCCGCTGACCCCGATGAGACGGATGTCAACGCCAGTCTCTTCATACACCTCGCGATGAACGGCCCGATCGAGCGGCTCGCCTGGTTCAACTTGTCCGCCCGGCATTTCCCACGTATCGGAGCGGTCATAGCTTTTAACAAGCAAAACCTCTCCCGTGTCATTCGTAATATAGGCTGAAACGGTGATAATGGCTTGTTGGTGTTTATCCATCAAGCTCTCCTCCTACATCGCGGAATGATCCTAGCCCTCTCCTGCAGAAAAAAAGCAGCTGCCCCATCTATACTGCCATCTTGAAAAAAATAAGGAAAGATACCTCGCCTCTGGCACGGCGTCTTTCCCCGATACAACCTTCATCTCGTCACTGTTGAATATATTTGTCAAACACAAAGCCGAAATCCTTCACCGTATAGTTCTTTTTCGCTTCCGTCAGCCAGCGAAAAGCGTATTCATTCACGGCCTGAAAATCCGCCGACACATTGGCGCCGTCGCCGCGCATGTTGGCAAACACCTTCGTTGCCAGTTCCAGACTCCGCTCCGCATAGTTGAACTTCGTTTCGTTTTCAAGGCAAATCTCCGCGATCGCCAGCAGCGATTTATACAAATCTTTCAATTCCTCAATATGCTTTTTATGCACATCAATGGAGTAGGAATGCGGTCCAATTTTAAATTTAATTTCCGCATCCAAATCGACCGTCCCGGCCGTTTCGAGCGATACGTCGGAAATCGGATGCTTGTAGTAATCGTAGCGGCGCAGCGTCCGTTTTTTGCTCGCGGCGCTCGTGCCGTCCAGATGAATGAGCGCACGGTTTGTGAAGCAATATTCATCGGATTTCGATTTAATAAGGAAATAGATTTTTTCCCCATCCTCGTGCATCACATAATCATCGGCATCCACTTTGTCGTAGTCTTTCGGCTGAATAACCGAGCCGATGTCGCTTAGCCCAAGCACATCGGCGGCGACTTTTCCAAACATGCTCATGTTCCTCCGGCTCCTTCCACGTTTTATCGGCGCCCACCTATTGGCGGATGAACGGCGTTTTGCCTTAACAAGGCGCCGTACCCTCATTCTGTAATACGTCGCGATCGAAAAAATGTTTCATCGTCGGCAAAAAACGAAAGACCCAACGCCTTTTATGACGGCGTCAGGCCTTACAAGCAACTACAGTTCCCCGCTTAGACGGGAGTCTTTGTTCGTGAGTCGCAAAAAGACCAGATAAACGAGTCCAATCGCGATCCAACTCAATCCTAGCTTTTTGCTGAGCGGGTCCAGGTTCATCCATACATAGCCGATGATAACAAAACCGATGAGCGGAAACAAGAGATGATTGATATAATCGTTACTCTTTTGTTTGCGCAAGAAATAGTTCATCACTGATACATGCAAAAAGAGGAAAGCCGTCAGGGCGCCAAAGTTGACAAGCGAAGCGAGTTTATCAATTTGTGAGGCGAACACCGTCGTGACAATGAGCGAAATCACAGCTACAAGCAATGTGCTGACGTATGGCGTTTGAAATTTCGGATGCACTTTAGCCAGCACACTGGGCAGTTTACGGTCGCGACCCATGCTGTACAAAATGCGGGAGATGGCTGCCTGGGCGACGAGCGCGTTCGCGATCCCCCATGAAAGCGCAGTGGCGATGATCGTTGTCCATTTCAGCCATGGTCCTCCTGCCAGCTCCGCAATCTGATAAAACGCCACATCTGCGTTTTTAAACGTCGTATAATCAGGCCAAATGAGAGCGGCGACCCATGTTTGCACGATGAAAAGCGCACCGACAACGAGCAAAGCGAAAATGATCGCTTTGCCGATCGATGATTTCCCGTCCCTTGTTTCCTCAGCCAGCGTCGACACCGCATCAAAACCAAGGAAGCTCAAGACGGCCACCGACACCGCCCCCATCACCGTCTCCGCGCTGAAATGATTAGGATCGTACAGCGGTTTGAACGTAAACTGCGCTCCATTGACACCTTTTATAATCGCAATAATTCCTGTGATCACAAACACTGCAAGGACGATGAGCTCTAAAACAACAATCACTTTGTTCGCTTTGGCCGTCATCTCGATTCCAAGAATATTAATGATCGTATTCATGCCAATGAACAGAATGAGCCACACGGAAATCGGCACTTGCGGCACAATATCGGCTAAGGCAGCAGCGCTGACCAAATAGAGAAGAGCCGGAACAAAAATGTAATCAAGCAAAATGACCCAGCCTGCCATAAAACCGACATATTCATTCATTCCCCGCTGGGCGTAAGAATACACGGAACCAGCGATTGGAAACGCTTCGGCCATTCTGGCGTAGCTCAAGGCGGTGAAAATCATCCCCACCATTCCGATTAAGTATGCTAAGGCGACCATCCCTTTTGACCCTTGCGCTACATACCCGTAAATGCCGAAAGGAGCGATCGGCACCATGAACACCATTCCGTAAATCAACAAATCAACAAATGTGAGCGACCGTTTTAATTCCTGTTTATAACCGAGCGACTCAACCGATGTGTTCGTTTCAAGTTGCGCCATCGCCGTTCCCTCCTCAATCCTCAAACAGGCGGATGCCATACGCTTCAAGCACAAATCGCGGTACAAAGAAACGCGCCGTGACGAGCGGGTCAACGACTTGACTGATTTGTGTCTGACCGACAGCGCTAAGCACCATCGTCAAATGGTTCAGCGTCAACGGAGTGTGCGGCAACAGCAAATTAACCATTTCCTCAACCGACTGTTTGACCGCCTCATCCAACGTTTTGGCCGAGACGATCGTCGCAATGCCATCATCGTTTTGCAACAGTGGATGGTTGAGCGAATATCCTTTCATCACCCGGACGGTGACCGTCACTTCCCCCGAAATTTCGATACCAGACACGCCGATTTCGCCGTCCCCCATCGCCGCATGCAAATCGCCTAATGCGAACAACGCCCCTTTGACAAAAACCGGGAAGTAAACGGTTGCCCCTGTTGTAATGAGCTTTGTATCCATATTGCCGCCATGCGGCCCGGGCGTCCCGCACGACACATCCTCACCGCTCGGCGCTACCCCGATGACGCCAATCATTGGATTTAATGGAATAGAAAGATGCTCGTCAAATACGGCCCGGTTTTCTTCTACTGGAATCATTTTTGCCTCAAACTGCGGAATCCGGTCTCCAAGCACCCCGAGCCCTGGGCCGACAGCCATGACCCCCTGTCCTTTGAGGAGAATCTGTTCAATTTTTACCGCTAAAATGTCACCGGGTTCCGCCCCTTCAATATAGATCGGTCCGGTCGCCGGATTGATATGATTCCAATCGATCGAGTCAAACGGCGTTTCGCTTGAAGTAATTTGATTTTGGAAACAGTCGTACGTTTCGATGACAAACGTTTCCCCTGACTGGACTGTTCGAACCGGTTGGTGGTTTTTGCTAAATGCATAAATGGCCGTTGTGCATGGAACAAATGACATGTCCGCTTTCCTCCCTTTCGTTTTTGTCTCATTATAACAGGGAGCAAACAAACTGTTTTGCATTTTTTTGATTCATTTTTGTTACTTCTTTATTTTTTGAATTAATCGATAAATCTGAGTAAACAAGAAACCGCCAATCCCATTCCATGCTATGGCCTCCAGCACATTATGGCGCATTCCCCATCGCCAGGCGATAGCAAACAAACATACCCATCCGATCATGCCTATAACCCCCATCGGTTTCTCTCCTGTCCGTAAAGCAGCCAACCCAAAACACGAGGAGGCAAGCAAGGCGGTCGAAAACATGACCATCCGCATCGGAAGAAGAGGAGCAATAAAAAAGAGGGCTAGTACAAGCAAAAAAGAGATGACATATGTCCATGAGAGATGCCTGCTCCACCTGTGCCAAAAAATTTGCACAACGGAATGCAAGGAAAGGGATAAGCTGAGTGACAACGCCGCCAGCAAGGCAATAGTAAGCGGCCAAGCAATCAAGACAGAAGAATGAAGCAGCCACCGTTTCAGTATGGCGGCAGTCGAAGCGGCCGCCGCATACGGGACGCATAAGGCTGCGACGGCCAACGGAAGCGGAGCAAGGCAAAACGCGGCCATAGAAAACGTCAGCGCAACGCGTTCTTTTTTCAATATTGATGCAATATCCCATACATACTCGTCGGCCAACCATTGCCCGGCAGCCGCCGCCAGCACAGCCCAAAACAACACGAACAACGAAACCATGTTCACATCGAGGGAAGCTGGGACAGTGCGTACAATCATCTCATATTGCCGCGCCACACCACCCGTTAGATAATAGGCAAACGGAACCATTCCCATCACTATATAAACAATGTATAGCAGAACCGTTCCGATTTTCCGCATCCCCAACCAACCGGCGAGCACGGTAAACACGTACACATAGACGAACCAAATGAATAAAAAAGCCGGAGAAAAACGAAAGAGTTGCTGCAACAAATAGGCACATAACACGACAACGGTAAGCAGCCGGCCGATCGAAAGAAGGCGAACAAAAAACCGAAAGAAAAACAAAGCCCGCGCCGTAAAACAGCAGTCCGGCCAGCGATCCCCTTCCTCTGTTAGGGAACGATAGCGTACGGCCGCTGCTGAACGCCAAAGCACAAAAACGGCGGCCCACACCGCCATAGCCGTCACCACCCCCGCCGCCACCCCACCATGAATAAAAGCATAACATCCAAACAACAGCAGCTCACCGGATGCGAAACGCAGTAACAGGGCATTGACCCCCTTGCTTAATCCAAGCGCCTCCGCTCCGATAAAATTGCAGCGACCAATATGCGGCACAGCAGCAAGCAGCAGTACGCATGCCATGAATAAAAGCATATACCAGTCCATTATCCATTGGTCTCCTTATACTTCGTAGGCGGGATGCCGACATATTTTCGAAACAAATGACTGAAATGATGTTGACTAGAAAATCCTGTCTCCTCAGCAATGCGTGCCATGGACCAATCCGGCTTTTTGGTCAACAGCTCTTTCGCCTTTTCAATCCGATATCGATTGACGTAATCCTTAAAATGGATGCCGATCTCCTCAACAAACAGTCTGCTCAAATAGGCTGGATGTACATGCACGGCAGCGGCTACCTCGGTTAAGCTGATTTTTTGTGCATAATGACAGTGCACATATTCGAGCGCCGCGCGGATGAGCGGGGACGAGACAAGCGCTTCCGGATGCTTTTGTTCAAATTTCGACAACGCTTGATCAAACTCGCTCTCGATGAGCGGCTTCACCAAGTAGTCGAGCACTTCAAGCTGAATCGCCCGTTTGGCATAAGCAAAATCTTGGTAGGCTGTGATAATGATCAAGGCAAGATCGGGCTGTTTTTGTTTGAGCTCATAGGCCAAATCCAACCCGGACTGTCCAGGAAGGTGGATATCGATCAGCGCCAGCCGGAAGCGATGGGATGCGGCCAACCGTTTCGCCTCTGCGGCATCCTCCGCCGGCCATACTTCCCAATGCGGATATTTCCGCTTCACCAAATACGTGAGTTGTTCCAATTCCAAATATTCATCATCGACAATCAGCACCTTCATCGTTTATCCCTCATCCCCTGGAACATACGGCCAAACGACAAGCGCCTCTGTCCACCCGCGCTCATCTTTTTGCAACACAAGCTGAGTTGGCAAATCAAACAAAAGAGCAAACCGCTTGCGCAAATTATCCAAGCCGACACCTCCATTCGCGATGGATAACTCCTTCCCTTCATTGCCATTATCGCAGACGCGCAAATATACCCAGTTGCCTTGGCGTCGAAAATCGATCGCCAAACATTTTTCACCCGCTTTTTTCTCAAGGCCATGTTTGAATGCGTTTTCCACCAGCGTTTGCAACGTATAAGAAGGAATGAGCGCACGCTCTCCATCCGGATCCATTTGCACCGACACCGACAGCCGTGAACCGAAGCGAAGCTGCTGCACCGCTAGATAGTTGCTTGTATGCGCCCATTCTTGTTTGAACGGAATAAGCGGCTGTTTCGTCTCATAGCTATCACGCAAAAACAGCGCAAAATGCTCCATTCCCCGAATCATTTCTTCATTTTTTCCTAAGCGCGCCAAGGATAAGAAAGCGTTCAACGCATTGAAAAAGAAATGCGGTCGGATTTGTTGATGGAGTTGCATATACTTGCTTTCTTGAAGTTCTTTTTCCAATCGAAGGCGCGCATGTTCCAACTGCCAATAATCCACTTCTTTTTCCGCTACTCCCAACAGCGCCAACACTGTCAACGATACAAGCGGCAACAATACGCTGAAAATGAGAATGAGATGAAATAATGGCTCGGCAATCATCATATTCTCCCCGCCACTCGCAATGCTTTCCCATTTGTTTTTTCATTTTATCACAAATTTGTTCTTTCATTTGATCACAAATTGAACGCTCTCCCACCTACGCGTACGCTTAGAAGTGGGAGATTCTTGGGAACACCCGCCCCACGGCAGGCTGTCCACCAAGCCATCCCCGTGCGTCCCACGGTTCTTTACACTTTTCCGTGAAAATCCCCACCACTTGGTGAGTGCGGTATACGCTCCTGATCCGTGCGGGTATACTGAAAATGGCCAAAAAAGGCAATAGGAAAGCAGAGGTGCCCGATTTTAGGCATCTCGTATAACCTGTCTGCCTTTTGGCTAGACTAAATAAGTTGTGGTTGGCGGAACGGCTCTTTGCGGGAGATCATGCAAAAGATGATCACCAACATCCGCCGAGCAATGGCGATGATGGCTTTTTTCTTCCCGCACCGGGCCGCCAACGACCAAAACTTTCGGGACAAGGGATGCGTCTTGGATCGAGCTGCTGACCATGCCGCCTCGCATAACGCCGATCGGAGATGGGGATTGCCTTTTGTCGTGCGCGTGCTCTTTCGCTTTCCGGCGCTTTCATGGTTGCCGGGGGACAATCCAGTCCATGAAGCCGCCCGTTCCGGCGTTTCAAAGACGCTCATGTCGGTTCCCATCTCGGCTATGATGACGGCGGCGGTTTGTTTTTTCACTCCGGGCATGGTCATCAGCAATTCGACTTCCTCACGATACGGCTCGAGCAGGCGGTCGATGTGCTGGTCGACTTCTTCGATGAACTGCTCCAATTCCTCAACGTGTTTCCACAAGAGGCGAAGGAGACGGAGCTCGTGTTCGGTCAAGGTGCCGAGCAGCGAATCGTACACCGCTTGCTTTTTCTTTTTGAGCCTTCCGCGCAGGCATTGATCCAACTCGTCCTTGTCCACGTATCCCTTCTCAAGCAGCCGGGCGAGGATGTCTTTTCCGGAAACGCCGAAGAGATTGGAGAGGACCGAGCCGAGTTTGACATTGGAAGACTCGAGCACTTTTTGAATCCGGTTTTTCTCCGAAGTCAGCTGTCCGACCCACTTTTTGCGGAGGCGGGTAAAATCCCGCAATTCGCGAATATCCGCTGGGGGGACGAAACTTTTTTCAACGAGTCCATGGCGGAGCAGCTTGGCGATCCATTCGGCGTCAGAGACATCGGTTTTTCTTCCCGGGACATTTTTGATCCGCTGCGGATTGGCCAGTGTCAAGTCGACATAGCCTTCGAGGAAGGCGAAGACCGGTTTCCAATACACGCCGGTGGATTCCATGGCGACATGGGTGACGCCATGTTCTTCGAGCCACTCCAGCAGGTCGCCAAGTCCCTTCGAGAACGTGGAGAAGGTTTGAATGTCCTTTTGAATGTGTCCATCTTCTTCCCATAGCGCGCAGGCGACGATGGTTTCGGCATGAACATCCAATCCTGCGCAGCGAGGATAGATGACATCCATGATGAAAATCCTCCTTTTCGATGATCGAGTGCGCAAACAGCGAATCCACGGGAGAAATGCGGCAGTTTTCCGTTCGTCGTCACCTTTCCTCCGCATCGGGAAAGGGCGGACAATGGGTGGTGCACCCAGTGGATTCGAACGCTTTTCTGTACAGGGTCCAAGCCACCATTAAGTATAACGTCCTATTGAGCTGTTTGCGCCTACTCTTCATTATGGGAAGAAAAGGGGGATTTTCATGCCCGGGTGGAGAGCAAAAATTGCTCATGGAACTTTTCTGTGAAAGCAAGAGGAAGAGCGATGACCCATCCCGATTCATCCCCCACTTCCGCTCACGCGTGAAAGTGGGGGGTCTTCTCGGTTCAGGATGATAAATAGAGGCGGCAGTACAAGGCAAATGTTTCCCACATCCGCAAACTTATTTTTCCATCATCTTGGCTCCCATCCTATCCTCTCCCGGCAAAAAAACGCCCCAAAAGCGAATGCTTTTGGGACCGACTGATCATATTCCACTTTATCTCAACGGCGATCTTGCCATGCGAATATACGTATGGCGTCTGCCGCGAATGGCGATCGAATACGCCATAATATTCTCTGGAACAGCGATGCCATGATAGCCAGCGTCGCCGATATGATGTAGATCCGCTCAACTGCTTTAACCGTTCCACCATTTGATTCGGTTCGTTCGTGTCCAACCCGTTCACAACCGGCCGGAACACATCGAACCAATTCAACAACAGCAAATCCGCCCCAAACGCCGTGGCCAGTTCGGCGTTGGTGACCGCCGGATACAGCGGCGCGAATTCCCCGACGACTTCCGCGACGATCACCCTGCCTTCTGACGCTTGAATCGATTGTTTTAACTGTTTTCCTGTCATCCGACGAAAATCGGAGGCGTTGCAATCCAACAGCCGCTTCACCGGAGCTCCCCCTTTCTGGCGTCCCTTAAAAGAACGGCTTCGTTGTTCCTTATTTTCTCATAGCGTTGGCCAGAAATTCGACATCCGTGCCAACGACCACTTGCAAATCCGTTTGGTTGAGGCGAAGCACACCTTTCGCTCCCAAACGTTTCAATTCTGCTTCGTTGACTTTTGACATGTCTTTCACTTTTAGGCGCAAGCGTGTGACACAATTGTCAATTTGTGCGAGATTATCTTTTCCTCCCAACGCCTCGATATATTTTGCAGCAAGGTCCTCGTATTTGACGCCCGACTGCGCCGCACCGCTGTCGGTAAACTCGCCCTCTACCTCCTCTTCACGCCCCGGCGTTTTCAAATCGAGCTTCGTAATGAGGAAATAGAAGACGACGAAATAGACGACAGCATATACAAGACCTTGAACAATCAACAAATACGGTTTTTTCGCAATGCCGTAGTTTAAGAAAAAGTCAATCGCCCCGGCCGAGAACGTAAACCCGTGGTGGATGTCAAGCATTGTCGCCACTGCGAGCGACAAGCCGGTCAACACGGCATGGACAACGTAGAGCAATGGCGATAAAAACATGAATAGAAACTCAATTGGCTCCGTAATCCCGGTTAAAAACGACGTCAACGCCACGCCAAGGAGCGCGCCGGCGACCGCTTTGCGACGCTCTTTTTTCGCCGCCGCGATCATCGCCAGCGCTGCCGCGGGCAGGCCAAACATCATGATCGGGAAGAAGCCGGCCATAAAAATGCCCGCATCCGGGTCGCCGGCGAAAAAGCGGCTTAAATCGCCCGTTTTTCCGTTATACTCGCCAAACACAAACCAGACGAAGCTGTTTAACACATGGTGCAATCCGACTGGAATGAGCAACCGGTTGAGGAACCCGAAAATGCCGACGCCAACCGCCCCGGCGCCAACGATCCAATGGCCGACCGCGTTGATGCCATCTTGAATCGGCGGCCATACATAGCCAAAAATCAAGGCAAGCACGAGCATGACAAGCGATGTCACGATCGGCACAAACCGCCGTCCGCCGAAGAAGCCTAGCCAGTCGGGCAACTTGATATCATGGTAACGGTTGTATAAAAGCCCGGCGATCACTCCGGAGATGATGCCGCCTAATACGGACATATTGATGTCCTTATCAATCGCGGCGGCCCCTTTTGTCAAGACAAAGTAGCCGATCGCCCCAGCAAGCGCCGCCGCGCCGTTGCCGTCTTTCGAAAAACCGATGGCCACGCCGATGGCGAAAATGAGCGCTAAATTGGAAAACACCGCATCGCCTGCGGCGGCGATAAACGGAATATTCAATAAATCAGGCTGACCGAGCCGAAGCAACAATCCTGCCGCCGGCAAAACGGCAATCGGCAACATTAATGCTTTTCCAAGCCGCTGTAAAAAGCCTAACATCATGATCCTCCCCTTTTCATCTCAATCATAAATTTGTACCGGTCGCCGCGGTACACCGATTTGACGACTTCAAGCGGCCGACCGTCGACAAGTTGCGTGCGGCGCTCAAGCAGCAACACCGGAGCCCCTTCTTTCATCTTCAGATGCTCCGCCTCCACCTTGCGGGCGACAGATGCTTCCAATGTTTGAACAGCGGAGCCGATGATCATCCCTTTTTCTTTTTCGATAAATTCATAGACGGAACCGCTTACAACATCACGCGTCAGCCCGGGAACAAGATGGACGGGAATGTACAGCGTCTCCAACGCCATCGGCAAGCCGTCGGCCAACCGAAGGCGGCGGACTTCGTAAAGGTCATCGCCTTCCGTGACGCCAAGCCCTTCAGCGAGCTTCTGAGAAGCCGGAACCGTCTCAAAGCTAAGGACGATCGTGCCGGGCTCCATGCCGCGCGCCCGCATATCTTCGGAAAAGCTCGTCAGCCCTTTCAGCGGCTGCTCGATTTTTTGGGCGGCGACAAATGTTCCTTTCCCGCGCCGGCGGATGAGATAGCCATCGTTCACTAAATTGTTGACCGCCTGCCGAACGGTCATCCGGCTGATGTCATACATTTCCGCCAACTCGCGCTCAGACGGGATCATCTCGCCCGGCTGCCACTCCCCTTTTTCGATCTTTTCTTTCATATATTGCTCGAGCTGATAGTAAATCGGAATCGGCGACTGTTTATCGATCACGGCGCATCCACCCACTGCTTTTCCTTTGGGATGAGCGAGAGCGCCTCTCGGTCGGCGATGATCGTCACGTCCGGATGAAGGTGAAGCGCTGAAGCCGGCAAGTCCGGTGTGACAACGCCTTCGAGAAGCCGGGCCATGGCCTCCGCTTTTTCCTCCCCTGACGCCAACAGCACGATGCGGCGGCTGCGCAAAATGGTCGCAATCCCCATCGTAATGGCATAGCGCGGCACGTCATCAAGCGATGGGAAAAAGCGGGCGTTCGCTTCCCGTGTCAGCTCGGTCAGCTCGACGACGTGGGTGGCTGTCGAAAACGGCGTCCCAGGCTCGTTGAACCCGATATGGCCGTTGCGGCCGATGCCCAAGAGCTGCAAATCGATGCCGCCCAATTCATCGATGAGCCGCTCGTAACGGCGGCATTCTTCGTCAAGATCAGCGGCCAAGCCATCCGGCACATGCGTCTCGTGAAGCGGGATGTCCAATTGGGCAAACAAATGCTGATTCATATAATAGCGATAGCTGTTCGGATGATCCGGGCCAAGGCCTACGTATTCATCCAAATTGACCGTGCGCACGAGCCGATACGATGTCCCATGCTGCCGATGATCGGCGGCCAATTCGCGGTACACACCGAGCACGGTCGAGCCGGTCGCCAAGCCGAGAACGGCGTTCGGCTTTTCCTTGACTTGTTTGATGATGATGTCCGCCGCCTGACGGCTCATCTCTGCGTAGTCAGCAGCTTTCAAAAGCTTCATGGCCATCGCTCTCCACTCCTTTCATCCGGCTTGCGATAGGCAAGGGCGCCGCGGCAAAACGTCATCATGACTTCATATCGTTCATTCAAAACGACGACATCGGCGTCTTTGCCGGGCCGCAAGCTGCCTTTCCGATCAAGCAAGCCAAGCTGTTTCGCCGGATTCCAGCTCGCCATGCGGATCACCTCTTCAAGCGTGCAGCCAGTATAATCGAGCACACGGCGGATGGCCTCGCCAAGCTTGAGCACGCTTCCCGCCAGCGTGCCGTCGGCAAGCCGCGCCTCTTGGCCCCGAACAGTCACCTCTTGGCCGCCAAGTTCATATCGCCCATCACCTAGACATTTCGCCCGCATGGCATCGGTGATTAATATGAGCCCATCGCTTCCTTTATTCCGGTAAGCGAAGCGGACCATCGGCGGCGCAACGTGCAACCCGTCGGCGATCAGCTCGCACATCACTTCTTCAAACATAAGCACAGCACCGGCGACACCCGGTTCACGGTGATGGATGCCGCGCATCCCATTGAACAGGTGGGTCGCATGCGTCACCCCTGCATGGACCGCCGCTTTTACTTCGTCGTAAACGGCATCGGAATGGCCGATCGAAGCGATCACACCCGTCTGTTTCAAGTAGGAGGCAAGTTCCAGCCCCCCGTTCCGCTCTGGGGCAAGCGTGACAAGGCGGATATGGCCGCCCGCCGCCTTTTGCCAGTGCTGGAACAGTGAGATGTCCGGATCGGCGAGATGGCGCGGGTGCTGCGCTCCGGCGCGCTTCGGCGACAAAAACGGTCCTTCCAGATGAACACCGAGCACTTCGGCGGCTCCCGGCCTGTTCGCCTCCGCCATATAGCGAGCGACGTTGCGAAGGGCGGCTTCGATTTGTTCACTTGGCGCTGTCATCGTCGTCGCCAAAAAGCTCGTCGTCCCTTCCGCCGGCAAGGCGTTGGCCATCTTGTAAAGCGCCTCCGGGGTCGCATCCATGACATCCGCCCCAGCCGCCCCATGAATATGGACGTCGATGAATCCCGGCACGATGGAAAACCGTGAGGAAAGATCGATCACTTCCGCCCCTGCATCAGTTGGGCACGACGACATCGGCCCGATCGCGGCCACTTTTTCCCCTTCGATCAGCACATACCCTTGTTCAATGTTTCCTGTTTCTGCATACACCGCGGCATTTTTCAATATCCACCGCTTCATCGCGATTCCCCACTTTCTGTCTCTCATTATAACATTATATATTCTAGTTGTCTATACCACTAAAACAAATCCGTCAACTCATATTTCGCAACCTTTGCATAATATACAAAAAACAACCCGGATATGCGCATAAAAATAATTTTTTATACAAAAATTGTAAAATAATTAATTTTTATTCGGTCAAACCTGGCTTATTTCGAATTTTTATTCAGGGTGCGAAATGTGAGCGTCAACCAGTTCGCTTCAGCATGAAAGAAGCAGGGAAGCCGTGGCTTCCCTGCTCTTCCAAACGGCGCTACGCTCCTTTCGGTCCGCGGGCCGGCAAATAAAACGAAAACGTCGTTCCTTCGTTCAGTTTGCTGTGAACGGTAATGAGCCCTTTATGCGCTTCGACGATGTTTTTGGCGATGGCAAGGCCTAACCCGGTGCCGGAACGGCCACGCGTGCGCGCTTTATCGGCTTTGTAAAACCGTTCAAACACAAACGGCAAATCCTCTTCGGGAATGCCGGAACCAGAGTCTTGGACATGGATCGTCACGCCGTCGCCGCTTGGTTCGATGATGAGGCGAACTGTGCCGCCCGATTCCGTATGGCGGATGGCGTTGTCAATTAAGTTCGTCAGCACCTGTTCGATCCGATCCGGATCGAAGGCGATTTCGATGTCCCGATCGCGAAACTCGGCTGTCAGCTCAATCTGCTTTTCTTTCGCCAGCCCGTAAAACTTGCGGATCACCCGCTCGATGTAAGGAACAAGCTTGACTTGTTCGTACTCTAGCTCGATATGGCCAGCTTCCATGCGCGCCAAGTCAAGCAAATCATTAACAAGGCGGCCCATGCGCAGCGACTCGTCATAAATGACTTTCGCCATCTCTTTCTTCTCTTCTTCGCTCGCCGCGATATCGTCGATGATCGCCTCGCTGTAGCCTTGGAGCATGGCAATCGGCGTGCGCAATTCGTGCGAAACGTTGGCGATAAAGTCTTTGCGCAGCTTGTCAAGCCGCCGCTCTTCGGTCATGTCGCGCAAAACAGCCACCGCGCCGCGCACCATCGTTTTGCCGTACAGCGGCGTCATTAAAATGACCCACGTCCGCCCCTGCAGCGTCACTTCGGTCGATTGCTCCTTCTCCTCGCGAACGACGCGGGCGAACAGCTCTTTCACTTGCGGCGGCAACGGCGCCATCGCTTCCGCGTCGTTTCCTTGCTCAAAATACCACGCCTGCAAAAACCGCTCAGCCGGCGGGTTCGTAATCAAAATTTCCCCGTCGCGGTTAAACGTAATGACGCCATCGGCCATGCTGCTTAAAATGCTGGCGAGCTGTTCTTTTTCCTGGTTTAAGGCGTTGATGTTAAACTGCAGACGCCGTCCCATTTGGTTGAACGCCATCGCCAGCCCACCGATCTCATCGTTCGTTAAAATCGGCACTTTCATATCGAAATGGCCCCGCGCCATTTCGAACGCGGCTTGCCGCATTTTCCGGAGCGGAGCGGTGATGCGCGTCGACAAGAAAAAGGCAAAAAACGTGGTCATGACAATGGCGATAAACGCGGCGAGAAAAATTAACTCTTTCGTCCGCTCCGTCGCGTCGGCGATCGCCTCGAGCGACTGATAGATAAACACAGCTCCTCGGCTGCCATCCGGCATCGACATCGGCACGCCGACAATGATCATATCACGGGGCAGCTTTTCTTTTGGATGCCGCTGTGGCATATACAAACGCTTTTTCACCGTTTTCCCATCTGTCAGCACACGCCGCAAGTCCCGATCTTGGCGGATCGACGACAGCGGCATATTGTCCAAACCAGCATCGCCAGGCGAATACCAATAGTGCGACTCATCGGCGACGATGACGGCTTTCGTTCGATTGTCCACAAGCGTCCAAGCGATCGAGCGGGCAAGCTGCTCGTCGCGGTAATCGTGCATCACCTCGGCCACTTTTGTCGCCAGGCGGGTCAAGTCGTTTTCCGCTTCCTGCACATAATAATCTTCCAAAAATTTAATAAGCAAAATGCTTAAAATAAACAGCACGCACGAAACGAGCAACAAAATCGTAAACCATAGCTTGCCGACGACGCTGCGAAACAGCCACATCAGTCGTTCACTGCCTCAAACTTGTAGCCGACGCCCCAGACGGTGACGATCATTTTTCCCGCCTGCGGCGACGCTTTATTCAACTTTTCGCGCAACCGTTTAATGTGGGTGTCGACCGTGCGCAAGTCGCCGAAAAACTCGTAATGCCATACTTCCTTCAACAGCTGTTCGCGGTCGAACACTTTGTCGGGCGAGCGGGCCAAAAAGAGAAGCAGCTCATATTCTTTCGGCGTTAAGCTGACTTCCTTGCCGTCGACCGTCACCCGGTGGGCATCGTTGTCAATCGTCAAATGCGGAAACACAAGCACGTCTTTCGCCGTCGTCTCCACCGGCGCGTAGGCGGCATTCGCCGCGCGGCGCAACAGCGCTTTTACGCGCAGCACGACTTCGCGCGGACTGAACGGCTTGACGATGTAATCATCCGTGCCGACTTCAAACCCTTGCACGCGGTTGGATTCTTCGCCTTTTGCCGTCAACATCATAATCGGCGTCGTTTTTTGCTCGCGGATTTCTTTGCACACCTCAATTCCATCTTTGCCCGGCAGCATCAGATCGAGCAAAATGACGTCATAATCATTCGTCAACGCCTTCTCCAACGCTTCATTGCCGTCGCCGGCCTCATCGATCACATAGTTTTCCCGCTCCAAATACATTTTCAAGAGCCGCCGGATGCGCTCTTCATCGTCAACCACTAAAATACGGATGGTTTTTTCTTGTTTTTCCAATGCTTTGCACCCTCCCATCATCAATGGAAACACTCCCTATTTTCTAGTTTACCGAAAAACCGGATGCTCGCCAACAGAGCATCCGGTTGTTTTCCATTATGTTCCGGCGTACGAGTGCAATCCCGCAATGACGAGGTTGACCGCCACTAAGTTAAACATAATAATGGCAAAGCCGATGACGGCGAGCCATGCCGACTTTTCACCATGCCAGCCTTTTGACAAACGAAGGTGCAAAAAGGCAGCGTAAAACAGCCAAGTGATCAGCGCCCATACTTCTTTCGGGTCCCAGCCCCAAAAACGCGTCCAGGCGATTTGCGCCCAAATCATCGCGAAAATGAGCGCCCCGAGCGTAAACACCGGAAAGCCGATCGCCACCGCCCGATAGCTGATCTCATCGGTCAAATCCAAGTTAACGTTCTTCACGAGCGGCTTGAGTGCGGCGGCAACGCGCTTGCGCAAGAGAAGCCGAAGCATGATGTACAGCGCCGTTCCGGCTATGAGCGACCAGATGACCGTATTGAGCTTTCTTGCATTGATGATCGCCGGCATCTCAACAAGCGGCTCCATGCGGCCGGCGCTTTCTTTCATAAGCTCCCCTTTGTGCGGCCCAACGAGCGCCGGCATATCGTAGATGACCTCAACCGTCTGCTTGTTTTTGTCGACCCACGTGAACTTCGCTTCATACCCAGAAAGACCGAACGCTGTCGAAACGATGACAAAGCCGAGCGTAGTAATTAAGCAAAACATGACCACTTCGAGCCAAAACGTCCGTTTCGACGGCTTCGATTGATCGACGACGCGAATCAAATAGATGAGCCCAGCGACAAAGCTGATGGCCAAAATCGCTTCACCAGCCGCCGCCGTCGTCACATGGATGTGCAGCCAATCGCTTTGCAAGGCGGGAATGAGCGGCGAAATTTCCCGCGGAAACATGCTTGCGTAAGCAATCACAAGCAACGCGACCGGCAGCGCAAACAAACCGAGCACACTCAGCCGGTAAATGAAATAAATAATAATGAAAGCAGCAACCAGCATCATGCCGAAAAAGGTCGTAAACTCGAACAAGTTGCTCACCGGAGCATGCCCGGCGGCGATCCAGCGCGTCACAAAATAGCCGACTTGGGCGAGAAAGCCGATGATCGTCACGGAGATGCCAAGCTGCGACCAACGATCCTTCTCTTGCCGTTCTTTTCGCTTGTCGCGAATGGCGCCGCCAAAAAAGAACGTGCCGATTAAATATAGAACGAACGCGATATATAGCAACGTGCTGCTAAGCTGTACCATGTCCATGGACTTGTCCCCCTTGTCCGGCTTTTTTGTCGTTTTCGAGCTGATCAGCCGGCATCATGACGCCGGTGCCGTCAAGCAAACGGCGCAGCTCGTTTTTCAAGCCGAACCAGTTTTTATTCGTGTGCGCGGCGATCCATAGCTCTCCGTTTACCCGCTGCACCCAAATGCGGCGGTGGTTCCAATACATCCCTTGGATGAGCCCGATCATGAAAATCGCGCCGCCTACCCCTAAAATCCAAAGCGTAAAGTCGCGGCGGACGGTCAAACCGGAGACATTGCGGGTTTGAAGCCCCGCGAACGCCATTTTGTATTTGTTGTTGCCAAACGGTTCGATCGTCTGCTGGATGGCGACAAAGCTTACTTCCCCTTTCGGACGGTCCGGCGCGTACATTTTGAACACGAACGCCGGATTGTTCGGCACGCGCGACTTCGTTGACGGATTGCCGTCTTCATCAAACTCAAAATCAGGAAAATAGCTTAATAGCTCAACGCGATACCCATGTCCGAGATTGTACGACTCTTTCGGATCATACAAGTCGACCGTCACCGTGCCGAACGTTTTCCCCGACTGCTTGTCCGCCAACTGAAATGACATCGCTTTCGGCTCATTCAAGCGGAAATCGACTTGGTAGAGCGCATAATGGTCGAACTCCAGCGGCTCGTTGACGCGAATCGGATACTCCTTCACTTTTTCAAGCTTCGGCTTGGCGCCGGGGATCACAGGACCGACGCGCTTATACAACACGACGTTTGTTTGATAGTTTTTGGCGATCATCCCGTTGCCGACGCGGTCGATGGCAGCGTTGAACACTTCGTTGTCTTTGCCTTTCTCATATGTTTCAAAAATAAATTTTTCACTCTTTAAAAAGTAGCGGCCGTTCGTCCCAGGAATTTCTTTCGTCTCCCCTTCCGGAATCCACATCACCCGATCGATGTACATGCCAGGAACGGAACGAAGCATCGCCCCGATCAAGAAAATGATGAGGCCGATATGATTGACGTACGGCCCCCAGCGGGAAAAACGCCCTTTTTCAGCGAGCAAATGCCCGTCTTCCTCGCGGACATGGTAGCGCCGCGCAACCAGCCGTTCTTTCAACACAGCCATCGTCTTGTCGAGATCGCTCACATGCGAGACGCCAAACAACCGCTGCCGCTCTAAAAAGCGCGGATGGCGCTTCACCCCTTGCCGCTTCAAGGCGCGGTAAAGCGGAACGACCCGGTCCAAGCTGCAAATGACAAGCGAAACGCCGATTAAGGCGATGAGCAAAATGTACCACCATGAGCCGTACAAGTTGTTAAAGCCGAGCTCATAATACAGCTTCCCTGCCCAGCCGTACTGCTGCTTATAATACTCCGCCGGATCGACGTTCGGCGGAATATACATTTGCTGAGGGAAAATCGTGCCGATCGCCGAAGCGATGAGCGTGATGACGATGAGCGCCACCCCGACTTTGACCGACGAGAAAAACGCCCAAATTTGGTCGATCATCGTTTTTTTGTACGTTTGCGATCGGCGCGCGCTTCCTTCGTAGCGCATGTCCAAAATCAGTTTTTCTCCCAAATCGGCAAGCGGCTTGCCGCACGACTCACAAAACGCCGTGCCGTGCGGATTGACATGGCCGCATTCGCATTTGACGTGTTCCATGGCGCAAAACTCCTTACGGTTTGATGCTTTCTAGATGCCGTTCGATGTCTTCTTTCGTCATCGTTCCGGTAATGATTTGTTTTACTTCGCCGTTTTTGTCAATCAAAAACGTTGTCGGCAGCGGCCCGACGTTATAGGCGTTCAATACTTGATCTTGACGGTCGATCACAATCGGAAATGTCAGGCCGAACCGTTCCGCGAATTTTTCAACGCTCAACTTCGGTTCACCGACATTGACAGCCAAAATTTCAACCCCTTGTTTTTTGTAAATCGGGTACAGCTCGTTCATATACGGCATCTCCCGCTCGCACGGCTTGCACCACGTTCCCCAAAAGTTCAAAAAAACGCCTTTGCCGCGATAGTCTGAAAGACGATGTTCATGCCCTTTCAAATCGGTCAGCACAAAATCAGGCGCCGTCGAACCAACAGCGACAGCCGTTTTCTCCGTGAAAAAATTCGTGTAAATCGTATAGCCGATCGCCGCGAGCAACACGAGCAAAATCGCTGTCCTCATCACTAAGCGCTGTTGTTTTTTCATCGTTCAAACCCCTTTACGTTTCTCCTCCCCCACAGCCAACGCTAGAGGGGGAGGCAAGCGGTTCACAATCTCCCATTTTCCATTATAGCAAAGTCCCTCGCTCGTTTATGCGCAAGGATATGAACGTTATGTGACAATCTTCGTCATTTTCTTCCCCCGGATTGGGCAAGGACGCGCAGCAACTTCACCTCATGCGGCGTCAGCTCGCGGTATTCGCCGGGGCGCAGCCCTTTCAAATCGAGAAACGCGTACCGCTCCCGCTTCAGCTTCAGCACCTCGCAGCCGATCGCCTCAAACATGCGGCGCACTTGCCGGTTTCGTCCTTCGTGGATACGGATTTCCACAATGGCTGTCCCCTTCTTCCGGTCGGCGGAGAGCAGCTTCACTTTGGCTGGCGCCGTCATGCCATCTTCCAACTGCACTCCTTGTTCGAGCCGTTTCAGCTGCTCGTGTGTTGGAATGCCTTTCACTTTGGCAATGTACACTTTTTCAATTTCATACCGCGGGTGCATAAGCAGGTTGGCAAAGTCGCCGTCATTCGTCAACAAAAGCAGTCCAGACGTATCGTAGTCAAGCCGCCCGATCGGATAAATGCGTTTGTCCAGATCTTTGAAAAAATCGGTCACCACTTTGCGGCCTCTGTCATCTTTGACGCTGGAAATCACCCCGCGCGGCTTGTACAGCAAATAATACACCGGCTCTTCGCGCTCGATCGGGATGCCGTCGACTTCGACATCATCGCGCGGCCCGACCTTGACGCCAAGCTCCTTGACGACGCGGCCGTTCACTTTCACCCGCCCTTGCAAAATGAGTTCTTCCGCCTTGCGCCTTGACGCGATGCCGGCGCGGGCGATCACTTTTTGCAACCGTTCCATTCTCTCTCACCTCTTTCATCATCTTACCCTTTCCGTCTAACAGATACAAGTGCGGCACTTTTATTTTTCACCTTTCCCGTTCCCTTTGCAAACAAAAAACCCGCCGGACGGCGGGAACGAAAAAAGGCGCCGCTAGCGCCCGAATACAAACAAAACGATGAAAACAGAAACAATAAAGCTGAGAATATCGGCCAAAATGCCGACTTTTAACGCATCGCCCATTTTTTTGACGCCGACGGCGCCAAAATAGACGGTGAGCACGTAAAGCGTCGTCTCCGTACTGCCTTGGATCGTAGAAGCAAGGCGCCCGATGAACGAATCCGGGCCGTAAGTAGCGATCAAATCGGTCGTCATGCCGAGCGCCGCCGTGCCGGAAAGCGTGCGGAGAGCCGCAAGCGGAACGACTTCGGCCGGCAGTCCAATGGCATCAGCCAGCGGTTTGATCACTTCCATCATGGCATCAAGCGCCCCTGAGGCTCGGAAAATGGCGACCGACACCAACATGCCGACCAAATACGGGATGAGCGAAAACGCGATCTCGATCCCTTCCTTGCCGCCTTCCACAAACGCTTCGTACGTCGGCACTTTCTTTGCTGTACCGTAAAGCAAAATAAAAGCGATGAGCGCAGGGATCATCCAAACAGAAAGAAGTTGGACGATGGCCATTATGGATTCCTGCCTTTCCGCATCCGTTTCCAATAATAGTACCGGTCAATCAATACCGCCCCAATCGTCGAAATCGTCGAGGCGACGATCGTCGTCCCAATGATCTCGCTCGGCGCCGCTGAACCGTACGTCATTCGGATCGAGATGACGGTCGCCGGAATGAGCGTAATGCCTGATGTGTTCATGGCCAAAAATGTCACCATCGACCGGCTAGCCTCGTCGCGGCCGCCGTTGAGCTTTTTTAGCTGCTCCATCGCCTTTATGCCCATCGGCGTCGCCGCATTGCCAAGGCCGAACATGTTGGCGACCATATTCGAGACGATATAGCCGAGCGCGGGATGGCCGGGCGGCACCTCTGGAAACAAGCGGCGTACGAGCGGCATAAACAGGCGCGCCGCTTTGTCAAGCAAGCCGGCGCGTTCAGCGATCGCCATCAGCCCGAGCCAAAACACTAAAATGCTGACCATGCCGATGCTGATCGTCACCGCTTCTTTGGCGCTTTCAAACACCGCTTTGTTCACTTCGTCCATCGTGCCGTTGGCCGCCGCAAAGACGATGCCAATGACCGCCATCATCACCCAAATGAGGTTAACCATCGCTTCTCACACCTAAAAAGCGAAATGCTTGCCATAAAAACCCTCGGCCGCTTCCTTCCTTTCCCGGTTCATACAGCAGCGGCACCGAATCAACCGCCTTTTGATGCAAATAAAGCACCGCCTTTCCGACCTCTGTCGGCGCCCGTTCTGGGTATTTTTCCCACCCCTTGCGCGGCTTCAGCAAATACACTTTCACCCGCAGCCCGCTCTCCTCTTTATCGGTCACCGGATATCGCAAATCGCGGACCGCCTGCAGCCGCCCGCGGTAAAACGGATCAGAAATTTTGTCGACCACCCGCTCGCTGCTCACTTTGGCGATGTGATAATGAGAAAATCCATATTCGTACATCGCGATATGATCATTCCAATCGTCCGGTGCATCCAACGTCACAGCGATCAAATCGACGCCGCCTTTGGACGCCGTCGTCACGAGCGTGCGATGGGCCCGTTTCGTATAGCCGGTTTTGCCGCCGGTGCAATATTCGTAAAGACTTGTCAACAACTTGTTTTTATTTCGCCACACACGCGCGCCGTCTTCGCCGGGCGGAGCGGGGGCGCGGTACACCTTCGTCCCCGAGATGCGCCGAAACTCTTTGTTTTTCATCGCATATTGCATGAGCATCGCCATATCGTACGCGGTTGAGTAGTGGTTTTCCGCGTCATCCAACCCGTGCGGATTGGCAAACTCGGTATCACGCATCCCGATTTCAGCCGCTTTTTGGTTCATTAAAAAAACAAATCCTTCGACGCTGCCGCCGACATGTTCAGCGATGGCCACCGCCGCGTCGTTGCCGGAACGAAGCATCAGCCCATATACCAAATCGCGCAGTTTGATTTTCTCCCCTTGGCGCAAGTAAATTGACGACCCTTCGGTCCGGACAGCGCGGGCGCTGACCGTCACCGTGTCGTCCATCTTCCCCGATTCAATCGCCAAAATGGCGGTCATAATTTTCGTAATGCTGGCGATGCGCCGTTTTGTATAGGCATCCTTGGCAAACAAAACCCGCCCGGAATGCTGCTCTATCAAAATCGCGCTTTTTGCGCTCACCCCATCCATAGCGCGCATCCGCTCTGGAACAAATGCCATAATCCCCGCAGCGAGTGCAAGAATGAGCGCAATGAGCCGCTTCTGCTTATTCATCTCATATCGGCGAGGATCCCCCTCCTTTAAGGAGCGGGGAGGAATCGCCTGTTCCTCCTTTCCGATTAGGCTGAACGGGCCGCAGCCGAAGAAACATCGCGGCGGAAACAGGCTGAACCCCAAAGCCGCGTTTTGTACAAGTGTATGCGTCGATGGGACAAATATGATGAAAAAATGCCGTTGCAAGGGGAGACAGCCCTGAACGATCCGCTCCGGCGCTTGCGCTGGGCGCATTGATGACATTTCCCTGCAAAGAGAAAGCCGCTCCCCGAAAAGACGGACAGGTGTCCTGATGGATCGCAGCGCCTGCTCTCCCAAAAAAAACGGGCAGGGGGTTCCCCCCCGCCCGTTTAAAACGGCTGCCAACGAAGCTTCCGCGCCTCATGAAAGCGCTCTTCAACGTTGCGCCAGTTGACGACGTTCCACCAATGTTCGATGTACGCCGCCCGATCATTTTTGTATTGCAAATAGTAGGCATGCTCCCACACATCAAGCACAAGAAGCGGGATCACATCCCATTGCGCCATGAGCTGGTGTTTTTCCGCCTGCAAAATTTCCAGCCGGTGCGCTCGCGGCGCCCAAACGAGCAGCGCCCAGCCGACCCCTTCGGCGCTTTTCGCCGCTTCGGTGAAATGACGGCGAAAGGCGGCAAAGCTGCCAAAATCGCGCTCGATTTGCGCCCGCAGCTCCCCGCGCGGCTCGCCGCCGCCCTCTGGATGCATGTTGTACCAAAAGATAGTGTGCAAATAATGCCCGGAGCCGTGGAACGCCGCTTCCCGCTCCCAATGTTTCAACAGATCAAAATTGTTCGTCCGGCGCGCCTCGGCCATCATCCGCTCCGCCTGATTGAGACCGTCGACATAGCTTTGATGATGCTTCGTATGGTGGAGGCGCATGATTTCTTCGGAAATATGCGGCTCGAGCGCATCATAACGGTACGGCAACGGCGGCAAGACATGACGGCCGGGCGCTGCTTGTTGACGCGGCTCACCGCCGTCGTCCGCATCCACCCAGCGTCGCTTTCCATCGGTCACGTTGTCCGCTTGACCCGGCTCGCCGTCAGCTATATCAGGCAGCGAGTCGGAGAGCTCCGCCATAAAAGCCGGCTCTTTTGCGTCCTCAACCCGCTCTGCCGTCCCGCTGGTGTCAAGCCATCCGTCTTCGTTCTCTTTGTTTTCACTCTCCAGTTCAGGCGACACCGATTCCCCTTCGACTTGTTCTTGCGTCGCCTCTTCTTCCCGCTCGGCAGCTGACGAATCAGCCAGGCGGACGGCCCGAGTGTATACGTCATCGACAAGACGCTGGAGCTCGTAAATCGCTTCTTCGGTCCATTCATCGCCGTGTCCATCGATGTACGCCAACAAAGACGAAAGCCCAACATCCTCAGCCATCCTGCGTGCAGACAGCGCCTGTTCAACTTGTCTTCCCCACGCAGCCGCTTCCATGACATACTGGCGAAGCGCACCGACATACACGTCATCGGCAAGGCGCTGAAGCTCGCGGACGGCCTCTTCCGTCCACTCGCCGTCATGCTCGGCAATAAACTCGAGCAGCGACGAAGCGCCATCCGTGCTTGCCCCACGCAAAGCGAGCGTCTCCTTGACTTGATTTCCCCATTCGTTCACCCTAGCCGCATATTGGGCGAACAACACCTGATCGTCCATTTGGTAAAAACCTCCTCCTGTTTTGTTCGCCATATCGTATGCTGTCATGGGGAAATCGTTCTTGTCCGCATTCACCCAAATTCCCGGCCGCTCATACATAGAGGAGCGAGGGCAGTCATCATAGGAAAAGACAGCAAGGAAGAACAGAATCGCCGCAATGCTTCCCTGCGGCGGGTCTGCAAATGAGCCATAGATAAACCGCTCAAAAAAAATCGGGCTGACCCAAAACATATTCGCGTTTTGGGTCAGCCCCCCTTTTTTCTGAAAAAGGCAGGCTACTTTGGCAAACCGCCGGCTGCACCAAACGGTTTCCTTGTCCGGACGCACAGAAAACGCGGCGCCAACCGCATTTTCTCGTTACGCCGACCGTTCAGGCAAGCGGCACTCGCCGGTTTCCGCCCATTCGCTGACAAGCGCCTGCAACGTTTTGGCGTCTACCTCGGCAAAATAACGGCGCAATTCCTCTTCATCGTGAATATAGACGCGCTTTCGCTGCCGATACGCCGGATTTTTCCATAAACAGACAAGAGCAATAATGTCGCGCAAATGAATGTCGCGCCCGTTAGCCGTAAACAGTGGATCGCTTTCATACGGCAGCCAATCAAGCAGCGCCGCCTCAAAATGGCGCAAATACAACACAGACAGCGTCCGCTCTTCGCCCCCGTCGCGGTACGTGACTTCCGAGCGGTTGAAATAGTCTTCAAACGTGTTCGATTGCGACTTTTGCAGCTCTTCACCGTACAGGCGGCAAACGTTCATGAGCGCTCTCCTTCCCGATCAGCCATTTTTCTTTAGTTTACCATATTCCGGCTGCCCATCGCTCAAATTTTCTGCTAATTTTTCGAAAAATAAATCCGCTTCCCGCTCGGATTCGCCATCGTCCGCCCATTCCGGCAGCGGCGGCAGCTCCTCGAGCGTTTTTAGCCCGAAATAATCGAGAAATTCCGGGGTTGTCCCGTACAAAATCGGCCGCCCGGTTCCTTCGGCTCGTCCAACCTCTTTAATGAGCGCCCGTGCCATCAGCGTCTGCAATGGCTTGTCGCTTTTTACGCCGCGAATTTCCTCAATCTCCGCGCGTGTAATCGGTTGGCGGTATGCGATAATGGCGAGCGTCTCAAGCGCCGCCTGCGACAGCGGCGATGCTCCCGGCGCTTCGACCAACTTCTTTAAATAGGGGGCGTGTTCTTTTTTTGTCGCCAACAAAAACACGCCGCCAAGTTCGACAAGCTGGATGCCGCGCTCTTCCCGTCGGCAGTCTTGTTGAAGCTCCTCGATCACCGCTTTCGCCTCTAGCTCGCTGACTTCCAACACAGCGGCAATTTGTGAAAGCGACAGCCCTTCGTCACCGGCAGCAAACAACAGCGCTTCGACAATCGCCTTCGCCGGCTTGAGCGCGCCGGCGCCCTTTTTTTCTCTTTCGTTTTGTTCCATCGCCCTTCTGCCACGCCAAACTCGTTGGCGCCCCTCCTCCTTTCCTCCTGTTTTCGTCGTTTCCCAAGTCTTCTCACCCCAATGTGAGTCAACTCTCCGCCTTATCATGGCATGGGCAAACAAACAACAAAAGAAAAGCGGCCCGCCGCAGCGAACCGCCGCGGCCAAACCGCACCGCCTCAACCGGCTGGTTTCACCGCAAGAAACAAATCGCTGAAATTCCGTTCTTGCTCAACGATGATTTCGTCTTGCTTCATCAACTCTAAAATGGCCAAAAACGTCACGACGATATACGAACGATCGTAGGACGGAAACAGCTCGTAAAAGTTTTTCCGCCCGTTCGCCTGCTTTAGTTCGTGCAAAATTTCCGCCATGCGCTGTTCGACGGAAATATCTTGGCGGGAGATTTTCGCCCGCATCGGTTTTTGCAGTTTTTTGCGGCGCAACAGCTTCGACAAGGCGCCAAGCATATCGTATACGTTCACATCCAGCGGCGCCGCCTTTTTCTCATCCGCGTATGCGCTTAAGTCGCTCGGCGGCTTTGTAAACAAAAGCGCCCGCTCCTCTTCGCGCCGCTTCAGTTCGCGCGCCGCCTCTTTAAACTTTTTATATTCAAGCAGCCGCTGCGTCAGCTCCTCGCGCGGGTCCCCGTCATCGCCCCACTCGATGTCGCCGTCGACAGCTTCC
Source organism: Geobacillus sp. C56-T3 (assembly GCF_000092445.1). Classification (NCBI taxonomy): domain Bacteria; kingdom Bacillati; phylum Bacillota; class Bacilli; order Caryophanales; family Anoxybacillaceae; genus Geobacillus; species Geobacillus sp. C56-T3. Next base: position 1,270,527 of record NC_014206.1, on the reverse strand, counting down.
TCATTGGAGGGCGGCAACAGCATTTTGCTTTTGATCGCAAGCAAGGTGGCCGCCATCACTAAATATTCGCTGGCGATATCCAACTCAAGCTCCTGCATGGCGTGAATGTACGCCATATACTGCTCCGTAATTTGCGCGACCGGAATATCGTAAATATCAATTTCATAGCGGTTGATCAAATGCAAAAGCAGATCAAGCGGCCCTTCAAATGCTTCGATTTTGACGTTGTACGGCAATTGCACATCCATCCCACCATTTTTTCCAGAACCACCGCCCGGTAGGCTCGTCTCCAGCTGCAGTACATTTATTGTATCATAACGAAGCGGCGAAGCGAACGGAAAACAGTCTCTTTTTTGCGCCGCAGGCCGCCGAAGCCGTATAATCGAAGAAGAGCCGTCCGCCTTCACATGGCGCGGCCCACTTTTGAAAGGAACGATGGCCGATGTATCCAAAAGCGTATATCGAGTATTTGGTCCATTTCCATAGCGACCGCGATTATTTTGAATGCCACGAAATTTTGGAGGAACATTGGAAACAAGACGGTCGAAACAAAGGTTGGCTTGTGCTCATTCAAATGGCGGTCGCTTTTTACCATTACCGGCGCGGCAACGTCTTGGGAGCGCTGCGCCTCATTCGACGGGCGCGGGCGCTGCTTGACGAAGCGCAAGAGATGATCCGGCGGCTCGGCCTCGATGACGAGGCGCTCGCCCGCTTGCTCGACGAGACGGCTGGGCGGATCACTCGCGGCGAACCGTACGAAAGCGTCGAACTGCCGATTCGCGACCGTTCCCTTTATGAGCAATGCCAGGCCGCCTGCGCCCGCCGGCAGCTCGTTTGGGGGCAAGCCAGCGACCTAGCCAACCTTGATCTTGTGGATAAACACCGGCGCCGCGACCGCTCGGACGTCATCGCCGCACGCGAACAAAAAAAACGGGCCAAAGCGGAAGGAGTTGGCTTCCCTCCCCCTCCGCCGCCCGCCTGAGCGCGGCGCCGCGCTAGTTTCGTTATTCGTTGCACGCATGGCATTTATCGAAAAACGAGGCGGTCCACTCGTTGGCGCACAATCGGCGGCCCGGGTACACCTCTTTCAATGCCTTGACCATCTGTTTTCCGATCCCTTGGTGGCGGTGTGACGGATTGACGCTGATGTGCTGGATTTCCACAACATCAGGAGCGCGCAACAGGACGCCGATAATGCCGACGATGTCATCCCCTTCTTTCCATAAAAACAGCTGCCAATCGTTGTTTGTTTCATACTGTTTCATCGTCTGCTGCAGCCGTTTCAGGTCTTTTTCCGTCGGCATAAACGACAACAGTCCCATGGCGATTTTCTCATAGTTTTTTCGGTAACGGATTAACATAAAAATCCCTCATTATCGACAAACGCTTTTCCGAAATGGAAAAGTTTTTGTCATTTTCTCTATACGTATTATAAACATTCTCACCGATATTGTGAACCATTTCATGCCTTTTTACGCAAATTACGCAAGCGTCCGCAAGACGTTCGCCATTTCGATCGCCGACACCGCCGCTTCCCATCCTTTATTGCCCGCTTTCGTGCCGGCCCGCTCGATCGCCTGTTCAATGGTGTCCGTCGTCAACACGCCGAAAATGACCGGAACACCGCTTGCAAGCGCCGCGTGGGAGACGCCTTTGGCCGCCTCGCTGCAGACGTAGTCAAAATGGCTCGTTGCCCCACGGATGACGGCGCCAAGCGTAATGACAGCGTCAAACTGCTTCGATTCCGCCATTTTTTTCGCCACAAGCGGGATTTCAAACGCACCCGGCACCCAGGCGACAGTGATGTCGCTGTCGCTCACGCCATGGCGCGTCAAGCCGTCGATCGCCCCAGATAAAAGCTTGCCCGTGATGAATTCGTTAAAACGAGAGACGACGATGCCGATTTTCAATCCGGTGCCGACTAAGTTTCCTTCAATGATGCGCATGTTCGTTGCTCCTCCCATCATTAAAAATGAAGCATATGTCCTAATTTTTCATGTTTCGTGCGCAAATATTTTTCATTTTCCTTTTTCGCTGGCATCTGAATGGGCACCCGTTCAACGACTTCGAGTCCATGCCCTTTTAAGCCGGCGATTTTGCGCGGGTTGTTCGTGAGCAGGCGCATTTTCGTCACGCCAAGATCTTTCAAAATTTGCGCCCCGATGCCATAATCGCGCAAATCGGCGGGGAAGCCCAGTTTTTCGTTCGCTTCGACCGTATCATAACCTTGCTCCTGCAACTTGTAAGCGCGCAACTTGTTCATAAGGCCGATGCCGCGCCCTTCTTGGCGCATGTAAAGCAACACCCCGCGCCCTTCCGCCTCGATTTGCCTGAGCGCCGCATGCAGCTGCGGACCGCAGTCGCACCGGTACGAGCCAAACACATCGCCAGTTAAGCATTCGGAATGGACGCGCACCAAGATCGGCTCATCCGGGATGATCTCTCCTTTGACAAGCGCCACATGCTCTTTTCCGTCGAGCACGTTTGTGTAGCCGATGGCGCGAAATTCGCCGAATTCGGTCGGCAGCCAAACGTCCACCTCCCGTTTCACGAGCTTTTCCCGCTGGCTCCGATAGGCGATCAAATCTTTGATCGTGATCATTTTCAATCTGAACTGATCGGCGATTTGCCGCAAATCAGGAACGCGAGCCATCGTCCCGTCCTCTTTAATGATTTCGCAAATGACGCCGGCCGGCTTCGCGCCGCACAAACGGGCCAAATCAACCGCCGCTTCTGTATGGCCGGCGCGCCGAAGAACGCCCCCCTTTTTCGAAATCAACGGAAAAACGTGGCCAGGACGTTTAAAATCGCTCGCTTTCACATTCGGATCAAGCAGCGCCTGAATCGTCGCCGCCCGCTCGTAGGCGCTGATTCCCGTCGTTGTCGTTTTGTAGTCGACACTCACCGTAAACGCTGTGCCATGCGCGTCCGTGTTATGAGTGACCATCGGCTCAAGCTCGAGCCGCTCCGCCAATTCCTCCGTAATCGGCACGCAGACGAGCCCGCGGCCATGAGTGATCATAAAGTTAATGACATCCGGCGTAGCTTTTTCGGCCAGCACGACAAAATCGCCTTCATTTTCGCGGTCTTCGTCATCGCAAACGATGATCACTTCTCCGTTTTTCAGCGCCGAAAGCGCTGCTTCAATCGTGTCAAACATCAAGCTTGCCCCCTTTTCCACTATTTATAGCCGTGCTGCTCCAAAAATTCGACCGTCAATTTGGAGGTCGGCGTCGCTTTCGCGTTGAGGAAAGCGGCGACGTACTTGCCGATCATGTCGCACTCGATATTGACGAGATCGCCCGGCCGCTTTTCGCCTAAAATCGTCGCCTCACGCGTATGCGGAATGAGTGAAACGATGAACGTGCGCTCGCTCAGACCGAAAATCGTCAAGCTCGTCCCATCGACAGCGACCGATCCTTTCTCAATCATATAGGCGCGCAGCGAGGCCGGCACTTCGATTTCATAGTAGACGGCGTTCGCTTTCGGCCACTGCCGGATGATGCGCCCGACGCCGTCCACATGCCCGGTGACGAAATGGCCGCCAAACCGTCCCCCAGCCGCCATTGCCCGCTCCAAATTCACCTTCGATCCCGGCTTTAATGTTTTTAGCGCCGTCGCTTTCACCGTCTCCGGCATGACATCGATCGTAAACTGCCGTTCGGTGAACGATGTGACGGTCAAGCAGACGCCGTTGACGGCGATGCTGTCGCCAAGCCGCACATCTTCGAGCACCCGCTTGGCGCCAATCGTCATCACGATGGCGTCGCCGGTTTGCTTCATTTGTTCGATCGTGCCGATCTCTTCAATAATGCCAGTGAACACAACGATTCCTCCTTCCGTTTCGGCGCGGCGACGATTTTGATGTCCGGGCCGATCGTCTCGATGCGGCGGATGTCAAGCTCCACCGCTTCAGCAAGCCGGGCGAAGCCAAGGCCGCCGACCGGCGTCGGCGCCCCGCGGCCGCCGATCAGCTTCGGAGCGATATAGGCGATGACCTCATTGACTGCTCCCGCGCGGAGGAAGCTGTCATGAACGCGCGAGCCGCCTTCGACAAACAGCGACATGACTCCCTGCTCCCCAAGCAGACGGAGCACATCGCGGACATCGATCTGGGCCGTCGGCATTGAAAATACGCGCACCCCAAGGCGCTCATACGCCGCCGCTTGTTCCCGACTGACGCCGCCGGTGATGATCCACGTTTCTGCTTCCTTGTCAGCGACGACATGGGCGTCAAGCGGTGTACGCAATTTTGTATCCAAAATGATGCGCAGCGGATTTTTCCGCTTTTCCCCAAAGCGGACGGTAAGCTTCGGGTTGTCGGTCAAAACGGTGTTGACGCCGACCAAAATGGCGTCATGTTGCGCACGAAGGCGATGGACATCCTCACGCGCCGCGCTTGATGTAATCCATTTGCTTTCCCCCGTCGCCGTCGCGATTTTGCCATCGAGGCTGCATGCGAACTTCAACGTGACAAACGGCGTTTTTGCGGCGATATAGTGGAAAAACATCCGATTCAATTCGTCCGCTTCGTCTTTTAATACGCCAACATCAACGTCAATGCCCGCTTGGCGCAGCTTGGCAATCCCTTTTCCCGCGACAAGCGGATTCGGGTCGGTCGTGGCAACGACGACGCGACGGACGCCCGCCTGGATGAGCAAATCGGCACATGGCGGCGTTTTTCCATAATGGCTGCACGGCTCAAGCGTCACGTACACCGTCGCACCGCGCGCCTTCTCGCCAGCCATGCGGATCGCATAGACTTCCGCGTGCGGCTCACCCGCTTTCAAATGGGCGCCAAGCCCAACAACCGTCCCACCGTTGACAACGACCGCGCCAACTGCAGGATTGGGAGACGTTTGCCCGACTCCAGCTTTGGCCACATCGAGAGCGAGCCGCATATAATGTTCATCGTTATGCACCGCACTCCCTCCTTCAATAAAAATGAAACCCCCGGGATGTCCCCGGGGGCTCATCGATGAGAGAATGACCAATGATGCGCAAACAAACACATGTTCGCCAAGCAGGCTATACCGGCCGGTCGGAAACAAAAGATACTACCATGCCTAGTCGGCCGACAGACGCTGCCCACGCGGTCTGAACCGGCCGAAAACAGCCGTGCGCATATTGGCATCCTTCTCCCATCCAGACTATACTGTCGGCTCCGGAATCGCACCGGATCCTGCCTTTCGGCTCGCGGGCTGAGGGGCGGAAAGCCCCATCACCGCCGGTCGGGAATTTCACCCTGCCCCGAAGGATGCATCACTATATCGTTATGTTCATTATACCACACGAAACGCCCTGCATCATCATTCCGCAACCCAAATCCAATACGCCGCTCCCCACAACAGGCTGGCCGCAAGCAAAAAGAAAAACAAGCGCCAGTTGTTTCGAACAGTCCGATCATCCTCGCTCATGCGCTGTTTACGGTTCGTCAAATACTTTCACTTCCTTCATCACGTCGCCGTTTTTCATCGTCTTCACGACGTCCATGCCCGATGTCACTTGGCCAAAGACGGTGTGCACCCCATCCAAGTGCGGCTGCGGCTCGTGGACGATAAAGAACTGGCAGCTGCCGGTGTCGCGGCCGCGGTGCGCCATTGACATCGCGCGGGTGACATGTCGGTGTGGATTGTTGTCCGTCTCGCACGGGATCGTATAGCCGGCATCGCCCGTTCCGTTGCCGCGTGGACATCCTCCTTGGCTGACAAATCCAGGGATGACGCGGTGGAACGTCAACCCGTTATAAAAGCCTTCGTTTGCGAGCTTCTCAAAATTGGCCACCGTCACCGGCGCCTCGTTTGGGAACAGTTCAAACTCGATTTTCCCGCCGTTTTCCATTAGAATATATCCTTTTTTTGCCACAAGCATCCAGCTCCTTTTCGACATCGAAACTGCTTTTATCATACCATGATGGCCAAGTGAAACAAAAGAAAAAATGTCTTTTCAAATTCGCACGCCGCCTGACCGCGTCGCGTTTTTCCGATAGCCAAGCAGGCGAGCGTACGGTATAATGGTAATGCATTTTCGTAAACAGGAGGCGAGCTATGTGAAACGAACGATCGCTTCATCGCTGCTTTGGGCGGTGCTGCTGGCATCTCCGGGCATCGCAGCGGCCGATGCCGCGCCGGGCGATGTCATTGTGACGCTCGGGGAAAACTTAACGAATGAACAAAAGCAAAAAGTGCTCGACGAAATGAAGGCGCCGGACGGGGCGCAAACGATCACCGTTTCAAACGTTGAGGAGCATAAATATTTGGACGGACTCATTCCGAAAGCGCAAATCGGCACGCGCGCCATCTCGTCGTCGATGATCACGATAAAAGAGCCCGGCTCGGGGCTTCATGTCGAAACGCACAACATCACATGGGTGACGAAAGAGATGTATACAAACGCCTTGATCACCGCAGGGGTGAAAGATGCCGATATTTACATCACCGCTCCGTTCCCGGTTTCCGGCACCGCAGCGCTGACGGGGCTGATGAAGGCGTATGAAATTTCCTCGGACCAAGCCATCCCTGATGATGTCAAAAAAGTGGCGAACGAGGAAATGGTGCAGACGGCGAAGCTCGCCGATTCGATCGGCGCGGACAAAGCGGTCGCCCTGCTGGCGAAAATCAAACAAGAAATCGCCAACAACCCACCGCAGACGGACGCTGATTTGCGCGCCCTTATTGAAAAAATCGCCAACGACCTTGGCATTACGCTGAGCGAGAATGAAATCAACAACCTGATTTCCCTTTTCCATAAAATGCAAAACGCCCATATTAATTGGGATCAAGTGAACGATCAGCTGGGCAAGGCGAAAGAACAGCTATCGGCGTTTTTGCAGTCAGAAGAAGGGAAAACGTTCATTCAAAATCTGATCGACATCTTCAAAGAAATTTGGAACGCGATCAAATCAGCATTTTCCTCAAATCAACAATGAAAGAAGGCGCCCCAAAAAAGGCAGCGGGCGCCTTTTTTTTGTGAAGGCCGTTCTCTTCCCAACCGGCGGCCTTCACTTTTTCACTTTCGTTTTCAAAGGCAAATCATATTGGATCAAATCTTCATATGTCTCCCGTTTCACAACGAGCTGGGCGTCGCCGTTTTCAACGAACACAACGGCTGGGCGCGGCAGACGGTTGTAATTGTTCGCCATGGAATAGCCGTAAGCGCCGGTGCAAAAAACGGCCAAATAATCGCCCGGCTTCGCTTCCGGCAGGGCGATGTCCCAAATGAGCATGTCGCCTGACTCGCAACACTTCCCGGCGATCGATACGACTTCCGTCGGCTCGCCGAACACCCGGTTGGCGAGCGCGGCTTCGTATTTCGCTCCGTAAAGCGCCGGACGGATGTTGTCGCTCATGCCGCCGTCAACGGCAATATAGGTGCGGACGTTGGGCACCTCTTTGCGCGAACCGATCGTATAAATCGTCGTTCCGGCATCACCCACGAGCGACCGGCCCGGCTCGATCCAAATTTCCGGCAACGGCAAGCGGCAAGCTTCGGCCTGCCTTTTCACCTCTTCCACGATGCAGTCGACGTACGCTGTCACCGGAATCGGGTCGTCTTCCTCCGTATAGCGGATGCCAAAGCCTCCGCCAAGATTGACAACCGCTGGGACAAATCCGTGCGCCTTGTTCCACTCCGCCAGCTTGGCAAACACTTTTTGCGCCGCGAGCACAAACCCAGCTGTTTCAAAAATTTGCGAGCCGATATGGCAATGAACGCCGAGCAGCTGAAACGCGGCCGATGCCATGACACGGCGAAACGCCTCGTCCGCCTGACCGTTGTTTAAGTCAAAGCCGAACTTTGAATCTTCTTGCCCGGTTAAAATGTAATCGTGCGTATGCGCCTCGACCCCCGGCGTCACGCGGAGCAAAACCGGCACCGTCCGACCGGATGACTCCGCCAGCTCTTCGATCAGCTCGAGTTCGTAAAAGTTGTCGGCAACGATGCAGCCGATGCCGTGTTCAAGCGCCATCGCCAATTCGTCCCGGCTTTTGTTGTTGCCATGAAAATGGATGCGCTCAGGCGGAAAACCGGCCGCAAGCGCCGTATACAGCTCACCGCCTGAGACGACGTCAAGCGACAATCCCTCCTCAGCGGCCAGCTGCACGATGGCGACGGCGGAAAACGCCTTGCTCGCATACGCGACTTGCGCCCGCACGCCGTGGCGCTGGAACGCTTCTTTAAACGCGCGCGCCCGAGCGCGGATCAACGCAACGTCATAAATATAAAGCGGCGTGCCATACGTTTTGGCCAACTCGACCACATCGACGCCGCCGATTTCCAAATGCCCTTGTTCATTCACGCGGCTTGTCCCGTGAAGAAACATCGCAAACCCCTCATTCCTCTATCGAAATCGCATGGCAAAAGCAAAAAAGACAGTTTGCAAAATCGGCAACTGCCTTTACAAAATGGAAAACCGCAAAGCGCCATCGGCTCTGCCTTGAAACGGAAGGCCGCACACCCCGCGCTGGGCCATGCCCATTCCGCCCGTGCAAACGTGCGAAGCACTGAGGCAAGCACCATCAGTGCAAGCAATTAAATATAACTTATCATAATTATAAAAAAGTTGCAATAGCGCTAAAACGAAAAAAGCGGCCGCCAATAGGTGGAAACGGCCGCTTCCAAATGGATCGTTCGCGTCATGACGGCTGTTTTTGCCGGTCTTGCGGGTGAACGATGCTCGGGCGCACTCTCGCTCCGGCAACCGAACGGCGGACGACAATTTGCATAAATGCCGCTGGATCGAACGGGATGAACGGCCATAAGTACGGCGTATTAAGCGAGCGGATGCTGGCGAGCCAAAGCAAATAAACGGTCGTGCCAATGACGAGCCCGGGCACTTTAAACAAGGCGACAAGAATGACCAATGCCAATCGAGAAATCTTATTCGCCACGCTCAACTCATAGCTTGGCGTCGCAAAGGAACCGATCGCCGCCACCGAAATGTACAAGATCACTTCCGGCACAAACAGCCCGACATCGATGGCGATTTGTCCGATCAAGACGGCGGCAATCAAACCCATCGCGGTTGATAGCGGCGTCGGGGTATGAATGGCTGCCATCCGCAAAAACTCAATCCCAAAATCAGCGAGCAAAATTTGCACAATGATCGGGATGTTCGTTTGTTTGTTCGGCCCAATAAACGCCCATGATTCGGGCAGCAACGACGGTTCAAGGACGAACAGCACCCACAGCGGCAGCAAAAACAACGACGTCAAAATGCCTAAAAACCGCACCCAGCGCACAAACGTCCCGACCCCTGGCGACTGCCGGTATTCCTCGGCATGCTGGACGTGGTGAAAAAATGTTGTCGGCGTGATGATGACGCTTGGCGATGTATCAACCATAATGAGCACGTGCCCTTCAAGCAGGTGCGTCGCTGCTACATCTGGCCTCTCGGTGTAACGGACGAGCGGGTACGGGTTGTATCCTTGCTTGACTAAAAACTCTTCGACTGTTTTGTCGCCCATCGTCAGTCCATCGACGTTGATTTGCTGCAACTCTTTCTTGACGAGTTCAACAAGCCCCGGGTCAGCGACGTCTTGAATATAGGCGATGCATACGTCCGTTTTTGACCGCTCGCCGACTTGCAAAATTTCAAAGCGCAGCCGCTCGTCGCGGATGCGGCGGCGGGTGAGCGCCGTGTTGACAATGATGTTCTCGACATAGCCGTCGCGGGCGCCGCGCACAACTTTTTCCGTATCCGGCTCTTGCGGCTGCCGACCCGGATAGCTGCGGACGTCGACAGCAAATCCGGTCGATTCGCCTTCAATCAAGACGATGATCAAGCCCGACAGCAGCTTGTCAACCGCTTCGTCGAGGCTCGTCACCGGACTGACTTGCTGATGAACGAGTCGATTTTCGATGATCTGCCACGCTTGGGACGCCTGGCGTTCATCATCGTTGACGCGCACAATTTGTTTTAACAATTCGATAATGTATTGCGTGTCGCATAAACCGTTGCAGTAGTAAATATGTACTTCCCGGTTTAGGACATAGATTTTCCGCACGCCTAAATCAAAGCTTGTCCCGACGCCGATCCGCTGTTGCAAAAACTTCGCGTTGTCAACGAGCCGCTTCGCGATCGGCGCTTTCGGTTTCTTTTCTTTTTCCGGCATGGCCACCACTCCTTTCGAGAATCAACTCGACCGCCTTGCGCGTAATCGGCGCTCCGTATTTCGCATGGTCTCGGTATCCCATTTTGCCGATGTCGCCGATGCCGACGATGAGCGGAATGTTCAGCCGGTCAAGGCAGTAGACGGTATCGCCATTGATCCGCCCGATCTCGAGGTCCCGGAAGCCTTCTTTATCGACCCCATATTCGGTCATCACGCCGTCACGGTCGATGCTCACATGCACTTTTGTCCATTCATGCTGGTGCGTATTGGAGGCAACCGCCAGCGCCCCGAGCACTTGGATTTGCTCATGCGTCGCCACATAGCGAAGCGCCTGCTCTCCGGCCCCCTCCCCGAGGGCGCCGCAATCGTCAAACATGACAAACACTGGATCGTGCGGCGTTTGCAAAATGAGTTCGACCAACTGTTCACCGCTCAGTTTCGTCGGATTGCCTTGCGAGCGGGAAATGCAACGGCCGCCGATCTCGGCGGCAACCCGCTCAATCGCCCGGCAGGCGAACTCGTCCCCATCCGTTACTAAAATGACTCGTCGTTTTTCCATCATCTCTACCCTTTCGGTTTGCAAGTGAGCGCCGCGGCAAAAGAGCCAGCCACGATAAAAGCGAACAAGGCGCCGGCAAATCGGAACACCGCTGCTCCGGTTTCGACAAATCCCTCCGGCCGCGGTTCTGCCATGGCTCCTTTCGCCAACCAATACCCAAATCCGCATAGCGGCATCGTCGCCCCGGCGCCAGCCCAAGCGACGAATGGATCATAGACGCCGCCAAAGCCAAGGAGTACGCCAAAGACGACAAGCGAACCGGCGACGCCAGCCGGCGTCCATTTGCCGCGGTCGATGATGAGCTGAACGATGGCGCACAGCAGCCCGCCGGCGAGAAAGGCACGGACGTATTCCATATCACATTCCCTCCTGATCGTTCCCAAATAAAAGGCGTCCTACGGCGGCAAATCCGGCTCCTGTCCAGCCGCTTCGATGACGACGCCGTGAGCGATCGCTGGGATCGACTGTTTTTGCTGCACCATCGTTTGACTCAAGAGCGCCCCGGTAGCGACGACAAACAGGCGTCGAAACGTTCCGCGGGCGAGCTCTTGAAGCAAATACCCGTACGTGACGACCGCCGAGCAGGCGCAGCCGCTGCCGCCGGCGAACACCTTTTGATCTGGCCGGTAAATCATCAGCCCGCAATCGTTGTAAACGTCGGTCACATCGTAGCCTGATTCAGCAAGCAACTCGCGGACGATGACGCTGCCGACGCGCGACAAGTCGCCGGTGACGATCAAATCGTAATCGCCCGGCGAGACGCCTAAGTCACGGAAATGCTGCTCGATCGTATCGGCCGCCGCCGGGGCCATCGCCGCCCCCATGTCGAGTGGGTTTTTCAGCCCGGCGTCAACGACTTTGCCGATCGTCGCCGCCCGGACGCGCCAACGTCCCGGCGCGCGGCCAACAAGCGCGGCGCCGGCGCCCGTGACGGTGAACGTCGCCGTTTTCGGCTTTTGCACCCCAAGCTCAGTCGGGTAGCGAAACTGCCGTTCGGCCGTCGCGTTATGACTGCTTGTCGCCGCAAGCGCCCGATCAGCCAATCCACCAGCGACAAACGCAGCGGCTGCCGCCAACGTTTGCATCGAGGTCGAACAGGCGCCGAACAAGCATAAAAACGGAATCGGCAGCTCGCGGGCGACATAATTCGATGTCGCATTTTGGTTTAACAAATCACCGGCCAAAAATAGATCGACTTCTTCGGCAGAGACGCCCGCCTTTTGCAAGCAGCAGTCCACCGCCTCCCGCATCAGCCTCCGCTCGGCCAGCTCCCACGTCGCTTCGCCGCAATATAAGTCGCGATGGCAAACATCAAAATAACTTCCGAGCGGCCCGTCGGCTTCAAGCGGCCCGACCGCGGCAGCGGCCGCTTGGATGTAAACACCATCGTCAAACACCCATGTCTGCTTTCCGACACGTTTCATGGCCAATCCCTCTTTTCGTCACGGCCAAACAAGGCCAAGCACATAGGCGGCAATCAGACCATAAATGACCGCTGCCCCACCGGCTTTCAACATCTGCCCGGCCACCCCGGCCGTCCATCCTTCGCTGCGATGTTCGATGGCAGCGCTCGCGATCGCATTGGCCAGCCCTGTAATGAGCATCGTCGCCCCCGCACCGGCAAATTGGCTGAAATCATCATATTTCCCGACGGCCGTCAGCACAATCGCCAATCCAGCCATCACCATAGACGCCCACAGATGGGCCTCGAGCGGCGAAGCGGCAAACGTGCCGCCATACCAATCAGCGAGCCATTGCGCCAACGCACAAAACATCCCACCGACAAAAAACGCTTTTACCGCATTGGCGGCGTATGGGGGAGAAGGCTGAAACGCCTTCACCTCGCGGACATAATCGGACTTTAATCCCACGTTTCCTTCCCCCTTTGTCAGCGAAAGTGATCGACAAAATAAAGCCAATGAAACAACGAACCGGCCACTTTGCCAAAGGCGATGGCCATAAGTAAAATGACGATTTTATCATCGACGCCGATCCGCTTCGCTAAAATCGGCCAAACGTTCAACACCTCTGTTAAAGCGGCAGCGAGCATTCCGATAAACACACCATGAAACAATCCGATCGGCGCTAGCCAATATTTGGATAAATGCCAAACCGAATGGCGCAAACTCATCCAACCGCCAACGATGGCGCCGGCTACAGCCCCCCATTCATAGGCGTGAATGCATTTTGGCGTTTTCGTCAGCTGCGTCAGGCGCGGGATGACGCCAAGCACGACCAAAAAAGCGACAAATCCGGTTCCGACCGCCAACCCTCCGGCGAAGCCGACGAACACTACCAGCAAAATCTCAAGCGTCGTCAAGAGGCCTCAAGCTTTCTTTGTTTTCATGCAAAATGACGTACTGATCGATCGATTGCTGGTAGTTGAACATTTCGACTTCAAGAGGGCTGGGCTCCTCGTTGATTCGTTTGCGGAACCAATGGTTGAAAAATAAAATCATCCCGATGCCGAGCCCAAGCGAATACGGAATTTGCAAAAGCAGCGGTTTATCGACCGCTTGGCCGGTCATCATCTCGTACAGATGGCGATGCACTCGTTGCATGCTGACGTCCTCGTGAAAGTTCATGATCGCCATCGCCGAACCGACGAACAAAAGAAGCCAAACGAGAACGAAGGAAGCGGTCGAAACCTTCCGTTTTTCATAGACGACTTCAATGATCGTCTGTGATGGACCGATCATCTGCACATCAAGCGAGGAATCCACGTCAAACACAGCCCTGATCATTTGCATCATATCGATGATGACGATATTTTTATCGCTGGGCTGGATGCGATAGAGCGGAATCGTCTTCAACCGCCGAATGAGCCCGCCATCCGGCGCAGCGATTTGGGCCGCCTGCCCGAGCGTCACCACCGCCCCCGGCTTGACTTGCACGCGATGGCGCGGCTTGATAAATACGGTGTTGGCCATTTGCTTCACACCTTTGTCCCCATTTTGTTTTTCTTTAGTTTGCTTGGCAAAAACACTGATCATGCGGCCTGTCGGCGTTCACCATCGATTTCATAAAAATAGAAAAGAATGGGCAAAGAAAAAAACGCCCATTCTTTTTTAGACTTTTGTTGCTTGCTCCGGAAAAAGCGTTCCAAGATGCGCTTACACACCAAAAGACGGATGCGATTCATGGTTCACCGCCGATGAATTGACATCCGTCCATTTTGGGCACACCTTGTGCGGACAAAATGGACTATCCGTCCATTTTGTTGCCCACTCCGTGCGGACAAAATGGACTATCCGTCCATTTTGTTGCCCACTCCGTGCGGACAAAATGGACTATCCGTCCATTTTGTTGCTCACTCCGTGCGGACAAAATGGACTATCCGTCCATTTTGTCCTTTATGTGCTGCAATATTTTCTTTTCCAGCCGGGATACTTGCACTTGAGAGATGCCGAGCCTCGATGCCACTTCGGACTGGGTTTGGTCTTTGTAATAGCGCAAATAGACGATCAGCCTCTCACGCTCGTCGAGTTCTTCGATCGCTTTTTTTAAGGCGATTTTGTCAAACCATGACGCCTCGTCGGCGTCAGCAATTTGATCAAGCAACGTAATCGGATCGCCGTCGTTTTCGTACACCGTTTCGTGAATCGATGTCGGCGAGCGGACCGCCTCTTGAGCCAGAACGACGTCTTCTGGCGAAATGCCTAAATGGTCGGCGATTTCCGTAACCGTCGGCGCCCGCCCGCGCGTTTTCGACAGCTCATCTTTCGCCTTGCGGATTTTGTTGCCCATCTCTTTCAGCGAACGGCTCACTTTGACGGTGCCGTCGTCGCGAAGAAACCGCTGAATCTCCCCAATGATCATCGGCACGGCGTACGTCGAAAACTTGACGTCATACGACAGGTCAAACTTGTCGACCGACTTTAACAAGCCGATGCAGCCGATTTGAAACAAGTCGTCCGCTTCATAGCCGCGGTTTAAAAAACGTTGAACGACCGACCAGACGAGGCGCATGTTTTTTTCAATAATTTCATCACGCGCTTCTTGATCGCCTTCTTGGCTGCGGCGGATCAGCTCTTTCATCTCCTGATCTTTGATTGGCGACTGATCTTGCTTGACATCGACATCCATAGGCATGTCTCCCTCAGTTACATAACGCTTTGCTTTTCGCAATATGCTTTTTCAAATACACAGTCGTCCCTTTGTTCACTTCCGACTCGACGATGACTTCGTCCATGAAGTTTTCCATAATGGTAAAGCCCATCCCTGACCGCTCGAGCTCGGGCTTTGTCGTAAACAACGGCTGGCGCGCTTCTTCGATGTCAGGAATGCCGACTCCTTCGTCTCTCACCGTCAAATGGACGACACCGTCTTCAATGATGACCGAAATGGAGACGATGCCGTTCGGATCGTTGTTGTAGCCGTGAATGATCGCGTTTGTCACCGCCTCAGAGACAACCGTTTTAATTTCCGTCAGTTCGTCCATCGTCGGATCAAGCTGGGCGACGAACGCCGCCACGGTCACACGGGCGAACGATTCATTTTCGCTGCGGGCAGAAAATTGGAGGTGCATTTCGTTGCGCATTTACGCCACCCCCAATGCTTGCAAGGCGAATTGCTCATCCGCCTCAACGCGGATGATTTTAAACAGACCCGACATGTCAAACAGCCGTTTGACGGCCGGCGATACGGCGCATACAACCATCTGCCCGCCGACGTTTTTGATTTGTTTATAGCGTCCGAGAATGACGCCGAGGCCAGAGCTGTCCATGAACGTCAATTGTCCTAAATTGAGCACGATGTGGCGGATCGCTCGGTTTTCGAGCACATCCGTCACTTGTTCACGCAATTCTTCGGCTGTATGATGGTCAAGCTCCCCAGACAGGCGAACGATGAGCACGTCTTGCTTCACTTCCAAGTCGATCGCGAGACTCACAGCGTGTTCCCCCTTGTCCATTTCAGGATATGGAGACATTTCGCTGCTGTCCGCCCGAAATCCTGCCGCCCGACAAAACTAGTGGTCGTTCGCCAAAGAGAGCGAAAAGACCGCAAAACTTGACATTATCCCGCTTGCACGAAGCGGCCAAACACCCGCTTAAACAAGTCCCAAAAGCTCGCTTCTTCGACCGTTTGCTTGGCGACGATCGGGCTGTGCAAAATTTCTTTTCCATCCTGTTTTAAAATGAGGACGCCAAGCTCACCGCCTTTGCGAACGGGTGCTTTCACATTGTCTTTCACTTTGATCACTTTTTCGATCTGCTCGACCGACTGCCCTTTTTTCGTCAGCACCGACACCGGCTCCGACGTCACCGCTTCGACGGATGACCGTTTGCCTTTGCTGATGTTGACGCGGGCGACAGTTTCATTCCGTTTGTACACCGGGTGAGTTCGATATTGGGAAAACGCGTAATCGAGCATCTTCGTAATTTGCGCATTGCGCGATTTCGGCGTCGGCGCTCCAAACACAACAGCGATGACGCGCATGCCGTTCTTTTTCGCCGTGGCGGTCAAACAATATTTCGCTTCGGCTGTATATCCGGTTTTCAGGCCGTCAACGCCCGGATAAAATTTGACAAGCCGGTTCGTATTGACGAGCCAAAACTTTTTGTCCGTATTTTCGCGCAAATAGTCTTCGTATTTGCTCGTATATTTGGTAATATCTTCATATTTCAACAGTTCGCGCGCCATCATGGCCATATCATAAGCGCTGCTGTAGTGATGTTCCGCCGGCAGGCCGGTCGCATTGGCGAAATGGGTGTTTTTTAAGCCGAGCTGTTTCGCTTTTTCATTCATCATCTCGACAAATGCTTCTTCCGACCCGGCGATCTGCTCAGCCATAGCGACCGACGCGTCGTTGGCCGAACCGATGGCAATGCCGCGCAGCAGCTCATCGACGGTCATTTCCTCGCCCGGCTCGAGGAAAATTTGCGATCCACCCATTGACGCGGCGTATTCGCTCGCCCGCACTTTTTCATCGTAGGACAGCTTTCCTTCATCGATGGCTTCCATGACTAGCAGCATCGTCATAATTTTCGTCATGCTCGCCGGCGGCAATGGTTCATGGGCATTTTTTTCATACAATACTTTGCCGGTGTCGCGTTCAATCAAAATGGCTGATTTCGCCTCATCGGCCAGCTTCACTTTCGCCTCCTTCATCTCTTTCGCCTCGGCATGGGCAGAAAGAGGAAGAAAAAGAAGAAACGGCAATAAAAGAAGACGAGTGACTTTCGTTTTCATCTCCCAAACCTCCATTCTTTATACATGCCATTTTTTCCAGGCGAGATATTTTTATACAAAAAACAGCTCATTTTCCAAAAAACAAAAAAAACGCCCGAAACACGCGTTTCAGGCGTCTTCTACTTGAACAACTGCTTTTTTCCTTGCGGATCGCCAGCGTCCCTCTCTATACGATGGTCTCATAAATGAGCGGCGGCCGAGCAACCGGCTGCGGCGACAGACGAATAGCCGCCTCGATCTTTTCTTTCACGTCAAGCACATCTGGCCGGTTGCTGTGAATCGTGGCGAGCGCTTCCCCTTTCTGCACGCGATCGCCGATTTTTTTATGGAGCACAATGCCGACCGCCAAATCGATCATGTCTTCTTTTTTCGCCCGGCCGGCGCCGAGCCACATGGCGGCCGTGCCGATGTCATCGGCGGCCATCTCGGCGACATAGCCGTCGGCAGCCGCCGTGACGGTCGACGTATAGGCCGCCTTTGGCAATTTATCCAGATCGTCGACGACCGTTGCATCTCCACCTTGAGCGGCCAAAAACGTTTTGAACGCCGCGATGGCGGCCCCGCTGCGAATCGCCTCTTCAAGCAAACGGCGCGCCTCATCAAGCGATGGCGCCTTCTCCGCCAAATAGACCATATGGCTGCCGAGCGTCAAACAAAGTTCGGTTAAATCGTGCGGCCCGTTTCCTTTTAACGTTTCGATGGCCTCTTTCACTTCCAAGGCGTTGCCGACGGCATAGCCGAGCGGCTGGCTCATGTCAGAAATGACCGCCATCGTCCGGCGGCCGACGCGCTTGCCAATGTCGACCATCGCTCGAGCGAGCCGGCGCGCCTCGTCAAGTTTCTTCATAAACGCTCCGGCGCCCGTTTTCACATCCAAGACGATGGCATCAGCCCCAGCGGCGATTTTTTTGCTCATGATCGACGAGGCGATGAGCGGAATGCTGTTGACGGTCGCCGTCACATCGCGAAGCGCATATAGCTTTTTGTCAGCCGGTGTCAAATCGCCTGTTTGGCCGATAATGGCGATTCCGTTTTCATTCACGAGTCGAATGAACTCGTCTTTGCTGATCTCGACATGAAACCCGGGCACGGACTCGAGTTTGTCGATCGTGCCGCCCGTATGGCCGAGGCCGCGCCCAGACATTTTCGCCACCGGCACGCCGACAGAGGCGACAAGCGGCCCTAAAACAAGCGTCGTCGTATCGCCGACCCCGCCGGTCGAATGTTTATCGACTTTCACGCCGCGAATACTCGACAAATCGAGCATTTCGCCGGAGTGCACCATCGCCATCGTCAGCGCGGCCGTTTCTTCCTCGGTCATGCCGCGGAAATAAATCGCCATCGCGAGCGCGCTCATTTGGTAATCGGGAATGTCCCCGTTTGTATACCCTCGGACGATCCACTCAATTTCTTCCTTCGTCAGCGCCTTTCCGTCGCGCTTTTTCGCAATCAAATCGACCATTCGCATCGCGATCACCTTTTTCGTTTTGATTTCGCCATTTCGGCGACAATCGCTTTCACAAACCTCAAAAAGTCCGTCTTCACCCGCTCGGCCGTTTCAACCACTTCGTCGTGGTGAAGCGGAGCATCCGACATCCCTGCAGCCATATTCGAAATGCACGAAATGCCGAGCACCTCAATGCCGCCGTGGCGAGCGACGATCACTTCCGGGACGGTCGACATGCCGACCGCATCGCCGCCGAGCGTACGAATCATGCGGATTTCCGCCGGCGTTTCGTACGACGGCCCCGTATTGGCGACATATACTCCTTCATGCACGCGAACGCCAAGTCTCGCCGCCGTTTCCTTGGCGAGCTCGCGCAGCCGCCGGCTGTACGCTTCCGTCATGTCCGGAAAGCGCGGACCAAGCTCCGGATCGTTCGGACCAATGAGCGGATTTGTGCCCAGCAAGTTGATATGGTCGGAAATGATCATGAAATCGCCGGGCTGAAACCGTTCGTTGATGCCGCCCGCAGCGTTTGTCACGATCAATTCGCGGACGCCAAGCGCCTTCATCACCCGGACGGGAAACGTCACTTCCTGAAGCGAATACCCTTCATAATAATGAAACCGCCCTTGCATGGCGACAACGGTCGCCCCCTCAAGCCGCCCATATACGAGCCGTCCAGCG
This sequence comes from Geobacillus sp. C56-T3, assembly GCF_000092445.1. Taxonomy (NCBI): domain Bacteria; kingdom Bacillati; phylum Bacillota; class Bacilli; order Caryophanales; family Anoxybacillaceae; genus Geobacillus; species Geobacillus sp. C56-T3. Next base: position 1,251,533 of record NC_014206.1, on the reverse strand, counting down.
TGTCCTTCAACGGTCGACACTGGAAATCCGGGAATATCTTCATACGGAATGCGAACCGCCTCTTCGATTTCATCAGCGAGCACGCCGAGCCCCGAGCCGAGAATGAGACCGATTTCAGGCGGAGTTGGCATCAATGGGCGCAAATGACCGGCGGTTTTTTCAATCGCTTGTCGATCCATTCTTTTCCCCCTCATCGTTCTTTATGAAGTTAGGCCAAATCAGCCAAAAAGCTTGTTCCGTACGGCGGCCGGCTGACTTGGAAGTTATCCGCAATCGTTGCGCCGACATCGGCAAACGTCTCGCGGACTGGGAGCGGCTTGCCGCCGCGAAATCGCGGGCTGTACACAAGAAGCGGCACATATTCGCGCGTATGGTCGGTTCCGTGGTGAATCGGGTCGTTGCCGTGGTCAGCGGTGATGATAAGCAAGTCGTCCGCTGTCAAGCGCGGCAACACATCGGCAAGCCGGGCGTCAAACTCTTCGAGCGCATCGCCGTAACCTTTTGGGTCGCGGCGATGGCCGTATTTAGCGTCAAAATCGACGAGATTGACGAAACTCAACCCGGTAAAGTCCATGCCGAGCGTGTCGACGAGCTTATCCATTCCGTCCATATTGGATGTCGTTCGCAACGACTGGGTAACTCCTTCATTGTCGTAAATATCGGCGATCTTCCCGATGGCAATCACTTCATAACCGGCGTCTTTCAATTCATTCATCACCGTTTTGCCAAACGGCTTAAGCGCATAGTCGTGCCGGTTGGCGGTTCGCTCAAAATGGCCGGGTGTGCCGATGAACGGTCGGGCAATGACGCGCCCGACCATATACGGCTCGTCGCGCGTCAATTCACGAGCGATTTCGCAAATGCGGTACAATTCATCAAGCGGCACAACTTGTTCATGGGCGGCGATTTGCAAGACGGAGTCGGCTGATGTATAGACGATGATCGCCCCTGTTTTCATATGCTCTTCGCCAAGCTCTTCGATGATCGCTGTTCCGCTCGCCGGTTTGTTGCCGATCACGTTCCGGCCGGTGCGCCGCTCGAGCTCAGCGATCAATTCATCTGGGAACCCGTTCGGAAAGACGCGGAACGGCTTGTCGATGCGAAGGCCCATCAGCTCCCAATGGCCTGTCATCGTATCTTTTCCAGCCGATGCTTCCTTCATTTTTGTATAGTACGCGAGCGGTCGATCGACTTTCGGCACCCCTTTGATCTCACGAATATGGCTTAGGCCGAGCTTCGCCATGTTCGGCATATAGAGGCCGCCGCGATACTCAGCGATATGGCCGAGCGTATCCGCTCCTTTGTCGTTGTATTTCTCGGCATCCGGCGCTTCGCCGATGCCGACTGAATCCATCACAATCAAAAAGACGCGCCGGTATGTCGCTTTCACATTCATTCCCCCTGCCTGCAATGAAAAATGGAGTCTCTTTCTATCGTTCCCGTATTTTCGCGAAAACACGCCTATGGCCAATTGGTCAGAAGTCTGACAACTAAAACGACAGGCAAGCGCCTAGCATACGGCAGCTGCTAGGCGCGCGGGTGGTACTGTTTGTACACGTCTTTTAGGCGCGTTTTCGTAACATGCGTATACATTTGCGTCGTCGAAATGTCGGCATGCCCAAGCAACTCTTGCACAGCGCGCAAATCGGCTCCGTTCTCAAGCAGATGCGTCGCAAACGAATGCCGAAGCGTATGCGGCGTCAATTCTTTTTCGATGCCGGCTTCTTTCGCGAGCCGCTTTAAAATTTTCCAAAACCCTTGCCGTGTCAACCGCTGGCCATAATGGTTCAAAAACAGCGCCTCCGTTGCCCGCCGTCGCGGATTGACAAGCTGCGGGCGCCCTCGCTCCAAATAGTGGGCAAGCGCTTCAATCGCCATGCGCCCGATCGGCACGATCCGCTCTTTCCGCCCTTTTCCATAGCAGCGGACAAACCCCATCGTCAAATGCACGTCAGCCAAATTCAGCTGCACGAGTTCGCTGACGCGCATGCCGGTCGCATACAACAGCTCCAGCATCGCCTTGTCGCGCAGCCCAAACGGTGTGCTCACTTGCGGCGCTGCAAGCAGCGCCTCGACTTCCTCGACCGACAGCACTTTCGGCAGCGTCCGTTCAAACTGCGGCGTTTCGATATGGACGGTCGGGTCTTGCGCCGCGATTTTCTCCCTTAGCAAAAACTGATGAAACGAACGGATCGACGCCAAATGGCGGGCGATCGTCCGCGCCGATTGCCCTTGTTCGCTTAAAAACTTTAAAAAATGGAGAATATGGAGGCGCTCCACTTCGCCCCACGCCTGAAGCTGCTCGACTTGGCGCAAATAGCGGACGTATTTTTTCAAATCGCGTTCATACGAAACGATCGTATTGTGCGCCAAATTCCGCTCCACCGTCAAATAATGCAGAAAATCTTTCAACTCGTATTCCAACGCTCTCTACTCCCCATCGCGATAAAAAAATAACAGCCGGTCGAGCCAACTTGGCGGCGCACTCTCCGCCGCCGATACTTTGACCGCCGATCCCTTCGGCTCATCGTATCGGTGGTAATACTCGTACTCGCGGTTAAACCATACAAGACTATAATAAAATAAAATGGTGCATCCCGTAAATAAAAGAAACACTTTCACCATTTGCCAAACGGTTTTCATGGCATCCTCCCTATCAGCTGCTTGTCAGCTTGCTAGTATGAGGATATGCCATTTGTTTCGTTGTTTATACGCAAAAAACCTTTCCCGTTGGAAAAGGTTTTTATTTTTCTTCATGCTTTTGCTGGCAACGGTGACAAATGCCGTGGAACGTCAAACGATGGTCTTTAATTTTAAATTTCCACTTCTCCTCAACAATCGCTTCGACATCCTCAAGCAAATCTTCTTGAATTTCCGCCACCGATCCGCATTCCAAGCAGATGAGGTGGTGATGGAAATGGGCCGCTCCTTCCTTGCGGAGGTCATAGCGCGACACCCCGTCCCCGAAATTGATTTTATCGACAATTTTCAGCTCGGTTAACAGCTCGAGCGTCCGGTAAACGGTTGCCAACCCGATTTCTGGGGATTTTTCTTTCACGAGGAGGTAGACGTCTTCCGCGCTTAAATGGTCTTCTTCATGTTCAAGCAGGACTCTTACCGTTGCTTCCCGCTGCGGCGTTAACTTGTAACCCGCCGAATGCAGCTGCTTCTTGATTCGTTCCACACGATCTTCCATCTTTTCATTCCTCCCTCGCCATTCACCCATCATTATAACAAATGCACGAGGGAAGTATCAAAGTAAAATCACTATTATGAAGAAATGATAATGGTTATTATATAATATTCATTATGATTAAACTCATTGTCCATTGAACCGCCTGTTTCATCAATGCCGGCGAAAGATATGCCTCGACCGCTGAGGAAAGAAGCAGCCCAAGGGCGACAGCCGCCATCGCCGCTGCGTAGCGCATCACCATCGGAAACATCGATCCATGCGGCCGCTTCATAAACTGGTTGCGCACCATGTGCAAGGAAAACGAAATCGAAATGACGCCCATGACGATCATGAGTGGAATGGCCACCAAATTTTGCGGCATGATGGACACAAACGACAAAAGAAACCCGCGCCAACCCATTTGGTTGACTAAAAAGCCAACCGTAAAGCCGACGACGACGCCTTTGAAAAACAGCAAAACAAGAATGATCGGCAAGCCAATGACAGAAATGCCAAGCACCCACATCAGCGCGGTATATTTGACGTTGTGCATATAGCTTTGCCGGAACATATCATGGGCGCTTGCGATATTGTCTTTTGACACTTGTCCAAAAAATTGCGTCAAGTAATAGTACAAGTCTTGCTTTTGACTGAAACCGAGGCTGTTGACGACAATGGCGCCGAAAATGACGCCCATGAGAAACAGGACGATGACAAACACATACAGCGAAGCATGTTCACGCCAATGGACAGCGATAGCCGATTTCAGCGGATGGGTTCTCATTGTGCTTCGTCCTCCTACTTTGTCTCTTAGTAGATTGTATGTCCATCCGCTTTCGGTATGACTGTTTTTCTAAAAGGCTGGTGATGTAATGAAAAAGCAGCTCAACACCGACGTGTGACCAACTCCACGGGCGGCACGCCGCCTCGGTCCATTGGCGCATGGCTGGGCTGGGCCAAGCAGCACGCACGGCATGATGATGAACAGCAGGAGCGCTGCCCGAGTGGTTACCCCTCCCGCACTTTCCCGTATCTCCCACCGCCCCCGGCCTCGATATGGAGCGCACCGCTGCGGGCAAGGACGATCAGTTGGGCCAACTTTTCTCCCACCGTCTCCGCGATCTCTTCCTCCGCCGCCTCATGAAGAACGCTCATTTCCGTGCCAAAACGGGCGAGCAGCTTTTCATACGCTTTTGGACCAAGGCCGGGGATGAATTCAAGCGGCACTTGATAAATGTACGGCGGCCGTTTCGGCCCGCGTTCCGCCGTTTTCAGCTCCGCAAGCCGGTCAAACACGCCTTTCACGAAGCGATGATGGCCGCATGCCGCACAGCTGTCGACGTCCGGTGCAGCCGGCGCAAGACAGCGCTCGCACACTGTCTGGTGATATTTTCCTAGTTTGGGATTTAAACCATAGTTGGCGACAATCGCGCGCCCGTCTTCACCGCGCAGCGCTTTTTCAAATTCGGCAAACGTCGGGGCGGCGAGCCGCACTTCTTCATATTCACGGGCGATTTTCCGCAGCGAATGGGCATCGGAATTCGTCAAGTACGGGTAGCGATGCAATTCGGCGATCTGATCCGCCATCGCCGTGTCGGCGCTTAACCCAAGTTCAATGGCATCAATCCAATCCGGGTCAAACACTTCTGTCAGGCTGTGCTTGACCCCTTTTCCGTACAAGCTTTTAAACGGGGTGAACGCGTGCGCGGGGATGAACCAGCCGCCCTGCTCTTTCGCGGCAGCTTGCAGCTCACGGCCGGACACGTAAATGCGCTGTGAACTGAGCGACACGTTCTTTACCCGTTTGCCAAGCCAGCCGGAAAACGTGCGCATCGTCTGCACAGTCGGCAAAAAAACGAGCACGTGGATCGGTCCATGGCAATGGTCGTCATATACTTCGATTTCACTGCCTAACAAAAGCATCACCTTCCCGGCGCTGACGCCGCCCCCCTCATGTTCGCGCCAACCGTGCTTCTCCATTGCCCGCTCGAGCTCGTCCAGCACTTCGGGCACATGGCTGTCAATAACACCGACGAGGTCGATCCCTTTCACCTCAGCCGCCTCATGCAAGATGTTCTCAAGCGTCAACGTGCGCGCCCCAGTAATTTTCACCGGGCGGCCCGAGGCGGTGCGGCCGATGTGAATATGTAAATCAGCGTAATAACGGCCGAGGCCGCGCTCGTTTTTTTTATTCGGCATTTTGCTCCCCTAGCGCGCGGCGCAGCTGCAAATATTGCAAGGCGTATGCCGTTTTCGCGTCGTAAATGTCACGTTGTTGAAGCATCTCAAGCGCCTCCTCCAATGTAACTTCCAACAGCTCGACAAACTCATCTTCATCCAAACCGGCGCCGTCCTCCGCTTTTTCCAGCCCCTCGGCGACATACAAATGGATGAGTTCATCGGCAAACCCCGGGGACGTATAAAAAGAAATGAGATGGCGCATCGATTGGGCGCGGTAGCCGGTTTCTTCTTCAAGCTCGCGATGTGCGGAAGCGAGCGGCTCTTCCCCATGTTCTAGCTTGCCCGCCGGAATCTCGACTAATGCGCGCTCCAGCGCTTTTCGGTACTGGCGGACAAGAACGATTTTCCCGTCCGGCAACAGCGGCAGCACCGCCACCGCGCCCGGGTGCTTGACCACCTCACGCCGGCTTTTCTGCCCGCTTGGCAACTCAACTTCCTCCACATACAACTCAATAATGCGGCCGCTGAACAGCTTCTCTCTGCGGATTGTTTTTTCATACAGCTCCATGTTCATTCTCCCCTATCAAATTGGATCGATTCTTTTCCATTGTACTACATGTTTGGCCATTTTTTCGCTTCCGTTGTACAATGAACATATCATCATCGATCGCGAAAGGGGGCGCAAAAAATGAACAAACGCCGCATCGGCACATCAGACTTATACGTCAGCGAAATTGGACTCGGCTGCATGTCGCTCGGCACTGATGAAAACCATGCCATCTATCTCATCCATGAAGCATTGGAGCGCGGCATCAACTACTTGGATACAGCCGATTTATACGACCGCGGCTTAAACGAGGAATTCGTCGGCAAAGCGGTGAAAGGAAAACGCGACCAAGTCATCATCGCGACAAAAGTCGGCAACCGTTGGCGCCGAGACGGAAGCGGCTGGGACTGGGATCCGTCAAAAGCCTATATCAAACAAGCGGTCAAAGAGAGCCTGCGCCGCCTGCAAACGGACTACATTGACTTATACCAGCTCCACGGCGGCACGATCGACGACCCGATCGATGAGACGATTGAAGCGTTCGAAGAGCTGAAGCAAGAAGGCGTCATCCGTTGGTACGGCATCTCCTCGATCCGCCCAAACGTCATTCGCGAATATGTGAAGCGCTCGAACATCGTCAGCGTCATGATGCAATACAGCTTGCTTGACCGTCGGCCGGAAGAATGGTTCCCGCTTCTTCGCGAACATCACATCAGCGTGATCGCCCGCGGTCCGGTCGCTAGAGGCTTGCTCACCAGCCGCCCGCTTGAACAAGCGAGCAGCGCGGTGAAAGAACACGGCTACCTCGATTATTCATACGAGGAACTGCAGGCGCTCATCCCGAAGCTGAAGGAAAAAAGCGAAAAACACCGCTCATTGACCGCGACCGCGCTGCAATTTTGCCTGTATGACCCGGTCGTTGCCGCTGTCATCCCGGGCGCCAGCCAACTTCGGCAGCTTGAGGAAAACATCGCCGCCGCTTCCGCCCCGCCGCTTGGCCGCGACGAATACGAATGGCTGAAACAAGCGACAAAGCGCTCGGTGTATGAAGCGCACCGATAATCGCAGGAAGCGCCATCGTGCTTCATTCTGACGCCTATTGCCGGCGAAGCCAGCAACAACCGCAGGCCGCCGCAACCTCTATTTCCCTGCCTATGTGCGTCACTGAACTTGCCGGCGGCCATAGCGCTGACAAGAGGCAAAACGAAAAAACAAACCAAAAGAGCCCGACGGCTGCCAATGTCCGTTACGGGCTCTTTTTTCCAAATGGACCGGCCGCTCCCACAAAAGTCGATCCATCCTCTTCCACATACTGATTCCTCGCCGCCCCCAACCCGAACGCCATCATGGCCGCACAGACGGCCAACAACATGCCAAGCGGGGCGGTAAACCGTCCAGCCGCATCATACAATAGGCCAAACAGCGGCGGACCGGAAGCCGCCAGCAAGTAGCCGACCGATTGCGCCCTGGCGGACAATTGGGCGGAGGCCAGCGGACGTCGCGTCCGCAACGTAAACAGCATCATCGCCAGCGAAAACGCCATGCCGGCGCCGATGCCGGCGAAAAGCGCCCCAACCCAAAGCAGCCAGCCTTGGCCAGCCAAAAAGGCGATCGTTCCAAACGTCATGAGCAGCACCGCCGAGCCGATCAACATTTTTTGATTGTCCATCCGCTCCGCGAGCATCGGAGAGACGAACATCATCGGCAACTGGGCAAACTGAAAGAAAAAGAGCAGCCAGCCGGCTGTATCGGCCGCCAATCCCTTGCTTTGCCCAAGCTCCGGCAGCCACGTGACGACGCAGTAAAAGAAAAACGACTGCAATCCCATAAAAAGCGTCACTTGCCAAGCGAGCCATGACCGCCAAAGCGCCGAGCGGCGGCTTCCTGCCGGCGCGCCGTCCGACTCCCGGCGGCGTGCTTGCGTCAGCCAAACGACAAGCGCCAAAGTCGCAAACAATGCCCAAAAGCGAAACGACCCTTGCCAGCCAAGCCCCCAACCATCAGCAAGCGGCACAGCGATCCCAGAAGCGAACGCCGCACTCATGTTCATCGTCACCGTATAAATCCCCATCATCAAACCGACCCGTTCGGGAAACGACTCTTTCACAAGCACCGGCATCAAGACGTTGTCAACAGCAATGGCCGCGCCGATCAACACCGTGCCGGCAAACAGCCAGCCGATGCTGGAGAGCGGACGAAGAAGCTCGCCAACGAGCAAAACGATAAGCGAAAAAAAGAGCGTCCGCTCCATTCCGAACCGTCGGGCGAACGCGGCCGCCACAGGAGCCAAGAAGGCAAACGCCAAAAGCGGAATCGTCGTCAGCGCCCCAGCGGCTGCGTGGGAAAGGCCAAGCTCCCGCTGAAGTTCAGGAACGAGCGGCCCGACCGTCGTGAGCGGCGCGCGCAAGTTGGCGGCCAGCGCGACGACCGCTCCGGCCGTCCAAAATGGAAAAGAAGAGGCGCGCGACGCTGCTGCATTCGGTTTCATCGTCCGTCCCCCTTGCTACTTAAACTTCCGCCAGTCCAGCTCGCTTTCCTCAAGCAGCTCGGCAAACGATTTCTGTTCCTCACGGCGGCGCGCTTCCTCACGGCGCCGCGCCTCTTCCGCCGCCCGTCTTCGCGCTTCTTCCTCGGCGAGCGCGCGTTTTTTCGCAAGCAGCTTCGCCTCCGCCGCGGCGCCGATCCGGTCGGCGATCGTCAATGCCTCTTGTTCTTTTTTTCGCCTGATCTGTTTTTTCATCAATGTCCGCCCCCTTGCATAACAATCGTTCGTTTGTCAAACGATACAACTACACGACAAAGTAAAGGAGAGATGATGGATGACGAAAAACCGCGCCCAAAAAGGGAAACCGTCGGCCGACACGGTGAAGCCGACAATCGCCAAAGAAGAACTGGAAAAAGCAATCCATCCGACAAAACGGCAAAACAGTCCTCAATAACAGCAAAATGGACGATGCAGCTTTTATAGAAAGGGGCGCCCTGCAGCCCAAACCGGCTTTCAGGGCGTCCCCTTTACAACACCTCGGTGATGTGCGGCATATGTTCGCCAAGCCAGGCGATCGCCGCCTCCAGCGTCGGAAACTCTTTCGTTTCAAACGTCATTTCGTTTTGCAGCAGCCAGACGTCTTTCGCCTCATGATACGGGCCGGCGACCGACCAATGAAGCAAGCTGTACGGATCGTTTTCATGGGTGAACGACACCCATGTTTTTTGCTTCGCCGCCTTTGCGAGCTGCTCTAGCTTACCGTTCATGGCCAGATTTCACCTCAACAAGCGGCATATGACCATTCAACGTTTGCCCTGGGCTTTTGAGCTGAAAAACGGTCGTTCCCGGCTTGACGTCAATCGTCATCGCTTCATCAAAAAAGATGAGGCGCGACCGTTCCACGAGCACCGGCATGAAATTCGTCTCGACGACGACATCATCTTCATCCGCCTTGTCGACAAGCCATAGCGCCGGCACGCCGTCGACCAAACAGCCGCAGCCGTCCGTGTCAAACGCCAGCTTTAACTGCCGTCTGGATTCCGCTACAATAGAGGCAAGCGCCCGTTTGGCTGCATCCGTAAACGTGATGTACAGACTCATAGCTGGCTCCTTTTCCCTTTGATTTCCTTTATTTATTTTACCTGTCAACATGAGAAACTGTCAAAACAAAGCAAGGAGGAAAAAGCGATGGCAAACGTGCAAATCAAAGTGAACGACAACGGTTCGCTGCGCGTCACCGGCGATGTGGAACTGCTCGATGGAGAAGGAAAGCCGTTTGTGACCAAACAAACGTTTTCGCTCTGCCGGTGCGGGCTGTCGAACAATAAACCGTTTTGTGACGGTTCACATAAAGGCCGATTCCAATCGGTCGTCCGCGCCCCGTCGCCGGAATCGAGCGAATCGTAACGAACGGCCGTTTCTTCCCAGCCAACAGGCAAGGACGTCTTTGCACAAGTTTCATAACGGACGGTGAAATCGATGAATGAACGTTGGCTGCAAAAACAAGCGCGCAACTGTCTGCGGCATTACGGCTACGATGATGACATGATGCCGCTTGACGAAGACGATTGGCGCGAGCTTTGCGCCCGCATTGCCGCGGCCAAAGAAAAGCAGCCAAACGCGGACATGTATGAACTTGTCCATGACGCCGTCTACCGGTTCATCGCCGGTTCTTGACCCGACTTGTGTCAAATGCCCCTAATGAGAAAGAAAAGCGGCGCTGCGATTGTGAAAGGGTGTCCCACAGGCTCGGGACACCCTCTCGCATTCCATAGACGCAAAACGATCAAACAACATGACCGTTTTCGACCAGCTTCTTTGACTTACTTTTGGAAAAACGCCCGTTTCGCCACCTTTTCCACCAAACCCGGCGCAAGGCGATACAGCCGGCTGCCGAGATCCATCCAGCGCGGCATGTTCACTTCGCGCGTTGGCGTCATCATCGCGGCAACAACGCGCTTCGCCACCGCCTCCGGCCTTAACATCCAACGCGAGACATTGCGCACATACTCTCCCGATTCATCAGCGGTCGAAAAAAAGTTTGTCTCCACCGGCCCCGGATTGACGGTCGTGACAAAAATGCCAAAGCGCCCCGCCTCGAGGCGGAGGCTGTCGGTAAAGCCAACGACCGCGTGTTTCGTCGCGGAATAGACGCTCGACTTCGGCGTCGCGATTTTGCCGGCTTGCGACGCAATGTTGATAATATGGCCGCTTCCTCTCTCTTTCATATGAGAATACACCGCCTTCGTGCAGGCGATGAGGCCGAAGACGTTGACGGCAAACATCCTCTCCATTTCATCCAAGTCGATGTCCTCGACATAGCGAAAGACGCCAAACCCGGCGTTGTTGACCAACACATCGATCGCGCCAAGGTCCGCAATGAGCTGGGAAACGACCGCCTCGATCATGCCGCGGTCGCTGACATCAAGCGATGCATACGGGGCGCGAATGCCGGTTTGCGCTTCGATCCGCGCGCTGATTTCTTTCAGCCTTTCTTCACTGCGCGCCAAGAGCACCGGCACCGCCCCTTGGCGCGCCGCTTCATAGGCGATTTGCTCGCCAATTCCTCCCGACGCTCCGGTAATGACGACATGGCGCCCCTTCAGCCGCACACCGACACCCCCGCCGCTTCGTAAACGTATCGGCCGGCTTCCTGTTTTTTCGTCACATACCCGTTCGCCTCGAGATAATCAAGCTGGCCGATTGTCTCCGACATCGTCAGCATGAGCTGGCGTTCGTAAGCCGTTGGGAACAGCTTTTGACAAACGTCAAACACCGTATGCGGGCGTTCTTTCACCATTTCGAGCACCCGCTCGGCGCGCTGGCGCTGCTTATCCAGCCGCTCGCGAACGAGCGCCGGAATATCGGTCGCATCGTCGCCATGGCCGTTTAGCGAGCGAACGATATCGTATTGCAGCATTTTTTGCAGCGACTCGTTGTACTGCAACAACGGTTTCGGCCGTTCCGTCTCCCCTTCCGCCGGCGGCTCCATCATTGGATTCGGGGAAATATGAACAAGCAAATGATCGCCGCCGATCAGCAACCCATCCGCCTCGCGGTAGAGGGCGATATGGCTTTGCGCATGCCCCGGCGTTTCGATGACCTGCCACCCGGGCATCCCCGGCACCGCGTCCCCTTCCGTCACCATGATGTCAAGCCCGCGCCGGCTTGCGTAGCGAAGCGATCCGCCTTCTTTCGACAGCTGACTGAACAAACGGCGGTCGACGCCGCATTCCGTAAAAAATTCCTGAAAAAATTGGACGTACCGCTCCATAAACGAACGTTCACGGCGCAAAAACGGATCCGCTTTCGGATGGCCGATGATCGGCGCATGCGGAAAATAATCAAGCAAGCCGACATGATCCGGATGATGGTGAGTAATGACGATTTGTTCAATATCCTCTGGCGCATAACCGACCTCGCCAAGCTGCTTCACAAACAGCTGCCATGCTTCCTCTGTTTTCACTCCGGCATCGACCAGTGTCAACCGATCGCCGGCGATCACGTACATATGCACATCGCCGACCGGAAACGGCGTCGGCACCGTGATCCGATACACTCGTTCCTCGTTCATTGCGTTCCCTTCTTTCCTCAAGTTCATGAACCATCCCGTTCGAACCGTTTCATCAGTCAAAATGAATAGTTATTCATTATATTTTATTTTACAGTTTACACCGATTTCATCCATTTGTCATGCCTTTTTCTTCCGCACGACGAAATTGCAAAAAAATTCGCTCTCCTCCCTTGACAACAGCGCCTGTCCCGCGGCATAATGACTAATAACATCACGGATACGGCAAACCGGCGATGAACAGGGCCAGTAAACCGCAAACGGCACCAGAGAGCGAAGCCCGCGGCTGGAAGGCTTTGCGGCCCTCTTTGCGGTTGAACCTACCCTAGGAGCTGTTAGGCCAACCTAAACGCCTCCCCGGCGTTATCGGGGCAGAGTCGGGCCTGTTTGGCGCTTGGGCCAAATCGGGCCAAAAAAGGTGGTACCGCGGAAACGAAGGTTTTCCGTCCTTTTGCAGGACGGGAAACCTTTTTCTTTTGGATGGATACACCAAGGCAAGGAGGAGTGGAATGATGAACAACGAACGAACGATCGCGCTCATCGGCGCCGGCTCGATGGCGGAAGCGCTCATCGCCGGCATGACGAAAGCGTTTTGCCATCCGGCGCACATTGTCGTCGCCAACCGACAAAACCGCGCTCGGCTCGAGGAGCTGGCGCGCCAATACGGTGTTTGCACGGCGGGTTGCGCGCAAGAAGCCGTCAAACAAGCGGATATCGTCATTTTGGCGATGAAGCCGAAAGATGTCGTCGAAGCGATGAACGCCATCGCACCGACCCTCCGCGCCCATCAGCTCATTCTTTCACTGCTCGCCGGCATCACGACCGAGACGATCGAACGGCTCGCCGGACGCAACATCCCTGTCGTGCGCGCCATGCCAAACACATCCGCCGCCGTCGGCTTATCGGCGACCGCGATCGCCGGCGGCCGCTTCGCCGCGAAAGAACATCTTGAGGTCGCCAAACAGCTGTTTGAAACGGTCGGCATCGTCGCTGTTGTGCCGGAGAAGGACTTGCATGCGGTCACCGGCCTGTCCGGAAGCGGTCCGGCGTATGTGTATTACTTGGTCGAAGCGATGGAAAAAGCGGCGGCCGACATCGGCCTTGAGCGAGATGTCGCCAAACGGCTCATTTTGCAAACGATCATCGGCGCAGCCGAGATGCTAAAAGCGTCCGACAAGCACCCATCCGTCCTGCGCCGTGAAGTCACGAGCCCAGGCGGCACGACCGAAGCCGGCATTGGCGTGCTTGAGCAATACCGGTTCCAAGAAGCGGTCATCGCCTGCATCCGCCGGGCGACGGCCCGCTCCGAAGAGCTCGGCAGCGCTCTTCTCGCTGCCATCGCCGAAGCGTAAAGAGCGGACCTCCGGAGCGCGCCGCTCCTTTTCCCGCCTAGCCCGAACACGGCGACAATCCGTTTTATTTTGCTTTTGATAAGCAGCGTGCTATCATTCAGTCATGAACCATTCATTGGCCTAGAAAGGAGCTGCTTGTCATGAACACGATGCTGTTTTCGCCGTATACAATCCGCGGGCTGACGCTGAAAAACCGAATTGTCATGTCGCCGATGTGCATGTATTCGTGCGACACGAAAGACGGCGCCGTACGCACGTGGCATAAAATCCACTACCCGGCTCGCGCTGTCGGCCAAGTCGGCTTGATTATCGTTGAAGCGACCGGCGTGACGCCGCAAGGCCGCATTTCTGAACGCGACTTAGGCATTTGGAGCGATGACCATATCGCCGGGCTTCGCGAACTCGTTGGGCTTGTGAAAGAGCATGGAGCGGCCATCGGCATCCAGCTTGCCCATGCGGGGAGAAAATCGCAAGTGCCGGGAGAGATCATCGCTCCGTCAGCCGTCCCGTTTGATGATTCGTCGCCGACACCAAAAGAAATGACGAAAGCCGACATTGAAGAAACGGTGCAAGCGTTCCAAAACGGCGCACGGCGCGCGAAGGAAGCCGGCTTTGACGTTATTGAAATCCATGCCGCCCACGGCTACCTCATTAACGAATTTTTATCGCCGCTCTCCAACCGGCGCCAAGACGAGTACGGCGGCTCTCCGGAAAACCGTTACCGTTTCTTGGGCGACGTGATCGACGCTGTCCGCGAGGTGTGGGACGGACCGCTTTTTGTCCGCATCTCGGCGTCGGACTACCATCCGGACGGGCTGACGACCAAAGACTATGTCCCATACGCCAAGCGGATGAAAGAACAAGGAGTCGACCTCGTCGATGTCAGCTCCGGCGCTATTGTTCCGGCGCGCATGAACGTCTATCCCGGCTACCAAGTGCCATTTGCCGAACTGATCCGCCGTGAAGCGGACATCCCGACCGGCGCTGTCGGCCTCATTACGTCCGGCTGGCAAGCGGAAGAAATTTTGCAAAACGGCCGCGCCGATCTCGTCTTTTTGGGGCGCGAGCTGCTGCGCAACCCGTATTGGCCATACGCCGCGGCGAGAGAGCTGGGCGCAAAAATCTCGGCGCCCGTCCAATATGAGCGCGGCTGGCGGTTTTAACCGCGCGGGATCGAAAACGAGGCGAAATCAACGGCGAGCTCGGTGTTCGGAAACACGCTGCGCGCCTCGGCGACGAGCTGCAGCGCCGCCGCACCTTGGTAGCGAGAGCTGATATGGGTCAAAATAAGCCGCTTCGCCCCGGCCCGCCTCGCCACCTCGGCTGCGTCTGTGGTCGTGGAATGGAAATAGTCACGGGCCAGCCGCTGTTCCGCCGCGGCAAACGTCGCCTCGTGGACGACGACATCGGCATCGCGGGCGAGTTCAATCGCCGCTTCGCAAAAACGGGTGTCGCCCAACACGGCGACGATTCTCCCCTTTTGCGGCGGCCCGACAAATTCGCGCCCGTCGATGACCGTGCCGTCATCCAGCACGACCGTTTTTCCTTGCTTAATTTCTTGATAAATCGGGCCGGGGCGGACGCCGAGTGCTTGCAATCGCTCGACCAAGAGCGGGCCGGGCAAATCTTTTTCAACGACGCGGAAACCGTATGACGGCATGCCGTGATCGAGCCGTTTGGCGATGACGGAAAACCGTTCATCGTCAAAAATGACGCCCTCATCGATCTCCACAATGTTCAGTTCATACCGGAGCTTTGTCCCGCTGACGGCAAGGGCCGTTTCGACAAACGCGCGAATGCCTTTTGGACCGAAGACCGTAAGCGGCGTCTCGCCGCTTTGGAACGAGCGACTGCCAAGCAGCCCAGGTAGACCGAACAGATGATCGCCATGCAAGTGCGTAATAAAAATATGCTCGATGCGGCGCGGGCGAATGGCGGTATGCAAAATTTGATGCTGCGTCGCTTCGCCGCAGTCAAACAGCCATGTCGCCCCCCGCTCGTCAAGCAGCTGCAGGGCGACGGACGATACGTTGCGCTCTTTGGCCGGCACGCCGGCACCCGTGCCTAAAAACAACAGTTCCAACGCGCTTCACTCCTTTTTCTCGCTCAACATTGCCTGTTGTTAGCGTACCAATGTCAAAACGGCTTTTCAACTTTCTTTTGCGCTCAAAAACGCCGGGTTGGCGCCCGGCTCTTTCATGAACATAAAACGCTTTGCCGCCGGAATGCAACAAAGTGTTTGCGTTCCGACCGGCAAACCTCTACAATGGTTTCATTGAAGAGACAAATTTGGCTAAAGCGAGGTACATACGGTGGACAACATGAACCCGAAATCGATCATCGTCATTTTCGGAGCGACGGGAGATTTGGCGAAACGGAAACTGTTTCCGTCCCTTTACCGCTTGTATGAAAAAGGGCATTTGCATGAGCAGTTCGCTGTCGTCGGCGTCGCGCGCCGCCCGTTGTCGGCCGAAGAGTTCCGGAATTATGTGCGCGACTCGGTCGAAACGGCGTTTCACCAAAAGCTCGCCGACGGCCGATTCACCTCCCATTTCTATTACCATCCGTTCGACGTGACGGAAGCCGAGTCGTACCAGCGCTTAAAGTCGCTCCTCGAACAGCTCGACGGCACATACGAGACCGAAGGCAACCGCATCTTTTATTTGGCAATGGCGCCGGAATTTTTCGGCACCGTTACTTCCCGCTTGCAGTCGGAAGGATTGACGGAAACGCGCGGCTTTAAGCGGCTCGTCATCGAAAAGCCGTTCGGGCATGACTTGGCGAGCGCCGAGAAGCTGAATGACGAGATTCGCCGCGTCTTTTCCGAGCGGGAAATCTACCGGATCGACCATTATCTTGGCAAAGAAATGGTGCAAAACATCGAGGTCATCCGCTTTTCAAACGCCATTTTCGAGCCGCTTTGGAACAACCGGTTCATCGCCAACATTCAAATCACATCGAGCGAAACGCTCGGCGTCGAAGACCGCGGCCGCTACTACGACCATTCCGGGGCGCTGCGCGACATGGTGCAAAACCATATGCTGCAAATGGTCGCTCTGTTGGCGATGGAACCGCCGATCAAATTAACGACCGATGACATCCGCCATGAAAAAGTGAAAGTGTTGCGCGCCTTGCGCCCGATTGCGCACGATGAAGTCGACCGCTATTTCGTGCGCGGCCAATACGGGCGCGGGGTGATCCACGGCAAAAACGTGCCGGCGTATCGCGAGGAGCCGAACGTCGATCCGGACTCGAACACGGAAACGTTCGTCGCTGGAAAACTCCTGATCGACAACTTCCGTTGGGCTGGCGTGCCGTTTTACATTCGCACCGGCAAACGGATGGCGGAAAAATCGACGAAAATCGTCGTCCAATTTAAAGATGTACCGATGAACTTGTATTACCGGACGAATGAGACGATCGCCCCGAACTTGCTCGTCATCCACATCCAGCCGGACGAAGGGATCACCCTTCATTTAAACGGCAAAAAAACCGGGGAATCGACGACCATAACAGCTCCATTTCAACTCGACTATTGCAACAACTGCATCGACGGGATCAACACGCCGGAAGCATACGAAAAGCTGCTGTACGACTGCATGCGCGGCGATGCGACAAACTTCACCCATTGGGATGAGGTAGCAGCGTCATGGCAATTTGTCGACCCGATTTCTGAGGTGTGGGCGAACACAAAAGCTTCCGACTTTCCGAACTACGCGGCTGGCTCCATGGGCCCGGCGGCCGCGGACGAGCTGCTCAAAAAAGACGGCTTCCACTGGTGGCCGATCGAGCATCCGCGTTCGTAAAGACGCGATGACCCGCCTGTTGCGCCTATCGCGTCCTCTTTGACGAACCAACATGGGGCGCTTGCCCCTTTATCCCTCATGCAAAGGAGCGAATGAACGATGAAGGTGTATGACGTCACCGCCCCGATTTACGAGGGCATGCCCGTGTATAAAAACAAACCAGAAAAACAACCGAAACGCACAACGATCACCAACGGCTATGTGACCGAATCGCGCATTGACATGGACGTGCACACCGGCACGCACATTGACGCCCCCCTCCATATGGTCGAAGGCGGGGCGACGTTTGAAACGATTCCATTGAACGACCTCGTCGGCCCGTGCAAGCTGTTCGATTTGACGCATGTCAACGACCGGATCACGAAAGACGACATCGCGCATCTTGACATTCAAGAAGGCGACTTTGTGTTGTTCAAAACGAAAAATTCGTTCGAAGACGCGTTCCATTTCGAGTTTATTTTCGTCGCCGAAGACGCGGCTCGTTATTTGGCCGACAAACAAATCCGCGGCGTCGGCATCGATGCGCTCGGCATCGAACGGGCGCAAGAAGGCCACCCGACTCATAAAACGCTGTTTTCGGCCGGCGTCATCATCATCGAAGGGCTGCGGCTGAAAGACGTCCCCGAAGGACGCTATTTCATGGTCGCCGCCCCGCTCAAACTCGTCGGCACCGACGCCGCTCCGGCGCGCGTCTTGCTGTTTGACCGCGAGCCGTAAAAACAGCCGGTCCCTTGATGGGACCGATTTTTTTCATTCTCATTCAAGAAGACCCCATGTCTATGTGTGAACGGGGCAAGAGGGCGTTCAACGTCCGTTCTCATATCGTTGCTGACCACACATGATTCTTGCTGGACAAAAAATCATACGATTTTTAATGATTGATTCAACACAAACATAAGTATAAAAAGCGTTCTCGAAAGGAGTGAACGCATCGATGGAGAAGGGGAATGTTTCTGCTCAACCATCGCCTATCGTCATGAAAGCGACAAGCAAACTGTCTAGCCGAGGGCAAGTGGTCATTCCTGCTGAAATCAGGAAAACATTAGGCCTTGCTGAAGGCGACGATCTTACGTTTATTGTAAATGAAGATGGGGAAATCAAAGTGGAAGTCACGAAGAAATATCGCTTGTCACAATTAATCGGCATTCTCAAAACCAATCAGCCGTTCCGCCCCGTTGAGGAAATCCGAGATGAAGTATATCGTACGATGGGAGCAAAAGAATTGAAAGACGGAGAGGAAAACTAAGTGGCTCGCAAATATTTGAAACGATTGAACATTCGCCACGATCGTCCAAAGAACTGGTGAAAAGGCGGGGCTTCCCCGCCTCTTTTTACAGCTCTTCCCCGTTCGTGCGAATGACGCGCTGGAACCAATAAAAACTTTTTTTCTTATAGCGCTTCAAATCGCGCAAGTTCTCGTCGTCGCGGTTGACGAAAATGACGCCGTAGCGCTTGCGCATCTCCCCTTGCGAGCTTAATAGATCCGTCGCCCCCCACATCAAATAGCCGATCACCTCGACCCCTTCTTCCATGGCCATCTTCATTTGTTCGATATGGCGGCGCAAATAGTCGATCCGCTCATCATCTTCGACCGTGCCGTCCTCATTCAGCTCCTCCTCAAGCCCGATGCCGTTTTCGGTGATGAAAATCGGCATTTCGTAACGGGCGTACACGTCTTTTAAGGCAATCCGCAAACCGATCGGATCGATCGCCCAGCCCCATTTCGTCTTTGGCAAATAGGGATTCGGTTCAAGCCCTTTGATGATCCGCTCATCCTGTTCCTGATGGCGGACGATTTGGCTTTGATAGTAGCTGAACGACAAAAAGTCGACCGTCTGCGAACGGAGCAACTCCTCATCCCCCGCTTCGAGCGGCAGGCAGATTCCTTTTTTCTCAAGCCGGTTGGTCACATAACGAGGATAGGCGCCGCGGGCGAACACATCAAAGAAGAAATCAATGAACAGCTCTTTCGCCTGCACGTTCGCCAAAGCGTCTTCCGGCCGGCATGTCGCCGGATACGTCGTCAAATACGTCACCATCCCGCCGATCTTCGCCTCGGGAGCGATTTCGCGCAGCGCCTTCACGGCTTTCGCGTGGGCGATGAACACATTATGACAGACGCGGTAGGCAAACGCTTCCGGGTCTTCGTCTTCCGGGCAGATCGCCCCCCATAAATGCGGTTGTTCGAGCACTAAATTTTGTTCGTTGAACGTCAGCCAATAGTTCACTTTCCCGCGGTAACGCTCAAATATGGTGCGCGCGTACCGCTCAAACAAGTCGACGACTTTCCGCGAGGCAAAGCCGTTGTACGTTTTCGCCAACGCCAGCGGCAAATCAAAATGGTACAGCGTAATGACCGGCTCGATGCCGTTCGCTCTCAATTCATCAAACACGGCGTCATAAAACGCCAAGCCCGCTTCATTCGGCTCCCCTTCCCCGTCCGGAAAAATGCGCGTCCAAGCGATGCTCGTCCGGTAGGCGGTAAAGCCGAGCTCCTTGAACAAAGCGATGTCTTCTTTGTAGCGATGGTAAAAATCGACCGCCACTTTCCAGTCGGAATGCCCTTTTGGAATCGGGCGCGCATCAACGATCGACAGCCCTTTGCCGCCTTCGTTCCACGCCCCTTCCGTCTGAAACGACGTCACCGCCCCGCCCCATAAAAAGTTGTCGGGGATGATCGATTTACGCTGTTGTGACATGGAAAGACCCTCCTATCTGTGAACAGACGTGTTTAAGTGATTGAACGCCTTGGAAAATTCACCCTTGGGCATCATCCTCATTATGACATATTTGCTTCTTTTTGAACGCTCTCCCACCTACGCTCACGCTTAGAGGTGGGAGATTCTTGAACACCCGCCCTAAGGCAGGATTGTCAACCAAGCCATCCCCGTGCGTCCCACGGTTTAGTGGTCTTGCCAAAACAGCAAACGAAGCCCTTCCTGCAAAATAGTTCGGGCGGCGTTATGGTCCCGGTCATGTTCGGCTCCGCCGTTTGGGCACATCCACTGACGGATGTCGAGCGATTTCACCTCAACCTGCCGATGCCCGCAACACGAGCACAATTGTCAAGAGGGAGATCGATGGCGAATAACGATTCATCCCCCACTTACGCTCACGCGTGGAAGTGGGGGGCTTCTCGGTTTAGGATGATAAAACTAGACGGGCGGAGGTACGAGCCCGTCTAGACGTTGTGAAAACTGTTTCATGCGCTTTGGAGAGCACCAACGCTCCCAGCAATGGCAATTTTATTGAGACAGTTTTTGCTTAATCAAATAATGGTTCGTAGCCACTTTTCGATACGTGAAGATCATTCCATCATCTCCAGCCGTTGCGAGCAACGCTTCAGATGACAAATCGGCGATTTTCGTTCCTGTTGCCCGGTTATAAATGGCACGGCTGGTGATGATATATTGACGGCTCGCCGCCCGCAGCGGCTCCGGAAATTCAGCGGCCACCAATGCGCCAGGCTGGGCTGGATTGATGCGCGCCTTTCCGTAAAAAATCTCCCCGCCGTTCATAAAAAAGGCATCATCCCCTCCAGGGAAGGACAATAGTTGCGAAACATGCCAATCGGAAAGCCGCACCGCATACAGATCATGATCCGATGTTCCTTCCTGTCCGACATACAATACATTTTGTTTTTCGTCATACCCAATCAACGGATTGATGAATACCTTTGGGATTCGCCATTGTTTTTTCGTCTTCATATCATAAACGGCAATCGATCCCGTCAACGTGCGGCTATTGTCCGTGAAGAAAATTTTCCCGTCCCCGATCGCCAATGAACGCGGAGCAGCGATCAGCGGCACCGTTCCAAGAAACCGCATTGTTTTGGCGTCGTATTTTGATCGACAATGTGCTCGCTTCAATAAATAATAACATCCCCTTTTCCGTGAGCGCATAAATATACCCATTTTGATCATCCATGACCCAATCGAGCACGCGCCCAGGAAGCTGTTGCGTACGCGGTCCGGCCGCTTCCGCTTTAGCGGAAGGAAACACATGGAAAAGACAGATAAACAAGAAGAGACAAAATAAAAAACCTTTCCTAAATGTTGTTCCCATTCCAATCCCCCGTCAAACGATGATTTCTAATTCCTTATACATTCCTTGCGCATAGCATAGCTCAAACAATCGAGCACCGACATTTGACCCTTCCTTATCCATCCTCAATATCCATGATAGCCCACCGTCGATCATCACTTCAAGCTCTTTTTGCCATACGCACCCCATTCGGCTGCATACACCAACCGCCGCCGATCACGAACAGCGGCCATCGCTTTGCTGTCTAATACATTTTCATGCTTTCCATTTTGAACCTCCTTTCCCCCGAACGGTCAAACAAATATAATGAAAACGGAACTCCCAATAGAAACAAGTGGGGTGAGGCAAAGTTGAACATTTTGCTCATTGAAGATGATGTGACGTTGTTTCAAGAAATCAAAGCTCGTTTGGAACAATGGTCGTACGACGTTTGCGGCATCCGCGATTTCGGTCGTGTGATGGAAGAGTTTTCTGCTTGCAAGCCGCACTTGGTGATCATCGACATCCAGCTGCCGAAATTTGACGGGTTCCACTGGTGCCGCCAGATTCGTGCTCATTCGAACGTCCCGATTTTGTTTTTATCATCGCGCGACCACCCGACTGATATGGTCATGTCGATGCAGCTTGGGGCTGATGATTACATCCAAAAGCCGTTTCATTTCGATGTGCTGATCGCCAAAATCCAAGCGCTGCTCCGCCGCGTGTACAACTACAATGCCGGACCCGTTCAGCTGCAAACATGGTGCGGGGCAACGGTCGACTATGAAAAAAGCACAGTCTCAAATGAACACGGAACAGTGGAGCTGACGAAAAACGAGCTGTTGATTTTGAAACATTTATTGGCCAAGAAAAACCAGATCGTTGCTCGGACGGAGCTGATCAAACGGCTATGGGAAGACGAACGGTTTGTCAGCGACAACACGCTGACCGTCAACGTCAACCGCTTGCGGAAAAAACTGGACGAACTCGGTTTGGGCCGCTTCATTGAAACGAAAGTTGGGCAAGGCTATATGGCTACGGAAGAAGGGAGCCACTGATGATCAAAGACTATTTGTGGGAACGAAAAAGCTGGATGGCCCTCTTTCTCTTTCTGGAGCTGTTCATCCTGTTTGTCGCTTATCTGGATCCGACGATTCCGCTCTCCTCCATCCTTTACATCGTCTTTTTAACGACTATCATCTTTGTTGTCTTTGTCATCATCCGTTGGAAAAAAGAAACGGCATTTTATCAACGTTTGCAAGAGTGGGAGCGCGGCCTCGATCCCGTCTCTGCCCTGCGGGCGGCAAGCCCACTGGAGAAGATCGTCGAACGCGTCCTCGCCAGCCAAACGGACCAATGGAAACAGGAACTGAAAGAACACCTCGCCACGTTGGAACAAGAGAAAGATGAACTGTTGTCATGGATTCACGAAATGAGAACGCCGCTGACGGCCATGCGGCTCATCATCGAACGGGTCGGGGACGAAAACACGAAAGCGCAACTCTTGTACGAATGGCTGCGCATTCATCTGCTTCTTGATCAGCAGCTTCATCAACGACGGCTTCCACACATGGAAAACGACTTATATATCGAACAAGTCGAGCTTGAGCCGCTTCTCATCAATGAGATTAAACCGCTGCAATCGTGGTGTATGCAAAAAGGCATCGGCTTTGACATTCAATTGGACGTCCGCTCCGTCCTGAGCGATGCCAAATGGCTTTCTTTTATCATCCGGCAAATCATCACGAATGCGGTGAAATACAGCGAGTCATCTGACATTGTCGTGAAAAGCTTTATGAAAAACGGCCATGTCCGCTTGCAAATTCAAGATTTCGGCTTGGGCATTGATCCAAAGGACTTGCCGCGCATTTTCGAGAAAGGATTCACCTCCACCACCGAACACCAAAATGAAGCGGCGACGGGGATGGGGCTGTATTTGGCGAAAAAAGCCGCCAAACCGCTTCTTCTTGACTTTCATGTCGAATCCACGCCCGGGCGCGGAACGACATTTACGATCATATTTCCGCAAGAAAATGACATCATCCGCACGCACCGCATGTGACGATTTTGTCACACGCGGTTTCGTTTTGTTCGGCCAAACGCAGGAAAAAACCAACCCCATTGCTTATGATAGAAACGAAGGAGGGAAAACGAGATGGTCATATTGGAAGCAACCAACATCCACAAAACGTACGGAACGAAAAAGAACCTACAAGAAGTGCTCAAAGGCATCGATCTGCGTGTGGAGAAGGGGGAATTTCTCACGATCATGGGGCCTTCCGGATCAGGGAAAACGACGCTCCTCAACGTTCTTTCCTCAATCGACCGGGTGAGCGAGGGCGCTATTTTCATCGAAGGAAACAACGTCGTCGCCATGAAAGACCGAGAGCTGGCAGAATTTCGCAAACGCCATGTCGGATTCATCTTTCAAGAGTATCATTTGCTTGACACGCTGACGGTGAAGGAGAACGTCCTTTTGCCTTTATCGATTACGAAAACGCCCAAGCGAGAAGCGGAAAAGAAATTTGCAGAATTGGCGGCTGAACTTGGCATTATTGACATCCAAAACCACTATCCGAGCGAAATTTCTGGTGGGCAAAAACAGCGCGCTGCCGCGGCGCGGGCGTTCATCCATGAACCGAGCATCATTTTTGCCGATGAGCCGACGGGCGCACTCGATTCAAAATCGGCTTCCGATTTATTGCACAAGCTGCAACAACTTAATAAAAAACGGAAGACGACAATCATCATGGTCACCCACGATCCGGTCGCCGCCAGTTTCTCAGGCCGTGTCGTTTTTATCAAAGACGGACAATTGTATACGCAACTGTATAAAGGAACGGAAACGCGTCAGCAATTTTTCCAAGCCATTATGCAAACGCAAGGCGTGCTGGGCGGTGTTCGGCCATGAGCATGAAGCAACTCCTGTTCCGCAACTTGAAACAAAACATCCAACATTATTATTTGTACGTGTTTGCCTTGATGTTTGCTTCCGCCTTGTATTTCGCGTTCGTGACATTGCAGTACGATCCATCGCTTGATGCCATCAAAGGGGGAGTGAAAGGCGCGGCGGCCGTCCGCACAGGCGCGGTGCTTCTTATCGTGATTGTCGCCGTCTTTCTTTTGTACGCCAACGCCCTGTTTATCAAGCGTCGGAGCCATGAGATCGCTCTTTTGCAGTTGATCGGCATGACGAAACGAAACATCTTTTTTATGCTGGCGGCCGAAAACGTCATTCTTTATTACGGCACACTGATCATCGGCATATTGGTGGGATTTGCCGCTTCCAAGCTGTTGATGATGATTTTGTTTAAAATCATCGATATTCCGCTAGCGGCATCTCTTTCCTTTTCTGGCCGAGCATTGGTGCAAACGTTGATTGTGTTCAGCGTGATTGATGTCCTCATGATGGGGGATGAACCACTTGTTTCTCAAAAAACAGACGATTTTATCCTTGTTCCGCACTACATCCACAACCGAAGCAAAACACGTATCCGTATGGAACATGGTCGTGGGGATGGTGGGGATCATCCTCATCGGCAGCGGCTATGGTATATCGACGAAATTGTTTAGCAGCGACTGGAAAAGCGTGCAAGGATTATTCATGGCCATGGCGTTCATTTTAGGAGCGGTCATCATCGGCACTTATTTGTTTTTCAAAGGAACAATCAGCTTTCTGTTCCACCTATGGCGGAAACAAAAAGGTGGCTATTTGTCGATCAACGACGTACTATCGGTATCGTCGCTCATGTTTCGCATGAAATCGAACGCGTTGCTGCTTACGATCATCACGACCGTGTCGGCCATCGCGATCGGGTTGATCTCACTAAGCTATATTTCCTATTATTCAGCCGAGCAATCAGCCAAAAACAACGTCGCCGCCGATTTCGCGTTTACGGACAAAAAAGATGCCGCCCGTTTTACGGCGGCGTTGCGATCTCATGATATTCGCTATCGGGAAACGATTATCGATGTCATCGAAGCACCGACTGATATTTCGATGATTTTGGACATCGCCGACCAAAACCGGCTTCAGTTTCAGCCGTCCGCCGCGCCGTTATCGGTGATCAGCGACATAAGTACGGGCCACGTCGATGTCAAGCCTAATGAAGCATTGCTGACGGGATACCAGGACTTGCTCCGTCAATTCTTGCCGTTTAAAGAAACGGGAACGATTCGCTTAGAAGAAAACGGCCGCATGGTCCCGCTTCATTACCTTGGGATGAAAAAAGACTATTACGTCAACTATCATTTCACGTACGGCATGCCGACTGTCATCGTCGACCAAACGATGTTTGATCGTTTGCAAAAAGAAACCGATCCACAAAAGAAAAAGGTGCATATCGGAATTCATCTGACTGACGAAACAAATATTGAACGGGCTGATCAGTTGTTTCAACGCATGGAGTTTTCCTCCATCGCCGACTCGCGCCTGATGATGAGCCGCCACCAAAAGCAGACGTTCGGATTGATCATGTTTGTCGTCACCTTTTTAGGGCTCGCCTTTTTGGTCACCTCCGGCTGCATCCTTTACTTCAAGCAAATGGGCGCCGGCGAAGAAGAGCGGCCGAATTACACCATTTTGCGCAAACTGGGATTCACCGAAAAAGACTTGCTCGGGGGCATTCGGCGGAAACAGCTGTTCTACTTTGGCATTCCGTTGCTGCTGGGATTGTCTCACAGCTATTTTGCTGTCCGTTCCGGCTGGTTCTTTTTCGGCACCGAACTGTGGACGCCGATGTTGACGGTGATGGCGATTTACACGGTCTGCTATTCGCTGTTTGGCGTGTTGTCCGTTCGTTATTACAAAAAGCTAATTCGCGAGGCGCTTTAAAACGATGCAGCGAGTGAGGGAAGAACCAAAACCGTTCCAACGTTCGCCCACTCGATCAGTGGTCATCCCATTCTGAAGATGCAGTTCCAGTTGACGGAACGAATTTTAGCTTTATCGAACACGAAAAGCCCTTAGAGTAGCGAATGACTCTAAGGGCTTTTTTCTTATTTCAACCATTCCGTATGGAAAATGCCTTCTTTGTCGACGCGTTCGTACGTGTGGGCGCCGAAGTAGTCGCGCTGCGCTTGGATTAAGTTGGCTGGGAGCACCGCGGTGCGGTAGCTGTCGTAATAGGCGAGGGCGCTTGCGAACCCTGGCACCGGAATGCCGCGCATCGCCGCGGTGGCGACGATTTCACGGAGCGCGTCTTGGTAGCGTTCGACAATGTCTTTGAAATACGGATCCAAGAGCAAGTTCGGAAGCGCCGGATCGCGGTCGTACGCCTCTTTGATTTTTTGCAAAAATTGCGCGCGGATAATGCAGCCGCCGCGGAAGATCATGGCGATGTCGCCATAGCGCAAGTTCCAGTTGTATTCCTCAGACGCCGCCTTCATTTGCGCAAATCCTTGGGCGTACGAGCAAATTTTGCTCATATAAAGCGCGCGGCGCACGGCTTCGATGAAGTGGGCGCGGTCGCCTTCAAATGGCTTCACCGCTGGACCTGCCAGCACTTTGCTTGCTTTCACGCGCTCGTCTTTCATCGCCGAGAGGAAGCGGGCGAACACCGATTCGGTGATGATCGGCAGAGGGACGCCTAGATCGAGGGCGTTTTGGCTCGTCCATTTGCCCGTCCCTTTTTGCCCGGCTTTGTCCAAAATGACATCGACAAGCGGCTTGCCTGTTTCTTCATCGATTTTCGTGAAAATGTCAGCGGTGATCTCGATTAAGTAGCTGTTCAGTTCGCCTTTGTTCCAGTCGGCAAACACTTCGTGCAATTCAGCGGCATCCATGCCGAGCACATGTTTGAGCAGGAAGTACGCTTCAGCGATCAGCTGCATGTCGCCGTATTCGATGCCGTTATGCACCATTTTGACATAATGCCCCGCGCCGTCCGGACCGATGTACGTCGTGCACGGCTCGCCATCGACTTTGGCGGCGATGGCTTCAAAAATCGGGCGCACGAGCTCATGCGCTTCTTTTTGCCCGCCCGGCATGATCGCGGGACCTTTCAATGCCCCTTCCTCGCCGCCGGAGACACCCGTGCCGATAAAGTGAATGCCGAGTTCAGCGAGTTCTTTATTGCGGCGCTGCGTATCCTTAAAATACGTATTGCCGCCGTCAATTAAGATATCGCCTTTTCCCAAATGCGGCTTCAGCTGTTCGATCGTCGCGTCCGTCGGCGCTCCGGCTTTGACCATCAGCAAAATTTTCCGCGGTTTTTCCAAGGCGTTGACGAATTCTTCGATGCTGTATGTACCGACAATGTTTTTTCCCTTCGCTTCTTGCAAAAACTCGTCCGTTTTTTCGCGCGAACGGTTGTATACCGCCACTGAATAGCCTTTGCTTTCAATGTTCAACGCCAAGTTTTTCCCCATGACCGCCAGTCCGATGACGCCGATTTGCTGTTTCGCCATTGTCCAACGTCCCTTTCCGTTTTGGTTTGTTCATCAAACAACATACCATACGTTTACGCTTGCCTGCAAGTTTTTCTAAACCGATTTAGGAACCTCTTGTCATATGAAAAGGGGCAGAACGCCCCTCTTGCTCAATACCCGCCATAATGCGGAAACCCATATGGGGAAAACGGATAGTGGCCATCATGCATCCCGTATGGAAAGTGGTGATAGCCGCCGTAGCCTCCGTGCCAATAAGGATAGTAGCCATACGGATAGTGGCCATAGCCGCCATAGTAAGGCGGGTAAAAGCCGCCCATATATGGGCCGAACGGTCGAACCATGGAATGCGCCCCCTCTCATGTGTTGAAGTTCATTTCCATGGTTAGGATATGCGCGGAAGAAAAAACGGTATAGGCAAACACCTATACCGTCTCTTCCTCTTGGATGACCTGAGCCGCGGCTTGGGCAGCGGCCACCTGCTCGCGAATCGCGTCCGCTTCCTCCAAATGGGTAAACAAGACGCGCGGATCCAGCACCGTGAGCAGCCGCTCCGGCAGCGTCGCAATTCCGACGATATACGGTGTGCGCTCCGCGGATACGAGCTGCAGCGGCTTGATGGCTTCCGGTTCAATATCCACAATTTCCTTTGCTTCGTCAACGATAAACGCGACCGACAACCCGTCGACCGCAGCGACGACAAGACGCGTCTGCTCGGTTTCTTCGATCGTCCGCCCGTATAGGAGCTTTCGCATATCGAGCACCGGCACGAGCTCGCCGCGGATGCGCGCGACGCCCGCCATACAGTCCGGCATATGCGGCACGGCGGTCGGCGCCGTCATTTTTTCAATCGAGACGACATACGCGATCGAAACGGCGTACTGTTCCTGCTCGACGCGAAACACCACATATTTGTCCATTCCCCCGCCACCTCTTTCGTGATTCGCATTCTGCTTTTTTTATCGGCTGATTCCGGCCGAATGTTTACCGAATGGTTCAAGAAAAAAGAGCATCCAGCCTTGGGATGCTCATTCGGCATTGGCGACTTCTTCGACAATGGCGATGACCATTTCCGTCAGTTTGACCAACTCTTCAATCGGCATCCGTTCGTTCGTCGTATGGATCTCTTCATAGCCGACAGCGAGGTTGACCGTCGGAATGCCGAAGCCGGCGATGATGTTGGCATCGCTGCCGCCGCCGCTTCGCTCGAGCTTGCACGGCCGGCCGATTTTCGCCGCCGCCCGCTTGGCGACCTCGACGACGTGGTCGCCGTCGCTGAACTTGAAGCCCGGGTACATCACTTCGACCTCGACATCGGCGCGGCCGCCCATTTCCGCGGCCACCGTTTCAAACGCCTCTTTCATTTTCGCCACTTGCGCTTCCATTTTTTCCGGGACGAGCGAGCGGGCTTCGGCTAAAATATCGACGCGGTCGCAGACGATGTTCGTTTGCGTGCCGCCTTCAAAGCGGCCGATGTTGGCCGTTGTTTCCTCGTCGATGCGGCCGAGCGGCATTTTCGCGATCGCCTTCGCCGCAATCGTAATGGCTGACACCCCTCGCTCCGGAGCCACACCGGCATGAGCGGTTTTGCCGTGCACAACCACTTTCAGCTTCGCCTGCGTCGGGGCGGCGACGACGATGTTGCCGACTTTGCCGTCGCTGTCCAAGGCATAGCCGTATTTCGCTTGGATCAGCGACGGATCGAGCGCCTTCGCCCCGACAAGCCCCGACTCTTCTCCGACGGTGATGATAAACTGGATCACGCCGTGCGGGATGTTTTGCTCTTTCAACACCCGAATCGCTTCCAACATCGCCGCCAAGCCCGCTTTATCATCCGCGCCTAAAATCGTCGTCCCGTCGGTGACGACATAGCCGTCTTGAATCGATGGCTTCACGCCTTTGCCCGGCACGACCGTATCCATATGCGACGTGAAATAAATCGGATCCACCCCGTCTTTCGTCGCCGCGAGCGTGCAAATCAAATTGCCGGCGCCGTGCCCGGTTTTCGCGGCGGCATCGTCTTCGATCACCTCAAGGCCGAGCGCTTCAAACTTTTGTTTGAGCACGTTGGCGATTTCCCCTTCATGCTTCGTTTCTGAATCGATTTGCACGAGCTCCAAAAATTCGTCGACAAGACGCTGTTCATTGACCATAACTTTCTTCCTCCTGCTTATGTATTCCACCTTAAGTATACCGAAATGTTCCGCCAAGAGCCAAACCGGACGCCGGAACGATCAAAACGCTGCCAACGTATCAAAACGTGCTTGAGATGCACCGTCTCAGCAAGAGAGCTCCTGCTGCGACCCGAGTTCGACAGTTTTGAGGCCATTTTACTCACATTTCGCACCCTAACAAGGTCAAAACAAAGGATTTTTTATTTAGTTTTTCAGAATAACTTTTTGACCAACACAACGAGCGATGGCAATCCTTTTTTTACCATCGCTAGTCGTTCCGTATCATGTTAGACGTAGATGCTCTCATCCATGCCCAATCCCTGCAGAATCCTTCGCTGATCCGGGTTGAGGGAGCGATCCAGTGCGCGTTGGATGCGTCCATCCGGCAGCTCCAGCAGGATGACGTTCACATATTGAAACAGCTGAAAAATCGCCTGCCCGGTTGGCCGGGTCAGCTTGCGGCCTCCAGCCCCTTTTAACGGGTGTTCCGGTGTGATGAACTGACGCACCCGGCGCTGAAAAACGCGGTAAATCGCCAAGGCCAAGAGAAATAGATAGCCCAATACGGCAACTCGTTCTGGCTTTTTGACATCAATCTCATCCGTGAAAAACGGATCTTTCAAAAACGCGAAGTTCATTTCCACCGAGATTTGCCCTTTATACAGCTTCAAGATCTCTTGGGCATCCATTTGTTGGCCCTTCCATTCCTTCGGAACGGTCGTGACGAGGACAAACCGGGACGCTTTCCGTCTTGCCTGTTCCCATGCCGGTTGGTCGAATTCGACGTTCAGGCGCAAGAGATACAGCGTCTCCGTCTCGGGTTCCACCCCTTTTTTCGGCCGTCCGCGACGTTTTTTCGGACGCACGATCTCTTCGACCGCGGCCTCCACTCGATGAAACCGAGGGCGAAGGGACGCCTTGAGGGACGTCAAGGCTTGTTCGGCGTCTTCGCGGCAGGAGAAGGGGTGGCGCTCCCAACGGACTTGTTCCTCGCGAAGAAGCTCCGCTTCTTTGACCCGCTCTTTTTCGAGCGTTTTTCCTTTGCGCTGGTCGAGCGCGCTCGATTCGACGACGATCAGCCGAACCGGGTGGCCTTCATAGGTCGCGGCCGTTTCCCATACCCGATGCGTGGCGCCGTTTTTCTCCGCTAGGGTAAAGGGTTCGCTCCACGGGATGTGAGGCGAATCGGCCTCCGCGAGCGCCTGTTTCACGATTCGAAGCGACGAAGGGCCTCTGGTGATCAAAAAGGCACGGGCGGCTTTTGTCTGCGCCAAGGTGTCTTTCGTCATCGCGGCGGAATCGGCCACGTAAATCCATTCGTCGTCGATCTTGGCTTGTTTGAACTGTTCGTGGATCCGCGACAGCACCTCAGGATTCCACGCCTTATCCGATAGATTGCCGTCATGCACATCGCCGTAAAACGGGATGCCGTCCTCGTTGCCGACCAGCCCGAAGCCGATCTGTTTTTGCCAACGGTGATGGCGGTTATAGCCATGTGTGATCTGCAAAGCCTCTAATGAGGCCGATTCATACGCTCCGTAAACCGTCTTGTCCGTCGTATCAGCGTGAAAGGCTCGGAGGGAAAGGCCTTCTTTGCGATAAATGTGAATCAAGCAAGTGCTGATGACCTTGTGACCCGAGTTCGACAGTTTTGAGGTCATTTTAGGCAAATGGAAATGACCAAAATGCTGTTATATCAAGGGTTTCGTAATGCGGATCCTAGGAAAAAACGCCGAATTTCATAGGCACACGATTTATTAATTTTTTCTTTTAAAAATAAAGTTTATACGTTATAATATAGGCATGTACATACGACGAGTCACACGCAAAAACAAGGATGGAACAACCGTTGCTTATCTCCAGCTTGCTCACAATGAATGGGATCCAAAGGCCAAATATGCGAAAGCGAAGGTGATTTATTCGTTCGGGCGCGAAGACGAGGTGGATCGCGCCGTCCTGGAACGTCTGGCCAAAAGCATTTCGCGATTCCTTTCTCCTGAGCAGGCTTGGGAAGTCGAAACGTTGACAGGAGAAGCTTCCGATGACTTTCAATTCCAGTCATGCAAACACCTCGGCGGCGTTTGGCTCTTGGATCAGCTCTGGAGACAACTGGGGTTGGGAGAGATTCTCCACTCCTTGTTTACCTCCCGACATCACCAGATTTCGCTGGAACGGCTGATTTTTGCCATGGTGGCCAATCGCGCCCTTCATCCGTCAAGCAAGTTGGCGATGGAGGAGTGGGTGGAGAAAGACGTGTATATCCCTCACCTTCCTCAAGCCGCCAGCCACCAGTTGTACCGGGCGATGGATGAACTGCTGGCCGTGCAGCCGGAATTGGAACGTCAAGTGTTCCATGCCGTGGCCGATTTATTGAATTTGGAAGTCGACTTGATTTACTTCGATACGACTTCGTCGTACTTCGAAGTGGATCCCTCTGAAACACCGGAAGGAGAATCGCTTCGAAAACAAGGATTCTCGAAAGACAAACGCCCAGACTTGGTTCAAATCGTCATTGGGCTGGCTGTCACCCGGGAAGGAATCCCGATTCGCGCTTGGGTATGGCCTGGCAATACCATGGACATGACGGTCATCAAACAGGTGAAACAAGACTTGATTGGCTGGAAGCTTGGACGTGTGATCAGCGTCATGGACCGCGGCTTTTCCTCTGAAGAGAATTTGCGAATCTTGCAACAGGCCGGGGGACACTACATTGTCGGCGAAAAAATGCGATCCGGCAAAGCCGCCGTCGAAGAGGCCTTAAGCCGTCGCGGACGTTATCATGAAGTGGACGAGAATTTGCACATCAAAGAAATCATCGTGGGCGACGGAGAAGCGCGTCAGCGCTATGTTCTCGTGTACAATCCCAGCGAAGCCGAACGCCAACGCAAGGAGCGGGAAACGCTGCTCGAATCGCTGAAAGAGGAGTTAGAAGGGCTTCGCCAACTCCCAAACGAAGCCCATCATAAGGCGACCTGCCGGTTGCGTTCCCATCCGTCCTACGGAAAATACTTGCGCCAGTTGAAGGACGGAACCCTTCGCATCGACAAGCAAGCGGTTCGTGACGCGGAAAAGTACGACGGCAAATATCTCATCCGGACATCCGATGACACCTTGTCTGCCGAAGATGTCGCCATCGGGTATAAGCAGCTGGTGGATATTGAGCAGGCCTTCCGAACATTGAAGTCTACATTGGAATTGCGACCTATGTATCATCGCTTGGAAGACCGCATTCGGGCGCATGTGCTACTCAGTTGGCTTGCTCTCTTGTTAGTTCGGATCGTGGAGATCCGAACCCATGAATCGTGGCCGAAAGTAAGGGATGAATGTGAGCGTCTTATGCTTGGACATTTTTCTTCCAAAAACGGCGACCTTTATCAACGAACCGAACTGACGGCCAAACAGGCTCAATTCTTTGCGGCTCTAGGGCTGGAGCCTCCTCCGAAGATCCTACGCATCCATCCTCGCGCCTAGATACACGCCCAAAGTGTGCCCAAATGTCTCTCGTCCCTTTTGCCTCAAGGGGCGAGAGGCATTTTGTTTGCCTAGTGACTGTCGAACTCGGGTCATAGCGAATGGAATCCGAAGGCCAAATGGGCAAAAGCGAAGGTGATGGATTCGTTTGGACGCGAAGATGAGGCGAATCGCACCGTCTTGGAGCGTCTGGCCAAAATCATGAATCATATCCGAAAATAAGAGACGGGTGGGAGCGTTCTCATGCTTGGACATTTTTCTTCCAAAAACGAAGACCTTTCTCAACGAACCGAACTGACGGCCAAACAGGCTCAACTCTTTGTGGCTCTAGGGTTGGAGCCTCCTCCGAAGATCCTACGCATCCATCCTCGCGCCTAGATACACCTCATATTTCGCAACCTTTGCATAATATACAAAAAACAACCCGGATATGCGCATAAAAATAATTTTTTATACAAAAATTGTAAAATAATTAATTTTTATTCGGTCAAACCTGGCTTATTTCGAATTTTTATTCAGGGTGCGAAATGTGAGATACACGCCCAAAGTGTGCTCAAATGCCTCCCGTCCCTTTTGTATCAAGGGTCGAGAGGCATTTTGTTTGCCTAGTCAATGTCGAACTCGGGTCGGGGGTGATGACTCAAATCCCTCATCCCTACAACTTTGGGGACAAAGGGTACATCAGCCACGCTCTTCGAGAAAAGCTGTACGAAGAACACCGATCCGCGTTCTGGACACCGTCTCGACACAATCAAAAGCACGGCCCATCCAAGGCATGGGAAGAATGGATCAGGAAAAAACGCAAAGTCATCGAGACGGTGTTTTTGATTCTCGTAGACCAATATCGGTCACCGACATTCGAGCGAATTCCATTGCCGGGTTTGAAGTGGTATTCGATGGCATCTTGTCGGCGTATTCCCTAGTCACAATAGGGCTCTAGTTGAGTGTTGACGCTCAACTAGCACCACGGGTAATCATAATCTCATCGTTAATATATTGGTAAATTTCTTTCAATCGAGGAAATGTAGACAAGGACAATAATTTACCGTTTACAATTACAGCCGGTGTAGCATACTGTATAGCTTTTTCGGCATTAGATGCTATTGCTTTAAATCCTCTTTCTTCTAATATAGAGGTCAATTTTTTTTGAGCCAAAACCAAATCTAGATGAACTTGGTAATTATATATTTGAACAATCACTTGGTCCTTAAATTGTTTCAATAAACGTTGCTTTAGTTCCTGCATTTCAGCACCTGATTCGTCAGAGACTGTATCACAGCATACACTTTCTGGTGTGCATTCAGTGATTTCAGATTGAACAAGGTACTTTGGGAATAGTTCAACCAACAGTTTTTTTTTCATGCAAATCTCCTCCCTCTAGAAATGTTGATGTATCAAGGCTTTGGGGCCTCTCAGGGGTGTCCAAAAAATATTTTTCGACAAAATCCCTTACATCCTTTTTCAGTTTTGTGGATATCTTACAGACCTAGGGTGCGCTTCGCGGCCACGGCTGGGTACATTTTCCTTCCGTGGGGAGAAGCGTATTCGATGCACCCTTTGGATCTCCGCGTCGCTGATGAGGACGAACCCTCCCATGTCTCCGGGCGTCTTCGCGCCAACATTCCCTCGTTCGGTCTCGTCATCAGGCGGAGGCCGGCCAAGCTCCTTTGGGGACTCAAGGTCGAATGGATAAAATCACGCCAGCTTCTCCGGTGTCATCCTGTTGTCCAACGATTCTTCCGTTCGCAGGGGGAGGCCTTAGGCCGCCCGTTGCACCTGGGACAAGACGTCCTGTTTCATTCGCTCCGCGTCAAAGGCTTGTTTCTTCATACAAATCGCAAACAGCACATTCAACAGCTTCCGGCATAATGCGACGATGGACTGCTTTCCGGTCAGCGGATTGACGGGGCGGGTCGTGTAATAGTCATGCAGCTCGCGAAACGCCTCGTTGTGCCGGATCAGCGGAATCATCGCCCGAAACAGCACCGATCGCAGCCGTTTCCGTCCCCGTTTGGAGATGTGCTTTTGCCCTTTGCGCTGGCCGGAGGAGTTCTCTTTGAGCGTCAGGCCCGCCAACTTCACCAATTGACGCGGGTCCCGATAATGGGCGAAGCTGCCGATCTCCGCCAGCAGATCGATGATCGTGGCGTCTCCCAACCCGTCGACCGTTTTCAGCCATTGATACTCCATCGTCGTTTGAACCAATGCCTTCAACTCGGCGTCCAACGCGGCGATCTCAGCCTCCAATTGGCGGTATCGGCGGACGAGCGCGGCGATCTCAAACCGGGCCATCGTCGTCCCTTCCGTCACCCCAATCGAGTCCTTCGCGGCGTCGATCAACGCCTGAATTTTGGCCTTCTGCGGGCATTTCAGCCCTTCGCTTTGCCGGTACACCTCAAGAAGCTCCTCCACCGCCCGGCCGGCCATATCGGCTGGAAGCGGCGTCCACTCCAGCACCGAAAGCGCCGTTTTCCCCAGGTCGCGAAACACCGTCCAAAACTCTGGAAAATATCGGTCGGTCCAGCGGACGATCGCGTTTTTCACCGCCGTCTGTTCCTTGCGGAACTTTTCTTTGAGCGTGCTCCCGACGCGCAAATCGGCTTCGATCTCGTGCAGCAGCCGGGGGACGAGGAATCGTCCGTCTTTCGCCAGTCTGGCGATGACCAGGGCGTCTTTGGCGTCATGTTTCGTCGGCAGGTTGTCATCGAGTTCTTTCGACCGGCACACATGCGCCGGGTTGACCATCACCAACGGGATCCCTTTTTCCTCGAGGAAGTAGGCCAGGTTCAACCAGTAGTGCCCGGTCGGTTCCACCGCGACGATCACCTGCGGCTTTCCGAACGCTTGCATCGCCTCCTGAATCGCTTCATACAGCTGGCGAAAGCCCTCTTTCGACTGGAAGATCGGGAACGATTTGCGAAGCACGCGTCCTCGGTCATCCACGAAGCAGGCGTAGTGGGTTCGTTTCGCGATATCGATTCCCACGACAAGCGTTTGTTCGGTGACTTGATCAATTTTATAGTTTTGTGTACAATTCATCTGAAGTCCTCCTTGGTATGGTGAGTGATGTGTTTGACACCCCTGCATCATACCAAGAGGGCTTTTTTTGATCAAGTCCCCGGAAAAGCTCCTAACGGGAATGCTTTCTAAAAGATTATTAATACTGAGGCGTTAATCTATGAGTTGGGACAGGAGGTTTTGGGCTAAAACACTCATGGTAGCTCGATCTCCAATTGGTTCCGTATTGTTGGTTAGTTGATTCAATTGCATCGGCTACAATTAAATCCAACATGGATGGGTTAGCTTCTATACGAATGTTGAGAAGAACACGAAATTGTCTATTTGGGCTGCCATCAGTAATGGTAAAAATCGGAGCTTCGCCCGTTTTGGTCATACTTGCTTTTACATAGCCATTACTTTGACTCAATTGGATTTTAAGATGAGCAATCGCCATTTTTTCCCGAAGGAAATGTCCATCCAGCGTTTCAAGAAAAGAATTTACCCACTCCTTTGGATCAAATGTGTTATTTTCCAAATGAGTTAAATCTCCCAATATATTCATCCAGGCTAATTGTGCTTCGCCTTCTGCATACAAATCGTAATCAATATCCAGTACCTTGTCTCCACCTACAGTATCTGAAAGCCAAAGATCTATTAATTCTTCGAGGAAGTCTCCTCGTTCCGCCGAAATTGCTCTAATTTCAGCTTGGGGATAACGTTGTTTTAAAAACTTCATTAATCCATTAATTTCTTCATGCTGGAACTTGTCCAATTTATTTAATGCGATAATATCAGCTTCTGCAAGTTGTTTTTCGAAAATATAATTAACAGAAGGAGAAAATATTCTATTTTTGCCATCCGTTTTATAATCGAGGTTGTCCATCAATCGGGTAGGGTCCACAACAATCGTTAAGGGTGCTGTCTTAAATTCATCTGCGTAATACTTTTTTATCGGTTGAATGACAGTAGCCGCTAAATCTGTACAACTACCTACTGCTTCCGCCAAAATAACATCTGGTTGTTTTTCCTTTAATAATAGAGTGAGATTTTTGTATAAATCTTCAAACTGGCAACAGAAGCACCCGCCAGTAACTTCTTCTGCATCTAAACCATTATTTTGTACTAGTTCAGTATCAATTAATTCCTTTCCTTGATCGTTTGTAACAACTGCTACCCTTTTTCCACGTTTCTGTAACTTTTTTGCCGTTTGAATTAACGTTGTAGTTTTACCGGCTCCCAGAAAACCACCTAAAAGGACTAATTTAACTGCCATAGTATCACCACCACTACTTATTATTGAAAATGATATTATATTAGATCTCACATTTCGCACCCTGAATAAAAATTCGAAATAAGCCAGGTTTGACCGAATAAAAATTAATCATTTTACAATTTTTGTATAAAAAAATTATTTTTACCCGTGGTGCTAGATAAAACTCAGACAAGCATAAAAATAGCCCTTGCTGGCGGATCTCCAGTAGAATGAAAGTGTCACCCAACATTCGAAAGGAGAGATCCCCCATGCAAGAGCACTTTCATTTTACTACAGATCCAGCCAAACTTCAAAAACAATATGCCGCTATTTTCTGTTTTGTTTCTGCTCAACTGTCGTTGATTCAAATGTATCTTCATCGCCGCAACCGTCACTTGGTCAAGCAAAAAGACGAAGTGGTCATGGCGGTTCACCTTTTGGGGAAGCTGCTGGGCTTTTCTTCTGAACGAGCCTGGCATCGCTTTGTCACGGGAAATTTGTTCACAAACGGCTCGTTTCTTGAACGCTCCCGATACAACCGCCGCTGCCGAGCGCTTGGCTTCGCGGTCAAATGGATTCGTCATGAACTAGCCAAACGTGGCCAACACCATGCTTATGCCGTTGTTGACAGTTTGCCTCTTCCGTTGTGCCATCCCGCGAGAATGCAGCGCGTCAAGCGATTTCGAGGGATCGCGGATATGGGGTATTGTGCTTCCAAAAAGCAATGGTACTACGGTTTCAAGCTGCATCTTCAAGTGACCAATCAAGGGCTGGCCATGGGCTATGTCGTGACGGAAGCGTCCTGCCACGACGTCAAAGCGGCTGAAACGGTGATGACTCAAATCCCTCATCCCTACAACTTTGGAGACAAAGGGTACATCAGCCGCGCTCTTCGAGAAAAGCTGTATGAAGAACACCAAGCCGCGTTCTGGACACCGTCTCGACACAATCAAAAGCACGGCCCATCCAAGGCATGGGAAGAATGGATCAGGAAAA
Organism: Geobacillus sp. C56-T3; assembly: GCF_000092445.1. Taxonomy (NCBI): domain Bacteria; kingdom Bacillati; phylum Bacillota; class Bacilli; order Caryophanales; family Anoxybacillaceae; genus Geobacillus; species Geobacillus sp. C56-T3. The sequence continues at coordinate 1,213,113 of NC_014206.1, read as the reverse complement.
AACGCAAAGTCATCGAGACGGTGTTTTCGATTCTCGTGGACCAATACCGGATCACCGACATTCGGGCGAATTCCATTGCCGGGTTTGAAGTGGCACTCGATGGCATCTTGGTGGCTTATTCCCTGGTCACACTAGGGCTGGTTGAGCGCTGACGCTCAACTAGCACCACGGGTTATTTTTATGCGCATATCCGGGTTGTTTTTTGTATATTATGCAAAGGTTGCGAAATATGAGTTAGATGATTCGTAGTTCCAAGAATTTTAATATTTCCTCAGATATTTCTGAAGCATGTGTATCCGATGAACCCTGGGCTATAATATAACCTAACCGATTATAATTACTTGTAGTCTGAGGAACAATTTCTCCTGGTTGTACATTTAGTTTGGCATCAACCAGATTGCAATGCCCTTTTGCAAAAATTGTGTCATTAATCAATACAGTTCCTGGTTGATCAGCAACTAAAAAACGAATTGCAGCAGAAGGAGCTTGAACAGGATGTTTAGGTGCATCCTTAAGTGTTCCTCCTAAGGCTATATGTAACGCTAATTCAGCTAAATCGTATCCTGTGACAATCCTAACTAGTTTTGGTATGTGGTCTCCTCCTGGTCTAGCATTTACTTCAACAATATGCCACCCTGATGAAGTTTTCTTTACTTCAATATGAGTAACAGCATTTTGAACCCCTAATACCTCAAGAGATTTTGAGATAAGTTGGTAAACACGCTGATAATCTTCAGTACTTAATGTATATGGAACTGTATGACCAATCTCAATTGAATAAGGAGGGGGAGTGACTTTCTTTTCAGTAACTGCAATGATTGTGGTTTCCCCATTTATAGTTACTGATTCCACACTAAACTCTGGACCTTCCAAGTATTCCTCAATAAGAATTTCAGGATCAATAGGTTGCCCAATAGAATTTGTACCTTTATTTTTAATTTCATTGATTGCTTGAACTACTTCGCTCTCGGAATTGCATTTTTTCACAAAACGGCTACCAGACTCATTAGAAGGTTTTACTATAACAGGAAAAGCAAAGTGTTTCAAAACTTCTAGAGATTCATCAGAGGACTTAACTAAACAAAATTTAACTTGGTCTACTTTGGAATCATATAAGATCTTCCTTGTAAGTTTTTTGTTCCGACAATTTAAAGCAGCCTGCAAACTTAAGCCTTTTTGTAATCCAATAGCTTCAGATATTCGAGCACATAAAGGAATTCGGTACTCATTCATGGTAAAAACCGCTTGAATATCATATTGCTTAGCTAACTCTATTGACTTTTCAACCACTAACAATTCATTGTTAAGATCAACTTCAATAGGAATATCAACGGAAAAAGCTTTTTCGAAATCAATAGACTTTCTGAAAAGAATGGTTTTAAATCCTTTTGCTTTAGCTAGTTCTATTTCATTATCACGTGGAGCAACGAGTATGACTGCTGATTTCTGTTGAAGCAATCTTATCCCACCTATTCGCAACATTTAGAGGATTTGTTTGTTGCGGTTGATACATTGAATGAAACTAGCCCATTGATTTTTTGTCCTCTCATAGCAATAACAATAGCGCTTATATGACCTAACTCTTCATTTGTAAAGCCTAATTGTTTTGCAGTAAGAACAGCATTTTTTAAGGTATTAGCGTCTTCCATAACTAGAGCTGTTGCAAGTATAACGAGAATACGATCTCGATCAGATAAAACTCCACCTTCTAAAGTCTCAGTAAAAAAGGTGTCAAACTCTTTTTGCAATTTATTATTTAATGCTAACACTAATATCACTCCAATCTGAGAATTAGCATTTCAAACAACACCGTTTAAAAACACCTTCCTCTTGAGGAGAAAGGATTTTATAATATAATTCATCCATCTGAGGATCAGGGTGCTTCCACTCATAATGAAATTCATATTCTATTAATTCAAGTGTTTGAATCGATGAACGAGATAACAATGGTGAACCCTTATATAGATAAAGTCTGGTTTCATATTGAATAGGATCAATAATGTCCTCAAGTTGATTTTCAGCTACAAAAGCACGGAAAGCAGAAAGATCTTCTAATTTTGTCCAAGGATTAAACATAATGAATGTCGGATTTAACTTGATTCCAATTTCTCTTAAGTAAGAAATTGCTTCCTCAATATCTGAAACTGATGTTTCCTTTGCAACAGCATCAAGCACTTCATCTGAAGGAAATTCAAGAGCAGATGTAATGAATTTAACCCCTAATTCTTTCATCTCTCGAAGAGTCTCTTTATTCTCCAAAATATGGTCAACTCGAGTAGTAAAATCATATGTTAAATGTGGAAATTCAGAGTGTAATTTTCTTAGGATTTTAATACCGTGATATTTAGCATTAAAAAAATCTGCATCAATAAATGTGAGATGGGTCATTCCTCCTTCCACGAGTTGCTGAACATCTTTTAAGACTATTTCTTCTGAAATCAATATCACTTTTCCACCATAAGCTGCATATACAGAACAATATAAACACTTGTGATGGCATCCCCTAGCTATTTCCGTAGAACCAACTATTTGTGGTGAACCAAGAATCTTGTCTATTTGCTTTTGAGGATACTTATACAAAGGCGGAAGAAGGTGTCGGCTTGGAACATCAAAATGATCCCGTGACATAAAAGGATGAACATATTCCCCTTTTTTTGCTTGTTCTGCAAATAACACTCCTGGTATTTCACTCTGAGCATCGCCAGAAAGATGCCGAGCTAAACATACTAATGGCTTCTCCCATTCACCGCAAATACAGGAATCACTGTATTTTCCGGCTAAACGGTTTGCATGAATCGTCGCGTGTTGACCGAAAAAAGTAATATGAGCATTCGGATTAATCTTTCTAACCAGTTTTGCCACTTCAACACCAGAGTGAACAGCATCGAATAGCGGGATAGAAATGGCCACTAAATCAGCTGAAGAGAAACGATCCTCTTGTATCCCTTCAACATAAGTATCCAAAACAGATACATGAAATCCATCTTTTATCAATGGAGTTGCTGCAGTAGCGACGGTATTAGGCTGAAAACCTCCTTCAAATGTAGAAATAAGTAAAATGTTCATTTCATATAAAACCTCCCACTTTTTTTGGTATTGTCAAAAGTTTATCCTCCACACTCACGGTTTTCCCTTGAGTTTCAACGGTTGAACGAAAAAAAGCTTGCCACCCCCGTTGTTTTCGGCCATCATTGAGGCAACAACACTCAACAGCCAAAACAAAGGAGTGACAAGCTTTGTTACCTCAATGATTAGCCTATTTGCTTCAAATCATCAAGACCCAATATCAAATCATTGTGTATTTGATGGGTGTGATATTGGGAAAATCCTTGAATCTCGAGGACTTGGACGAACCCATCCAAAAGCCGTGCCGGAAACTTCAGGTCGATGACCTTCCCATCATCGATGTGCCGGAAACCCTTGATTACCGGAAGCTGTTGGCGGACTACGAAGCCCAGCACGGACGTCCTTTACGGCCCATCCAGCGCCGCGCGAATGCGAAACACCGTGTTCCGGATTCGTTGACCTGCCCTCGCTGCCAGGCTCCCTCTTCTTACCTGTACGCCAATAACGGCGGAAACGGGCAATACCAATGCAAAGTGTGCCAATGCCGGTTCAACCACCGAAATCGGTTCACCAAGCAAGCGGTCTTTCGCTGCCCGCACTGCAAAAAGACGCTGGAAAAAATCAAGGAACGCAAAGAATACCACATCTATAAGTGCAAGAACAACGATTGCTCGTTTTACCAGGCCAACCTTCGCCGGATGACGAAGAAGGAGCGCCAACAGTTTCAACAGGATCCTCAAGCCTTCAAGGTGCGGTATTTGTTTCGAGAGTTCTTGTTTGACTTTCTCCCGTTGGCTTCCTCGTCGCTCATCAAGCCGAAGGTCGATTTGTCCCGGCTGGCTGCGTCGCCGCACGTGTTGGGGCTCGTGTTGACGTACTACGTCAACTTTGGGATGTCCTCGAGGGAGACCGCCGCCGCCATGAAGGACATCCATGGCGTCTCGATCTCCCATCAGACGGTGCTCAACTACGCCAACAGCGTCGCGCTTTGGATCAAGCCCTTTGTCGACCGGTTCCCGTATGAGCTGTCCGGTTCGTTTTGCGGGGACGAGACGTATATTCGCGTCAAAGGGCGCTGGCATGACCTGTTCTTTCTATTTGACGCCGTCAAAAAGATCGTGCTGTCCTATCGCGTCTCGCCCAACCGGGACACGCTCTCGGCCATCAAGGCCATCGATGATGTCCTGCAGAAGCTGGCGTCCCTCCCAGACGACTTGTCGTTCGTCGTGGATGGCAACCCGATTTACCGGCTGGCGCAACACTTCTTTGCCCAGCACGGGATTTCGTTTGACGTCCGCCAGGTGATCGGCCTGACCAACGAAGATCCGGTCTCGGAAGAGTTTCGCCCTCTCAAGCAGATCATCGAGCGATTCAACCGGACTTTTAAAGGCAACTACCGCCCGACCCATGGGTTCGGTGCGGAAGAAGGCTCGGTGTCCTTTGTGACGCTGTTTGTGGCGTATTTCAACTTTCTGCGCCCGCATAGCGCGCTCGAGGGCCGGGTGCCGGTCGTCATCCCGGAATTGGCGGATCTTCCGCATATGCCGGCCCGGTGGACGAAGCTGATCGCCATGGCACAAGGCGTTTCTCCAACAAGAGGCGGCCTGACTTTTTTGTCCTCCGGAGCCCGTTGAACAGAACTCCTGCCGGATTCGGCGAAGCGAACCCTTGACCAACCGAACACCGCCAAAGGTAACATTCGGTCATGGCAAGGGCGGCTTTCTTATTGCCTTCTTTTTTGTCCCCGTCGCCCTTGACGACTCTTCCGCACCTTTGGCGGGTGTTGGTCAAGGGCGAATCCGGCTCTCCGCATGCCCAATGATGCTCAATGGGATGGCCTGTGTGGAGTTTTCATAAAACTTTTGACGCTACCTTTTTTATTTATTAGTTGCAAAACGAATCAATTTTGTTATATAATTTTAGTGTATTTTTTATCCAATTTGAATTTTCTCATATTTTTATATTTTTTTCAATATTTTTTTAATATTTTTTTGGCTCTTCACCACAAGTTGTACTTGAGATTTTAGGATAGGTATGCATAGGGAAAATAGAGGGTACAAAAAATGCGAATTTTCCTGTATGGTAAAGGTGACCAAACCAAACCATTGGAGGAAAATTCGCATGTACGCTCAGTTTATCAAAGAACTCATCGATTGACCAGATGTTTTGATTCAAAAGGTACGAAAAGAAGAAGAACGTTGGATTTTCGAACTTTCTCTTCCCGAACAATGCCCGTTATGTCCTGTCTGCTTGAAACGCACGATCAAAATGACAGGAAAAAAGAAGCAATGGATGCATGGCTATGCTCAGCGAATCGGGATTTTTTGGATCGAACTTCCTGTAGAGCGAAGACGTTGTGGTACGTGTGGCATGACATTCAGCACGTCTTATCCAGGAATCTCCCCTCGAAGCATAGCAACGGATGCCTTTCAACAATGGGTGGCGCAATCTTGCATAGGGACATCCATTCAGGCAGTGGCTCGTATGCTCAAGCTTCCTTACACGACCGTTGAACGTTGGTTTTATACCCATGCCCCTTCCTTCCTATCGAATGAAATCCAACCAAAGGCGGTTTGTGTCGATGAGTTTGCGTTTCGAAAAGGGCATGACTACGGGGTGGCGATCATGGATGCCGAAACGGGAGAAGTGTATGCCGTTGAAGCAGGAAAGAACGAGGAAGCCATTGGACGTGCGTTGGCTCATGTGTCTGGTTCTGTTCAGTATGTCGTGAGCGATTTGGCTCCAGCAATGAAAAAAGCGATTCAAAGGGTTTGCCCAGAGGCGACACATGTCGTGGATTATTTCCATGTCATTCAGCTGTTTACAGATGCTTTAGAAGGCCGGTGAAAAAGTACACCCTGAGGCAGGAATTTAGGGGGCTTGTGTCGAAAAAGGAAGAAAAATCGTTGGAATGGAGCGTGAGCGGATCATGAAAGCTCCCAAAAACCCTTCGACTCAGCCTCGGCTGTTTCAAGTCATCGACATGGAGGACCTGATTCCCCCACATCATATCCTGCGCCAAATCAACGAAGCGGTTGACTTTTCCGTCATTCACGATTGGGTGGCTCCCCTGTACACGGAAAAAACGGGTCGCCCGGCGGCGGATCCGGAACGGCTGCTTCGCCTGATGCTGCTCTCGTATTTGTTCGACCACTCCGAGCGGGAGTTGTATGAGATCCTCCCCATGCATGCCGGATACTTGTGGTTTTGCGGTATCGACTTTGAATCCGTGCTCCATCCGGATCCTCATCACCCCACACTGCCGGATCGAACGACGCTCGTCAAAACACGGAAACGCTGGCGCCAACACGGAATCTTTGATCGGCTGATGACCTACGTGGTGGATCAGTGCATCGCGGCGGGTCTGGTCTCGCCGGATGTGCATGCGGCGGCCGATGGCACCCAAGTGCGGGCGAATGCTTCGATCCACAGCTTGCGGGAAGTCAAGCTCGCTCCGGTGGAAACGTTGGAAGACTACCTCGCCCGCACTGCCCAGGAAGATGAACAGACCGAGTCACGGGATCCGGATGACGCCCCGCCCTCTCCGTCTCCCCCATCAGGGGAGTGCGTCCATGCCGAAGAACGAGGAAACTTCCGTGGAACCAGGTTTTCCAACCAAACCCATCGAAGCGTGACGGATCCGGATGCCCGGTTGTACAAGAAAGGCAAAGGACAGGAAGCGTATCCTCGGTATCTGGTGCACGACGTCATCGATGTCCAGTCGCGCGTGATTTTGTCCAGACGGGCCAGCCTCGCCACCGGAACGGCGGAACGGGAGACGAGTTTGGAGCAGCTGGCTTCGATTCGGTTTCGCCACCCGTCGATCACGATTCGGACCTTGTCCGCGGACAAAGCGTATGGCACCACGGAGTATTTGAAAGCGCTCTTCATCCAAGGCATCACGCCGCTCGTGTCGCTGCGCCGCAAGGAGATGGAGGAGATTCCAACCTGGAAGCGCCGGGCGAAGGATCCCGCTCAGGAAGCACAACGCCAGGCGAAAGTCCGAGACGTTCAGATTCGCAACCAAGCGAGGCTCATTCAGCAACAGGGCGGTTATCGATCGATTCAAGCCCTTCGCACGCGTTGTGAGCATGTGTTCGCCGAAGGGAAGGAATGTCATGGGCTGGACCGGGCCCGAAGCCGGGGCCTTTACGCCATGGAAGAACAGGCGCTGTTGACCGCCGTCGTGCAAAATCTGAAGCGATTGTGCCGGTTTCGAAAAAACAAGGGGGGACCGGCTCTTTGGCGTGCGCAAAAACGGAATTGGGAGCAGGAAGTCCTGCTCGTCTTCCCATCCTTTGGCGCCAAATGGCGGGGAGAATGGCCTCCAAAATTCGACATGAGGGAAGTCTATGCCCCATTAATTCACCGGCCTTTTAGAGCGTTGTCGCAAATATTTAGACAAAGGAGGCAAGAAACACGGAAATGTTCGTTACGTTTGTCGTTTATTGAGCCAATGCCCAGAGAAATTGACGGAGGAAGAACGCCAAATCGTACGGAAATGGTGCAATGAAAGCGATTACTTAAAGTCTGTCTGCCAATCGCTTCAACATTTTCGCTATGTGTCTAAAAGCAAAGACGAACAACAGGCGAAACGACGTTTGGAGGCTTGGATTCACCGATATGTATTTTGTCCTTGTTCGGCTGTACGCGCCATCGCAAAATCGCTTGTCAAACGAACAGATGAAATCATATCATGCATATTGTCACCTTATTCGAATGGAAAAATGGAGGGAACAAATAACAAGATCAAGCTAATCAAACGTCGGGGATACGGATACAGAAATATCCAGCGTTTTGCATTGCGGGTTCGTCTAGAGGACTGGTGAAAAACGACCGATTTCGCCGAATCCGTTGCTTTTGGGTGAAAGAGAGGCGTTGATTTTACAGGACTTCTCAATTTGAGAAGAGTCCGTTTTTCGCGACTTTTCACTAAATCACCGGCCTTCTAGAAACAGCTAACATACTTTAATGACAGGTGCAAGTACAACTTTTGGTGATGAACCAATTTTTATTCGGTCAAACCTGGCTTATTTCGAATTTTTATTCAGGGTGCGAAATGTGAGTTAGACGTAGATGCTCTCGTCCATGCCCAATCCTTGCAGAATCCTTCGCTGATCCGGGTTGAGGGAGCGATCCAGTGCGCGTTGGATGCGCCCGTCCGGCAGCTGGAACACGACGACGTTCACATAATGGAAACAGCTGAAAAATCACCTGTCCCGTTGGCCGGGTCAGCTTGCGGCCCCCAGGCCCTTTTAACGGGTGTTCCGGTGTGATGAACGGGCGCACCCGGCGCTGAAAAACGCGGTAAATCGCCAAGGCCAAGAGAAACAAATAGCCCAATACGGCCACTCGTTCTGGCTTTTTGACATCAATCTCATCCGTGAAAAACGGATCTTTCAAGTGGGGCAGGCCCAGTTTTTTGACTAGAGCACTTATGATATTCAAAATAGGAATTGCGATAGACCGCTTTGATTTGCACATTCATGAGAGAAAAACTCCTTCACTTTTCTTGTGTGTCAAGGATTCATTCGATATCGGAACAGAAAAACCCTCCCGATTTTCGTCGGAAGGGTGCGAAATGTGAGGCTTACAGCGGAATATTGCCATGCTTTTTCTTCGGCCGCTCCTCGTGCTTGTTTCGAAGCATCTCGAGCGCCTGAATGAGCTTGATTCTCGTGTCGCGCGGGTCGATGACGTCATCGATCATGCCGTATTTCGCGGCGACGTACGGATTGGCGAATTTCTCACGGTATTCGGCAATTTTTTGCGCCCGCGTTTCTTCCGGATTCGGACTTTTTTCAATTTCGCTCGCGAAAATGATGTTCGCCGCCCCTTGCGGCCCCATGACGGCCACTTCGGCGTTCGGCCACGCATAGACGACATCGGCGCCGATCGATTTGCTGTTTAAGGCGACGTACGCGCCGCCGTACGCTTTCCGCAAAATGACCGTAATTTTCGGCACGGTCGCTTCCGAGTAGGCGTACAAAATTTTCGCCCCATGGCGGATGATGCCGCCGTGCTCCTGCTTGACGCCCGGGAAAAAGCCGGTTACGTCCTCAAACGTAATGATCGGGATGTTGAACGAATCGCAAAAGCGGATAAAACGCGCCGCCTTGTCGGACGAATCAATGTCAAGCCCGCCGGCCATAAACTTCGGCTGGTTGCACACAAGCCCGACCACTTCGCCTTTGATGCGGGCAAAGCCGATCACGATGTTTTTGGCGAAATCTTTTTGCACTTCCATAAACGATCCGTCATCGACGACTTGGGCGATGACGTGGCGCACATCGTACGGGCGGACGGCGTCAATCGGCACGACATCGGCCAAATCGGGGCGGTAGTCGTCCCCGTCCGGAATCGGGCCAAACGGCGGCTTTTCGTTATTGTTTGACGGCAAATAGCCAAGCAGCCGCCGCACCTCGGCGAGCGCCTCCTCTTCATTCGCCGCCGCAAAATGAGCGTTGCCGCTGATCGTGTTGTGCACGCGGGCGCCGCCTAAATCTTCGGCGCTGATTTTCTCCCCGGTCACCGCTTCAATCACTTTCGGACCGGTGATGAACATTTGGCTCGTTTTTTCGACCATGAACACAAAATCCGTGATGGCCGGGGAATAGACGGCCCCGCCGGCGCACGGCCCCATAATGACGGAAATTTGCGGGATGACGCCGGAATAAATGGCGTTGCGGTAAAAAATGTGCCCGTACCCGTCAAGCGACAAGACCCCTTCTTGAATGCGGGCGCCGCCCGAATCGTTCAAGCCGATGACCGGCGCCCCGGTTTTCGCCGCCAAATCCATGATGTTCGTGATTTTTTTCGCATGCATTTCCCCAAGCGCGCCGCCGAAGACGGTGAAATCTTGCGAGAACACAAATACGGTGCGTCCATTGATCTTCCCGTAGCCGGTGACGACCCCATCGCCCGGCCCCTTCTTTTCGCCAAGTCCAAAATCGGTGCAGCGGTGCTCGATGAACGGATTGAGCTCGACAAACGTCCCTTCGTCCAACAGCAAGTCAATCCGCTCGCGCGCCGTCAGCTTCCCTTTCGCGTGCTGCTGTTCAATTTTCTCATCGCCGCCGCCCAGTTCAATCTCACGTCGGCGGTCATACAGTTCGTTGATTTTGTCGTACATGTCGCTCATTGGTGTCCCTCCGTTCGGTTCGTCCGTTCACAAAGTTCGTACAACACGCCGCCGGTCGATTTCGGGTGCATGAAGGCCACCCACGCCCCGCCGGCGCCGCGTTTTGGCGCATCTTGAATCATGCGAATGCCATGCTCCTTCAGCTCACGGATGCGCTCGGTGATGTCCTCGACGCCAAGCGCCACGTGATGGATCCCTTCGCCGCGTTTCTCGATAAATTTCGCCACCGCGCTCTCTGGCGACAGCGGCTCGAGCAGCTCAAGCTTCGCCTCTCCGGCCTGCAGAAACGCCACTTTCACCTGTTCCGACTCAACTTCCTCGATGCCGAGAAACGGCAGGCCGAGCACATCCGTATAAAACGGAAGCGCTTTCTCGATCGAGCGGACAGCAATGCCGATATGGTCGACTTTTTTCACCTGCATCGTCTTGGTCTCCTTTGCTGCAAAATGATGAGGCCAACGTTTTATTATTCGCCGTTTCGACAAAAAATCCTGCTTTTTTTGTTTTTCTTTGTCTGCGCAACGGTCAAGCCATGGAGCGGTTCGTTTCATCTCTCATCCTGCTTTTTTCCTTGTCCGCTCCGCTGTTTGCCGTTACAATAAACGTAGAACAGCGGACGGAAGGAGGACGGACCGTTGTCGCGCAAAACGCAAAAATTCGTGGTTTACTTGATGCTCATTTGCATGCTGCTGACGACGCTCCTCGCCGGCATCAGCATGTGGTTTTAAGCGCGATCCGGCGTAAAAAACGCAAGCTCCGAAACCGGAAGCTTGCGTTTTTCATGGGACAGCGCCGTACCGTTTGGCAATGGAGTAAAACGATTCGTTGCTGCGGAGAATGAGCACGTTGGCGCCGATGGGCACCCGTTCATACAAATGCTCAACATCGCGGTTGTGCATGCGCACACAGCCTTGCGACACGTAGCCGCCAATCGACGCCGGGTTGTTCGTGCCATGAATGCCGTACGTGCGCCCGTCCGTCCCGCGCGCGTTAAAGCCGATCCACCTTGTGCCAAGCGGATTGTTCGGCGCCCCGCCTGGAATGTTCTTTTTCCGATAATACGGGTGTTTCGCCTTCACCGTCACCGTAAACATTCCTTCCGGCGTCAAATCGGTATTGACCCCGGTCGCCACCGGATAAACGGCTTCGATGCGGCCGTCGCGGACGAGCGCGAGCTTATTGATCGCTTTGTTCACAATCACGAGCGGCTTCGCCTCCGCCGCTGTCTGGAAAGGCGCCCCCAACACTGCGGTTATCACGAGACAAATGGCCAACCATACCCGCATATAAGTCCATCCTTTGCTTGAATGTTTGGCTATAGTGTGCGCCAAAACAGATGGACATATGCCCTGCATCATGCCTTCAGCCGCTGCTGTTTTCATTCGTTTCCGGGGTGGAATTCGCTTTTGATGATTAAATATCGCTCCAATTCGCGCACCAAATGAAACAACGCCGCCCGCTCTTCAAACTGCTCGCGCGTCTTTGGCAGCGGCATCGCCTTAAACTGTTCGCGCATCTCGGCAAGGCGCCGCAAAAAGCGGTCCGCCGTATTCCCCGGATGAATGGCGTCGCTTAATTCGTCGATAAAATCCGCAATCATCATCCGCTGCTCGACCGTGTAGACGAGCGACGTCACAAGCGGAAGCATATGCTCAATGATTTCCAACTGCCGCTCGCGCATGCGGAAGTAGCGGACATATTCATCCTCATTCCGCCATAATTGGTTGTCGGCGTGGCGCATGGCGAGTTTTTTCGCTTTTTCGAGCGTCTCGGCGGCGAGCGGAAGCTCTTTGCCATCCCAATCGAGTTCATTGGTGCGCAAGTAGCGGACGATTTCTTTTAAAATGATGCGGAACAAGTCTTCAACCGTGCGTTGATGCTCCTTCAACTGCTTTTCCACACTCGGCATATACATGTTCATCAGCAGCGCCACACCAATGCCAACCGCCACCAGCAAGATCTCATTGGCGACCAATCCCCACGTGATGTCCTTGGCCGCATACAAATGCAAAATAATGACCGAGCTTGTCGCAATGCCTTCATTGATTTTCAAGCGGACGGTCACAGGAATGAACAGCAGCAGCAACAGCCCGATCGTCCACGGATGATAGCCGAAGACGGCAAAAAACAACGCCGCAAACCCGATCGCGACAACGCACGCCGCAAAACGAGCCCGGGCGGTCTCAAGCGACCGCTTTTTCGTCACTTGGACGCATAAGATGACAATAATGCCGGCGGAAGCGAAGTTATGAAGGCCGATCAGCTGAGCGATCGCAATCGCCAGCGCCGCCCCCACCGCCGTTTTCAATGTCCGATAGCCGATTTTCATCGCGAGTCTCCTTTGCCAATGTTTGCCGACTTCATTGTACAGATGACGGCGCTTTCGATGCAAGGAAAAACGGACAATATTTGGCTCACATGCACACCCGTCCCGAAGCCCATCTGCCCAAACAGCCGCGCAAGGGCAAAAAAAGGCCGCCCTCAAGTGAGAAAGCGAACCGGCTAAATCCGGAGGCACGGTTCATGAGCAGGCTTTCTTATAAATCGTTTTCCCATCGCGCTTGATTTCGCGCCTGATCGCTTCGTTCAGCGCGTCGAAAAAAAGCACGTCGCACAATGGACACTCCCTACACCTAAAGACGCAAAATTTGCCAAAAATCGTCATCATGACAATACGATTTTCCTATTATTTGTGAATATACTGTGAATTTCCATGTAAAAGGTTGACATCTTCTTTTTTTTTTTATAATGCCATTGAATTTTACAAACATTTCAAATTGATGATCAGAGAGGGCATTCCATATGAAATGGGTTTTCATTTCAAGGATGGCGTCCCGCTTAAAAGCAGAAGCCATTTTCATATTGGTATTTTCCGGGGCTTTGATGTTTGATTGCCTCAATCCCCATACCATCAATCCAGCGGAATGGATCTTATATACGAAATACTTGGTTCCGATTGGAATGGCGGTCTGGCTGCTTTTCAGCTTTCGGTTGCACGTTTCCTTGTTCGCCTCAACGCCGATTCACTGGATCGCGATGAACGACATCATGCGAAACCCACAAAAGATCGTCTTCTGCCAAGCTTTGACCGCGTTTGTTTGTTTTTTCGCTTTGCAAATGGCCTTGGCCGGGATCATCGCCGGTGCGGTGATGATCAACTATTCAGCGGGGTGGGATCTTTTCGCCTTTCTGTTTCCATTGTATTTGATCCATTTTCTTCTTCCATTTCTATGGGCGTGGATGATTGGATTGTCCACAAGCGCTGTTTACGCCTATCATTCTCCGAAAAAAGCGATGTTGCTCGTTGGCGTACTTGTTTTGTGGATCATCGTGCTGTTTTCTTTGGAATATCGCAACCCATCCTTCTCCTTGTGGGTAAACCATCGTTGGCCTTACATTGACCCGTTATTCAGCCTAACCTTTCAAAAAGAACGCGTGCTGATCAAGTTGGCGTATATCCTTTCTTCCATCGCCGTTTATGGCGTTTTTCGAAGCATGCGGCGATCCTTCGCGGGGCTTGCGGCTGGTGTGACTCTCGTTATTTTCGTAACATTTTTCCTTCAACATGCACAATCAAAATTCCAGTTGGATGACATTCTGTTGGCAAACGACGTCAAACTTTATCAACAAATCAAACATCAAGATCAAACCAAGAACATCCCGTTGAATGGATATTGGAAAATCAAGGAGATCGAGGTGAATCCGAAATCCACGTATCCGATCAAAGTCACACTCTCTCTGCATCCGAAAGAACGCACCGTTCGTTTTTCGATCAACGAGCAATTTCAAATCGATCACATCCAAGGCGGAGGGAAGCGTTTACCCTTTCAACAACAAGGAAACGTTGTTCAGGTGGAGACCAACGGTGCGCCATCCATGACGATCTATTATCAGCATACGTTCGGCTCAACCTTTTATCCGTTGACATCGGGCGTCACTTTGTTGCCATTTGAAGCCAACTGGTATCCGCAGTCCGTCGATTCAACGCTTTACGATCTTGACTCATCCGGAACTCTACATTCCAATGTGGAAACGAAAACATGTACACGGGTCAAAATGATTGTCGGAAAGGAAAAGTACCGTTGGCGTGGGGACCATCCCCTTTGTCTCTCCATGATCAACGGTCCTTACAAACAAATTCAAGTGCAACATACTCGTTTCCTTGTTTATAAACCGTTTCTCACCACAACAAGAAATTATATGGAGTTGAAGCGTCAACTCGTTTCCATCCGCAATGAGCTATGTCACGTATTTCCGGATCTTGCAAACATAGATTACTGCACAAAAGAAGTCAAGAGCGTCTCGATCATCCCGAAAAGCATCAACACAACAAATCTTTCGCTGTATGACAGCACGGTGGCTGATGGAAACTACACGTTTTACATTGATCCGTTCTTGGACGTCAATGGCAGCCCGGCAACCAAACATATTCAGGAGTTGGCTGCGTTTTTCATCCCATACCGATTGTTCGAAAACGAACGGCTCAGCCTCTTCGCCGGCTTGTATTTAATGGAAAAACTACATATTCCATCCATCGGATATGGAAACAGGATAGCGGAAAAATCCTCCATCGACTCAACAGCGTGGGAGCACTACATGGCATTATCGATGAAAGAAAAAGAAAAAATATTGATTCAACTAGTGCAAGAAAGGGGGAGAGGAGACAAATGATGGAATTAAAACACGTGACCCTCAAGCACAATCGCCAACTTATTTTGCATCATTGTTCCGTCAATCTCCCTTCTCAATCTATCATTCTAGCCAAAAATCACATTCGCACAGATATTGTCGCTCAAGCGTTTGCCGGCTTTCATCCTATCGATGGAGGGGAAATCCATTTCGATGAACAGGCAACAAAAAGAAAGGAAAAATCGAATAAAACCGTATTTTTCGTGATTCCTGAGAACTACCATCAACTGTGGAGAAACTATCGTTTGCAAGATATTTCGATATGGCTGAACCGGCCATTTCAACAATCGGCGCTATGGAAAAAATATCGCCTCCCTTCCCATGCATCAATCGATTCATTCACTATGTTTCAACGGCTGATTTATCTTGTTTCCCTTGGACAGTCACTGAATCGCACAGTGTTCATTTTCGATCAGCCGACTAAACACTTTGACTTCGAAGACTTAGAACAGTTTTATTATTTCTTAAAAGATGATTTTTCGAATGCACATTATCTCATCTTTACAAATCGAATAGAAAAAATATTCACAATGCTTCCTAAACCCATTTATCAACTTGATTCTACCAAATTACTACCCTTGAAAGGAGGTGAGAAGGATGGTTGTCAATAAGGCACGTAAAACGAAAGCTAAGGGGCTACCACTATTCATTTTAGTGTTGGTTCTCAGCATTGCTGGATCTGTTTATGCCGCCGGCACTTCCATTGCGCATATTTCACCGGGGGCTAGTTCTGCCACAGGAACACCAGTGAAAGCTACTGGGGCTTCTGGAACATTGGCCGTCTCTTCATCAGGTCCAGCATTTTATGTACAAGGGTATGCCAAAAAACAAATCAACTGGTGGCCTGATTCAACAGTTGCTTCGGCAATAGCCTATCCATCACAAACAGTAAAAAAATCTTTTACAGCTGAAAACGGGTCTTTCTACTATGCTGAAGCATACACACAAGCCAACGCGACATCTATTTATGGCGAAGCAAAAGTGACCGTGAATTAAGTTTGCACGCTTCATTCAACAAGCAAGCGAATGTCAACACGGCTCCATCACACCGGCATTCGCTTGCTTCCTTTTATCGTTGATGGATGCGACCATGCTGAAAATGGAGTGACCCCTTATGGCTTTGTTTACTCGCCTATCGTGGTTTTACGCCAAACAGATGGGAAAAAGCATTCTCTATATGGGAACATACACATTTTTGTTAATCATGCTGATGATGCGCTTTCTCATTCGCCAGTACGATTCCTTTGGTAAGACGGATTATGGAAATTTTGTCGGGGAAATGACGTTAATCGTCCAAGCGACAATGCTGCTGTTTATGGTGTTTTTTTACAAGTTGTTCTCTGATGAATACCGATTTGGCGCCAATCTTTTGTTTGCCGGTTCACTGCGCATCACAGCGTTGAAAATCGCCGCCTTGTTCGCCAATCACCTGTTGTTTCTTGCATTCTTCACCGGTCTGCAAGTTGTGCTCGTATGGCAGTTTTATCGGACATGGAGCCTTCCCTTTTCTTCGTTGTATACCGAAACGGCATCGTATATTGCCGTATATTGGCTATTGCCGTTCGTATTTGCCTTTTTTCTTGGTATTTTCACTGCTCTATTGTTTGGGAAAAACCGATTAAGCTTTGCCTGGATGATGGTCATTTGGCTGGCAATCGGCCCGATGAATACACAATTGTTTTCCCGTTATTTCCATCGCATCCCCTTTTCCGACATCCATAGTTTGTTCTACATCGGTCCGTTGAATATGGACGATGTATTTCGTGACGTCATTGGATACAACGTCAGCCTTCCGACGTATATGAAAATATTGTTTTGGATCCTAGCGTCGATGATGGCGGTATGGGCCATTCTTTGGAAAACGGCCCGCACTACAAAGGAGAAAGCGGCCATTATCATGGGCGTTGCTTTCCTTTTGTCGGGTGATGCTTGGTTGTTTCCGCATATTTTCACAGGAAGCAAACTGGTGTTTAGCTACGCTGATTTGGCTCAAGAAAATGTTTACTATCAAACTCATGATCCAACAATCAAACCGAGCACATTGCACTATTCGATTGAACGGTACGACATTCAGCTGGAGGCCAAAAACGGTGTACATGCGAAAGTGAAAGTGACCTTGCGACAAATTCGGGGCGACACGCTGTCGTTCGTGCTTTATCATCATTTTTCTCTGAAGCAAATCACCGATCAAACCGGAAAACAGCTGCCGTTTATTCAACAGGGGGATGTCATCACGGTCAAACGGTCATCCAATCGCTTGACCGACGAATGGACGTTTGAGTATCAAATGAACGATTCCGCGCAAATTCCCATTTCACCGCACTATTTGTTTTTGCCGAGCGATTTCAGCTGGGTGCCGACAAAAGCCGACCATGCGCCGTTTGCCTTTGTGAACGTTCATTCCAGTCTGGTGCCTGTATCGATGCAACCGAGCCATCCGATCCGCTATACGTTGTCGTTTCACGGAACGGCGCCGTTTTATACGAATTTGCCGCGCCGAAGCGACGGAACGTACGAAGGAGTTGTGTCCGGCGGCATTACAGCCGTAGCGGGAATGTTTTTGAAGGAAAAAATCGGGCCGTGGCAGATCGTGCACCCCGCCGATTGGCCGAATCTTGAGCGGGATTGGCCGGTTTTCGAACGTCATGTACGGCGCATCCACCATGACATCGTGCAGATGTTCGATTTAAAAGAGGCAAAGTTGCCGACGAACATCGTGTTGCTCGCTCCCCATGGTGAACAACGGAGCGTATATAGCAGCGATCATTTGCTTCTTCAAATTGATACGCCATATTCCCTTCGCTCCCAAGAAGGAACATTGATGTATTTGCCGGAAATCATAACAGAAGGACTTCTTTGGAGGGGAGCACATTCATCGATGCAAAAAGAAGTGTTTCAAGCGTTGCTGGCAAGATGGTTCCAACAACAATTAGCCCTTCCCTATTCCGGAGGAGATTTGACGTTTGATTTGGCTTTGTCAGTCGACTCTCCTGACGGGAAAACAGAGGAAGTGCTGAGGCAGCTGTCTGGGGAGTATGAACGCTTATCCGATGAGAAAAAACAAGAATTTTTGGCTTTATGGTACAAACAAATGAGGGAAGGAGCAGATGGCAGCTGGGAGAAAGCGATACAACTCATCCGCATGGTTCAGGAGGGACAGACATGATCCATGTATCCAGCGTCACGAAACGAATCAAAAAACAACTCATTTTATCGAACGTATCGCTTTGCATGGAAGGGATTTACGGGTTAGTCGGACCGAACGGAGCCGGCAAGACGACATTGATGAAAATATTGGCCGGCTTGACACCCATGGATGAAGGGCAGGTGGCGATCGACGAACGAAGCTGCACCAAAGGAAAATATGTGAAAGCTCATGAACGGATCGGTTATTTGCCGCAAGATTTCATGGTCTATCCGAACATTACGGTCGAAGAAGCGCTTGACCATCTCGCTTTATTGCAAGGAATGATGGACAAACGCGAACGGCACGCGGCCGTTGCCGAAGCAATTCAAAAAGTGAACTTGAACGGCCATGAGACGAAAAAGATGTCCGAGCTGTCCGGCGGAATGCGGCGACGGGTGGGAATTGCCCATTTATTGACGCGAAAGCCGTCCATCTTGCTGTTTGACGAGCCGACTGCCGGCTTGGATATTGAAGAGCGAATCCGCTTTCGCCATCTGCTCAAGCAGCTTGGTTCCGAGCATACGATTGTCATTTCTTCGCACATTGTGGAAGACATTGAGTTTTTGTGCACCAAAATTGGGGTTTTGAAACAAGGGCAAGTGTTGTTTGAAGGCACGCCGTCTGAGCTGAAGTCCCGCGCAGAAGGCTGCGTATGGGAATATTGCATATGCCCCGAAGAATTGGATGACTTGATCGCAACGAGAGAAGTGGTGCAGCTTCTCGAAGAAGAGGATGGCATTCACGCGCGGGTGTTTTCCAAAAATGGGGGAACAGGGGGGAGACCGGTGGCACCGCGATTGATCGATGGCTATTTGGCTGTTGTCCGAAGAGGGGAACCAAGATGAAAGCTTACATCGAATGGATGAGAACCGCATTCGTGTTTGACCGCAAGACAATGGGCGGAGCCTTTTTTATCCCACCAGCGATGTTCATCCTATCGCTGTTGCTTATTTTGCTTGTTCCCCGGAAATCGTCAAGCATTTACGATGATGTGATCGTCATCCAAGGGTTGTTCATCCCGTTTTCCGGATGGTGCCTGATTTATCGATTCGGTGAACTGTATGAAGATGGAGCGCAAGAAACGCTTGTCCCTTACTATAGGCAATGGGTTTGGATCGATATCGTACGTTATTCTTTCATCCATTTGTTGGGGGTTGTCGTGCTAAGCGGGGCATTCATGTGGAAATATGGAGTTTCTTCTTTGTCTTTTTTGAATCTCATTCATTTCATTCTATTGACGTTCTTTTACCTATTTTTCAGCACTGCCGCCCTTGTTCTTACAAAAAACACCCATATCGCACTGACAGTCATTTTTATTTATACGGTGCTTGAAGTGGCCACATTAGGAACGTTCATGCCCTGGCCGCATATCTTTTTGTTCGAGCCGCCGGTTTGGGAACCGATGCTCATCAACAAATTCATCATGTTAACGCTGTCCATCTTCCTAGCAGCATGTATCACCATTGTATGGATCCGCAAAGGAGATCGGAAACCTCAATAAAAGCAGACAGGGGATCATTGACGTTTGGCCGCAAATAACGGCTTCCCCACCCAAACGAGAGGCTATGCTTACAAATCGATTGATTGGTGGCCCGACAGCGTCGTCGCCTCCACCAACTGGCTTAATCCCGGTCAAGAAGAAACGCGCAACTTTACTCAAACCAATCAGGCTAAATACTATGGCCAAATTGTTGGTCAAACGATTGGCTCAAGAGGATATGTGACCATTACCGTCAAATAAATATACCGAATCCGGATGATGAGGGAGTCAGGGATACGCCTAAAAAGAATGGGGCGATCCATGACCGCATTTTTCTTTTGTCAACTTCTTGGAAAGAAAGCGGTTGATCAGCTATGAGGTGGAATTTTCTCGTCTTATTTTATCTAAAAAAACTGTTGAGAAGTAAGCTATACGTTGGTGCCAGCACACTATTTTTTTGTTTTGTTGCTTATCAGATTCCTTTTATTCTTTCCAGACGATATGAACTCAGGCATGGAATACTCTGGGGAATTGCCCTCTGAAGTGTTCATGCTTGTCCAAATCGTATCGATCTTTTACATCGTGTTTTTCTATCTTCTCTATTCAAAAGAACTTCTTTACGGCGTTTCGTCATGGTTCGCCGATGGCTACCGGATTCTGCTCGAGAAAATGAGCGCCTTGTTCGCGGTTCATACGCTGTGCCAAGGGATCATGCTGATGATGAGCTGCGCTGTTTTTTCACTCGTGTATCTCTTCGTTGGGGTGGAGCCTTCGGATCTGTATTTGTCGCTGCTTCGGTTTCTCGCCGTCTATCAGTTTGGACCGCTCATGCTCACCGTCCTGTACGGCGTCATCATCGCACTGCTGTTGGAAACGAAAAAGGTCAGTTTTTTCACTATTTTGCTTGTGTGGATCCTAACCGGACCGATGACGACGGAGCTGTTCATCGATCTGTCCGAAACTGTTCATGCCCGCGACTGGACGTCGCTGCTGTTTATCGGAAAACACGCGATTCAACGGGCGTATGATTCCTACCATCGGGTTTGAGGTCGACCGCGGCGGAGAATGGAAATGGACCGCGTGGTTTCTTTCCCTTGTCGGGTTGGCGTTGTTGTCGTCGATCCGCTTTACGCAGACGAGAAAGGAGCGAAACACCGTCCTGAAAGCGCTGCTCGTCTTCCCGTTTCTGATCGTCCTAACCGCCTACCACTCCTTGCAAACGAACACCAAGGCGTTCACCCGGGCCGATCAGACGACCGAACTCGAGGAATACCGACAAATGAAACAAGAGACAACAGCCGATTTGCGCTACCGTATCCAGTCGTATGACCTTTCCTTGCATGGATCGCGTGCGGTCGTGCGCGTGGCCTTGTCCCAGTTGGACACGAACCGGCCCACGTTTCAACTGTACCATTTGTATCCGCTCCACTCGATTGAAGCGGACCATCAGCCCGTCAAATTTACAGGAAACGGCGATCTCGTGACCGTGTGGCTGCCGAAACGCACCTCGACGCTCACCTTTTCCTATGAGATCGTCGATACGGCGCTCATTCCGTACACCAACGGCCGCATCGTTCTGCTGGCGGATCGAGCGTGGTATCCGAAAAAACGAGCTGCGCACATGTATCGGATTGATGAATATCGGGTGGCGGGATGAAAGCTTGGGATGGGGCGTTCACCGATCAATTCTTTCCAAATGAAACGTACACCTTTACCTTGGACGTGGACGGCGATGTGCTGTTTTGCAATGTGCCAAAGCGTGGAAAGGTTTACCGAGGGAAGGCGCAAGCGGTCACCTTGGTCAAAGGGCAAGGACATCAACTCGTCTATCAAGGATATGAGATCACCTATCCAGCCGACTGGCCGCACATGGCGGAACGGGCGCCGACTGTCATCCGCCAGTTGGAAAAAACGTTTCATTATGTACAACAAATCGCATCAACGGCGGTTCCATCGCTGCCGAAATCCATTGTGTTCTCAAGTCGGGGGCTATCCTCGTTTATGGCCAATGACCATCTTGTCTATAACACGAGCTTTTTTTCGATTGGCACCTATCATGTGGAACGAGATTATTATGAAAAAATACTCCGGCTTTCCGTGCCGCCGAAAGGGTCGCGGATCGTGTACAACGAGTGGATTTCGCTGGCCACCCGCTGGTTGATGCAAAAAAATGGCCTGCCGGTGATCGACTGGAGCTCCAAAAGCGAGTGGTTCGAGTCGCAACCGCGATCCGTGCAGAAGCAGATTGAATCGATTTATGACGATTTATGACGATTTTCAGCCGCTTGATGTAGACCAAAAACAGCAATTTTTGCGGACATGGTATGAGAACATAGACGATGCTTGGACATGGGATCGCGTCTTCGAGATGATGCAGGAGGTGAAAGGCGTTGACGGTCACCATTGAAGGTTTGACGAAAATCGTGAAAAAAAAGGCGATTTTATCGGATGTCTCCCTCACCATCTCCGGCGTGTACGGCTTGCTTGGACCAAACGGCGCCGGCAAGACGACATTGATGCGCATTTTGGCCGGGCTGTTGGATTTCAATGCGGGACAGGTGTCGCTGGGAGACGAGCGGATCAGCACCGGCACGAGAGTGAAGCGGGTGAACAAGATCGGCTATTTGCCCCAAGAGTTTATGATTTACCTGGAGCTGACAATGTATGAAGTGCTCGAGCATCTCGCGGTATTGCAAGGAGAACATCCCGCCGCCTGCCGGCCTAAAATCGAACAGGTCATCGAACAAGTCAACTTGTCTTCTCACATGCATAAACCCATGCGCGAGCTGTCCGGCGGCATGCGGCGGCGGGTGGGCATCGCCATGCTGCTGCTTCGGGAGCCGTCCATCCTCCTGTTTGACGAGCCGACGGCCGGCCTTGACATCCGTGAGCGCGTGCGGTTTCGCAATTTGTTGAAGCGGCTGGGGCAAGATCATACGATCGTCATCTCCTCGCATCTTGTCGAGGACATTGAATTTTTGTGCACCAAAATCGGGGTGTTGGACCGCGGCGTGGTGCTGTTTGAAGGCAGCCCGGACGAGCTCAAGCAAAAAGCCGCTCCTTATACGTATGAGTTGGACGTGCCGTTTGAGGAACTCGACTCGGTTATGGCCGCCAACGAAGTCGTCCAAATGAACGAAGAGCCTTCCCACGTCGTCGTGCGCGTCCTATCGGAGAACCCGATCGGCCGGCCTGTCGCCCCGCGGCTGATGGACGGATATTTGGCGTTGTTGAAAGAGGTGGAAGCGCATGGATAAGAAGACGATCGCCCATCATTTTTCCTTTGACCGCCGCTTGCTCGGCCGATTGTACTGGTTTCCGTTTCTCGCGTATGGGCTGTGCGTGGGGTTGATGGTGATCTTTTCCGCCCGCTCCGACGAACCGTTTTTGCCCTACACTGTCATCCAAGGCATCGCCGTGCCGATCGCCGGATGGCATCTCGTCTTTTTGTACCGCCATTTGTATGACGAGGGGGCGAAAGAGGCGGTGTTATGGTATTATCGGAAAGAGGTCGTCCTCGACTTGGTTCGCTATGCCGTTTTGCATGGGGGATGCATCGTTCTTCTTGTCTTGGCGGTCATATGGATCCATGGAACGATGTTTCTCACCGCTCCCGTTTTGGTGCACCTGTTTCTGTTGTTTTCGTTTTACCAGTTGATTGGACTTGCCATGTTATGCGTCTTCCGCAACCTGGATGTCGCCTTGTCGGTCATCGCGGTCTATACCTTTATGGAAGTCGCGACGCAAGGGACGTTCATGCCGTGGCCGCATCTGTTTTTGTTTCAAGCGCCGGCCGACTCGCTATCCCTCCTTCTTCCTATGATGTGGCTGGGGGCGGGCATTGTGATCGCCGCCATTTTGATTGGACGGGAGTTTTGGTAAACGAGGGCGGAACCCAACAGAGGAATGTGGGGGGCTTGTTGGTGTGGTCTCCGTTCATTGGACGCACCCGTCCGCCCCCACCTCATCTCCGCAATACGGGACAGACCGTCCTGGACACAAAAAAGAGGCACGGTTCATGAGCGGGCTTTCTCATAAATCGTCTTCCCGTCGCGCTCGATTTCGCGCCGGATCGCTTCGTTCAACGCGTCGAAAAAAAGCACGTCGCACGAATAAATGCCGACGATCTCGTCAATATCCTCTTTGATTTTCCACTTTTGTTTGCCGGTGTAGTCAATGCACAAGTCAATGTCGGAGTTGTAGCGGGCCGTGCCGCGCGCACGCGAGCCGAACAACACGACTTTTTGAATCTCCTCCTCGCCGGCGAAATACGCCATCAGCCGTTCAAACACGGTCGGGCTAATTCCATAGCTCACGGTCGATCACTTCTTTTTTGATCTATTCGAGTAGCGCTTCGATTTTGTGGACATATTCATTCATCTGAAATCAAACATGCCTACTTCAGAAAACAGTGAACAGACTAAATCACTTCTAACGATATTTGATGCAGCATATCGAGATCTTGCGTCTGGCAAGATGGAAAGAACTCGCCGTAGACACTTATATTTACTTTCCGCTGTGGAAAAGCCTCAACATGAATTGATTCAATTCTCGCCGTATAACGCCCGTTGTTTTGAATAAGGTTAAACATAAACTCGCTATAGAAAGCAGGAATATATCCTAGCTTGCATCCTTTATCTGTCAACACTTCTACTGCTTTAGAATCTTGCCTATTCTCCGGCTCTAATCGAAAATGCACCTCATCCCCCACTTTAAGATGTTGAATCACTCGATTTCCCTCGTAATATCTCCAACCCGCGACATAAAAATCAAAATCGAAATGATTTCCCGATACATAAATAGGCGCTACAAATTCATAAGAATCTGTCGCAAGTTTACCACCGGTAGCCCGTAACAAATCCATATCTGTACAATCGCGCGGCAAACCGTATGTCCGCAAAATTTCTAAAAAATCCGGACGGCGCCGGTCAGGCAAACGTCGCTCGAACGGTCCAAACAATTTGTCTGAAACATATTTTCTTTCCATATCCCGAAAGGCTAAATGAGGCTTGTAACCGTTTTCTAGAGCCTCGAGTAATCCTCTTCTTTTCCTGCTGTGTTCGTAATAAAATACATATTTTTCTCCATCATGCAATAAATTTCCAATATGATATCGCTGCCGAGTATATTCATTTTGCCAAATTAACCACAGCACAAAAGGGCGCACCACCTTACCTCACCTCCATATACCAATTTAAGAGCCATTCCTTTCGATACTGTAATAACTTTAATACCCATTCTTTGTGAATTTTACTCATGGCGTTTTCTGAAATACCCTCTAAAACACTTATGATTTGTTGCTCATTAATTTGACTGATACGATCAATTTCCTTCTTCATTTCTTTTGGATACAATTCATAAATGAAACTTAGTAATTCTTTATATTTAGGCTTCTTCTTATGAGGAAGTCCGATTAAAGAAAAACTCCGATTTGTAAAAGCTTCGAACATTCTCTGATCTTGAAACATTTTTAGAATACGTTCTTCCTTCAATTGGTATCCTAGCGACGCCCCGTTATCATATATAGGTGCAAGCTTACAGCTAGTGTGGTGAACAATAATCCCCCAGTTATCACAGTGACGATCTTGATTGGCGATTAGCGCGTCAAATACAGGGATTTGGACAAATTCTTTTTCAAGATGAAATCCAGACAACACTTTTATTACATTCAGAAAATGATAATGTTTTAAATTGCGGCGATCAAAACTCTCTTCAATTGTAAAGAACAAATCGCCACCTTCGTAAAATTCCTCATTATATGAGACGAAATTTTCAGATAAAATACCTATTGTTCCATCGTAAACAGCTAAATCGGCCTTCATCATATCTAACCCTATATGTTGGCCGATTTTTGATGCAACAACCTCTGCCCACGCTTCTCCAGTATTTTCCTTAGGAATTTTAAATAGATACCGACGTTTATTATCTGGATTAATTAACCAAAACTTCTCTCTTGTCCCAGAAGCTTGCCGCTCCTCATCTTTTTTCCAATGACTAACATCATATAACTCCATAAAAGATGATCCTTTTTTTAGTTTTTGGTTTTTGATAGAAACAAGAGAAAAAGTTGATCGCAAGAGAAGCCTGCTAAAATGATGATCATATGCACTGCTGTTTGCCTGTCTCTGATCTCTTTAAAATTATATTATCACAAACAATAATGGTCATGCAAAAACCCGAAGTCCCTTTTCGAACTTCGGGTTCTCCTTTCACACTTCCTCACAATATTCATCGAACAGCGTCTGCAGCTTTTGCACGACGGCGACTGGTTCGTGCCCTTCGATGTCGTATCGGTGCAGCATGGCGCACAATTTCCCGTCTTTTAACAAGGCGAACGACGGCGAGGATGGCGGCTCGCCGACAAAATATTCGCGCGCGCGGGCGGTTGCTTCTTTGTCTTGGCCGGCAAAGACAGTTACTAAATGGTCCGGGCGCTTGTCGTAATGAACCGCGTGGGCCGCTGCCGGACGGGCGATGCCGCCGGCGCAGCCGCACACCGAGTTGATAAGCACGAGCGTTGTGCCCGGACGGCGGAATGCCGCATCGACGTCTTCCGGCGTGCGCAGTTCTTCAAATCCGGCTTCGACCGCTTCGCGCCGCGCTTGTTCGACGATGTCGTTATAGAGCGGAAATTGAAATTGGAACATCTCAACACCTCCTTCGATTTGCCTTTATCATATCACAGTTCACCGCCTCGCTTCCGTTCATACGCCTCGATCAGCTCGCGGACGGCGGCGGTGACCGGCTTGGCGCCGGAAATGACGCTGTTCTCGAGCATCGGGAGCTTTTCTTTCACGACCGGATCGGCAAAAAAGCGCGTTTCCACATATTCTTTGATCATGGCGTGCATCCAGTCTTTTTGCTGCTGGCGGCGGCGGTCGAAAAAGACGCCGGATCGCTTTGTCGTCTTGACAAACGTTTGAATGACGCGCCACATGTCGGCGATCCCTTCTCCCAAAAGCGCCGAGCATGTGTACGCTTTCGTCTCCCAGCCGGGCGTGGCCGGGCGGAGGTAATGGAGAAACTGGTTGTATTCTTTTTGCGCCGCTTTTGCTTTTTCTTTATTATCGCCGTCCGCCTTGTTGATGACGATGGCGTCCACCAGCTCCATGATGCCGCGCTTCATGCCTTGCAGCTCGTCGCCGGCGCCGGTTAAGGCGAGCAACAAGAAAAAGTCAACCATCCCGCGGACGACAAACTCGCTTTGCCCGACGCCGACCGTCTCGACGAGGATGATGTCATAGCCGGCCGCCTCGCACAGCATCATCGTCTCGCGCGTTTTTCGGTGTACGCCGCCAAGCGCCCCGCCCGATGGGGACGGACGGATGAAAGCAAGCGGATTGCGGGCGAGCGCCTCCATCCGCGTTTTGTCGCCGAGGATGCTGCCGCCGGTCAACGAACTCGTCGGGTCGACGGCCAAGACGGCGACGCGGTGCCCTTGCTCGCACAAAAACGTGCCGAACGCTTCAATGAACGTGCTTTTTCCCGCCCCCGGCACACCGGTGATGCCGATGCGAATCGAGCGGCCGACGTGCGGAAGCAGTTCATTGAGCACTTGCTGGGCGAGATCCATATGCCTGGCCGCATTGCTTTCGACAAGCGTAATCGCCTGCGCCAAAATGGTGCGGTCGCCGGCGAGCACTCCTTGGACGTATTCTTTAACCGATCGTTCTTTTCGCCGCACGAGCCGCTTCGGCGCCGGCGGGCGCTCGGCTTGCACGTACGACGACAGACCATTGCCGTCCGCCCATTCCGGGCGCCGCGGCTGCCCGTCCGAAACTGCGCTCTGGCCGCTTGCCTGTTCCCGCCGTTTCTCTTCGCCGTTCATTGGTTCACTTCCTCATAGCCAAGCCGGGCGTAAATTTCATCCAACACTTTTTCCGCCGCTTCCGGAATGACCGTGCCCGGTCCGAAAATGGCGGCGGCGCCGTGCTCATACAAAAACGCGTAGTCTTGCGGCGGAATGACGCCGCCGACGACGACCAAAATATCATCGCGGCCGAGTTTGCCGAGCTCCTCGACTAGCTGCGGCACAAGCGTTTTATGCCCTCCGGCGAGCGAACTGATGCCGACGGCGTGCACATCGTTTTCGACCGCCTGGCGCGCCGTTTCTTCCGGCGTCTGGAAAAGCGGGCCGATGTCGACGTCAAACCCTAAATCAGCAAACGCCGTGGCGATTACTTTCGCCCCGCGGTCATGGCCGTCCTGCCCCATTTTCGCGATCAAGATGCGCGGGCGGCGTCCTTCGAGTTCGGCGAACTGCTCCACCCGCCGCTTCACCCGTTCCAGCTGGGATTCGTTTTTGTATTCCGAGCTGTACACGCCGCTGATCGAGCGGATGGCGGCGCGATGACGCTTTGCCACTTTTTCGATCGCGTACGAAATTTCCCCGAGCGTCGCCCGGACGCGCGCCGCTTGGACGGCCAGCTCAAGCAAGTTCCCTTCGCCCGTTTCCGCCGCTTTCGTAATGGCGGCAAGCGCCGCTTCGACCTGCTCGTTGTCGCGCGTCGCCTTAAGCTCGTTCAGCCGCTCGATTTGCCGCTGGCGCACGGCGGTGTTGTCGACTTCCAAAATGTCGATCGGTTCTTCTTTTTCCGGGCGGTATTTATTGACGCCGATGATCGTTTCCGCTCCTGAATCGATGCGCGCTTGGCGGCGGGCCGCCGCTTCTTCGATGCGCATTTTCGGGATGCCGGTTTCAATGGCTTTCGCCATCCCGCCTAAGCTTTCGATTTCTTCGATATGCGCCCACGCCCGCTTCATCAATTCGTTCGTCAACGTCTCGACGTAATACGAACCGGCCCACGGGTCGATCGTCCGGCAAATGCCCGTTTCTTCCTGCAAGTACAGCTGCGTATTGCGGGCGATGCGCGCCGAAAAATCGGTCGGCAAGGCGATCGCTTCATCCAAGGCGTTCGTATGGAGCGACTGCGTATGCCCCATCGCCGCCGCGTGCGCCTCGATGAGCGTACGCACGACGTTGTTGAACGGATCTTGCTCGGTCAAGCTCCATCCCGACGTTTGCGAATGCGTCCTTAGAGCAAGCGATTTCGGGTTTTTCGGGTTGAACGTTTTCATCATTTTCGCCCACATGAGGCGCGCCGCCCGCAGTTTCGCCACTTCCATAAAGTAGTTCATGCCGATCGCCCAGAAAAACGACAGCCTTGGCGCGAACGAGTCGATGTCAATGCCCGCTTTCAAGCCGGTGCGCACGTACTCAAGCCCGTCGGCGAGCGTGTACGCCAGCTCCAGATCAGCCGGCGCCCCGGCTTCCTGCATATGGTAGCCGGAGATGCTGATGCTGTTGAACTTCGGCATGTATTTGGCCGTATAGGCGAAAATGTCGGCGATGATGCGCATCGACATCTCCGGCGGATAAATGTACGTGTTGCGCACCATATATTCTTTCAAAATATCGTTTTGGATCGTGCCGGACAGTTTGTCCTGCGTCACTCCCTGCTCTTCGGCGGTGACGATGTAAAACGCCATGATCGGGAGCACCGCCCCGTTCATCGTCATCGACACCGACATTTGGTCGAGCGGGATGCCGTCAAACAAAATTTTCATATCGAGCACCGAGTCGATGGCCACCCCCGCTTTGCCGACGTCGCCGACGACGCGCGGATGGTCGGAGTCATAGCCGCGGTGCGTCGCCAAGTCAAACGCGACCGACAATCCCTTTTGCCCCATCGCCAAGTTGCGCCGATAAAAGGCGTTGCTCTCCTCGGCGGTCGAAAAGCCGGCGTATTGGCGGATCGTCCACGGCCGCACGACATACATCGTCGGATACGGCCCGCGCAAGTACGGCGGCAAGCCGGGCATATAATCGAGAAAATCAAGCCCATCGATGTCTTCCTTTGTATAAAGCGGCTTCACCGCAATGTGTTCGTTCGTCTGAAACAAGAGCTCATCGATCGACGCTTGCACGCGCCGCTCCACCGCATCTCTCCACTGTTTCTCATCCACATCGGCCGCTATGGCGGAAAGCGGCATGTTGGTAAAATCAACGTACTTCGCCATCAAGCGCCACCCCTCTTTCCGTTAGAAACGCCACGATCACATCGTACGCGTTCGAACCGAGATGAATCGATCCGTCCACGCCCGCATCCGCGTACGTTCTCTCAAGCTCTTCCGGCGGCTTTCCGGCCACATACAGCTTCGCGTTCGGCTTGGCTTGCTTGAACGCCTCAGCCAACGCTGGAACGAACGCCGGATAATCGTCATCGGCGCCGCACACGATATAATGCGTCCCGTTCGTGTTCCGCACCCATTCGACCGCTTCCGCGACCGAGGCGAAGCCATCGCTCCGCTCAGCCGCCACCCCGCCGGCCGCAAACAGCCCGGCGATGAAATCGGCGCGCGCTTGATGGCGGACAAGCGGCCCGATATTGATCAAGTGAACGGAAAGCCGGCTTCCCGTGCGTTCGGCATACTCCTCGGCTGCCTTCCGTAGCTGCTCAAACGGCTCGGCCAAGCGCCATGCGTGAATCGGCGCAATGCGGACTGACGCGTTTCCGTCAGCAAGCGCCGCTGCGATCTCCCGAGCGGTTGCTCGACGGCGGGCCGCACGAATCGCCGCTTCCATCCACTTCCCGCCCGCGAGCGAGGCGCGAATCTCGGCCACCCGCTTTTCATCCAGCGGCGGCGCCACGTTCGCTGCGGCTTGCTTCGGCTTTTCGACCGGCGTTTCCTCCAAATTGGCGTACACGTTCGTGCCAACGATTTTTTCCTTCCGCGTCTTGACACGATCCAGCCGCCGCTTGGCGACCGCTTCCACTTCCGCCTGCACGAAGCCGTCTTCGAGCGCCTTCGCCATGCCGCCTTTTTCCTCCACACGCTGGAACAGCTTCCACGCTTCTTCGGCGAGCTTGGCGGTCAACGTTTCCACATAATACGAGCCGCCCGCCGGATCGATGACGTTCGCCACATGCGCCTCTTCAAGCAAAATGAGCTGCGTGTTGCGGGCGATGCGCCGCGAAAACTCATCAGCGAGTCCGAGCGCCTCGTCAAACGGCGACACGTGCACGCCATCGGCGCCGCCGACAACGGCCGCAAACGCTTCCGCCGCCGCCCGGAGCATGTTCACATACGGGTCGTACACCGTTTTCGTAAAGGGCGACGTGCGCACATGCAACTCGATCCGCCTTGCTGATTCACCGCCGCCAAACGCTTCGATCACTTGCGCAAACAACCGCCGCGCCGCCCGCAGTTTCGCGATTTCCATAAAAAAGTCCGCCCCAACCGCAAACGACGCTTGCATCCGCGTCGCGATGTCATCCACCGTCAGCCCCCGATCCAGCCCGGCGCGGATGTACTCGACCGCCGCCGCCAGCGCAAACGCCAGCTCCTGCACGGCGTTCGCCCCGCCGTTATGGTACGGCTCGCCGCGCACCAAAATCGTGCGGACGGCAGGCATCTGTTCCTTCGTCCACTTCGTTGCTTCCGCCATTTCATCATATAGCCGCTCAAGCGAACACGGGAGCGTCCCCTGTTCCGCCCACGCTCCGAGCGGATCCATGCCGATCGCGCCCCGTACGCTCGATAGCGGCACTCCCCGTTCCTCTAAATAAGCGGCCAACAGCGCCAAAAACGAAAGCGACCGCGCCCCGGCGTCCACACGGAGCGAATAGCGGTCGAGCGGCACACCAGCAAACATCGCCGCCACATCATCAACCGACTCGACGGCAAACGGCAGCCGACCAAGGGCAAGATGGATTTCCGTCTGCCCCCGCTCCAAGTCGTGCTTCACTGCCTCGTTCCAGTCGGACGGGCTCGCTGCCGAAATCTCCTGGCTCACCTTCCACGGCTCGCCCCGATACCCTTCCGGCCGCGCCCCGCGCACATAGCGGCCAAAGCCCGGGTACTGCTCAAGCGGGCCGAGCGCCTCCACATCGCGGCGCGTATAGAGCGGTTTGACCGCAATGTTTTCGTACGTCATCGATACAAGCCGCTCGAGCGGCTTGCCTTTCAGCGACTTTTCCGCTTCCCGCTCCCACTCCTCCACCGTCGGAGCCGGAAACGCCGCTTCCTTCATCTTTGCGACATCGCTCATTCCGATCCCCCTTTGCCTTCCAGACATAAGAAACCGCTTTCTTTTCAAGCCGCACCTTTCCCTCTCGAACCCGTCTGCTCAGAACGAAGCGCTGATGACGCTTCGTGTGGGAAAAAACGGTTTCTATGTTTATTGTAGTACATCGGCCGCGTTTGGGCAATGAACAAAAAGGCAAAGAGTCAGTCAAGACTTTGTGGAGAACATTTTTTCGGTTCACTACGGGCGTTGTCAATCACTAGTTAGCGAACCATTTTCAGGAATTAATATCGTAAGCGCTTTCGGACTCTCATCCCTCATCTTGAGGCGATGATACGATATTCCATTTTTTTACACCCAACCACCATCCCGGAGCGCCGACAACGCTTGATGGATCGGCGTCCCGGATGACCGCTGCAGACACGGTAGATTCTGACGCACCACATCTGCCCATAACCGTCCGGCCTTCCGTTTGGCCTGTTCGATCCGCTTGGACTTTGTTGAGGCCGAGACGGCCGACTGGGGCTCTTGCTCCTCCCACCGTCCCTTTCTCCACCCGATCCCGTCGATTCGGGCCGCCATCGCCCTCAGAAACGCCCGAAGCCCTTGGTCTTTCCAGCTGCGGCGGGATTTCACCCGATGCGCAAACCGGCTCATCACGCTCTCGGCGTGGCCCATCGGACGCATGCCGGTCGTCTCCACCCCTTGCTCCGACAGCCACTCCCGATAGTCCCGGATGCATCCCGGCATCGACTCGATCCGGCGGATCATGGCAGCCATCTGCTTCTCTTTCGCTTCGTCCTCCAACGTGCCGACCGCGCTGTTCAGCTCCACCAGAAGCCCCTCTTCGTCTTGTTTCGCCAGCTTCTTCCGCACCTCCCGCCAACGCGGATGGCCGGACAGACACTGACGCAGCTCCCGCGCCACATGAAATCGATCCAGCTGAAAGCACGCCCGCTTCCCAAAATACTCCCGGCAGGCCGTGATCCACGACGCCGCGTCGCCGTTGATGATCAAAAGGTCCCGGCACGGATCATAGGCATATTCGTTCATCAGCCACTCTTCAAACCGTTCCCACACGTCTCCCGCCCCTTCATGGAGGTAGTGGCGCCGGTTTACCAGCTCAAGCTGCGAACCGTTTCGTTTCCATCCCTCGTGAATCGCCAGGATTTTCTCTTCTTTCGCCCGTTTCCCTTTCCCCTGGCGGGAAATGAACAGCCCATCCGCCTCCACAAACAGCACTCGGCCGTGCCGTTTGGAAACAGGGTGGTGCAGCGAGACAGGGGCCTCCAGCACCAGTTGGCGAATCGCCTCGTGGCTCATGACCGCATACCCTACGATCGACTCGAGTGTGCGAGCCGCTTTGCGGTAGGAAGAGCACTCTACGGCCAACTCGACCGCCGTTTCCTCGAGGCAAGGACTGATCGATCGGGCCCCATCAAAGCCTAATTCGGCATCCAGCAAGAAGGTATAGTTCCCCGTTTGCCGGTCATAGTAGTAGTTCCGTCGAAACGTCACTTCTCCAAACAGCGTTTGGATCGTAGTCGGCCGTTTGTCTTTCAGCTGATACCGGCGCTTGTCCCGCGCTTCCGCCAGTTGTTGATCAATCTCCTCCAAAAGGGCCGCCAACAAGACAGCGAACACCTTTTGAAGAGTTCTGACTAATTGTTCCTCCAGCTCTTTTAATAAAGGCCATTCTGTGGTAAGATGTTTCATGGACTCTCTCCCTCCTGTTTTCGGTTGATGTTGACAATCACCATCATAGCAGGGAGAGAGTCCTTTTTGCATGACATTTGCTTTTTTCTACCGCGCTTCGCTTGGTGGCCCCGACGAGCGTCGCGAACAAAAGTTCGCAACCCTCGTCGGGGATCATTTCGGAATGTCACCCACAAATATTTTACTCACACAAAGGCAAACAACTTGCTGATGCCACCATTTCGCCATGAAATGGAAAACAAAGCGGTCAAAAAAAAACATGAACGATCCCGAAATGGCTCGATGACTTGGCGAAACAACACCATCTCAACGATTCACAAATCCTCCAAGAAGCCCTGAAAAAACATGAAAGGAAGAGGGCGTTGTTGCATGCTCTCTTGGACGATGCTCCCTCGTCCCCCTCCAAATCGCCGCTTAGCGAAAATCTCAACTGCCATTTATTCATTGGAAAATGTTTCGCAAATCGATCACGAAATCCTTCAATACATGAACCAAAACGGCGTCATCCCGGTTGTACACTCCATGAAGTTCCAATCTTCCTGTTTTTCCGCGCAAATACACTTCCACCACTTGATTCGCCGGGTCAACGATCCAATATTCCTTCACCCCGGCCCGCTCGTACGCGATCCGTTTGTCCATCCGGTCGATTTTGGCCGTGGCGGGGGACAAGATCTCGACGACCAAATCCGGAGCCCCGACAATGCGGTTTTTTTGAATTTTGTTTTTGTCGCAGATGACGACAAGATCGGGGCATACCCAGTTTCGGACGTTTTCATCCATCCATCCCTTTCGATGATCTTCGAAAAGATACACATCGATCGGGGCGGCCAACACGCGGCAATCCTTCCCACGAAGATGCATCCCGAATTCAATGGAAAGTTGGAGCGAAACTGATTGATGTTCCGGTGTCGGCGACGGCGCCATGCTAATGATGTTCCCGTCCAAGACCTCGCACCGTTTTCCTTCCGGCCATGTCGCATACTCTTTGTAGGTCATAGGGGCCTGTTCCTTTTCTGGTGAACCCATATCCTCCACCTGCCTCCTAATTTTATATTGATTATACACCATCCATTCCTGTGTCTTGAACGATGTTTATTCCTCTTCCCGAACGAGCGGCAGGCGGACGAATACGGTCATCCCGCGTCCAAGGTCGCTGTCAAACCGAATCGCGCCGTCATGAAGAGAGACGATTTGTTTGACGATGGCAAGCCCCAAGCCGGTGCCGCCTTCTTTGCGGGTGCGGGCGCGGTCGACGCGGAAAAAGCGCTGGCCGAGAAACGGGAGCTGGTCTTTTGGAATGCCTTTGCCCGTATCTTGGATCACGAGCTCGCCTTCCGCTTCCGACAAGCGGGAAAGCCGCACCGTCATCACACCGCCTTCTGGGGTGTAGCGGATGGCGTTGTCAAGCAAGTTGCGCACGACTTGTTCGAGCCGGTCGGCGTCGCCGTTGACGATGATGTCATAGTCCAACTCGCACGCCAGCTCGATCCGCTTTTGCGCGGCGATCGGTTCGTACGTGGCGATGACATCTTCGATCACTTGGGCGAACGCCACCGGCGCGCGCTCGAGCGGCACGCTTTGCCCTTCAAGGCGCGCCAGGTCAAGAAGATCGCGCACCAGCCGCTCCATCCGCTCCGTTTCGCGGTGGATGAGGCGAAGGTACGCCTTTTCTTCTTCCTTCGTTTTCGCGAGGCCAGCAAGGAGTGCTTCGCTGTATCCTTTCATATAGCTGAGCGGCGTGCGCAGCTCATGCGAGACGTTCGCTAAAAACTCGCGCTTCCGCTCGTCTTCTTTGGCAATGGCGTCCGCCATTTGGTTGAACGCCTCCGCCAGGCGGCCGATTTCATCATCGCTCCGCACGGGGATGTCCGCTTCGTAGCGTCCTTCCGCCATGCGTTCTGCCGCTTGTTCCATCGCTTGGAGCGGCTCGGTCATCTGCCGCACCATCCGTCGGCCGACAACCAAAAGCGCGGCGGCGAATATGGCGGCCAACGGCCAAAACGCGGCGGCCGCCCGCTTCGTTGCTTCCTGAACGTCGGCTAACGGCAAATACAAGTAAATCGCTCCTTCAAGCCGCTTGCCGTCCAAAAGCGGAACGACGACCGCCATCACGCGGCGGCCGAACCGCTTTTCGTATCCCGTTTTGACAACAGGCTTCCCGGCTAACAATGTTTCCCGGTCGCGGCCGCTGACTAACGCGTCATAGTGGACCGGAAACGGAAAGCAGGCGCTCAGTTCGCGCGGGTTGTCAATCAACAAGATCGTGGCCGTTGATTTTTCGTCATACCATTCGATTTGACGGCGATATGCCTCCGTCACCGCCCCGCCGCGATAGTCGCGGGCGAGGCTCGTCCCTTCCGCGATCAACGTTCGCTCAACTTCTTTCATGTACACCGTCCGGTAAAAATAATTCAGAAGGCCAAAGGAAAACGCCAGCGTCACCACGACCGCGGCGCCGATCGACAGCCATAGTTTTTGTCCTAACCGAAGCCGTTTCATGTTCATCCCTCAAACTTGTAGCCGATGCCCCAGACGGTTTGGATATGGCGAGCGGCGTCTTTCAGCTTCATGCGCAGCGTTTTCACATGCGTATCGACCGTGCGGGCGTTTCCTGTATAATCATATCCCCACACTTTGACGAGCAAATCGTCGCGGCTGAACACCAGGCCGCGGTGTTTTGCCAAAAACAGCAGCAGCTCAAACTCCTTCAACGTCAGCTTCACCGCCTCGCCGCCAACGGTCACGGTTCGGCCTTTTTCGTCGATGGCAAGGTCGCCAAATTGCAGCCGTCCGTCATTCTCGCGGACGCGCTGCACCCGGCGCAGCACCGCCTCGAGGCGGGCGATGAGCTCTCCCGGGCTGAACGGTTTGACGATGTAATCGTCGCCTCCCAGCTTCAATCCTTTCACTTTATCCCATTCTTCGCCAAGCGCGGTCAAAAACAAAATCGGCACGTCCGACTGCTCACGGATACGGGCGCAGACGGCGAATCCGTCCTGTTTTGGCATCATGACGTCCAACAGCACGGCATCAACCGGATGTTGCGAAAGCAGCACCAGCGCTTCTTCCCCGTCCCCTGCTTCGAGGCAGCGAAAGCCGGCGTTTTCCAAATACATGCCAACGAGCAGGCGCATTTCTTCTTCATCATCGACGATTAAAACGGTTCGTTCGCTCATGTTCGTCCCTCCCGAATAAATAGCTGCAGCGGGCCGTCTCCCGTCTTCCAACGGGCGAGCGGACGCAGCGTCGCCTCATCGACCACGATGATTTCATCGCTGTCATAACTCGCAATATACAAACGGCTTCCTGCCGCTTCCATGGCAAACGGATTGGCGCCGACCAAAACGGAGTTGAGCCGCTTCCCGCTTGGCAAAAACTGATAGACCGTGTTCGAACCGTGGCTTAGCACAAACACGCCGCGGCCTGTTTCGACAAAATCAACCGGCATAATCGGGGCGGCCATCGTCCGGAGCAAGCGGCCGTCTTGAAGCGAATAGACGTGAACATTCTTCTCCACCTTGTTTCCGCTTCCATGTCCGCCGACCCACAGCTCCCCTTCCTGCTCGCGCATCAATCCGCCTAAGGCGAACTTTGGCACAGAAAATGAGCGAATGACACGGAGGCGGCTTGCATCAATGACAAAGGCGCGGCCGTCTTGAAAGTCGATGGCATACAGCTCCGTTCCCTGGCGATTGACAAGCAGCGTCATCGGGGAGCGTCCGACCGAAAGGCGGGCGATCTCTTTCCCGCCCCGGCTCACAACGCGCACCGCGTGATGGGTGCTGTCGCCGAAAAACCACGTGCGGCCATCCGGGGACGGGGCCGCGCTGACGATGCCGTTTCCCGTTTTCCATTCAGAAAGAGGCTTCCCACCTGCGAGATCGTACCGATACACGCGGTCAAGATCCCGCCCGTACAAAAGAAGCGTCCGGCCGTCTGGGCTCAACGCCCCGCCTTGAAACGGTTCGTTGATGTTCCAGCGGGCGATTTTGCTGCCATTTTTCGCGTTCAAAAAGGTGACCGTTTCCGCTTTGACATCGAGGCTGATGACGACGGAAAGCGAATCGGCCACCGGGGGAAACGACGGATTGGCGCAGCCGCTTAGCATAAAGAACAGACACAACAGCATCCATACGCTCGCTCGTTTCATCTGGTTTTTCTCCTTCGCACGTTCTTTTCTGCCCTCATTATACCTCACATTTGTGAAAGAAGTTTGAAATCGCGCCATGCAACCCCCCACCGCCAAATCGATGGCGATGGGGGAATCGTTAATCAATCGGCGCATGCTTTGACACTATATAGCTCACATTTCGCACCCTAACAAGGTTAAAACAAAGGATTTTTTATTTCGTTTTTCAGAATAACTTTTCGGCCAACACAACGAGCGATGGCAATCCTTTTTTTACCATCGCTAGTCGTTCCGTATCACGTTACACGTAAATGCTCTCATCCATGCCCAATCCCTGCAGAATCCTTCGCTGATCCGGGTTGAGGGAGCGATCCAGTGCGCGTTGGATGCGTCCATCCGGCAGCTGGAACAGGATGACGTTCACATATTGAAACAGCTGAAAAATCGCCTGCCCGGTTGGCCGGGTCAGCTTGCGGCCTCCAGCCCCTTTTAACGGGCGTTCTGGTGTGATGAACTGACGCACCCGGCGCTGAAAAACGCGGTAAATCGCCAAGGCCAAGAGAAATAGATAGCCCAATACGGCAACTCGTTCTGGCTTTTTGACATAAATCTCATCCGTGAAAAACGGATCTTTCAAAAACGCGAAGTTCATTTCCACCGAGATTTGCCCTTTATACAGCTTCAAGATCTCTTGGGCATCCATTTGTTGGCCCTTCCATTCCTTCGGAACGGTCGTGACGAGGACAAACCGGGACGCTTTCCGCCTCGCCTGTTCCCATGCCGGTTGGTCGAATTCGACGTTTAGGCGAAGGGTGTACAGCGTCTCCATCTCGGGTTCCGCCCCTTTTTTCGGCCGTCCGCGCCGTTTTTTCGGACGCACGATCTCTTTGACCGCGGCCTCCACTCGATGAAACCGAGGGCGAAGGGACGCCTTGAGGGACGTCAAGGCTTGTTCGGCGTCTTCGCGGCAGGAGAAGGGGTGGCGCTCCCAACGGACTTGTTCCTCGCGAAGAAGCTCCGCTTCTTTGACCCGCTCTTTTTCGAGCGTTTTTCCTTTGCGCTGGTCGAGCGCGCTCGATTCGACGACGATCAGCCGAACCGGGTGGCCTTCATAGGTCGCGGCCGTTTCCCATACCCGATGCGTGGCGCCGTTTCTCTCCGCTAGGGTAAAGGGTTCGCTCCACGGGATGTGAGGCGAATCGGCCTCCGCTAATGCCCGTTTCACGATTCGAAGCGACGAAGGGCCTCTGGTGATCAAAAAGGCTCGGGCGGCTTTTGTCTGCGCCAAGGTGTCTTTCGTCATCGCGGCGGAATCGGCCACGTAAATCCATTCGTCGTCGATCTTGGCTTGTTTGAACTGTTCGTGGATCCGCGACAGCACCTCAGGATTCCACGCCTTATCCGATAGATTGCCGTCATGCACATCGCCGTAAAACGGGATGCCGTCCTCGTTGCCGACCAGCCCGAAGCCGATCTGTTTTTGCCAACGGTGATGGCGGTTATAGCCATGTGTGATCTGCAAAGCCTCCAACGAGGCCGATTCATACGCTCCGTAAACCGTCTTGTCCGTCGTATCAGCGTGAAAGGCTCGGAGGGAAAGGCCTTCTTTGCGATAAATGTGAATCAAGCAAGTGCTGATGACCTTGTGAATATCGGCCCCATACAAGCGGTCGAGATGACGGGCCAAGGCATCGTCGTTCAACCAGGAAGGCTGGAGACCGGGACGGATGAGTTTCTCCAGATCGATCTCCTGAGCCCATCGTTCTAAGTGAACCAGGGCTTGCCGGCCGTCAAATAGATTGTAAAGGATGGCTTGAACGGCATCGCTGACTCGCGTTTGGCACTGCGGATCGACGGGCACAAGATGGTCAATCAAGTGGGGGAGGTCCAGTTTTTTGACTAGAACACTTATTATATTCAAATAAGAATTGCGATAGACCCCTTTGACTTTCACATTCATGAGAGAAAAACTCCTTTACGTTCCTTCCCGAGTTCGACAGTCACTAGGCAAACAAAATGCCTCTCGCCCCTTGAGGCAAAAGGGACGAGAGACATTTGGGCACACTTTGGGCGTGTATCTAGGCGCGAGGATGGATGCCTAGGATCTTCGGAGGAGGCTCCAGCCCTAGAGCCGCAAAGAATTGAGCCTGTTTGGCCGTCAGTTCGGTTCGTTGATAAAGGTCGCCGTTTTTGGAAGAAAAATGTCCAAGCATAAGACGCTCACATTCATCCCTTACTTTCGGCCACGATTCATGGGTTCGGATCTCCACGATCCGAACTAACAAGAGAGCAAGCCAACTGAGTAGCACATGCGCCCGAATGCGGTCTTCCAAGCGATGATACATAGGTCGCAATTCCAATGTAGACTTCAATGTTCGGAAGGCCTGCTCAATATCCACCAGCTGCTTATACCCGATGGCGACATCTTCGGCAGACAAGGTGTCATCGGATGTCCGGATGAGATATTTGCCGTCGTACTTTTCCGCGTCACGAACCGCTTGCTTGTCGATGCGAAGGGTTCCGTCCTTCAACTGGCGCAAGTATTTTCCGTAGGACGGATGGGAACGCAACCGGCAGGTCGCCTTATGATGGGCTTCGTTTGGGAGTTGGCGAAGCCCTTCTAACTCCTCTTTCAGCGATTCGAGCAGCGTTTCTCGCTCCTTGCGTTGGCGTTCGGCTTCGCTGGGATTGTACACGAGAACATAGCGCTGACGCGCTTCTCCGTCGCCGACGATGATTTCTTTGATGTGCAAATTCTCGTCCACTTCATGATAACGTCCGCGACGGCTTAAGGCCTCTTCGACGGCGGCTTTGCCGGATCGCATTTTTTCGCCGACAATGTAGTGTCCCCCGGCCTGTTGCAAGATTCGCAAATTCTCTTCAGAGGAAAAGCCGCGGTCCATGACGCTGATCACACGTCCAAGCTTCCAGCCAATCAAGTCTTGTTTCACCTGTTTGATGACCGTCATGTCCATGGTATTGCCAGGCCATACCCAAGCGCGAATCGGGATTCCTTCCCGGGTGACAGCCAGCCCAATGACGATTTGAACCAAGTCTGGGCGTTTGTCTTTCGAGAATCCTTGTTTTCGAAGCGATTCTCCTTCCGGTGTTTCAGAGGGATCCACTTCGAAGTACGACGAAGTCGTATCGAAGTAAATCAAGTCGACTTCCAAATTCAATAAATCGGCCACGGCATGGAACACTTGACGTTCCAATTCCGGCTGCACGGCCAGCAGTTCATCCATCGCCCGGTACAACTGGTGGCTGGCGGCTTGAGGAAGGTGAGGGATATACACGTCTTTCTCCACCCACTCCTCCATCGCCAACTTGCTTGACGGATGAAGGGCGCGATTGGCCACCATGGCAAAAATCAGCCGTTCCAGCGAAATCTGGTGATGTCGGGAGGTAAACAAGGAGTGGAGAATCTCTCCCAACCCCAGTTGTCTCCAGAGCTGATCCAAGAGCCAAACGCCGCCGAGGTGTTTGCATGACTGGAATTGAAAGTCATCGGAAGCTTCTCCTGTCAACGTTTCGACTTCCCAAGCCTGCTCAGGAGAAAGGAATCGCGAAATGCTTTTGGCCAGACGTTCCAGGACGGCGCGATCCACCTCGTCTTCGCGCCCGAACGAATAAATCACCTTCGCTTTCGCATATTTGGCCTTTGGATCCCATTCATTGTGAGCAAGCTGGAGATAAGCAACGGTTGTTCCATCCTTGTTTTTGCGTGTGACTCGTCGTATGTACATGCCTATATTATAACGTATAAACTTTATTTTTAAAAGAAAAAATTAATAAATCGTGTGCCTATGAAATTCGGCGTTTTTTCCTAGGATCCGCATTACGAAACCCTTGATATAACAGCATTTTGGTCATTTCCATTTGCCTAAAATGACCTCAAAACTGTCGAACTCGGGTCCTTGTGTGTCAAGGATTCATTCGACATCGGAATGAAAAAATCCTCCCGATTTTCGTCGGGAGGGTGCGAAATGTGAGTTGCAAAGTAAACAAGAATCCCCCACTTCCACCGGCATTAGCCGATAAGTGGAGGCAGTCCCATCTTTTTTTGTACAGGGGGATGATTGAATATTAATGTGTTCCTAAAAACCCGTACATATATAGAAGGCCGGTGAATTAATGGGGCATAGACTTCCCTCATGTCGAATTTTGGAGACCATTCTCCCCGCCATTTGGCGCCAAAGGACGGGAAGACGAGCAGGACTTCCTGCTCCCAATTCCGTTTTTGCGCACGCCAAAGAGCCGGTCCCCCCTTGTTTTTTTCGAAACCGGCACAATCGCTTCAGATTTTGCACGACGGCGGTCAACAGCGCCTGTTCTTCCATGGCGTAAAGGCCCCGGCTTCGGGCCCGGTCCAGCCCATGACATTCCTTCCCTTCGGCGAACACATGCTCACAACGCGTGCGAAGGGCTTGAATCGATCGATAACCGCCCTGTTGCTGAATGAGCCTCGCTTGGTTGCGAATCTGAACGTCTCGGACTTTCGCCTGGCGTTGTGCTTCCTGAGCGGGATCCTTCGCCCGGCGCTTCCAGGTTGGAATCTCCTCCATCTCCTTGCGGCGCAGCGACACGAGCGGCGTGATGCCTTGGACGAAGAGCGCTTTCAAATACTCCGTGGTGCCATACGCTTTGTCCGCGGACAAGGTCCGAATCGTGATCGACGGGTGGCGAAACCGAATCGAAGCCAGCTGCTCCAAACTCGTCTCCCGTTCCGCCGTTCCGGTGGCGAGGCTGGCCCGTCTGGACAAAATCACGCGCGACCGGACGTCGATGACGTCGTGCACCAGATACCGAGGATACGCTTCCTGGCCTTTGCCTTTCTTGTACAACCGGGCATCCGGATCCGTCACGCTTCGATGGGTCCGGTTGGAAAACGTGGTTCCACGGAAGTTTCCTCGTTCTTCGGCATGGACGCGTTCCCCTGATGGGGGAGACGGAGAAGGCGGGTCGTCATCGGGATCCCGGTCCGCCTCCGGGGACTCGGTCTGTTCATCTTCCCGGGCGGTGCGGGCGAGGTAGTCCTCCAACGTTTCCACCGGAGCGAGCTTGACTTCCCGCAAGCTGTGGATCGAAGCATTCGCCCGCACTTGGGTGCCATCGGCCGCCGCATGCACATCCGGCGAGACCAGACCCGCCGCGATGCACTGATCCACCACGTAGGTCATCAGCCGATCAAAGATTCCGTGTTGGCGCCAGCGTTTCCGTGTTTTGACGAGCGTCGTTCGATCCGGCAGTGTGGGGTGATGAGGATCCGGATGGAGCACGGATTCAAAGTCGAGACCGCAAAACCACAAGTATCCGGCATGCATGGGGAGGATCTCATACAACTCCCGCTCGGAGTGGTCGAACAAATACGAGAGCAGCATCAGGCGAAGCAGCCGTTCCGGATCCGCCGCCGGGCGACCCGTTTTTTCCGTGTACAGGGGGAGCCACCCAATCGTGAATGACGGAAAAGTCAACCGCTTCGTTGATTTGGCGCAGGATATGATGTGGGGGAATCAGGTCCTCCATGTCGATGACTTGAAACAGCCGAGGCTGAGTCGAAGGGTTTTTGGGGGCTTTCATGATCCATTCACGCTCCATTCCAACGATTTTTCTTCCTTTTTCGACATAAGCTCCCTAAATCCCTGCCTTAGAGTGTACTTTTTCACCGGCCTTATAGAAAAACAAAGAGAAAGGTTAATACGGCTCCTATCATTGTTTGATTAAGTGTGTTTTCATCACTGTTCAAATTTTTTAAAAAGCTTGCTAAATTCAAAAACCACAAAACACCTATTATCGGTAAAATAAGTAAGTATATATATTCCATTCAAAAAACTCCTTTTACTGTAAAGTTTGAACCACTCCCACTTAGCTAACGCTTAAAGTGGAGGATTTCTGGGTAATCCTCCCTATATACATGTAACATGAAGAGTTAGCTTCTCAGTCATCCTCCACATCCTAAGCGCTGCAGCACTTCCTCCGGACGTTCGTGGATGCAGTGGACAAACGGAGCGATGCTTGCATGATATCGTTGCGATCCTTGCGACATATATGGGCGATCGCCGCACCTTTCAGCCATTTCCATAAGCGTTCAATCGGGTTCAGCTGTGGCAAATAGGGAGGAAGGGGAAATAACGGGAAAATACGGCCCTTCTTCCCACCAAAACGTCTTGACCATTTTGGCATAGTGAATGCAGGCGTGTTCCAACACCAAGACCATGAGACGATCCGGATCGCGCTCTTTGAGCATTCTCAAGAAACCCAAGAACGCCGCGGCATGGGCAGCGGTCGTTTGATGAAGCACCGTTTCGCCATCGTGGAGGTTGACCGCGCCAAACAGAGATGCGTGGGCATGACATAAGAGAGGCTTGAAATCATTAATAACTTAGTGTTAAAGCGTAAGAAGCAGTATCTACCGACTTAGATGGAGTTATTGATAATCCTGCTGGAAATACTGATACACTAGGTTCGCCAATATATAATTGGTGTCCATATTCAATTTTAATGTTAATTGTACCATTATTTTTTGTTGGTACATAAACATATTGTCCCATATATCCTTTGTGTAAAGTAAATTCTGTAGAGCTTCTTAAGTCAAATTCACCAGCAACTCCAGCATTTGGTTCCCAATCACTAGGTAAGTAATCAATTGCATAATCTATCCAGTTTCCATTACCTTGTGGATCTTGACTATATCTATGTTGATGTTGTGTTACTTTTCCATTACTAGTTGGAAGAAAAAATCCTGCACTTGAAGGAAAACCGAAAGTCATCTTATCTACAAGTTCGTAAAAAGGAGATTTTAGCCATTGGAAATTACCATAAATATAAAATTTATCGTAATTTGTTCGATCAGAGGTTACTTTATAAACTGTACCCCATAATTTCATCGTTGAGGACGAAATTGTACCCATCGTTGTAAAATCTCCAGAATTATTTACTCCATTTTCGAACGAAAATATTTCAGTTTTTGAATCTTGGATGACAGCTTTATCTTTAATGAGTTGCTTTGCAACTTCTAAAGGCAACATATCTCTATTTCTTCTTCAGTATGTCCTGTTACATCTTTTAAATATTTTCTTTCTTGCTTTGTTAATTTTTCACTTTTTGAGATATTATCCACTTCTTTTGCAGAGCTGAAATCATTGAAGAAAAATAATGAAAAAAGGAGCACTAAACTAAATAAATGAAATTTTAATTTTTTTCAAATTAATCCCCTCCTTTTAGATAGCTTTGAATTTTATTATAAAATTTATAGTATTTATTGTAAATAAAAATATTTATTGGATCTTCACCACAAAGTGTGCTTGACAAAGAAAGAAGATGATGATAATGGAAACCAAAATTGCACTTCTCCCTTTTTATTCCACATCCTTCTTAAGGCAACATTGCTATCATGTTTGCCTTTAAAAGTCAAGTACATCTTTTGGTGATGAACCTATTTATTGTAAATAAAAAAATTAAAAGGATTTTCATTTCAAATTAC
The DNA here is from genome assembly GCF_000092445.1 of Geobacillus sp. C56-T3. Lineage (NCBI taxonomy): Bacteria > Bacillati > Bacillota > Bacilli > Caryophanales > Anoxybacillaceae > Geobacillus > Geobacillus sp. C56-T3. Next base: position 1,168,194 of record NC_014206.1, on the reverse strand, counting down.
ACTTGACAAAAAAGAGGATTGTGATAAGTAAAAACAAAATAGTATTTCTTCCTTTTTATTCCATGCTCCTCTTTGGGCAACATTGCTGTCATGTTTGCCTTTAAAACTCACATTTCGCACCCTAACAAGGTCAAAACAAAGGATTTTTTATTTCGTTTTTCAGAATAACTTTTTGACCAACACAACGAGCGATGGTAATCCTTTTTTTACCATCGCTAGCCGTTCTGTATCATGTTAGACGTAGATGCTCTCATCCATGCCCAATCCCTGCAGAATCCTTCGCTGATCCGGGTTGAGGGAGCGATCCAGTGCGCGTTGGATGCGCCCGTCTGGCAGCTCCAGCAGGATGACGTTCACACTCACATTTCGCACCCTAACAAGGTCAAAACAAAGGATTTTTTATTTAGTTTTTCAGAATAACTTTTTGACCAACACAACGAGCGATGGCAATCCTTTTTTTACCATCGCTAGTCGTTCTGTATCATGTTAGACGTAGATGCTCTCATCCATGCCCAATCCCTGCAGAATCCTTCGCTGATCCGGGTTGAGGGAGCGATCCAGTGCGCGTTGGATGCGCCCGTCTGGCAGCTCCAGCAGGATGACGTTCACATATTGAAACAGCTGAAAAATCACCTGTCCCGTTGGCCGGGTCAGCTTGCGGCCTCCAGCCCCTTTTAACGGGCGTTCTGGTGTGATGAACTGACGCACCCGGCGCTGAAAAACGCGGTAAATCGCCAAGGCCAAGAGAAATAGATAGCCCAATACGGCGACCCGTTCTGGTTTTTTGACATAAATCTCATCCGTAAAAAACGGATCTTTCAAAAACGCGAAGTTCATTTCCACCGAGATTTGCCCTTTATACAGCTTCAAGATCTCTTGGGCATCCATTTGTTGGCCCTTCCATTCCTTCGGAACGGTCGTGACGAGGACAAACCGGGACGCTTTCCGTCTTGCCTGTTCCCATGCCGGTTGGTCGAATTCGACGTTTAGGCGAAGGGTGTACAGCGTCTCCATCTCGGGTTCCGCCCCTTTTTTCGGCCGTCCTCGCCGTTTTTTCGGACGCACGATCTCTTCGACCGCGGCCTCCACTCGATGAAACCGAGGGCGAAGGGACGCCTTGAGGGACGTCAAGGCTTGTTCGGCGTCTTCGCGGCAGGAGAAGGGGTGGCGCTCCCAACGGACTTGTTCCTCGCGAAGAAGCTCCGCTTCTTTGACTCGCTCTTTTTCGAGCGTCTTTCCTTTGCGCTGGTCGAGCGCGCTCGATTCGACGACGATCAGCCGAACCGGGTGGCCTTCGTAGGTCGCGGCCGTTTCCCATACCCGGTACGTGGCGCCGTTTCTCTCCGCCAGGGTAAAGGGTTCGCTCCACGGGATGTGAGGCGAATCGGCCTCCGCGAGCGCCTGTTTCACGATTCGAAGCGACGAAGGGCCTCTGGTGATCAAAAAGGCACGGGCGGCTTTTGTCTGCGCCAAGGTGTCTTTCGTCATCGCGGCGGAATCGGCCACGTAAAACCATTCGTCGTCGAGGTGGGCTTGCTTCAGCTGCTCATGGACACGAGAGCGCTTTGATGCTTGCGATCAACTTAACCGCATCGCTGGTTCGGGTTTGGCATTGGGGATCCACAGAAACCGTCCGGTCAGAAACAAGTTTGAAATCGCGCCACGCAAAAACCCCCACCGCCAACCGATGGCGATGGGGGAATCGTTAATAAATCGGCGTATTGTCTTTGTTCACGTTTTCCAAAATCGCTTTGACGCGAGCGAGGAAGCGGCCGCAAATCAAGCCGTCCAAGACGCGGTGGTCAAGCGACAAGCATAAGTTGACCATGTCGCGGATGGCGATCATGCCGTCTTTCACGACCGGGCGTTTGACGATCGTTTCCACTTGCAAAATGGCCGCTTGCGGGTAGTTGATAATGCCCATGGACTGCACCGAGCCGAACGCGCCGGTGTTGTTGACGGTGAACGTGCCGCCCTGCATGTCTTCCGGGCGCAGTTTGCCGGCGCGCGTTTTCGCCGCCAGTTCAGCGATTTCGCGGGCGATGCCTTTGATCGTTTTTTCATCGGCGTGCTTGATGACGGGCACGAACAAGGCGTCATCCGTCGCGACGGCGATCGAGATGTTGATGTCTTTGCGTTGAATGATCTTATCGCCCGCCCACGTCGAGTTCAGCTGCGGGAATTCTTTCAGCGCTTGGGCGACCGCCTTGACGAAGAAGGCGAAATACGTCAAATTGAAGCCTTCACGCCGCTTGAACTCGTCTTTGATCGCATCGCGGTAGGCGACAAGATCGGTGACGTCGACTTCGACCATCGTCCAAGCGTGCGGCGCTTCGTGTTTGCTGCGGAGCATGTTCGCCGCAATCGCCTTGCGCACCGGGGTGACCGGAATTTCGATGTCGCCCGCTCCGGCTTCGACGTTCGGGGCCGCTGGTTTGATCGGCGCTGCCTGCGGCGCGGCTTGTGCGGCAGCGGCAGACGGTTGAGCCGCCGCGGCGGCCGGGGCCGGTTGCTCCGCTCTCGGTTCCGCTTTTGGCGCCGCTTGTTCCGCCGCCGGTGCCGCTCCCGCTTTCGGAATTTGTCCAGACTCAATGAGCTTCAGCAAATCTTTGCGCGTCACCCGCCCGCCAAGGCCGGTGCCTTTCACTTGTTCAAGGTCAATGCCATGTTCTTGGGCAAGGCGGAGCACGGCCGGCGAATAGCGGCCGTTGTTTGCCCAGCCGGCCTGTTTCGGAGCGGCTGGTTCCGCGTTGTCTTCTGCTTTCGGCGCTTCATCCGCCGGCTTCGCTTCCGGAGCCGGTGCAGCGCCTTCGACTTCGATCGTGCAAATCGGCGCGCCGACTGGGAGCGTCTCCCCTTCTTTGGCGATCAGCTCGCGAATGACGCCGGCAAACGACGACGGAATTTCCGCGCTCACTTTATCGGTGATGACTTCAGCGATCGGATCGTATTTGTTCACTTTGTCGCCCGGGGAAACGAGCCATTTGCTGATCGTGCCTTCCGTGACGCTTTCCCCGAGCTGAGGCATCGTCAATTGTTCGATGGCCACATCGATACCCTCCTATCTTGGCTGCAATGTCTTCGCCTCAAAACGCCGCTAATTCGCGCATCGCTTTTTCGACTTTTTCTGGATTGATCATAAAGAATTTTTCCATCGTCGGCGCATACGGCATGGCCGGAACGTCCGGGCCGGCGAGGCGCATAATCGGCGCGTCGAGATCAAACAAACAATGCTCCGCGATAATGGCGGCGACTTCGCTCATGACGCTGCCTTCTTTGTTGTCTTCCGTAATGAGCAGCACTTTTCCTGTTTTGCTCGCCGCTTCGATGATCGCTTCTTTGTCAAGCGGATAGACGGTGCGCAAATCCAACAGGTGAACGGAAATGCCGTCTTGGGCGACGCGCTCGGCCGCCTGCAAGGCAAAATGGACGCACAGCCCATACGTGATGACCGTGATGTCATCGCCTTCACGCTTGACGTCCGCCTTGCCGATCGGAAGCACATAGTCGTCCTCCGGCACTTCCCCTTTAATGAGGCGGTAGGCGCGTTTATGCTCGAAAAAGAGCACTGGGTCTTCGTCGCGAATCGCCGCTTTCAGCAGCCCTTTCACATCGTATGGCGTCGACGGCATGACGATTTTTAACCCAGGCTGGTTGGCGAAAATCGCTTCGACTGACTGCGAATGGTACAAAGCGCCGTGAACGCCGCCGCCGTACGGGGCGCGGATGACGATCGGGCAGTTCCAGTCGTTGTTCGAGCGGTAGCGGATGCGCGCCGCTTCAGAAATGATTTGGTTGACCGCTGGCATGATAAAATCGGCAAACTGAATTTCGGCAATCGGGCGCAGGCCGTACATCGCCGCGCCGATGCCGACGCCGACGATCGCCGACTCGGAAAGCGGCGTGTCGATGACGCGCTCTTCGCCGAACTGCTCGTACAATCCTTGTGTCGCTTTGAACACCCCGCCTTTTCGGCCGACGTCTTCTCCCAACACAAACACGCGCGGGTCTCGTTCCATTTCTTCGCGAATCGCCATCGTGACGGCATCAATATAGGAAATAACAGGCATCGTCGATTCCCCCTTACTCCTCGGCATACACGTAGCGAAGCGCATGCTCCGGCTCGGCGTACGGAGCCTTCTCCGCATAGTCGGTCGCTTCGTTCACTTCTTTCATGACGCGCGCTTGAATTTCTTCATCTTGTTCATCGGTCAAAACGCCGGTTTCTTTCAAATAGTTGGCAAACGACACGATCGGGTCTTTGGCGCGCGCTTCGGCGAGCTCTTCTTCCGTCCGGTAGACGCGGTGGTCGTCGTCCGACGAGTGCGACGTCAGCCGGTATGTCACCGCCTCGATGAGCGTCGGCCCTTCGCCGCGGCGGGCGCGGTCGGCCGCTTCTTTCACGACGCGGTACACTTCAAGCGGATCGGTGCCGTCGACCGTATAGCCCGGCATGCCATAGCCGATGGCGCGGTCCGACACCTTTTCGCACGCGAGTTGTTTCGAAATCGGTACGGAAATGGCGTACTTGTTGTTTTCGCACATAAAGATGACTGGGAGTTTATGAACGCCGGCAAAGTTTGCCCCTTCGTGGAAATCGCCTTGGTTCGACGACCCTTCGCCGAACGTGACGAAGGCGACAAAATCTTTCTTTTCCATTTTCGCCGCCAGCGCAAAGCCAACCGCATGCGGCACTTGCGTCGTCACAGGCGATGAACCGGTGACGATCCGGTTTTTCTTTTTCCCGAAATGCCCGGGCATTTGCCGGCCGCCCGAGTTCGGGTCTTCCGCCTTGGCAAACGCCGCCAACATCAATTCTCTCGGCGTCATGCCAAACGTCAGGACAACGCCCACATCGCGGTAATACGGCAAGACATAGTCTTTCGTCCGGTCGAGGGCGAATGCCGCGCCGACTTGCGCCGCCTCCTGCCCTTGGCATGAGATGACGAACGGAATTTTCCCCGCGCGGTTTAACAGCCACATCCGTTCATCGAGCTTGCGGGCCAAGAGCATCGTTTCATACATTTCCAACACCGTGTCATCGCTTAATCCAAGCGCCTGATGACGGTTTTGCGCCATCGCAACAACCTCCCTTAGATTCACATAGTCAACCAATGATCACGCGCCGCGCGCATACGGCGAAATCGGTTAAAAATGAATAGCTTTGCCATCGACCGCCAGCGCCGCTTCCGCCATGGCCTCTGACAGCGTCGGATGCGGATGAATCGCATGGGCCACTTCCCAAGGAGCCGCATCAAGCACGCGGGCGAGACCGGCTTCGGAAATCAAATCGGTCACGTGCGGCCCGACCATATGGACGCCAAGCAGATCGTCCGTGTTCCGGTCGGCGATGAGCTTCACAAACCCTTCCGCCTCACCGAACACAAGCGCCTTGCCAATGGCTTTAAACGGAAATTTGCCGACCTTGACATCATAGCCTTTCGCTTTCGCCTCTTGTTCGGTTAAGCCAACCGCCGCCGCTTCCGGACGGGTGTAAATGCAGCGGGGCACCATCGTATAGTCAATCGGCGCTGGGTTGTGCCCGGCCAAATGCTCAATGGCGACAATCCCTTCATGGGCGGCGACATGGGCAAGCTGCAGGCCGCCGATGACATCGCCGATCGCGTAAATGTGCGATTCTTTCGTTTGGCCGAACTCGTTCGTTTGAATATACCCCTTCTCCACGACAATCTCGGTGTTTTCCAGGCCGATCCCCTCAATGTTCGCCTGACGCCCGACGGAAACAAGCATCTTGTCGGCCGCAAACGTTTTCCGCTCGCCTTGATGCTCCGCTTGAATGACAACACCGTTTCCTTTTTCGAGCGTTTCCGGCAGCACCCGCGCTCCCGTGACGATGTTGACACCGCGGCGGCGAAGCAGTTTTTCCATTTCTTTTGACACGTCTTCATCTTCTGTCGGCAAAATGCGATCGGCATATTCGAGCACCGTCACGTCAACGCCGAAATCATTGAGCATGGACGCCCATTCCATGCCGATCACACCGCCGCCGACGATCAAGATGGACGAGGGGAGCGTCTCCATTTGCAGCGCCTCATCGGACGTCATCACGAATTCGCCGTCCGGCTCGAGCCCCGGCAGCGTGCGCGGGCGCGAACCGGTGGCGATGACGACGAATTTCGGGACGAGCATTTCGTTTTCGCTGCCGTCGTTCATTTCGACCGACACCGTCCCCGGCAGCGGGGAAAAGATCGACGGGCCGAGCAGGCGGCCGGTGCCGGCGTACACATCGATTTTCCCTTTTTTCATCAAATGCTGCACGCCTTTATGGAGCTGCTCAACAATCGCCGCTTTGCGCGCCTGCACTTTGGCAAAATCAAGGCGCACGCCGTCGGCGATGACGCCAAACGCCTCGCCATTTTTCGTTTGTGCGTACACTTCGGCACTGCGAAGCAGCGCTTTGGACGGAATGCAGCCAGCGTGCAGGCACGTGCCGCCGAGCTTCCCTTTTTCCACAACGGCCGTTTTCAACCCGAGCTGCGAGGCGCGAATGGCGGCCACATAGCCACCCGTTCCTCCGCCGAGAATGACGACATCGTATTCTTTTGCCATCTTGCCTTCTCCTTTCTGTCCGTTGCCGCATCAGCGCCGGGCTGGAACCGGCGAAACGGCCTCGCCTGGATACACTTTTTCCTCTTCTTCGCCGCGCAGGACGCGAAGCGCGCCTTCAGCGAGCGCCTGCAGTTCGTTTTCGCCCGGATGGACGATGACATCGGCGATCCATTGCACGCGGCGAGTGATCTGTTCGACAAACGATTTGCCATACGCCAGTCCGCCGGTCAAAATGATGGCGTCAACTTTGCCGGAAAGCACGGCGCTTGCCGCACCGATTTCTTTCGCCACTTGGTACGCCATCGCCTCATACACGAGCTTGGCCTTTTCATCGCCGGCTTCGATCATTTTCTCGACTTTCACCGCATCATTCGTGCCAAGATAACCGACAAGGCCGCCGCCGCCGACGAGCATGTTCATGATCTCTTCGCGGTAATATTCACCAGAGAAGCATAAAGCAACCAAATCGCCCGCTGGCACCGTCCCGGCGCGCTCCGGGCTGAACGGGCCTTCGCCATCAAGCCCGTTGTTGACATCGACGACCCTTCCTTGCTTGTGGGCGCCGACCGTAATGCCGCCGCCCATATGGGCGACGATCAAGTTCAGTTCGTCATACCGTTTGCCGAGCTGCCTGGAGACGCGGCGCGCGACCGCTTTTTGGTTTAAGGCGTGGAAAATGCTGCGCCGCTCAATGAGCGGAAATCCGCTGATCCGGGCGATTGGATCAAGTTCATCGACAACGACCGGATCGACGATAAACGATGGGATGTTTAAGGCCGAGGCGATCTCATGCGCCAAAATACCGCCGAGGTTGGACGCGTGCTGGCCGGAATATCCGCGCCGCAAATCTTCAAGCATCGCCTCATTGACGCGATACGTGCCGCCTTCGATTGGACGGAGAAGCCCCCCGCGGCCGCAGACGGCGCTCAACTTCGATAAATTGATCCCTTCTTCATCCAGTGCTTGCAAAATCGTTTGCTTGCGAAACTCATACTGGTCCACGATCGTTTTATATTGCCGAAGCACGTCCGCCTCATGGCGGATCGTTTTTTCGAGCAATGGCCGTTCGTTTTCAAAGACGCCGATCTTCGTTGAAGTCGAGCCTGGATTGATCGTTAAAATGCGAAACTTCTGCTCTTCCATCGTTGCTGTCCCTCCATCATCCGCCGGCGGGGCGGAAGGCCGCCCCTCGCCGCTATTAGCGGGCGCGGCGGCGGCTTAAAATATGATGGCCGTTTTGCAAAAATTGGCTGCGCGCTTTGCGCATCGTTTCAATTCGTTCTTCGGCCATCCGGTCAGCGGCCACATACGTTGGAATGTTGTCACGCTTGGCGATGGCAAACACTTTTTCGATGTTGTCATAAATTTGCTCGATTTTTTTCATCGCCCGTTCACGGTTGTAGCCGTACAGCTCATCGGCGACGTTGATGACGCCGCCGGCGTTGATCACATAATCTGGTGCATAGACGATGCCCATTTCATGGATCATGTCGCCATGGCGCGGCTCTTTCAGCTGGTTGTTCGCCGAGCCGGCGATCACTTTCGCTTTCAGCTGCGGAATCGTTTGGTCGTTGATGATGCCGCCGAGCGCGCATGGAGCAAAAATGTCGCACTCCACGCCGTAAATGTCGTTCGGGTCGACCGCTTTCGCCCCAAATTCCTCGACCGCGCGCGCCACCGCTTCCTTGTTGATGTCGGTAACGATGAGTTTCGCTCCTTCTTCGTGCAAATGGCGGCATAAATGGTAGGCGACATTGCCGACTCCTTGGACGGCGACAACTTTTCCTTCAAGCGAATCACTTCCAAATGCTTCCTTCGCTGCCGCTTTCATCCCACGATATACGCCGTAAGCCGTGGCCGGCGACGGGTTGCCGGATGAGCCGAATTCCGGCGAAATGCCGGTGACATAGTCGGTTTCTTGATAGATGATATCCATATCGGCAACGGTCGTGCCGACGTCTTCCGCCGTAATGTAGCGGCCGTTCAGCCCTTGAATGAACCGGCCGAACGCGCGGAACATCGCCTCGTTTTTATCTTTGCGCGGATCGCCGATGATGACCGTCTTGCCCCCGCCTAAATTAAGGCCGGCGGCCGCGTTTTTGTATGTCATACCGCGGGCGAGGCGCAAGGCGTCTTCAAGCGCCTCTTCTTCCGAATTGTACATCCACATGCGCGTCCCGCCGAGCGCCGGGCCGAGCGTCGTGTCATGAATGACAATGATCGCCTTCAATCCGGATTCTTTGTCTTGGCAAAATAACACTTGCTCATAATCATATTTTTCCATATATTGAAACAGTTCCATCACTGATGGCCTCCTTCATCTATTTCATTTTGCTGCCGAACAAATAGCAAGCGCCAACGAATACAGTTTGCTTTCCGCCGAGTCGGCGCGCGACGTCAACACGATCGGCGCCTTCGCCCCAGCGATGACTGCGCCGACGCGTGCGTTCGCAAAATAGACGAGCGACTTATACAGCATGTTGCCGGATTCAATGTCCGGCACAAGCAAAATATCAGCCTGTCCAGCCACTTCGCTTTCAATCCGCTTATGCTTCGCCGCCGCCAGCGACACCGCGTTGTCCAACGCAAGCGGTCCGTCAAGGAGGCAATGTTCGATTTGCCCCCGCTTTTGCATCATTGCGAGCGCCGCTGCATCGACGGTCGCCGGCATGGCCGGATTGACCGTCTCCACCGCCGCCAGCGCCGCGACTTTCGGGCGCTCGATGCCGATGGAACGCGCGATGCTGACGGCGTTGTTGACAATTTGCACCTTTTGCTCCAAATCCGGAGCGATGTTCATCGCCGCGTCGGTGACGATGACAAACCGGTCAAACTCCGGCACCTCAAAAACAGCGACATGGGACAACACCTTTCCCGTGCGCAGCCCGTATTCTTTGTTCAAAACGGCTTTCAGCAGCATTGCTGTCGGCACATGCCCTTTCATCAACGCATCCGCCTCGTTCAAATGGACGGCGCGCACGGCAAGCTCTGCGGCTTGCCCGATCGAATTCGCATGAACGACATCGACGTCGGAAAAGCGGGCGCATCCTTTTTCCTTCAACAGCCGTCCGAGCCGCTCCCGATCGCCATAAAGCACAAAGCGTCCGAGACGGTGTTCGAGCGCCATCGCCACCGCTTCGATCACTTCTTCATCTTCCGCCGCCGCCACGGCCACCGTCCGGTCTTGGCATTGTCTTGCTTCTTCCACTAACGATTCAAGCTTCATCATCTGCACCAACCTTTTCTGCAAATCGTGCGGCACGGTCTTTTTATGCAAAAACCGTGCCAACTAAAAAATAGATGAAAGCGTTTTAAAACAAGTGATACAAACAAACCGATATGCGCAATTTCTTTCACAACGCGCAAATTATTGCATGATTTTTTTGTCAAGGTTGTATTTTTCCAGTTTGTAGTATAAATTGCGCACCGAAATGCCAAGCGCCCGAGCCGCCGCTGTTTTATTGCCGCGATGGCGGCGAAGCGCCTGCTCAATCAAGCTCGCTTCGTATCGGCTCACCATTTCCTCAAGCGGCCGAATCTCCTCTTCCGTTTCCACTCGATGAGCCGGCACTGACGAAGGCGAAGCGAGCGGCGGCAAATGCGTCGCATCGATCATCACCTCATGAAATTTCATAAAAATCATCGCCCGCCCGAGCACGTTTTCGAGCTCGCGGACATTTCCCGGCCAATCATAGGCAAGAAGCTTCGCCATCGCTTCATCCGTGACACCTTCGACGTTGCGCCCGTAATCTTGGTTCAGTTTCTGGATCAAATGCCGGCAAAGCGCTGGAATGTCTTCCTTGCGAGCGCGCAGCGGCGGAATATAAATCGGCATCCGATTGAGCCGATAGTATAAGTCTTCGCGAAATGCACCTTCGGCAATTGCTTTTTCAAGGTTGACGTTCGTGGCGGCGATGACGCGGACGTTGATCGGGATTGGCTTCGTCCCGCCGACGCGAACGATTTCCCGCTCCTGCAAAACGCGGAGCAGCTTCGCCTGCGTGCTGGCCGACAGCTCGCCGATTTCGTCAAGAAAAATGCTGCCGTTGTTTGCTTCTTCAAACAACCCTCTCTTGCCGCCGCGCCGCGCACCGGAAAACGCTCCTTCCTCATAGCCAAACAGTTCGCTTTCTAATAATGTTTCCGGAATGGCCGCGCAATTCACGCGGATAAACTTGTTATACTTTCGGTCGCTCGCGTTGTGAATGGCGTGGGCGAACAGCTCCTTGCCCGTCCCTGATTCCCCCCGCAGCAAAATCGTCGCCGGTGTTTTCGCCGCCAGCTTCGCCTGCTCGATCGCCACCTTCATCTCCTCTGACTCACCGACAATATCCGCAAACGAATATTTCGCCTCGAGCGTGCGGATGATTTGCCGCGCCCGATTGAGCTCAGCCGTCAGCCGCTGAATTTCTGACACATCATGAATGACGCCGACGCTCCCTTTCAATACGCCATCGACGATGATCGGCGCGACATTGACGATGACATCCCGGTTTTTCGGGCCGACTTTCATGCGCGCCCCGCGCACCGGGCGGCGCGTTTTCAATACTTGCATATGCATGCTTTCCCCTTCGGCGATGTCGGCCGTCGCCGGTTTGCCGATGACGTCTTCCTCTGTCAAACCGGTGAGCCGTGTATACGCCGGGTTGATCAAAATGCCGTTCCCATTTTCATCGACGACGGAAATCGCCTCTTCCGACGAATAGATGATCGCTTCGAGCATCATGCGGACTTCTTTTAAGTCGGTGATTTCTTCCGCCAAAGCGACAAGCTCGGTAATGTCTTTAAACACAGCGAGCGCCCCAAACAGTTTGCCATTGTCATCGATGATCGGGATGCGGGTGGTGATCAATTTTTTTCCATTGGCCAGTTCCACTTCCTGATGAAATTCGGTCTGCCTCGTTTTCAGCACGCGTGGCAAGCCGCTTGACGGCAAAACATCCAAAATATGTTTGCCAATCACTTCGTCTTTGTCCACTCCAAGGAGCTCCGCCGCGCTTTGATTCATATCGGTAATGTAAGCATATTCATCTACAACAATCATGCCATCATGGGACGAATGAAAGATGAGCGCGCGCCGAGCTGCTTCACTTTTCAGCTCAGCGATGAGCGCTTCTTTTTCTGCAACGAGCTCGGCCATCATCCGCGCGACCGCGCTCGGAACAATATTCGCCCCCTCGGGTGCCCGTCGGCGGATTTCTTCCAAAACATCCGCCCTGCCCGTCGTTTCAATGATCAAATCAAGCGGTTTGGCCATCCATGGACGCCAGTCGCTGGCGGCGGCAATACCCCATCGGCGCGCCAGCTGCAACCCCGGAGCGTGTTCATCTACATCCACGACTGCCACGACTTCAAACCCTGATGCCCCATGGAGCAGCTTCAACAATGATGTCCCACGCGAGTCAGCGCCAATAAGCATCACTTTTTTCATGTCCGTCCACCACACTTTATAGTATGCCAATTTTTGCAGACACTTTTATCATACTTGATTTGCTCTTTCCTTGACAAACGCCCAATAACCGCTATGATAGTCGATAAGGCCACTCTTTTCGGAAAGGAACGCGATCGCGATGGGGCGAATGATTGCACTGTTGATTTTAGTCATCCCGGGGCTTTCGGCGGCGCTTGGCATCAAGTGGATGCGCGATGCGTTGTTCGGCATCAGCGGGCCGCTGTTTTCTGCCTTATGGCTGCAATTTCTCGCCGGGCTCGCGCTGTTTGCCGCCGGGCTGGCGTTTCTCGGCGGTTTTTTGCTGCACCGCGACCGGAAGCGCAACAAAGTGCAGGCGCGTTTTCAACGAAAACGAAAAACACCTTGATTCGGAATGTTGATGCCTGTTGTATTGGGAAACATTTATATCAAGGCAAACAAAAAACGCCTTAACGTCTCTCATTAAGGCGTTTTCTCTTTCCATTGTTTCGCTTGGCGCGGGTAGTCGGTGAAGACGGCGTCAACGCCATAAGCAAACATCGTTTTCATCACATTTCGCTTATTTACCGTAAACGGGCGGACCGCCACCCCGCGCCGCCTCGCCTCAGCCGCGAACTTCGCCGTCACCGTCCGATAGTGCGGATGCACCCCGTCAGCGCTCATCGCCCGCACATACGTCCATGGGTCGTTCAGCGGCTCTGTGTACAAGAGCGCCGTCTCGATTTCCGGTGCAAGCGTTCGGCAAAGGCGCATACTATGATGATTGAACGATGACAAAATCGTCCGCTTCTCAAGCCCATAGCGGCGCACGAGGGAGATCGTTTTTTGCTCAAGCGTTTCGTAGGCAATGAGGCTATTTTTCAGCTCGATGTTGACCGCCATCCGTGTTGATGACAGCCAAGCAAGCACTTCCTCAAGATGCGGAATCGGACAATGGCCGTGCTTGCCGTCCCACATGGCCGCCGCGTTCAATCGGCGCAGTTCGCGGTACATGATGTCTTTCACCCAGCCGCTGCCGTCCGTCGTCCGGTCGACCGTTTCGTCATGAATGACGACCACTTCGCCGTCTTTTGTGAGCTGCACATCCAATTCAATGCCGTCCGCTCCCGCTTTTTCCGCCTCGATAAACGCCGCCATCGTATTTTCCGGGTGCGTCCCCGCCGCCCCGCGGTGGGCAAAAATCAATGTCATTCTGCCTTCTTCCTTTCGCCTTTATTCGCCGTTCAGCCAACGAGCTGGCCGAAACCGGCGGTCGTTCGTTATACTAAAAGTAATACTATGAACAAACGAGGTGAGATGATGCAGCCGTTGAAAATTTCGCTGGAAACAGCGCAAAAGCTGGCCAAAGCGCTCGGCGTGCCGATCGAGCAGATCATGCATATGCCGCCGCACATTTTGGTGAACAAGCTGCTGGAATTGGAGAAAAAAGAAAAAGAAAACGACCCGTCTTAACCGTCTGGCCCTTGGCGGTAAAGCCGCCTCTGTACACCACACCGGCGCAAGCCGCGTTCCCCCTTTTTTCGTTCCAGCAAGCCGCCAAACGGCAAAAAAGACGCCCCCGATTGCGGAGCGTCTTGCCGCTTTGGCTATCATTCGTTTTCCGTTACGATGCCTTATGCTCAAGCCGGAGCTTATCGGCCACCATGGCGATGAATTCCGAGTTTGTCGGCTTTGCCTTCGAGACGCTCACCGTATAGCCGAACAGCGAGGAAATCGATTCGAGGTTGCCGCGGCTCCAAGCGACTTCGATCGCATGGCGAATGGCGCGCTCGACGCGGCTGGCGGTCGTGTTGTATTTTTTCGCGATGTCCGGATAGAGCACTTTCGTGATGGAGCCGAGCAGTTCGATGTCGTGGTACACCATCGCGATCGCTTCGCGCAAGTACAGATAGCCTTTAATATGCGCCGGGACGCCGATTTCATGGATGATGCTCGTAATGCTCGCATCTAAATTTTTCGGTTTGTTGTCGCGCGCCTGGTAGGCAGAGCCGGTTTTTCTGACCATCGGCGCCGTTTTGCCATGAATCTGCCGAATGTGATGGACCAAATTCTCCATGTCGAACGGTTTTAAAATGAAGTAGGAAGCGCCGAGTTCTACTGCCTTTTTCGTGACATCCTCCTGGCCGAACGCCGTCAGCATAATGACGCTCGGCTGATGCTCACAACCTGCGCGGACTTTCTCAAGCACAGCCAACCCATCCAAGTGCGGCATAATGATGTCCAGAAGCAAAATATCCGGCCGCTTTTTCTCGAGCATATGAAGGCAGTCTTGGCCGTTATACGCCGTGCCAATCACTTCCATGTCCGGCTGACTCGAGATATATTCGTCAAGCAATGTCACCAATTCGCGGTTATCATCGGCAATGCACACCTTAATGCTCAAAACGATCGTCCTCCCCCACTTTTTCTTGCTATGTAACATTCCATTAACGTACATTCGACAACAGCGGCAAAAAATCCTTTTATTTTTCAAAAAATAAAAATTATAACAAAAAACGAGCTCATTAGACAATATTCGTTTTCACCAGCGATGCGTTTGTCGAAAAATCTTTACAAATTTCATTTTAACGGATGTTTCACCAAATATCTATGCCAAACCGGCAAAATTTTTGCCGCCTTTTTTGAAAAATTTTTAGTGGCAGCCTAATCAATATGGCGAGATCAATCAAGCCGCTCACAGCATTTCGAAACATTGGCCTTGGGATGATCAGGAAGAGATGAATGGTGACCAAATCATCACTCGTCATTTCACCAAATATACGCAAGAATCGAATGTTGGCTGCCGGGAAAAAGCGAGCCGACTTTGTCAGCTCGCTTTCTTTTGTTTGCCGTATAGATCGATGCCTGCCTCTTGCAGCATCCACTCAATGTGGACGCCATAGCCGGATGTCGGATCGTTCACGAAAACGTGCGTCACTGCGCCGACGAGTTTTCCATCCTGAATGATCGGACTGCCGCTCATCCCTTGGACGATGCCCCCTGTTTTCTTTAACAAGCGCGGGTCCGTGACGCGAATCACGAGGCCTTTGGTCGCCGGAAATTTCTGCGGAATGGTGCTGACAATTTCCACGTCAAACTGCTCGACTTTGTCGTTTTCCACCACTGTCAATATTTTTGCCGGTCCTTCTTTCACTTGGTTCGCCAAGGCAACCGGGATCGGTTTTGTGAACGGACCATTCGGCAGTGGTTTGATCAGCTTGCCGAAAATGCCAAACGGGCTGTTGGTGGTGATCGTGCCGATCACTTCTTCGCCGTCGGAAAAGCGGGCTAATTTTTCACCTGGATTGCCGCTCGTCCCTTTTTCGATCGATGTGACGGTCGAGCGCATAATTTGCCCGTTTTGCACGACAATCGGCTTTTTCGTATCCATGTCAGAGATGACATGGCCAAGTGCGCCATATATTTTTGATTTGGGGTCGTAAAATGTCATCGTCCCGATGCCGGCGGCCGAATCGCGAATGTACAGGCCGATGCGGTACACATCGTCATGCTTGTCTCTCAGCGGAACGAGCTTCACCGTCATGGAGTGCTGATCGCGCAGAATTTTTAGATGAAGCGGTTTTCCCGTTTTGCCGGCCTCCTCGATGAAAGGGGAGAGGTCGCTCATGTTTTCGATTTTTTGGCCGTTAATGCCGATAATGATGTCGCCAACTTGAATGCCGGCTGCCTCTCCCGGCGATTTTTTCCCGTTTTCGGTTTCGACAAGGTGGTAACCGACGACAAGAACGCCGACGGTATTGAGCTTGACGCCGATCGATTGTCCGCCGGGAATGACTTTGAGCGTCGGCAGCACGTTGACATCCACTTGCTTGATCGGCATTCCGGCAACCTGCAACACCATCGTTTCATGTCCGCGGCGTTTCGCCTTTACAGACAGAGAACCGTTTTTTCGCTCAATATTGAGCGTTTTGGGAGCGTTTCGGTCATTGACGGCCGCTTGCACGGGAAGAGAAGCGGCAGGAAATTCAACCGCATCGCCTTCAAACAGGACAAGCTGCTTCGGAATTTGCCAATATTCCTTCATCGGTTTGGAAAAGGCGATGGCCGTCAATATACCAAGGAGAAGCACTCCTGCGATTTTTCGCGCCGTTTCTTTATTCAATGTCGTCCACTCTCCTCGCTCCCGCCTACACCATGCAAAAACGGTTACAGTTTTAATTTTGCCTGAACCGGGGAAAATATAATCGCCCTGTCGATAAAAAAGCTGCCCGGAATTGGATGGACTTGCATCCGGACAGCCGCGCGGCTTTTTGCTTATCTTTATGAAACACCGTAGTTCTCTTAAGGAAAGCGGGCGCCAAGGCAGAACAGGCAGGCGGAATCGGCCCGCTTTGAGAGGGATGCGCCTCCCCTCGACGAACAGGGGAAACAGGAATCAATGTTTCATTTTCGCCGCCAGTTCCAACAGCTCTTTGGCATGCCGTTTCGTCAATTCCGTCATCTCGACGCCGGAAATCATCCGCCCGATTTCTTTCACTTTCTCCTCCTCATTGAGCTTCCTCACGACTGTTTTCGTCCGTTCCCCATCCGTCTCTTTGGCGATCAACAAGTGCGTGTCCGCCATCGCAGCGACTTGCGGCAGATGGGAAATGCAAAGCACTTGCGACTGGCTGGCGATGCGGTAAATTTTTTCCGCCATCGCCTGGGCGACGCGTCCGCTGACACCGGTGTCGACCTCATCAAAAACAATCGACGTCACTCCTTGATGTTTGGAAAAAATCGTTTTCAACGCCAGCATAATGCGCGACAGCTCGCCGCCGGAAGCGACTTTGACGAGCGGTTTTAACGGCTCGCCGACGTTCGTCGAAATGTAAAACTCGACGACATCGATGCCGTCTTCTTGGAACCTAACCGGCACGCCGTCGACCAAGGGGGCGTCAAGCGATCCTTCACGCTTGGCAAATACGATGTCAAATTTCGTTTTGTCCATGTACAAGTCTTTCAGTTCTTGATGAATGCGCTCAATCAGGCGCTGGGCATATGTTTGCCGAACAGCGGTGACGTTTTTCGCCTCCGTAAGCAACTCGTCCGTCACCAGAGCGAGCTGCTGCTTAAGCTCATGCACATGCGTTTCGCGATTTTCGATTGTCTCGATTTCCTCGGCGATCGTCTCGGCGTAGTGCAAAATATCGGCGATCGTCGCCCCGTATTTTCGTTTGAGCTGCCCGATTTCCGCGAGACGGCTTTCAATGGCATCGAGCCGCTCTGGGTCGTACTCCATCTCCTCAATTTGATCGCGCAGCTTGTACATGACTTCCTCGAGCAAATAGTAGCAGTTCGACGTCGTTTCATGCGCATCTTTGAGCGTTGCATCCATGCCTGCGACGTCATCGAGATGGCGCATCGCCTCCCCGATGGAATCAAGCCCGCGTCCCTCTCCGGAGAGGGCCTCATAGCTTTTCTGCAGCGCGGTATAAATTTTTTGAAAATTGACGATGCGAACTTTTTCCTCCATCAGCCGCTCGTCCTCGCCCGGCTCGAGCGCCGCCTGCTCGATTTCGCGCAGCTGAAACGTCAGCAAATCAAGCCGGTGCGCCATTTGCTGTTCATTTTCGCTCAGCTTTTTCAATTTGTTTCCGAGCTCCTCATACCGCTCGTAGACGGCGCGGTAGCGAGCAAGCGCCTCTGCCGCCTCTAGGCCGCCAAACTCGTCTAAAAGCGGCAGATGGCGGGACGTATCCATCAGTTCTTGATGTTCATGCTGGCCGTGAATATCAACAAGCGTCGCCCCGATGTCGCGCAGCACCGCCGTCGTGACGAGCTTGCCGTTAATGCGGCAGACGCTTTTGCCGTTGGCGAAAATATCGCGGCGCAACACGATCATGCCGTCGCTGGCGTCGATGCCAACGTCTGCGCATTTTTGCCAGCACGGATGGCGGTCATCATCAAGCAAAAACAGCCCTTCGATTTCCGCCTTTTCCGCTCCAAAGCGGACAAATTCAGCGGAGCCGCGTCCGCCGATCAACAAATGAATCGCGTCGATGATGATCGATTTGCCGGCTCCCGTTTCGCCGGTTAACACCGTCAGCCCTTTGTCGAACGACAACGAGAGCGACTCGATAATGGCGAAATTTTTAATCGACAGCTCGGCGAGCATTTCATCACTCCTTGCCTGTCCGATTAATTCCACTTTTGATTATAGCACGTATGTTCGGATTTGCAAACGAGGACCGCCCTGTCGTTCCGTCCTTGAACGCAGAACGGGAGCTGGGCCGGTCCTCGCCTAGAGCATGGACAACAGCTGGTCGGACACTTTTTCGGCATCTTTTGGCGTCCGGCAAATGATCAGGCACGTATCGTCGCCGCAAATCGTACCGACGATTTCGTTCCAATCCAAATTGTCGAGCAAGACGCCGACGGCATGGGCGTTGCCCGGCAACGTCCGCAACACAAGCAAGTTGCCCGTTCCGTCAAGCTTCACAAACACATCAACAAGCGCCCGCTTCAGCTTTTGCATCGGATTGAAGCGCTGGTCGGACGGAAGGCTGTACTTGTAGCGGCCATTGGCCATGGGCACTTTGACGAGCTGCATTTCTTTAATGTCGCGCGAGACGGTCGCCTGGGTGACGTTAAAGCCAGCTTCTCTCAGCCGGTCGACAAGCTCGTCTTGCGTTTCAATGTCATGGTTCATAATGATTTCGCGAATTTTAATATGCCTTTGCCCTTTGTTCACACTGCGCCACCTCTTTGCTTGCAAAATGCCACGCTGTTGTTTCCCGCCTCTATTCGCCATTCCCCTCTGTCCTGTCGCCACGTAGATGGGCGTGCGCCTCACGTACGATATGTGCGATCGGCATCGACAGACGGTTTTCCCCTTTGCGATTTTCTCCCGAATAAACGGCGTGAAGCAAAAACTCAATGTTGCCATCGCCGCCTGTAATGGGCGAATAGGATAAGTGCAAAACATCGAATCCTTCCGCACAGGCGAATTGAATGATCGATTCGAGCACTTCCTCGTGAATGTTCGGGTCGCGAACAATCCCCTTTTTGCCGACCTTTTCCCTGCCGGCTTCAAACTGCGGCTTGACGAGCGCAATCACATCGCCGCCCGGCACCATGACCGTCTTGACGACCGGCAAAATGAGACGCAGCGAAATAAACGAGACATCGATGACAGCTACTTCCGGCAGCCCTTTCGTAAACTGATCCGGCGTCACGTAGCGGAAGTTCGTCCGCTCCATCACAACGACGCGCTCGTCTTGACGCAGCTTCCAAGCAAGCTGGTTGTAGCCGACATCGACGGCATACGTCAGCTTCGCCCCATGCTGCAAGGCGCAGTCGGTGAAACCGCCGGTCGACGCGCCGATGTCAAGAACAATTTTATTTTCCACGCGAATATGAAACTCGCGCAACGCTTTTTCCAGTTTCAACCCACCGCGGCTGACGTACGGAAGCGGGTTGCCTTTCACCTCAAGCGGAATGTCAACCGGCACTTTTTCTCCGGGCTTATCGAGTCGAATGTCGTTTGAATAGACAAGCCCGGCCATGATCGCTCGCTTCGCCTTTTCCCGCGTTTCCGCCAGCCCTCGTTCAACAAGCAGCACATCGAGCCGTTCTTTTTTTCCTTTCATGTCTCAAGCCCTTTTCTGTTTTCTTGGCATCATCGTTTTGATGCGGTCGATGATATGGGTCGACGTCAGCCCGATTTCATTGAGCAGCTCGCTGACGCTTCCATGTTCGATAAAGCGGTCCGGGATGCCCATCCGTTCGATGACCGCTCCGTGATAACCATGATCATGAGCAAACTCCAACACAGCACTGCCAAAGCCGCCTTGCAGCACCGCCTCTTCGACCGTTAAGATCGGCAGGCGGCTCTCAAGCAGTTCGTGAAGCATCGCCACGTCCATCGGCTTCAAAAAGCGAGCGTTGACGACTTTCACCGATATGCCGTCTTTCGCCAGCTCGTCGGCCGCCTTAAGCGCCATCGAAATCGTCGTGCCAAACGTCAAAATCGCCGCATCGCAGCCGTCGCGCAACACTTCCCACGTGCCGATTGGGATTTCTTTCAGCTCCTCATCAAGCGGTACGCCAAGCCCGTTGCCGCGCGGGAAACGCATGGCGATTGGCCCGTCGTCGTAGCGGATGGCGGTGTACACCATGTGCTGTCCTTCGTTTTCGTCTTTTGGCATCATCAACACCAAGTTCGGCACATGGCGCAAAAAGGCGATGTCAAACACCCCTTGGTGCGTTTCGCCGTCCGCCCCGACCAACCCAGCACGGTCAATGGCGAAAAAGACATTTAAGTTTTGCCGGCATACATCATGGACGACTTGGTCATAGGCGCGCTGCAAAAATGTCGAATAAATGGCCAAAAACGGTTTCATCCCTTGCGTCGCCAATCCAGCTGCAAGCGTTGTCGCATGCTGCTCGGCGATGCCAACATCAAACATCCGATCGGGGAACTCGCTTGCGAACCCTTCCAGCTTCGAGCCGACCGGCATCGCCGGCGTAATCGCGACGATGCGCGGGTCGGTGCGGGCGAGCCGGCGCACGGTTTCGCTGACAAGCGCGCTCCATG
Source organism: Geobacillus sp. C56-T3 (assembly GCF_000092445.1). Classification (NCBI taxonomy): domain Bacteria; kingdom Bacillati; phylum Bacillota; class Bacilli; order Caryophanales; family Anoxybacillaceae; genus Geobacillus; species Geobacillus sp. C56-T3. The sequence goes on along the minus strand of NC_014206.1, from coordinate 1,147,675 downwards.
ACGGACCGGCCTCTTTCGTTTTGACAAAAGCGCCGGTTTCGATTTTGTACGGCCCTGTGCCGTGCCATGTGCCGACTTTGTCGTTTTCCGCCGGACTGTACCCTTTTCCCTTCTTCGTGATGACATGGACAAGCACGGGGCCTTTCATCTTCTTCGCATAGCGCAAGTTCTCAAGCAAATCCTCAAAATCGTGGCCGTCGACCGGGCCTAAATACGTAAACCCGAGCTCTTCGAAAAACACGCCGGAGACAAGCAAATATTTCAAGCTGTCTTTCAGCCGCTCGGCCGTCGCCGCCAGCTTGCCGCCGACCGCTGGGATGCGCTTGAGCAGCAGCTCCAGTTCATCTTTCACCCACTGGTATTTGCCGGCGGTGCGCAACCGACCGAGGATGTTGTGCAACGCGCCGACGTTCGGGGCGATCGACATTTCATTGTCGTTTAAGATGACAATCATATCCGTTTTCTCATGCCCGATATGGTTGAGCGCCTCAAGCGCCATGCCGCCGGTGAGCGCCCCGTCGCCGATGATCGGCACGATGTATTCATCCGTCCCTTTCAAATCACGGGCGATCGCCATTCCCATCGCCGCCGACAGCGACGTCGAGCTATGGCCCGTTTCCCACACGTCATGCTCGCTTTCGCTCCGTTTCGGGAACCCGGACAGCCCTTTGTATTGGCGGAGCGTGTCGAACGCGGCGGCGCGTCCGGTCAAAATTTTATGCACATATGACTGGTGTCCGACATCCCAAATGAGTTTGTCTTTTGGGCTGTCGAATTCGCGGTGGAGGGCGATCGTCAGCTCGACGACCCCTAAGTTCGGGCCGATATGTCCGCCTGTTTTCGACAACTTCTCAATTAAAAACCGCCGAATCTCGGCGCTTAACCGTTTCAGCTCAGGAATGGACATGTTTTTGACAACGCGCGGATGGTCAATTTTTGTCAAGTCCAACAAAGATCACTCGCTTTCATTCTGTCGTTCTCCGAGCCGTTTCTCCTCGTACAGGTAGTATTATTATACATGATCCGGCGCGAAAAATCGACTTTTCCCGCCAACGCAGCCCGTCACCACTAGGACGCGTTTTGTGGTGTATCTATAGAACTTGCGGCGGCCGCCCGGCGGAAAACAACCAAAAAAACAAGGCCGCCTCCGCCCCGAAGGAAAGCGAACAACGGGAACAAGAGGCCGCCGCCCCGCATCAGTGGTCGCGGACCGCGACAAGCTCGCAAATGTAGGCCAGCACCGCGTCATCGATTTTGGCTTGCTGCAAATGGCGCTTCGCGGCGTCAATGTGAAACGCCAGTTTCTCTTTAGCACCGCCTAGCGAAAGAAGCACCGGATATGTCGCCTTCTTGTTGTCGCGGTCGCTGCCGACTCGCTTGCCGATTTTTTCTTCCATTCCTTCAATGTCCAAAATATCGTCGCGAATTTGAAAGGCGAGGCCTAAATGTGCGGCGAACTCGTTGAGTTCGCGCGTCTGCCGACCATCGGCGCCGCCAAGCAGGGCGCCGGCGTGCACGCTGTATTGCAGCATTTTCCCCGTCTTATGGCGGTGGATGTATTCCAGTTCCGCAAGCGCCAGCGTTTTTCCTTCCGCCTCCATATCAGCCGCCTGTCCAGCGACCATGCCTTCCGGGCCGGCCGCCTTCGCGAGCTGCTCGATGAGCTGCAGACGGACGGGAGGCGGCACGCGATCATCATCGATTTCGGCCATCAATTGAAAGGCATACGTCAACAAAGCGTCCCCGGCCAAAATGGCCATCGCCTCGCCGAACACTTTATGGTTCGTCGGTTTGCCGCGCCGCAAATCATCGTTGTCCATGCTTGGCAAATCATCATGAATGAGCGAGTACGTATGGATCATTTCAATGGCGCAAGCGACTGGCAGACCGATCGCCGGGTCTTTGCCAAGCGCTTGGATGGTCGCCAGCAACAAAAGCGGGCGGATTCGTTTGCCGCCGGCCTCAAGCGAGTAGGCCATCGCCTTTTTCAGCGTCTCCGGCCCACGAAGCCGCGCCATATAGGAGGAAAGCGCCGCCTCGACGGCCCGTTTTTGTTCGTTGAGAAACTGTTCAACCGAAAGCTGCGCCACCCGTCACTCCTCCTCCGGCGAAAAAGGGACAAGCTCGCCGTCTTCGCGCAGCATGTACTCCAACTGTTTCTCCACATGCTGCAATTTATCATGGCAAAGCTTGGACAGTTTCATGCCTTCTTGAAAAAAGGCGATCGCCTCCTCAAGCGGCACGTTCCCTTCCTCGAGCTTTTCGACGATTTCCTCCAGTTTTTTCATCGCTTCTTCAAACGTCATCTCTTTTTCTTCGCTCATACGTGTTTTTCCTCCACTCCCGTCACTTGACAATCGACTCGTCCGTCTTGAACTTGAATGGAAAGATGCTCGCCGATTCGAAGCTGGTTCGTTCGTTTCACGAGCTCGCCCTGCTCATTGTACACCAAGCTGTAGCCGCGCTCCATGATGCGAAGCGGACTGAGCGCCTCAAGCCGGGCGAGGTTGGAGCGAAAGCGGAACCGATGGCGCTCCACCGCGGTGCGCATCGCTTTTTCCAGCGCATTGGCGGCCGCCTTTTGCCGTTCTTTCATCCGCTCAAGCTCTGCAGCCGGATGGTGCCGCCATAGTCTCATGTCAAGCTCATGCAGCCGCTGACGATGTTTGTCGACGAGCCGTTCGCGTTGGCGGCTAAGCCGCTCAAGCAACGCATCAAGCTGCTGTTCTTTTTGTTCATAGAGCCGCTTGGGATAGCGGAATGCGTAGGATCCTTGCAGCCGGCGAAGCTGCTCTTTATCAGCGGCAAGCCGCTCTTTCATGGCGCGGATGAGCCGCCATTTCCGCTCGGCGAGCCGCTCAGCGAGCTCCCCAACATGCGGCGCCGCCATCTCAGCTGCTGCCGTCGGCGTCGGCGCCCGCAAATCGGCGACAAAGTCGGCGATCGTAAAATCTGTTTCATGGCCGACAGCGGAAATAATCGGTATTTTTGAGGCGAAGATGGCGCGAGCGACGATTTCTTCATTGAACGCCCACAATTCTTCGATCGAGCCGCCGCCGCGGCCGACAATCAGCACATCAACCCCGCCGAACGCATTCGCCCGCTCGATGGCGCGCACGATGGAGGGCGCCGCCCCGTCCCCTTGAACGAGCGCTGGAAACAAAATGACTTTAGCGAGGGGATAGCGGCGGCGAATCGTCGTCATAATATCGCGCACCGCCGCTCCAGTCTGCGATGTAACGACGCCGATGCAGCGAGGGAAAGCTGGAAGCGGCTTTTTATGGACCGGCGAAAACAACCCTTCCGCCTCGAGCCGCTGCTTCAGCTGTTCGTAGGCTAAATAGAGGCTTCCGACACCTTCCGGCTGCATTTCTTTGACATAAAGCTGATAGTTGCCGTTCGGTTCATAGACGGAAATTTCCCCGCGCGCGAGCACGTTCATCCCATCTTCAGGACGGAACGGCAAATGCTGGTTGTAGCCGGCGAACATGACGGCGGCAATGCGTCCTTGGCTGTCTTTCAACGTAAAATACATATGGCCGCGCGAATGCTGCTTAAAATTCGAAATCTCGCCCTTCACCCATAGATCGCGCAAATGCGGGTCGACATCGAACTTGCGTTTGATGTACTTCGTCAACGCCCCGACCGTCACATATCTGACTTCCACTGATCCTGCCCTCACTTTGCGGCCAGCTGCCGCGCCGCTTCAATCGTGTTGTGCAAGAGCATCGTAATCGTCATCGGCCCGACTCCACCCGGCACCGGCGTAATATAGCCAGCCACTTCTTTCACAGCGTCAAAATCGACATCGCCGCACAATTTGCCGTTCTCAAGCCGGTTGACGCCGACGTCGATGACGACCGCCCCGGGCTTGACGTGTTCCGGGCCGATGAGGCGCGCCTTGCCGACAGCGACGATCAAAATGTCCGCCTGCCGAGTGATGGCGGCCAAATCCGGCGTTTTCGAGTGAGTGTAGGTGACGGTGGCATGTTCGCGCAAAAACAGCTGGCCAACCGGTTTGCCGACGATGTTGCTTCGGCCGACGACGACGACGTGCTTGCCGGCGATGTCAATGCCGGCCGATTGCACCATCACTAAAATGCCATGCGGAGTGCACGGGAGAAACGCCCGTTGGCCGATCATCATTTTTCCGACATTGATCGGGTGAAACCCATCGACATCTTTTTCCGGTGCGATCGTTTCAATGACCGACCATTCGCAAATGTGATCTGGCAGCGGCAGCTGCACTAAAATGCCGTGCACCGCCGGATCGACGTTTAACTCGCGGATTTTCGCAAGCAGCGTCTCTTCGTCGATCGCCGCCGGAAACGTGTAAAGGAACGAGCGAATGCCGACCTCGGCGCACGCTTTTTGTTTTCCTTTTACATACGAATGCGACGCCGGATCGTCGCCGACTAGAATGACGGCCAGCCCCGGCTCAACGCCGTCCGCTTTCAACTGTGCGGCTTCATCCGCCAATGCAGTGCGAATCGTCCTCGCCATCTCCGTTCCGCTAATGATTTGTGCTGTCATCGTGTTTCGTTCCCCTCTCCTCGTTCATCGTTCGATATCAGCCCGCGATGCAGCCGGTTTTATTTTTGCAGCGCCGCCTTCACTTTCGAAAGCACGCCGTTGACAAAACTTCCGGATTTCCAATCGCCGAATTTTTTCGCCAGCTCGACCGCCTCATCGAGGCTGACGCTTACCGGCACATCATCGGCGTATTTCATCTCGTACGTCGCCATGCGCAAAATGGCGCGGTCAACGTTGGCGACGCGTTCAAGCGTCCATTTTTCCAAATTGGCGCGCAACAGCTCGTCAATCTCCTCCTGGTGCTCGACGACGCCAAAGACGAGCTGGCGCAAAAACGGGTCGATGTCACCGCCGCCCGTGACATTGTGGAGCGCCTCATCTGGTGGAATGCGTCCGACATCGATTTGAAACAGCGCCTGCAACGCCTTTTCCCGTGCTTCATGCCGCTTCATGGCGGTCCCCCTTTCCAAAAAAACGAACATTCACAATGAAATCATATCATATTTTTCGGAAAAAGCCAGCCTTTTCCCACAAATCATTCGCGCTGCCGTTTGTTGCGCCATAACGGCCTCGTTCATTACAATAACAAACTTTGGCCAAAAAAACAAAAAGGCAGCCGCCGAAAAAGCAACTGCCTTGCGAGATCACTGTTCGATGACGCCTTGTTCCTGCTTGCCGCCCTCAAACTGGATGCCGACGATATGAACGTTCACTTCGCTCACCTCGAGGCCGGTCATGTTCCAAAGCGCCTGGCGCACATTTTCCTGCACCTTTTTCGCCACGTTCGGAATCGATGCGCCAAACTGGACGAGGCAATAAAGATCGATGACGACGCCGTCGTCGCGCAAATCAACCTTGACGCCTTTGCCATGGTGTTTCTTTCCAAACCGCTCGGCGACGCCGGCGGCAAAATTGCCGCGCATTTGCGCGATGCCGTCGACTTCTGACGCCGCGATGCCAGCGATCACCTCAATCACTTCCGGTGCAATTTCCACCTTGCCGAGCGCCGGGTACACTTGCTCTGTTTCAAAGACATGCTCAGACATAAGGCACCTCCTATTCCGCCTTCATAATATCATATAACTCCAAAAACTTCGTATTAAACTCACCGCTTTGAAATTTCTCATGCTCCATTAATTTTATGTGGAACGGAATCGTTGTATGAATGCCTTCGATGATAAACTCCGAAAGCGCCCGTCTCATGCGGGCGATCGCTTCCGCACGCGTCGGCGCATGAACGATCAATTTGGCGATCATCGAATCATAATACGGCGGGATCGTATAGCCTGGATAGACGGCGGAATCGACGCGCACGCCCGGGCCGCCCGGCGGCAGGTACATGGCGATTTTCCCCGGCGACGGCATAAAGTTTTTCGCTGGATTTTCGGCGTTGATCCGGCACTCGATCGCCCAGCCGTTAAACGTGACGTCCTCTTGGGTGATCGACAGCTTTTCACCGGCGGCGATGCGGATTTGCTCCTTGACCAAATCGATGCCGGTGATCAGTTCCGTGACCGGATGCTCGACTTGAATGCGCGTATTCATCTCCATGAAGTAAAATTGTTTGTTCCGGTGGTCATAAATAAATTCAACCGTACCGGCGCCGGTGTAGTTGACCGCTTTCGCCGCCTTGACCGCCGCCTCGCCCATCTTCCGGCGCATCTCGTCGTCAAGCGCCGGCGACGGCGCTTCCTCGACCAGTTTTTGCAGCCGGCGCTGGATCGAGCAGTCGCGCTCACCGAGATGAATCGTATTGCCGTACGAATCAGCGAGCACTTGAATTTCGACATGGCGGAAATCTTCGATATATTTTTCAATATAGACGCCTGGGTTGCCAAACGCCGTCGCCGCTTCCTGCTGGGTGATGTTGATGCTTTTGACGAGCTCGCCTTCGTCGCGGGCGACGCGGATTCCTTTCCCGCCGCCGCCGGCCGTCGCTTTAATGATGACCGGATAGCCGATCTCTTCGGCAATCGCCCGCGCCTCATCAAGGCTTTCGATAACCCCACGCGACCCAGGCACGATCGGCACCCCCGCCTCGCGCATCGTCTCGCGAGCGATGTCTTTCATGCCCATTTTTGCAATCGCTTCCGGACTTGGGCCGATAAATGTCACGTTGCATTCACGGCACAGCTCGGCGAACGCTTCATTTTCCGCCAAAAACCCGTAACCGGGGTGGATGGCGTCACAGCCAGTCAGCGTGGCGACGCTCATAATGTTTGTGAAATTTAAATAGCTGTCTTTCGAAGCGGTCGGCCCGATGCAGTACGCCTCATCAGCCAGCTGCACGTGCAAGGCGTCGCGGTCGGCTTGCGAAAAGACAGCGACCGTCTCAATCCCAAGCTCGCGGCAGGCGCGGATGATGCGGACGGCGATTTCCCCGCGGTTCGCCACCAACACTTTTTTGATCATCGTCCGTTCTCTCCCTTATTCAGGCTTGACTAAAAACAACGGCTGGCCATATTCGACGAGCTGGCCGTTTTGCACCAACACCTCGACAATTTCGCCATCGACTTCCGCTTCAATTTCATTAAACAGCTTCATCGCCTCGATGATGCAAACGACCGTATCTTTTTTCACTTTGTCGCCCGGCTTCACATACGGCGGCTTGTCCGGCGCCGGCGCTGCGTAGAACGTGCCGACCATCGGCGAAGTAATTTGATGCAAGTTGCCTTCCACAGCCGGCTTTGCTTCTTTGACCACCGGCGTTTCCGCTTTCGGTGCCGGCGCTTCCGAGGCCGCTGCTTGAACGGGAGGAGCTGCCGGAGCCGGTTCGACCGCTGCCGGAGCGGCAGGCGCCGGCGGCGCGACCGCCGTCTGTGCGGCCGCAGCCGACGCAACGGCAACAGCCGCCGTTCCTTTTTTCATATGTACTTTTGTTTCGCCTTGTTCGTATACGAATTCGTCAATCGAGGACTGGTCGACCAAGCGGATCAATTCACGGATTTCTTGAATTTTCATCGATCTCACACCTTTCTCCAAGTATCGTGCAGCCCGTTCCTTTCTGGCGGTGCCTAAACGTGTCCATAACGATTATACACACAACAGTAGGACAAACAAAAGACTTTTCCGCAAAAAAAGAAGCTGCCCTAAAGAGCAGCGCGTTCATCCAGCCGGCTGAAACTCAACCGTCACGTATTCAGCATCGGGTATTTCTTTTTTCACCATATGAATGACTTCATTCGCCGATTTAGCTGAGCTTTGTTTCGCTTTGATCGTCACGCGCACTTGGTTGTCATCGGCGCGCACGAGCACGTCTTCATAACCGCCTTTCGATTTGATGAGCGTCTCCAACGTGGCTTCTTTTTCGGACAATGCTTGCAATTTTTCAATTTTGTCGAGCGCTTCATTTTTTTCTTCCACCGTCGCGTTCGCTGAAGCGACAATGGCGTTCAGCTCATCGCGCAGCCGGCTCCGTTCATCCTCAATTTTCATGCGCAGCGCTGTAAACAAGTCGTCGCCCGTTTCGCCAGACGCGGACGGCTTTTTCGCCTCTTCGACAGCGACGCTCGGCTGATCGGTTGTTTTTTCCGTTTTCTTATTGGCGGTAAATGCCGGACTGTCGTTCATATTTTTTGGCGCTGTCACGTAATAGACCGACAGCACAACGACCAAGCTCAACATCGTCAACAGCCATACGGTTTGTTTTTTCAACATGCCGATCTCCTCCCCTTACCCGGTCATTTTTTCGGCAAGACAGCGACGCGGTAGCTCGGAACGTTTAACACGCGCGTCACCGCCTCGACGATCCATTTTTTGATTTGCAAATTATCCGCCCCTTTGGCGACAACGAGGACGCCGCGGATGTCCGGCTTTTTCGTGGCGACGACAAGCGGCGTTTCTTCTTCGCCGTTATGAATAATGATGACTTCTTCATTGGTCGACTCGTTTTCGATCGTCCGCTTCCCGCCTTCCTTGTCGCTCTCTTCCGTTGTCTGCTGCTGGGTCGAACGCTTTTTCTCATACAGTTTCAACTCCGTGGAATCGAGATTGACGACGACCGTGACATCATCCACCCCTTCGATCGCCTCAAGAGCGGCTTTCAATTCTTTTTCGTACCGCTCCTCATAGGCGGCGATCACTTTCTCTTTCGTCTCCTTGCTTGCCAGGAATGCCGGCTCGGCTGGAGCGGACGGCTGCCCGGCGGAAGGCTTCGCTTCGGCTTCCTCTCCACTGTTTGCCCAATGGCTTGCCGCCATCAAGGCGACACCAGCCAACAGCAGGACGACGACGTACGAAAACGGCCATTTTTTCTGTGCTCCTTCCCCGTCTTTCGGCGCTGAAGAAAAGAGCCGTTTGATGAGCGGCAACATCCCCCCTCTATTCCCTCCCCCTAAATTGCACGTCAATTTTATCTTCATCGATTTCCCATCGGCCGGCGAGAAAAGCGCGCACCTCCTCTGCCAGCGAAGCATCGCCCTCCGGCAAAGCCGGCGGCTTCGTCGTATCGATGACAACCGGTTCCACCGAACCGGCTGACTTCTGTTTCGAAAGGACGACCTCAATCGTCTTGATGTCATCCGGCATGCGCCAGTCGTCGCCTGGTTTGGCGTAAACGTTGACATCCGCTTTCAGCCCATACTTTTCCATCAACTCCTCATTGACATCGTTTTCGAGCTGGACAGCCATTTGTTTTAAAATATATGCGCGTTGCGAGGCTTGTATTTCTTTTTTCTGCTGTTCGATTTGATTTTTTATTGCCTCTTCCCCCGCACGGCCGTTGGAAAAATGGACGAGCGCCGACGCGATGAGCTGCTCGGGATCAACGGAAGCGAGCCGGAGCATCGGAGCGAGCATCACGAGAACGAGCATAAGCCCGACAGCCATTTTAACGTATTTTTGCATCGTCCCCGACGGCAGCAAAAAATCGATGATGACAGCAAACAACAAAAACAAAATGATGTTTGTCACCCACTCAATGACTAGCTGCATAGCGCTCCCCCTAGCGGACCATCATCGTAATGTTCCCGGCCATCACCATGACGGTGAGGCTTAAGAAAAACATGAGCGACACAATGAGCAGCGCCGCCAGCACGTAGGCGATGCTTTTGCCGATGATGTTGAGGCAGGACAATACCGGTCCGCCGCCAAGCGGCTGCAGAAGAGCAGCCGATAGTTTGTAGACGATGACGACGGCGAAAATTTTCACCGCTGGAAAGATGGCGATCATGAGCAAAATCGCCGCCCCGACCAACCCGACCGTATTTTTCAACAGCATGGAAGCGGCGACGACCGTATCGGCGGCATCGGTGAACAGCTTGCCGACGACCGGGATGAAATTGCCGGTGACAAATTTCGCCGCCCGGAGCGCCACGCCGTCAGCCACGGCCGCTGTCGCTCCTCGCACGGACATGACACCAAGGAACACGGTCAAAATGAGGCCGAGCAAACCGAGGGCGGCTTTGTTGAGCAAATCGGCGAGCTGAGTCGCCTTGTAACGGTCGCTGAGCGTGCTGACGACAGAAAGCAGCGCAGCCAGAAGCAAAAGCGGCAAGGTGACGTATTCAACGACCGTGCCGGTGGTGTTCATCACAAACAAAATGATCGGGTGGAAAAACGCCGCCGACGCGACCCCGCCGGAAGTGGCAAGCAGGGCGAGCAGCAGCGGAACGAGGGCGATGATGAAATGGCTCATCGTCCGCACCGCCTCAAGCGCATAATCCGCCGCGAGGCGAAAGCTGTTTAAGGCGATCAACAAGAGCACCATATAGACGACCGCCTGGGCGATTTTGCTTACTTCCTGCTGAGCGAATGCATTTTGCAGCGATTGCAGCACCGTGCTGAAGACAGCAAGCAAAATGAGCGTGCCGAGCAGTTTGCCGTTCACCTGCAGTTCATAAAACAAATAGCGGGCGAGCGCCTTCAGCCATTCGGACGGCGACCATTGCTTGTCGCCGCTTAAAAAATCGGTGAGCGACCCTTTCTCGCTTTCCGGCAAAAACCCTCCATACTCGCTGACGATCGTTTCCCAATAGCGGCGGATATCGCTCACATCGAGCTGAGCGAGCTGCTCGCTGACCGACGGTCCATCGCTTGCGGCTTGTACGACCAACGGGCAAAAAAAGAGAGAAAGCAGCCCGACAATAAGGAACGCTGTTCGCTTCAATCCGTTCCCCCCTTTAGCGCGCCGACGGGATGAGGCCGATGACCGCTTCGATGATCGCGGTTAAAATCGGAACAGCCAGCGCCAAAATGACGATTTTGCCGCCGAGCTCAATTTTGGCGGCGATCGCCCCTTGGCCGGCGTCTTTGGAAATTTGCGCGGCGAACTCGGCAATGTAGGCAATGCCGATGATTTTCAGCATCGTCTCTAAATACACCATCTGAATATGGGCGCCTTCGGCCATTTTTCGCAACATCGCCAAAATGCTGCTGATTTGATCGACCAACAACAGAAAAATGGTGCAGCCGACAAACACGGTCAACAAAAAGGCCAGATTCGACTTTTGCTCTTGCAGCAACACGACCAAAAACGTCGCGATCAACCCGAGGCCGACGATTTGCAAAATGTCAATGGCCGATCCCTCCTACCCGCGGAACAAAAAGACATCCTTGATTTTTTGGAACAAGTCGCTGACGATGGAAGCGACCATAAACAAAATATAAATAAAGCCGAGCAGCGTCACCCATTGGGCGTATTCTTTCCTCCCCATCTGATCGAGCACCGTATGCAAAAACGCGATGACGATGCCGACGCCGGCGATTTTCAAAATGAGATCGACATCGATGCCCATGATTCTGCCTCCTGTCTACATGAGTAAAATGACGAGCAGCAGGCCGGCCAACACGCCTAAACTTTTCGCCATCTTGGCGTAGCGCGCCTGGTTGTCTAGCGCTTCCGCTTCCTCCCTCTCAAGATGGGCGAGCGCCAGCGCGATTTGCCTTTGCTGGGTGAGCCGGTCGTATTGGCCAAGCGTGGCGCCAAATTGTTTCATCACTTCAAATTCTCCTTGCTTTAGAGCGGTTTTTCCCCATACGGCTCGCAAGCTTTTTTCCCATGCCTCGGCGGCGCTCGTTTCTTCTGTGCATAACGCGGCGGCAAACCGCTCGAACAATTCGGACAACGGGGCGGCCGTTTGCCGGGCGAGATGCATAGCGGCGTCGGCAAGCGGCGTATGGCCATACATCACTTCCGCCTCAAGCGCCCTCAGCGCCGCTTTCAGCTGGCGGAGCTGGCGCGGCCGCTCGTGCAACACGCGGGCGGCGGCAAACCCAAGCCATGTTGAGGCGGCGAGAATCAACAGAGCGCCAAACCATTTCATCGATGGACCACCGCCCTTTCATACAGCACCGTTCCGCCAGCGTCGAGAATGCGTCGGATTGAGCCGGGATGGGGAATGTTCGTCAGCTCAATAAACCGTTCAAACACCTTTTGTTCCATCACCGGTCCGAGCGTCGGACGCTGCCAGACGTCTTGGATGTTGCGGCCGTGCACAGTCGTCCATACAGAGACGCCAGCATTGGCCGCTTCAAGCACTGCCTCGCTGTCCTCCTCGCGCCCGATTTCGTCGACAATCATGACATCAGGGCTCATCGCGCGGATCATCATCATCATCCCTTCCGCTTTCGGGCAGGCGTCCAACACGTCAAGGCGCGGGCCGAACGAAAACTGAGGAATCCCTTTCACACAGCCAGCGATTTCCGATCGTTCGTCAACGATCGCCACCTTTTGCGCCGGAATGCGCCTCGTCCCGCTGCTAATCAAGCGCGCCGCATCGCGCAGGAGCGTCGTTTTTCCCGTCTGCGGCGAGCCGATGATCATCGTATGACGCCAGCGGCCGTCGTACACATACGGAATCAGCGGCTCGGCGATGCCGATCTGTTCCTTGGCGATGCGAATGTTAAACGAGGAAACATCGCGGATCGCTTTCACCTTGCCCCCTTCAGTAATGACTTTGCCGGCCAGCCCAACGCGATGCCCCCCCTCAATCGTCATAAATCCGCGCTTCAGCTCTTCTTCGACGGCATAGATCGAATAATGACTCAATTTGTTGAGCAAATGCACGCCGTCTTCTTTCGTCACTTCATACGGCAGCAATCGGGCCGTTCCGTCGACGATCACCTCAAGCGGCCGGGAGACGCGGATGCGGATTTCTTCAATTCCGCGGCGGCATGAAGGAAGATGGTGCTGCAACGCGGCGGCGACCGTTTTCGGCAAAATTCCCCACACCGCTTCCATGGCCCTCCCCCTTTTCTTGTGGACTAGTTCATATGTATGGGCGGAATGCGCCGTTTATGCCTTACTTGTAAATCGCGAACAAAATGAGCGCTATCCCGAGCGCCACAAGCCCAAGCCGTGAAAACGAGAGCTCGTCCGCAAGCGAAAGCAGTCCAATCGCCATGGTCACCATCATGACGGTTGGACCGACGACAGCAAGCGCGGCATTAACGGCAAGCGCTTTTTTCACGTCATTGAACACAAGCATCAACAGCGCCGCGCTCAGTTCAATGAACGCGGACACCATCCGCATGCCAGCCATGGCCATAACGGACGGATCGATCGATCGCAGCCAATGTTTCATGTTCCCCTCCTGTTTTGCCAAATGGGATCGATTAGTACAAACGTATGCGAAAACAAGCCGTTTCAGAAGAAGTTTTTACTGAGGAAAACGATGGGGGAGAGCAAAACGGCGCCCATTTTGCGCATAAAAAACACCGCCCCGGAAGGTGTCCGAGACGGTGCCTGTCGGGCTTGCGCTTACGCCCGCGAAACGTACGTGCCGTCGGCCGTATTAATGATGAGCGTGTCGCCTTCGTTGACGAAAAACGGCACTTGAACGACAAGGCCGGTTTCGAGCTTCGCCGGCTTCGAACCGCCAGAAGCGGTATCACCTTTAATGCCCGGCTCTGTTTCGACGACTTTCAGCTCTACGGTGTTCGGCAGCTCGACGCCGATCGTTTCGCCTTGGTACATCATAATAAATACTTCCATATTCTCTTTCAAGAACTTCAGTTCATGCTCGATTTGTTTCGCCGGCAGCTCGATTTGTTCATACGTTTCCATATCCATAAAAACGTGTTGGTCGCCGTTGGCGTACAAATATTGCATTTTGCGTGTGTCGATTTGCGCCCGGTTCACTTTTTCGCCGGCGCGGAACGTCCGCTCCTGAATGGCGCCGGTGCGCAAATTGCGCAGCTTCGAACGGACGAACGCCGCCCCCTTGCCCGGCTTGACGTGCTGGAATTCAAGGACGCGCCAAATCTCGCCGTCCACCTCAATCGTAAGTCCTGTGCGAAAATCGTTGACTGAAATCATTAGCCGAAATCCTCCTCACGCAATCCATTATAAAATGATCAGTTCTTTTGGCGAATGGGTGAGCGCTTCGTTCCCGTCAGCAGTGATGACCGTATCGTCCTCGATGCGCACCCCGCCAAGCCCCGGGATGTAAATGCCCGGCTCGACGGTGACAACCATGCCTGGCTCAAGCACGACATCCGAACGGAACGAAAGCGTCGGCCCTTCGTGAATTTCCAATCCAATCCCATGGCCGGTCGAATGGCCGAAATAGTCGCCATACCCTTTTTCGCGGATGTAATCGCGCGTGAGCGCATCAGCCTCTTTGCCGGTCATGCCTGCCTTGAGCCCGTTCATGCCGCGTTGCTGCGCTTCAAGAACGATGTCATAGATCGTCCGCAGCTCCGCGCTAATGTCGCCGACGGCGACCGTTCTCGTAATATCGGAACAATACCCTTTATAGTAAGCCCCGAAATCAAGCGTGACGAGCTCGCCGCGCTCGATCGTTTTCTCTGACGCCACCCCGTGCGGCAGCGCCGAACGGTAGCCGGAGGCAACGATCGTATCAAAGGAGGACGAAGACGCCCCTTGTTTGCGCATAAAAAATTCCAGCTCATTCGCCACTTCGATTTCTTTAACGCCTGGACGGATGAACGACAAAATGTGCGAAAACGCCGCATCGGCGATTTCTGCTGCTTCCTTTAATATCTTAATCTCTGCCTCTGACTTAATCAAGCGCAATTTTTCTACGAGCCAAGACGTTGGCACGAGTTCAGCGCGGATGGCTTCTTCATACGACTTGTATGCGGCATAGGTGACATGTTCTTGCTCAAAGCCAAGCCTCTTGATGCCAAGCCGCTTCACCTGATTGGCAATTTCTTCGATGATCGGCCCGCTGTGCTGGACGACTTCAAACCCTTGGGCTTGCCTCGATGCTTGTTCGACGTAGCGGAAGTCCGTAACCAACACCGCCCCTTGACGGCTGACAAGTACAGCGCCGGCCGTGCCAGTAAACCCGGTCAAATAGCGGCGGTTGTAGCCGTTTGTGACTAACAGCCCGTCGATATGCTGCTCGTCAAGAAGCTCCCGAAGCTTTTCCAGCTTTTCCATGTTTCCGTCTCCTCTTCCCTTAGAGTGTGCTCGTCTCCTTGGCTGCCTGCGTCGAGAGCGGAGAAAATCTTCGCGGTCAGAATGACGCGAAAGACCTCGTAGGCGCGCCAGTTTCACGCAGCGCCCGCAGCAGCCATGGACTGATGGTGAAACACAAGTGTTGATGATCCATTATTTTACTATATAGGTGCAACCAAAACGTTTAACATATCTTTGACAGAAAAGCCACTTATCGATTTTTCGACTGTCGAGGGCAAGCCTTTGCTTGCCTCCGTCACGCCGATCCAATGCTCAGTAAAAGCTACAAATGCGAAAACTTCAAATTGATAAAAAAACACAGAATCATATGGCTGAACACAAGCTTTTCTGTCTCTTCCCTCGAACAAGAACGCCGGCAGGCAAATGTCATTTGCCAGCAAAACGTTCATTGTTTGAGGAGAGCATGCCGTCATATGCCCAGTCGGCAAGCGAACCGCTTGCCGACGACGGCAGAAAAGCTGGGAACAGAGCCTTCTCATCTGGTTTTTATTGGTTCATCAACACGCCTGATGCTGAAACGTGCCAAAACCTTCTTTATTTTACCATAAAGATGGTCGTTTCCGCTAGACATCCGCGCGGCGCTTGATGCAGCACTCACTCGAGCGGGTGAGAGCAAAAAGAAGCTTCATCAGTTTCCTTCATTTGCCGCCTCTTTTCCGACATTTGACGCCGGTCGATTCATTTCTTGAGCTTCAAACGAAATCGAATAGCCGACAAATACGCCATATAAAATGTATAGGCAAAGCGTCGTAATAATCGTATTCGCTTCTAAGTCTGCAACTGGTTGGACGTTTGGAAACAGTGGATTAAACAAATAAAAGACCATCATCCAAAGCACCACGCCATATACCATTCCCGCCCACATACCGGCGATCTTGCGCAGGAACGCGTAGTACAAAAGCGCCGCCGCAATGGAAATGATGCCGATCAGCACGATGGCCGCATAATTGCCGGCTTTCCCATATTTCCAGTCCCCGGCAACCCACGGGATGAGAATCATATTCGGACTGATTTCACTGAAATGGAAAAAATAGGCCAAATAGCCGATCAAACTCCAAAACACCCCGCCGACAAACCCGATGATGATCGTTTTTTGTATGAGCGTCATCGGCCGCTCCGTCTTCTCTTGCTCGAGCTCCCCTTTTTGTTCCACCATCATCGTGCACCTCCTTGTCTGGTAGTATGACCGAAAGCCGACCGTCCCATGAATCAAACGAAAAAAATGACCGCTTTTGTGTAAATCATGGATTTTTTGGAAATCATAATAGTAGCATCAACCTAGAGGTTTCCGGATATTTCTTGTAGAATAAAATAATAAACATAAAAAATAGGTTGGTGTTGGCCTGATGAAATCATCAATGGAGAAACCGTTATACGGCGGCCAAGCGGTCGTTGAAGGGGTGATGTTTGCTGGCAAGACGCACTCCGTCACCGCTATTCGCCGCCATGACGGGACGATTGACTATTTTACGCTGCCTCGCCGCAGCCATCCGACGCTGGCTGCCCTGAAAAAAATCCCGTTTGTCCGCGGCATTGTCGCCATTATTGAGGCGAGCGCAAACGGGGCCAAGCATTTGCAGTTTGCCAGCGAACAATATGAGGCGTCCTCGGACGAAAAACAGGCCGCCGAAGAAAGCCGCTCCAAATTCGGGCTGATTCTCGGCGCCGCCGTCATCGGCGTGCTATCGTTTTTATTCGCCAAAACCATTTTTACGCTCGTTCCGGCGCTCGCCGCCGACGCCTTTAAACCGCTCGTACCGGGGAAAATGGGGCAAATTTTGCTTGAAGGAGCCTTTAAGCTTGCTCTTTTGCTCGGCTACATTTACTTTATTTCGTTGACGCCGCTTGTTAGGCGCGTGTTCCAATACCACGGGGCGGAACATAAAGTCATCAACGCCTTTGAAGCGGGGTGGCCGCTCACTGTTGAGCACGTCCAGCGCGCCTCGCGCCTTCACTACCGATGCGGCAGCAGCTTCATTTTATTTACTGTCATGATCAGCTTATTCCTTTATTTGTTCGTGCCGACGGATCCGCTTTGGCTGCGAATCGCAAACAGGCTCGCTTTAATTCCTGTCGTGCTTGGCGTTTCGTTTGAAGTCTTGCAGTTTACAAATAAATTGAGGGATATTCCGCTGCTAAGCTGGCTTGGCTATCCTGGGCTATGGCTGCAGCGGTTGACGACAAAAGAACCGGACGATGACCAAGTGGAAGTGGCCATCGCCTCGTTTCAGCGGCTTCTCGATTTGGAAGCGGAAGCCGAAAGGAAACAAGCGGTGCAGTAATCGATCAAAGGGGGTGGACTCATTGCGGCGCCGGGCCATTCATCCGCTTGTCGGGCTTATGATTTTGCTTGGAACGCTTGGCATTGTCTATACCCTTTTTGCCCATCCGACGGTGCTGTTCCGCCAGCTGTTGTTTGTTGCGCTGTTTTTGGCCGCCATTTATCTCTTCTACCGGTTCGTATACCAACGCCGCACCGATAAAGATCGGTTATCGTATTTAAAGGCGGTGCGGCAGTCGAAAAAGCTCCATCCCCGCTCCGGGCGCAAACAAGCAAAGCCGGCGAAACTGAAGCGGCCGCTGAAAAAACGGACGGCCATTCCGCACTTGACCGTGATCGAGGGCAAAAAAGGCAAAAAAAAGAATCGAGCTTCGTTTTAGCTTGATTCTTTTTTGTTTGCCTCTGCCGTTCAGCTGAAAAATCGGCGGCAGAGGTGTGCCCTATTGCCGCTTTCCCGTCTAGTACGCCCATTGGCGCAAAAACTGCCGCGTCCGCTCGCGTCCGTAATCGATCAGGCGCCGGCGCGCTTCCAGGTCGATGGAAAATTCCGTGGAAATAACGTTGTCCACCGGCAAAAAGACGATGTTTTTTTCATGGCGACGCGAAATGTAGCGCGCATCATGCGCCTCTCTCATGGCCGCAAACAGCGCCTCATACAAATCGAGCGCATTGGTGATCGTTCGTTTCGGCCGCTCCCCTGGTTTTGGGCTCAGCTGAACGCCCAGCACCGGCCGTTTTTTCTTCTTTTCTTCATCGAACAAAAACAGCGGAAAGTTGCTCAACACCCCCCCGTCGACAATGAAAGCCACACCGTTTCGCCCGCGAAGGCGGACCGGCTCAAAGAAATAAGGAATGCTGATGCTCATCCGCACTGCCTTGGCGATGGAAAACGACCCAGGGTCAATGCCGTATATGGCTAAATCGTCCGGCAGCACGACGATGCGCCCGTTCGTCACATCGGAAGCGACGATATACAAACTGCCGGCCGGCACATCTTGAAACGTCCGCACGCCGCGGGCGGCGAGCGCGGCCTCGAGCCACCGCTCAAACGCCTTTCCTTGATACAGCCCAAGATGCCAATACAAGCGCACCCATTTCCAAAGCGAAAACGGAATCCATAGCGGCCGTTCATCCAAAAACTGCTCCAACTCCAACTCCTCAAGCAGTCGGTCGATATCGCGAGCGCTGTAGCCTGCCGATAGCAACGCCGAAAGCAACGCTCCCGCACTCGTGCCGGCAAGCCGCTTCCAGCGCAGACCTTTTTCCTCAATCGCTTCATACGCTCCAAGCAACGCAAACCCTTTCACCCCGCCGCCGGAAAAGACAAGATCAATGTCCACCGCCGCCTCCCCCTTTTTGCCGTTTATACATATGTAAGAAAAAAGGAGGGCATTTAGTACGGCAAACAAAAAAGAGCAAGCATCGGCTTACTCTCCTTGTTCATTGCGCTTTTGGACATCGCGCAGCGCTTCAAGGCGGCGTTCGTCCTCTTGAAAATACTGCACCAAATCGCCGATCCGGTCGATGGCGTTCCAGCTCAAATGGTGTTCAATCCCTTCCACGTCGCGGTAAATGTTTTCTTCGCTGACACCGATCAAACGGAGAAACTGCTCAAGCAGCTCATGGCGGTAGACGAGCCGCTGGCCGATTTTTCTTCCTTTTGGCGTCAAGACGAGTCCGCGGTATTTCTCATACACTAAATACTCATCTTTATCGAGCTTTTGCACCATTTTCGTCACCGAGGAGGGATGGACGGACAACGCTTCAGCGATGTCAGAGACGCGGGCATAGCCCTTTTCTTCAATCAAAATGTAAATTTGCTCAATATAATCTTCCATGCTTGGTGTCGGCAACGTTTGTCCCCTCCCATTACATTTGTCTGCCGCAGACAAGTGCAGCGGCCGTCAGCATCTCTCATGAACATTGCCGCTTTGCCCGCTTCGGCTAGACGCTGCCGGGCCAGTCGGCCGCCCAGGCAAACAAAAAATAGCAATCAATCCCATTATACCATGAAGGGAACATTACGTAAAATACTGCACTTGGGCCGATGGAAAAAAGCGAGCAATATACGAGCGCATGGTTTCCTCCAGCTCCCGCGCTTCCTCGTCACGGTACACATATTTGCCGATGCCGTACCGCCCCCACTTATACTTGCGCTTCGATTCGTCCAAATCGAGCTTGGTTTTCGGGTAACGCTGCTCGATGACCCGCTTGGCCGGCTTGGTAAACCGATGCTGGATGAGCTCAAACGTCAAATCAGATAAGTCCACCCCTTCCAATTGCCGGGCGAGCTCCTGAAACAATTCAAAATACCCTTGTTCCCAGCCGTCATGCCGGTAAATCGGCGCGACGACAAAGCCGAGCTTATAGCCGGCACCGGCCACTTTGCGCGCTGCTTGAAGCCGCGCGTCAAAGGAGGACGTTCCCGGCTCGAAATGGTTGATCACATAGCGGGAGTTGACGCTGAAGCGAAACCGCGTTTTGCCGTTATGCTTGGCATCAAGCAAATGGTCGACATGCTCATACTTCGTCACAAATCGGAGCCGCCCGTAGTCGGTCGCGCCAATAAACTCAATCGCTTTTTTCAGCGAATGGGTCAAATGATCGATCCCGACAATGTCGGACGTGCATGCCGCCTCGAAGCGAGTGATCTCGGGTGCGCGCTCGTCAATATACGTTTGCGCTTGAGCGAAAATGTCGTCCAAGTTGACATACACGCGGATATATGGCTTGCTTCCTAATGTCGTTTGCAAATAGCAATAATGGCAATGGCCCATGCATCCGGTTGCCAACGGAATGGCGTATTCGGCTGACGGCTTCGATGAATCAAATTTCAGCGTCCGCCGCACGCCAACAACGAGCGTCGATTTCGCATTTCGATACCGGGCCAGCTCCGTCTCTCCCGGAATGCCGCGCACTTGGTTGTGCGATGTCGTCTCGCGAATCTCAATTCCCATTTGCGTAAATTTCTCATACAGTTCCTGCCCGAGCGGGTACGACAACGCCTCCGGTTCGAAATACACAAGTTTTGGCACAAACGGTTTCATCGTTTCCCCCCATTTCGTCCATCTTTACAGTTAGTATGGACGAGAACGGGGGAGTCGTTATCTTACTTTATTTGGAATTCTTTTTTCGTTTCCTTGTCGCCTCCTCATCCACATCCATCCGCCTCCCAGCGAAACCAGCGGGCATGGCCGTCGGTTTCAGCAACGATTTGCCGGCATTCTCGGCCATTGATCATGCGATCCAGATGCAGTTTCGGATCCCACATATTGTTATACACATGGAACAAATCCCGTTGGCGGCCGATTTCACGAAGCTGCTCAAGCAATCCACGCTTTGCCTCATCTGACATTTGGTTCGCGACATGCGTGTGGAAGATGCAAACAACGGTATCGGACGGAACTTGTGCAACAAGATCAGAGAGAAGTTCAACCCCGTCTCCCTCGATCAGACGAATCGGCGTTTGTTCCAGACATCGGGCTGCCTTTTCAAACAATTGGCGCCGGTCTTTATGTTCGGGCCAAATGAGCGCCTTCATCCATCGTCGATCATCCTCTTTTTTCAAGTCAATCACATGCAAATCGATACCGATCCGTTCAGCGACCCATGTGAAATTCAACTTGATCCTCTCCCTTATTCTTCGACTTTTCACAACATTCTTCGCTCTCTTCATGCCATTGAATTCCATCAACTAGAAACTCGATCCTTTCGCTTACTATATTCGTTCCAACATACAGATTGCCCTGCAAAACATTCGCACACCTTTGCGATTTGCCATGACAGCCCATGAACGCAATGATACAATAAAACTAAACTGAAAGGAGGGATGCAGAATGTCTCACGAGCTTGTCGAATTGCTTCGCTCGGTGCTGAAAGAGGAGTTGCAGCCGATTCATGAACGCCTCGACCGCCTAGAAGCCGGACAGCAGCGCCTCGAAGAACGACAACAACGCCTCGAAGAACGACAACAGCGCCTCGAAGAACAGCAACAACGCCTCGGGGAAAAGTTGGACCATTTCATCATCGAGACACGCAGCCATTTCAAAAAAATCGAGGACAAGTTGGCTGGCCATCGGCGTATGTTCGACATATTACCGCATGATTGGCGTGACACGACCATGGCGATTGAGTATTTAAAGCATAAGATCAGCCAGCACGATCTGGAAATTTATCAACTCAAAAAGCGGCTCGAACTCCAAGAAACAAAGTAAAAGCGCATGCCCGATGACCGGCGCATACGCTCGAACTGCTTATCCCCGCTTGCGAATGCGGAAATTGTCTTCTAACAGCACCCAGTTTTCCGGATACGGATACCCGAGCACCCAGTAGCTGATTCCGCGCAATCCGTATTCTTTCACCAATTCAAATTTCGCCAACGCGCTGCGGGCGTCTTCAAACCATACTTCGTGCTGACGCCCTTGTTCGTCCGTGTAGCGGTAAAAAGGCGAAGCCGCCGCCGCATCGTATTGGATAGACGCTCCGTAGCGAACGGCGCGCTCGAGCGCCTCTTTCGGACTGAACGTTTCCGCCTCTTGCCCTTGCACGTGCGGCAGCACCCAGTCGCGGGCATAAATTTGAAACCCCATCATGATTTTGCTACGCGGAATGGCGGTCACCGCATAATCGAGCACGCGCCGAATTTGATTCACCGGCGAAATGGCTTGCGGCGGCCCAAACCGGTAGCCCCACTCATAGGTCATAAGGACAACAAAATCAGCGATGCGTCCGTGGGCTGGGTAGTCGTGCGCTTCGTACAGCAGCCCTTTTTGTTCAGCGCTTATTTTGGGCGCCAGAGACGTCGATAAAACATACCCTTCGGCGTGAAGCCGGTTGGCCGCCCGCTGCAAAAACTCGTTATACCGCTTGCGGTCGGACGGATAGACATTTTCAAAATCGACATTCAACGCGCTGTACCCTTTTGCTCGCATCACTTGAATGACGTTGTCAAGCAATCGCGTTTGCAGCGCAACGTCGGCCAGAATCGTCTGCGCCAGCCTCGAGCCCGGGTCTTGGTACGTAAAGTTCGTGATCGTCATCATCGGCACGACACGGGCGGCATAAGCCGCCTGAATGAATGCTGTATCATTGATCGGATTGAGCCCGCCATCGGCGCGGATCGTGTAGGCGAATGGCGCGGCATAGGTCAAATGGCGGCCGACTTCGCGCACTTGCTCCGCTCCTTTCTCCCCTTGGTCCACCGTAAATGCGTTCACCTCGATGAGCGGCTTCGCCGGCGGGATGATGAGCCGCTGTCCGGGGACGATCCGGTTCGGATCGGTAATATCGTTTACTTCGATCAGCTGCTGAACCGTCACTCCGTAGAACGAAGCGATTTGCGCCAGCGTCTCCCCGCTTCGCACCGTATGGATGCGCGCTGGGATGAACAACGTTGTCCCTGGATAAAGGAGCGACGGATTCGTGATCCGGTTCGCCTGTATAATCGCTTCGACCGCCACTCCATACTGGCGCGCAATTTGCCATAACGTTTCCCCTGTGCGGACCGTATGGTAACGATATGGAACCGGGATGACGAGCGCTTGGCCAACGGCTAGCCGGTTCGGGTCGCTCAGTTCATTGGCGGCGACAATCCGCTCGAGTGGAACGCCGTAACGCTGAGCCAACTGCCAAAGCGTCTCCCCGCGCTTTACAACATGGACAATCATGACGCTCCCCCTTTCGTTCCCTCCTTTTACCACTATATTTTGGCTTTTGCCTTTTATGTAAAAAAAACGCCGGTTCCTCTACGGAAACCAGCGTTTCATCCATCCAAACCCATCCGTATCACCATTACAGGCCGCACTTCAGCTGCGCGCCGCAGTTGGTGCACGTGTTGCAGCCGCCGATCTCTTCGACCGTCCCTTCGCGGCAAATCGGACAAATATTGCCAACTTCCGAACCAATCGTCACATCGGTGGCGCGCACATCTTGAATCGTATCCACAAGCACAACGGCGCGTTTCGTCTCTTTTTCCTCAAGCTCCTCTGGAAGCAGTTCAAGTTGCTCTTCAATCCGATTCTCCTCAGCCTTTAACGTCAACACTTGCGCATCGCGGCTGCCGTCGACATAGACGGTTCCGCCTTTCGCACCGCAACGCCATAAACGCTCGTACACTTTTTGCACTTGCTCGACGGTGTAGCCCTTTGGCGCGTTGACCGTTTTCGACAAGCTCGAGTCGACCCAGCGTTGAATGATGCACTGCACATCGGCGTGCGCTTCCGGAGGCAAGTCCATCGCCGTCACAAACCAAGGCGGCAAGTGGTTCGGATCGGCTTCCGGATGTTTGTCCAAATATTCTTGGACGATGTCCGCTTTCACTTCGATAAATTTGCCCAAGCGCCCGCTCCGGTAGTACGAGAACGAGAAGTACGGCTCAAGCCCGGTTGAGACGCCGACCATTGTCCCTGTCGATCCCGTCGGCGCCACCGTCAGCAAGTGCGAGTTGCGGATGCCGTATTTCAAAATATCTTGACGAATATCTTCCGGCATCCGTTTCATGTAGCCAGTGTTGATGAACGCTTCACGCAGCTTGCGCGTCTCTTCCTCCGTTTCGCCGACCAAAAACGGGAAGCTGCCTTTTTCTTTCGCCAGCTCGATCGATGCCCGGTATGCGGTCGTGGCGATCGTGCGGAACAGCTCATCGACAAGCTGGTTTCCTTCCTCAGAGCCGTACGCTTTTTCGCAGTAAATGAGCAAGTCTGCAAGCCCCATGACGCCAAGGCCGATGCGGCGCTCGCCGAGCGCTTGTTTTTTGTTTTCCTCAAGGAAGTACGGCGTGGCGTCAATGACGTTGTCTTGCATCCGCACCCCGATTTCGACCGTGCGTTTCAGTTTTTCGTAGTCCACGACCTTCCGTTCTTTGTCGACCATGTTCGCCAAGTTAATGGCGGCCAGATTGCACACCGAATACGGTGCCAACGGTTGTTCCCCGCACGGGTTGGTCGCCACGACTTTTTGCCCGTACGCGCGGGCGTTCGTCATTTCGTTGGCGTTGTCGATGAAGAAAATGCCCGGCTCGGCCGAATACGTCGCGCAAATGTTGATCAGCTTCCACAGTTCGCGGGCGCGGATTTTCCGGTAGACGCGGACGCGATAGCCCATTTTCTCCCATTCGCGTACATCGCCGACTTCATGCCATTTTTCGTTGTAAATGCGCATTTCCTCTTCGGAATAGGTTTCCACGTCCGGGAAGCGGAGCGCGTATTCTTCGTCCTTTTCGACCGCTTCCATGAACTCTTTCGTCAAGCAGACGGAAATATTCGCACCGGTCAAAAAGTCAGGATTGTGCACCGTATATGTACCGCCGGTGCGCAGTTTTTCTTCGGCGTCTTTGATGATGTCTTCGGTGAATCCGCCGTAGTCAGGCTCGTTCTTGTATCGGACGATCGCTTCGTACATCGCCCGCTCCCGCTCGGTGAGCGGCGTGAATTTCAGCTTGTCGCGCGCTGCTTTTTTGATGCCTTCGTCTTCCATGTTTTCGAGCAGGTAGCGCAAAATGCGCGGGTTTTGCATTTTCGAGACGATGAATTCGATAATGTCCGGGTGCCAGTCGGCCAGCATAATCATTTGGGCGCCGCGGCGGGAGCCACCTTGCTCGACAAGGTGGGTCAGCTTCGCAATATCGTCAAGCCACGAGACCGACCCGGACGATTTGCCGTTCACCCCGCGCGCAAGCGTATGGCGCGGCCGCAATGTCGAGCCGTTCGTCCCAACGCCGCCGCCGCGGCTCATGATTTCCATCACCTGCTTCCGATGTTCGGAAATTCCTTCGCGCGAGTCTTTCACAAACGGCATCACATAGCAGTTGAAATACGTCACTTCCTTGCCCGAACCCGCCCCGTACAACACGCGGCCGGCCGGAACAAAATTCAAGCTTGCGAGCTCTTGATAAAACTTTTCGAACCACTCTTTCCGCTTTTCTTCCGTCTTTTCCACCGCCGCCAGCCCGGTCGCATTGCGCTTGGCGATTTGCTCATAGAAAATCTCGAGCGGCTTATCAATAATGTCGAGCGACCGAACCACAATGCCGGTCTCCGCCTCTTCCCCTTCGAGCACGTGCCGGTATTCGTCTTCAATCAACACGCGCGCCTTTTTCGCCTCCCAATCGATGTCGACGATAAACCCGAGCCCTCGTGCCGGGAATTTCGGATCCTCCTTGATCGTCAACACGACGAAGTCGCCCGGTGTGAGCGTCAGCTTCTCCGTATCTTTGAATGAATACCGGTCAAGCATGACCAAACGGGATACGCCTTTATGGGTGATGTGCATATCCGGCGTAATCGGATGCACTTGCGGAAATAGGCGGATATCCTCGTTCAGCTTGTCAATATTGATCTTCATTTTTTCGGATGACGCCACCGTCATTCTCCTATCTCTCCTCTTTTATATAATCTCTCATGTTTTTGGCAAAGTTGTCCTGTCTTCTCTACCTTACCATATCAAACAGAAAAAAACAATATATAGTATGATTTTTTATGAAAATCATACTATATATTGTTAAAGAGAACAAATGATTTCATTTTGTCAAGCAAAAAAAAACAAAACAAGGCGAAAAGCGGAGAAAAACGGGGGAGTGCCGCTGTTTTTGCCGGAAAACGAACGATTTACCGCGTCGCTGCTCAGCGCTTGAAGTTCCATTCGTCGCTTTCGTATTTCGTCCGCGCCAGCTCTTCGACGTACGCCCGCTCTTCGGCGGTGAGCGTGTACGGTTCCAATACGATGTTCAATCCTTTTTCAAATCCTTTGTAAAACGCCTCTTTCGCTTCCTCGATCGTCACCGTGCGGCTCGTCAACTCATTGATCGCGACCGCCTTCTTTTTAAAATCGCGCTGCAGACGCTCTTTCACCCGCTCGTTTGGATATTTAAACAAGCTGAACAGCAAGTCTTCGTCCAAATCGAGCAAAATCGAACCATGCTGCAAAATGACGCCTTTTTGCCGCGTTTGCGCGCTGCCGGCGATTTTCCGCCCCTCAACGACAAGTTCGTACCATGACGGCGCGTCAAAACAAACAGCCGAACGCGGGCTGCGCAAATCGGCTTTCTCTTCTTCTGTCCTCGGCACGGCAAAATACGCATCCAATCCAAGATAACGAAATCCCTCTAAAATGCCTTGGGAAATGACGCGGTATGCTTCCGTCACCGTCTTCGGCATCGCCGGGTGCGACTCGGAGACGATCACGCTGTATGTCAATTCTTTATCGTGCAGGACGCCGCGCCCGCCGGTCGGCCGACGGACAAAGCCGAGGCCGTGCCGTTTCACCGCCTCTAAATCAATTTCTTTTTCCACTTTTTGAAAATAACCAATCGACAACGTCGGCGGATTCCAGCCGTAAAAGCGGATCGTCGGCGGAATTTTGCCTTCGCTGTGCCAATCGAGAAGCGCCTCATCGAGCGCCATATTGAACGCCGGCGGGCAATAGCCGGAATCGATAAAGCGCCATACTTCTTTTGCCATCGTTCCACCTTCTCTATTGTTCCATACTCTAAACGCTGCGGCGGCTTGTCGACCACCGCCAAGGGGCGGGACACTTTTGGCCGCCTTTATTAGTTTAGCAAACAACGCCGGTGAAGGAAAGAAAAATGGCATGGCGAAAATCTCTTTGCTTCCCGGCGGCGACTTTATATAATAGGAAATAGCAGACGAAGCGAAGGGAGGCATGATGGGGTGGAAGCATTGCTCATTATTCTCGGCGCGATCATCATTTATTCGGTGATCACATACATTTGGCAAAGACGAATTGTCAAATCGTTGACGGAAGAAGAATTCCGCGCCGGCTACCGGAAAGCGCAATTGATTGATGTCCGCGAACCGGATGAGTTTGCGGCTGGACATATTTTAGGGGCGCGCAACATCCCGCTCACGCAGCTTCGCGTGCGCATGAAAGAATTGCGCAAAGACCAGCCGATCTATTTGTACTGCCAAAACGGACTGCGCAGCGGGCGGGCCGCGCAAATGCTCTACCGAAAAGGATACCGCGACTTGTACCATTTAAAAGGCGGATTTAAAACATGGACCGGGAAAGTGAAGAAAAAAGCGTAGCCCGTTAACCAAAAAGGCGCTCTGCCGAAACAGGCAGGCGCCTCTTTTCGCATGCGCTAGACCGCCGCAAATTCCGGCGGCAGGACGACCGCCTCAAGCACCGAAGCAGCCGCGCCGATGGCGCAGCTTTTCTCTTTCAGCTTGGAGGAGATGATGGACGGCTCGCTTTCTTTTTTGACGAGAATTCGCTTTCTCACTTCTTGGCGCGCCGGACCGATCACATACTCGCCCGCTTGGGCAAGCGGACCGCCGATGATGACTGTTTCTGGATTGTACGCATAAATCACCTGCAACAACCCAACGCCGAGATAGCGCCCCGTTTCCTCCAAAATGCGCGCCAGCTGTTCATCGCTTTCTGCTGCCAACGCCATCGCAGCGATGGAAAAGCGTTCATCGAGCCATTCGGAACGCCCTTCTTCAGCCAAACGGCGTTCAATGTATTTTTCCGACGCATACATTTCCCAGCAGCCGATGTTGCCGCAGCTGCAGCGAATGCCGTTGACATCGATCGTATGATGGCCGATTTCACCAGCTAGGCCGCTGACACCCCGATAGAGCTGATGGTGAAGAACGACGCCGGCGCCAATGCCGATTCCGGCGCTGATGTAAACAAAGTGGGCGAACTCGTTGCCGGCGCCGAACCACTTTTCTCCAAGCGCCGCCAGTTTCGCCTCATTCTCGACAATGACAGGACGCTCAGGCCACCGTTGCCGCAAAACAGCCGCCAAGGCGACATCGTCCCAGCGCAAGTTCGGAGCAAACACAACGGTCCCGCTTTCGGTATGGACGACGCCCGGCACGCCGATGCCGATTCCCATCACGCCGTACGGCGTCGCCGGCGCCCGGCGGATGGCCGCCTCGATGAGCTCCATCATTTCGCCGATGATCGCCTCCTGCCCTTCAGACGGGCGGAACGAACGCCGTTGCTCCCAAAGAATGTCCGCGTTTAAATTGGTCAACACGGCATACAAATAGTTCACCCCCAGCTCAACGCCGATAAGCGAGCCGGCGTCGGCGTTGAAGCGAAGCATGAGCGGCCGGCGCCCGCCGGTTGACTCGCCGATTCCGCTTTCATGGACGAAATGCTCGGCGATCAGTTCGTCAACAAGCGCGGAGACAGTGGCCTTGTTCAATCCGGTTGTCTTGGCGATATCGGCGCGCGAAATCGGATGCTGGTCGCGAATCAATTTTAAGACGAGCTGTTTATTCATTTTTTTTACAAGAGAAATGTTTCCTGTCCGCACGTCTCTGTCATCCTTTTCCTCTTATTTGCTTAGTATGCCCCGCGGATGTGCGGATGCACCTCGCTCCAATAAAACTGGCGAAGCCGTTCCTTTTCTGCTTCTGTAAATGGCGGCACATGAAGCGCGTCTAAGTTTTCTTTCACTTGTTTCACTGTCTTAAAACCTGGAATAGCACACGTCACTTCTTCATGATCGATCACCCAGCGCAACGCTGCTTTCGCCATGCTGCCGCGCCCATCAGCGACCCAACGCAGCTCGTCGGCAAGTTCCACCCCTTTTTGAAACTCAAGGCCGCCGAACGTTTCCCCAACGTTAAACTGTTCGCCGTTGCGGTTGAAATGACGGTGATCGTCCTCAGGGAACGTTGTTTGTTTTGTAAACTTGCCAGTCAGCAACCCGCTTGCCAGCGGCAGACGGACCAAAATGCCGACACCAAGCCGTTTTGCCTCCGGAAACAGACGCTCAAGCGGCTTTTGCCGCAAAATATTAAAGATGACTTGCAAGGCGCTTGCCTTTGAGTGCTCAAGGACATACAGCCCTTCTTCAACCGTTTCGACGCTGACACCATAATAGCGGATTTTCCCTTCCTGCTTCAGCTTCTCCAACACTTCAAACACCGCGCCTTGCTTTAAGATTTCAAACGGCGGGCAATGAATTTGATACAAGTCGATCGTCTCACGTCCGAGCCGTTTCAAGCTCGCTTCACAATAGGTGCGCACCGACGCCTCGGAATACGTATTCGGATCGTGAATATCGCCGGCGCGGCAAAACTTCGTTGCAATATAGACGCGGTCTTCCTTTCCTTTCGTCGCTTTCGCTAACAATTCCTCGCTATGGCCATCGCCGTACACATCGGCCGTATCAAAAAAATTGACACCGCGATCAATCGCATAAGCGAGCGCGCGCAGCGATTCTTGGTCGTCGACGTTTCCCCACGAACCGCCGATCGCCCATGTGCCGAAACTGAGGGCGCTCACTTGAAGATCGGTGTTTCCTAGTTGGCGGTATTGCATGTCCCTCTCCCCTTTCGTTGACTTCAACCATTAGTTTATATGATAAACTAACTGAGCTTTTCTGTCAACGCGCCAGTTGCAAAACGAAGCGGCCCGCCCTTTATGAGGCAGGCCGCATAAGAACAAGGCTTAGCTTACGTTTCTTTTTGGTAGCGCAAAATCGGTTTGCGCGCCGCGGTCGTTTCATCAAGTCGCTTCACAACGGTCGTATGCGGCGCTTCTTGAACGATTTCCGGATTTTCCTCCGCCTCTTTGGCGATTTGGATCATGGCGTCAATAAACGCGTCGAGCGTCTCTTTCGACTCCGTCTCCGTCGGCTCGATCATCATGCATTCTTCAACGATGAGCGGGAAGTAAATCGTCGGCGGATGAAACCCGAAATCAAGCAGTCGCTTGGCGATGTCGAGCGTTCTGACGCCGAGTTTCTTTTGCCGGCGGCCAGAGAGAACGAACTCGTGCTTGCAATGGCGGTCATACGGCAAATCGTAATACTCAGCAAGCCGACGCATCATATAGTTGGCGTTTAACACCGCATATTCGCTCACCGCTTTTAAGCCGTCCGGCCCCATCGAGCGGATGTACGTGTACGCCCGAACATTGATGCCGAAATTGCCGTAAAACGGCTTGACGCGGCCGATCGATTGCGGACGGTCATCATCAAGGTAATAACCGTTTTCCCCTTTTTCGATGACCGGCTTCGGCAAAAACGGAACGAGGTCGGCTTTCACCCCGACCGGGCCCGAGCCTGGGCCTCCGCCGCCATGCGGGCCGGTGAACGTTTTATGCAAGTTCAAATGAACAACGTCAAAGCCCATGTCCCCCGGGCGCGCCTTGCCAAGAATCGCGTTTAAATTCGCGCCGTCATAATACAGCTTGCCGCCGGCTTTGTGGACGATTTCGGCCATTTCGACAATATGCTCTTCAAACAGCCCGAGTGTGTTCGGATTCGTGAGCATAAGCGCCGCTGTATCCGGACCGACGACGCGCTTTAAGTCCTCTAAATCGACAAGTCCATCGGCGGTCGATTTGACCGTCACCGTCTCAAAACCCGCGACCGTTGCCGACGCCGGGTTTGTGCCGTGCGCTGAATCCGGGACGATCACTTTCGTCCGGTTGAAGTCGCCGTTTGCTTCATGGTAAGCACGGATCATCATCAGCCCGGTCCATTCGCCGTGGGCGCCGGCCGCCGGTTGCAAGGTGACCGCATCCATGCCTGTGATTTCTTTTAAATGCTCTTGCAAGTCATACATCAACTCAAGCGCCCCTTGCACCGTTTTCTCTGGCTGAAGCGGATGAATGTGGGCAAACCCGGCGAGGCGGGCGACGTTTTCATTGATTTTCGGATTGTATTTCATCGTGCACGACCCGAGCGGGTAAAACCCGGAATCGACGCCGTGGTTTCGTTTCGAGAGCGCCGTATAATGGCGCATTAAGTCAAGCTCCGACACTTCCGGGAGCTCCGGCTCTTCAGTGCGAAGATAATCGGCCGGCACGAGCTCGCTGACATCGACAGCCGGCACGTCAAGCGCTGGCAGGCTGTAGGCGATGCGCCCCGGCTTGCTTCGTTCGAAAATAAGCGGTTGATCGTTACGCATGGCCATCCCCCAATTCATTGACAAACCGATCGATTTCTTCTTTTGTCCGCAGTTCGGTGACAGCAACAAGCATATGACCGGCAAGCTCCGGATAGTCAGCCCCAAGGTCATAGCCGCCGATGATTCCTTTTTCGAGCAGGCGATCGTTCACATCAGAAACCGGCCGTCCAAGCCGGATGACAAACTCGTTGAAAAACGGACCGGCAAACGGCGACGACAGTCCGCGCTTTTCAAGTTCCACCT
The DNA here is from genome assembly GCF_000092445.1 of Geobacillus sp. C56-T3. NCBI lineage: Bacteria > Bacillati > Bacillota > Bacilli > Caryophanales > Anoxybacillaceae > Geobacillus > Geobacillus sp. C56-T3. The sequence goes on along the minus strand of NC_014206.1, from coordinate 1,116,342 downwards.
TCGCATAATGCGCTTTTTGAATATTCATCGCCGCCATTTCTTTCACGCCCCGCTTGCCAAGCGCCGACAGCGCAACGGAAGCGGCCAAGGCGTTTAACGCTTGATTGGAGCAAATGTTGGATGTCGCCTTATCGCGGCGGATGTGCTGTTCGCGCGCTTGAAGCGTCAAGACAAACCCGCGGCGCCCGTCCTCATCGGTCGTCTGCCCGACAAGACGGCCTGGAATTTTGCGCATGAGCGGCGCTTTGACAGCGAAATAGCCGCAATGCGGGCCGCCAAATTGCGTCGGGATGCCAAATGGCTGCATGTCGCCGACCACAATGTCGGCGCCAAACGCTCCGGGTGGAGTCAACACACCAAGCGCCAATGGGTTGCTGGCGACGACAAACAAACTTTTCTTTTCATGCGCAAGCGGCGCGATCGCTTTCAGCGGCTCGATTTGACCAAAAAAGTTCGGGTATTGGACGACAACGCACGCCACATCATCCCCCATTTCCGCTTCAAGCGCCTTAAGATCGGTGATGCCGCCGTCATACGGAATTTCTTTCACTTCGAGCTTCTGTCCTTTGGCGTACGTGCGCACAACTTCCCGATATTGCGGATGAACGGCGGTCGAGATGAGCACTTTCTTCCGCTTCGTATGCGCGGCGCTAAGAAGCACCGCTTCGGCAAGCGCCGTGCCGCCGTCGTACATCGACGAGTTGGCGACATCCATGCCGGTCAACTCGCACACCATCGTTTGAAACTCAAAAATCGCCTGCAGCTCGCCTTGAGAAATTTCCGGCTGATACGGGGTATACGCGGTATAAAATTCAGAGCGCGACAACACATGGTCTACCACCGCTGGAATGTAGTGGTCGTACACCCCAGCGCCTAAAAAGGAAACGTATTGTTTCAGATTGGCGTTTTTTTCCGCTAAAGCAACAAGCTCCTTCCACAACTCCGGCTCCGATTTCGCCGGTTTCACATTCAGCTCCCCGCGGAAGCGGACTTGTTCTGGAATATCGGCAAACAAGTCGTCAATCGAGGCGACGCCGATCGTCTTCAACATCTCCTGTTTGTCTTCTTCCGTCATCGGCAAATAACGATGGAGCACTGCGTTTTTCCCCTTTCCTTGTCGCTTTGGAATCGTCACTTGGCCCGCCTGTAAAACGGAATCGGCACGATGTTCGCTTTCAGCCGCTTGCCGCGGATGTCTACCTCCACCTCCCGGCCGATGGCAGCCACATCCGCTTTCACCAAGGCCAAGCCGATGTTTTTCTTCAGCGTCGGCGACTGCGTGCCGGTCGTGACGAACCCGACCTCTTCGCCGTCGGCAAATACAAGGTATCCGTGGCGCGGAATGCCTCTGTCGATCATTTCAATGCCGACGAGCCGGCGCGGCGGCCCTTCCTCTTTTTGCCGTTTCAATACAGCTTGGCCGATAAACGGCGGCTCTTTTTCCGTTTTAACGGCAAAACCAAGCCCGGCTTCAACTGGTGAAATCGAGTCGGACAGCTCTTGACCGTAAAGCGGCAGGCATGCTTCAAAGCGGAGCGTATCGCGCGCCCCCAGTCCGCATGGGAGAACGCCGTCACGAGCTCCGGCCGCTAGGATCGCCTCCCATAGCGCGGCGGCGTCTTCCGCTTTACAATATAGCTCAAACCCGTCTTCCCCCGTATAGCCGGTGCGCGAAACGAGCGCCTTCACGCCCGAGACTTCGACGCCGTCAGCGAATGAAAACGGGCGCAGCGCCGCCAAATCAAAATCCGTCAATCGCTGCAAGACGCGCTCCGCTGCCGGCCCTTGCAAGGCAAGCTGAGCCGTTTCGGACGATACATCTTGAAGCTCGACGTCGCCCTCAACATGCCCGCTTAGCCAAGCGAAGTCTTTTTCCGTATTCGCCGCGTTGACGACCAGCAAGTAGTCATTCTCTCCTTTTTGATAGATGAGCAAATCATCGACTGTGCCGCCGTCCTCATAGCACATGAGCGTATATTGCGCCCGGCCGGGCCGCAGTTTGGCGACGTCATTGGTCATGAGCTTTTGCAAAAACGCGAGGCTCCCACGGCCGCGGACGACAATTTCCCCCATATGGGAGACGTCAAACAGCCCGGCGCGCGTTCTTACAGCCTCATGTTCTTCCTTTATGCTGGAAAACTGCACCGGCATTTCCCAGCCGCCAAATTCAATCGTTTTGGCGCCGTAACGGGCGTACACCGAGAATAGGGGCGTGCGCTTTAGCATCTGATTCCCTCCTTTGATCCACGTCACACAAAAAAGGACAGACTTCCCCCTATCAACAAGTAAGGGGGCTCTGTCCTGGCACCTGAAAGTTTCCCGCCGGCCCGTTTGGCGCGTCCGTTCGCGGTCCATGGGGCCGATCGGTTTCCTCTTGGGTGGCCTGCGTGAACGCAGGCGCTCTCCAGAGCTGCGTCAAGCAAGAGTCTTTTTGCCTGAGAGATTCGCGTTTCCGCTTGCTCCTTCGGCGCTACATTCCGTAGTCTCTCCCCTTGCCGTCATCCGCCCATCAATAAATTGTTTCCATATCGGGTATACTAACAAACACCCTGATCAACGAGTCATGAGAATGTTCTAAATTTATACTACCATCAATCACAGTCAAAGGGCAATAGGAAATAATCGAACTTTCATGGCAATTAGTCATAATAATGTTCTTGTTTTACCCAACATACCACATGCAATCTATATAAACATTCGCAACAAGGGAAGGGGATCGCCATGAACATTGACCTTGAAATGGATGAAACATGGAAGGAGGAATTTTTGGCACGCGTCGAAAAAGACGGTCCGTGGGCGAGCTGGGAAATGTACGAACTGGCGCTTGAGGCCGCCCATCATTTAAGCGTCCCAGAATTTCATGGCTTGCAGGCGCCCAAACACCTGCCCCACTTGACGATCCTTCCGCACCAGCTTGAAGTGGCGCGCCGCGTCGTCGAGGAAATGAACGGCAAAGCCATTTTGGCGGATGAAGTCGGGCTTGGAAAAACGATCGAGGCCGGGCTCGTCTTAAAAGAATATATGATTCGCGGCCTTGTGAAAAAAGCGCTGATTCTCGTTCCCGCCTCCCTTGTTTCGCAATGGGTGAGAGAGTTGAACGAAAAATTTTTCATCCCGGCCGTCCAGCAGAAAAAGAGCTACGTCTGGGAGCAGTGCGATATCGTCGTTTCCTCGATCGACACGGCGAAAAAACCGCCGCACCGTGACATCATCTACGGGCAGTCGTACGACATGATCATCATCGACGAGGCGCACAAACTGAAAAATAACAAAACGAAAAACTACGAGTTTGTGCAAAATTTAAAAAAGAAGTTTTGTTTGCTCCTGACAGCGACGCCGATCCAAAACCGGATCGAAGAAATTTTCAACCTCGTCTCGCTGTTGAAACCCGGCCATTTAGGCAGCTCGGAACAGTTTGCCAAAACGTACGGAAAAACGCGGGCCGTACAGACGAACGACCATTTAAAAGCGCTCGTCAACAAAGTGATGATCCGCAACCGCCGCGCCGATACGCCGATCGAATGGGCGAAGCGCCACGTTGAACCGGTGCTGATCGAGTTTACGAATGAGGAACGGGAACTGTATGAAGCGGTCAAGGCGCTCCGCCGCGAATCGTTCGCCGGCTCGTTTTCGCTCATCACGCTTCTTCGCGAGGCGTGCAGCAGCCGCGAGGCGCTGCTTCTCACGATCAAAAACATGATCGATAAATGCAGCGGAGCGGTTCCAGAGCCGCTTGAACGCGTATTGGAAAAAATCAACGCCGTCACGACGAATTCAAAGGCTGAAAAAGCGCTCGAGCTCATCCGTTCCATTCATGACAAAGTCATTATTTTCACGGAATACCGGGCGACGCAGCTTTACTTGCAATGGTTTTTAAAGCAGCACGGCATCTCGTCCGTTCCGTTTCGCGGCGGCTTCCGGCGCGGCAAAAAAGACTGGATGCAGGAACTGTTTAAACACCACGCCCAAGTGTTCATCGCCACCGAGGCGGGCGGCGAGGGCATCAACTTGCAGTTTTGCCGCTATGTCATCAACTACGACTTGCCGTGGAACCCGATGCGCCTTGAGCAGCGAATCGGCCGCGTCCACCGGCTCGGGCAGACGGATGACGTCTACATTTATAACTTCGCTGTCAAACAGACGGTCGAAGAACATATTTTAACGCTTCTGTACGAAAAAATCCGCCTGTTCGAACGAGTCGTCGGCGAGCTGGACGACATTTTGGCGAAAATGAACCTCGCCAACCTGGAGCGCTACTTCGAAGACGCCTTCGTTCATTCACGGAGCGAAGGGGAGATGAAAATCAAAATGGAAAACATCGTCGCGATGATCGAGCTGGCGGAGCAGCTCGGAAAGGAAGGAGGAGAGCGGCATGCAGCAACATGAAATCCGCCGCTTTGTCGAACGCTATTTTGCCGCCAACGGCTGCACGTTTGTGGAAGCAAGCGACGATTACCTCACCGTGCAGCTGACGGCAGAAATGGACAAAGAGCTGATGAATCGGCCGTTTTACTGGCATTATATCGAACGGACGGGCGGCGTCCCGCAGCCGATGCGACTGACGCTCATCACCCGCGCGAGCGAGCGGACGGACAAACTCAAAGGCGAGCGCCTCCATTTCGGCGCTCCCCGGCTGCACCAGCTGTTCCGCTCAGCGCAAAAACGCGGCAGCTTCATCCGCCTGTATGAGGAGCCAAACGCGCCTTTGGACGGCAACGCCGCCCTCCACCCATGGCTCGGCATGAACGTCACGATTTCGTACGAATGCGACCGAAAAAAAGATGAAATCGTCTCCCTTGGCCTTCACCTCATTAGCGGAACGATCGTCGAGTCGTTTCATGAGCGGATGCGCGAGCGACGGCTGACGCCGAAAATCCCTGATTACTGTTTCACCATCTCCCCGCTCATTAAGCCGAGAAGCGGCATCGGCCGTCTCGAGCAATACATACGCAGCCGCATCGCTGCCGACAACCATGAGTGGGCGGATGAGGCGCGCCGACGCTGGGCCGACGATTTGGCGTTGCTTGATGAATTTTACAAAGACTGCGAAGAAAAGCCGGAGTGCTATTATATTGAGAAGGAAGCGTTGGAAAAGCAGTACAAGCCGCGCATCACCGTTTCCGTCATCAACGGCGGACTGTTTTATTTGCTGCCCCGCTCATCGTGAATCAACCCCGGGATGTGTCCATCCGGCTCGCAGCGCTCAAACCGACGAACCCCCTTCCGTCGGCACGAAAACCGCCCGCCGGCCTAGGCCAGCGGGCGGCTGCTACGGGCGGCGCCGAAACAGCAAGCGAAGCGAAAGCGGCACCATGCCAAACAAGCGGTATGAAAGCGGAAGCTGCTCTTGTTTCCGCACCTGACGCCGCTGCCTCCGCTCCTCTTTCGGCAAGTCCATGTAGGCGACAAACTGTTGGGTGACAAACTTGACATAATCGTTGACCGCCATCAAATCCCCCCTTTTTTCTTTTAGTTTTTCCGCTTCTTTCCTCTTTTAACCGTTTTGCTCGCTCCATTCGACAATATGAAGCGCCGGAAGCGTGACAGTAAACATGACAGCGCGCCTCAGCCCAGAGGCCGAACGGATGGACAAAGAAACCCGAACGTGCGCTGCATCTTCCCGCACCCATCGGTAGGCGGCCATTCCGCGCGGATAGGTCCATTCCCCAGCCTCTCCCGCGGTCGACGGATCTGCTGATGCGATGCGTTCTTTTACGTCAAACACGGCCATCTGCACAAGCTCGTCCGCCTCGGCTGCCTGCCGGGCCGCATAAGCCGCCTGTCGTTCCGCTTCATAGAGGAGCAAGACATGCGTGACAGAAAAGACTAGCAACAAAGAAACAACAGCCACAATTGGAAACATGACGCCATCTTGTCGACCCATTTCCCCTTCCCTCGTTTTTCTAGTCTAAAAGGGGGAAGCGGCGGTCAAGGGGGTCTCACCGTACAAGTCGCCCGCTAAAACGCCCGCGCCACAAACGCCTCGCAAACGGTGCCGTCATCAGCCGTCACTTGCAAAAATATCCCGCGTGCGCCGGCGCGGTACGAAACAGTGCGCACATGACGGAGCGCCGTTTCATTGCCAGCGCCGTCCACCCGGCGGATCAGTTCGGCTCTTGACGCAACAACAGAAAAACTGACCGTCTCACCGCTCCATTTTTGCAAATAGAGGACACGGCCGCCAGTCGACCATTGCTTCGTTTCATTCAGCTCGATTTGCAGCTGTTGCACAAACAGCCGCCATTCCAATCGGGAAAACGCGTCCGTCGGCTCCGGAGCCAGCAAGCGGACAGACAACAGCGCCGGAACGGCCGCCGCCACCGCCATCGCAGCCGCCAGCGCCAACAGTGCTTCGATCATCGTAAACCCGTTTTCTTTTGCCGCTACCGCTTGCCATACCCGCACCGCTCCATCTCGCGGCCGGCGTAATCGTTCCAACGCACGCATACTTTCCACATTCCTCCCCCTTCATCGCTCGCTTGCAGCCGAAATACCGTACGCCCGTCGGCGATCATGGTTTCTCCAGCAAGCGGCTCCTCATACAACGCGATGACCAACAGCCGGCGCGCTTTCTCCTCGAGAATGAGGCTGTTGCGCTCATGCGCCATTTGCGTCAACAGCGGAAGAAGAACGGCCGCTGTCGTCCATAGCAGCGCCAAAGCGAACAACGCTTCAACAAGCAAAAATCCGCCGCTACATTTTTTGCACATAAAATCGCCCTTTCCCCAGCAAAAAGGTGACTTTATAAGTCATTTGGCCACCCCCTATCCAAATGGTTCCAGCCCGTTCAATGTTGCCGTTGTCGGTAAAGATGAGCGGATTGCGCAGCGTGCCGAGCCGAAACCGCCACGGAGAAGGGAGCGAACGAGCGACAACCTGCCGGCCGCTCGCTGCATCAATCACCTTGTACCCAGCGCCACCGTCGGTAAAAAAAACCGCTACATTCACCCGCCGGGCGATGGCATGCTGCTGCGCGCCATACAAATCCGCGCGCAGCACAGCCAGCATATACATCTCCTCTTGATGGCGCACAGCGCCGCCAAGCGTCGGAACAGCCAGCGCGGCAAGCACCAGCACCACCGAGAAAACGATCAGCATCTCAAGCAGCGTAAACCCGCCGTTACGAGCCACTTTCACTCACATCGCCGTTCGCGCTGATTTGGATCGCACGACCGTTCGGACATTTGTCCGACTTGATATAGCGGCCAGCGAGCAATTCCTCCACCGTTGGAATTTTGTTATGCTCCATCTCATACGCTTTCACCTGCGCTTGCACGGTGTTCAAAAACGCCTCGCATCCTTTCGAATTGATCATGCTGTTGTGCTTTGTCATATTCGGAATGGCAATCAGCAACAGGACAGAAATCACCATCATAACGATCAACATTTCGATCAATGTGAATCCCTTTTGATTCATTGTCACTCCTCCTCGCATACGAAATTTCAGAAAGAGCGCTTAGCGAATGACCGGTTCAGTTCGATCCGTTCCTTGACCATCGAATCTGTTCATTGATTGGGCCTTGGGAGGAGGGGCGCGCCCCTCTCCCAAGGAGCCAACACATCAAGATTGAGCATCTTGTTCCTACAGAGCCGCCCCATCCTTGTTAGATGGAAGTGATTTACAGTTCATTCAACATAGAAAACATCGGCAACAAAATCGCCAAATACATGCCGACGACAAACGAGCCAACGACCGCCAACAAAAGCGGTTGCATGCATTTTAAGACCGACTCGATTCGTTGTTCCATCACCTGCAGCAAAAACTCGCTGTAATGTTCAAGTTCTTTGCCAAGTTCGCCGTTCGACTGGCCGTGGCGGATGACAAGCGCCAGCTCTTGTTCGTAATAGCGGGCGGCGCCGATTAATCCGTCAAGCGTCATCCCTTTCATCAACCCGTCGCGAAGGCGCCAGCCTTCCATTTGCAAAAACGGCCAGGACGACGGCTCGCTGAACACGCCGAGCGCATCATAAACCGACAATCCGGCCTGCAGCAGGCGCCCGAGCTGGCGGGCGGTCAGGCAGGTGACAAACAGTCTCAGAAACGAAGCAAGCCCTGGAATTCGCAAAGCGAATTGAAGTTTTCGGGAGACCGGCCAGCGGCGGAAACAAGCGGTGTAAAACAGCCCGGAGAACACCGCCAAGACGGCGATGGCCGCCATCGCCATAGGGGCATGGGCGATCACCGCAAGCAGCCAAGCGGTGTGCCCGCGTTGTGGAGAAAACGCCGCCGCCGCCCGTTCAAACTGCGGCAACAGCCACCATTCCATCAAGACGAGCATGATGATGAGCAAAGAAAGAAGGAACATCGGATAGCGGCTGAAGCGGCGAAGCTGCTCGTGGAAGCGCGCTTTTTGCGCCAGCGTTTCCCCTGTCTCTGCCATGCCGCGCGGCAAGTCGCCATGCCGTTCGGCAAAAAAGAGAAGGTTAACCGCCATGCGGTCGACCGACAGCGCTTCGACAGCCGCAAACAGCGGCAACCCGGCGCGCAGCTGCTGCAGGCAGCGCTCTATTTCCAGCCGCCGGTGTGTTGGAGCTTGGATGGCCAAAAACTCAAGCGCTTGCCCAAGGGGGTAACCGCGTTCGAGCAGCCGGCCGAGCCGGGTGAAAAACAACGCCTGTTCAACAAGCGGCCACATTTTGCGTTTCATCTTTCTTCCCCTCCGACGAGCTCAAGCATGCGGACGGGCAGGTAGCCAAGCACAATCCCCTTGCGGATCAAGCGAGCGAGCGTCATATAAGAGCGCTTGGGCTTCCCTCTCCCATTGGAGAGAAAATGAATCACGTCCTCCAGGGCTGAACCGCAAAGCAACTCATAAACAGCCGTGCGCCGGCGGCGCCCAAGACGGCCGCACGATGGATGGCAATCGTCGCCGCACAACGGGCAGCAAAGCTCGACAAGCCGCTGGGCAGAGACGGCAAGCAGCGTCTCAGCCAAATCGCCGAGCGGAATGCCGAATTCATGCAGCCGGTAGACGGCGCCGACTGCATCGGCGGCGTGCATCGTCGAGACGACCAAATGGCCGCTCAACGCTGAACGGATGGCAATGGCCGCCGTGTCATGATCGCGGATCTCGCCGACCATCAACACATCCGGGTCATGGCGCAGCGCCGCTTTTAACCCAGCGGCGTATGTGATGCCTGCTTTTTCATTGATTTGCACTTGCAACAGTCGTTCGTTCTGTTTTTCGATTGGATCTTCAAGCGTGATGATGTTGCGTTGCCTTTCCGCTTGGCAAAGATCAAGAAGGGTGTACAGGGTCGTCGTTTTTCCCGACCCCGTCGGACCGGTCAACAGCACGAGTCCTTGCGGATGCTGCATGAAGGAAAATAATCGTGCGGTGGAGTGGAAGAATAAGGATAGTTCGCGAAGCGGCAACGGGAGGCGCTGCGGCAGAAGTCGAATGACAAGACTTTCGTCGTAGAGCGTTGGCAATGTCGATAAACGCAAATACACCGTTTCCCCAAACTCCGCCACTTCCATGGCGCCGCTTTGCGGACGGCGTCGTTCCCCGATGTCCATGCCGGCTAAAAATTTAAAGTGGGCGATGAGACGTTCCGCCGTTTCTTTCGGAAGAGCGCCAACGTCGACAAGCATGCCATCGAGCCGAAGACGAACGGCGGCATCACGGCGGCGCGGAACGAGGTGGAGATCCGAGGCGCGGCGCTGCACCGCTTCGGCGAGAAGGCGGTTTGCCGTTTGTTCGATCTCGTTCAGCACATATTCCCTCCTTTCGACATACTATTTTTTATTTCGACGAGCATGAGTCGTTATCCTGCTTTTGGCGCAGCTTTTTTGTGAAATTTTTTTGAATGTCAGTCCACTCACTGCCAATAGTGACAAAAATCATTCCTCGTTTTGGACGATTTCATTATAATAACCATATCAATGATTCATTTGGGAGGGAAACCGATGGAACAAACGCTGAAAATCACAAGCGTATTGTCTGACCCGACAAGATTTCATATTTATGAATATATAGCAAAAGTGCATCGCGAAGTTTCTGTTCAAGAAATCGCAGAAAAATTCCATATCCATCCAAACGTTGCCCGCTTGCACTTAACGAAGCTTGAAGACGTTCGCATGGTCGTATCGGATACGCAAAAAACGGGAAAAGGCGGACGGCCGAGCCGGCTGTACCGCCTATCCGACGAAGTGATCGGGCTGTATTTTCCGTTCCGCGATTATCAACTCCTTGCCCGCATTGCCATTCAAACGATGGCCAAACTCGGTCCCATTGGAAGCGAGGCGTTGCGTGAAACAGGAAAGCGGTTCGGCCGTGAGCTCATCGCCAGTCGTTTGCCGCATAACGGCGCAGCGAGCGCGCTCACCATGGCGGACAAAATCGCCATAATGGAAGAGGCGGCCGAAGCGGCTGGATTTTTGCCGCAATTGCACTATGATGAAGAAAAAGGAGTGCTATACCTCGATATTTTTAACTGCCCATTCAAAGAAATCGCCGCGCAAGCACCTGATACGGTTTGCGGTATGCATCACTCCTTTTTGGAAGGAATCGTCGAGACGCTGTTTGCCGGTGCTAAAGTAACGGAAACGGAAAATATGATGGAAGGCAGCCACCGCTGCGCCTACCGCATCGTCATCCGTTCGTGACAGCGTCCCTCCTTCCTTCTTTTTTGTCTGGAGCAAGCAACGGCCGGCATTGGCATCATTTCTTACCACTTGTCCGAAAGCGTTATTTACATTCCCAATCATTGTACATTATAATAAGTAAGGACCATGGTTTGCACAAACAAAGGAGGGATATAGAATGGATCGCATGTTCCGCGTGCTCGCCTTTTGGACCGGCATTTTTGCTGTCATGTTTTACCTCGGCCACATGCATACGACGTCGCTCATCTTCTTTGGGCAAACGGTGTTTTTCCTGTTCCTCGGCTTTTTAAAGCTGACCGAAAGAATGTACATTTACATTTTCGGGGCATATTTGACGATCTTCTTCGCGGCGTTTACGTATTGGACGACGTTTATGATGGTGCCCGGCATGGGCGAATAAAAAACAGGCAGAACCTCCTGCCTGTTTTTTTGCCGCTTTGACCGGAACCTCTTTTCTCCATTGCAGATAGGCGAAGGAAGCCGTTAATCGGCCGGCAAAAACTCGGGCGCTGGCCAAAAGTCGCGCGCGGCAAGACTCATCCCTTTCTGCAAGATCAGCACGTCAAAAAAGCGGCTGACGCCATCGTCGGCGATCAGCGCGCGGATCATTCGATTTTGGCGGCTTGCCGGCGAAAAGAAATCGCCGGCTTCTGAAACGTTCCATTCATGCAAAAGGCCGGCCGCGAGCAAAAACCGATCTTGGCGAACGAACGCCACTTCCTCCCACCCAGCCTGGCGGGCGTACAAGCGAAACGCATCCCATTGTACATGGCTCGTCAAGTCCATCTCCCCCGGATGGCGAAGCGGGTCGGCAACAAGCTGATGACGGAAATATCCGCGCAAGCTTCCATGCCGCCGCGCCGGGGCGCGCAGCTGTTCGTCCGTATAGCCATAGTCGATCGTCACCATCACCGCCTGATGAAACAGCGTCCCAACCTCGAGCCAAAACGCCTTCATCGCGAGAGGCACCTCAAGCCTTTGCCCTTCAGCAAGATCCAATCCGCGCTCATGTAAATAGCGGACAATAGCGGGACGGCAAAGCGGCGCCTTTTCTTCAACGAGCCGGCCATCGCGGGCGGCGACAAAACATTCGTGCAAAACGCCGCCTTCCTTTACAATGACGTGAACGGGAAACGCATCAAAAAATTCGTTGCTAAACACAATGCCGGAAAACGGCCCACGCTCGGCCAGCCAGCGAGAGACATCGTCATATTGCTCCACCTTCTCGGCTGCGGGTTGAAGCGTTTCGCGCTGGCGCCGGCGGTGGAACGGGCTTTGGTCGATGATCGTATACGACAAGCGGTCGTATGTATGTGGACTTTTTTTCTTCCATTCTTCCAATACCGAAAGCGCCAATCTTCCGTCTCCGCCCCCCCACTCGCAAACAGCGGGCGGCAGGCCGCTCTGTTCCACCATCCGAACCCAAAGCGAAGCAAGCGCTTTGCCAAACACCGGCGCGAATGAGCTGTTCGTAAAAAAATCGCCTTCCTTGCCGATTTTCGCCCGCTCTCGCATATAGTAGCCGAATCGTTCGTCGTAAAGAGCCATCTGCATGTAATCGGCGTATGACACCCGCCCGCCCGGCGCTGCGGCAATCTGTTCATACAATCGACCCATCACCATTTCTCTACCCCGTCTTCATCATCATTCCGAAAGAAGCTCCCGCCTCAAGCAAAGCGAAGTGGGAGTCGTTCACTTTTTTACTGTTGACATAGTGAAAATAATCATATATTGTTATAGTAGCAACTTAACTATATCCCCTCCCATTATTGTGGATAGAACATCCCCCAAAAACCCTTCTTGGCGCGGCTAAGAAGGGTTTTTTGTGTGTTCCGGCGCCAGGAGGCCTTCCGTTGCGCTTTTCCTTGCCCAAAGGAGCCGCCTGCGTTTGTCCGAGGGGATTGCTTGTGTGAAGCCGACGTAGACGGCTTTTTTTCTTACGAAAACCCATGCAAAAACGGATTTGCATCCATCTCTGCGGCGATCGTCGTCTCTGGCCCATGGCCTGAAAGAACGATCGTTTCCTCCGGCAGCGTAAGCAGTTCGTCATGAATGCTTTTCAACAGCTGCTGATGGTTGCCGCCTGGCAAATCCGTGCGTCCGATGCTGCCGGCAAACAGCGCATCGCCGGAAAACACAATATTGGCTTGTTTGCAATAATACGAGACGCTGCCCGGGGAATGACCCGGCGTTTCGCGGACATCCAACGCAAACGGACCAATGTTCAGCGCCGTCGGTCCTTTCAGGCATGTCGGTTCGCAGCGGACAGCGACCGGACCGCCGAAATAAAGCGAGCCATTCAATGCCGGATCTTGCAGCCATTGTTTTTCCTTTTCGTGCACATACACTGGAATGTCCCAGCGGGCAAGCACGTCCGGGATGCCGCCAATATGGTCAAAATGCGCATGCGTCAGCAAAATCGCCAACGGGGTCAGCCCTTTTTCCTCGATCCGTCGGACAAGCGCCGCGCCTTCCGCGCCGGGGTCAACGATCAGGCATTGTCGGTCTGCAGACGACAACAAGTAAGCGTTGGCCTGAATCGGACCGACAGGGATGCGCGTCCATTCCATACGATCTCCTCCTTTTCTTGGCATGTCCAATATTTAACTTTATTTTACTGTTTTTTTTCAAGCGATGGAAGAGAAAAGAGAAAGGGACCTCGACAAATGGGGGAAAAAAGATTACAATGAAAAAGAATGGACACGTTTGTACATACTGTTTCATGAGGGGGTAAAACGATGGGTACGGTCATTATTTTTGCACTTGTAACGCTGCTTGCCCTTTATGGAATGCTCCGTACATTGCGCGAGAAAAACGTGCTCGGATTTTTGTTTGGACTTGCCACTACCGCCGTATTCGGCTGGTTTACCATTATGACCATTTTACATCATGGCATTCCAACCGGCACGCACTGAAAACGCAAGAGGCCAATCATGCCTCTTGCGTTTTTTATGCCATTTTGAGCGCTGCTAAAAACAGGCCGAGGCTGTCGCGATAGATTTGAGCAAACTGCGAAAGTGGCAGCGGATTGACGCCTTCACCAAGCTCCACCGTGTAACCGCGCCGTCTCCACGTTTGAATGAACCAATCGCGGTAGCCGGCATGGCTGTCAATGTAGCGAACAGCCTGGTAGCCGCTTGCTTCAGCCATCGCCTGAACCGTTGCCTTCGCCTCCGGCGGCTCGAACCCTTCATATCCCCAATAAATTTCCTTGCCTTGTGTATGAAACGCGACGACCATCGCAAAATCGCCCGACTCGGCGAGCGCCGCCATCGCTTTCGCCTCCGGCTCCGTAAGCGGGGCGAATCCTGGAAAATCACGCGGTGCCGGCGCTTTCGGCGGTTTGCGGGCCTGTTCTATTTCCCAGTTAGCTGGGAATTGATTGTTTAAATCAACGCCGCGGATGTTCGCTTTCCATTGCGAAAAGTCGAGCGATCCACCGTTGATGCAGACGACTTCGCTCCGATGCGGCTCTTCTTCCGGCGGGCCGTTCAGCACAAGATTGACGCCGTCGGGATTGACCATCGGCACAACGGAAAGAGTCACTTTACGGTAATAATCAAGCACCCGATGGCCGGCAAGCTCGTCATCGTTAACCAACGCCCTCGCGTACTCGTCGATGAGCGCCATGATCACGGCCGTCGTGATCCACTCATTCGCGTGGAATGATCCGTTCATATGCACGCGCACCGGCCCGCGGCCGATTTGCAGTTCAACGAGCGGCAAGCCGAGAACGCTATGGCCGATCGTCCGCTGGCGCACAAACGGATAGCGGCAGACGAGGGCGGTGATATCCTCCATCAAAGCGGCAAAATCGTACGGACGGACGCTGCGGACGACCGGGGACGAAATCCGCTTCGGCAGCGGCGCTGTTCCGTTGATGACCGCCATCGCCCCCGGCAGCCGCCGCAGCACCTCCGTCGGCAGCGATAGGCGGTCAGCGAGCGCTTCCCACGTATCGATCGGCGCGTATCCCGGGATGGCAACGGTCTGCCCAGGGCGCAATCCCTCTTTGACATGCGGATTCGAATCGATGATCAGTTCAGTCGGCACCGAAAACCATCGTCCATATGTTTCAAACGTATCGCCGGGCCATGCTTGAAGATGCATGCGCCGTCTCCCCTTCCCATTTCTTTACCTTAACATATGTCGGCAGACGGCAAAAAATGAGCGCCTGGCAGGCGGCAGTGCACGAATGTTCGCAAACATCTCCTTCTTCAAAGTTCGTTCCCATCTCATATATCATCCAACAATAAGAAAAGGCGCCCCAACCTTTTTGGGACACCTTCCGTATGTTTACGCGCCGACAAGCTCTTTCGCCAGCCAGGCGGCGCCGATGACGCCGGCATCGTTGCCAAGCGTCGCTAAAACAAGCTTCGCCCCAGCGGCGACGCGCGGGAACGCGAAGCGGCGGAAATGGGCGGCCACGCGCTCGACAAGCATGTCACCCGCCTTGGACACGCCGCCGCCGATCACGATTTTCTCCGGGTTCGTCACATTGGCGGCATTCGCCAACGCCCAACCAAGATAGTACGTTGCTTCATCGACCACTTCCAATGCCAGCGCATCGCCCGCTTTGGCGGCGTCAAACACCGCTTTGGCCGTCACATCCCCGTTGCGAAGCTCACTCGGACGCTCATCTGCGGTCAATTTCTCCTTGGCGATCCGCACGATGCCGGTGGCGGACGCAATCGTTTCCAAACATCCGGTTTTGCCGCAGTTGCAACGGGAGCCGCCATCAGGGATCATCGTCATATGTCCGATCTCTCCGCCGGCGCCGTTTATGCCGCGCACAATGGCTCCGTTGGCAATCACACCGCCGCCAACGCCGGTGCCAAGCGTCACAAACAACAAATGGCGCGCTCCTCCCCCTGCTCCTTTCCACATTTCGCCAAGCGCGGCGAGATTGGCGTCATTATCGACCGAAACGGGCAGCCCCGTCGCCTCTTCCAGCCGTTGCTTCAATGGATAATTCGTCCACCCTATATTGACCGTCTCATACAACATGCCGGTTTCCTCTTCGACCGGTCCGGGGGCGCCGATGCCGGCGGCAAGCAGCCTCTCTTTCGCTCCGCCGAGCTGGGCGAGCGTCTTTTCAAGCGATCGGGCAATGTCAGCGACGATATGCTCACCGCGATTGGCGGTGTTCGTCGGAATTTCCCATTTGTGCACGATGTCACCCTCGGTGGTGACAAACGCCATTTTGATTGTCGTGCCCCCGAGGTCAATGCCTACCAACCATGGTTCCATTGCATCCTCATCCTTTTTTCATCCGTTTTTCCCGCTCCATTTGCGCTTCCTGCCGCAAAATAAACAAAGCGGCTTGCAGCTGTTTCGCATCGATCAGCTGGGACTGGTACAGCTCTTTCACTTCCTCTTCCATCAGCTCCAAATCAGCAAGCCGGTCGCCCACGTAAATGATCGTGCCAAACCGTTTCAACAGCTGCTGAACATCGTATACCGTCTTCATCATCATTCATGCTCCTTTTTTCCTCTTTTAATGTAGCGGCAAACGGCCGCGGCCGTCAAGACAAAAAACGCAGGCGCTAAAATCAGCACCTGCGTCAGCGGTCAGGGTCGCGCGGGTGAAGAATCGCCGGCCGCCGGTTTTTGAGCGGCATCGGCGACCGGATGAGCACGTCGCGCATCGCTCGGTAGGAGAACGGGATGAACGGCCATAAGTACGGAACGCCAAATGACGTCATCCGCGCCAAGGCAAGAATCCAAACGGTGATGCCGATGACATAACCGTACAGGCCGAACAGGCCCGACAAAATGAGCAAGGCAATGCGGACGAGCCGGTTCGCCAAGCTCATTTCATAGCTGGGCGTCGCAAACGTACCGATGGCCGTAACAGAAAAATACAAAATCACTTCATTGGAAAAGAGTCCAACTTCCACCGCGATGCCGCCGATCATAAGCGCAGCGACGAGGCCGAGCGCGGTCGCCAGCGAAGACGGTGTATGAATGGCGGCCATTCGCAGCATATCCATCCCGATTTCAATCATCAAAATTTGTGCAAACAGCGGAATGTCTCCCAATTTGGCCTTTCCCAAAAACTGGAGCGGATCCGGCAGCAGTTCCGGCTCGATCATGAGCAAATACCAAAGCGGCAGCAAAAACACCGACGCCCAAACGGCCAGAAAGCGGACGAGCCGCAAATACGCCCCGACGATCGGCTTATTCCGGTACTCTTCAGCGTGCTGCAAATGATGCCAAAACGTTGCCGGGGTAATAATGACACTTGGCGATCCATCGACGATCACAAGCACATGGCCTTCATACAAATGGGCCGCTGCCGTATCGGGGCGTTCCGTATAGCGGACAACCGGGTACGGATTCCAATGCCGGCCGGAAATAAACTCTTCCACCGTTTTCTCAGCCATAACCAGCCCGTCTGTGTCAATAGCGGTAATCGATTCCCGAACGCGGCGAACGAGTTCTGGGTCGGCTATTTCCTCGATATAGCAAATGCAAATATCGGTCTTCGAGCGCCGCGCCACCTGCACGTACTCCATGCGCAAGGAAGGGTCGCGGACGCGGCGGCGGATGAGCGCGGTGTTAAAGACGATCGTCTCGACAAAACCGTCGCGCGCCCCGCGTACGACCCGTTCCGTATCCGGCTCTTGCGGCCCGCGCACCGGATACGTGCGAGCGTCAATCAAAATGATCCGCCTAACGCCGTCAACGACTAATGCCGTCGGCCCAGCAAGCACCATCGCGACCGCTTCTTCCAAGTCGTCTGTCTGTCCGATCTCGACGTACGGAAGATATTTTTTCAGGAGCTTCTCAAGCGGGTGAACGTCCAGTTCGTGTTCCTCAAGCCGGGACAAATATCTCATCAAATAATGCAAAATATCGTCTTTGACAAATCCGTCAATCATAAACAACGCCATTGCCCGGCCGCCATATTCGACGTCAAGGCGAATGACATCGAAGCTCTTGCCGACTCCAAGCCGTTCGGCTAAATAGGATGCATTGTCATGAAGGCGACGGGACGCCGGGCGTTTGGGCATCTGTTTCTCCATCGTCATCCCCCTGCATCGTTTGCACTGTATACTTCTCATCATAGACAAGCATGAGGAAATTCATACATAAATGTTCCTTGCAATGCATATATTGGTGAAAACCTTGTCCAATCCGGGAGGATGTCATGAAACGATGGATGATCCCCTTCATGGCGCTTGCTTTTTTCCTTGCCGCCGCGCTCGCCTCGCTGTGGGAGCACGATCAGACCGCTGAAACGATCAAGTTTTTCCCGCTTGATCGCGAAGCGGCGTTCATCGAAGCGAAAACATCGCTTGCGCTTGAGGGCGACAATGAACCCGGACGCTACGCGCTCCGCTGGTCAGCCGCTTCCATTTTAAACCGCCGCGCCTATTTGCGTCAGGACATCTCGCTGTTGTTTGCCGATGGCCGCTTGGCCGATGTGCTGTCGAAATGGAAAACGAACACGGACGCGATCGACATGGAAAAGACGGTCCGGATGCGGGACAGCCGCTTTTTTCAAGCTGTCTCGTTCCATCACGGCGAGCTGCATACAAGAGAGAACATCACAAGCAGCCAAACGATGTCAAGCAGCTATTTGTACGTCATTGACTCACCGTACCATCCGCGCGCATCGTTCCGGCGGCCAAGAACAGATGACGAGCGCGAATGGCAGCGCGTCTTGAACAAAGCCACGAATGAATTTCTTCGTCATAAAGCGGACGAGCTGATCACCCACTTTTCTTTGTCAAAGAAAGATTATTACGCCCTTTATTTGCCGGAGCTCGTCGCCTACACGGAACAACCGTTGCCGGGGTTGTCAACGGCAAAAACGCAAACCGTCATCGGCCGTCTTTGGGAAGGATTGTACAAGTCGTACATCCTTGGCATAAAAAAAGAGGATGGATCCATCCTCTCGCCAATCGGCAGCACGATGCCGCTCATTCTCATTCGCAAAGATTACAGCAGGCTCTTCGTTCTCATTGAAGCGAAAAACGGGGAAAAAGTGATGCTCGTGCAACTTCTTTAACACATTTCGAAAAGAGGCCTCCCACTTCAAACAAAGCGAAGTGGGGGCGTTTACCGAAATCCGATCCATAAGCCAGCGGCGACAAGCAGCGCCGACACCGCCAACGCTCCCGCCTGCCGCCCTAAAGCGGTGTGTTTTGGCAAATGAACGACGCCAGCCGCCAAAAAACCGCCAACCAGTCCGCCGATATGGCCGGCGTTGTCGATGCCGGGAACAAGCAGGCCAAACAACAGGTTGACGATGATTAAACTGATGACGTTCATTCCCATCGTTCGAAAAAATAAATGCCGGTAGACAGTGCCGAAGTAAAGAAGAGCCCCGAACAGCCCGAAAATGGCTCCCGACGCCCCGGCCGATAATGATGGTGTAAACAAAAAACTCGCCAGCGCTCCGAAAAATCCAGCCGTTACGTAAATGAACAAAAAGCGAAGCGAGCCGTACAGCCGCTCAACCGTGATCCCTAAATAATACAAGGCGAGCGTGTTGGTCAGCAGATGCAAAAAACCAATATGCAAAAACATCGGCGTCAACAGCCGCCACCATTCTCCCGCCTCAATGAGCGGATTGAATTTGGCGCCGTAGTGGATCAACACATCCGGATTCGTGCTCCCGCCGCTCCATTCGAGAACCAAAAACATCGCAACCTGTACGACGATGAACAGCCGGGTGAACATCGGCTTGCCATACTCAAAAATGCGCCGTTCCTCCTCACGGCGGCGCCGCCATTCGCGGACCACCTCGCGCTTTAAGCGCTCGGCGGCAGCAAACGGATCGGACGTTTCCACAGGCGGCTCAAAACGGAGCGCAACACCCGTCATCTCCGCAAGCCGCGGCAGCACGTCCCCCATATTGCCGCTGTGAAGGAGGAGCGTATGAAGCACGCCATCGGACGCTCCAGAGAGCGGCAACGGCTCGGCGACAAGAAATTCCCAATCGTCAACCGGCGGATACGCCATCACATAAACATTGATGACCCGGCCCGCTTTGCTGAAATTCCATCCCCTCATTTGCTGAACGAATTGCCATGTATATTCCATATCAAGGCGCAACGATCGGCTCCAATCAAAATCAGCGCGCACGAGGCGGATGAGTGTTGGGCGACGCCAATGGTTTGATTCCAGCCATACTTCATCGGCCTGCTCAGACATCCGTACGATGCGGTAGCCGCCGCGAGACAAACGCTGAACAAGCTGCCAAAACAGTACATCCATCGTTCCAATCACGTTCTCCTCTCCCTTTCCCTGGCGAGGCCAAGTCCGACAAACAGCAACAAAGCCAACTCATCGACCGTCCGGCAAACCGGAGCGAATGGGCCGGCGGGCGCCGGTCGCCGCGGCCGGTTTTTTCATAACCGACTTCTTCAAAAATGATTCACCGCTATTGCATCATGGACGCAACATTTGCGAAACAAGGGCGTTGCGCACAGGAGGAATGTGGAGCGCAAATCGGACAAGTTGCTTTCGCAACGGCGGAACGCGCAATGCGAAGGCGGCCATTCGGTAGCGATAGCGGTAAGCAAGACATCCAGCGGCAACGACAAGCAGCGAGTACGACCATTTATTCATCGTTGTTCCTCCTTCATCATATGACATGCTCGTTATTCTTTTTCCCTTTTTCTCTCCAAATATGAAGCGGGGCGCGTCTAACGCGCCAGCACGAAGGCGGCCAGCACCGCAAAGATGACCGAAAGAACGTTCACCGCATCATTGTCAAGCCACCGCCAGCCTTTCATATGAATGGTCGCCTGCCCGCAATGCCGTTTCCGCTCAGTCGTCGCCCCGCATGCCGGACAGCGGTAAGCCGCTTGCCAAGCCGCGCCAAGCCACGTATCGAACCAGCTGCCGAGCCAACCAAAAAAGGCAAGAGTAAAAACGGGTCGGACGTCGAGAAAAAACACGCCAACAGCCGCAATAAACAGTGCGCCGGCAAACGAAGCAGCCGTGCCAAGGAGCGTCACAGCCCCTGAGGTGCCGGCTTCCACCGGCCGAAGGCTCGGCCAAACCCGAGGCGGCCACGGGCTTAAAGAACCGATTTCAGACGCCCACGTATCGGCGTTCGCTGCAGCGACGGCGACAACAAACAGATCATCCCAAATCGGGTCGGGACGGACAGCGGCCAATAGCGCCAACACGGCCGGCACCCCGCCATTGGCCAGCACTTGGATGGCATCGCGCCGCCCGCCTTTCGCCAATTTTTCAGACAGTTTTTCCTTGCGTTGCTTTCCGATGTGGCTAAAGAAGCTGGAGCTGACAAAAAAGCAGCCTAACACCCATATTCCGCCCCATGAAAAGCCGCATCCAACCGCTGCGCCGATGACAACGGCTGCCGCCGCTCCTGATATGGACAACGAGCGCAACAGCCATCCTCCGCCGGCGGCGAGGGCAGAGACCGCGATATACCACCATTCATCGCTCACAGTGAAGAACTCCTTGATCCGTAATAATGAATTTCACCGGCACATCATGCTCCTCGGCCGGAATGTCGTCCATCACTTGAAAGGAGTAAGCCAGCGCTGCCGTCACCGCCGAAGCTCCCCGCAAATATCGGTCGTAATACCCGCCGCCATAGCCGATCCGGTAGCCGGTTTTGGCAAAACAGACCCCCGGGACCATGATGAGATCAAACTCATCGCGGTCGATCGGCGTTGTTTGTTTTTCAATCGGCTCAAACAATCCGGCGTACGCTTTTTCGAGCTGGGAAAACGACTCAAGCCGCCGAAAGGACATCGTTTTTGCCCTTGGATCGCATTTCGGGACGCCGATCGTTTTTCCTTCCCGCCACGCCTGTTCCATGATCGGCAAGGTGTTGACTTCCGTCTCTCTCGACACCGTCATGGCGATCGTCCGCGCCGTTTGCCATAATGGCCACCGATATAAATGAGCGGCGATTTGCCGATCGTACATCTCTTTTTCTGCCGCTTTAAGCTGCCGAAGCTGATTCAACATGCGCTGGCGCCATTCCTGTTTGCCGTCCATCATCTTCCCCTTCCTCCCATAAAGATAAAAAGCAGCAGGAATCATCTTCCCACTGCTTACTTCGTTTCGCGGTGCAACGTGACTTTGCGATCGCGCGGGCAATATTTTTTCAATTCCAAACGCTCTGGGTTGTTGCGTTTATTTTTCGATGTAATATAGTTGCGTTCGCCGCATTCTGTGCATGCCAATGTAATGTTCACGCGCATCTTTTTTCCCTCCAAACGAGCTTTATACTTTATATATAATCAGACCTTTCTATGATACCATTTTTCTTCGGCGATTTCCACCTCTAAATTTCATCTTTGTTCAATAAGAGCGCCACAAGCAGAGAATGGTATGGTATAGTGAAAAGGGGAGGGATGCATGTGGTGGAATACGCAATCATCGCTTTGGCAGCTCTAGCCATTATTCTCCTTGTTCTTTCCTTTTTTGCGAAAGATGAACTGAAACCGCTCGAAGAACAAATCGATCATTTGACCGTTTCCCTGGCGCAAGAAACGTACCAGATCAAAAAGCGGCTGCAAGTCATCGAGGAGGAGCTCCTCATTCCGGAGCGGCAACGGTCCGCTTCGCCGCGGCTTGGCGGATCATTGTCGCCGGCCGATCCGCGCATCTTGTTTTTGCATAAACAAGGATTCCCGCTCGAAGACATCGCCCGTGAGACGGGGCTGACCGTTGCGGAAGTCGAGCGGGCGGTAAGGAGGTTGCGCCGATGAACAAGCGATCCATGCGTTCGTTTGCCCTCGGGCTGCTTGTATCGACAGCACTGATCGGCGCCTCGTATTACGCTTCACCTCCGGCTGCACCGACGGAAGCGGAAATCAAGACGTTCCTCAAACAGCATGGGCTTGTCGCCGTGGCGAAAGAGGAATACGACAGGCTCCGCAGCGCTCAGCCGAACGCCGCTCCGAAAGCGGCGTCCAAGCAGATGTCCGAACCATCAGGGCAAACCGTTTACGTCTATCGACTCGTTATTCAAAAAGGAGATACGCCAGAGACATTTGCCCGCGAACTTGAAGAGGCTGGCATCGTTCAAAGCGCCCGCGCCTTCAACGACTACTTGGAACAACATGGGCTGACGCGCTCCATCCGCCCCGGCGTCTACAACGTGCGGAGCGATATGGACTACGCAGCCATCGGCCGTTTGATTGCCGAACCATAACGAAAGAAGGTGTCCCTCCCAAAGGACCGGGACACCTTTTCTTAAGGCTGTGTCTGCGCATCAAACAGCGTTTTTTGAAAGAAGCACATCTTTTTTGAAACGAACTTTTTGTCCGTCATGCCTGACGCCCTCCGGCCGCTTTTATCATCCGAACCGCCCGGCGATATAATCCGCCGTCCGCTGATCAGCTGGACGAGAAAACAACGTTTTTGTCTCGCCGTACTCAATCACTTCTCCGTTTAAGAAAAACGCCGTCCGATCAGAAATGCGGGCCGCCTGCTGCATATTATGCGTGACAATGATGATGCTGTATTTTGTTTTCAGTTCGCCCATCAACTCCTCGACCTTCGCTGTCGAAATCGGATCGAGCGCTGATGTCGGCTCATCCATTAAAATGACATCCGGCTCGACAGCCAAACAGCGGGCGATGCACAGCCGCTGCTGTTGGCCGCCCGATAAACCGAGGGCATTTTCATGAAGCCGATCTTTGACTTCCTCCCAAAGCGCCGCTTGGCGCAAGCTTTTTTCGACGATCTCATCGAGCCGCCGCCGGTCGCGGATCCCATGAATGCGCGGCCCATAGGCGACGTTGTCATAAATCGACTTTGGAAACGGGTTGGGCTTTTGAAACACCATGCCCACTTGCGTCCGCAGCTGTTCAACAGGGTATGACGTGTCAAAAATGCGGCGGCCGCGATACAAAATCTCCCCTTCGAGCCGGACGTTTGGAATGAGCTCGATCATTCGATTGAGCGTTTTGATATAGGTTGACTTGCCGCATCCTGACGGGCCGATAATCGCCGTAATCTCGCGTTCATAAAAAGACAGGTGAATATGTTTTAACGCATGATGCTCGCCATACCATACGTTCAGTCCATTCGTTTCGTAAACGACCTCTTTTTTCACCAACTGGGCCGAAGGAATGTCCTCTTTTCGGCGCTCCACCACCGCCATCGTCCTCATCGGCGTGACTCCTTTCATTTCCTTCCGCCCTCACTGGCAGCGGAAGATCGAGTTTTTCCTATCATGAGCATACAAAACGATCGTTAACGCTGTGTGGACGGTATGTAAAGTTTTTGTAAACAAACATCATTTTTTGGCTCTTCACCACAACATGCACTTGACAAGCAATACGGTTTCCGGCACAAAGATATGCAAAAAGTGCTGATTTTCCCTCCCAAGCGTAAATAGGGTATGTTCAGAAAAAATCAAGTACAACTTTTGGTGAAGAGCCATTTTTTTGCAAGCGCAAAAAAAGAGGCGCCTGGCTAGGCGCCTTTCCTGTCAGCGCGCATCGGCGGCCTCCGCGCCGCCTTGCGCATCGAAGCTGCTCCCGCCTTCAGCGGCTCGCTTCGCTTTCAATTCAAAATAGGCGTCCAAAATGCGGCGGCCGATCCGGTCATTAATCCCGTCGCTCTCCCCTTGCGTCGCCCACGGAACGACAACAGCGAACGACACTTCTGGATCGTTGTACGGCGCATAGCCAACGAGCGTCAAGTTGTACGTTGGATCATTCCGTCGGCTTTGGATCGGTCCATCGTAAAACGCCTCTGCCGTCCCCGTTTTGCCGGCCGGCTTGTACGAAGCACTCGCAAAGTACGAATACGCCGTTCCGCCCGGCTCTTGCATCACACGGCGGAATCCTTCTTGCACCCGCTTGATGTATTCCGTCTTCATATCAATCCGGTTTAGCACAACCGGTTCGAACCGTTTCATGATCCGGCCAAGTTTTTTTCCGTCAGCCGACGGCTCACGAATTTCTTTGACAAGCTGCGGCTTCATCCGATAGCCGCCGTTGGCGATCGTCGAGACGTATTGCGCCAGCTGCATCGGCGTATACATATCGTACTGGCCGATGGCTAAGTCAAGCAAAAATCCGCCGCGCGTGCTTTGTCCTTGGAAGCCGCTAAGTTCGTTCGGCAAATCGATGCCCGTTTTCACGCCAAGGCCGAATTGGCTGAAATAGTGGCGAATCGTCGTAAATGCCTCTGGATTGATGCGAAGCGGCGCGTGCGGACGATACACACCGCCCCCGATGGCGATCGCTGTTTTGAACATATAGACGTTCGACGACTGCTTGAGCGCCGTCAGTTCGTTGATCGTCCCCATCGTCTTCCATGATTTTTTCACCGGGGTTCCTTTAATATACAGCGGCTCGTCCTTTATATACGTATTCGGATGAAGCACCCCGGTTTGAAAGCCGGTGAGAACGGTCGCCCCTTTCACCGCCGATCCCATCGCATAGGCGGACGTGATGTTGCCGATGGCAAAGTCGACAAATTTGCCGTCTTGAAGAAGCTTGCCGGCCATCGCCAACACTTCGCCCGTCTTCGGGTTCATCATGACGACAAACGCCCGGTCCAAGAGCGGCGACCGGCCTTTGCGCTTCGTCGCCAAAATCTCCTGCTGAATGATCTCTTCGACTTTTTGCTGCAATTCAGCATCGATGGTCAACACGAGATCTTTGCCGCGCTCGCCTGGATACACTTGCTCAACCGAGATGACATTGCCCGATTTGTCGACAACGTTTTTCACTTTTGCCTTTTTGCCGTGCAGCACTTCTTCATACTGCATCTCCAAATAGCTTTTGCCGACGCGGTCGTTGCGGCTGTAGTCGCGGGCTAAAAAGTAATCGAGCCGTTCACGCGGGACGCCTTCATCTTCTTCCGTCACACTGCCGAGCACAGAGCGGAATGTATTGTCATAGACGTATTTCCGGTCCCAATCCACCGTCGTATTGACGCCGGGCAGCTCGCTCAAATGCTCGCTGACGACCGCATATTCGCGGTCGGTCACTCCTTTGCTTTTGACCGTTTGCGGCGTCAAGGCGTAGCCGCTCTCCATCTCATGTTTAATGGCGATCACTTCAAGCTCCGACTTCGAAATTTGCGCCAAATCTTGCTTAGTGATGCGGTCAAGCGTCCATTCGTACACCTTTTTGTCGATCTCTTTTTGTGTCAGCCCTTGGTCAGCGAGCTTTTTCCGTTCTTGTTCGCTCACTTTCTTTTTGGCTTCTTCCGGATGGGTCAAAATCCAATAATCTTTCATATCGCGCTCCGTCACTTTTTTCTCTGCATCGGGAATGTCGATGTATTGGGCGAGTTTCCTTGCTACGTCCAATATTTCTTCCGGCTGAGTCGTTTTGGAGCGCGTGTACGTAATCGCCTTTTGCGGCGTATTGTCGACGATCACGCGGCCGAACCGATCGTAAATTTTGCCGCGCGGCACCGGCGTGCTGACGATTTCATCCTGCGTTCGCTCCACTTCGCGCCGATAATCTTCACCGTAGACGATCTGCACGACGCCAAGGCGCAAAATCAGCGCTGAAAACAACAAAAAAACAAAGAAGAACAAAATGTTTAACCGAATCGGCACTTGCGCCCGCTTTTTCCGTTTCATCCCCCGGTCCTCCTTTCCCTCCCCCTATTGTAAAAGAAAAAGGCGGGCATGGCTAGGGAAAAACTTGGCCCCTCACACCGGCGAACGGCCTCGTTCGCCGGCCAGCTTCGGCCGAAGCAACAGCCGCTCGCGCCGGCCGCGCTCTGAACAACCATCGGTGAAGCGAATGCGGCGGACAAACCAATAAATCACCAAATGCCCGGCTCCGCACACAAACATCAACACGCGGATGCCAGCTTCTTCGCCAAAGAGCGCCACAGCCGTCAAAAAGGCTAAAATCGACGCCACCCGTCCAGCGTTTAAAAACAATTCGCGGACAACGATGTATTCGACGCGCGCCTCGGCCGATTTCCAGCTCTTTCCGATGACGTCAAACGTCAAGGAGGAATACGGAACAAGCAGCAATGGATACGCAATGGCGATCGTGATGGCATAAAGAATGAGGCGCGGATAGGTCGGATGGAAAACGATCAAAAAAATCGCCCCATATAGCAGCGCTCCTCCCAGCAAAATCGCTTTCATCCGATATTCACGCTTGATCAGCCGGGAGACGGCATAATAGGCGACAAACGATGCAAACGAGTTGACAAGCCCGAATTTGCCGAGCGCCCATTCACTTCCAGAAGTGACGTACACAAGCACGGAAATGATAAACACAAACGTGCCTTCGCGCAATCCTTGAAAAAAGTGGGCATTCGTAATGAGCCGCCAGTTCCGGTTTTCATTCCGCTCCTTTAAAATGCGGACGAACAAATATTTCCCCGCGGCCGCGCGGCGCTTCAAGAAAAAACTGAGCAACACAGCGACAAGAAACAAGCCGAGCGACAGCGAGAAAACGAACGTATACCCTTTCGCACCGGCGAGCGATGAAATCATATAGCCGGCGACAATCGGCCCGATCATGCCGGCTGATGAGGTCAACACCCCGAAAAAACCGTTAAAAAAGTCGCGTGTCTCCGGTTCGGTAATTTCAAATGTCAACACGTTAAATGCCAGCCAATAAAAACCATAGCCGACGCCGAGCAGCGCACCGAGAAAAAGCAAATATTGATGGGCGCGAGAGCCGACCAATAAAACGGTGACAAAAAAAACGGCTAAACACGACACGCCAAGCCGCAAAACGAGAATGCGGTCAATTTGTTTTGCCATCCGGCCGGCGAAAATAAACGTCAGCGGCTGCATCGTGACAATCGCCAAATTGTATAGCGCCAAGTCGCGGAAATCGCCGGTCTGTTTCCATAAATAAATGTTGACAAACGTGTTCGACAGGGAAACACCGAGCGCGTAAAACCCACCGATGCAAAGCAAAAGCAACAAATCGCGGTTCACTTGTTCTTGGCCGGTTAGTTTTTGGAAAAATGCCATTGCAAACTCCCCTTTTCATCTATCCGGTAGTGTGGCCATTTCTGCTATGGCTATGCACCCGGCGCAAAGAAAACCGCTTCCTTTGCCTGCGGCCTCCCGTCGCTAAAAAAAAAGCGAGGCGTTTCGTTTCGCCCCGCTTCGTTCATTACTTCGCTTTCGCTTCGCTGTAGCGTTTCGCCACTTCGTCCCAGTTGACAATGTTCCAGAATGCGGCAATGTATTCCGGACGGCGGTTTTGGTATTTCAAGTAGTACGCATGCTCCCAAACGTCCAAGCCGAGAATCGGCGTTTTGCCTTCCATGATCGGCGAGTCTTGGTTCGGCGTGCTCGTAATTTCCAGCTCGCCGTTGTTCACGACAAGCCATGCCCAGCCGGAACCGAAACGGCCGGCCGCTGCTTTCGAAAACTCGTCTTTAAACGCGGTGAAGCTGCCGAATTTTTTGTTGATCGCCTCAGCCAGCTCACCCGTCGGCTCACCGCCGCCATTTGGCGACAAAATCGTCCAGAAAAGCGAGTGGTTCGCATGACCGCCGCCGTTGTTGCGCACCGCCGTGCGAATGCTTTCCGGAAGGGCTTCCAAATTGCTGAGCAATTCTTCGAGCGATTTGTTTTGCAAATCCGGATGCCCTTCAAGCGCCGCATTCAAATTTGTAACGTATGTGTTATGGTGCTTCGTGTGGTGAATGTTCATCGTTTCTTTGTCGATGTGCGGCTCAAGCGCATCGTACGGATACGGCAATGCTGGCAATTCAAATGGCATACCGATCTCCTCCTTTTTGGTTTATGTACACGAACGCCAACGCGTTCGCTTGAGATTAGCTTACCAAAGTTGGCACAATGTTTCAATCGATTTGCTTGTCCTCGCTTTTTGTTTACATATTTTCAACACACCGTTGACCGTTTCTTCATAATGACAAGCTATAGTATAAGGTAGCTTCCAGTTAAGGGGGAACTCAGCGAAAATGGAAACGAAACGATCAGGTTCTTTATGGAACGCCTTTCGACTTGAGACCATTGTCATGATGGCCATGGTGCTTACAACGACGTTGTCGGCCCTTGTCATCACCTCAATCGGCTATATTCAAGGGCGCCATTCAGCGATTCAGTCGATCCAACAACAGTTGCAGCTATCAAGCGAAACGATGGTTGAAAAAATTTCTATTTTAAAAGCGACAACGACCAATGAAGCGTTTTCTCAAAAACTGAATTATTCATTGACGTTAAATGAACGGAAATTCCACGCCTTACACCTTCATCCGGTGCAATTGATTGTAACGAAAACGGGAAAGGCGGTGGCAAAACGGCCATCCTCGCCTAACCAAACGCTGCCCGAACAGGTCGTGCGCGATATATTGAAAAAGAAGCAAGGAGTTTTGCATACAGACCAATGGCTGGCTGCATTTTCTAGTTCAAGTGATTTGCAAGGAGCGGTCTACATTATTGCCATTCCAGAAAAGGACTATTTGTGGCCGCTTTTGAAACAACAAGCAGCAAACTTAGCAGGGTCTGTTTCCTCCATTTTGATCGTATGCCTCGCCGGATGGGGGATCATCCGCCGCGCCACCCGCCCCATTGCTTGGCTCCAGCAAGCCATGGAACGGCTTGGATCTGGCGATTGGCGGTCGCGCATCGAATTGCATGCAGCGACAAAAGATATTCTCGCCCTCACCGATGGGTTCCATCAGATGTCCAGCAATTTGGCCGTTCTTATCGAACATATGCGCTTCAGCTCTGAACAAATCGCAACGGCTACCAACATTTTAAACCAAACATCCTCTGAGACAACAGCAGCTTCTGAACAAATCGCAGCGGCGGTGGCAGACACGGCGTACGGGGCAGAGCAACAAGCGCGCAAATCGGCTGACATCGCCTCTTTTTTTCAACAACTGGCGGATGAAATGGAACAAATGTCCTTTCGAATGGAGGAAGCCCGTCGTTCCACAGAACAAGCCCACTCCCAAGCGGAAAGCGGCAACCGGCTTGTTCAACGGGCAAGCAGCGACATGGCTTACCTGCAACAATCCATTGCGAAAACGATGTACACAATCGATGCATTGAAAGACCATTCGCGCCATATTGCCAGCATTCTGTCATTAATCGGAAGCATCGCTGAGCAAACGAACTTGCTCGCCCTAAACGCTGCCATTGAAGCAGCCAAAGCAGGGGAGCATGGCCGGGGGTTCTCCGTTGTGGCGAAAGAAATCCGAGCGCTGTCGGCGCAAACAGGACAAGCGTTGGCACAAATTCAATCCATTGTTCAAGATGTGCAAAGCCAAATCGAGGCCGCGGTTCAATCGATGAAAGAAAGCGCAAAACAACTCGATGAAGCGAAAAAAACGTTCACGGAAAGCCAACAAGCCTTTGAAGAAATCACCGCAATGGTGTCGCATTCATCCGCACATACGCTGCAAATTTCAGAACAATTCGCCGCTACCGAGCGGCAAATCAGCGAAATGCGTGAACATATCGCAGAGATTGCCACCGTCGCCCAACAGATCGCTTCGTCGATGGAGCAAATTTCGCATTTTACAGACGGCCAGCACAATGCCATGGCTGCCATTCGTTCCGAAGCCGATGCACTAAATGAACGGGTGTTGCAATGGCGCGCCCTGCTTGGCACCTTTCATTTGCCTTCTGACTAAAGCGGGAAGATGCCCGCTTTTTCTTTGTCTCAAGTTGAATTCTTCCTCTTTCCCGGCTACAATGGAAAAGGAGACAAAGAAAGGTGTGTCTGCGATGAACGTATTCGTCCAACTGTGGAAAAGCTTATATTCTCCAAAAGACATCGCCCGCTTTCGATTTCAGGGAATTGGGAAAACGATCGGTTATTTGTTTTTGCTGACTTTGCTGTCCATTCTTCCGACGTTTTACTATGTCTCCTCGTCGCTTATGGAAGGCATCCGCACAACGAGCGCCTTATTGAATAACGAGTTGCCGCCGTTTTCGATTGAAAACGGCGAACTTCACTCGGAGGCGGCCACGCCGATTCATATTGATCAAGGCGGATTTACGATCATTTTTGACAGCACCGGCAAAGTGACGAGTGAGAACGTCGAGCAGTTTCCGAACGCCATCGCGCTCTTGAAGCATGAAGCCGTGCTCGTCGCCGGCCATCAGGCGCAGCATTACAGCTATGCCACGTTTCCGGATGTGACCATTACCGACGAAGACGTTCGCGCGTTCATCGCCGGTCTTCAGTCGCTTCTCCCTGTCCTCATCCCGCTTTTTGGGCTCGTTTTATACGTGCTCGCCTGCGCCGGGAAATTCATCAGCGTGTGCATCTTTGCCTTTTTCGGCCTGATTCTTGCCGGCGTGCTCGACAAAACGCTGCGCTACCGCCATACATGGGTGATGTCGGCTTACGCCATTACGCTGTCGACCGTCTTTTTCACCGTGATGGAAACGGTGCAAGCGGTCGTGCCCTACGGCGCGTTGATCCATTGGTTCGTTTCGCTTGTCGTTCTCTTTTTGGCAGTCAAGGAAGTGCCATCAGCCAAACGGGAAATATAAAAAAGCTGCCTGTTGATGCAGGACAGCTTTTTTTGTGCTTACGCTGCTTTGCTTCTTTCTCCTCGTCCTCGACGCGCGCGCCGCCCCCCGGAGAAATGCCGCGCAAGCAAGGAAGAAGCGAGCCGTGCGGCCAAATTGAATAAAAGAACGGCCACCATCAATACAGCCGCCGATTTGGCCGCGATCAGCTTTGCGTCTGGGACAATGCCTTCCGAATTCAATTTCCAAATATGCACCGTCAGCGTTTCGGCCGGCCGGAACACGTTCAGCGGGTTGGCCTGGCTGCCCCAATCCGCATCCCAACGAAGCATCGGAGTCGTCAGCCCAGCGGTATAAATGAAAACAGCCGCTTCGCCGAAAATGCGCCCAGCCGATAAAATGACGCCGGTGACAATTTGCGGGATGGCGGCCGGAAGCACCGCTTTGACCAACGTCTGCCAGCGCGTCGCTCCAAGGGCAAGACTCCCCTCTTTAATGTTGGCTGGAACATCCAAAATCGCCGTTTCGCAAATGCGCGTCAATCCAGGCAAATTGATGATCGTGACGGCTAACGCTCCGCCGAGCAGCGTATAGCCCCAACCCGTCAAGGTGACAAACGCCAACAATCCAAACAACCCGACGACAATCGACGGCAATGATGCCATCGTTTCCAAGCAAAGGCGAATGAACCCGACGATCCGCCCTTGTTTGGCGTATTCAGCCAAATAAATTCCAGCTCCCAACGAAAGCGGAACCGACAAAAGCAATGTCACAACCAACATATAAAATGAATTGATGAGCTGCGGACCAATGCCGCCGCCCGCTTGCGTATTGCTCGGCCGTCCGAACAGAAACTCAGGTTGCCAAAACCCCGCTCCTTTCGACAACACAACGGCAAAAAAGAACATGAGCAACCCGATGACTGCAGCAGCCACCGCATAGAAAATGCCTGTCCAAACTTTATCGATCATTCGCGCTGTCATCTTATCGCTCCTTTCTCGGGCCGACCAAACGGATCACGGCAATGAAGAAAAACGAGATCAAGAGCAAAATGAGCGCCAATGTCCATAACGCGTTGTTCCATGGTGTTCCGTTGATCGTATTCGCCATATCCATCGTCAATACACTTGTTAACGTCGCCGTCGGGCTGTCAAGGCCTGAAGGCAGCTTAATCGTATTGCCGATCACCATCTGCACGGCAAGCGCCTCGCCAAACGCCCGCGCCAAGCCGAGAACGACGCCGGTGG
Organism: Geobacillus sp. C56-T3; assembly: GCF_000092445.1. Classification (NCBI taxonomy): domain Bacteria; kingdom Bacillati; phylum Bacillota; class Bacilli; order Caryophanales; family Anoxybacillaceae; genus Geobacillus; species Geobacillus sp. C56-T3. Next base: position 1,084,079 of record NC_014206.1, on the reverse strand, counting down.
CAATCCCGGCTTTCGCCGCCGGAACGATGACGCGGGAAATGGCCTGCCAACGCGTAGATCCAAGCCCGTATGATGCTTCCATATACGTCATCGGGACATTGGCCAAGGCGTCGGCCGCAATGCTGGTGATGGTCGGCAAGATCATCATACTAAGGACGATGATCCCCGCAAGCAGACTAAAGCCGGAGCCTCCGAACCATTCGCGCAAGAGCGGAACGAGAATCGTCACCCCAAGCCAGCCATACACCACCGACGGAATGCCGACAAGCAGCTCCAGCACCGGCTTGAGCAACGAAACGAACCATTTGGGAGCGATAAAGTTCATGAAAATCGCCAACGCCAACGCGATCGGCGCACTGATCAACAAAGCGCCAAGCGAGACGAGCATCGAGCCAACAATAAAAATGAGCGCCCCATACTTCGGCGGCGTGCCGTTTGGATCCCATTGCGCCGAAAGCAACATGTCGGAAAGCGAAAGACCGCTGTCCGTAAAGGACTGAATTCCCTTTACCGCCAAAAAGATGATCATCGTCACCGTAATCAGAACGATCAGCCAGCCGCAGATGACCGCAAACGTGCGGCCGATGTACTCTTCAAGCCAGCGATTCCGCCGTTTCGTATGCATTTGTTGCATGGCTTCATCCCTCCATTGTCAAAGGCCGGCCTAACGAGCCGGCCTTCCGCCCTTCTCTACTCCAATTCCGTCATCGGGATATACCCCATCTTTTTAACGGTCGGCGCAAATTCTTCGCTCTTGACAAAGTCGATAAACGCTCGCACTTCTTCCTTCGCTTCCCCTTTGGTAATCATGTATTCATACGACCAAAACGGGTACTTTTCCGTGCGGATGTTTTCCACCGTCGGTTCCACGCCGTCAATTTTGACCGTTTTCAAGTTTTTCTTTTCCCCGATTAAATACGACATGGCTACATAGCTGACAGCGCCCGGCGTCGAGTTGATCGCCTGTTCGACCGCTCCGTTCGAATCTTGCACCGTACCGATGGAATCATCGATTTTTACGCCTTTCATGATCGTTTTCTCAAATGTCGCCCGCGTACCCGATGACGCCGGACGGTTGATCACGTGAATGGCTTCATCTGGTCCGCCGACTTCTTTCCAGTTTTTAATCTTTCCGCTGAAAATATCTTGAATTTGCTTCGTCGTTAAATTATCGACCTTCACATCGTCGTTAACCACAATCGCAAAGGCGATGCCGGCCACTTTATGGTCAACAAGCTCTGACGCTTTCGATTTGTCGTCCAGCTTCTCCGCCGCCGGCACATCCGAGTTGCCGATTTGCACGGCGCCGGCTGCCACTTGGTTGACGCCCGTACCGCTGCCGCCGCCTTGAACGGTGATCGATACGTCCGGATACTTTTCCATAAACGCGTTTGCCGCTTCCTCTGCCAGCGGCTGAAGCGCTGTAGATCCTGCTAGTGCAATGGTGCCGGAGTAGGTTTCTTCTTTCTTTGCCGTTCCTTCATTGCCGCCCGCGTTGTTCTTTTCAGTCTGCCCGCAGCCGGCCAAAACGCCGGTCATCAACAAGGCGGCCAATCCCAATTTGACTCGTTTGCTCCACATTCAGAAATCCCCCCGTTTTGTTTTCGTACTTTCAACGTACAAGACCATTGTAGCGAGACATTGTTAGGCCCTTATAAAGCAGTTGTTAAGTTTCTGTAAAGACAAAAAACAGGAATATTTTCAAAAAGCCGTCAAGCGAGCCTTGAAGGCAAAGAAGAACGGTGATGCCGTTTTTCAAATTGGAGACATTCTTTTGTTGAAGTGTTTTCCTCATGAACTCAACGACCTTGCTAAGGAAGACATATTTTCGCTGGACAAGCATACATATGAAATAGATATACGCATGCGGAGGAAGCGTCATGAAAAAATTCATTTTTCTCCTGCTTCTCTTTCTTTCCAGTTATATCGTTTACCGCGACCTTGCCATCGGAACGCTTCACCCTTCATCTGAAACAGCGGCAGCCGTTGTCCAGTCGAAACAGGCGGCCATCCCGTACCGGACGGTGACCATTCGCCCTGGCGATACGTTGTTGTCCATCATCGAGAAAGAACTCAACGGTCCATTGCCCGTTCCGCTCGAGCAGCTGATCCGTGATTTTGAACGGTTAAATCCAGGCGAACATGCGCAAACATTAAAAATCGGGAAAACTTATAAAGTGCCGATCTATCGCTGAACGGCGAATCGCTTGTCAAACGGCGGATGGCACTGTTACAATAATGCAGAAAGCGACTTGAATGTTAAAGGAGCGAATTCCCGTGGGTGAAATCATCCATCGTTCAAAGACTCGGCCGGTCCGCGTCGGTCCGCTGACAATCGGCGGCAGCAACGAAGTCATCATTCAAAGCATGACGACGACAAAAACGCACGATGTCGAAGCGACGGTGGCGCAAATCCACCGCCTCGAGGAAGCGGGGTGCCAAATCGTCCGCGTCGCCTGCCCGGACGAGCGGGCGGCTGAGGCCATACCGGAAATCAAAAAGCGAATCAACATCCCGCTTGTCGCCGACATCCACTTTGACTATAAATTGGCGCTGAAAGCGATCGAAGGCGGCGTCGATAAAATCCGCATCAATCCAGGCAACATCGGGCGCCGCGAAAAAGTCGAAGCGGTCGTGAAAGCGGCGAAAGAGCGCGGCGTGCCGATTCGCATCGGCGTCAACGCCGGATCGCTGGAAAAACGCATTTTGGAAAAATATGGCTATCCAACAGCCGACGGCATGGTTGAGAGCGCCTTATATCATATCCGCATTTTAGAAGAACTTGATTTTCACGATATTATCGTTTCGTTAAAGGCGTCCGACGTACGCCTCGCCATTGAAGCGTACGAAAAAGCGGCGCGCACGTTCGACTACCCGCTCCATGTCGGCATCACCGAAGCGGGAACGCTTTTTTCCGGCACGATCAAAAGCGCGGTTGGACTCGGCGCCATTTTAAGCAAAGGCATCGGCAATACGATCCGCGTTTCGTTAAGCGCCGACCCGGTTGAAGAGGTAAAAGTGGCGCGCGAAATTTTAAAAACGTTCGGACTCGCTTCCAATGCGGCGACGCTCATTTCCTGCCCGACGTGCGGGCGGATTGAGATCGATTTGATCAGCATCGCCAATGAAATCGAGGACTATATCGCCAAAATTCAAGCGCCGATCAAAGTCGCTGTGCTCGGATGCGCCGTCAATGGACCAGGGGAAGCACGGGAAGCCGACATCGGCATTGCCGGCGCCCGTGGCGAAGGCTTGTTGTTCCGCCACGGCAAAATCGTCCGAAAAGTACCCGAAGAGCAAATGGTGGAAGAGCTGAAAAAAGAAATCGACAAGCTGGCGGAAGAATACTTTGCAAAGCAAAAGGAAAACAAAGCCGCTCTGAAAGGCAGCTCCGCCCAATGAGCGGAATGTTCCTGCACAACGAGAAAGGGCGTCCCCACTTGGGGACACCCTCGCTTTTTACGTATAAAACGGCATAATAAACAGACGGACGAGAATCGCGATGACGCCGATGCCGATGGCCCACGCACCGAGCGTCTCTGCGCCGCGCCGGCGCGCGATAAACCCGACAATAATGCCGGCCGCTCCTAACAAAATCGGCCAAATCAACAAGGCGATGATGGACAGGGCCAAAGCGAGCCAGCCGAGCCCGGCGCCGTCCGCGCGTTCTTCGTCCCGTTCGTCGCCGCGGCGAATCGGTTCAGCGACTTCCGCCGCTGTTTCTTCCATAAAATTGCGTTCTGGTTCCTCTTTTCCGATCGATTGCACGTAACTTCCGTTATACGTGCGCTCGCGGTCGTCTGCCATATGCTTCCCTCGCTTTCCTAAAGTAAGAAGCATTATTAGTATGAGAAACCGGCGTTATTTTATCAGTGTGAATATTTTCTAACAGGAGGATGAAGCGGTGAAAAAACGGCTTGGCATCGACATTGACGGCACGGTGACATGTCCGAGCACGTTCATTCCGTATTTAAACGAAGCATTCGGCAAAGAGCTCGCATTAAACGACATTACGCAATACAATTTGGCGCCGTTATACGGCGTGGCGGAGGAAGAAATGGACCGCTGGCTTGAGGAAAACGAAGCGGATATTTATGAGAGGGCTCCGCTTGCCCGCTATGCGCTTGAGGTGATTGACAGCTGGAAAGACAAATACGAGCTGTATTACATCAGCGCCCGTGGCCGCCATTTGTACGATCTCACCGAGCGCTGGTTCCGGCGGCACGGCGTCCATTACCACCATATTGATCTGATTGGGTCGCACGACAAAATCGCCGCCGTCCGCCAATATAAGCTGTCGGCCTTCTTTGAAGACAAGTACGATAATGCCTGCGAAATCGCCGAAACATGCGGCATTCCCGTCATTTTGTTTGACACTCCGTACAACCAAGGCCCGCTCCCCGAAAACGTCATCCGCGTCAATAACTGGCTTGAAGCAAAGCGAGAAATCGAACAGCGCCTCCGGCCATAAACAAGGGGCTGATCCAAAACGCGAATGCGTTTTGGGATCAGCCCCTCTGTTGACATTGCGGACATGTGCCGTAAATTTCAAACTTATGGTCAGTGATCTCATACCCATCGAGCTGCGCCGCAAGCCCATCCATCGGACAAGCGTCAATCTTCTTCGTTTTTCCGCACTGGATGCAAATGAAATGATGGTGGTGGCGGCGGGCGCCGCAGGCAAAACGGAAATGTTTCTCCCCGGAAAGCTCGGTCATTTCCAAAATGCCAAGCAGCGTAAAGAGCGACAAATTGCGGTACACGGTATCAACGCTCAAGCCCGGATAGACGGGACGGAGCGCTTCAAGCACGTCTTTGGCCGTCAAGTATTTGTCGCTTTCGGCAAACAACTCAAGCATTTGTCTCCGTTTTTCCGTATATTTAAATCCTTTCTCTTTCATCAACTGCAACGCTTCGTCGATATTCATCGCTGCCGCCCCCTTTTCCATCCGAGTGCGAAAAGCAAAATGACAACCGCTGCGATGACGATCGTTCCACCCGGCGCCCAGTCTAGCTCATACGCCGCCCAAAGCCCGGCGATGACGGCCAGCTCCCCGAACAAAATCGAAAGCCCGATCACCTGTTTAAAACTTTTGGCGATGCGGATGCTCGCCGCCACCGGCAGCGTCATGAGCGACGAGATGAGGAGCACGCCGACGATGCGCATCGATGCAGCAATGACGAGCGCAACAAGCACAATAAACAAAAAATGGATCAATGTGGTGCGAACACCGGAGACACGGGCGTATTCCTCGTCAAAGGAAAGAAGAAACAGCTCTTTGTAAAACGTCAAAATCACCATCGCGGCAGCTGCGGCGACAGCAAACGCTGTCCAAACGTCAGCACGGCTGACGGCGCTGACGCTGCCGAATAAATACGAAAACAAATCGGTCGTAAACCCGTTGGCCATCGAAATGAAAATGACGCTCAAGCCAAGACCGGACGACAACACGATTGGAATCGCAAGCTCTTCATAATGCCGATACACAGCGCGCAGCTTTTCGATAAACAGCGACCCGACGACGGAAAACCCCATTCCGATGTAAAGCGGGTTCCAGCTCGCGGCTGCCGGAATCGTTTTTTCAAGCAAGAGCCCGGCGGCAATGCCCGCAAGCGTCACATGACTCAATGCATCAGCGATGAGCGACAGCCGCCGAACGACAATAAAAACGCCGAGCAATGGCGCCGTAAAACCGGTCAAAACGCCGGCAACAAACGCATTGCGCAAAAATTCGTATTGCCAAATGGCTTCCCACACGTGTCATTCCTCCACCGTCACCGTTTCATTCCGCCCGTTCATGCTCGTGAGAGAGGACGTGGAGCGGATGGCCATAAAACTGCGAAATCGCCTCGTTGCCAAGATGTTCGAACTCTTCCGCCTTTCCATGGAAATAGAGGCGCTTGTTCAAACAGGCGATATCGGTCACCCGGTCCGTGATCGTCCCGATGTCATGCGTCACTAAGATAAGCGTCAAGCCGCGGCGGTTCAAGTCGCCGAGCAGTTCGTAAAATTCGTGCACATGGCGCGCATCCACGCCGACCGTCGGCTCGTCTAAAATGAGCAAATCCGGCTTGCTCGCCAGTGCGCGGGCGATAAATACCCGTTGTTGCTGGCCGCCGGACAGCTCCGCGATATTGCGCTTTGCCAGGCCGCTCAACCCAACGGCCGCGAGCGCCGCTTCGACCGCACGGCGGTCTTCGTTTGTCAGCGGCCGAAATAAGCCGCGTTTGGCCGCCAACCCACTCGCCGCCACTTCCTCAACCGTCGCCGGAAAGCTGCGGTTGAAGCTGTTCGCTTTTTGCGACACGAAACCGATCCGATGCCATTCGCGAAACGATTCAATCGGCTCGCCGAACAAAAAAATGCGGCCGCTGTTCGGTTTTAACAAGCCGAGCACACATTTGAGCAGCGTCGATTTTCCCGAGCCGTTCGGGCCGACCAATCCTAAAAATGCCCCTTTCGGCACCGTTAAACTAACATGCTCAAGCACGTTCTCGTTTTCATAGCGGAACGACACATCCTCAATTTGCACAACAAGCCCATTTTCCATGGCGGTTCTCCCTTGCTAATTCAGAATCATTCCGATTTGCTTCACTATGCAAGTATACCCCACCATCCGCGTTTTGTAAACCTCAATGAATCGCTGATTTAAAGCGGGCGCCGCGCACTTCATGCGTCGGCATAATGGTGATGAACGCATCTGGGTCGATTTCATTGACGATCGATTTTAGTTTTGTCACTTCCAAGCGCGTGACGACTGCATAAATGATTTCCTTTTGCTCGTCCGTATATCCGCCTTTGCCGAGCAATTTCGTCGTCCCGCGGCCGAGCCGGTGCAAAATGGCGTCGGAAATTTCCTCATAATGATCGGTCACAATAAAGGCCGCCCGCGTCTCGTCAAGCCCTTCAATGACCGCATCGATCGTTTTTGAGGCGATGTAGTACGTCATCACCGAATACATGGCTGGCTCGAGGCCAAACACAAACGCCGCCCAGCCAAAAATAAAAACGTTGACAAACATGACAAACTCGCCGACCGAAAACGGGATTCTTTTCGTCATCAAAATTCCTAAAATTTCCGTCCCATCGAGCGATCCGCCATGACGGATGACCAATCCGACGCCAAGACCGAGCGACAACCCGCCAAAAACGGTGGCCAAAATCGGCTCGGTTGTCAGCGGGGAAAGATGGTGAAACAGCCGTTCGGTGACGCCGAGGATCACGACGCCTAAAATCGTTGACAGCATGAATGTTTTCCCAATTTGCTTATAGCCGAAATACATGAACGGGGCGTTTAAGAGGATGACGAGCGTGGCGAAATTGAGCAGCCGCCATTCGTCCGGAGTCAAGTAGTCCAGAATCAGCGATATGCCAATGATGCCGCCGTCGATCATTTTGTTTGGAACGAGCAGCCGCTCGATGGCAAACGCCGCCAAAGAGGCGCCGATGGCGATCATCAACACCCGATACAACACATGGCCTAGCGGTTCTTTTTTATGCTGTTTTGGCGCCAAACTACCACCCTTTCCCTTTTTGTTTTTTTCCATTATACCATACACGCCTTTTCCATTCACGTCATATGATGGAACAGAAGCAAGGAGGCGGCTGCGATGAACATTTACCAACAGCTTGTCAAGCAAAAATTAAAAACGATCACTCCGGAAGAACTCGTTTCGTACAGCCGAGAGTACGGCTTGCCCATCACGACGAGCCAAGCGAAACAAATTCTTCATCTCGCCCGAACGAACGACATTAACGTCTTTGACCCTGAGGAACGGAAAAAATGGGTGCGAGAGTTAGCGAAAATCACGTCACCGGACATCGCTCGAAAGGCGAACGAACTGTTTTTGAAATTCGTGCAAAAAAAATAAAAGGGCGCATAGCCCTTTTCTCATTCCGCCCCAGCGTTGATTTTTTCAAGCAACTGGTCATCGAACGACTGCGCCCGCAGCATGGCGATTTCGTGCTTGTACGGCGGCTTTTTGTTGTGTTTGTCTTCGCCCACGTATGGGGTTTCTAAAATTTTCGGAATATCCTCAAGCTGCGGGTGATGGACGATATAGTTGAGCGCAGCAAACCCGATATGGCCGAAACCGATGTTTTCATGGCGGTCTTTCCGGCTGCCGCGCGGGTTTTTGCTGTCGTTGATGTGCAACACTTTCAACCGTTCAAGACCAATGATCCGGTCAAACTCCTCAAGAACGCCGTCAAAATCGTTAACAATGTCATAGCCGGCGTCATGCGTATGGCATGTATCAAAGCAAACGGACAGCTTATCATTATAGACGACGCCGTCGATAATGTACGCCAGCTCCTCAAACGTCCGCCCGCATTCCGACCCTTTGCCGGCCATCGTTTCTAGGGCGATTTGCACGTTCTGTTCGCGCGTCAACACTTCATTCAGGCCGCGAATAATTTGGCGAAGTCCGGCTTCCACCCCTGCGCCGACGTGAGCGCCTGGATGGAGCACGAGCTGTTTGGCTCCAATGGCTTCCGTCCGCTCGATTTCCGCACGCAAAAAGTCGACGCCCAGCGAAAACGTATCGAGATTGGTCGTATTGCCGATATTGATGATATACGGGGCGTGGACGACAATCTCTTCGATGCCGTGCGCTTGCATATGCTGGCGCCCGGCTTCGATGTTGAGCTCTTCAATCGACTTGCGCTTTGTGTTTTGCGGCGCCCCAGTGTAAATCATAAACGTGTTCGCTCCGTAGGAGACCGCTTCTTCGCTGGCGGCCAGCAGCATTTTCTTTCCGCTCATGGAAACATGTGAACCGATTTTTAACATGTTCTTCTCTCCCTTTTCTTTGCGTTAAAGGCGGACGGCGATTATGATTTTTTGAAGCGGCCAAGCCGCTTTTTCTTCTTCTCCAGCTCCGCGCGCAGCTTTTTTTTGTAGCCCGGCTTCACCTGCTTCGTTTTTTTCAGTTTGGCGAAAAGCAGCGCCAGTTCGTCATCCTTTTCGCCCGCCCGCTTGCTCCGCCGGTTCCACGGCGGCAGCTCCTTCCATTCGCCGCGCACGAGATCACGGTGGACAAACGAAATTCCCATTTTTTCCAATCGGGCAATCGCATCTTGGTCAGACGGCTCGTAAATCGTCGCCGCAATGCCGCTATAGCCAGCGCGCGCCGTCCGTCCGGCGCGGTGAATATAAAACTGCAGATCATCAGGCAACTCGTAGTTGATGACATGACTGACGCCTTCAATATCGATGCCGCGCGCCGCCAAATCGGTCGCGACGACATATTGAAACTCCAAATCGCGGATGAGATTCATCATCTTTCTCCGCTCGCGCGGCGTCAAATCGCCGTGCAGCACGCCGACTTTCAATCCTTGCTCAGCGAGACGGTCGGCGACCTCGTCAGCCATTTTCCTTGTGTTGACAAATACGATGGCCAAATACGGGTTGTAGCTGAGGAGCACATCACGGAGAAGTTTTGTTTTCTCGCGTCCGCGCAGCGGGATGAGCACATGTTCGATGTTTTCGTTCGCCGTCTGTTTCGGGTTGACGTGGACAAAGGTCGGGTTTTCCATATATTTTTTCAAAAACGGCTTCAGCTTTTCCGGAATCGTCGCTGAAAAGACGAGCATTTGCAAGTCTTTCGGCATCCGGGCGGCGATTTGGTCGACATCCGTGATAAAGCCCATATCGAGCATCAAGTCGGCTTCATCGACGACAAGGATGTGGGCCGTATGCACATCAAGCGCCTGTTCGCGGATAAAATCGTTGATGCGCCCCGGCGTGCCGATGACAATATGCGGCTGCACGTTGAGCTTTTCGAGCGCTTTTTGCTTATCCGTCCCGCCGATCAAGCAACGGGCGACGATCATCCGATCTTTCGGGCAAAACTTCGTGATTTTCAGCGTTTCGTGGTAAATTTGCGTCGCTAATTCGCGCGTCGGCGCCGTGATGACGGCTTGCACTTCGGCGCGTTCCGGCTTGATTTTTTCAATGATCGGCAATAAGTACGCATGTGTTTTTCCCGTTCCGGTTTGCGATTGGCCGACCATGCTTTCGCCGCGCAGCGCCCCCGGAATGATGCGCTCTTGAATTTCCGTCGGTTTATAAAAACGAAGCGTCTTGATCGCTTCGATGATAAACGGTTGAAACGGAAAACGAGTAAACTGCGTTTCTGCCATAAAGCACCACTCCCTTCTATTTAAATAAACGCAACTGGAAGGTTTCCCATCTCGTTGGCCCAAAAGCGTGCCGTCTATTTTTCCGACTGTCGGCGGCAAGCTTTGACGCGACGGAAGACGGAACAACCAACCGTTTCACAAATCCATGCATCGGTCTGGAAGCGGTATGGTTCGGTCACCCGACAGTCGATCAAATACCGGCTGGCTCCATAAAAGAGCGTAAACGTTAACGTTTCAAATGGCATATGGGCACCGCTTCGTCCGCTTCACCATTATAGCGAATCGCTGCCCCCTGCCGCAACTAAAGACGATCCTGCAACAAACCTTTCCCGCCTTGCCCGCATATTGTAGAAAGGAGGACATTCGTTCATCCGCACGACCGAAAGGAGGAAGCTGCTATGAGATACAGTCGGCCCCCGATGATGCCTTCTCCGTTTGCCGGAAGGCCGCCATCCCCGTTCGCCCGTATGCCGGCGCCGCCTTTTGGCCCCAGCGGCCCCGGCGGCTTCTTGGCCCGCTTGTTTTCGCGCGGGCAGCCGCCGGCTGCTGCATCGTCTCCTTGGGGGCTGCCGTTGCTGTCCAACGCCGCTAACACCGCCGCATCCAACACGGGCGGCGGCTTGGTTGGCATGTTAAACAACGTGCAAAAAATGCTTGGCATCGCACAAAACGTCATGCCGATGGTGCAACAGTATGGACCGCTCATCCGCAATCTTCCGGCGATGATCCGCATTTTCCGCGAGTTGAAACCGGCCGATGAAGGGGAAGGCGAAACAACGTCGGAAAGCGCACCGGCCAACGAAACGAAACAAAAGCCGGCCGCCAAGGCGCCAAAAAAACGCTCCGTTCCGCAGGCAAAGCGCGAAGAGCCGCAAGAAAAAGAAGCACCGGCCGCCCCGAAGCCGTCCAAGCCGAAACTGTATATCTAGTTTCTTTCCCCGCCCTAGCGCACCCGCTGTTTAGGGCGGTTATTCTTTGTCTTCTCCCCGGTGCTCCGATATAATGGAAGGTGAACAACCGCCGCACAACCGGCGGCAGGGAGGGAATATGATGGAAGTGATTAAAATTACCCCGCGCGGGTATTGCTACGGGGTGGTCGATGCAATGGTCATCGCCCGCAACGCGGCGTTGGACCCATCTTTGCCGCGTCCTATTTACATTCTCGGCATGATCGTCCATAATAAGCACGTCACGGACGCGTTTGCCGAAGAAGGCATCATCACGCTCGATGGAGAAAATCGTTTGGAAATTTTGGAAAAAATCGACCATGGCACCGTCATTTTCACCGCCCACGGCGTCTCACCGGAAGTGAAAAAACGAGCGCTCGAAAAGGGACTTGTCACGATTGATGCGACATGCCCCGATGTGACAAAAACGCATCGGCTCATCGAACAAAAGCTCGCCGATGGCTACGATATCATCTATATTGGCAAAAAAGGACATCCGGAACCGGAAGGAGCGGTCGGCATCAATCCGGAAAGAATCCATCTTGTGGAAACCATCGATGATGTCGAACGGCTGTCCATTCACAATGAGCGCATCATGGTGACGAACCAAACGACGATGAGCCAATGGGACGTCGCCGATATCATGGCGAAAGTGAAAGAAAAATACCCGCACGTGGAAATGCATAAAGAAATTTGCCTGGCCACCCAGCTCCGACAAGAAGCGGTCGCTGAGCAGGCGAAGGAAGCCGATGTGACGATCGTCGTCGGCGACCCGCGCAGCAACAACTCGAACCGCCTCGCCCAAGTATCGGAAGAGATCGCCGGCACGAAGGCGTATCGCGTCGCTGATGTGACGGAAATCGACATCAACTGGATTAAAGATGCGAAAAAAGTCGCTGTCACCGCCGGCGCTTCCACCCCGACGCCGATTACGAAAGAAGTGATCGACTTTTTGGAGCAGTTTGACCCGAACGACCCATCGACATGGAAGAGGGAACGGAAAGTGCCGCTGCAAAAAATCTTGCCGAAAGTGAAAACAAAGAAAGAAGAGTGACGGTTGTTTCATCCATAAAGAGAGGCTGTCTTGGACAAACGGTTGAACCGCTCATCCAGGACAGCCTTTTTCGTTGGCCGTTCATACGAACTGAAACGGATCAGTATGGACGCTGGAAGCAACCACTTCCGCCTCCCATTGACGTTTCGAGAGCTCAGTGATTAAGTATCGGGCTACGCCTTCTTTCATGATTTTTTCTACATTATGTCCCGGATCAATGATGTGAAGGCCGAGCGCTTGGGCGTCATGGGCGGTGTGGTAATACACATCCCCTGTCACGTATACGTCCGCCCCGGCCGATGCGGCGGCAGCGACAAACTTATTCCCATCCCCGCCAAGCACCGCGACCGTTTGCACGAGATCATCCAGCCGGCCAACGACGCGCACCGCCGGAACGGAAAACGCCGTTTTCACCTGCTCGGCAAAAGCGCCAAGCGTCACCGGCTGCGGCAGCCGGCCAATGCGCCCGAGCCCGAAGCGGCGGCCTTCATTGTCAAGCGGATAGATATCATAGGCCACTTCCTCATACGGATGAACAGCCAGCATCGCCTGAATCGCTTCCCGTTCAAGAGAGGCCGGCACGATCGTTTCGATGCGCACTTCCTCAACTTCCTCGAGCCGCCCTTGCTCGCCGATGAACGGCCGCGCTCCTTCGTGCGGCAAAAACGTGCCGACGCCGCGGCTGTTGAACGTGCAATGGCTGTAGCGGCCGATATGCCCGGCGCCGGCATCGCCTAAGGCCTTCCGCACCACCTCAGCATGCGTCACCGGCACATAAACAACGAGCTTTTTCAACGGTTCGGTATACGTCGGCACAAGCACAGCCGTATCGTTTAAGCCGAGCGCCTCGGCAAGCCAATCGTTCAGACCGCCATCGGCCACATCCAAATTCGTATGGGCGGCGTACACCGCAATGTCATGCTTGATGCACGCGGCGATCATCCGCCCGTGCCCATCATCAGTCAGCAATTGCTTCAGCGGGCGGTACAGCGGCGGGTGGTGGGCGATGATTAAATCCACTTGCTGATCGATCGCTTCGACAACGACATCTTCGAGCACATCAAGAGCGATCATCACTTTTTTGACCGGCTTGTTTAGCGTCCCGATTTGCAGACCGATCCGATCCCCTTCCATCGCCAACTGTTTCGGAGCAAGCTGCTCAAGAAGCTGAATGATTTCATAACCGTACGGAACGCGGCTCATAACAACGCCTCCTCCACCAATTGAACTTTTCTCTCCAGTTCACGCTTTTTCCGCTCAGCCGCTTCACTTTGCCCTTTGGCCGTCAAATCAGCGATGATCCGTTTCCAATTTTCAATCTCGCGCTTCCACTTTTCGCGGAACACCTCGCTGTTTTCCCGGCGCAAAAACGGTCCAAGGAGCAGCTCCGCCTCGAGATGGCGATACGGCCGTCGGGGGGCGCCAGGCTCGGCGACGAGTACTTCATAAATTTGCCCATCTTCTTTCAAAATGCGCTCAGCCACGAGCTCCCACCCATGATCAAGAAGCCAACGGCGAACAAGTTCCGCACCGATGTTCGGTTGCAAAATGAGCCGTTTGACACCGGCAAGCTTTTCCTTTCCGTCGCCCAAAATGCGGGCGATAAGCGCCCCACCCATGCCGGCGATCGTGATGCAGTTCACCTCCCCCGGGGCAAGGATCGAAAGCCCATCCCCTTTGCGCACGGAAATGAGATGAGAAAGCCCGGACTTCTCGACTTGCTGCTGCGCTAGGCGGAACGGTCCGTCCGCCACCTCGCCGGCAATGGCTTTTGATGCGTAGCCGTGCAAGCAGGCATAGCAAGGCAAATACGCATGATCCGATCCGATGTCAGCAAGCACCGCCCCTTTTGGAATGAATGAGGCGACCGTTTCCAGCCGTTTCGACAGGCGAAATTCGTTCATAGCACCGCAATGGCTACCAACCTTCCGCCACCTGCAGCGCGAAGGCGGTTCGCCTTCCCCTCCTTTCCTCTCCAACACCGCGCGCCTCTATTGTACTAAACAAAACATCCCCTTGCCAAAAAGCAAAGGGATGTTCACCATCCATTATTTTAAACCGGCGAGCCATTTCGCCATGGCATCGGCTTTATCCGCCGGCACAAGCCCTGGTGGCATGTTGCCGCGCCCGTGTTGGATGACGTCTTTAATTTGGTCCATCGACATCCGTTGCCCGACCCCTTTCAACGATGGACCGACGCCGCCTTCATAGTTTTGGCCGTGACAGCCAGAACACGTTTGTTGGTAAAACTGTTCTGGGTTGAATTCGGCCGTTTGTTCCGTTTTTTCGCCGCCTTTTTTCTCTTTGGCCATTTCCTTCGCATCGCCTAGCCCTTTAAACGACAAGACGAACGTCAGCACAATCCCGAATGCCATGATGATGAAAAACGGGATGAGCGGATTGCGGTTCATCTCTTTTACCTCCTTTATGTATAATGAAGAACGCTGCAAACAATTTTATTTTACTGTAAATAATGGACAAGGAAAAGCCCTAAGTTGCCGAAATGGCAACAACACGCCTCAGCGCCACCAGATGGCGGCGGTTACAAGCAACGCCCCGCTGACAGCGGCGAGCGAAAAGTAGCGAAGGTGAAGCAGGCGGCCGACAACAAACCAGAGAACACAGTTTCCGAGCACGACAGCTACTAGCGCACCCGTTTGCCTGGGAAAATACCGATCAACCTCAAGAATGGATGCCACAAGCAAAATCCAGGCGCTTCCGATGAGCGGAAAGTGAAGGAGCTCTCGCTTGTTCCGCCACCGCCAACAAAAGAACAAGCAGGCAGCCAAAAATAGGGCGAAAAGGAGCGTTTGCAAAACGAATGACAATTCAGTAAAATAAATGACAAGAGCAGCGGCTGGAAGCAATAAACAGAGACCAGCGGCGAGCGAGCTGCGCCACCGTCGTCCGTGCGAACGGGCGTCTCCTTCCGTGTACAACGCGAGCAAATAGTCGCAATAATGTTCCGGCAGAAGGCGCGAACGTTTCCAATATTCGATTTCTTGGATGATCGTTTCCCGTCGTTGCCGATTCATAGATAGACCACCTTTCCCATAAAGAAAGAAAAAATAGTTTACTTCCGAAGAAGTAAACTATCGAACAAAACGGTCACTCTAAAAAGTCTTTCAGCCGTTTGCTGCGGCTTGGATGGCGCAGCTTGCGCAACGCTTTGGCTTCAATTTGACGGATGCGTTCGCGCGTCACGCCGAACACTTTGCCGACTTCTTCGAGCGTCCGCGTCCGTCCGTCGTCAAGCCCGAAGCGGAGACGCAGCACATTTTCCTCGCGATCCGTCAGCGTATCAAGCACATCTTCGAGCTGCTCTTTCAACAGCTCGTAAGCAGCGTGCTCGGATGGCGATGTCGCGTCTTGGTCTTCGATGAAATCGCCAAGATGCGAGTCATCTTCCTCGCCGATCGGCGTCTCGAGCGACACCGGTTCTTGGGCGATTTTCAAAATTTCCCGCACTTTTTCCGGTGTCAAATCCATTTCCTCGGCGATTTCTTCCGGCGTTGGTTCGCGCCCGAGGTCTTGAAGCAATTGCCGTTGGACGCGGATCAGTTTATTGATCGTTTCGACCATATGAACCGGGATGCGGATCGTCCGCGCCTGATCGGCGATCGCCCTTGTGATGGCTTGGCGGATCCACCACGTCGCGTACGTGCTGAACTTGTAGCCTTTCCGATAGTCAAACTTTTCGACCGCCTTGATCAGCCCCATGTTCCCTTCTTGAATCAAATCAAGAAAGAGCATGCCGCGGCCGACATACCGTTTGGCGATGCTGACGACGAGGCGGAGGTTCGCTTCCGTCAGCCGGCGTTTCGCTTCTTCATCGCCTTGCTCGATCCGTTTCGCCAGCTCGATTTCTTCTTCCGCCGACAACAGCGGCACGCGGCCGATCTCCTTCAAGTACATGCGCACCGGGTCATTGATTTTGACGCCGGGAGGAACGGACAAGTCATTTAAGTCGAATTCTTCCTCTTTGGCCAAGTCGTCGATGTCCGGATCGGCCTCAAGGTCGGATTCGCTGATCACTTCAATGCCCTGCTCAGCGAGGTATTCATAATACTCATCCATCTGGTCGGAGTCCAAATCAAAGCCAGACAACCGCTCAGCGATTTCCTCGTAGGTGAGGATCCCCCGCTTTTTGCCGAGCTCAGCGAGTTGCTCTTTCACTTGTTCAAGCGATTCGCCGGCAGCTTCAGCCTGCTTTGATTGGGCTGGTTTTTCAGCCATTTCATTACCTCCTTTAAAAACTCATACCACCATGTTATGAAGAAGATAACATTTTTTTCATCTCAATCATCTCTTTCGCGATGCGGGCGGCCGTCAAAAAGTCTTTTCTTCGCTCCGCTTCCGTCTTTTCTTGCTCTTTTTCCTTTAGCATTAACCATTTCGGGTGATTCAACACATGCCGGATGCAATCGGCAAGCTCCCGCTCGGAAACGTCGTCTGCGACCAACAAAAGCGACAGCTCGCTCGCCAGCGTCCGCAACTCGCCGGGAAGCCGAGACATGAGCGCGCTGGGGTCGGCTTCATGCCCCTCTTCGTAAAAGGCGTAAATGTAAGCAGCCAACGCCCGATGCTCTTCGATATTAAATCGGCCGCCGACCTTCTCCTGAACGATGAACGCCACATCGCGGCTCCGCATCATATGGGCAAGCAGCAACCGCTCGGCATTTTGAAAGGCCGGAAGCAATTTTTTCGTCAATGCCGGCTGGGCCGGTTTTCCGCCGTCGTTCACCTGCGGCTTTGGCTGTTCCGGCTTGGAGCGGGACAACTGTTCGTAAAGCGCGGAGAGCGACAACGAAAACTCATCCGCAAGCTGGCGCATATAATAATCTTTTTCCACCGGGCTCGACAGCTTGCTGATTTCTCGGAGCGCTTCCTCGATATAACGGAGCCGGTCGCCTTCTTCCTGCAAATTTTTTCCCCGCCGCAAACGATCCATTTTAAACGCCATGAGCGGCCGGGCGGCGGCGATCTCTTCGGCAAAACGGTCGGCGCCGCAAGTGCGTATATATTCATCTGGATCCAGCCCGTCCGGGAGCAACGCTACCTTCACGCGGCACCCGAACGCGCTCAATTGTTCGGCGGCGCGCCAGGCGGCTTCCGTTCCGGCGCTGTCGCCGTCATAGCAAATCGTGACCGTTTCAGCATGGCGGCGCAAAATGCGTGCCTGCTCCTCGGTCAACGACGTTCCCATCGTTGCCACCACATAGTCAACGCCGGCCTGCACGGCAGAGATGACATCGGCAAACCCTTCAACGAGCAGCGCCTCTTGACGCTTGCGGATTGACACGCGCGCCTCGTGAAAAAAATACAAAAGCGTGCCTTTGCGGAAAATCGGCGTTTCTGGGCTGTTCATGTACTTTGGTTGCCCGTCGCCGAGCAGACGGCCGGAAAAACCAACCGTCTCGCCGCGATGATCATGGATCGGAAACATAATCCGATTCCGGAAGCGGTCGACGTATCGCCCGTCTTCTTTTTTCACCAACAAGCCCGCCTTTTCCATCAACACCAACGGAAACGAACGGCTCTCCAGCAGTTTGACGGCGGCATCAGGAACATCCGGCGCATAGCCGATTTCAAATCGGTCGATCGTTTCTTTTGTCCACCCGCGCACCTGCAAATAATCGAGCGCGGCTTGTCCTTCTTTTGTATGGACAAGCAAATGATGGTAAAATCGTTTCAACAACGTGTGTGCTTCGACCATCGCCTTCGCCTCGTCGGCTCGGCTGCCATCACTCCCGCGGCTGTCCAGCTCATAGGCGGACAAGTCGATCCCTGCTTTGGCCGCAAGACGTTTCGCCGCTTCCACAAACGGAATGCCTTCGATATCCATTAAAAACGTAAAGGCATTCCCCCCTGCCCCGCAGCCGAAGCAGTGGAAAATTTGCTTTTCTGGGGAAACGGAAAACGATGGCGTCTTTTCTCCGTGAAACGGGCATAAGCCAAAATAGTTGCGGCCTTGCTTTTTCAACTGGACGTATTCGCCAATGACGTCAACGATGTCAACGCCGCGGCGGATGGCTTCAATCGTTTCCTCGGGAATGCGATGTCCCATACGAACAACCCCGTATCGTATTTATTCTCGGCAGCAAGCCGATTTTCCTTTCCATTTCGACAAATTTTTTCAAAACGTTCGTTTCGCCCCCTTGCCCGTAAAGTCGGCTGGCTTGATCATCCGCTTCCCGCCCCTCAGCCCGCCGTCTGGACAAAGATTCATCAGAGCGGTGCATCTCGAAGATGCGCTTCGGTATATTATATTTCAGCAAGAAAAAGAAAATTTCACTTTTTTCTTGACGATCTTATGCAGCAGATGACCGCGCTCTCAAAGCAAGGGTTGCTTTACACCCCCTATTATTCTACACCATCGCAAAAAAATCCTGCTTTTTTGCCGAATGATTGACAACTTTGTCGAAAATCTTTTTTTCGTTCTTCTTGACAAGCGGCTATAAATAGTTTACTCGTCTCATGGCCGCTCTAAACCTATATAGGTCATTTTTCTCGCAATTTTTTATTATAATATAAGTGGCGGCAATATGCCATAAGAAAACGCACGACTCCAATCAAGAAATCGTGCGGATGAGGCGAAGCTAGCGCTTCAACTTTTTCATAATGATGCTCGCCGTCTCTTCGACCGCCTTGTTCGTCACATCGATGACGTCGCAGCCGATTTTTTTCACGACTTCATCAAAATAAGCGAGCTCCTCTTTGATTCGATCCATATTGGCGTAAATCGCCTGATCGTTCAGGCCGAGCGATTTCAGCCGCTCGCGGCGGATCGAAAGCAGTTTATCCGGACTGATTTTCAAACCGAAGCATTTCCCCGGACCGACTCGAAACAGCTGCTCCGGCGGCTCGACCTCTGGAACGATCGGCACATTCGCCACTTTCAGCCGCTTATGCGCCAAATATTGCGACAGCGGTGTTTTCGATGTGCGCGATACGCCGATGAGCACGATATCGGCGCGCAAAATGCCGCGCGGGTCGCGCCCGTCATCGTATTTGACGGCAAATTCGATCGCTTCAATCTTTTTGAAGTAATCTTCGTCAAGTACGCGCACTTGACCCGGCTCATATCTTGGCGTCAGCTGGAACAAATGGCTCATCTTTTCAATGAGCGGACCGATGATATCGTATGCGACGACCCCTTCGCGCGCCGCTTCGGCGAGCAAGAATTCCCGCATCTCCGGAACGACGAGCGTAAACGCGATAATGGCGCGGTTCATTTTCGCTAAAGCGACGACTTCAGCCAATGTCGTTTTATCTTCCACATACGGGACGCGTTTCACTTGAATCGGCGAGGCGTGAAACTGGCTGGCCGCCGCTTTGACGACAAGCTCGGCCGTTTCTCCGCCGGAATCGGATACGACGTAAACAAGGCGCTGGTTCATTCTTCTCCTCCTTTGTTTGGATTAGTCCTCTTTGGCTAGCGACACGAATGCTTTCGTTATATTCGTTTTCGTAATACGGCCGATCACTTCATATCCTTTCTCCGTTTTGCGCACGACCGGCATGGCATCGATCTGTTTTTCAATCAGCTGTTCAGCCACGTCAATGAGCGGGTCGTCCTTGTAGCAAACGGCGATGTTCGGCATCCGCGTCATAATAATATTGACCGGGATCGCCGTCAGTTCCTGCTTGCCAAGGCTTGCGCGCAACAAATCTTTGCGCGACAAAACGCCCGCAAGCAACGACTCGTCATCGACGACAAACAGCGTGCCGACGTCCTCTAGAAACATTGTGACGATCGCATCATAGACGCTCACATTCTCATTGACGACAACCGGAATCGATTGGTAATCCTCGACTTTCATCTTTTTCATTTTATCGGCGAACAGCTGCTTGCCGGTTTTTCCCGTATAGAAATAGCCGACGCGCGGCCGCGCTTCCAAGTAGCCAGCCATCGTCAAGATGGCCAAATCCGGCCGCAGCGTCGCCCTCGTCAAGTTCAGTTTCTCAGCGATGCTTTCTCCGGTGATCGGCCCGTAGTCTTTCACAATTTGCAAAATCTGCTCTTGGCGTTTATTTAGTTCGATCGTCGTTCACCACCTTGCCAAAAAAGGTCCCACACGCTATCACTCTCATTTATATTATACTACACGCCCCATTCACAATGAAAATGATGCTCCTTGCCCTCCGTCGGGGCTGAGCTTGTCTTTCAGTTCACCGATTTGCTGCAAAAAACGCTTCGTCTTCAGCGACAGGCCGGCATATTCATCATAATAGGCGGACAATACGGCGCCCAGCTCCATCTTTGTGCTTTCTTTCACCGATATGGACCCAAGCCGAGCAAGATCGATATGAAAAAAGAGGCGCAACAGCCGGACGGAAGCCGAAGAGAGCGGGAACCGATGGGGATCGGACGCCTCGCAGCGATGGCAAAGGAAGCCCGCCTCCTTGACGGAAAACGAGAAGCGCCCCTCCGTCGCCCCGCAGCGGGCGCAACGGTCCAGCACCGGCGGAATGCCAAGCACTGCAAGCATTTTCGTTTCGTAAATGAACGTCAAAATCTCTAAATCGCGGCCTTCGCTCATATATTGTAGTGTCTGCAAAAGAAGCTCAAACAAGTACGGATTGCGCTTTTGCTCTTCCGTGCTTTTGTCGGTGAGCTCTACAATATACACCGCATAGGCGGCGGCAAACAAATCTTCGCGCAGCGCCCGCATCGAGTCGATGAGCTCTCCCTGGTGAAGAACGCCGACGCCGCGGCTGCGGCGGATGACATAATGGCCGTATGAGAGCGGCTGCGTAACAGCAGAAAGGCGGCTGCTTGGCTTTTTCGCTCCCCTTGCCATCGCAGCCACCTTTCCCCATTCTCGGGTAAACAATGTGACAATTTTATTCGTCTCGCCATAATCGACCGTCCGCATGACGATCGCTTCACACGTTTCGAACATCCCATCACCACCGCTTCTACCAACAACGATGCTACGAGATCGGCTGGTCGATTTCTTTCTGTTCAGCGTTTTGCTCTTCACCGCCAAACTGTTGCTCTCGTTCCAACTCTTTAAATAGGAGGTACGTGTCGATATTGCCTGTTTGGCTAAACAACTTCCACGTGAACTCAAGCATGGAATGACACCTCTTTCCGCCTGCAGGCATTGCGTATTGGTGGTCTACCTATAGCTTGGCTCAGGCAAAAACGGTTTATGTCGCGTAAAATTTTCTAACCGTCAATACTCGTCTTCACGGAACCCGAAATCGCGCAGCTGCGAAAGGCGGTTGCGCCAGTCTTTTTGCACTTTGACCCACAGTTCCAAAAACACTCTTGACCCAAGCAGCGCTTCGATGTCAGCGCGCGCCCGCTGTCCGATTTCCTTCAGCATCCGGCCTTGCTTGCCGATGATGATTCCTTTTTGCGAATCGCGCTCCACCACGATCACCGCGCTAATGTACACCGTTCCTGATCCTTCTCGCCGCTCGATGCGTTCGACGACGACAGCAATCGAGTGCGGAACTTCCTCGCGCGTTAAGTGAAGCGCTTTCTCGCGAATGAGCTCGGCGATGATAAACTGCTCCGGATGGTCAGTAATCTGGTCCGGCGGATAATATTGCGGCCCTTCCGGCAGCCGCTCTTTAATTTGCTCAAGCAGGCGGTCGACATTGTTCCCTTCAAGAGCCGAAATCGGCACGATTTCAGCAAACGGGTACAAATCTTTGTATCGGTCAATGAGCGGCAGCAATTCATCCGGATGGACGCGGTCGATCTTATTGATGACTAAAAACACCGGGGTGTCCACTTCTTTCAGCCGTTCGATGATGAACGCCTCACCGCGCCCAAATCCTTCCTCGGCATTGACCATAAACAAAATCAAATCGACTTCGCGAAGCGCATTGAGCGCCACTTTCATCATAAAGTCGCCGAGCTTATGCTTCGGTTTGTGCACCCCAGGCGTGTCGATAAAGATGATTTGCGCGTCATCGTCCGTGTACACGCCTTGAATCTTATTGCGCGTCGTTTGCGGTTTATCGCTCATAATCGCGATTTTTTGCCCGATGACGCGGTTTAAAAACGTCGACTTTCCTACGTTTGGTCTTCCGATAATGGCAACAAATCCTGATTTGTATCCTTCTTTACGCATGCAAATCCTCCGCTGAAAAAGCTTCTGGCAGCAATTCGCTGACTGTCATGACTTTCACATCGCCTTTGAGGTTGGCTAAAATGACTTTCATATCGCCGTGGCAAAGTTCGGCGATCACTTGGCGGCATGCGCCGCACGGCGGCACCGGGCGGGGAGTGTCGGCGATGACCGCAAGAGCCGTAAACTCCTTCTCCCCTTCCGAATATGCCTTAAACAACGCGGTCCGCTCCGCACAATTGCACACGCTGTAGGCGGCGTTTTCAATGTTGCAGCCGCGGTACACACTGCCGCCTTTCGTCAACAGCGCGGCGCCGACTGGAAACTTCGAGTACGGCACGTAGGCGAGTTCGCGCGCTTTTTTCGCTTCGGCAATGAGCTGCTCAATCTCCACGAGTGACTCTTCCTTTCCTGCAAGCAAACGCTGCTTTCTTTTATTTTACAAAAAAACGCCATCCATTTCATCATTTGAAATCAAAATGTAACAGAAAAATTAGAATTTTCTCTCTCATTCGTTTAGCGAAGATGCGGCCAAAACAGCAAAATGCCGATCACAACCGCAAATCCGGCCGCCGCGAGCACCGCCGCGGCAGCGATGTCTTTCGCCGCTTTCGCCAACGGATGAAACTCACCCGTCGCCAAATCGACGGCGCGCTCAATAGCCGTGTTGACGAGCTCAAGCGCAATGACCGGGCCGACTGTCATGAGCAGCACGATCCACTCCCAGCGCGACAGCCCAACGACCCACCCGGCGGCAAAGGCGACAACAGCGGCCGCCAAGTGGAAGCGCAAATGAGCTTCCTCTTTCACCGCCGCCTTCATTCCCGCCCACGCCCAAGCAAACCGGTCTCGCTCTCGTTTGCCGCGCATTATCTTGTCAACCCGAACCTCGCCAAGATGTCTTCCTGCTTGGCGAACATGACGCGCTCTTCCTCTTCTGTCCCATGATCGTAACCAAGCAGGTGCAAGAAACCGTGCACAGCCAAAAACCCGAGCTCGCGCATGAACGAATGCCCATAGGCCGCCGCCTGCTCTTTCGCCTTCGGAATCGAAATGACGATATCGCCGAGCACCGGCGGCATATCAGCGCCGACGATGTGAACCTCTTCTTCCCCTTCCTCCTCAAGAGCAAACGAAAGCACATCGGTCGGCGCATCTTTGCCGCGATAGTCGCGATTCATCGCGCGGATGCGTTCGTTGTCCACAAATGTGACGCTCACCTCCGCCCCGTCCGGCACGTTTTCAAGGGCCGCCGCCTCAGCGAGCAGCCGCTCGATCGTCTCGATTTGCTCAGCGGTCACCTCGTTCGTTTCATCTAGAAAATCAATGTGAATGGTCATGCATGCTTCACCTTTTCCTTTCGTACTTCTGGGTATTCGATGCGCGAATGGAAGACGCCGTTTAACGTCTCGCAAAGCGAACGGGCGACGAGTTCCAACTCCTTCAGCGTAATGTCGCACTCGTTCAGCTGGTTGTCCTGCAAGCGATCAGCGATGATCGACCGGACGATCTTCTCGATTTTTTCCTGCGACGGGTTGGATAGCGAGCGAACAGCCGCTTCGACGCTGTCGGCGATGTTGATGACCGCCGCTTCTTTCGTCTGCGGCTTCGGCCCGGGATAACGAAACTCCGCTTCCGAGACAAACTCGGTTTGCTCGCGCGCCTTATGATAAAAATACTTCAGCAGCGTCGTGCCGTGGTGCTGTTCGGCGATGTCGATGATCTCCTTCGGCAGCCGGTGCTTGCGCAGCAAAGCGACGCCGTCGGCGACATGGGCGATAATAATATTTTTGCTCAACTGCGGCGACAAATGGTCATGCGGATTGCCGCCTATTTGATTTTCGATGAAATAGCGCGGCCGCTTCGTCTTGCCGATGTCATGGTAGTAGCAGGCGACGCGCGCCAGCAAGCCGTCGGCGCCGATCGCCTCGCACGCCGCTTCGGCCAAATTGGCGACCATAATGCTATGATGGTACGTCCCCGGCGCTTCAGTGAGCAACTTGCGCAAGAGCGGATGGTTCGGATTGGACAGTTCAATGAGCCGAAGCGGCGACAAAATGCCAAACGCCGCCTCCAACACCGGCAAGAGACCGATCGTCAAAATGGCAGAAAAAACCCCTGAGGCCGCCGCCATCAGCACCAACAAACCGATTTCCGTCGGCGAATAGCGGCCGTTTTTTAACAGCAACAGCGAAAAAAGCGAAACGATATTGACCGCGGCGACAAACACGCCGGCCCGCCAAATGTTCGCTTTCGCCAGCTCCTTTGGCAGACAAAACGTCCCGGCCAAGCCGCCGGCAAGAAAGTAAACAATCAACGACACCGACACCGCGCCGGCCGTTCCAATTTCCTCATTGAACAGCAAACTGCCGCACACTGCTCCGATGATGGTCGTCATCATCGCGAGCCGCTCTCCGAGCAAAATGCGGACGAGCATCGGCCCGAACGCCGCCGGCACAAGGCAACCGATGGAAACAGCGCCGCTAGATGGCAGAAGGCGAATGAGCGCCATTGTCGTCATCATCAACGCAAAAATGGCTGTATAAAGCGACAGCTTTTCATTCGTCGTTTCCGTCCGAAAATAGTAAATGAGCGGAGCAAGCAGCAACAAAACGAACACCAAAAGCCCAGCGGCGGTCCAAGACGGACGCCCGCTCTCAAGCAAGCCGACCAGCTCGAGCCGGCGGTAAACATCATTCGTGATAAACTGTCCTTCCTCGACGATCACTTGCCCTTGCAAAATTTTCACCGGCTTCACTTCATCCATCGCCTGCCGCCGTTTTTCTTCCGTCGCCGCCCGATCGTAGACGACGTTCGGAATGACCGCCTGTCGGCAAAGCTTCGCGACCGCCTCGCGAAGCGGCGGCGACAGCGCAGCGTATTCAAGCTCTTTGGCCGCTTCCGCCCGCGCCGTGTCAAGTTCCGCTTGGGAAATGCGCTCGCTCATGACGGCATGCACCGCGGTCAAGGCGGCTTCCTTCGCCGTCTTGAGCTCCTCCGGCGAGGCGGCAAGCAACCGTTGCCATTCAGCGGCAGACAGATAGGCAAGCCATTCCGGCGGCAGCCGTTCCTCAAGTTTGGCGATCATATCGCCGAGCGAGCGGTCCGGCTCCGCCTCGTGCTGCACGCTCTCAATTGCAGCAAACAGCGAGGAAAGAAGGTCGACCCGGTTTTCGGCATATTCTTTTTTTAACGTATAGACATCCGCTACTTTCGCCGCCGCCTCTTCTTTCAGCTTGGCGGTCGCCTCTTTGTCCTCGACCGTCACCGGCGAACGGATCGTTTCCTTAGCGACGTCAAACAGGCGCAGCTCATACTGGCGCGGCTTCACTTGCCAATACAAAACGGCAAACAACAGAACAGCCAAAAGCAAAAACAGCCAAAAGCGGACAAAGCGGACTGTTTTTGTCCGCTCAAGAAAAAAACGAAACCTTCCCACCGGTTTTCCCCTCGCTTTGCAAGAAAAGACCGATCCCGTCGCTCTCGTTCTATAAGCCCGCCTCATCATAGGCGTCAATAATTTTCGCGACGAGCGGATGGCGAACGACATCCGACTGTTCCAAAAACACAAAGGCGATGCCGCCAATGGAGGCCAAAATGCGCTTGGCGACCGAAAGCCCCGATTCGACGCCCTTCGGCAAGTCGACTTGGGAAATATCGCCGGTAATGACCATCTTCGAGCCGAAGCCGAGCCGGGTCAAAAACATTTTCATTTGCGCTGGCGTCGTATTTTGCGCCTCGTCAAGGATGACGAACGCATCCTCCAGCGTCCGGCCGCGCATGTAGGCGAGTGGGGCGATTTCAATCGTGCCGCGCTCAATCAACCGCTGCGTATACTCCGCTCCCAACACATCGTTTAAGGCATCATACAGCGGGCGCAAATACGGGTCAACCTTCTCTTTTAAGTCGCCTGGCAAAAAGCCGAGGCTTTCTCCGGCCTCAACGGCCGGACGAGTCAAAATGATGCGCTTGACGCTGCCGTTTTTTAACGCCTTGACCGCCATGACGACCGCCAAATACGTTTTTCCGGTGCCGGCTGGGCCGATGCCGAACGTCAAGTCATACTGTTCAATTGCTGCAACATAATAGCGCTGGCCCAACGTTTTGACGCGGATCGGCTTCCCTTTGGCGTTTTTTGTAATCTCCTCGTCATACAGCTGAACAAGGCCGTCAAGCGCTCCTTTTTTTGCAAGCTGAATGGCGTAAAGAACGTCGCGCTCGCTGACCGCCGCCCCTTTGCGAATGACGATCAATAAATGGCGAAGCAATTCATCAACGAGCTGAACTTGCTGCGGCGTGCCGGAGACGTTGACCGTTTCCCCGCGCGTCACAATCGACACGCCGAGCTCTTCCTCGATCCGCTTTAAATGGATGTCATGGACGCCAAAGAGCGCCGCCGCTTCCTGCGGGTTTCGCACATGTTGGCTGATCGTAACGAACTGCTCTGACATTCTCAATCTCCTTGGACGATGGGTTGTGGTACAGCAATATTTTCAATGACTTCGTAATGCAATTCTACCCTTACTTTACCATTCTCTTTCGCCTGATGCAAAACTTTTTCGCTGCGAATGGCCGCCTCCTCCGGCAATTTCGCCCGCAGCTCGCGGCGGGCGATCTCTTTCGCTTCCGCGAACGCTTCTTCCCACGTGTAGCGCCGCTTCACTTCTTCCGCCTCGCGGATCGTGATGCGCTCGTAATAGAGCGGCAAGTCCCATTTCCAAAAACGAAACGGCCGTTTTTCTGTCTCAACGATGGTATGGGCAAACACCGGCTTCTTCCATCCCCAAACGGGAATCAAAAGGCGCCCGATTCCGACATAATGCCGTTCGGTGAACTTGCCGGTCAACACATGAAACGTCGTCTCAAGCGGCAGGACGACCGTAGACTTGTACCATGTTTCGCCAAACACTTTCCCTGACGCCGGCACAAACTTCGTCCTCCCTTCAGCGCCGATAATGCCAGAAACAAGCAGCTGGCCTTTTTGCACATAGTCGTTGACGGAAACGAGCGGTTGTCCCTCTTCAACGAACAAATCAGCGATGACCGCCTCTTTTTTTGCCACGAGATGACGCGGCGGAATCGGTTTTTTCGGCTCCGGAATCTCTTTTTCAACGACGCGGAAGTGAAGCGACATCCCTTTCCACTCAACGCCGACCCACGTGATGTCCGGAACGCGTTCCGTCAGCTTTTTTTGCAGCGTCTCCGGGTCATCAAGCAGAAACTGAAATGCGCCGCGCTCGACTCCCATTCGCTTCAACTCGCGGGCGATTTGATGCTCCGTCTCTGGAGCCGCCCCTTTGATTTCGATCTTCCAAACGATGTTCGAAAGCAAAAACACAATCGCGATAAAAAGGAGCAAGCCGAGCCAAAACCCGCTGTTCCGCCAGGCCCGCCGCCAAAAAAACGGCAGCCCGGTTCTCCCGACAAACGAAAGTTTGCATTCGCTTTGCCGGGCGACATGGCGCAGCCGTTTCACGTCGCTGAGCTTAATGAAAAACGTCGCGGTATCCGCGCTATGCTTTTTCACGTTCCAGACGGCAATCCCTTGGCGGACGCAGGCGTTGATCAACCGTTCGATCCCTTTCCCTCTCGCTTTGACCCGCACGCTGCCGGCGAGCGTGTCGACCCATTCGTTTTTCATCTCCGTTCCTCCTCGCTATTCATCTATATAAACGACTTGGCTGATTTTTCCTTCCAACAAAATTTCTTCCGGCAAAATCGTTTTAATCACAAACTGTTCGCCGCGGACAACGAGCTGTCCGTTCCGCAGCAAAAGGCGGAGCTCTTTATCGCTGAACGCGAGCAGCCCGCGGTGGTTTTCAATGTAAATATGTATGTGCCCAACCATCGTAATGCGGGGCAGATCCATCATAATGTCGGCGGGAAGTTCAAGCTTTTCCGCCATCCACCGCTTCATCTGCTGGCGCCATTTTTTCACCATCAAAAAGAACCCCCTTTCATCTCATATGTATGAGACAAAAGGGGGTTCTAGCACCG
This sequence comes from Geobacillus sp. C56-T3, assembly GCF_000092445.1. Lineage (NCBI taxonomy): Bacteria > Bacillati > Bacillota > Bacilli > Caryophanales > Anoxybacillaceae > Geobacillus > Geobacillus sp. C56-T3. The sequence goes on along the minus strand of NC_014206.1, from coordinate 1,055,849 downwards.
CTTTTCAAAAACAACGGGCCCGCCTGCCGGCAAGGCCCATTGCATTTATGACAGCTGTTGTTGGACAAGTTTGTTGACGAGCGAACCATCCGCTCTTCCTTTCACTTTCGGCATGATCGCGCCCATCACTTTTCCCATATCCGCTTTCGAAGAGGCGCCGACTTCCTTGATCGTCTGCTCGATCAAATCGCGCAGCTCGTCCTCTGTCAGCGGCGTTGGCATATACGATTGAACAATTTCAATTTCGGTTTTCACTTTTTCGACAAGATCTGAACGGCCAGCGTTTTCAAATTCTTGGAGGGAGTCTTTACGCTGTTTCAGTTCGCGAGAAAGAACCGTCAGCTCTTCGTCTTCCGAGAGCGGGCTTTTGCCGAGCTTGATCGCTTCGTTTTGCAGCGCCGCTTTCAGCATCCGGAGAACAGACAGTTTTTCTTTCTCCTTGTTTTTCATCGCCTGCTTCATATCGTCATTCAAACGATCGAGAAGACTCACCGATTATACACCCTCTTTAATGCATGCTCTTAGTGCTTGCGCTTTCTAGCCGCCTCAGATTTTTTCTTCCGTCTGACGCTTGGCTTTTCATAAAATTCGCGCTTTCTCACTTCTTGCAAAGTGCCCGTTTTCGAAACGGCACGCTTAAAGCGACGAAGAGCGTCGTCGATCGACTCATTTTTGCGAACGATCGTTTTGGACATCCTGCTTCCCTCCCTCCGAACAACAACCATTGCATATTGTACTTGTCAATTATAATACATGCTGACAGAAAAGGTCAATAAAAAAAGCAGCGGCGGCCTGCTGGCCGCCTCTTCCCCGCGCTGAAAAAACGGTCATCACCCGCGGACAAGGCCCATACATATAGGGTGAAAGGGGAGATCGCCCATGGGATCGTTTTGGATGCTGTTTGCCATTTACACCGCTTTGTTTCTTCTTGGCATGTTTATGATGAAAGCTGGGCTTTACACGTTGTCCGGCCATCGGTTAAAACGGTGGCTCATGCGCTTTACCGCCACGCCGCTGCAAGGATTTGCCGCCGGTTTGGCGACGACCGCTCTCCTGCAAAGCAGCTCAGCGGTGATGGTGATGACGGTCGGCCTTGTCGCCGCCGGCTACTTGTCGTTCCGCCAATCGATCGGCATCATTTTAGGCAGCAACATCGGCTCGACGGTCACGACCGAGCTGATGACACTTGATATCGGCGATGGCGCCATCCCACTTCTTATAAGCGGCGCGCTGCTTGTTTTTTTCGGCCGCCATCGCCTTGTTCTCGGCATCGGCATGACCGCTGTCGGCCTCGCCGCTGTGCTGTTTGCCATGGACGGCTTTGGCAGCCTCGCTAAACCGCTTGCCGCCTATCCGTTCGTTGATGCATGGCTTAAAGAAACGAACCGATCCGTCGCTGTCGGCCTTCTTGTCGGCATCGTCCTCACCGCTCTCGTTCATTCGAGCGCGGCAACGATCGGCATCGCCATGGGATTTTTAAACGAACAGCTGTTGACGCTGTCCGCGGCGATTGCTCTGTTGCTTGGCGCCAACATCGGTACGTGCATCACCGGGCTTTTGGCTTCGATCGGCTCCAGCAAAGAGGCCCAGCTGACCGCCTACACCCATCTATGGCTGAACGTCGTCGGCGCCGCTTTGTTCGCCTTTTGGACCGAGCCGCTCGCCAGTTTTGCCGCCAGGCTCAACCCAGCGCCTGATGTGCAGCTCGCTCATGTGAGCGTCTTGTTCAACGTCATTTGCTCAGTGGCTGCTCTTCCATTTGTCGGCGCCATCGAAAAGGTCATTCTGTTTTTGCATGACCGAAACCGGGCTTAGTAGTCAGCGCGGCCCGTCCCGCCGGTGACGATCTCCACTCCAGAGCTTGTGCCGATGCGCGTCGCGCCGGCGTTGATCATCGCTTCTGCCGTTTTCCGGTCGCGAACGCCGCCTGATGCTTTGACACCTGCTCTGTCGCCGACCGTTTTCCGCATCAGCGCCACATCCTCCACCGTCGCACCTCCGCTGGAAAACCCGGTCGACGTTTTCACATAATCAGCGCCGGCTTTCACCGCAAGCTGGCAGGCGCGCACTTTTTCCTCATCGGTCAAAAGCGCCGTTTCAATGATCACTTTGACAAGCGCCCTGCCAGCCGCCGCCTCGACGACCGCGCGAATGTCGCGCTCGACAAGCTCGTCTTGCCCGCTTTTTAACGCGCCGATGTTGATCACCATATCGACTTCGCGGGCGCCGTTTTCGATGGCGTTCATTGTTTCAAATGCCTTTGTTTCCGGCGTCGTCGCCCCAAGTGGAAAGCCGATGACCGTGCAGACGCGGACATCCGTGCCGGAAAGCTCGCGCGCCGCCGTTTTCACCCATGTTGGGTTGACACACACGGCAGCAAAGCCGTATTGCTTTGCTTCCGTGCACAGTTGCACGATTTGTTGTTCTGTCGCTTCCGGTTTGAGCAGCGTATGATCGATCATTTTCGCCATATTCATCGTCATTCGGAGAAACCCCTTTCTGCCATTTCCGTCAAGATGGAAGGTCTGACGTCTACCATCATACCATGCTCCCTCGACAAAAACTAGCCATCCGTATTGTCTCCGGAAAAAAGACAGAAAAAACCCAGCAACTAGGCTGGGTTATGAGCTCCATTTGACCGAACGGGCCATTTCATCCGGCACAACGCGGACGAACTCTCCTTCATTGTACGGATAGCCGGCTTTCGTAATCTTCACTTTGACAAGTTCACCGACCATTTCCTCGGTTGCCGGGAAGCGGACTTTCAAATAGTTGTCTGTATAGCCGACGTACAAATCCGGCCGCTCTTTGTCGCGCTCTTCCGGGATGACCTCGAGCACTTGCCCTTCAAAACGGGAGGCGTACTCTTTCGCCAATTGATCGGACAGAGCGATCAAGCGGCGGACGCGGTCATGCTTCGTTTCTTCATCGATTTGGTTCGGCATGCGCGCCGCCGGCGTGCCGGTCCGCTTTGAATAAGGAAAGACATGCAGCTCGGAAAACCGTTGTTCACGAATAAAGTTGTACGTCTCCATAAATTCGTCTTCCGTCTCGCCTGGGAAGCCGACGATGACGTCAGAAGTCACCGCCAGCTCTGGAAACACTTCGCGCAGCCGGGCGAGCCGCTCCGCGTAAAATTCCACCGTATATTTGCGGCGCATCCGCTTGAGCACCGTATTCGACCCAGACTGGAGCGGAATGTGCAAATGGCGGACGATTTTCTCCGACCGCTTCAGCACATCAATCACTTCATCGGTGATTTGGCTCGCCTCAATCGACGAAATGCGGAGCCGCCGGAGCCCCGGCACTTGCTCGTCTAAATCGCGCAACAAGGACGCAAAGTTATAGTCTTTCAGATCGGTGCCATAGCCGCCTGTATGAATGCCGGTCAGAACGATTTCTTTATAGCCGGCGGCGACGAGCTGGCGCGCCTGGCGGATGATTTCCTGCGGATCGCGCGAGCGCATTAAGCCGCGCGCCCACGGGATGATGCAAAACGTGCAGAAGTTGTTGCACCCTTCTTGGATCTTAAGCGACGCCCGCGTCCGATCCGTGAATTCCGGCACATCCATCTCCTCAAAAACGCGCGTTTTCATAATGTTGTGAACAGCGTTGATCGGCTGGCGCTCGCGCTGGAACTGCTCGATGTAATCCAAAATTTTATGCCGGTCTTGCGTGCCGATGACAATATCAACGCCCGGAATGGCCATGACCTCAGCCGGCGATGTTTGCGCATAGCAGCCGGTCACGCAGACGACGGCGTCCGGATTGCGGCGCACCGCACGACGGATGACTTGACGGCTCTTTTTATCGCCGGTGTTCGTCACCGTGCACGTGTTGATCACATACACATCCGCACGGCTTTCAAACTCTTTTCGCTCGTAGCCGGCTTTTTTAAACAGCTGCCAAATCGCTTCGGTTTCGTAATGATTGACTTTGCAGCCTAGTGTATGAAAAGCCACTGTTGGCATCTTGTTCACCTCACTCTGCCCCCCGCTTAGGGATCAGCGGGACCGAACTTTTATAAGAAACAGCCAATGTTGCTCACTAAGCGCGCTCCGCTTCCCCGTTCGGCGCGCGCAGCTCCCATTCATAAGAGGCGGCGGAAAGCAAATAGAGCGGAGCTGTTTCGGTCCGCAAAATGCGCGGCCCAAGGCTGCACGGCGAAAAGCCGTGCTGCCGAAGCTGTTCTGCTTCTTCCGGGCTGAACCCGCCTTCCGGCCCGAAGACAGCCAGCAACGCGCCGCCCGGACGGAGGCGGGAAAGAAGCGCCGGAAGCGCGGCATGCCGGGCGTTTCGCGCCTCTTTTTCGTAGGCAAACAGCCGAACATCGACCGTTTGGCCAAAGGCGAGGAGCTCGACAAACGAAAGCGGCGCCCGCACGTCCGGCACCACCGTTCGTTCAGCCTGCTCAGCCGCTTCTTTCGCGATTTTTTTCCATCGCTCGACTTTTTTCTCCGCCTTTTTCGCGTCCCATTTCACGACCGACCGGGCGGCTTCGAACGGAAGAAAGCCGGCGGCGCCGAGCTCTGTTCCTTTTTGGATGACGAGCTCCCACTTTTCGCCTTTCGGCAGCCCTTGGGCGATGTAGATGCGCACCGGCAGCTCGCTTCGCTCCTCTTTCCATTGTACAATACGGACTTGCACATGCTCATTGGCAATTTGTTCAATTTCACACACCGCCGTGCGCCCGTCTGGAAAGACGCAAATGATCCCGTCCCCCGGCTTCATGCGCATGACGCGGGCGATATGATGGGCATCATCGCCGCTGATCGCGACGATCCCGCCTTGTTGCGCCTGGCCGGAAACGAAATAGCGCTGCACAGCCATCCCTTCTTTGCTTACGGTTTCATGGCGACAACCGCCACCCAGTCTTCCATCACGTTGATTTCCTCAATGGCAAAGCCGGCGGCAAGCAACCCGTCTTTGACGTCCTGCTTTTTCGCCTGAATGATGCCAGACGTGATGAAGCGGCCGCCTGGCTTTAACAACCGGTAGGCGTCACCAGTAAAGCGCAAAATGATTTCCGCTAAAATATTGGCGACGATCACATCAGCCGGTTCCTCGATATGGTCGAGCAAATTGTTTTGTGAGACCGTTACGATATGCTGCACCTTATTGAGCTTCACGTTCAGCCGCGCGCTGTCGACCGCCACCGGGTCCAAATCGAGCGCCCGCACCGACCGAGCGCCAAGCATCGCCGCAGCGATGCTTAAAATGCCGGAGCCGGTGCCGACGTCAATGACATGATCGCCGGGGCGCACGTACTTTTCGAGCGCCTGCAGACACATGACCGTTGTCGGGTGCGTGCCGGTCCCAAACGCCATGCCCGGATCCATTTCAATGATCAGCTCATCACTAGACGCCGGCTCGTACGTTTCCCACGTCGGCACGATCGTAAACTTTTCGGACACTTTCACCGGGTGATAATGCTTTTTCCACGCCGTTGCCCATTCCTCTTCGTTTACTTCGCTCAATGTAATTTTATTTTTGCCAAGGTCGATATCATACAGCCATAAATTGTTAATCGCCTGCTTAATTTGTTCGACCGTTTCGCCAAGAAAACTGTTGACCGGCAAATATGCCTTAATGATCACCCCTTCTTCCGGATAGTCGTCCGGGTTGAGCTCGACGATCTCGCCGTACCAGTCGTCCCGTTCTTTGACCAAATCGTATGGGTCTTCGATGACGACGCCGCCGGCGCCCGCTTCATGCAAAATGTTCGAAATCGCCTCGACCGCCTCATGCGTCGTATGAATGCTGATTTCTGACCATTTCATCGCGCTTACGCTTCTCCTTTAAACGCCTTTTTGACTTTCTCAAAAAAACGGCCGTGCGGCCCGTCGTGCATCGTGTCTCCGCCGAGCCGATCAAACTCGCGCAACAGCTGCTTTTGCTTTTCGGTCAGCTTCGTCGGCGTCACAACGCGGACAATGACGTGCTGATCGCCTTGGCCGTAGCCGCGCACGTTCGGCACCCCTTTTCCCTTCAAGCGGAAGCGCGTGCCCGTTTGCGTGCCGGCCGGGATTTTCAGCTTCACATAGCCATGGAGCGTCGGCACTTCGATCTCATCGCCGAGCGCCGCCTGGGCGAACGACAACGGCACTTCGCAATAAATATCGTCGCCGTCGCGTTTGAAAAACTCATGTGGTTCGACTCGGAAGATGATGTACAAATCGCCCGGCGGCCCGCCATTGACCCCTGGCTCCCCTTGGCCGGCGACGCGCAGCTGCTGGCCGTCGTCGACGCCGGCTGGAATTTTGACGTGAATTTTTTTCCGCCGTTTGACGCGTCCCGTGCCGCCGCACGTTGGGCATTTCTCCGGAATGTACCGGCCCGTGCCGCCGCAGACGGGACATGTCCGGCGGTTGACGATGCGGCCAAATGGCGTCGCTTGTTCGCTTGTCACTTGCCCGCTGCCGTGGCAATGCGGACAAGACGTCGGGCTTGTGCCCGGTTTCGCTCCGCTGCCCTGGCACGTGTCGCACGTCTCTTCCCGCGGAATTTCAATTTCCGTTTCTTTTCCGAACGCCGCTTCTTCAAACGTAAGCGTCATCATATACTCGACATCCGCGCCTTTGCGCGGACCGCTCGCCCGCCTGCGCGGACCGGCGCCGAAAAACGTTTCAAAAATATCTTCAAAACCGCCAAAGCCGCTAAAGCCGCCGAAATCAAACCCTCCGCCTTGGAATCCGCCGCCGCCAAACGTTTCGTTCGGGTCGGCATGGCCGAAGCGGTCGTAGCGGGCCCGCTTTTCATCATCGCTTAACACTTCGTACGCCTCTTTAATTTCCTTAAACTTCTCCGCGGCGTCCGGGGCTTTGTTCACATCTGGATGATACTGCTTCGAAAGCTTTCGATACGCTTTTTTGATCTCGTCTTTCGTCGCGTTTTTGCTGACGCCGAGAATCTCGTAATAATCGCGCTTCGCCATCGTTGATCATCCACTCCCGATTCACTCACATAAATTTAATTTTATCATTTCCCTCTGCGGCAAGGCAATATGTCAATGCTAGAAAAAAAGTCAAAGCCAAGGCAGGCCTGACTTTGACTTTCGGTTGCATTATTTATCGTCGTTCACTTCTTCAAACTCGGCGTCCACCACGTTGTCTTTATGATTGGCAGCGCCGCCTTGCGATCCTGCACTTTGCGCCTGTTTCGCCGCTTGTTCATACAGCTTGATCGACAGCTGCTGCACCGCTTCTTGCAGCGCGTCTTTTTTCTTGCGGATGTCGTCGATGTCGTTTTTCTCGAGCGCCGCTTTCAACGCCTCTTTCGCATCCTGCGCCTTCTTGATCTCATCGGCGCTCACTTTTCCTTCGACTTCTTTGATCGTTTTGTCGGTCATGAAAATGAGCTGGTCGGCTTCGTTGCGCAACTCGGCGGCTTCTTTCCGCTTCCGGTCGGCTTCGGCGTTTTCTTCCGCTTCTTTAATCATGCGCTGAATTTCTTCTTCCGACAGGCCGGACGACGATTTGATCGTAATCGACTGCTCTTTGTTCGTTCCTAAATCTTTGGCGCGCACGTGAACGATGCCGTTGGCGTCAATATCAAACGTCACTTCAATTTGCGGCACGCCGCGCGGCGCCGGCGGAATGCCGGTCAGCTGAAAGCGGCCGAGCGATTTGTTGTCCGCCGCCATCGGGCGCTCTCCTTGCAAAACGTGAATGTCGACCGTCGTTTGATTGTCAGCCGCCGTTGTGAACACTTGCGATTTGCTTGTCGGGATCGTCGTGTTCCGTTCGATCAGTTTCGTAAATACGCCGCCCATCGTTTCAATGCCAAGCGAAAGCGGGGTCACGTCAAGCAGGACGACATCTTTCACTTCGCCGGCGATCACCCCGCCCTGGATCGCCGCACCGATGGCAACGACTTCGTCCGGGTTGACGCCTTTGTGCGGCTCTTTGCCAAGCTCGCGCTTGATCGCTTCTTGGACAGCTGGAATGCGCGTCGAACCGCCGACCAAAATGACTTTATCAATATCGGCTGGCGTCAAGCCGGCGTCTTGAAGCGCCTGGCGGACCGGACCCATCGTCCGCTCGACGAGGTGGGCGGACAACTCTTCAAATTTCGCTCTTGTCAACGTCATTTCCAAATGGAGCGGACCGTTTTCATTGGCGCTGATAAACGGAAGCGAAATTTGTGTCTGCGTGACGCCGGACAGCTCTTTTTTCGCTTTTTCCGCCGCATCTTTCAAGCGTTGGAGCGCCATTTTGTCTTTCGACAAATCGATGCCGTGCTCTTGCTTGAACTGATTGACCAAATAATCGATGATCACTTGGTCGAAGTCGTCGCCGCCCAAATGGTTGTCGCCGGCCGTCGCCTTCACTTCAAACACGCCGTCGCCAAGCTCCAAAATCGAGACGTCAAACGTCCCGCCGCCTAAGTCATAGACGAGAATCGTTTGGTCTTCTTCTTTATCAAGGCCGTAAGCAAGCGCCGCGGCCGTCGGCTCGTTGATGATGCGCTCGACTTCGAGGCCGGCGATGCGGCCGGCGTCTTTCGTCGCTTGGCGCTGGGCGTCGTTGAAATACGCCGGCACCGTGATGACCGCACGCGTCACCGGCTCGCCCAAATAGTCTTCGGCGTACGACTTCAAGTATTGCAAAATGATCGCCGAAATTTCTTGCGGCGTATATTGCTTCCCTTCGATTTCGACTTTGTAATCCGTTCCCATATGGCGCTTGATCGAGATGATCGTGTTCGGGTTCGTGATCGCTTGCCGTTTGGCGACTTCGCCGACTAGGCGTTCGCCGTTTTTAAACGCGACGACCGACGGGGTCGTGCGGTTTCCTTCCGGATTCGGAATGACTTTCACTTCGCCGCCTTCTAACACGGCGACGCAAGAGTTCGTCGTTCCTAAGTCGATGCCGATAATTTTGCTCATCACTGATCACCCTCCGTTTCCGTTTATTGGCTTACTTTGACCATGGCGGGCCGCAGCACGCGGTCTTTCAGCTTATAACCTTTTTGCAGCTCCTCAACAACCGTGTTCGGCTCATAGCCTTCCGCTTCCGCCTGCATGACGGCTTGGTGCAAATAAGGGTCAAACGGCTTTCCGACCGCCTCGATCGCCTCGACGCCTTCTTTCTTCAAGGCGTCAACAAGCGACCGGTACACCATTTCCATCCCTTGCAAAATCGATTTCGCCTGTTCGTTGTCCGTCTCTATTTTCAACGCGCGTTCAAAGTTGTCAAGCACCGGAAGCAAATCGCTCGCCAAGCTTTGGGCGCGGTATTTTTCAGCCGCTTCCATCTCCTGGCGCGTCCGGCGGCGGAAGTTTTCAAAATCGGCGTACAGGCGGAGATACCGGTGTTCCATCTCTGAAAGCTTCGCTTCCAATTCGGCGATCTGCGCCTTGGCCGCCGCCAACTCCTCGGCCGTTGGCGCTTTTTCCGCCGGCTCCGCCGCTTCCTCCCCACCGGCCTCTTCAAGCGGAACGCCGCCTGATTCCCCCTCGGGCTGCGGGGCGGCTTCTTCCTCGATCGGTTGCTCCCGCTCCGGCTCATCGTATGTAGCTTGTTCTATCACTTGTTTTTCTCCTTGCTCCATCGCTTTCACCTCCCTGCCGGGGCTCTTCCCTTTTATGTATCAATGGCCACAAGGAAAGGATGGATGCGCGATCCATCCGTTATCCAATATGGCCATTCTTATTGACTTTGATACCATTTCGCGAGCGCGGCCGACAAATCGGAAGCGACACGGTTTAAGACAGTGATGACGCGCGAGTATTCCATGCGCGTTGGACCAAGAATCGCGATCGCCCCGAGCGGCTCATCGCCGACCGAATACGTCGCTGTAATCAAGCTGCAGTTTTCCATGCCGCGCAGTTCGTTTTCATGCCCGATCGAAACCCGCACTCCTTTTTGGGTTTGCTTGCGGAGCAGGCGATAAATGTCTTTTTCCTGCTCAATGATGTCCAGAAGCGGGCGCACTTTTTGGATGTCGCTGAACTCCGGCTGGTTGAGCATATTCGCCTTGCCGGCGAAAAACACTTTTTCTTCTTCAGGGGCATCGAGCGTCTCAATGAGCGTATTGAGCACGCTGTCGTAGTTGCGGATGTGCCGGCGCAATACGTCGGCCACTTCCGTCTCCATTTTTTCTTTCAAATCAATGAGCGGAACGCCGGCGAGCCGCTCGTTGAAAATGTTGACCATTTTTTCGAGGTCGCCTGCGTCCATCGATGACGGAATCGTCACGACCCGGTTTTCAACATGGCCGGTGTCCGTCACGACGATGGCGACGGCTGTCTGTTCGTTGAGCGGAACGATTTGCATCCGCTTCAGTTTGCTTTCTTTAAACGTCGGCCCGAGCGCGATGGATGTATAGTTCGTCAGCTCGGATAAAATTTGCGCCGACTTTTGCATCAGTTTTTCCAGCTCATAGATGCGCTCAGCAAACACGGAGCGGATTTTTTGAATGTCCGCCCTTGTCAGCCGCTGCGGCGGCAGCAAATGGTCGACGTAGTAGCGGTACCCTTTTTCCGACGGCACACGGCCGGAAGAAATGTGCGTTTTTTCAATATAGCCGAGCTCCTCCAAATCCGCCATCTCATTGCGGATCGTCGCCGAGCTAAACGCGATTTGATGCTTTTTCGATAACGTCCGCGAACCGACCGGCTGCCCAGAACGAATGAAATCGTCGATAATCACCTGCAAAATCAGCAGTTGGCGGTCCGTTAGCACGTGTCTCACCTCTGTTAGCACTCGAACAATTCGAGTGCTAAATCTACTACTAGGGTAGCAAATCGCCCGGCAAATGTCAATGTTTACATTTCGCCGAGGAACGCGGCAAACACTTCATTGCCGAGCAGCTTGCCCCGTTTTGTCAAGCGGATGTGAGTCTCCGTTTCCTCGAGGCGTCCGTTTTCGATTTCCCGGCGGATCGCCGCGCCAAATATGTCGTGGAGGTCGCGGCCGAACTTTTGCCGAAAGCAGGCTTTGGACACCCCTTCCGTTTTGCGCAGCCCTAAAAACATTTCCTCTTCCATCTGCTCGCGAGTGGTCAAGCGGCGCACGTCGCGGTGCGGCCATTGGCCGCGTTCGATCGCGCTGATGTAATGCCGGATGGGACCGATATTCGCCCGCCGCACCCCGTCGATATAGCTGTGCGCCCCAGCGCCGATGCCGTAGTACTCCTCATTGTTCCAGTACGTCAAGTTGTGCCGGCTTTCAAATCCCGGCAAAGCATAGTTGCTGATTTCGTATTGCCGATAGCCAGCGGCAGCCATCTGCTCCATCGCCGCTTCGTACATCTCGGCTTCCATCTCTTCGCCCGGTAGACGGAGCCGCCCTTTCCGCCATTCGTTATAAAAAATCGTCCTTGGCTCCAAAATGAGGGAATAAGCAGAAAGATGCGGCACATGAAGCGAAAACGCCGCTTCTAAATCGGCCGTAAACTGCTCAAGCGTCTGCCCCGGCAAACCGTACATGACATCAATGCTGATGTTCTGAAACCCGACTTCTCTGGCCAACGCTACAGCCCGTATGACGTCGCCTCGCCGGTGCGTGCGGCCGATCGTTTGCAGAAGCTGATCGTCAAATGTCTGCACCCCCAGGCTCAGCCGATTCACTCCGGCATCGCGCAAAATAGCGAGCTTTTCTTTCGTCAAGCCGTCCGGGTTGGCTTCGACGGTAAATTCGGCCGTTTGTGGGTCAAACTGAAAATGGCGGTGGATGCTCGCAAGCAAACAGCCGAGCTGCGCCGGCTCAAGCACCGTCGGCGTGCCGCCGCCGATAAACAGCGTCTTGAGTTGGCTGCCAAATTCCGCCGCCGTCCACGCCATTTCTTTGTCCATCGCCCGCAAATAGTCGTCAATCGGCTGGCCGGCGGCGAATACTTTGTTAAAATCGCAATAATGGCAAATATGGGCGCAAAAGGGAATATGAAAATACGCTGAAACGGCCATCGGTCCTCCTCCTTTCAGCCGGCGGCGCCGCAGGAAACAAACAAGGCTATCCCCAACGGAGACAGCCTTGCTCGTTATTTTTTCTGGTCGTCGATTTTCAAGACGGCCATAAACGCTTCTTGCGGCACTTCGACCGACCCGATTTGTTTCATCCGCTTCTTTCCTTCTTTTTGCTTCTCAAGCAGCTTCCGCTTCCGCGACACGTCGCCGCCGTAACATTTTGCGAGCACGTTTTTGCGCAACGCTTTGATTGTCGAACGGGCGATGACCTTGTTGCCGATCGCCGCCTGCACCGGCACTTCAAATTGCTGGCGTGGAATCAAATCTTTCAGCTTTTCAACGATCGCTTTGCCGCGCTCGTACGCAGAGTCGCGATGAACGATAAACGATAAGGCATCGATTTTTTCGCCGTTTAGCAAAATATCCATCTTGACGAGATTGGACGGCCGGTAGCCGATCAATTCGTAGTCGAATGACGCGTACCCTTTTGTGTTCGACTTTAAAGCGTCGAAAAAGTCGTAGACGATCTCGGAGAGCGGAATATCGTAAATGAGCATGACGCGCTTTTCATCCAAATATTGCATATCGACAAACGTGCCGCGCTTTCCTTGACACAGCTCCATCACCGGCCCGACATAGTCGTTTGGCACCATGATTGTCGCTTTCACATACGGCTCTTCAATGCGGTCGATTTTTTGCGGGTCGGGCATGTTCGTCGGGTTGTCGACGTCAACTTCCGTTCCGTCGGTCAAATGCACCTTGTAAACGACGCTCGGCGCGGTCGTGATCAAATCGATATGAAATTCGCGCTCGAGCCGCTCTTGGATGATTTCCATATGAAGCAAGCCGAGAAATCCACAGCGGAAGCCGAACCCAAGCGCCTGCGACGTTTCCGGCTCAAAGTGGAGCGCCGCATCGTTCAATTGCAGCTTCTCGAGCGCCTCGCGCAAATCGTTGTAGCGCGCCGTATCGATCGGATACATCCCGCAAAACACCATCGGATTGAGCTTCCGATAGCCCGGGAGCGGTTCAGCTGCCGGCCGTTCGGCATCGGTGATCGTATCGCCGACGCGCGTATCTTTCACGTTTTTAATCGAGGCGGTCAAATAGCCGACATCACCGACCGTCAATTCGTCGACGACTTTTTGCTTCGGCGTGAACACGCCGACTTCCGTCACTTCAAACTCTTTGCCGGTCGACATCATTTTAATGCGCTGCCCTGGCTTCACCGTTCCGTCGACGACGCGGACATAGGCGACAACGCCGCGGTACGGGTCATAAAGGGAATCAAAAATGAGCGCTTTCAGCGGCGCATCCGGATCACCCGAGGGAGCCGGAATTTTTTCGACGATTTTTTCCAAAATTTCTTCGATGCCGATGCCGACTTTGGCCGAAGCAAGCACCGCGTCAGAGGCGTCCAAGCCGATGACATCCTCAATTTCTTGACGCACACGCTCCGGTTCGGCGCTTGGCAAATCGATTTTGTTAATGACCGACAAAATTTCCAAATTATTGTCGATCGCCAAATACACGTTGGCGAGCGTCTGCGCTTCAATGCCTTGCGCCGCATCGACGACCAAAATCGCCCCTTCGCAGGCAGCCAAACTGCGCGACACTTCGTACGTAAAGTCGACATGACCCGGCGTGTCGATCAAATGGAAAATGTACTCTTCGCCATTTTTCGCTTTATATGTCAACTGGACCGCATTCAATTTAATCGTGATGCCGCGCTCGCGCTCAAGCTCCATCGTATCGAGCGTCTGCTCGCGCAATTCGCGCTCCGACAGCGCCCCCGTTTTTTCCAAAATGCGGTCCGCCAGCGTCGATTTTCCGTGGTCAATGTGGGCAATAATCGAAAAATTGCGGATCCGTTCCTGTCGTTTCAACCGTTCTTCCCGGTTCATCGTCTCTCACTCCTGCTTCTTCGCAAAACTACACTAGCTTTGATTATAGCAACAGCGCGAAGAAGATTCAATGATGAACGAAAAGCCGAGTCAGTCAAGACTTTGTGGAGAACATTTTTTCGGTTCACTACGGGCGTTGTCAATCACTAGTTAGCGAACCATTTTCAGGAATTAATATCGTAAGCGCTTTCGGACTCTCATCCCTCATCTTGAGGCGATGATACGATATTCCATTTTTTTACACCCAACCACCATCCCGGAGCGCCGACAACGCTTGATGGATCGGCGTCCCGGATGACCGCTGCAGACACGGTAGATTCTGACGCACCACATCTGCCCATAACCGTCCGGCCTTCCGTTTGGCCTGTTCGATCCGCTTGGACTTTGTTGAGGCCGAGACGGCCGACTGGGGCTCTTGCTCCTCCCACCGTCCCTTTCTCCACCCGATCCCGTCGATTCGGGCCGCCATCGCCCTCAGAAACGCCCGAAGCCCTTGGTCTTTCCAGCTGCGGCGGGATTTCACCCGATGCGCAAACCGGCTCATCACGCTCTCGGCGTGGCCCATCGGACGCATGCCGGTCGTCTCCACCCCTTGCTCCGACAGCCACTCCCGATAGTCCCGGATGCATCCCGGCATCGACTCGATCCGGCGGATCATGGCAGCCATCTGCTTCTCTTTCGCTTCGTCCTCCAACGTGCCGACCGCGCTGTTCAGCTCCACCAGAAGCCCCTCTTCGTCTTGTTTCGCCAGCTTCTTCCGCACCTCCCGCCAACGCGGATGGCCGGACAGACACTGACGCAGCTCCCGCGCCACATGAAATCGATCCAGCTGAAAGCACGCCCGCTTCCCAAAATACTCCCGGCAGGCCGTGATCCACGACGCCGCGTCGCCGTTGATGATCAAAAGGTCCCGGCACGGATCATAGGCATATTCGTTCATCAGCCACTCTTCAAACCGTTCCCACACGTCTCCCGCCCCTTCATGGAGGTAGTGGCGCCGGTTTACCAGCTCAAGCTGCGAACCGTTTCGTTTCCATCCCTCGTGAATCGCCAGGATTTTCTCTTCTTTCGCCCGTTTCCCTTTCCCCTGGCGGGAAATGAACAGCCCATCCGCCTCCACAAACAGCACTCGGCCGTGCCGTTTGGAAACAGGGTGGTGCAGCGAGACAGGGGCCTCCAGCACCAGTTGGCGAATCGCCTCGTGGCTCATGACCGCATACCCTACGATCGACTCGAGTGTGCGAGCCGCTTTGCGGTAGGAAGAGCACTCTACGGCCAACTCGACCGCCGTTTCCTCGAGGCAAGGACTGATCGATCGGGCCCCATCAAAGCCTAATTCGGCATCCAGCAAGAAGGTATAGTTCCCCGTTTGCCGGTCATAGTAGTAGTTCCGTCGAAACGTCACTTCTCCAAACAGCGTTTGGATCGTAGTCGGCCGTTTGTCTTTCAGCTGATACCGGCGCTTGTCCCGCGCTTCCGCCAGTTGTTGATCAATCTCCTCCAAAAGGGCCGCCAACAAGACAGCGAACACCTTTTGAAGAGTTCTGACTAATTGTTCCTCCAGCTCTTTTAATAAAGGCCATTCTGTGGTAAGATGTTTCATGGACTCTCTCCCTCCTGTTTTCGGTTGATGTTGACAATCACCATCATAGCAGGGAGAGAGTCCTTTTTGCATGACATTTGCTTTTTTCTACCGCGCTTCGCTTGGTGGCCCCGACGAGCGTCGCGAACAAAAGTTCGCAACCCTCGTCGGGGATCATTTCGGAATGTCACCCACAAATATTTTACTCACACCGAAAAGCCAAGCCGCCGTTCGAGCTTTCCGGAAAGACGCGAAACGGCCAGATCCGCGCCAAGAAAACAATCGACAATATGGAAAGCGCAGCACTTTGTGCTCCAGCCGGCGGACGGCGTCCAAAAGAAAAAGCCGCCATTGTGACGGCACGTTCCTGTTTCGTCCGCACATGAACGGGCTAGTCCAACACCCGGCCGACGAGCGAAAACAGCATTTCCATGAGCGCGGTGACGGCATCGGCAAAAAGTTGGCCGAGCCTAGAGAACAAGTTGAACGTTTTCAGCTCGCGAATCGTTTCTTGCTTTTCTCCTAAATCTCCAGCAACGACCGGCCGGCCAAACACCGCCGCTTCCACCTCACCATTTTCCCTTTTTTTCATATCGATGACGGATGGAAACGACGGATCGGCATAACCGCGCATCCGTTCAATGCCGCGATGCGCCTCTTGCATGCCAAACAACACGCCGAAAAAAAGAAGAAAGATCGCTAGAGTAAAGCGGATGAACCATCGTGCCATAGTGACGCTCCTTTACTTTTTCTCCGCCGGAGCCGGCGCTTCGACTTTTTCCGCCTGCCAATAATAGTCGCTGAATACGTCAGCGAGCGCCGACACGGAACGAAACAACTCAGTAAACGTATTGTCAACACCGCCGACTTCAATTAAAATCGCGTTTTCCGATAAATCTTGATTAAACTTGCCGTTCGTCCCGGCTCCTTTTTTCTCGATCACCCCGCGGCTCAACCCTGGATATTTCTTTTGCAGCAACTGATGCAACGCGGTAGCCAGCTGCAAGTTTTTCTCGTATGTCGCGTTTTCTCCGCCAATAATGAATGCGACACGCGCATAATCAACGCCGTGGATCGTAGCCGTCGTATATTTCCGCCGCCGCGAATCGCGATGGATATCGATGAAGTAGTGCAAGTCACGACTTTGCTTCATCGCTGCGACCACTATTTGGCGAGACATATCATACGATTGGGAGTATTTCATTCCTTTCTTTAACAATTCGCTGACAATGTCGATTTTGCTCACTTCAGCCCCGATGCCGCGCTTTTCCAGTTCTTCCGCTAACTTTTCCCCCACTTTTGTGATGTTGACCGTCGGGTGAAACGCCAAATCCGGGTCAGTGACCCCTTTGAGCGCCGGCAAAAACGACTCATGCGTATGGGTATTGTAAATGTAGACTACTTTTTTCCCTCCGGTCGTCTGTGATGGCGGGGGAACCGGTTTTTCATCTTCGTTCTTGTTTGCTTGTTCGAGTTCATCGACCGAGGCTTGCCGTTCCGCAAGCATCGCCTCCAGCGGCGGCGCTGATTCGTATGGCATGTTCGTATAATCCGTTCCTTCACCAGCGATGAGAATTTTGCTGTCATAAAGGGCAAAGCCCGGCAGCTCGCTGCCAAGCAGGCTGCGCGGGTCATCGGGATTGATGCTCGTCGCCAGGCGGAACAATAGCGATGAGTAATTCGTCTGCCGCCGATCTTTCGGCAGCAGCTGCGCAAAATATCGATTTTCCAAGGCGAACAGACGAATGAACGTCTCTTCCGGAAAATGGGCCGCCATATCGTTCAGCGATGATGACGACGGACGGTATTCCGGCCGTAGCGATGTGAGCGCTCCGACAAGCATAAACATCATCATGCAGCCAAGGATGATGAGCATCAACAGTTTCTTTATGCTGGCTCCTGGAATCGCGATCATGACGTTTGGGGAGCGCCATCGTTTCATATTCCCACCCTTTCCCGGCTTGTCTCCTCAGTTTAACGTATGGCCAAGCGGGAAAAGATAGAACTGTTTTTTGTCTAATGGGTGTAGGAGCCGACATTGCCTTGGTCGACTTGCCGATGCAGCGCCGCATTCAAGCCGCCGGCTAATAAGTTGGCCATATCGCCGATAAACGAATCGATCTCTTTTGGAGTCACCATCAAATTATGCCCGAGCGGGGCGAGCACTTCATAGATGAGACGCCGCTTTTCTTCATCGCCAAGCGTGCCGACCATGCCAAGAAACGTCGACCGTTCTTGCGGCGACGGCATGTCTTGTTCCGTCAATTTTCGTTTGCGCCCAAACGTCCAGCCCGCCGGAGCGAGCGCGCTTGACGGCCGTTTCCCTTCGCGCATTTCGCGGCCAAAGTGCTTCAAAATGAAATCGATCGTGTCGCTCGTGATGGAGACCGCATCGACAACCGTCGGAACGCCGATCGAAATGACCGGAATGCCAAGCGTTTCATAGCTTAACTCTTTCCGCTTGTTGCCGACCCCGGAGCCAGGATGGATGCCGGTGTCAGAAATTTGAATCGTCGCGTTGACCCGTTCGATCGAGCGGGCAGCCAAGGCGTCAATCACAATGACAAAATCCGGCTTTGTTTTCCGGACGACGCCGTCGATAATGTCGCTCGTTTCAATCCCGGTCGTCCCCATCACCCCCGGAGCAAGGGCGCTCACCGGCCGGAAGCCTTCCTCGACGCTTTCCGGCTGCAGCTGGAACAAATGACGGGTGACAAGCACGTTTTCCACCGTGAGCGGCCCGAGCGCGTCCGGGGTGACGTTTTGGTTGCCGAGCCCAACGATCAAGCAGCTCGCTTGATCAGGGATGCGGAGCCGCTTGAAAAAGGCGCTGAGCTGCTCGGAAAAAATGCGCTGCACGTTTTGCTGCAGCTCGGTGTTTTGTTCGCGGATGCCTTGCGCTTCAATCGTCACGTAGTGGCCCGGCTTTTTGCCGATCGAGGCCGCTCCTTGTTCCGTGACATGCACATGCGACAGCTTGACGCCGTTGATCTCCTCGTCATGAATGATGACCCCCTCAATCGGCGCGGCGCTTTCTTGTTTTTGCTGCAAGCGCTCCTCGAGTGCGATCTCATGCGCTTCGATCGCTAAATCCGTGCGCACCGAGTACTGGCGTAAATCGAGCGGCTGTTCCATGTCGTTCCTCCCCATTTCTGCCGTTTTCTTTTATTGTCGCCGCAATCAGGCCCGGTCATTCATGTTTCGTAAAGGATTTTCGCTTGAACACTCTTGCATATTCAAAACACGTTTGATAGAATAACACTTGTTCTTCCTGTTGTTCACAACAGAAATAGGAACGGTAACGGAGGTGAACGAACGTGGCTAACATCAAATCAGCGATCAAACGCGCGAAAACGAGCGAAAAGCGCCGGGCTCACAACGCCTCGATGAAATCGGCCATGCGTACGGCGATCAAAAAATTTGAAGCGCTTGTTGAATTGAAAGACGTAGAAAAAGCGCGCGAGGCGTTCATTATCGCGTCGAAAAAATTAGACAAAGCTGCAAGCAAAGGCCTTATCCATAAAAACGCCGCCAGCCGGCAAAAATCGCGCTTAGCGAAAAAATTGAACAGCATCCAAGCTTCCTAATCAAAAACGACCTGGCGCCAGGTCGTTTTTTTGTTTTTCTTTTGTTCACGGCAAACGGCCGGGCGATCGCTTCACCGCCGGCCGTGGCGCCCCGCTTGCGCCGGGCGGGCGCTCCAGCGCATCAGAAGCAGCTCAACGGCCAACCGGCGATCGACCGCCCCGCTTTTCACTTCGTAATCGGCGTCAGCGAGCTCGTTGATCGCCTCAGCAAGCTCTCCGTCAGCGAAGCGGGCCGCTTGAGCAAGAGCGAGCTTGACGCGGAACGGGTGCACCTTGAGCGCCGCAGCAATTTGCGCCTGTCCGTAGCCTAAGGAGGCAAGCCATTTCACTTGCGAAAGCAAGCGGAAATGGGCGGCGAGCAGCGCCAAAATTTTGATCGGCTCTTCATTGTTTTCAAGCAGATCATAAAACGTCTGCAACGCTGCTGGAATGTCGCGCTTCGCCACTTGCTCGACAAGCACAAATACGTTTTCTTCCGGCGTGCGGGCGACAAGCCGCTCAACCGCCGCCGCCTCGATGGTTCCGCCCGATCCGGCAAACAGGGCCAATTTATCGATTTCATTCGCCAAGGCGGAAAGCTGCGTCCCGGCCCGCCGCAACAAGACATCAATCGCCTCGTCGCTTGCTTGCGCCCCTTGGCTCTCGATGCGGCGCCGCACCCAGGCACGCAGCTCCGCTTCGGCGAGCGGGGCGGCGATGACGACTTCGCTTTGCTCTTTGGCGAGCTTCGTAATTTTTTTTCGCTCATCAAGCTTCTCGTACGGCGCGAAAAAGACGACGATCGAAAACGGCGACGGCGCCTTCAAGTACGCCTCCAGCTTCGCCAAATCATGTTCGATCTCCTTCTCTTTTTCAGACGTAAAAAAATATGGATGCTTGATGAGAATGACACGCCGCTCGCCGAAAAACGGCACCGTCTCGGCCTCCTCAAGCGCCGCCTCGATCGGCGTTTCCTCGCAGTCGTACACAGCCAAGTTCCACTCCCGCTCCTCGGGGCCAAGCGCTGCGTTCACCAATCGCTCATACGTTTCCGTTAATAAAAACGGCTCATTGCCGTATAATAAATAAAGGGGAGAAAAACGCCGTTTTTCAATGTTTCCCCATACGCGTTCCAGCATGTTCCCGTCTCCATTCCCTAGCAAACGTCTCTGCTAGAAAAGATACACCGTTTTTCGTCATTTTACAAGGGAACCGGCTGCCGAAAAAACCGGTTCCCCTTTATATAAACGCCAGCCTATAAGTCCTAGGACCTTATTGGCCAGCGGGTTATTTTTATGTTTTCCCGGCTGTTTGAAAGTATTTGTGTCAACTGTTGTCAAGGAAGGAAAAGAAGCAAGCGGCGGTAGATTTTTCACGCGTTTTCGTCTATACTAAAAATGATTGAACGAGGAGGGGGAAAACGATGAACGTATTTGAAAAGGAAGTGCAAAGCCAACGAAATGACGCCGTCGATTCCGCCGTCGGATTCATCGTGTCGTTCGGCTTTTTCGCTACCATGTTCATCATCGCAACGTTGATCGAATTTTTCGGTCGATAAGGATTGCTTACATAAGCAATCCTTATTTTTTGTTTCTGCTGAAACGTTCCGTTTTTTTGTGCACTACATCTTATGGTTTCATCACCTGAAAGGTTCCACCGTTTTCGTCATACACATAGCGAATGGCCCCGTTTTCATCCGTCCGCCAAATGATCGCCCGTTGTTGCCCAAGCCGCATAAGCACCTCGGGGGACGGATGCCCGTAGCGATTGTAGCGGCCGACGGAAATGATGGCCGCTCGCGGCTTGACCGTCCGCAAAAACGGCTCTGTTGTCGACGTTTTGCTGCCGTGGTGGGCGACTTTCAATACATCGACACGCAGCGTCGGATAAGCGCGGATAAGCGCCTGTTCCGCCTCTTCCTCGATATCCGCAGCAAACAGCCATGTCAAGCGGCCGAGGCGGGCGAGCAATACAAGCGAGCCGTTATTATCCTCATTGTTTCCCGCCTCCGGGTGCAATACGGAAAACGCGGCATCCCCCACCTTCCACCGATCCCCCCGCACGCCGGCGGCCACCGGCACGGAAAACGGGCGCGCCATCGCCTTGACGGCCGGCAGCGCTCCTGGGCTTGTGACAATCTTCTTGACGCGCACGGCTGCCATCACCTCGGGAGCAGACCCGATATGGTCGGCGTCATCGTGCGTCAAAATCAGTTGATCAAGCGTCCTCACCCCTTGGGCTTTTAAAAACGGCACGACAACGTCGCGGCCGACAGAAAACGGACGCGACCGCTTGCGCCACGGTTCGCGCGCCCATTCCGGCGTCCCGCCCGTGTCAATGAGATAGACCGCTTTGCGATGCGGAAGCTCGATATAAACGCAGTCCCCTTGTCCAACATCCAATATCGTTACTTCTCCCTTTGGATTCATATACAGAGAAGCCATATGCAGCGCCGTCGCCGCCGCCACCGCTGTCAATCCGCGGATCAGGCGGCCGCGTTCCCAATCCAAAAACGCCGCCGCGATGGCTGTCAGATAACCAGCTAAGCACCACGGCCCCGGACGGCCGAGCACAAGCATAAACGAGTAATCGACCGAGAAAAAATGGACAACCGCGTCCGTCAGCTCAATGAGACGGCTAAACAGCCAAATGAGCGGAGAAAAGGGAAAAACTGCGGATAGGAAAGCGAGTGGCAAGATGACAAATGAATACCAAGGGACAAAGAAGACATTGAGTCCTACGCTCCAAACAGAAACTTCATAAAAATGGTAAAGCAAAACCGGCAGCGCGGCAAGCTGAGCGGCGAGCGCGGTCTGAAACAAGTTTTGGAGCATCGAACGAGCAGAGGCGAGCACCGATACATGGGCGAGAAGGGCAAACGTGACAAGAAACGATAGTTGAAAACCGACATCCCAAACCATATAGGGGTCAAAGACGAGCAGGGCAAGCGCTGTCCAACTCAACGCATCCAGCGGATGGATCATTGCTTTTTTCCACTGGACGGCCAACACAATCATCCCGGTCGCACAAGCGCGCAGCACCGACGGCGAAGCGCCGGCGAGCACCGCATACATAGGCAAGAAAACGAGCAAAGCAAGCACGGCCGCTTCGCGCGTCACAAACCGAATGGCAGCGGCCAACGCAGCACTGACAAGCAGGGTGACATGGCCGCCGGAAATGGCCAACAAATGGATGATCCCGAGCTGCTGGTAACCGCTAATCACTTCCTCGTCCAACGAGCGGCGTTCGCCATAAATGAGCGCAGCGGCGATGCCGGCCGCTTCCGGCGGAAACCGGGCTTCAATGCGGCGGACGCCAGCCTCGCGAATGGCTTCAAGCCGTTCGATGATGGTGGGACGGACGCGCACGCAAGCAGAAAGATCGATCGCCTCAGGGAGAAAGAGCCAATGAATGCGGTGGCGGCGCAAATAAAGGCGGTAATCAAACGCATACGGATTGCCAGCTGGCATGGGGCGCTCGAGCATTCCGCTCAGCCGGCACACGACCCCGGGCATAAGACGCGCACGCAGCGCTTCTTTTTCCGCAGCTGTCCGAATGATGTAACGGAGCTGCACCCGCTCCTTGCCAGCTTGCACCGCCGCCTGCAATCGATCGCCGTCGATCGCCGGCGCGGCGGAAAAACGAACGGAAAGCGAATGACGGCCGCCGGAAAGGGAAGTTTTGTTATGATGATCAACGATGAGAAAATAGGCAAAAAAGAAGAGAGCTGCAACGAGAGCAGGAAGGAAACAGTGCGGCCGGCGGATGAAAAGAAGAAGGAGATAAACGATAAGGAGAAGACATGTGGTTTTGGACGGAGAGGCCGCCGCCACGGCCAAAAGCGCCGCCGCGGCGGGATAGACGGCTTGTCCTTTCATGCTTCACCTCCGCCGCCGGAAAGCAAGGCGAACACATCCGTTTTCAGCGGCACTTGCACGAGCCGGACGCCAGCTTGGGCAAACAGCTCCAAGGCGTACGGGTGGTTTTTGTAGTCTTGGGCGTAATAGACAGCGCGAATGCCGCTTTGAATGATCGCCTTGCAACAATGCAAGCACGGAAAATGGGTGACATACATCTCCGCCCCCTCGGTCGGGACGCCGAACTTGGCGCATTGCAAAATGGCATTCATTTCCGCATGGATCGTCCGTACACAATGGCCGTCAATAACGTAGCACCCTTCATCGGTGCAATGGGCGCCGCCGGCGATCGAGCCGTTGTACCCGCCGGCGATGATGCGCTTATCGCGCACAATCGTCGCTCCGACCGCCAGCCTTGTGCACGTGCTGCGCAGCGCCAACAGATGGCTTTGCGCCATAAAGTATTGATCCCATGTGATGCGTTCCATTTTACGTCCCTCCGCTCGTTTCCATACTTTTAGTCTACCCGCCGCCGCCTGCCCCCGTCAACGCCGAAAAACGTCCGCAGCAGCCTTGATCCGCCCATAAACGAGAATCATTGCGCTCCCCCGCCTCGCTTACGGCACAAGCAAATACGGTTTCAATTTCTCCAGCGTTTTTTCACCAATTCCGGTTACATTCAACAAATCCTCCACCCGCCGAAACGGCCCGTGTTCTTCGCGATAGGCGATGATCGCTTTTGCCTTCGCCGGTCCGATCCCGGGAAGCTGCATCAACTCCTCTTCCGTCGCTGTATTGACCGCCACTTGCGGCCCGTCCCGAGCCCCATCGCTCGGAGACGTGAAGGTGGCATTTGACGTCGCTGCGGCCTCGCCTTTTGCCGGGACGTAAATCATCATTTCATCGCGCACTTTTGCCGCCAGATTGACTTTCGTTTCATCCGCCTCGTCCGTCAATCCACCGGCTAGGGCGATGACATCGCGAACGCGGGCGTCCGCCGCCACCTCGTACACTCCTGGTTTCGCGACCGCCCCTTTCACATCCACCACAGCGGTTTTTGACGCCTCGTCCTTTTTTTCTTCCGTCCGGGCGGCATCCGTTTCAGCCGCCGCCGGCAAGACGACTTGCCCCTTTTCATCCGTCGGATGACGAAACACCCATAACCCCGCCGCCGCAGCAAACAACAAGAACATCCCTACTTTCCCATAACGTTTGCCAAGCTCCTGCACATGCTCCCACATACGATCCCATCCTTTCCATCTCAAGTCATAAACCGAGCCTTTTTCTCATACATATCGAAAAAGAGAGTCCGGTAAACCAAAACCGGGAGGGGGGACAACACATGAACATCGGCGTCATCGGCACGGGGAATATGGGCACCATCTTAATCGAAGCGTTCCTCGACTCCGGCGCCGTGAAAGCGGATCAGCTCGTCATCACGAACCGTACGCTTGCGAAAGCGTTCGCGATACAACGCGCGCATCCCGGCATTGCAGTGGTTGCCGATGCGGCTGAAGTCATCAAACAATCCAGCCTCGTCTTTTTATGCGTCAAACCGCTCGACATCCACCCATTATTGCAGCAACTGGCCCCGCACTGGACAAGGGAGCATTGCCTTGTGTCGATCACAAGCCCGATCATCGTAAAACAGCTTGAAGCAGCCGTCCCTTGCCAAGTCGTGCGCGCCATTCCGAGCATTGCAAACCGGGCGCTCTCCGGCAGCATCCTTGTCACCTTCGGATCACGCTGTTCGACCGCCTGCCGGCAAACGATCGATGATCTTCTCCGGCGCATCGCCTCGCCGGTGTACATCGACGAGGCCATCACCCGCGTCGCCTCCGACATCTCAAGCTGCGGTCCGGCGTTTTTCAGCTATTTGCTTCAGCGCTTCATCGACGCCGCAGCGGCCAAAACCGCCATCACGAAGGAACAGGCGACGATGCTGGCGACCGATATGATCATCGGCTTAGGGGAATTGTTGAAGCGAAACTTGTACACACTCCCGACGCTGCAGGAAAAAGTTTGCGTCAAAGGCGGCATTACCGGGGAAGGAATCGCTGTGTTGGAACAACGAATGAACGGCGTCTTTGAAGAAGTGCTGGCGAAAACACATGAGAAGTTTAAAGAAGATGTGGAGAAGGTGAAGCAGCAGTTTTCGTGAACATGAATTCGACAGCAAGGAGCAAATTCCTGCTTGACCCGACAAAATTTCCATCCCCACCCGGCTTAATAGCCGGGTGCATAATCCTTCTAACTCACACATCTTTTTCAATTGCACAGCCGTCGAATCGCGTCGATCACAGCGCTGGCTATCATGCGCATAAAAAAAGAGCCATCCGGCTCTTTCCTTCTTTTCACCCTATTTCGAGCAGTGTTCAAGCATGTCTCCCATACATCACTCTGGCAACAGCGCCTTCGTTTTTGTCGATCTCGCCCCTCACCGCTTTCGCGCGATGAAAAACAACCGTTCCGCCGTCTCGGTCGGGGGCGCATTGGTGAAATCGGCGGTCACTTCGAGCACCTCAAAGCCAGCGGAATCGAGCCATCGCTCATAGACAGCGCGCTCGAACGTGCGCTGTTCATGCCATTCGTCATAGCGCTCATAAAGATCGCCGCGGCGGACGAAAAAGGTTAATTCATGCCCGACGCTGTGCGGCCAGTCAAGCGGATGGCACGTCCATATGTAGCTGAGGTCGTCATCCTGGTCCGCAAACACGGCGTCGCGGAACAGGACATCCATTTTGTAGACCGAATGGACATCAAACAAAAGCAGCCCGCCGCCGCCAAGGGCGCGGGAGACGGCGGCGAACGTCCGCTTCACATCCTCTTCATCCGTTAAATAGTTGAGAGCATCGCAAAACAGGAAGGCGCCATCGAGATCAGAAAACCCGTCGAGCTCCGCCATGTTTTGTTCGAAAAACGGCACCTCCACTCCCGCCGCTTCGGCTTTCGCCTGGGCGACGGCGAGCATATGTTCAGAGAGATCAACGCCGGATACTTGCCATCCGGCCTTGGCAAGGCGGATGGCAAGCTCTCCCGTCCCGCAGCCGATGTCAATGACCCGTCTTCCTGGACGTTTGGTGTATTGGGCGAATGCCCGTTCCACAAACGATTGCCATGCATCATACGGCGCCTCGGCCATGAGCGCATCGTACCAATCCGCGAAACGAGCATAGGTCATGGCTGCAACACAGCCGCGACGTCTTCCGTCGGGGCGTCCCCCCAGAGCCGTTCGAGGTTGTAATACTCGCGCTCCTCTTTGGCAAAAACATGCACAACGATGTCGCCCAAATCGACAAGCACCCATTTCGCCTCCTGGAATCCTTCAACCCTCTTCACCGCTAAGCCGTGTTCTTCCGCTTGGTCTTGAATTTCGCGGGCGATGGCCTGCACTTGTTTGTCCGAATTGCCATGGCAAATGACAAAATAATCGGCGACAAGCGAAATGCCTTTCATGTTCAAGACGACAATGTTTTCCGCCTTTTTATCATCCGCCGCGCGGACGACAAGCTGCAACGCCTCTTGTTCCGTCACCGTTTTGCTTCCCCCTTCACTTCACGCATGAGTGAATTGTACGCATGAATCGTATCTGGATAAATGAGCTGGCGCTTCTCAAGCAAAAACGCGATCGTATTTTTCACCGCCTGCAACAGCGCCCGGTTGAGGTCTTCTTCCGCCAAGCGCCGTACGTCGTCAACGCCCGGGAAGCGGCGCCCTGGTTCCATATAGTCGGCCAAATAAATAATTTTTTCAAGCACCGTCATTCCCGCCCTTCCCGACGTATGGTAGCGAATGGCATCCAGCACCTCTGGATCGTTGATGCCGACTTCTGTCTGCACCAAATAGGCGCCAACGGGCGCATGCCATAGCTCACTGTTGTAAGCAAGCAAATCGTTGGGCATATTTTGCGCCAAAATGATTTGTTTCATTTCCTCGACCGGACGGAATTTGGCATAGTCGTGGAAAATCGCTGCCAGTTCCGCCTTTTTCGCGTCGGCGCCGTATTGCTTGGCGAGCTTAACGGCGGTCTCGACAACGCCAAGCGTATGCTCGTAGCGCTGCTCGGTCAGCTGTTGTTTCACGATCAGTAACGCCTGTTCTCGCTCCATATAGCCCCTTCTCCTCAATATAAAGTCTGACGCCTTCCGGTACAAGATAGCGAATCGTCTGTCCGTTCCGCACCCGCTCGCGGATGAGCGAGGAAGAAACAGCAAACTGCGGCGCCTCAACTTCGATGACCGGATACGGCGTTTCCATGGAAAACCCCGGCCGCTTGACGCCAACAAACGTCACCAACTCGATGAGCTCATCGATGCGGTGCCAATTCGGCAAATATTCGACCATATCGGCGCCGATGATGAAATAAAATTCGTCATCAGGATGCATCGCGACAAGCTGCCGGACCGTATCGTACGTATAGGAAGGCCCCTCCCGTTCAAGCTCGATCGTCTCAACATGAAAGCATGGATGACCGGCCACCGCCAACTCGAGCATGCGCAGCCGATCCTCGCTTTTCGTCACTTGTTCGTGCTGCTTATGGGGAGGAATGCGGTTGGGCAGAAACCAAATTTCTGACAACTGAAGGGCGTCAAGCACTTCATTCGCCATAATCAAATGGCCGTAATGGGGCGGATCGAACGTTCCGCCGAGAATCCCGATTTTTCCCATCTTCCTTCCCCCCCGCCGTTTCATCTTGGCCGCGCCGCTTGTCAGTCAGGCAAAACGATTTGTTTGTGTTCTTTCGACTCTTTGTATAAGACGATCGTATTGCCGATCACTTGCACAAGTTCGGCCCCCGTCCCGGCTGCCAGCTGCTCAGCGACGGTGTAGCGGTCTTCTTCGCAGTTTTGCAAAACGCTCACTTTCAACAGCTCGCGCGCTTCGAGCGCCGCCGCAATTTGTTCGGTCATCGCTTCCGTCACGCCGCCTTTGCCGACTTGAAAAATCGGTTTCAAATGATGGGCTTGAGCGCGCAAAAACCGTTTTTGTTTTCCCGTTAGCATATGTTACCTCCTTAACGCTTCGATGACAAGCTGTTTCATCCGGTTGACATCCGGCCATTGGCCGGTCCATTTTTCAAACGCTAGCGCTCCCTGGTACACGAGCATGCCGACGCCGTTTTGCACACGGGCGCCGCGGGCTTTCGCTTCTTTCAGCCATTTTGTTTCCAGTGGATTGTAAATAATATCGGAAACGATCACCCCTGGCCGCAGCCGTTCAAGAGAAAGCGGCTGCACCTCGACACGCGGATGCATGCCGACAGAAGTGGTATTGATAATAATATCGTATTCGTCAAGCCGCGTTTCCGCCTCGGCGAGCGAAAAATACGCCGAGCGGCCATCCCCCCCTTCGCGGACGAGCCGCTCCGCTTTTTCCACCGTCCGGTTGGCCATATCGATGCGCTCGGCTGCCGTCGACAGCAACGAAAAGTAAATGCCGCGCGCCCCGCCGCCAGCGCCGATCACCAAAATCCGCTTGCCGTCGAGACTGACGTCCATTTCCTCCTCGAGCGCCTTGACGTAGCCAGGTCCGTCCGTATTATAGCCGACGAGCCGGCCGTTGTCGTTGACGATCGTATTGACCGCCCCGATGCGGCGCGCCTGCTCGTCCACTTCGTCCAAAAACGGAATGACCGCCAGTTTGTGCGGAATCGTCACGTTCACCCCGGCGATGCCGAGCGCCCGCACGCCAGCGATCGCCGCACCGACTTGCCCCGGTTCGACGGAAAACAAATGATAGCGCGCCGGAATGCCCAAACGGGCGAATGCATCATTATGCATGAGCGGCGACAGCGAGTGCTCGACGGGAAACCCAATCAACCCGTATACCTTTTCCACGTTTCTCCTCCTCCCGCTTTCCATTAAATCAACGATTGACGGATAAATACGTCGACCCCTTTTGGAGCATGGACGACAAGCTGAGCACCCAGGTCGTTGCACGTCACCCAGCCGAGTCCGGAAAAGACGATGTCTGTCTTCCGCTCTTTGACAGACAGCGAGCGCGGCACAAGCGGCGGAAATTCAGCGGCATAGCGTTTGTTTGGCGGCGACAGCAAATCGCCAAGCTGATTGGCATAAAGGGAGTCGGCTTTTTCCAACTTTGTCCGATGAACCGTCAACTCATTGGCCATGTAGCAGACGAACGAGCGGCGCCCGCCTTTGATGTAATCGAGGCGGGCCAAGCCTCCGAAAAAGAGCGTCTGCCCTTCGTTGAGCTGATAAACGCGCGGATGGATTTCCCGCTTCGGCGTAATGATCTTCAAATCGCGCGCATCAACAAAGTGCGCCATTTGGTGATGGTTGATGATCCCCGGCGTATCATACAGCGTCGCTCCACCCTCAAGCGGAATTTCGATCATATCGAGTGTCGTCCCCGGGAAATATGACGTGGTAATCACATTCCCTTTGCCGGTCGCCTCTTCAATGATCCGATTGATGAACGTCGACTTGCCGACATTCGTGCAGCCGACGACGTAGACATCGCCGCCCTCACGGTAGCGGTTGATCGCTTCCATCACCTTCGCCATGCCAATTCCTTTCGCTGCGCTGACAAGGCAGACGTCAACCGGACAGAGCCCGAGCTCTTCCGCCATGCGGCGCATCCAGCGCAGCAGCTTCGGGTATTTGACCGACCGCGGCAATAAATCCGCCTTGTTGCCGACAAGCAAAATCGGATTCTCGGCCGCAAACCGCGGCAAGCCAGGAATCCAGCTGCCGTTGAAATCGAAAATGTCGACGATGTTGACGACAAGCGCCTTCGATTCCCCGATGCGGTGCAGCATGTTTAAAAAATCGCTGTCATCAAGCGGCACGTCTTGCACTTCGTTGTAATGTTTCAAGCGGAAGCAGCGCTGGCAAATGATTTCTTCCTCGTCTTTTTCGAGCACGCTTTTCGGCGCATAGCCCGCCTTTTTCGGATCGTCAAACTGAATGGCCGCTCCGCAGCCGATGCAACGCAGTTGTGGCTCCACGATCATTCCTCCCAGTAAATCATCCCTTTTTTGCGCATCACCTTTAAAATTCTCCGCTCCATTTTTCGATTGAAACGCGTCCATAATCCGTCCGTCTGGGCGACCGGGACGACTAAAATCGTGTTCAGTCCGAGCCGGTTGCCCCCAAGCACATCCGTCAGCAACTGATCGCCGATGACGACGACTTCCTCTTTCTTAAGCTCCATCATCTTTAATGCCTGCAAAAACGCGCGTGTCAGCGGTTTGCGCGCTTCAAAGATGAACGGGATGCCAAGCGGCTCCGCAAACGACTGCACGCGTTGTTGATTATTATTCGATACGATGACGACCTTAATGCCCGCCTGCTTCATCGCATCAAACCATGCGGCCAGCTCCGGGGTGGCGCTCGGCCGATCCCATTCAACAAGCGTATTGTCCAAATCAGTGATGATCCCTTTGACCCCTTTTTGTTTCAGCTCATCCGGAGTAATGTCGATCACACGCTTGGCAAACTGGCTTGGCAAAAAGTAGTGAAGCATGCCGGACACCCGCCTTTCCATTTGCTTTTCCCATCATAGCGAATTTTAACGTTTGTTTCAAAACAAAGTTTACCGATGATAAATAGAAAAAACTTTCGACAAATTTCGCGACTGTCCATCTTGTGGATAACTGTTGCCCACATTATACACAAGCTAGTCATCACACTTCCTGCGTTTTATAAACATGTTTTCCACATGTTATCCACCACCTTCTGTGGATAACAGAACGGTTGTTCTCTCTCCCAAGTCATGGTACATTGTAAGTAACCTACCATTATATGTATGACATGTTTGGCATATTCCATCCAAAAAAGGAGGACACCCCCGATGAAACATTTGTCCGACGAGTTGTTGATCGAGTCGTACTTCAAGGCGAAAGAGCTCAATCTCAGCCCGGAATTCATTGAGTTGATTGAAAAAGAAATCCAGCGCCGTTCATTGACTCACAAAATTAAGCTGTCCTCATAAGAGAAGGCCTTCGGGCTTTTTTTTGTTTCCGACAGCCTTAGTGCTCGTGCGCCTCGCACCAATAGCCGAGCCGCTCGCCGACTTTGATCGGCATGGGCGCAGCAATGCGCGGGTCAGGGGCGAAACTTCCGCGTTCAAACAGCAAGACGACCGTTGAACCGAACGAAAAATACGCCATTTCCTCTCCTTTGACAAGCTGCTCACTCTCATGGGTCAATTCAATGCTGTTGACGAACATGGCGCCGATTTTCACGATCGCCAAGCGCTTGCCGCCGGCTGTGACCTCGGTGATGAGGCGGTAATTTTTCTCGAGCGGCCGACGCCCATATTTTAAGCCAAGACGATTGACCGGATACGACTTGCGGCCGAGCGCCCACTGTTTTTCGATCACTCCAGATATTGGGCTATGGATGCGGTGATAATGGCTCGGGCTTAAATACAGAATAAAAAAGAACCCGTTCACATACGGTTGTGCCGCTTCAACGCTGCCGAGCATTTCCGCAATGGAATACGGCTTTCCCTTGACGATCATTTCACAGTTTTCTCGAATCGTGCCCATGTCTTCAATGACAGCGTCCACCGGGCTGACGACCGTATGCTCATCAGCGTCGACCGGCCTCACCCCGGCCTTCAGCCGGCGGATGAACAGTTGCTGCAACGTCTTATAATTTTTTAGGCTTTTTTCCATTTCGTCTTGGTTAATATGATAAATTTTTGCATACGATGATATCAATAGACCGCTGAGGCGCGATTTGGCAAACGAAGCGAGCAGCTTTGAAGAAAGCGAGTGATTGGTCAGCTCGATGAACAAACGATAAAGCCATTTTCGCAAGCACGTTCCCTCCAGTAGCGCAACATCGCCATTCGTTACTACCTTCCATATTACCGCCAAAATGAGTATAATGGTAGTAGAATTTTCTTTTGGCGTTTTCTGTTGGAAAAGGAGTGGAGAAACTTGTTCTTATCGGATTATTTAGACTATACCTTAAAAAAGCTGAAAGCCAATGCAGCAAACATTTTGACGATGACCAACTTGTCGCTTGGCGGCTTTTCCGTCCTGGCTACGCTGAAAGGGCAGCTTCATATGAGCGTGCTGCTCGTTTTTTTAGCAGCGTTTGTCGATCGCTTTGACGGCGCTGTGGCGCGCAAGATGAACATTGAATCCGAACTTGGCAAGCAGCTCGATTCGATGAGCGACATCGTCTCCTTCGGCGTCGCTCCCGCCTTGCTGATGTATCAGGGGTTGTTCTATGAATTCGGCGCGCCGGGGGCAGTGTTCACCATCTTGTATATCGCCTGCGGCGCCTTCCGCCTCGCACGCTTCAACATCACAGAAAACAACGGCTACTTCGCGGGGCTGCCGATCACCGCCGCCGGGGTGCTGATGACGCTCGGTTATTTAGCCATCCCGTACTTTCCGCCACAATCGTTTATGTTTTTAGCGCTCATTTTATCGTTTTTAATGGTCGGCACGTTTAAACTGAAAAAAATATGATGATCACCGGAGCTGCCCTTTCCGTCAGCCTAATGGAGCGGGCGGCTTTTTCCCTTTCATGTCACACCTTTTTCCCTTTTCAACCTCCTTTATTCAGTATATGATAAATATGGTTTCTTTATCAAAACGCCTCATGGCGTAGATCGTTCGTATGGAAAAAGCGGGGGGATTCATTTGGACAAAACATCGATCATCGGCATCATCCTTGGCGTCATTGCCGTCGGGTTGGGCATGTACTTTAAGGGCGTTTCGCCTGCTGTATTGATCAATCCGGCCGCCATCCTCATCATTCTCGTCGGCACGGCGGCAGCGGTCATTATCGCGTTTCCAATGAAGGAAATAAAAAAAGTGCCAAAATTGTTCAAAATCATTTTTACTGAACCGCCCACACCGTCGATCGACGAGCTCATTCCACTGTTCGTTGACTGGGCCAACATCGCCCGCCGCGAAGGGCTTCTGGCGCTTGAGGCGAAATTGAACGACATTGACGACCCGTTTTTGCGCAACGGGCTCAGCATGGCCATCGATGGACAAACGCAAGAGTTTATCCGCGATGTCATGACCGAAGAAATTGTGGCCATGGAAGAACGCCACGAAGCGAACGCTGCCATTTTTACTCAAGCTGGCACGTACGCGCCGACGCTCGGGGTGCTTGGGGCGGTCGTTGGGTTGATTGCGGCGCTCGGCAACATGGACAACATCAGTGAATTAGGTCATGCCATTAGTGCAGCTTTTGTCGCCACAATGCTCGGCATTTTCACCGGCTATGTGCTTTGGCATCCGTTTGCCAACAAACTGCGGCGGAAATCGAAGGAAGAGGCGCGCGTGCGCTACATCATGGTTGAAGGAGTGCTCTCCATTTTGGAAGGACAAGCCCCGCGCATGATCGAACAAAAACTCGCCTCATACTTGCCGGAAAGCGAGCGGCAGCAGGCGCTGACACAAGGTGAAACGGCCAATGGCTAAGAAAAAAAAGAGCAGCCACGAAGAGCATATGAGCGAATCATGGCTGATTCCGTACGCAGATTTGTTGACATTGCTGCTCGCACTATTCATCGTTTTGTTTGCAAGCAGCCAAATCGACCAAAAGAAGTTTCAAGAAATTGCGCGCGCCTTCAGCACCGCCTTTGCCGGCGGAACGGGTGTTTTTGATTTTCAAAGCCCCATTGAACCAATCACGCCGCCTGCAGAAGACGAAAAAGGACGGCAGCAATATCAACAGCAACAGTCTCAGAATCCTCCTTCGTCTATAAACGAAGGAGAAAAAGAAGAGCTGAAACAAATCCAAGCGAAAATTGACAGCTATATTCATCAAAAACACTTGACAGGGAAATTGCAGACATCATTGACGGACGAAGGGCTCGCGATTACCATTTTGGATGATATTTTATTCGACTCCGGCAGCGCCGAAGTGCGCATGAAAGACCGGCGTCTTGCGGCGGAAATCTCCGCTTTGCTCGTCATGAACCCGCCGCGCAACATCATGATCAGCGGCCATACGGACAACGTGCCGATCCATAACGAGAAATTCGCTTCCAACTGGGAGCTGAGCGTCATGCGCGCCGTCAATTTCATGAAAGTGCTGCTTGAAAACAAGCAACTCGACCCGCGCTATTTCAGCGCTAAAGGGTATGGCGAATACAAGCCGATCGCCTCCAACGCCACCGCTGCCGGGCGGATGAAAAACCGGCGCGTCGAAATTTTAATTTTGCCGCGCACCGACGTCAATGATTCGTCCACATCCACTCAGTGACCGTCGCGCCTTCAGCGGGCGGTTTTCTTTAGCCGTCGCTTTGCCAAAACTCTCTTCCCCATGTCCAGACAGAAAAACCGGCGGTTCGCCGGTTTTTCCTCCTTCGTCCGCAAAGACCTTTATTCGAAAAAATCAAAGCTTGATCGTCCATTTAATGACTCCAGCTTTGGCAAGAGCCTCAACCAAAATGACAACGACCGGCCCGACGAACAACCCGATAAAGCCAAGCAGCTGAAACCCCAGATAGACACTGACGAGCGCGGCGAGCGGTGAAATGCCCAAATTGGTGGAAAACACTTTCGGCTCGATGATCCGGCGCACGACGGTGATGACGACAAACAGCACGATGAGCCCGATGCCAAGCGTATTGTTGCCGTTCGCCATGCTGATGAGCCCCCACGGAACAAGCACGGAACCCGTTCCTAAAATCGGCAAAATATCAACGACGACGATGACCAGCGCCATCAACGCCGCATAGTCGACCCCCAACACGAAAAGGCCAGACAGCGCGAGGAAAAACGTAATTAAACTAAGCAAAAACTGCGCTTTTAAAAAGCCGATCCCCGCTTTGCTCAGCTGGGCGACGACCATCCCAAGCCGCTGTTCGGTCCGTTCGGACAAATAGCGGCGCATGCCTTGCTTCAGCTGCGGCAAATCGAGGCAAATGAGAAACAGTGCGATCAAATACACTAAAAAATGAATCAAAAACGCCGGAATGGCGGCAATATAATGGACGAGCGACTGCGTCAAGTTGGTCGCAAACGACAAAAGCATTTGCTCGACGGTATTGACGCCGCGTTCAAGCGAATCGATGATTTCCTGCGGAATGGAGCTGGAATACGACTGCCACGTTTGAATGAGACGGTCGAGCACTTTCGTCGCTTCGTTTAACACGTAAGGCAGTTTTTGTGAGAGCGCCATCACTTGTTGCACAAAAATCACGACCAGAAAGTAAAGGGAAAGCCCCAGAATGATGATGAACAATGAAAAAATCGCCGTGACGGCGTGCACGCGCTTCAGCTTATAGTTTTCTTGCAATCGGCGGATGGACGGCTCGAGCAAAAGTGCGGTCGCAAGTGCGAAGAGAAGCGGCACACTGTATGGCACAAGCCATAACCCCACAGCGAATAGCAACGCAATGATCATCCAACGTTTCACGTTCGTCCCTCATTTTTCCTCAAAATTTAGCTAAAAGATGGTTCATGTATATAAATATAGCCGACCGCATGCGGACAGGGCAACTATTTCATGCGCTCATTTTCCAGCGCGGCGTCGTCGTTGCCAAACAATATAAATCGCCGCCACCGCCACCGCCGCTGCGATAGCCGGTCGGACATATGGCGCCGCCATCTCGTCAATTTGCCGCCATCGTTGACCAAGCTGTTCTCCCAACCAAATAAACAAAATGGACCACGGGATGATGGCCAACACCGTGTAAATCGTAAACGGCAGCCACTTCATCCGAGCAATGCCGGCGGGGATCGAAATCGCATGGCGGACGACGGGAATGAATCGGGCGCTGAAAATGACGCCAGGGCCAAATTTCGCAAACCAGCGTTCCGCCACATCCAAATGTTTTTTCTGGATCAATACATATTTCCCATACTGATCTAGAAACGGCCGTCCGCCATAGTAGCCCATCCAATACAAAAACAGTTGCGCCACCGTGCCGCCTACTGTCCCCGCTGCCACGGCCCCAGCAAATGAGACATCCCCCCGCGCTACCAAATATCCAGCATATGCCAACACGATCTCGCTGGGGATTACTTCCACCATCAAGGCGAGAGCGATGCCGACATAGCCTAAACTGGTCAAAAAGGAAAACATCGATTGAATGACTTCGTGCACCGTTTTTCCTCCTTGTCTTTTGCTTCCTTGTCCATTGTTTCATTATACTACACGCCTTTGGCAAACAAAATGAAAAAGCGGCTGATCATTCAGCCGCTTTCACGAGTATCGATGATCATCTATATAGATGCAATTTAAAGCTTGAACATTGTTCGTCTTTACCGGTCATTGCATACGACTGTCGAGTGACCGAACAACGCCGCTTCCAGCCCCATGAATGGGTCTGTGAAGCGAGTCGTTGTTCGGTCTTCCGTCACGCTAAGGCGTGACGAAGGCAAGCCCCACGCTTG
The DNA here is from genome assembly GCF_000092445.1 of Geobacillus sp. C56-T3. Taxonomy (NCBI): domain Bacteria; kingdom Bacillati; phylum Bacillota; class Bacilli; order Caryophanales; family Anoxybacillaceae; genus Geobacillus; species Geobacillus sp. C56-T3. The sequence continues at coordinate 1,019,690 of NC_014206.1, read as the reverse complement.
CCGACTACGGCAGAAAAGCTAGGAATAGGACGATGTCAACTCGTTTTTAATGGTTAATCAACACATCTGAGCCACTTTTTTCTTAGGCGCTTTGCTGCTGCAACTCAGCGATGTATTGTTTTCCTTGTTCTTCGTTATATTGCCCTTCCCATTTCGACATCACAACCGCCGCCAGCGAGTTGCCGATGACGTTGACCACTGTGCGCGCCATGTCCAAAAGACGGTCGATGCCGGCGATAAACGCCAATCCTTCAACTGGAATGCCAACTGTGCCAAGCGTTGCCAATAAGACGACAAACGATACGCCTGGGACACCCGCAATCCCTTTGGACGTCACCATTAAAACGAGCACAAGCGAGATTTGCTGTGAAATCGGCATGTCGATGCCGTACAGTTGAGCGATAAAGACAGCCGCCAGCGCCTGATACAGCGTCGACCCATCCAAGTTGAACGAATAGCCGGTCGGAACGACAAAGGATGTTACAGCCTTCGAACAACCGAATTTCTCCATTTTTTCCATAACCTTAGGCAACACGGTTTCCGAGCTCGACGTGCTATAGGCAAGCACTAATTCATCCTTTAAGATTTTTATAATATGGAAAATATTTGTATTTACCAATTTGGCCACAGCGCCAAGCACCACCAACACGAAGAACGCCATGACCGCATAAACGAGCACAACAAGTTTGCTGAGCGGAAGGAGCGAAGCGACGCCGAATTTCGACACCGTCACGCCGATCAAGGCGAAAACGCCAAACGGCGCAAACTTCATCACTTGGTTCGTCACATAAAACATCGCTTCCGCCGTGCCTTGGAAAAAGCGAAGCACCGGTTTCCCTTTTTCACCGATCGCGGCTACGCCCAACCCGAACATCACCGAGAAGAAGATGATCGGCAGCATATTCCCGGTCGACAGCGCTTCAAACACGTTTTTCGGCACGATGTTGACAAATGTTTCAACCATCGAATGGTGCTGCACTTCGTTCGTCGTATCGACATACGACTGGATATCCGTTTTCTCAAGCGACTTCATATTGACGCCGACGCCTGGTTGGAAAATGTTCGCTGCCAAGAGGCCGACGATAATGGCAATCGTCGTAATGATCTCAAAATAAAGGATCGTTTTGCCGCCCAACTTTCCGAGCTTTTTCACATCACCGACGTTGGCGACGCCGACAATCAAGCTCGAGACGACGATCGGGATGACGATCATCTTAATTAAACGGAGAAAAACATCTCCGATCGGCTGCAAATACGTCGCTACTTTAGGGTTTCCGTAAAAAATGGCCCCAACCATAATCCCGAGAATAAGGCCGATGAAAATTTGCCATGCCAAGCCGATCTTGCGCATGATGCTTTTTCGCCTCCTTTAGACAAATTTAGACAAAAGACGACAAAATTATTTTACTTTTAAAAATAAAATCTGTCAATATTTTTGATTGAAATCGCTTCATCAAAGGATATAAATGAAAGAATTCAGTTTTTTAAAATAATTTCTATTCTTCCACCACTGAAAAAGCGGGTCGCTGCACCAGCAACCCGCTTTTGTTATGACCGCCGTTTTTCTTTTTCCTGCCGATAAAACTCGTGAAACATTTTCATTAATGCCCGTTTTTCAATGCGCGAGACATAGCTTCTCGAGATGCCGAGCTCTTTGGCGATTTCACGCTGCGTTTTTTCCCGCTGCCGACCGAGGCCAAAGCGATTGATGATCACCTCTTTTTCCCGCTCATCAAGCACGCTGATATATTGTTTGACTTGTTCGAGCTCCATGTTCAAGTGGATTTCATCGACGATGTCTTGGCCTTCGGCTTTTAAAATATCAAGCAGGCTGATTTCGTTTCCTTCTTTGTCCTGGCCGATTGGCTCATGCAACGAGACGTCTTTGCGCGTTTTTTTTAATGAACGCAGGTGCATCAGGATTTCGTTCTCGATACATCGAGCCGCATACGTTGCCAACTTCGTTCCTTTGCCCGGCGAATAGCTTTCAATCGCCTTGATCAAGCCGATCGTGCCAATGGAGATTAAATCCTCGACCTCTTCTCCCGTATTTTCAAACTTTTTCACAATGTGGGCAACAAGGCGCAAGTTGTGTTCGATGAGCCGGTTGCGGGCTTGCTCGTCGCCTTTTGCCATCAGCGCCAAATACTTTTCCTCTTCTTGAGCGCTTAACGGCTGGGGAAACGCATTGTTTTTAATATACGAGACAAGAAACGTCAGCTCTTTCAACAGAAACGTAAACGCCGTGAAAATGCCGGACATGCTCTCACCCCCGCCTGCTGTCATCGGCGGAAACCGCCTATCGTTATGTATATGCAGGGGCGATGTTGTCCGTGTCTTTACGACAAAAATAGACCGGCCCGAAATGAGCCGGCAATGACCTGACCAATCAAAAACGATTGATGCCAACGTTCTGCTGATGCGGTCCGCCTGCTTATCCCCCTCCCGATGCAGAAGAACCGCCGTTACGCTTTGGCCTCAACGCTGACTTCCGCGGCGACAACAAGCGCAATCGACGCGGTAATGATGATCGACATGACAATGGCGAACATCCCCGTTCCCTCCTTGACCTTCTCTTCTAGATTTTATTTTACCAAAGAAGACAAGGAACGCTTCCGCCACATTTTGAACAATTCGTGAAATTCGACCGTCAACAACAGCACACGGAGCACCCATCGCATCCCTTTAGACTGAGTCAAGTTGAGTCTCCCCTTTGCTTCATCCACATCACAAGCCATACGAGTACAATGGACATAAATCTTCTCCCCTTTCATCCTTCATTGCTGGAAATGTTTAAAACAATCGTTGATGGAAAAAGCATTTGCGGTCAACAAGCTCCTCCTCGGCTGCACGGGCGAACCGCTCCTCTTCGATGTTCCGCTGCCGCGGCTTTCTCCGCTCAATCGTGATCGTGATAAAAAACAAATGGATCGTCATGCCTCCCCACCTCCTTTCCATGCAAAAAAACCGCAGAAGGAAAGCGCTTCTGCGGCTCAGTGTGCAAAAAGGCCGCAGAAAGCGAGACTACTCCCCTTCTGCGGCCTGATCGCTGTTTTTCGTCATCGGTGCACGTTCATTCCCGGTCGGCGGAAGGTCGAATAGCCATTTTCTGGAATAAATACGTGAATGTTGACCACATCACCATTGTCATGATCTTCGACCTCCCCTCAGAAATGACGTTACGAAGGTAATTGTATCCAAAAACATTTCCATTGTCAACCATTTTTTATAAAAAACAAGCTCCCCTTTGACGGCAGCATGACGAAACCAAAATGAGGGGGCTGACCTAAAAGGCCGCCTTCCTTCAAGATCGTCACAACGATAGTGCAGCAGAAACAGCAAGCACATATATAGCAGCGAAAGAGGGTGTTCCAATCTTTTTGGGACACCCTCCTTTCTTAATCTATCGCCAATAATAAGCGCAATGACGCTTTTAGTTCATCCCCATTTTTAGTTCAGCCCCATTTATCATTCAAACCGGTCTTCCTCTTCCTCCAAGCGGCGGGCGCAAACGGCGGAGCGACGCGAACAGTACAAAGCCGCCATGAAACAGCCTCCAACCATCAGCAAGGCGAACGGTTTTTTCGCCGCCTCGAGCGCCCCAGGAATCATCGTGCCAAAATAGAAAAACGCCCCGAGCGAGAACAAGACAAGGCTGTACATCTTGAAATCGCCCGCCTTGGCCCGCAGCTCGTTTCGTTGCTGTTCGTTCAATCCCGATCCCTCCTCTCCCCTTTCACTGTATCATACATGGACGGAAGGGGGGAGCGGCAATTTCAGCCAAGCGCCTGCGCCAAATCGTCAAGCAGATCGTTGACATCTTCAAGCCCGACCGACAAACGGATCAGGCCGTCGGTAATGCCGAGCTGTTCGCGCCGTTCCTTCGGGATCGAGGCGTGCGTCATTTTCCCTGGCAACGAAATTAAACTTTCGACCGCCCCTAAGCTTTCGGCAAGCGTAAAGTAGCGCACGCGCGACAGCACTTTCTCGGCGCGCTCCAAGCTGCCGACATCAAACGAAATCATGCCGCCAAATCCGCGCATTTGTTTTTTCGCCAGCTCGTGGTTCGGATGATCCGGAAGCCCGGGGTAATGGACGCGCTTGACCGCCTTGTGTTCAGCCAAAAAAACAGCGATTTGGCGCGCATTTTCTTCATGTTCCTCCATCCGCACGGCGAGCGTTTTCATCCCGCGCATCAATAGCCATGAATCTTGCGGCCCGAGCACGCCGCCGGTTGAATTTTGCACGTAATGGAGCCGTTCGGCAAGCTCCGGCGTGCGGACAACCGCCAACCCAGCGACGACGTCGCTATGGCCGCCTAAATATTTCGTTGCGCTATGAATGACGATATCGGCGCCAAGCTCAAGCGGCGTCTGAAAGTACGGAGTGGAAAACGTGTTATCGACGATCAATAGCAGCCCATGCGCACGGGCAATGGCGGCGGCGGCTTGCAAGTCAGTGATTTTCAACAGCGGGTTCGTCGGCGTTTCGATATAGATGGCTTTCGTATTCGGCCGGATGTGCGCCTCGATGTTGGCGACATCGCTCGTATCGACGAACGTCGCCTCAAGCCCGAACCGATTCAGCACGTTCGTCATGACGCGATACGTGCCGCCGTAGACATCGTCAGTGAGCACCAGATGGTCGCCGCTTTGAAACAACATCATGACGGCCGTAATTGCCGCCATACCGGAAGCGAACGCAAAGCCGGCTTCGCCGCCCTCGAGATCGGCAATCAGCTTCTCAAGCGCCGCGCGCGTCGGGTTGCCGGTGCGCGAGTATTCAAACCCTTTATGCTTTCCAACTTCTTCTTGCTTATACGTACTCACTTGATAAATCGGGACCGACACCGCTCCAGTATGCGGATCCCCCGGAATGCCGCCATGAATGAGCATTGTTTTCCGCCTCATCGTTACCTCCCACCTTCATAAATGTGTTTGCTTAAATAGCGTTCGCTCCCGTCCGGAAAAATGACGACGATATTCGTCCCTGGCTTTGCCTTCTCTGCTTCCATCAAGGCGGCATGAAACGCGGCGCCGGACGAACTGCCGACCAAAAGCCCCTCCTGTCTTGCGAGTTCGCTGACGCGCCGGAACGCGTCATCGTCCGCGATCGTGTAGATGGCATCAAAATAATCCGGATCCATAAACGGCGGCAAAAACTCCATGCCGATCCCTTCCGTCCGATGCGGACCCGGCTTGCCGCCGCCTAAAATCGAGCCTTCCGGTTCCACGATGACCGTTTTAATGGCCGGGTTTTTTTCTTTTAAAAACGTCGCCGTCCCCATAAACGTGCCGCCGGAGCCGGCGCCGGCGACAAAAATGTCGATCTGTCCGTCCAAATCGTCCCACAGCTCCGGACCGAGCGTCTTGTAATACGTCCTTGGGTTGGCCGGGTTTTGGAACTGCTGGGGGCAATAGGCGCCTGGAATCGTGCGGGCGAGCTCCTCCGCTTTTCGGATGGCTCCTTCCATTCCCTCTTCAGTCGGTGTATGAACGATTTGCGCCCCGAGCGCCTTCATCAGCTGTTGTTTTTCGATGCTGAATTTTTCCGGCACACAAAAAATGATGTTCACGTTTTTGCCGATCGCCGCCAGCGCCAGACCGATGCCGGTGTTGCCGGCCGTCGGCTCGATGATCATGCCCCCCTCTTTCAGTTTTCCTGATGCAAACGCCTCGCGCAACAGCTCTTGTCCAAGCCGGTCTTTAATGCTTCCGCCAGGATTGAAGTATTCAAGCTTGGCGAACAGCCGAACGCCTTCCGGGAGGGGGAAGCGCGTAATTTCGACAACCGGCGTATGGCCGATCAACTCATGGATGCTTTTTGCTACGCGCATACAAGTCACTCCGTTTCTTCACGCTCAGTTTAGCAGCAAAACGGCGGTGTTTTGTTGTCTATATAGATGCAATTTGAAGCATCACCATTTGCAACTTTTACCGAGTATTCGATCGACTGTCGGGCGACCGAACAACGCCGCTTAAAGACCCATATATGGGTCTGTGAAGCAGGCGGTTGTTCGGTCTTCCGTCACGCCAAGGCGTGACGGAAGAAGCCTGCGGCTTGCCTCCGACAGTCGAGAACATAGACAAGCTGCTTTTTCGCTGCATCTTAATAGCGCTTCTGTTTCATAACGGAAAGCATCGACAAGACAAGTTCAGCCGAATGTTTCGCCGCCGTCTCCAAAAACTGTTCAAACGACACGTCCGACTCCTCACCAGCAATATCAGACAACGCCCGGATGATGACAAACGGCGTTCCAAATTGCACGCACACTTGGGCGATCGCCGCCGCTTCCATTTCGACGGCGCACAATTCCGGAAACTGACCGCGCACAAATTCGACTCGCTTTGGATCGTTCATAAACGAATCACCGGTGGCGATCAAGCCGGTCACTGCCTGCAGGCCATCAAGCCGCGCCGCCGCCTGCTTGGCCGCCTCAACAAGCGCCTCATCCGCCCGGTAGCGCGCCGGCAGGCCAGGCACTTGCCCGTAAGCGTAGCCGAACGCGGTCACATCGACGTCATGATGGACGACTTCCTTGGAAATGACAAGATCTCCGACACGAAGCGAAGGCAAAAATCCGCCAGCTGACCCCGTGTTAATCACGAAGTCAGGGCGAAAGCGGTTAAGCAGAAGCGTCGTTCCCATGGCGGCGTTCACTTTGCCGATCCCGGATTTCAACAACACCGCCTCCACGCCGTCAAGGCGCCCTTTGGAAAATTCGCACCCGGCAATGACCGTTTCCTCGCGCCCTTCCATGCGCGAACGCAAAATCGCCACTTCCTCTTCCATGGCTCCAATAATGGCTGCTTTCATCGTTCTCCCTCTTTCTATGTCGTTTGTTTCACCGCCTCCATCACCCAGACGAACGCGTTTTGCTGCGCAAAGGAGGCGGAAAAGCCATGCTTGGAAAACAGTGATGCCAATACGTCAAGCGTCGTATAATATTCGCGTTCCAAATCGTCGGCCAAATCGTGGAAGCCGCGCGCCCGGGCTTCCTCAATCGCCTGGCGGAACGCCTCTTTGTCGCGAAACGCCGTATCGGCAAACACTATTTTACCACCCGGATGGAGCAATTGACTATATTTGGCCAGCGCTTCGTCTTTTTCCGCATCCGTCAAATGATGAAACGCATACGTGCTGGCGATCGTGTCGATCGGCTCCGGCGGTGTCGGAAATTGCAAAAAATCGCCGTCCAGCATGACCGCTCGCCCGCTGAGCTTTTCCGCTGCTTTTTTCCTCATCGGCGCCGATGGCTCGATCCCGTACACCCGCTTGCCGCGCTCAAGCAGCTTTTTCGTCAAGTTTCCTGTGCCGACGCCAAACTCGAGCACAACTTGGCCTGCTTTGTCGGCGACCGTGCTTAAAATGCGGTCATAACCGGCAAACACGTCTCGATATTGCTCATCGTATCCTTCGACCGATCGGTCATACGATTCCGCCCATTGCTCAAACAAGTCAAGAAACTCTCTGCCCATATGGTCACACCCCAAAAAAAGTTTATAATTCCTATAAATATAGTATGTTTTTTCGTATTGCCTGCTCTTACTGTAGCATATGTTTTTCCCTTGTTCAACGATCATGTTTTGTTCGTATTGTTCCCCCTTGTACATCGGTGGATGAGGGCGGGAAAATTTGCTACACTGACAATGGAAAGGAGGAAGAACGATGCCGAACATTTCTCTTGATTTGATCGAGGACAAAATCGAATTTTTTGAAGCGGACGACTTGCGGACGCTCGAGAAAAAAATCAACGAACAAATTGAACATAACAAGGCGCTCTTGCTTTCCGTCCATCATGTATCCCATCAAATGCACGTCATGGAAAACGGAAAGCGGTGGTACAGCGCAGTCGTTCATTTCAAAGCGAAAAAATAACAGGCGCCCTTCGTTTTTGGGCGCCTGTGTATGTTTCCGCCGCTGGTGAACCGCCATTGTTTCACTGATGCCGCCAAAGTTTCGAATATCTCCGCTTCCCCTCATCATGCCGCTTATGGCTTTTGTTTCAACTTTTGCACCTTCGTCGGCTTCCAGCCTTCGTTCGTCACCCATTCAATGTACACTTTGTAATGGGCGGCTTGATCTTTCGTCGAAATCGTCGCGACGGCTTTGTTCGGTCCGTTGTTGCCGATGAACCAAACGATCATCTCCTCCGGAGCGATGCCGGTCGCATAGCTGACGGCATCGAGCATTTCCTTCCAGTCGACGGAATCTTTCTTAAACACCGTTTCATGCGGCTCCGATTGCGTCGTACCGATCGGCTGCCATGCCGGATTGACGATTTCTTTTTCAACGTTGGACCCCGGCGGGCCCGGCGTTTCTGTCGCACCGGCTTTACTCGTTTCATCGGTGGAAGCAGCGTCTTCTTCCTCGGCCGGCGTTTCAGCTTCCGTCGGCGCCGCCGCTTCGCCTGTTTCCACTTCCACCCGCTTCGCATTGGCCGCTTCTGTTTTGGCTTCGCGATCAATCTCCTTCTTGCTCGGTTCGCCGCCAAACAGCAAGTTCCCGCCGACAATCAAAATGAGCAGCACGACAACGGCAATGGCTCCATTGAGCCAACGGTTGATCCTCCGCCGCTTGGCGCGGGCGGCAAAGCGCGTCTCTATTTGCGCCACCGTCTCCTCTCCCTTCTTTGGATGATGTTCGTGCTGGAAACATGGATTCCCCTTACATTTGGTTCGTCACTTCACTTCATTTTTGGCGCGGTCATAAGCATAAAGCGCCTCGACTGCGGCGGCGAACACATCATTCGTCGAGGCCCGCCCGCTCGGGCAGTCGAGCTCAACGACAGCGAGGGCGTATTTCGGGCGGTCGGCTGGAAAATAGCCAGCAAACCATTTATTAATGAATTCAGCGCCGCCGTCCATTTTTCCTGTCTCCGCCGTCCCGGATTTGCCGGCGACCGGATACGGCAGCGAACGGAAGCGGCGGCCGGTGCCATCCTCTTTGGTGACAACGCTGCGCAAAAGCCGCTGCAGCTCTTCGGCCGTCTGCGGCGCGATCGGCGCCATGTCTGAAGCCGGTTGAGGCGGAAACGAAAAGAGGGTCGCACCGTTTTTATACAGCACTTTGTCAACGGCCCGCACCTGAAGCGCTTCGCCGCCGCGGGCGATGGTCGCCATCATGTTGGCGACGCCAAGCGGCGAGACGCGTACATTTTTTTGCCCGATCGCCGTTTGCGCCACCGCAAGCGGCACCCGCTTGTCGCGCGGATCGTTCCAAATCGTTCCTTTCCGTTCTTCAGGAAACTGGCGGAAATGCTCCTCATGGTACACCGCCCCTTCCCACCCGGCCGTCGGATACAGCCCGAGTTTTTTCGCATACGTTTCAAACGCATCCGGATCGTGCTCGATCAACTGCTTGCCGAGCGTGGCGAAAGCATTGTTGCAACTGACGGCAAAGCTGTCCGCTAAATCAAGCATGCCGTAATCATGCTCCTCATCGCGGGTTTTGCCGTCAATTTTTCGGCTGCAGTCAAACGTTGTCTCAAGCGAGGCGAGCCCCTCATCAAGCGCCGCGGCCGCAATGACTGTTTTAAAAATCGAGCCAGGGATTTGCGGCAACACTATTTGGTTTTCCGCCCCGCGGTTTTTGTACGGATCACGCGGGTCCATGTTTGGGCGGCTGACCATGGCGAGCACACTGTTTGTGTCAATATCCAGCAAAGCGAGACCGCCTTTTTTCAACCCGTATCGGTCAACGATCTGCTCCATCTCTTGCTGCAAGTCACGGTCAAGCGTCGTTTGCACGGTGACGGGATAAAACGGGTTGCCCGTGTCGCTGTATTTGACATCGAGCCCAAACAGCGGCCGCCCTTCGGCGTCAACGTGATAAAGCAGCTTCGTTTCGCCGTCGGCGAGCAAAAACTCATCAAACGCCTTCTCAAGTCCTTGAATGCCCACTTCGGTCTTTGGCGGCAGCGGCCGTTTTGGATAACGCTTCTTGATGAGCTCCTGATCTGGGCGGGTGAAGCCAAGCAAATGCGGGGCGTACACCGTTTCCAGCGGATATTGCTTGTTGACGGCTAAGACGCCCGGAATGCGCAAATCGTTAATTTGCTTCATTTGCTGGGCGCTCAAGGCGAGCGGCTCTCCATCCTTCTCTAAGACGAACGGACCGTCCGCCTGCTCAAGCTGGCGGCGAATCTCTTCTTCAGAGACGCCGGCGATGCGGGCGACTTGTTCCATCGGCCATTTCATCGTCGTTAAAAACGGGAATAAGACAAGCGACGGCACGTATCGCTTCGTGAGCGGCGCGCCATTTCGGTCGACGAACGAGCCGCGCCCGTCGTCAATGATCAGTTCTTGTGTCCGTTGGGCGACGCTTTCGGCAATTAAATTATGATTGGCGAACGACTCGGTGTCAATGAGCTGAATTTGCGCGAGCCGCCCGACAAGCAACAACAAGCCCAGTTGAATGAGGGCGAGCATGGCAAGCGTTCGTTTTTTCCACATAAAGAAAACACCTCATCATCAGTGTTGACGAGGTGTTTCCGTTTGAAACGTCAAGCGGCGGCAATTTTCTTCGCTTCGCACACCGCCGCTTGTTCAGGTCGGCCGCCTCCTGCTTCTTATTTCACAGCCACGATTTTCACAAGCATTTCCCCGCCCGGCGTTTGCACCGTCACCTCATCGCCGACGCGGCGGCCGAGAAGCGATTTCGCAATCGGCGAGTCGTTGGAAATTTTCCCTTCAAACGGATCGGCTTCAGCGCTGCCGACGATCGTATACGTCTCTTCCTCGCCGTCCGGCAGTTCAATGAACGTGACCGACTTGCCGAGCGAGACGACGTCCGGGTTTTCTTTGTCTTCTTCAATGATGACGGCGTTGCGGATCATGTTTTCAAGCATTTGAATGCGCGATTCGACAAACGCCTGCTCATCTTTGGCAGCATCGTACTCCGAGTTTTCCGACAAATCCCCGAACCCGCGCGCAATCTTAATGCGCTCCACCACTTCTTTCCGCTTGACCGTTTTTAAGTACTCAAGCTCTTGTTCCAGTTTCTCTTTTCCCTCTTTCGTCATCGGATACTGCTTTTCGTTCGCCATTCATCTCACTCCTCTATATTCTGCATTATTTGACACTCCACACGCCTAAAGGGCGTGGGATTCTTGGGTCGTTTGCGCCCGCATCCATTTCTGGTTCGGACAACGCCCAAGTTCAGGGGTGTGTCATCACCCCGTCCCATCGGGTTACGATGTACCCCAATGGGCGGCGCACCTGTGACCAGTGCGCTAGGCGGCGAAGCCCGAAATCGCTTTGGCGATGTTGATCGCGCCATTCAAGTCGGCGTGGAGGGTGTATCCGCATTGTTTACACTGAAAGTGGATGCCATTGCGATTTCCCTTTTCCCGATGTCCGCATTTACACGTTTGGCTCGTGTAGGTCGGCTTCACCCACTCCACCCGAATGCCTGCCATTTCCGCTTTATAGGCAATCATCGTTTGCAGTTGGTGGAACGCCCAAGCATGAAGGCTTCGCGCCGCTTCTTTGGCCGATGTTGCCCGCTTGCGAATCCCCGTCAACGCTTCCATCCGAATTACGCCAACACCGTTGGCGAGCGCAACATTCACGATTTGACGGCTGATTTTGTGATTTTGGTCCTTCATCCAGCGGGACTCTTTGCGGCCGATTTTGCGAATCATCTGGAGCTTCTTCGCTTTGCCCAACGTTCGCCGCAAAGCCGCATATCGTCGACGAATGAAGGCGCATTGGTTCCCTTTGAAAAACAACGATTTCGTTCCCACGCTGGCCACGGCGATATAGCGAAGCCCAAGGTCAACCCCCATCACCTTTGTTTCGTGCCGCGGCTTCACGTCAAAGGTGATCGCGATCGCCAAGTACCATTTTTTCCTCTTTTTGTAGAGCTTGACGGCCCCTTGTTTGGCGGTTCCATTGATCAGCCGATTCAGCCACGCTTCTTGATAGGGGCGCGTGACGACCGGCACGCCAATTCGCTTCTCCAGTGTAGGGAAGGAAACCGTGTAGAACGATCCTTTCTTTTCCACCTTTACGTTTTGATTGTTAAAGCAACACCATAATGTTCGAAACTTCTTTGTTTTCTGGTTTTTCTTTTGGGACTTCACTTCTCGAATCGTCTGATTCACGACGGCAGAAGGAAACCGCTGCGACGAAAACTCTTTAAATAGTTTGCTCGTTGCTTGATTCAGCTCGGGATGATTCAACAGCCAATTCGCAAACGCGGTATTCACTTCTGTCATCCGTTCGTACATGTCTTGTTTGGCTTTCGTCGGCTTGTGCAGCTCCAGCCTTAGTGTGATCGTGGGCATGGATTCACCTCCTTGCGACGATGACATGATACCGTTTTTTTTCATAATCATTCAATATAAGAAAACGGCTCGCTTTCATCTCATCCCTAAAGGAGTGGGCTTTCTCGCTCGCGGGTCTGTAAAACGTACGAACAGCAAAAACGGCTGTTCGTACGCTTACTTGTTATATAATATATTGTTTTGTCTCTGTTATGTTATTACAAAACCGCTTTTTGTTCAAGAACTGTGCGAATTTTTGCCACCATTAAATCGATGGCGACAGCGTTTTGTCCACCTTCCGGAATGATCACATCCGCGTAGCGCTTCGTCGGTTCGACAAACTGGTTGTGCATCGGCCGGACGACGGACAAATATTGCTCGATGACCGAATCGAACGTGCGGCCGCGCTCTTTCATATCGCGGATGAGACGGCGGATGATGCGGATGTCCGGGTCGGTGTCGACATATACTTTAATGTCCATTAAATTGCGGAGTCGCTCATCCTCCAAGACAAGAATGCCCTCCACGATGATGACATCCTTTGGCTCCACGCGAATGACGTCGCTTGAGCGAGTGTGCAGCGTATAATCGTACACCGGCTTGTCAATCGGCTCATAGCGAAGCAGCTTATGAATATGCTCAATCAACAAATCATTGTCAAACGCGAGCGGATGGTCATAGTTCGTCTTCAGCCGCTCTTCAAACGGAAGATGGCTTTGATCCTTGTAATAAAAATCTTGCTCGAGCACAAGAATCGAGTGATCGCCGAAATGGTCGTAAATCGCGCGGGCGACGCTCGTCTTCCCCGAGCCGGAGCCGCCGGCGACGCCGATGACAACGGGCTTCTTCCCCATCTTAATTCTCCTTTCTCATCATGTTGTATGGGAATAGAGGGCGCTTGACCTTAAACTTCACGATTTGCAGCGGATGGCGCGCCGCATCAAGCTCGTTGCCGTCTTCGTCCCAAATTTTCTCAATCACTTGGGTGAAGTTTTCAATTTCCGGACCGAAAAATTCGACTTCATCGCCCGGGCGGAAATGGTTGCGCTGCTGGACGGTGGCGATGCCCGTCTCCGGGTCATAGCCAAGCACCAAACCGGCGAATTCATGCGTCGTTTTCCGGCTGTGCGTCCCGTACATATGGTTCGTATAATCCGGGAAGCCGTCAAAGAACGACGGCGCCGTCTCGCGGTTGGCGCATTTCTCCAGCTCCCGCACCCACTCTTCGCGGATCGTGAAATGGTCTGGGTCAGCGCAGTAGGCATCAATGACTTTCCGGTAGACACTGACAACCGTCGCCACGTAATGGATCGATTTCATCCGCCCTTCAATTTTCAAGCTATCCACACCCAATTCGATCATCACCGGAATGGCGCGGATTAAGTTCAAATCTTTCGCGCTCATCGCAAACGGGGCGTCCCCTTTTTCAAACAACGGAATTTCCCGGCCGTCCGAGAGCTGATACAAATCGTAATCCCAGCGGCACGACTGGCAGCATCCGCCGCGGTTTGAGTCGCGCGCCGTCATATGGTTGCTCAATACACAGCGGCCGGAGTAGGCGGAACACATCGCCCCATGGATGAACGCCTCGATTTCAATATCGACTTTCTCTTTGATCTGCCGGATTTCTTCTGCGCCCACTTCTCGAGCGAGCACAACCCGCTCGAGCCCTTCCTCTTTCCAAAATTGGACCGCTTTCCAGTTGGTAAGCGATTGCTGCGTGCTTAAATGCACTTCAAGCTTCGGCGCCACCCGGCGCGCCGTTTCGATGATGAGCGGGTCGGCGACGATGATGCCGCAAACACCGGCATCTTCAAGCGCCCGCAAATAGTCATCAAGACCAGGGATGTTTTCGTTATGGGCGTAAATATTGGCCGTTACGTATACTTTGGCTCCGTATCGATTGGCAAATTCGACCCCTTCGCGAATTTCCTCAATCGTAAAGTTGTCGGCGTTGGCGCGCAAGCTGTACTCTTGGCCTCCGATAAAGACGGCGTCTGCGCCGTAATGGACGGCGATTTTCAGTTTTTCCAAGTTGCCGGCCGGGGCGAGCAGCTCTGGCTTTTTCACAATGACGCGCTTGCCGTCAATGATTTCGGAGATGCGATCATTTTTTAAAAGCATGCTGCTTCCCTCCTTTTCTCAATAAATGGTCTCTTTGAAGAAAAATCCGGTGTCGATGCGGCGATGCGGCGGCTGAAGCGCTTCAACGGCCGCAAGCAGCTCCTCTTTTTCCCGTTCGTACCGCTCGCGGTCATCGGCGCATAAATCGATGGCGCGGCGGTACAGCTTCGTCACTTCGGTAATGTAGCGCGGCTCGTGCAAAATCCCGTCAATTTTAAAGCTGTCGATGCCGGCCTCGACCATGTCGCCGAGCTCATCGATCATGCAAACATCGTTCGGGCTCATAATATGCGTGCCGTTTTCGTCTTCAAAAATCGGATATTTGTTGTCGCGCTCTTTGTCGTAAAGAAACATCCCTTTTTCGTACTTCTTCCGTTCAACTTCCATCACTTTCCCTTGATATTCAAAATAGCTGCCGATCAGCGAGCGCTTCGATTGGTACATGCACATCGCGCCGTGCACTTGCACCTCGATTTCCACTTCGGCATGGGCTTTGATTTCCAAAATGGCGTCCATGTTCAACTCGCGGGCCAAGACGGCGCGCTTCGCCCCTTTCCGGCCCCAATAGTTGCACGCATACCAGTTCGTCGCTGTCGTCTCCGTGCTCCAGTGGAGCTTCATGTGCGGCGCCGTCTCTCGGACAGTCAAGAGCACCGCGGGATCGCCGAAGACGATGGCATCGGCGCCGACATCAGCCAAAAACGCGACGTAGTCGCCAAGCTCGTCCACTTTATCGTTATGGAAAATGGCGTTCATCGCCACATACACGTTCATGCCGCGCCGGTGGGCGGCTTTGACGGCGGCAGCGACATCATGGCGGGAAAATTCGCCGGCAAGCCGCAAACCGTAGCGCTGCTCGCCAATGATGACCGCGTCCGCTCCGGCTTCAGCCAGCTCGTCGATATGGGCAACGCTCGTCGACGTCACGAGCAATTCGGGTTTTTTCACTGTTCTTCACCTCGTTTTTTCGATATGGCGAGCCCATCGCCGACCGGAATGATGACCGTATCATAACCGCTTCGACTCATGAGCCACTCATTGTAGCGGCGAATTTTTCGGGCGATGTTCCAAAGCCGTCGATTGTCCGCCGGCGCTTCGGCGGCGACGAGCCCCTTAAACAAGACGTTGTCGCTGATGATGAGGCCGCCTGCAGCCACAAACGGCTCATAGAGCGTAAAAAAGCGCTCATATTGCCCTTTGGCGGCATCAATAAACAGCACATCAAACGGCGCGGCGGCCGCCACATCGGCCTCGACCGCGAGCGCATCGCCCAACACCGCCTCGATTTGCCGCTTGGTGTTCGTCTTTTCGATGTAAAAACGGGCGCGCTCATACCGCTCCCGGTCTTTTTCGATCGTCACAATGCGCGCATCCGGCAGCGCCTTTGCCATCCGGATCGCCGAATAGCCGATCGCCGTGCCGATTTCCAAAATGCGGCGCGGCCTGATCAGCTTCAAGATGAATAACAGCACTTCGACGCTCACCGGATCCATGATCGGTATGCGGTGCCGATAGGCGTACTGCTCCATCTCCTCAATGTCCTCATCCGGCGCCGGACGCAGCTTTTGCAAGTACGAAACAATGTCATTGGAAAGCAAGAGGAATTCCTCCCTGCCGTCAGCAAACTGAAAAGCGCTCGCCAAAGTTGAACTATATAGATGCAACGAAGAAGTTTAATATATCCTTGACGGAAAAGCGGTTTGCCCATTTTCGACTGACGGAGGCAAGCCACAGGCTTCTCCGTCACGCCTTGGCGTGACGGAAGACCGAACAACCGGCCTGCTTCACAGACCCATATATGGGTCTGGAAGCGGCGTTGTTCGGTCGCCCGACAGTCGATCAAATACTCGGGAAAAACTACAAATGGTAAAGCTTCAAATTGCATCTATATACAATCCGGCATTTGCGCTTTGTCGTCATGAAAAATAAGAGCCGCAAAGGACTCTTATCGTTGGTCTGTTCAACTATACTACCATAAAACAGCGGAAAAGCGAAGCCGTTTCACCCCACCGGCCATTACCTTCCGTTTTGACCTATTGTTTTCCAATATATTTCGCCTTTTCCCGGTTATGCTCGGCCAACGTTTTCGTAAAAATGACCTCGCCGCCCGGTGTCGCCAAAAAGTATAAATAGTCGGTCGCCGCCGGTTCAAGCGCCGCTTCGATCGACATGACGCCGGCGTTGGCGATCGGCCCCGGCGGCAGCCCTTTATGCATGTACGTGTTGTACGGCGAATTGACCTGCAAATCTTTATACAACACACGCTCTTTATGTTCGCCAAGGGCGTACAAAACGGTCGGGTCGGTTTGAAGCGGCATGCCGCGGTGCAGCCGATTGTAAAACACGCTGGCGATTTTTTCGCGGTCAGCTTTTTCCGTCGCCTCTTCCTCAATGAGCGACGACATCGTCAACAGCTGATGCGGCGACATGTTCTTTTCTTTCATCGCTGCCTTATATGTGTCAAGCACAGCTGCCGTTTTCGCCACCATCGCCTCAATGATCTCTGAGAGCGGCGGCTTTTCGTCAGCAAACACATACGTCGCCGGGAACAAGTAGCCTTCCAGCGGATAGCGGATGCCTTTGTGAAAAATATCATCAGTCAACAAATCCGGGTGCATTTTCATCAGCCGTTCGATATACGCGCGATCGTTAAGCAATTTCATAATCTGTTCTTGTTTGTACCCTGTTTTCGCAGCAATGAGGTCAGCGATTTGCACCAATTGCGACCCTTCCGGAACGGTCAGCTTCAATCCGATTTTTAGCGATTTCCCCGTTTTTAACAGCTCGATGATGCGCGCCATTGGCATCGCCCGCGTCAACTCATACTCCCCAGCCTGGAAGCCGGATTCATTTTTCCAGCGGACATATAAGCGAAACACGGCCGCGCTTTTAATGAGCCGCTTTTGTTCGAGCTGCTCGGCAATCGCCGCCGCCGATGAACCGATCGGAATCGAGATATGGACCGGGGTGCGGTCATTCGGGTCGACGGGCTTAAGCGCTGAACGGATGTATAAGAAACTGCTGGCGCCGGCAATGACAAACGCCGCCAGCAGAACAGCACAGACAATCAAGACGATTTTCCGCACAAGCCGCGCCTCTTTGGCCCTCCAATCGTTCTGTTTCATCTTTGTCCTCCTTTCACCCGGCCATATTATACTACAAAGTTCCGCATTTTTCGCCCTTGACGGTCAAAAAATGCAAAGCCAGGGGAGGAAACGCGCCGGTCAATCGAAGCCCTTCGCAACGTTTGTCGAACAAACAAGAAGATATCTGAACCATTGCATGGAACACAACTTATCGTTTCTCAGCGCATAATACGGCAATAAGAAAAGGGGCCCCGATCCTTTTGGCCCCCTCTGCTGTCCGTTATTCGTCGTCTTCCTCTTCCTGTTCAGCACAAAACGTATTCCATACTTCTTCGATCATGTCCCACTCTTCTTCCGTCTCGATTGGGAGCAGTTCGCCTTCTTTGTTCTCATCCCCAGGGATGAAGGCGGAAACGTGCACTTCCGTCTCGCCGTTCTCATCTTCCGCCTCGACGCCGACCGGATAGTAAAACACATACGATTTGCCGAAATCATCTGATTCAAACGTAAACAAAATTTCGCACAGCTGCTCGTTGCCATGTTCGTCGACAACGGTAATATGACGGTCTCCGTGTTCCATGTTTTCTCCTCCAATTTATCGTTTACTGTCCAAATATGACTGCAAAATGACGGCCGCCGCCATTTTGTCGATCACTTTCCGCCGCTTTTTCCGGCTGACGTCGGCAGCGATCAACATCCGTTCGGCGGCCATCGTCGACAGCCGTTCATCCCAAAGCACAACGGGCAAAGAAAACTCCTCGCGCAATTTGGCGGCGAACCGCTCGCTTGCCTCAGCGCGCGGCCCGAGCGTGCCGTTCATGTTTTTCGGCCACCCGACGACAATCGTATCGACGCCGTACTCATCGATGATGGCGCGCAGCCGCTTTAAGCCGTAGTCGCCGCGCTCCGTATCAATGGCGATCGTCTCCAATCCTTGCGCTGTAAGGCCGAGTTCGTCGCTAACGGCAACGCCGAGCGTTTTCGTTCCCAAATCTAATCCTAGCGTCCGCATCAGGTTAATCCTTTCGTTGCCCCTGTAAATAGAATTTCACCAATTCCTCGATTAATTCGTCGCGTTCAATTTTGCGGATGAGCGCACGCGCATCTTTATGGCGCGGAATGTAAGCTGGGTCGCCGGACAACAAGTAGCCGACAATTTGGTTGATCGGATTGTAGCCTTTTTCCTGCAAGGCGCCATACACCGTCAACAACACTTCGCGAACGTTCGTCTCGGCCGGCTCCTCGGAAAAATGAAACTGCATCGTTTGGTCAAACGAGCTCACCGTTTCCACCTCGCTCCTTATTCAGGCACCCCGTCCTTTTACATCCATTGTACACGATCCGCGCCAATTAGGAAACGGATTTCACCCATGTTTCGACATAACCGAGCGCTTCGCCGACCTTGCTTGGGTCCTTGCCGCCAGCTTGCGCCAAATCCGGGCGCCCGCCGCCGCCCCCACCGCAACGCGATGCTACTTCTTTCACCAGCTTGCCGGCATGGAATCCTTTTTTCACCAAATCGTCCGTTACTGCGGCAATCAGTTGCACTTTTCCGCCCTGGGCGGACGCCAACACGATGACCGCCGTGCCGAGCTTTTGTTTCAAATCATCAGCCATGGCCCGCAGTTGGTTCATGTCATTGGCCTGCACTTTTGCCGCCAACACCGGCACGCCGTTTACATCTTTCACTTGACGGGTGAGGTGCTCAGCTTCCATATGGGCGAGGCGGGCAGCAAGCGATTCATTTTCGCGCTCGAGCTCTTTCAGCTCGGCAAACAGTCCGTCAAGACGCGCATTCAATTCTTTCGGGCTTGTTTTCAGTTTTTGCGCCGCCTCTTGCAAAATAGCAAGCTGTTCGCTCATAAAGCGGTATGCCGCTTCCCCGGTCACCGCTTCAATCCGGCGCGTGCCGGCGCCGATGCCGGACTCGGAGACGATTTTAAACAACCCGATGGCTGATGTGTTGGGCACATGGCAGCCGCCGCACAGCTCGAGGCTGTAGTCGCCGACTTTGACGACGCGGACGATGTCGCCGTATTTTTCGCCAAACAGCGCCATCGCGCCCATCGCTTTCGCTTCCTCGAGCGGTTTATAAAAAATGTCAACCGGGAGGCTTTTCCAAATTTGTTCGTTGACGATGGCTTCGATGCGCTCGAGCTCCTCTGGCTTCACTTGCCCAAAATGGGTGAAGTCAAAACGAAGCCGGTCCGGGGCGACAAGCGACCCCGCTTGGTTGACATGGCGGCCGAGCACATCTTTTAGCGCTTGATGGAGCAAATGGGTCGCCGTATGGTTTTTTACGATGCGCATCCGCTTTGCTTCATCGACGCGCGCCGTATAGCGGGATCCTTTTTTCACCGTTCCGCGTTCGACGATGATCGCATGAAGATGTTGGCCGTTCGGCGCTTTTTGCACATCTTTGACGACCGCTGTTCCTGTTTCGCTTTCAAACACGCCTTGGTCAGCGATTTGTCCGCCGCTTTCGGCGTAAAATGGCGTCACATCGACGATGATTTGCGCCTCTTCGCCGGCTTTCACTTCCTCGACAAGCCGCCCGTCTTTGACGATGGCGATGACCGTCGATGCGGCAACAAGCTCATCGTAGCCGACAAACCGGCTTTCATCTTTAATGTCACCGAGCACTCCGCCTTGGACTTGCATCGAATCGACATCTTGCCGGGCCGCGCGCGCCCGTTCGCGTTGCCGCTCCATCTCGCGCTCAAATCCGGCATGGTCGACCGTCATGCCCGCTTCAGCGGCGTACTCTTCCGTCAGCTCGATCGGAAAGCCGTACGTATCATACAGGCGGAACGCTTCCTCGCCCGGAATGACGTCGCTTCCTTGCTCTTTCGCCTTTTCGATCACCTCCGCCAATATGGCGAGCCCTTCATGGAGCGTTTCATGGAACCGTTCTTCTTCCGTCCGGATGACGCGGGCGATGAAATCGGCTTTTTCTTTCACCTCCGGATAGTAGTCGTGCATAATCTCGCCGACGACCGGGACGAGTTCGTACATAAACGGACGTTCAATGCCGATATGTTTCGCATAGCGCACCGCGCGGCGGAGCAGGCGGCGCAGCACATAACCGCGGCCCTCATTTGACGGCAGCGCCCCGTCGCCGATCGCGAACGTCACGGCGCGAATATGGTCGGCGATCACCTTAAAGGCGACGTCTTTGTCCGGATCTTCGCCATACCGCTCGCCGGCGATCTGCTCGGTCGCGCGGATGATCGGCAGGAACAAGTCGGTTTCAAAGTTCGTCGGCACGTCTTGCAAAATCGAGCACATCCGCTCCAAGCCCATGCCGGTGTCGATGTTTTTCTTCGGCAGCGGCGTGTACGTGCCGTCCGGGTTATGGTTAAACTGCGAAAAGACAAGGTTCCATACTTCTAAATAGCGGTCATTTTCCCCGCCTGGGTACAGCTCCGGATCGTTCGGGTCGTTGCCGAACGCTTCGCCGCGGTCGTAAAAGATTTCCGTGTTCGGACCGCTCGGGCCTTCGCCGATGTCCCAGAAGTTGCCTTCAAGGCGAATGATCCGCTCTTCCGGCAAGCCGATTTCGTTGCGCCAAATGTTGTACGCTTCCTCGTCTTCCGGATGGACAGTAACGGACAACCGTTCCGGATCAAAACCGATCCATTTGTCGCTCGTCAAAAACTCCCATGCCCAATGGATCGCTTCACGCTTGAAGTAATCGCCGATCGAAAAGTTGCCGAGCATTTCAAAAAACGTATGGTGGCGCGCCGTTTTCCCGACGTTTTCGATGTCGTTGGTGCGGATCGATTTTTGCGCGTTGCAAATGCGCGGGTTTTCCGGAACGATGCGCCCGTCAAAGTATTTTTTCAACGTCGCGACGCCGCTGTTGATCCAAAGCAGCGACGGGTCGTCGACCGGAATGAGCGATGCGCTCGGCTCAACCGCATGGCCTTTTTCTTGGAAAAACTCTAAAAACATGCGCCGCACTTGGGCGGATGTCAGCTTTTTCATGATGATCCTCCCCTTTCGCCTTTTATATAAAAAAACTCCCATCCCCTGCAGGGACGAGAGTTATGCTCGCGGTACCACCCTGTTTATGGGCAAAAAACGCCCATCACCTCTTTGGCCGTAACGCAGCCTTGCGTCAGGTTTTGCCTGCGCTCCGGATTAGCCTTCTGTTGCCCTTCATCTGGAATTTCTTTCAGCCGCGGAAATTCCTCTCTGTGCGCGAGCTCGCGCGTTAAGATGGACTGCAACATACTCGATCCGTCATCGCGTTATGTATTCGCTTTTTTCATTGAAAGATTATAGACAAGCAGAGAGCATTTGTCAATGCGAAGCATAATGCTCTTTCCAATGGGCGATGGCCACTTTCAGCACCGCCGCCGTCGGAACGGCAAGAATGAGGCCGAGCACGCCGGCGAGCTCACCGCCGGCAAAGAGGGCGAGCATAATGACAAGCGGATGCATATGCACGCTTTTGCCGACGATCAGCGGCGACAAGACGTTCCCTTCTAAAAACTGCAAGGTAAAAATGATGACAAGCACGATCACGACCATTTTCAGCGAGACGGTGGCAGCCAAAATGACCGCTGGAACGGCGCCGATCAGCGGGCCAAAATACGGGATGATGTTCGTCACGCCAATGACAAAGCCGAGCAGCAGCGGATAATCCATGCCGGCAAGCCACAAGCCGAGCGCCGCCGCCAGACCGATCGCCGCACAGACGAACAGCTGGCCGCGAATGTAGCCGCCGAGCGATTCATCGACATCCTTCAAAAACGTCATCCCCGGCCCACGCCACCGCTTCGGTGTCATGTACCAAACCGCTTTTTTCAACACATCAATGTCTTTTAACATATAGAAGACGATAAACGGAATGATCAACAGCGTCGCCGCCGAACCGATGAACGATTTGGCGGCGTTGATCGCCATCGCGACGGCGGCCGCCGCTGCTTGCTCGATCTCGGCAAACATCGCCTCGATGCGTGTGTGCACCTCAAGCGGCCAATTCGACGTCTCGTCGTGGATGTGGCGCACCCATTGGCGGTATGTATTCATCAAAGACGGCAGCTGTTCATCCAGTTCACGCAACTGGGCGATGAATAGCGGCACGCCGCGGTACAAGCCGTAGCCGACCAAACCGAAAAACAACAAATAAATCAACAAAATGGCAAGGGCGCGCGGCATTCCTTTGCGATGGATGGATTCCACAAGCGGGGAGAGCAAATACGTAATAAACGACGCCAGCAAAAACGGCGTCAACACCGTTGCGATAAAATCGATGACCGGCCACCAAACGTCTTTCATCCGAACGATCAAATAGATGATTGCCGTAATCAGCAGCCATTTTCCGATGCGAAAGAACGACAGCCATTGTTGCTCGCCCATCGCCACACCTCCTACCGTTTAGTGTAGGAGATGCGGCGGGAAATATGCCTTCACCGCTTTTAGCACTATTTGACAGCCACAAGGCGCCGCCCCCGCGCAAAGGCGAGGGCGGCAGCGCCGTCAGCGGATCGCTTGCATCAAGCGGCGGCGCATCCTCCGCATCGTGCGACCGTTCATCCAATCGTTTCGTTGGGCGAGCTGATAAGCGGCGACGCCTAATCCGACTGCTAACAGCGACGTCATCATCCGGTTCATGCGTGTCCCCCCTAAAATTGGATCGTGCGTTCGTGGTCGTCAAACAAGTCGTCAAGAGAACTCAACGTTCCGTCTTCTTCCACTTGATGGGCGTGGATCATCCCTTTCGAGACGGACAGCTCAATAAAGCAATCCCAGCAGTAGTACTGGTTGACGCCGATTTTCCCTAAATTTTTTCGTTTGCAATTCGGGCAAATGAGCATGGACAGCCACTCTCCTTACATCGTTGTTTCCACGGTGACCACGCCTTCTCTGGCGGTGAACGGAGCGAGCTCCATTCGTTTCTTTCCTTCGGTCAAATCGGAAAAAAATCCCTCGCTGATCTCGTATCCGTCAATTTTGCCCAATTGCCCGTCAAAATATACGTCATCCAACAGTCCGATCGTTGTTCCGTCCGCGGCGACAACCATGCTGCCGGCGAGGCCGCGTTCGCCGTAAAGAGAGTGGCCGCTGTCAGGAGAAGGAAACGGCTGGAAGCTATCTGCATCACAGATGATGACTCGGTCGTTTTCGAACGACTGCACGGCTGAAAGCGGCAAATAGCGGCGGCGGCCGAACAAACCGCCCTGTTCCGCGACAAGCCCTTTGACCGCGCCGTGGCTGGTAAACCAAATGTCAGCGATCGTTCCGACCATTTTTCCCGTCGTTTGTTCATAAATGGGAAGGCCCTTGATGTCGGAAAACGTCCGCATCGTTCTCCCACCTTTCCAGCCACCTTTAGCTTGGCTCATCGCCCATAAAGTCATACGGCGTAACGTTTTCCATCCCCATGTTCGCCTCTTCAAACGGCAGTTCGACCTCGACAAACGGCGCCGCCGCCCCCGCCAGCTTCTCAGCGAGCGCCGTCTGGCGCGCTCCGTCGCTTTGTTTTGCGACGCCGAATCGAAACGCTTCCTCTTCCCCGCATAAAACGAGAAACTGCTTGCTTCTTGTCACCGCAGTATACAACAAATTCCGTTTCAACATCCGGTAATAGTTTTTGACGACGGGCAAAATGACGATTGGAAACTCGCTTCCTTGCGCCTTATGAACCGAACAGCAGTACGCATGGGTGATTTGTCCTAAATCTTGCCGTGTGTACGTCACTTCAATGCCATCAAACGAGACGACGAGCAAGTCTTGCTTTTCGATATTTTCTTTGGCGTAAAAAATGGCAACGATTTCGCCGATGTCGCCGTTAAACACATTGTCTTCCGGTTGATTGACGAGCTGCAGCACCTTATCGCCGACGCGGTAGACGACCTCACCGACCGACAGCTCCCGCTTCCCCTCAGCCGGCGGGTTGAACAGCTCTTGAAGCGCCTTGTTCAATTGGTCAATGCCCGCTGGACCACGGTACATCGGGGCGAGCACTTGAATATCTTTGACGGAAAACCCTTTTTTGCGCGCGTTGTCCGCGATTTGCCGCACGACATCGACGACCTGGCCCGCACGGCAACGGATGAAGGAACGGTCTGCCTTCGGAGCGGTCAAATCGTCCGGCACGACGCCGCGCTTCATCTTATGAGCAAGCTCGATGATCGATGATCCTTCCGCCTGGCGATACACCTCGGTCAACCGAGCGAACGGAATAACGCCTGAAGAGAGCAAGTCTTTCAGCACTTGCCCTGGCCCGACGGATGGCAATTGATCCTCATCGCCGACGAAAATGACTTGCATGTCGTTTGGCACGGCTTTTAACAGCTGGTTGGCGAGCCACGTGTCGACCATCGACATCTCATCGATGACAAGCAGCTTGCCGGAAATCGGTTCGTTCTCGTCACGGCTGAACCCTTCCGCCCCATTCCAGCCGAGCAAGCGGTGGATCGTCGCCGCCGGCAGCCCGGTCGCCTCGCTCATCCGCTTCGCCGCTCGGCCGGTCGGTGCGGCCAGCAGCACCGGAAACGGCTCGCCTTGTTTGTAGTCAGCCGGGTCAAGAGACAGGCCGTTTAGGGCGGCAAACAGCTCGACGATGCCTTTGATGACCGTCGTTTTCCCCGTTCCCGGACCGCCGGTCAAAATAAACAGCGGCGAAGAAAGCGCTTGTTGGATCGCTTCCCTTTGCTGGGGGGCATATTGCATGCCAAGCCGTTCCTCAAGCGCCCCAAGCGCCAGCAAAAACTCCGACTCGGCAAACGCCGACGGCGGCGCCTGCCCGAGCAGCCGCTTAATGTTGGAGACGATCCCTTTCTCAGCGAAATAAAGGGAAGGGAGATAATAGCGCCCTTGCTCGGCGATCAGCTTTCCTTCCTCGCTTAACATCAGAAGCGTTTGGCTGATCGCTCGTCCATCCACCGCACCGCTCAGCCTTCCGTCAAGCAGCTCCCCGATGCGCTCCATCAACTCTTCCTCGCGCAAATAAACGTGCCCTTCCTGCAAGCACGCCTGTTCAAGAATAAACAACGAGGCGGCGCGCAGCCGGGCCGGATGGCTGCCGGAAATGCCGAGCTGGCGCCCGATTTCATCAGCGCGGCTAAAGCCGATCCCTTCGATATCCTCAACAAGCTGGTACGGGTTCTCGTGGATGATGTCAATCGCTTCTTCGCCATACGCTTGGTAAATTTTCATGGCCAGCTGCGGGCCAAAACCGAGCTGGGCGAGGGCGATCATCGTTTGCTCAAGCCCTTCGTGGGCGCGAAGCGCATCGTACAGCTGCTTCGCCTTTTTTTTCGTCAGCTTCGGCACACGCTCTAGCGTCTTGGGGTCGCGCAAAATGGCCGCAATCGCGTTTTCGCCGAGCGTCTCGACAATCGCCGCAGCCGTTTTTTTGCCGATTCCTTTGAACAAACCGCTCGATAAATAATGAATGACTCCTTCTTTCGTGTTCGGAAGCTGTTTGCGGAACTGACTAGCCGCATATTGGCGGCCAAAACGCGGATGTTGGCGGAATTGTCCGTAAAAGATGTAGACGTCCCCTTCGTTTAAACGCGGAAAATAGCCGGTGACGACGACTTCCTCCTCAACGGGCGCTTCGTTCGTTTCCTCAACGCGCACACGGACGACCGTGTACAATGTTTCCTCATTATGAAAAATGACCGCCAAGCACACTCCTTTAATGAACGTGCGTCCGTCAAGGGCGAGGATTTGTTGCTCTTGCAACAGCCATCCCCCTGCCTTTTTACGGCGCAAGCCGCTTTTCCATCAGTTTCTTTCCGTATCCGGCAAGCACGTGATCGGGCTTGGCTTCCAAGGCAGCGGCAAACATATTGCGGGCGGCATCGAGCTCATCTTTGTACGCATAAATGACGCCTAAATTGTAGTACGCATCAGCGTGGCGCGGATCGAGTTCCAACGTTTTTTCGAAATAACGCTTCGCCTCATCGACATAATCGAGCGTGGCGAGGCAAAGGCCAAGCTGAAACAGCGCTTCGGCATCCGTCTCGTTCAGCTCAGCCGCGCGCTGCAAATACGGCAGCGCCAGCCGCGGCATCTCGAGCCGCCATAAGGACATGCCGAGCATAAAATGCGTATCGGCATCGTCAAGACCAAGCCCAAGCGCGCGCTCAAACATATCTTTCGCTTTCGTGAACTGCTCACGCTTATAATGCACTGTACCCATGCCGTAATACGCGGCCGCCGCCTTCTTGTCAATTTTCAGCGCCTGTCGGAAACAGTCAAGCGCCTTCTCTTCTTCACCGGCAGCAACGAGAACCGTGCCGATGTTAATGTACCCGGCCGGATCGTCCGGATGCTGTTCGACCGCAGCGGAAAAACAGCGGATGGCTTCCTCATACTTCCCCTCGCGCATATACGCCAAGCCTTGTTCGTTGAAATTGGCCACCGCCCATCCCCCCTGATTCAACGTGATTTTCAAGCAACGGCCCCCAGCCTAATAGCCTGATTGAAGATCGTGCGCACCGGCACATCCGTCAACCAACATACCAAAGCTTTTCGCCGTTGCGGAACACTTCATCGATCGTGCCGCCGCCGAGGCATTCCTCGCCGTTGTAAAAAACAACCGCCTGCCCCGGCGTCACCGCCCGCGCCGGCGCATCAAACACGACTTCCGCCCCGCCGTCCGCAAGCGGGTGGACCGTCACGCCGACATCAGGCTGACGATAGCGAAATTTCGCCGTGCAACGGAACGGCGCTTCCGGCTTGCGGTCAGACACCCAGTTGACATCGACCGCCTTTAGCGAGGTGGAATACAAATATTCGTTTTCAAACCCTTGGGCGACATACAGCACATTTTCGCGCACATCTTTGCCGACGACAAACCACGGTTCGCCGCTGCCGCCGATGCCAAGGCCGTGGCGCTGGCCGATCGTGTAATACATGACGCCGTCATGCCGCCCTTTCACTTCGCCATCGAGCGTTTTCATCACTCCCGGCCGGGCCGGCAAATAATGACTCAAAAATTCTTTGAAATCGCGTTCACCGATAAAACAAATGCCCGTGCTGTCTTTTTTTCCAGCGGTGGCGAGCCCAGCCTCTTTCGCAATCCGGCGCACGTCCGCTTTCTGCAAATGGCCGATCGGAAACATCACTTTCGACAGCTGAGCTTGGCCGAGCTGGTTTAAAAAGTACGTTTGATCTTTGTTCGGGTCAGCTCCGCGCAGCATTTTATATTCGCCATCGCGAAACTCGACGCGGGCGTAATGGCCGGTTGCGATGTAATCGGCGCCGATCGACATGGCGTGCTCTAAAAACGCCTTGAACTTAATTTCCTTATTGCACATCACGTCCGGGTTCGGCGTGCGCCCGGCTTTGTATTCATTCAAAAAGTACGTAAACACTTTGTCCCAATACTGTTTTTCAAAATTGACCGCATAATACGGGATGCCGATTTGGTTGCAGACGCGCACGACATCTTCGTAATCCTCAGTCGCCGTGCAAACGCCGTTTTCATCGGTGTCATCCCAGTTTTTCATAAAAATGCCGATCACATCATATCCTTGTTCTTTCAATAGCAGCGCAGCGACCGACGAGTCGACCCCGCCGGACATGCCGACGACCACGCGCGTTTCGTGCGGCGCTTTGTTCATGCTGTTTCCCCCCCTTTAGCGGTTTGTGAGCCGCTTTATGATCTTCACTGTTTCCTCGGCCGCCCGCTCGATTTGTTCCATCGTATTGCCGAGCCCGAAGCTGAAGCGCACAGACGAACGGATGCGCTCCGACTCTTTTCCGCACATCGCGACAAGCACGTGCGACGGGTCGATTGACCCGGCGGTGCATGCTGACCCGCTCGAGGCGGCGATGCCGGCTAAATCCAAGTTCACGAGCAGCGATTCGACATTGGTTCCCGGGAAGGCGACATTCAAAATATGCGGCAGGCCATCCGGGCGGCCGTTGACCGCATAGTCGATCCCTGAGGAGCGGAAAATCGCAAGCATCGCCTCGCGCCACGCCGCATATTGCCGACGTTTCTCTTCCCTTGTTCGCTCAGCGATTTCCGCCGCCTGCGCCAAGCCGATGATGCCGGGGACGTTTTCCGTGCCGGCGCGCCGCTTCCGCTCCTGTTCGCCGCCGAAAAGGATCGGAGTGATGCGGACCGTTTCCCGGACATACAAAGCCCCGCTTCCTTTCGGGCCGTTGATTTTATGAGCGGAAATCGACAGCAAATCGATCCCGTATTCATTCACATCGATCGGAAGAAGCCCGTACGCCTGAACGGCGTCCGTATGGAAATAAGCCGGATGATCGCGAAGCAGCGCCCCGATTTCGCGAATCGGCTGGATCGTGCCGACTTCGTTGTTGGCAAACATGACCGACACCAAAACGGTCTCATCGCGCAGCGCGGCCTTGACATCCTCGACCGATACCGTCCCTTGTTCGTCAACGGGCAAATACGTGACCTCAAACCCTTGCGTCTCTAAATATTCACAAGCGCGCAGCACCGCATGATGCTCGATGGCGGTTGTAATGATATGATTGCCGCGGCCGCGGTTCGCTATGGCCGTTCCGATGACCGCAAAGTTATCCGCTTCCGTGCCGCCGCTTGTAAACACAATCTCCGTCTCTTTCGCCCCAATCGAGCGGGCGATGACAGCCCTCGCTTCATCGACCGCGCGGCGGCTCTGCCGTCCAAAATGATGGATGCTTGACGGGTTGCCGAACTGTTCCGTCATCCACTGGACCATACCGGCGGCCACGTCTGGATGGACCGGGGAAGTTGCCGCATGGTCCAAATAAATCCGTTCCAACGGCCATTCTCCTTTCCTTTCTGTTGCTTAAATATAAAACATATATGCCCCTTCATCCCCGTCGCTATACTTCGCCAAATCTTCGAGCGTTGTGCTGTCGAGCACTTCCTCGACCGCATCGCGGATGCGAATCCATAGCTCGCGCTTCGCCGGCTCTTCCTCCTCGAGCTCCTCGACCGGGGTCAGCGGCCCCTCCAACACGCGCAAAATGTCGCCGGCGGTGATTTTCGCCGGATGTTCAGCGAGCACATAGCCGCCATACGCTCCGCGGATGCTTTTGACGAGCCCGGCGTTGCGCAGCGGCGTGACGAGCTGCTCTAAATAATGTTCAGATAAATTGTTCGCCTTGGCGATCGAACGAAGCGAGATCGGACGATCGCCATATTTTTTGGCCAATTCAATCATAATCGTCAAGCCATATCGGCCTTTCGTCGAAATCTTCATTCATATCCCTCCTAACGGCTTAACCCTTGCGTCCGAGTGCCGGCGGCCGGTCCAAGCAGGCGGCTTGCGACCTTTTGGCATTGCGGCAGCGCCAAGCCGGCAATCGAACCGATCGTCACACAAAAAAGGAACGTGCCAAACGACACCGGGCCGCCGAGCAACCAGCCGGCCAACAGCACGAACGCTTCGATCCCGATGCGAATGTACGCCACGTTCCATCCGGTCAGCTCGGTCAAAGTGAGCATGAAACGCCTGTGTTATTATATCATAAAAATCCCTTTCCCTTCACGGCTGAACCTTGACCTCTTGTTTCAACTGCTCAAGCCGCCGGTACACCTTGGCGTAATGTTTTTCCTCGCCATGCTCTTTCGGTTCATAATAGCGGACGCCTTCCAGAGCGGAGGGCAAATACGCTTGCGCCACCCAGCCGTTCGGATAATCGTGCGGATACAAGTAGCCTTGTCCACGCCCGAGTGCAGCCGCCCCTTTGTAATGAGCGTCTTTTAAATGATCCGGAATATCGCCAAGCTTGCCGGAACGGACATCGGCAATGGCAGCGT
Organism: Geobacillus sp. C56-T3; assembly: GCF_000092445.1. NCBI lineage: Bacteria > Bacillati > Bacillota > Bacilli > Caryophanales > Anoxybacillaceae > Geobacillus > Geobacillus sp. C56-T3. The sequence continues at coordinate 989,464 of NC_014206.1, read as the reverse complement.
CCAGCGCCTTGTAAGCACTGTTCGATTTCGGGCTTAAACAGAGTTCAATCGTCACAACCGCGAGCGGAATGCGCGCTTCCGGCAGCCCGAGGCGTTCCGCCGCTTCGACCGCTGCCTGTACTTTCACTCCCATCATCGGATTGGCAAGTCCGATGTCCTCATAAGCCATCACAAGCAATCTCCGGCAAACGGCCGCCAAGTCTCCGCCTTCAAGCAGACGGGCCAAATAATGAAGCGCGGCATCGGCATCGCTGCCGCGCACGCTTTTTTGAAACGCGGACAACAACGAATAATAATGATCGCCATATTTGTCATGGGTAAAACCGCGGTTTGCGGTGCATGAAGCCACGATATCCTCAACAATATACAAGCGGCCGTGGCGCTCATCGGCAGCCGCAACCGCCGCCTCCAGAAGCGAAAGCGCGACGCGCGCATCCCCACCGGCTGCCTCGGCGATGCGCCATAACAACGACTCGTCAATGACAACCGGCGGCTCGCCGACCCCTCGTTCCGGATCAGCGAGCGCCCGTTTCAGAATGATCATGAGGTCATCCGGCTTGAGCGGTTTCAGTTGTTGGATTTGCCCGCAGCGGCTGCGAATGGCGGGATTGACCTCGTGAAACGGGTTTTCCGTTGTGGCGCCAATCAAGGTCACGAGCCCGGATTCGAGATGCGGCAACAAAACGTCTTGCTGCGCTTTATTCAGCCGATGGATTTCGTCGATAAATAAGAGGACATTGCCCGACCAACGCGCCGCTTCGACTGCCTCTTCGATTTCCTTTTTGCCGGCGGTCGTCGCATTGATGGCGACCCATTCGCGCCCGGCGGTGCGGGCAATGGCGTAAGCGAGTGACGTCTTCCCTGTCCCCGGCTCTCCGTAAAGCAAAAGCGAGGGAACATGACCTTTTTTGACCATTTTATAAAGCGGCGTACTAGGGCCAATGATGTGCTGTTGCCCAACGATCTCATCGATCGTCCGCGGCCGCATCCGCCAAGCAAGCGGCTCCGTCGTTTTGGGCATGCCGACCCCCTCCTTGAGATTGATGACGCTATGTTCACAGACATCCTTCGATGCCGCCTATTCATTTTCGGCGAATGGGGCGTCTCCCCGTGGGAAGAGCGGTGGTTTTAATCAAAATAGCGTTCAATGGCCTCCTTCAACTCATTGTACAGCGGAAGCGAGTATTTCGCCAAATAGAGCAGAAGCGCCTCCACCATAAACCGCCTAGCTGTCTCCCCTTTCTCGAGTTCTTCCTTCAATAAGCGCAGCGAGCGAAGAATATCGTCTTCAACCGGACGCATCGCCGCCATGCGCTCTAAACAGCTGATAGCCCGTTCTTTCCATTGACTCCGCTCTTGGGTCGCCGCAGCCATGTAATCCGCCATCATCGTTTCATCGAGCAACCCCATCTTGCCGTCAAGCAGGCTGGCAACGATGGCATCAAGCCGATCGAGCAAGAAGGGGGCAAGCTTCTCAGGAAGCAACGGCTTTCGGTCTACCGCCAAGTAAATCAGATATTCTTTCAGCATTCCGTTGAGCATCGTCGCGCAATCAAACGAAACGGGACGCACTTGTTCGCCGTATATGTCTTCAATCGCCCGGCGATACCAGTGGAGCGTATGGGCGCGGATGCGAAACACCAGATGCTGCACCTCATGGCTCACCTTCGCGGCTTGTTCACCCAACTGCATTTGCACCAGCTCTTTATGTTCGTCAAACAGCTGGATTTGTACAGTCAACTGACGGCAAAACCGCTCGCGCGCAGTTAAGGCGGGATCAGCCTCGATTTGTTTAAGCTGGTGAAACAAGACTTCATAATGGTAGCGGAAAATCGATACAGCCAACTCTTCTTTTGATTTGAAATAATTGTAAATCGAACCTTTGGCTACTCCGCTCCGTTCGGCGATTTCCTGCATGGAGGCAGCGTGATAGCCTTTTTCGGCGAATAATTTCATCGCCGTTTCAATGATGTCCTCTTTCCGTCCCAATGTTTTCGCCTTCCTTGCTCCTTCTTCATGTCCATTATAGTCGATCTTGCCATGAAAAAAAATGCCGGACGGCCCGTTATCCGGCCATCCAGCCCTGTCATTTTGCCATCGGTTCGCGTTTTGCCGTCCGGAAGAAAAACGCCTCATACATCGCAGGAATGAACACAAGCGTCAATAACGTCGACGACGTCAGGCCGCCGATGACCGTGATGGCCAGCCCTTTCGAAATCAACGTGCCGGCCTCATTCGTCAGCGCAAGCGGAATGAGGGCTGTCACAGTCGCAAAGGCTGTCATTAAAATCGGCCGCAGCCGTGTTTTGCCGGCTTCAATGATGGCGCTTCGCACCGTCATCCGTTTTTGTTCGCGGTTTTGCCCGATTCGATCCACCAGCACGATCGCATTGGTCGTCACGATGCCAATGAGCATCAACAAGCCGATCATGACGCTGATGGAAAGCGGCTCATCGGCCACATACAAAGCAAACAGCGAACCGATGGGAACAAACAAAAGGGAAGATAAAATGATCAGCGGCACCCGCACTTTGCCAAATGTAATCAGCATCGTCAAATACACAAGCCCGATGGCCGCCGCCATGGCCACACCGAGTTCGCGGAACGTCTGCACCGTCTCATCGCTTCCGCCGCCCGTTTTCACTGTGACATCGGATGGGATCTTCAAATCATTTACATGTTTCGAAATATCATTCGTGACTTCCTGAATGTTGTCGCCGACAATCTGGGCGGATACGCGGGCAAACACTTTTCCGTCCAGCTTTTGAATGGACGTATACACGTCCGCCTCTTTCACTTCGGCGACAGCTGAAAGTGGAATCACTCCGTTTCTCGTCACGATCGGAAGCTCTTTCAACTCATCGATCGATCCCAACGTTTCATCATACGAAAGTTCGACTTGCTCATCCTTGCCACCGAGTTTCAGCGTCCCCACATCGACCGGTTTGGTTGCATCGGCCACCGTCCCGAGCAATTGCATGCCCGAAACGCCATAAGCGGCCGCCTTTTCCGGATCAATGGCGACAATCACTTGTTTTTGCTTTTCCGTCAAGTTATTCGTCACATCTTTGACATCATCGCGTTGTTTTAAATACGTCTCGACCTGTTTGGCTGCTGTTTGGAGCGCCTCCAAGTCATTGGAGTATAAGTCAATATTCACGTTATTATTCGTTGGCGGCCCTCCGCTCGACATCTCTTGCACGCCCAATTTGGCCCCGGGCGCGAGCTGATTGGCGATGCGGCGCATTTCTTTTTCGAGAACGGCCACGGTTTTCGCGGTGTCAGCGCTGTCCTTTAATCGAATATAATAGCTGGCTTGATTGGGCCGTTTCAATCCTGTGCGGAAATCGCGGCTTCCCACTGCGGCGGTGACGCTCTCGACATCGCTTCGTTTTAAAAACATCTTTTCCATCTCCAACGACACATCATTCGTTTTGACCACCGATGTGGAAGCCGGCAGTTCAATGCTCGCCACCAACGTTTTCTGCTCTTCGTTCGGCAAAAACGTAAATCCAAGTTTCGGCACGAGCGCCAATGAACCAACCAATAGCACAACCGACAACACAAAGACAATCGCTTTATGGTTGAGCGCCCATTCAATGATTCGGCCATACAGACGCTGAAGCGCTCCTTCTTTTTCCTCTGGCGGCACACGGCGGAACGAAAATTTCGCTAAAATCGGCACAACCGTCACGGCCACCAACAAAGAGGCCAACAGGGCAAACGTAATCGTCAAGGCAAAAGGCAGGAAAAATTCCCCTGTAATGCCCCCAACAAGCCCGAGAGGCAAAAAGACGACAACCGTTGTGATGGTCGAGGACACAATCGCTTTGACAATTTCTTTCGTTGATTGCTCGACTAAATCATCGCTCATGCCTGTTTTCTCCCGGCGGACGCGGCGGAAAATATTTTCGATCACGACAATGCTGTCATCCACGACTCGGCCGACGGCGACGGCCATGCCGCCAAGCGTCATGACATTGAGGGTAATATCCATACGATTGAGAAAAATGGCCGATACAAGCAGCGAGAGCGGAATCGAGACGATGGCAATCACAGTCGCCCGAACGTTGCGCAAAAAGAGCAAGACGGCCAACGAAGCGAACAGCGCCCCGAGCAGCCCTTCACGGACAAGCGATTCAACGGATTGTTTGATGCCAGCTGACGAATCAAACCCGATGGAATAATCAAACTGATGTTTGTAGGAATTCAGCACTTTGATCACTTGGTCTGCCACTTCAATCGTATTGGCATCTTGTTTTTTCGTCACGGCCATCGACAGCGATGGCTTCAAATTATAGCGGGTGAATTCGCTTTGTTCGTTGACTTCCTCAATCGTCGCAATATCCCCAAGCTTCACGGGAGAGACGCGCTGCCATCCATTCACCGCCATCGGAACAGCTGTCGGCACGAGTTTCAGATTTTTCAACTCATGGATGGTGTTCAATTTTTCCTCGACGCGAACCGGAATTTGCCATGTATCGGTTTGCAACGTTCCAGCCGGGAACGCCAACACCTTTTCATTGATTTGGTTTTTAATCTCTGACAAGGTCAATCCCGCCTGAGCGGCCTTTTTCCGATCGACTGTGATCCGGATGAGGCGCTCGCTGTCTCCACCGATCGAAACGGAATTCACCCCGTCGATTTTATTCAATTCTGGAATCACTTCGGTTTCCAGCAACGTTTGCAGATCGGTTTCGTTTTTGGCAAACAAGGAAATGTTGAAAACCGGGATGGAACCGAATGAAAACCGATTGACTTCCGTTTGGACATGATCGGGCAATCCTGCTTGATCAATGAGCGATTCGACCTGCCGCTCCATTTTCTCCATATCTGTCCGAAACGGGAATTCAAGATTGATAACAGCCATTCCTTCATAGGACGAACTCTGCATTTGCTTAAGCCCGTCAAGGGACTTCAGTTTTTCCTCGAGCTTGGCCGTGACCTCCTCATTCACGTCTTGCGGAGAAGCCCCAGGATAGACCGCTTCAATCGACAACTGGGGAAATTCAATGTTCGGCAGCAAATCGACCTTCAAGGAGGAGAAGGAATACAGTCCTAGAAACAGGAGCAAAAACGAACATACAAACACAGCTGCCGCATTTTTCAAACTGAACCTAGTCAAAAACGTCATCATGCCACCTCTCATCCCACGATTTTGACCAATCAGTCTAATTATTTTGAACTGACCGGTCATACAAAACTATTTCTATGATACATGAAAATGGGAAAAATGAAAAGGGTGAAGTTTAAAGTGGAAATCAAACGGAAAAACTATGACCATATCAACATTACCATTTGATGGGGTGGACAACATGAAAACAAGACAGGATGCTTGGTCACATGAAGAAGATGTACTGTTGGCTGAAACGGTGCTGCAATATATACGCGAAGGAAAAACGCAACTTGCCGCTTTTGAAGTCGTTGGGAGACAACTGCACCGCACAGCGGCAGCATGCGGATTCCGTTGGAACGCCGAGGTGCGCAAACGGTACCTTGAGGCGATCGAACAGGCAAAAAAGCAGCGGAAAGAACGGAAACGGGCGCTCGAAATGATGAAAAAGTGGCAAAAAGACAATACGGTTGCTGCTTGGAGTCCTTCTGGAGAACGGGACGGCGCCGAAGGGTCATCGCCTTTTCTCCCAGCAGCCCCATTGACACTGGAGCAGTGCATTTCATTTTTGCAAACATTGCGGCGCGGCATCGAGGAGATGGAAGCGATCCGCCAAGACAACGAGCGCCTGAAACGCGAGCGGGCGGAATGGCAGGCGCGGAACGAACAGCTTGCTCAAAAACTCGAACGCCTTGAAACGAGGCAGACCACCGTGCAAGAAGATTATGAGGCGCTCGTGAAAATCATGGCCCGCGCCCGCCAGCTCGCTTCCGAAGAAGGCGACCGTTTCTCTCTTGCCCAGCTGTTTGCCGCCGAGGCGAACGGATCGAACGAATCGCTCGCCCATTCATAAAAAAAGAAGGTGCCCCAACAAAGCATCGGGACACGTTTTCACCGCTGGAACGACGGACAGCGCCCGCTACCAAACCGGTGAATGCACCGGATGTTTACAGGAACCTTCGCCTTCCCATTTTGTTCGAAGTCAACTACCCCCACTTCGCTAACGCTTGAAGTGGGGGCTTGCAACTCCCCAGAAGTGCAAACGGACCTCGTCCTCCTTCCTTGATTTGGGGTTGCATCAGGGGGCAGGTTGACAGCTGCCCAACGACGCAGGTCATGCCTGCATCGTTACCGATTCTCTCGGTGTGTCTGTTGGCAGTACTTGGCTTCCACACACAACAGACAGACCTACGCTCGATATTTGACGGTTGCAACGTTTCCTGCAACCAACTCCATACATCGAGCAGCCGTTATTGGAGTGCCTTTATTGAACGGTTTTCTCCACGTCTTTATTCTATCATACCACAAAAGAAAGGGGGAACGCGCATTCCTCTCCCACTTACTCCCTTTAGTCGTTGAAGTGAGAGTCTCCTGCGCGAAATAGGATGAAGGTGGAAGAGTTCAATCGTCGCCAACGCGCCTGATGGGAATTCCCTCTAATAGACGATTTATCACGTAGGAAGCCATAATGAGCCCGGCAACTGATGGAACGAAAGCATTCGAAGACGGCGGCATTTTCGCCTTGCGGATCGGCGAAGCGTCATTGCCGACAACCTGGCGGACATCTTCGCGGATTTTCACCGGCTTCTCGTCGGAAAAGACGACCGGAATGCCGCGGCGGATCCCTTCTTTGCGCAGCTTGGCGCGGATGACTTTCGCGATCGGATCGGTGTGTGTTTTCGAAATATCGGCAATGCGGAACCGGGTCGGATCCATTTTGTTCGCCGCACCCATGCTGGAGATGATCGGAATGCCGCGCTTGAGGCATTGTTTCATCAAATGCACTTTGTACACAATCGTGTCGGACGCATCGATGACAAAATCCAGATCATAGGCGAAAAACTGCACATACGTCTCTTCCGTATAAAACATTTGCAAAGCGATCACCTCGCACGCCGGGTTGATGTCGGCGATGCGCTCTTTCATGAGCTCCACTTTCGGACGCCCGATGGTCGAGAGCAACGCATGGATTTGCCGGTTGATGTTGGTGATATCGACGTTATCGCGATCAACAAGCACCAAGCGGCCAATGCCGGAACGGGCGAGCGCCTCGACGGCGAACGACCCCACGCCGCCGACGCCAAGGACGGCGACGGTGGCGTTTTTTAAGCGTTCCAACCCTTCAGGGCCAATCGCGAGTTCATTGCGGGAAAATTGATGCAGCATCGTTCTCCTCTCCGTTTGCTCCAAAATTGGTGTTTATGCCGCTTTTTATCCTACCATCAAGACAGCAAAAGAGGCAACGGCATTTTGCTGGCAAAACAAAACCCCTACGCGGCCATCCGCATAGGGGAAATGTTGTTGATTCCTTACTGTTGCCAGTCCCAATCGTGCCGTCGATGCCTTCGTTTTGAACCCGCTCTCCCATAGGTGGGTGCCCTGTTCCAAGGTTTGCGCTTCCCCTGTGACGAAGAGGCGTGCACGCCGCTTGGAAACCCCGAGCTCCCGGATCATAAACTGTTCGGTCAAAACGATCAGTGATCCGACGAACACATTAGGACGGTTGTTAGTTTGATTGTAACACATTTTTCAGCCTTTGTGAACACCTATTGCCAACGTTTCTTTTTCAGATGCCGCTGTCACTCGTTTCCCGGAAGCACAACCGCCAAGTGCAGCTCCTCGAGCTGCTTGTCGCTGACCGGCCCCGGCGCTTCGGTAAGCAAGCAGCTCGCGCTCGCCGTTTTCGGAAACGCGATCGTATCGCGCAAGTTCATGCGCCCAGCGAGCAACATCACCAACCGGTCAAGGCCAAGCGCAATGCCGCCGTGCGGCGGAGTGCCGTATTCAAACGCCTCAAGCAAGAATCCGAACTGACGGCGCGCTTCTTCTTCACTGAACCCTAAGGCGCGGAACATTTTTTCTTGCACGTCCCGCTCGAAAATGCGGAGCGAGCCGCCGCCAAGCTCATAGCCATTTAAGACGAGGTCGTACGCCTGCGCGCGGACGGCGCCCGGGTTTGTCTCAAGCAGCGGAATGTCGTCGCGCACCGGCATCGTAAACGGATGGTGAGCGGCGTAATAGCGCCCTTCTTCTTCGTCATACTCCAAAAGCGGCCAATCCGTCACCCACAAAAACGCGAGCTTCGCTTCGTCGATCAAGCCGAGCTCCTTGCCAAGCTTCAGCCGCAACGCGCCGAGCGCCGCGGCGACGATCGCTTTTTCGTCGGCGACAAACAAAAGCAAATCTCCGTCTTCGACAGCAAGCGCTCGACGCAGCGCCGCCTGTTCCTCATCGGTGAAAAACTTGGCGATCGGTCCTTTCAGCTCTTCGCCTTCCGCTTTCAGCCAGGCGAGCCCTTTCGCCCCGTAGCGGCCGGCAAATTCTCCTAAGGCGTCAATATCTTTACGCGAATAGCGAGGGGCAGCGCCTTTCGCGTTGATCGCCTTCACTTGGCCTCCTTCTTTGACGGCGCGGGCGAACACTTGAAACGCTGAATCACGAACGATTTCCGATACGTCGACGAGCTCGAGGCCAAAGCGTATATCCGGCTTGTCCGAGCCGTAGCGGCTCATCGCCTCGTCATACGTGATGCGCGGAAACGGGCGCGGGATGTCGATCCCTTTTGCCGCTTTCACGACGGCAGCCATCATCCGTTCGGTTAAATCGATAATATCCTCTTGTTCGATAAACGACATTTCGATGTCGATTTGCGTAAATTCCGGCTGGCGGTCGGCGCGCAAATCCTCGTCACGGAAGCAACGGGCGATTTGGTAGTACCGTTCCACGCCGCCGACCATGAGCAGCTGCTTAAAAATTTGCGGCGACTGCGGCAAGGCGTAAAATTCGCCCGGATGGACGCGGCTTGGCACCAAATAGTCACGCGCCCCTTCCGGCGTGCTTTTCGTCAACATCGGCGTTTCAATTTCCAAAAAGCGTTCGCTATCCAAAAAGTCGCGCACCGTCTTTGTGATTTTGTGGCGAAGCGCCAGTGTTTGAAACATGACTGGGCGGCGCAAATCCAAATACCGATATTTTAAGCGCACGTCTTCCGCCGCATCCGTGTCATCGGAAATCGAAAACGGCGGCGTTTTTGCCTCGTTGATGATCTCGATTCGTTCCGCCTGAATTTCAATGCGGCCGGTTGCGATGTTCGGATTGACCGTCTCCGGAGCGCGGGCGACGACCGTTCCTTCGACGCTTAAAACGTATTCGCTCCGCACGCGCTCCGCTGCCGCCAGCGCTTCAGCCGACACGTCCGGGCTGGCGACAACTTGGACGATGCCCGTTCGGTCGCGCAAGTCAATGAAAATGAGGCCGCCTAAGTCGCGGCGCTTTTGCACCCAGCCTTTGAGCACGACGCGCTCGCCGACGGCCGTTTCCGGCACTTCTCCGCAATAATACGTCCGTTCCATTCGCTCACTCCTCCTTCCCGATCCGTTCATGCAAAAAGTGCGCCAACTCGCCGAGCGGTACATTCGTTTGCTCGCCGCTCGCCATATGCTTTACCGCCGCTTCCTGTCTCTCGAGTTCTTCATCGCCGATAATGGCGACAAACGATGCCCCAAGCCGGTCGGCGGCCTTCAGCTGCGCCTTCAATTTTCGGCCCAAATAATCTTGATCGACCCTCAATCCAAAGCGGCGCAATGCATAAACGAGGCGGACCGCCTCGTCTTTCGCCCGCTCACCGACAGCGACGACATAGCAGTCAAGCCCGCTCTCCACCGGCAATTCCACACCTTCGGCGTCAAGGGCGGCCAACAGCCGCTCGATGCTCAAGGCAAAGCCGATGCCCGGCGTCTCCGGACCGCCGATTTCTTGGACAAGCCCGTTGTAACGCCCGCCGCCGCACAGCGTCGCCGCCGCGCCAAATCCTTCCGCTTCGCTCATAATTTCGAACGTCGTATGATTGTAGTAATCAAGTCCGCGCACAAGACGCGAATCAATGACAAACGGAATGCCAAGGTTAGTTAAATATTGTTTGACTTTTTCAAAATAAGCACGCGAGTCTTCGTTCAAATAATCCAAAATCGACGGCGCCGTCGCCATCAGCTCATGATCGCGGTCTTTTTTGCAGTCGAGAATGCGGAGCGGATTCGTATGAAGCCTCGTCTGGCAGTCCGGGCACAGCTCGTGGATGCGGCTTGAAAAATGGCGAACAAGCGCCTCTCGGTGCGCCCGGCGGCTGTCAAGGTCGCCCAAGCTGTTGATGACAAGCCGGATCCGTTTTAAGCCAAGCGCTTCGTAAATATGCATCGCTAGCGCCATCACCTCGGCGTCAATCGCCGGATCGCTGCTGCCGAGCGCCTCGACGCCGAACTGGACGAACTGGCGGAACCGTCCCGCTTCCGGACGCTCGTAGCGAAACATCGGCCCGCTGTAATACAATTTCAGCGGCTGGTTCGGACTGCCGTACAGCTTATGCTCGACAAACGCTCTGACAACCGGCGCCGTTCCTTCCGGGCGGAGCGTCAGCGCGCGCCCCCCTTTGTCTTCGAACGTGTACATTTCTTTTTGCACAATGTCCGTTGTATCCCCCACGCCGCGCAAAAAAAGCTCCGTATGCTCGAAAATCGGCGTCCGGATTTCCTGATACCCATACCGGCTGCAGAGGCTGCGGGCAATGTGCTCGACATATTGCCATTTTTCCGTGTCCCCTGGCAGCACATCTTGTGTCCCTCTTGGAATTTGAAAAGCCATGCTCATCCTCCTTTGCCCAAAATAAAACGCCCTTGTCCCTGTCATCGATAGGGACGAGAGCGTCATTCCCGCGGTGCCACCCTAATTGAAGCCGATCCGGCTTCCGCTTGTCGCCATTAACGCATGGCACACGTTCCCCTTTACTGGCGCAAAGCGCGTTCAAAGGGAAACCTACGGAGTGTCTTTCGTTAAGCCATCATGGAGAAACGCTCGCAGCCTTGGGCGTTTCCTCTCTGGCCATGTGGGCCTTAACTACTTTTCTCCATCATCGGTTGTTCCGTATGAGAAAGATGTAATTTTATATTACGGACAATCTCGGCCGTTTGTCAAGTTGTCCTAGCGGTGTGATCCATGGTTTTTCGCAAAGAGAAAAACTTTGATGTCTCATCACATTTTTCACCTTGTGTGAACTACCCACCACCTACGCTTCGCTTAGAGATGGGGGCTTCAAGCGACTTGTGTGTGTTCGCCGAACGGTAAGCCACACACAAGAACCCTTTACGCTTCCCTTCGTTCCGAAGGTGTCCGTTCTAGCCATATTCTATCCTATTCGTTGGCTGACGCCAACCGACATTCATCTCCCACTTTCACTTCGCTTCAAAGTGGGAGACTTCTTTCGGAAAGATGTTAAAAAAAGAGAGCCGACTCGTTGAACCGCCCCTCCATGGGATCGAAGAGGCGGTCCACCTTCGGCCCTCTTAATGGCGAATCAAATAATCAAACGCGCTTAACGCCGCGGTTGCACCCGAGCCCATCGAGATAATAATTTGCTTATAGGCGCTGTCCGTGCAGTCGCCTGCGGCAAAGACGCCTTCAATGTTCGTTGCGCCGCGTTTATCAACAATGATTTCACCGAAGCGATTCCGTTCCACCGTTCCTTCCAACCATTCGGTGTTCGGAACAAGGCCGATTTGCACGAACACGCCCTGCAATTCGATATGATGTTCTTCTCCTGTTTCCCGGTCAATGTACGTCAAGCCGTTGACTTTGTCCGTGCCGGTGATTTCCGTCGTTTGCGCGTTTTTAATCACCGTTACGTTCGGCAAGCTGTACAAACGATCTTGCAAAACAGCATCCGCCTTGAGTTCAGGGGCGAACTCCAGCAGCGTCACATGGCTGGCGATGCCAGCGAGGTCAATCGCTGCTTCGACTCCAGAGTTCCCGCCGCCGATGACCGCCACGTGCTTCCCTTCGAACAGCGGGCCGTCGCAGTGCGGGCAATAGGCGACCCCTTTGTTTTTGAACTCTTCCTCGCCCGGCACGCCAAGGTTGCGCCAACGGGCGCCCGTTGCGATGACAACGGTTTTGCTTTTCAACACAGCGCCGTTTTCCAGCTCGACTTCAATCAAGTCTTTTTTCTCGAGCCGTTTTGCCCGCTGCGAGCTCATGATGTCGACGTTGTATTGCTTTACATGTTCTTCAATGCTGGCCGCAAGCTTCGGTCCTTCCGTATATTTGACGCTGATAAAGTTTTCAATGCCGAGCGTATCTAAAATTTGTCCGCCGAAGCGCTCCGCGACAATGCCAGTGCGAATGCCTTTGCGCGCTGCGTAAATGGCTGCTGTCGCACCTGCAGGGCCGCCGCCGATCACCAGCACATCAAACGGCTCTTTGTCGGCGAAGGAAGAAGCGTCCGGAGCACTCCCTAATTTGGCGAGGATATCTTCAAGCGACATGCGGCCGCTCGCGAACAGTTTGCCGTTTAAAAACACCGTCGGTACGGCCATAATCCCTTTTTGCTCCGCTTCTTCTTTAAACGCCGCCCCGTCGATCATCGTATGCGAAATGTTCGGGTTTAACACGCTCATGATGTTGAGCGCTTGCACGACGTCCGGGCAGTTGTGGCAAGTCAAGCTGACGTACGTTTCAAAATGATGTTTGCCCCTGATTTGTTGAATGCGGTCCACGACGTCTTGGCTGACTTTCGGCGGCCGCCCGCTCACTTGAAGCAGCGCCAAAACGAGGGACGTAAATTCATGGCCGAGCGGCACGCCGGCGAAGGTGATGCCGGTGTTTTCGCCGACCCGATTGACGCTGAAGCTTGGCGTTCGTTCCAGCTTCGCTTTTTCCACTTTGATTTTCGGCGACATCGCCGTTAATTCATCGATTAAAGCAAGCATATCGCGGGAAACGTTGTCGTCTCCCGCGCTTACCGTCAAGACAATATCATTTTCAAGCAATTGCAAATACTGAGCTAGTTGCGCCTTGATGTCAGCATCCAACAGCATCGCCTAAGCCTCCTTAAATTTTGCCGACGAGATCCAAGCTTGGCTTCAGTGTTTCCGCTCCTTCTTTCCATTTCGCCGGGCAGACTTCACCAGGATGGTTGCGCACGTATTGAGCCGCTTTAATTTTATCAATCAGCGTGCTGGCGTTGCGGCCGATGCCGTCCGCATTGATTTCCACCGCTTGAATGACGCCGTCTGGGTCAATGATGAACGTGCCGCGCTGCGCCAATCCTTGTTCTTCATCGAGCACATCAAACATGCGCGACAGTTGATGCGAAGGATCGCCGATCATCACGTATTCGATTTTGCCGATGGCTGGGGATGTATCGTGCCATGCTTTATGCGTAAAGTGGGTGTCGGTCGAAACCGAGTACACTTCCACGCCAAGTTCTTTGAACGTCGCGTAGTGGTCTTGCAAATCTTCGAGCTCTGTCGGGCAGACGAACGTAAAGTCCGCTGGATAGAAGCAAACGATGCTCCATTTCCCCATGAAGTCTTGCTCTGTCACTTCGATGAATTCGCCGTTGTGATACGCTTGGGCGCGGAACGGCTGCACTTTCTTTCCTACCAGAGACATTGCTTCATCTACCTCCTGGATCTGTTATTTTATAATTATTTTAATACAAAACTTATTATCGTATAGCATGTTTGCATTTGTCAACATATACGCTCAAAATTCTTTCTGGAAGGCTGGTGATTGAACAGAAAATGCAGTGCAATCATGCCGCTTTTCAAGTTGAGCAACCTTATCGTTCCTCTTCTCGCCACTCAAGAATCATCGGTTTAAGGGAAATGGTTGTTTTTCACCGGCCTTCTAGACTCGCCGACAAACATCGTCAAGCCGCGCTCAGCGCCGCATACTCGACCTCCTCACACGCTTGTATTTTCAGTTCCTTAAAGCGAAATATGGTCCGTGCCATTACGGGCGAAACTGCTGTTTTTTCAGCCTTTGCACACCATGAGGGAGCACACCAAACTCAGATGCTAGTTCAAAGGCGCTGTACTCCGATTGAAGACGCATCCATTCATGAAAGTCCACGGACAACACATCGTCCGCCCGATGCGCCTGCTCACTCTTGTCCGCTTGCCGCATCCTCCTTCCTCCTTTCCTTGATCATCCACACTGTTTTCATCTTTCCCATTTTTCGCCGAAAATAAAAAAGAAACCGGGAAACTTCATCGGTTTCCCGGTTTCTCGCTGCTGTCGATGATCAAGGTGACCGGCCCGTCGTTTGTGAGCGATACGTCCATCATCGCACCGAATACGCCGGTTTCTACATGAACGCCTCTTTCGCGCAAAGCGGCGTTGAACGCCTCATACAGCGGCAAGGCATGGTCGGGCTTTGCCGCCGCCATAAAGTTCGGGCGCCGGCCTTTTCGGCAGTCGCCGTAAAGGGTGAACTGCGACACCGACAGCACCGCCCCGCCGACGTCAAGCAAGGAGCGGTTCATTTTTCCGTCTTCATCTTCAAAAATACGCAAATGAGCGATTTTCTCAGCCAAATAGGCAGCATCGTCCTCCGTGTCCTCGTGTGTGACGCCAAGAAGGACGACAAGCCCGGCATCGATCGCTCCGACCGTCTCGCCGTCGACGGTGACTTTGGCCTCTTTCGCCCGCTGGATGACCGCTCTCACTCGCCTTCCTCCTTTCGCCGCCCTTAGTTGTTCATCAAGCGCTGGACGGAATAAATGTCGGGAATTTGCTTGATTCGATCGACCACTTTTTGCAAGTGGCTCAAATTATGAATGGCGATCGTCATATGGATCGTCGCGATTTTATGGCGGTGATCGGAGCGTCCCGAAACGGCGGAAATGTCTGTTCGCGTTTCATTGACCGCCTGCAGCACCTCATTCAGCAAACCGCGGCGGTCAAATCCGGTGATCTCAATGTCCACGTTATATTCGCGCTCGCCGTTTGCCCCGCTTTCCCATTCTACGGCAATCAACCGATCGGCCGCTTCTTCGGTCTTGACGTTCGGGCAATCGGCGCGGTGGACGGAAATGCCGCGGCCGCGGGTAATGAAGCCGATAATTTCATCGCCCGGCACCGGGTTGCAGCAGCGCGACAAACGGATGAGCAAGTTGTCCATTCCTTGGACGCGAATGCCGCAGTCGCGTTTTTTTCCAGCCGGCAGCTTAGCTTCGAAGACCGCTTCGGCCAGTTTGCGCTGCTGTTCCTCGAGATCGCGCTGCTTCCGCCATTTTTCCGTCAACCGATGGGCGATTTGCGCCGCTGTGATGCCATGATAGCCGACTGCCGCATACATATCGTCTTCGTTCGAGAAGTTGAACTTTTCGGCGACGCGCTTTACGTTGTCCGCCGTCATCACTTCTTTCGGCTCAAAGCCGAGGCTGCGCACCTCTTTTTCCACCATCTCTTTGCCTTTTTCGATGTTTTCTTCGCGCCGTTGCTTTTTGAAAAACTGGCGGATTTTGTTGCGCGCCTGCGACGTTTTCGCCAGTTTCAGCCAGTCTTGGCTGGGACCGTACGAATGATTGGAAGTTAAAATTTCGACGATGTCGCCCGTTTGCAGCTTGTAATCAAGCGGCACCATTTTGCCGTTCACTTTCGCTCCGATCGTCTTGTTGCCGATTTCCGAATGGATGCGGTAAGCGAAATCGATTGGCACCGATCCGGCCGGCAGCTCGATGACATCGCCCTTTGGCGTGAAGACGAACACCATGTCGGAAAACAAATCCATCTTGAGCGATTCCATGAACTCTTCGGCATTGCTCGCGTCGTTTTGCCATTCCAAAATTTCCCGAAACCAAGACAGCTTTTCTTCAAACGAGTTCGGCTTGATCGTCTTTCCTTCTTTGTACGCCCAGTGGGCAGCAATCCCGAATTCGGCGATTTGGTGCATTTCAAATGTGCGGATTTGCACCTCAAGCGGCTCGCCTTTTGGGCCGATCACCGTCGTATGGAGCGATTGGTACATGTTCGGCTTCGGCATGGCGATGTAGTCTTTAAAGCGCCCGGGCATCGGTTTCCAACATGTATGAATAATCCCCAATACAGCGTAGCAGTCTTTGATGCTGTTGACGATGATGCGGACAGCGAGCAAATCGTAAATTTCGTTAAACTGTTTATTTTGCATCACCATTTTACGATAAATGCTGTAAATATGTTTCGGACGCCCGGAAATTTCGCAAGGAATATGCACTTCGTTGAGCCGTTCGCGCACTTCTTGAATGACTTCCTCCAAATATTGCTCGCGCTCAGCCCGCTTTTTCTTCATTAAATTGACGATGCGGTAATATTGCTGCGGGTTTAAATAGCGAAGCGCCGTATCCTCAAGCTCCCATTTGATTTTCGAAATGCCGAGCCGATGCGCGAGCGGAGCAAAAATTTCGAGCGTCTCATTGGCAATGCGCCGCTGTTTTTCGGCCGGCAAATGTTTCAATGTCCGCATATTGTGCAGCCGGTCGGCGAGCTTGATCAAAATGACCCGGATATCTTGCGCCATGGCCAAAAACATTTTCCGGTGGTTTTCTGCCTGCTGTTCTTCCTGCGATTTATATTTAATTTTTCCAAGCTTCGTCACCCCGTCGACAAGCATCGCCACTTCCGCGCCGAACTCGCGCTCAAGGTCTTCTTTTGTCGCCTCGGTGTCTTCGATGACATCATGCAAAAACCCGGCGGCGATCGTTGTCGCGTCCATCTTTAAGTCCACCAAAATGCCCGCGACTTGAATCGGGTGGATGATGTATGGTTCGCCCGATTTCCGGAATTGGTCGCGGTGGGCGTGTTTGGCAAACTCGTACGCCTTTTTCAAAAAGGCGACATCCTGCTCCGACAAATAGCAGCTCGCTCGTTCAAACACTTGCTCCGCTGTCAGCACTTGTTCATTGGCCATAGGGTTGAATCACCTTTTTAATCGATTAAAATTGAAGCTGCAAAGCGCAGAGGTCCGTTGCGTTCATACGGTTAATAAGAAAGAGCACTCATGTGTGAGTGCCCCTTTTTTCTTTATTGTATCCGAAGATGCGAACAATGTCGACTGTTTAAAACTGCATCAGCGTCAAAATGTCGTAGCCTTCCAATTTTTTGCGGCCGCCAAGCTCGGTGAGCTCAATCAAAAACGCCAATCCGGCCACCACTCCGCCGAGCTGTTCCACCAAATCGATCGTCGCCCTCATCGTCCCGCCCGTCGCGAGCAAATCGTCGGTGATCAACACACGCTGCCCTGGCTTAATGGCATCTTTATGCATCGTCAAGACATCTGTTCCATATTCCAGGCCATACTCCACACGGACGACTTCGCGCGGCAGCTTCCCTTCCTTGCGCACCGGCGCAAACCCGACGCCAAGCGCATAGGCGACTGGGCATCCGATGATAAAGCCGCGCGCTTCCGGACCAACGACGATATCGATTTGTTTTTCGCGCGCATATTGAACAATTTGGTCGGTCGCGTATTTGTACGCCGGACCGTTGTCCATCAGCGTGGTAATATCTTTAAACATGATGCCCGGCTTCGGGAAATCGGGCACAATCGTAATGTATTGTTTTAAGTCCATGATACGTTTGCCTCCTCGTGCGTTTGCGAACGTGTCATTTCCGCCAAACAGCGTTTCAATTGCTCGTAAGTGGAATAGACTAACTGATGCTCCGCCTCAAGTTCGTCCCGCCGCCGGCGGTACGTCGGCGATTCGTGCAAATCGCGCTTCGCCGGCTGATGAACGAGCGAAATGACGCCGTTTTGTTCGCTGATAAAGTCAAGCTCTAAAAACACCTTCGCCATAAAATGAACCGTCTCTTCCGTCCAACCGCGGGCGCGGGCCAGCTCACCGCCGCGCTTGGCGAGCGGAAACGAACGGTGTTGATGCAAAAAGGCGTAAAACCATTTAAAATGTTCGCGCGTCGGAAACGTGCGGAAAAATTGCGCCTCGGGCTGGGCGAACACCGCGTAAATGCGCGCCGGCCGCCCGCTGCCAAGAAGCGCCGACAGCAAGGCCAGCCGCGGCGGCACGTCAAGCAGCACGACATAGCGGTCGTCAATCGATAAGGCGCCCGCCTCTTCTTCGGTCGGCACGCAATGAAGCTCCCCGCGAAATGGAGCCACGTCCGGGCGCTGTCCAGTTTTGCAGCGAAAGGAGACGACTAGCCGCTTCTCTTTTGGCAGCCGCTCAAGAAGTGGACGGACGTCGCGGCAGCCGCGGACGTCAAACAGCTGGCAGTCGCTGACCGCCAGATCACACAACGACAGCTGCGGCTTGGCGAACCCGTTCCATTCGTTCACCGACAGCTCCCCGACCGCCGAAATGCGCGCATCCGGAGCGATTTCTTCGCATAACGGCCCGAGGCCGAAGCCGATGGCATCGATCGCGGCCCCGTCTTGGGAAAAGACGGCTTTCATATGGGCTCCGTTCGCCCCGACGCGCCGCATCGTTTCAACGGACGCCCCTTCAATGAGAACAAGCGGCCGCGGATTGCCGACGCCAAACGGAGCGAACCGCTCAAGACCGCGGGCGGCGTCGAGCGTCAACTCAGCAATCGAACAGGAAGCATCGATGAACGTCGGCGGCGTAAAATCGTCCTCAGACAACGTTTCGGCGGCGATGGCGTTCAGCCGTTGCCGCAATTCTTCGACATCATCAAGCGCCAATGTCATCCCCGCCGCCATCGGGTGGCCGCCAAAGTGCGGCAACAGGTCGCGGCATTGCGACAGGCTGGCGAATAAGTCAAACCCATGAATGCTGCGGGCTGACCCTTTGGCGATCCCTTTTTCCTGGTCGATGGAAAGCACGACCGCCGGGCGGTAAAACTGCTCGACAAGCTTAGAAGCGACAATGCCCACCACTCCGGCATTCCATCCTTCGCCTGCCACAACCAAGACGCGATGTTCCTCAGGAGGAAATTGGCGGCGCACCATGTCCGCCGCTTCTTCAGCGATTTGTGCCACAAGCTGCTGACGTTCGCGGTTTAACTCGTCCATCTCCGCCGCCAGCTGCACCGCTTCGTTCTCATCGTCCGTCATTAAGAGCGCCACTGCCGGATCGGCGCCGCCGAGGCGCCCCGCCGCGTTCAAGCGCGGAGCGATGACAAATCCGACCGTCTGTTCGTTGATGGCCGCCGCATTAATGCGGCATTGCCGAAAAAGAGCGCGCAGCCCGATGCGCTCCGTCGCTCGCAACGCTTCAAGCCCGTGTGCAACAAAGAGGCGGTTTTCCCCAACAAGCGGAACCAAATCAGCGATCGTGCCGATCGCGACCAAATCAAGCAAATGGCGCGGCACCCGCCCAAGCAAGGCATGGGCTACCTTAAACGCAACGCCGACGCCGGCTAAATCGCGAAACGGATATGTACTTCCCGGCTGCTTCGGATGAATGATCGCATGCGCCTCCGGCAACACCGGACCTGGCTCGTGGTGATCCGTTACGATGACATCCAACCCCCACTCGTTGGCGGCCGCAATTTCCTTGACCGCCGCAATCCCATTGTCGACGGTCACAATGACGGAAACGCCGCGCTCTTTTGCGGAGCGAAACGCCGCCATGTTCGGCCCGTATCCTTCCGTAAATCGGTTCGGAATGTAGAACTCGACCGACGCCCCCGCCTCCTTGAGAGCACTCACCATCACCGACGTGCTGCAAACGCCATCGGCATCGTAATCGCCGTATACCAACACGCGTTCACCCGCGTCAATCGCCCGCTTTAGACGCTGAATCGCTCGCTCCATCCCGTCAAGCAAAAACGGATCATGAAACGGTTGGCGAAGCGGATTGAGAAACGCTGCCGCCTCCGAGGCCGTCCGCACCCCGCGGCGGACGAGAAGCCTCGCCAATAAGGGCGTGACGCCGGCTTCCTCAGCGAGCCGCCTCACCGTCTGCTCATCGAGGCGCTCCACCTCCCAACGCGTTTTCGCTTTCAACATGTCTCCCACCTCAACTCTCCTTATTATACAAAAAGGAGAAAAGGGCAGGCAACGACATTACGGTTTTTTTTCCGGGTTGTACGGGTTGATGTGAACCATGACATTGCGGACGCGCGGCAGCGTCAGCAGTTTTTCTTTCACTTTCTTTCCGATCCGGTGCCCCTCTTCGACCGTCAATCGCGGATCGACGGCGATTTTCAAATCGACGATGACGTAATGGCCGTGCTCGCGCGCATGCAGCTCATTGATTTGCCGCACATCGGGAATGGACAAGACCGCCTCGCGCAAATAGCCGGCCTCCTCCTCGTGAAGCACATGGTCGATCGCCGTATGGACCGACTGTCGGCCAAGGTCCCATGCCATTTTCAGAACAAGCAGCGAGACGAACAATCCGGCGAGCGGGTCGGCATATACAAGCCAGTCAATCTCCCATTTTCCACCGACAATGGCGGCGCCGACGCCGATGAGCGCAGCAAACGACGAAAACACATCCGATCGGTGCTCATAGGCGTTGATGATCAGCGCATCGCTGTTTAGCTTTTTCCCGAGCCGGTATTTATAGCGAAACATCGCTTCTTTGACAGCAATCGACAACAACAAGACGTAAATGGCGGCCGCTCCGGGCGGCGACAGTGGGGCGAAAAATGACAGAAACGCCGAGCGCCCGATCTCGATCCCAACGAGAAATAGAAGAACCGCCACAATAATGGCGGCGATGGATTCCGCTTTCCCATGCCCGTACGGATGATCCTCATCCGGTGGGCGCGCAGCGGCCCGCAGTCCGACCCAAACGGCGAACGAGCCGGCAACATCGGACGCTGAATGGGCGGCATCAGCGATCAACGCTTGGCTTTGGCTCCACACGCCGACCGCCGCCTTGACGACGGCGAGCGCCATGTTGCCGGCGATGCCGACGACCGCTGCTGTTTTCGCCTGCCTGAACCGCTGTTCGTGTTCCATGGCCATCTCCCCCACCTTTGCATTCAGCAGCCTCACGCGCTGCCTATGTTGCATCTGACGGTTAGTGTATCCATTTTCCGCCCCGAGCATTGCACCGAACAAAAAAGGCGCCGGAAAAGCACATTCACTTTTCCGGCGCGCTGTTACACCTGCGGTTCGGCCTCGGCCGCCGCTTTTTTGGCTCCTTTCCCTTTTTTGAGCTCCTGTCCTTTCCAAACGACCCAAAGCTGCGAAGCAATGCAAAGCGACGAATAGACGCCGCACACAAATCCAACGAGCAAGGCGAGGTTGAAATTGCGGATCGCTTCGCTGCCAAAGATGAGCAACGCGATGACCGTAAACAAGACGGTCAATACGGTATTGACCGAGCGCGTAAAGGTTTGCTGCAGCGCCCGGTTGACGATATGCTTCAAGTCGTCAACCGTTTTCACTTTCCGCTTTTTCATCAAATCCCGGATGCGGTCAAACGTGACGATCGTATCGTTGATCGAGTACCCGATGATTGTCAGCACCGCGGCGATGAATGTCAAATCGACTTCAAGACGCGTCAAGCTGAACACCGTGACAATGAAAAAGGCGTCATGCAACAGGGCGACGATCGCCGCCAACGCCATCCGCCACTCAAAGCGGATCGTCACGTAAAGAATGATGCCGATCGAGGAAATCAGCACAGCAATGAGCGCATTGCGGGCCAGCTGCTTGCCGACGACCGGCGAGACGGTGCTGATGTTTGGTTCGTTGCCATACGCTTGCTTCAATTCATTTTTCAGCTTGGCAATTTCTTGCTTATCGAGCACGCCAATCAAGCGGACGACGCCTGTTTTCCCATCCGTGCCGGACAGGACGACATCCTCCGGCTTGTAGCCGAGCCGCTCGAAATAGCCGCTCAGCTCTTTCGCATCGATCGGCTGGCTGCTCGTCACCTCAACGCGCGTTCCGCTCGTGAAGTCAATGCCAAGATTCAGCCCCAGGGCAAACAACGAGATGACGCCGGCGATCGTCAATGCGCCAGAGAAAATGAAAAACTTTTGGCTATGTTTGACAAAATCCCAGCGGTCAAACTTCGTAGGCACTTCCGTTTCCTCGGTCGTTTCGTCAATGTTTAAGATTTCCGACTTTTTGACGCCAAACCACTCCGGCTTTTTATCGAGCCAGCGGCTTGACACAAGCAGTCCGAGCAACAGCCGCGTGCCGTAAACGGCGGTGAGAAAGCTGACGACGATGCTGATGATGAGCGTCGTCGCAAACCCTTTCACCGAGCTTGTCCCGTAAATAAAAAGAACAGCGCCGGCGATGATCGTCGTAAGGTTGGCGTCAAAAATCGTCGCAAACGACCCGCGGTTGCCAGCACGGAACGCCGACAGCATCGACTTGCCGAGCTTCAGCTCCTCTTTGATCCGTTCGTACGTAATAATGTTGGCATCGACCGCCATCCCAACCCCTAAAATAAGCGCGGCAATGCCCGGCAGCGTCATCACGACGTTCATCCAATCAAACAAAAGCAAAATCAAATAAATGTATACCGACAGCGTAATGACGGCGATGATCCCGGGAAGCCGGTAAAACCAAATCATGAACAAGAAGATCGCCGCCACACCGATGATGCCGGCCAACACCGTTTTTTGCAGGGCGTTTTTCCCAAACTGAGCGCCGACGGACGTGGAGTAAATTTCATGCAGCTCGACCGGCAGCGCGCCGGCATTGAGCAAATCGGCCAGCTGTTGCGCTTCTTTGACCGTAAAATTGCCGACGATCGACACATCCGTCTGATTGAACACTTGGTTGACTGAAGCGGCGGAAATAAATTTCGGATCCGCTTTGCCCGCTTCTTTCCGGTAGGAGTCCACCCCTTCTTGAAAATCGAGCCAAATGACTAAAATGTTGTTTGGCGGCCCCATTTTATATACTTTTTCCGTCACCTGGCGGAACTTGTCGGCGTCTTTCAATTTCAGAGCGACGCTCGGCCGGCCGTTTTCATCAAACGACAGCTTCGCTCCGCCTTGGACGAGATCGCTTCCGTCCATCAGCACGTTGTCATTGACATCGCGGAACGTCAATTTCGCCTGCGTGGACAAAATTTGGCGCGCCTCATTTTGGTCTTTCACCCCGGCAAGCTGAACGCGGATGCGGTTTCCTCCCTCGATGTCAACGCGCGGCTCGCTGACGCCAAGGACGTTGATCCGTTTATTCAGCGCGCTGACGGTGCTTTGCAGCGTCTCTTGATCAATCTTATCGCCTTTTTTGGCCGGCTTCACTTCATACAGCACTTCAAAACCGCCTTGCAAGTCAAGGCCCAGT
Source organism: Geobacillus sp. C56-T3 (assembly GCF_000092445.1). Taxonomy (NCBI): domain Bacteria; kingdom Bacillati; phylum Bacillota; class Bacilli; order Caryophanales; family Anoxybacillaceae; genus Geobacillus; species Geobacillus sp. C56-T3. The sequence goes on along the minus strand of NC_014206.1, from coordinate 966,353 downwards.
TTGATGTTATGTACAATTCCTTGAATCGTCGGCCCCATCACTCCGGCGAACAAAAGCAGGAGCAGAAAAAAGGCGACGATGCGGTTTCGTTTTACCATTCTCCTTAAGATTCCTCCTTCAACTTGCCCAAGCGCCGTCCGGTGTCGCGCCAAGCAAAACATTGGCCTCGCCTTCCATTATGAAACAGCAGCCGGCAAGTGTCAATTTTCCACTATAACAACTCCTTTAAAACCCGCTCCAACTCATCATCGCCGGCCGCCTGCTGCTTATACGAACGCATCGTCAAAAACATCATATACTCGCTCGGCGAAAGAGAGAAAATGTCGCTGACCAACTCATGCAGTTTTTTTTCCGCCGGCCGATGCTTCCACTTGCGGGAACATAAACATTCCCACAGCCCGTCCATCGTCACTTGCGTATAGCCGAGAAGACGAAACTCATCGCACTTCGACTCGAGCGCCGGCATGAGCTGTTCGCGCAGCTTCCGGTTTTCCTCCATCCCCCATACCCCCTTGTATCCATTGCCGCCTGCCAATCTTGTCATGCTTGGCCATGGGCCTTGCATATATTGTATAAAAGATGGAGGCATTTGAGAAGGCAGGGGGAGAAAATGTCTAAATTTTTACAAGGTACGGTCATTTTAATCGCCGCTGGCTTTATTACGAAAATTCTCGGCTTCATCAACCGAATTGTCGTCGCCCGCATGATCGGCGATGAAGGAGTCGGGCTGTACATGATGGCCGTGCCGACGCTCGTTTTAGCGATTACCGCGACGCAGATCGGGCTGCCGGTCGCCATTTCCAAACTCGTCGCCGAAGCAGAGGCGGCCGGCGACCGGCAGCGGGTGAAACAAATTCTCGTCGTGTCGCTGGCCACCACCGGCGCGCTAAGCATCGTGCTTCTGCCGGCGTTGATCGCTGCTGCGCCATGGCTCTCCCGGACGATGTTCACCGACCCGCGCACGTACTATCCGCTTCTTGCCATCGCTCCAATTGTGCCGATCGTCGCCATCTCTTCGGTGCTGCGCGGCTACTTTCAAGGACGCCAGCAAATGAAACCGTACGCCTACTCGCTCTTGATGGAACAAATCGTCCGCATCAGCTTGATCGCCTTATGCACACAGCCGCTTTTGCCGTACGGCGTCGAGTATGCCGCCGCCGGCGCCATGGCGTCTTCCGTTCTCGGCGAGCTGGCAGCATTATTGTATTTGCTGTTTTTATTTAAGGTTAAAAAATCGATTCGCCTGCGGACAAAGTTTTTTCACTACGTCCAAGCCGGCAAAGAGACGTTCGTCCGCCTCATGCGCATTGCCTTGCCGACGACCGGCGGCCGTTTGATCGGCTCGCTTTCTTGGTTTTTTGAGCCAATCGTCGTCGCCAACAGCTTGTCATTGGCCGGCATCGCCGCCTCCACTGCCACGAGGCAATACGGACAGCTTGTCGGCTACGCGCTGCCGTTGTTGACGTTGCCGTCGTTTATTACGTACGCGCTTTCGACCGCCCTAGTGCCGGCCATCAGCGAAGCAATGGCGCAACGCAAGCTGCTTTTGGTCGAATACCGGATCGCCCAGGCGATGCGCTTGTCGCTTATCACCGGCGGCCTTTCCACCGTCGTTCTTTACTTGTTCGCTGAGCCGCTCATGCACTGGATGTACGGCACAAGTGAAGCCGCGATCTTTATTCAAGTGATGGCGCCGTTTTTCTTATTGTATTATTTCCAAGGCCCGCTGCAGGCGGTCTTGCAAGGACTGGACTTGGCGAACGCCGCCATGACGAACAGCTTGATCGGAGCGGTGGTGAAGCTCGTGTGCATCTTCGTCCTTGCTTCCCGTCCAAGTTTGGGCATTATGGGCGCGGCGCTGGCGACTGCAGTCAGCACCGTTCTTGTGACGTTGCTTCACTTTGCCACGGTCGTCAAGGCGGTGTCTTTTTCCATCGATGCACGCGAGTACATCAAAGCGCTTGGCGCCATCATCGCTGCGGGCGCAATCGGCTATGCGCTCTCCCGCCATCCGCTTTTGGCCGTGCCCGCACCGCTTTGGACGCTGCTTGCCATGGCCGCGACAGCCGCCCTATATGCCGCCTGCCTCGTTCTGTTCCGGCTCATCCAGCGCGAAGAGCTCGTCTACCTTCCGGGGCTGCACTGGCTGGCCGGCAAAAACAAGCGAAAATAAACGTCTAAACCTGTCCGGCGGTGAATATATTGTGGTAAAAAGCGTTTGGGCCAAGGAGGGATCGCGGTGTCACGGCTTGGCAGCGCACTGGTGTATGGAATCGCCACCATTTTTGTGTTGGCGGCGCTCGTCAGCTTCATTTTTTCGTTGTTGCTCAAATGGACGGACATTCACGAATCGTCGCTCACCTGGATCGTGTTTGCCGCCTCGGTTGTCTCGCTGTTTATCGGCGGCGTTGTCGCCGGCGGAAAAAGCCAAGAAAAAGGATGGCTCGCCGGCGGGCTGACTGGCCTGTCGTTTACGGTGATTATCTTTTTGTTTCAGTTTCTCGGCATCGAAAAACCGTTTACCATCGAGCAATGGCTATACCATCTCGGCTTTTTGATTGCCGCCTCCCTCGGCGGCATCGTCGGCGTCAACTTGTCGCCGACACGCCGCGAGCGGGCGTAAGCGGGTGCATCGATGCGAAAGCGGCTGTTTCTCTATGAAACAGCCGCTTTTTTGACGGCAGCCCGGCTTAGGCGCCGCCCTTTAAGCTCCCGCTACGCCTTGCTTTCCGCCACCACTTCTCTCACCGCGGAGCGGTCGAACGTCAGTCGCGTGCCGTCGCCGGCGCGAACGATGATTTTGTCCTCATCGACCGAGTCGATGATGCCATGCAAGCCGCCAATCGTGATGATTTTATCGCCTTTTTTCAAATTCGCCTGCATTTGCTGGATGGCGCGTTGCCGTTTTTGCTGCGGGCGAATGAGCAAAAAGTAGAAAATCACAAAAAACAGCACAATCGGCAGCAAATTGGCGATCGTTGCGTTCATGCAATCCCCCTCCTTTCCGGTCGTCAAAAGTTTTTTGCATTCGGCTTATTGAAGCCGTAGCGTTCGAAAAATTCCTCACGGAAATCGGCGAGTCGATCTTCACGGATCGCCTGCCTCACCTGCTCCATCAATTTTATCAAAAAATAGACGTTATGGTAAGAAGTGAGGCGGATGCCAAATGTTTCATCACATTTGATGAGATGGCGGATGTACGCGCGCGTATAGTTCCGGCACGTGTAGCAGTCGCAGTTCGGATCGAGCGGCGAAAAGTCCCGGGCATACTGAGCATTTTTGATGACGACTCGCCCTTCGCTCGTCATCACGGTGCCGTTGCGGCCAATGCGCGTCGGCAACACGCAATCGAACATGTCGATGCCGCGGATCGCTCCGTCGATGAGCGAATCCGGCGAACCGACGCCCATTAAATAGCGGGGCTTGTCCGCCGGCAGAAGCGGCGTTGTAAACTCGAGCACCCGATTCATGACCTCTTTCGGCTCGCCGACCGACAACCCGCCGACCGCATAGCCCGGGAAATCGAGCGACACTAAATCGCGGGCGCTCTGCCGGCGCAACTCCTCATACTCGCCGCCTTGGACGATGCCAAACAGCCCTTGCTCATTCGGGCGGCGGTGCGCCTTCAAGCAGCGCTCCGCCCAACGGCTCGTCCGCTCGATGGACTGTTTCATGTATTCATACGTCGCCGGATACGGCGGGCACTCATCAAACGCCATGATGATGTCGGCGCCAAGCGCATTTTGAATTTCGACTGCTTTTTCCGGCGATAAAAACAGCTTATCGCCGTTTAAATGGTTGCGGAAATAGACGCCTTCTTCCTCGATGCGGCGGAATTCGCTGAGGCTGAACACTTGGAAGCCGCCGGAATCCGTCAAAATGCCGCGATCCCAATTCATAAACGCATGCAACCCGCCCGCTTCCGCGACAATGTCATGCCCCGGGCGCAGCCAAAGATGATAGGTGTTGCTTAAAATGACGCCGGCCCCCATTTCCTTCAGCTCTTCCGGCGACAGCGTCTTGACCGTGGCGAGCGTCCCAACCGGCATAAACATCGGCGTTTCAAACGAGCCGTGCGGCGTATGGAGGATGCCAAGGCGCGCGCCCGTCTGCCGGCACGTTTTGATCAGTTCAAAGCGAATCGGTGTCGTCAACGTGCTCGTCTCCTTTCTCAAATGATGAGCATCGCATCACCGAAGCTGAAAAAGCGGTATCGCTCTTTGACCCCTACTTGATACGCGTGCAAAATATTTTCGCGCCCGGCGAGCGCACTCACGAGCATGATGAGCGTCGATTTCGGCAGGTGGAAGTTCGTCACCAGCCCATCAATCCCTTTGAACTCATAGCCCGGATAGATGAAAATGTCGGTCCAGCCGCTTTCTGCAACAAATCGGCCGTTATGTTTGCCGGCGATCGTCTCGAGCGTCCGTGTCGACGTCGTGCCGACGGCGATGATGCGGCCGCCCTGCTCCCGGACGCGGTTTAACGTCTCGGCCGTTTCCTCGCTCATTTGATAAAATTCGGCGTGCATATCGTGCTTCTCGACTTCGTCCACTTGCACCGGCCGAAACGTGCCAAGCCCGACATGAAGGGTGATGAAGACGATATGCACCCCTTTTTCGCGAATGGCGTCAAGCAGCTCTTCGGTGAAATGCAAACCGGCGGTTGGCGCCGCTGCCGAACCAATTTCACGGGCGTACACCGTCTGATACCGTTCCGGGTCGTCAAGCTTTTCTTTAATGTACGGGGGCAGCGGCATCTCCCCAAGTTCGGCCAATACTTCATAAAACAGGCCGTCATACGAAAACTCAAGCACTCGCCCGCCGTGTTCCAGCGTATCGAGGCAGACGGCTTCAAGCTTCCCCCCGCCAAAGGTGAGTTTCGTTCCTGGCTTGACTCGTTTTCCCGGCTTGACGAGCGTCTCCCAACGGTCGCCGTCCAATTGCTTTAACAGCAGCACTTCGACTGTTCCGCCCGTTTCCTCTTTTTCGCCGTAAAGCCGCGCCGGCATGACGCGCGTATCGTTTAAAACGAGGCAGTCGCCCGGATTCAAGTACGAAATAATGTTGCGAAACGTTTCATGGCGAATGGCGCCCGTTCGTTTATCGAGCACCATGAGCCTTGATGCCGCCCGGTCTGGAAGCGGCGTTTGCGCAATCAACTCTTCCGGCAAATGAAAATCAAACAAATCGACTTTCATGCAGTTCTCCTTCCTTCAGCGAAATCGTCCGAGCACGTAAAAAATCAATGATAACACAACGCTCAGCAAGATGGATGTCACAACGGGAAAATAAAACGTCATATTCCCTTTGCGGATGACGATATCCCCCGGCAAGCGGCCGAGTTTGACAAACTGCATGACAAACCCGACCATGATGAGCACAACGCCGATCGTCATGATCAACTTTGGCAAGCTGTTCACCGCTTCGGAACCTCCATTTCGAAATGGGTGTACGCAGCCGGCGTGACGACGCGCCCGCGCGGCGTACGCTGCAAGAGACCGATCTGCATCAAGTACGGCTCATACACTTCTTCAATCGTTTGTGCTTCTTCGCCGATGACGGCCGCCAGCGTTTCGAGCCCGACCGGGCCGCCGGCGAATTTTTCAATCATCGCTGAAAGCAGCTTATGGTCGATTTGGTCGAGCCCGAGCCGGTCGACTTGCAGCCGCTCGAGCGCCTCGACAGCAAGCGGCAGCGTAATTCTCCCCTCTCCGCGCACTTGCGCAAAATCGCGGACGCGCCGCAGCAAACGGTTGGCGATGCGCGGCGTGCCGCGCGCCCGACGGGCAAGCTCAAGCGCCGCTTCGCGCTCGATGCCGATTTGCAAGATGGCCGCCGCCCGCTCAATGATTTGGGCGAGTTGGTCGACGTGATAGTATTCGAGCCGGCTGATGACACCAAACCGGTCGCGCAGCGGCGCCGACAGCGCCCCGGCTCTCGTCGTCGCCCCGACGAGCGTAAATGGCGGCAAGTCGAGGCGAAGCGTGCGCGCATCCGGCCCTTTGCCGATCGCGATATCTAAGCAATAATCTTCCATCGCCGGATAGAGCACCTCTTCCACCGCCCGCGGCAGCCGGTGGATCTCATCAATAAAGAGCACATCCCCCGGCTCAAGCGAAGTGAGAAGCGCCGCCAAATCTCCCGGCCGCTCGAGCGCCGGTCCAGATGTCGCTCGCAGCTCGACGCCCATTTCATTGGCGATGATCACGGCGAGCGTCGTTTTCCCAAGCCCCGGCGGTCCGTACAGCAACACATGGTCGAGCGTCTCTTCGCGGAGCTTGGCCGCTTCAATGAACACTTTTAAGTTTTCTTTGATCTTATCTTGCCCGATATATTCATGCAAATATTGCGGGCGCAAACTCGGTTCAAGCGCAGTCTCTTCCCCTAAGACCTCCCCGGATACAAGCCGTTCCTCCACCGTCATTCCTCCCTTTGGCCGCTGTTTATCCCAAAAGCAGCGCCAGCGCCCGCTTCACATACTGTTCCGTCGACATCGCTTCTTCGCGGAGCGCCGGAATGATTTTCTCGATCTCCCGTTCAGCGTAGCCGAGCGCCTTGAGCGCCGCCACCGCCTCGGCGAGCGCACCGGAAAGCGGGGCGGCCGAACGTGCAGCCGCCGGCGCCGCAAGCGCCCCGAGCTTCCCTTTTAAATCCAAAATCATTTGCCGGGCCGTCTTTTTGCCCACGCCTGGAAACTTGCATAAAAACGCCTCGTTTTCTTCCTCGATGGCCCGCGCCAGTTCATCTGGACGCCCGGCCGCCAAAATGGCGAGGCCGCCTTTCGGCCCGATGCCCGACACTTGCAGCAGCTTGGCGAACAAGTTGCGCTCCTCGCGTGTTGGGAACCCGTACAAGGCGTGCACACCTTCGCGCACATATTCGTATGTATAGACGGTCACCGCCGCCTCGCGGCTTTCCTGAAACGCAAACGGGTTCGGCGTAAAGATCTCGTAGCCGATGCCGTTATGGTCGATGACGATATATTCCGGGCAGACGTAATCGACATACCCACGGATAAACTCGATCAATGGATGCTCCTCTCCTTTTTTCGTCCTTTCATTGTATCATATGATTTCATTATAGCAAAAAGAAATCCCGCGATGCGCTTTGCACCACGGGCTTTCGCTTGGTTTATTGGACGACCGCAAAATGGCGGTACATTTCGATCACTTGTTCATACCGCTCTTTCGAGAGGACGCGAATTCCTTTCTTCAGCTTTTCTTGCTGACGGCTTTCGAGCTTTTGCACGTCGATTTGGAAAAACGACTGGATGATTTCGCTCGACCGGCCCGGTTTGCCGTTGAAGATAGACAACGTTCCATCGTCCGTAATTCCGAAGTAGCCGTTTGTTTTTAACAACGGCGAAATGTCGTTGATGGTTTTATGAAACACGATCGTCTGATCATCGAGCGTCACGAGTTGCCAACCGCGATATTTTTTCCATATTTCTGTCATCGAATCGACGGTTTCGGTGACTTTCTCTTCGCTCATCTCTCCGTCCAAGTATTGCCGCTCGAGCACAATCGTCATCTTGACCGGTGCGGCGGAGGCCGAATGAACCGGCAACACGATGGCGGCGATCCACAGTATGAGGGAAAGAATTCGCATCGTTTGTTCCTCTCTTCTCGGATGATGGTTCCTTTACGCCACTAGTTTCACCAGCGGACGCCATTTTATTCCTTGATCCATCAGCTTTTTTGCCAAGCAAGCTGCCGCCGATCCAAAAAATGGGGCGAGGATTCAAGCCAACGGCGCTCGATCATCATATTCCATTATGTTCCACGACCTTCGAACGTATGTACAAAAAAAATCCGCCGGCTTCGCCGACGGACGCCGCTACTCCTCAAGCACCGATTCGTCCAAATTATAGTACACTTCTTGGACGTCGTCATCATCTTCAAGCGTATCGATCAACTTCAGCATTTTTTTCAAATCGTCGCCCTCAAGCGTCGTATACGTTTGCGGAATCATCGTAATTTCCGCGCTGGCAAACGTAAATCCTTGCTGTTCCAGCTCATCTTTCACCGTTTCAAACGATTCGGGCGCTGTATAAATTTCGAACGATTCGTCCGTTGTTTCCATCTCCTCGGCGCCCGCTTCAATGGCCAACAGCAGCAATTCATCCTCATCAACGTTGTGCTGTTCGCGGTCAATCACGAGCAGCCCTTTGCGCTCGAACAAATAGGAGACGCAGCCCGTTTCCCCTAAATTGCCGCCGTTTTTCGAAAACGCCGCACGCACGTTGGCGGCGGTGCGGTTTTTATTATCCGTCAGGCAAACGACCATGACGGCAACGCCGCCTGGTCCATATCCTTCGTAGCGAATTTCCTCATAGTTGGTATGTTCTTGGGTTCCAGTTGCTTTTTTAATCGCCCGTTCAATGTTTTCGCTCGGCATGTTGGCCGCTTTCGCCTTCTCAATGACAAGGCGCAGGCTCGGATTGGACGCTGGATCGCCTCCGCCGCTTTTGGCGGCCACATAAATTTCCTTCGCCAGTTTCATGAACAGTTTGCCGCGTTTGGCATCTTGAGCATTTTTCCGCCGTTGGATATTTTTCCACTTCGAATGTCCAGCCATCGACAGTTCTCCTCTCATCACAACGGAATGTTCCGACTATTACTATAGCAAAAAACGCGGAAATTGTCAGCCAAGCTCCAGCGAAGGAGCAGCCATGAAAAAAGGCGCCCCGCTTTTTTGGGACGCCTTTTTCGTTTGTCACCGAGTGTTTTCCGGCCGTTCTTGAATCGTGCCATCGATAAAAATGGTGCGCAAATCACGGCGGATTTCTTCCATATTGATTGGAGTCCCGCGTCGAAGCGCGTTGTCAATCGTGCGGATGCGGTGGTACATGCTCGGATTCGAGGTGACGCGCACCCGCTTGCCGTCCGCGTACGGAGCGACCGCTTGCTCGATTTGCTTCTCAAGCCGCTTGGGATGGCGGTCGTCTGTGGCAATCGCGATGAGCGCCTGATCGCCATACACAACCGCGCGGGCATCGTCGACTCCGTTCACCGCTGCGGCGCGGCGGGAGAGCTTCTCAGCCAAACCGCCGGCATAGCTTCGGTAGTACGACGGGTGCGGATCGACGTTTAGCGAGTGCAAATGCCCATGGTAGTTGTAATCGCTGTCACCGAAATCGACGTCGGGCGGAAGGGCCGGAACGTCCGTGTCAAACCGGGTCGCTGCTGGTCCTCCGAGGCGGCCGCCGTCCGTCAAATAATCGGTGACCGGACCGCGGCGCGCCCATATATAACGGTTGTCATAATTGAGCGCATTCGTCCCGTATCGGCCATAGCGGAAATCGTCGCCTCGCTCCGTCGAGTAAAAACCGATCGGTCTCGCCGCATCATGATAACGCTGCGCCCCTTCCTCATTGGCCCGGTAGTTGGTGCATGAGGCGAGCAATCCGGCGACCGACAACGCGCCGATCCATCTGACCGCGTATCTCAATGGAAAACCCCCCTTGGTTTCCTTCGCCCAAGGCTGGCATGAAGCCAGCCTTACGTTTAGCTTGCGGCAAACGCGGGGGGTTTATCGCTGTCAGTTCAACCCAACGAGGTGACAGCTAAAACTTCGGCGGCGCAATCGCCAACTGCCGTTTATGATGCGAACGTTCATGAAGCCGTTCAATAATGTTTCGATCGCGTTCTGGAATATCTTCCCCTTTTAAATATTTATCGATCATTTCATACGTCGTGCCCATTTCGCTTTCATCCGTCTGCCCTTCCCACAGTCCGGCGCTTGGAGCTTTCTTGATAATTTCTTCCGGGACGCCGAGCAGACGGCCCATTTCGCGCACTTCGCCTTTTGTAAAGTGAATGAGCGGCACTAAATCGACTCCACCGTCACCGTATTTCGTAAAGTAGCCCGTATGCCATTCGGCGGCGTTGTCCGTACCGACGACGAGATAGCCGTAATTGTTGGCGACCGCATACAACGTCGTCATGCGCAAACGCGCCCTTGTATTCGCATCGCCGAGGCGCGCGCGCTCTTCGCTCCATTCTCCGATGGCTTTCAGCTCGGCCTCCACCGCGCCAAACAACGTCCGGTGCGCCTCGGTCAAATCGATGACCAAATGCCGGATGCCGCAGCTTTTCACCACTTTCAGCGCATCTTCCATATCTTTCGGATTGCTTTTGCAAGGCATGATCAGCCCCAGCGAATCGTCCGGAAAGGCACGCTTAATCAAATGGGCGACAACCGCCGAGTCGATGCCGCCGCTGATGCCGACGACCGCCCCGTTTAAACCGGCTGATGAGACTTGGTCACGCAACCATTGCACGAGTTTGTCAATTTTTTCTTGCATCCGTCCTCGACTCCTTTTCCAAAGATTCCATTCTTCATTGTAGCATAGCATAAAGGCGGCGGACAAACCGTTCTCTCCGCTTGCGGTCAAACACAAGGGGGCGGCGGCGCGCGGCGGCTGACCGCCATTCGCGAAACACATCAGCCGGAAATAAGAGCGCATGCAAAAACCAGCGTTTTTCCAACCAACGGCGAAGCGGAGCGAAACGGGCGAGTGTTGAATATGACCAACCGATATACGGCAAGAGGCGATTGGCGTATTGGCAATAGTCAAGCCCGGGCGAGGCAAGAGCGGCCGCGTCATAGTCGATGAGGTACATCTGGCCGGTTGTGGTGCGCAAAAAATTATGGGAAGCGACATCACCATGAATGATGGCAGCAGAATCCGCCGTCAACTCTGGAGCATGCTCGCGACACGTTGATAGACAGTAATCCGCCCAGCTCAGCGTAAAGAAAATGTCTTCTTTGTCCATGATCGTTTCAACAACAGGCAAATGTCGGCAAAACTCCTCATAGCGGCGCCGCCATTTGTCATACAGCTGCGCACGCGGCAGCCCCATTGCCTCCTGCTTGCTGCTGGCGATGTTTGCCGTTATGGTATGGTAACGTTCGAGCAAATGAAGTCCGTCAGCGGCGTCAGCCCAAGCGGCAAACGAGATTGGACGCGCTCCGGCCACATATTCCGTCAGCAGCCAATAGCATCCGCCGGCTTCCACCACTCCTCCGCGCCCGACCGGCATAGGGGCCGGCGCGGCGGAAAAACCGGCCTTCCTTAATGCGGCAAGAAGCCAGGCGTGCCGCGCGGCCGCAACGGGAAAGCGATACGCTTTGGCGACAAACATTCCTTGCCGGGCGGCAATGGCGAAGACATGCGGTTTCAATGCCACAACTTGTTGAATCACAAGCCGATATTGGCGGTCAAGAAGAAAAAAGAGACGGCCGGCGGCGTCTCTTTTCACTTGGTTATGGTTCCTCGCCATGCCCGCTCTCCTCATCCGGCGGTTCGCTAAACAAACGGGGGCCGGCAACCGGCGGGGCGGATGATGGCGGGTAGGATGGCGGCGAGTATCCCGCTGGACTTGTCGGATACACGACGCCTGGCCACGGAAGCGGCGGCGCTGACTGCGGCGCATATCCGTATGGAGCCGGCAGGGCGTACCCTCCATAGTACGGGGGCGGTGCATAGGCCGGCGCATACCCAAAAGGCGGATAGCCGACAGGCGAAGTGTACGCCGCAGGCGGCGCATAAACTGGCGTTGCAGCGCCGGGCGGTGGGAAAACGCCCCCCGCCGGCGGGGCAAACGGGGCGGCGGCCCCAGGCCCAGAAAACGGCGGTTCTAATGATTCGCTGCTGCTTTCGTGAATGCCGGAAAACGGCGCTGAACCGTTTTCCGGACTTTCGCCGCTTTTCTCAACGGCCGGCGGCGCAGCCGATGGCGGATAAGACGGCGGCATGACCGGAAGCGGCGGCGCGTAAAATCCCGACCAAACTGGCGGCACTGGCGTACATCCTTGGTCAGTTCCAAATGTTGGGGCCGTCGGCGGGGCGACAGGAACATATGGAATGTTCGGCAGCGGCGGCGCGTCTTCGCTCTCAGCCGCCGATTCCCCTTTCCACTCAGCTGGGCTTTCATGATCCTCCTCTTTCATCATGTTGGGCAAAATATTGCTCGGCTTCGGCGGAATCGGCGGCACATTGGCCAGCGATTGAGCGAACGAAAGTTGAGGAGGCGGGACCACCGGCGGAATCGTATGCACAAGCGGCGGCACAGAGGCGCCTTTCGCGTTTGCCCCTTCTTTTGCCTCCGCTTTCGGCGTTTTTGATGCTTCTTGTGCCGTTGCTTTTGGCGCTTTTTTCTCGACAGCTTTTGGCGTTTCGTTCATCGCCGCTTTCGGCGCCTCACCCGCCGGTGCCTTTGGCGCTTCATTGATGGGCGCATTCGGCGTTTCGTTCACCGGTACGTTCGGCGCTTCATTCACCACTGCTTTTGGTGCCGCTTTTGGCGCTTTTTTCTCGACGGCCTTTGGCGCTTCGTTGACCACCGCTTTCGGCGCCTCACCCGCCGGTGCCTTTGGCGCTTCATTGATGGGCACATTTGGCGTTTCATTCACTGATACATTTGGCATTTCGTTCACCGGCACGTTCGGCGCTTCATTCACCACTGCTTTTGGTGCCGCTTTTGGCGCTTTTTTCTCGACGGCCTTTGGCGCTTCGTTGACCACCGCTTTCGGCGCCTCACCCGCCGGTTCGTTTACCGCTGCCTCGCCTTCCGGAACAGGGGCGACAGCAGTGTCAAGCTCGGTATCAATGTGGAATGAGACGAACGGTTTCGCCTCCGCGTACGGGTGCTCTTTTACGTGCATTTTTTTGGGTGACACAGGCGCTTTCGTCTCTTTTTTGACCGGCACCCCTGCTGTCGGCACTTTGATTTTCATTCCAGGCATAATCATATTCGGGTCGCTCAAATGCCCATTTATTTTTTTCAATTGTTCAAAATCCACTCCATATTTTTGGGCGATTTTCCAAAGGGTGTCGCCCTTTTGGACAATATGGATTTTCACTCCGTTCCCCTCCCTAAACCGAGACTGTTTACGCTCGATCGAACCGATGCTTGTTTCCCGTTATCGTCTTTCAACACAATGTATGACGATGATCGTTGATTTATGATAAAAAAATCCCTGACCGAACGAGGATCTCTCCTCGTCAAGCCAGGGAAAAAGCTAGGCAAGCGAAAGCATGCGGTCGAGCGCCTCTTTTGCCTCTGCGGCGATGTCTTGCGGAACGGTGATGCGATTGACGATCGCTCCTTGCTCAAGCGATTCGAGCGCCCAGACGAAATGCGGCAAATCAATTCGATTCATCGTTAAACACGGGCACATATATGGATTGAGAGAAACGATTTCTTTGTCTGGATGTTCATGCTTCAGCCGGTTCACCAAATTCATTTCCGTTCCAATCGCCCACTGGGTGCCGGGTGGAGCATTGCGGATCGTTTCAATAATGTATTTTGTCGAACCGGCGTAGTCTGCTTGCTGGACGACCTCCCAGCTACATTCCGGATGGACGATGACATGGATTCCCGGCTTCATCCGTCGAATATGCTCGATTTGTCGCACGGTGAAGTTTTCATGCACGGAGCAATGTCCTTTCCAAAGAATGACTTTCACCTTGTCGAGATCGTCCGCCCCTTGGAGCGTCTCCTCATGCGGATCCCACACCGCCATCTCGTCAAGACGGATGCCGAGCGCATAGGCCGTATTTCTCCCTAAATGCTGATCCGGCAAAAAGAAAATCCGTTCCTTCCGTGAAAACGCCCAAGCCATCATCTTTTTCGCGTTCGACGAGGTGACGGTCGCTCCGCCATGGCGGCCGACAAACGCTTTAATCGCCGCGGTCGAATTGACGTACACAAGCGGCACGATCGTCTCGCCAAACCGCTCCATAAGCGCCGCCCATGCCCGCTCGACTTGGAAAAGATCGGCCATATCAGCCATTGAACAGCCGGCGCGCAAGTCCGGCAAAATGACCGTTTGGGCGTCGCTCGTTAAAATATCGGCGGTTTCCGCCATAAAATGGACGCCGCAAAACACAATATATTCGGCTTCGCTGTTTTTTGCCGCGAGCTGGGCAAGCTGAAGCGAATCGCCGGTCGCATCGGCGAACTGAATGACCTCATCCTTTTGGTAGTGATGACCCGGGATGAAAAGGCGCCGGCCGAACCGTTCTTTCACCGCGCGGGCGCGTGCTTCGAGCTCGCTTCGTTCCATCGTTTTATACCATTCCGGCATCTCATCCAGCCGTTTCAACTGTTCAAGGACGTTCACGGTTCTCCCCTCCATTATCGCAAATTGAAACTCATATCGAGCGCCGGGGCGGAATGGGTTAAACATCCGAGCGAAATGTAGTCGACTCCGGTCGCGCCGTACGCCACCACATTGGCGAGCGTAATTCCCCCCGACGCTTCCGTGATGATTGGCTTTGGCACAAGCCGGACGAACGCCTGCACCTCATCCGGCGTCCGGTTGTCAAACATAATGACATCCGCCCCGGCTTCGACCGCCTCGAGCACTTCGTCTTCCGTTTCGGTCTCTACTTCGATTTTCACCATATGCCCAAGCCGCTCCCGCACCGTTTTGACGGCGCGGGCGATCGATCCGCAAAAGGCGATATGGTTGTCTTTAATCATGACACCGTCGTACAGACCAAAGCGGTGATTATAGCCGCCGCCGCATGTGACGGCATATTTTTCAAGCATGCGCAGCCCCGGCGTCGTTTTCCGCGTGTCGCAAATGCGTGTGGAGCTATTGCCAAGCAAGTCAACGGCCTGTCGCGTCACGGTGGCAATGCCGCTTAACCGCTGCAGCAAGTTTAAAATGACGCGCTCACCGGACAACAGCGGCCCGACCGGGCCGGATGCGACGGCGATCGTTTCGCCGGCTTTGACCCGTTCGCCGTCCTGTTTCATGATGGTTACTTCGACGCGCGGATCCAGCAGCTGATAGCCCGCCGCAATAATGCCGACGCCGGCCACCACCCCGTCCGCTTTGGCCATAAACATGCCTGATGCCCGTTCATGAGCCGGAAAAATCGTCTCGCTCGTCACATCGCCGTCGCCAATATCTTCAAGAAAAAACTGTCGCAGCAGTTGTTCGAGCTTCAACCGGTTCATCTTTCATCCCTCCGTTTTCTTTGCCGCTTTACCTCCCAGCCCCAAGGCGGGCCCACTCTTCTTTCGTCCGCACGAGGCGCCGCCCCCGCCACTTTGGGCATTCACGCGGAAAATCGCTCCGGTAATGGCCGCCGCGGCTTTCCGTGCGCCCAAGCGCTGATGAAGCGACAAGCCAGCCCACTAGCAACATGTATCCTGTTTCAATCTCCTCTGCCGACAATCGTTCAAGGTCGCCATCCAGCCAATCCGGCAACGAAAACTGTTCCAACCAGTCGACCGCTTCGCGAAGCCGATCGCCGTTGCGGACGATGCCGACAAACGTTGACAGCTGTTCGCGAATGAGCGCCCGCTCTGGCAGCCGTGGTACAATCAAACGACGCGGGCTGGATGAATCCGCTCGGTGCACCGTTTCCGGCCACGCCGCTTGACGGCGGATGGCGCAGGCCGCACGGAATCCAAAGACGATCGCTTCAAGCAACGAGTTGCTTGCGAGCCGGTTGGCGCCGTGCACACCGGTGCACGCCGCTTCCCCGACGGCGTACAAGCCCGGAACCGTCGTCTGTCCCCACTCGTTGACGACAACGCCGCCCATTAAAAAATGGGCGCCCGGCGCGACAGGAAGGCGGCCGGCTTCAAGGTCGACGCCATAGGCCTCACATAGCGCAGCGATCGTCGGAAAGCGGCGGCGGAAGTGGGACACGCGGGAAATATTCAAATAGACGCGGCCGCCGCGATCGAGTTCCGCCGCGATCGCTCGGGCGACGATGTCGCGCGGAGCGAGATCGCGAAGCGGATGGACGCCGTCCATCAGCGGTCTTCCATCTTCCGCCTCAAGCACCGCCCCTTCGCCGCGCACCGCTTCCGAGACGAGCCCGACCGCTTTTCCGCCGGCAACGAGCATCGTCGGATGAAATTGGATAAACTCCATATCCGCCACCGCCGCACCGGCGCGGTACGCCATGGCAATGCCGTCGCCAGTCGCCGTCGGCGCATTGGAAGTGAACGTATACAATCCGGCGCATCCACCGGTCGCCAACACGACGGCCGACGCCGGCCAAATGGACACCGAACCGTCTTCCCGCTTCGTTTTCACCCCGACGCAACGCCCCTCTTCCACAAGCAAATCAATCACCTGCTCGCCTTCTTCCATCCATACGCGTCCCTCGAGCCGCTCAAGCAAAAACGAAACGAGTGCTTTGCCCGTTTGATCGCCGCCGGCGTGCAAAATCCGGCGATGGCTATGCCCGCCTTCAAGGCCGAAACAAAACCGGCCGCGTTCGTCCCGATCAAACGCGATGCCGGCGTTGATCCATTCTTGCAGCCGCCTCGGCCCTTCGCGGACGAGCCGTTCGACCATTCGTTCATCGTTATGAAAGCAGCCGGCGACCATCGTATCGCGGAAATGAGCGCGCCAATCGTCGCTCTCTGCCAGCGCCGCGGCCACCCCTCCTTGCGCCCGCCATGAATTGCTGTCGGTGCAACGTTTTTTTGTGAATATCATCACATGGTCGAGCTCAGATAAATGATACGCGACCGTTAACGCCGCCAGCCCGCTTCCGACGATAATCACGCCACCTTCCTTCACTCTCGGACGCCCCTTTCTTTTCACCTGTCTTGACATCTATATTTACACATATTTAAACTAATGGCAAGAGGTTTGGCGAAAAAAATGATGCAAAGGCGGGGGAATATGATTTATTTGGATTACGCGGCAACGACGCCAATGTGCCAAGAGGCGATCTCCACTTACGCTGAAGCGGCGTCCGTTTACTTTGGCAACGAAAGCAGCTTGCATGACATCGGAACGAAAGCGAAACAACTGCTTGCCTTATGCCGGCGCGAACTCGCCGCCATGATTAACGGAGAAGCGGAAGGGATCTATTTCACAAGCGGCGGAACGGAAGCGAACGTGCTTGCGATCCGTTCGCTAGCTGCCGCCTACCGGCATAAGGGAAACCACCTGATCACGACCGAAATCGAGCATGCCTCGCTCCATCACCTGTTCAAACAGCTGGAAACAGAAGGATATACGGTCACGTATTTGCCCGTCGACCGATTCGGGCGCATTCGACTTGCCGATTTGGAGCGGGCGATCACGCCGAAGACGATCCTTGCTTCCATCCAGCACGCCAACTCGGAAATCGGCACGATTCAGCCGCTTGCCGACATCGGCCGCCTCCTGCGGGCGCACGGCGTCCTTTTTCATAGCGACTGCGTGCAAACTTTTGCTAAAATACAGCTAGATGTTCAAGAGATAGGACTAGACAGCCTATCCGTTTCCGCCCATAAAGTGTACGGTCCCAAAGGGGTCGGCGCTGTGTACATCAACCCGCGCCGGCATTGGAAGCCGGTATTCCCGGGAGCGACGCACGAATCAGGCTTTCGGCCGGGAACGGTCAACGTACCGGGTATTGCCGCCTTCATTACGGCCGCGCAGCAGCTCCATCGACGAATGGCGGACGAACAGTCGCGTTTGGAACGACTGCGGAATCGGTTGCTTCACGCCATCGCCGCCAAACAGCTGCCGGTGGCGGTGGAAGGCCATCCCGATTTCCGTCTTGCCCATATTATCGGTTTGTCCGTCGCTGGGTACGAAGGGCAGCTTGTGATGCTTGAATGCAACCGCGCCGGCATCGCCATTTCCACCGGCAGCGCCTGCCAAGTCGGGCTGCAAGCGCCGTCGCGGACGATGCTCGCCGTCGGGAAAACGCCTGAAGAAGCGAAGCAATTCATCCGCGTCTCATTGGGCGCGGCCACGACCGAAGCGGAGATCGACCAGTTCGTTTCCACATTGGAGCGACTTACATCGGCATGAAAGGAGGAATGGCAGGTGAAAGAGGAAAAGAAAATTTTAGGGGAAAGGCGGCGCCAGCTCATTTTGCAATGGTTGAAAGAAAGCGAAGCGCCGCTCACGGGGGCTGAGCTGGCAGCGAAAACGAACGTCAGCCGCCAAGTGATCGTCCAAGACATTTCACTGTTAAAGGCGCGCAACGAACCAATCATCGCCACAAGCCAAGGCTATTTGTATTTAAAGCCGGCTGAACCGGCCAAAACGTACACGAGGACGGTCGCCTGCTTCCATACGCCAGAACAGACGAAAGAAGAGTTGTATTTGCTCGTGGATTGCGGCGTGACAGTCAAGGACGTCAAAATCGAGCATCCGGTTTACGGCGATTTAACCGCCTCGATCATGGTGAGCAACCGCCTGGAAGTCGACCAATTCATCGCCAAAATCGAGGCGACAAAATCGTCGTATTTGTTGCAGCTGACGGACGGAACCCATTTGCATACGCTGGAAGCCGATTCACCAGTGAAGCTTGACGCCGCCTGCCGCGCCTTGAAACAAGCCGGCTTTCTCATCGAAGCGTAAACTGGACCTGGCCGAACATCGGTTCATTCCCTGCGGAATACTGCGCGGCGGGCCGTCTAAAAAGGAACAGGCGGACGGCAGCAGACCGCCCGCGTGTTTTTGTCTGTGTCAAGCAAAATAATATGGATAGCTGCCCAACAGCTGCACTGTGCAGCCGAGCGCCTCAATTTCCGCGATCGCCCCCGGGATGAGGACGTCATCCATCGGCGCGTCGATGTCAATAATAAAGAAATAATTTCCAAGGCCCGTTTTCGCTGGGCGCGATTCGATTTTCGTCAAGTTGAGCCGCCGCCAGGCAAACGCTGATAACACTTGATGGAGTGCGCCCGGACGGTCTTGCGGCAGCATGACGACCACGGTCGTCTTGTCGCCGGCATAAAGAGGCGAAGCAGGCGAAAGCGGTTCTTTGCGCCGGCTGACGACAATAAAGCGCGTATGGTTGTAATCGTAATCGTGGACGTTTTCCTGCACGATCACTAGCCCGTATTTTTCCGCCGCCAGCCGGTTGGCGATCGCCGCCGCCGGCAAGTGCGGATGCTCGCTCACAAATTTCGCGGCGGCGCTCGTTGACGTCATCGGCACTTGCTTCGCCCCTTTCAGCACCGTATGCAAAAACTTCCGGCATTGGGCAATGGCGTGCGAGTGGGAATACACTTCTTTCACTTCGCGCCAATGCGGGGTGAAATATGGGTGCACCATCAAATGTTGCTCGATCGGCACAACGATTTCGCCGATGATCGGCAACGGCTGTTCGTGAATTAAATAGTCGAGTGTCAAATTGACCGATCCTTCCAAGGCGTTCTCGAGCGGCACCACGGCCGCTTCAATCTCTCCGGCCGCCGCGGCGTCAATGCAATCGGGAATCGTGTCATACGGCTCCCGCGGCTGCGATGGAAAAAGAAGAGCAGCCGCCGCTTCGGTGAACGTCGCCTTCGGTCCTAAATAACCGATTTTCATCTCGTTTGCCTCTCCCTTGCTTTAATACACTCCCGAACCGACAATTTCCACTTTTTCGACAAATTCGAGCTGTTTGAGCTTAGCGAGGAGCTCATCAATCTCCTCGTTCATATCGTTTGTGCTGACCGACAGCGTCACGTTCGCCCTCCCTTGAAGCGGAATCGTTTGATGGATGGTCAGCACGTTGCAGCCGGCCGCCGCCACAACGCCAAGCAGCTGTGACAACGTTCCGGAGCGGTCTTCTAAATGGAAAAAGAGCGTGACGATGTTTTCTTTCGTCACCGCTTGGAACGGAAAAATGGCATCGCGGTATTTGTAAAACACACCGCGGCTGATGTTGGCGAGCTGCGCCGCCTCGGCGACCGAGGCGGCTTTTTTCCGCTCAAGCAGCTGTTTCGCGAGCACGACTTTCTTCATCGCTTCCGGCAGGACGTCTTCGCGCACCAAATAAAATTTTTTCTCCACCGCACCTTCCCCCGCTCTATTCATCCCAGTCGTCGACAAACTCGAACTCGTAATCAAGCAACCGGATCGTGTCTCCGTCTTTCGCGCCGCGCTCGCGCAGCGCATCATCCACCCCCATCGCCTTAAGCTGGCGGGCGAAGCGGCGCACCGATTCTTCGCGCGAGAAATCCGTCATCTTAAACAACTTTTCAATTTTGTCGCCCGCCAAAATGAATGCTCCGTCGCTGGCGCGGGTGATCGTAAACGGCGGCTCCTCTTTTTCATATTTGTACACGACGCGCTGCACGGCCGGATCTTCTCGTTCATGAAGCGGGAATTCCGGCGTCGTTTCCAACAGGTCGGCGATGGCAAACAACAGCTCGCGCACTCCTTGTCTTGTCGCTGCAGAAATCGGAAAGACCGGCACCGCATCGCCGACTTTCTCTTTGAAGCGGCGCAAATTTTCTTCGGCGTTCGGCATGTCCATTTTATTGGCGGCAACAATTTGCGGCCGCTCGGTCAAGCGCAAATTGTACTGTTTCAGCTCTTCGTTGATGACGAGATAATCGTTGTACGGATCGCGCCCTTCGACCGCCGCCATGTCGATGACATGGACGATGACACGCGTCCGTTCAATATGGCGCAAAAACTGATGCCCGAGCCCGACCCCTTGATGGGCCCCTTCAATCAATCCCGGCAAGTCGGCCATCACAAAACTGCGCCCGTCTTCCGTTTCGACAACGCCCAAGTTCGGAACGAGCGTCGTAAAATGGTACTCGGCGATTTTCGGACGGGCTGCGGAGACGACCGACAGCAGCGTCGATTTGCCGACGCTTGGAAACCCGACCAGCCCGACGTCAGCGAGAAGCTTCAGCTCTAAAATGATGTTGCGCTCTTCGCCCGGTTCGCCGTTTTCCGCAATTTCCGGCGCTGGGTTGGACGCCGTCGCAAATCGAGTGTTGCCGCGCCCGCCGCGCCCGCCTTTGGCGACGACAAACCGCTGCCCCGCCTCGGTCAAATCGGCGAGCACTTCGTTCGTATCCGCATCGATGACAACGGTGCCTGGCGGCACTTTGACAATCAAGTCTTCCGCATTTTTGCCATGCTGGTTTTTCGACATGCCGTTTTCGCCGCGCGGCGCTTTAAAATGGCGCTGGTAGCGGAAATCCATCAACGTCCGCAGCCCTTCATCAACGACAAAGACGACATCGCCGCCTTTGCCGCCGTCTCCGCCGGCCGGCCCGCCTTTTGGGACGTATTTTTCCCGGCGGAACGCGACCATGCCGTTGCCGCCGTCCCCGCCTTTCACATAAATTTTCACCTGATCAACAAACATGGCTGTTCCTCCGATTCGCTTCCATCATGGTATCATGGCGAAATGAGTATGACTAATACTTATTATTGTATACAGAGTCGATTCCATAATGTCAATATGTACGCAAGCACCGGCCGTCTGCAGGCTGGCGGGCGGTTCAAGCCCAGCCGCCGCTTTTCGGTCCGATTGGATCGATTCGTTCGCACCTCTTAGGGCAAAATAAGCTTTGCCTTCCATTTTCCTTCGTCCAACCAATGGTCAAGATTCCGCCGCCAAAAGCTCAAGCTCCACCGTCAATTCGCCCTCGCCAACGGCAAACGACGCGAGCCGAAGCGGCGGTGATGGTTCGCAGCGCTTAAGCCAAGTGCGAATGGCTTCGCCGTCTCGAAACGTGCCGCAATAATCCAAAAACAGCGCCGCCCGTCGATCGGACAGCTCAATGGACAAACATAAATGGTTTTCTGTCCGCTCATCGGATTGCGCTTCAAGCAGGCGAAAAAATTGGCGGCACCATTCAGTCAGCTGCTCATCGCACCGCGACCAATCGCCTTCGCCGTCCGTGATTTCATACTCAAGAAAAAGCGGGCGCGGCTCCCAGTTATAGGTCATGATAAGCTCAGCGAACTGCTCGGCTTTCAAGTTCGTCAACCGTGTTTCCTGATGCATCTCGCCGATAATGTCTTCAATGATTTCCTGCACCCGTTCGATTTTATTGAGCGCCAAATGCCCTTTGATGAGCTGGATTTTGTTCAGCCAGTCATGGCGGGCATGGCGCATCACCTCAACGACAGTCCATCGCTTCTCCATCCGACGCTCCCCTATCCACTAAGCGTAGGCTCCCTGCCTCGCTTGGACTTCCGCCTCCATGGGGGAGGCATGTACTTTTACTATAACATTTTTTGACATTGAACGGGAACGATTTTTTCTACGCCAAAAAGAAAAAACTCTAACCGAACGGTTAGAGTTTTTCCACATCGATTACGCTTCTTGGCTGACCGGGTAGACGCTGACGCGTTTGCGGTCGCGGCCGAGCCGCTCGAAGCGGACGATGCCGTCGATTTTCGCATACAGCGTATCGTCGCCGCCGCGGCCGACGTTCAAGCCCGGATGGACTTTCGTTCCGCGTTGACGGTACAAAATCGAACCGCTGGTGACGAATTGACCGTCAGCCCGTTTTGCGCCAAGACGTTTCGCGATCGAGTCGCGGCCGTTTTTCGTCGAACCGACCCCTTTTTTCGAAGCAAAAAATTGCAGGTCAAGTCTCAGCATGGCAGTCACCTCCCGCTAGATAGATGTCACGCGGATAAATGTTCCGTAATCGCGTTCGATCGTCTTTAGCGAAACGACCATCGCTTCCAACAACAACTGCACTTTCTCTGCCGCCGCTTCTTCCAGCTCCGGAAGCTCGCAGCGGAGGTAGCCGCCGTCTTTGCCGAGCGAAACATGCGGGCTTACGCCAATAAGTGTCTCGATGGCGTTGATCGTGCCGAACGAGACCGCCGAAGCGCCGGCGCATACAATGTCCTGCCCGCGTTTCGCAAAATGGGCGTGCCCTTCCATCGTAAACGCGCGGATGCGGCCGTCCGCTTCCCGTTCAATCGTGACGCGGATCATCTTTACGCGTTGATTTTTTCGATGACGACTTTCGTGTACGGCTGACGGTGGCCTTGTTTGCGGCGATAGTTCTTTTTCGCTTTATATTTGAAGACGATAATTTTCTTTTGTCGGCCGTGTTTTTGCACTCTCGCCGTCACGGTTGCGCCTTCGACCGTCGGGTTGCCGATTTTCACCGTTTCCCCGCCGACGAACAGCACTTTGTCAAACGTGACCGTATCGCCTTCATTCGCATCCAATTTTTCGATGTAAATTTCTTGGCCTTCTTCGACTTTCAATTGTTTGCCGCCAGTTTCGATAATTGCGTACATGCATCGCACCTCCTTCATGGACTCAGACTCGCCAGCGCCAAGGCGGCCCAAGACGGAGCGCTTCATCGCCCGCGCTGAGCGGTTGTAGTGCGGGTGCGTCTTTTTGCGACAGCCGCCCTCTTTTGCCCTTGTTGGCAGGACAAAAAGTCTACAACGTCATCTATCGTAACATAGAAACGGCCGTCCGTCAACCGTCATCTTCGTCCCCCGGCGGGCGATGATGAAACGGTGCAAACGACTATATAGATGCCATTTGAAGCTTTCACATTTGCAGCTTTTACCGAGCATTGGATCGACTGTCGAGCGACCGAACAACGCCGCTTTCAGACCCATGTATGGGTCTGTGAAGCGAGCGGTCGTTCGGCCTCCCGTCACGCCTTGGCGTGACGGGGGCAAGCCTGTGGCTTGCCTCCGACAGTCCAAAAATAGATAAGCAACTTTTCCATCAAGGATATGTGAAACTTTTTCGTTGCATCTATATATAGCCACGATCAATAGATGAGAGCGCCAAGCGGCGCATCGGCTTGCTTTTCGGCAAAAAACGCATGCAGCAGCTCGTTTTCATCGAGCGTCGCCCGTTCGCGCCCGTCGCGAACGACGATGATCGCATGCTTTTGTCCGCGGTAAAATCGCTGCAGCACGGCTGAGATGCGTTCGTCCGCCGGCGCCGTGATCGTCCGCAGCTTTGTATAGCCGCCTTTGTTTCCATAATACCGCTCAAGCAAAAAGCGCATAACGACATACGGATGCTGCTTTTGCTCCTGCCAAAGAGCATGCGCCAAAAAGGCGGCGATCGCCCATAAATCAAGCTGGCGCGGCGCCAACACAAACAAAAGAACGACGCCGACAGCAAGCACGGCGGCCGATATGGCGACCGTGTTCCGGTGCGCTTCGCTGAACGGGCGGCGGTAGGACAGCAGCAAAAACAATAGCTTGCCTCCATCCAGCGGCCAGATCGGCAGCAAGTTCAAAGCGAAAATGGCCGCATTGTAGCGAAAAAAGAGCTCCCAGCTCCCGCCATCCATCATGCCGGCCTTCCACAAAAAAAACGCCGCCGCTGTGAGCCACAGATGCTGGGCCGGCCCGGCGAGCGTCACGATCCACTCCTCGCGGAACGGCCGGTTGCCGTGCTCTTCGACTTCCGCCACTCCGCCGAACGGCAGCAGCAAAATCCGCTTCACCCGCCAAGAGAAAAACGCGGCTGCCGCCGCATGGCCGAGCTCATGAACGAGGACGATGAAAAACAGCAGGCAAAGCTGCTTGAAATGGGCGGTAAGCACCGCGATGCCGCCGATCAGCCATAACAGCGGGTGGACGTGCAGCTTCCCGAGCAGCGCCATATACTTATTCAAAGGAAATCACCTGAATCGGATCGATAAATTCATCTCCTTGTTTAATCGCAAAATAAAACAGCCCTTTCTGTTTATTTTCCTCGCTCGCCTCGGCCGTGCCAACTTCCTGCCCCATTTCTACAAAATCATACAATTTCACCGAAATGGCCCCCAAACGTCCATACCACGTCTCCGTGCCGTCCGCATGTTGGATGATGACCGTTTTGCCGAGACGGTCTTTCGTACCGGCAAAGGTGACAATCCCTTCTTTCATCGCCTCCACTTTGGCTCCATTCTCGGTTTCGATCGTCACGCCCTCCCCGTTTTTTTCAAAACTTTCGAGAATCCGTCCAGAAGCCGGCACTGCATAGGATGAAGCCGTTTTCACCTTTTCTTCCTTTTTCGGGGCAAAAAAAGCGAGCGGCTCACCGAACGTTTTTTCATACCAGGCTGAGACGGCCGCAAACTGAAACTCGGTTTCCATCGTCCGGGCAATAAACTGCCGCGCCGGCTCGAGGGAAGCGGACGGATGCCGGAACAACATGGCCGTCACGAGCACGAGACAGGCAGCGATGAGTGTTTTGAATAAAAACCATTCTTTGCGGAACAACGGATGGGGAGCGGATTCAAACGAATAGCGGTCATACGTGACGACCGGCAGCCCGTACCGCTCCTCATCAGCGGCGCTCCATCTAGATTCTTTTGGATCCTGCCCCTTATATTGACGTTCCCTTCTTCGTTTTTCAATGCGTTTTTTCATCTCACGGACGCGTCGATCCATACGTCCCCCCTCCACCTTTCCAACAACGTTTGTACTAATTTATGAGACAACCTCATGGAATATGAACGAGCGTTTTTCGCCGCGCCTCGCCGAACACGTCCGCGAACAAATCCCTCAAACAGTTTCACACCAACGTTTCGGCTGAGCGCCGCAACCGATCGATACCATCTGCTTCCGTTGTTACAGATCAGGAATTCCAAACGGCACAACAATATGAATAAAAAAAGAAGGCCCATTCAACGGCCTTCTTGCGCCAATTTCATTATTTCAAACTAAATATTTTCCGAATCTTTGAAAACAGCCCCTTCTCCTCTTCCTCAAGCGGCGGCAGCGGCACCGACTCGCCGAGGATGCGGCGGGCAATGTTGCGGAAGGCGATCGATGCTTTGCTGTTTGGGTCCAGCACAATCGGCTCGCCGCGGTTCGACGCTTTGATCACGTTTTCATCGTCGGCGATAATGCCGAGCAACTCGATCGATAAATGCGAGATGATTTCGTCGACATCCAACATATCGCCGTTTTTCACCATATGGCTGCGAATGCGGTTGATGATGAGGCGCGGCGGTTTGACGTGCTCCTCCGCTTCAAGCAAGCCGATGATGCGGTCGGCGTCGCGGACCGCCGACACTTCCGGCGTCGTGACGACGATCGCTTCGTCCGCGCCGGCGACAGCGTTGCGATAGCCTTGTTCGATTCCAGCCGGACAGTCGATGAGCACATAATCGTATTCCTGTTTCAGCTCCTCAATGAGCTGTTTCATTTGCGCGGGGTTGACCGCCGACTTATCGCTCGTTTGCGCGGCCGGCAACAAATACAAATAGTTATCGAACCGCTTGTCTTTCACAAGCGCTTTTTGCACTGTGCAACGCCCTTCAACGACATCAACCAAATCATAAATAATTCGGTTCTCAAGCCCAAGCACGACATCGAGGTTGCGCAGCCCGATGTCGGTGTCGACAAGGCACACCCGCTTCCCTAGAATGGCGAGGGCCGTCCCAAGGTTCGCGGTCGTCGTCGTTTTGCCGACGCCGCCTTTTCCGGAAGTGATGACGATCGCTTCTCCCACGGTCACATTCTCCTTTCTAAGCGCGTCAAATTCGGCCGCAAATGCATAAGCAGCTGAAGGCGGTCGACAACAATTTGGTTATGCTCATCAATATAGGCGCATTCCATTTCATTTCCTTCATCCGTTTTCGAATCGGGCGCTCGGCTCATGATGTCGCCGATGCGCAGCTGCATCGGTTTCATGACCGATGCAGCGATGATCGCCTGTTTATTGCCGGCATACCCGGCATGGGCGATGCCGCGCAAGGCGCCGAGAATGAAAATGTTGCCTCCGGCAATGACCGTTCCGCCAGGGTTCACGTCGCCGATCAGCAGCAAATCCCCTTCGACATGAAGCACTTGTCCCGAACGGACAATGCGCGAAACGGGCACAATTTCCGTTTTTCTCATCCATTCTATCGCTTCTGCTTTCGACATGACATTGCTTTCGATCGAATCGACGACCAAATTTTTTGAACGGCGGATGAGCGCACGCACCTCTTCCTCTTGGGCAGGCGTCAAATAGCGGTTCCCAATTTTCAGATGAACAGAGACAAGGGGGCTGTCTGGCGCGACGCCAGCTTGTTTGACAAGCCGCTCCTCGATTTCTTTCAATAAATCGTCATACGAGCAGCGGTCATCGAGATGCAGCGTCAGCCCATCTTTCGTCCCTTTAATCGTCACGTACTGCTGCTTTTGTTTCGCCACAACGTTCACCCCAACGAATAATTCTACAAAACGGGCCGTTTTTCCTCTTTTATTCTTCCTGCTCAAACCGGCGAATTTTGGCCAATCGCCGTTCGAGCGGGTACGAAAAGACGAGCAAAAACGCGACGTTCAGAAGCAGCGTCGGCCATAGACGGCGGTCCCAAAAAACAGAAAACGACCAATCGGTCCGCCCGATCAACAGCTGGATGCCGTAGATATAACTGTCAAGCAGCACAATGGAAAGCAGCGACAAGAGCGATGCAACGAACCAGTTTTGGTGGAACCATTTCATCGCTTTGCCCGCCAAGTAGGCTATAAGCGTATAGGCAAACGCATAAACACCGAGCAGCTCTGTGTAGACGCAGTCATACAGAAACCCGAAGATGAACCCGTACCCCATCGCCCGCGTCCCGCCGAAATGCATCGCTGTGAACACGAGAAAAACAAGAAAAAACCGGGGAACAAAAAAATAGTGGACATACAAGTCGCCTTTTGGCCATACATCAACAAAAAGGCTCTCACTCACAAAACATAACACCGCAAGGAAAGGGAGACGCCACTTGTTCACTTTGCCTCCTCCTTTTCCTGCAGTGCTGCATCGATGGTTCGTTTCACAATCATGACGTCGTCAATATCATACAAGTTGGCAAACGGCTTGACATAGACGACTTTCGTCAATCCGTATTGGTCCGGCTTGACTTCAGTCACCTCACCGATCGGCAGCCCTTTCGGAAACACGCCGCCAAGGCCGGAAGTCAACACTTTTTGCCTTTTTTCCACTTTGGCGTCAATCGGAATTTCTCCGAGCAGCAACTCGCGCCGCTTCTCATCGTAGCCTTCGATCAACCCAAACACGTTTTCCTTTCCTTGGATATAAGCGGAAATGCGGTTGTTTTGGTCAAGCGCGCTTAACAGCTGCACAGTGGACGTAAATTGGGAAGCGTGCTGCACCTTGCCGACAAGCCCCGCTGGGGTGATGACGGCCATATCTTTTTTCACGCCGTGTTGCTCGCCTTTGTTGATGATGATCGTTTCCCGCCAACGATCCGGGTTCCGCCCGATCACCGTCGCCTGAATCGAAACAAAATCACGCAAGCTCTCTTTTTTATCGAGCAACGCGCGCAGCCGTTCGTTTTCTTGCCGCAGCGCCTCGACCTCGGTCTCAAGCGCCGCATATTCCTCAAGTCTTGCCTTCAGCAGTTCGTTTTCCTTATATGTACGGCGAAGATCGCTCACATTTTCAAAGAAGCCCGCGATCTCCTGGGCGGGCTTCCCAAACAGAAGCTGAACAAAACCGACCGTATCTTTGACAAACTGCTCCGGCCACGTCAATTCTTCGCGGCTGCGCAGGGAAAAGCCGATCAACATGACAAGGATGACGATGCTGACGAGCAAAAAAATGAGACGCTTATTCCCAAAAAGCTGTGGCATGCGTCACACCTTCTTACCGTCAGCGATGGTCTCTCGCCTTGTTTTTAAACAAGTCGATGTGGTCGAGCGCTTTCCCGGTGCCAATGGCCACGCAATCAAGCGGATTTTCCGCGACGATGACCGGCATGTCCGTCTCTTTGCTGATGACCTTGTCCAAATTGCGCAACAAAGCGCCGCCGCCTGTCAGCACGATGCCGCGGTCCATAATGTCAGCCGCCAGCTCCGGCGGTGTTTTTTCGAGCGTGTTTTTCACCGACTCGACGATCGCATAGACCGTATCGTGCAGCGCCTCAGCCACTTCTTCGGCGCTGATTTCGATCGTTTTTGGCAGCCCAGTGAGCAAGTCGCGGCCGCGAATTTCCATGTTTCCGATTCCTTCCGGATTCCCGGCTGAGCCGATCTCGACTTTAATCGCCTCCGCCGTCCGTTCTCCGATCATCAAATTGTACGTTTTTCGGATGTATTGAATGATCGCCTCATCCATTTCATCGCCGGCGATGCGAATCGACTGGCTCGTCACGATGCCGCCGAGCGAAATCACGGCCACTTCAGTCGTACCGCCGCCGATGTCGACGACCATGCTCCCGGTCGGCTCCCACACCGGCAAATTGGCGCCGATCGCGGCCGCAAATGGTTCTTCAATCGTATAGGCATCGCGTGCTCCAGCCTGGCGAGTCGCATCGATGACCGCGCGCTCCTCCACGGCTGTGATGCCGTACGGTACGCATACCATCACATACGGCTTGCTGGCAAACAACCCTTTCGTTTTGACGGCCTTGCGAATGAAATATTTCATCATCGTCGCCGTCGTTTCATAATCGGCGATGACGCCGTCTTTCATCGGACGAAGCGCCACGATGTTGCCCGGCGTGCGCCCGATCATGTTTTTCGCTTCATTGCCGACGGCGACGATTTGCTTCGTGTCGCGCTGAATGGCGACAACCGACGGCTCGCGCAAAACGATCCCTTTTCCCTTCACATAAACGAGCGTATTCGCTGTTCCTAAATCAATCCCGAGATCTTTCGTCCCAATCCCAAACATATGATCGATCTTCCTTTCCGAAACGAAATGCATATGATTTTCTATTGACAACATGGATCGGATGTCAAGTCATTTATAAATTGTACAACACCGCCCGAACGGATTCGGAAAAACCCATAGTTGATATTATAACTGATTCGACAAAAAATGAGAACCGTCAGACATAGCCTTTTTCTTTCAAACTGATGAATTTTTGATCGCCGATGATGAGGTGATCCAAGAGCTCGATGCCGATGATGCGGCCGCATTCCGCGAGCCGTTTCGTCACATCGATGTCTTCGCGGCTTGGAGTCGGATCGCCAGAAGGGTGGTTATGCACACAAATGACTGAGGCGGCGGAACGTTTGATCGCCTCTTTAAACACTTCGCGCGGATGGACAATCGAGGCGTTTAAACTGCCGATGAACACCGTTTTGCGGTAGATGACTTGATTTTTCGTATTTAAATAAATGGCGACAAAATGTTCTTGCGATAAAAAGCGCATATCTTCCATGACGTATTTCGCTCCGTCTTCCGGGCAACGAATCACATAGCGGTCGGCGCAGCCGGACTGGTGGATGCGTCGGCCGAGCTCCAACGCCGCCAAAATTTGCACGGCTTTCGTCGGCCCGATCCCTTTGATGTTCGTCATTTCTTCGACCGTTGCGTCTTTGAGCGACCTCAGCCCCTCAAAATGGCGAAGGAGACGCTGGGCGAGCTGCACGACCGACTCCTCCTTCGTGCCCGTGCGCAACAAAATGGCGATCAGTTCATGGTCGGATAAACTTTCTGGCCCTGATGACAGCAGCCGTTCACGCGGCCGGCTGTCTTTCGGAACATCGCGGATCATCCACGCCATCATACTCCCCCTTTTTTGTTTTGCTTCATCGAAAGATGGAGAGGCTTGAACCGCCCCTCGGTACGACAGCAGAATCCGTTTGCGGGGGCGTTCTTTTGCCAAAAAGGCGCCAGACGGCGGCCGCCTGTGCTTTCATCTATGCCGGCGGCCACCCGAGCCGGCGCAATTCCCTCACCGTCCGCGACAGCGGCAGGCCGACGACCGTCAAATAGTCGCCTTCGATCCGTTTGACAAACAGGGCGGCGCGGCCTTGGATGCCATACGCCCCCGCCTTGTCCATCGGCTCCCCGGTCGCAATATAGGCGGCGATTTCCTCGTCATCGAGCTCCCAAAACGTGACGGCTGTTTTTTCCGCAAACGATGTGATGACACCATGAGGGAGTGCGATGGCGACGCCGGTCCATACATCATGCGTCTTTCCGGACAAGAGGCGCAACATGGCGAACGCTTCCTCTTCCGTGCGCGGCTTCCCTAACAAGCGGCCATCGCACACAACGATTGTATCAGCGCCAAGAACGTACGCATCAGGGACAGACGGCGCCACCGCCTCAACTTTCCGGCGGGCAAGCAGTTGGACAGCTTCATCAGGGGGCGTTCCGGGGGCGATCGTCTCATCGGCTTGACTTTCTTGAACGTCAAACGGCCAACCGGCCAGCTCGAGGATCTGCCTGCGGCGCGGGGAGCGGGAAGCAAGCACGAACCGTGGAGGCATCGTTCATTCTCCTTTCACTCGTTTCGGCTCGGAAGATTCATTTGTATCGTAGCAAATTTTGCGGTGAAAGGCAATTTTCTGTATAGATGCAATTTGAAGCATGAACATTTGCAGATTTTACTAGGCATTTGATCGACTGTCGGGCGACCGAACAACGCGGCTTTCAGACCCATGTATGGGTCTGTGAAGCGGGTGGTTGTTCGGTCTTCCAAGCCACAGGCTTGCCTTCGACAGTCGAAAAATGGACAAACGGCTTTTCCGTCAAGGATATGTGAAACGTTTTCGTTGCCATCTATATAAAGTTGAAATTTTGTTTTACATCCAGCCGATCACTCGCCACGTTATATCATAGTCGACTTGTATGGAGATAAATATAGAAACGAAAAATCGGAAATTCTTTATATATGCAATAGGCAAAAAAAAAAAAACGGGGCTTCTAGCTCCCTAGCGGCACCAATTCGATATAAACGGCGAGCGCCTCGAGCAGCTGTTGCTGGGCTTTGGCCAACAGCGCTTCGTCCCGTTGCTCTTTGTATGCGGCAAGGGCGACATACGCCTGCTTCAGCGCTTCAACATACCGACCGACTGTTTTGTCGCTTGAAGCGTTGCTTTTTTCTAACGCGTCATACGCCTTTTGGAGCGCCTGCCAGTCATCTTCTCCTGCTTTCCTGCCGCCAAGCAAAGCCGCGGAGACCGCTGCCATGTTTTCATACAAAACCTCCCCTTTTTGGATGGCCTCCGACCGGCGCGCCGCCGCTTCGGCGGCAAACGACAGCTCTTTGACATACGTGCTTGGCACCCTTTGGCGGTATTGGTCGTTGACCGTCCGCAACGTTTCCTTATCCGCGCCGACGGCGATATAGAGCGCTGCCGGTTTTTGCCCCGCGACGACGACCGGCACGCCTGCTGTTTTGATCGATTCGGACGCCTGCTTGGCCGCCGCCGCATTCGAATAGACGCCAGCTTGAATGACCGCAATGGAAAACGGCGCTCGTATGACGCTTTCTCTTCCTTCTTCGCCCGCCGCTGTTTCAGGCTTTGTCAATTCCGTCATCGCTTCAGATGCCGGCGACGAAGCCAATTTTTCCTTCGGAATGATGCGTAGCACCGTCATGCCAAACGCCATGCCGACCAACGCAGCGACCAACGCGGCGGCGAGCAGCGACTTGGCTTGAGCCGGCAGCCGCCATGTCCGACGTCTGCCGCTTTTCTTTTGTTGCATCGCCTCGGAAACGGAAATGACCCGTTCATCCGCCTCAAGGGCGGCCGCCTCTTCCCAACCCGTCGTTTCAACCTCTTCTCGAACTTGCCCATCCTCCGTAAACCACAGGCCTGTTGATGGCTTGCCTGCGGATGGCCCGCCTTCTTGAAACGCGCTCACTTGGCAGCTGTCATCCGCCTCGTTTTCTGCTCGCTGTCCTTTCCCTAGATGGCTGTCCACCGGATATCCACCCGACTCCTCGGACGGCCGTCCTTCCGACGAACGCTCCACGGTAAATGGGCGGGGCTTGCCGTTGATATTCACCATAATGCGCATGCGCTGCTTGTCCATTTGGCCACCGTCCTTCTTCATGCTTCGATTTCTTTCGCCTATCTTACCACAAACGGAAAAAAAAAGAACAAGACATTTGTCGTCTTGTCCCCGCTTCTGTTCTTCATTTTCCGACATCAACGGTTGCGAATCGCCTCGGTCCCCAGCGCTTCGACAGGAATCGGCTGCTCGCGCCCCTCATAGGTGCAAAGCTGCTTTGTCTCGCCTTTTAAGCAAACGGCATAATCGATCCCGCCGTCTTCCCGCTTCGTGGCAAGCACGTACGATGGATTCGTTTCCGGCGGCAATACATTTCCGGTAAACGGATCTTCGATTGGATCCAGCAAACCGTTGCCCACCAATTCTCCATACGACAATATGGCAGAAGAACGGGCTGGCAAAAATTCCACTTTCTCGGCGCCGACATACAGCCGCGCCGCTTCATATAGTCCATACGCATCGGAAACAAACGCCCGCTCGCGCGCCCGATCAATCACCGTCCACATGGCAAGACCGACGATCATCGCCACAATACCGATGATGACAAGCACAGCCAAAAGCTCAATGAGGGTCATCCCCCGCTTCATGCGAATGAGCATATCGGCCTTCCACCATCCCCGCTACCGGCCCGAAGGCGGCGCCACTTCCACGAGCGGATTGTCTTTGCCGCTTGGCGGAGGGACATCGCGGATGGGAATGAGCTGCTTCCATTTCTCAAGTTGCGGCGCGTAAAAGGCGCGGACATTGATGGAATAGGCGAGCGGTTGCACGTCGACAGCGGTGGACGTCAACTCCGACGGGCCGGTAAACGTCAATCCTTCCACCGCCAAAATGCGCTCGGAGTGCTCAAGCACCTCTAAAAACCGTTCAAGCTGATAATAGGAGGGAGATTCCACCGTCAATTGGGCGGTAATAGACTGGATGCCGCTTGGAGGAAT
Organism: Geobacillus sp. C56-T3; assembly: GCF_000092445.1. Lineage (NCBI taxonomy): Bacteria > Bacillati > Bacillota > Bacilli > Caryophanales > Anoxybacillaceae > Geobacillus > Geobacillus sp. C56-T3. Next base: position 933,009 of record NC_014206.1, on the reverse strand, counting down.
CAACGCCTTGTCTCCGGACGCCTTGCTTTCCGCTCCATTCGCGTTCCCTTGCGAAGGAGATTCTCCGGTTCCTTGCCCTTCAGCGAAGCTGACGCTCAATAGCCGGCTGTCAGAAATATATTCCGCTTTTTGAAACGCCAGCAACAGTTGGTCGGCGAACGGGCGCACCGGCACTTTCCTCTGCAAAGCCGCCAGGCTCTCTGCCGTTTCTTCTCGATTCCCCGCCGCCTGCTTTTTCATTGCAGCCAACACGTTTTTCTCGCTTTGTACGACCGCCTCGAGCCGATCCATTTGTTCGTAGCGCGGCATGAGCACAAAAACATAGAAAGCGGCAAACAAAAGAGCGGCAAGAAGAAACACCCCGGTAAACACGAGCGGCCATTTTCCAAAACGGCCCATCATTCGTTGTCCCCCTCTTTTCCTGTCGGCTGAAGTTCCAGCTCATATTGCGCGATATACCGCGGCACGATCGTTTCCCCCTCTGCCCCGCCGCTTTCGCCGCTGGCCGAGATGCCGGTCAATTTGACGGCTTTGACCAAATGAACTTCCTCAAGCCGATCTAAATAATAGGCCGCTTCTTCCGCCGCATCAAACTGCACTGTCATCGTCACCGTCTTTTGACCGGCATACGAAAAGTTCATGATAAAGCCGCGCTCCGGCAGTTGTTTGGCCAACGCGCGCAACAGCGGCACCGTTTTGAGCGGATAACGGTTCGCCCATTCGACCGCTTTAGCAAGCTCTTGCTCAGCTTGCTGCTGCTCCGTCGTTTTTCCCTTCGCCTCCATCGCCGCCTGCTCGGCGCGCACTTGCCGAAGCTCCCCTTCAAGCGCCGCGAGCCGTTGATTCGCACGCTCCATCAGCCAGTAGCCTCCCCCAGCGCCAAGCAGCAGAAGCAAAACGGCGAAGGCCGCCAGCACGGCGCCCGCCGCACGGCGCGGCTCTTTGCGCGGCAGCAAGTTGATGTCAACGATCATGGTCAGCCATTCCTTCTTTCAACGCCAAACCCCAGGCGAGATGATAACGGTCCGGCAACGGATCAAGCGAGCGAGAAAGCCGCTCCGGCGGCACATCAAGCCGCTCCGACATAACGGCAAACACATCGTCAAGCCGCGGATGGTCGCCGGTGAGGAAGAGGCGCGTAATTTGCTGTTTTCCTTGCTGGATGGAAAACGAATAAAAGCTCATCATCCGCTCGATTTCTTTATACACGTCAATAAACGGGTCGACGATCGCCGCCGTCGGCTCCCCGGGCGCCTCAAGCGGCACATGGCGCATAAACTGCGGCAAATGGCGGTGGAAGACGCTCAAATTGACAGCCGATTCGTCAAACTGGACAAGCAAAATGTGGTCGTCCGCCGCGGCTTGTCCGGCAACAAAAAACGGGCGATAGGCGCAAAGCGGGGACACATCGGCCGCCACCGGGCGCAGGCCGGCGTCTTCCAAGAGCGCCGCATATTCGGCCACCGCCTCTTCCGGCGCGGCAAACAACAGCACGTTCAGCACCTCGCTTGTTCTCTCGGCCACGACGTAGTCAAACACCGGATCGGCGAACGGAAGCGGAATCGATTCACCAAGCTCCATAAACAAATAGCCGCGGATGTCCTCGTCCGGCAAATGAGCGGGAAGCGGCAAATGGCGGATCATCACAAACGGATCAGGAACGACAAAGCGGACACGCCGCCCGTCAAGTTTCCATTCGTCAACACATTCGTCCAAAATCATCGCCAACGTTTCCCGATCGGCGATTTTTCCATCGCGAATGATGCCGGGCGGCAAGGCTCGCTCGCCCCATCGCCTCGCCTCGGGCGGCTGCCCCGGCTTTGCTTCCACATAGCGGAGGACATGATCTTTGATGATGATGTTCGCCTGTTTCGCCTTTCGCCGCCATAACGCCATCTTCATTCCGCTTCCTTTCTGCCGTCTTTACATAATGAGTGAAATATACGCGCGCACGATCGCTTCTCCGAAGAAAAACGCGGTCAACGCCCCGAGTGCGATCGCCGGCGCAAACGGCATCGGCTTGCCGCGCCGCACGCGGCCCAACGCCATGCCGACAAGCCCGATCACCGTTCCGTACAACGTCGCCAAGAAAAACGCGAGCAACACCATTTTCCAACCGAGCACAAACCCAAGCACGGCAAACAGCTTCACATCGCCGCCCCCCATCCCGCCTTTGGACAAAACGGCGATCAGCCATAAAAGCGAAAATCCGACCGCCGCCCCAAGGAGCATATCGGCCCACGGCAAAAACGGAATCACAAGCCGCTCAACCAAAAACAAACCGGCAAACACCAAAAGCACCCGGTCGGGGATGAGCATGTAGCGAAGATCGGAGACGACAATGATGGCAAACAAGCTGATCAACGTCCACGCCACAACGAGCCGCCCGCTCCAGCCGACCCACATCGGCGCGGCCGTAAACAAGGCAGCGGTGGCCAATTCCATCGCCGGGTAAAGGGGGGAGATGCGCCCCCCGCACCCTTTGCACCGCCCGCGCTGCACGACATACGACACAACCGGAATGAGCTCCCCCGCCGATAGCGTCCGTCCGCACGCCGGACAATGCGACCGCGGCCTGATGATTGACTCCCCGACCGGCACCCGCAGCCCGACAACGTTGAAAAATGAGGCGAGGAGGAGGGAACAAAGAAACACGAAAATGTATTGCATGTCACTTAAACCATTGACGAACTTCAGAACGTTTCAAATTATCTTCCGCAACAGCTTTGCTATTTGCGTCTTGCACTCCCCGTGAAGCATTGATTAGCTTAACCATATACGATAGCTTGTTGTTATTATTTATAATGACTACATAAGAACTATTCGCTGGCTCACTATTAGGTTTTCCATCACTGTCAACTGTGGTATCGATTACTTCATCGTTTCCTTCTTTATAGCCACCTTCAGATTTATCAGGATCTTTAACTGTTTCCAAATATCCTTTATTCTCTAAATAGGCTAATGTAATGATTTTGGCCTTCCCATTCGCCGGTATCAAATCCTTATCCGCCGTCACGGCGATTTTCGCTGCGTTGATCATTTGCTGCGCATTCGAAACGTGCGCGTCTTTTTTCGAATTGTCAATCAACCCCCCGATCGCCGGAATGGCAATCGCCGCGATAATCCCTAAAATGACGATGACGGCGAGCAGTTCGATGAGCGTCAAGCCGCGCTCGTTTTTCAACACCCGTTTGAACATGGTTCACTCTCCCTTTCTTTCATTTTTAGCCTGTTTTCCCTATTATTCTACAACATAAGGAGAAAAATAGGAATATATTCTTATTTTATTGTTGAATATGGTTGAAAATATCATACATCGGCACGATGATCGAAGTGACGATCGTCCCGACGACGCCGGCGAGAAGCACGATCATGAGCGGTTCGATGAGCGATTTCAACCGGTCGGTGGCCGCATCGACTTCCGCTTCGTAAAAATCAGCAACTTTGCCGAGCATGGCGTCAAGCGCACCGGTCTGTTCGCCGATCGTGATCATTTGCGCAACAAGCGGCGGAAACGCCCAATGGCGGCGGATCGGCTCCGAGAGCGATTGCCCGCGCTCGAGGGAGGTCCGCGCTTCAGCCAGCACAGATGCGATCACTTCATTTTCAACGACGCGCCCGGCGATGGAAAGCGCCTCTAAAATCGGCACCGAGCTTGCAACAAGCGAGCTGAGCGTCCGTGTCAGGCGGGCGAGCGCCGCTTTTTGCACGAGCGTGCCGAACATCGGCATCCGCAGGGCGGCATAATCCAAATAGTACTTCGTTGTCTTTTGCCGCCGAAGAACCACAAACGATGCGTACACGCCGGCAAAAAGCAGGACGACGGCCCACCAATACCGCTGCATCACACTGCTTGCCTTGAGCACAAACTTCGTAATCGCCGGCAGTTCGGCGTGAAACTCGGCGAACATTTCGACGAACGTTGGCACAACGGCGACAAGCAAAAAAATAACGACCGCGGTGGCAATGATGGCAACAGCAATCGGATAGGCGAGCGCCGAGGCGATTTTTTGCCGCGTCCGATGCATTTTTTCAAAATGATCGGCCAAGCGGTCAAGCGTCTCGTCAAGCGTCCCGCTCGCTTCACCGGCGCGCACCATGTTGACAAACAGCGGCGGAAAGATGCGCGGATGATTCGCCGCTGCCGCTGAGAGCGGGTTCCCGCTGCGCAATGACTGTTCGATGTCAAGAAGCGTCTTAGCGAGCGGCTTGCTTTCCGTTTGCTCCGCCAAAATGCGGATCGAATCGACGATCGTCACCCCGGCGCGCACAAGCGTTGCGAACTGGCGCAAAAAGATGACAAAGTGCTGCAGTTTGACGGCGCGGCCAAACGAAATTTCTTTGTTCCATATGGACGGCGGCACTTCGGCAAGCGCCAGCGGGCGAATTCCTTTTTCCCGAAGCTTTGCCGCCGCCTCGCGCTGCGAAACGGCAGTGATCACTCCAGCTTTTTTCCGTCCGCTTCGGTCGCGCCCCTCGTACTTAAACTGCGCCATCGTCCCCACGCTCCCCCGCCAAATACACTTCAGCCGCCAGCGGATCGATGCGTCCATCGGCTGCAAGCTCCTTAACGCTCATTTCCATCGTCTGCATGCCGATGCTGCGGCTCGTTTGCATAATGTTGATGATTTGATGTTCTTTTTCGTTGCGGATTAAGTTGGCGACGGCCGCATTGTTCACTAAAATTTCCAGCGCTACCGTCCGCCCGGTTTTGTGTCTGTTTGGAAACAAGCGCTGAGCGATGATGGCAACGAGCACGGAAGCAAGCTGCAGCCGGATTTGCGCCTGCTGGGCCGGCGGAAAGACGTCAATCATCCGCTCAATCGCCGCCGGCGCGCTCGCCGTATGAAGCGTGCCAAGCACTAAATGGCCCGTTTCCGCGGCGGTGATTGCCGTTTGGATTGTTTCCAAATCGCGCATTTCCCCGACTAAAATGACGTCTGGATCTTGACGAAGCGCAGCGCGCAATCCGGCGGCAAAACTGCCAGTGTCGAATCCCACCTCGCGTTGGTCGATGATCGATTTCCCGTGTTTATGCAAATACTCGATTGGATCTTCCAGCGTGATGATATGTTTCGACATCGTTTTGTTCATATAGTCGATCATCGCCGCCAATGTCGTCGATTTGCCGCTGCCGGTCGGTCCGGTGACAAGCACGAGTCCGTGCGGCTTTTCGGCGATGCGCTTTAAGACATCCGGCAGGCCAAGCTCCTCCAGCGTCGGGATGCGCACCGGGATGAGGCGCACGGCGAGCGACACGCATGACCGCTGTTTAAACACGTTTAAGCGAAAGCGGGAAACGCCGGCAATGCCATACGAAAAATCAAGCTCTCCGGTTTCCTGAAACTGCTGCCAAAGCGGCGCCGGAATGACGGCTTTCGCCATTTGCTCTGTTTCCTCCGGGTGCAGGCGCTCATGGCCGTAAGCTCTCAACTCCCCGTTCACGCGAAAAATCGGCGGCGCACCGACGGTCAAATGCACGTCGGAAGCGCGGCATTCAAAGGCCGCGCGCAATAACGCCTCAAGCTTTTCCTTCATCCGTCTCACCCATCAATGCAAAATGGCCACTTTCAGCACTTCTTCAAGCGTGGTCAACCCTTGCTTCACTTTCAACAGCCCATCATCCAGCAAAAAAATCATTTTGTTTTGCAGGGCAAGCTCGCGCAATTTCGAAAACGGCTCGTTGTTTAAAATGACGCGCCGCATCTCATCGGTGACAACAAGCAACTCGTGAATCGCCAGCCGTCCGCGGTAACCGGTCATGTTGCACATCGGGCAGCCGCGGCCGCGGACAAGTTGATGAACCTCAATGCCGCGGCGGGCGAAAATGTCCCGCTCCCGCTTCGTCGGCTCATAAACCTCTTGGCAGTCGCGGCAGACGCGGCGCACAAGCCGCTGCGAGACAACGCCGGCGAGCGATGTGGCCACTAAAAACGGCTCAATCCCCATATCGATCAGGCGGGTGATCGTGCTTAATGCATCGTTCGTATGGAGCGTGCTCAACACTAAATGACCGGTGAGCGAAGCGCGGATCGCCACTTCCGCCGTCTCGCGGTCGCGAATCTCTCCAACCATGATGATGTTCGGGTCTTGACGCAAAATCGAGCGGAGCCCTTGGGCGAACGTCAAGCCGACATTCGGGTTGACTTGAATTTGGTTGACGCCCTCGATCTGATATTCGACTGGATCTTCAATCGTAATAATGTTCACGTGCTCGCTGTTTAAATGGTTGAGCGCCGCATAGAGCGTCGACGATTTCCCCGAACCGGTCGGTCCGGTGATCAAGACGATGCCGTTCGGCCGCTCGATCAAGCGGATGAATCGATCTAAATTAACCGGATTGAAGCCAAGTTTATGAATATCGTTTAAAGCTGCGCCCAAGTCGAGGACGCGCATGACGATTTTCTCACCGTATACGGTCGGCAGCGTTGAAACGCGCAAATCAACCGGATGAAAATCGATGTCCATTTTGATCCGTCCGTCTTGCGGCACGCGGTGTTCGGTGATGTCTATATTGGCCAAAATTTTAATTCTCGCCGTCAACATGCTTTGCATATGTTTCGGCAGCGCGCGTTCGGTGCGAAGCAGGCCGTCGATCCGATAGCGGATGAGCACTTTCGTCTCCTGTGGATCGATATGAATGTCGCTCGCCCGCTGTTCAACAGCAAGCTGCAAAATTTGGTTCACCAAACGAACGATGGGAGAATCGTCCTCAGCAGCCCGCTCGTCGTCGCGCACCTCAGGCGGCGGCGTTTGCAAAAAATCCTCAAATGCTTCGTCGATGTCGTAATATTTATTGATCGCCCGCAAAATATCGTCTTTTGAAGCGATCGCCGTTTCAATTTGAAACCCGGTCGACAGGCGCAAATCGTCGATGGCAAAAAAATCCATCGGATCGGCCATGGCAACGAGCAGCCGATCGCCTTCCACCTTGAGCGGCATGACCATATGGCGGCGGGCAAACTCTTTCGGCACGAGGTTTGTCGCTTTCGGATCGATCGGGTACCGGTACAAACTGACGTGCGGAATGCCGAGCTGAAACTCGAGCGCCTCAATCAGCTGCTGTTCCGTGATGTAGCCGCGCTGCAACAAGGCGTCGCCGAGCTTTTGCCCGGGCGCCTTCTCGCGCAGCGCCTCGGCCAGCTGGCTTTCGGTGATCAATCCCGCTTCGACAAGCAAATCACCAAGCCGTTTCCGTTCCTGCTTTTTGCTCATTTTTCCTCCCCTCCGCCCGCATCCGTCTTCTCTTCACTGCCAGCGGCGGGGGCCGATTCCCCGTTGCCCGCCTCATCGCCTTTCTTTGACGCGGTCCGGCTCTCTATATTCCCGCCGCTGTTTTCCGCAGTCGAATCCGGTTGGTTCGCCGCTCCGTTGTTTTCCGTCACCCCATTCGCCGGCTCCATCGTTCCGCCTTCTCCGTCGCCGCTTTGCCCAACATTGCCTTCCGGCACTTCAAGGCCGCGCACGTTAATCGTATACGTTGGCGGATAAAAATCTTCGCTCACCGTTTCTTTGCGCACGAGCCGAGCGCCGTCACGCACTTCGCGTTCCACCGTCACAACCAGCCCCGGCCGTCCGATCTGTTCCGTCCTCTTCTCGCCCGGCGCCAGGCGCGCGTCATAGCGGACGATGACACGCGGTTCGATAGACTCCGCCTCGCCTAGGCGAATGATATATTGATAGGCAAACGGCAACCCGATAATGGCAACACGCACCTTTCGTCCATCATGCCGGAGAAGAAGCGTGTAGTCGGTCGTGTTTGGGTTGAACCATTCCAAATCGCGGCCGCCGCTAATGGCCGCCTCAAAACCGGGCGTCACTCCATCCGGCAACATACGGCTCGTATAGCGCTCCACGACAGTGAAATTGGTCGCCAGCACCGCCCGGTACACCGCTGAAGCGATCGCATCGGCCGCTTCATCAGACAAATCGGCCTTCACCTTTTTCATATAATCGCCAAACGAAAACAGCTGTTTCGCTTTGATCACCGCGCGCCGCTCGCCAGACAGCCAGCGGACGGCCGAAGAGTCAAGCGCCGATGCGGCCGCTTCGCTGACGACCGGCTGCCGGCCGTTTGCAAACGATATGTAGCGAGCCAAGTCGATCGGAGATGATGGCTTTTGCAGCTGAGCCGCCTGTCCCTCTAAATCCGCCCCAAGCTTCTTGATGTCAAGCGCCGATAACGCCGCCGGCGGAACGATGGCTGCCGCCGCTTGGAGGCATTTTTCTAAATCAGCGATCACAAACAGCGGCGTGCGCCTCCCGTCGACAAACCGCTTCGTGCTCTCGGCAAGACGGAACGCAAACGCGTCCGCCGGCAGGTCAATGCGCTTTTCTTGGTACTGCAAAGAAATGGAAGCGGTCGCCCGCCACTCGTTCACCCGCTCGACAACCGCCTGTCGGGCTCTTTCCGGCGTCATGCCGGAGAGTGACACCGGACCGACCGCCGTGCCCGGGCCAAGGCGGCCGTCATCCGGGGCCAAAACATCATAGGCGAAGGTGCCCAGATGCGAAAAAGCGATAAAATAAACGGTGCAAACAGCCATGACAACAAACAATTTCCACGCGGCAGCCTTTTTCACCGCCGACCCTCCTCCATTACGCCTCCACATTCATCGAGACATCGACGATGACGCTTGGCCCCGCCTCTTGCGCCTTGCGCACATCCTCTTCGCCAAGCAGAGTGCCCGCTTTAAACAGCAGGCGGCCGTCTGCATCATAAATATCTTTTGTCAGCCGCTTTCCAGCTAACAGCGCAACTTGTTTTTCCCTCAGCGACTGCAGCGCTTCAACATTTTCCGCGTTTTCGGCCATCGCCTCCATTTGCGCGGAAACGTCCTCTTCCGCCATGCCGCCGGTTGGCTCGATGCTCTCTGCCTTCAACAACTGCGCCGGGTCATCAAGAAGCGACTCGTTCGCTCCGTCGTTGATGATCAAAATATCTTTGCCGTACGTCAACACTTCCGAGGCCGGCAGCACCGCTTCCCCTTTCTCGAGCTGAAGAGCGATGCCGACAATATCCCCTGACTCTTCATCAACGAAAAACTCGCGGGCTTCGCCGAGCAGCTGCCCTTTTCGCGTGATGGCTTTCGTATTTTTAATCCGGATTTGCTTATTGACGAGCTGATTGGCGATCGGAATTTCCGAGAGGTCAATTACATCGTGCCCTTGCTCCACCGTCACGGCAAACTCGCCGATGCCGACGACTTTTTTAAACGGAATGGCCTTTAAACTGAGTTGCACATCGTCTTGTTCCACGGTCAAAAAATCGATCGACCCTTTGTCCGGGTTGATCACCAAACTTTTCACCGTGCCGATTTGTGCACCGTCAGCAATGCTGATGATCGGCAGCCCAATGATTTGCGCGCTAGCTTTCATCTTGTTCACCCCAACTGTTTAGTGTTGCGGCAAACTGCCGCCAAAGCGCCAACTCTTCGGCCACAGCCGGATAGGCGCGAAAACGGTCAGCGAGCTCCTCAAGCCACGCTGCGAGCTTGCCGTACTGTTGTTCTACTACATAATGTTCCATTAACAAACGGGCCAATACGTAATAGTCGCGGTCAGAAAGCGGAGCGTCCAAACAGCGGCGGAGGCAGCGCTCGTAATCGGCGGCGCCCAAACGACGGCGGTTGAGGCGCAATTCAAGAACGACCGCCTGCACGACTTCCGCACCGATCATTCGCGCTGGCCGTTCGCTCTCTTCCTCCCGCCGGCTTTCCGTTTGCCCATCTTCTTCCGGCTCGCGGCGCTCGGTTGATTGTTCGCCTTCCGATCGGCCATGCTCCGTTCGTTGCCCTTCCTGCCTGTCAGGCTCTGCTTTCATCGCGTCCTCCTGACGGGGCGGTTCGGCAGCCTCGTCCGTTTCCGGCAGCGAACAGTCGACAATACCCGGCATTGCTTCTTCCAAAAGCGCCCCTTCACGCGGCATTGCCTGGCCGGAAGGCAGCCCGTTTTCTACAGCAGAAACGCCCGCCGAGCTAGAAGACATGAACGCGGAAAGTTGCCCATCCTCTTCTTCATGGCTGAGATCAAGCGCCTGCAACAGGCCGCGGCCGTCGGCGGCCGCTCCCGCCTGCAGCACCGCCGCTTCGATGTCTGGCGTCATCGAGACAGGCAGCTCATCGAGCCAATCGCGCAGACGGCGCGCCGGCTCAACATCCAGCCCGCCACCGTCACCCGTCATGGCAGTCGGCTCTACTGCATCCAAATCCAAGGCGGACAACTTCTCCAGCTCCACACGATCCGAATCCAACGGGAAAAACTCCTCTTGCTCGGCATCGTCTCGGTCCACGGAGCGCATTTTTTGCTCCGCATCGGCCGAATCCAACGAAAGCAGCTCCTCCGGCTCGGTTTGATCCGCTCCGGGATCGGAAGCGGCTTCCTCTATGCCATCCATCGATCGAAGCAAGAAAGCAGTCTGTTCTTCCCAGGGCTCCTCGCTGGATTTCGGCGCCCGCTCCGTCTCTCCCGAAGCTGCTTCCGACTCTGCAGGCGACGCTCCTGAAGCGGTGTTACCGGTTTCCTGCACGTGCGATCGCAACGCTTCCCGACTCGAGTCAGCGCCTTGAAATTCCCTAGAAGCGCCGTTTTGTCCAAAAGCTGCCGGCCAGGCCGAATCGACTAGATTTTCCGTTGCATTCTGGACCATCGTCCCATCCCTATCGCCCGCTGCCGTCCGGTCGCCACTCCCTTTCCATCCTCCCTTTCTCCGTTCCCCAGCTTCCTCCGTCTCCACCGACCGGTAAAGAAGCGGACCGAACCAACGATCAAGCAAATACGAGCCCGCCAACAGCAAAAGCCCGACGAGCAGGACGATTTGCCATAACGGAATCACCGATTCGGCCAACTGCGCCAGCCCCGCAGCCAAAAAGGCAGCCGCCACCACCGCCGCGCCCCCGGCCCTGCTGAAGCCAAGCGGCAGCAGCCAAACGGCCAACAGCGCCACTATGAATGCAACAACGTAAACAACCGCCTCTTTCCACATGCCCACCCGTTCCTTCCCGGCGTATCATTGGCAATAACGCGACAAATATGCCATTGCTCGTTCTCTTATCCTAAAATTCTACATAGTTCGACTCGAAAATATTGTATAATAAAGTTACATATTTTGAAAGAAGGTTATGACAAATGGCGGGAAGCAATTTTCCTCTTCCTAGTCGTCAAGCAGGATTTACGTTGATCGAAACGTTGCTGGCCATCACTCTTTTATCGGGCGTCGCGATCGGTTTGTTTTACTTTTTCACGAATGCGATGATGCATACGTCTTACAACCAAGGTCGGACGGTGGCCGTCAACGTCGCCCGCGGCGTCGCTGTCTATTTTGAAAAAAACGCAGATTTCTCCCGGCTAAAAGAGTATATGGAAGACCATCAAACACCGTTTCTTGAGCTAACAAAAGACGATTGCGGCAACGAATCGTTGGCGGCGCTGTTTTTTCCCGGTGAATCTGGCCAACTGCATACGGTATGTGAAGCGCAGTTCGCCCCGAAAATCAACAATGTCCGTTACGAAGCTTCCGTTTACCTTGTCCGATACGACAAGGAGGCATGGGATGCATTCACTTCATCGTCGGAATTCACTTCCTTGCCTGCGCCGCTGCAGGCGCGCATCCGCGCTGAAACGGAAAAAGCAGCCGAATCAAACGCCGGCGGCTACATGATCAAATTATACACCTCCGTCCGTTGGGGCGAGCGCACGAACGAAACGGCGTGGGTCGAAGGGGTGATCACCGATGAAACAATCCGCTAGAAGCGAAGCCGGCATGACGATGATCGAGCTGTTGGCCGCCGTTTCCATTTCTTTGCTCATCATCGGCGCTATCTACACGGTGTTTTTAACCGGCATTCGCGCCTACGAGCGCATCGGCATCGAAAACGACTTGCGCAGCGAAGCGGACTACGCCATGGCCCGAATAATGAACGAGCTGTACACGCTCTCTCCGGATGGAATGGAAAGTCAAGAAGAAAACACGCCGTTAACGGCCGTCACTTTTGTGAAAAACCAAGAATTCAAAGCCGATGCGGACACCGGGCTTGTCTCCCGTGAAAAGAAAAAGCCGGAAAGCATCGAGCGGATGACGATGTCCATCCAAGACGGCGCGCTCGCGATCAATGGCGAAACGATCACCTCTTCCCGCTTTTTGCTGGACGACTCTTCATCGTTTTCATTCCGTTGCGCACGAAAAGAAGGCAACCTGTGCCGCAGCGGCGTCATGACGATCCGTCTCATTGTCTCCGACCGTCGACACGCCGATCCGAGTGGTTGGCTGTATGTGCCGCCGTTTACATTAACAACAGAATTCGGCTTTTAAGTATTGCGTTCCGAAATTTTGTCCTATGAAGGGAGGGGCCGCGATGAACCGACTGCGCTTGAACGCTGCTGGCTACAGCTTGGTGACAACAATGCTCATGATCACCCTCTTTTTTTTGCTCGGCTTGACGATTTTAACAGTCGCCGTCCAGCAAGCGCGATTTACCGCGGTGCGCGTCGAGAACATCGAATCGTTTCATGAAGCCAAAACAGCGCTTAATGAAGCAATTGCTGGACTTAAAGCTGAGCTTTCAGACGACGATTTTTTTGTTCGTCATGACATTTTCACCCCCAGTCAATGGGATGCATTTCTCGGCATTAACGAGGACACCCCCGGCCCGGATACGATCGCCGGCAAGCTGAAAGCGCGCTACGGCGTGGAGGTGGAAGACGTGTCCTATCGCTTGTACAACATTCCGACGAACAAAGTGTTCCTCCGCGCGCTCGATTTGTCCAAACCGTTTACGGACGGCCATCGCGAGCGGAAAGTCAAACGGCTCGTCTTTTTAACAAATACGCCCAGCTTTCTCAAATACGCGCTCGGATCAAAAGAAACAGTCATCTTAAACGGCGGCGTCTACGTGGAGCAAGGAAACGTATACGCCGGACAAAGCGCTTACATCAGCAACGCGGCAAACTACGTGAAAAAAAGCGGCGAGTTAACGATCGCTCCTATCGATGCCGGACTGCCCGCATCAATGAACGATTCGATTTGGCACATTCATGACAAGCTGCTGTTTTCATGCACGCAAACGAGCAGTTGCTGGAAGACTGGCGGCCGAGCTTTCCAAATGGAAGAAGGCCTTTTCTTCCCAGGATGGCCGGACGATGGCGGCCCTCTCATTCAACAAGAGACGGACGATTTCATCGATACTGATTTCGAGCGCACCGTGAAAGATAAATTGCTTCAAGCGGCCGGTCTCTCGCCGTTGTCGCCTGAAACCCAACAAGCGTATATCGAGCGCATTGAAAACGATCACCAGCCGCCGCTCGATGTAGCGCGGGAGCTTTATCAAGAAGGGAAATTGTCTCGGGTCGTGACAGACGACGAAACGCCGTATGAACAATCCATCAATCAGATGCCAAAAGACAAGCCGCTTTGGTTGGACGCAGAAGGGAAGGAGATCACCCTTTATCGCGACATTGACGTGCAGCAAAATGGCCAAAACCAATGGCTCATTGTCAATGGCGATCTCCGCATTGAAGGACCGACAAAATCAACAGCGGCTGTGCGCGGCAATTTGATCGTGTTCGGTGATTTGACGCTCACCGGAAACTTGGCGTTGAACGCGAGCATTTACGTCACTGGCAAGACGACCATTTACAACAGCCATATCGACGGAGCGGATGGAAAAGGGCTCGTGTTGTTGTCCAAAGGCACGCTCGATATCGCCCGCATCAATGAATTTCAAGACTCAAGTGAAATCCCGAACTTAAAAGGGTATTTTTATACGGACAGCAGCGCGACGATTTATGCTGTCGGATCGTATTTGTACATTGAAGGCGGGTTGTTCGCCCGCGGGAACGGAGCGGCTGCTCCGGATACAGACATCAACGGGCTCGTCATCAACGCCTTTCGCGGCCGGATCGAGCCGAAAGACGGTGAGCCGGGGAACTTCATTCCAAGCTCTGACATGCAACAATCCCGTCTGATCGTCAAATATAATCCACGGGTGTTAGTCGAACAAGGAACAGGATTGCCGTTTGTCAATCAAATCTCGCTCGTCGCCGACCGGCTTGAAGTTGAGTGAACGAAGATGGCTAAATTCCCTCTCTCATCCTCTCGATCCTCTGGACAAACGAAAAAAAGCGGCTCTCCAATTCAGGAGGCCGCTTTTTTCATCATTACCAACGCCCACCACTGCTGCCGCTTCCCCCCTCATCTTCACGCGGTTGGACAAAGACCCACACTGAGGCTTGAATTGGCCTGCCATCCGGCGTTCTCGCATTGGCGGTCGCCGTCACATACGCATAGCCGACATCCACTGCTTCCAAATACCATCGGCCATTTTCTTGGACAACGTCGACAAACCGGGAGTCAGACGATGTCACAGAGCGGAGCGTTCGATCGCTTGCATTGGACGGAACAAAACGAAGCTCAGGTGCTGCGTCAAGCCGTTCGCCGACTTTCATATACAACACCGGACGGCGGAACTCCATACCTTGAAGCGCCACGTACGGATTCATCACCTTGATGGCCGCCGATGCCGACGCGTTGCTGCCATCAGTCGCGCGGACGGTGATCGTAACCATTCCAGGCTTTAGCGCTGTCACCGTGCCGTTTTGGTCTACGGATGCGACATTCGGGTCGCTTGATGTCCACGCAAGCGTTGGGTTCGTCGCGTCGCTCGGAACGATCGTCACTGGAATCGTCTGCGTATCTCCGACATTCATCGTCGGCTGATATGAACCAAGCTGCAGGTCCGTAATCCGCTTTGTATACGTAAACGCCGCGCTCGTTAAACCCGTTCCTCTCGTCAATCCTCCTGACGCCTGCACATTCACCGTGTAGGAACCGTCATTGGAAATGGCAACAACATACGGCGACGAGAGCGGCGTCCAAGCGGATGCCACCCCATTTCGCACTGCTTGGTACTGATATGACACCCCTTCACCGGCTACCAACCCGGTTATTTTAACGGTCGGAACCTCATAAGTCGTCGCTCCGTTTGGCAAGACGCCATTGGCTGTCACAACGGAAAGATGAGGCTTAATGTACACCGATACCGTCTGGCCGTTGCTGTACGTGACAAGCAGCACGCCATCATCATTCGGGTCATACTCCAGCGCTTTAACAGGCAACGGCAATAATCCATATGAATTAGGATTCGCCTGTCCGACAATGTCGTCTGATAAAGCAGAAAATTTGTGTTTTGTAATAGTACCCTTTCCATCCCCTTCATAGTAAAAGTTTGGAAAATCATCCAAACGAACTGTCATGCCGATTCGTTCCGCCGGCGGAACGAGCGTCGATGTTTTGGCGCCATAACGGCTGTCGGTGAATGTCACCGAAGCTGGCGGCAATTGAACACTGTTCATGGCAAAGTCAGCCTGCATCACCCATTGCGCCGAGAGCGTCAGTTTGTTGAGCTGGCTGTAGTCGAACGTTTGATTGGTGAAAGACCATTTGGCATAACGCTTGCCATTCTCCACATAGGTTGTGACTTTGCCATCGGGAACAACGGAGATGCCATCGGGCAGTTCTTGGACAATGCTCACATTGCTGATCGTCCCGGTCGCATTGCCGACATACCCGACAAGCGACAACGAATACGTGGCCCGGAAGCGGTTGTCGTCGCCATCGGTTGCCCCCCGTTTGATTAAGCTTGTGACATCATTGGTCAGCCCTTGCAGCTTCACCGTTCCAGTAAACGACGGCGGCGCTTCGTCTTTGACCGTGACGGTCACCGTTTTCGTCACAGCCGGCTGCAGTTGGCCATACACATCGCGATACGTCAGTTCAGCAGTGAACGTATATGTCCCTTTTGCTTTAAATGACACGGGAATCGGAATCGTCACCGGCGCCGGAGTGCCTTGACCAACTTGGTACGGGATGGAAAACGAAATATACGCGTTTTGCTTGTTTTCATCCAGCCATACTTGGCCGTTTTCCGCAACGGCGACATTACCGCCAAACGACGAAAGCGGGATGCGGATCGTTCCTGTGATCGCTGGCGTGGTGGCAAGCTGGGAAAACTGTTGGAACAAAGCGGTCAAATTTTGCGTCGTTCCTTGCCGCGCCTCGCCGCCGGCAGTCGCTGAAAGCGACCGTAAATAGTCCATATCGACTTCATCATTGTCGCCGAAGCCGATTGAGTAAAGGGTGATATTGTTCATCCCGAGCGTTTTCGCCACCGCTGTGGCATCGGCTCGGATTTTCCCTTCGATGCTGCTGTAAGTGAACGAATAGCCGTTATCCCAAGACACCCGCCATCCATTAACATAATCTTGGCCGTCGCTGTAAAATCGGCGAGAATATCCTTTGTTGTCGGTAAAACGGATACCGGCAGTCCGTCCATCGCTGTACAATTCGTATGTGACCGAAAGAGAATCGGTTACTCTATTCCCTGTATAGGAATATCCACCCCAAAAATTCTGCTTGACCTCCCGATACGTAATCGTATCGACTGTATTCAACACCGTCGGCATGCCATCGGTTAAGAAAATGATATACTTTTTCCTCGTTGGATCCGTGAAATACGATTTAGCAAGAGACAAAGCAGCCGAATAGTTCGTTCCGCCGCCGGCGGTCAAGCTGTTGCCGGTATTGAGAATGGCATCAAGCTGACTTGCAACATTCGAGTACTTCCCAAACGGAACCACACTTGCTTCCCGCACTCCATCGGAAAACGGAACAAGAGCAAAGCGGTCATTTTGGTTGTAATTGGACTTAAAGTAGTTGACCGCCGCTTGCAGAGCAGATTTGGCGCTTTGCAGCTTCATTGCCGTCATCGACCCCGACACGTCCATGACAAACACGACATCGATCGGCGGGCGGATGATTCCTGAAACAGCCCCTTGCGGAATGAGCGTCACATCGAGCCGGCCTTGGGCATCGCCGTTCGGCGGCTTGGCGTATTCCGGCTGTGAAAACGAGAGGGAAAAATCCAATTTAGCCGTGCTCGCCTCAGTTTTCCTCGTATATTGATAAGGCGTCTGTGGGAATGAAAAATACACATCCTCTTTTCCATTTCCTAACACGCGATACGCATCGACGGTGATTTGGTAAGTCACCATCGTTCCCGGAGCCGACGGCCACTTGCCGCGCATATCAAGAGAAAACGTATACTTTTTCTCACCGTTTCGGTCCGCCGGCGCTTCCACCGCTTCGGCTCGGTAGCTGACTGCCGTGCCGCTTTGTTCCTTCGGCTGAATGCGAATCATAAAGTAGCGAATGCTGTTCCCTTGCCCGTTGCCGCTCCCTGGTGCGGTCGCCCATCCCTCAATCTTCTCATCCGAAACGAACGTAATGGCCCCCTCTGTTTGATCGGCATACACAACACCTGCTTTCATCGGCCATAGGCTTGCCATCAGCCAAAACAACATTCCCCATAAAAGCCAGCCGCGCCACCGCTTCATGCTTCTCCCCTCCCGCGCCAAAAGAACTATCTTTCTTCCATTATATCAATCGTTTTCATCGCTTGGCATTATTTTTTTAAACGTTTTCGCACTTCAGATATAAAGTAAAGCGATCCTGTAATGAGCATCAACTCATCACTTCCCATTTGGTTTTTCTTTTCACCGATCCAGCCGATCCAATCACCTGTCACCGCTTTCTGCGGATGGGACGAAAGGTCCGCCAACTGTTCCGCCGCTGCCGCGCGCGGAAAATCAAACGTGGTAAACGTGATCGTATCCGCGAGCTCATCAAGCCGTTGAACCATCCGCTCAAGCGGCTTGTCTGTCAGCGCGGCGAACAAGACATGGACCCGTTTGTCAGGATAATGGGCGCGCACCGTCTCCACGAGCGAGCGAATCCCGGCTTCGTTATGGGCGCCGTCGAGGATGATGAGCGGACTATCGCTCACCTGCTCAAACCGGCCGGGCCAAGCGGCTGTGGCCAGCCCATCGGCGATATGCTCCGGATCGATCAAAAACGAATAGCCAAGGCGCAATAGTTCGGCCGCCATCACCGCCACCGCCGCGTTTTCGACTTGATGGGCGCCGGGCATTTGAATGCGCAAATCGCGATATTCGGCAAACGGCGTGACAAGCGAAAACTGCTCCCCTTCCACCGTCGCCTGCCGGTCGGAAACGGTGAAATCGACGCCGAGACGATATGTTTTCGCTTTCCGCTCCGCCGCCGTCTTGGCGATCACATCCCACGCCTCGGGCTCGTTGACCGCTGTCACAAGCGGAATCCCTGATTTAATGATCCCCGCTTTTTCCGCGGCGATCTGATCGAGCGTATCGCCTAAGATGTTCATATGATCGTAGCTGACGTTCGTAATGACGGAAAGGAGCGGATAAATGATGTTGGTTGAGTCCAAGCGGCCGCCGAGCCCGACTTCAATGAGCACGATGTCTTGAATGTTTTGTTTGCCGAAATAATACAACATCATCGCCGTGATCACTTCAAACTCGGTCGGTCCGCCAAGTTCCGTCTGTTCCAATTCGTCCGCAAGCGGTTTGATCGTTTGCACGAGCTCTACGATCTCTTCATCGCGAATCGGTTGGCCGTTTATGCTGATTCGTTCGTTAAACTGCTCGACATACGGCGAGGTGAACGTGCCGACCGAATAGCCCGCCGCCTGCAAAATGGAGCGCAAATAGGCGACCGTTGACCCTTTGCCGTTCGTTCCCCCGATATGGACGGCGCGGACGCGGCGTTCCGGGTGTCCAAGTTTTTCCATCATCCATTCCATCCGTTTCAATCCCGGTTTTATGCCAAGCCGCAGCCGCCCGTGAATCCAAGCGACCGCTTCTTCATACGTTCGAACCATGTCCATCATCCTCCTTTTTCCATTGGTGTCTTGCCGCCCCCTGCCGGCTTCATGCGGCAGATGCGCCACACATCGAGAAGCCTGGCGAAAGCGAGTATATGTTGACAACAAACCTCTTCTCAGAATATGCCAACCTTCCATCATGATCCATCGAAAAAGACGAATCCACAGGAAAGCGGATTCGTCTTCATCATAATCAACAGCAAGATCGTTTGTCTACCGTTTGAGCTCGGCGAGGCGCGCCTTGACGGCTTCGCGTTTTTCCATGTAATCTTGCCGCTTGCGCCGCTCTTCTTCGACGACATGAGCCGGCGCTTTCGCCAAAAATCCTTCGTTCGCCAGTTTCTTTTCGACGCGCTCGACTTCTTTGTTCCATTTGTCAAGCTCTTTTTCAAGCCGCTTAATTTCTTCCTCAATATTGATCAATCCTTCAAGCGGCATAATGAGCTCGGCGCCGGTGACGACCGCCGTCATCGCTTTGTCCGGCGCGGGAACGTTTGTATCGATCAAGAGCTCGCTCGGGTTGCAG
This sequence comes from Geobacillus sp. C56-T3, assembly GCF_000092445.1. Taxonomy (NCBI): domain Bacteria; kingdom Bacillati; phylum Bacillota; class Bacilli; order Caryophanales; family Anoxybacillaceae; genus Geobacillus; species Geobacillus sp. C56-T3. Next base: position 913,728 of record NC_014206.1, on the reverse strand, counting down.
AACCGCTCAAGATAGGCGCGGTTTTTCATGAGCGCCGCCCGCACTTGTTCATCTTTCACCTTAATATAGAGCGCAATCGGCTTGCTCGGCGGCGTGTTCACTTCGGCGCGGACGTTGCGGACGGCGCGGATGATGTCGACGAGCATCCGCATTTCTTCCGCGGCTTCTTCGTTCGACAGCTCAGGGCGCACTTGCGGCCACGGAGCGACGGTGATCGATTCGCCTTCATGCGGCAAGTTTTGCCAAATTTCCTCGGTAATGAACGGCATGAACGGGTGAAGCAGGCGCATCGTGTTGTCGAGCACATACGCCAACACGGAGCGCGTCGTCTTTTTCGCCGCTTCGTCGTCACCGTAAAGCGGCAATTTCGCCATTTCAATGTACCAGTCGCACAAGTCGTCCCAAATAAAGTTGTACAGCGTACGCCCCGCTTCGCCGAATTCGTATTTCTCAGCGAGCTTCGTCACCGTATCGATCGTTTCGTTGAGACGCGTTAAAATCCAATGGTCGGCGACCGTTTTTTCGCCGCTCAAATCAAGCTCCTCGTACGTCATGCCGCCCATGTTCATCAAGGCAAAGCGCGAGGCGTTCCAAATTTTGTTGGCAAAATTCCACGTCGCTTCGACTTTTTCGGTGCTGAAGCGCAAGTCTTGCCCCGGCGAGCTGCCGGTCGCCAAGAAGTAACGGAGCGCATCGGCGCCGTACTGGTCGATCACATCCATCGGATCGACGCCGTTGCCGAGCGACTTGCTCATTTTCCGCCCTTGGGCGTCGCGGACGAGGCCGTGGATGAGCACGTCTTTGAACGGGCGCTTGCCGGTGAATTCGAGCCCTTGAAAAATCATGCGCGACACCCAGAAGAAAATGATGTCATAGCCGGTGACAAGCACATCAGTCGGGTAGTAGCGCTTGTAATCCGGCGATTCCACATCCGGCCATCCCATTGTCGAGAACGGCCAAAGCGCCGAGCTGAACCATGTGTCGAGCACATCTGGGTCTTGCTCCCAGTTTTCGATGTCTTTGGGCGGTTCATGGTCGACGTAAATTTCACCCGTTTCTTTATGGTACCATGCCGGGATGCGATGCCCCCACCAAAGCTGGCGTGAAATGCACCAGTCGCGGATGTTTTCAAGCCAATGCAAATACGTTTTTTCAAACCGTTCCGGCACGAACTGCACTTTGCCGTCGGTTTGCTGCAGCTTGATGGCGGCTTCGGCGAGCGGCTTCATTTTCACAAACCATTGCGTCGACAAATACGGTTCAATAACCGCGCCGCTCCGTTCGCTATGACCGACTGAGTGCACGTGCTCCTCGATTTTAAAGAGGACGCCTTGTTCTTGCAAATCGCGGACGATCTGCTTCCGGCATTCAAACCGGTCAAGCCCCTGGTATTGCATGGCGTTTTCATTCATCGTGCCGTCTTCGTTCATGACGAGAATGCGCGGCAAGTTGTGGCGATTGCCGATTTCAAAGTCGTTCGGGTCGTGCGCCGGCGTAATTTTGACCGCTCCGGAGCCGAACTCCATATCGACATATTCGTCGGCAATGATCGGAATTTCGCGGCCAACGATCGGCAGTTTCACCATTTTGCCGATCAAGTGCTTGTACCGCTCGTCATCGGGGTGCACAGCGACCGCCGTATCGCCGAGCATCGTTTCCGGACGGGTCGTCGCCACTTCAATGCAGCCGGAGCCGTCGGCGAGCGGATAGCGCAAATGGTAGAGCGCGCCTTTTACTTCTTTATAAACAACCTCAATGTCCGACAAAGCGGTTTTCGTCACCGGGTCCCAGTTGATGATGTACTCGCCGCGGTAAATAAGCCCTTTCCGGTAGAGCGAGACGAACACTTCGCGCACCGCTTTTGAGAGCCCTTCATCGAGCGTGAACCGCTCGCGCGTGTAATCGAGGCCAAGCCCTAACTTCGCCCATTGGCTGCGAATATGGCCGGCGTATTCTTCCTTCCACTTCCACGTTTCTTCTAAAAATTTTTCCCGGCCTAAATCGTAGCGCGACAGCCCTTGCTGGCGCAGCTTCTCTTCCACTTTCGCCTGGGTGGCGATGCCGGCGTGATCCATTCCCGGAAGCCACAGGACGTCATACCCTTGCATCCGTTTCATGCGCGTAATGATGTCTTGCAACGTCGTATCCCACGCGTGCCCCAGATGCAGTTTGCCGGTGACGTTGGGCGGCGGGATGACGATCGTAAACGGTCGTTTGTTCGGATCACCGGTCGCTTCAAAAAATTTTCCTTTCAGCCACCATTCGTAGCGCCCCGCTTCGACCGCGCGGTGGTCGTATTTGGGCGGCATCGACACTTCGTGCTGTGCCATGTTTCATTTCCCTCCTTCAACATAATGGACAATGCGGCCGACGGCGGCTTCCCACTGAGCAATGCCGCGCAGCCGGCAAGCAAAAAAGCCCCTTTCATCCAAAAAGGACGAAAGGAGCTGCTTTCGCGGTACCACCTTTTTTCTTAAGCCCAAAGGCTTAAGCGCTTCATTGGCATAACGGCATGATGCCGGCTTCCTCTACTCGGCAGCAGCGCCTTTCAAAGAAGCAGCTCAAGGGCGACCTTCCAGCAGCCGTCATCCTAGGAAATCTCGCAGCTTCTGATTTCCCTCTCTGCAGGCGCGGACCGCTGTACTCCTCCCCGTCTTCGCTTTTGTCATCATTGTTCGATTATTATACTACCATTGTCCATCATCTTTGCCAAGTTTTTATTTATTTATTCCATCCGTGTGCATTTGGTGACAAACCATCGCACGTTTCATATTGTATAGTAAACCGGAGAAGGAGGGAATGTCGATGCGGCGATTCAACCCGTATTCGTGGCCGCCGTGGCTGAGGCAAGTGCGCGCCGTCTGCGCCCAAGTGATCATCCCGCTCACCATTTTTCAAGCGATCCGCACCATTTTTCTGCCAACAACGTTTGATGTCATTTTATTGGCCATCTTCGTTTTCATTGCCGTGGCGCTCCATTTGGAATGGATTTAGTGCGACGCCGTTTTGTTTGGCTGGATTCAAAATCGATTTAACCATTGCTGCTTTCATCCGCCGGCGGTTCGTTGTCCACCGCTTCTTCCTGCTGCCGAGCGGCGTCGCGTTGGACAAGGTGCATAACGAGCGCCTCCATATTTTTGAACGCCAAATAACGACGCTGCAACGCGGCCACATATTCCCGTTCGTTCCGCTCGTTCCGCGAAGCGGCCTCATACCGCTCCAAACAGCGGACAAACCCACGCGGCTCCGCCAAATGGCTGTATAAAAACGCCCGCTCCCCGTCGGACAGCGGCAGCTCCTTCTCGTACTCCTCCATTCCTTCAAGCCACTCGCGCCCAAGCGGCGGCATTGTCTGTACATGAAAACGGAGCGCGGCGATCACATCAAAGAGCGGCGAATTCCAATGCGCCCGCTCCCAACTGATCCAATACGGCGGGATATAGTGGGAGAGGCGCGCTTTGCCGTGCACCCAAGCGATGCGCCATTGCTTCGTCTCTTTGAGCGTCTCTTCCCACACATCGAGCCGTTCTTCAGCGAACGAGTACGCGCGCATCACCTCATGAAAATACGTGCAGCATTGGAGCTGAAACGGAGACATGTACCACGCCGCTTCGTACCGCTCAATCCGTTCTTCCCACACCGTCCGCGCCCGTTGCCATTCGTCCTTTTTTTGCTTTCGGTACGCCGCCGCCTCTTCCTCACTCACCTCGATCGTGCGGACGGTGGCGCGATGGAGGCGGGCGAGCTCGCGAAAAAAGGCGTCCGCCGCATCCTTCTCCACCTTTGATTCGCCGTCATGCCATGCTTGCAAATAATAAAGACGGCCGCCTTCTGCGGCAAACAGCGACCGCCGCCGCGTCAGGTAAAGCGGGAGACAACGGGGGCCGCCATGCTGAAGAGACTGCCAAACGGCTGCGGCTTCTTGCTCGCTTTCAAGCGGCTTTAAAGCGAAAACGCCGCGGTTCGTGTATACCTTGACGGCTTTGCCTTGCTGCTCCATGCGCACTGGACGAAGCCCATACTGGACGAGCACAGCATCATATCGGTCAGACTGTGCGGCCATCGTTACGCCCCCTTATCGGCAAAAGAAACGGAAAGCGTCCCTTTCATGAGAAAGGACGGCTTCCCGCCATGGCCGGAATATACAGCAGCTGCCCCTCGTGCACGTCATCTGGGCTTTCCAAATCATTGGCGCGCAAAAGCTGCGAGACGGTCACATCATACCGTTCGGCAATCTTGTCCAATGAATCTCCTTGCTGGACGATGCAAATTTTCAGTTTCGTAAACTCTTCCGCCTCGCTTTTCGCAAACAGTTTCGTCAAGTAAAGCGCATTTTCGCTTTTTGTTTTCGTTTCTTCTTCCTCTTCTTCCTCAACCGCCTTTTTCGCCGCCCCGATCGATACCTTCGCCTCAGTTGGCGGCAGCAGCGAAGCGATGTCTTCCTCCGTCTGTGCGCTGACCGCCTTCGTTTCCGTCTCAAGCGGCAAAAACGGCTCTTTGGCCTCCTCTTCTTCCTCAGCCTCCGTTTCTTCATGACGCATGGCAGCCGGCTCCATGACGGAAACCGTCGTTTCGCCGGCGGCAAAAGCCGGCTGTTCATCCGCCTCATCGGCGAGATCATCCACGGAAGCAAACGCTTCCTCACCGGCCGCTTCCTTGCGGGCGATTGATTCAAACGGGGCAAACAGCGGCTCATCGTCCTCCTCATCGTCCGGCAAATCATCGCCAAGCGGCGCTTCACTGATGCCGCTGATCGAAATGTCGGCAGTGATCAGCAATCTTCCGTTTTCATCCAAATCATAATCAAACGATTCAACTGTCACGTACACATCCTCAAGGGAACGAATGCGGTTTTTTGGAATCGTAATATCGATTGGAAAACGGTGCGACAGTTCGCTGATCCCGTCTTCGCGCACCGAAATGTGCTGAATGAACCGATAACCAGCCAGCTCAAACACGTCGTCATCCGCTTCAGCCTGCCCTTTGCCCGCTTGGCGGAATTCGCCGCTCAACTCAAGCGCGCCGCGGATCGTAATGTATTGGTCGTACTCATCGACGGAAATGACCGGATCAAGAGAAATGGATAAAAACTCGGCGACTTCCTGTCCCCTTTTAAACCAGACCGATTCTTCCAATGAAAAACGCAAATACGATTGCTCCAACCGGGCCTCCTCCTTCCGTCCCTTCGGCAAATGGTTTCTATGACATTATCCATTGTATGAACGGAAACGAGGCGGTATGATAAAAAATTGGGCTGCCGACGGTCGGCAGCCCCTTTCCTTATCCGCGCAGACGGGCAAACACCCGCTCAGCAGCGGCAATCGTATATTCAATATCATCATCACTGTGCGCCGTCGACAAAAACAGCCCTTCAAATTGCGACGGCGGCAGGAAAATGCCTTCATTCGCCATTTCCCGATAATAGGCGGCAAACAGCTCCAAGTCGGACGTTTTCGCTGTCTCGTAGTTGACCACCGGCTCGTTCGTGAAGAAAAAGCCGATCATCGACCCAGCGCGGTTGATCGTATGCGGGATGTCGTATTTCTCTGCTGCCTGATGAAGCCCATCCGCAAGGCGCGCCGCTTTGCGGCCAAGCTCTTCGTACGTTTCCGGCGTCAGCTGGCGGAGCGTCTCGTACCCGGCCGTCATGGCGAGCGGATTGCCGGAGAGCGTGCCGGCTTGGTACACCGGCCCGCTCGGCGCGACAAGCTCCATGATCTCGGCTTTGCCCCCGTACGCCCCGACCGGCAAGCCGCCGCCGATCACTTTGCCAAGGCACGTCAAATCCGGCTCAATGCCATAATACCCTTGGGCGCAGTGGTAATCGACGCGGAACCCGGTCATGACCTCGTCGAAAATCAATAAGGCTCCGTATTGTTTCGTCACCTCGCGCAGCCCTTCCAAAAAGCCAGGCACTGGCGGAACGACGCCCATGTTGCCGGCGACCGGTTCGACGATCACCGCGGCGATGTCTTCGCCAAACCGCTCAAACGCATAGCGGACGCTGTCCAAATCGTTGTACGGCACCGTGATGGTATGCTGGGCGACCGATTCCGGCACGCCCGGGCTGTCCGGCAGGCCGAGCGTCGCCACGCCAGAGCCGGCTTTAATGAGCAGCGAATCGCCATGGCCATGGTAGCTGCCTTCAAATTTGATAATTTTGTTGCGCTTCGTGTAGCCGCGCGCTAAGCGGAGGGCGCTCATCGTCGCCTCGGTGCCGGAGTTGACCATCCGCACGATTTCCACCGACGGCACCCGCTCGATGACGAGCTTAGCGAGCTCATTTTCAAGCAATGTAGGAGCGCCAAAGCTCGTCCCTTGTTCCGCCACGCGCTTCAACGCTTCCACGACCTGCGGGTTGGCATGCCCTAAAATGAGCGGCCCCCATGACAGTACGTAATCAATGTACTCATTGCCGTCAATATCGTAAATTTTCGCTCCTTGGCCGCGCGCCATAAAAATCGGCGTCATCCCGACCGACTTGAAGGCGCGCACCGGGCTGTTCACCCCGCCCGGCATCAATTTCACCGCTTCTTCGTATGCTGCCTTTGACCGTTCATAGCTCCGCATCATTCCGCCCTCCTCTCTATTCAGCCAGCCAGCGGGCGACATCTTTGGCAAAATACGTAATGATCAAATCCGCGCCCGCCCGTTTCATCCCTGTCAACATTTCCATGACGACCGGCTTCTCATCGATCCAACCGTTTTGCGCCGCCGCTTTGACCATCGCATACTCGCCGCTCACGTTATAGGCGACAAGCGGCAACGGAAAACGGTTTTTGACGTCGCGGATAATATCCATGTAGGCAAGCGCTGGCTTCACCATCAAGAAATCAGCGCCTTCTTTGACATCCGACTCCGCCTCGCGAAACGCCTCAAGGCGGTTGGCCGGATCCATTTGGTACGTCTTCCGGTCGCCAAACTGCGGCGCGCTGTCGGCGGCATCACGGAACGGGCCGTAAAACGCCGAAGCGTATTTGATTGCATACGACATGATCGGCACATACTCAAACCCTGCTTCATCAAGCCCACGGCGAATGGCGGCGACAAAGCCGTCCATCATGTTCGACGGCGCGATGATGTCGGCGCCGGCTTGCGCTTGGCTCACCGCCGTTTTGGTGAGGAGCTCGAGCGACGGGTCGTTCAGCACACGCTCGTTTTCGACGACGCCGCAATGGCCGTGGCTCGTATATTCACATAAACACGTATCCGCAATGACGACTAGATCTTTGTGTTCGGCTTTGATTTGGCGGATCGCCCGCTGAACAATCCCTGTTTCGCAATACGCCTGCGAACCGACTTCATCTTTTTCATTCGGCACGCCAAACACCATGACGGCGGGAATGCCAAGCTTGGCAATGTCGTCCACTTCCTCGGATAAGCGGTCAAGCGACAAATGGTAAACCCCTGGCATCGACGGCACTTCCCGCTTAATGCCGCTTCCCTCGACCACAAACAGCGGATAAATGAGATCCTCGACGCGAAGATGCGTCTCACGCACCATCGCCCGAATCGCAGCCGTTTGCCGCAGACGGCGATGGCGGTCAAATGACAGTGCCATTCATCGTCCCTCCATGGAAAAATATTGTTCCATCGCTTTGATTATACCATCCGTGGTGTAATCCGTCGGACAAATATGGACCGGAATGCCCGCCCGCTCGGCCGCTTCTTTCGTCACCGGTCCGATGCAGGCGACCGCAACACCGGAAAGAAGGACATCCGCTTCTTTGTCGAGAAGGCGGACAAGGCTGTCAACCGTCGACGGGCTCATCAAGGTGACCGCATCAAGCTCCCGCCGGCGCAGCAGCGACAACAACCGCTCCCGGCCGCTTTCATCAGGCTCGGTCTCATACACCGTGAGCTCGTCGACCGCGGCGCCGGCGTTTCGCAACGCCTCAGGCAAGGTCGGGCGCGCCAAATTGCCTTTGACAAACAGCACCCGGTCGCCTTGTTTGACGCGCGGCATGAGCAAGTCAGCCAGCCGTTCAGCCGTGTAATCATCCGGCACGAGCGCCGGGGAAAGACCATGCTCGGCGAGCGCCGCCGCTGTTTTCCGGCCGACGACAGCCATCTCCGGCAGCGGACGCGGCAACGAAACATGTGGAAAAAAGAAGCGGACGGCGTTCGCGCTTGTGAAAACGAGCCAACGGTATTCGCCAAGCCGCTCAACCATAGAAGCGATTTCTTCCGGCGCCGCCGGTCGAATGGCAATGAGCGGGATCTCGACCGGCACGGCGCCGACAGCGCGCAGCTTGGCAGAAAATGACGCGGCCTGCTCTTTGCCGCGCGTCACGAGCACCGTTTTGCCGGCGAGCGCGCTGTGTGTCATGATTGGCTCAACTCCTGTTTCACCCGCTCGATGAGCGCTTTCGCCCCTTGTTCGATCAAGACAGCGGCCGCCTGCCGGCCGACGGCCTCCGGATCGGCGCCCGTGACCATTTCTTTATACTTTTCTTTTCCATCCGGCGAAGCGACAAGGGCCGTGAGGCGCACCATGCCGCCGTCTGCTTCAGCGTAGCCGGCAATCGGCACTTGACAGCCGCCTTCCATTTGCTGCAAAAAGGCGCGCTCCGCCCGAACAGCCCGCTCGGTTTGCTCGTCGTTTAACCGGCTGAGCCATTGGCGCAATTCGTCATCATCCTCCCGGCATTCGACCGCCAGCGCCCCTTGGCCGACCGCCGGAACACAGACATCAAAAGGAAGATAGTCGCTGATGACGTCATCGCCCCAACCCATGCGCGCAAGACCCGCCGCCGCCAGCACGATCGCATCGTACTCTTCGCTTTCGAGCTTCGCCAACCTTGTGTCAATATTGCCGCGAATCCATTTGATCGTCAAATCCGGGCGATAGGCAAGCAGCTGCGCCGAACGGCGCAAGCTGCTCGTGCCAATGACCGACCCAGGCGGCAAGTCGGAGAGCATCCGGTTTCCTTTGCTGACAAGCACATCGCGTGCATCTTCGCGGCGCGGAACCGCACCGATCACTAAACCTTCGGGCAGCACAGCCGGCATATCTTTCATGCTATGGACCGCCATATCGATGCCGCCGGCGAGCAATTCATGCTCAATCTCTTTCACAAACAACCCTTTGCCCCCGACTTTCGAGAGCGTAACATCAAGCACCCGATCTCCTTTCGTGACGATTTCTTTCACTTCAAACGTAAACGGCGCCCCAAGCTGTTTCAATTCGTTGATCACCCACTTCGTCTGGGTCAAGGCAAGCTTGCTGCGCCGCGAGCCAACGACAATGTTCCGCATCTCGTTCCACCTCAATTACGAATACCAAAAATGAAATTTTGACAAACTGCCAAACAAGAAAAAGTTGACAAGCAAAAATAAAAACGAACCGATATTCCATAGCGCGATCGCCTTCCCTTGCATCTGCCGGACGGCTCGCTTGTAAAAATAGACTCCATAGACGAGAAGAACGACAAACGACCCGAGCACTTTCGCATCATACCAATGGAAATGGTCGATTTGAATATACGCCCAAATCACGCCAAGAATGAGCCCTAATAACAACATAGGCAAGCCGAGCGCATTTAAAACATACGACAAAAAATCAAGCCGCGACAAATCCGCCATGCGCCAAAGGCGCGCCCCCCACTTTTTCTTTTTCAGCAAACTGTACTGCAACATGTAAAGCACCGAAAACAGAAACGACAGCGTAAACGCCGCATACGCTCCGAGCGAAAGGGTGATGTGGATGATAAGCAGCTCCGAAACGAGCCGCTCCGCAACAGCCGGCGACTGCGAAGACGGTGCGAACGTATGAATGGCCAAAATAAAAAAAGCAAGCACGTTCGTAAAAAAGACGATGAAATCGACGCGCAGCAGCCGATTGATGACGAGCGACAGCGTAATGAGCAGCCAAGCGTAAAAATAAAGCCCTTCCGACATCGTTAAAATCGGAAAGCGCTTCGTCTCCATGATGCGAGAAACAAACGTCACTGTCTGCAAAAGCCACACAATAGAAAGCAACCAGAAGGCGATGTCGTTCGCCTTCCGGTTTTGTTGCAAAAAATCGATGAAATAGAATAGGATCGAAGCGATGTAAAGCAAAATAGACAACTCATACAACAGCGCCACCATCCATCCCACCTTACAGCTGCCATGATGGGCGGGCGGCACGGACCGCTTCCGCGTCTTGTTCATCGCATTGCACGGATTTCGCCTGCTGCATATGCCGCTCGGCTTTCACCGCATCTTCGATATTGAAAATTTTCATAAACAGCAAAAGCGCCTCCTCGGCATTCGGGCCGGCAGCGAGTTCCTTCGCCTGCAAAATCGGATCGCGGAGCAGCTGGTTAATAATGCTTTTCGTATGCTTATTCAACACTTTCCAGTCGCGCTCCGACAAATGCGGCAGTTTCCGCTCCAAACTTTTCATCGTTTCCGCTTGGATGGCCAGCGCCTTTTCGCGCAATGCGGCAATGACTGGCACGACGCCGAGCGTCTGCAGCCATTGGCTGAACGCCATAAGTTCCGCTTCGATCATCATTTCAATGCGAGCCGCTGCCTTTTGCCGTTCCGCCAAGTTGGCCGCCACCACATCTTGCAAATCGTCAATGTCGTACAAAAACACCGTTTCCAAATCAGCCAACGCCGGATCCAAATCCCTCGGCACCGCGATGTCAACCATAAAGAGCGGGCGGCCTTTGCGCATTTTCTCAAGCGGCGCCACCATTTCCTTCGTCAAAATATAGCCTTTGGCTCCCGTCGAGCTGATGACGATATCCGCTTCCAGCAAAGCGCATGACAATTCGCCGAGCGGCTTCGCTTCGCCGGCAAACTGCTTAGCAAGCTGTTGCGCTTTTTCAAGCGTCCGATTGACGACCGTCACCTTCCCGACGCCGCTGCCGTACAAGTTTTGCGCCGCCAGCGTCCCCATTTTGCCGGCCCCGATAATCAAGACGTGCTTGCCGGCAAGGCGGCCGAAAATTTTCTTCGCCAGCTCAACCGCCGCATAGCTGACCGATACAGCGTGCGCGCCGATGCCCGTTTCCGAGTGGGCGCGCTTCGCAAACGTCACCGCCTGCTTGAACAGATGATTGAAAATCGTGCCGCTCGTCCCGACCTCTTGAGCGAGCAAATAGCTGTCTTTCACTTGCCCTAAAATTTGCGTTTCCCCAAGCACCATCGAATCAAGGCCGGCCGCCACGCGGAACAAATGCTTTATGGCCGCCTCTCCTTCAAGCACACGCAAATACGGAGCAATCGCTTCCACTTTGACGCCAAACCATTCGGCTAAAAATGCTTTCATATAGTAACGGCCGGTATGCAGTTGATCAACCACTGCATAAACTTCCGTCCGGTTGCACGTCGAGACGATCACATTTTCGAGCACGCTTTTTTGCTTGGCGAGCTGTTTCATCGCCGCACCGAGTTCCGCTTCCGCAAACGCGAGCTTTTCGCGGATTTCTACAGGGGCGGTTTTATAGTCGACGCCAACGACTACGATTTGCACGATGCCAACCCCCTTATTGACCGAATCCCTTTTATCATTATATCACAACCGTCCATCGTTCCGGTTTGAAAAAATTGTGAACATGCCTCCAAAGCTATGCTAAACTGTAGACAGTGATCATTCTATCATAAACATGTCCAAAAGGGAAACGGAGGACGCGACGATCATGAAAACCCGAACGGTATTCGCCGGCATCTTATTCATTGGCCTCGGACTGTATTTTCTCGCCGGACAGATGGAATCCCCCCTTTTCCATTTCTTCCAAGGGTGGCCGGCCTTGCTTGCCATTTGCGGCGCGGCTTTGCTTGGCCAGGCGCATTCAGCGCGCGAATATGCTTACCTTTTCCCCGGCTTTCTTTTACTCGGATTTGGCGTTGAGTTGCTCCTTGCGAGTGCATTTTCGGCCTGGCCCCGCGGCGTGAACATGTTTTTTTTCCTCATCGCGCTCGCTTTTTTCGCCAGCAGCCGCAAACAAAAAGGCGGGGCCGGCTTTGGCGTGCTTTTTTTGCTTCTCGCTGTCGTGCTGACGTTTTCCGGGCGCGGCCAGCCATTCTTTCACCTCGTCCAAGCCGGACTTTCCTCTGTCTGGAAGTTTTGGCCGCTCGGACTCATCGCCATCGGCGTCTATATATTATGGACTAGGCGAAAATAGCCTTGGAAGTGAAAACACCAGCGGAATCGCTGGTGTTTTCGTCATGAGGCCACAAACGGCAAAAGCGCCGCCCATGCTTCGTCTTTCCCTTGTCCGGTCTCGGCGGAAAACAAAATGAGCGGGTCGCCGTCAGCCATCCGCAGCGTCTCGCGCGCGATTTTCGCGTGTTTTTGATGCTTGCCGCGCGGCACTTTATCCGCTTTCGTCGCGATGACGATCACCGGGATCTCGTAATGTTTTAAAAACTCGTACATCATCACATCGTCTTTCGTCGGCGGATGGCGCAAATCAACGAGCAGGACCGCCGCCTTAAGCACCTCGCGCGTCGTAAAGTACGTCTCCATCATGTTCCCCCATTTTTGCCGCTCCTGCTTCGACACGCGGGCGAACCCATAACCTGGCACGTCCACAAAGTAAAACGAGTCGTTAATCAAATAAAAATTCAACGTTTGCGTTTTACCTGGCTTTGAGGAGGTGCGCGCCAAGTTTTTCCGGTTGATCATTTTGTTGATGAATGATGATTTGCCGACGTTCGAACGGCCGGCGAGCGCCACCTCCGGCCGTCCGCCGTCCGGATATTGTTCCGGCTTGACGGCACTGGTCACAAGCTCTGCTTTCTTCACATTCATCGCTTCCACCCCACCAGCGCGTGCGGCAGCACCTCATCGAGATGAGAGACGAGCACAAAGCGCAAGTCGCGCTTCACCGTTTCCGGAATGTCAGCCAAATCTTTTTCATTGTCTTTCGGCAAAATGACGGTTTTCAATCCGGCACGATGGGCGCTTAACGTTTTCTCTTTCAGCCCCCCGATCGCAAGAACGCGGCCGCGCAGCGTAATTTCCCCGGTCATGCCGACAAAGCGGCTCACCGGCTTGCCCGTCAAAGCGGAAATGAGTGCGGTCGCAATCGTAATGCCGGCCGATGGCCCGTCTTTCGGCACCGCTCCTTCCGGAACGTGGATGTGAATATCATATTTCTCATGGAACTTCGGATCAATGTCAAGCTCCTCAGCGCGCGACCGCACGTAGCTGAACGCCGCTTGCGCTGATTCTTTCATGACATCGCCGAGCTTGCCGGTCAGCACGAGTTTCCCATTGCCTGGCGCGAGCGACACTTCGATGGCGAGCGTATCGCCGCCAAACGCCGTATACGCCAGCCCGGTCGCCACGCCAACTTGGTCTTCCGCCTCGGCTCGGCCGTAGCGGTATTTTCGCTTCCCTAAAAATTCCTCAAGATTGTTTTCTGTGATCACAACCCGCTTTTTCTCGCCGGAAACGATGAGGCGGGCCGCTTTTCGGCAGATAGCGGCGAGCTGCCGCTCAAGCTCCCGCACCCCGGCTTCGCGCGTATAATGGCGGATGATATCGAGCATCGCGTCATCGCGAATTTGCAACGCCGCCTTTTTCAGCCCGTGCTCGGTGATTTGTTTCGGCAGCAAATGCCGCTTGGCGATATGCAGCTTCTCCTCTTCTGTGTAGCCTGGTATGTGGATCACTTCCATCCGGTCCAAGAGCGGCTGCGGAATCGCCGCCAAATGGTTGGCCGTGGCGATAAACATGACTTTCGATAGATCGTACGGCTCTTCAATGTAATGGTCGCTGAACGTATGATTTTGCTCCGGGTCAAGCACCTCCAGCATGGCCGCCGATGGATCGCCACGGAAATCGCTCGACATTTTGTCGATTTCATCAAGCAAGAAGACGGGGTTGATCGTGCCTGCTTTTTTCATCCCCTGGATAATGCGTCCCGGCATGGCGCCGACATACGTGCGGCGATGGCCGCGAATTTCCGATTCGTCGCGGACGCCGCCGAGCGAAACGCGGACGAAGCGGCGGCCGAGCGCTTTGGCAATCGAGCGGGCGAGCGACGTTTTGCCGACCCCCGGCGGTCCGGCGAGGCAAAGAATCGGACCTTTTAACGATTTCGTCAGCTGCTTGACGGATAAAAATTCAAGCACCCGTTCTTTCACTTTATCGAGCCCGTAATGCTCCTCGTTTAAAATCGCTTCCGCCCGCTTAATGTCGTGGATGTCTTCCGTTTCTTTCGACCACGGCAAGGCGATGAGCCAATCGAGGTAGTTGCGAATGACTGCGCTTTCCGCTGAGGTCGCCGGAATTTTTTCATAGCGGTCAAGCTCTTTCAATGCCGTTTGTTTCACATGCTCCGGCATGCCGGCCGCCTCGATTTTTTCTTTCAGCTCCTCGACTTCGCCCGTTTTTCCTTCTTTTTCGCCAAGCTCTTTTTGAATCGCCTTCATTTGCTCGCGCAAATAATACTCTTTTTGCGTCCGCTCCATCGACTGCTTGACGCGGGCGCTGATCTTTTTCTCAAGCTGGAGCACTTCTTTTTCGTTGTGCAAAATTTGGATGATTTTATTGAGGCGCTCTTTCACGTCGATCGTTTCTAAAATGCGCTGCTTTTCCTCAAGCTTAAGCGGCAAGTGCGAGGCGATGATGTCCGCCATTCGCCCCGGCTCATCGATGTCGACGATCGAGGCGTAAATGTCGACCGACAGCCGCTTGGACAAGTTTATGTACTGCTCGAAATATTCAAGCATCGTCCGCTTGAGCGCCTCATCTTCTAAATCTTTCGCCGCCCGATCAGCAAACTTTTCGACTTTGACGAGAAAGTACGGCTCCTCGCTGATCACTTCCGTAATGAGCGCCCGAGCGACGCCTTCGACAAGCACGCGGAACGTGCCGTTCGGGAGTTTTAGAAGTTGCTTGACGCGCGCGATCGTTCCCATTTTATATAAGTCATCCATGTCCGGTTCGTCGATGGCAACGTCTTTTTGCGACGTCAGCAAAATCATATGATCCTCAACCATGGCTTGTTCGAGCGCTTTGACCGATTTCTCGCGCCCGACATCCAAATGGAGCACCATCGTCGGAAACACGAGCAGCCCACGCAGCGGCAAAAGCGGAACGACCGTCTCCTTTTTCTTTCCGTTCACGCCGAACACCTCCATCTCTCGCTTCTATTCGTTTATTGTATAGTACGGCAGCCGGGTTTGTAAAATTTGACGAACGAAAAAGCGCGCGGCGCTCCGTCTGCAGGCAAAGAAAAACCGACTTCAGCGACGATCCGCTTGCGCCGAAGCCGTACATAAAAGAGAAGCCGGGCGAACCGCCCGACTCGGTTACGAGCGGACCGCCCGCTTTCGTTGCCAATCGTTCGCCTTGCCGCCGTTTCCTTTGGCTAGACGAGCTTTTTCTCCGAGCGGTCCATAGCCGCTGGCAGCAGCGCGGGGCCGCGGCGGAGCGCCTCTTCGCCGAACACATGGACGAGCACTTCCTCGAGGCGGCGGACGGCGATGATTTGAATGCCGCTGACTTCGCCTAGCAACGATTGCATATTCTCAATCGGGATGATGACTTTTTTCGCCCCGGCTTGTTTGGCCGCTTTGATTTTGGCGAACACGCCGCCGACCGGTTTCACGCAGCCACGGATGCTGATTTCTCCGGTCATCGCGACCGTATGATCGACTGGCAGCTGGTAGATGGCGGAATAAATGCCGACGGCAATCGCCACCCCGGCTGACGGGCCGTCAACCGGCACCCCGCCCGGAAAGTTGACATGAATGTCGTAGCGGTCCGCTGGCACGCCCATCGCCCGCAACACCGTAATGACGTTTTCCGCCGAGCCGCGCGCCATGCTTTTGCGCCGCACCGATTTTTCTGCACTGCCGATGCTTTCCTCCTCGACAATGCCGGTGACATTGATCGACCCTTTCCCTTTGGCCGGCAAAGCGGTCACCTCAATTTCCAACAGCGCGCCGGTGTTCGGGCCGTACACGGCAAGGCCATTGACGACGCCGACCGCCGGAGCGGAAGCGATTTTCTTCTCATAGCGCGGAGTCATTTGGCTCGATTGAATGACCCATTCAATATCTTTGTCCAAAATGTTTTCTCGGTTTTCCGTGATGGCTAGGCCAGCGGCAATTTGCATCATGTTGACCGCCTCCCGCCCGTTGCGCGCATAGGCGGCAAGGAGGCGAATGCCGCTTTCTGACACGTTCAAGCGGATTTTTTCCGCCGCCTTTTTCGCGATGAGGGCGATTTCATCTTGGTCCAATTCACGGAAAAATACTTCCAGGCAGCGAGAGCGAATGGCCGGAGGAATTTCGTTCGGCGTGCGCGTCGTCGCCCCGACAAGACGGAAATCAGCCGGCAGTCCATTTTGGAAAATATCGTGAATATGGCTTGGGATTTGCGGATTTTCTTTGCTGTAATAGGCGCTTTCAAAAAATACTTTCCGGTCCTCAAGCACTTTCAACAACTTGTTCATTTGGATCGGATGAAGCTCGCCGATTTCGTCGATGAATAAAACGCCCCCGTGGGCGTTCGTCACCGCCCCTTGCTTCGGCTGAGGAATGCCGGCTTGCCCCATCGCCCCGGCCCCCTGGTAAATCGGGTCGTGCACCGAGCCGATGAGGGGGTCGGCGATGCCGCGCTCGTCAAAGCGCGCCGTCGTCGCGTCAAGCTCCACGAACACCGCATTTTTCTTAAACGGGGAGAGCGGATTTTTTTTCGCTTCCTCAAGCACGAGCCGAGCAGCTGCCGTCTTGCCGACGCCGGGCGGCCCGTAAATGATGACATGTTGCGGGTTGGGGCCGCATAAAGCGGCTTTTAACGCCTTGATGCCGTCTTCCTGACCGACGATGTCGTCAAAACTTTTCGGCCGCACTTTTTCCGCCAGCGGCTCGGTGAGCGAAATCGAACGCAGCTTGCGGAGCTGTTCCATCTCTTTGCGCGACTCTTTATCAATCGAAACTTTTTGCACACGCTGCCCTCTTAGCAAATTCCAAAAATAAAGGCCGATGATGACCCCGAAAAACAGCTGTATGACCAGTACGATGTTCGTCCAATCCATGCCCCGATATCCTCCTGCCTTTAGATGGTATGTAGTATGATAGTATCTCCGCGAACTGGCGGGAATAAACCAAAAAAGCGCCGACCGGCGCCCAGGGCATGGGCGGCAAAAAAAGAAACCGCCGAAAAAAGGCGGTTTTCCCATCAGGCAGATGTTTTCCGTTCCAGCTCGATGACGGTGCCATCATGACGGATCAGCGTCGGCGGCTTTGTGCCGCGCACCGTGTCGAGCGTGATGATGCACTTTTGCACATCTTCGCGCGACGGCAGCTCAAACATCACATCGAGCATAATGCCTTCGATGATCGAGCGAAGGCCACGCGCGCCCGTTTTCCGCTCAATCGCTTTTTTCGCGATTTCACGGAGCGCCGCTTCTTCAAACTCGAGCTCAACGCCGTCAAGCTCAAGCATTTTTTGGTATTGCTTCACAATGGCATTTTTCGGTTTCGTCAAAATGTCGATCAACGCCTGTTCGTCGAGCGGCTCGAGCGTCGTAATGACCGGCAGACGGCCGATGAACTCCGGAATAAGTCCGAATTTGAGCAAGTCTTCCGGCAGCACTTTCGACAACAAGTTTTTCTCGTCGACATCCGTCTGGTTCATTTCCGCGCCAAAACCGATCACTTTTTTGCCAAGACGGCGCTTGATGATCGGCTCAATGCCATCAAACGCTCCACCGCAAATGAACAAAATGTTCGTCGTATCGATTTGAATGAATTCTTGATGCGGATGTTTGCGGCCGCCCTGCGGCGGAACGCTGGCAATGGTGCCTTCTAAAATTTTCAACAGCGCCTGTTGCACCCCTTCGCCGGATACGTCGCGAGTGATGGAAGGGTTTTCCGATTTGCGGGCGATTTTGTCAATTTCATCGATGTAGATAATGCCTTTTTCCGCCCGTTCGACGTCATAATCAGCCGCTTGGATGAGCTTTAACAAAATGTTTTCGACGTCTTCGCCAACATAGCCGGCCTCTGTAAGCGAGGTGGCATCGGCGATGGCAAACGGCACGTTCAAAATGCGCGCCAATGTTTGCGCCAGCAGCGTTTTCCCGCTCCCGGTCGGCCCGATCATTAAAATGTTGCTTTTCGACAGCTCGACATCATCGATTTTGCTGCCGGAATTGATCCGTTTATAATGATTGTAAACAGCAACGGCGAGCGATTTTTTCGCCTCATCTTGACCGATGACGTACTCATCTAGAATTTCCCGAATTTCCAACGGTTTCGGCACGTCTTTAAATTCAAATTCCTCTTCATTGCCGAGCTCCTCTTCAACAATTTCCGTGCATAGCTCAATGCACTCGTCGCAAATGTAAACCCCCGGACCGGCAACGAGCTTTCGCACTTGATCCTGTGTTTTGCCGCAGAACGAGCATTTCAACTGCCCTTTTTCATCATTGAATTTAAACATATCATTCACCCCTTGCCAACGAAATCGCGCCTGCTTATGTATCCATTTCCGCCATCTCTTATGTCGTAAAAACGTATGTATTCGCTATTTTACCATAAATGTTCCTGAAAAAGCGAATGAAAAAACTGTTATTTGTTTAGAAAAGTTTGAAAATTGCCGCTCAGGCGCCATTGTTGTGGATAAAGAACAAGGCACGAACGTCTCGCGCCTTGTTCTTTCCTTAAGATATATTATGCCGCAACCTTGCTGTGCTCTACAAGAAAATCGACTGTTTTCCGCCATTTCAAATCTTCTTTGACGCCATCTAAGCTGCCGAGCAGCTCTTTCAGCTTGTCCACGCTCAGCTTGTAGGCTTCCGCCATTTTTTCGAGCTCTTTGTTTACTTCCTCGTCGGTTACTTCAATGTTTTCGGCCTTCGCGATCGCTTCAAGCGTCAACGCCGCGCGCACCCGTTTTTCGGCATCTTCTTTCATTTGCTCGCGCAACGACGCTTCATCTTGGCCGGAGAATTGGTAATACAACTGCAAGTTCAGACCTTGCATTTGCAGGCGTTGGTCAAATTCGCGAAGCATCCGGTCTGTTTCATTTTTGATCATGACCTCTGGAATATCCATTTCGGCGTTGGCTGCCGCTTTTTCGACAACCGCATTGCGCAAGGCAGTCTCCGCCTCGTTCTTTTTCGCCTCTTCCAAACGGGCGCGAATTTTCGCCTTCAGTTCGTCAAGCGTTTCGACTTCTTCATCGACGTCTTTGGCAAACTCATCGTCAAGCGCCGGCAACTGTTTCGCTTTCACTTCATGCACTTGCACTTTAAACGTCGCCGGTTTGCCGGCCAATTGCTTTGCGTGGTATTCATCCGGGAATGTGACTTGGATTTCTTTTTCCTCGCCGGCTTTCATGCCAACAAGCTGTTCTTCAAACCCCGGAATGAACGTTCCAGAGCCGATTTCAAGCGAATAGTTCTCCGCCTTGCCGCCTTCAAACGGCTCGCCGTCGACAAATCCTTCGAAATCGATGACGACCGTATCACCGTTTTCCACTGTCCCGTCTTCTTTCACGACAAGTTCAGCGTAATCTTCTTGCAGGCGTTTCAGTTCGTTTTCGACATCTTCGTCCGTCACGGTTGTATCCATTTTTTCCACTTCAAGCCCTTTGTATTGACCGAGCTTCACTTCCGGCTTTACGGTCACTTTCGCTTTGAAAATTAAGCTTTTGCCTTTTTCCATTTGCTCAATGTCAATCTCCGGCATTGACACCGGTTCGATGCCTGCCTCTTCGACGGCTTTGGCATACGCCTCTGGCAGCAAAATGTCGAGCGCATCTTGATAGAGCGCTTCGACGCCGAAGCGTTTTTCAAACAGAACGCGCGGCACTTTCCCCTTGCGGAAGCCCGGAAGCGTGATGTTTTTCACCACTTTTTTAAACGCGGCGTCCAAGCCTTTGTTCACTTTCTCGGCGTCAACCTCAACGGTCAATACGCCTTCGTTCCCTTCAAGCTTTTCCCATTTGACTGACATCCTTGTTCCCTCCACCTGAAATCATTGCTCGGACCATAGCGCACTCCGCTTGTCCAGATCTTTTTATGATGCCCGATTATGTAGACAAGTATGCGAAAACAGATACATAGCACAGCCATTATATTATAACATACAACAGCCATGTTTCAACAGAGAACGAGCCATTAGAGGGAGGAAAGTTCCTCTATTTCGTATAGCTTTTGGCAAAGCCTTGCCATCTCCGCCGCCTCCACACCGTAGCGGTCGGCCAAGGCGGTCGCGTCAGCATCCAAGCCTAAAAATCGGCTCGCCATCCAATGGAGAGCAGCAAGCCAGGCCGCTGCATCCGCCGGCTCCGGCGGAAACGGGTACAACACATATGCATAGCGAAGCCAAATTTCCGCCGCCGTTTCGTACAAACTCGGGCTTTCCGCCGCGAGCTGCTGTTCAAGCCGACCCAGCAGCGATGAAGCAAATTCCGTTTCCGTCTGTTCGTCCAACGCTGACGGGACAACCTCCATGCAACGGCCAAATTTTTCAACCGTCACCGTTTCATTGACTCGCTTCCCTGTCAACAGGCGAAGAAGCATCGTTTTCGCCATCGGGCTTTTTTCCGGTGCGCGTAAATATTGCTTGAGCAACGGCAGCACCGGATCGATGTCTTCTTTTTCCAGTTGTTTAATCAGTTGCAGCTGCTCAGCAATGTCCCCGGACTCAAGCAGCCGTCTCACCCGCTTCCACTCCGCGGGCGGAAGCGTGCGGGCATTCATTTTTTCACTGAATCGAAGCAGCTGGTGAAGCTGTTCGCGCAGCGAAACGGATAACGACGGACGGCGCAAGGCGTGGCGGATCACGGTTTCGGCCTTGCTGTATCGATTCGTTTGCAACAATATGGCAATATACATTTGCAACAGTTCACCGTTGCCCGGTCGCTCGTCAAGCAAACCGGCAAGACGCCGCTCCGCCTCATCATATTCCCCAAGCTCATAGCAACAGACAGCCAACCCAAGCCGAACCGGAAAGCTGTGGTCGCCAAGCTGTTCGGCGGCGCGCAAAAAGCGGAGCGCTTCTTTATACCGCTTCGCCTCGAGCGCAGCAAACGCCTCTTCCATCAGCCGTTCTTTCGTTTGCGGAAACATGATGATTTTTCCTTTTTTCCCGGCCATCTTCGCCCGCTCCCATTTGCATTTACCATCAGTGTAACAAGTTTTCCCTCGCGAAACAACCCGCGCCTTGCTGGGTAACACAAACCGCTTGTTTGCCAAAAAGCAGCCGGCCCCTGGACGCAGGCGCCGTCAAACACGAAAAAGGCTGCTCCCGCCGATTGGCAGAGCAACCCATCTCTCCTTGCCGCCCGGAACACATGGCGCTTACGGCCGTGGACAATGCCGTCTTTCGTAGGCAGCGATATGCGCTTCGTACACAAACGTCAAATCAATTTCGTCCCATCCTTTTAGCAACAGCTGTTTTCGATACGGGTCAATGTCAAACGGACGCGAAAATCCTTCATCGTCAAATACCCGCTGTTCTTCAAGCGAAACCGTCAGTTCATAGTCTGCGCGCTCGCTTTGGCGCAGCAAGTAGCGGACATCCTCTTTATCCAGCCGGATCGGCAACAGCCCATTTTTTAAGCAGTTGTTGTAAAAAATGTCGGCAAACGATGGGGCAATGATTACGCGGAATCCGTAATCTTGCAGCGCCCACGGCGCATGTTCGCGCGATGAACCGCAACCGAAATTTTCGTCGGCAACTAAAATCGTCGCCCCTTCGTTTTCCGGGCGGTTGAGCTCAAACTCCGGATTTGGCGTGCCGTCGCTCAAATACCGCCAATCGTAAAAGAGAAACTGGCCAAAGCCGGTGCGTTCAATCCGTTTCAAAAACTGCTTTGGAATGATTTGATCGGTATCAATATTCGCCCGATCGATGCCGGCGGTTTTTCCGCGATGGATCGTAAACGGCTTCATCGTCCTTTCCCCCTTCCGTTATGGATGTCACTGATGGCAAAGGAGCTCGGCTTCCTAGGATGCCGCGCCGCCTCTTTTGCCATCACGATCGTCAATTTAACAGACCGGCTCGGCTTCAAGCTGGCGCACATCGACAAAATGTCCGTAAATCGCAGCCGCCGCGGCCATCACCGGGCTGACGAGATGCGTGCGCGCCCCTTTTCCTTGCCGCCCTTCAAAGTTGCGGTTCGATGTTGACGCACAGTGCTCGCCTTCTGGGATGATATCCGGGTTCATGCCCAAACAGGCGCTGCAGCCGGAGTCGCGCCATTCAAAACCGGCGTCGATGAAAATTTGCGCCAACCCTTCCGCTTCGGCTTGTTTTTTCACTTGCTGCGATCCAGGCACGACGAGCGCCCGTACACCCGGAGCCACTTTTTTCCCTTTCACGATGCTCGCCGCCGCGCGCAAATCGCTGAGGCGTGAGTTAGTGCACGAACCGATGAAGACGTGCTGCACCGGAATATCCGTAATCGGCGTGCCCGGCTCAAGCCCCATGTACTCAAGCGCCCGGCGCACCGCGTTTTGCTCTGTTTTGCTTTCAAATTGCTCGGGATGCGGCACGACGCCATCGACGGAAGTGCTCATCGCGGGGTTCGTCCCCCACGTCACCATCGGAGCGATCGTCGACGCATCGATTTCAATCGTTTTATCGTATTCCGCCCCCTCATCGCTTGCAAGCGCCCGCCACCGTTCCACCGCCTTGTCAAACTCCTCGCCTTTTGGCGCATATTTGCGGCCGCGCAAATAGGCAAACGTTGTTTCATCCGGGCTGATGAGGCCGGCTCTCGCCCCAGCTTCAATCGACATGTTGCAAATCGTCATTCGCTCTTCCATCGACATGCGTCGGATCGCTTCGCCTGTAAATTCGATAATATAACCGGTGCCGACGCCAACGCCATAGCGGCCGATAATGGCCAAGATGACGTCTTTGGCGGTCACTCCTTTGCCGAGGCGGCCGTTGATGCAGATTTGCAGCGTTTTCGGCTTATGCTGCCAAAGCGTTTGTGTAGCCAATACATGCTCGACTTCGCTCGTGCCGATGCCAAACGCCAAGGCGCCAAACGCCCCGTGCGTCGACGTATGGCTGTCGCCGCAAACGATCGTTTTTCCCGGCTGGGTTAAACCGAGCTCTGGGCCGATGACGTGAACGATTCCTTGCTCTTCGCTGTTTAGGTCGGCGAGCGGAATGCCGAACTCGCGGCAGTTGCGCTCAAGCGCAGCGATTTGGTTGCGCGCCACTTCGTCGGTAATCACAAATCGGTTAACGGTCGGCACGTTATGGTCCATCGTCGCAAAGGTCAAATCCGGCCGCCGCACCTTCCGCCCTTTTTGCCGCAACCCTTCAAACGCTTGCGGCGAGGTCACTTCATGCACTAAGTGCAAATCGATGTACAATAAATCCGGTTTGCCCTCCTCACGGTAGACGACGTGATTTTCCCAAATTTTATCGATGATCGTTTTCGGCTTCATTGGCTTTCACCTCGCACGTCTTAGGCATAAACGGTCATAATTTGAGCAATGGCCGTATAATCCAGCACCGCCGTTTTGATTTCTTCGACCATTTCGTTCGTTGATACGATGCGGCCGCCGCTTGACGCCAAGTCGGCGGTGCGCAAACCTAGGGCGAGCGCCTGCCGCACCGCGTGCTCTACCGCCTCCGCTTCCGCGGTGAGCCCGAACGACAGGCGAAGCATCATCGCGGCTGACAAAATCGCCGCAATCGGATTGGCTTTGTTCATGCCGGCGATATCAGGCGCTGAACCGTGCACCGGCTCATACAAGCTCGGACCGGAAGCGGATAAGCTGGCTGACGGCAGCATCCCGAGCGAACCGGACAACATGGAGGCTTCATCGCTTAAAATGTCGCCAAACATGTTTTCTGTCACAATGACATCAAACTGCTTCGGCGCGCGGATGAGCTGCATCGCGGCATTGTCAACAAGCATATGCTCAAGCGTGACGTCCGGAAACTGCTTCGCCACCTCTTCGGCCACTTCCCGCCATAGACGGCTTGACGAAAGGACGTTCGCCTTGTCGACCGAAGTCACTTTTTTCTTCCGCCCGCGTGCGAGTATAAACGCCATGCGGACGATCCGCTCAATTTCTTCCTTTTTATATAACAAGGTGTCCACTGCTTTTTCTTCGCCGTTTTCGATGACGCGGCCGCTCGGCTGGCCGAAGTAAATGCCGCCGGTCAGCTCGCGGACGATGACAAAATCGACGCCTTGCACGAGATCCGGTTTTAACGGCGAAGCGGAAACCAAACTGTCATAGCAAACAACCGGCCGCAAGTTGGCATATAAGTCGAGCTGCTTGCGAATGGCAAGCAATCCTTTTTCCGGGCGCAAATGCGGAGGGTGGTCATCCCACTTCGGACCGCCGACCGCCCCAAGCAGCACCGCATCGCTTTCTCGGCAAAGGCGGAGCGTTTCCTCGGGGAGCGGCGTCCCCGCCTCATCGATCGCCGCTCCACCGATCAATCCATATTCAAACGTAAACTCGTGGCCAAACCGGATGCCGACCGCTTTCAATACCTCGACCGCTCCGGACGTCACTTCTTTGCCGATGCCATCCCCTGGCAAGACGGCAATCCGATAGTTTCCCATTCTGAATCCCCCCGTTTTATGGTGTTGCCACTTTCTCGTTTTCGCCGCGCATCGCTTCGATCATAAACACACGGTTGATGGCGTTGATGTACGCTTTCGCCGATGCTTCCAACACGTCTTGTGCAGTGCCGCGCCCGCTCGTCTCGATGTCATGGGCGCGCACTTTGACGAACACTTGGGCCAACGCATCGCGGCCGCCGCCGACCGATTCGATCCGGTAGTCAAGCAGCGTCACCGGCGTTTGGAAGCAACGTTCCAATGTATTGTACAGCGCCTCGACGCTGCCGGCGCCGGTCGCCGCTTCTTGGATTTCATTCCCCTTCCCGTCTTTCAGTACAACTACCGCTGTCGGAATTTGATTCGTCCCGTATTGCACTTGGATGGAAGACAATTGGTAAAAATCTTTAAAGTGGTCGAACTTCTCTTCGAAAATCAACGCGATTAAATCGTCGTCGGTAATGTCCTTCTTTTTGTCCGCCAATTCTTTAAAACGGACAAACAGCTGATTGATTTCTTCATCGGACAATGTGTAGCCGAGCTCCTCGACCCGGTTGCGAAGCGCATGGCGGCCGGAATGTTTGCCGAGCACCATCGAATTCGACGGCACGCCGACGAGCTCCGGCGAAATGATTTCGTATGTCGTTTTTTCTTTTAAGACGCCGTCTTGATGGATGCCCGATTCATGCGCAAACGCATTTTTGCCGACGACCGCTTTGTTGGGTGGAACGACGACCCCGGTCAGCTTGCTGACAAGATTGCTTGTGCGCTTAATTTCCTGCAAATTGAGGCGCGTTTCCACTTGATAGTAGTCTTTGCGGATGTGAAGGGCGACAGCGATTTCCTCAAGCGCCGCATTGCCGGCCCGCTCGCCGATGCCGTTGATCGTGCACTCGACCTGCGTCGCTCCATGTTCAATGGCCGATAGCGAGTTCACCACCGCCATGCCCAAGTCATCATGACAATGAGCGGAGAGTGAAACATTTTCAATATTCGGAACATTGTTTTGCAAATAGAGGAAAATTTCCCCGTATTCTTTCGGCGTAATATAGCCGACCGTATCCGGAATGTTGATCACCGAGGCGCCGGCTTTGATCACTTCGGCGACGATTTTCGCCAAAAACGGCAACTCGCTTCGGCACGCATCTTCCGCCGACCATTGGACGATCGGGAAAAAGCGCTTCGCGTATTTCACCGCCTCAACCGCCGCTTCAATCACTTGTTCCGGCGTCATCCGCAATTTATGCACCATATGGATCGGCGAGGTGGCGATGAATAGGTGGAGCCGCGGCTCCGCGCCGCCTTTTAACGCCTCCCACGCCGCATCAATATCGCTTCGGACCGAGCGCGACAGCCCGGTGACCGAGCATGTTCTCACCGTTTCGGCGATTTGTTTGACCGCCTCAAAATCGCCTTTCGATGAGGCGGGGAAACCCGCCTCGATGATGTCAACCCGCAGCCGTTCAAGCTGACGGGCAATTTCCAACTTTTCTTGCAAATTCAAGTTCACACCAGCAGATTGTTCCCCATCGCGCAATGTGGTATCAAAAAACTTAATTTTTCGCACCTGGCACCACCGCCTCGATTTGTTTTGCCTTCACAAACGGCATCATGCTTCGCAGTTCGCGTCCGACAATCTCAATCAAATGCTCATTCTCACGCCGGTTGATGGCGTTGAACTCCGGACGGTTCGCTTGGTTTTCCAAAATCCAGCTCTTCGCGAATTTGCCGGTTTGAATGTCATGCAACACCTTTTTCATTTCCGCTTTCACAGCGTCGTTAATAATGCGCGGGCCGGTGATAAAGTCGCCCCATTGCGCCGTATCGGAAATCGAATAGCGCATCCACGACAAACCGCCTTCGTAAAGGAGATCGACGATGAGCTTCATCTCATGCAAACACTCAAAATAGGCGACTTCCGGCTGATACCCGGCTTCAACGAGCGTTTCAAACCCGGCTTTGATGAGCGCCGTCAGCCCACCGCACAGCACCGCTTGTTCACCGAACAAGTCGGTTTCCGTCTCTTCTTTGAACGTCGTCTCCAACACCCCAGCTCGAGCAGCGCCGATCGCTTTCGCGTAGGCGAGCGCCGTTTCTTTCGCGTGTCCGGTCACATCTTGGTAGACGGCGATGAGCGCCGGCACGCCCGCTCCTTCCGTATATGTGCGCCGCACGAGATGGCCTGGGCCTTTCGGCGCAACCAAGAAGACGTCAACATGATTCGGCGGGACGATTTGGCTGAAATGGATGTTAAAGCCGTGCGCAAACACAAGCGCATTGCCTGGCTCGAGTTCCGGCTCGATTTCCTCTTTGTACACGGCCGGCTGCTTCTCATCCGGCAGCAGCACCATGACGATATCAGCCTGCTTCGCCGCTTCGCGGACCGAGTATACGTCAAAGCCGTCTTGTTCCGCTTGTTCCCATGATTTTCCTTTTCGTAATCCAACGATGACGCGGACACCGCTGTCGCGCAAGTTTTGCGCATGGGCGTGGCCTTGCGAGCCGTAGCCGATGATCGCGACCGTTTTCCCTTGCAAATATTGTTCGTTTGCATCCCCGTTATAGTAGACTTTTGCCATGATTACCCTCTCCTTTGTCCTGTAGTTTGACACTCCACACGCCTAAAGGCGTGGGATTCTTGGGTCGTTAACGCCCTCATCCATTTCTGGTTCAGACAACGCCCAAGTTCCAACACTGGCAACGGCGATATAACGAAGTCCCAAATCAACGCCCATTACCTTGGTTTCTTCCCATTGTTGGACTTCAAATGTGATCGCAACAGCCAAGTACCATTTTTTTCTCTTTTTGTAGAGCTTGGCCGCCCCTTGTTTGGCGGTTCCATGAAACAATCAGCGCTGTTTTGTATGATAGCTGTTAAATAATAAACGCTGTTTTTTGGTTCGTCGTCGCTTTTTGCGCCCCGCGGGTGAACGCGGTTGTTCCCGTGCGCGCCACTTCCTTAATGCCATACGGGCGCAATAGTTCAATCAACGCCTCGACTTTCTCCGGCTCGCCGGTCACTTGAATGACGAGGCTGTCTTTGCTTACGTCGACGATCGAGGCGCGGAACGGCTCGATGAGCGTGTAAATTTCCTGGCGGACCGCCGGAGGAGCGGCAACTTTAATGAGCGCCAGCTCGCGGGCGACGATCGCTTGGTCGGTGATGTCATTCACCTTCAACACATCAATCTGCTTGTTCAGCTGCTTAATGATTTGCTCCGCCGTCCGTTCATCGTCAACGTTGACGACGAACGTCATCCGCGAAACGCCCTCGATTTCCGTATGCCCGACCGTAATGCTTTCGATATTGTAATGCCGCTTTGTAAACAACCCGGTAATGCGGTTTAAGACGCCGGGGCGGTTGTTGACTGTCATCGTGATGATTCTTCGCATGCTTTCACCCCCACCATTTCATGAAGCCCTTTGCCGGGCGCCACCATCGGATAGACGTTCTCGTCGGCGCGGACATGGAAATCAAGCAGCACCGGCCCATCCATCGCAAACGCTTGTTTTAACACTTCGGCCGCTTCCGCCTCCGTCTTCGCCCGCAGACCTGGCATCCCGTATGCTTCGGCAAGCTTGACGAAATCCGGTTGGTTCGGAATGAGCGAATGGGAGTACCGTTTGTCATAGAACAGCTCCTGCCATTGCCGCACCATGCCGAGCGCCTGGTTGTTGACGATGACGATTTTGATCGGCAGCCCTAGCTCCTGGATGACCGACAGTTCTTGGAACGTCATTTGGAAGCCGCCGTCGCCGACGATCGAAACGACCGTAGCGCTCCGGTCGGCGAGCTGGGCGCCGATCGCTGCCGGAAGCCCGAAGCCCATCGTGCCGAGCCCCCCGGACGTCACCCACCGGTGCGGCCGGTTGAACTTGTAATATTGCGCCGCCCACATTTGATGCTGGCCGACGTCCGTCGTCACGATCGCCTCGCCGTTTGTCATTTCATAGATCATCTCGATCAGTTTTTGCGGTTTGATCGTGCCGGCTTCCGGCTCATAATGGAGCGGGAAGCGCCGCTTCCATTCGTCAAGCTGCTCAAGCCACGCCGCGGTGTCCGCCGGCTTGCCTTGCTGGGCGATCAGCTCTTGCAAGGCGGCTTTCGCATCGCTGACGATTGGAATTTTCGTCGGCACGTTTTTGCCGATTTCCGCCGGATCGATGTCGATATGGGCGACGGTCGCTTTCGGCGCGAAATATTTTAAATTGCCGGTGACCCGGTCATCGAAGCGGGCGCCGATGTTGATGAGCAAATCGCATTCACACAGCGCCATATTCGCCGTATACGTACCGTGCATGCCAGCCATGCCTAAAAACAGCGGATGGTCGGCCGGGAAACCGCCAAGGCCAAGGAGCGTATGAATGACCGGAATGTTTTGCTGTTCGGCGTATTGCCGCAATTCATTGGACGCATTGGCGTGCAAGACGCCAGCGCCGGCTAAAATGACCGGCCGCTTTGATTGGCTGACCGCCTCGACAAGCCGGCGGATTTGCCAATGGTTCGGCTGCGTCGTCGGCTGATAGCCAGGCAAATGAACGTCTTGATCGTAATCAAACTCCCCTTCGGCCGTCGTAATGTCTTTTGGAATATCGATCAACACCGGTCCGGGGCGCCCGGTCGTCGCGATGTGAAACGCCTCTTTAATGATTCTCGGCAGCTCGCTGATGTCGCGCACTTGGTAGTTGTGTTTCGTAATCGGCATCGTAATGCCGACAACGTCCGCCTCCTGAAACGCATCCGAGCCGATGACGCTCGTGGCCACTTGCCCGGTAAAGACGACGAGCGGCAGCGAATCCATCATCGCGTCGGTCAACCCGGTGACGATGTTGGTCGCTCCCGGGCCGGAGGTGGCGATGACGACCCCTGGTTTTCCAGAAATGCGCGCATATCCTTCCGCCGCATGGATGGCCCCTTGCTCATGCCGCGTCAGCACGTGGAACACGCCGGCTTTATACAACTCGTCATACAGCGGGAGCACCGCCCCCCCCGGATAGCCGAAGATGACTTCGACTTTTTCTTCCTTGAGCGCTTCAATGAGCATCAGCGACCCGCTCATTCTCGCCTTCGTCCTCGCTTTTTCTTGTTCCTCGACTTTCATTTTTGTCATCGTCGATCCTCCCTGTGATTTGTCATCCATATAAAAAACCTTTCCGCCCACGATGGCTGTCATTTCCAGCCAAAGGGGCGAAAAGGTTTCCTTTCCGCGGTACCACCCTTCTTCACGGCCGTGACGGCCGCCTCAGGAGCGGCCAGCCGAAGCCGGCCGCTCATTTTGGTAACGAGTGAAGCGCGCGTCTCCACTCGTCCAGCCCTACTAGCCGTCCGGCGTTCAGGCTGGCGCTCAGAGGTGAGTTCATCAAGCGGCAACATCACCGGTTCGCAGCTCCCCCGGCTCTCTGTGGATGTTGACCCCGCTGACTACTTATCCTCGTCAACGCTTTTTCGCTATCCACTTGTCATGGACGATCAACCGACATTGGCGTTCGTCGGATACACCTTTACTCCTTCGACGACCACGCGGCGGCGGAATTCTTCAAGCAACCGCTTGGTATGCGGTCCCGGCGTCCCGTCGCCGATCGTCCGGCCATCGACTTTAATGACCGAAATGACTTCGGCCGCCGTCCCCGTCAAAAACACTTCATCCGCGACATAGACGTCATGGCGGGTAAACGGCTCCTCTTTCACCGTATAGCCGAGATCCTCCGCGATTTCGATGATCGCTTGGCGCGTAATGCCTTCAAGCGCCCCGACATACCCAGGCGGCGTGTAAATGACGCCGTTTTTGATGATGAAAACATTGTCTCCCGAACCTTCCGCGACATAGCCTTGATCGTTTAAGATCAGCGCTTCGCTTACGTTCGCCAAATGCGCCTCGATTTTGACAAGCACATTGTTTAGGTAGTTGAGCGATTTGACTTTCGGGCTCAGCACATCAGAGCGGTTGCGGCGCGTCGCCACTGTCACCACTTCGATGCCGGTTTCATATAAATGTTTCGGGAAGAGCGCGAGCGGCTCGACGATAATCACGATTTGCGGCGTTTTGCATTTGTACGGATCCAGTCCTAAATCGCCGACCCCGCGCGAAACAACCAGGCGGATGTACGCATCTTGATAGCCGTTGCGGCGGATCGTTTCGAGCACGTGGCCAATCATTTCTTCCTTCGTGTACGGAATGTCGAGCAAAATCGACTTCGCTGAATTGTATAGCCGATCTATATGTTCTTCGAGGCGGAATACGTTGCCGCTATAGACGCGAATGCCTTCAAATACCCCGTCGCCATACAAAAATCCATGGTCATACACGGAAATTTTGGCGTTTTCTTTTGTCACAAATTCTCCGTTTAAAAAGATCCATTGTTCGCCCACTTCGGTTCCCCTCTTCCTTGATCAGTCAGCAGTTGCTTTGAACGGCTCGATCATTGTATTGAGTCGTTTCTCTTATTTGAAAATTATAATAATCCGAAACCTTTGCGCCGTCAATAACGTTTTTTGAAAATTCCGATTGGTCAAACTATTTGAATGCGCTTACATTATGATAGAATCAAGGTTTTGCCGATTCAAAAAATTTTTTCTTTCTTGGCGGCTCATAGAAAGCGGACGCACTCTAACTGCCAAAGACGAAAAACAAAAAATAGCGGACGTTTTGTCCGCTTAGATCGAAAAGGTTCGTTCCATTCCGGAAACGGGCTGCCCATTCACTTCATAAAATTGAACATGCGCGCGCCCGCCGCCGATGGTCAACACCGCGTACGTTTTTTCTTTTCTTCCGCGCGGCAAAGCAATGCTGCCGGGGTTGATGAACAATAACCCATCCATTTGCTCGGCGCCGGCCAAATGCGAGTGGCCGAAACAAACGACGTGAGCCCCTGTTTCTTGCGCGCGATAGGATAAACGCAAAAGCGACGTTTTCACCCCGTATAAATGGCCGTGGGTGACAAACAACCGAACGCCGCCCACCTCTTCGATGCGCTCAGCAGGAAACGCGGCGAAATCGCAGTTGCCGCGCACGACGGCAAACGGGGCGATCTCGTCCGCCCCCACCTCCAACTCCGAGTCACCGCAATGGATAAACAAATCCGCTTCATGGCGATGACGGTTGACAATTTCAGCAAGTTCGGCAGTCAGCCCATGGCTGTCGCTCACAATCACCGCCTTCATTCCGTCCGCCCCTTTCCACTGACGATCTCCTCCCACTGCTCATCGAGCTTCGTCAGCGCCTTGGCGCGATGACTGATTTGATTTTTTTCCTCCGGCGCAAGCTCCGCCATCGTTTTTCCCCACTCCGGAAGGTAAAAAACCGGATCATAGCCAAAGCCCCCCTCCCCACGCGGCGCTTCGGCGATATAACCATCGCATGTCGCTTCGACAACGGCGGTCGGCCGCCCCGGGATCGCGACGGCGAGCGCGCAATGAAAACGAGCCGTGCGCTGCTCCATCGGCACCCCGTCAAGCTCGCGAAGCAGCTTGGCGATGTTGCGTGCATCGTTTTTATCTTCCCCGGCATAACGGGCCGAATGAACGCCCGGCCGGCCGCCGAGCGCATCGACCACGAGCCCGGAATCATCGGCGATCACCGGCCGCTTTAGACGCCGCGACGCCGCTTCTGCTTTGAGCACGGCATTTTCCGCAAACGTGCTTCCCGTTTCTGCGACATCCGGAGCGTCCGGAAAGTCAAGCAGCGATTTCACTTCGACGCCCCGCTTGGCGAACAAAGCGGCGAATTCGCGCACTTTGCCGGCATTTTTTGTAGCGATGACAATCTCCTTCACTCTGTGTCCTCCTCTGCCGCTTCTTTTTTTTTCGCCGATGCGCGCCGCCCACT
The DNA here is from genome assembly GCF_000092445.1 of Geobacillus sp. C56-T3. Lineage (NCBI taxonomy): Bacteria > Bacillati > Bacillota > Bacilli > Caryophanales > Anoxybacillaceae > Geobacillus > Geobacillus sp. C56-T3. Next base: position 881,397 of record NC_014206.1, on the reverse strand, counting down.
CGCCCAATGCGCAGCGCTGAACGGCGATGAGCTGCTCGATGCCTATTTGCGCCGCTTCAAGCAATTCATCGAGCTCGGCGCGCGAAAAAACCGCTTCCTCTCCGGTCCCTTGAATCTCAACAAATTGACCGGCTCCGGTCATGACGACGTTCATATCCACTTTCGCCCGCGCATCCTCGTTGTAATCTAAATCAAGAATCACCCCATGCTCCGGATCGATGCCGACCGAGGTAGCGGCGAGAAAATCGCGGATCGGAAGCGCCTCGAGCTTCCCTTCTTCCACCAGTTTGGCAAGCGCCAACACAAGCGCCACATACGCACCGGTGATCGACGCCGTCCGCGTTCCGCCATCCGCCTGAATGACGTCGCAATCGATCCAAATGGTCCGCTCGCCAAGCTGTTCAAGATCAACAACCGAGCGAAGCGCGCGGCCGATTAAGCGCTGAATTTCCATCGTCCGCCCCGACACTTTTCCTTTGCTCGCTTCCCTCACATTCCGCTGCTCTGTCGCCCGCGGCAGCATCCCATATTCGGCCGTAATCCATCCTTTGCCGCCGCCGCGCATAAACGACGGCACTTTCTCTTCGACCGTCGCCGTGCAAATGACTTTCGTGTCGCCGATTTCAATGAGCACCGACCCTTCAGCGTGCTTCATGTAATGCGGGTGTATATGTACAGGGCGCAGCTCGCAACTGCTTCGTCCGTCCGCTCTCATCAACTGAGTCCTCCTTTTCTCCATCTTCAACGGAATGCCAGACGCCGCATTTCTTTCCGCCTAGCGAAAAAAAGAAAGAGGCGGAATACGTTTCCACCTCTTTGTTATACCATAACGTCCTATTCGTTTCCAGCCTGTCAGCACCCACCGGTTAAAATGTCCCGGTATTGACGTTTTGCGGCCGAGCGACCGGTTTGGTGAGCGGCTTGCCGTCTTCCGTGACAAGATTGGCTTTGCCATTGACTGTGATCGCCACGCTTTCGACTCCTTTTTGCTCCGTGAGCGACAAAACGAGAGAATTCAACACGACGTCGGAAATGACATTTTTCTTGTTGCTTCCATAAATGCCTTCGTTAAAGTTGAGCGTCACTTTGCCATCCTCGTATTTCGGGGCATCGACAAGCTTCGCGTCCGGCTGAAAGACGCCGACAAGCCCGCTCCCTTGCTCTGGTCCTTGAATCAGTTCGTTGACGGCCGCTGCGATATCATCCTTTTCTTTATTGGATACGCGCCGTGTCACCGGCACATAGTATGTGCTGTTCCCTTGTTGGGCGACAAAATAAACGGTGACCGGATGCGTATTCGTAATGTCTGGCACGCCGTTCGCTTCCATATTGATGCCATCGGCGCGGCTTACCCCATCTTGGATCGGCGTTTTATTGACCGGCATCACGTTTTGATCGTAGCCGTTGATGCGGATTTTGACGCGCTTGATATTGTCAAATTGCGTCAATGTCCACGTAATGGACTGCAAAATTCGTTTTTCGTCCTCCGGCTTATAGTTTTTAAATTCCGGCGAAAAGTCAGCGATCAACGTTCCGTCTTTTTCCAATTTTGTGCCAAGCACCGTCGTTCCGGCCGGAATGACCGCGCGGAAGCCGTTCGGCAACATTTCTGACACGGGTCCGTCTTCAACCAAATATTCGAGTACTTGTTTCGCCACGGCCTGCGTTTTCGGCAATTCCACTGTTTGCGGCACGACAAAGCCGTTTTTGTCAATCAAGTACAGCTCTCTTTTCACCGTCTCGGTGGCCTTCGCTTTCTCTTTCCCTTCCTTTTGGCTTTCCGTTGCTTCCTGAAGCGCTTGGCCGTCTTTGACATAACTCGTCTCTTGCGGCGGATCGATCTCCTTCACCGCCTCATCTCGCCCAAACAAACCGCAGCCGCCAAGCAACAACAGCGAGGCGAGCAGCGGCGCCGCCCATATGTGATTCGTCCGTTTCATTGACGTTCCCTCCTACTCGTAGTTTGTACTACTATGTATACGAGCCGTTTTCCAAAATTAGAATAAAAAAAAATCCTTTAGCGCATGGACGCTAAAGGATTTGTTGGTTACAGCCGAATCGCTTCGACCGTGCCGATCGGCTTGCCAAACCACTTCCCGGAAATCTTTTCAAACAGCTCTTTCGGCCCGGTCGTGAAAAACAAATGCTCCGGTTCGCGCTCGCCGGTGTAAAGGAGCTGGCTGTGGTGCAAAATCGCGCTCACTTCACGAGCCGTCTCACCACCCGAGCAAATGAGCTTCACGCGTTTGCCCATATACGTGCGAATGAGCGGCGCGAGCAACGGATAATGCGTGCAGCCTAAAATCAGCACATCGATCGGCAGCGGACGGAGCGGAGCGAGCGATTCGGCGACGATCGCCATCGCCTCCTGCCCTTCAAAGTCGCCGCTTTCCACTAGCGGAACGAATTTCGGACAGGCCAAGCTCTCGACTTGGACACGCGGATTGATGGATTGAAGCGCCTTTTCATACGCCCGGCTTCGGATCGTGCCAATCGTGCCGATGACGCCGATGTGCCCGCGCCTAGTCGCTTTCAGGGCGGCGCGAGCGCCGGGATGAATAACGCCAAGCACAGGAATGTCAAGCTTCGCCCGCACGTCGTCAAGCGCGACCGCCGTCGCGGTGTTGCAGGCGATAACAAGCATTTTCAAGGGATATTGCCGCAAGTAATCAATCATTTGCCACGTAAATCGACGGACTTCTTCCACCGGCCGCGGCCCGTACGGGCAACGGGCGGTGTCGCCTAAGTAAATAATTTGTTCTTTCGGCAGCTGCCTCATAATTTCTTTGGCGACGGTCAAACCGCCGACTCCTGAGTCAATGACACCAATTGCTCTTTCCAAGTGATCGCCTCATTCTTTCGTCATTTCTTGATGCAATTTGCGCAAACAACGCTCAAAGACGACGATTTCCTCGTCTGAAAAGCTTTCCAGCACATTGGCCAGATCGCGCTGGCGTTTCTCAATCACTTCTTCGATAATGCGCTCCCCTTTTTCAAGAAGGCGAATGCGGACGACGCGGCGGTCGTGTTCATCGCGGACTCTGGCGACAAGTCCGTTCCGCTCCATGCGGTCGACCAAGTCGGTCGTCGTGCTGCACGCCAAATACATTTTGTTCGATAACTCGCCGACCGTCAAGTCCCCTTCTTCAAGCAGCCACTGCAGGGCGACAAATTGCGGTGGGGTGATCGGATAGTTGGTTAAAATTTCACGGCCGCGCTGTTTCAAATTTGCGGCGATATAGCGAAGCAATTTTTCCAACTCGGCGACCGTTCTTTCATTCATCGCAGACGGCATACCATCTCTCCTTGATCGTTTCCGCGGCCAGCCTCAAACGGCGGCTTGCGTCGACAGCTATTCTTACTTTTCATTTTACAACACCGGCAAAGATAATCAACAAAAAAATGCGGCGGCCGCCGCGGACGAAGGCCGGACGGGCGCCAAGCCTCGTCCGGCCGCAAGGGAACATAACAGCCGGCTGTCCAACAAGGAAAGCCGGCATCGTTTATAGTTCAAGTTCGCCCATTCGAAGCAATTCAATGACAGCTTGCGAGCGCCCCTTGACCCCAAGCTTTTGCATCGCATTCGAAATATGGTTGCGGACCGTTTTCTCGCTGATAAACAGCTCTTTGGCGATCTCTTTCGTCGTCTTGTCTTGCACGAGCAATTCGAAGACTTCTTTTTCTCTTTTTGTCAAAAGCGGCTTCGATTGAAACGATTTGTCCTTCAACGGTTGTAACCCTCCTTGCTCTCAATGGGCCCGAACTGCCGGATGGGTATTTCCTCGCCATATCGTATGTGAGAGCAAGAGCGGCGGTGACGAAAATTTGCTTATCTAATAGAAAAATGGGTCTTTTTTTTCTTTATCTTTCGATTCGCCGGAGACGGTTGGCTGCCGCTTGTCTAGCAAAACAAAAAATCCCCCTCATGTCTGTTCGAATGAAGGGGATTTTGATTCTGCCGCTACACTTCGTCGCTGCCAAAGAAATCGCGGAACATTTGAATCGTCGTTTCGCGGTTTAACGCCGCGATCGATGTCGTCAACGGAATGCCCTTCGGGCACGATTGCACGCAGTTTTGCGAGTTGCCGCAGTTGGCCAGTCCGCCGTCGCCCATAATCGCCCGCAACCGTTCGGCTTTATGCATCGCCCCGGTCGGATGGGCGTTAAACAGCCGCACTTGCGACAGCGGCGCCGGGCCGATAAAGTTCGACTTGCTGTTGACGTTCGGGCACGCTTCAAGGCAGACGCCGCACGTCATGCATTTTGACAGCTCGTACGCCCATTGCCGCTTCCGCTCCGGCATGCGCGGCCCCGGGCCCAAGTCGTACGTTCCGTCGATCGGAATCCATGCTTTCACTCGCTTCAACGCATCAAACATCCGGCTCCGGTCGATGACCAAGTCGCGGATGACAGGGAATGTGCGCATCGGCTCAAGGCGGATCGGCTGCTCGAGTTTGTCAATGAGCGCGGCGCACGCCTGGCGCGGTTTGCCGTTAATGACCATCGAACAGGCTCCGCATACTTCTTCCAGACAGTTCATTTCCCAAGCGACCGGCGTCGTTTTTTCCCCTTTGGCGTTGACTGGATTGCGGCGAATTTCCATGAGCGCCGAAATGACGTTCATGTTCGGGCGGTACGGAATGACAAACTCCTCTTCATACGGCGCAGAATCCGGACGATCTTGGCGCGTGATGATCAAACGAACCGTTTTGTTCTCGCTCATCTTACTTCACTTCCTCTTTCTTTTTGCTGTAGTCGCGCTTGCGCGGTTTAATCAACGAGACGTCAACGTCTTCATAATGGAACGCCGGACCATCTGGCGTGTAGCGGGCCATCGTCGTTTTCAGCCATTCTTCGTCGTTGCGCTCCGGAAACTCCGGCTTGTAGTGCGCGCCGCGGCTTTCATTGCGATAGTAAGCGCCAAGCGTAATGACGCGGGCAAGCTGCAGCATGTTGTACAGCTGGCGGATAAACGTCGCTCCTTGGTTGCTCCATCTCGACGTATCGGTGACGCTGATGTTTTTGTACCGCTCCATCAGCTCTTGAATTTTTTCATCCGTTTTGAGCAGCCGGTCGTTGTAGCGGACGATCGTCACGTTCGCTGTCATCCATTCACCGAGCTCTTTATGCAGCACATAGGCGTTTTCCGTGCCGTCCATCGCCAAAATGTTCTCCCATTTTTCCTGCTCCCGTTTCACATAGCTGTCGTATAACGTCGACGGCATCGCATCCGCCGATTTCTCGAGGCCGCGGATGTAGCGGACGGCGTTCGGGCCGGCGACCATTCCGCCGTAAATCGCCGACAGAAGCGAGTTTGCCCCGAGGCGGTTCGCGCCATGAATCGAATAATCGCACTCGCCGGCAGCAAACAACCCTTTGATGTTCGTCATTTGGTCATAGTCGACCCATAAGCCGCCCATCGAGTAGTGAACGGCCGGGAACACCTTCATCGGCACTTTGCGCGGGTCTTCGCCCATGAACTTCTCGTAAATTTCGATAATGCCGCCGAGCTTAACATTCAACTCTTTCGGATCTTTATGTGACAAATCCAAATACACCATGTTTTCGCCGTTGATGCCGAGCTTCAAATCGACGCAGACGTGGAAAATTTCCCGTGCGGCGATGTCGCGCGGCACCAAGTTTCCGTAAGCCGGATATTTTTCCTCAAGGAAGTACCACGGTTTCCCGTCTTTATACGTCCAAATGCGTCCGCCTTCCCCGCGCGCCGATTCGCTCATAAGGCGGAGCTTGTCATCGCCCGGAATGGCGGTCGGGTGAATTTGGATGAACTCGCCGTTCGCGTAGTAAACGCCTTGCTGATAGGCGATCGAAGCCGCTGAACCAGTGTTGATGACCGAGTTCGTCGATTTCCCAAAAATGATCCCCGGGCCGCCGGTCGCCAAAATGACGGCATCGGCTGGAAACGCTTTGATTTCCATGGACCGCAAATCTTGTGCGACGATGCCGCGGCAAATTTGCTCGTCATCCAAAACGACGCCTAAAAACTCCCAATGCTCGTACTTCGTGACGAGCCCGGCCACTTCATGGCGGCGCACCTGTTCATCAAGTGCATACAAAATTTGCTGCCCGGTCGTGGCTCCAGCATAGGCGGTCCGGTGATGCTGCGTCCCCCCGAAACGACGGAAATCAAGCAACCCTTCCGGCGTCCGGTTGAACATGACGCCCATCCGATCGAGCATGTAAATGATCCCCGGCGCCGCTTCACACATCGCTTTGACCGGAGGCTGGTTCGCCAAGAAGTCCCCGCCATAGACGGTGTCGTCAAAATGCTCCCACGGCGAGTCGCCTTCCCCTTTCGTGTTGACCGCTCCGTTAATGCCGCCTTGGGCACAGACGGAGTGAGAACGCTTTACCGGAACGAGCGAAAACAGCTCGACAGGCACTCCCGCTTCGGCGATTTTAATCGTGGCCATCAAACCGGCCAACCCACCGCCAACAACGATGATTTTCCCTTTTTTCATAGCTACTCACTCCCTAATAGATTGCTGCTTTTGCTTGCATGCCGCACGTTTTGCCTTGCCGGCCCGCCATCGACCAAGCGATCGTTCGGAGGCGGCTGAGACGTGATCCACCGCGGGCCAACGCAACGATTCGTCGTCGAATTGATCTCACACCAACCTAAGTGACTTCAACCGCTTCCTTTTTAGAAGCGACGTCGTTCCCCGTCAAATTGATTTCACGCAAACGCCAAAATGGCGCGAATGCCCACAATCGAAAGCGCAACAAAAATGATCATCGTAATGTACGTAAATACTTGCTGCGAACGAGGGGACACCGTCAATCCCCAACTGACGCAGAACGACCATAAGCCGTTGGCGAAGTGAAAGACCGTGGACAAGATTCCAACAATATAAAATCCGAGCATAAACGGATTGTCGACAATGTTGGCCATCATGTCGTAGTTCACTTCGGCGCCGAATGCAGCCTGCACCCGCGTTTCATACACATGCCAGACGACAAAAATCAATGTAATGATGCCGGTGATCCGCTGAAGCATGAACATCCAGTTGCGGAAATAGCCGTACTGGCGAGTGTTGAATTTGGCTGTAAACGCGATATAAATGCCGTATACAGCGTGGAACAACAATGGAAGAAAAATAACAAAAATTTCAAGAAAATAGCGGAACGGCAAGTTTTCCATAAACGCCGCCGCCCGGTTAAACGCTTCCGGCCCACGGGTCGCAAAATGGTTGACGACCAAGTGCTGCACTAAAAAGATGCCGACGGGAACAACCCCCAGCAGCGAATGGAGCCGGCGATAGTAAAACTCGCGATTCCCTGCCATTATGTAAACCCCCTTCAATTGAATAAAAAATATGTCCCTCTCGCTCGCCATGCGGAAACGGAAACGTCTTCCATTCCCCTATTCGCTTGTCACATTCATTGTACTCCCACATTGTACAAGCGTCAAGAAAACACTGACACAAAATGTTCAAACATTCTCATAGTTGCGCCACCTTAGGAAAGAGGATGCACTCCGGCAGCAATTCAGCTATAATGGGGAAATGGATAGAAAGAGGGGAAAACGATGAAACAGCCACCATTAGAGGACCAATATCAAATGTTTGGGTCGATTGCGCTTTCCGCATTCGGGGCTGAGCTGCTTCGCCATTCGCTTCTTCCCGAGCTGCTTGGCAAAGATGCCGCTTCGCTGCTGTACTGGGCCGGCAAACAGCTGGCGCGGCGCTATCCGCTCGGAACGCTCGATGACGTCGCCGTATTTTTTGAACGGGCGGGCTGGGGGGAGCTATCAACCGGCGAAGAGCGAAACGACGAACTATATATCGAGCTGTCGGGCCCCATCATCGCCGCCCGCTTTTCCTTGTACGGCAGCTGCTCGTTCCAGCTTGAGGCGGGATTTCTCGCCCAGCAAATCGAACAACAAAAGCGGTTCGTCACCGAAGCGGTCGAACTGCCGCCAAAGCGGGACGGCAAAGCGCGCATTTTGGTGAAATGGGATCGGAAGCAGGCGATCGAATGACAGGCAAAGAACGGGCGTCCGCTCGCAAAACGGGCGCCCGTTCAGCCATTATTCATGCAGTTTTTCATAGATTTTCTCCGCCACCGCTCGCGGAATGTTCGCCCGCTGCAACTCTTCCACCGTCGCCTCTTTCATCTTTTTCACCGAGCCGAAATAATTCAAGAGCGCTTTTTTCCGCTTTTCCCCGACGCCGGGGATGTCATCAAGCACGGAATGGAACATCGTTTTCTGCCGCGTCTTTCGGTGAAACATAACGGCAAACCGATGCACTTCATCCTGGATGCGCTGCAATAAATAAAACTCTTGGCTTTGCCGGTCAAGCGGCACGACATCCGGCGGGTCGCCGGCCAAAAGCTCTGATGTGCGATGTTTTTCGTCTTTCGCCAATCCAGCCAGCGGCACATCCAGTCCAAGTTCGTTTTCGAGCACATCCCGCACCGCCGACAAGTGGCCTTTGCCGCCGTCGATGATGATCAAATCAGGAAGCGGCAATCCTTCTTTCAACACGCGCGTATAGCGGCGGCGCACGACTTCGCGCATCGTTTCATAATCGTTCGGCCCCGCGACCGTTTTCACCTTATATTTCCGGTATTCTTTTTTCGCCGGCTTGCCATCGAGGAAAACGACGAGCGCCGAGACCGGATCGGCCCCGTAAATGTTCGAGTTGTCAAACGCCTCGATGCGGCGCGGCGCCGGAATGCCAAGACGCTCTCCGAGACGTTCGACCGCTTTGATCGTCCGTTCTTCGTCCCGCTCGATGAAATAAAATTTTTCTTTCAGAGCAATGGCCGCGTTTTTGCTCGCCAGCTCAACAAGCTCTTTTTTCTTCCCTTTTTTCGGCTGGACGACGGCAACGCCGAGCAATTCGCGGGCGAGCTCGCCGTCAATGTCGGACGGGAGGACGACTTCTTTTGGCTTCAAATGATGCGCTTTCGCATAAAACTGACCCAAAAACGTAAGCATTTCCTCATCCGGGTCTTGGTAAAGCGGGAAGATCGACACGTCGCGCTCAATCAGCTTCCCTTGGCGAAGGAAAAACACTTGCACGCACATCCAGCCTTTGTCGTACGCATAGCCGAATACATCGCGGTCGATGAAGTCGTTGAGCATCATTTTTTGCTTTTCCATCGTCATCTCAATCGCCGCGATTTGATCGCGGTATTCTTTCGCCCGTTCAAACTCGAGCGCTTCCGCCGCCTCGTGCATTTTCTCGGCCAACTCCCGCTTCACGTCTTCATACCCGCCGTTTAAAAAGCGGACGATTTGTTCAACCATCGCCTTATTTTGTTCGTCCGACACCGGGTGGACGCACGGGGCAAGGCATTGGCCCATATGGTAATACAAACAGGCGCGCGAAGGCAGCGTCGAACATTTGCGGAGCGGATATAAGCGGTCGAGCAGCTTTTTCGTTTCGTTCGCCGCCTGCACGTTTGGATACGGGCCGAAATATTTGCCGCCGTCTTTTTTCACTTTGCGGGTGATAAGCAGGCGCGGATGCTTTTCCGCGGTGATTTTAATAAACGGGTAGCTTTTATCATCTTTCAGCATGACGTTGTATTTCGGATCATGCTTTTTGATCAAATTCATCTCCAAAATGAGCGCCTCGGCGTTTGACGAGGTGACGATGTATTCGAAATCAGCGATCTCCTCAACAAGCCGCTGCGTCTTGCCGTCATGCGTCCCGGTAAAATACGAGCGGACGCGCGCTTTCAGCGACTTCGCTTTGCCGACGTAAATGACCGTTCCGTGTCTGTCTTTCATCAAATAGCAGCCCGGCTGTTCCGGCAGCACGGCCAGCTTTTCTTTCAGCCGCTCGTTCATTGGCCATCACCTCACTGCTCCATCAACCCATTCGTACAGCGTAATCGTCCCATACACTGGATCAGCAAGCAGACTGGAACGATACGTTTTCACTTTGCGCACATGGCGGGAAACATCGATCCCTTGAGCCTCGAACCCTTGGACAACGTGATTGGTCATATATATCGTAGCATGGCGGTAGTTTTCTTTGTCTTGCAAAAAGAAGGAAAAATGGAGCACGTCTTTATGTGGAAAGGGCACGTTCAAATAGTCTAGGACGCGCGTCTCTTCCCACGTATATACCACAAACGGCTGCCGTTTGTCACGCAAATCGTCCGCAAGCTGATACACTGCCGGCGGCGTCTTTGCCTGCTCGCGCAGCTGCCCGATGCCGATTGTAGACTGCAGCAGCACAACCGCCGCCGCCAACACGTGCTTCCATGATCGCGGTGCAGCCAATACGCGCCCCCACACGAAAACGAGCGCAATGTGAACGAGCGGAAGGAGATGACGCGGCTTGTCAATGTTTTGTCCGAAAAGCGCCCACAAAGCATACAGCAACGCGGAAACGACAAGCGGGCGCGGCAGCCGAAACGGCCCAGTGCGCCAGGCGATGGCGCCGACCACTGCATAGGCAGCCAGCAGCCAAGCATTTCGGCTGGCCATGCCGGTCCAAAGAAAGTTGTCAAGGACAAAGCGGCACACCCGCTCCCAAAATGGAAGCGGGCTCGCCGCCGCCGTTCCCCCCCAGTCGCTGAAATGACCGACGACAAACGCCCATCCAAGCTTGAAAAACGGCCAAAGGCCGCCTTCCGTCGCCGCGACCGCCGCCACCCAAACAAATTGAAAGGCGGCCGCCGCCAACAGCGATGCCGCCACGCGGCCGAGGCGGCGGTGCGTTTCCCAGTCTTCATGCCAAAGGATCAACAACGCGGCAGCAAACGGGGCATAAGACAAACGGATGCCCATGAGGATGCTAAACAACGCAGCCGGCCAAAGCTGCGCCATCCATGTTGTTCGCCGCCGCGCCCATTCCACCGCCCATATGTACCACCAAAGCACGCCAAGCGCCGCGCCGTCCGACATCGGTCTGGCGGCGGCAAGGAGCACGTAGCTTGAAGAAAGCACCGAAAGCGCCGCCCATAGCGCCGCTGAACGCGGCATATGGCGAGCGAGCAGCCAAACGATGGGAAAGACGGCGGAAAACAACACGAGCACATTCAAGATCGAAAGCGCTTTGGCCGGATTGGCGACCAGAGCGTGCACTGCCATGCCGCCAAGAATAAAATACGGATAGCCCGGGAAATGCGGCTGCATGGCCAACACATCATAGCGCCTAAGCGCCAAAGCAAAATCAACTTCATCCCATGTGGCCGCATACGGGCTCGCCCAATACAAACAGGCGCCAACCAACCAAGCGGCCGTTCCGACACCAAAGCCAATCCAAAAGCGGTCGCCGAACCGTTTGTCCACCGTGTCCCCCTCCAAAGAAAACGTACAAGGCGCTGCAGCCTTGTACGTTTACATGACGCGTTTTTTATTTTCATCCAACGCGGCAGCCGGCGGTTTCTCGACCACAGCGCTCTTTTGACCGCGGCGGCTCGCCACCAACAAATACACGACGACGAAGTAGCCGATATAGGCGATCACTTCTTCAAGCGACGGCATCGCTGAATAGCCAAACAGCGCTTTTAAAAAGACGCCGACTTCGCCGGAAAAGACGGGGGCGACGCCATGATCGCGCACGTAATGTTCGTAATCGATCGGATGTTCTGGAAGCAGCCATGTCAAATCATATACGTGCGGCATGACGCTGCCAATGAGGCCAATGTCCTGCATCATCGAAATCGCTTGCACGAGCAACCCGGCGGCGATCAAGACGATAAAGGCTCCAGTCACTTTAAAGAACGTTTTCAGCGGAATGCGCATCGTTCCTTTAAAGAAGAAGTAGCTGACCAAAGCGGCAATGGCGATTCCTGTCGCCGCCCCCCAGCCTTGTATGGCCGCGCCGATGTTGCCATGCGTAATCGCGGCGAAGAAGAAGACCGTTTCCACTCCCTCGCGCAGCACGACTAAAAACGAGTGGATGACCATGCCGGCGACATTGCCGGCGGTAATAAACTGGTCCATTTTCCCTTCGACGTTTTTTTTCATGTCCCGGCTATGCTCGGCCATCCAAAACACCATTTGCGTCAAAAGCAACGCGGAGACGATCATGATGCCGATTTTTAAGTAGATTTCACTGCCCATCGCGGCAAATCCCGTGAACACGACTTGGAACAAAATGGCCGCGCCGATGCTCGCCAACACGGCCAAACCAGCACCAAGCCATACGTACTTCGTGTATTCGCGGTGATCGACCCGTTTCAAATACGATGTAATGATGCCGACGATAAGCAGCGCTTCCAGCGCTTCGCGAAACGTAATGAGCAGCGCTTGGACTTCCATGTCTCCGCCTCCCCTTTATATTTGGACTAAGCCCGCTTCCGACGCCGCACATAAATGAGGGCCGCGCCGAGAACCACGACAACGATGACAATGAGCGGAATCCAGTTTTTTGCTTTGGACAAATCAGTCCATTCTTTTTTTCGTACCTCATCTGGCTTCTCGATGGCGCTGTCCGAAAAATGGCCAACTTCTAAACTTTCTAGACCAAATTGTTTTTGCAACACCGTTAAAATGGTTTCTTTGCTTTTCTTAAATGTATCGATGTCCGACTTTTTCTCGCCGACGCCGAACAGCCCCGGGTTGCCAAGCGACTGAAGCGCCTTGTCAAACTCGGTGCGCAGCTGTTTGTCAAGCGCAGGGTCTTTCCCTTGGATGATCGGCGACAGCGCTTCATACGTCGCAAACGCCTTCGCCAACAGCCGCTTGCTCGTGTCGTACTGATCAAAGTTCGCCTCAATATTGTCCAAACGTCGGGCGATATTGAGCACTAAAATTTTTTCCATGTCTTTGATCACCGCCTGGCGGTCCTTCGCTTCGATGGCTGCAAGCACCGCCTTGGACGGCTCAGGTCCCATATGCATGTCGATTTCTTCTTTTATGGTTCCGAAAATTTCCTTCGCTGCGGCAAAGTTCGGCGGCTGCTCGTTCAACTTTTCTTTCATCTCTTTATACGCCTCAGCAACCGCTTCTTTGTTCGGATCTCCATACGAATAAGCGAACACTTTCAGCGGAATGAGATTGAGAATAATGATCACTGCTATGTAAAAAAAGAAACGGGATGTTTTCACGTTTCTGCTCCTCCTATCAAGATCAATGATAATCATTATCACCATCGTTGTCAATATAGAAAAAAACGGCCGGCGGCCAGATGCGGCCGCCTCACGAACAATGGCGCTCCCGCTCCAAAGAAAGCACATGCGCTTTGGGGTCAATGACAGCTTTTTTGACCGGGCGGCGCATTTCCTTCCAGATGGCCGGGATGACCGCGGTTATATAGGCGGTGAACTTGATGAACGAGCGGCCGGTCGTCCGCACTTGATAGCGGATCGGCACTTCTTTCAAGCGAAACCCTTTGCGCACTAAATTGAGCGTCAGCACTTGGGCGTAGTTGTAATCATGAATGATTTCCGCCTCTTCCATCGCTTGGCGGGAAAACGCGCGCATCCCCGACTGCCCGTCATACAACCGCTGGCCGAGAAGGAGCGACTGCAGCCACGTGAACAAATAATTCCCGAGGCGTCGGTGCCATTTCATGCCGCGAATCGTGCCAAGGAAGCGCGAGCCGATCGTATAGTCCGCTTCACCGGTGAAAATCGGCGCCAAAAGGTCAGGAATTTGTTCCGGCGGATATTCGTTATCGGCATCGATCATCACGCCGATATCCGCGCCAAGACGGACACACTCTTCAAGCCCTCGCCGCACCGCCGCCCCGAGGCCGCGGTTTTCCGGCCAGCGGCAAATGTAATCGGCTCCCGCTTCTTGCGCCGCTTCAGCAGTCCGATCGGTCGACCCGTCATCAATGACCAAGACGCTGACCTCTACATCGGGATGGAAATGACGCGGAATGCGGCGAATCACTTCCCCAATCGCTTCTTCTTCATTGTGCGCCGGCAAAAAGACGATGACGCGCTGCTTCTTCATCGCTCTCCTCCTTTCGCATCGCTTCGATCAAAACCGGACCGCGGCTATGGCTCGGATACGGCGCACCAAGCAAATAGGCGATCGTCGGCGCCAGCGAAACGAGGCTTTTTTTCTCATCGACTCGTTTTCCTGCTTCAATCGCCGGGCCGTATAAAAAAAACGGCACATACCGCTCCCCTTCATCGAGGTGGCCGTGGCCGCCGATGCCATCCGCTTGGCCATGGTCGGCGCAGACAATCAATGTCGCGCGCTCGAGCTCGCCCCGTTCCTCAAGCCAGCCGACAAACTCCGCGATCAACGCGTCGGCTTCTTCAATTTTTTCGATATACTCGTCATACAGCACACCGCGGCTATGGCCGGTCTGGTCGGTGGCGATCAATTGCACGACAAGCAAGTCCGGGTGCTGCTCTTCCACAATGCGTTTCGCCCGCTCGATAATATAGCGGTCAGCTAGTTCGTTAGGCATGACGGCCGTCACCGTTTCGACATCATCTCCGAACGAATCGACCAAATGAGCGATGCCAAGCAAGCGGCCTGTTTTCCCTACTTTGCGGAGCGAGTCGAAGATCGTTTCCACTTTCGCTCCGAGCTTCCATACCATATTCGAGCGAATGCCGTGCTCAAACGGATACGTGCCCGTCAACATCGATGTAAAGCAAACGACCGTGCGCGCCGGATAGACCGTCTCCATTTGCGCAAATTCCGTCCCTTGAGCGCGCAACCGTTTCAAAAACGGGGCGTTGGCCGCTTCAAACCGGTCTTTGCGCATCCCATCAATCACGATGACATACACTTTGTCACTGATCGGCACGGTTGGACTCGGCACATTGTTCGTATAAGTCGGAATGATCTCCGGCTGCCAGTCGAACAAATTCCGATGCAAAATCCATGAAAACAGCCACACCCCAGCGGCAAACAGCCAAAGCGCCCCGCACAGCGGCGCCAAAGCCGCTCCTTGATCGATCTGCCGCGAAGCGTATTCCCATACAGACAAAAGAAGAAAACATTTTGGCAGCTGCTCTTGGGCGTTGCCGCTTGTCGAATCGCTGTTTTTCAGCACCAGCTTCCAAAAGCGGGTGAAATTCCACCACGACGTGCCGATGCGCAAATGGTAATAAAGCGTTCCCCAAAAAAAGACGGTAAAGAAAAAGTAAAGCCCCGACGCCAACAACAACAACGACGCATCAGCGAACGACCAAACGATGAGAAACACGACATAAGGGATCCATAAATAATTGCGCAAAAACAGTGGATAATCGTACACATAATAGACAACAAACAACGGCAGCACCGCCGTCAGGCCAATCAGCCATGTCCATGCATGGCCGCCCATCAAATCAGCGGCATGGTAGATGCTCATCGTTCCCACGACAAAAATCGGCGTGAACGGCTTTCCTTCATTCAGCAAATTCCAGCAGCGCGCCGCCATTTTTTCGAATCGTGACGCTTCTTTCATCGCCTCTCCCTTTCCTTTCTCCATACGCTCCGCACCGCTTGCCAGTCGGACCGCCAAAACCACAATACCGCGGCACCAGCGGCGTAAGAAAACAGAAATTTAAACGCATGTGTCAACACCGCGGCCATATACGCCACATCCCACGGTGCACCAACCGTAGTTAAGGCAAACCCCATCACCGCCTCATACGTTCCGAGTCCACCGGGAGCGTTTTGGGCAATTTGTCCGGAAACGGTCGCGCTTTTAGCCGCCGGTTTACCGCTCATATTCGCGCGCCCACGCCACCGTGCGGGCGAGCCCTTCGGCAAACGCCACCTTCGGCTTGTAACCAAACGCCCGCTCCGCCTTCGTGATGTCCGCCCATGTCGCTTTCACATCGCCTTTCCGCTCCGGCGCGTGCACGTTTTTCATATCGGGAAAGTGCTTCCGCAACTCAGCGAGCAGCTGCTCCATGGTGACGGGCGCCCCGGCGCCCAAGTTGAACACTTCGCTTCGCCCGCCGCTGCGGTGAAGTGCTGCGATCATGCCCTCCACAATATCATCGATGTACGTATAATCGCGCGCCGTCCCCTTGCCATACACGACAATCTCCTCGCCCGCCAGCAATCGGCGCAAAAACGTGCCGATCGCCATATCCGGACGACCCCACGGCCCGTAAACGGTGAAATAGCGGAAAATCGTCATTTGGTAGCCATACAAATGGGCATAGGCATGACAAAACGATTCCGCTCCGTATTTCGCCGCCGCATACGGCGACACGACGCGGCCGTCAGCCATCTCTTCCCGGAGCGGCACATTGCCTCGGTCGCCGTACACCGATGACGATGAGGCAAACAGCACGTGCGCCGCACCCGCTTCCCCCGCCGCCGCCAACACATTGACCGTCGCTTTGATGTCATAGTCGATATACGCGAGCGGCTTCTCAATGGAATACGGCACGCCCGGCAGCGCCGCCAAATGGTAGACGACATCGGGGCGAAACTCGACCAGCCACCTTTTCGTTCGCTCCCCATCAAGCAAATCCAAGCGGACAAGCGGCACCCGACCGCCGGTGAGCGTCTGAAACTGCCGCTCTTTCCGTTCAGCAGAATAATATGGATGAAAACAATCCACTGCAGCCACGTCATATCCGAGTCCGCTTAACCGGGCGGCTAGATGGCTGCCAATAAATCCGGCTCCTCCAGTAACAACGATTTTCAACGGTTTCACCCCATTACAAAATTGGCTGTCCATCAGCATCTTACCACAGCCGCTTGGAAAAGTCGCGGCGCCATGAAAAAAACCAAACGTTTCCGGACAGACGACTGCCCTGAAGACACACAAGCTGCCTGACATCCACCATCGAGCACTCTGCCGACATCAAATCTGCTGCCTCCTTCGTCAAACAAGGGCGTCCACAGGACGCCCTTGTTGCTAGGTTATTTCGCTTTTTCAATCACTTGTTGCAGGGCGGCTTCAATTTGCGGCAGCCATTTGTCACCCTCAGCTTTGTTTTTTGCCTTTGCCGCCTCTAGGTAGCGTGTCGCCTGTTCGTTCAAGTCGGTGTATGCCTTGTCGCCGAGCAGCGTTTTGATATCATTTTCGATCATGTTAATAAAGAGCGCGCCTTCTAAGGCGGTGATCACCGACTTGTCTTGCCCCCAATTTTCTTTGCTTTCTTCATATTCGTGAAGCGCCACTTTCGCCCATCCGCGCACGAACGCATGGTTCACCGCTTTCGGATCGAGCGTTTTGACATCGGTTTGCAGGTCAAACTGTTTCAAAATGTAATCCGCCTCCTCCGCGGCATGCCGTTTCATATACGGATAGACGGACTGATAAAACGCCCAGCCTTCCGCCTGCTCCACTTTGGCTTCTTCGGCGTTTTCCTTGGCCGCAGCCGCCGCCTTCGCCGCATAGCCGTGCGGCAGCGCTCCGCTCGCTAAATAGAATGTTTTCATCAATGTTTTGTCCACGACTTGCTTGCCGAGGGCAAATGAGAGCGCATCATCGTTTTGGACCGCTTGCTCCATTTGGGCAAACGCCCCGTTGATCGCGTCAACCAACTTCGTTCCGTAAGCCGCATCGCGCTTTTCCACGGTCGACTGCAAAATCGCGTAAAATGCCTTCGCTTCCTCAAGCTCTTCCTTTACTTCTTCCTTATTGGCCCAATGCTCTTCTGCTTCGGTAAACTCATGTTTGATCGTCGTGTAAAACACTTTTTGCATCAGCTTGTCAAAAATTTGCTTGACAACCAACGGCTCAAGCGACCCGTCTTTGCCGGCGGCCAGTGCGTTGGTAATATGTTGGTCAAGCGTATCTTCAAATTCCGCGTCACGTTTTTGTACAAGCGGCTGCAGCTTTTCTTTGTAGATGCTCTCCACTTTGCCGAAGTCGACCGCCCCGCCTTGCTTCGCCTTCTCAAGCTCCGCGAGCGCTTCGCTGAACGCTCCCGCATAATCGACTTCCGCTTCTTCCTTCTCGTTCTCCGTCTTCTCTTCCTCTTTCGGCTTTTCTTGTTTTTCCCCAGCCGTTTGGTTGCTGCTTTCTTTTTCTGTTCCCGCCGTCTGCTTGCTCTGGCCGCACGCGCCAAGCGCCAACGCCGCGGCGGCGAACACGGCGAGCCACTTCCATTTCAATGACATTATGTATCCCCCCGTTCACACACCCAAAAAAATGATAATCAATATCAATACAATAAGATTATAAGAGAAAATGAATTTCAATGTCAACACATGATGAAAAAGAGAGGACTCCCCTCTTGCTGAAAATCCTCTCTTCCTGGCTGATCACACCTTAAATAAAAAAATCCAGAGGCTTCTTCCCCTCTGGATTTCCTTCTTTCTCCGTTATGACACATGTTTGCCAACCAGCTGCACAAGCGCCTCTTTCGGCTGATAGCCGACCGCTTTGTCGACAAGTTGGCCATCTTTGAACAGAAGCAGCGTCGGGATGCTCATGACGCCGAACTTCGACGCTGTTTCTTGGTTTTCATCGACATTCACTTTGACGATTTTCACTTTGTCGCCCATTTCGCGGTCAAGCTCTTCCAGCACCGGAGCGATCATGCGGCACGGTCCGCACCATGGCGCCCAAAAGTCAACGAGCGTAAGGCCGTCTTTCGTTTCTGCGGCGAACGTTTGGTCAGTGGCGTTGACAATCGCCATATGGATTCCCTCCCATCTTCTTGAATGCTGCAAGCAAAGTATACCATGGAATGCATGTCGGCGCGAATGTTTTGCTTCGTTTCTACTATTCGCTTTTGCCGCGGAATTTATCCGTCAAAAAACGGACGGCTGCAGCCGCCCGTGTTGTTCATTACGAATGCACTTTCAGTTTTTTGAACTCTTCGGTGAGGAGCGGAACGACTTCGAACAAATCGCCGACAATGCCGTAGTCCGCGACTTTAAAGATGTTGGCTTCCGGGTCTTTGTTAATGGCGACGATGACTTTCGAGTTGGACATCCCCGCTAAATGCTGGATGGCGCCTGAGATGCCGCAAGCGATGTAAAGATCCGGCGTGACGACTTTCCCCGTTTGTCCGATTTGCAGCGAGTAGTCGCAATAGCCGGCATCGCACGCCCCGCGCGAAGCGCCGACCGCGCCGCCCAACACTTCGGCGAGCTCTTGGAGCGGCTTGAAGCCTTCGGCGCTTTTGACGCCGCGGCCGCCGGCGACGATCACTTTCGCCTCGGTCAAGTCGACGCCTTCCGCCGTTTTGCGGACGACTTCTTTGACAATCGCGCGCAAGTCTTTAATCTCGACGGCGAGCGCTTCCACGCTGCCTGTGCGCGACTCGTCGCGCTCAAGCGGCGCGATGTTGTTCGGACGCACCGTCGCAAAGATGATGCCATCGGTGACGATTTTCTTTTCAAACGCTTTGCCGGAGTAGATCGGACGGGTAAAGACGATGTTGCCGCCTGCCTCTTCGACGGCGATGACGTCGGAAACGAGGCCGGCGTCGAGCTTGATGGCCAATTTCGGCGACAAGTCTTTGCCGAGCGCCGTATGGCCGAAGACGATGCCTTCCGGCTGCTCTTTGTCAATCACGGCTTTTAACGCTTGCGAATAGCCATCTGATGTATAAAATTTCAAATTCGGATGTTCGATGACGACGACGCGGTCCGCACCGCGGTAAATGAGTTCGTTCGCATGCGCCTGCACTTGGTCGCCGACGAGCACCGAGACGACTTCCCCGCCTTCGGCGATCGTTTTGGCCGCTGCAATGGCTTCAAACGAAACGTTCCGCAGCGATCCATCCCGCACTTCTGCTAAGGTCAATACTTTACGTGCCATGTTTCAGTCCCCCTATCCTTTGATTCCCCGTTGTGCTTCATCCGAACGCCGACAGCGGTTTCCGCTTATACCACTTTCGCTTCGGAGCGGAGCAGCTGAACGAGTTCCTTCACTTGATCAGCGATCTCGCCTTGCAAAATTTTGCCCGCTTCGCGCTTCGGCGGCAAGAACACTTCGATCGTTTTCGTTTTTGCTTCGACATCCTCTTCATCAAGATCCAGGTCGTCAAGCTCCAACTCGTCAAGCGGCTTTTTCTTCGCCTTCATAATGCCCGGCAGCGACGGATAGCGCGGTTCATTCAGCCCTTGTTGAGCGGTGACAAGGAGCGGCAGCGACGTTTCGATGATTTCCTCATCCCCCTCGACGTCGCGCACAACGGTCACTTTGCCGCCGTCAGCAATGTCCAGCTTCGTGATCGTCGTCACATACGGAATGCCGAGCAATTCCGCAACGCGCGGGCCGACTTGCCCGGAACCGCCGTCAATAGCGACGTTGCCGGCTAAAATCAAGTCCGGGTTTTTGTCTTTTAAGTATTCAGCGAGCACTTTCGCCGTCGTATATTGGTCTTGTTCTTCGACATCATCGTCAATGTTGATGAGCACCGCTTTATCGCAGCCCATGGCGAGCGCCGTGCGCAGCTCTTTTTCCGCTTCCTCGCTGCCGACGGTGACGACCGTCACTTCACCGCCGTGTTTGTCGCGGACTTGAATGGCTTCTTCAATGGCGTATTCGTCGTACGGGTTGATGATGAATTCAGCGCCTTCCTCGTTAATCTTGCCATTGACGATGGAGATTTTTTCTTCAGTGTCAAAGGTGCGTTTCATCAACACAAAAATGTTCATGTCGTTCCCCTCCTCGGTTTGGTCGAACATTGTTTCATGTTCCAACATTCAGATATTTACAGGGATCATTTCCCTTTAAAGACAGGCGGCCGTTTTTCCAAAAACGCCTGCACGCCTTCTTTTGCATCCTCGGATACAAACACGCGGCCAAACCATTCCGCTTCCTCGCGCACTGCCTCGGCAAACGATTTTTCCTTCGCGGCGTTGAGCACTTCAATCGTCGCACGGACGGAAAGCGGACTTTTGGCGGCAATCTTTTTCGCCAACGCTTTTGCTTCATCAAGAAGCCGCTCTTCCGGCACCGCCTTGTTGGCAAGCCCCCATTCAACCGCTTCGAGTCCGGTGATCGGCTCGCTCGTCCACATCATTTCCGCCGCTTTGCCAAAGCCGACGTAGCGCACAAGCCGCTGCGTGCCAGCAAATCCAGGGATGATGCCAAGCTGCAGCTCCGGAAGGCCGAGTTTGGCGTTTTCCGCCACCACGCGAATGTGGCAGCTCATAGCCAGCTCCAACCCACCGCCTAATGCGGCGCCGTGAATCGCCGCAATGACTGGTTTGGAAAAGCGTTCGATCCGCTCCATCACGAGTTGGCCGTTGCGCGACAAGCCGGATGCCTCCTCAGCGGAAGCGATGGACGTGAATTCTTTAATATCGGCGCCGGCTGAGAAAAATCTTCCTTCGCCATGAAGCAGCACGACGCGTACTTCCGGGTCGGTCTCGAGCTCGTCCAACACGGTTGAAAACTCTTTCAAAACCGCTGATGAAAGGGCGTTCGCCGGCGGCCGCGAAAACGTCACGACGGCGACGAACTCCTCTTTCGCCAAACGAAAAAAGTCCATGAAGCCTCTCCCCTTTCTGCCTTTCCTAACGTCCGGCGGCGCACCCTTTGACGAGCAGTTCGTACACCGGATCGGCGAGGGCGGCCAAGTCATACTTTTGCTCGTTCATCACCCACGTCGTCACCGTTTCATCAAGGGTGCCAAAGATCATTTGCCGAGTGAGCCGGACGTCTAAATCTTGGCGAAACTCCCCTTTTTCCATCCCCTCCATGATGATGCGGTCGATGAGCCGCAAATATCCTTTCAGCACCTCATTGATGCGATGGCGCAGCTCTTTGTTCGACTGGCGCAGCTCAAGCTGCGTCACGACCGCCATATGCGGATCAGCGGCGAGGGCGGAAAAATGAGTCTTCACCAATACATACAATTTCTCTAGGGGGCTTGAAATTCCTTCTGTCTCTTGTTCAATTTTCTCGATGAACGCCCCCATCTTTTCCTGAAAAAGCGAAATTAAAATATCCTCTTTGTTTTTAAAATAAAGGTAGATCGTGCCGTCGGCGACACCGGCCTGCTTGGCGATTTTCGACACCTGTGCTTGATGGTAGCCGTGCTCGGCGATGACGACGACGGCAGCGTCAATGATTTGCTTAAATTTCGGCTTTTCCCTCCGCAATATGGATTCTCCTTTTCTCACTTTCCATCCGTCAAATGAATGAACCATCATTCATATTTTCATTTTACGGGCAATTCTGCCGATTTGTCAAGCTTCTTTTTCTCCTCTTCCACCAACACGCGGCGCAAAATTTTGCCGACCGCCGTCTTCGGCAATTCGCTGCGGAACTCGTAGATGCGCGGCACTTTGTAAGCAGCCAGGCGCTGGCGCATAAACGCGTCAAGCTCCTGTTCGCTGCACATCTCCCCTGGCTTTAACACGACGAACGCTTTCACCGTCTCGCCGCGGTACGGATCCGGAACGCCGATCACGGCCGCTTCCTGCACTTTCGGGTGCTCGTACAGCGCTTCTTCGACTTCGCGCGGGTAAATGTTGTAACCGCCGGCGATAATGACATCTTTCTTGCGGTCGACGATATAAAAATACCCCCGCTCATCCATATATCCAATGTCACCTGTATACAGCCATCCGTCGCGCAGCACTTGCTCGGTCTCTTCCGGACGATTCCAGTAACCTTTCATCACTTGCGGCCCGCGCACGACGAGTTCTCCACGCTCTCCCGGCTTTGCTTCCTCACCCGTTTCCAAGGAAATGATTTTCGCGTCCGTATCCGGCCACGGGACGCCGATGCTTCCTTTCACCCGCTCCCCGTCCCAAAGGAAGTTGCTGTGGGTGACAGGGGACGCCTCGGTTAACCCATAGCCTTCAATCAATTTTCCGCCCGTCGCCCGCTCAAACTGCTCCTGCACCTCGACCGGCAGCGGAGCGGAGCCGCTGATGCAGACGTTGATCGAGGATAAATCATATTTCGGCAAATCCGGATGGTTCAACAAAGCGATGTACATCGTCGGCGCGCCTGGGAACATCGTCGGCCGGGTGCGCTCGATTGCTTTTAATGTTTGCTTGACATCAAAGCGCGGGAGCAGCACCATTTTGCTCGCCATCATCACGGACAAATTCATCACCGTCGTCATGCCGTACACGTGGAAAAACGGAAGCACACCGAGCACCGTTTCTTTTCCTTTTTCGCATTTATACACCCAATGGGCGCACATGAGCGTATTGGCGATCAAATTGCGATGCGTCAACATGGCCGCTTTCGGATGCCCCGTCGTGCCGCCTGTATATTGCAGCAGCGCCACATCTTCCACCGGATCGATGTCCACCCCGATCGGAGCGGTTTCCTTCTGACTGACGATCGTGCGGAACATATGAACGGTTTCGCTTTCCTCGATGCGGACGATGGGCATGTTTTGCTTCCGCTGCACAAGCGGATACAGCCATTTCTTCACCGTGGGCAAATAATCTTGCATTCTCGTGACAATCCAATGTTTGACCGGCGTCCTCCCTTTCACCTTTTCCGCCTTTGGATACAGAAGATCCATCGTCACGAGCACCGAGGCGCCGCTGTCGTTCAGCTGGTATTCAAGCTCATACTCGGTGTAAAGCGGGTTCGTCTGCACGACGATGCCGCCGGCTAGGAGCGTCCCGTAGTAGCTGATGACGGCCTGCGGGCAGTTCGGCAGCATCACCGCCACCCGATCCCCTTTTTTCAATCCGATCGTCCGCAAATAATGCGCGAATGTCAATGCTTGCTCGTACAGCTCGCGAAACGTCATCGTCTTTCCGAAAAAGTCGATCGCCTCATGGTCTCCGAATTGTTCCGCCGTCTCCCGCAAATGGTCGGAAAGCGTTTTCTTTGGATAGTCGAGCGTATGCGGAATCTCCGGCGGGTAGTGAGCGAGCCACGGTTTTTCCATATGCAATCCCCCCTTGCTTCTATTTTATTTTACTTTTTCTAATTTTTCATCAAAAAAAAAGAACGCCGGGCTTGAACCGAGCGTTACCAAAACCAGTACACCAAACCAACGAAGAAAAAGCACGCGCAGATGACAAACAAGATTTTCGCCAGCACATCGACCGATCGGTTGCGCACGGCCATATAGACGATGCCGGCGATTAAAAGCAGTCCGACGGCGATCAACAACCATTTGACTACTGCGTTCATTCGTTGTTCCCCTTTACTGAATGCCTTCGCCGATGACAAACGACAAGCCGACGGAAATCACCATGGAAATCAAGCCGACGGCCCGGTTGTCATTGGCAATTTCGTCATCAATATTGAATTTCGGCGTCAAAAATTCGTAAATAAAGTACGCGGCGAGCAGAAGCAAAAACCCGTACAGCCCCCAGCCAATCATCGACGGCAGCGACTCATGGCGGGCGAGCGCATAGCGAAAAATGTTGGCGATGCCGAAAATTTTCCCGCCGGTTGCCATCGCCACCGCCACATTGCCTTTGCGAATCTCTTCCCAGTTTTTGTACTTCGTCACCAATTCAAATACGGCTAAAAAGACGACGATGCACAACACGGCGACGCTGAAATTGGCCGCCGTTTTCACCATGTCGTGCTCCCAAAACGACGCCATTGCCATCGCCCCCATCATTTCAGTTCCACGATCGTCACCCCGGTGCCGCCTTCATTCGCCTCTCCGAACCGGAAGCTTTTCACCGCCCGGTGTTGTTTTAAAAACTGCTGTACTCCTTGGCGGAGCGCGCCCGTCCCTTTGCCGTGGATGATCGAAACGCGCGCATATCCGGCGAGCACAGCATCATCCAAGTATTTCTCAAGCCGAATGAGAGCGTCTTCGTACCGTTCGCCGCGCAAGTCAAGCTCGAGACTCACATGGGCGTCCTTGCCTTTCACCGTCGCAATCGGCGTCACATCTTTCGCCGACGCGCTGCCGATATACTCCAAATCGCGTTCACGGATTTTCATTTTTAAAATGCCGAGCTGCACTTGCCATTCGTCGTCCGACACTTTTTCGATCAAATAGCCTTTTTGGTTGAGGCTCGTCACCTTCACTTCATCACCCGGCTGGAACACATGGCGTGAAGCAGCCTTTTTCGCCTTTTTCCGCTTCTCCACTTTCGGCATAGCGGCAGCGAGCCGCTGTTTCGCCTCGACGAGCTCATGCTCTTTCACTTCCGCCTGCTTTTCTTTTTGCAAGCGGCGCAGCTCTTGAATGATCCGCTCGGCTTCGCGTTCCGCGGCGCGGATGATGTCGGCTGCTTTTTGCGTTGCTTCCGCCAGCCGCTCCGCTTTTTCTTCTTCGAGCTCTTCCCATTTTTGTTCCCATTCGGCGCGCAGACGCTCAGCCTCCTCCAGCGCCGCCCGCGCCCGCGCTTCCTCTTCCTCCGCTTGCTTTTTGCTTCGTTCAAGCGACGCGATCATGTTTTCCACGTTATGGCTTTCCGCGCTCACTTGCGCTTTCGCCCGCTCGATGATGCGTTCATCAAGCCCAAGGCGGCGCGAAATATCAAAGGCGTTGCTGCGGCCGGGGATGCCGATCAACAGTTTATACGTCGGGCGGAGCGTTTCGGTGTCAAACTCGACGCTGGCATTCACGACGCCGGGGCGGTTGTAGCCGTACGCTTTCAACTCGGAATAATGCGTCGTCGCCACCGTCCGCGCCCCGCGCCCGTGCACTTCATCCAAGATGGCGATGGCGAGCGCCGCCCCTTCCTGCGGGTCGGTGCCAGCCCCAAGCTCGTCAAACAGCACAAGGCTTTCACCATCGACATGGCGCAAAATATCAACAATATTGACCATATGGGACGAGAACGTGCTCAAGCTTTGTTCGATCGACTGCTCATCGCCGATATCGGCGAAAACGGAACGGAACACCGCCGCTTCCGATCCGTCGGCCGCCGGGATGAACAGCCCCGCTTGCGCCATGAGCGTCAACAAGCCGATCGTTTTTAACGTCACCGTTTTTCCGCCGGTGTTCGGCCCGGTGATGACGATCGTCGTATAGTCGCCGCCGAGTTCAATGTCATTGGGCACCGCCTTTTCTTGATCCAGCAGCGGATGGCGTGCCTGCAAAAAGCGAAGATAGCCTCGGCTATTGACCGCTGGCTTCGCGGCTTGCAACCGGCGGGCGTATTTCGCCTTGGCGAACGCAAAATCAAGCGCCGCGAGCGCTTCGACCGCCCGCGCAAGCGGCTCGGCCTGCTCAGCGACTTTTGCCGAAAGTTCGCGCAAAATGCGTTCGATTTCTTGCTTTTCTTTCGCCCGCGCTTCGCGGAGCGCATTGTTCAACTCGACGACCGCCTGCGGTTCAATAAACAGCGTCGCCCCGGACGCTGACTGGTCGTGGACGATGCCGCCGTAGGCGCCGCGATACTCTTGTTTCACCGGGATGACATATCGGTCATTGCGGATCGTAATGATGGCGTCCGACAGCCGCTTTTGCGCCGACGGCGAGCGGATGATGTTCTCGAGTTTCTCGCGGATGCGCGCTTCCACTGACCGAATTTGCCCGCGCAGCGAGCGGAGGCGGTCGCTTGCGGCATCCAGCACTTCGCCATGGTCGTCGATCGAGCGGCGAATGTCATGTTCAAGCGCCGGCACCTCCACGAGCTCATCGGCATAAGTGGACAGACGGTCCAATCCCCCGTGCTCTTCATGCAGATCCATAATCAGCCGCTTCATTTGCCGGCTTGCGGCCGAGGTGGCCGCCACTTCAAGCAGCTCTTGCGGGCTGAGCGTGCCGCCGATCGCCGCCCGTTTCAAATGAGGGCGAATGTCCACCGCTCCGTCAAGCGGCGCATAGCCAGCAAGCCGCAAAACAGCGGCGGCTTCATCCGTTTCGTCAAGCCAAGCGGCCACCTCCTCCAAGTCGGATGACGGCATGAGAGCGTCGATTTTTTCCAAACCGAGCGGCGAGGACGCATGCTCAGCCAACTGCTTTTTCACTTTGTCAAACTCCAAGGTGTGAAGCACTTTTCGTTGCACGTATCTGACCCCCAGCTGATTCATTTCTTTCGTTTGTCGCGCAAAAACTGTTGCAGCTTTTCAAGCGGCCATGTGTTGATGACCGTTTCCTTATAGATCCAACCTTTTCTTGCCGTCGCTACGCCGATCGCCATATCCTCGAGCATGTCCAAATGGTGGGCGTCCGTGTTAATGGCAATATACGCCCCCGCTTCCTCGGCTTTTTTCACGTAGGCCGCCGACAAGTCGAGCCGGTTTGGGTTGGCGTTTAACTCAAGCACCGTGTTCGTCTCCGCCGCCAGCTCGATGAGCCGCTCGATATCGACGTCATAGCCGTCGCGCTGGCCGATCAGCCTTCCGGTCGGGTGGGCAATGACATCGACGTACGGGTGGCGAAGCGCCGCCTCAAGCCGTTTCATGATCGTCTCGCGCGGCTGTTTGAACGCAGAGTGAATGGCGGCGATGACAAAATCAAGCTCCTTGAGCACGTCATCGTCGTAATCGAGCGTCCCGTCCGGCAAAATATCCATCTCAATGCCGGCCAAAATCGTAAAATCCGAATAGCGCGCGTTCAGCCGCTCAATTTCCTCGCGCTGGCGCCGCAACCGATCCGGGGTCAAGCCGTTGGCGACTTTCAAATAGTGCGAATGGTCGGTGATGGCGATATACCGGTAGCCGCGGCGGCGGCACGCCTCGACGAGCTCCGCAAGCGAACATGCTCCGTCGCTCCACGCCGAATGCATATGCAAATCGCCTTGAATGTCTTCAAGGCGCACAAGCGGCCGATCAGCGGAAAACCGCTCGATTTCCGTGCCATCTTCACGCAGCTCCGGCGGAATGTGCGGCAGCCCGAAATGGGCGTAAAACGCCGCTTCATCCGGGAACGTTTTCACCTTGCCTGTCGCTTCGTCTTCCACGCCGTATTCGCTGATTTTCTCGCCGCGCTCTTTGGCGAGCTGGCGCATGCGCACGTTATGCTCCTTCGATCCGGTGAAATGATGAAGCGCGGTCGCGAATTGCGCCTCGCTGACCAGCCGAAAGTCAACGGCCACTTCATCCTCATACTGGAAAAGAAGCGACACTTTCGTCTCCCCAGCGGCGAGCACCCCGCGGACGCGCTCAAAGCCGAGCAGCCCGTCGCGCACCTCGGCCGGACGGTCGGTAGCGATGACATAATCCAAATCTTTCACCGTTTCGTTCAAGCGCCGCAAGCTGCCGGCCCGCGAGAAGCGAATCACGCCATCAAGACAAGCGAGCTGGCGTTCAATGTCCGCCGCGATCGCGAGCACCCGAGCGAGCGGCAGCCGCTCGGGGCGTTTGCCTGCCTTTTCAATGGCCGCAAGCAGCTTTTCTTCCGTTTTCGCGCCAAAACCGGCAAGCGCGCGCACTTTTCCAGCCAAGCACGCTTCTTTCAATCCGTCCATATCGACAATGCCAAGCTCCTGATGCAGCTTGGCGATTTTTTTGCCGCCAAGCCCCGGCAGTTTGAGCAAGGCGAGCAGCGTCTCCGGAACATCGTGTTTTAGTTCATTCAGCACCGACGACGAGCCGCTCTTGATAAATTCGGTGATGATCGCCGCTGTGCTTTTGCCGATGCCAGGGATGGCGGTAAAGTCGCTGATCTCCGTCAGGCTTCGTTCATCCGCCTCCAACGCGCTTGCCGCCTTGCGGAATGCGTTCACTTTAAACGGATTCTCCCCTTTGATTTCCAAATATAACGCAATCGTTTCCAACAGGCGGATGACATCTTTTTTGTTTATGTCCATGCCGTCCCCTCTCTTTCCAACACCACGGCCACATTCCAGCAAACACAGTCATGAATCGGTGAAAGCGTTTGTCGTCCTTCAAGCAGGTCATCAGACGCGGCCATGAATCCACCAGTTGCCAAGCATCTCCGACAACACCGGCGTATGTTTCACAATCACGGTCGCCATGAGCGAATGCTGCAGCTGCTCCTGCACGCTGTCAATCGGCACGAGCGCCCCGATATACAAAAGCAAAAAGACGAGCAAATACACTTCCGCAAATCCGAGCGCCGCCCCCGCCAGACGGTTGACGCTGCGCAACAGCGGTAGCTGGGCGACGAAATCGAGCATCGAACCGACGATTTGAAGCACGATTTTCACCACAAAAAATAAAAGAGCAAAGGAAATCGCTCGATAATAGGCATCGTCTAAATGGGTGCTCTGAAACAGCAGCTTCATCGTCTCCGGATCGCCGAACGTCGGATATGGAATCCAAAGGCGCAATGTCGGCACCAACCGTTCATAATACCGGTAAGCGACGTAAAAGGCAATGAAAAACCCGGCCATATGAATGAATTGGAGAATAAAGCCGCGCTTCAGCCCGATCATCGCCCCCAGCAGCAGGATAAACAGCAGCACGACATCAATCATCCTGTTTCCCGTCCTTTTCCTGTTTCAGCTTTTCCGCCAGCCGTTGATATTCTTCTTTCAATTTGAGATACTCACTGGCGATGTTGACGGCCGTCAACACGGCCAGTTTCGGCACATCGAGCATCGGATTTTTCTCACTGAATTCATGCATTTTATCGTCAACGAACGCCGCCACGAGCCGGATATGGGCTGGGCTTTCCGCGCCGACGATCGTGTAGTCTTGACCATAGATGCGGACGCTCACCCGCGTTTTTGGCTGTCCTGTCAAACTTTCTCCCCCATTTCGCAAAATCCTACTGTTTATCATATCATGAACGCTGGTATAATGGAAAGATGCGACACACAGCGACGATAGAGAAGATAAAGGAGCGATCGAACGTTGTCAAACTATGTGATTCAAGCCGACCAACAGCTGCTTGACGCCTTGCGCGCCCACTACGAAGACGCCTTGTCCGACCGGCTTCCGGCTGGAGCTTTGTTTGCCGTCAAGCGCCCGGATGTCGTCATCACCGCCTACCGCTCGGGGAAAGTGCTGTTTCAAGGGAAAGCGGCGGAGCAAGAAGCAGCCAAATGGATGGGGAAGAGGGGGGCTGATCCAGGCAAACGACAGGAGAGAGAGACCGCCTCGCCCCCATTGGAACGTAGGCTCGAGAAGCTTTCTGCGATCGGTTCGGATGAAGTCGGCACCGGGGACTATTTCGGCCCGATCGTCGTCGCCGCCGCCTACGTTGATCGGTCGCATATCGCCAAAATCGCGGCGCTTGGCGTGAAAGATTCGAAACAATTGAACGATGAGGCGATCAAACGGATCGCGCCAGCCATCATGGAAACGGCGCCTTATGCCGTCACCGTGCTTGATAACGCCGAATACAACCGCTGGCAGCGAAGCGGCATGCCGCAGACGAAAATGAAGGCGCTGCTTCACAACCGGACGCTCGCGAAACTCGTTGACGCCATCGCGCCCATCGAACCAGAAGCAATCATCATCGACGAATTTTTAAAACGGGATTCGTATTTCCGTTACCTTTCCGATGAAGATCGCATCATCCGCGAGCGGGTGCATTGCCTGCCGAAAGCAGAAAGCGTGCACGTGGCGGTCGCCGCCGCCTCGATCATCGCCCGCTATGTGTTTTTAGACGAAATGGAGCGATTATCCCGCGCCATCGGCCTCCCGCTTCCAAAAGGCGCCGGCTCCATCGTCGATGAAGCCGCCGCCAACATCATCCGCGCGCGGGGGGCGGAAGTGCTTGAGACATGCGCCAAGCTTCATTTCGCCAATACGAAAAAGGCGCTTGACATCGCCAAGCGCCGGTAGTGGTTTCCATCACACCCATGGGAAACGGCAGCGTTGGCTCCGTTGCACAGGTCGCCCCGTAGTAACTGAACGACACCGTTTCCCCCCATACCACATATTGGGGTGTTATGAAGAAAAATCGTTTTTCATCCGCAAACAACCAAAAGGCTGTCCCCATCCAGCCTAGTGAGCCGGGATCATTAGACAGCCTATTCTGCCGCGCCATCGATGGCCTTCGATTTTTCCGTTGCTCGTACAAAATAATCCATTCCAGCAGAACGTGAAAGAATTGTAATCCCGGTACGGTACGTCAAAATATCCCTTATCTTCATCAGTCGTCCGGGATGCCGCCCCATTAAGCACTGTCAGTTCTTCGGAATTTTGTTTTGGTGTAAAAAATCGATTGCAGCTTCACTACCTTACCATGACAGATGAAAGTCCAAAAACGCTTACGATATCAATACATAAAAATGGTTTGCTAACTGGTGGTCGACAACATACGTGGTGAATCGAAAAGAGTTCTCCACAAACTCTTGACTGACCGGGATTCATTTCCGGACAACGGCCAGAAAATCGTGCCAAAAAAAACAAGACGCGCCAAAAAAGCAGCGTCTTGTCACAAGTTCAGCCGATATCGCTCACGCCAGTTCTTCCAGCGCGGCGACGACTTTCTCCGCCGTGCTTCGGCTTGATTGCGGGTTTTGTCCGGTGATCAAGTTGCCGTCGCGCACCGAGAAATCGGTCCACTTCTCGCCGCGGACGAAATTCGCCCCGCGCAGGCGCAAGGTGGACTCGAGCAAAAACGGCATATGCACATCCAGTACGACTTCGCGTTCTTCTTCGTCCGTAAACGATGTGACCGTTTTTCCTTTCACAATCGGCGTGCCGTCTTTGTATGTGGCGTTCACCAGCCCCGACGGACCGTGGCAGACAGCGGCGATGATCCGGCCGTCTTCGGCAAACTGCTGCAAGACGTATTGCAACGTTTCGTTGTCCGGAAAATCGAACATCGTTCCATGTCCCCCGGGAAGGAAAATGGCGTCAAACCCGTTCGCATCGTCTTTGCTTAAGCGCGCCGTGTTGTTCAGCGCCGCTTCCGCCTCGGCCCAAGACGGGTCTTTTTCATTGATGCTGCGCGGGTCAAGCGGCACATCACCGCCTTGAATGCTCGCCACTTTCACGTCATACCCTTTTTCTTGAAACACCAAGTACGGCACGGCAAACTCTTCAAGCCAAAGCCCGGTTTTGTGGTCGTCGGTGATCGTCGTATGGTTCGTCACCACCATGAGCACTCGTTTCGACATGCGGCAGCCCTCCTTTAGGTTCTGGAATGTTCTCTACTACTCATCATACTTTACGTTGGGCAAAAGCGGAAAAAATATGCTTGTGAAATGGAATCATTATTGAGGGGAATCAAGCAACACGAATAGAACATATATTCTCTTGATTAGAAGGACGACATCCTTTCCGTTCTCCCTAAAAAAGAACGCCGCTTCCTGGATCTCGGGAAGCGGCGTTGGCCCGCCTTCTTAACTGATTTTTTGTTGTTCCAGTCCGGTTGTCTCGCTTGCCGGCTGCCGAAACGGCCACCAGTTCGCGCGGCCGAACGTGCGGACCATGACCGGCACGAAAAGCGGCAGGACGACGAGGGCGTAAAGCAGGAGCCCTGTCAGCACAATCGTCGCAATTTGCAAAAGCGACAAGACGCCGGACGGATACATCGCGGCGAACGTTCCGCCCAAAATGACGGCGGCCGAGATGATGACCGTCCCCATATGGCCCATCGCCGACAGCATCGCTTCCTTCACCGGCCGGCCGCGGTATTCGTTGAACCGATCCATGAGGAAGATGCTGTAGTCGATGCCGAGCGCCAACAGCAACACAAAGGCAAAGAACGACACCGCCCAGTTCAAGCCGGCGTAGCCGAGGCCGTTGACGAAAATGAGCTCGGTGACCGCCATCGATGTGTAATACGTCAGGACGAGCGACAAGATCAAATAGAGCGGCATGATAAGCGAACGAAGGAGCACTGCGAGCACGATGGCGATGCCGATCAACATCAGCACGGCCGTCCGTTTATAGTCGGCGTTTGAGATCGCCTGCAAATCGGCGTACGTGCTCGTCACGCCGCCGACAGCGATCGTCGCGTCTTCCCATTTCGTTCCTTTCACTGCCCGTTCGGCCGCGGCGCGAATGTCATCCACGCGGCTGAGCGCCGATGTCGAATACGGATTTTCTTTTAAAATGACATCGAACGTCACGATGCGCCGGTCTTTTGACATATACGCGTCTTTCGCCTGCGCAAAGTCTTTGCTTTCGCGCGCCTCTTTCGGCATGTGCCAGCCAGCCATGTCTTTCTCCTTGGCCGATGATAAATCGGCTAAATACGTTTCCGCCGTTCCGAGGCCGTCCGCCACTTTATGCAGCCCAGACGCGCTTTGGTCCAAGCCGTTTACGAGCTGGCCGAGCTGGCCGCCAAGCGCGGAGAAATGCTCAAGCAATTGGCGCTGGCCGCCGTTCACTTGCTCAAGCCCTCGGGAGAATTGCGGCAGTTTTTCAACCGCCTGTTTCTGGCCGTCGGCCGCTTTCGTCAATCCGGCTTCGAGCTCCGAAAGCCCGGCGATGATCCGGTCCAAGCCGCCGTTGACCGCCGCTTGACCAGCCGCGAGTTGGGCGAACGATTCGTTCGCTTTCACCAAACCGGCGCGCGCCTGCTCAAGCGCCCCGTTCAATTGCGTGAGGCCGTCCGCCATTTGGTTCGTCTTTTCGGACAAAGCGGCGACCGTCATTTTCGCTTGTTGGTATTGCGCGTCTTGCGTGAGTTCCGGATGCGACTGCTCGACTTGCGCAAGCATCGTTTGCACGGCGGCGAGCTGAGCGGCGACAGCTTTTAATCCCGCTTCGATTTGCCGGTACTGGCCGCTTAGCGCTGACAGCCCTTGTTCTGTCTGCTTGTAGCCGTCAAGCAGCTGCGTGGCGCCTTCCTGCAGCTTTTTCGCGTTGTCGCGAAGCGTCACTAAGCCGTTTTGCAGCTCGCCGGCGCCCATCGCTCCCCGGCGCACCCCTTGTTCAATTTGACTGAGACCGGTTTGCAGCTGGCGCAGGCCGTCTTCAAGCCGCTCTGTTCCGGAGACGAGCTGGCCGATGCCGGACGACGCCTGCTTCAACTGCGGTGCGGATGAGGACAATTTTTCGCTTGCCGTCTCGAGGCCGGCGCCGATTTTCTCAATCCCCTCTTTGCCGGCGCCAAGGCCGTCTTTGAGCTGTTTCGCCTGTTCGGTGACATACAGCTCCTGAATCGGCTCTCCCGTCGGACGCGTCGCCGAGCGGACGCTCGCCACGCCGTCAACTTTTTCGATCTCACGGCTCATTTTCTCAATTAACGCCAGTCCTTCTTCCGAATCGAGCGGCTCTTTGCTTTTCAATACCACCTGCGTCGGCATGGCATCTCCCGGATTGAAATGATCGGCAATGATGTCAAACGCTTTGACCGAACGATAATGATCGCCGATCTCCTCCATGGAATCAAACGACAGTTTGCCATCATACGTCGCCAACACCGGCACGGTCACGACGGCGACAATCGCCAGCGCCAAAAGCGGACGGGCGAACGCAAATCGGCCAGCCGCAAGCCAAAGCCGGCTTTGCCCGTGCTCGAGCTTCCCGCGCACCGGCCAAAACAGCTTCTCGCCAAGCACGGCCATGAAAAACGGCACAAGCGTCACGAGCGCCAAAAGCAGCACCGCGACCCCAACGGCGACGGCCGCCGCCGATTGGTACAGCTTAAACGTCGACAACCCGATCGCCGCAAAGCCGATCATGACGGCAATGCCGCTTGCCGCCACCGTTTTCCCAGCCGTCCGGTACGTGGCGATAATCGCTTCCACCCGATCGCCGCGTTTCGCCAGTTCTTCTTTAAACCGGCTCAGCAACAAAATGCAATAGTCGGTCCCGATGCCGAACAACACGGCGACTAAAAACGTTTGCGTAAACGTTGACAACGGAAAGTTGACTTGATCGACCAAAAACGCCACGACCGACTGCGAGACGACATACGTCGCCCC
Organism: Geobacillus sp. C56-T3; assembly: GCF_000092445.1. Classification (NCBI taxonomy): domain Bacteria; kingdom Bacillati; phylum Bacillota; class Bacilli; order Caryophanales; family Anoxybacillaceae; genus Geobacillus; species Geobacillus sp. C56-T3. Next base: position 846,950 of record NC_014206.1, on the reverse strand, counting down.
GACCGCGAGCAGCGGAATGAGTGGCGCCACCGGCGATCGGAACACGGCGAGCAACACAATTAAAATAAAGACGACCGTGATCCCCTCCGTTTTCTTCACGCCTTCCTGCGAGCTCGTTACGACATCTTCATCGATCATCCAGCCGCCGGTGAAATAATGCTCGACCTTGACGCCATCGACCGCTTTATACAGGGCGTCAGTCAATTGCTTCGCCGTCCGCCCAGCCGGGTCGATGCTGACGGAAATGAGCATCGTCGTTCCATCTTCGGAGATGAGTTCTTTTTCCAGCTCCCGGTTGGCAAACGGCGAGACGATGTCCGTGATATGAAGTTCCTCTTTTTTCTTTTCGAGCGCGTTTACCGCCCGTTCAATCTCTTTTTTATCGTCCGCCGTCAGCCCGCCTTTTTGGTAAAAGACAAGCACCGCGGATCGTTCATTTTGTTTGTTTTCCTGGCTGTTCGCCTCTTTGATCAGCTTTGCCGCCAATGACGACGAGTAGCCGTCCGGCACGCTCAGCTGCCCTTTCTCGCGGACAAGCTCGCCCATGTTCGGCGCCGTCGCCATGAGCACGGCCGCGATGGCGATCCATGCCGCAAGTACGAGCCATTTTCCTTTGATGATCGCTCTCATGTCGCCTCTTCCACCTCCTGCAGCACGCGGGCCAGCCGCTCATACGTGCGGATGAACGCTTCAATTTCTTCTTCCGGAAAGCGGGCGATCACTTCTTCGACGAGCCGGTAGACGTTTCGGTCCATTTCCGCGATCCACGCTTCCCCTTGCTCCGTCAGCGATAAGACGATGACGCGCCGGTCGTTTTCGTCACGGTCGCGTCGCAGCCAGCCTTTGTCGACGAGGCGGTTCGTCATCGCCGTCACCGCGCTTTTGTTCACGCCGAACATCGCCGCGAGCTCCGTTGACGTGCACGTCCCCCGCCGACGGATGTAGCGAAGCAAATAATATTGATCGTGCGTCATCTCTTCGCAAAGGCTGCCTTTGACAAGCGCCGCCCCCCGTTTCATCACAAGAAACGAGACGGACAAATAGCGGTCAATCCATTCGTCGATGGTTCGTCCCGGCATTGACTCACCTCCGATGGTTCAATCATTGAACAATCAACCAGATTCAACAGTAGATGGAGAGCTGTCATCCGTTTTGTTCAACTGTTGAACTATTAGTAACGATACCAAGGAAAAAAGAGAAAGTCAACAAGGAATGTTGCCAAAGGAGAAACCATTCTATCGTCCAATCTGAATAGAGAGGAAATTTTTTCAAAGCCATTACATTGCATTCACGAACGCTTAACATCTGGCTTGTACAATAAAAATGACAAAATCATCTGAAAAGGGAGAGGAGAACGATGTTCCAATCGAAACGCCGCACGGCTTTGCTCATCGCCGGGCTGAGCGCCGGACTGGCGCTGCATCAAGCCGGGCAAGATGCATGGGCCGCCCCAGCGAAACAATCGAAGCCGTCTGAGGTGAAAAATGTCGTCCTTTTTGTCGGCGACGGCATGGGCACAGCGCATCGCAACGCCATTCGTCTCGCTACAAAAGGATTGAGCGGAGAATTGGAAATGGACAGCATGCCGTACAGCGGCCTCGTCCATACGAACTCTGCCGACTCGAAGTCATTCATCACTGACTCTGCTGCTGCGGCGACCGCGATGGCGACGGGCGTCAAAACGTACAACGGCGCCATCTCTGTTGATTTGCAAGGAAAACCGGTGGAAACGATTTTGGAACAAGCGAAAAAAGCCGGCAAGGCAACAGGACTTGTCACGACCGCCCAAGTGACGGACGCCACGCCGGCTGCGTTTGCCGCCCACACCGCCAATCGCTCTGCCCAAAGCGACATCGCCAAGCAATACATTGAACAAACGAAAGTGGATGTCATTTTGGGCGGCGGGGAAGATTACTGGTATCCTTCTGGAAATCCCGGCTATTACCCCGACCATCCAGCCGAAGATCCGGAAGAAGCAAGCAAAGGCACGCAAGGAAACTTGGTTGAACGCGCCAAGCAGCTCGGCTACACGTACGTCCGCACCGCCGATGAGCTGAAACAAGCGTCCGGCCGCAAGCTGCTTGGACTGTTTGCCAACGAAGAAATGTTCCAGCAACGCCCCGAAGGAGAAGGAGATGTGTACAATCCCGTCGTGTCGCTGCCCGATATGACAAAAAAAGCGCTTGACGTGCTGTCGCAAAATAAAAAGGGCTTTTTCCTCGTTGTCGAAGAAGAAGCCATTGATGAAATGAGCCATGAAAACAACGGATCGCTCATGATCAAAGCGGGCCAGCAGCTTGACGAAGCGGTCGCCGTAGCGAAACAGTACGCCAAGCGCCATCGGGATACGCTCGTCCTCGTGCTCGCCGACCATGAATGCGGCGGCTTGACGATCGAAACGCCGGGCGGCACGGATGAGTCGGGAGACGGCAAAACGATCTCCGGCGAAGACGGCCCGTTTCCAATCGCCCGCTCTACGCAAACGTTCGCCCTCGACTGGACGACAACGGGCCACACCGCCGCCGATGTGCCGCTGACTGCCATGGGACCGGGAGCGGAGCGATTCACCGGCATTTATGAAAATACGCGCATTCATGACATTCTCGAACAATTATTGTTTGGAAAAAGCAAAAGATAACGCCATCCGTGTTTCGAACGTTGTCCTTCATCGATCTCCGTTTCCCCGCGAACGAATCGTTTGCGGGGAAACGTTTTCGATCTCCTCTCGCTCAAAGAACCGCGATCTCTTTTCTCCCCGATAAGAAATCAAGCCCGTTTTTCATTGCTGCTGATCACCGCCCCACATGATAACCGATCCATGCAAGACAAACGCCCAACAAGTATGTAGCCGCCAAATAAACGACAACCTTCGCCCACTGGCGTTGCTGCATCATTTGCACGCTTTCCCATTTTAAGGTCGAAAACGTGGTGAACGCGCCCATAAAGCCCGTGCCAACAAGCAGTTTTGCGGCATCGGCGGCGCCGCTTCCGGCGAGCCAGCCAAGCAAGAAGGACCCAAGCAAGTTGACAATGAGCGTCCCTATAGGAAAACGCGGCGAACGCCGAACCGCCCAGCGGCTGACGGCATAACGGCAGATGGCGCCGAAAAAACCGCCGATCGCCACAAACAGCGGTGCGTACATTATCCAATCCCTTCCTTCCGTTCCGGTTGAGCGGCGGCATATCCAGCCCATGAGGCGAGCAACCCGCCAAACAGGCTGGCAGCGATATAAACGGCCGCCATGCCAAAGCGCACTTGTTCCATCAATTCCACACATTCAACGCTAAGCGTCGAAAACGTCGTATACGAACCGACGAACCCGGTCGTTACGGCTGTTTTGAGCCATGGCGGCCACGCGGGGCGGCGGGTGAACATCACGGTGAACCAGCTGAGCAAAAACGAGCCTGTCCAGTTGATGAAAAGCGTCCCGAGCGGAAAGCCGCCGACGGCGGCGGCGGGAACAACCAAACCGAGGCCATAGCGGACAAGCGCGCCGATCATGCCGGCTGCGCCGACAGAGAAATAGACCAATGATGATTCCCCCTTTTGAATAACGAAAATAAACAAACTCCTGCCGCTTCTACACGCAGCAGGAGTCATCAGCCGGAAGCCGGCGGTTATGGCGAACTCCATCGCCTATTCGATTGGCATCGCCTTTATTTTACCATATATCCTCTCCCGATGGGAAGCAGATTCAACGGCTTGGTCGGAACCCGTGTTGTTCGAATATTTGGAGCGCCTGTTCGCTCGTCAAATAATCATACAACTCCCGCGCCTCCTTGAGATGTTTGCTCGTCTTGACAACACCAAGCGGATAGACGATCGGGTCGTGCATGCCATCCGGAACGGCGGCGGCGATCTTGACTTTGTCCGACACGAGCGCGTCCGTCCGGTACACAAACCCGGCGTCGACGTTGCCGGTTTCCACGTACGTCAGCACTTGACGAACGTCTTTCGCGTAAACGAGCTTCGCTTTCACCTGCTCCCACAGCCCCGCCTTCTCCAACGTTTGTTTGGCGTACATGCCGGCCGGCACCGACTCGGGGATGCCGATCGCCACTCGTTTGGCGCGGGTGATGTCATCGAGCGACTGAATCGCCCCTTCTCCTTGTTTCGGAACGATGAGCACCAGCTCGTTGGCGAGCACGGTTTTTTCGTGTTTGGAATCGATCAGCCCTTCCTTTTTCAGTTCCTCAAATGGCTCGGCAGCCGCGGAGAAAAAGAGATCGACCGGCGCCCCTTCGGAAATTTGTTTTTGCAAGGCGCCCGACGCGCCAAAATTATATTGGATGCGGATGTTCGGATGCTTTCGTTCAAACGCCGTTTTCGCTTCTTCCAGCGCTTCTTGCAGGCTGGCGGCGGCGGAGATGGTGAGCTCCACTTTGTCCGCCGATTTCGTTTGCCCAGCCCCCTCTTTCGAACCGCTGTCGCAGCCATACAAGCCGAACAACAAGACCACCGCGACAAGCCATGCCATTTTTCGCATCTACATCCCCCTTATCTCCATTCAGATTTTTATATGTAATGATATCTAATTATAAATAATGATAACTAGTTAGAAAAGAAAAATTTTTTCACATCGCTCTCTTTGCGCTACAATGAAAGAAAGGAGGATGGCATGATGATGGAGCCGCGGTCATACACGATTGAAGAAATCGCTTCCTTATTAAAGGTGTCAAAACTAACGGTGTATGATTTAGTGAAAAAAGGGAAGCTGCCCGCCTTTCGCGTTGGGCGGCAAATGCGGATCACCGCGGATGATCTCAAGCGGTACATCGACTGGCAAAAAGGGGAGGCAAGCACCGTTTTTTCCGCCGTTTCACGGCCGACCGAAACCGCCTTTCGCCCCATCATCATCAGCGGTCAAGATATGGCGCTCGATTTGCTTGGCGTCCATCTCGAGAAAGGCGGCTCTTATCAATCGCTTCGCACCTATACGAGCAGCCTCAACGGGTTGATTGCGCTGTACAAAGGGCAATGTGACATCGTCAGCGTGCATTTGTTTGACGGGCAAACGGGTGAGTACAACCGCCCCTACGTTGAAAAGCTGTTGACAGGCCATGCGTACATCATGGTGAACTTGATGCGCAGGCCAATCGGGTTTTACGTGCCAAAAGGCAATCCGCGCGGCATTCAAACGTTTAGCGACTTAGGAAGGAGCGACGTCGTGATCGTCAACCGGGAAAAAGGAGCGGGGGCGCGTGTGCTCTTGGATGAACAGCTGCGCCTGCATGGACTGTCACCGTCCGCTATTCGCGGCTATGAGCGCGAGGAGACAAGCCATTTGAGCGTCGCCTCCGCGGTGGCGGCGGGTCTCGCTGATGTCGGCATCGGCACGGAAAAAGTGGCGCGAATGGCCGGCGTCGAGTTCATTCCGCTGATGAACGAACAGTATGATGTCGTCATGTTGCGGACGCCGGAGAATGAATCGCTCATCGCTTCCGTGCTGGACGTGCTCCGCTCCGATTCGTTCCGCGCCGAACTCGAAGCGCTCGGCGGGTACGATGTGTCACAAACCGGGCGCATCATGGCCGAGTACGGCTGACAGGGCATCCGCCTTTGTTGGCATCCTTCGTTTTCTGAATCCGTTTGGAAACGAGCTCTCATCAAAAAAAGCTGTTCCAAAAGCGAGTCGCTTTTTGGAACAGCTTTTCGTTTTACCCGCGCAGCACCGCGCCAAATTGTTTCTCGACTGCGGCGAGCACCCGCTCGTGGACGGCGGCGACTTCTTCATCCGTGAGCGTCCGCTCCGGATCGTAGTAGCGGAGCGAGAAGGCGAGCGATTTTTTCCCGTCCGGCAGGCGGTCGCCTTTGTAGACGTCAAAGAGGGAGACGTCTTTGACAAGCGGCTTCCCGGCTTCTTCGATCGCTTGCTTGAGGGCGCCGGCTTCGACGTTTTCATCGACGACCAAGGCAATGTCGCGCACGACGGACGGGAAGCGCGGAATCGGCTCATAGCGGATCGCTTCGCTTTCGGCGTTCAACAGCTCGGCCAAGGCGAGCTCGAACACGTACGTTTCTTTTAAATCGTACTCTTTTTGCACGGCCGGATGGAGCTGGCCGACAAAGCCGATGACCCGGCCGTCAAGCACAATGTCCGCCGTCCGTCCCGGATGCAAATCGGCGCGCTTCGCCGGGCGGTACGCGATGCGCTTGGACAGCCCGAGCAAGTCGAACAACCCGTCAAGAACGCCTTTGGCGACGTAAAAATCGGCCGCTTTTTTCTCGCCTTGCCACAAATGGGCGTGCCATAAGCCGGTGAGAACGCCGGCAAGCCGCTCTTTTTCCGCTGGTTGGACGTGTTCTCCTTTGGACAAGTAGACAGAGCCGATTTCGTACAAGGCGACGTTCTCGACTTGGCGGGCGCGGTTGTAGCTCGCCGCTTCGAGCAGATGCGGAATCAAACTTTGCCGAAGAACGCTCCGCTCCTCGCTCATCGGCAGCGCCAAGCGGATCGGTTCGGCCGTCTCGAGCGCGAAGCGCGTCGCTTTGTCCGGGCTCGTCAACGAATACGTGATGGCTTGGAACAAGCCGGCTCCTTCCAAATAGCGGCGGACGCGGCGGCGCTTCGCTTGATGCGGCGTGAGCCCGCCCGGTTTCGCCTCAGCCACCGGCAGCGTCGCCGGCAGGCGGTCGTAGCCGTACAAACGGGCGGCTTCTTCAATGATATCTTCTTCAATCGCAATGTCGCGCCGGCGCGACGGGACGTGGATCGTGAACGTTCCGTTGTCTTCCGTAAACGGAAATTGCAAGTTCGAAAGAATCGCGGCCACTTCCTCTTTCGTCATCGCCGTGCCGAGGACGCCGTTGATGCGTTCGAGCGTGACCGTCACCACCACTGGGTCTTGGCGCCACACGCTCGCTTCGACGATGCCGCCGACAACCTCGCCGCCGGCGTATTCCGACATCAACGCCGCGGCCCGATCGAGCGCTTCTTTCGTCCGCGCTGGATCGATCCCTTTTTCAAATCGAGTGCTCGCCTCGCTGCGCAGCCCGTGGTCTTTCACAGCTTGGCGGATGACCGGGCTTGTAAAGTACGCCGCTTCAATGAACACGGTCGTCGTGTCGTCGCGCACTTCCGAATTCGCCCCGCCCATCACGCCGGCTAAGGCGACCGGCTCGCAGCCGTTGGTGATGACCAGGTGGTTCTCGGTCAGCTTCCGCTCGACATCATCAAGGGTGATGATCGTTTCGCCCGCTTTTGCACGGCGGACGACAATCTCCTTCGAACCGAGGCGGTCGTAGTCAAACGCATGAAGCGGCTGGCCGTACTCAAGCAAAATGTAGTTCGTAATGTCGACGACGTTGTTGTGCGGGCGAATACCAGCCGCCATCAAACGCGCTTGCATCCAAAGAGGCGACGGGCCGATCCGGACGTTTTTCACAATCCGTCCAGCGTACAGCGGATTGTCTTCCGGCGCCTCAACGCGCACCGAAATATAGTCGTGAACGTTTTCGTTCGTTTCTTTGACCGCCGCTTTCGGCGGCTTTACTTCACGGCCGAGAATGGCGGCGACTTCATAGGCGATGCCGATCATGCTTAAACAGTCGGCGCGGTTTGGTGTCAAGGCGAGCTCTAACACTTCGTCATGCAAGCCGAGCCACTCGATGGCATCGGCGCCGACCGGCGCGTCGCTTGGAAAGACGAAAATGCCGTCCGCGTAGTCTTTCGGCACGACTTTCGTTTCGACGCCAAGCTCTTGGAGCGAACAAATCATGCCGTTCGATTCTTCGCCGCGCAACTTCGCCCGTTTGATTTTAAAGTTGCCCGGCAGCACCGCCCCGACTTTGGCGACGGCGACTTTTTGCCCTTTGGCGACGTTCGGGGCGCCGCAAATGATTTGCACCGGCTCGCCTTCGCCGAGATCGACGAGGCATTTCCGCAGTTTATCCGCGTTCGGGTGCGGCTCACACTCAAGCACATGACCGATGACAACGCCGTTCATCCCGCGGTCAAGCGCCTCGACCCGCTCGACTTCAATGCCGCTTTTCGTAATCCGCTCCGCGAGCTCTTTGGCGGTGATACCCGTCAAATCGACGTATTCCCCTAGCCAACGGTAAGAAACGAGCATTCCCAACTCCTCCTTTTTCTGTTACACACGCAAAAATTGCCGCAAGAAACGTAGATCGTTTTGATAGAAATGGCGGATGTCATCAATGCCGTATTTCAGCATCGCGATCCGCTCCGGCCCCATGCCGAACGCGAAGCCGGTGTACGTTTTCGAATCAAAACCGGCCATCTCAAGCACGTTCGGATGAACCATGCCGGCTCCTAAAATTTCGATCCAACCGGTGCCTTTGCAGACGCCACAGCCCCGCCCTTCGCAGCGGAAGCAGGACACATCGACTTCGACCGATGGTTCCGTGAACGGGAAAAAGCTCGGCCGGAAGCGGATGTCGCGCCCTTCCCCGAACAGCTTGCGGGCAAATTCGCGCAGCGTCCCTTTCAAATCGCTCATCCGGATGTTCCGGTCAACAACCAATCCTTCAATTTGCGTAAACTGGTGCGAATGCGTCGCATCATCGGTGTCGCGGCGATACACTTTGCCCGGGCAAATGATTTTCACTGGACCGCGCCCGCGGTGCTTTTCCATCGTCCGCGCCTGCATCGGCGACGTATGGGTGCGAAGCAAAATCTCTTCCGTGATGTAAAACGAATCTTGCATATCGCGGGCCGGATGGCCTTTCGGCAAATTGAGCGCCTCAAAGTTGTAATAGTCGGTCTCCACTTCCGGCCCTTCGGCGACCGTATAGCCCATGCCGATAAACAAGTCTTCAATTTCTTCAATGACACGCGTCAGCGGATGCGGGTTGCCAAGACTCACGGGACGGCCCGGCAGCGTCACATCAATCGCCTCGGCAGCCAGCTTCCGCTCCACTTCCTCCTGTTCCAGTTTCGCTTGTTTCGCTTCCAGCGCCTGTTGGATGGCCTCTCTTACTTCATTGGCAAGTGCGCCGATTTTCGGGCGCTCTTCCGGCGGCAATGCCCCCATGCCGCGCAGCACTTCGGTGATCGGCCCTTTTTTGCCTAAATAGGCGACGCGCACGTCGTTTAGCATTCTTAAGTCGCGGGCTTGGCCGATTTGTTCGAGCGCCTGGCGTTTCAGCTCGTACAGCCGTTCTTTCACATCAATCCCTCCTCATTTCAGTTGAACGCTCTCCCACTTACGCTCACGCGTAGAAGCGGGGGGCTTCTCGGTTTAAGATGATAAAAAAAACCCGCCCCGGTAAGGGACGAGTTGTTGCTCGCGGTACCACCCTTGTTAACAGCCGAAATGCGCTGTTCACTTCATTGCGATAACGGCCGAAAGCCGGAACACCTTTACATCCCTCGTCGGGATGGTCCCGGTGTCAACTCAGGAGGTGAACTTCACTTGCGTCGGCCATAAAAACGCTCCCAGTCTATGGCGTTTTCTCCCTGGATGGCGAGCAGCAAGCTACTTTTCTCCGTCATCGTTGTTGTCCGTATGGGAAATTGTCGCTATTCATTATACGCAAATGAGTGGGCAAAGGCAAGGTCAGGCCGAAATTTCTTTGCGCAGCTCATCGATTTCCGCTTCCTGTTCAATCGAGCGGATGGCAAGGCGCTCCATAATTTTTTCCTGCCGCACTTGCCCTCCCTTGAGCGCGGCGACATCTTTTTTGACCCCCAACATGTCCTTTTTCATAGCGTCCATGTCTTTTTTCATCGCCTCAACATCACTTTGGATGCGATCGACTTTGTCTTCGAGTTGTTTCACGCTTCCTTGCAGCTTGACGATATCCATGCGCATTTGTTCGATGTAGACCCCTTGAACATCAAGACGCTCAAGCACAGCGTTCAATAACGCCCGCAGTTCGCCATCCATCCGTCTCCGCCCCCCTTGTCCTATTGATTTTCCATTCTATTTTACCGCACCGCCTGCAAGGAATAAAGCAAAATTCCGGCCGCAACGGCGACGTTCAGCGACTCGGCGCGGCCGTAAATCGGGATGTACACGTTCTCTGTCGTTAGGCGCAGCAGGTCGGGTCGGACGCCGCTTCCTTCATTGCCGACGAGTATGGCGAACGAAGACGATTGTGGAACGGTGCGGTAATCGACGGCGTTCTCCAAGGCGGTGCCGTACACCGGAATGCCCTGCTCCTTGAAACGCGCGATCCATTGTGCCAGATCGCCTTTGACAACCGGAAGGTGAAACAGCGACCCTTGCGTCGCCCGCACCACTTTCGGATTGTACAAGTCGGCGCATCCCTCACCGAGGATGACGGCATCGATCCCAGCGGCATCGGCGGTGCGGATCATCGTCCCAAGATTGCCCGGATCTTGCACGGCGTCAATAAGCAAGGCGGTCTTCACGCCTTCAAGCTCGGCTGGCAACTTTCGGCACACCGCGGCGATGCCTTGCGGCGTCTCCGTGCTGCTGATCGCCCTCATCACCGCTTCGGTCACGATCGTAACCGGGACACCTGTGACGTTCCAGCCGGGCGGGACAGCCGTCCGCTCATCAACGATCAGCTCGACAAGGGGCGCGTTGCTTTTTATGGCCTCTTCGACAAGATGAAACCCTTCAAGCAAAAACAATCCGGTCTCATCGCGCCCTTTTTTTGTCAGCAGCTTTTTCCATTGTTTGACGCGCGCATTTTTCGGCGATTCGATCCGCTTCACCGTTTCGTCCCCCAATGTTTGGCGATAAACTCATCGCGCCCGGACGCGGCGCGGTCTTGTTTGTAATGCTCCGGATTTTTCTTATGGTAGTTTTGATGATACTCTTCCGCCGGGTAAAACGTCGTCGCCGGCAAAATTTTCGTCACAATCGGCTTCGAGAAGCGCCCGCTTTCCTCGAGCGCCCGCTTTGACTGCTCGGCGAGCTGGCGCTGTTTTTCGTTATGGTAAAAAATCGCCGTCCGGTATTGCGGCCCGCGGTCGTGAAACTGGCCGCCGTCATCGGTCGGGTCGATTTGACACCAATACAGCTCCAAGAGCCGCTCATACGGAAAGACGTCCGGGTCGAAGGTGATTTGCACCGCTTCGTAGTGGCCGGTCGTGCCGGTTTTCACTTGCTCGTATGTCGGATTTTCCACATGTCCCCCTGTATAGCCGGAGACGATGCCGTAAATGCCATCGAGCTCCTCAAACGGCGTCACCATGCACCAAAAGCAGCCGCCGGCGAATGTCGCTTTTTCCATTGTGTCGTCACCTCATGCGTCAAGTTTCTTCCTTTGATTATAGCAAAATGTGTGCCGTTGTCATCTTTCACGACCAAAGCCAAGTTCCTTCACAAAGCCAGGCTCGTTCCGTTCCGCACGCCGGCCGCTCATGTCGCTGAGTCAAGCCGTTGTTTCATTTCGTCAAGCAAGCGGTCAAACAGCGGGATATAGTGGATGCGAATGCGTTCGTAAATGTCCATTGCGGTTTCTTCGTCATACGTATGGGACGTCCGGTTGCGGTCTTCCAGCATGCGAAGCCATGTCTCTCCGTCTTGAATCAACCCTTCCCGAAACGCCTCGCGAATCGTTTTCCTCGGACTCGTCACTTCAGCGTATCCCTGATGCTCCAAATAAAGTTTCATCCATTTCCATGCTAGTTCGTACGTGAATTCAAAGCGTTGAATGGTCGCATCAACAACAAGGTCATCCGTTTGGGCGTCTCTTGCGGCACTTTGCCGGAGTTTGGAGAGCGCCCGTTCGAAATCGTAAAATCGATCCATCAGCCGGCTCATTGTGACCATCACCTTCCCGTGCTCGTTCGTTTGAAAAATCGTCTTTCCTTCTTGGTCAATATTCATTTTTAGCTGTTCGTTGTGAATTTGATTGTAATCAACAACATCGATCGGATAAATGATCGGAAGTTCATCCAAGTCCGATTGCAGGAGGTACAGCGGGCCTCCCGGTTTTCGAAATTTGATCGCCAAATCGATATCCGATCCTTCCTTGTAATCGCCTCGTGCTCTTGATCCGAACAAAATGACTTTTTCAATGACATCAGCATAACGGGAAAATAGATGGAGCAGTTGGCGAAATACCGTTCGTTCCAATCCATAGAGCGGTTTCGCGTCCATCGTCGCCATCACTCATTTCGGTCTAGTTTTTCCTCTATTATACCATATACGAGAGCCGCTCCATGTATAAATCCGCCGCCATTGGCAAACGATAACGGTGTACAATACGGCCAACGAGGTGAGACAAATGGATTTGAACTTGCGGAAAGCCATTATGCACAACGTAGCCAACAACTCGAAAGAGCAGCTGGAACATACGATCGAAGATGCGATCCAACGAGGCGAGGAAAAATATTTGCCCGGCCTCGGTGTCCTCTTTGAAGCCATTTGGACGCATGCCAATGAGCAGCAAAAAGACATGATGCTCACAACACTCGAGCAGGCGGTTAAACAGTAACCGCCTGCTTTTTCTTGCTCTTTCGCCCAACGCTTCTCTGTTCAAAAAGATCGAATCTCCAGCCGTTTGAGGAAGATGCCACGAAATCATTTCTGTCGGGAACAACCTACCGCCTATGTGGTTTTTTAATTTTATGCTACAAATAACTAGAATCATAGGAATCAATATGATAAAATTTACAAAAAAGAGGCTCTTCACCGCAACATGTACTTGACAAGCAATGCGGTTTCCTGCACAAGGATATGCAAAAATCACTGATTTGCTGGTTTTCCCTCACAAGCGTAAATAGGGTGTGTTCAGAAAAAATCAAGTACAACTTTTGGTGAAGAGCCAAAAAAGAGAAAGGAATGATAATTTTGAAAAAATGGGCGTCTCTCATTCTCTTCCTGTTCCTGTTTACCATCCCTTTCAGCGTGTCGGGCGCCAGTTCATCCGCTCTTACAGATGCTGTAAACAAGCAGTTTAAAGACACTTTGACTTACTACAAAAACGGCTCTGTCCAAATTCTAGACAGCATCACCACATCAGCTGAAGTAGCCGAAAACAACACGACCGAAGCGAAAACGGTGAAAGTCGTGTTGGCCCAAGGGAGCGAAATTCGGGACAGCATTTTCATTTTTCACACCAAACAAATTTTTTATTACGATGTTGATGGCCAAACCCTTCTAGACTCGGCTTCCCTCACCAAAAATGACGCCATCAAACAATTTGAGAAAAAGCATAAAAATGAACTAGGCAAAAAGCTGAGCCCGTTCTCCTTTACCATTCTGCTCGTTGCTTTGCTGCTGACCATCACGTTTCCGCCGCTTGCGGCCGTTCTGTTCTACGGCGATGCTTCCACATCGCATCGACATGCATCCAAAGCCGTAGGCCTAAAAGCTTGACTTTCCCTCCCACGTCCTTGCAGGGGAAAGCAGGGGAGAATCCATCTTTCGTGAAGCAGGTGCGGTTACGGGCACACTTGCCTCATCCACCTGAACCTCTCCACACGGCAACGCCCACAACCGCCCCGTCTGCCAAACAGGACCAGCTGGCTTCATGGGCATACTGCCAAAAACACCGGCCGAATCGGCCGGTGTTTTTATTCGTCAAACGTCAGTTGTTTCACTTTGTCGGCGTCAAGCCGTTTGATCACCTCAACAAGCAGCTTGACCGTGTTTTCGTAGTCGTCGCGGTGCAAAATGGCGGCGTGCGAGTGGATGTAGCGCGTCGGGATGGCAATCGTGAGCGACGGAACGCCGATGCCGGTTAAGTGAATCGCTCCCGCGTCCGTACCGCCGCCTGGCATGGCGTCAAAATGGTGCGGAATGTTCAGCTCTTCCGCCACTTCGATGACAAATTCGCGCAAGCCGCGGTGCGACACCATCGTTGCGTCGTACAAGACGATGTGCGGGCCGGCGCCGAGTTTGCCCATCGCTTCTTTTTCCGACACGCCCGGCGTATCGCCGGCAATGCCGACATCAACAGCAAACGCGATATCTGGCTGAATGAATTGGGCGGCCGTGCGCGCGCCGCGCAAGCCGACTTCTTCCTGCACCGTGCCGACGCCGTATACCGTGTTTGGATGGTCGACGCCTTTCAGCTGCTTGAGCACATCGATGGCGACCGCACAGCCGATCCGGTTGTCCCATGCTTTCGCGAGCAGCATTTTTTCATTGTTCAATACCGTAAATTCAAAATACGGCACGATCATATCGCCCGGGCGGACGCCCCACTCCATCGCTTCCTCGCGGCTTGTCGCGCCGATGTCGATGAACATATCTTTGATTTCCACCGGTTTTTTGCGCGCCTCCGGCGGCAGAATGTGCGGCGGCTTCGAACCGATGACGCCGGTGATGTCGCCTTTTTTCGTCACGATCGTCACGCGCTGGGCGAGCATTACTTGGCTCCACCATCCGCCAAGCGTTTGGAAGCGGATGAATCCTTTGTCGTCGATTTGCGTCACCATAAAGCCGACTTCATCCAAATGGCCGGCGATCATCACTTTCGGCCCGCCCGATTTCCCTTCTTTTTTGGCGATCAAGCTGCCGAGGCCATCCGTTGTCACTTCATCCGCATACGGAGCTATGTATGTCTTCATCACGTCGCGCGCTTCCCGCTCATTGCCCGGGACGCCTTTCGCATCGGTCAGCGCTTTCAGCATCGTCAACGTTTCGTCCAACTTCGCCATCTTGGCACCCCTTTCCGGTTTTGTCCACTTTTTTATTATACTTGAAAAGGCTGACGATTGGCAAAATGAATCATTCGCCACCCGAAAAAAAGATCAGTAGCGCTCGTTTTGCCGCTTGTGGTTCACTTCATTTTTCCGCCGATACGCCGCCTCGATGTCGTCGGAAGAAAAACCGAGCGCCACGCCAAGCCGCCAATACTCCGCAAACAGCGCATCATATTCCCCTCGCGCTCTCGTCTCCCCGAACCGCTCGGCGGCGCGAAACACGGCAAGAAACTGCTCGACAAGCGGCCGTCCCACCGACGGAGCTTCGTTTTCTTCATAAAACAAGCCGCACTCCAGCCCGAGCGACAATAAAAAATGCAAGCCGTCAACATATTCCTCAAGCACTCGCTCGGCTGGCGCGGGCGGTTTGATGCTCCAAAATTTAAAGCAACGCGTCTCATTCGCGAGTTCACCCAGCTCCACAAGAAAGGCGAGCTGCTTGCGGGCAAACAAATCTTCCTCCATCAAGCCATGCTCCGTTTCAATGCGCCGATCCAACATGCGCTGCATATCGTAAAGCAAAGGCCAATTCATTCTCTCCTCCCCTTTCTACCTCATCCATCGCCAATAGAGAAACAGCTCCACCGCTGTCAACAGCGGCAAGCCATAGCCAAAAGCCCGATGGCGCGTTTTATGGCGAAACGTGTACATGCCCGCCATTGCCCCCAGAGCTCCGCCCAACCACGCCAGCAGCCAAAGCGTCCGCTCGGCGGTGCGAAAGCGGCGGCGCTTCGCCTTGTATTTGTCGACCCCCATCACGAAAAAAGCGAGAAGATTGATCGCTATCCCGTATTGTACCATATCGATCCCTTTCCTTGATAAGAAAATGGCCACCCTGATCAAGGATGGCCATCGTTGTTATTTATTCAAATTCGCTTTCGCCAAGTCGGCGAGTTGGGCGAACGCGGCTTGGTCGTTCACCGCCAAGTCGGCGAGCATTTTCCGGTTCACTTCCACGCCGGCCAGCTTCAAGCCGTGCATCAAACGGCTGTAGGACAAGCCATTTTGGCGAGCCGCTGCGTTGATGCGGACAATCCACAGTTTGCGGAAGTCGCGCTTCCGTTGACGGCGGTCGCGATACGCATACATGAGCGATTTCATCACTTGTTGGTTCGCGACTCTATATAATGCGTGTTTCGCGCCGAAATAGCCTTTTGCGAGTTTTAACACTTTTTTGCGACGTCTGCGCGTCACTGGTCCACCTTTTACGCGTGGCATAATCGTTCCCTCCTATAGTCGGTCGTTATTTCAAGTTGTCAAGCATTTGGCGGATGCGTTTGAAATCGCCAGGCGAGACAAGCGTCGCTTTGCGGAGATGACGCTTTTGTTTTTTCGTTTTATTGGCAAACAAGTGGCTCGTATAGGCATGACCGCGTTTTAATTTGCCGCTGGCCGTTTTTTTGAACCGTTTCGCCGAGCCGCGGTGAGTTTTCATTTTTGGCATCGCAGGTTCCTCCTTACTTGTTGTCGTTTTTCGGTGCGAGCACTAAAAACATGTTGCGCCCGTCCATTTTCGGCGCCGTTTCGACAACGGCAATGTCGGCGCACGCTTCCGAGAAGCGGTCAAGGACGCGCTGCCCAATTTCTTTATGGGTGATCGCCCGACCTTTAAAGCGGATCGTCGCCTTCACTTTATCGCCTTTTTCCAAAAACTTGCGCGCATTGCGCAGCTTCGTGTTGAAGTCATGCTCCTCGATCGTCGGGCTGAGGCGCACCTCTTTGACGTTGATCACTTTTTGTTTTTTGCGCGCTTCTTTCTCTTTCTTCTGCTGCTCGAAGCGGAATTTGCCGTAGTCCATGATGCGGCAAACGGGCGGTTTGGCGTTCGGCGCGACAAGCACAAGATCCAAGTTGCGTCTTGCCGCAATCTCAAGCGCCTCCTGCTTCGACTTGATGCCAAGCTGTTCGCCGTTTTGGTCGATCAAGCGCACTTCACGGGCACGAATTTGTTCGTTGATAATAAAATCTTTGCTAATAATGAGCCACCTCCAAGGTTTTTTCCGACTGGCTTGTTTGCCAGCAGAGCCCCACTTCCAGCCAAAAAAAAGCGCAGATGCACAAAGCACCCGCGCAGTACGTCCTTACACTCGCATTGACGAACCGTAACAACCTGCCAACAGCCGTCTTGGCGTCGGTCAGGTGAGAAGCGGGGTGCTTCTGCTTTTGTTACAAACAAGCAATCATTCCACTTTATACACTATACCACCTTGGCGATGGCATGTCAAGGAGCGGATCTTGATAAACACAACGCCCTTTATTATAGCGGATCAACATTCAATTGGCAAGAGAAAATCTTGTTCACGCCGCCATTTCTTTGAAAAACCGCCCATGACATGGGCCATCGCCACCGTTGCTTCCTTGTGGCGCTTGAACGTTTATGTCGCCTGTCAACGGTTTATTGCGCTTTCCCTAATCTTGTCCGTTTTTCCCGCACATCGTCAGCGAGCAAGGCCATAAACTCGTCAAGCCCCATCGTCCGGCTTTCTTTTTCTCCATAGCGGCGGACGTTGACCGCTCGCTCAGACACTTCTTTATCGCCGACAACGAGCATGTACGGGATTTTTTGCATTTGCGCTTCGCGGATTTTATAGCCGATTTTTTCGTCGCGCTCGTCGACTTCGACGCGGAAGCCGCGTTCTTTCAGCGTCCGCTGCACGTCATACGCGTAATCGAGGTGCGCCTCCGGCGACACGGGGATCACTTTGACTTGAACCGGGGCGAGCCATGTCGGAAACGCGCCTTTATACTCCTCGATGAGGAACGCGACAAACCGCTCCATCGTCGAGACGACGCCGCGATGGATGACGACCGGACGATGCGGCTTCCCATCCTCGCCAATGTACGTCAAATCAAAGCGCTCGGGCAACAGGAAGTCAAGCTGCACCGTCGAGAGCGTCTCGTCTTTGCCAAGCGCCGTGCGCACTTGCACATCGAGCTTCGGCCCGTAAAACGCCGCTTCCCCTTCCGCTTCGTAGTAGTCGAGGCCGAGCTCGTCCATGGCTTCCCGCAGCATGCGTTGGGCTTTTTCCCACATTTCATCGTCATCGTAATATTTTTCTTTGTCATGCGGATCGCGGTAAGACAAGCGGAACGAGTATTCCTCAATGCCGAAATCCTTATAGACTTCCAAAATCAAGTTGACGACGCGCTTGAACTCGTCTTTGATTTGGTCCGGGCGCACGAAAATGTGGGCGTCGTTGAGCGTCATGCCGCGGACGCGCTGCAGGCCGGTAAGCGCTCCAGACATTTCATAGCGGTGCATCGTGCCGAGCTCGGCGATGCGGATCGGCAGCTCGCGGTAGCTGTGCAGCTTGCTTTTGTAAATCATCATATGGTGCGGGCAGTTCATCGGACGAAGCACAAGTTCTTCGTTGTCCATCTCCATCGGCGGGAACATGTTTTCTTTGTAATGGTCCCAATGGCCCGATGTCTTGTACAGCTCGACGCTGCCGAGCACCGGTGTGTAGACATGATCGTATCCGAGCGCCACTTCTTTGTCGACGATGTACCGTTCGATAATGCGGCGGATCGTCGCTCCTTTCGGCAGCCATAGCGGCAAGCCTTGTCCGACTTGTTGCGATGTCGTAAACAGCTCAAGCTCTTTGCCGAGCTTCCGGTGATCGCGCTCTTTCGCTTCTTCAAGCAGGCGCAAATAACGATCCAAGTCTTCCTTTTTGAAAAAGGCCGTGCCGTAGATGCGCTGCAGCATTTTGTTGTTGCTGTCGCCGCGCCAGTAGGCCCCCGAGATGCTGAGCAGCTTGAACTCTTTGATTTTTCCAGTCGACGGCACGTGCACGCCGCGGCAAAGGTCGAAAAACTCGCCTTGCTCATAAATCGAAATCGGCTCGCCTTCCGGAATATCGGCGATCAACTCGAGCTTCAACTCATCGCCGATTTCTTCATACAGCCGGATGGCTTCTTCGCGGCTCACTTCTTTGCGGACGATGTCCAAATTTTCTTTGACAATCTTGCGCATTTCCGCTTCGATTTTCGGGAGGTCGTCTGGCGTCAGCTTATGCTCCATGTCGATATCATAGTAAAAGCCGTTTTCAATGACCGGACCGACGCCGAGCTTGACGTTGCCATACAGCCGCTTGATCGCCTGCGCCATTAAGTGGGCGGTGCTATGGCGCAAAATGTCAAGCGCCTCCGGCATGTCTTGGGTAATGATGACAAGCTCGCCATCTTCGTGAAGCGGCGTGCGCAAATCAACGAACCGGCCGTTCAGTTTGCCGGCGATCGCTTTTTTCTTCAGCCCCGGGCTGATCGAGGCAGCGATGTCTTCCGTCGTCGTCCCCTTCGGAAACTCCTTTTCCGCCCCATCTGGGAACGTGATGCGAATGACGTCTGGCATCGGCAATCACTCCTTTGTCATGATGATGAAAATGGAAAAATAAAAAAACTCCTCCCTCCTAAAGGGACGAGTTTTCATCGTGGTTCCACCCTTCTTCCCATGGCAGCGCCTCGCCATGCCATGGCTCAACAAGAATAACGGTCGTCCACCGGCGGCAACTACTGGGCGTTGCGTTCGCTGCCGCAGCTCTGAGGGGGTAAGCGCATTTTTCGTGTTAGGAAGGTTCCAGCCGCTGCCTTCCCTCTCTGGAAACCGTAAAAATGCACCCATGTCCTCGTCATCGCTTGTATTCATCCATATTCATGACGACATTATAGCGAAAACAGCAGGAAAAATCAAGCTTCTCCCCCATTTCCAGCGTTGGCGGCAAACAAGCGGGAAAAATCGGCGCGGCGGCAGACGATCAGCCGTTCTTGAAACACGTTTTGCAGTGTCTGCACCATGCCGTCATCCGGATGATCGGTGTACAGCTCAATTTCCGCCGGAGCGAGCGAGACAAGCGGAGCGAGCACCGATGCATCAATATACATCGGCTGGCTGAAGACGAGATGGCGGTCGATCAACTGTCTCACTTCCGCCGCCGACAGCTCCCGCCGCTCGCTGTCGTAAAATACGAAGTGCGGCGGATCGTGCACCAAATACAGGCGCGGCCATTGCGGCGTCCGACCAGCCAGGCAGTCGCGCAACATTTGCACAAAATTTTGATACTCCTGCTCCAGCTTGTATTCATCAATCGCCAGCTCGACATAATGTTGGAGGCGCTCCATATACGGCTTTAACCGGAACGTAACGAACGAAGAAAACGAAAATGACAAGCCGTCGCGCAAAAAGGAGGCAAAAGCGTCGCGCAACATCACGGTGCGCGAGGCGGCAAACGCCGCGCTTTTCCGGTAATCGCGCCGCTCGCCGTCCAAAAACGAATGAGCGAGGGCCAAAATTTGCTGCTGTTCTTCGACGTCGCGGAAATAAAAAACATTGGCAATGATGGATAGCAGCAGCCGGTCTTCCATCACCTCCTGCATAAACGCCGTCATCGCTGGGATGATATGCTCCTCAAGCACACGCTTCTCCTCGCCCTGTATGTAAACCGCCACGGTTTTGTTCCCGTCATAAGCGGCATGAAACAGCGGACCGTCATCCGGTTGCCGGTGATATAGCAGCCCAACCAATTTTTCCGCCTCGCTTGCCTCGTCAAAATGGATTTCGATCACCCGCTGTCCCCCCTTTAGCCCGAAAGGAATGCTTGGTTTATATATATGGGGACAACGGGCTGTTTAGACTAAAAAACCACAAAGCTTAGCGGCGTTCATTGTTCGAGGAGAGGGTGCCCCAAAAGGATCGGGACACCCTTTCTTATTACCGTATACAGGCATAAAACAATTAAATTAAGAAACAATATGTTGTGTTTTGTTTAAGGGAAATTACCCTTTTGGGTCAGCCCCAGTCGGCAAACGAACCGCTTGCCGACTACGGCAGAAAAGCTAGAAACAGAACCTGCTCAACTAGTTTTTATGGGTTAATCAACATGCCTGTGCAAACGGCAACGTTTCAAATCGCCTTTATATATTTTGCTCGCGGCGGTTCGGTCCAGTGATTTCAATCGGATAGGCCAAATAGCGGATTCGCTCCATAATGCGCGCCGCCTTCACCTTCTCTTCTTCGCCGCGCTGCGAATACGTCAAATGATGGGCGAGCTGCTGCATATCAAAGTTCGACGTGAAAAACGTCGGCAAGTTTTCAAACATCCGGTATTGCAAGATCGGGCCAAACACATCATCGCGCACCCAGCTTGACATCGCCTCCGCCCCAAGGTCATCGAGCATCAGCACCGGCACTTTTTTGATATAATCAAGCTTTTCGTTCATCGTCTGGTCTTGAAGCGAATGTTTCATCTCACGAAACAGCTCGGGCACGTAGACGATCAGCGACGAAACGTTTCGCTTCGCCAGCTCGTTGGCGATCGCGGCGAGCAAATACGTTTTGCCCACCCCAAACGATCCGTGCAAATACAAGCCTTTCATTTTTTTCCCTGGCTCGTATTCCGCCACAAACCGCTCGGCAAATCGGATCGCTTTGATCCGCCCATCGTCATTGAGATCGACGTCAGAGAGCGAAGCACGCAAGATTTCGCGCGGCATGAACATGCTTTGAATGAGCGACTCTTGCCGTTTTCGCTCGTCATGCTGCACTTTTTTTGGGCAGCGGTCGTACTCAACGTCGATCCTTCCACCGTTGACCACCAAATTTGGATGGTACCCCGGCAGCATGTTGTTGCATCGCTCAAGGCCCGGACATTGGCGGCAAT
Source organism: Geobacillus sp. C56-T3 (assembly GCF_000092445.1). Lineage (NCBI taxonomy): Bacteria > Bacillati > Bacillota > Bacilli > Caryophanales > Anoxybacillaceae > Geobacillus > Geobacillus sp. C56-T3. The sequence continues at coordinate 825,700 of NC_014206.1, read as the reverse complement.
TCCCGTGCTGCTCGATGAACTCATACAGCTTCATCAAGCTGCGGTCAACCGCATCGGCCGACAATTGCCGTTCGTGCGCCCGCAAAAACGGCTGCACGTCCGGATGCTCCAAAATGTAGCGTTTCATTTGTTCGTAGCGTTGTTTAAACCGTTGATTGCCAAGCAACCGCTGCAACAGGTGGTTTACTCGTTCCATGGCTTTTCCCTCTATGATTCATCACGGTATTTTTTCAGCCGTTCCTCAAGCTCTTTGCGCGCCTGTTCGACGTCAAAATCATCATCCGGCTGGCTGTAATCCATGTTCAGCCAGTCCGGGACGATTTCCGTGCGCACGACTTTGCGCACCGTCCGCGTCCCTTTTTCCTTTTCGTTCGCCCAGTTTTGGTATGTTTTCGCCTCTTCTTTCGCCAGTTCCATTGCTTCCTTCACGGTTTTCACCTTTTTGCGCGCCCAATGGCTGGCGATTTTTTCTACGTATTTTTTCGACAGCTTCATATTCGTCCGGAGCATGACATAATAAATGAGCACGTTGACAACTCCGGGGAGCAGCTGCTGCTGGAACATAATGTCTTCGATCAACTGCAAATCAGCAAGCGACGGCTCAGCGCCGCCTGAAATCTCTTTCAGCAGCTGGCGCGGGGAAATTGTTTCCAGCTGTTTCATTAGTTGCTCCTCTTTTGTGCGCGGTTCGATGTTTTCCATCGTCCGGTAGGCGAGCGGCTGCACTCGTTCGACGAGGCGCGGCTCGACACCGCCATGTTCGAGCTCATACCATTCGCGCGCCGCCCGGCGCAACGCGTCAATATCGATATGATAGGCCGGATCGATGACGCCAAGGACCAGTTTTTGCATCTCAAGCGGCGGAATGCCGTATAAAAACGCCAGCTTTTTAATCGCTTCCTTCACTTTCGCTGTCACAGCCCGGCGCGGCACAAGCTGCTTGGACAGGCCGGCAAAAAACAGCTCAAAGTCGAATACATCATCATCGAGCACATACGACGCCTCATCCCGCCTGATGTGATCCTTCCCTTCAAGCAGCTCGGGCCCGGCTTCTTCGCTGAGGCCGGCGACGATTTGTTCAGCGGGCACGGCCGAAAACACGTCGGAAAACGACCGCGTCACCTGGGTGAATTTCGTTTCATCAATGGACGGACGGGCAAAAAAGTTGCTCAGCTGGATAAACAAGTGGCGGCCGACTTGCCGGTGCAAAAAAACGCTCAACATCTCGTCGCGGAAAAACTGGTCTGGCGCCAGCGGCGGACGCAGCTCATAAAGAAACAGCTTCGGTTCATCCGCCTCTTTAGCGTGGACGTATGTGTTGAGCAGCCCGATTCCTTCGAGTTTCAACCGTTCGCTGTAAATGTCCGGCAGTCCGCACTGCATGAGCGCCATAAGCCGATGATGGGTCGCTTCCTGGCCGTCAAGCAGCTCAAGCTCCCCCCAAAGCGTCATATAAAGCGCCAACGCCCGGCAGCCGATGAGCGGCTGGTAAAGCAGCGTCAGCACTTTACGGTCCACCTCTTGCAACACCCCACGGCTTTGCACGGTATAACGGTCGACAGCAATCAGCTCTTTCCAATGGTGTTGCATCGCTCCGACCTTCCATTCCGCCGTATTCGTTTCAAACCGGCTCTCCCCTTTCCTGCCGAAAAGACGTTGAAAAAAGGGCTTGCCGCCTAACGCCAAAGCCCTTTTTACCGTTGCCCTTTTTTGATCAGCTCTTTCAGTTCTTCAATGAACACATTAATATCTTTAAACTGCCGATAGACGGAAGCGAAGCGGACATAGGCGACCTCATCGATGTGTGACAGGCGCTCCATCACCATTTCGCCGATCGTTTCGCTTTTCACTTCCGAGACGCCTTGATTGCGCAGTTCGCGCTCAATTTCCTGCGTCACTTTTTCAAGCTCCTCGAGCGCCACCGGCCGCTTCTCGCACGCTTTGATCAAGCCGCGCAAAATTTTCTCCCGGCTGAATTCTTCGCGCGTTCCCTCTTTTTTCACAACAATCAGCGGCGGCTCCTCGATCCGCTCAAACGTCGTAAACCGATAATGGCACTGTTCGCACTCCCGCCGACGGCGGATCGAACGACCCTCTTCAACCGGGCGCGAGTCAAGCACGCGCGTGCCTTGATGATGGCATGAAGGACATCGCATAACATCCACTCCGTTGATCTTCTTATTTTCTATCATACCGGAATGGACGAAAGCAGACAAGATATAGTTAGCTGTTCAGTCCGGAACCGATATAGGGAAGGCGGGCGTCGAGCTTCCGATACAAATCGAGAATGACCGCCCGGCTATGCCCAAAATCAAACGGCAATAGCTTCGTCTCCGTCGTCGCGGAAAAGTCGACCGCCGTTTCAAACGGCCGCACGGAAATGACGGTAGCGACGATGAACAACTTTTTGCCGCGCCTTGTTTGCGCACAAATTTCGCCGCGCTCTTCGGAAACAGAAACGAGCTCGGCGTCGGGCAGCGACGAGAGCAGCTCCTTGACCGCATCGATGACGGCGCGGTTCGTCGCTTTGTAATAATGGCTTCTTAGCTCTTCATCTTCATGATTTTCCCGCGTTTCACAATGGTTTGTGAAGGCGTATTTGAGTGTTTTCCACATGCTCATTGCCACGTCTCCCTAGTCATTCTTTTTCTTCCATCATACCATGATTTTCGCCGCTGTTGTACCGCCGAGGGCGCAAAAAAAGGAGCGTTTCGCTTACGCTCCTTTCGGTTTATCATGATCCAATTACAGCGCCTGCGCCTTTTTCACTTCGATTGGGCGCATGCCGCGCGGAAGTTCAATCGTTTCCCGCGTTTGCGCGCCCAGCATTTCGGCAATGTAATCGGCGGCAATCGTCGGGTCTAAATGGCCGCATGTATACACATCAATGCTCGCATAGCCGTGTTCGGGAAACGTGTGAATCGTCAAATGCGATTCCGAAATAATGACGACCCCGCTTACGCCTTGCGGAGCGAATTTATGGAACGCCACTTCGCGAATCTCCGCTCCCGACTTTAACGCGGCGTCAACGAACGTTTTTTCAATAAAATCAATATCATTCAGTTTGTCAAAGTCGCATCCCCAAAGTTCCGAGATAACGTGACGACCCATCGTGTCCATGAAAAGAATCCCCCTTTAACCAATTTTCTCAAACAAATAAAAAAACAGAAGGTGAGTTGCAAAATGGCATGTATAACTACCACGGGGGAAAGTTAGTCCTAAGAGGTCCTAACCCTTTAAGTAGTCACATTACCCTTGCCGTTAAGAAGTTCACGAGACATAGTATACTTTGTTTAGGGGGTTTTTGCAACAGGCTTTTTTAATTTTTTGCATAAAAAAGAGAAAAAGCGCCCACGCCCGCACCGTGGCCCGATCCGTTTGTGCGGATCGCAAAAGCCATAGCGCAGGCGGCGCGCTTCACATCGAACCGCTGTTACGCATTGACGCTGAGACGCTCATTCATTTTGGCCGCGACAAGATGGGCTAAATCAACGACGCGGCACGAATAGCCCCATTCATTGTCATACCAAGCGAGCACTTTCACTTTTCGCCCTTCCATCACCATCGTCGACAGGCCGTCGATAATCGCAGAATGCGGATTCGTATTGAAATCGATCGAGACAAGCGGCTCCATCGTGAAATCCAAGATGCCTTTCAATGGGCCGTTGGCAGCGCGGATAAGCGCCTCGTTCACCTCATCAACCGTCACATCGCGCTTCAAGTCGACGACCAAGTCGACGAGCGAGACGTTCGGCGTCGGGACGCGGAGCGCCATGCCATGAAGCTTCCCTTTTAAATGCGGCAGCACTAGGCCAAGCGCTTTCGCCGCTCCCGTTGTCGTCGGGATGATCGACTGCGCGCATGAGCGGGCGCGGCGCAAATCTTTATGCGGGTTGTCGATGTTTTTTTGGTCGTTCGTATACGCGTGAACCGTCGTCATCAGGCCGTTTTCAATCCCAAACGCTTCATCGAGCACTTTGACGACCGGAGCCAAACAGTTTGTCGTACACGAGGCGTTCGAAATGATGAAATGGCGGTCGATGTCAAGCATATGCTCGTTGACGCCAACAACGATCGTCACATCTTCATTTTTGCCCGGGGCGGTTAAAATGACGCGCTTCGCCCCTGCCTCAAGGTGAAGGCTCGCCTTTTCACGATCGTTGAATTTTCCGGTCGCTTCAATCACAATATCGATATCAAGCTCTTTCCACGGCAGCTGTTTCGGGTCGCGCGAGTTTAACAGCCTCACTTTTTTGCCGTTGACGAGCAGGCCGTCTTCCAAGGCGATGACCTCACCGTCAAATTTGCCGTGGTTTGAGTCATATTTCACTAAATGGGCTAACGTTTCCGGCGGATAGCTGGCGTTCACCGCCACAATGTCGAGATCAGGGGAATTGATGGCGCGCCGGAACACCATCCGTCCGATTCGTCCGAAACCGTTAATCGCCACTTTCGCCTTCATTCACTTTGTTCTCCTCTCATATATGTTATACTATTTTCTTATATTTGTATAAATAGTATATCATATTTTTAGGAAATGTGGAGAACAAAATGACCGAAAGCGAACAAAAAAGACGCCTATTTTTCCAAGGCGTCCCATTGTTTCAAAATAGCCAACAGCTGACGGCGTGTCTCTTCCCTCGTTCCGTTATTGTTGATGACCGCGTCGGCCCGCTTCATTTTTTCCGCCAGCGGCCATTGAGCGCGAATGCGGGCGCGCGCTTCTTCCTCAGTGAACCCGTTCCGCTCCATCAGCCGGCGAAGCTGGATGTCATCGTCAACATACACGACAAGTACTTTATCGACCCAGGATGTCAATCCACTTTCAAATAAAAGCGGAATGTCCAATACGACCGTTTTCGCCCCGGAACGGACGAGCGCTTCTTTCTCCGCGAGCATTTTCTGACGCACCGCCGGGTGAACGATGGCGTTTAGCTTTTTCCGTTCTTCTTCGTTGTTGAACACGATCGCCCCGAGTTTCGCCCGATCGATCTCTCCATTTGTCTGCAAAATGCCCGGACCGAAGGCGGCGACAATCTGACGGTAGGCGTCTTCCCCCGGTCGGACGACGGCGCGCGCCGCTTCGTCAGCATCAATGACCGGAAGGCCGAGCTCGCGCATCATCGCGCTCACCGTGCTTTTGCCGCTGGCGATCCCGCCGGTCAATCCGATCGTCAACGTCATGGAACCCCTCTCCTTTTTACGCGCCGCCTAGCGCTGGCAGCGCGGGCAATAATGCGTGCCGCGGCCGGCGACGACCGTTTTTTCAATCGGCGTGCCGCATCGTTTGCACGGATTGCCTTGGCGGCCATACACGTACAAATGATGTTGAAACGTACCGGCCTCGCCTTGCGTGTTCACGTACGTGCGCACCGTGCTTCCCCCTTTCATGACCGCCTCGCCGATCGTCGCCACCATTTCCTCATGCAGGCGCTCGATCTCTTTGCTGGAGAGCGAGGCAGCCTGCCGGCCGGGAAGAATGCCGGCGCGAAACAGCGATTCGTCGACATAAATATTGCCAAACCCAGCCACGACCGTCTGATCAAGGAGCAACGCTTTGACCGACCGTTTCGTTTTCACCGCCCGCTCCGCCAATACAGCTGGGGAAAACGCCGGGGAAAGCGGCTCCGGCCCAAGCTCAGCAAGCGGCGGCCGGCGGTCAGCTTCTTCTTTGGCATAAACGTGCATCGTTCCGAACTTGCGCACGTCGCGGTAACGGAGTTCGCTGCCGTCCGTGAAGCAAAACACGACGTGCGTATGCGGTTCGAGCGGCTCGAGGGCAGAAGCAACGGCGTAGCGCCCTTCCATGCGCAAATGGGAAATGAGCGCATCGCGGTCGAGCAGGAATTTCAAAAATTTCCCTCTCCGTTCCAAACCACGCACCGTCTGTCCGATCATTCTTGCCGCAAACGCCTCGGGGTCTCGCGGATGGCGGATGATGTTCGGCCAAAAGATGCGCACATCCTCAATCGTTTTTCCGACAATAAGCGGCAAAAGCGTACGACGGATCGTTTCCACCTCCGGCAATTCCGGCATGGCGATCCCCCCTTTCCTCCGTTTTCCTGCATCGTTCCTGCCGACGCTTTCACATTGACGCCGGTTCATCCGCCGAGAGAAAGATTCTCCATGGGGCGGCAGCTGTTTCGCTCCCATTCATCGACCCGCAGCCGAGAATCGTCGCACCGAAAGATTCTGCCTAAAAGGCCGGTGAGAAACGCTGATTTTCACAAAATCGGTCATGTTGGTTGAGAAGGACGGCTCGATGTTCAAGGCTTCCCAACTGGAGGAGAGTCGTTGTGAAACTGCTTTTTCATTCCATCACAGGCCTTCTTAGGGATGCCGGCGCTCCACACCAAGACTTCTCTTTATTTCGCGTCATACCACGTCGAGCCATAATGGTAATCGACTTTGAGCGGCACGCGAAGTGTGACCGCTTGCTCCATCACTTCCGGAACGAGCCGGCACAGCCGCTCCATCTCTTCTTTCGGCGCCTCCAAAATGAGCTCGTCATGCACCTGCAGCAAAAGGCGCGCTTGCAGCCGCTCTTCCTTCAGTCTGGCGTTCAGATCGATCATCGCCTTTTTAATAATGTCAGCGGCGCTCCCTTGAATCGGCGTGTTCATCGCCATCCGTTCAGCAAAACTGCGGACGTTGAAGTTGCGGCTCGTGATATCCGGCAAATAGCGGCGCCGATGCAGCAGCGTCGTCACATACCCTTTCTGTTTTGCTTCTTGCACAATGTTTTCCATATACCGCTTCACGCCAGGGAAGCTTTCGAAGTAGCGCTCGATGAATTCAGCCGCCTCTTTGCGCGAAATATTTAAGTTTTGCGCCAAGCCGTAATCACTGATCCCGTAAACGATCCCAAAGTTGACCGCCTTCGCCTGACGGCGCATGTTGGGCGTCACTTCGTCCTCGCTCACTTGGAAAATGTCCATCGCTGTTTTCGTATGGATATCCAAATCGCGGCGGAACGCTTCCATTAAATTGTCATCTTCCGCAATATGGGCGAGGACGCGCAACTCAATTTGTGAGTAGTCGGCGGCGAAAATGAGCCAATCAGACTCCGACGGCACGAACGCTTGGCGGATTTTCCGTCCTTCCTCAAGCCGAATCGGAATGTTTTGCAAGTTCGGCTCCGTCGAGCTGAGCCGTCCGGTTTGCGTCAACGCCTGATTGAAAATCGTATGCACCTTCTTTGTATCGGGTCGCACGACTTTCAGCAATCCTTCAATATACGTCGACTGCAACTTGCCAAGCTGGCGGTAATGCAAAATGTTTTCCACGATCTCGTGATAAGGCGCAAGTTTTTCAAGCACATCCGCCGAAGTGGAGTAGCCGGTTTTCGTTTTTTTCAAGACGGGCAGCTGCAGTTTTTCAAATAAAATGACGCCGAGCTGTTTCGGTGAATTGATGTTGAATTCTTGGCCGGCGAGCTCATAAATGCGCTGCTCGACCGTGCGCAGCTGCTCGGCGAGCTCTTCGCCCATCTGTTCGAGCCGCTTCGTATCCACTTTCACTCCGGCAAATTCCATTTCCGCCAAAATCGAAGACAACGGCTGCTCGAGCTCGACGAGCAACCGATCTTGTTCGTTGCGGCGCAGCTCATCCAAAAACGGCCGTTCGAGCGCCCAAATCGCCGCCGCCTTGCGGACGAGATGCTCGGCGAGCACTGGCTCATCCGGCACGGCCCGCTTCGCCCCTTTGCCATACACCGCTTCATCCGGGCGCACCGCTTCGTATTGCTTCATTTTTGCTGCGGCAGCTACATCATCAACACCTTGCGCCGGATCAAGCAAATAGGCGGCCAGCAATAAATCAAAGGAAACGCCGCATAGCTCAATTCCTTTCCATTTCAAGGCGACTGCCGCGCGCTTTGAGTCAAACATGCTTTTTTTCTTCGTTTCATCACCAAGCCAGGCGACAAACTGCGGATCGGCAAGCGCCGTCTCCGGGCGCAGGAAAAACCGTCCATGTTCGTTGACCACAGCGATGCCGACGATCGGCGCATCATGATAATTTTCCTCGACCACTTCAACGACAAGCGCCGCCTTGTCGGCAAGCATCTCCTCCGTCACGCGGTCAGCAAGCGTAAATGCCATCTTGGCAAGCGGTTTTTCCTCTTCTGATGACGGCGATTCCATTTTCTCTAAAAACGATTGAAACCCAAGCTCTTTAAATAAAGCGACCACTTTCTCCCGGTCTTCCCCTTGATAGGCGATGTCATCAAGCGAGAGCTCGACCGGGGCGTCGCGGCGAATGGCGGCGAGCTTTTTGCTTAACAGCGCCATCTCCCGGTGTTGGCGCAGCGTTTCTTTCAACTTTTCGCCTTTGATCTCGTCAATGGAGGCAAGCACGTTTTCGACCGTGCCGAATTGCCTGAGCAGCTTGACCGCCGTCTTTTCCCCGATGCCCGGCACTCCGGGGATGTTGTCCGATTTGTCGCCCATCAATCCTTTCAAATCAACGATTTGTTCCGGAGTTAAGCCGTATTTTTCGCGGACCGTCTCCGGCGTGTATGGTTCGATATCGGTAATCCCTTTTTTCGTAATGTCCACCGTCACATGGGGGGAGGCGAGCTGGGTCAGATCGCGGTCGCCGGAAATGACTTTCACCTCAAACCCTTCCTGCTCAGCGCGGGCGGCAAGCGTTCCGATAATATCGTCCGCTTCGTAGTTCTCGAGTTCATAGGCGGGGATGCGATACGCCCTCAGCAGCTCGCGCAACAGCGGAAACTGCTCCGACAGCTCCGGTGGCGTCTGCTGGCGCCCACCTTTATACTCTTGAAACGCTTCATGCCGGAACGTCGTTTTCCCGGCGTCAAACGCGACAAGCATATGAGTTGGCTCTTCTTCCGCCAAAATTTTATTCAACATCATCGTAAACCCGTAGACGGCGTTCGTATGGATGCCTTTGTCGTTATGCAAAAGCGGCAAGGCAAAAAAGGCGCGGTACGCCACGCTGCTGCCGTCGATTAAAACAAGCTTTTTTTTCAATCTCATCCCTCCTCGGATGCTTCCTTGTCCTATTGTACCATGCCTGCGGCTTGCCTTGAACGCTCTCCCACCATGATGGGAGGCGCCGATTCATCCCCTGCTTACGCTCACGCTGAAAAATGGGAGGCTTCTCGGTTGGAGATGATCAAAAGAAGCCGGCTACCGCCCCGGCTTTGGAAAATGGATCGTGAACACGGTGCCGCGCCCCACTTTGCTCGCTACGGTAATATATCCATGGTGAGCCTCAACCAAATGTTTCACAATCGCCAGGCCCAACCCCGTTCCGCCGGAATCGCGGCTGCGCGCCTTGTCGACGCGGTAAAAACGCTCAAAAATGCGCGGGATTTCCTTTTCCTCAATGCCGATTCCGGTGTCTTTCACATGGATCAGCACTTCTTTCTCCCTCTCTTCCGCCTCGACAGCAACCCGTCCGTGCTCCGGCGTATACGTGATGGCGTTGGCGAGCAAGTTCAGCAAAATTTGCTTCATCCGATTTCTGTCACCGCGGATGACAAGCCCGGATGGCGATTCGATATGCAAATCAATTTGTTTTTCCGCCGCTTTTTGGCGAAACACAGCAGCCGCTTCGGCGATGACTTGAGCGATATCCACGTCTTCGAGTTGCAGCTGAAATCCGTGCTGCTCGATTTTCGACAAGTCCAACAGTTCCTCAACGAGCGTTTGCAGCCGTTCACTTTCTTTTAAGATGATGGTCAAAAAATGTTCGAGCGCCGCTTCATCCTTCATGGCGCCATCCAATAGCGTTTCGGCGAATCCTTTGATGGACGTCACCGGCGTTTTCAATTCGTGCGAAACGTTGGCGACAAAGTCTTTGCGGATTTGCTCAAGACGCTTCAGCTCCGTAATGTCGTGAAACACGACGACAATCCCTTTCCATTCGGCGTTCGTGCCAATGATGGGAGCCCCGTATACATCGAAATGTTTCCGCTCGATCCCAATCGTCAGCCGCATATGCCGGCGCATCGTCGTTTCGGTGATGAAAATATCATCGATAAACCGGACGATGTCGCCATGCGGCAGCACATCGGCGTACGGACGGTGCAAACAATCCGACGGATCGAGATGAAACTGAGTCTGGAACGCCCGATTGATGAGAGAAATATGTCCGCGGTGGTCAATAAACAACAGGCCGCTGCCGACGTTTTCAATGAGCGTGTGAAGCCGATCGGTCTGAATTTCCCGCGCCCTGCTCATCTCCTGCAAATGGCGGGCCAGCCGGTTGATCGAGCGCACAAGCATCCCGGCCTCGTTATATTCACCATCGGGCACACGGGCGGCGTAATTGCCTTTTTCCAGCTCAAACGCCACTTTCGTCGCTTCTTCAATCGGCTTCATATATTGATTGGCGATTTTCCAGACGAGGGCGATGATGACAACGAGCGCCATCCCGAGGCTGCTCGTGAGCACGCCCCAAATTTGCTCGTTTACTTTTTGGAGTGAGCTCGTCGGTGTGCTTAAAACGACGTACCCGCTCCGTTCACCGCGCTCGTACGGGACGATGTAGTAATAGACGTCGTTTGTTTTTTCAATCACGGAAAAACGGGGAAACTGCTTTTTGCGCAAAATCGCGCGGACGATGCGCTCATGGTCTTTGTCGCTGATCCCTGCGACGCGACCGCTGTCAAACCGCACCCGTTCTTCTTTATCGAGCACGGTGATGCGGGACGACAGCTCATTTCCCATTTCCTGCAAATCGGCGCGGATTTGCTCGAGCGGTTCATTTTCAAGCAAAATCGCAAGCGCTTGGGCCTCTTTTTCCATCCGTTTGTTCATCGTCTCGGCGTAAAAATCTTTCAGCAATTGCCCGAGCAAAAGCCCGAGGGCGATCAACACCGTGGCGATGAGCGTCACGAGCCAAAACAAAAGGCGGGTGCGGAAGCTATTCATGCCGCTTCGGTTCCTCCAATTTATAGCCAAGGCCGCGCACCGTTTTAATGTACATCGGTTTTTTCGTATCGGTTTCGATCTTCTCGCGCAAGTGGCTGATATGGACGTCGACAATGCGTGTATCGCCGGCAAACTCGTAGTTCCACACGGCGCTGAGCAGCTGGTCGCGCGTCAACACCCGCCCTTTATGGCGAGCCAAATAAAGGAGCAACTCAAACTCTTTCGGCGTCAGCTCAAGCGGCTTGCCGCCGATCGTTGCTTCATAGCGTTCCGGAAAAATTTCCAGCTCGCCAACAACAAGCCGCTCGCTCGATTCAGCCGCCGGCTGAACGATCTCCGTGCGGCGCAAAATCGCCTTGACGCGTGCAATGACTTCGCGCGGGCTGAACGGCTTTGTCATATAGTCGTCGGCGCCAAGCTCAAGACCAAGCACTTTGTCAAATTCATCATCGCGAGCCGTCAACATTAAAATCGGCGTCATGATTTGCTGCTGGCGAAGCCGCTTGCACACATCAACGCCGTCAAGCTTCGGCAACATCAAGTCCAAAATAATGAGCGCCGGCTGCTCGGACGCTACTTTCACGAGCGCCTCTTCGCCATCGTGAGCGGTCACGACGTGAAATCCGGCTTTCTCCAAATTGTACGACAACAGAGTCACAATCGGCTGTTCGTCATCGACAACTAAAATTTTTCGTCCCATGCCGCTCCTCCATCCCGTCCAATGGTTTCTGCCTTTATGATACCACAATTGACGCCATGATTCGGACAAAAAAGAAAAAAAGGGCGGTTTTCCTGCGGACAGGTTGCCCGCGGAAAACTGCCTCTCGCGTTTGGTTGGCTTCCTTTGGCGGAAAGCGGCATAAAACTCCCCCTTTGTTTCGAAGTGGGGGACTGCTTTCAACATGAGGTCAAAAGTTCTCGAGCACCCGCCCGTCTAGGCGCGGCAACGTATGCGGCGGGCAGACAGACAGCGTTCCGTCAAGCACCGTTTCCGCACCGCGCGTCGCCATGACGGACAACGTCACGCAATGGCCCGCCTCATCGACATCGGCGACTTCGAGCAAAAATTCGAGCGTTTCATAATGATAAACTGGGCGGAGAAAGCGAAGATCCTGCCGCGTAATGTAGCTGCCCGGGCCTGGCAAATATTTGGAGACCGCGGAAGTGATCATCCCCGTCAACATGACCGGCGGCACGACCGGTTTTCCAAACGGCGTCTGTGAAGCATAATCATGCTGGATATAGAGCGGATTGGCATCATCCGTCAGCCCAAGATAAAGAAGCAAGTCTTTGTCTTCGATGGCGGCTTGGAACACGAGCTTTTCCCCCGCTTGAATTTCCCCGATCCGTCTCCCGAGCTTTCGTTTTTTCAACATGTTCCCACCCCTTCGTTGTCTAGAAAGCGCTTTCATTGACTGTGGGCAAAAATCCGGGGCAATGCCCGAATTTTTGCCTCGCCGCTATTCCAGCATGCGCATGACATTTTTAACGGATTCGACGGATTTGGCGAGCGCCGCTTTTTCCTCTTCGGTCAGCTCGAGCTCGATCACTTTCTCGATGCCGTTGCCGCCGAGGATCGTCGGCACGCCCAAATAAATGCCTTCATAGCCGTATTCGCCTTCAAGGTAGGCGATCGCCGGCAAAATGCGGCGCTGGTCTTTCAAAATCGCTTCGACCATTTCGACAAGCGAGGCGGCCGGTGCGTAGTAGGCGCTGCCGTTGCCGAGCAGGTTGACGATTTCACCGCCGCCTTTGCGCGTCCGCTCAACGATGGCGTCCAAACGATCTTTCGGAATGAGTTTTTCGAGCGGAATGCCGCCGGCGTACGAGTAGCGGACGAGCGGCACCATGTCATCGCCATGGCCGCCTAAAACAAACCCAGTGACATCTTTTACCGAAATGTTCAGCTCCTCGGCGACGAACGTGCGGAAGCGCGCCGTATCCAAGACGCCCGACTGGCCGATGACGCGGTTTTTCGGAAACCCGGACTCTTGAAACACCGTGTATGTCATTGCATCGACCGGGTTCGTCAAGACGATGATGTAGCAGTTCGGCGAGTATTTGACGACTTCCTTCGTCACCTGCTTCATAATTTTTTGGTTCGTCGTCACCAAATCGTCGCGGCTCATGCCCGGCTTGCGGGCGATGCCTGCTGTGATGACGACGATGTCGGAATCGGCTGTGTGAGCGTAATCCGATGTGCCGATGATATTCGCGTCAAAGCCGAGCACCGGGCTTGCCTCGAGCATATCGAGCGCCTTCCCTTTCGTTGGGTTCTCAAGCTGCGGAATATCGACCAACACGACGTCGCCGAGCTCTTTTTGCGCCAAAAGGAACGCCGTCGTCGCCCCCGTGAATCCGGCGCCGATCACCGAGATTTTTTTCCGTTTCATCGCCATCGTTTGCCATCCCTTTCCTTCAAAGGTTAGTCCATATTGCGGATGAGCGCATCAGCAAATTCGGAGCATTTCACTTCCGTCGCCCCTTCCATCAGGCGGGCGAAGTCATACGTGACGATTTTCGCAGCGATCGTTTTCTCCATCGCTTTGATGATCAATTTCGCTGCTTCGTTCCAACCAAGATGCTCAAACATCATGACGCCCGAGAGAATGACGGACGACGGGTTGACTTTGTCAAGCCCTGCGTATTTCGGCGCCGTGCCGTGCGTCGCTTCGAAAATCGCGTGGCCGGTTTCGTAGTTGATGTTTGCCCCCGGCGCGATGCCGATGCCGCCGACTTGAGCGGCCAGCGCGTCGGAAATGTAGTCGCCGTTTAAGTTCATCGTCGCGATGACGTCAAATTCGCGCGGACGCGTCAAAATTTGTTGCAGGAAGATGTCGGCGATGACATCTTTGATAATGATTTTGCCGGACGCTTCCGCATCAGCAAGCGCTTTGTTCGCCGCTTCCTTGCCTTCCGTTTCAACGATTCGGTCGTATTGCGCCCACGTGAACACTTTGTCGGCGAATTCTTCCTCCGCCAGTTCATAACCCCAGTTTTTAAACGCGCCTTCGGTGAATTTCATAATATTCCCTTTATGAACGAGCGTCACCGACTTGCGGCCGTGTTCGATCGCGTAGTTGATCGCCGCGCGCACAAGCCGTTTCGTCCCTTGTTCGGAAATCGGTTTAATGCCGATGCCGGACGTTTCCGGGAAGCGGATTTTGCGCACGCCCATTTCGTTTTGCAAAAAGTCGATGACTTTTTTCACTTCCGGCGTGCCTTTGGCATATTCAATGCCAGCGTAGATGTCTTCCGTGTTTTCCCGGAAAATGACCATATCGGTGTCTTCCGGGCGTTTCACCGGCGACGGAACGCCTGGGAAGTAGCGAACCGGGCGCAAGCAGACAAACAGGTCGAGCTCTTGACGGAGCGCGACGTTCAGCGAGCGGATGCCGCCGCCGACCGGCGTCGTCAACGGCCCTTTAATGGCGATTATGTATTCGCGGATCGTCTCAAGCGTTTCATCCGGAAGCCAGCTGCCCGTCAGCTTGTACGCTTTTTCACCAGCGAGCACTTCCTTCCAGACGATTTTTTTCTCACCTTTGTACGCTTTTTCCACCGCTGCTTCGAGCACGCGCGAAGCGGCCGCCCAAATGTCCGGGCCGGTTCCATCCCCCTCGATGAACGGAATGATCGGGTTGTTCGGAACGTTGAGCACACCATTTTGGACTGTAATTTTTTCTCCTTGCGTCACGAGCAAAACCCCCAATGCAGTTTTTTTATAAAAAGGCGTGAAGGCGCGCCTTCACCGCCTTGTCCACTTGTTTTAGCCGCGCTCGTCGATCGGCACGTACGCCCGCTTGCCTGGGCCGGTGTACTCAGCGCGCGGACGGATGAGACGGTTGTTGTCGTATTGTTCCAAGATGTGAGCCAACCATCCCGAGGTGCGGCTGACGGCAAAAATCGGCGTAAACAAATCATGATCGATTCCTAAACAATGGTAAACCGAGGCGGAATAAAAGTCAACGTTCGGCGGCAGCGCTTTTTCCGATGTGACGATTTCTTCAATCTTCGTCGACATTTCATACCAATGCGGCTCGCCGACGAGCTTCGTCAGTTTTTCCGACATTTTTTTCAAATGTTTGGCGCGCGGGTCGCCTTTTCGGTAAACGCGATGGCCAAAGCCCATAATTTTTTCTTTGTTGGCGAGCTTTCTGCGGATGTATGGCTCGACGTTGTCGACCGTGCCGATTTCCGTCAACATTTTCATCACCGCTTCGTTCGCCCCGCCGTGAAGCGGTCCTTTCAAGGCTCCGATCGCCGCCGTGATGCCGGAATAAATATCGGACAGCGTTGCTACGCAGACGCGCGCCGTGAACGTCGACGCGTTCAACTCGTGGTCGGCATGCAGCACGAGCGCCTTGTTGAACGCTTCCGTGGCGATGTCGTCTGGTTCTTTGCCGGTCAGCATGTACAAGAAATTGGCGGCAAAGCTCAAATCTTTGCGCGGCGCAACCGGTTCCAACCCTTTGCGCACGCGGGCGAAGGCGGTGACAATCGTCGGGATTTTCGCCTGCAGGCGAATGGCTTTCCGATAATTCGCCTCTTTCGTCATCACATCCGCCTCTTCGTCATACAAGCCGAGAAGCGATACCGCGGTGCGCAAAGCCGCCATCGGATGCACCTTGTCAATCGGATACAGCTTGAAGTGTTCAATGATTTCATTTGGAATTTCAGCGTTTTCCGCCAACTGTTTCTTTAATTCCTCAAGCTGCTCTTTCGTCGGCAGTTCGCGATGCCAAAGCAAATAAACGACTTCTTCGAAGGAAGCGTTTTCGGCTAAATCGTCAATGTCATAACCGACATACGTCAACGTGTCATCGATGATCGAACTGATGCTTGAAGTTGTGGCCACAACTCCCTCTAACCCACGGGTTACTGTCATGTTCAATCTCCCCTTCTCTTCATAAGTTCCAGCCATAACGACCGATGGCCGATGAGCGCTTGCTCGAAATGGAGGCAAAAACAAACGCGCGCGCGAAAGTGCTTACATGAAGCCGGCGACAACCGCCCCGTCGCAACAGCTGCACAATGCTTGGCCGAAAACTCACTCACGTTTATTATTATAAACAATTATCAGACTTTTGTCAGCTGTCACACGTCAAAAGAAATGATGATCAGGAATAAAACGGAAATCCATTCATCTCAAAACGGAGGATCCCACACGCCGCCTGATGATCAAAAATATTCTACCATTTTGATGACCGTATAGGCAATGCCAGCGCCGATCAATGGACCAACCGCCACCCCATGAAACAGCGAAACCGCGAGGATGGTGCCGAATGCAAGCGCGGCGGTCATATGCGGGTCATTGGCAAGGAGCGTTACTCCATTTTTGGCGATCAAGGCGACAAAAATGCCAGATGCGAGCGCCACCCAGGCCGACAACGACTGCAGAGAGCCGACAAGCTGCCGAAAGCCGATCTCCCCAGAAGCGATGGGAGCGAGCACGGCGATCGTAATGACCGTCACTCCCCAGTTGATCCCTTTGGACTGAATGATCGGCAGCACTCTTTGATCCAAGCCGACAAGTTTGATGGCCAACAGCACAACGACGGCGACAATAAGCGACTTGTTTTTCGCAAGAAAGCCGAGCGCAAGCAACAACAATAAAAACAACACCGGTTCGTTCACGGTCGTCCGTCCTTTCCTATGAAACTTGTCTTTTTGCTTCCCCGTAAGAAAACGTGTAATATATCAATATGGAACGTCGTTGGAGGTGAAACATTGTCCCGAGTTTATGTTGATCGCTTTTTGCGCTTTTTTCTTGTCATCGCCGCTGTCGCGCTCGGCGCCATCGCTGCGTACTACATCGCGACGGTGACGTATCCGTTCATCATCGCCTTTTTCATCGCGATGATCATCAACCCGCTCGTCGATGCTTTGGAGCGGAAAGCGAAAATGCCGCGCTGGCTCGCGGTCAGCGTCACGCTCATCATGTTGTTTGCCGCAGTCGCCGGCTTGGTCACGCTTCTTGTTGCCGAAATCGTTTCGGGAACGCAATATTTAGCCCGCGTCGTGCCGGAAAAATTTCAAGCATTGATCACGTACATGGAGACGTTCGTCGCCGACCAAATCATCCCGATTTACAAAGATTTGGCCGGGATGTTTAAAAGTTTAAGCGCCACCCAACAGGATACGATTATGCAAAACATTCAAGCCGTCGGAAAAAAAATTGGGACGACGGTTGGTGAATTTGTCCAGAGCATCCTGCAAAACATTCCGCAGCTTCTCGCCTGGCTGCCGAATGCCGCGACCGTGTTTATTTTTTCGCTGTTGGCGACGTTTTTCATCAGCAAAGACTGGCGGCGTCTCGTGCGCATGGCGCAGCAATGGCTGCCGACGAAAGCCCGCACAAGCGGAAAAACGGTGTTTCTTGATTTAAAGCGGGCGCTGTTTGGCTTTATTAAAGCGCAGGCGACGCTCATTTCGATTACGACGGTCATCGTGTTGATCGGCTTGCTTATTTTGCGCGTCGATTACGCCATTACGATCGCATTGATCATCGGGTTCGTCGATCTTTTGCCATATTTGGGAACGGGGATTGTATTTGTTCCTTGGATCATTTACACCATGGCTAGCGGCGACATTCCGTTTGCCATCGGATTGGGCGTGCTGTATGTCGTCGTCCTCGTCCAACGGCAAATCATGGAGCCGAAAGTGCTTTCTTCAACGATCGGCCTCGATCCGCTCGCCACGCTCATCGCCTTGTTCGTCGGCTTCAAGCTGCTCGGCTTTCTCGGCTTGATTGCCGGCCCCGTCGCGCTTGTCATCATCCGCACGCTCCATAGCGCCAATGTTTTTCGTGATCTTTGGCGCTTTATTATCGGCAAGCCGACCACGTAATCGAAGGGAGCTGTCTCAAAAGCTCGACTTTCTATAATAGGAATACAATCTTTCGGTTTCACAAAGATGTTTAATGGGTATACAGGACGATGCGAAAGGGTGTCCCGCTGCTTTTGGGACACCCTGTTTTGCTGCAACGTCCGTTACAACACGCTCGCATGGCCGCGGTAGACGGCGCCAAAGCCGCCATCGACCGTGATCTCTTGCCCATCTTTAAACAAGCTTGTGGCATTTTCCACCCCGACGACGACCGGAATGCCAAGGCTTAAGCCGACGACCGCCGCATGGCTCGTCAACCCGCCTTCCTCAGTAATGATCGCCGCTGCTTTTTCGAGAGCCGGAATCATATCAGCATCGGTGCTGATGGTGACTAAAATGCCGCCCTCTACCATTTTTCGGCACGCCTCTTCCGCCGTTTTGGCGACGACCGCCTTGCCGAATGCCGACTTGCGGCCGATGCCTTGCCCTTTGGCAAGCAAGTCGCTGATGACGTGCACTTTCATTAAGTTCGTCGATCCCGTTTCGCCGACCGGCACGCCGGCCGTGATGACGACCAAGTCGCCGTGCTTCACCAAGCCGGAGCGCACTGCCGCGTCGACCGCCACATCGAGCATTTCATCGGTTGTATTGACATGCGGTGCTTCTTTCGTATACACACCCCAAATGAGCGCCAGCCGCCGCGAGACCGCTTCGTTTGATGTCACCGCGATGATCGGGGCTTTCGGGCGGTATTTCGCCACCATCTGCGGCGTTTTTCCGCTCACCGTCGGCGTCACGATCGCCGCGACATCCAAATTGAGCGCCGTGTGGGCGACCGATTGGCCGATGGCATCGGTGATCGTCGTTCGGCTCTCTTTCGTGCGCTGGGACAAAATGTCGCGATGCTCCAACGCCTGCTCGGTGCGGAGCGCGATTTGGTGCATCGTCCTTACCGCTTCGACCGGATACTGGCCGGCTGCGGTTTCTCCGGAAAGCATGACGGCGTCGGTGCCGTCAAAAATGGCGTTGGCGACATCGCTCGCCTCAGCCCGCGTCGGCCGCGGATTGCGCTGCATCGAGTCGAGCATTTGCGTCGCTGTGATGACCGGCTTGCCAAGCATGTTGCACTTTTTAATGAGCATTTTTTGAATGAGAGGCACTTCCTCAGCCGGAATCTCAACGCCAAGGTCGCCGCGCGCCACCATGAGGCCATCGGCGGCTTCCAAAATTTCATCGATGTTGGCGACGCCTTCTTCATTTTCAATTTTCGCGATAATTTGGATATGTAAGGCGTCATTCGCCTCGAGCAGCTCGCGGATTTCGAGCACATCAGACGCCCGGCGCACAAACGAGGCGGCGATGAAGTCGATGCCTTGGCGGATGCCAAATAAAATATCGGCTCGGTCCTTCTCGGTGATGCCCGGCAAATTGACACGCACGCCGGGGACATTGACCCCTTTTTTGTTTTTGAGCACACCGCTGTTTAAGACGGTCGTGACAATTTCTCCAGCTTGCTTGTCGACCGCGTTGACTTCAAGGCCGATCAACCCGTCGTCCAGCAAAATTTTCGAACCAACGGACACATCATCGATCAGCCCCGGATAGGTGACAGAAATTTTTTCCGGCGTGCCGAGCACTTCGCTCATCGAAATGATGAGCTTTGCCCCTTCCTTCAGTTCGATGGCGCCGTTCTCCATATTGTGCGTGCGGATTTCCGGACCTTTCGTATCGAGCAAAATGGCGACCGTTTGGCCCGTCCGCCTCGCCGCCTCGCGAATGTTGGCGATGCGCCGCCCGTGTTCCTCATGATCTCCGTGCGAAAAGTTGAGGCGCGCCACGTTCATCCCCGCTTCGATCAATTGCACGAGCTTGTCTACGCTCTCGCTTGCCGGCCCGATCGTACAGACGATTTTCGTTTTCCGCTTCATCACTTCTTCTTCCTTTCCCCTCGGGAATTAAATCGACAGCTCTTTCGACAATGTATACATCCGCTGATCGACCGTATGTGTTTTCGCCAACGCTTCGGCAATGTCATGGTCAACGATTTGGTTGTTTTGAATGCCAACGCAGCGGCCGCCTTTGCCTTCAAGGAGCAGCTCGACCGCACGGGCGCCGAGGCGGCTCGCTAACACGCGGTCAAACGCCGTCGGCGATCCGCCGCGCTGCACGTGGCCAAGCACCGTCACGCGCGTCTCAAAGCCGGTCGCCTCTTGAATTTGCCGGCCGAAGTCGACGCCGCTGCCGACTCCCTCGGCGACGATGATGATGCTGTGTTTTTTGCCGCGTTCATGGCCGCGCTTCAAGCGAGCGATGATGTCGTCCATGTCGTAGTCCGCTTCCGGAATCAAAATCGTCTCCGCCCCTCCGGCAAGCCCCGACCATAGCGCAATATCGCCGGCATGGCGGCCCATCACTTCGACGACGTACGTCCGCTCATGCGACGTCGCCGTGTCGCGGATTTTGTCAATGGCGTCAATGACCGTATTGAGCGCGGTGTCAAAACCGATCGTGAAATCGGTGCCTGGAATGTCGTTGTCGATCGTCCCGGGCACGCCGACGCACGGGAAGCCGTGCTCCGTCAATTTTTTCGCCCCTTGATACGACCCGTCGCCGCCGATGACGACCAGCCCTTCAATGCCGTGCTTTTTCAGCTGCTCGATCCCCTTTTTCTGTCCTTCTTCCGTCTTAAACTCCGGGCAGCGCGCGGTATAAAGGATGGTGCCGCCGCGATGGATGATGTCCCCGACGTCCCCGACTTCCAGCTTTTTGATATTGCCGGCGATCAACCCGGCATACCCGTGGTAGATTCCGTACACTTCCACCCCATGGTAAATCGCTTTGCGGACGACAGCGCGAATGGCCGCATTCATGCCCGGCGAGTCGCCGCCGCTTGTCAACACACCAATCCGTTTCATCATTTCCACCTCGTTTGCATCGAATTGCACACGTCCGACCTCATACGTCTTCTTGAACATCCCTAATGTACCATGAACAACAGCGGAACACAATATAGAAGCGATCGCTGAAACGGCTTACAAAAGTGGATTTTTTTCACGATAGAACAAAGCTGTCCCGCGACGGAGACAGCTTTTTCCTTATCTTGCCCGAATCGTTTCCGGCAAAAACGACACTTGGCCCATTTGTTTAAATTTTTCATAGCGTTGCCGGACGAGCTCTTCGCCGTCAAGCGCCAACAGCTGTTTGAGCGAACGGCGCAGCACGCGGTCAATTTCTTTTGCCTGCTCGTCGGCGTTGCGATGAGCGCCGCCTTTGACTTCTGGAATGATTTCATCGATGACGCCGAGCGCCTTTAAGTCATGAGCGGTGATTTTCATCGTTTCCGCCGCCCGCTGCGCCAATGAGGCGTCTTTCCACAAAATCGCCGCCGCCCCTTCCGGCGAGATGACCGAGTACGTCGAGTTTTCCAGCATATGGATATGATTGCCGACGCCAAGGGCAAGCGCCCCGCCGCTTCCGCCCTCTCCGATGACGATGCAGACGACAGGCACCGTGAGCCCAGCCATTTCAAACAAGTTGCGGGCGATCGCCTCGCTTTGCCCGCGCTCTTCGGCCGCTTTGCCCGGGTAGGCGCCTTTCGTGTCGATAAAGCAGATGATCGGCCGCGAAAACTTTTCTGCCTGCTTCATGAGCCGCAACGCCTTCCGGTATCCTTCCGGATGCGGCATGCCAAAGTTGCGGCGCAAGTTTTCTTTCGTATCTTTGCCGCGCTGGTGGCCGATGACCGTCACGGGGAGTCCGTCGTATTTGGCGATGCCGCCGACGATCGCCTCGTCATCGCCAAAGCAGCGGTCGCCGTGGCACTCAAGAAAGTTCGTAAACAACCGCTCGATGTAATCGAGCGTCGTCGGCCGCTGCGGGTGGCGGGCGATTTGCACGCGGTCCCACGGCGTCAAATTCGCATAAATCTCGTTTTCCAGCTTGGCGAGGCGCGCCTCAAGCTTTTCGATTTCCGCCGATAAATCGACATCCGCCGTTTTCATGAACTCTTTCAACTCTTGAATTTTGCGGCGCAGCTCGACAAGCGGCTTTTCGAATTCTAATTCCGCCACCATCCCTCTTCCCCTCCTTTTTGATGAATATCCAAGACGACCGCAAGCGTTTCTTTCAGCTCGTGGCGGTGAATGACGGCATCAAGCTGCCCGTGCTTCAGCAAAAACTCCGCCGTCTGGAAATCGTCCGGCAGCTCTTCGCGCACCGTCTGCTCGATGACGCGGCGGCCGGCAAAACCAATGAGCGCCCCCGGCTCGGCAAAGTTATAATCCCCAAGCGAGGCGAAACTCGCCGATACACCGCCGGTCGTCGGGTGGGTCATGACGGAGATGAACAAGCCGCCGTCGTTGCTGAACCGTTTGAGCGCCGCGCTTGTTTTCGCCATTTGCATGAGGCTCAACACCCCTTCCTGCATGCGGGCGCCGCCGGAAGCGGTGAAAATGAGAAACGGCATCTGCTGTTCGCGCGCCCGTTCGACGGCGCGGGTGATTTTTTCGCCGACGACCGAGCCCATGCTGCCCATGCGAAACGATGAATCCATGACAGCAATGACGAGCGGATGGCCGTCAAGCGCTCCTTCGCCGGTGACGACCGCCTCGTTCAGCCCTGACTTGCGCCGGTCTTCTTCCAGTTTTTCGATGTAGCCCGGAAAGCCGAGCGGATTGACCGAGATCATATCGGCGTCATACTCGCGGAAGCTGCCGTCATCAAGAAGGCTTGCAATCCGTTCACGCGCCGGCATCGGATGATGGTAGCCGCAGCTTAGGCAAACGCGCAAGTTTTTGATCAACTCTTTTGTATACATAATTTTCTTGCATTGCGGACATTTCGTCATCACGCCTTCCGGCACTTCATGCCTCGCTTGTTCTGAAGGCAGCGGTGCATACTTTTTCTTTTTCACAAACAAGTCTTTCCACACGAGGGAGCCCCTCCTTTGCGTTTTCGCCTCTCTACTACTTTATCGAAAATGGACATCATTGTTTGTCAAACGATGTCCGGCCCGTTTCGACAACGGCGAAGGCCGTTGCGCCTCCCAAACGGCGACAGTCTCCGCCGGATCTTGCCTTTCCAAAGCGGCGAGCAGCTGTTCATAACCGGCGTCGGCAAGGGGCGGCTCGGGCGCAAATGAAGCGGCAAACCCCGACAGCACCCGCCAAATGCGGGCGAGCAAAACATTTCCAGCCGCTTCCACCACCGTCTCGAAAAACCGCGCGAAATCAATCGGTTTTTGACGAACGATTTTTTTCAACTCGTCTACGTCCTCCGCGCTCCGGCGCCGACACGCAAGGGCAAGCAACAGGCGCTCGATGAGCCATTTTGTTTCCGCCAAATCGGCCTTCGCCCGTTCGTTTTCCAACAAAAACATCGCCAACAGGTCGATCAGCTGGTGGCTGCCGACCTCACGCATATACCTCCCCTCGCCGCGCCGCGTTTCAATCAAGCCGAGAAATTCAAGCGCCCGCAACGCCTCGCGCACCGATGAACGCCCGACGCCGAGCCGTTCGGCCAGCTCGCGCTCCGACGGCAGCTTGTCGCCAGGGGCTAGGTTGTCTTCCGCCATCATGCGGTGGATGTGTTTCAACGTCTCGGCATACACGTTCTCCTCTTTGATACAATGACCCCTCTCCTTCGCTTCATCCACTGGTCTGACCACCTAATGGTTATACGATATAACAAAATAGCGAAATAGTAAAGGGTGACTTATTTGACAGCGACGCGCCCAGCACCGAATAGAGAGAGCAATTCGTCGACAAGCGGCGCGGTGAAGTCAACCGCATACCGTTCCGGCAGGCGGAGAAGCTTCCGCTTCGCTTCGTCGTATAAATAAACCGGAGTGCTTCCGTGGTGTTGTTCGAGCAGCTGC
Organism: Geobacillus sp. C56-T3; assembly: GCF_000092445.1. Classification (NCBI taxonomy): domain Bacteria; kingdom Bacillati; phylum Bacillota; class Bacilli; order Caryophanales; family Anoxybacillaceae; genus Geobacillus; species Geobacillus sp. C56-T3. The sequence goes on along the minus strand of NC_014206.1, from coordinate 802,093 downwards.
TTCAACGCCGCAAGCCGCGGTCCGTCCGATAGCGCATGGCCTGCGCTAATATACAGCGCTGACACGAGCAGGCGCTCGGCGCGGCGAATGATGAGCTGGCGCCGTCCGCCGCGCACCTCAATCGTTCCGGCAAGCAATACAAACTGTCCTTCTTTCAATATGTCCGCCGCGCGGCGGTAAACGTTCGGAAACGCCACCGCCTCCAATTCGCCGCTCTCATCGCCGACGGTGAAAAACGCCATTTCTTCACCCTGCTTTGTTCTCGTTTTCCGTATGCGGACGACCGCTCCCCCGACTACAGTTGACGGACCTTGCACATCGGCAACACACACCGCCCCCGCCGCTTGCAGCAACGGGCGGCACACCGCCGCCGGATGCGGGGTGACGGCGAAGCCAAGAAACTCCGCTTCCCGCCGCCGCCGTTCGGACAAAGGCCACGAATGTGCGGCAGCATATTTCGGTTTTAACGACAGCCCTCCGGCTTCGAGCGCCTGAACCCATTGCGCATGTTCGATCGCAATGTCAATGCTGGCAAGAAGCGAAGCCCGATCTGCACCGAACTCGTCAAACGCCCCAACGGAAATGAGCGCCTCGAGAGCCGGACGCCCGAGCCCTTTTGGCAGCAGGCGAGCAGCGAAATCAAAGAAGTCGGCAAACGGTCCGTTCGCTTTCCGCTCCTCGACAATCAGCTTCGCCGCCGAGCCGACTTGCTTCACCATCGCGAGCCCAAGGCGAATGGCGCTCCCCTCCACGGAAGAGCGAAAACCGCTTTTGTTGACCGACGGCAAAAGGACGTTGATCCCTTTTCGCGCCGCCTCCCAATAGTACACCGCCGCTTTTTCTCGGTCGCCGGAAGCATTGGTGAGCATGACCGCATAAAAACAAAGCGGGTAATGAGCTTTCATATACGCCATCGCATACGACAACAGCGCATAGCTGACCGCGTGGCTTCGGTTGAAGCCGTAATCGGCGAAACGGGCGATGTGCTGATACAATTCTTCAGCGATTTCTTTCGGATAGCCGTTCGCCGCGCAGCCGGCGACAAACGCCTGACGCTGCTTGGCAAGCAGCGCTTTTTCTTTTTTCGCCACCGCCCGGCGAAGCACGTCCGCTTGTCCGAGCGAAAAGCCGGCAAGCCGGGCGGCGATTTGCATAATTTGCTCCTGATAGATCAATACCCCGTATGTCGGCGCCAAAATCGGCGCAAGGTCGGGATGGATGTACTCGACCGGCTCCTCGCCGCGCTTGCGCCGGATGTAAACCGGGATCATTTGCATCGGCCCCGGCCGATACAAAGCATTGACGGCGACGACATCTTCAAACTCGGACGGCCGCAGCTCGGCGAGAATGCGCTTCATCCCGCTTGATTCCAGCTGAAAAATGCCGTTTGTATCTCCAGCACCAAGCAGCGCGTACGTTTTTTCATCATTGAGCGGCAGCGTGCGGATGTCAAACGGCTTTCCTGTCTGCCGCTCGATCAAGCGCACGATCTGCTCGATCAACGTGAGCGTGCGCAAGCCGAGAAAATCAATTTTCAGCAATCCAAGCGCTTCAAGCGCCCCCATCGCGTATTGCGTCAGCGGCCATTCGCCATGGCTTGGCTGCAGCGGCACGAAGCGAACGAGCGGCTCCGGGCTGATGATGACACCAGCAGCGTGGATCGACGTATGGCGCGGCAGCCCTTCCAGTTTTTGCGCAACAGCCAGCCACTCTCTCCCTTGCGGAACCGCTGCCACCGCGCGCCGAAAAGCGGCGGACTCGGCATGCCATTGGCGGAGCGTCACACTTTGTTTGCTCGGCAGCAGCGCCGCGACCTGTTCCGCCTCCCGCCCAGGGACGCCAAGCGCTTTGGCCGTCTCGCGCAGCGCCGCTTTGGCGCCGAACGTGCCGAACGTAATGATTTGCGCAACGCGGTCGCGCCCGTATTTATCCGCCACATAGCGAATCACTTCTTCGCGCCGGCCATCAGGAAAATCCAAGTCAATATCCGGCACCGACGCCCGCTCCGGGTTTAAAAACCGTTCAAACAAAAGCCCATACTTGATCGGGTCAACATCGGTGATCGACAGAGCATAGGCGACAAGCGACCCGGCCGCCGAACCGCGGCCCGGGCCGGTTAAGATGCCGCGTCGGCGGGCGTAGGCGAGCACATCGGCGACGATCAAAAAATAGTCGCTGAAATGAAGCGACTGAATCACATCCAGCTCATGCGAAAGCCGACGCCAGTAGCGCTCATCGGCCGACGGCACGCGTCGGGCGAGCCCTTGTTCCGATAAGCGGCGCAAATAACTGTCGGCCGTCTCTCCGTCCGGAACGGGATACGCCGGCAGCCGCCAGCCGCCAAACTCGATCTGCAACTCGCATTGATCGGCGATCGCCAGGCTGTTCTCGAGCGCCTCCGGCAAGTCCGCAAACCGGCGCGCCATCTCCTCTGGCCCCGCCAAATAGCGGCCGTTATCGTCCTCAATGTCAGCGAGCAGCGCGCCGCGGCCGATGGCCTGCAAGCAACGCCACGCCACGGCATCGCTGCGCTCCACGTAACGGACGTCGTTCGTCGCCACGATCGGGACGCCGGTTTCCTCCGCCAGCTGCAACAACCCGGCTTCATATGGGGCTCGCGTTTGCTCGCCGCGCTGAACGGCGACATACAGCCGTCCTGGAAACAGCTGATGATAGCGGCCAAGCGCCTCTTTCGCCCGCTCCCATTCGCCGGCGGCTACAAGCGACTCGACGCGTCCCTCGCTTCCGGGAGTGATGGCGATGATGCCGCCGCTTAAGCGCACAAGAGCGGCTTCCTCCATATGCTTTGTTTCCCCCATTTGCATCATGGTGCTGATTTCAAGCAAATGGCGATACCCCTCTTCATTGGCGGCCAACAGCACGAGCGGGAACGCTTCCTCCCCAGAAAGAGCGACATCAGCCGTCACGCCGATAATCGGGCGAATGCCGTTCTGCTTGCATTCCCGGTAAAACGGAATAGCGCCATACAACACATTCCGGTCCGTGAGCGCGAGCGCTTGATAGCCGAGCTGTTTCGCCCTCGCTGCAAGCGCCTCCACCGCCGCCGCACTTTGAAACAAACTGTATCCGCTCAACACATGCAAGTGAACGAACATCATGACCATCCCTCCCTCATCCGTGCGCTTGACGGGCGAAAACTTTTCTTTCGGCTACATACTCCGTCCACCCTATTGATATACATAGATAAGAGAGAAAGAAAGGGCGGGGAAACGCATGAACGAAAAAGCAGCCTTCTTGCCGGCGTTTATTCAAAGCTATTTTATCGCCGTCGGCGTGCTGCTTGGCGGCGCCATCATCGGCGCGCTCGGCGCGTTTTTGAGCGGCGGCCAGCCGCTGACGGCCATGTACCGATTTGCCGGCGATTTGCGCATTTGGGCGGTCGTCGCCGCCATCGGCGGGACGTTTGACACGTTTTACGTCGTTGAGCGAGGGCTGTTTTTAGGGGAAACGAAAGACATCGTGCGGCAATTTTTGCTCATTTTGTCCGCCATGGGCGGAGCACAGACCGGAGTGGCGATCATCACGTGGCTGACGCAGGAGCACATTTCGCCATGAGAATTCCTCCGTATTACCAATACCCGTCATGGCAGCGCTTTTTTGCCGGCGCGGCGATCGGAGCGCTCATCAGTTGGTTTGTCTTTTTGTATATTTTCGGCGTCTTGCAGGAAAAACAAGTGCGGCACGTCAATGAGCTCAACGAACAGATCGCCGATTTGCAAAACGAAATTCGCATTTGGCAGGAAGACTATATTCATTACAATAAGGAAATGAAAAAAAAGCTGACCGTGCAGGACGTTTCCGTCCATCTCGCCAACGCCGAGCAATATAAACTTGATTCATACACGACGTTTCGCATTGAAGACAGCGTCAAAGAAGATTTGTCCCATTTGATTACGAAAGATATCGAAACGGTGTACAACAGCCGCGAACTGATTGAGCGGGCAATTGAAAACAAAACGTATACGATCCACGAGAAGACATACCGGCTTGAACTTCACACACTCACGATCTTTACCTTGTTGGCCGTCGAAGTGAAACTGACGCCGCTTCCGTAGAGCGCGCCTTGCCGCCCCATTCCGCCGCGGTGGAGTGCCAAACAAGCGCGTCTTGCGGGAAAAGAGGGTGTCCCGAAAGCCTTCGGGACGCCTTCTCCTATCAACATGACGCTTCATTTGAAACAACAACTTTTTAAAACCACCCGTTTCCGTCACCGCTCAGCCCGACAGACCGCTTTTACGTCTTCAATCACGCGATCCGCTTCCTCCCAAGAAGCAATGGACGCACCGGCTGCGAGCGGATGGCCGCCGCCGCCGTAGCGTTTGGCGACCACATTGATGACCGGCCCTTTGGAACGGAAGCGGACGCGGATTTCCCGTTCTTCCTCAATGAAAAACACCCAGGCGACAATGCCGTCAATATTGCCGAGCAAACTGACGAGCTGCGACGCCTCAAGCGGGGTGACGCCGTATTCCTCAAGCAGCGCCCGCGGCATTTTCACAGCCGCCACCCCTTCCTCGATCATAAAGTTCGACAACACATAACCGCTTAAGCGGGCGAGCGGCAAGCTCGTCCGATACAATCCGTCGTACAATTCCGTCAGCGAAAAGCCGTACGAAATGAGCTCCCCAGCGTAGCGGAACGTTTTTTCACTTGTGCGCGGAAACAAAAAGCGGCCCGTATCGCCGACAATGCCGGCGTAAATGAGACGCGCCGCCTCAACGGTCATCGTCAACCCTTCCTCTTTCCCCGCCAAATAAAACTCATAAATCATCTCGCTTGTCGAACTGGCGGCGGTATCGACCCACATAATGTCGCCATACGGCGTGTCGTTCGGGTGATGGTCAATTTTAATGAGCTTTCGCCCGAGCCGATAGCGGCTGTCGCAAATCCGCTCCTCATTAGCTGTATCGCAGACGATCACGAGCGCCTGCGCGTACACAGAATCATCAATGACATCCATGTTCCGCAAAAACGACAGCGACGGATCGTCCGTTCCGACCGCGTACACCCTTTTTTTCGGAAACGACGCCCGAAGCAACGCCGCCAACCCGCCTTGCGCCCCGTACGCGTCCGGGTCCGGGCGAACATGGCGGTGGATGATGATCGTGTCAAATTCACGAATCGCATCAAGAATTTGTTGATGAACCGGTTTCATTCGTTCTTCCCCTTTAGTCACCTGTCATATTCAACCGCTGGCATTTTTCCCTGCTTCTATGTACAATGAAAAAAGAAATGAACAACGGAGGGACCCAACCATGCCAGCCCTGGTTATTTTCATTATATTTTCCTTTTCGTTTTACGTCTATTATAAAATCCGCTACGTCCGCTCCCATCGTCCGATGGAACGCCGCTTTCTCTCGGCGAAATCGAGCATGGCGCTTGGACTGTTTGTTGCCTTGTTCGGGATCAACCAATTGTTTTTGTATCAGACAACCGTGACCTATATCATCTGCGCCATTTTTATCGCCTTAGGCTTCGGGAGCGTTTGGGCCGGCTACCGCGCCTACCGCTGCTATCTGCCGCAGGCGGTCGAAGAGGCAAAGGAAGCGGCAAAACAAGGGTAATGCCGTTTGGTGTATGCGCCGGCCAACGATAAAGGAAAAGGATGTTCCAATGAGGAAGTGGACATCCTTTTTTTGCCTTTACCGTTTATCGGTCGATCAGCTGGCACATCATCATGGCTTTGCCGACAAGATCACCTTCGTTATACACTTCGACATCCACTTTCCCGAACTTGCGCCCGAGCTCTAAAAGCTTTGCCCGCACGTCGACCGTGCTGTCGATTTGCACCGGCTTGATGAAGTAAATCGTGATATTTTCCATCACCAAATCGCCGCGTTTGTACGCGCGAAGCATGCGCGCCGCTGCTTCGGTGACGATTGTCGTAAACACGCCGTACGAGAGCGTCCCTAAATAGTTCGTCATCTGCGGCGTAATCGTGCAGCGAAACAGCGTTTCTTTGTCGCCTGACTCACGAAACTGGGCGGTGATGAGATCATCGATCGTCTCCCCGACTTGCGGCTGACGCTGCGCCATTTGCAGCGCTTTTAACACGTCTTGGCGGCTGATGATCCCTTGCAGCCGGTTATAGTCATCCACCACCGGGAGAAGCTCAATTCCTTCCCATACCATAATATGAGAAGCAAACGCCACTGACGTTTTTCCGTTCACCGTAATCGGCTGCTTCGTCATCACCTTTTCGATCGGCAGCTGCCGGTCAACATCCAGCACGTCTTTTGCCGTCACAACCCCTTGCACTTTCAGCTCATCATCGACGACCGGGAACCGGCTATGGCGCGTCTCTTTGTTCAACGCATACCACCGCTCAATCGGATCATTGACGCGCAAGTACGCTGTTTTGTCAAGCGGAATGAGAATATCCTCGACCAACACAATTTCTTTTTTGATGAGCTGGTCGTAAATCGCCCGGTTGATCATCGTCGCGACCGTAAACGTGTCATAGCTCGTCGAAATGATCGGCAGCTGCCGCTCATCGGCGAGCTTTTTCACGTGGTCGGCCGTGTCAAACCCGCCGGTGATGAGCACGGCCGCCCCCGCCTGAAGCGCCAGCTCGTGCGCCTTCGTCCGGTTGCCGACGATAAGCAAATCCCCTGCGCCCGTATAGCGCATCATCGCCTCCAGCTGCATTGCGCCGATGACAAAACGGTTGAGCGTCTTATGCAGCCCTTCACGTCCGCCAAGCACTTGGCCGTCCACAATGTTGACAACCTCGGCGTACGTAAGCTTCTCAATGTTTTCCTTCCGTTTCTTCTCAATCCGGATCGTGCCGACGCGTTCAATCGTGCTCACATACCCTTTGTTCTCGGCGTCCTTGATCGCCCGGTACGCCGTCCCTTCGCTTACGCCCATTTCCTTGGCGATCTGCCGGACAGAAATTTTCTCGCCGATCGGCAGCCGGTGGATGTATTCCAAAATTTGCTCGTGTTTTGTCGCCAACGGTTCTTCACCCTTTACGCGTTTGTTACTTTCATTATAACGGGCCTGGCGGCGGGGATTCAACGGTCGCGCCGGCCATCATAAAGCGCCCTTCCCAAAGCGGGAAGGGCGCCTCTGTTACAGCTCGATGCTTTCCCCCGGTTTCAACGCGCGGCCGACGCCCTGCGGAAGGAGCGAGACGAACCGCTCGGGGTCTTGGGTGATCGGCGGGAACGTGTTGTAATGGATCGGCACGACGAGTTTCGCCCCGAGCCACTCGGCGGCGACCGCCGCGTCTTCCGGCCCCATCGTGAAGCTGTCCCCAATCGGCAAAAAGGCGACATCGATGTTATGGCGCTCGCCGATCAGCTTCATGTCGGAAAACAGCCCGGTATCGCCGGCATGATAGATCGTTTTGCCTTCGGCCGTGAACAAAATGCCGGTCGGCATGCCTAAATAAATGATTTGCTTGTCGTCCGTCACAAACCCGGAGCTGTGGAACGCCTGCGTGAACTTGACCGTGCCAAAGTCAAATTCGCGCGCCCCGCCGATGTTCATGCCAAACGTCTCGACGCCTTGCCAGCTTAAATACGTCGCCAGCTCAAATGTGGCCACGACAAGGGCGTTGTTCCGCTTGGCGATTTCAACCGTATCGCCGACATGATCCCCGTGCCCGTGCGTCAACAAAATGACATCCGCTTTCACATCCGCCGCGTTCAAATCGGTCGTCGTATTGCCGGTGATGAACGGGTCGATCAAAATCGTTTTTCCGTTCGTCTCAATGCGGACGACCGAATGGCCATGGTAGCTGATTTTCATCGTCACATCTCTCCTTTCCACTACACATGATTCGCCGCCGCCCATCCATTTCCTTCTTTTCCCGCCTGTCCATTTACAAACGGCCCGTTTCTTGGTACGCTCAAAATGGACGATCACGAAAAAAGGAAGGAAGGGAACGATGAACCAACGGCTGGATGCTTTTTCATCATGGCTTCAACATCATGATGATTCATTTGCCTTCATTACGTCAAGCGCCAACGTTTTTTATTTGAGCGGCTTTTTTTGCGATCCACACGAGCGGCTGCTTGCATTGCTTGTCTTCCCTGACAGCGAGCCCGCGCTCGTCTGTCCGCAAATGGAAGTCCCGCGCGCCCGCCGGAGCGGCTTTGGGTATACGGTGATCGGCTACGACGACAGCACCGACCCATGGGAAGAGATCGGGCGCCATCTCGAAGCGCGCGGCGCAAAACCCGGCTTGATTGCCATCGAGAAAAACCATTTGTCGTTCGCCCATTTCGAGCGTCTCTCGGCGTTGTTTCCGAACGCCAAGTGGCACGACGCCGAAGAAAAGCTGCGCCAGCTTCGCCTGATCAAGGATGAGCAGGAAATGAAGGTGTTGCGCCAGGCGGCGGAACTTGCCGACAAAGCGATCGAAATCGGCGTCTCGGCCATCCGCCCGGGCGTGACGGAGCTCGAACTTGTCGCCGTTATTGAATATGAGCTGAAAAAACTCGGCGTTGAAGGGATGTCGTTTCCCACGACCGTGCTCACGGGCGCAAAATCAGCCGATCCGCACGGCGTGCCGGGAACGGCGGCGGTCGCACCGGGGGATTTCGTGCTGTTCGATTTAGGCGTCATCGTCGATGGGTATTGCTCCGACATTACCCGCACCGTCGTCTGTCAGACGGCAAGCGACGAACAGCGGCTCATTTACGATACCGTTCGGCGCGCCCAGCAGGCGGCGATCGACGCCTGCCGCCCGCAAACCGCGATGGGCGAGATCGACCGCGCCGCCCGAAACGTCATCGAACAAGCCGGCTACGGAGACTATTTCACCCACCGCGTCGGGCACGGCTTAGGGATCGAGATCCACGAATACCCATCGCTTCATGGCGCCAACAACGAACCGCTCGCCCCCGGCATGGTGTTTACAATCGAACCGGGCATTTACGTCCCATCCATCGGCGGCGTGCGCATTGAAGACGACGTCGCGGTCACGGATCATGGGGTTGAGGTGTTGACGTCGTTTTCGAAGGAGTTGATCATTGTTTAACGAGAGAGGTCATTGGCAAAAGCTGCCGCGAATGAGCGCATCAAAAAAGCTGTCCACCGGCCCGATCCCTAAGCCGATTCGGACAGCTTTGTTTTCTCATCGCCATCAAGGCGGCTCCATCTTCATGGTTTCATCCCTGCAGCAACGAATGAACATCCGTATACGGCATGTTGTGCGCCGCCGCGACCGCTTCGTACACGATGTGCCCGTCGAGCGTGTTGATCCCTTTTAACAGCGCCGGGTTATCCAAGCACGCGGCGCGGTAGCCTTTGTTGGCGATTTGCAAGGCGTATGGGATCGTGACGTTCGTAAGCGCGAATGTCGACGTGCGCGGCACAGCGCCCGGCATGTTCGCGACGGCGTAATGAACGACGCCGTGCTTGACGTATGTCGGATCGTCGTGCGTCGTGACGCGGTCGGTCGTTTCGAAAATGCCGCCTTGGTCAATGGCGACGTCGACCAACACCGAGCCTGGCGTCATCGAGCGCACCATCTCTTCCGTCACAAGCTTCGGCGCTTTCGCCCCCGGGATCAAGACGGCGCCGACGACCAAATCCGATTCCCGCACGCATTCGGCGATATGATACGAGTTGGACATCAACGTCGTCACTTGGTCGCCGAACAAATCATCGAGCTCGCGCAGCCGCTCGGCGTTAATGTCCAAAATCGTCACGTCCGCCCCGAGGCCGATCGCGATTTTCGCCGCGTTCGTCCCCGCTGTGCCGCCGCCGATGATCGTCACTTTGCCGCGCCGCACCCCGGGCACGCCGCCAAGCAAAATGCCTTTCCCGCCGTGCGGCTTCTCGAGAAACTGGGCGCCGACTTGCACCGACATGCGGCCGGCGACTTCACTCATCGGCGTCAACAGCGGCAGCGAGCCGTTCGCAAGCTGCACCGTCTCGTAAGCGATGCCGACCACTTTTTGCTCGACGAGCGCTTTCGTGAGCGCTTCGGCCGCGGCTAAATGCAAATACGTAAATAAAATCAATCCGGGGCGAAAATAGCGGAACTCCTCAGGCAGCGGTTCTTTCACTTTCAACACCATCTCCGCCGCCCAGGCATCTTCCGCTTTCGTCACGATCACTGCCCCGGCTTTTTCATACTCGGAATCGGAAAAACCCGACCCAGCGCCGGCTTCCGTCTCCACATACACGTCATGCCCCGCTTTGACGAGCGTCATCACGCCTGCCGGAGTGATGGCGACGCGGTTTTCATTGTTTTTGATTTCTTTTGGAATGCCGATCTTCATCACTTTTTCCTCCTTTTTCCTTCCCGCTTCTTCTTTTATTGTGCCCCGTTTCGCGCAAAAGCAAACGAAAAAAGGAGGGGGCGCTGTTCTCAACGGAAAAGGTGGCGGTAAATGACGTTCGCTCCGCCGGTGACGTCAATGACGGCGCCGGTGATGAAATCCGAGTCGTCCTCGCATAAAAACGCGATCACGCGGGCGATATCTTCGCCAGTCCCCGGGCGCCCGACCGGCGTTTCCGCATCCCTTCTCGCGCGGGCGTCGGCGATCCCCGCCTCTTTCATGGCGCCGACAATGTTGCCCGGGCACACCATATTGGCGGTAATTCCATATTCCGCCTCTTCCAGGGCGATCGTTTTCGTCAGCGACACAAGCCCGACTTTCGCCGCGCCGAACGCCGAGCGGTGCACCCAGCCCGGGGCATCCGCCGCTCCTTGAAATCCGTACGTAATGATGCGGCCAAACCGCTGTTTTCGCATAATCGGGATCGTCCGCCTTACTAAATGGAAGACCGAGCTCAAATTGCCTTCAATCATTTCGTACCATTCGTCTTCCGTATAATCGGCCAGCTTTTTCCGCTCAAAAATGTACGGCCCTGCATTGTTGATGAGGCAGTCAATGCGGCCGAACCGCTCCATGGCGGCGTCCACAAGCGCCGCTAAATCGTTTTTGTCCGTCACATCTCCCTGCACAAACTGGAGGCGGTCAGCGGCGCCGCGGTACTTCTCGGCAAGCGAGCGCACCGCCTGTTCATCGCTCCGGTAGTTCACCGTCACCGAGTAGCCTTTATCAAGCAGCAGCTCGGTCACTTTTCTCCCCAATCCTTTCGCTCCGGCCGTAATCAAGGCGTGCCGCACCCTTCTCCCTCCTCGTCGCGATTTGCTGTCTCATTTTTACTTTACTATAAACCGGGGCGAACACAAAAAAATAACCATAACGCGTAGGCGCTATGGCTATTCGCCGACTTCGCGGCGCGGGTCGTAATACGATTCGTCATCGTCCACCATCCCGCTTTCATACGACTCGGTAATTTGCTCGGTGATCGTCCGTACTTCCTCCTCATCGTACGGCCAGTCGTTATACCGCTTTTCCATTGCTCTTCCTCCCCTGTTCACAAAATCTCAATATATGGCCTAGTTTCTCGTCAAAGGGCGATGGGTATACCATATATAGAGATAGCATTTTTCACCAAAGGGAGGGGAGAACATGACCATGACCTACCAAACGATCGTCGTCGCCGTCGATGGCTCGAAGGAAGCGGAATGGGCGTTCAAAAAAGCGGTTCAAATCGCCAAGCGCAACGGAGCGAAACTCATTTTGTCCCACATCATCGATTTGCGCGGGTTCACAACCGTGGAAGCGCACGATTACGCCCTCGCCGAACGATGTGAGCAATATGCGAACGAACTTCTGGAACGGTATAAAAACGAAGCCATCGCCGCCGGGCTCGACGATGTGGACATCGCGGTCGAATTCGGCTCGCCGAAAGTGAAAATCGCCAAAGACGTCGCTCCGAAATACAAAGCCGACCTCATCGTTTGCGGGGCGACCGGGTTGAACGCTGTCGAACGGCTCTTGATCGGCAGCGTTTCCGAAAACATCGTCCGCCATGCGAAATGCGATGTGCTCGTTGTAAGGACGCCGAAAGAATAATGTCTTCGTCACATGAAGCAGATGGACCGAAAAACTTCCTTGTCCGATGCGAAAACATGTGACGGTCAAAAAAGAACACCCCGCCGTTACGGGGTGCTAAGCAACTGTTTCGCCTTCGCCAGCGCCGCGCGCACTTCGGCAAAACCGGTGCCGCCGGCGCTGTTGCGGCGGTTGACGGCCGTGCGCGGGTTCAAGGCGTCATAAATATCGGCTTCAAACAGCGGCGACGCTTCCTTATACACCTCAAGCGGCAAGTCGGCCAAAAAGACGCCTTGTTCGATGCAATGCAAGACGAGCTTGCCGACGACCTCATGCGCCTCGCGGAACGGGACGCCTTTTGCCGCCAAGTAATCGGCGAGCTCGGTCGCATTCGAAAAGTCTTGTTTCGTCGCCCGCTCCATCACGTCCGTGCGCACGTTCATCGTCTCAATCATGCCGGTGAAAATTTTCAGCGACCCGACGACCGTCTTCACCGTGTCGAACATGCCTTCTTTATCTTCTTGCATATCTTTGTTGTAGGCGAGCGGCAGCCCTTTCATCACCGTCAACAAGGCCATTAAGTGCCCATACACGCGCCCGGTTTTGCCGCGGATGAGTTCGGCCATGTCCGGGTTTTTCTTTTGCGGCATGATGCTGCTGCCAGTCGCAAACGCATCATCCAGCTCAATGAACTGAAACTCTTGGCTTGACCAAAGAATCAACTCCTCGGCCAACCGCGACAGGTGCATCATGAGCATCGAACTGTTGCTTAAAAACTCGATGATGAAATCGCGATCGCTCACCGCATCGAGGCTGTTTTCGTAAATATCGGCAAAGCCCAAAAGCTCCGCCGTCCGATGCCGGTCGATCGGAAACGTCGTCCCGGCGAGCGCCCCGGCGCCGAGCGGCGAGCGGTTGATGCGCTTTTGCGACTCGGAAAACCGCTCATAATCGCGCTCGAGCATCCAAAAATAAGCCAGCAGATGGTGGGCGAACGAAATCGGCTGCGCCCGCTGCAAATGCGTATATCCAGGCATGATCGTTTCGACATGCTTTTCGGCTTGAGCGACAAGCGCCCGCTGCAGCCCGCGGATGAGGCCGAGAATCTCTTCAACCCGCTTGCGCAAGTATAGATGCATATCGGTCGCCACTTGGTCGTTCCGGCTCCGTCCAGTGTGCAGCTTGCCGCCGACCGGTCCGATGTCGTCGATGAGCATTTTTTCAATGTTTAAATGAATGTCCTCGTAGGCAATGGAAAATTCGAGCTCCCCTTGCTTCGCCTTTTCCAACAGGCGGATGAGCCCGCCTTTGATCTGCTCCACATCGTCTTCAGGCAGGATGCCGCATTCGCCAAGCATCGTCACATGGGCAAGGCTGCCTTCAATGTCTTCTTCAACGAGCTCTTGGTCGAATGGGATCGACGCGCCAAACTCGTCGACCCATTCTTCCGCTGTTTTCGTAAACCGTCCGCCCCAAAGCTTTTTCACGAATCTCGCCGCAGAGGAATGCGACTTCCTCCTTCCTTTCATGAAGTTTCCTTCATTTTCCTTCATTGGCCGGTCGGCACCGACGCCTTGTTTTGCTTGTTCACGATGCTGTGCACTTTCGTCGGCAGGCCGTACAGCGAAATGAATCCGACCGCCGCTTGATGATCAAATTCGTCGTCCGCCGTGTACGTCGCCAATTTTTCATCATAGAGCGAGAACGGCGATTTGCGCCCTTCGACGATCGCATGGCCTTTAAACAGCTTCACGCGCACGACGCCGGTGACGTTTTTCTGCGTTTCTTTCAAAAACGCGACCAACGCGTCTTTCAGCGGTGAGAACCAAAGACCGTTGTAAATGACTTCGGCGATTTTTTGTTCGATGATCGGTTTGAAATGGGCGACTTCTCTCACCAATGTCAAGTCTTCCAGCTCTTTATGCGCTTTAATGAGCGTGATCGCCCCGGGGCATTCGTACACTTCGCGCGACTTGATGCCGACAAGGCGGTTTTCGACGTGGTCGATGCGGCCGACGCCATGCTTGCCGGCCAACGCGTTCAGCTCCAAAATCAATTGCGCAAGCGGATACGCCTTCCCGTTTAACGTCACCGGCACGCCTTGTTCAAAGCCGATCTCGATGACATCCGGCACATCCGGCGCGTTCTCAAGCGAAGCCGTCAGCTCATACGCCTCTTCCGGCGGCGCCGCCCACGGGTCTTCCAAAATGCCGCACTCGTTGCTTCGTCCCCACAAGTTTTGGTCGATGGAAAACGGGCTGTCAAGGTCAACCGGAATCGGAATGCCGTGCTTTTTCGCGTATTCGATTTCTTCCTCGCGCGACCAGCTCCACTCGCGCACCGGGGCAATCACGTCCAAATCCGGATTGAGCGCTTTGATCGACACTTCAAAGCGCACTTGGTCGTTCCCTTTCCCCGTGCAGCCGTGAGCCACCGCCACCGCGCCTTCGAGCTCGGCGATTTCAACGAGTTTTTTCGCGATGAGCGGACGCGACAGCGCCGAAACGAGCGGATATTTCCCTTCGTACAACGCGTTCGCCTGCAAGGCGATGAGCGCATACTCGTTCGCAAATTCGTCTTTGACGTCGATGACATACGATTTGATCGCCCCGACTTTGAGCGCTTTTTCTTTCACGAAATCGAGGTCTTTCCCTTCCCCAAGGTCCAAGCAGCACGCGATCACATCATATCCGCGCTCCTGGAGCCACTTGATCGCGACTGATGTATCTAAACCGCCAGAGTATGCCAGCACCAATTTCGGATTTGCCATGGTCGTTCCCCTCTCCTGTCACATAAATATACTTAAATATAAATAAATATTCAAATTTAATACATTATCACTTTATCAGCTTTCGGATCATTTTTCAATACGTATTCATGAAAAAGCATAAAAATTCCACCACGCTCTAAGGGGACGTTTCGTATAATAGAAGAAAAGGAGGCCATGAGGATGAACGGCATCTTCATCGAAGACAAACGGCTCGGCATCCGCCTGCCGCATCTGGACAAGCCTTGGGAGGACTACAGCCCAAACGAACAAGAGGCGATTTTACTGGAATGGGAAACGATCCGCGGCTTGATCCCCGAACGCATCGCCGAACTGGAGCGGGAAATCAACAAAAAACAAGACGAACTCGGCCAAGAAGCGGATTTCGCGCGCTCGTGCCAGCTCAATGCTGACATCGCCGAACTCGCTTCGATCGTCAACGATTTGTGGATTTGGTATCGCATTGATCCATCCGTTTCATCGCAGACACGGAAAAAAGCGGGTCGAAAAACCATAACACCCCATAACAAATGAGCGCCGATGCCGCTTATCCCTTTTTGAAGACGGCAGACAAACCATGCGGCCGCAACGATTTTGACCAGAAGATCGGGGATTGATGCGGCGGATTCCGCCGCGATGACGAAGGATACGCTGTCGCAAACGAAAGCTTTCTTCGCGATTGAGAGGAGCGCTCAAGCTGGGGAGCTCCTCTTTTTTCATTCTATCCCCTTTCTCAAATGGTTTCCATTTATTATCCTTAAAAAATATATTGAATTTTATTTCTATTTGAATTATTATTGATTTGACTCCTTTTCACACAACGGAGGGATCAGACATGGCCAACAATCGATCACCTGCCTCACTCATTCAATCATTTTCTTGGGATCAGGCATTCGCTCATTACGACTGGGATCCCCGCAGCCGGTTCAACGCCGCCCATGAAGTATGCGACCGGTATGCCGAGGATCCGAACCGCATTGCGCTATTTTATGAAAACGCTTTAGGAGAGCAAAAAACGATCACCTATCGGCAATTGCGCGATTGGTCCAACCAAATGGCGAACGTGTTCCGCAAGCTGGGCGTGAAAAAAGGGGATCGCGTCTGCGCGCTGATGCCGAAAAACCCGGCCCTTGTCGTCTACATTTTGGCGGCTTGGAAAGTCGGCGCCGTGTATGTGCCGCTCTTTACCGCGTTTGGCCCACAGGCGATTGAATATCGCATCAACCATTCCGAGGCGAAAGTCCTCTTGACGAACAAGGAACAGCGCGCCAAACTGCCGCCGCAGGACAACATGCCGACATTGGAACACATTTTTGTCATTGACGGACCGTCTCATGATCAAGACCAGCCATTTTGGGAAACGCTTTCGAAAGAGTCGACTGAGCACTCGATCGAAGAAACGACGGTCGACGATCTGCTCGCGATTCAGTATACATCCGGCTCGACCGGGATGCCAAAAGGCGCCATGTGGCCGCATAACGTGCTCATCAACATTTATCCGTATATGCGCTATGCGATTGGCCTGCGCGATGACGATGTCTTTTTCGGCGGGGCGGATCCGGGCTGGGCGTACGGGCTGATCTTTTGCACCTTTGCACCGATGGCCTTTGGCGTGCCGATCGTCTTTTACGAAGGGCCGTTTAAGCCGGAGACGTGCTATTCCTTGATGGAAAAATACCGGGTGACCAATTTCGCGTACGCCCCGACCGCGTACCGGGCGATGGCGGCGGCCGGCGCGGACGTCATTCGCCGCTATCAACTGAACGTGCGCGCCATGAGCTCGGCCGGCGAGCCGCTCAATCCGGAAGTCATCCGCTTTTTCCAAGAGCACGTGGGCGTTACGATCCATGACCATTATGGCTTGTCGGAAACGTTGATGCTGATCGGAAACTTCAACGCCGCCGAGATGGAAATCCGGCCCGGATCGATGGGATGGCCGCTGCCGGGCTTTGACGTCGCCCTGCTCAATGAGAACGGAAACCCAGTCGCCGACGGCGAAGTCGGACAAATTGCCTTTAACACCGACTCGATCCCCAACGTCTTTAAGGGGTATTGGAAAGACCCTGAAAAAACCGCCGAGCGGCTCGTCGGCAAGTGGTTTTTGACCGGCGATTTGGCGACAAAAGACGAAGACGGGTATTTCTGGTTCCAAGGACGGGCGGACGACATCATCTCGAGCGCCGGCTACCGCATCGGGCCGTTTGAAATCGAAAGCTGCCTCCTTGAGCATCCGGCTGTCGTCGAAGCAGCCGCCGTCGGGAAGCCGGATCCCGTCAAAGGGGAAATCGTCAAAGCGTTTGTCGTGCTCAGAGAAGGCTTTGCGCCGTCGGACGAGCTGGCCGACGAGCTGTCCTTGTTCGTCAAAACGCGCTTATCCAAGCATGAATACCCGCGCGAAGTCGAATTTGTCGCCGAACTGCCGAAAACGCCGAGCGGAAAAATCCAGCGGTTCATCCTGCGCAATCAAGAAAGGGAAAAGCAAAAAAAAGCCTAACCCATAAAGAGGATGCCCCGGCACCGGAGCATCCTCTTGGCCGTTATGGCTCATCGTTTCCGATGCCCAAGATCTTCTTTAAAACGGAGCAATAGTTCTTCACTTCCTTTTCGTTGATCTCATAGAGGTGATAACCGTTTTCTTTCCGCTCCATGATCAGATTGGATTGCTTCAGGAGATTTAAATGCCGTGAAACGGTAGCAACCGTAATATTTAACTGATCGGCCATCTCCTGCGACTTCATGTTTTCTTCATTCGCAATAAATGACAATATTTTCATCCGAACGATTTCAGACAATGATTTGGCAATATCGGCAACATACTGAAGCTGCTCCTCATCATATCGGATCTCCATCCGATTTCCGCTCAAGGAAAGCTCTTTCCCGTTTATATAATGCCTTATATCATAAATAATATGAAGTTCACCGAGCCCCCAAACCAAAATAAATTTCGGTGACACAAAATACGAGGGATACAGTTTGATCAACTTCGTCTCTTTCGTCGGAAACTGTTCTGGGATTGGGTAATCGTACAATAGTTTTCGAACCATTTTCTCAATCCCCGACTGGTTGAGTTCTGCTCTCAATCGCTCATTCGCCTGATCCCAAAGAGGGGACAGGATTGGCTCAATATGGACGTAGCATTGCTGATAAAAATGTTCCCAAAGATAGGTCAGTTCCTGCAAATATTGCTCATAGTTCTGCGCGAATTCAAGCTGTTCGGCATTCACAAATCCGCCCAACGACGTGATTTTCGAGCGAATTTCATCGAACGGGGAAGCGGTTTGCGTTAGACAAATCTCGATCTCCTTTTCAGACAAGTAACGACCGAATAAATAATACAAAAACTCATACTGGGACACACGGTCGATATATGCCATGAGTTGAGAAAAGGTATGAGGGGCAGGCAAATCGACCAAAAATTCTGCGAGCTGTGCCCCATACTCATACCGACCGTAAAATTTTTTCAGCAACGATTCATGTTCCCGAAAAAACTGCTCAAAACGAGCAACCGAGAAATGAGGTTCACCATCCATTTTTCCCGATGAAATGTAACACTTCCTTAAACACGCCATCATTTCAAATAAAGAAGAGGTCGATAGTTCTACTTTACAATAATGGTTCACTTCTTCCATTGTGTATACAGCCATTCGACATCCCATACTTTCTGTTTTTATTCATGAACAATTTGATACTTCAACTGATCAACAAAATTGTCGCATAACCGCTGGCATTCTTCAACTGTCGACGAACAAACAATCACATGACCGGAGCGCGTATAAGAGTCCACCGTTTTCTTTATATGATCCCCTACTTGATAGTAGATGGCCCAATCTCGGATATATTCTCGATTGACTTCTGTGTCAAGAGAGATTTGTCGCAACATGCCCTCTGGAAACATAAAGAACTTGACAAGGCTTGCTTTTTTATAAATCGGTTTTACATCGGGCGGCATTTGGTTCATATAAGATAAAATTCCTAACTCATACTGGTTGAAACCAGACGCTAATCGATGTAAATAAGGGATAAAATCTCCCCCCGGTCTCGTATGCATTTCAATCACCACTGGTCTATCTTCTTCCACATCCCATTTAATCTCAATATGCCCCGGTCCATATTGGACATTCAACAAATGCAACGCTTTCATCACCACTTGTTCGATTCGTTTGACTTTCTGTTGTTCCAGTCTCGCCGGCACAATATGCCCAGTCTCTATAAAGTGAGGTTTTCCGGTTGTTTGTTTTTCGGTTATTCCTAAAATGAAATGGGTTCCTCTCCAAGATACCGTCTCCACACTATATTCCAGGCCTTTAATATACGGCTCCAAGATCCACTCGTGAGGATGATCTTGACTTCTCTTTAACCATTTTTCCCACTCCTGTTGATTGGAAATATAATCAACCTCTTTGCTTCCAAATCCGTCAAGCGGCTTGATGATGGCCGGCCTTGAATATGGAAACTGTTTAGGAAGAACAGATACCTTGCCACTCACAACGTCTAATCGTAATTCCGGATCCTTCCGCAAAATCTGGCGCATCAATCCTTTATTCCTCGTATTCACGACCGTTTCGAGCGAATTCGTTGGTAATTGCAACCTTTCACTAATATAAGCAGCCGTCTCTAGCCCTAATTCTGTAAAGCTTACGACGAGCTCCACTGTTTGATATAAACTCATGATTTTCTCAACAGTACAAAACACCTCTGTTTTCTCTGCAATGTCACGAACATAAAATACAACTTCGGCCAACTGCGCTATTTCCTTATCAATGCTTGAGTACCGATCCGCGACAATAATGGGTTTGAGTCCACATTGAAATGCTGCTTCCGCTCCATAACGGCTTGCCCCTAAAATGATGATGTATTTATTCATGTACAATCCCCCATTCCAATCGATCCATCGCCTCTTGTGTCGAGGAGATCACGTTTTCCATACTATCGCCTTCTGCCATGACAAACCCTAACCTTTGGTAGCTGCTTTTAATTCCATTCGCCTTAAACGGCAACTTCCCTATACTTATCCTTTTTACTCCCGCTACTTTTTGCGCTTCCTCCATTCCCCTAACCGTTTGATATATCCCCTGTTCAACAGGCAGGATAAACTTAATGGCGGCATAGCGTTGTCTAGTGATCGTTACCTCTTCATATGTCCCGATTGATTGTAAAACAACATGCCTAACCATATCCACCCCTGCAGCGAATTCTACTAATTCGGGGATGCAGTCACCAGCTAGTCTAGGATTGACTTCAACCAAATATAAGTTGTTTCCGCGAACAAAAAATTCTATGTGCGCCGCTCCATAGTTTAATCCCAATAGATCCAGCAGTTTTTTGCATCTTTCTTCTAAATCGGAAAAAGGATTTAGTTTCGGACCCGTTACATGTCCACATTCAACGGCATGAGGACCGTACGTTTCTTTTTTCGTAACGGATATTAATTTCCAGCCATCAACTGTGTATAACATCTCGGCTGAAAATTCTTGTCCTTCAATCCATTCTTCAATCAGCCATTTCCTTGCCAGTTCATATCCGCGTTCATTACGCTGTCTTTGCCATTCGTGGCGCAGGGACAGTTCTAAATCACGACGATTTTGACAAATCGTCACCCCATTACTTCCACTATCATCTACAGGTTTGATGACACAAGGAAACGAGATCTCCAAATTTATGATTTCGTCAGGATGATGGATGATATGGAAAGCAGGTTGCAAAAACTCTCTAAAATGTTGACTTTCTAGATAAGTTCTCGTTATATGTTTATAACGGGCCCTTTTCAATGCTTCGATATCGTGACCCCTCACTCCCAAATAACTCGCTAATTCAGCAACTGGAATCAAGTGATAATCATCAAAAGCGAGGATTCCGGCAAATTTCACCTCAGAGCGTGCCAGTTCTTCTTTCATTCGATTCGTATCATACGTATTGATGATGACGACTTGATCAGCGAAGTTCAGCGGATGGTCATCTGTCATTGCGTTATATTGTTCTAAGTCCATCGTCCAAAAATGGATTTTATAACCTAGTTGTTTAGCGATTTTCATCGCCTTCGTACCGGTACCTGTTGTATTCGTCTCGACAAATAACAAGTGCATCATCGACAGTCCTTTCTCTCTACTTGATTTTTATTCGTAAAGAAAGACATTTTTCTATATGGCAGCTGAAACATATAGCCAATAAAAATCACAATGCCTATCATGGTCAAGTAGAAAAAGGTTTGATGTCCAACGTACTGATATAAATTCAAACCAACGAATCCACCGATAGACTCCCACATTCCCCAAAGCACCCCTGATATTCCGAAGGCCCATGAAGAGCTTAACACCCCCTTTTTTTCTACAATCTGATGATCAATCGTAGGAACCCAAATGATTTCAGCCATGCTGAACAAGATCACGCTAACAAAGATGATCCAAAAATGATGTGAAATCCATAGCAAGAAATAAGATGCAGTGATAAGCACCAAGGCCAGCGCATACCAATACTCCATTTTCCATTTCGGCTGTATTTTTGGATAGAAACCTTGAAGTGCAATAATCGTCATCGCATTCACCGTAAAAAACAACCCAATCGTTTTTCCTGAAAA
This sequence comes from Geobacillus sp. C56-T3, assembly GCF_000092445.1. Taxonomy (NCBI): domain Bacteria; kingdom Bacillati; phylum Bacillota; class Bacilli; order Caryophanales; family Anoxybacillaceae; genus Geobacillus; species Geobacillus sp. C56-T3. Next base: position 780,864 of record NC_014206.1, on the reverse strand, counting down.
ATGTTGAGAAACGACAACAGGAAAAGTTGTAAATAGTTGTGTGTACAAAAACCAAAATAACCCTGAAAAAGCAATAAATCTTATAAAGATAAAGAAATGCGGGTCCGATCTGCTGTTTTTAACGAATTGCACGATATTGATTCCCTTCTCTGCATCCTCAATGGTGATGCGAGGCAATAGCAACGAAACCCCCCCGGCCAAAACATAACAAACAATCGCCGCAATGATGATACCAAAAGAATTCCAGTCCAATAACCATCCACCTAGAAAAGGCCCAATAGAAGCACCGACGTTGACAGCGATGTTTAATAACGCAAAAGCCTGCAGCCTCTCATTTTCCTCTAATAAGGAAATATGTGTTTTCAAGCTTACATTGTAAAGCGAGATCGATATCCCCAATAGCAACACGATCACGAATATCAATGTATAAGAATGAATGATCGTTAACATTGTTAGCAACAAAGCGGATCCCCATAGACCAACGATAAGACTGTTTTTGATCCCAAACTTGTTGACAACTCCCCCAACCAGCACATTACCCGCCTTCGATACAAACGTAAATGCCGCCACTGCCAAACTGGTTTCCGTAATATCCAGATCTTTCATTTTAACTAGCCATAAAGAAAGCAGCGGAACATACACAAAAAAACCAACGGAATTGAAAACCCTGATGCCAAACGTCAAAATTCCCTCATTAACCTTAGGAAACATACATGACCCCTCTCGTCAACTCTTTGCATACTGCTTCAATAATATTAGCTGCTTCATCTATATCTTTTTCATTAACATTTCTACTAACCACAATCCTTACTTCATCAGGTAACCAAGGAAATAAAAGCAAGCCTTTTTTCTTGCACCTATCGACAAACTCAAATGAACTTATATGAAAGTTATTCACATGAAAAAAGATCATATTTGTTTCAACAGCACGAGGATCAACATACAGCCCATCTATTTTCGATAACATCATTGCTAATTTTTTAGTAAGCAGATGGTCTGTACGCAAATGGGATATATGATGTTTTAAAGCATACAGTGCCGCAGCTGCATACATACCTATTTGATGAAACCCGGCTCCAAATTGTTTTCTGTAAATCCTAGCTTTGCTGATCACTTCTTTTCTTCCCATAAGCATCGACCCAAATGGAGCACCAAGTCCTTTTGCAAAACATACACTAAGTGAATCCACAAATTTTGCATAGTCCCTTAATGGAATATTCGTTGCTACGTGTGCATTAAACAACCTTGCTCCATCCATATGTAAAGATATATTCTTCTCTCTCGTAAACCCATATAGTTGCTCAATTACTTTCAGAGGGAATATTTTCCCTTGATAATAATTAATGGTGTTCTCAATGGAAACTAATTGAGGGTGAGCGTAAAAAGGACCTATAGGTTTAGAATGAATTAACTCCTCAACATGTTCGACTCTTAGGATCCCATCGGCTGTTCTGCATGTATGCAAAACGACTCTACTTAACATGGCAATCGAAGCACTTTCGTAAAAGTTTATATGATAGTTTGTTTCTGTAATCACTTCATTCCCTTCCGTTACTTGTGACTTTATAGCCAATTGATTAGCCATTGTACCTGTCGGAACAAACAGAGCATCCTCCACATGAAACAATTGTTTGCAATATTCTTCCAATTCAATAACACTGCTGTCCTCTCCATAACAATCATCACCTACCAAGGCATTGGCAATAACATTTCTCATTTCCTCTGTAGGCAAGGTCAATGTATCGCTTCTCAAATCAATCATCGAATGCACCCCCTAAAATTACGTAATTACGTAATTACGTAATTACGTAATTAATGTTACTATTAATTTATTTTTTTGTCAACATTAATAAAAAAGATGTGTTCGGCTCTTCACCAAAACACAGGGGGTTTTGAGAAAATCTCCAACCTCTACACGTGAGGACAAATGGTAATTAGATGAATATTTGCTGTCTTTGTAAAGAAGCTAAATCGTAGGATGCATAAGGACACGAAGTCGAATTTGTCGCTGAACTGCCGAAAACGCCAAGCGGCAAAATCCAGCGGTTCATCCTGCGCAATCAAGAGCGGGAAAAATGCATCAAGGCTTGATGAATGAAAGAGGGTGTCCCAAAAGGATCGGGACACCCTTTCTTATTACCGTATATAGGTATAAAACAATCATTAAGAAACAATATGTTGTGTTTTGTTAAGGAAAATGACCCTTTTGGGTCAGCCCCTTTTTCGCTTATGTTCTCTTTTCGTCAACGCGGCGCCCTATCCTTTCGAATCTCCCTCACGACATGCCCCAACTCCGGCAAAATGAGCTTCGTCATCGCGAGGCGCACAGCGCCGGTGGAGCCGGGAGTGCAAAAGACGGCGGTGTCCATCGCCACGCCGGCGACGGCGCGCGACAGCATGGCGGCCGGGCCGATGTCTTCGGTGTAGCTCAAGAAGCGGAACAGCTCGCCAAAGCCGACGAGTTCTTTCTCAAGCAGCGCTTTCACCGTTTCGATCGTCACGTCGCGCTTGGCGATGCCGGTGCCGCCGTTCGTGAGCACCGCATCGACATCGGCGCGGCGGCAGCCGTCAAGCACTGCCTCGCGAATGGCGTCCGCTTCGTCTTTGACGATCTCATAGCCGACGACCTCATGCCCGGCTTCCGTGAGCAGCTCGATCATCAACCGGCCGCTTCGGTCGGTTTCCTCGGTTCTTGTGTCGCTGATGGTGATGACTTTGCAGCGGACGGTTTTGGGGGCTTCTTGTTTATGTTCGCTTGTGCTCATCGGTTCACGATCCCCCTTTCTTTATTTTTTGTCTCTATCGTACACAACTGAAATACGGTTCGCAAATCATTTGTATCATAATAAACAGAATTGTTATAATATTATTAATTATATTACCACGACGATAAAAGGCCGTTCCACAGTCGGTTGCTCTTGTTCTCAAAACCTTTGGACTCGTTTTTCTCTCCCGACCTTGACAAATATCCGTCGCTCAAGATGCCCGTTTTTATGGAAAGACCGCCGGACAAAACGAAAGCGATTTTATTTTTTGGAACAAAAAACAAGTCAAGAAACATAAGGAGGGAAAACGAATGAACTTGCGCTTGTCAAGCCAATTGGACGCCATTTTGAAAGAAGGATGGGAGACGATTCGCCAACACCGCGACGACATTTTATCCGCTTGGCTGGACAAATGCGGCGAACTGGAGGACAAGCAGCACGCCGCCGCTCAGCCTTTGCGGCTTGCCATTGACACGTTCTCTTCGCAATGGCTTGGCCCAGTGAAGGATATCGCCGAATGGCTGGCGTCGTTTCAACGCGAATGGGAAAAACGAAACGGGGAGCTGTCGCCCAACCAGTCCACCGCCATCTTGTCAATGATGGAAAACGTGGTTCACGAAACCATCCAATCGGCTGGCGTTGTGGAATTTCGCGTCCATCAAGCTGTTCAATACGTCTTTTCGAGGCTTCATGAGTCCGTCAATGCTTCTGACTGCTCGTCATTCGATTTGGAGCAGTTTCTTGGGCAAATCGTTTCATCCAAACAGTTGCCGATCATATGGATCGCCCAGCTGTCCAGAACAGCGGACGGTGGGTTCGTCGTCGCCAAATGGTATGGAAATGCGGGTGATGCACTCACAGACAGCAGCATGTACGGGGAAACGATTTTCGTTTTATGTGAACACATTCTTTCCCGCATGGATGCCAGCGGAAAACAGTTGATTCCACTTCCGTGGGGGAGCGATCTTTTGCTCGTTTGCGCCGAAGGAGAAGAACGGCTCATCATCCCATTTCTTCTTCACGCCTTCGAACAGTTTCAAGCCGCCCAGAAGGTCTCCATTCGCACGAGAGAGCAACATCTTTGGAAAGACGCCGTCTTGCTGTTTGACCAATGGATTATGCGGGCCAAATCGCTCCACCAAGCGATTGAATACATTTCAACCGGATTTGTCACCTACTTGCCGTTTGAACGATGTGCACTGTTCGCCTATTCGAGCACTCATGAAAGCGGATTCGGACTGTACGGTTATCAACTGAACAATCATGAAATCAAAAGCATTCATGAACACATTGATAGCCTTCCATTCATTAAGCAATACATTCAGCGGCTACAGCTGCTTGGCCGCCAGATGACAAACGTGCCGCCGATTTATGTCCGCCATGCAGCGCAAGGATTGCCGATGAAGTATGTGAAGCAGTTTCAACTTGAATCGATTGTCATCGCTCCCATTTACGCGCCTTCGGAAAATCGTCTCATCGGCGCCGCCATTTTGGATTGCGGCCCAAAGACGTCCTTTCAATTGTCCAATGACCTCTACACAGCGGTGATGAAATTCGGACAAAGCGCGGGGGAGATTTTGTCCAAATGCAACGGAGGGCGTTCCGATCTCGTTCAGCCAATGCCGCATTTATCACCGAGAGAAATTGAGGTGCTGAAGCTCGTTGCCGAAGGAGCGTCGACGTATGAGGCAGCGAGACGGCTTCATTTGAGCGAGTACACGGTGCGCGATTATGTTTCGGCCATTTTGCAAAAAATGAACGCCAAAAACCGGACGGAAGCGATCGTCAAGGCGATTCGCGACGGAATCATTTAACGAATCGCCGGATATGCGCTTCTCGAGGGAATCATTTCACACCGGGAGGGCAAGGCCTCAACCCCCTTGCCCTCTCGATTTCTATGTCTTTATGGGGTGGCTTCCCCGTCTGTTCCTGATGAAGAAAGCGGCGGTCGGAAACGTTCTTCCGCACTATTTCCTCCATCATCCGGTTTTCGCTTCAACCATTCAGCCACCGCATCCAGTCTCCCTTCCAAATCGTGCACTATTTGACTCCAAACCTCTTCATCCTTCTCCTGCTCATCAAGCCGCCGCTTGATGCCATCAAGCGATGAACGCAAATCCGACAGAAGATCCATCGCTTCCGATCGTTCGCCGAGGTTTAACTTTTCTGCTACATAAGAAGCCGTTTTCTTCCATAAAGCATCTTGTTCATTCCATTTCTCTATGTCTTGACTAAGGGCGACCCTTTGTTGATCAAGCATTTGTTTCCAATCGCGAAAGTGCATCAGTACTTCTTCATATTTCGTCTGCTCTTTTCCTTCAGCTGTTTGACCGCCCGACATGGCTTGCTCAAGCTGTTTGAGGGAAGCCGAAACGGTGCTTTGTTTTTCCACAAGCACTGCCCATTCGTCCGTTCTGTCTTTTATGCGCTTCTCAAGCGCCCGAACATTAGCTTGCATCGTCTCCACCATGCGAGCAGCGCTGTTGTCGCCTTGCTTTTGCTCATCAAGCTGCCAGATGAGCCGTTCAGCTTCTTGGGCGAGATCCGTTTGTTCAAGTGCCTTTTGCTCCGCTTGCATCCGAGATGCTCCGGAAAATGAGGCTGACAGCGACATGCCGGGAATGGAGAGGCGGGAAGCCGTCATTTTCGTCGCCACCAATGTGACGTCTTTCAAACATTGCTTAACCGGAAATCCATCCAAACAAAGCCCTCCGAACTTCAATTTCGTCACATCAAGCTTCATCCAGGTGGCGCTCGCCGTTTCTCCCGCTCGAATCGACAACACGATTGTCCCTTGCGGCGTGTCGACGACCCGTTCCATTGACAAGCCGCTGATGTCAGCTTGAATGAAAGCGATCGGAAGCTTGCCGACGATTACTTTCGGCGAACCAAGGATAATCCCGCCTAAATCGAAGATGCCGACCACTTTGTCAGCATGAATGACAAATCCTTGTTCTTCCCCAGCGGCAAGTGAGCGCCCCCCGCCAAGCGGCAGACAGAGAAGAAGCGTCAAAGCAAGAAGCAACATTTTCAGTCCTTTGATGGATCCCATTTGCTTCCTCCCTCTAAAAAAGATTTTCGACCTCTTAGGGGTGTCGAAAAACTATTTTTCGACAAATTCCCTTATACTTTTCTTTATCCTGTCATCATGGACGAATGCGGCGGGAGAGGAGAGGTGGGAGGAGATGAATCACGGCTCGATTTTTTGGCCTGCTCACCGCTCCATCCGACGACAAGCGCCCCTCCCAAAAGCCCGATGATCCCTCCGATGATCAAGCCTCCTGCGGCGCCAACGAAAGAAAGAATGGAAGCAACAATGAGAAAACTGCCGATTGTTACGTGACTTTGCGGCTTGATGATGCTTAAAATGGCCAAAACGATCATTACTAGCCCCGTCACCACCCCAGCCCACATCAGTCCGCTTCCAGGAAGCAGCAGCATCGGAAGCACGCTGATGCCGACAATCAAGACGAATATCGCGCCAATGATCGCCAACATAGACCCCAGCACGGGGCGATGGCGGTTGGCGGCCAGCAACCATCCAACAGCATACGGCAACAACCAACCCAAGATATACGACAACAGAGGGCCGACAACGCGGGAGGCGGTGTGAACAGATAAAAAACCGTAATGGAACAACGAAGCGGCGCCGATGACCACCATTCCCCCTGCAAGCAACCCTCTCCCCATGCGGCGAGCAGATGCCCGCGCTTGCTTCCATGTTTCGGTCTTTCTCTTTTTCCAGCTGATGCAAATGACGTATCCGAGCAACACGAGAGCAAGAACGATGGATGACTGAACGGCCATAGAAATGGAGCCCGCCCATGTTTGCCACGGTGCCGCCCGTTCAGCAGCAAAAAGAACGTTCAAAGCGAAAAATGTTGCCATGGAGGCACCGAAAAACATCCAGACATAATGGAAACGTGTGCGAATATAGCGTCCTTGTTCTTCTTGGCGAATGATAATGCGAGGAGCGAAAAAAGCCGCCAGAGCGCTGCTCGCCATCCCTCCGACCGCCGCGCCGACAACCCCAAACGACACCCACTGGCTTCCTCCAACAAGCAGCCCGGGCAGAAAAGCAGCGGTTCCATATTTCAGCCGCATCAAAGCGGTTGGACGTTCGAGAAGCGGCCAGACAACGGCCGCGAGAACGACCGCCAGCACTGATCCGCCCCACACCGCTCCGCCCGCTCCCCCCTGGAGCGCGATTCCGCCGATAAACGCGCCCGTCAGCGCACCAATGACCGCTATTTGCATCATCTCGAACCCCTTTCTCATTGTCCAGCCCCCCTTTATCCGTTTTCATTTTTCCTTTAGCGAATGACGATGGAGAACAAGTTGAACACTCTGCGTTCTCTTTTTTTCCATCCTTTTTGATCAACGTGATGCAGCCTATCTATACGATGAAGGAAGAAGAAAACGGTTTTGTCTGAAAAGAAACAGTGCAATCCTTATACCGAAATCAATCATGACGCACGGAACAAGATAACAAGCTCATTTTGGGAGGAATAGGAGATGGACCGCCCCATCCAAGCGATGGATCAGACCGGATTAAAAATCGCCGACACGGCTGCCGTCTTTCATGTTGGCTATCACTTTCAACTTCATGTTTGGAATGGTGATCGCCCCTGCTGACATGTAATGCGTGTTCAAACTCGGCTTATCAAGAGTCAAGTTCGGTGCGCTCAAATCGATGACATTGAGCGGGTTGTCGGTTTTATGCTCTTGCGTCTCCAAGCCGGCAAATGACGTGCTGTCCGCTTGAATGCCAGTGACGCGCAGTTTTAAATTTTGCCCGCTCACATTGCCGCCCGTGACGACAACATCAATGCTTTTAATGCCGTAAGCGCCGAGCGCCGATTCGGTGTTAATGTTTTTCGTCAGCACCAAGTTGGTAATGTTCGCCGATGCCAAGTCGATGGCGGCCTGTCCCCAAGCCCCTCTTTGTTCGGTTTCACCGATGGCGGGGTACAGTTTAAACCCAGTGCCCGTAATTTTATCTGCACTAATTGTAAATCCCCCGACTCCTGACAGCGGAAACGCGGCAAACGCCGTCCCTGACAAAAGCAACATGGCAACTAGGGCGATTACCGCGAGAAATCCCGCTCCGCCCGCAATAACGAATCGTTTTGGATTGACCGCAAACAAGCTTCCCATTTTTTATGCCCCCTTTGTGTGACAAACTTGGATTCATTCCTATTCCCCCCAAAATAAACACCTTGTTTTTCTTCAAAACCAGCCACAACTCAAGCGAATTTTCCTGACACGCCGCACGCATCGCGCGCCTCTTTGCTGTTGTTTTTCCGCCAACCCCCAAAGGATGCTGGCGCAGATCCGTTTTCCTCTGCTTTTAGGGTCAGGCGGGCGGACCAACCCGCCCGTCCACTCTATGATTCAGCAACTGTTTTTTCAAGCTCTTCGATGCTGTCAACCCGCTTCGCCCGGCTGATTTGTTTTTTGCGGATGTTGAACTGTTTGACGACATAGTTGTTCAGCATGTCGTAGTCGATCTCGAGCGCATATGTGCGGGCGAGCTGCTGCTGGCGCTTTCCGAGCTCGGTCAAATAGGCGACGTAGCCGACGACATGCGGCCATAATTCGTCCATATATTGGATGAACAAGTCGTAATACCGCTCATTTTCATTGACGAGCCGCTGGATCGTATAAAGGCCGAATTGGATATGGCGGCCTTCGTCCATGTTCAAATAGTCGATGCCTTGCAAAAGGCCAGGGAACAGCCCGGCTTTTTTGTAAATTTGCCGGAACGTGTAATAGCCCGATTCGGCGAGCGTCCCTTCGACGATCATGTTGTATACCGTGGCGGCGCGGATGACTGCTTCCGGCGAGTCGTCGGTGTACAGCCGGTTCATCGCTTCCGGCAGCGCTTCGTAAAAAATGCGTTTATAATGGTCGTTATGGAAGACGGACAAGTCCATGGCCCCGATGCCGACTTCCTGCTGCCAGCGGGAAAACATCTCGACATGTTTCGCTTCATCATGCATAAACGTCGTCAAAAACATCACATCTTCGAGCCGCCCTTGGCGCGCGAGGGCGTTGGTCATCGGCAAAATATCGAGCGTCACGGCCTCCTCGCCAGCGGAAAAGCCGGCAACGAGCGGCAACGCCGCGATCTTTTCTTCGCTTGTCAAACGGGCGAAATCTTCTTTGTCTTGGCTGAAATCGATGTCCGCCGGGTTCCATTTCCCGTTCCGCTTTGCTTTTTCATACAATTTGTACATCGGATGCTCCCAATCGATCGTTCCTTTCACCGTTTGAAATCCGTCATGGTGAACCATCGTTTTCCCCTCCTTATGAAATCCGTTATGGTGGACCATCGGATTCCCCTCCTTAAAACAATGTCATCGGCCGGTCGTTCATATCGCAAATGACCGTTTTCGTTTCTAAATACGCTTCAAGCGCCTGCATCCCGAGCTCGCGGCCGAGGCCGCTCTGCTTATAACCGCCAAACGGCGCAGTCGGCGACAGCACTTGGTACGTGTTGATCCACACGGTTCCGCTTTTCACCCGCCGCGCTAAGCGGAGCGCCCGTTTGATGTCATTCGTCCAAACCGCCGCCGCCAAGCCGTAAATCGTATCGTTGGCAATGGAGGCGGCTTCCTCTTCATCTTGAAACGGAATGACAGCGGCGACCGGCCCGAAAATTTCTTCACGGGCGATGCACATCGATGGCGATACATCGGCAAAGACGGTCGGTTCAATGAAATAGCCGCCGCCAAGCCCATCTAAAGCGCTCCCTCCCGCAACGAGCTTCGCCCCTTCCTGCTTGCCGATGTCAATGTAGCGCAATACTTTCTCGTATTGCTCCCGGCTGATGACGGGGCCAAGGTCGCTGCGCGCATCCGTGCCGGGCCCGACTTTCAGCTTTTTCGCTTTGCTGGCCAACAGCTCGACAAACGTTTCGTAAACCGGCCGTTCGACTAAAATGCGGCTTCCCGCTTGGCACACTTGCCCTGAATTGTAGAACACGCCAAACAGCGCGCTTTTCGCCGCCTGTTCAAGATCCGCGTCCGCAAAGATGATATTCGGCGACTTCCCGCCAAGCTCGAGCGTCACCCGCTTAATGTGGGGAGCGGCCGCTTGCAAGATGTGGCGCCCGGTTTCCGTCTCGCCGGTAAACGCGATTTTCGGCACGCCAGGGTGGCTGACGAGCGCTTTTCCGGCCTCATCGAGTCCAGGCAGGACGTTGACGACGCCTTCCGGCACGCCGGCCTCATGGCAAATCTCAGCAAGCTTCAACGCCGTCAGCGGCGTTTCCGGCGCCGGTTTTAACACCATCGTACAGCCCGCCGCCAGCGCTGGGGCGATTTTCCACGTCGGCATCAAAAGCGGAAAGTTCCACGGGGTGATGAGCCCAGCCACCCCGATCGGCTCCTTCATCGTCCACGCCATATAATCCGGCGCCGAGCCGGCGACGGAAAACGGCAGCACCTCCCCTTGCGGCTTGACGACGAGCGAGGCGAAAAAGTCGAAGCAGTCGGCGGCAAGCGGAATTTCAATAAACAACGCTAGATTGATCGGCATGCCGTTTTCCCGCGTCATGAGCTGCGCCAGCTCGTAATGATGCTGGCGGATCAGTTCGGCGATGCGCCGCAAGATGCGCCCGCGCTCGAGCGGCGGAATCGACAGCCAACGCCGGTCCGAAAACGCCTCTTCGGCGATGGCGACCGCCGCGTCGACATCTTTTTCCCCGGCGTTGGCCACACGGGCCGTCACTTGGCCTGTCGCCGGGTCGATGACGTCAAACATCGCGCCATCCGCCGCCGGCCTCCATTCGCCGCCAATCCATAAACCAGCTTCTGTTGTTTTCATAGAAATCATCGTCGTTTCTCCTTTCCCAACCGCTATATCGGGCGCAAAGCCGATGGAGACAGCGCGTTTTCAAGTGCTTACAGCGCCCCTGGCGACATCCCGCCATGCATTCCCAAGCTCGCCTGCTATGGCAACAAGTCGCTCCGCCCGATTTCCTGCAAATATTCGCGGTACGCCGGGTAAATGGCGTCAAGCTGCGGCAATACTTTCAAGGCGTTCACAAGCGGCCCTTGCACTTTGATTTGCTGGCGGGCGAGCGCCTGCTGCAAATCAAGCTTGCCGAGCCAAAATTTATGCCCCACATCAGCCGTCTGCTCAAAAATGAGCTCCGGGTGCAGCGCTGTTTCGCCGCAGACAATTTTCAATTTCCCGTTTTCCTGCGCCCATGTAATTTTCGCTTCCGGCTTATGGAAAATGTATTGGACAAACGCGTCATATCCAGGTCCTAGCTCCGTCGCCGCAATCAATTCTTTTGACTCTTCCGTTTCGGCCACGCGTTCAAAAAAGCGGCCGAGAACGTCGTATACTTCCTGCTCGCTTTGAAACACCGGCATGCATATCCCCCTCCCTCTAAGCATCGATGGACCAAGGCGCTGCGGCCCTCTTTTTTATTCATCAAAGCGGATGATGCCGCGAATGTTTTGCCCGCTCTTTAGGGCGGCGAATCCGTCGTTGATTTGGTCGAGCGAATAGACGGCGCTGATGAGCGGTTCGAGCTTCAGCTTGCCCGCCGCGTACAAATCAAGCAACTTCGGGTAGTCAACCGGCGGATTGCCTTGGCCAAGCCACGAACCGGTCAACGTTTTGGATTGGGACGGCAGCGAAAAGGCGTTGATCTCCACCGTTTCATGCGGCGCGGCGATGCCGACGATGACCGTCGTTCCCGCTTTTCTTGTCATGTTGTACGCGTCGGCCATCGTCTCCGGGCGGCCGATCGCTTCAAACGCATAGTCGACGCCGATGCCGTCGGTCAAGTCGAGCACGGCGCTGACGGCATCGTCCTCGCGGGCGTTTACGGTGTGCGTCGCCCCGAACGTTTTCGTCATCGCCAATTTTTCATCGACGACATCAATGGCAATAACTTGTTTCGCCCCCGCTAACGCGGCTCCTTGAATGATATTGAATCCGACGCCGCCGGCGCCAATCACAGCGACTGTGCTGCCCGGGCGCACTTGCGCTGTATGAATGACCGCTCCCACCCCGGTCATGACGCTGCAGCTGATCAATGCCGCCAACTCAAACGGCACATCGCGGCGAATCGGGATGGCTGCCTGTTCCGGCACGACGGTGTACTCGCTGAACGCTCCGGCGGTTAAAAATTGATAGACGGGTTTCCCACGCAGCGAAAAGCGCGTCGTCCCATCCGGCAGCGTGCCGGTCGCCGTCAGTCGAGCCGCCTCCTCGCACATATCGGGCCGCCCGGTGCGGCAGTAGCTGCACGTCCCGCATGACGGCACCCAATTGAGCACCACATGGTCGCCTTGTTTGACACTTGTCACCCCTTCCCCGACTTCCTCGACAATGCCCGCTCCTTCGTGGCCGAGCACAATGGGAAGCGGGAGCGGCAATTGCCCTTGAACCACATGCCAATCGCTATGGCAAAGGCCCGCCGCTTTCATTTTCACTTTGACTTCCCCGCTCTTGGGGCTTGCCAAATCCAGTTCTTCGATTGACATCGGCTCCCCGTAGCGGTGCAATACTGCGGCTTTTGCCATGTCGTTCCCTCCTTTTCCATCCGCCCATTACGCCCGCTTGCCGGCCATATCCGCTTCCTCTTCACGGATGCCGCGGCCCCGCAATGCATCCAAATAGGCGTCCCATTCCTGCTTGAGCGTTTCTTTCAGCTTGAAAAGGCCGATGACGAGCGGCCGGGTCGAATGGTCTTGCAAAAACACATCGCGGATGACATCCTCAAACTCTTCCTTTTTCCCCGGCAGGCCGTGGTCTTTCCCATACAGCAAATGCTTATCGAGCAACCGTCGGATCGTCGGGCTTCCCGGCCCGCCGCTTTGCCGGTAAAACGCCTCGATGCGCTTTGACATCGTCAGCTCTTCTTGTTCCTCGCGCATGTTCCTTCCTCCCTCTTTAAAATCGCGGCCGCTGTTTGCGCGTCCGGAACAGCCGCCAGCCAAGGAAAACGACCAAAATGACAGAAGCGGCCAACCCGATGTTGGCGATCGTCGTTTTCTCCATGCCGAGAAACGTTCCGCCCGGGATGCTGGCGACAATAAACCCGGTGGCCATAATGATGGCAAACGCGATGATGGAAAGCGCCAGCCGGTTGGCGATTTGATTGAGCGTATTGCGCGTCACCGGGTCGGTTTGGACTTGCACGGTCATGCGCCATTTGTTTTCGGCCATCGTCTCCAACACTTTGTTGAACCGGCGCGGGAAGGTGGCGATCATTTCCGCCGTTTCAGCGACAAGACTCGCGTTGGCGCGAAAATTAAAGCGCTTTCCGAGGATGCTTTTTAAAATCGGAATTTCATACGCCTCAACGACTTCGCCGTACGAAATTTCCGGGCAAATCCAGCGCGCCGTCCCTTCGGTGGCGGAAAATCCTTTCGCCCAAAGCGCCAAGCCGTTCGGGACTTTGCAGTAGTTGCGGAGCCCGATCGCCGTCGCTTCAAGGACGAGGCGGCCGTAGTTGTAGCGGCTGCTCCCTTGATGGGCGGACACATAGTTTAACGTCAACGTCCGCAGTTCATCTTTCAATTTGACAACATCGGTGTAAATGGTGGGCGACATCAGTTCCATAAACACTTCGGCGGCGTCTTCCGCCTGGTTGAGCTGGATGTGCAAAATGACGCGCATTAAAATTTGCGCCATCACGCTGTCCATCCGCCCGGTCATCCCCCAGTCGATGATGACCGCCTTTTTCGTCCGCTTGTCGATCATAATGTTGGAACCGTGGGCATCGGCGTGGTAATGGCCGTCGAGCATCGTTTGCACGTAATGATGGACAAGGTCAATCATAATGTTGACCCGCTCTTCGAAGGTGAGAAAATCGACAGGGAAGTCTTTAATGAGCCAGCCGTCGATATATTCCATAATTAGGACGCTTTTCGTCGCGTCGTACACGTGCGGAACCGTGACATGTTCAGCCCTCCTTTCGTACTTTTGCTTCATTTCTTGCATTTTTCTTGCTTCTTCCGTCATGTCGAGCTCATCCATGGCGCTGCTGTAATAATCTTGCACGAGCCCTCCAAGATCCAAAGCGGCCTGCAGCTCGGGCGGCAGCCGCTTCTGTAAGCGGGCGGCCATTTTTTTGATAATGGCGATATCGGTTTGAAACAGCTTTTCGACCGTCGGGCGCACCACTTTCACGGCGACGACCGGACCATCTTTCAGCTTCGCTTTGTATACTTGGGCAAGCGACGCTGAACCGAGCGGCGTTTCGTCGATCCACTCAAACGTCTCGAGGCCGTCGGACAGCTCGCGTTCGAGAATGTATTGAATTTTGGCAAACTCGATCGGCGGCACCCGGTCAAGCAATTTCTCCAGCTCAAGCGTAATCGGCTCTGGCAATAAATCTTGCCTTGTGACAAGCACTTGCCCGAGCTTGATGAACGTCGGGCCGAGCTCCTCAAACGCCAGGCGCAGCCTTCGGCCGACATGGCGCCAATAGTCGTTGTCCCCTCCCTTTCCCCGCAGCTTATGGGCGATGGCGTCGCCCAGCACCATGCCGAGCCCGTTTTTGACAAGCACAGCGATGATTTTCCGCCGTCGTTTTCCCGCCGTAATGGCGGCCAGCTCCTCTTCAATGGCAGCGCCAATGGCCGCAAAGTCGCGCGCCGGTTTTGGCTTGGCCGTTTCGAGTGATGCGTGCAACCCGCTTCCCTCCTTTCTGCTTACAGCCGCTCGATGATCGTGGCGGTTGCCATGCCAAAGCCGATGCACATCACTTGCAATCCGTATGTCCCGTCCATGTCCTCAAGCTCATGGAGCAGCGTCGTCATCAGCCGGGCGCCGCTCGCGCCGAGTGGATGGCCAAGGGCAATCGCCCCGCCGCGCGGATTCACTTTCGCCATGTTCGGTTCGAGTTCCCGCTCCCACGCCTTGACGACGGAAGCGAACGCTTCATTGACCTCGATCGCATCCATCTGATCGAGGCGCAAACCGGCCTTTTGCAAAACGCTTCTCGTCGCGGGAATAATGCCGGTGAGCATCATGACCGGATCTTCTCCGACGACCGCGCGGGCGACGATGCGGGCTCTCGGTCGCAAACCGAGCTGCCGGGCTTTTTCTGCCGACATGAGCAGCACGCCGGCCGCTCCGTCGCTCACTTGGCTTGAGTTGCCGGCCGTGATGACACCGCCTTTTGGCTGAAATGATGGCGTTAACGCTGCTAACTTTTCGAGCGAGGTGTCGCGCCGAATCCCTTCATCGCGGGCAAAGCGCACCGCGCCATCTTCTCCCGGCACGTCAAGCGGAAGAATCTCCCGCTCAAACATCCCGCGGTCGGTTGCCGCCGCCGCTTTTTCATGGCTTTGCAAGGAAAACGCATCAAGCTCTTCCCGCGACAATCCCCATTTTTTCGCGATCATCTCCGCAGAAATCCCTTGCGGCACGATGTTGTACCGACTTGTCAGCTGGCGGCTGAACCGCCCCATGTCGCTTCCCATCGGAACGCGCGTCATGCTTTCGACCCCGGCGGCGATGGCGATGTCGATGTCGCCAGCCAAAATCGCTTGCGCCGCGTTATGGATGGCCTGCTGACTCGAGCCGCACATCCGGTTTAAGGAAAACGCCGGCACTCCGACCGGAAATCCGGCGGCGAGCACCGCTTGGCGGGCGATGTTGCCCCCTTGCTCTCCGGTCATTGTCACACAGCCGACGATGACATCTTCCACCAGGCCGGCATCCAGCCCATTTCGGTCGACAAGCGCCCGCAGCACCGGAACAAGCAAATCGACCGGATGGACGCTTGAGAGCGCCCCTTTTTTCTTGCCGATCGCCGTGCGCACGGCGTCAACAATCACCACTTCCCTCATGCCGCTCCTCCTTTTCTGTCTGAACATCGAACTTCCTTCAGCACGCCCCGAAGCGCGGCGTCCGTTTCGTCAAAACGTAAACAATTCAATGCCGCCGGAGACGTTTAAGCCAATCCCAGTGATGTATTTCGCCTTATCCGAGCAAAGAAACACAATGGCGTTGGCCACATCTTCCGGCTCGCCCGGACGGCGGAACGCGGTGCGCTGAATCATGCGCTCATTCATTTTCGGGTTGCCCATGCGGAACGCTTCTGTGTTGATGATGCCCGGGACGATGGCGTTCACCGTAATGCCGTAGCGCGCCCCTTCAAGCGCCATGCTTTTCGTAAAGCTCAGCACCGCTCCTTTCGTCGCCGAATAGCTCGCCTGGCCGAAGCCGCCAAGCGTCCCGGCGACGGACGACATGTTGATGATCCGCCCCCATCCTTGCTCTTTCATATACGGCCATACCGCTTTTGTACAGTTGTACGTGCCGGTCAGGTTCACCCGCAAATCGCGCTCCCAAAACTCATCGTTTTGCTTTTCGATTTGCGAAACGTGGTCGAGCGTGCCGGCGTTGTTGACCAAAATATCAATGGAACCAAACTCTTCTTTGACGCGGGCAAACACTTCTTTCACTTGCTCGCGGTCGGTGACGTCCATTTTGAGAGCCAGCGCCCGCCGCCCCATGGCGCGAATGTCTTCCGCTGTCTTTTCGGCGTACACCACTTTTGTACTCTGCATCACTTGTGAGAGCGGCCCATATTTTTGCGCCGTCTGTTTGCTTTCTTCATCCGATTCGAGCAAAATATCGGTAATGACGACATCCGCTCCCGCTTCGGCAAGCGCCAAGGCATCCGCGCGCCCGAGGCCGCGTGAGGCGCCGGTGACGACCGCCACTTTTCCTTTCAGCAGTTCCGCCCATGACGACATCGGTGATCCCTCCGTTTAACGTAAAAATTGCGGTTGTTTCTTTTGGAAAAACGCCGCCAGCCCAATCGCCGGCTCTCCTGTCTTAAACGTTGCCGCAAATGACGCCGCTTCGATGCCAAATCCGTCTTCTGGAAGCCCTTCGGCCGCATAGATGGCCCGCTTGGCGAGCCCCATCGCCCGCACGGCCCCTTCTGACAGTTGCTCGGCAAACGCCGACGCCTCTTCTTCCAACCGCTCCGGGGGCGTGACGCGATGAATGAGGCCGAGTTCGAGCGCTTCTTGCGGGTCAAGCCGTCTGGCGAGAAAAATGAGTTCCGTCGCTTTCGCCCGCCCGACGAGGCGCGTCAGCCGCTGCGTGCCGCCCGCGCCAGGGATCAGGCCGAGCGAGACTTCCGTCAGGCCGATCTTGCCGCCGCCCATGATGCGGAAATCGCACGCCAGCGCCAATTCGCAACCGCCGCCGAGCGCGTAGCCGTTGATGGCCGCGATGACCGGCTTCGGCATCGTCGCGAATCGGTCGAAGCAGCGCTGCATGCGGGCGCTTTGTTCGGCGATGCCCGCTTCATTGCCGGCAAACTGGGTTCCTCGCTGAATCATGTCCTTTAAATCAGCGCCGGCGAGAAACGTTTTCGGATGGGCCGACGCGATGACGACAACGCGCACTCCGCGGTCGGCTTCCAATTCATCGGCCGCTTTCTCCAATTCTTCCATTAATCGCTCGCTAATGGCGTTCGCCGGCGGGTTGTGGATCATCACCCAAGCGACTCCTTTGTTTCGCCGCTCTATGCGCAACGTTTCATAAGGCATCGGAATTCCCCCTTTCGTTCAATCGAACCGGCAAACTTCACAAATGATCATCGCTCTCCACCGCGAGCGGAGATGTTTGGGTCGCCGCCTCGCTCTTCTATACGTGCACGCCGTATGGCGCATACAACCGTCTTGCTGTGACAAGGCGCTGGATTTGCTGCGTGCCTTCAAAAATATCAAACACTTTCACATCGCGGTACAATTTCTCGACCAAATGTCCGCCAAGGCCGACGGGACCGAGCAGTTCAAGGCACATAGCGCAGACATGAAGCGCCATTTTCCCCGCCACGGCTTTGCAGACGGCCGCTTCCATCGCATTCGGCTCGCCAATGTCGGCTTTCCACGCCGCTTCCCACGTCAACAGGCGAGCAGCGTCAATCTCTTGCTCCGCCTCGGCAAGCAGGGCGGCTGCTTCATAGTACAACCGTCCTTGTTTCGGGTACTCGCTGCGAACGATGTCAAGCGTATATTCATAGGCGGCGCGGGCGATGCCGACGGCCATGGCCGCGACGATCGGCCTCGTGCTGTCAAATGTTTTCATCGCCACTTGGAAACCGGACGGTTTATTCGCATTTGCGCTATACAACTCTTCACCGCCAAGCAAATTTTCATCAGGAACAAAGCAGTCTTCAAACAAGAGCTCCGCCGTTTCATTGGCGCGCAAACCCATCTTATGGACGGTGCGGGTCGCGACAAATCCCGGCGTCCCTTTTTCGACGACAAACGCCCGGTGCCCGGCGCGGCCCAACTTCGGATCAACCGTGGCGAACACGACGACCCAAGAAGCGCGGGCGCCGTTGGTGATGAAAATTTTTTGCCCGTTTAAGAGATAGCCGCCGTCCACTTTTTTCGCCGTCGTGCGGATGCCGGACGCGTCCGAGCCGGCTTCCGGTTCCGTCAAGGCGTAAGCTCCCCAGCGCGGCTCATCTTTTGTGAAAATGGACAAAAACCGCTGTTTTTGCTCGGGCGTGCCGCTCGATTGAATCGGCGGACCGCCTAAGCCAGGGCCGGGAAGGGAAAGGGCGATGCCTGGGCATCCCCACGCGAGCTCCTCAGCGGCGATGACGGCCACGCGGTTGCCTTCGCGCTCTTTTTTCTCTTTCTTTCCTTCCGCATGAGACGGCGGACGCCCTCCGCCAAACGAAGACGCATTCAGCTGGATGCCCATTTTGTTGACTTTTTGCAGCCATTCGTCCGGCACCCGCCCGAGCCGGTCGGCCTCCAGCGCGATCGGACGCACTTCATGTTTGGCGAACCAATGGACGAGCTCTTTCATTTGTTTTTGCTGCGGTGATAAGGTAAACGAAATCATTGCGCCACCCTCTCTTTCCGTTCATTGAGCAGCTGTTCGCCGCGGCGGATGAGCCAGTCTCGCTCCCGGCCGTACAGCATCACTTGCGCCTGGGCGTCGCGCATCCATTTTTCAGCCGGGTATTCTTGCACGTACCCGTGCCCGCCGAGCATTTGCACCGCTTGGTCGGTGACATAGCGCAGGGAGCGATGAGCTCGCGACAACGCGCTCCAGGCGTAGCCGCCCGCCTGTTCATCCCCTCGGTCAACTGCAGCGGCCGCTTGCCATACAAGCAGTTTCGCCCCGCGGCATTCGAACGCCATCTCTGCGATCGTAAATGACACCCCTTGGAACTTGGCGATCTCTTGTCCGAACGCCTTTCTTCCCGCGGTGTATTCAATGGTGTAATCAAGCGCCGCCTCCATCAAGCCGACTTCCTTCGCCGCTTCGATGACTTGGTTTCGGGCGCGCACGCGGTTGAGCAATGCGTCCGCTTCCGAGCCCCAGGCAACGAGTTGTTCCGGACCGGCGTACACTTCCGCAAACCGAAGGCGAGCGATGCCGGCAGCCAGCAGCCCAAGCCTTATGTCTCCTTCTTCGATCTCCCATACTCGCTCATCAAAGGCGAGCAATACCGTTTCCTCTTCTTCGTCCCTAGCGGCGATGACCGCCCAGTCGGCTTTCGACGCCAAGCGGACTGGAGACGACACCCCGTCCACAATATATCCGCTGCCGCGCCGGCGCACGCGAATCGCTTCCTTCAGCGGTTCTTTTTGTTCCGCTTCGTCGATCCAGGCGACAGTCGGCCATCCTCCTTTCGCCATCTCCCGGTACCGGTGCCACACGCGGTGCTCGGAAGACAGACGAAAGAGGGAAGACGCCTCCCCGGCCCCCGGAAGCCCTTGAATGACGCCTAAATCGCCATAGCTGAGCCCTTGCCAAATGAGCGCTTGCGAAAGAAGGGGCAGTTCCAAGCCTCCCCACGATTCCGGGAGCTCGAGCGCCGACAAGCCGAGCTCATCCACCCGGTCACTCAAGTCAGCCGAAACGGTCCGGCGTTTCTCACACTCTCTCGCGGCCGGCCGAATTTTCTCGACGGCAAGGCTGCGGGCGACTTGAAAAAACGCCTGTTCTTCTTCAGTCGGTTGAAACGAAATCACCTTGTCCCTCTCCTTTTCCATTACGATTGGACAGCGGGAATAAACTCGCTGGCCCATTCACGCAGCTTATTTTTGTCGATTTTGCCGATGATGTTTTTCGGCAGGTAGCCGACCTTTTTCAAAAAGCGCGGGCTTTTGTATTTCGCCACCCGCTTTTGGCAAAACTCGATCAGCTCCTCTTCGGTCACTTGGGCCCCACGCCGGACGACGACATACGCGGCGACTTCTTCCCCCATTTTCGGCGAAGGAACGCCGACAACGCCGGCTTCCAGCACATCCGGATGGGACATCAGCAGTTCCTCGATATCGCGCGGATAAATATTGAATCCGCCGCGAATGATGACATCTTTTTTCCGGTCGACGATAAACACGTACCCGTCTTCATCGATGCGCGCCATATCGCCGGTATACAGCCAGCCGTCGCGCAGCGCCTGGCGGGTCTCCTCGTCTTTTCCGTAGTAGCCTTGGAAAACGTTCGGGCCGGAAACAATCAGTTCTCCGACTTCGTTCGGCGGCAGGCGGTTGCCGTGTTCATCGACGACAGCCACTTGCACGCCAGGCAACGGAAGCCCGACCGACCCTGGTTTGATCGTCTTCGTCGGATCGGTCGCCGTCACAATCGGCGCTGCCTCGGACAGTCCGTACCCCTCCAAAATCAGGCAATTGAACTTGCGTTGAAACTGCCAAGCGAGCGACGGCGGCAACGAAGCCGAGCCGGACACGCAAGCCGCCAAACTCGATGTGTCGTATCGGTCGGCATCCGAGTAATGGCATAAAGCGTGAAACATCGCTGGCACCATCGCCGTATGCGTCACCCGATGCCGTTCGATCGTCTCCAGCACTTTTTTCGGCTCGAAATACGGCAGGAGGACGATCTTGTCGCCCAATAACAGCGCGACGTTCATCATCGTAAAACCGAACGCATGGGAGATCGGCAGCACGCCAAGACCGACGCGGTCATATTCGGTAGGCAGCCGCTTCGCCATCTCGGCCGCTGCTTCCGCGTTGGCATACAAATTGCGGTGCGTCAGCACGACCCCTTTCGGATGGCCGGTCGTTCCCGATGTGTAAAGCAAGGCGGCAGGGGCATTTTCGGTGACTGCCGCCAGCGGCATGCTGGCAGGAGCTTGCTCCATTCTTGTTCGCAGAGAGCGCGGTGAATGAGGATCGTCAATCGTAAACATCATCGGAGGCGCCGGCAAGCCATTGGCGGCCTCTTTCGCTTTCGCCCACAGCATTTCCGCCGTCAGCACAACTTTCGGTTCGCAATCTTTAAAAATGTAATGGAGCTCCTGCGTCTGCAACAGCGGCAACACCGGCACGACAACCGCTCCTGCTTTCAAGACGCCGCTGAAGGCGACTACTACTTCCGGGCTGTTCGGCATCGTTACAACAACGCGGTCGCCCGGCTTGACCCCAAGTTCAATCAACGCATGAGCCAGCTGGGACGAACGGGCGTCGCAGTCCACGTTCGTATATTCGTTTCCTTCAAAAATCAGTGCCGGATAAGGACCGAACCGCTCGATATTTTTCGTCCAAACCGTTCGTAAATCCATTCCCCCGTCTCCTTTAACCAAATTAGGCGGGCCTGCGAAAAAGGCCAAGCCCGCCGCCTTTCGTCTCCTTCCTTCTGACGGTCGGCGCTGTTGTCAATGCACGGAAAAACATGCCGGCCGGCTTTCTTGTTGTGCTTATTGGTTTTGATTGGCGCTGTTGTAGGCGGACAGCACTTCTTGGAGCCGCAGCGCCAGCCCCATGTCCCCGTCAATGCGAAGCCGCCCGCTCATAAACGCTTCCGTTCCGTTGAGCTCGCCGTCCACCATTTTTTTAAAATCCTCGCTGTCCATGCTGAGCGTGCAATCAGGCGTTTCTTGCTCCCCTTCAATGACAAATCCAGCGTCTGGGCGAAGGACGACTTGGTACACCCCCGCATCAGACCCGCTTAAGTTAAACTGGTACACCGCGACAATCCCATCGGCGCGGGATGGGTCTTCCCTCAATTGCGAATCGATCAGTTGGAAAATGTCTCTTACCGTCGTCATCTTCATGGCCTCCTTAAAAATTTAGAACTGTCTGAAATTTCATTTTGTAATTTTACTATATCGCGTTTCCGTTTCATGTCCTATCCCGAAAATCGTCGGAACTTTCTTTCCTCCCTCGCGGCGCTC
Source organism: Geobacillus sp. C56-T3 (assembly GCF_000092445.1). NCBI lineage: Bacteria > Bacillati > Bacillota > Bacilli > Caryophanales > Anoxybacillaceae > Geobacillus > Geobacillus sp. C56-T3. The sequence continues at coordinate 758,937 of NC_014206.1, read as the reverse complement.
CCCGATGTTTTTACGCCTTTAAAGCATGGAGAAGCGCGCGCTCATCGATCAGTTCCAAATAGCGCCGATAAAGCGGAAACGCCGGCACGATGCGCGGCAACAGCTGCAACGCCTTCGCTTTCGATCCTTTTGCCTTCATTTTTCCGGTCATGAGCGCCAATGGAACGTTGATGTTGCCGCCCCAAAATTGGTGGGCGATATCGCCGGTCGTCTTGATGGCGACATCAGGCGCATCGATTGCCTGCCCGAAATAAATGGCGTAGTTTTCACCGGTTTCCGGCCGCCTCGCATCGATGCTGATGACCGCCCCCGGATCGGTCAAATAAAAGACGAACGCGGCGCGGGAACGGCGGATTTGTTCTCCAATCCGATTGATTTGCTCCACCTCATCGCCGTATTCCTGATACGCCGGATGCTGTCCCCACCAGCTGCGCAGCTCCATTTCCGTCCTTGGGCGCGACGGGATTTGCATAAACTCGCCGATCACCCGATACACATGAGCATCATCACGAAACAATGCCATATCCGTTCACTCCCTTCAACCGAGTATGCACTCTCATTTTGGCGTGAAACAACGCCGCCGGCAATTCCGACGATTGCCGGGGAGACGAAAAACGCAAGACATCTCCCCCCCCCCCGAGTTGTTGAAACACGAATCAAGCGCACCAAAGCGGCAAAACAAAAAAATGGCTGCCCCGTTTGTTTGGGGCAGCCGTTTTGGCCAACATGGCTGCAACGATTCTTTTTATTACAATCCGCTTACAAATTCGCCAGCCGCATGACGTCGCGGGCGATCATCAACTCTTCATTGGTCGGGATGACGAGCACTTTGACCGGCGAGTGCGGATAGCTGATGAACGCTTCTTTGCCGCGCACTTTGTTTAGGATGGGATCCCAGTAAACTCCCATAAACTCGAGGCCGCGCAACACTTTCGCCCGCACGACTTCGCTGTTTTCGCCGATGCCGGCGGTGAAGATGATGGCATCGACCCCGCACATGCGCGCCGCATACGAGCCGATGTACTTATGAATGCGGTTCGCAAACACTTCAAGTGCCAGTTCCGCGCGCTCATTTCCTTCGGCGGCCGCTTTTTCCAAGTCGCGCAAATCGCTCGAGATGCCGGACAGACCGAGCATGCCGCTCTTTTTGTTCAGCACTTCAATCACTTCATCCGCAGTCATTCCCGTTTTTTCCATAATGTACGGGATGAGCGCCGGGTCGATGTTGCCGGAGCGCGTTCCCATCGCCACGCCGGCTAATGGCGTAAAGCCCATGGACGTGTCGATCGACTTGCCGCCCTCAACCGCCGCGATGCTCGCCCCGTTGCCTAAATGGCACGAGATGAGGCGCAGCTGTTCGATCGGCCGGCCGAGAAGCTCCGCCGCCCGCTGGGTGACGTATTTGTGCGACGTGCCGTGGAATCCGTACTTGCGGATGCCGAATTTCGTGTAATACTCATATGGCAAGCTGTATAAAAACGACTGTTCCGGCATCGTCTGGTGGAACGCCGTGTCAAACACCGCCACGGCCGGCACGTCCGGCAGCACTTCCTGAAACGCCCGAATGCCGACGAGGTTGGCCGGGTTATGGAGCGGGGCGAGCTCGGACACTTCTTCAATTTGCTTGATGACGTCCTCGGTGATGAGCACCGAATCACTGAACTTCTCCCCGCCGTGGACGACGCGGTGCCCGATGCCGTCAATTTCGTCAAACGAACGGATAATGCCGTAGCGAATGAGCTTATCAAGCAGCATTTTAACGGCCGCGGCATGATCCGGAATCGCCGTCACTTCTTGATGTTTTTCACCGTTTACGACAATGGTGAAAATCGCGTCGTCAAAGCCGATCCGTTCGACGACCCCTTTGGTCAACACCGTTTCTGCCGGCATCTCAAACAGCTGGAATTTCAACGAGGAACTTCCCGCATTAATGGCTAGCACTTTCGCCATCGAAAACACAGCTCCTTTTTTGCCAAAATCCGCTCGCGCTTACCGTTAGTGTGCGCGATTGGGCGCCGTTTCACTATGCCTTTTTCATTGTATGCCTCCCGTTTTCGCGTTTCAAGCGCGGCTTTGTTTCGCAACCGGTTGCAAGAAAAAGTTTTTATGTTGTGAAAAATGAAAACGGAGCTGACCGAAAAGGTGGGTGAAAAACAGCGATTCTTCGATGAAGAAAAGAGCAACATTTATCATCTTGAGCCGAGAAGACCCCCACTTCCACGCGTGAGCGTAAGTGGGGAGGAAGATGCAACCTCTCGTTTTGTGAAGGGGCTTGACGGCCTATACGGTGATCAAAAAGGGCGTCCCGCTGCGTTTGGGACACCCTTTCTTCAACGTTCTTTTTCCGCGGTGATCCAGGCGTCGATTTTCGCCATCATCGCCTGCATCGCCAATTTGTTGGAAAACCGCGGCAGCTCGACAAGCAGCACGTGTTTTGGCTTTTTGACGTTCGGCCCTTTCTTTTGCAAAATCAACACGCTTTTTGCCGCCTGATCGTTTTTAAACATCGACAGCGGCAGCTGCAAGACTCCTTGGACAATGGCCGCCTCTTTTAAAAATTCGTTCAGCTGCCCCGCCTGCGGGCTTGAGAACAACGTATTCGGGATGAGGAAAAACAAGTAGCCGCCCTCTTTCGTATAGCGCAAGCTTTGCTCGATGAACAAATGATGGGCATACGACCGGCCTTCCTTCGCTTTTAAGGCGAAGCGGGCGGCATTGTCGTCATCCGGGTAATAGCCGACCGGCAGATCGCAGACAACGACGTCAACCGGCTCAACAAACAGCGGCCTTAGGCTGTCTTGGTTAAACAGCTGCACCGGATGCTTTTGCAAGTTCGCGTTGACGTACGCCAATTTGACAAGCAGATCATCGACATCGCTGCCGTAGCTCGCCGCCTGTTTTCCCCGAAGGCCGTTTAACACCGCCGTCAATAAATTCGCCGTGCCGACGGCCGGGTCGAGGATCTTAAGCGCCAAATGCGAGCGCGTAAACTCGCGGACCAAATACGCCAAAAACAAACTGACCGCATCCGGAGTCATTTGGTGGTGCGGCTGAACATGCTTGCGCATCCCTTTTAACACCGCAAGCTGAAACGCCTTGCGGATTTCTTCGTTTTGAAACCGTTCCAGCATCAGTTCGCGATACTGCTTTTTCAGCCGTTTCGCGTTCAGCTCGCTCACTTCGCTTTGCAGCACGTCGCCGTGGAACAAATTCTCCCCCGTCTCCGCGACGGCTTCTAAATACGTGCATTGCAGTTCTTCTTGCAAAAGTTGGGCCGTTTCATCGAATACCGTGAACAACCGTTCGACTGGCGTCATCATCTGTACGTCCCCACCTTTCTGCCAACGTCCCTTCTGTATATTGTACGACCGTCCGCCTCGCGCCGCAAGAAAAGCGCCGATAGGAACGGAAAAGGCCCCGAACGGGTCGGGGCCTTTTCATTATTTCGCCGCTTTCGCCGCTTCAATCGCCGCTTCGTAGTTCGGATGGTTCGTCACTTCCGGCACGTATTCGACATACGTCACTGTGTCATTGCTGTCGATGACAAACACGGCGCGGGCAAGCAGGCGCAGTTCTTTGATCAAGACGCCGTATGCTTGTCCGAACGAAACATCGCGATGGTCGGACAACACTTGAACGTTCTCAATGCCGGCGGCGCCGCACCACCGCTTTTGCGCAAACGGCAAATCGACGCTGATCGTCAACACTTTCACATTGTCGAGCTTTGCCGCTTCCTCGTTAAACCGGCGCGTTTGCGCGTCGCAAACCCCGGTGTCGAGCGACGGAACAACGCTGATCAGGCGGACGTGCCCTTTCGTATCCGCGAGCGTCACTTCCTGCAAGTTTTGATCAAGCACGGTGAAATCCGGCGCTTTGTCGCCGACTTTCACTTCGTTGCCGACAAGCGTCACCGGCTGCCCTTTAAACGTCACATAGGCCATGGGTTCTCTCCCCCTTTAGAAAAAATATGTACTACTTCCATACTAAAACGCGGAACGGAATTTTTCAACGATTTTGTCCGTTCATGACAGCGGACAAACAAAAGGCCGGACGCCAACGGTCCGGCTAAATGTCAAAGTCGTCTGCTTTTTGGCCTGCGGCGCCGTCTTTCTTGTTTTTCTTCAGCATCGCCTGAATCTTCTCAAACGCCTGCGGCGCGACATCGAGAATTTTTTCGTATAAGTGCGTGCTTTCATCCAAATGGAGCAGCTTCACCCCGGACGAGTTGACGACGAGAAACGCAATCGGCGTAATCGAGACGCCGCCGCCGCTGCCGCCGCCAAACGGATGTCCGTTCCCTTGGGCCTGCCCGTTCCCGTCGGCTTGCGCCCCTTGGTGGCCATTTTGTTGGCCGTCAAGCATAAACTCGCTGCCGCCGGCGGCAAAGCCAAACCCGACTTTCGAAACGGTCAAAATGACACTGCCGTCAGGCGTCTCCACCGGGTCGCCGATAATCGTATTGACGTCGATCATTTGTTTTAAGTTTTCCATCGCTGTTGTCATCAGCCCTTGAATCGGATGGTTCGTCATCGTCATTCCTCCTAGTAGCCTTCATTTGCCTGCTTGGCCGCCAATGGGTTTCGCTTTGGCAACCGCCGTCCGCGCCAATGTTTGACCACTCGCAATCCTGCTACCATAGCATGCCCGATTCGAAACTGAATCATACATAAAAACACCGTTTCCGAAGCGGCCCGATCGTAGGCCGGAACGATGGCGACAGCCGGAGTTGTTTTCATGTTCATATAGCGGCTCGCAGCGCCGATGATCATGTATTTCAGCGACCAGCCAAGCCCCACGAGCAAGCCCGTTGACGCGGCGTCGCCGGTGCCGATTCTCGTTTTCCACTCCCATTTCGTAATCGTCACGTGGCGGTAAAATTGTTTCATAATTTCATGCAAGTCGACGACTTGCTCGAGAAACCGTTTCAGCTGCTGAAACAGGTCGGCGATTTTTTGCGGCGTCACTTTTCCTCTCTGTTCCTCTTTTCCGTGCGTGCCCCCCATTCCTTTTTTATGGAGAAACGCCACTCCCGGCGCATCCGGATCCATGTCCAGCTTGATGAGCGGAATGCGGACGGTATAGCGGAGGAGGCCAAACAGCGTGCGCACCACGATTTTGCATTCATCGTCGTCTTTCATATGGCGAAACACGACCGTCACCGATACTTTCATCCAGGCGACGAGAAGAAGCAAAAGAACAACCGTTGCGATGACCGCGATGACTGCTTTCAATGTCCGCCCTCCCTTTCATCATCCATTGTCGCCATCTAGAAAAAAAATAAACCTGCCGTTTCGGCAGGCGGACATTGGTTGACGGTCTGTTCTTGATGCAGGCGGATTGTTACTCGCGGACGACGATCGTATCCGCGAACTGGTCATGCATCCCTTTTTTCTTTTCGGAAAACGCAACAAACAAAAAACCGATGAACAGCAATTTTTTCGCGATGAATTTGCCGACGACTTCGCGAAACAACACGGTCAGCCAGGTGAGCGGCTCGCCGCGCTCATCGACCACTTTTAAGCCGAACACCATTTTGCCAAGTGTCTGCCCGAACCATTTTGTCATCAACACGAAATAGGCGTAAAAGACGACGGCGGCCGCGACCGCCGCTGGCGCGAACAAACCGTCCTGCGCAAGCGGCCAATCGAACAGGCGAAAAAGCGGCCAAACGATGAGCCGGTTGAGGCTCGAGACAACAATGACATCAAGGCAATACGCCCAAAAACGAAGCCAAAAGCCGCCGTAGCAGAGGGGGCGCTCTGCCGGCGGGAGATGATCCGCCAGCGTCGCCGTTATTTGCATGTCCGTCATGTTTCCACTCCTTTATTCGGCGTATAAATACATAAGCCGCGGCGAGGATGGGCGCGACAACAGGCGGATGAGCCCGGCCGCCTCGCTGTCCGGCTTCATCCGGTTCGACACCATCTCAAAGAGAGAGCTCCACGGCGCATCGTTCACGTATTTTACGACTTGAGCGCCGGTTAAATGATGCTCTTTTTTGAGCGCAGCGATCGCGTCATCCAAGTAGCCGAACTCGTCGACAAGGAGGAGCGCCTTCGCCTGTCGCCCGTCATAAATGCGGCCGTCCGCCAGCTTGCGCACCGTGTCTTCCGGCAGCTTTCTCCCTTTGGCTACCACATCAACAAACGCATCATACGAATCATTGATCAGCTGCTGCAAAATCTCCCGTTCCGCTTCGGTCATTTTGCGCGCCGGATTCATGATGTCTTTGTACGGCCCGCTTTTGATCGTGACAAGCTCCACGCCGTACTTCTTTGCCAGCCCTTCATAGTTGACGCTTTGCATGATGACGCCGATGGAGCCGGTGATCGTCTCCGGGCTGGCGAAAATTTTATCGCCGGCCGCCGCGATATAGTAACCGCCCGAGGCGGCCATGGCCCCCATCGATACGTAAATCGGCTTGTTCGTCTTCTTTTTCAGCTTCATCAGCTGATCGTAAATTTCCGCGCTTTCCGCGACACCGCCGCCCGGCGAATTGATGCGCAAGATGATCGCTTTGACGTCTTGATCCTCTTTCGCCTGTTTGATCATTTGCAAAAACGTTTGGTGGTTGTACTGTGATGAGGAAAGAAACGACTCCGCTTCCCCCGCATCTTGAATAACTCCGTTCACTTCCAACACAGCGATTTTTTTCAACGGGTCGCCCTCGGCGATGACTTCTTCGCTAAATGGCGACTCCATGAGCGCCAGCCAGCTTTCCGACCAGCCGCCGGCCTTGTCGGACAAAAGAACGCCAACCGCTTGAACAAGCACCGAGATCACAAACAAGGCGGCGGCGATGGCCAACGCGGTCCATCGTTTTCGATTCATCGTCTTCCCCCCTGCATCGGCTGCCCATATTTTTAGAATCCTGGCAAACGTGGTACAATATTCATTGTACATCGATTGATTAGATGATGCCAGCAGGAGGGCAAAACATGGATATGGAACGCAACCGTCTTTATTTTTTTATAAGCGCGACGACAAGCTCATCGAACGGGTGAAGCCGCTCATTGAGCTGGCAGAGCGCGGTCCGTTTGTTGTCGCCGACGACTATCGGGAAGCGAACATCATCGTCAGCATCGGGGACGACGGCGCGTTTTTGCAAGCGGTGCGGCAGACGGGATTTCTTCCTGACCGTTTGTACGTCGGCGTGTCCGTCTTGCCGGCGCGCGGGTTTTACTGCGATTTCCATATTGACGACATCGATCATATGGTGGAAGCGGCGAAAAATTGGAAACTCGAAGTGCGGCGCTACCCAATCATCGAAGTGACGATCGACGGTGCGGCTTCGTTTTTCTGCTTAAACGAATGTTCGATCCGCTCGCAAATCATTAAAACGATGGCGATCGACGTTTTCATCGACGACTTGCATTTCGAGACGTTCCGCGGCGACGGCATCATCGTTTCGACGCCGACCGGCAGCACCGGCTACAATAAATCGGTGCACGGAGCGGTCGTCGATCCGCTCTTGCCGTGCTTTCAAGTGAGCGAACTCGCCTCGCTCAACAGCAACCGCTATCGGACGCTCGGCTCGCCGTTCATTTTGAGCGGCTCGCGGACGTTGACGCTGAAAATGTCGGAAGAAACAAGCCATTTTCCGATCATCGGCCTCGACAATGAAGCGCTCAGCATCCAGCATATTGAGCGGATTGACATTCGTTTAAGCGACCGGGTGGTCAAAACGGTGCGCTTGAAAGACAATTCGTTCTGGGATAAAGTGAAACGCGTCTTTTTGTGAAGCGTGTGTCTGTTCTCCCGGCGAAACACCGGATCTAAAATGGCGAATCCGTTCGACGCGCATGCGGCAAGAGGGTGTCTCGCAACGAGACACCCTCTTGTTTGGTCGCCGCGCGGACATCGCTCCGCTTCTGGCAACGGCCAGCTCAACCGGCTCTTTCTGCTTACGACGACCGGCCGGCAAGGCGGGCTTCCCGCTCGCGCAGCTCGACGCGGCGGATTTTTCCGGACGCCGTTTTCGGCAAATCGTCGACAAACTCGATTTTGCGCGGGTATTTGTACGGCGCCGTCAACTGTTTCACATGTTCTTGCAGGGCCGGAATCAGAGACGGATCGTCTTTGTCGACCCCGTCGCGCAGCACGACAAACGCTTTGACAACATGGCCGCGCACTTCATCCGGACTGGCGACGACGGCGCACTCTTTTACGGCTGGGTGCTTGACAAGCGCGTCTTCGACTTCAAACGGGCCGATCGTATAGCCGGCGCTGATGATGATGTCATCCCCGCGGCCTTCAAACCAGAAATAGCCGTCTTCGTCTTTGCGCGCTTTGTCTCCCGTAATGTAGTAGTCGCCGCGGAACTGCATCGCTGTCCGCTCCGGATCTTTGTAATAATACTTAAACAGCGCCGGCGTCTCGATATGGACGGCGATGTCGCCGACTTGTCCGGGCGGGCACGGCTCGCCGTTTTCATCGATAATTTCGACGCGGTTGCCTGGCGTCGGTTTCCCCATCGAACCCGGCTTGATGGGCATTCCTTTCATGACGCCGACAAGCAGCGTGTTTTCTGTCTGGCCGTAGCCGTCGCGCACTTCGACGCCGAAATGCTTGGCAAACGTGTCGATCACTTCGCGGTTGAGCGGCTCTCCGGCGGACACGGCGCTGTGCAAATGAGATAGATGATAGCGGCCGATGTCCGGCACTTTCGCCATCAAACGATACTCGGTCGGCGTGCAGCACAGCACATTGATGTTGTATTTTTCCAATAGCTGCAAATATTTTTCCGGCTCAAAGCGGCCGTAGTAGACGAAACCGGTCGCCCCCGAGCCGAGCACCGATAAAAACGGGCTCCAAATCCATTTTTGCCATCCCGGTCCGGCTGTCGCCCAAACGAGGTCGCCTTCTTCAATGCACAGCCAGTTTTTCGCAGCCGTGCGCAAGTGGGCGTACGCCCAACCATGGCAATGGACGACCCCTTTCGGATTGCCGGTCGTGCCGGATGTGTACGACAAAAACGCCATATCATCGCGCGAGGTATCCGCCGCCTCAAGCGTTTCGCTCTCTTTGGCCATGGCGTCTTCAAGCGGAATCCATCCGTCCCGGGGTTCCCCGATGACGAACTTCGTCAAACGTTCGATGCCGTCAATCGGCGCAAATTCGTCCGTATACGGCGCATAAGCGACAACCGCTTTCGCTTCGCTATGGACGAGCCGATATTGCAAATCCTTTGTCCGCAGCATCTCCGAGCTTGGGATGACGACAAGCCCGGCTTTGAGCGCCCCTATATACACTTCGTATGTTTCAATGAGGCGCGGCATCATGACGAGCACTTTATCGCCTTTTTCGAGCCCATGCGATAAGAAAGCGTTTCCAATTTGGTTGGCGCGCGCCATCAAGCGGCCGTATGTAATCTCTTTCGTTTCGCCTTGCTCGCTCTCCCATTTCAACGCGATCCGATCCGGGCCGGCGGCCGCATGCCGTTCCATTTCCGATGTTAAATTGTAGCGCTCGGGAGCAATCAAGTCTTCCCGCCTCATCGTTCCTCTCCCCCTCTGTCTTGTTTCGCCTTGGTCGGCATCTTTATTATACAAAATAGTCATTCTATTTTGAATACCGTTTTTCTCATATGAAAGCGGCGGGGAATGCCCCCGCCGCGTAAGCCATCATTATGAAATTAGAATTGGCGTGCGCCGCCCAATTGTTGCTGCGCCATGGCTACGAGACGTTTCGTGATCTCGCCGCCGACCGAACCGTTGGCGCGCGAAGTCGTGTCAGCGCCTAAGTTCACGCCAAATTCTTGAGCGATCTCATATTTCATTTGCTCCAGCGCTTGTTGCGCACCCGGAACGAGCAGTTGATTGCTGTTGTTGCGTGCCATCTGTTTTCACCTCCTTGTACCTATAGAATGTGTGAAAACAGATGGCGATATGCAGCGATGCTTTTTGGTAAATTTTGAGATTCAAAACAGCTCGGCAAACTCATCGCCCTGCCCTGTTTCTTCATCAATGACGAGCGTTTCTGTGTCATTGACTGCCTTTTCCAGAAGCGGAGCGAGGTCGAGCTGGCTCTCATAATGGAACACTTTTTCTTTTTTCGGCTTCGTTTTCGGCGCTCTTGGCGTAAAAATGGTGCAACAGTCTTCATACGGAAGAATGGAAATATCATGTGTGCCGATTTGCTTCGCCAGCTCGATAATTTCAAGTTTATCCATCGAAACAAGCGGGCGCAAAATCGGGGTATTTGTCACCTCATTGATCACGTACATGCTTTCTAGCGTCTGGCTCGCGACTTGGCCGAGGCTTTCGCCCGTGACGATCGCCAACGCCCGCTGGCGGCGGCGCAACGCATCGGTGATCCTAAGCATCGCCCGCCGAGTGGAAATGAGCGAGTACTCGTTCGGAACTCCTTGATAAATGGCTTGTTGCACTTCCGTAAACGGCACGATGTGAAGCTTGATTCTCCCGCCGTATGTCGTCAACTTGCGCACAAGGTCAATCACTTTTTGCTTCGCCCGTTCGCTTGTAAACGGCGGGCTGAAAAAGTGGACGGCCTCGATTTCCAAGCCGCGCTTCATCGACAAATATCCCGCGACCGGGCTGTCGATGCCGCCGGAGAGCATGAGCATCGCCTTGCCGCTCGTCCCGACCGGCAGGCCGCCGGCGCCGAAAATGTCGCGGCACGTGATATACGTCCCGTCTTGGCGCACTTCAATGCGCACGTCAATATCCGGCTCGCGCACGTTGACCGTAAGTCCATCCGTATGCCGCAAAATATGCGCCCCCACCTCGTAGTTCAGCTCGTCGCTTCGATACGGAAACTGCTTGTCGACGCGGCGGGCGCTCACTTTAAACGTTTTTCCTTTGTATGGGAGCTGGCGGACGGCGGCGAGCGCCGTTTCCTTAATGGCGTCCAAATCGTTTTCGCACTTCATCGCCAGGCTGAACGAATGAATGCCAAAAACGGTTTTCAGCTTTTCGATGATCGGTTCATGCGGCTCGCCGTTTAATAAAATGTACATTCGGTCACGCATATATTCAATCTGAATCCGCTCGAACGCCTGCAGTTTGCGGGCAATGTTGTTTTTAAGACGCCGGACGAAGATGTTCCGATTTTTTCCTTTCGTCGTCATTTCTCCGTAGCGAATCAAAATGCGGTCATAGTTCATCATCTTATTCCGTTACCTCGCTTAATGTTTTGATCGCCTGCTTGATCGCTGCCACCGCCGGCGCGATTTCTTCCCGGCTGTTGTCAAACGACAAGCTGATGCGAATGCCGCGCTCGGCTCGGTCTTCACCAAGCCCCATAGCCAAAAGCGTCTTGCTCGGCGCCTTTTTTTTTGATGAACAGGCCGACGTCGTGGAGACGTAGATTCCGCTTTTCTCCAGTTCGTGAACAAACACTTCCGGCTTGATGCCGCTTTTCAGCGAAAAATTGATGATGTGAGGAGCGGCGCCATCGCGCGGCGTGTTGATCTCGATGTCCGGAATCGCCGAGAGCGCTTCAAGCCACTCGTCTTTTAGCGCCTGAAGCCGGCCGATGTCCCGCTCATACCGCTCCATGGCCAAGCGAAGCGCCTTTGCCATCGCCACGATGGCGGCGACGTTCTCCGTTCCGGACCGAAGCTGCCGCTCCTGCCCGCCGCCGGCAATCAACGGCGCCAAGCGGACGCCTTCACGGACGTAAAGCAAGCCGGCGCCGCGCAATCCGTGAAATTTATGCGCCGATATCGTGCATAAATCAACACCGGCTTGCTTCAAGTCGAGCGGCACTTTGCTGATCCCTTGCACCCGATCGACGTGAAACAATGTTTTCGGATAGCGGGACAAGAGGGCGCCGATTTCTTCGATCGGCTGCACCGTGCCAACTTCGTTATTGACGTGCATGACCGACACGAGAATCGTATCGTCGCGCAGCGCGCGTTCCACTCGCTCAACCGATACCCTTCCTTCGCGGTCGACCGGCAAGTACGTCACCTCAAAACCAAGCTCCTCAAGCTGGCGGCACGGTTCAGCGACAGACGGATGCTCGATTTTCGTCGTAATGATATGCCGGCCGCGCCGCTGATATTGCCAGGCGACCCCTTTGATGGCGAAATTGTTCGCCTCCGTTCCGCCGGAGGTAAAAACGATTTCGTTCGGCTTAACGCGCAGCATGGCGGCGATTTGTTCACGCGCCTGCGCCAAAAGCCGCTCCGCCTTCATGCCCAGCCCATGGAGCGACGACGGATTGGCAAAATAGTTCGTTGCGACGGCGACGAACGAATCGACCACCTCGGGAAATGGTTTGGTCGTCGCACTGTTGTCAAGATAAATCATCGCTTCCATCCTCCGCTCATTGCCGGCAAAATATCGCTGTACATCGTCCATCTTAACCAAAACAGGCGCCAATCGGCAACGAAAACACACAGTCATTTACATTATTCACCAAAAACCCATTGAACAATCTCCCACCTGCGCTTAGAGGTGGGAGATTCTTGGGAACACCCGCCCTACGGCAGGCTGTCAGCCAAGCCATCCCCGTGCGTCCCACGGTTTGGCTGCCTTACGAAGACAGCAAACGAAGCCCCTCATTCAAGATATTCCGGGCGGCGTTCTTGTTCGAGGGAAGAGGCAGAAAAGCTTGTGTTCAGCCATATGATTCTGTGTTTTTTAGGTAAAATAATGGATAATCAATACTCGTGATCGGGTGGTTTATCACTGTTCCCGGCTGTTATCCTCCTGCCATAATTTCTGCACACGGTCAAACGCGCCCGGCTCGACTTCTTCAACGGCCGCCACCGCCTGCCGGAGCGCCTCCTCATAATCATAATGGCGAAATAAAAATTCGGCTTCTTCCAGCCCTTTGCGGACCGCTGGATAGCGGCGGCGGTAGCGGTTGCCGTATTGAATCGTCCGCTCCGCCAGCGTCGCCTGTTCGATCATTTCCACCGTCCGCTCATACAACCGTTCCACAGCCGCTTTCGCCTCCTCCAACGCTTGGTCGACCGCCGGCATGTCAAGCGGCTTTTCTTCAAGACGCGCGGCAACGGCTTGCAAGCTGCGTCTCGCTTCCGCCAATTCAAGCGCATACGGTTCAGGCAGCCCCGGCAGCCGGCTTTTTTGCACAAGGCGGAGCGCCTCGGCCAATGTTTTTCTCATGCCGTCAAGCTTTTCGCGGGCGATCAATTCGTCTTTGCGCAGCGTCTGCAGCATCGTTCGAAACTGTTCATGCTCTTCCTTCATGAGGTCGATTTGGGACACAAGCTGCTCAAGCTCCTCTTTTAGGAGCGAATACGCTGTTTTCGCCTCGGCAACGCGGTCTTGAATGAGAAAAAACCGCTTTTGCAACTGGTGCAGCTGCTTTTCGATGCTCCGGTACTTTTCGAGGTCGCTTGGCGCCAAATGGTAGCTTTGCTGGACGAACAGCGCCTCGGCCTCGGTTTCCTTCGCCTCGGCGGCGAGCTCCTGAAGCATGCCGCTGAGGCGCGGCATTTCCGTTTGCACATATTGATGCGCGAGCACTTCGTTTTCGAGCAAATCGTAGAGCGCGTCGATCTCTTCTTTCAGCTCAGCGACAATCTGCTTCGCTTCTTCGATGCGCAGCCCATGGATCATGGCCAGACATTGCTCGATTTTTTCCCGTTTTTCCTGAAGCGTGCGCTCCATGTGCAAATGGTCAAGGATGTATCCGCGCTCTTCCATCTCTCGATAGCCATCAGCCAACTCAGCGAGCTGAGCTGGCAACGACGTTTGGCATTCGCCAAGAAGTTTAGGAATTTCTTCCATCATGGATGTGAGCCGGCCGAGCTCTTCCTTCAGCGTCAGAACCACATCGCGCGCCGCCAAATAGTTGCCGGCTTCCGTCAATTCGGCAAACCGCTGAAACTGATTTTCCGCTTCCGTTAAACGGACGTCAAGCAAGTCGGCAGCCGAACCGAACGTATAACGGTAAGCAAGCAGCGCCTTTTTCGCTTCCCGGTGAGCCGCACGCAGTTCCTCGATCTCCGCCCGGCTTTGTTCTTCGCTGCCGATCAACTCATTCACTTCATGAATGATTTCATGCACTTCTTCCTCAAGACGACGCAATCCATCGGCGATCTGCCCAAGCAGCCGGCGCGCCTGCCGGTAGCGGTATTTGTCGAGCAGCCGCTCCGCGTCAAACAGCTGTTCTTCCACATTCGGCAGCTTCACTGCCACAATGTCGTCCCATTGCTGGCGCCATCGTTCAAACAGCTGCTCCGTCTCCCCTGTCATATTCAGCTGTTTCACTTTCGCCAGCTCATCCGGCACCGGCCGGTTCATCAAGTTGATTTTCCATTCCTCGAGCCGATCGATTTCCCGGTACATCCGCTTCCGGTACACATGATTATATATGATTGCCCCCGCTCCGAGGAGCAGAACGATCCATGCCATTCCCATCCGCTGATGCCCTCCTTGCATTCAAGCTACTTCTATCGAACAAACGAAAATAGCGGAGAAGGCAAAAATATATGTTTTTCAATGTTTTTATGATACCATGTTAACGACATTTTTTGACCAAAATTTTTATTTTTTTTACAAGAATCTTCACTATTTTTGCTATGATACATAAGGGAGAAAGGAGGAAAATCGATCATGCGCGACGGGCATATTCATACGCCGTTTTGTCCGCACGGAAGCCAAGATCCGCTTGAGGCCTATGTAGAGCGCGCGATCGAACTGGGCTATACCGACATTTCCTTTACGGAGCATGCCCCGCTTCCTGAGCAGTTTATCGATCCAACGCCCAACCAGGACTGTTCGATGAAGCTTAGCCAGCTTGAGCGCTATTTGCACGCCGTCGCTGAGGTGAAAGCCCGCTACCGAAACGACATTGCCATCCGTGTCGGGCTCGAAGTCGATTTTATTCCTGGCTTTGAGGAAGAAACAACCCGCCTGCTCGACGAGGTCGGCCCACTGCTTGACGACAGCATTTTATCGGTTCACTTTTTGGCCCACGAAGGGCAATATGTATGCCTTGATTACAGCGAAGATATGTTCGCTGACATCGTCCGCTTGTTCGGATCGGTCGAACGCGTCCACCGCGCCTACTACGAAACGGTGCGGCAATCGATCCGCACAGAGCTCGGCCGCTACAAACCGAGACGCATCGGCCATATGACGCTTGTGCGCAAGTTCCAACGCCGTTTCCCATGCTTGGAACCAATGGATGAGTGGATTGTTGCCATTCTCGATGACATCAAGCAGTTCGGCTATGAATTGGACTACAACGGTGCCGGCGCCGCCAAACCGCTCTGCCTTGAGCCGTATCCGCCGGGCGGCGTGATCGCCGAGGCGCGGCGGCGGGGCATCCCGATCGTCTACGGATCCGACGCCCATCGCGCCGCCGACTTGCACCAGGGGCGTGAGGAAATGGAGCGCACGGCGCTTTCGGACTGACAGCCGCATATAGCCAATCGCCCGCATTCCATTTACTTCCTGTCCGGTATTGGGATCGGAACTTGTTGAAAAAGGAGGATTGTTTCATGTTCCATCCAATCGCTTACAGAGGAACGCGCGAAGAAAATTACCAACTCGTCATCGAGCAGTTAAAGGCGCTCATTGCCGGAGAGCCGAATTTCATCGCCAACTTGGCGAACGCGGCGGCCTTGCTCAACCAGTTTTTCACCGACATCAATTGGGTCGGGTTTTATCTCGCAGACGGCGAGGAGCTTGTGCTTGGCCCGTTCCAAGGCTTGCCGGCATGCGTGCGCATTCCGTTCGGCAAGGGGGTGTGCGGCACGGCGGCCGCCGAGCGGCGGACGGTGGTCGTTCCAGACGTTCACCAATTCCCGGGCCATATCGCCTGCGATGCGGCGTCTCAATCGGAAATCGTCGTGCCGCTCATCAAAGACGGACGCGTCATCGGTGTTCTTGACATCGACAGCCCGGTGAAAAACCGCTTCGATGACATCGACCGCCGCTACTTAGAGCAATTTTCCAGCGTACTCATGTCCACCTGACGAAAAAAGCGCACCAAGCGCGAAGAAGGAATCCGCTTGCCCGGATTCCTCTTTTTTACACCTTATACAAATGACAGTCATCGTGCACAAAAATGCAGTTTTTTCCCGTCTCCTTCGCCATATAAAGCGCGGCGTCGGCTCGTTTGAACAGCTGGTTGGCATCCTCGCAGCCATGGCGCTCCCACCATGACACGCCGCACGAAACGGTCACCGTCGGAATTGTTTGTTCTCTGACTTTTTCTGTGATGCGGCGGGCAATCGAAATGGCGTCAGACAGCGGCACTTTCGGCAAATACACCGCCAGCTCTTCCCCGCCCCAACGCGCCGCCACATCGCCATCGCGAATGTTGGCGCGCACCGTCTCAGCCACTTGAACAAGCACTTCATCGCCTGTTTGATGGCCGTACACATCGTTGATTTGCTTAAAGTTGTCAATGTCAAACAAAATGAGCGCCCCGGATGCATCGGATCCCATGGATGTTTGGATCACCTCGTCCAAGTAGCGGCGCGTATGCAGCTTTGTCAAATAATCGGTGACCACCAGCTTCTCAAGCTCTTCGTGCAGCATCGCGTTCATAAACGCCAGCGTTGAATGTTGAACGAGCGATTCCAAGAGCTTGAACATCTCAAACGTAAATCGGTATGGCTCGCTGGCGAGCGCAATGCACAGTCCCTTCGTTTCCTTGTTTTGCTGCATCGGCGCCGCCATGATGGAGCGAAACGGACCGAAAGCGGACACGCATACATCGCCGGCAAATAAAATGTCATTTCCGCTTTGGCGCCGCTTTTCCACCCATTCGATATAGGGCTCGGACCGATGGTCGAAAAAAAACGGCGTGCTGCCTGGCAAAAGCTCCCGCTTGCCGTCGGCAAACAAGAAAAAACCGACTTCATCCGCGCCGAACGATTGTTGGATTTGCGATATCATGTACTCAATGGCTTCATGAAGCCGCGGCCGGGCATTCAATTGGCGCATTGTGTCGTTGATCAGCTGCAAATCGGCGACAAGCCGGCGCGACTGTTCATACAACTTGGCGTTCTCCAGCGCGCTTCCAGCCGTGCTCGCCAGCAGCGAAATAAAATGAATCTCTCGTTTTGGAAATGGCGCAGCGTATGGGGCGATAATTTCAATCACCCCATATACCGCCTGCACCCCTTTAATCGGGGCGTACAGCACCGAGCGCGGCGGCGCCTCCATCTCCTCGCATTGCACTTGTCCAGTCAAAAACGCCCGCAACGCCGCCGTCTGTTTTTCCCTTTCATCCAATACAAGCGTTTTAATCGGCAAATTTCCGCGCAGATGGTTGTCATGCGACAACAGAAGGTGGTAGGTGAACGATGGATAGACGTTTTGCAGCGTGCGGATAATTTCTTCAAGCACAACATCGATATGCATCGAGGAATGAATTTTTGCGGCGAAGCGATGCAGCTGTCCATACCGTTTCTCTTCGCCCTCTCCTTGCAGCACCGCGCTAAGTTTCCGAAACAATCGCGCCAAATCCGTCCGGATCTCCCACAACAATCGCTCGTCAAAACCACCATCTTTTCGATACATCAGCTCGACCATCGCCGACGCCTCATCGGAAAGCATGAAAAAGAGCCGGGCCGCCATATGCGGCCCACCGGCATCGACAACCACTACTTCACGCTCTCCTTCAGCCGCGATCAGCCCAACGTCCGGCGTCCCAACCGCGGCCGCTTCCGGATAAAAGGCAACCCGCACCGGGTCGTACGAATAAAAAACGGCTTGCTCGAGCGCCAGCTCTTCTTTCAGCAGCGCGAGCAACTCGCCCGCCGCCGCCGAAAACGGCCCGTCGTCCTGAAACGCCAAAAACCAGTGGAAAAATTTTTGTTTAAACGATTCATACCGCTTCATTTCATCCTTGTTCATCGCCTTTTCCACCCAAACTAGCATCATCATTCCATAACGAGAGAATGGGATGACAAATTTTTTTCTAAAAATTGCATCTTTTATTATATCATAAGAATAGAAAAGAAGGGAAACAAAATGTTGACTTTATCCTCTAAAAATCATATAATAGCCTTTGTGTAAAATATAGCAGCCTTTGTGCCCACCTTTATGGTTCATTTTGTTCCTCGGCCCGCCGAGGTGCATCGTGTAACTCTTAGCTGCGAGAGCGAGGATGCATGAAAACAAAATGGCCATAATTGTTGGCGCACATCTGCTTTTATTTTACGGGAATAAAAGCGTAAGGAGGAGCAACGAATGGCTCGTTATACTGGTCCAATGTGGAAAGTTTCCCGCCGCCTCGGCATCTCGTTGAGCGGCACGGGGAAAGAATTGCAAAAACGTCCATATCCGCCTGGCCAACATGGTCCGGGGCAACGGCGGAAATTGTCAGAATATGGCTTGCAGCTGCAAGAAAAACAAAAGCTGCGCCATATGTACGGCGTGAACGAACGCCAATTCCGCAAAACGTTTGAAGAAGCAGGCAAAATGCCAGGCAAACACGGCGAAAACTTCATGATTTTGTTAGAATCGCGCCTAGACAACCTCGTCTATCGCTTAGGGTTGGCCCGCACGCGCCGTCAAGCCCGCCAGCTCGTGACGCACGGCCACATTTTGGTCGACGGCAGCCGCGTCAACATCCCGTCGTACCGCGTCAAACCGGGACAAACGATCGCCGTTCGCGAAAAATCGCGCAACTTGCAAGTGATTAAAGAAGCGCTCGAAGCGAACAACTACATTCCAGATTACTTGACGTTCAATCCGGAAAAAATGGAAGGGACGTACACCCGCTTGCCGGAGCGTTCCGAACTGCCGGCGGAAATCAACGAAGCGCTCATCGTCGAGTTCTACTCGCGTTAAGGCGCAAAAAAGATCCGAAATGCCGATGCATTTCGGATCTTTTTTCTTAGGCGTAGCGAATCAAATAATACTTTTTCTTCCCGCGGCGGATGACCGTAAACCGCCCCTCAAGGCGGTGTTCAGCCGTTAATATGGCTCCGACGTCTTGAAGGCGCTCGCCGTTGACGTAAATGGCGCCGTTTTGGATGTCTTCGCGCGCTTGCCGCTTCGATGGCGAAATGCCGGCAGAAACGAGCAGCTCGACAAGCGGAACGTCGCCTCCTTCATGAACGAATGACGGCACATCTTTGAACCCTTGCTCAATTTCCGCCGCTGTCAAATTGGCAATGTCGCCGCTAAAGAGCGCTTCAGAAATGCGAATCGCTTGCCTGAGCGCCTCTTCGCCGTGCACGAGCTTTGTCACTTCCTCAGCAAGCGCCTTTTGGGCCGCCCGCTTCTCTGGGGCCTCACGAAGCTCTTGTTCAAGCGCTTCGATTTCCTCTTTCGACAGGAACGTAAAGTACTTCAAGTAACGGATCACATCGCGGTCATCGGTGTTGATCCAAAACTGGTAAAACTCGTACGGCGACGTTTTCTCTTTGTCGAGCCAAATTGTGCCACTTTCCGTTTTCCCGAATTTCGTGCCGTCCGCTTTCGTCACAAGCGGGATCGTCAAGCCAAACGCCCGCGCCTCGCCTTTCGTTTTGCGAATAAGCTCAAGCCCTGCCGTGATGTTGCCCCATTGGTCGCTCCCGCCGATTTGCAGGCGGCAGCCTTCCGTCTCGTACAGGCGGAGAAAATCGTATGCCTGCAGCATCATATAGCTGAACTCGGTAAATGAAATGCCCGTCTCGATGCGCGATTGCACCGACTCTTTCGCCATCATGTAGTTGACGCTGAAATGCTTGCCGACGTCGCGCAAAAACGTAATGACATCCAGCGGCCCGATCCAGTCGTAGTTGTTTTTGATTTTCGCCGGGTTGCCGTGCGCTTCAAAGTCCAAAAAGCGGGAGAGCTGCTCTTGAATGCGCGCGCTCCATGCCTCGACGGTTTCTTTGGCATTGAGCGTGCGCTCGCTTTTTTTCCCGCTCGGATCGCCGATCAGACCAGTGGCCCCTCCGACTAGCGCAATCGGTTGATGGCCCGCCTGCTGGAAGCGGCGCAGCGTCAAAATGGCGGCCAAGTTGCCGATATGCAAGCTGTCCGCCGTCGGGTCAAACCCGCAATAAAGCGTCACCCGCTCCTCATTCAACAGCTTGCGCAACCCGTCTTCATCCGTCGTTTGGTTGACGAGCCCGCGCCATTGCAATTCCGCAAGCAAATCCATGTCCTTCACCTCTCTATGAATGTCATAAAAAAGAAAACACCCGCCCGTGATGAAGGGGCGAGTGTTCGTCGCGGTACCACCCTACTTAGAAAGCATGGTGCTTTCTCACTCATTTGGGTAACGGCGCCGGCCGGCGGATGGCTACTAGGTGCCAAAACCGTTCGCCATCGCTGCTCAGGGAGGTAATTCACGCCTGCCTGTGGACTGGCTCGCACCGTCCGCCAGCTCTCTGCACCAGGGAGACAGCCGCTACTTATTCCCATCATCGCTTTCTCATATGAAATATATACATTCTTATTACCATAGCAATGCACCCGCTGTCAACCGTAACGCTTTTCGCACAAACGGCGAAAAATCGGCAAAATTCCACAATGCCTCCCCTTCCTATGGTATACTGATATATAATGACTTGCCGCATAGGGGGGCTGGCATGAAGCGAAACCAACTTTCCATTTCTCTTGAAAAAGCGTGGCATTATTTTTCCCTTACATACGATGTCGTTTGGAACGTCATCTTAATTTTGCTCATCGCCGCGCTCTGCCTCATTTGCTTTTCCATCGGCGCCGGCGCCGGCTATTTTGCCTTTTTGGTCAAGGATATGCCCGTTCCCTCGCCCGACGAGATGAAAAAGGAGATTTACAGCTACGGCGAAACGAGCCATATGTACTTTGACGGCGGCGTGTATTTAGGGCGGTTCCGGTCTGACCTCGACCGCGAGGCGGTGCGCCTGTCCGACGTGTCTCCGTACGTCGTGCAAGCCATCATCGCGACCGAAGACGAACATTTTTATGAACATCACGGTGTCGTTCCGAAGGCCGTTATCCGCGCCGTGTTTCAAGAGCTGACCAACTCGCCGGTCAAAAGCGGCGGGAGCACGCTTACGCAGCAGCTCGTCAAAAACCAGATGTTGACGAACGAGGTGTCGTTTGAGCGGAAGGCGAAAGAAATGCTGCTTTCGCTTCGTCTGGAGAAATTTTTTTCCAAAGAAGACATTTTAGAGGCGTATTTAAACGTCGTTCCGTTCGGCCGCAATTCTTCAGGGCGCAACATCGCCGGCATCCAAGCCGCGGCCCAAGGCGTCTTTGGCGTCAACGCCAAAGAGTTGAATCTCGCTCAAGCGGCGTTTTTGGCCGGACTGCCGCAAAACCCGTTCGTCTACACCCCGTTTGCCGCTGACGGCAGCGTCAAATCGGACATCTCGGCGGGCTTGAAGCGGATGAAAACGGTGCTGTACCGGATGAAACGGGCCGGCTATATTTCCGAAAGGCAGTATAAGGAAGCGCTTGCCTATGATGTGGCGAAGCATTTCGCCGCCCCGAAGCCGTCGCCGTTTGAACAATATCCGTTTTTGACGATGGAGATTGAGCGGCGGGCGAAAGAGGTGCTCGCCGAGACGTTCGCCAAGCGCGACGGCTATAAGCCAGAAGAAGTGCAGCGCGAACCCGCTCGTTTCCGCCGCTATCTCGGCGAAGCGGAAAAAGAGCTGCGCCAAGGCGGATATCGGATTTATACGACAATCGACAAAAAGATTTATGAACAAATGCAGCGCATCGCCGCCCGCTACCCGTATTACGGAAGCGACAATGTGTATTACACCAAAGACAAGAAAACAGGAAAAACGATCCCCCATCGCCAACCGGTCGAAGTCGGGGCGATGCTCATCGAAAACAAAACGGGAAAAATCATCAGCTTCGTCGGCGGCCGCGATTATGGGCGCGAGCAGTTGAACCACGCCACCCAAGCGCACCGGTCCAACGGGTCAACGATGAAACCGCTCTTAGTATACGCGCCGGCGATGGAGATGGGCGTCATCCAGCCGGCGACGATCATTCCCGACTTGCCGCTTTCGATCGGTTCGTATACACCGAAAAACGCGGACGGAAAAACGCACGGGCTCGTCACGGCGCGCTATGCCTTGCAGCAATCGTTCAACATTCCGGCCGTTCGGACGTATATGAGAATTCGATCCCGCCATCCGATCGACTATTTGCATAAAATGGGGATCACGAGCGTTTCGAAGCAAGAAGAAGCCAATCCGGCTTTGGCGATCGGCGGGACGCACATTGGCGTCACGGTCGAGGAAAACGTCAACGCCTATGCGACGTTCGCCAATTACGGATCGTTCGTGGACGCTTACATGATTGAGAAGATTGTGGACAAAAACGGAAAGATCGTTTACAAACATCAAAGCAAACCCGTCCCGGTGTTTTCGCCGCAAACGTCGTACTTGATGATCGATATGATGCGCGACGTGCTTCACGGCGGAACGGCCTCGTCGGTGCCGCGCTACTTGACCTTTTCCGCCGATTGGGCGGGAAAAACCGGGACATCGCAAGACAAGCGCGATTCGTGGTTTATCGCCGTCAATCCGAACGTCACGTTCGGCGTTTGGATCGGCTATGACCGGCCGGCGCCGCTTGAGTCCCGCTACAAAGGGCTTTCCTACAGCCAGCGCACCCAGCTGTTATGGGCGCAGCTGATGAATGCGGCTTATGACCAAAATCCGCAGCTCATCGCTCCGCCGAAGCGGTTTCTCATGCCAGGCGGCATCGTCCGCCGCGCTTACTGCGCCGCGAGCGGCTTCAGTCCGTCGGCCGCGTGCGAAAAAGCCGGGCTCGTCCGCTACGATCTGTACAATACGAAGTTTGCGCCGCGGGAAGGAAGCGGCGAGGAAGTGATGGAAAGCCGGGTCGTCGTCATCGGCGGACGCCGCTATGTGGCGCTTGAGACGACGCCGGAAGAGTTTGTCACTCGCGAAGTGATCGTGAATCCGAAGCTTCTCGCCGATTGGGGGATCAACGGAGAGGGGCAGGCGGGCGATGCATCGCTCGTCTCCACATTAAAGGAAAACGGCCGTCCTCCGGCTCCACCCGCCGCTCGGCTTGCAGGGGGCAAGCTCGTCTGGAATCGCCATAACGAGCCGGATGTCATCGGCTACCGCGTCTATCTAGTGAACGAAACGGGGGAACGACGCCTCGCCGCCGCTGTTAAAGCGGACGAGGCGGCCTCGTTTTCGCCGCTGCAGCCGGGCGCCGCGTACTGCGTCACTGCTGTGGATATCGCCGGACAGGAATCGGCGCCGTCGAACCCCGTTTCGCTGCCGTCCGCCTCGCCGCCCAATTCCGGTCATCAAAAGAGCGGCGAGCCGTCTTCTCCCCCGCCGTCGGGTGATGTGGAGTGACAAGGAGCTGACCCAAAAGATTGTCTTTCTTTGATTGTCTTTCTTTGATTGGCTTTCTTTAGAAGATGCCATTCGTTTTGAACAAAAAGTTGGCGCGTATATATGGTGATCGAAAAGAGGGTGTCCCGATCCTTGTTGGGACACCCTTTCTTGTTTTGTGAAGATGGGGAAAGCACAACGATTTTCGGCAAATGGATGGTTCTTAAGCGAAAAGAAAGCGGGCATGTATCAGGTTTTTCAAATGGAGACATCACGCTGTTGGCCGCGTTTTCCGTTCCATCACCGTCTTTGCAGCCGCCCCGCTTCGGCCTCAGCCTGAAAAGAACAACAGCGCCTGGAACTGCGGATGTTCCAGACGCTTTTCGCTCATCAGTCTTCCATCGTCGACAAATCGCCGGTCGGCAAGTTGAGCTCCCACGCTTTTAAGACGCGGCGCATGATTTTCCCGCTCCGCGTTTTCGGCAGTTTGTCGCGGAACTCGATCTCACGCGGCGCGGCATGAGCGGCGAGCCCTTTTTTGACGAACTGGCGGATGTCTTCTTTCAGTTCCTCGGACGGCTCGTACCCTTCGCGAAGCGCGATGAACGCTTTGATGATTTCCCCGCGCACCGGATCCGGCTTGCCGATGACGCCGGCTTCGGCAACGGCCGGATGCTCGACGAGCTTGCTTTCGACTTCAAACGGTCCAACGCGCTCGCCGGATGTGTTGATGACATCGTCAACACGGCCTTGGAACCAGAAGTAGCCGTCTTCATCCATGTAGGCCGAGTCGCCGGATACGTACCAGTCGCCGATAAAGTACGATTCATATTTTTGCGGGTTGTTCCAAATCGTTTTCATCATCGACGGCCAGCCTTTTTTGATGGCCAAGTTGCCCATCCGGTACGGCGGCAGGACGTTTCCTTGGTCATCAATGATCGCCGCCTCGACGCCTGGGATCGGTTTCCCCATCGATCCCGGCTTGATTTCCATGCACGGGTAGTTGCAAATGAGATGCCCGCCTGTTTCCGTCATCCACCACGTATCATGGATGCGGCGGCCGAACACTTTCATCCCCCAGCGGATGACTTCCGGGTTGAGCGGCTCGCCGACGCTTAAAATGTGGCGGAGCGAGCTTAAATCATATTTTTTCACGACTTCATCGCCGGCGCCCATCAGCATGCGGAACGCCGTCGGCGCGCTGTACCAGACGGTGACGCCGAAATCTTGGATCGTTTGATACCAAGCATCCGGGCTGAAGCGGCCGCCGACGATGACGCTTGACGCTCCGCACAGCCACGGGCCGAAGATGCCGTACGACGTCCCGGTCACCCACCCCGGGTCAGCCGTGCACCAGTAAATGTCATCTTCTTTTAAGTCGAGCACCCATTTCGCCGTTTGATAGTGCTGAATCATCGCGTTATGGACGTGCAAAACGCCTTTCGGCTTGCCGGTCGAGCCGGATGTGTAATGCAAAATCAAGCCGTCTTGGCGGTCGACCCATTCGATGTCGAAGTGCTTGCTTGCTTCATTCATCCGCTTTTTCAAATCGATGTACGGCCCTTCCTCGACAATGCCGTCGCCAACCAAAAAGACGTACTTCAACTCCGGCAAATCGCCGACCGGCACGCGCGGCAAGAGCTCCGGCGTCGTCACGATCGCTTTCGCCCCGCTGTCTTCGAGGCGGTCGCGCACCGCGCCTTCCATGAACGCCTCAAACAGCGGACCGACGATGGCGCCGGTTTTGATGATGCCCAAAACCGCAAAGTACAGTTCCGGAGAACGCGGCATGAACACGAACACACGGTCGCCTTTCTGAATGTCCGCCGCCTGTTTTAAGACGTTCGCCACTTTATTGGACATCTCTTTCATTTCTTTGAACGTATATTTCTCGTTCCGCACCGCGTCGCGGTAATAGAGCGCCACTTTATTTTTACGGAACGACTCAGCATGGCGGTCGATCGCCTCATACGCCATGTTGACTCGGCCCGTTTCATGCCAAGAAAACTCTTTCTCCACTTCCGACCATTGAAACTGTTTATATGTTTCTTCGTAGTTTTTCAAATTGTAGTCCCCTTGTATGACGGGAAGCCGTTCTGTGTTCATTCTCCGATCCCCCTTATGTAAGTGATTACATTTCTATTATAGTCGATTGAAAACCATTTCTCAATTTTTAAAATATTCCTTGTCCCCGCTTTTTTGAAATTTTTTTGAACCGCGCCAGCCGGCGCCATTTTTATGTATAATGGAAGCAGAACGACCAATTCAGGTGGTGGACGAATGGAACATAAAAAAACGTATAACGCCAAAGAGCTGAAAACCCCGAAAGGAACGCTCCTCATCGAAGGGCCGGTGACGCCGGAAGCGTTGGCCAGCTACGAATTCCACCATGACCTCACTTCCTTCCGCCCGCCTGCCAAACAGCACAAAGCGTTGATCGAAATCGCCAAGCTGCCGGAAGGGCGGATCATCATCGCCCGCCGCGGCGAGGTGATTGTCGGATATGTGACGTTTTTGTATCCCGATCCGCTTGAGCGTTGGTCGGAAGGGAACATGGAAAATTTGCTCGAGCTTGGCGCCATTGAAGTCATTCCGGAGTTCCGCGGGTTTGGCGTCGGAAAAAATTTGTTGATCGTCTCGATGATGGACGACGCCATGGAAGACTACATCATCATTACAACTGAATATTACTGGCATTGGGATTTAAAAGGCACGGGGCTGAACGTATGGGAGTACCGAAAAGTGATGGAGAAAATGATGAACGCCGGCGGGCTCGTCTGGTATGCGACCGACGACCCGGAAATTTGCTCGCATCCGGCGAACTGCCTGATGGTCCGCATCGGCAAACGGGTCGACGCCGAATCGATTCAACGGTTCGACCGGCTTCGGTTTATGAACCGTTACATGTACTAAATGCCTCGCACAAAGGGGAGAGGAGAACGATGCTTGTCGAACAAGTGATGAAAGCACCGGTTATCACGCTTCGCGCCACCAATACGATCGCCGAAGCGCTGCAGCTGCTAAGACATCACCGCATCCGCCATCTGCCGGTCGTCGACGGGGAAGGACGTCTTGTGGGGCTTGTGACGAGCCAAGATTTGCGCGAAGCGAGCCCATCCATTTTCCGCCTTCACGAACAGTGGGAAGACTTGGAGAAACCGGTCGGGGACGTGATGAAAACCGACCTCATCGTCGGCCATCCGCTCGATTTCGTCGAGGAGGTGGCGGCGCTCTTTTACGAACACCGAATCGGCTGCCTGCCGATCGTCAATCACGGGAAACTCGTCGGCATCATCACGCAAACGGATTTGCTCCGCACGTTCATTGAATTGACCGGCGTTCACCAGCCGGGGTCGCAAATCGAGATCAAAGTGCCGAACGAGGCCGGCATGTTAAGCAAAGCGGCGGCCATCATCAGCGAGCGCCATGTGAACATCGCCAGCGTCTTGGTGTATCCAGCTCCGGATCCGAATGAGAAAATTTTAGTTTTCCGCGTGCAGACGATGAATCCGCTTCCATTGATCCGCGATTTACAAAACGCCGGCTATCACGTGCTATGGCCGAACTTGCCGGGGGTTACGTCATGAGCCGAAACTGCGCATTCGTCTATAGCGAGCAATTTCTTCAGTACAAATTTCATGACGACCATCCGTTCAACCAGCTGCGGGTCAAAATGACATACGACTTGCTTTGCACGCTCGGCGCGCTCGAAGACCGCCAGATCGTCGCCCCGCGCATGGCGACCGATGACGAGCTCGCGCTCATTCACGACCGCTCCTACATCGAGGCGGTGAAAGCGGCCGGGCGCGGCGAGCTGTCGGAAGCGGCGGCGCAAAACTACGGCCTTGGCACCGAGGATACGCCGATTTTCCCCAACATGCACGAAGCGAGCGCTCTTTTGGTCGGCAGCACCCTCACCGCCGTCGACGCGGTTCTTTCCGGAGCGGCCGAGCATGCGCTCAACCTTGGCGGCGGTCTGCACCACGGCTTCCGCGGCAAAGCGTCCGGCTTTTGCGTCTACAACGACAGCGCGGTCGCCATTCAATACATCCGGGAGAAATACGGACTGCGCGTGTTGTACGTCGACACGGACGCCCACCACGGCGACGGGGTGCAATGGGCGTTTTACGACGATCCGAACGTTTGCACGTTTTCCATTCATGAAACGGGGCGCTATTTGTTCCCAGGGACCGGAAATGTCAACGAGCGCGGCTTAGGCGCGGGCTACGGCTATTCGTTCAACATTCCCGTTGATGCGTTCACGGAAGACGAATCATGGATCGCCGCCTATACGACCGCGCTTCGGGAAATCGCCGACTTTTTCCGCCCGGATGTCATCGTGACGCAAAACGGCGTCGACGCCCACTATTACGATCCGCTCACCCATTTGTCGGTGACGATGAAAACGTACCGCGCCATTCCGAAGCTCGCGCACGAAATCGCGCATGAATATTGCGGCGGACGCTGGATCGCCGTCGGCGGCGGCGGCTATGACATCTGGCGCGTCGTGCCGCGGGCATGGGCGCTCCTTTGGCTCGAGATGACGGGACAAGCCGATGTGTCCGGCCCGTTGCCGGATGAGTGGCGCGAACGTTGGCAACCGCTTTCACCCGTCGCGCTTCCGCTTGAGTGGGACGACCCGGATGACTTGTATCCCCCGATCCCGCGCAAAGCGGAGATCAGCGAAAAAAATGCCCAGACGGTGGAAAAGGCGTTGTATTTCATCCGCAGTCAACGCCGGGCGGGGACTTGATTTTTTTCTCCATTTACAGAAAACAACGGATTTCTACGTCCTGTTTTCCTAGTCAACTTCCGTTTTCACCGAAAAACGGGCCGACTGCAAGGCGATTGCAGCCGTCAAAAAAGAAATGGAGCAAAGCAAGCAAGAAGCTGGCCCCCATGTTGAGGCCAGCTTTTTTCATTTCGTCGACTCCCGCACTTCAAGCCGGTGCGGCAAGACAACGATATGGTGGTCCACTGGCTCTTTGTTCATATACTTCGTCAAGAGCCGCATCGCCACCGCCCCGATGTCGTACATCGGCTGCACGACGGTCGTCAGCCGCGGCCGCACCATCGTCGCCAATCGCGTGTTGTCAAAACCGACGACTTCCAGTTCATCCGGCACGCGCACCCCGTGGTCTTGGGCGCTGTGGATGATGCCGAGCGCCATTTCGTCCGTGCCGGCAAACACTGCCGTCGGCCGTTCGGCAAGCTCCGTCATTTTCTCATACGCCTCCAAGCCGGAGTCGTACGAGTTGTCGCCCTCAATGACGAGCTCTTCCTCATACGGCGCGCCGTGTTCCTCAAGCGCGCGCCGGTAGCCAGCCAACTTCCGCTGGTTGATCGGGTCGTCAGTCGGACCGGTCACATAGACAATGCGGCGGTTTCCTTTTTCCAGCAAATACGTCACGGCTTCAAACGCCGCCTGCTCGTAGTCGATGTTGACCGAGGGAATCTCCTCCGGCCCGATGGTGGCCGCCAGCACGATCGGCACCGACGATTTTTGAAATTCGGCGACGTGCTCTTCGGTGATCGTCCCGCCCATAAACAACAGGCCGTCCACTTGCTTGGCGAGCATCGTGTTGAGCAAATGCAGCTCTTTTTCTTTGTTTTGGTCGGAGTTGCTCAAAATGATGTTGTACTTGTACATTGTGGCGATATCCTCAATGCCGCGCGCCAGTTCGGCGAAGAAAATGCTCGAAATATCCGGGATGATCACTCCGACCGTCGTCGTTTTTTTGCTGGCGAGCCCCCGCGCCACGGCGTTCGGGCGGTAGCCGAGCCGCTCGATGGCCTCAAGCACTTTTTTCCTCGTCGACGGTTTGACGTTCGGGTTGCCATTGACGACGCGCGAGACGGTCGCCATCGAGACGTTCGCCTCCCGCGCCACATCATAAATCGTTACCGTCATGTTGTTTCACTCCTTTTCGCTCGATCCGATAACCGGTCAAAATCCGAATGTATGTACAACTATCATACGATACATTATCGCCAACTCGCAACGAAATCGCAACCATTTTGCCGGTTTGTTCACAAACCGTTCACGAGTAGTTTATCCGAAATCGGCCATCGGCATGAAAGAGAAGCCGTCATTTCACTGTCTTCTTTCGGCAATCGGCTTCCATCCGCACCCAAAACAGAAGACGTCCCCAACACGATGGGACGTCTTTTCATGTGGAAATGTCGCACCTTGCTTTTTTGCCGGCCTCGCTCTCTTACGCCCGAACGAACTGACGTTGGAACGCGCGCACTTCTTCCATAAACTCGTTGAATTGGGCGATGTCCATTTGCTGGGCGGAATCGGACAAGGCGACGGCCGGGTCCGGATGCACTTCGGCCATGACGCCGTCGGCGCCGATCGCCAAGGCCGCTTTGGCGCACGGGATGAGCAGATCGCGCCGCCCCGTTGAGTGGGTGACATCGACGAACACCGGCAAGTGCGTTTCTTTCTTCAAAATCGGCACAGCTGAAATGTCGAGCGTGTTGCGCGTCGCCCGCTCGTACGTACGGATGCCGCGCTCGCACAAAATGATCTGCCCGTTTCCTTGCGACATGATGTACTCAGCGGCGTTGATGAATTCTTCGATCGTCGCCGCCAAGCCGCGCTTCAGCAAAATCGGCTTATTCACTTGGCCGGCTGCCTTAAGCAGCTCAAAGTTTTGCATGTTGCGCGCGCCGATTTGGATGACGTCAATATAGTCCAAGGCGATTTCAATGTCCGCCGGCGTGACGATTTCACTGATGACCGCCAAATCAAACTCATCGGCGATCCGTTTCAAAATTTTCAGTCCTTCCACGCCGAGCCCTTGGAAATCGTACGGCGACGTGCGCGGTTTGTAGGCGCCGCCGCGCAGCAGCTTGATCCCTTGTTTTTTCACGGCCTCCGCCACCGCAGCGACTTGTTCATAGCTTTCCACAGCGCACGGGCCCATGACGAAATATTGATTGCCGTCGCCGATTCGCTCGCCTTTCACTTCAACAATCGTGTTTTCCGGATGCTTTTTCCGCGAGACAAGGAGCGCCTTGCGGTGGTCGTCTTCCTGCAGCTCGAGCGCTGCTTTAAAAATTTCCTTGAAAATGTGCTGCAGCGTCGACGTTTCAAACGGCCCATCGTTATGCTCGGAAATGAGATCCAACATTTTCCGTTCGCGCACCGGGTCGTAGCGGTGCGTCCCTTGCGCTTCTTTAATTTTTCCGATCTCCTGAACGAGCCGTCCCCGTTCATTGATCAGTTTCAACAGCTGCAAGTTGATCTCATCGACTCGCGCCCGCAGTTCGTCTAATCTCTCATTGCTCATGCTTTTCTCATCCTTTCGCCAAGTGTAGTGCATTGTTTTCGCCGCTTGCCGGCAAGCGGCGCCCCCGTCTTGGAGAGCGAAGTCGTTTAATTAGTGTTTATTATAATCGATGGAGCTATCGTTGTCACGAAAAAAATGCTTTTTTGATTAAACGCTTTTAAGCGATAAAGCAAAAAGTGTGCAAAAAACCGCCCGCAGTAAAGGCGGACGGTCAAGCGCCGACATGCTCCGAGAGCGCGCCATACGTAATGGCCCAATGGGACGCATGCCAGACGACGCGGCCGTTTTCAAACAGCAGCACTTGCGGCGACTCGTGTTTCACCCCGGTCGCCTCGGCGATGTAGTTGGACAGCGGACGCGCTTCCTGAACGTACAAGCAGTACACCGCGAGCTCCGGGTGATCAGCGGCGAACTTCTCGCATTCGCCAAACGCCGCCTGGCTGATCGGGCAGGTGAGGCTATGCTTGACGAACAAAAAACGCTCCGTTTCCTTCATGACGCGGTCAAACTGTTCGATCGTCTCCAGCTTCTCCATTCCCATCTCTCACTCCGCTTCTTTTCGCGATGTGATGTTTTGCTCGGCGTCATCAAGCGCCGCCTCGGCTTCCTCAAGCAGCTTTTGCAGCGTTTCCCGGTCGGCTGGCCCGGCGGATGGCGGAATCGGAATCGTCGCCTCCTTGGCTTCCTCTCCATCGTTTTCCCCGCCAGCTGGCGCCGTCGAGGATTTCAACGGAATGAAGCTGGCGATTTCCTTCGTTTTCTCTTTCGCCGTTTCCAACCATTCGACAGCCGTTGTTTTCACCGGCTCCCACGTTTCATCGTTGCTCCACTCGGCCAGCCATTTCCGCCCTTTTTCGCTCGTCAAAAACAACGCAGCAGCCGCGCCGGCGATGCCGCCGACCAGCGCGCCAAGCAAAAATCCACCGTTATTTTTCGCCATTCGATACACCCTCCTTTAACGATTGTTTTTTTCTCCATTTTTCCCGTAAATCGAGCAAAACATTTGTCCAGCGCAAGGCCTTCACCCATTTTCCTTGCTCCAGGCCCGCCCGCGCCGACAAACCGGCAGCCGCCTGCCGAAGCGCGCGGTTGAGCGAACGGATCGTGCCGCCGATCTCTCCGACCGCTTCGATTGCGCCATTTAGCGTTTCTGCTTTTTTTTGCACATCGCTGGCAATGCCGTTAGCCGTATGGAGAAGTTCACGAACTTCTTTCGCCACCGTTTGCACTTGCTCATCGGCATGGTCGATCGCCGCTGTCAGCCGGCGCAGCGTTTCCTGCAAAACGATGAGCGTCTTGGCTATGTAAACGACAAGCAGCAAAAAAGCAAGCGCGATGAGCGCCACGCTTCCATACAAAAGCCATTCCACCCGATTCCCTCCTTGCCCATTCGAACGTTTCATTCCCTTTGTACCCATCTTTTCCCGCTTTCAAACTTCGACATAGAAAAGACGGCTTCCTTTTTGAAACAGGAAAAACGGGCCATCTTCATCACAGCCCGTTCCCTGTCGGCCGTCAGGCGGAAAGAACGGCCCGTTCGTACGCTTGTTGAAACTTTTGAATGTCGCCGGCGCCCATGAACACCAACACCGCGTCTTGATGCTGCTTCAACACGGCTACGTTTTGTTCCTCAAGCAGCTGGGAACGCGGAATTTGCGCCTGCAAATCACGGATCGTCAGCTTGCCCTCATGTTCGCGCGCCGAGCCGAAAATGTCGCACAAATACACGTGGTCCGCTTGCAGCAAACTTTCGGCAAACTCGCGCAAAAACGTCTGCGTCCGTGTATACGTATGCGGCTGAAAAATCGCCACCACTTCGCGCCCCGGATATTTTTGCCTTGCCGCCTCCAATGTCGCCGTAATTTCGCGTGGATGATGCGCGTAATCATCGATCAGCACTTGGCGCCCGACCGTTTTTTCACTGAAGCGGCGCTTCACGCCTTGGAACGTTTGCAGCCGCTTGGCGATTGTGCCCGCATCCACCCCTTCGTAGTGGCAGAGGGCGATCACGGCGAGAGCATTCAATACGTTATGAGTGCCGAAGCGCGGAATGGCAAACGAAGCGAAAAATGTGTTGCGCACGAACACATCAAACGCCATCCCTTCCGTCGTCTTGACGATATTGCGCGCCTGAAAATCGTTTTCTTCGCCGAATCCATAAAACAAAATCGGCACTTTCGCCTGAATGTTCGGCAAATACGGATCATCCCCGCAGGCGACGATCGCTTTTTTCACTTGATTCGCCATTTGCTGGAAAGCGGAAAACACATCGTCGACATTGGCAAAATAATCTGGGTGATCAAAGTCAATATTTGTCATGATCGCATAATCTGGAAAGTAGGAAAGGAAGTGCCGGCGGTATTCGCACGCTTCAAACACAAAGTATTTGCTCCCTGGCTCTCCTTTTCCCGTGCCGTCTCCGATCAAATAGGACGTTGGATGGGCTCCTTGCATCACATGGGCAAGCAACCCCGTCGTCGTCGTCTTTCCATGCGAACCGGTCACCGCGATGCTCGTAAACTTGCCTGCCAGCTGGCCTAAAAAGCGATGGTAACGAATGACAGGCACACCAAGCTGACGGGCTGCCTCGATTTCCTCATGCGTATCCGGAAATGCGTTGCCGGCAATGACCGTATAACCTGGGCGAATATTGTCTTTCGAAAAAGGCAGCACCGGGATTCCCCGCTCTTCAAGCGCCTTTTGCGTGAAAAACCATTTCTCTACATCCGACCCTTGCACCGTATAGCCAAGGTCATGAAGCACTTGCGCGAGCGCGCTCATCCCCGTGCCTTTAATGCCTACAAAATGGTAAGCTGTCATCGTTAAGCCCTCCAACCATCGTCTCTCTGTAAGACAGTATATGATATCCATCTCGTTTTGCCATTTCTCTCATTGCGGTGCACCATCCATTTCATTTCCTCATTATAGCACGCAAGGAGGCAAAACACTACCGCCCGCCCAAAGGAGGCCGCCCGCCCTCAGCTGTTCTGCTCGCGCCAGCGCTCCCACTCGTCCTCGCTCATCAACACATCGCGCGGTTTGCTGCCGCGCGCCTCCGAAATCAACCCTCGTTCCTCCATCATCTCGATCAACCGGGCGGCGCGGTTGTAGCCGATGCGGAAATGACGCTGCAGGCTCGATGTCGACGCCCCTCCTTGGGCGATGACAAACCGGCACGCTTCCTCGAACAGTTCGTCATCCTCGCCGCCCATCGACGCCGTTTGCCGAAAATCGTCCGGATCAAACAGATAGGATGGGCCTTGTTTCTCTTTCACGTGCGCTGCCACCCGCTCGATTTCCTCATCAGAAATAAAGCAGCCTTGCAGCCGCACCGGCTTGGCCGAACCATTTTCCAAAAACAGCATATCGCCGCGCCCAAGCAGCCGCTCAGCCCCATTCACATCTAAAATGGTGCGCGAATCGACTTGGGAGGAGACGGAAAACGCGATGCGCGTCGGAATGTTCGCCTTGATCAACCCGGTTAGAACATCGACCGACGGCCGCTGCGTCGCGATCAACAAATGGATGCCGCACGCCCGCGCCTTTTGCGCCAGCCGGCAAATCGATTCTTCGACATCGGCTGGGGCGGCCATCATCAGGTCGGCGAGCTCATCAATGACGATGACGATGTACGGCAGCGGCGGCTCGCTGCTTCCGCGTTCGCGAAGATGGGCGTTATACTTTTCAATATCGCGCACGCCGGCGTGGACAAACTGTTCATACCGCCGTTCCATTTCGCCGACCGCCCACTTGAGCGCCCCCGCCGCCGCCTTCGCCTCGGTGATCACCGGGCTGAGCAAATGCGGCAGCCCGTTGTACGGCGCCAGTTCGACCATTTTTGGATCAATGAGCAGCCATTTCACTTCGTGCGGCGCTGCTTTATACAACATGCTGATAAGCATCGCGTTCATGCATACGCTTTTTCCCGACCCGGTCGCCCCGGCGATCAGCCCATGCGGCATTTTTCGGATGTCAGTCACGACCGGCGCACCGCTAATGTCAAGCCCAAGCGCCACGGTAAGCGGCGATGGGCTTTTACGGAACGCTTCGCTTTCTAAAATTTCCCGCAGGCGCACCGGACGGCTCGTTCGGTTCGGCACTTCAATGCCAATCGTCCGTTTTCCCGGGATCGGCGCCTCGATGCGAATATCTTTCGCCGCCAGACTGAGTTTGATATCATCGATTAAACTCGTAATCTTGCTCACTTTCACTCCTAAATCCGGCTGCACTTCAAACCGCGTCACCGTCGGTCCTTGCGTCGCCCCAACGACTTTGGCGCCGATATGGAAGCTCGCAAACGTCCGGTCCAAACGCTGGCATTGGTCGCGAAGCCACTGCTCGTCGCGTTCGGCCGCTTTCTCGGGCGGTTCAAGAAGCGCCAATGGCGGCAGTACGCAGCCGTTCGATCGATTCGCCGCCTTTTCTTCGAGTTTGCGCCAATCTTGCTTTAACATGATCACATTATACGGGATGCGCGTTCGTTCGGGGCGGGAAGCCTCCTTCCGGCCCGCGGACGCCGCCGAGTGACGGATTTCGCGATCTGGGGTCTTCTCCCGCTGTTCTGTCGAAGAAGCGCGCCCTCCGTCGCCATTCCTCATCTGTGACGGCACCCCTCGTCCTTCGCTCTCCAAGCCGCCGTCTGTTGCGTGCGGCGCGCGTTCGTTGCCTCGTTCGTCCAGCTCCTGCCCTTTCTTTTCATCCGCCTCGGCATCACGTTCTTCCTGCCCTGCCGCCGGCGCCAGCTCATGTTTTCCTTCCGTTTCCATAACAGCCGCGGGCATCGCTCCGCTCGCGTCTTCGTTCCATTCCTCTGCCCCCTTGGCCAAAGGCGCCTCTTCTTTTGGCGGTTCAGCCGCCCGGCTTTCCGTGCCCTCTCGCGCGTCTCGCCGTGTCGCTTCGCCGCGGAGGGCCTCTTCCCGAACCGCCTCATCGCTCCGATTCTCCATGCCCCCCGCGGTCAGCTCGGGTTCATCCGCTCGTTGCCGCTGTTTCCCCCGATTCCGATCATATCCAAAAACCGGGGATGGCACATCGGACGGGCGGAACGGCCGTTTTTCCGCTATTTCCCTTGAAACGCCAGCCGACGAGCGCCGACTCGGCAGCGGCCGGGATGCCTCGCTTTTCGCCCGCCTCGGCCTTTCCCGATTTTCACCCGGCTGGTCATCCGGAATCAACGGAAAGCGGAAGCGGCCTTGCGGATATTGGTAAATGACATTCACCGCGCCGCGTTCGGGCGTGTCGGCCGACAGAGGGGAATTCGCTCGCTGTTCGTTCCCTTCCTCTTCCTCGTCGCTCGTGAGAAAACGAAGCCATCGTTTCCAAAATTTCATCCATCACGTCACTCTTTCTTTGCCTTCATTGTCGGAAAAAATGCCACTGGCGTCGTTCCAGTGGCGAAACAACAGTCGGAATCCGTCTGCACCGCCCGTCGGAACGTCAAAAAACGAACGGCTGGCCGACCTCATACTCATCGGACAGCACCAAAATGCCTTTCTCCTGCGGGGCGTTTGGCAGCCCAAGCTCGCGGGCCGAACAAATCATGCCGGATGACCGGACGCCGCGCAGCTCGCTTTCTTGAATGACGAGGCCGTTTGGCATCACGGCGCCGATTTTGGCGACGACGACTTTTTGCCCTTCGGCGACGTTCGGCGCTCCGCAGACGATTTGCAGCACCTCACCGCCGACATCGACTTGGCAGACGCTCAATTTATCGGCGTTCGGATGCTTCGTTTTCTCTTTCACATATCCGACGACAAACTTCGGCGACAAGTCAGCTTCGATCGGTTCGTCAAAACCGTTTTTCGCCAAGATGTCGTTGATGACGCCGACAAGCTCCTCATTCACTTCCAGCGGACCGTTGCCGGAAAACGGATAGTATGAAGACGCGGAAAAAATGTTATAGCCGACCGTCTCGCCCGTCCGTTCGGACATGATGCGGACGACATCGCCTTGTCTGACAAACGTCCGTTCCTCATCCGCCGCCGGTTTCAGCGACACGAGCAACACGTCGCCGACCCCTTCTCGGTTGTAAAACACGTTCATCGCTTCATTCCTCCTTGCCGTTACGTTCTCCGTTTTTTTCCTAAAATGAAAATCGGTTCAAGTTTCCCATTTTCGTATAAAAACGACAGCGCCGTGATCGGCACGCGGCCGCCGGCAAAAAAGCTCATCGTCATTTGCGCGAGCACGTCATAACCGATGTCGTTGCGCACATCAGCGATGATGAGCACATCTTGATGCGGAACAGCGACGGCCATCGTTCCTTCCACGCGCGCCCGCATGTCGGCCAAAAACGATTCGTTTAAAATGCGGCTCGCATCATAGCCGTCATTTGTGTTCAAAAAATAAAACACGTTGTCCGCCACCCGGTCCTCTTTCACCGGCGTCGGCAGCGACCTGACGTTGAAACGGGCGATTTCCTTCACCCGCTCGCGGCTCCATTTGTCTTTCTCCAGCATGCGCTCATCAATCAAGCGATACGTTTTGCCTAGGTCGAGCGCATAGTAAATGCGCGTTTCGGCTGTATGATCATCAAACAGCAACGGAATGCCTTCTTTCGTCTCCGTCGGAAACGACGCCGAGCGAATGACGGGATAAATGTTTCGCTCGTTGCCGGAAAGCGCCGCGTCTTCCTCCATCGTTTTCAACGTTTGCTCCACATAATAAACGACTTCGCGCACCGCCTCGTCTTTTTGTTCGTGCCATTTGGCGATCACGCCAGGAAGCGAGATCGTCACGCCTTTTTTCGTGCGGCGGTCTTCCACGCGCATTGCGTCTTGCTTGGGATCAAAGCGAAACGTCCAGTGCCGGTGGGCGACGAGACGCTCTTTAATCTTCTCATACATTTGCCGGCTATTCATTCGTGTTCCTCCTTGTTTTGCCGGCGCCCGTGCCTTCCGTTTCCCTCTTTCGGCCGGGGCTTGGCCAAAGGCGCATCCGGCGTTGAAAATGCCAGGCCATGCCCGCGCGGCGTTTTCACCGTTTGGTGCCGCCCCTCGCTTTGCCGGCCGCTCGATCCAGCTCCTTGGTGGAACGCGGCCCGCTCATTCAGCCGGCCGCCATCATCGGCATGACCGTTCGTTATTTATCATACATGGAACGACCCGTTTTGACAAAGCCATTCATATTGACCGGCCAAAAGCTCGACGATGTGGGAAAACATCGCCGATCGGTCAACGCGCCCGTTCGTCAACACGCCGACCGCACCTTCTTTCCGCCGAACGTTCCTCCTCCCGGTGTACGCTTCCATCACGTCGCCGAGCTCGCGCCCCGCCTCGATGCCGGCCCCGACGTCCGGCGGGAGGGTGAGGCGGGCGCCGGCGGCGGCCACCACCACTCCGTTTCGGTCAGCGAGCGCCCCCCAGTTGCACAGCCACCATTGCCCATCGATCTTCGTCACGCCGCCTTCCAATCCGATGCCGATGTCCGCCTCGGCCGCTTCGAGCGCCCGTTTGGCGCGCCGGATGGCGCCAAGCCGCGTCTCTTCATCGGACAGCGGCTGCGCGGAAACGCCTGATGGCACCTCAAGCGATACAATGCGGTATTCCTTTTCCGAAAGCACCGCCCGAACGGCGGCGATTTTCGCTTCGTTGTTCGTTCCAACCGCAACGGTTTTCATCCAGTGCCCTCCTTGTCATGGAAAAGGAGAAGCGCTCGCTTCTCCTCAGCTGTTTTGGCGAATCGTCTCGACCGTCGTCCGGTCGCACCGTTTGACGAGCTCAACGATGAGCTGTTTGGCCGCCGCGTAATCGTCGACATGAATGATCGACGCATGCGTATGAATATAGCGGGCGCA
Organism: Geobacillus sp. C56-T3; assembly: GCF_000092445.1. NCBI lineage: Bacteria > Bacillati > Bacillota > Bacilli > Caryophanales > Anoxybacillaceae > Geobacillus > Geobacillus sp. C56-T3. The sequence goes on along the minus strand of NC_014206.1, from coordinate 720,629 downwards.
AATGCCGATCACGGCCGACGGCACGCCGCGGTTGGCGATATGGACCCGCCCGGCGTCGGTTCCGCCGCCTGGGGAAATGAAAAACTGATACGGGACGCCAATCGTTTCCGCGGTGTCGAGCACAAACTCGCGCATGCCCCGGTGCGTAATCATCGTCCGGTCGTACAAGCGGATGAGCGCCCCTTTGCCGATATGGCCGAACGCCTGCTTGTCGCCGGACATGTCGTTGGCCGGGCTTGCTTCCAAGGCGAAAAAGATATCCGGGTTGATCATCGCCGCCGCCGTCTGCGCCCCCCGCAGCCCAACTTCTTCCTGCACGGTCGCCCCAGCGTACAAGACGTTCGGCACTGTTTCGCCGTTCAGCTCTTTTAACAACTCGATCGCCAACCCGCAGCCAAACCGATTGTCCCACGCTTTTGCCATCACGGTTTTTCCGTTGGCCAACACCGTGAACGGGCTGACCGGCACGATCGGCTGACCGGGGCGGACGCCGACTCGTTCGGCATCTTCACGGCTTTCCGCTCCGATGTCAATCAACATGTTTTTCATCTCCATTGGTTTCTTGCGCTGCTCCTCATCAAGCAAATGCGGCGGAATCGACCCGATCACGCCGATGACCGGCCCTCCGTCCGTGATAATCTGCACGCGCTGGGAGAGCAGCACTTGATCCCACCAGCCGCCGAGCGGCTGAAACCGAATCATGCCATTGTCGGTGATCGCCGTCACCATAAACCCGACTTCATCCATATGGCCGGCGACCATCACCGTCGGGCCCGCCTCATCACCGCGTTTGACGCCAAAAAGGCTCCCGAGGCGGTCTTGCACAATGTCATCGGCGTATTTCGCGAGCTCTTGGCGCATGAATTGCCGCACCGGGTGCTCATAGCCCGGCGCTCCCGGAAGCTCGGTCAACGTTTGAAACAATCGCAGCGTTTCTTCCTTCATCATCGGTCTTCCTTCCTGTTCTCGACTCGATTCGGGTTCGCTTTGTTCTCCTTACATGTTCCGTCAAAATCGGCTATACTAAACGATAGCGACAGAAGCAAGGAGGGAATATTTGATGGCTTGGAAAAAATGGCTCGTTGGCGCCGCCGTCGGCGCGGCCGCCATCTATGCGATCCGCTCCGCTTCCAAACCGGCGCTTCTTTCTCCGGAACAAGCGCTGGCGCTGGCGAAAGCCGCGCTTGGCGGTCCGCGCGCCATCCGCGGTTCCTGGATTCAATCCGCCCCGGAGCGGTATGAGAAAAACGGCCTGGCGTACACCGTATACCGCGGCGGCGTCTGCCGCGACGACGGGGATGACGAGTTTTTCATCAACGCCTACACGGGAGCCATCGTGGACGCCAAGCCGCTGTCATAGCGGCCGCTCCCGCTTCACGGCGGCGGCCATCGTCCCGTCTTCCTGCCATTTCACAGCCCGATAGTAGGCATCATGGTAGAAGGTAAACCACGCATTTTGCTTTACGCCGTACGGGAGCCATCGCTGTTTGGCAAAAATCGAATCCATGGGGTAATCGTCGTACGCCATCACCCAAAGGACGTTTTGATGGGCGTGCGTGCCAAGCAAATCGCCAAGATGAATGGCCATCTCCCCGTCTGATTCGATGAGCACGATCGCATGCCCGGCGCTATGCCCGCCGGTATGGACGAGGCGGATGCCAGGAACGACTTCCGTTTCCTTTGTAAACGGAACGACTTGATCCGCGATCGGCTCCCAATTTTCTTTCCAATACGTATTGCGCGATCGGATGTTCGGGTTTCGCATTTCCTCCCACTCGACATCCGAGGTGATGATCGCCGCGCGCGGAAACGCCGGCACGAGCCGTCCGTCTTCCCAAACGGTCAATCCGCACGCATGGTCAAAATGCAAATGGGTCATGATGACGATGTCGATGTCGCGCCGCGTCAGCCCAAGCCCAGCAAGCGATTCATCAATCGCTGATTCTTCCGTGACGCCGAAGTTGCGCTTTTGCTTGTCGGTCAGCTTGCCGTTGCCGATGCCGGATTCAATGAGCAGCCGTTTTCCATAGGCTTCCACCAAAATCGGATCGGTGCGCAGCTCGATTTGATTGTTGTCGTTCGGCGGATATTTTTTCGACCAAAGCGGTTTCGGCACGACGCCAAACATCGCCCCGCCGTCAAGATGGGTGACGCCGCCTTGCAGCCATGTCAATGTGACTTGTCCAATTCGCAACTGTTCCATTTCCTCTCTCCCCCCTCCACTAGTGTACCATTTTCTCCATCAATCGGAAATAGAAAAAGACCCGACCAATCGGTTCGGGCCTATGACGACCGCCGCGGCGGGCGCACCGCCTCGCATCGGTAAATGCGGTTTCCTTTGACGGAAAATTTTTCCTCATACTCTGTCATGACATTGTCCGTCATGCCGCTTTGATGCAAGTCGAGCTGGACCGATGCGAGCACAAACCCATATTGCGACAAACTGACAAGCGAGTATTCGAAAAACGATTGATTGTCCGTTTTCAAATGGATGTCTCCGTCTTCCGCCAAAATGCGGTCATAGAGCGCCAAAAAGTCCCGATACGTCAGCCGCCGCTTTTCGTGCCGCTTTTTCGGCCATGGGTCGGAAAAGTTCAAATAAATGCGCGACACTTCCCCGTCGGCAAAAAACGCGGTCAGATCTTTCGCATTGGCGTTCAGCAGCTTGACGTTCGCGAGCCCGCTTTCGATCAGTTTGTCAAGCGCGGACACGAGCACGCTCGGGTACAGCTCGATGCCGATGAAATTGACATCCGGATGAAGTTTGGCCATTTCCGTGATAAATTTGCCTTTCCCCGTCCCGATCTCGACATGGATCGGCCGATCACAGCCGAACAGCTCGCGCCATCGCCCGCGCTTTGTTTCGGGATCGGGAATGACGTATTGCGGATACGCGGCGATTTTGTCTTTCGCCCACGGTTTGTTGCGCAAACGCATATTGACACCTCAGCCTTGTTTCCGTTTGTTGGTTTGACGATACCACACTCGCGCCAAAGAAGCAAACGCGAAAAAACGCCCGGGCATACACTCGGCTCGATCCGGGCATCATAAAACCGTACAGCCTGGCGAAAGGATGGTGACCAGCATGCCGCTCGACCATAACCATCAATTGACCGTACTTCGCGACATTTTATCCGAACATCAGCTCGATTGTTGCGGAACGGTTTCCGAATGCGAACAAATTGAACGGCTCGCCAAATCGCTGCTCGCCAACGATGAGGTGAACAGCCAAGTCAAGCAAATTCTCCCCCATATTTACGCTTATGGCCAAGGCGGGAAATACAGCGCTGACTTAAACGCCCACATTTCCGCCCACCAAGGCCAGCTCGCTGATTGGTTAAACGAGCTGTCTTGACCTTCCCCTGCGCTTTCACGCTGCCACAACGTCTTCTTCGGCCAAACACTGATATGATCAGGACAACGGCGGCCGCCGGTCGAGCGCCGGAAAGTGCCGCCTGTGTTTCACCCATTTCGACAGAAGCGGCGCACAGGACGTTATCAGTGCTCCGTGATGACCCGTTCCAATAACCGAAGCGACTGCTTCTTTTCTTTTTCGCCGTCCTTCCCTTTCGGCCAAAACAGCGAGTGCAACGTATGAGCGATCGTATACCACTTTAGGCGGAGGCCAAGCTCCTCGCTCCATGCCCATCCATATCGGTCGAGCCATGCTTCCCATTCGACGCGCGGAATGTACAGATGAAGCAGCATGCCGATGTCGATCGCCGGATCAGCGATCATCGCTCCGTCCCAATCGACCAAGTACAACGTGCCATCGTCGGCCAGCAGCCAATTGTTATGATTGATGTCACAGTGGCAGACAACATATTCGCCATCCGGCAATGACGAAACATGCTGTTCAAGCCAGTCAAGCGCCTGACAGACGACAGAACCACCGGCCGGATGGCGCCGCTGTTGCTCAGCGAGGAGAGCGAGCATTTTCTTTGCGCGCAGCGGAGATTTGCCGAGCCGCTTCAGCATCGTCACCAGCTCTTTTGAACGATGGATTTTCCTTAGCAGCGCCGCCACTTGCTCGCTTCCCATCTCCCACGGCTTCAGCTCCCGGCCGTTCAGCCATTGCTGGGCCGTAAACACATCGCCGTTTTCGAGCCGCTTCGTCCATACAAGCTTCGGGACGATGCCCTCGGCCGACAATACAGCAAGAAACGGAGAAGAATTCCGCTTTAAAAACAATTTCTTTCCTTCATATTCCGCAAAATACGCATCCCCTGTAGCGCCGCCAGCGGGAGTGATCTCCCACTCCTTACCTAGTAACTGTTCCAAGCGTGTTCACCTGCGACTTAAAAATAGAAACGTCTCCGTTTGCTTCTCGCGCCCAAATAAAAAGGACGGCCAGGCCGCGTCCTTCTTCCGTCCATTTTACTTGTATTATACTGAAATACCGCTCCGGCATGCAAACATTTTTCTCGGCAAACGCCTTGCTTAAAACTGCCAAAGCGGAAGCGCCCCGCGGCTCCCACTCCGGTCGGCCGCCCTTTCCCGTTTCGTCTCAACGGCGGCATGTTTCATCAGATCGATAACCACCGCTCCTCTGCAAACCTTGAGACGATTCCGGCGCGCCGTCTGAGCGGTCACCCTGCAGGCTGGACGAGCACCCATGTGCCGACGCCGTCGAGCCGAAGCATGCCGCGCGCTTGGCCAAAGGGCGTTGTCCCGCATCGCTGTCCGTCGCATACAACCGCCCACTCGCGCTCGTCGGGGAGCGCAATGGCGGTCTCTTTCTCCTCGTTATGATGCACGACGATGATGTCCTCCCAAGGCCCATAGACGGCGACATCATGCAATCGGTAAGCGATGACCGACGGCGGCAGCGGCTCAAGAAACGTGAAATGACGCAGCACTTCCGCTTCCGTCGCGAGGCGGAACGCGCCATGCGCGCGGCGAAGAGCGATCAATCCTTGAACGTAGCGGACGTCGTCTTCATAGCGGCTTTTCCGCTCCCAATCCAGCTGATTGACCGCATCCGGCGATCGGTAGCTGTTCCCATCGCCGCCTTTCGTCCGATAAAACTCTTGGCCGCTGTGCAAAAACGGAATGCCTTGCGCCAACAGAACGATCGCCGTCGCCAGCTTTTGCCGCTTCCGCCGGAGCCATTCCGGCTCATCATGGTTGGCCGCCTCCATCTTATCCCAAAACGTATGGTTGTCATGGCATTCGACGTAATTGATCGACTGACGCGGGTGGCAAAACAGCCCGCCGAGCGCTCGCAAGCTCCCGGCAATGGCGAGCTTCACCTGTTCTCGCCCGCCTGGGTTGCCGAGGGCGAACCCACGGTCCGGCAAATGAAAGGTGCTCCCTTTCACCGCATCGCGAAACCGGTCATTGAAATAAGCGAAGCGCGGCAGCTGCTTGGCGTTGGCCATCGTCGCCTTTTGTTCCGGAGGAAGGGGCGTCGGCAAGTCCCAACCTTCCCCATACACAAGGATCGACGGATCGATGGCGTCGAGGGCATCGCGCACCGCTTTCATCGTCTCGATATCGTGCACGCCCATCAAATCAAAGCGAAACCCGTCAATGCCATATTCTTTCGCCCAAAATACAACCGAATCGACGATCCAGCGGCGCGCCATCCGCCGCTCCGAAGCGATGTCGTTGCCGACGCCGGTGCCGTTGGCCGGTTGGCCATAGGCGTCGTAGCGGAAGTAATAGCCGGGAACGAGCTTCTCAAGCGGCGATTGCTCCCGGTCGTAGACATGGTTGTAGACCGCATCCATCACGACGCGCAATCCGCTTTCATGCAACGTGCAGATCGCCTGTTTCAACTCGATGATGCGCGCGTATGGGTCCGCTGGATCGGTCGCATAACTCCCCTCCGGCGCGTATAGATGAAGGGGATTGTATCCCCAGTTGTAAGCCGCTTGTGGGTCGCGCTCATCAACCCCGGCAAAATCGGTAAACGGCATGAGCTGCACATGGGTGACGCCCAGCTCTTTGACATACGAAAGCCCGGTGGCCGTCCCGTTCGGCCCGCTTGTGTTCGTTTCAGCCAGCCCGAGATACTTCCCTTTATGGACGGCGCCGCTGTCCGGGTGGCTCGTAAAGTCGCGGATGCTCAGTTCATAAATGATGGCATCCGTCGGCGAACAGAGCGGCGGAAGCGGCGAAGAGGGCGGCGCCAGCTTCGTTTTCTCCCAGTCGATCACGACGCCGAACTCGCCATTGATCGAAACAGCAGTCGCATACGGGTCCACCGCCTCGCGCCATACGCGGTTGATGCAGGCGATATATGTGTAACGCGCTCGCTCCCAATCGCCGGGGACGGCGGCTGACCATACGCCGCGCTCGCCGCGCTCAAGCGGCACGCAGCGGATCTCGCCGAGATGCGGATGAACAAGCTTGACGCTGACCGCGGTGGCAGTCGGCGCCCAGACGCGAAATACCGCCTGTTCTTTGAAATACTCCGCTCCTAACGGCCCATCATAGAAAAACCGATCATCAAATGCAGGAGTACGCACAACGGCGCCGATTTGAACATCGGTCTCCTCCCCGCGGCAAGAACGCACCCAGTATGTCGCTCCAAACTCGAATGCGGATGCAAACCGGCACACATATTTCACCGTCTCCCCAACATCCTCGACGTGCTGCACGGACAGCGGAATCTCCTCGCCGCTCGGCGCCACGAGCGTAAACGGCGCCATTCCATCAAAGCCGAGCGATTTCGGCGCAAGCACAACGATTTGATCCATCTCGTCCAAATAGGCGGCAAACGTTCGGCTGATGTGAAGCATGTGCGTTCACCCCTTTTTTCTCCGGTTAATACCATCATACGTAAAAGAAAAAGGGCGGTGCCAAATCATCGGCCGGTCGCCCTATCGATGCACAGATGTTTCTATTGTTGCCCTTCCTCGCTGTTCATATTCTCGTCTTGCCGGCGGTCGTAAAAGCTGGCGCAATGGCGAAGCAGCGCCTCAGCCGCTTTCAGCTGCCCGTGCCGAAGCGGGAGAGCTGAGCGGCGCAGGCGGGAAAACCACTCGTCATAATTTCGCTTATCAATATAGCGGATAAACGGAAAAAGACCGCCGCTGTCAATGTAGCCGGAGCGGTTTAACAGCACGAGATGGATCGGCCAATCGACCCCATGTTTGCAAAAAATCTCCGAAACGATCTGCTCCGTCCGCCGCAGCGACACGACCGGGTTGACCAGCCTCGTTTCGTTCGTTCCGGCCTGTTCCACCCAAAACCGGCCGGTTGACGCCATGACGATGTTGTCCGGCCTTCCTTCGACGAAGGCAATGCACCAGAGCGCGGATGGCGTCAACATCATCGTCTCCAGCTCCACCGGCGCCTTGCCGACCATCGCCACCGGCCGGTAAAAGCATAAATGCGTATCCGGAAACCGCTGCAAAAAATATTTCAACGTCTCATCGCCATACACGGCCTCATCGAGGGAGGAAACGTACATCATCGTGGAACTCGCCCATTTCAGCTGCAACTCGAACAACTCATCCAAAAACTGCTGTTTCAATTCCTCCAGAGTAGCCGCCGGACGAGCCATCGGCGCAAGAGAAAACGTCTCTTCTTCCGTAAGCGCGGCACGGCGGCGCCATCGTTTCGTCAGCCGTTCCCACCATGACGGTTTGTCAAGCCAAACATCCCACGTCTCGCCCGTTTCAAGCCATCCGCTGGCCTCAGCCGTTCGTTCGGCTTGCCACCGCGCTTTTGCCTGCTCCCATTGCCGTTGCTTCAGCCGGATGAATTCCGGCACATAATAGTACACATCGGTTTCGTAGCGGGAAATGCAATCCATGAGTTTAACGAGCTGACCCATTGTTTCACCTGCTATTTCCGGCCATTCATCGGCGCGCCAAGCAACGGGAACACGGCGATCGCTTCGTACTTCGGCGTCCGTTCCATATTCGTCCGATACAGCACGATCTCAGGCACCGAAAACACCGCCTTGGCCGCGGCAAGCGAACGGAGGCGATCCGGGCGAAACGGTTCGGCTCCCTGCCATTTGCGGGCGATCGTAATATGCGGGGCAAACGGCCGCCGGTCCAAGGAAAACCCAAGCTTCATGCACGCTTCATACACGTCGCGCCGCAATCCATTCAACGCTTCTTCCGTTTCGACTCCTTGCCAAAAAACGCGAGGCGCCGTCCGCTCTCCGAACGTCCCAAGCCCGGCAAGCGCGAGGGAAAACGGGGCGCTTTTGGCGGCGACGGCGGCCATCGCTTCGCACAGCGGCGCCATTTTTTTCGGCGGCACATCGCCTAAAAACGCGAGGGTGATATGATAGTCCTCTTCATGCACCCATGTGCGAAACGGCAGCGACGACGCCGCATCCCCCGAAAATCGGGCAATGGCTTGTTTCGCTTCAGACGTCAGCGGAACAGCGATAAAATAATGGCTTCGTTTCACTTCTCTTCACCTGCCGTTCGTTCTCGTTTTGCGAGCAAAAGGAGCACGAGCACACCCACGATCGTGCAGATGCTAAAAAACAAGTAGACAGCGCCGATTTGCCAACGCTCAAACAAATATCCGCCCACCAACGTGCAAAACCACGCGCCAAGGCCATTGCCGACCGCTGAGTATAACGCCACGGCCGTCGCCTGCACCCGCTCCGGCGCCAAGCGGCGCGCATATTGAAGCGCCGTCGGGATCGCCAGCCCGACCGAGCAGCCTTGGACGACCGTCGTTACATACACAAACCAAAGAGGCGGGTCGACCGCGTACGACAGCCAGCGAACCGCGGAGATGAGCGCAGCCAATAGAAGAAGCCGCACCATGCCGAAACGGCCGATGAGCCGATCCGCTGCTTTCATAAACGGCGCCTCGCTGCCGGCGGCAAACAAAAAGGCGAGGCCGATGCCAGTTAACGTCCCGCCCAACTCATGAATGAGCAGCCCGAAATACGAGTTATTGGCCAAAATCGGACCAAACAGCAAAAATGTTGCGACAAGCAGGAGCTGAAACGAGCGGACGGACAGCAGCCGGCGCACATCCCGAAGCGTCAACGCCCCCGGCGCCGCCATCGGGTAGCGCGGCAGGCGGGCGGCCAAAACCAACGCGGCCAGCAGCGCCAGCGAAAAGGCGTAAAAAATGACCGCAAACGCGACATGATCGGACAGCCATCCGACAACCAACACGGCCGCGGCAAACCCGATCGATCCCCAAAGCCGAATCGCCCCGTAGTTTCCGCCCGAGCGGCGCACATGATGAAGAGCGATGCTGTCGGAGAGTGGAACGATGGCGCTTTGCATCGCCGAAAGCAGCACGGTCAAGGCGACGAACACCCGGTAGCTTCCGGCCAGCGAATAAAGAAGCCCAAACAGCGCTGTCACCCCGAGCGCCAGCGTCAACAGTTCGACCGGTTTGCGCGTATAATCGGCCGCCGTGCCCCAAAGCGGCTGGGCCGCCATCGTCACGATCGGGGGAAGCGACATGATCCAGCCGATCGCCGCCCCCGAAAGGCGCGCCTCTTCCTGCAAATAGACGGACAAAAGCGGAAACAAGGCGCCAAAAGCAAAAAAGATGAGAAAATAAAAGAGCGGAAACACCTGTTTTCGCACCGCCGCCTCACGTTTGAACGCCGCTTCCATCCCGTCCCCCCTTTCGTTCAAACAACGCCCGCCCCGCTCTCTTTTTCGCCGGGGCGGCGGACCACCGTTTATTTCGCCAGCTCGTAAATCGCCTGCGCGTAAATGGCGGTCGCTTTCACCAAATCGTCGATTTCGATATACTCATCTTTCTGGTGGGCGACATCCGGACGGCCCGGAAACAACGCGCCAAACGCCACCCCGGCGGTCAAGGCGCGGGCGTATGTGCCGCCGCCGATGGCCAAAAGCTGGGCCGGCTCGCCCGTCTGCTCTTCGTAGACGCGCTGAAGCGTGCGGACAAGCTCGTGGCTCGGGTCGATATAATGCGGCTTCGTATCGCTGAACCGGCTGAGCGCGAATCCATGTTCAGCCGCGGCGCCAGCGAGCGTCCGGCGGATCGCCTCGCCGTCGGCCGTCACCGGATAGCGGATGTTCAGCCCAATCGTTCCGCCATGCTGCCGGTCATACGACAGCACCCCGACGTTGACGGTCAAGTCGCCGCTTTGTTCGTCGCGATACGCAAGGCCAAGCCGCCGGCCGCGGGCATCGCCGAAAAAGGCGGAGGCCACAAACTGAATGAACGGCCGGCTTCGGCCATCGAGCGGAAGCGACGCCAAAAACTGCGCCAAATAGACGCCGGCGTTTTTGCCGCGCTCCGGCTCAGCGCCATGAGCGGACACCCCTTCCAATTGAAAGACGACGGCCCCTTCGCTTTGCCTGATGCTCCCCTTTACGCCGCGCTCCCGGCAAAACTGTTCATAGAGGCCAAGCAGCTCCTCCGTCCGTCCCGCTCCTTCCACCACCGCTTCGGCCGCATCCGGCACCATATTGTAGCGGCGCCCAGCTCGAAATGAGGCAAGCGCGAGCCCTTCCGCCTCCGCCGATTCAAGCGGGCGGTATGCCAAATCGGCGTCAATGATTCCTTTTTCGGCATGAATGATCGGAAAATCAGCATCCGGCGCAAATCCGACATCCGGCATTTCTTCATGACGAAAATAGTGCTCCACACACCGCCAGTCGCTTTCCTCATCGCCCCCGATGATAAGCCGCACCCGCTTGCCAAGCGGCAGCCCGAGGTCACGGATGATTTTCATCGCGTAAAACGCCGCGACGGTCGGCCCTTTGTCATCGATCGCGCCGCGCCCGTAAAGGCGGCCATCGCGCACCTCAGCGGCAAACGGATCCATCGTCCAGCCGTCCCCAGGCGGCACGACGTCGATATGGCCGAGCACGCCGACAAGTTTCTCCCCATGCCCCATTTCGATATGCCCGGCAAACCCGTCCACATTTTTGACGCGAAACCCTTCCTCCCGGCCGCGGCGAAGCATATGCTCAAGCGCCTCGGCCACCTTGGGCCCAAACGGCGCGCCCGGCTGCGCCTGCTGATCATCGCGGACGCTCGGAATGCGGACAAGCGCTTGCACGTCGCGGACAAGATCGTCTTTTCGTTTCTTCGCTTCGTTCATCCAGTCGATGTTCAACGCCATTCTTCCTTTCCTTATTCAACACCCTTTGTTGCCAACGTATCATATCAAAAACAGGAAGTCAAAATGTTTCATTCGTTGCAAATCGATTTCCGTTTCATGACAAAATGTTGAAATTTTTCGTGAATAGAGGCAACCGGGTAGCATTTTCCCTCTCATTTCGTGTACAATGGTAGTAAACAGACAAAGACATCTCTCATCTGCTAGCGGTCGGTTGTGCCATGCGAATGATGCTAAGATAGGGAGTGGTCTTTTGAAACCTTCAACACATCGGATGCTTACCCGCATCAAGTCCGTGTATATGTACATTAGCGAAAAAGGAACGGTTACGACCCAAGAGCTTGTTGATGAGTTCGGCACCACCCCACGAACGATCCAGCGCGACTTAAACGTGCTTATGTACAACGATCTCGTTCGCAGCCCAAGCAAGGGCAAATGGACGACCACAAACAAAAAAGTGCGCATCTCTTCGTAAACCCGGTGCCAATAGGGTAGGCAAGATGAGAGATGAACGCAAACCATTTTTCCACAGATGAACATCCACTATTTTTCCATAAAAAAGGAACCGCGTCAGGTTCCTTTTTTTTCGTCCGTCTCTGGCCGGTATTGCTTCAACATGTCCACCTCTTCGTCCGTCAATTCCCGATACTCGCCGACGGCCAAATCCGGGTCAAGGGCGAGCGGCCCCATTTGAATTCGTTTTAAATAGACGACCCGCTTGCCGACCGCTTGGAACATCCGCTTCACTTGATGGAACTTCCCTTCGGTGATCGTCACCTCGACATCGGAACGAAGGCCGGATTTCAACACAACGAGCTTGGCCGGCTTTGTTTCATAGCCGTCATCAAGGACGACGCCGCGCTGAAACGCCGCGACATCTGCTTCCGTCACTTCCCCGTCCACGACGGCAAAATACGTTTTCGGCACGTGTTTTTTCGGCGACAACAGCTGATGGGCGAGCTGGCCGTCATTCGTCAAGAGCAGCAGCCCTTCCGTATCTTTGTCAAGCCGCCCGACCGGAAACGGGGAAAATGCCCGGTCTTCTTCTTCAAGAAAATCGACGACCGTCTCTTCCACGGCATCTTCCGTCGCGGAAACGACCCCCGAAGGCTTATTCATCATCAAGTAAATGAATGGCTTGTACTCGACCGTTTCTCCCCAAACGGTCACGATTTGCTCATCCGGCCGCACTTTCGTTTTCGCATCACGGACCGGCGCGCCGTCCACTTTCACCGCTCCGGACTTGAGCAGCTTTTTCACTTCCTTCCTCGTCCCATACCCCATATGGGCGAGCAGCTTGTCAATGCGCAGCTCCACAAATCTCCCTCCTAAAAATATGGCCTTCATTAGGCGTTCATCTAGTCCGCTTCCGCCTTCCCCCCATACACTGTGAAGGAAACATCAAGAAGGGGGATTTGCCGATGAATGAATATTACTATTATGTCCCAACGTTGGATGATTACCGTCAACAGCCGCCAGCCAGCCAATTTTGGCCCGGATACCCAGGCGGGCCATTCGCCAACTGGGCGCGGCGCATCGAACGGCTTGAGCGGGCCGTCGAACGGCTCGACCGCCGGCTCGACCGGGTGGAAAGCCGCCTCGATCGCATCGAACGCCGGCTCGGCCTGTCGTAAGCGAAATGGAGAAAGAAGGCGGGGACGACCGCCTTCTTCTTTTTTTGCCGCAAGCCGAACGGCATGGGGGAGGGCGAAAAACAGCCGTCGTCGAACCCTTTCGTTCGGGCGCCGCGATGTTCGCAAGAAGCGCCGTCCGCCGGGCTCCCGGCCTAAACGATCCGCTTCTAGAAGGCCGGTGAAAAACGGCTGTCACGAGCAAATCAGCGGCATTTCGCCAAAAAAAGAAGGCTGATTTCGCAAGGTTTTTCTAATTGAGAAATAGCTGGAACTAGCAGCATTTTGTACTAAATCACCAGCCTCCTAGGAAACGGCCGTCCGGTCAACGGCCGATCCCCCCATACACCCTCGTCTACGATACCGCCTTTTTCTCTTTCCGGCGCCAAAACGCAAACCGGTCGCCAAACAGCGCCGAAAACAACCCGGAGCGGATGCTGAGAAACAAGTAGACGGCCGCCCCGACCGCTGCGCCGATGGAAACAGCGCCCACCGATTCAGCGGTGCCGGCGCGGTAATCGATCCATCGGGACGCCAGCGCCTCGACCCCCATAACCGCCGCTGACATCGCCGCCGTCAGGATGGCCATAAACGCCGTCCGGCGGGCGACAAACCGATAGCGGTAGCGCGTGCGGCGCTGAATGACCCATAAGTTGAACGCCACAGAGACGAAATAGCCCGCCATCGTGGCCACAATGGCCCCGACGGCCGACCATTTCATAATGAGCGGCGTGTTGAGCAAAAGCTTCACAAGCAAGCCGGCTGTCAAACTGACGACCGTAAACCGCTGCTCGTTGATGCCTTGCATGATCGCCGCCGTCACAGAAAACAAAGCGTACAAAATCGCCGCCGGCGCATACCAGCGCAACACTTGTTCACCAAGCGGATCATAGCTGTAAAACGAGCTGTACACCGGCCCTGCAAGCACCGCCATGCCAATCACCGCCGGGAGCGTTAAAAACATGAGCACTTGAAACGTCTGGTTCAAATATTGCCGCAGCGCTTTCCGGTCTTGCGCGACATACGCTTTCGTAATCGTCGGAATGAGCGCCAAGCTGAACGAGGTCGCGAGCGTCACGGGTATGATGACGAGCTTTTGCGCCCACATGTTGAACACGGAATACGCGTGCTCCGAGATGTTCCCGCGGCCCGCCGCCGCCATCGCGTGATTGAACGTAAACTGATCGACGAGCTGGTACAGCGACATCGACAAGCCGACAAACACAAACGGAATCGAAGAAAGAAGCAGCTCTTTATACATCGCCAAAAGCGACACGTCCGCTTCGCCGCGGTCGCGCGCAAGCAGCGACTGCAAATACGGACGCCGCTTCCACCAATAGACAAGCAACACCAAAAGCCCCGCCGCCGCCCCGACAAACGCGGCAAACGTCGCCGCGCTCACAGCGGAGACGATCGAGCCGTCCATCAGGCGCAAAATGACGTAGCACGCCCCAAGCAAAAACGCGATGCGCGCGATTTGTTCGACGACTTGCGACAGCGCCGTCGGGCCCATCGACTCATGTCCTTGGAAAAATCCGCGGATCAAGCTCATCACCGGCACGATGAGGAGCGCAAAGCTGACCGCGCGGATGACGGCCGTGACGTCGTCGACCGAGTTGACGTTCGTTTTCGCATCGATGACGTGCGGCGCCAAGATGGGCGCCAGGGCGTACAAAATGAGCCATGAGGCGATGCCGCTTGCGATCATCAAGACAAGGCCGGAGCGAAAGAGCCGATAGCCGACGCCGTATTCCCCAAGCGCGTTGTATTTCGACACAAACTTTGACACCGCCACCGGCAGCCCGCCGGTCGCCAAGCTCAAAAAAATTTGGTACGGCACATAGCCGTATCCGTACAGCGCCCCGCCGCGCTCGCCGACAAGATGGTAAAACGGGATGACGTAAAATAAACCAAGAAGGCGAGAAATCATCACGCCAGCCGTTAAAATAAACGTGCCGCGCAGCAGTTTCGATGTTGACATATGACCCCTTCCCTAGCCATGGACGTTGAAAATGACAACGTATCTATTTTACCATAGTTGTCAATGGAACGAAAAATATCGGCCACGCGCAGAAAGAAAGGGTGGAATGAACATGGGATACGACGTCATCATCATCGGCGGCGGTCCGTCCGGGCTCATGGCGGCCATCGGCGCCGGCGAAGAAGGGGCGAAGGTGCTCTTGTTGGAAAAAGGAACGAAGCTCGGGCGCAAGCTCGCCATCTCCGGCGGCGGACGCTGCAACGTGACGAATCGGCTGCCGGTGGATGAAATTGTCCGCCATATTCCCGGCAACGGCCGCTTTTTATACAGCGCCTTTTCCGTATTTAACAATGAAGACATTATCCGCTTTTTTGAGCGGCTCGGCGTGCCGCTCAAGGAGGAAGACCACGGCCGCATGTTTCCCAAAAGCGACAGCGCCCAGTCGGTCGTCGACGCGCTTGTTCGCGAATTGTCGCGCCTTGGCGTCGATGTTCGGCTTGAATCGCCAGTGGCGGAGGTGTTGTATGAACAAGGAAAAACAGTCGGTGTCACGCTGAAAAGCGGGGAGACGATCCACGCCCGTGCGGTTGTCGTCGCCGTCGGCGGCAAATCGGTGCCGCAAACCGGCTCAACGGGCGACGGCTATCCGTGGGCGGAAAAAGCGGGCCACACGGTGACCGAATTGTTTCCAACCGAAGTTCCGATCGTCTCGCATGAGCCGTTCATCAAAGAGCGGACGCTGCAAGGCTTGTCGCTGCGCGACGTCGCGTTAAGCGTCTTAAAGCCGAACGGCAAGCCGATCATCACCCACCGGATGGATATGCTGTTTACGCACTTCGGCATTTCCGGCCCAGCTGCTCTCCGCTGCAGCCAGTTTGTCGTTAAGGCGTTGAAAAAAGCGGCGGACGGCGCGGTCGAAATGAGCATCGACGCGCTTCCGGACGTGACGCAGGAAGAGCTGTTTCAACATTTCGCCAAGCTGTGCAAAGAGGAGCCGAAAAAGGCGATGAAAACGATCGCCAAAACGGTGCTTCCCGAGCGGTACGCCGTCTTTTTGCTCGAGCGGGCCGGCATCGACCCGCACGCCTCTGCCGGCACGGTCGGCCATGAGGCGCTGCGGGCGTTTGTCCGACAGTGCAAACAGTTTACCTTTTACGTCCACGGCACGCTGCCGCTTGAGAAAGCATTCGTCACCGGCGGCGGCGTGTCGGTCAAAGAAATTGAGCCGAAAACAATGGCCTCCAAATGCATGGCCGGCCTTTACTTTTGCGGGGAAATTTTGGACATTCACGGCTACACGGGCGGCTACAACATCACCGCCGCCCTTGTCACCGGGCGGCTCGCCGGCGTGAACGCCGCCCGCTATGCATTGGCGGAAAAAAACGGGGCGAGCGGCTCCGCGGGGCAGACAGCAACGAATTGACCGCCGTCCTCATGCCCCTCGGGTGCTCCGGGGCGTTCGCTGACATTCCGACAACGCCCGTCTTCAAGGCGGGCGATCGCAAAATTTCGCCGCCTGAAATGGAAATGCCGCAACGAAAAAAGCGTCGCCCGCTTTGGGGGGATCAGCACGAAAACGGCCCAAAGAATCCCGCAGTCTGGAGCCGTGTGAAGTGTCAAGTCCGGTAAATGACCATGGCGGAAAAACAGTAGATTTGCTCGCCTTCCGATTCCATCGCCGCCACGCTGTACTTGACATCGATCAACTGTCCGTCTTTCAATCGGGCTAAAAAATCATTGACCGCCGCTTCCAAATCTTTTTCATGCTCTTTATCAAACACTTTCACTTTGTACATCGCCATTCCCCCGTTTTCTTTTTCCTTTTCCACGCATTTAGGGAAAATCCTGCCCACAAAAGGCGTCACGCGCCCCCGAATAGCGGGACGCGTGACGTCAGAAACTTCATTCGTCTTAATACACTCCAACCGCATTGAACGCCTGTTTCACCGAGTTGACTTCTTGGCTTGTCGACCCGTACAAATCAGCGGCCGCTTGCACGCAGGCGGCGCGCAGCTGGCTGAAGTTCGACGTCGGCGTCAAATAGTAGACAAGCGCCCGGTAGAAAATTTTCCCCATTTTGTCGCGGCCGATGCCGGTGACGCTCACGCCGTAATGGACGCCGCCTTGGCTGAGCAAGTACGCCGCTTTATTGATGATGCCGCTGTTTGTATGGACGCCGCCGTTGTCTTGCGTGCCGGTGTACCGTTTGGAATAATGATCCGGATCGCCGTATTTCGCCGGGTCGGACATCGAGCGGAGCGCATCGCCGGCGATCCCAGGCGTGTAAATGTCTTCGCCGATCTCCCAGTCCGGGTTGCGGTTGGCGTAGAACTCCACGAGCGTGCCGAAAATATCGGACATCGCTTCATTGATGGCGCCGGATTCGTTTTGGTAAACAAGCCCGGCCGTATAATCCGTCACCGCATGGGTCAACTCATGCCCAACGACGTCAATGCCGCCGGAAAACGGCAAAAACGTCTGTCCGTCGCCATCGCCGTACACCATTTGCGAACCGTTCCAAAACGCGTTGTTGTAGCCACGGCCATAATGGACGGTCGAACGGATGGCGGCGTTGCTGCCGTCATAGCTCAGCCGGCCGTGCACATTTTTGTAGTAATCATACACGACGCCGGCGTAATAATGGGCGTCCACGGCCGCCGCGTCATAGCTGGCGAAAAATTGGTTGTCGCCATCGGCCCACAAGCTGCCGGGCAAAACGGTGCGGTTTCGTCCGTCATACGTAAAAATGCCGCTGCCGCGCGTATTGTCTTGCAAATAGTAGTAGCCGTAATACGAGGAATACGTCGTATTGATATATTTCTGATCCCCCAACACACCGCGGCCCACACCGACCGTCGACGCGCCGGCGACCGGCTGCCCGCCGCCCGGCTTCGCCTCGTCCATTTGGTTCCATTTGTTCAACACTTTTCCGTCCGCGGCATCGATCATGTAGATCCAGTTGCCTGGGACAGGGGTTAAAAAGCGGACATTGACTTCATAGGCGAGGCGCGGGGTCTCCCCATCCGGATAGATGACAAGCCGCGTTGGTTTTCCCTCTTCGGCCGCCGGCCGTTCTTTCGTCACCGCATCAGCCACATCTTGTTTCGCGATCATTTCCGCTTGTTGAACGGAAATAGCGGCTTCTGTTTTCAACGTTCGTTTGTCCAAATTCGGAATAAGCGCGCCCGACAAAGAGGACAATTCGCCATCGTTGACATGGGCAACGAGCACGGCGCCATACACTGGGATGCCGTGATAGCGCTGTTCAAAACGCATGACCGTATGGCCGAGTTCATCCGTTTGTTTGCCAATCAAGCTCAGCCGTTCGCGGGCTTGTCCACCAAGCTGGAACGTATTCTTCTCTTGATCAAGATAACGGTAAACCAATTCTTCCGGAGCATCCTCGCCTTTTAACAGCGGACCAGAAACGAACGATGGCGTCTTCCACTGTTCGTTCCACACCATTGATCTTTCCTTCGCTGAAGCACCGAGCGGCCAAGCCATCAATCCAAACGCCAACCCAATCGCGCCAAGCATCGCCCGTTTGTTCATTCCCTTTACCCCTTTCTTATATTTTCGAATTATTTATTCTAATAAAAATTTTATTACAATATATTTTGATTGGGTATTGGGAAAATGATCGGGCGACATGCGGCCTGATCCGGCAGCCTATTTTCCGTTTTTCCCTCTTTGCGGCTTTCCGCCTGCGACAAAACGGCCAAAGTGAAACACGACCGACAGCGAAGCTGCCAAGCGGAAAAAACGATTGATCTTTTTCGCTTGAGCCGACGGATTTCCACAGGACGTGCTTTGACGGACGAAACAAAAAAACCGACTCATCCCCCGCTTTCGCACCGTGGCGAAAACAGGAGACGGATCGGTTCGAAGAAGATCAACACAGACAGGCAAAGCGCCAATCCGGCCGCTTCTTTTATCGGGCGATCACGGTCGGCGGTGGATGCTCATCTTTTGCCGCCTCTTTCACCCCGATGCCTTGGCCAAGGGCCGAAGCGAGGCCAAGGATGGCGAGAGCGACGATCACAACGACCCGCTTTTTCACGAGCTTCACCTCCTTTCAAACGCCGGTTTGCGTCCGCAAGAGGGAGCAGCTTAGCTGATAATATTGGGCCGCCTGCTTGTATTGGCGCCTCCGCATATAACAATCCGCCAAATATTCGGCATACAAAGAAGCGTCATCATACTCCTTCTTTTTTTGAAAGTATGGAATCGCCTCCTGTTTGAGCAGCCGCTCCAACGGTTCATCTTCTTCGCTCAAAAGCAGCCGGTAAATGGAAAAATGCAAATAATACTCATAATGCTCGGACGCGCCGTTAGGGGCTTGTTCGAGCTGTTTCCACCCTTCCTCGACAGCCATCGACGCTTTGCGATAATGCTTGGCATCGCAATGCACGCGCACGAGCGACAAAAGCGTGATGAGCCGAGCATCCAGCGGGGCGTCCTCTTTATAGATCAAACTGTTCTCGTAATGTTGCACCGCCTCGCGGTATTGACGTTTCATTCCTTTCAAGTGGCCGAGATTGTGTTCCACAATCCCAAGAAGCCGTCGATCATCCACCATCCTCGCCGCCTTTTGGGCCAGCAGACAATGGTCGACCGCTTTGTCGATCTCCCCGCAGCGCCGGTAGCAAATCGCCAGCAGCACATGGCATTCGGCGCTCCGCCGCAAGTCGTATTCCGCCTGGCTGAGCGTCAGCGCTCGCTCGGCGTAATGAAGGCATTGGAACCATTTCCACAGACGGCTGCATGCAAGCGCCGACAAGTAAGCCAAATCGGCCTCCTCCCCGCTCGTTTTCCATTCTCCCTTCAACAACTCTTCTGCCTTTTTACAGCAATGCAAGGCATCGTCATATTTTTCTTGACAATAATATAAAAGCCCAAAAAACTTCCAATAATAATAGCGCATGTCATCACTCAACGACCCATACCAGTCCCGCACGCTTTGCGCCGCCGTTTCCGCCCCCTTTTTGTCGCCAAGAAGCAGCAAATACCGGATTCGCATCAGCTGAAAATAAATCATGGCTTCGGCATCTCCAGACTGCTCGCATCGTTCTTTGACCGTTTCATACATTTCCCGCGCGGCAGGCACATCACGGTTCGTCATCGCCTTATACCACGACATCACCCATTCGAACCATGAAGGCATTGTTTCGTTTCCACCCGGCCGGATGTCCAGCCGCCGAAACAGCCATTCGAGCACCTCTTGGCTCGGTATGACTTGGTTATTCTCAATTTTCGATAAATAAGAAACCGAAATAATGCCTTCAGCCGTTTCTTCTTGGGTCAGGCCTTTCATCAAGCGGGCGAATTTCAAGCGGTCGCCGAGTTTCAACAGAGAGCTCCTCCTTCGAACAAGTGTCTGATTTTACCGAAAATTATATCCTTTCCTTTTTTTCTTGCATCACACTTTGGTACTAAAACAAAATGGAAAAAGCGCCCCAAAAAGCTGGGACGCTTTTTCTCTCCTACCCCGCAAGCGGACCGGGGAAGCGCAAGCCGCCGACGCATGAAAAGGCCCGCGGCAGCCAGCCATTCCTCTGCCTCTTGACTGAACGGGGCCGTTCGGATGGATCCATTTCCCATCCGCTGACACGTTCCGTCGTTTTGGTCTCGACAAAAACGGGATCACTTGGATGACGGCCCGCCGCCATGCCCTGTTCTTTGAGCCGGAAGCGCTTATCGCTTCGGCACCGTTTCGCCTTCCCACTCGAGCATGCCGCCCGTCATGTTGCGGACGCGATAGCCGAGCTCTTGCAAGTAGCGGCAAACGTTTTCGCTCCGCCGCCCGGAGCGGCAGACGAAAATATATTCTTCGTTGCGGTCGAATTCCTCAAGCCGATCGGGGATGTCACCCATTTTGATATGCTTCGCGCCGGGGATCATGCCGAGGGCGACTTCCTCGTCTTCGCGCACATCGACAATGTTCAGCTTTTCGCCGCGTTCGAGTTTTTCTTTCACTTCAGCCGGCGTGATTTCCTTGATCTCTTCCATGGCAGATCGACCCCTTTCGTTGGTGGATAGGGAGCGGGCCGAAGCCCGCCCTCATCATTAGTTGGCGACGATATTGACGAGCTTGCCGGGGACGGCGATCACTTTGCGCACCGTTTTGCCCTCAAGCTGCTCTTTGATTTTTTCATCGGCGAGCGCCCGCTCCTCGAGCGCTTCTTTTGGCAAGTCAACTGGCACGTGCAAACGCGACCGCACTTTGCCGTTGATTTGCACGACGATTTCCACGACGTCCTCGACAAGCTTCGTTTCATCATACGTCGGCCACGGTTCATAGGCGATCGTGTCCGTGTGGCCAAGCTTTTGCCACAGCTCCTCGCCGATGTGCGGGCAGACCGGCGACAAGAGCTTGACGAAGCCTTCCATGTATTCTTTTTTCATTTGCTCCGCTTTGTACGCTTCGTTGATGAACACCATAAGCTGCGAAATGGCGGTGTTAAAGCGGAGCGCTTCATAGTCTTCCGTCACTTTTTTCACCGTTTGGTGATAGATGCGCTCGAGCGTATCGTTCGCCGGTTCGTCGACAATGTTCGGGTTCAGTTCGCCATTCTCGGTGACAAAGAGTCTCCAGACGCGGTCGAGGAAGCGCCGCGCCCCGTCAAGCCCTTTCGTCGACCAAGCGATCGACGCCTCAAGCGGCCCCATGAACATTTCATACAGCCGCAAGGTGTCGGCCCCATGGCTTTCGATGATGTCGTCCGGGTTGACGACGTTGCCTTTTGATTTGCTCATTTTTTCGTTGTTTTCGCCTAAAATCATCCCTTGGTTGAACAGCTTTTGGAACGGTTCTTTCGTCGGCACGATGCCAAGGTCATAAAGAAACTTATGCCAGAAGCGAGCATAAAGCAAATGCAGGACCGCGTGCTCCGCCCCGCCGATGTAGACATCGACCGGCAGCCACTTTTTCAGCTTTTCCGGATCGGCGAGCTGCTTGTCGTTGTGCGGGTCGATGTAGCGCAAATAATACCAGCAGCTTCCGGCCCATTGCGGCATCGTGTTCGTTTCGCGCCGCCCTTTTTTCCCGGTTTTCGGGTCGACAACATTGACCCATTCTTCGATGTTGGCCAGCGGCGACTCGCCCGTTCCCGACGGACGGATTTCATCCGTTTTCGGCAACACAAGCGGCAATTCCTCTTCCGGCACCGGCGTCATCGTGCCGTCTTCCCAATGGATGATCGGAATCGGCTCGCCCCAGTAGCGCTGGCGGCTGAACAGCCAGTCGCGCAGCCGGTACGACACTTTTTTCCGCCCTTTGCCGTGCTCCTCAAGCCAGGCGATCATTTTGTCGATCGCTTCCTGCTTGTTCAAGCCGTTCAAAAACTCGGAGTTGATATGCTCGCCATCTCCGGTGTACGCTTCCTTTTCGATATTCCCACCGGCGACGACTTCTTTCATCGGCAAGTGGAATTTTTTCGCAAACTCGTAGTCGCGCTCATCGTGCGCCGGCACGGCCATGATCGCTCCGGTGCCGTAGCTCATCAAGACGTAGTCGGCGATCCAAATCGGAAGCCGAGCGCCGGTGACCGGGTGAATGGCGTATGCGCCGGTGAACACGCCCGTTTTTTCTTTCGCCAAATCGGTGCGCTCAAGGTCGCTTTTGCTTTGAATTTCCTTTAAGTAGGCGTCAACGGCTGGCTTTTGCTCCGGCGTCGTGATTTTTTCAACGAGCGGATGCTCCGGCGCCAAGACGGTGTACGTCGCGCCAAACAGCGTATCCGGACGCGTCGTGAACACGGTGAATGTTTCGTCATGGCCGTCGACGGCAAACTCGATTTCCGCTCCTTCCGAACGGCCAATCCAGTTGCGCTGCATCTCTTTAATGCTTTCCGGCCAGTCGAGCTCTTCCAAATCTTCAAGCAGGCGGTCGGCGTAGGCGGTGATTTTCAGCATCCATTGCCGCATCGGCTTGCGGATGACCGGATGCCCGCCGCGCTCGCTCCGGCCGTTGATCACCTCTTCGTTCGCCAGCACCGTGCCGAGCGCCGGGCACCAGTTGACCGGCACTTCATCCATGTAGGCGAGCCCTTTTTCGTACAGCTTCAAGAAAATCCATTGCGTCCATTTGTAATAGTTCGGGTCGGTCGTATTGATCTCCCGGTCCCAGTCGTACGAAAAGCCAAGCGACTTGATTTGCCGGCGGAAATTGTCGATGTTTTTTTGCGTAAACTCCGCCGGGTCGTTGCCGGTATCGAGCGCATATTGCTCAGCCGGCAGCCCGAACGCGTCCCAGCCCATCGGGTGAAGGACGTTGTACCCTTGCATCCGCTTCATGCGCGCCAAAATATCGGTCGCCGTATATCCTTCCGGATGGCCGACGTGCAAGCCGGCGCCGGATGGATACGGGAACATGTCGAGAACGTAAAACTTCGGCTTGTCATCATCATCGGGCGTGCGGAACGTTTTGTTTTTCTCCCAATAGTCCTGCCATTTTTGTTCAATTTCGCGGTGGTTGAAGCTCATCGCAGCACTCCTCCTATCAAGTTCTACTTGCATCATTGACGAAAATATGTACAAAAAAACCCCCCATCCCCACGCAAAGGGACGAGAGGCGCGCTTCCCGCGGTACCACCCTTTTTGGCGCGCCAAACGGCGCACCCGCTTTCTTCCTTAACGCGGATGGACGGCCGGCGCTGTCGATGACCGTTCGCGCCGGCAACTCCGAGGCGAGTTCACGGGCCGACTTCGGTTGACTCGCACCATCCGTCAACTCTCTGCCGTCCG
Organism: Geobacillus sp. C56-T3; assembly: GCF_000092445.1. Classification (NCBI taxonomy): domain Bacteria; kingdom Bacillati; phylum Bacillota; class Bacilli; order Caryophanales; family Anoxybacillaceae; genus Geobacillus; species Geobacillus sp. C56-T3. The sequence goes on along the minus strand of NC_014206.1, from coordinate 697,234 downwards.
TCGGGCCCGCTACTATTCCTCTTCACCGTTATTCGCCTTATTCGCGCATGAATCGACCGATGAGTGGACAGAATGACAAATTTATTATTATTTTAAAAAATTTGTCGATCAATTGCAAGCCGAAATCTATACGGAAGCCGCGGTTTTTTCATCCGCGTTCTCCGTCCGCTTCGACAGCCGACGATCATGCAAAAGCGCGGCCAGCACCGCCAATAAGGCAAACAATGCTAACATCATGATGAGCAGCTTCATTCCAAACAGATCGGCGACCGAGCCGCCGATGACCGGTCCGATCATCCGTCCGGCCGTGGCCGTTCCGTTGACGATTCCTTGGTACAACCCGGCCTTCCCCGGCGGCGCCCATTCGTTCACCGCGGCCGGAATCGCCGGCCAGACGATCATCTCGGCGATCGTGAGCACAATCATGGACGCGGCAAACTCTGCAAACGAATGCGCCCCCAACAGCATGGCAAACGAAACGGCGAAAATAAGAAAACCGATCACGATTTGCCGCTTCAACGTCGGCATGAAGCGGCGGATGACCGCTGACAACAGCGGCTGGGCCAAGACGATCAACGCGCCGTTGATCGTCCAAAGCAAGCTGTACTGCCCGACCGGTATCCCGAGCTCGCGCGTATAGGCGGCGATCGTCGTCGACCATTGGACATAGCTCAACCAACACAGTCCATAGCCGGCGCAAAGAAGGACGAGGGCGCGGATGTGTGCCCGGGACGCCTCGTCCCCCGTCCGGCCCTCCCGCTCTTTTTTCCGCCGCGGCGGCAGCGGAACGCGGCGCAGCCCAGCCACAACCGTAAACAAAAACGCGGCATACAACAAAAGGTTGGCGAAAAAAACGAGCGAGAACGAATATGAAGCAACAAGCCCGCCAAGCGCCGAACCGACGGCGACGCCGATGTTTTGCGCGACATACAAGGCGTTGAACGCCCGCCGCCCCCCTTCCGGCCAAATCGCCCCAGCGTACGCCGACGCCGCCGGAAAGACGACGCCGCTGCCAACGCCGACAAACGCCAAAAACACCGCATAATGCGGCCAACCGTGCCAAACGCTTAAGCCGGCAAGCGCGGCCATCGTCAACACCGCCCCGGCCAACAAAACGCGAAAACCGCCGATCCGGTCAAACAAAAAGCCGCCGGCCAAGCTGCCGATGACGCTTCCCCCAGCGTTGAGCATGAGCACGACACCAGCGACAGCGAGCGGCTGGCCGAGCTGTTCGTGCAAATAGATCGTGTTTAGCGGCCATAGAAACGACGCCCCTGTCACATTGAGCGCCATGCCGACAAGCAGCCACCAAAGAGCGCGGGGCATCGGTCATCATCCTTTTCTGGCTTTTATTTTGAGTTCCGAAATAATTGTAGGGGAAAACAGGAAAAAATGCAATCAAAAAGGCGGAGCGTTCCAATGCGTCCGCCACTTTTTTGCCAAACTAACTCCCCACGGAAACAATGGCTTTTGAAGCGGGGCTCCTGCGCGAAAAGAAGAACAAGACGGAGCGGCTTCCGCCCCTTTGGCTTGTCGTCACCCGTTCCGCTGCTTGGAGCGGATCGGTTGGCCGCCCGTTTCCTCGTATTGCTTTTTCGCCAGCTTCACCGGGTCAAAGTCTTGACCAAGCTCAAGATCGTTATTGTTTTGGCCGCTAGGTGTTTTTTGTTCCGGATTCGTTTGTTTCAAGCGTCGCTTCATGTCGTGTTCCTCCTCGTTTCAGCGGTCAAGCAAAATCATGTCGTTTTGCAATTGCTCCAGTTGGAGCCTCATCCGATGCAGCTGCTCGCGCTGCTGGGCGTTGCAGCTTCGCGCCAAGTGCGCCAAATCGATGACCGTCTGCTCGAGCATCTGCTGGGCGTTGGTGTATTCGGTGATGTTGTAATGCTCCTGCTTTTGCGCTTCTGTATATTGCTCTTTCGCGTAGCGGATCACATCTTCACACCGTTGCAAAAATTCCTCAACGGATTGTCTTGTCGCCATGCGCTCACCTCGTTTCGTGATATTCCCTCATGTTTACTATGCGCCGCATAGGCCGGCCGTATCACGCCAATGATTGGCAGCGGTCGATTTTCCATGAAGTTTTTGTTACAATGCCGACGTGGGGATCTTCGTTCAGCTCAATCAGGCCGATGTCGGTCAGCTCAAGGTTTTCTGTCACGCCGGCGTAGAGGATGGCGAGGCTTTAGAGGACTGGTGAAAAACGACCGATTTCGCCGAACCCGCTGTTTTCGGCTGAAAGAGAAGCGTTGATGTTACAGGACTTCCCCATTTGAGAAGAAAGTCCGTTTTCCGCGACTTTTCACTAAATCACCAGTCTTTTAGGGAAAAACGATGGCATCCGGCATCTTTGGCGCAGCGACACGCCTGGCAACGTAAACGATGAAACGATCACAAGGAGGGGCCAACCGATGGCTTTGATGAACATTTTGCCGTTTGCCCGCTTTTTGCTTGATCAAGCGGTCAACGAAGGCGACATCGCCGTCGACGCGACCGTCGGCAACGGGCACGACACCGTGTATTTGGCCGAACGCGTCGGGGAGACAGGCCATGTGTTCGGCTTTGACATTCAGCCTGAGGCCATCACCGCCGCTTCCGCCCGCCTCGCGGAACATGGGCTATGCGGGCGGGCGACGTTGTTCGAGCGAAGCCATAGTGAACTGCTTGAGGCGCTTCCCGCCGATGTACACGGGCGCATCGCCGGCGCGGTGTTCAACCTCGGCTATTTGCCGGGCGGCAATAAGCAAATCGTCACCCAGCCGGAATCGACGATCGAAGCGGTCCGCCAGTTGCTTTCCGTCATGAAGCCGGGCGGCGTCATCGTTCTTGTCGTCTACCACGGCCATCCGGAAGGAAAGCGCGAACGCGACGCGCTCCTTGATTACGTCCGCTCTCTTGATCAACGGCGCGTCCATGTCTTGAAATACGAATTCATCAATCGGCAAAACAACCCGCCGTTTTTGCTCGCGCTCGAAACCCGGGCGGATAAGGGCGCCTGAATCGATTGGATCCCGCCCCTTTTGCCAATACAAGCAAACGGCCGCCCTTATGAAAAGGACAGCCGTTTTTGCCGCTCCTGCCAAAAGCGGTATGCTTTTCCGTTCCAATAGAAAAACTGCGACGCCGCCCCGCCGGCGCGGACGAGCCGGCGCGCCAGCCGGCGCAGCCCGCGCTGCTTTTTCACCTTGGCATCCGACAAATACAACCCAAGAAGCCCTCGGTGAATAAGGCGGTGAAACTCGCCGTGCGGAAGGGCGCCGACATGGCGGTCGGCCTCTTCGATGAAATGGCAAAGCCGCTCAAGCATCACCGTTTCATTCGGATAGTAAAAGCAAAAGTTTAAATCGCCGCCGTCCCGGTCTTCCTCCTGATCGATCAAATAGTCGAGCAAAATGTGCAACCCTTGAATGTACGGAAAATAACCGTCGCGCACTTGTCTCGCCATCTCCGGCGGCAGCGATTCGCCAAACGCATAGGCGACGAGGCAGAAAATGCCGAGCGTCGAACCGGAGCAGGCGGAAAACTCATACCATTCCATCGGCGGCAAGGCGTCTTTGTATTGCGCGAACCATTTCTCCAGCCGCGGCACCCGCTCGCTCGCTTCGACATGTTTATGCACTTGCAAGTCGCAATAATATCCGGCCAATTCATGCAAAAATGGGGCGATCGTCTCATAATGGCGCACCGTCTCGAGCACCTTTTGGCACGTGCGGACGAGCGCCGGCAAATAGCCGCCGTCTTCCTGTTCGCGGCGATGGCGGTAATAGTTCGACGGCTCCGCGCCGATCGTCAAAGCGTCAGGCATCGAATCGTGCAAGGCGCGAAAGTCGAGCGGATCGAGCGAGGTGCTGCGGTCGCACAAATTATCCAAATAATCGCTGATCGTCTGGTAAGCAACGATAAAGCGGATGCAATCCTCCATGTTTTCTCCGGCCAAGAGCGCCAAAATGGAGCCGCCTTCGCAATGGAACGTTTTCGAAGCGATGCTCGCGAGCGCCTGGCGCCGCAATTCCGGGTCGGGAATGCGCTCGGCCTGGCGCCGCCAATAGGCAAGCTCGCGGTGGACAAGCGGAAGCACGTCACGATACACCATTTTCATCAAGGCGATGGGGTTTTTCGGAATGTTCAATCGGCTCACCTCAGGTGCAAACACCATGGTCTCGTCTCCTAGCATTTCCATCTTATCGGCAACCAAAATCGTTTCGCGTCTGAACAGCCTGCGATCTCGTCTTCCAGTATTGCCATCAATGCGGCCGGGGCAAACCATAAAAGGGTTGGCGATGGAATGAAAAAGCCGCTCAACAACGGTTCTTCTCACGTTGAGAAGCTTTGTGAAATCGGATCTTCTTTCCCGATCCCAACCACTCATCGGGCGAAACGAAACGTTTTTCACCAATCCCGATCAGGCGCGCTCGCTTTCGTTGGCGATTTGGACGCAGCGTTGTACAATACATGGTGAACGATCGATTTTGCAGCAGAAAGGAACGAACGCCCATGATTTACCCATACAAAGGCAAAACGCCGCAAATTGCCGCCTCCGCCTTTATCGCCGACTATGTGACGATCACCGGCGATGTCGTGATCGGCGAAGAGACGAGCATTTGGTTCAATACCGTCATTCGCGGCGATGTAGCGCCAACGGTGATTGGCAACCGGGTCAATATTCAAGATAACTCAATTTTGCATCAAAGTCCAAACAATCCGCTTATCATTGAAGACGGTGTAACAGTCGGCCATCAAGTCATTTTGCACAGCGCCATCGTTCGCAAAAACGCGCTCATCGGCATGGGCTCGATCATTTTGGACCGCGCGGAAATCGGGGAAGGCGCGTTTATCGGCGCCGGCAGTTTAGTGCCGCCGGGCAAAAAAATTCCGCCCAACACGCTCGCCCTCGGCCGGCCGGCGAAAGTCGTCCGCGAACTGACGGAAGACGACATCCGCGAAATGGAGCGCATACGCCGCGAATATGTCGAGAAAGGGCAGTATTACAAAGCGCTGCAGCAACAGCGGACATCGTGCGCCAACAAAAAAGAGCTGCCGTGATCAGGCAGCTCTTTTTCTTTCATCACTTGTCCGCCAACGCCAGCGCTTGTTCTTTCAACAAGGCGGCTTTGTCGGTGCGCTCCCACGGCAGGTCGATGTCCGTACGCCCAAAATGGCCGTAAGCAGCCGTCTGTTTGTAAATCGGGCGGCGAAGGTCGAGCATTTTGATGATGCCCGCCGGGCGGAGATCGAAGTTGTTGCGCACGACCTCAATCAAAATGTCTTCCGACACTTTGCCGGTGCCGAACGTATCGATCGAAATCGAAACTGGGCGGGCGACGCCGATCGCGTAGGCAAGCTGCACTTCGCATTTGTCGGCCAGTCCTGCCGCGACGATGTTTTTCGCGACATAGCGGGCCGCATACGCCGCCGAGCGGTCGACTTTCGTCGGATCTTTGCCCGAGAACGCGCCACCGCCGTGGCGGGCGTAGCCGCCGTACGTATCGACGATGATTTTGCGCCCCGTCAACCCGGCATCCCCTTGCGGACCGCCGATGACAAACCGTCCTGTCGGGTTGATGAAATATTTCGTGTTCTCATCAAGCAGCTCCGCGGGCACGACCGGCTTGATGACCTGTTCTTTAATGTCGCGCTGGATTTGCTCTTGCGTAATTTCCGGATGGTGCTGCGCGGAAACGACGATCGTATCGACGCGCACCGGTTTGCCGTTTTCATCGTATTCGATCGTCACTTGCGTTTTCCCGTCCGGCCGCAAGTACGGCAAGACGTCCGTTTTGCGCACTTCCGCCAATCGGCGCGCCAAGCGGTGCGCAAGCGAAATCGGCAGCGGCATCAATTCTTCCGTCTCATTGCAGGCGAACCCAAACATCAATCCTTGGTCGCCGGCGCCAATCGCTTCAATTTCCTCGTCAGTCATCTGACCTTCGCGCGCCTCAAGCGCCCGGTCCACCCCCATCGCAATGTCCGGCGATTGTTCGTCAATCGACGTCAGCACCGCGCACGTATCGGCGTCAAATCCGTATTTGGCGCGCGTGTAGCCGATCTCCCGGACCGTATCGCGGACGATGCGCGGAATGTCCACGTATGTTGATGTCGTGATTTCCCCGCTCACGAGCACCAGCCCGGTCGTGACGCTCGTTTCGCAGGCGACGCGGGCGTTCGGATCTTTTTCCAAAATGGCATCCAAAATGGCGTCAGAAATTTGGTCGCAAATTTTATCCGGATGTCCTTCCGTCACAGACTCTGAAGTAAACAAGCGGCGTTTGGCTGACATTCGGTTTGTTTCCTCCTCTTGGCATAATGTGGCGACACGGAACTCATTTCCCTTTTTCCCTTCGCAATATAAAAAACCTTTCCTGTAACGGCTGAGGAAAGGTCATGGCAATCGTATTGCTTCCTTTCACTCTTATCGTTCAAGGACTGCGCCTTGCCACAGGTTAGCACCATTTCACACATGTACAGTTGTGACGGTTGCTGGGCTTCATCGGGCCTGTCCCTCCACCGGCTCGGGATAAGAGTATCCGTTCAATGACTTATCTTATCGCAATGGAATCGGCAAAGTCAACTATCAAAATTCATTTTTTATCATTTCCAGCCGCGAAAATTCTTTCCTCAAGGAAATCGACACATTGGGCAAAATAAAGTTTGAAAAACCCACACAATTAGTATGGACTATTAATAAAAATGTGTTATACTATTTTCAAGAGTGATTTCAAAAAGAAGGCAGGTTTTGAATATGGGGATCGCAAACATGACGAATAAGCTTGATGTATTGCTGCAAAAACCGTACGTGCATCATCAACTGTCCGTCGCCGAGCTCGTCGAGAAAGTCCTGCAACGGAACGAAGGACGGCTGACGCACACCGGAGCCGTCGCGGTGACAACCGGCAAGTACACAGGGCGGTCGCCGAAAGACAAATACATCGTCGAAGAACCGTCAACGAAGCAAACGATCGACTGGGGAGCGGTCAACCAGCCGATGTCTCCGGAGACGTTTGATAAACTGTACGACAAAGTGCTCGACTATTTAATGAAGAAAGATGAACTGTTCGTGTTTAAAGGCTTTGCCGGCGCCGATCCGAAATACCGGCTGCCGATTCAAGTCGTCAACGAATTCGCCTGGCACAACTTGTTCGTCCATCAGCTGTTCATTCGGCCGAACGCCGAAGAGCTCGCTGCGCATGAGCCGCAATTCACCGTCATTTGCGCGCCGAACTTTAAAGCCGACCCGAAAGTCGACGGCACGCGCTCGGAAGCGTTCATCATCATCTCGTTTGAACGGCGCACCGTGTTGATCGGCGGCACCGAGTATGCCGGCGAAATGAAAAAATCGATTTTCTCGGTGATGAACTATTTGCTGCCGGAACAAGGCATCCTGCCGATGCACTGCTCGGCCAACGTCGGCCAGGAAGGGGACGTCGCCCTCTTTTTCGGCTTGTCGGGAACGGGAAAAACGACGCTCTCGACCGACCCGAACCGCCGCTTGATCGGCGATGATGAACACGGCTGGTCAAGCCGCGGCATTTTCAACATCGAAGGCGGCTGCTATGCGAAATGCATCAACCTATCGCGCGAGAAAGAGCCGCAAATTTTTGACGCCATCGGCTTCGGCGCGGTGCTCGAAAACGTCGTCCTCGATGACGCGACGCGGGTGCCGAATTACGACGACGGCACGCTGACGGAAAACACGCGCGCCGCCTACCCGCTTCAGGCGATCCAAAACATCATCGACCCTAGCGTCGCCGGCCATCCGTCCACGATCGTGTTTTTGACGGCTGATGCGTTCGGCGTCCTGCCGCCGATCAGCAAGCTGACGCGCGAACAAGCGATGTACCATTTCTTAAGCGGCTACACAAGCAAACTCGCCGGCACCGAACGCGGCGTCACCGAACCGGAAGCAACGTTCTCAACGTGCTTTGGCGCACCGTTCTTGCCGCGCCCGGCCGTCGAATACGCGGAAATGCTCGGGCAAAAAATCGCCGAACACAACGTTCGCGTCTTTTTGGTCAACACCGGCTGGACAGGGGGGCCGTACGGCGTCGGCAGCCGCATGAAGCTCGCCTACACCCGGGCGATGGTGCAAGCCGCCGTCGAAGGGGAGCTGGACAACGTCGAAACGGTGCAAGACCCGATTTTCGGCCTCGCCATCCCAACCCACGTCCCCGGCGTGCCGGATGACGTCCTGCAGCCGCAAAACACATGGGCCGACAAACAAGCATACGAACAAAAAGCAAAAGAGCTGGCGCAAAAATTCCGCGCCAACTTCCAAAAATTCGCCCACATCGATCCGTCCATCGAAAAACTCGGCGGACCGCTCGTGTAACAAGAACCCGGCCGGACAGGGTATTCCCTGTCCGGCTGTTTTTTATTTCTTTCCGTTGCTTTGGGCCTCCCATTTCGCCTCCTTCCCACGAAAATCGGGAGGATTTTTTCATTCCGATGCCGAACAAATCCTCGACAAACAAGGGAAGTTGTGGGAATAAAAATAGACTCTGCACAAGAATAAGGGGGGAGGCTTCCATTGCTTCAGTATATCCATTCGCCTTTAGGAAATTGTTGAAAATCCATCCGCTTTCCTTCGCCCCCTTGCTTGGGGGCGCGACAAAGAGCGCGTTTTATCAAAAACTGAAGAGCTGGCTTTTGGTTCGTGTTTACGATTCCATTACCAATCGTTTCGATGATCAAAGAGAGGATTGAGGTCATGAAAAAGAAATCATTTCACTTCCTTTGGATCGGACAATCTTTCGCGAATTTCGGAGATGTGTTCTACATTGTCTCCGTTGTCTCTTACCTATATCATTTGACATCGAAAGCCATGGCTGCCGCATTAGTCCCTTTTTTCGTTACATTGTCGTTATTTATTAGCGGAATCGTCGCACCGATATTTTTCGAAAACTATAAACTAAAAACGTTATTGTCCTACGGACAAATGTGTAAAACATTTCTGCTGCTTTTTCTCTCGCTGTTTTTGCACTGGGGTGCGGAACATTACACTGCGATCGTTTATGTTTTTGTATCATTGATCGCTTTTTTAGACGGGATCACGAATCCGATTAAAAACTCCCTCGTTCCGTTTATCGTTTCCGAGGAGGAAATCTTGAAAGCCAACAGTTTTGTAAACACGTTAGACCAATTCATCAAATTTAGCGCATGGCCGATCGGGAGTTTGATTGTCAGTGCGGGATCGCCGTTCCTTTTAATCAATATCACTTTATTGTTCTATATCGTTTCAAGCATTCTCATGTTTCTGTTGCCTATACAAGAACATACAAAGAAGAATACGGTCCAAGACAAAGGCCTAAAGAACTTTCTCCTTTCGATCCGTCTGGGATGGGAATACACGTGGAGAAATGTGCACGCGAAATCGATTAGCTTCATGTCATTTTTTGAAGGAATCGGAAATGGCGTCTGGATTTCGGCCATCCTTTATATGTATGTGAAAGAACAATTACATGTAGGAGAGGAATGGTGGGGATATATTAACTCTGTTTTCTTTGGCGGCATGGTGATAGGGGGATTGTTAAGCGTTACGTTTAGTCAATCGGTTGAAAAAAATCAGCAATTTTTTGTATTGTTTGGCCCGTTTTGTATCGCTATTGTCACACTGTTATTTGGCACAACGACGCACGGTGCCCTGGCGCTTCTGTATTCCGCCCTGTACGGGATCATCGAACAATGGAAGGTGATTTGCCTTCAGACGATTTTGCAAAAAAATGCCCGGATGGACGCTCTGCCTCATGTTTTTGCCGTGCAGGGAGTCATTAGTTCCGTAACGTTCGGGATTTCCTCCTTATTGATGGGCTTTATAGCCGATGTTTACGGGATTCGCTTTTCGTTTTATTTGTCTGTTTGCTGCTTTTTGACCAGCGGCTGGATCAGTTATCGTCAGCGGAAAATCTGGAGTTTTGATACGGGGCTGACCCAAAAGAGCGGTAATGCTTCTATCTGAGGTAACATGGAAAAATAGGCCATCGCGAAAAACCCGGTAAAATCAAGGGTTTCAGAGACGGTCTCTTTCACATACTTCGGTGAAATTTCATCAAAAAGGGCTTTTATGTCAGCCCCATTCTTGGGCCGCCCACGTCCTTATCTATTTCTGGTTCGGACAACGCCCACGTTTAGGGGTGTGTCATCACCCCGTCCCACCGAGGTAGTGTGTACCCCAATGGGCGGCGCGCCTGTGACCAGCGCACTAGGTTCGGCGCCCAAGCCCGAAATCGCTTTGGCGATGGTCAGATCCGACCCATCGAAAGCGGAACGATTGCAAATAAAGAGTTTCCATGTTTAATCATACGGCAGGGCGCAAACCCAAAAGGGGAATTTGCGCTCCTGCCTTTTTCAATTTCAATCCCTCATAGGTACGATAAAAACTTGTCACAACCGGGATAGCCAAACACAATCACAGCAGTTTCAATCCCTCATAGGTACGATAAAAACCCCAAAAATGCTTGTTGTATCAAGCATTTCGATCTAGCGCTGTTTTCAGAATACCACGTTTCAAAAATTCTGTCAATAACCTTCAACCTCGATGGCTGTAAGTCTGAGCCGCCAAAAACCATTGTCGTCGATCCCCCGGGGTTTTCGCACGATTGGAGGTCGACGACAATGTGAGGCTCGACGGCGAAGAGCCGCCTTACCCCTTCACCCTTTCAATCTTCTCAACCGGCAGCCCGGTCAGTTCGTGGATCGTGTCGACATCGTACCCTTTCGCCATCATTCTCTTCACCACGTCGAGCTTCCCTTCCTCGATCCCTTGTTGGCGTCCTTGCTTCATCCCTTGCTTCATCCCTTGCTTTATCCCCAGTTCGATTCCTTTTTGGATTCCCTTTTCCATCCCCCGCTGTTCGTATGAGACGATGAGCTCCATCACACGCTTTGCTTCCTTCGTTTCCATTTGGCTCACCTCGTTTCGCAGTTTCGCTTCCTCCTCTTCGGATAGACGCAAATACGTCTCGAAAAAACCGAACAACAGCCGCTGTTTCGCTTCATCCAGCTCGAGGCGGACGAGCATGCGCAAAAATTCCTTTTTCACTTCGACTTTCTCATCTTCATTATACCCCATTTTGCTTAGCAAAGCAGCGGCGACAGGGTTGGCATGGCGGATGTACGCCCGCCACGGCTGTTTGCGCAGCTCCACCGTCAGAAAGCGGAAGTCGAGAACGGTCAAAAACGGAAACTGCATGACCAATGAGGAAGGTTCATCGTATTGTTCGTCATAGCTGAAGATGGCAATCGGAAGAATGCGGCGGCGGTATTTTTGAAACAAGCGGCTGAAGTAGAGGAACATTCGCTCGGGGAAGGTCCGCTGGGTGTAGCTTTGATGCTCGACATGAACAATGACGAGCCCGTCTTCCCCTTTTACCTTTGTTTCGACCAACAAGTCGACGCGGTGCTTCTCTCCGGCCGTCACATCGGTGAACAGTTCCTCGGAGAGGAAAGAGAGATGGTGAACGTCAATGTGCTCGTACACGTCGGGAAAGAAAAGAAGCAAAAACTCTTCGAAAAACGTCGACAGCAGCTCTTTGAACAACCGGTCATGATCGATTCGCTGTTTGGCCACGTTTCCCCTCCTTGCGACATTGAATTCATCGTATTATATTCTCTCTCCTCAACCAAACTCCTTCTCTTCCCCCCTACTTTTTCTATAGGTATTATGAAACGTCGCTTTCCATTCTACAGGAAATCCTCAAGCAAAGACTATTTTTTATGCTTGTCTGAGTCGTCCTGACGCCACAAGTGAAAATAGACGGCAACAACCAAAACAAAGAGCGCAAACCGTTTTTCCGTTTGCGCCCGTGCCAAATGGATCCGTTCCGTACTGATCAGGCCCTCCCTGTAGACAGCCGTATTCAATTCGTCGAATACAGGCTGACGAGCTCATACGTCACCGTCGTCCGGCTGCCTTCCCATTCGAGCTTTCTCACGACCGCGACGCCGCTCGCTTCGCTTTGCACCGTCCGGCGCACTTCAAGCGGCACGTCAAGCGGATACAAGCGGTATCCTTCTTTTTCCAACACAAACACATTTCCTTGAACGCGCTGTTCCTTTCCTTTTGTCACAATGACCGTCTGCAGCTCCATCGGCATGCCCATATGATTCCAACCTCCTTGGCACCCCATCGATTCGTTGGCGGCCGCGCCGCCACCCGAGCGGCGCGCGCAGCCGCCCCTCTAGTTGTATCGTATCACATTGTCGGCTGTTGTTTCATCCATTCCGTGAGCCTTTGCACCGTCTCGCGATTGGCTGGCGGCGGGAAATAGTGGGTGAACGCGGGAAAGTACCACGCGGTCACTCGCTTGCCGAGCTGTTTCAGCCGCCGCTCAAGCCGATAGGCGTGCTCAATCGATACGTTCTCATCGCGCCCGCCGTGGATGATGAGCACCGGGGCTTGGAGCCGCTCGAGATAATAAAGCGGGGTTCGATGCCGGTAGCGCTCCGGGCATTTGTTCGGCGTCCCGCCGATGACGCGCTTCATCATTCGCCGCAAGTCAGGCCGCTCCCAATACGTAAGCTCCAGATCCGCCACCCCGCCCCAGACCGCCACCGAACAGACCCCCTCGGCCATTAGGGCGGCATGGAGCGCCATCGCCCCGCCGCGGGAGAAGCCGAACATGTGAACGCGCCCGGGATGGACGAGCGGATGGCGGCGAAGGAGATGAAACCCAGCGAGCGCGTCATAACGGTCGTCGCCGGCGAAATCTTCGTTTCCTTCTCCGCCCCCATTGCCGCGGTAAAGCGGAGCGAAGACGACAAACCCTTGCGAAGCGAATTGGACAAGGCGCGGCACTCGCACCTGCCCCACATTTTTAATCCCGCCGCGCAAATACAAGAAGCCGTCATACACCTTATTTTGTTTCGGCGCCGCTAAAAATCCTTTCACCTTCAGCCCTTGGGACATATAGGTGACAAAGAACACATCGATTCCCGGATGCGGCGACGGAAACCGGTATTGATCGATGATGTCCCCGTCCATACGCCTGCCTCCTTCCTATGCGAAAACAGATGATGCGAACCAACCGTCATCATTCCCCAACGCCTTCTTTCATTAGGGCAAGTGGGGATGTCCGACTGCCTCGCCGCTCTTGCATGCCGCCCCTTGGCCGAGCGTCAGCTTGAAAAAGCCCTGGAGCGCGAGGAGCGTCCCGACCGCCGCCCGTTCTCGTTCGACCGCCCATTTTTTCTAGGCATTCACACATTTTTGCTGCGTGCATACGATAAGGTGAAACCACGGTTTACCGCATGCGAACCAAGGGGGTTAACGAACATGAAAAAATGGGCCGTATGGTTATGCTCGCTTCTGCTGCTTTTGCCGCTTTCCGCCTGCACGAATGACGGGGGCCAAAGCGAAAAGCCGCTCAAAAAAGTGCGGCTCGCCGAAGTGACGCACTCGATTTTTTACGCGCCGCAGTACGTCGCCCTGGCAAAAGGCTTCTTTAAAGAAGAGGGGCTGGATGTCGAACTGACGACGACATGGGGCGGCGACAAAACGATGACGACGCTTCTTTCGGGCGGCGCGGACATCGCCCTTGTCGGCTCGGAAACGTCGATTTACGTCTACAGCCAAGGAACGGACGACCCGGTCATCAACTTTGCCCAACTGACCCAGACGGACGGAACGTTTCTCGTCTCGCGCAAAAAAATCGGCCACTTTACATGGGAGATGTTGAAAGGAAGCACGTTCCTCGGCCAACGGAAAGGCGGCATGCCGCAAATGGTCGGCGAGTTTGTGCTGAAAAAACACGGCATTGACCCGCATCAAGATTTGAAGCTGATCCAAAACGTTGATTTCGCCAATATCGCCAACGCCTTTGCGAGCGGGACGGGCGATTTCGTCCAGCTGTTTGAGCCGACGGCAAGCCTTTTCGAACAAGAAGGGAAAGGCTATATCGTCGCTTCATTCGGCACCGAATCCGGGCGCGTGCCGTACACGTCATATATGGCGAAACGAAGCTACATGAACGAAAACAAAGACGTGATCGAAAAATTTACGCGCGCGATCTACAAAGCGCAGCAATGGGTCGAATCGCACAGCGCCGCCGAGATCGCGAAAGCTATTCAGCCGTATTTCAAAGACACCGATTTGGCTTTGATCGAAAAAGTCGTCGACCGGTACAAAAGCCAAGGGACCTACGCGACCGATCCGATTTTGGATGAAGAAGAATGGAACCACTTGCAAACCATTATGGCCGAAGCCGGCGAGCTGCCGAAGCGCATCGACGTGAACACGCTTGTTGATTCGTCGTTTGCCAAAAGCGCGATGAACAAGTGACGAAAGCGGGTGAACGAAATGTTTCTTGTCATCGACCGCCTCTCGCACACGTATTTGACAAAAACGACCGCTGTCACTGCACTCGATGATGTGTCGCTGTCCGTCGAGAAAGGAGAATTTGTCTCCTTTCTCGGCCCAAGCGGCTGCGGCAAAACGACGCTTTTGTCCATCATCGCTGGGCTGATTGAACCAACGGAAGGGGCGGTGCTCATAGAAGGCGAACCGCTCTGGCCGGGCGGATCGGACGCCCAAACGGCGCGGCGTGCGGTCGGCTACATGCTTCAGCAAGACTACCTATTCCCATGGAAAACGATCGAAGAAAACATCCTTCTCGGCTTAAAAATGACTAGAACGCTAACTGCTCAAACCAAAGAACGGGCGCTCGCTCTGCTGGCGGAGATCGGCCTAGCCGGCGTCGAGTCGTATTACCCGAGCCAGCTGTCCGGCGGCATGCGCCAGCGTGCGGCGCTTGTGCGCACGTTGGCGACCGATCCGAAACTGTTGTTGCTCGATGAGCCGTTTTCCGCCCTCGATCAACAAACAAAGCTGAAACTGGAAGAACTCGTTTGGAAGACGTTAAAACAATACGAAAAAACAGCGGTGCTCGTCACCCATGACATCGAAGAAGCCATCGCCATGAGCGATCGCATTTTCTTGTTTTCGCCGCGCCCCGGCCGCCTTGTGCGGACGTTTGTCATCCCGGATGAACTGCGCGGCCGCCCGCCGCTTGCCGCCCGCCAGCATCCATCGTTTCCGGCGCTCTTTCAATCCATTTGGAAGGAGATGGAGGCCCTTGAATCAAGCTCCTGACCGCATCCAGTCGCTGCACCGTGAGTACCTCGCCGCGTTGCGCAAAGAACGGCGGGTGATCCGCCTTTGGCAGGCGGCGCTGCTTGTCGCCTTTTTCGCCGTCTGGGAAGCGGCGAGCCGCTTTCATTGGGTCGATCCGCTCTTGTTCAGCTCACCGTCGGCCATCATCAGGCTGTTTATCGAAAAACTCAGCGATCATTCGCTGTTTGTCCACACATGGGCGACATTGTTTGAAACGTTGCTCGGGTTTCTCATCGGCACCGTCGGCGGAGCGCTCATCGGCGCGGTCCTTTGGTGGTTTCCGCGCTTAGCGAAAACGCTCGATCCGTATTTGGTCGTCTTCAACGCCATGCCAAAAGTCGCCCTCGGGCCGATTTTGATCGTCGCTCTCGGACCAGGATTTACGTCCATTATCGCCATGGGCGTCGTCATTTCCATCATTATCACGACGATCGTCGTCTATTCGGCGTTCCAAGAGGTGGATCCGAACTATTTGAAAGTATTGCGGACGTTCGGCGCCACCCGCTGCCAATGCTTTAAAGAGGCGGTGCTGCCGGCGTCGTTCCCGGCGATCATTTCGACGTTGAAAGTGAACGTCGGCCTCGCTTGGGTCGGCGTCATCACCGGCGAGTTTCTCGTCTCGAAACAAGGGCTCGGCTATTTAATCATTTACGGCTTCCAAGTGTTCAACTTCACGCTTGTATTGATGAGCCTGCTCATTGTCGCTTTGTTGTCGACTGTTATGTACCAACTTGTTGCCATCGTCGAGAAAAAATGGGGCAGCCGCCGTTAAGAGACGTTCGTAAACGATCGACGGGCGTCTCTTTTCATTCCTGACGTCGGGCCGGCATCCGCCCATACCCCCTTGGCTTCTTCCTTCATGGAACCGGATGACCAACAAAAGCCGTCTAAAATCATCACCGCTCTCCGCTTCTTTCCCCTCGGCTGATCAGTCCGCGCTGTTTCAACTCGGCAAGCGAAAGCGAAAGGACATCGTCTTTCATGATATAGCTGAACCGATCATCCGTGCGGATGTCATCCGGCAGCGCCTCAAGCAGCACCGGGCCGTTCGTTTCCAAATACGACCCCAGCTCGACGAGCGCAGCGATGTCGGCAAAATAAATGTTTTTCACGATATCCGGCTCCACTTTATATTGGCCGATGTATTCGAGCCGGCCGACGATTCCCCCCGTTTCTTCCATCACTTCGCGGGCCGCGGCTTCCGCCGCTGTTTCCCCTTCTTCCACCTTGCCGCCGGGGAACTCAAGGCCGCGGCGCGGATGATCCGTCAACAGCCATCGCCCGCCATAGCGGCAAATGACCCATACATGCCCGGGGGAGGGGGAAAACGGATGATCGGCAAAGGCCAGCCGAACGCGATGTCCGTAATAATCGCGAAATTCATGCATCGGACTCTCCCCTTTCCTCTCCCCATTATACAGAAAAACGCCGCTCGACTCGCGGCGTTTACGGTTCTTTTTCGTCCGGGAGAATGCCCATCGAGCGGATGTGCTCTTTCGCTTCGTCGTTGCCGAGTTCATAAATCATTTTGTAAATGTCGACAATCGTCCGGTCGTACGCATCGTTTTCCCGATCATAGTGGTATTGGATGTACGGCACATGGGTGCGCCAAAACGCCTGCCAGTCGGTGGAGTAGTTTTGGTCAAAATACTCGCGCAGGCGTGCGATTTCCTCGTCGGTCGCCTCAATTTGAAAGTCCCACGGCGATGCCGTTTTCAACTGGGAAATTTCCCCGTGCGCCATTGAGACGTAATACGTCTTTTTTCGTTCGTCTGCCACCTTCGTCCACTCCTTCTTTTGCTCTTTTTGCTTAGTGTGGGGCAATCGGGGAAAAATATGCTTATTTTATTTCATCTTTCAACAGCTCGATCGCCTTGCGCAGCACGGACGGGATCGGAACGCCCGCCCGGCCGGCGTTTTCCACAATCGAGATAAACTCATTGGCGATATAGAAAAAAATGATCGCATCGCGGATTACATGCATGTTCCATCCAATGGCCAAATCGACGAGATGCGACGCCGCCACCAGAATGAAAATCAACAGTTTGCGGATGATGCCGCGAAAGCCGACTTGACTTGACAGCTTGCCTTCGACCGCGCTGGCGGCAATGCCGGTAAGGTAGTCGACAATGACCAAAGCAAGCAAAATCACGACAAATGAGTCCACGCTGCCGACAAACAGCGACAAAAACGAACCGAACAGCGACACGGCAACCATCGGGATCGGCTTGTTCACGCTCCCCCCCTCCTTGAACATAGGATACGCGTAACTATCGTATGCCCGGAGGGGAGAACGCGGCGCGGCGCATTCCCTAAAAAATCGCCCTTTTTCGACAAAGACAGGACAAAGCAAAAGGCCGTCCCCCGGCCTGAGGACAGCCTCCTCTTCTTATCGTCCTAAGAACGATTTCAACATCCAGACGTGTTTTTCCAAGCTGCGATGAATGCCAAGCAGCATATCCCCCGTCGTTTCATCGTTCACTTCATCCGCCAGCTTCATGCCTTCTTTCAATTCGCCGATCATCGTTTCAAAGTCGCCGACAATCGAAGCGACCATTTGCTCCGCCGTTTCCGTCCCGGCTGCTTCTTTGACGGACGCCTGCTTGAGGCAGTCTTTCATCGTCGCCACAGGCTTGCCACCCAAGGCCAACAGCCGCTCGGCCAGTGCGTCAATGTGGGTCGCGGCTTCGTTGTACAGCTCTTCGAATTTTTCATGCAGCGTGAAAAACTGCGGCCCGGTGACATACCAATGATAGTTGTGCAATTTCACGTACAACACAGTCCAGTTGGCGATTTGCTTGTTGACAAGATCGATCAGTCGAGTTGTCATCCTCTCACTCCTCCTCATGGTTCTTGTACCCAGCTGGCTTGTTGGTCAACTACCCCCACTTAGCTAACGCTTGAAGTGGGGGCTTGCAACTCCCCAGAAGTGCGAGCGGACTTCGTCCTCCTTCCTTGACTTGGGGTTGCATCAGGGGCAGGTTGACGACTACCCAACGACGCAGGTCATGCCTGCATCGTTACCGATTCTCTCGGTGTGTCTGTTGGCAGTACTTGGCTTCCACACACAACAGACAGACCTACGCTCGATGTTTTACGGTTGCAACGTTTCCTGCAACCAACTCCATACATCGAGCAGCCGTTATTGGAGTGCCTTTATTGAACGGTTTTCTCCACGTCTTTATTCTATCATACACAAAAGAAAGGGGGAACGCGCATTCCTCTCCCACTTACTCCCTTTGGTCGTTGAGTGGGAGTCTCCTGCGCGAAATAGAGATGAAACATGGAAAACGTGTCGATGGATAGCTTGCCCGATTTCACCGGAAATATGAACGCCAGCTCTGCCAGATATGGTATAATAAAAAGAAAAAAGGCGGGCGTCATGATGTACTGGACCTTGATCGTTTGCCTCATCATCGCCGCTGTCGTTCTTGCGCTGGCGGTCGTCACGACTTCCAAAGCGTATGCCTACAAGCATACGGTCGATCCGCTCCCGAATGAACGCGGCGGCGAACAACAAGCGGGCCCGAAGCAGCCTCAGTAGCGGCGCGGGGCCGGCTTGTTCATCAACCAAACACCTTTTTCAACTCTTCTTTCTCTTGCGAAAGCCAAAAGCGCATCAGCTGTTTGGCCGCCTCTAGATCATGCAGCTTCGCTTGGCCGCATTGCCGCTCGGTCGCGGCTGGCACTTCCGTCGCGGCGAGCGCGTCCTTCATGGCTTCTTCCAACAAATCAATGATCTCGTCCACGGTTGGCGAGCCGCTCACGACAAGATAAAACCCGGTTTGGCAGCCCATCGGCGAGATGTCGATAATATCGAAATGATCATATTTGGCCGCATGTCGGCGCAGCGTATACGCAAGCAGGTGCTCGAGCGTATGAATCGCGGCCGGATCCATCGCCTCTTTGTTCGGTTGGCAAAAACGGATGTCAAACTTATTGACGACGCCGTCGCTGCCGACTTTGTGAACGCCGCAATGCCGAACGTACGGCGCTTTGACCGCGCAATGGTCCAATTCAAAGCTTTCCACCGGTGAAGGCATGTCAATCACTCCTAGCTATTTTGATCCTCTTTCTTTATCATAACCAAAACGAGGGGCGTCCCGCATCTTTTTTGCCTCTCGCTTGGCGTCTATGCCCAAAAAGCAAGGTCTGGGCGAGCGCCCCCATTCCGAGCGAACGACAGTCGTTTTGCTTGAACAAAAGAACGGTTTGTTCTATTGTAATCATGATGATCACAGAAAGGAGAACTGTACATGGGCCAATGGCTGATTTGGTGCATCCGTTTTTATCAACGCTTCCTTTCTCCGCTCAAGCCGCCGACATGCCGCTTTTATCCGACCTGCTCGAACTATGGCATCGAAGCGATCCGGCGCTTTGGCGCCATAAAAGGGGGATGGCTGACGGTCAAGCGCATTTTGAAATGCCACCCGTTCCATCCGGGCGGGCTTGACCCTGTCCCTGAACTGATCCATCATCTGAAAAGAAAAAATAACTAAAAAACTATTGCCTTGGGCTTTATTTTTTTGTATGATGGATCGTGTTAAATCGTAATGATTACTATTTTCAAAATGGAGGGGCTATAGATGAACAAAATTCCTGTCACTGTATTAAGCGGTTACTTAGGATCAGGAAAAACGACTTTGCTTCATCATATTTTGCACAATCGGGAAGGAAAAAAAATCGCCGTCATTGTCAACGATATGAGTGAAATCAATATTGATGCCGAACTCGTTCGGCAAAACGGCTTTTTCCGCACCGAAGAAAAGCTCATCCAAATTCAAAATGGCTGTATTTGCTGCACCTTGCGGGAGGATTTAATCAAAGCGGTCGATCAGCTTGTCGAAAACGGGGAAATCGACTATATTGTCATTGAATCTTCCGGAATCAGCGAACCCATTCCCGTTGCGCAAACGTTTACGTATTTGGATGAGGAACTTGGAATCGATCTATCCCGAAAATGCCGATTGGACACCATGGTGACGGTTGTCGACGCCAACCGTTTTTGGACGGACTTTTCCTCGGGCGAAACCTTGCTTGACCGCCAACAGGCCGTCGATGAAACGGACAGCCGCGAAATTGCGGATTTGCTCATTGAACAAATCGAGTTCGCCAATGTCATTGTCGTGAATAAAATCGATCTTGTTTCGCCGGAGGAAGTTCAAAAACTGCAAAAAGTGCTCCAAAAGCTGAATCCAGAAGCCGTCATCATCCCGGCAACTTTCGGCCAAGTGCCGCTCGATTCCATTTTAAACACCCACTTATTTGATTTTGAAAAAGCGAGCCAATCAGCCGGCTGGATCAAAGAGCTGAATGAAGAGCACACACCCGAGACTGAACAATACGGCATCTCTTCCTTTGTTTATCGAAGAAAGCGGCCGTTTCATCCGGAACGTTTGATGAATTGGCTTGAAAACTGGCCCACAGAAGTGGTTCGCGCGAAAGGATTTATTTGGCTCGTGTCTTGGAACGACTGGTGCATTCTCCTATCGCAAGCAGGGACATCCATCTCCATGCAAGCAGCGGGACGATGGATGGCTTCCTATCCAGAAGAGGACATAAAACAGCTGTTGCAAGAAGAGGAAGCATGGCAGGAAAAGTGGGATGACACCTACGGCGATCGCTTGACCGAACTCGTGTTGATTGGCATCCATATGAACGCAGATCGCATCGAACGCTCACTGGACCAATGCTTGCTGACCGATGAGGAGATGAAGGAAGATTGGACGCTGTTGCCCAATCCGTTTCCTTCATTGATTCCTTCGGCCTAAACGGTGATCCACCATTTTCAAATCGTAATGATTACGATATAATAAATGCGGACATCTTGATTCCAGAAAGGAGTTCAACATGAGAGCAACGTCCATCATTTTGTCTTTCCTTTTGGCGACGAGCGCCTTGCTATACGGCTGTCAATCGAAGCCAGAAACAAAAGAGGGCCAAACATCGAACGATCAGCTAACGATTTATACAACCGTCTATCCGCTTGAAGACTTTACGAAAAAAATCGGCGGCGACGCTGTGAACGTCAAAAGCGTTTACCCGCCGGGAGTTGAAGCCCATACGTTCGAACCGACAACCAAAACCGTGCAGCAGATTGCCGATGCGGACGCCTTCATTTACATTGGCCACGGGATGGAACCGTTCGCCGAAAAACTGCAGGAAACATTACAAAATGAGCACGTCCGATTTCTCGTGGCTACAAACGGCATCGAATTGCTTGAATCGAACCATGAACAGGAGCATGCGCATGGCGAAGGGCACAAAGACGAACACGGAGAGGGACATGAGGAAGAACATGGCCATGAACACGGAGACAAAGATCCTCACGTATGGCTTGACCCCATCCGATCCATTGCGATCGCCAAGAACATCCGCGATTTGCTGATTGAACTGAAACCTGAAAAAAAAGACCTGTTTATGCAAAACTTTGAAACGTTAAAGATGAAGCTCGAGCGCCTTGACGGGC
This sequence comes from Geobacillus sp. C56-T3, assembly GCF_000092445.1. Lineage (NCBI taxonomy): Bacteria > Bacillati > Bacillota > Bacilli > Caryophanales > Anoxybacillaceae > Geobacillus > Geobacillus sp. C56-T3. The sequence continues at coordinate 675,662 of NC_014206.1, read as the reverse complement.
AATTCCGTTCAACAGTGGAGAAAGCTCCTAGAAAAGAGATACTCGTTTCCCATCAAGCCTACGGATATTGGGAAGACCGCTACGGAATCAAACAGCTGAGCGTTTCCGGGCTTTCTCCGAGCAACGAACCATCGCAAAAAGAGCTGACTCAGCTCATCCAGACAGCCAAACAGCATCACATCCGCTATGTCATTTTCGAACAAAATGTTCATCCCAAAACGGCGGAAGTGATTCAGAACGAAATCGGCGCCAAGCCGCTCCGTCTGCATAACTTGGAATCGCTGACCGATGAAGATCGAAAAGCCCACAAAGATTACTTTGCCCTTATGGCCGAGAATCTCCGCGTGCTGCAAAAAGCCCTTCATTGAAATACAACCGCCTGCCTCTTTCGATTGAGGCAGGCGGTTTCGTTTCCCTTCCAGACCATCCTTCCCTAAAATAAGGAATAATCAAAGAAAAAATGGAAAACCATAAGAAAAAAGAAAGGGATGTTGTGAAATGGATGACGTGATCATTGCCCGCAGCTTATTCGGGACGACGATGGCGTTTCATATCATTTTCGCCACACTTGGAGTCGGAATCCCGATCATGATTTTGCTGGCGGAACTTTTATACCAAAAGACAAAAGATTATGATTATGCCGTCATGGCGAAACGCTGGACGAAAGGGTTGGCCGTATTGCTTGGAGTGGCCATTCCGTCAGGCACCATCGCCGGGGTGCAGTTGTCGCTCCTATGGCCGGGCTTTATGGAAGTGATCGGAAAAGTGATGTCCCTCCCGTTTCAAATTGAAATTTACGCCTTTTTTATTGAAGCGTTGTTTATGTCCATTTATGTGTACGCCGCTGACCGCATCTCTCCGTTGATGCGGATTGTGAGCGTGTTTTTTGTCGCGCTTGGCGCCAGCGCTTCCGCCATTTTAATTACCAACGTGCACGCTTTTGAAGGCACGCCGGCGGGATTTCGGATCGAAAACGGCGAAATCGTGGATGTCGACCCATGGGCGGCCTTTTTCAATCCAAGCTTTTTCGTCACGGCCGGACATGTCGTCCTGTCCGCCTATATGACCGGAGCCTTTGTGTTGGCATCAATCGCCGCTTACCAGCTGTTGCGCGCCTCCCAAAACGAGCAAGTGCGGCGTTTTCACCAAAAAGCGCTCAAGCTCTCGTTGGCAGTCGGCGGCGTATTCTCGCTGTTGACCGCCATCAACGGGCATGAATCGGCCCAACTCCTTCATCAATACCAGCCGGAAAAACTAGCGGCGGCCGAAGGGCTGTTTGAAACCCAATCCCATGCCCCGTTAGCCATCGGCGGATTTACCGATGCAAAAACGCAATCCGTAAAGTGGGCCATTGAAATTCCGTGGGCGCTCAGCTTTTTGGCCGGCAACCGTTTCGACACCGTCGTCAAAGGGCTGAACGATTTTCCGAAAGAATGGTGGCCGCCGCTGTTTGTCCATACGCTATTTAACGCCATGGTGGGCATCGGCGTGCTTCTCCTGTTCCTGTCGGCGGCCGCGCTGGTCTGGCAGAACTGGCGGAAGCGGCCTGCCTTTCCGCGCTGGCTCCTATATAGTTTTGTCGCCGCCGGGCCGCTGGCCGTGATCGGCATTGAATGCGGCTGGATTTTTGCCTGCACCGGAAGGCAGCCATGGGTCATTTACCGGATGATGAAAACGGAAGAAGCCGTCACGCAAACAGGAAATTTAGCGGTCTTGTTTGCTTTGTTTGTGGCGATTTACATCCTATTGAGCATCGCCGTGGTGCTCGTGCTTCGCTATTATTTCCGCCGCCATCCGGTGGCGGACGAGCTGCGCAAACCGCCCAATGAAGGCACGCTGCCCGTCTAGAAAGGAGAACGATTCATGACCAATGAGCTGATTGCCATTACCGTGCTATGGGGGTTTATTTTCATTTATGCCGTCATGGCGACGATGGACTTTGGCGCCGGTTTTTGGTCGATGGTCTATATCCATCGCGAAAAAGCGAATGCCACCAAGATTGCGAACCGCTATTTATCGCCCACCTGGGAGGTGACCAATGTCTTTATCGTCGCGATTGTGGTCGCCTTGTTCAGTTTTTTTCCCGGCGCCGCCTTCCTGCTTGGGACGGTGCTTCTTGTCCCCGGCAGCATCATTTTGATCTTGCTCGCGATCCGCAGCGCCTTTCTCGTGTTTGCCCACGTCGCCAAAGAATATGAAAAAGCGCTCACCTATATTTCCGGCATCACCGGGATCATCATCCCGGCCTTGCTCATTAGCGTGCTGCCCATTACGCATGGAGAATTCATCGACATCCGCAAGGGCGTCCCGACTCTCGATTTGGAGCGCTTCTTTACAAGCCCCCATGCCCATTCCTTCATGGGCTTTGCGATTTCGAGCACGCTGTTTCTGTCTTCTCTCTTATTGGCGGATTACTCTCTTGAAGCAGGAGACCGGGAAGCCTACCGCCTGTATCGGCGCGACGCTTGGATCACGGGGCCCCTCTCGTTGTTGATGGCGGGGGGCATGATGCTGACGATGCGCTACGAAGCCAAATGGCTGTATGACAGGATGATGGAGTATTGGCCGTGGCTGATCGGTTCGGTGGCGATGTTCGCCGCCGCGGGCATCGCCCTCTCCCTGCCGTCTTCTCGGCACCCTCATGTCAGAGGGAGGCCTCGGCTCGCGGTCATCGCGATTGTCATTCAATATTTTCTGGCTAGTTACGCCTATGGAAAAGCCCATCTGCCCTATATGGTGTATCCGGATGTCACGATCGAGTCGGCCTTTACCCATCCGGATACATTCCGGGCGCTGTTTGCCTCCTACATCGTGGGCTTTCTCATTTTGTTTCCCGGCTTCGTCTATTTCTGGCGTTTGTTTATGCACGATAAGCGCTATGTACGGCCAAAATAACAAGGAAAAAGGGTGTCCCCAACACGCGTGGGACACCTTCCTTTATGACGGTGCTATCCTTCTGCCCTGCAGAAAGAAAAGCACCCTTTTCCTCACCCATCACTCTCACTATTGCAGCGAGCGGACATAGGCCGCAATGGCCGCAATTTCTCCCGGCGTCAATGTTTGCACTTCTTTCGTCCGATGGCGCCGGATTGCTTCCTCGATCGTTTTCGCGCTGCCGTCATGCAAATACGGGGCTGTCGCCCATACGCCGCGCAGCGTCGGCGTATCCCACTGCTTGGGCGTCCGCGGGTTTGTGAACCGGGCGCGGGCGTCGCCTTTGGAGGCGCGGTCCTTCGGATTGGCCGTGCCGATGTCGTGCAAGTAGGCGGTATTGGCAGTCGTCAATTTCCCGTCCGGCCCGACCGCCTTGACGCTGTCGGTGAAATACTCGCCCCCATGGCAGCTTAAGCAATTCCCTTTCCCGTTAAACAGGCGCTCCCCTTCCTTCGCTTCCGCCGTCAAGCTGCCGTCCGCCTTTCGATACGGGCTTTTCGGCACGGGGAACGAACGCGGGTCGTTCAAGTAGGCGAGAATGGCGTCAAACATATGCTGGACGTTCGGCGGCAGCGGCTTGGACGGGTCGATCGCCGTCATGCCGCCCATCTCGCCTTGCACGGTATGAATGTAGTCAGTAAAATCGTCGCGCGACCCATCCCACATAAACAGCCCGGTTTTCGTCGCCAAAATATTGCTCGGCACGTTGCGCGGCCCTTTCGCCGTCATGAGCGTCAAGCCGTTGATGTCGCCGTCGCTATGGCACGAAGCGCAGCTCATCCAATTGTTCCCTGTGATGTTGATGGCAAACTCGTCGCTGTTGGCGCTGTAAAAGATCGTTTTTCCTTCACGCACGAGCGGGGAGAGCGAATCTTTCGCAATGAGGCGGATCGTGCCGCTCTCCTGCTTCGCTTTCGCATATGGGCTTTTTCCTCCGGTTTTGATCACGGCCAAATCATGGCTCATGGCGTTGTGGACGTAAAGCGTCTTCCCATCCGGCGAAATCGCGATCCCGCGCGGATTGTTGCCGTGGATGCGGCGCAAAATTTGCGTCGCCTTGCCGCCGCGGCGCAAGTCAAAGACGACGAGGTCCTCGCTGCCGGACATGACCGCGTACGCTTTGCCGCCGTCCGGGGAAAACGCCACATCGTACGGATTGGAGACGATGATCGTCTCGTTATGAACATCCGTGACATTGATCGCGGCAAACAGCTCTTTCCGCTCGTTCGGCAACTCAGCGTCTTTCGTTGCATCAATGACCGAGATGGCCGGAAAGACCGTTTCCTCAAATTGGATCGGCGTATCGATGTTGGTCAATAAGTGCGGAATATACGCTTTTTTGCCGTCCGGGGCGATGACGATTTGCTCAAGCGTGTTCGGAATGCCTTGGCTTTTTTTTCGATCGGCTTTGTCCGGCGACGGGGCGAGGGCGATTTCCTTGACCGCCCGCCGTTTCTTTGTGTCAATCACGGTGACTTTGGCCGCCAAATATTGCGTCACGTACAGCTTCCTTCCGTCCGCTGTCAGCGCCAGCGCCCGCGGCCGATCGCCCGCTTGGATGTCTTTGGTCCGCTTCCCGCTCTCGGCGTCAAACACCGAGACCGTGCCCGAGCGGTAGTTGGCGACATATACTTCCGCCCCATCCGGACTGGTGACGATACCGAACGGCTCGATCCCCGTTTTCCAACGGTCGACGACTTTCCGCTTGTCAAGCGACACGACGTCCACTTCATCATCGTACATGCAGGAAACATACAGCGTCCGTCCATCCGGGCTGAGCGCCAGCTGGCGCGGTTCGCGGCCGACGGGGATTTCCGCTTCCTTCGTTTTGGTTTTCGCGTTGATGATTGTCACTGTATCCACATCGATGTTGGCGGTGTAGACATAGCGCCCGTCGCTGCTTACGGCGATGTTGTCGCCGTGCGCCGGGGCGTGTCTGACCACTTTTGGCTGCTCATGCCCTGCCTTTTCGTCCTGACAGCCGGCCAACAGCGCGGCGATCGCCGCGGCGAACCACCATTTTCGCATTTCAATATTCCCCCGTTTTTTCACGAAAATGATAACCATCCTCAATTTTACAAAGAAAAGCGGCGAATCTCAATCGTATTCGCCGCTTTCTTTCTGTTATTTGTTGCCGGACCCAACGTTGACCTTGACCGTCCGCAACACCGGCGCCACGCCGTATGGGCCGCCGGCCGCCTGCACTTGCGGCACACGGTCGCGGTCGGTGTTGCCCAATTTTTTCCCTTTGATGTAGACATCTCCCGTATCCCAAAACTCGCTTGCCTGCATCCCTTCCTGAAGCGTCGGGCCATCGACGATCCGGTCGTAAAAGTCGACGTAGCGGGAGATGATCGTTTCGCGGTCAAGGGGTTTCGCCGTCTCATCCGCTTGGTCGTTGTTCAAGTTTTGCAGCGCCACGCGGAACACCCCCGACAACGCGCCGGCGAGCCACGGGGTGTACTTGTCCTCTTTTTCTCCCGTATGGTACACGTGCCATTTTTGATCCCAAAAATGGCGGTCCATCGCCTCATAAACAAGGCGCGCCGCATCGCGGTACGCTTCGTCTTTCGTCGCCAAAAACGCCGCCGTCAGCCCGCGGATCGCGCCAAGCTGGGCAAGAAGCGTCGGCTCGTCTTGATCCGGCCCTTGGCCGATCGTATAGCCGTTGGCGACAAGCCCGTCTTTTCGCATCAAGTTGTGCATGATAAAATCCGCTTGCCGGCGGATGAGCTCGAGCGCCCGCTTTCCTTCCGGCGTGCCGAGCCCTTTGGCGCTCTCTCCGCTCGCATAGCCGACCGGCATCCCGTCAATCGCCCGTTCGAAGATGCGGAGCGCTTCCATTGTATAGCCGGCTTGGAACGTATCGACCCGATTTCCTTGCGTTCGCCCGTCATGTTCTGTCACAAACGCGCCCGCTTTTTCATTGAAATGCATGGCATCGATGTTGCGGAACACTTGCAGCAGCACGTCGCGGTTGACGGAATACGGGTCGTCGGCCACGCGGTCGTTGGCTGGATCGGCATCCACATTTTCTTTTGCCGCTTTCGGGAACGGTTTTCCGTCAAACACGGCCAAAAACGCGGGGTTTTGGTTTTTGTTTTCCGGCCGCTGGTCGGTCATGCCGAAAAACTCCGCCGCCGGCCATAGCATGAGCCATTGGTCCTCAAGCAAGCTGCGGGGATCTTTGACGACCAACTTCGCCGCATCCGGCGCCAGCTCGCTTCCCCCTTCAGCCACTTCCACCGCGTGCGGCAAATAGACGAATCCCCCGCTTGGGTTGTAGCGGCTGCCGGCTGCCTTCGTCAACGCCTGTTGCTTCGCATCATAAAATAAATGGTCACGGATAAAAGCCAGCTTGTTCCATATTTGTTCCGTCAAAATCATCCCTTGCATCCCGTCGGCGGAGCTGACGCCAAGAGCGACTTTCCCGCTTTGATCGTCGTTTGGCGTTTTCGCCTCCACCTCTTCATCGCTGTCTTTTTGATGAAAATTCCCCAAAAAGTCGCCGGCCCAAAGCGCTTGCTTCAAAAAGACGCCGCCGTAAGCCGATGGCGTGAGCACTTTGTCCATTTTTCGGCGATCCCAACGAAGCGATTGGAAATCGACTTGATAGACGGGAACGTATGTACCGTCGTCATTTTCCGCGTACACGTCCGTGTCAACCTTTTGCGCATAATGCGGATCGCCGCCGGCGTACTCGATGAAGGTCGGGAACATGTTGCGGAAAATTTCCTCGCGCGGATAGCCGACGCTGTCCGCAAGCTCATAAAAACGGTCGGCGAGTGCTTCATCGGCTGGCTTATGCCGCTGTTCGGCCCGTTGCTTGGCGATCGGGCCGTTGATGAGATGAAGCCCGAGCCCTGACTTTTCCGTCACTTCGTACATCGCCTCTTCGGAATACTCGTATGACTCGATGCCGGCCGTATAGTCAAATTTCGTCGGCTCATCCGGCTTTCTCGCGTCAAGGGTGTCCAAATCAAGCCCGAGCCCTTCCGCCAACGGCTCTCCGGACAGCTCAAATTCGGAATAGGCAAACATATTGCCGGCCGTATCAAAATGATCGTCCGCCACCGGCACGTGCAGGTGCGGCGCTTCCGATGAACGGCCGTTCTCTTTCTCCCCGACGGCGGAACAGCCGGACGCCAAAAGCAGCGAGGCCGCCGCCGACGTGGCCATGACTTTCCAAGGCATGCGTTTCATGGCTTGCTCCTCCATTTTATTTAAAAATAACGATTTTCATTTTCAACCTATTTCATTATACGCCGGCGATCCCCTTCATTCAAGCCGGAATCCGTTCCATCACATTCCGCCCGAGAAAGACGCTTTTCATGCCTCTTCTCCTTCCCTTAAGCCGGAATCCACTCAATGCGGCGTCCGCCCGTCCATAAAAAGCAGCATTCCAGTTCGTTCGGACAACGTCCGATCGCTTCCCGGCATAAGGACGACGCCGTTTCTTTGCATCGCCGAATGGCTTCCTCTTCCTCACACCACAGCAGCACACGAACCCGGTCGCGGTAAACGATGTACAACTCCCGATCCGCTTCTTCGCCCAATCCGCCGTCCGCCAGCAGCAGCGGCTTGCATGCCGCCTCTTCCATCGAACCGAAAAACTGCAGCAAATGATCCGTCACCTTGGCCAACACAAGTCCGTAATGCAACGGCGTCGGAAACATCGACAAAGGAAGGAGCGAACGGTGCTGATCAATCAACCGGAGCAAGCAAAGCGGCGACCGCAGCGAAGGGGCGGTGTCGCAATACGCTTGAATGACGCGGCGAAGAAACCGGCGCAACGCATACGGCCAGACATCCAACGTCTCGTGATGGATAGGCACCATGGCTCGCCTCCTGTTTGTTCATGCATGTTTTCCCAGCTGCTCCAACACGGCGTTTATCGAGCTCCATGACCGTTTCGCAAAATAAATAGGCTTGTCTTTGCTTTTCGCCTTCTCTTTCACTTTCTTCGCCAAATTATGGTTCACGTAATCGATCATGACCAATATGGCGTCGACATGCTCCGGAATGTCGCGTTTCACCATATTCACTTTTCGTCCATTGAGATGAATGATTTCCCGGAATCCGGAACGCTCCAATTTATCGGTAATATGGCCTAAATGATCGGCTCCGACAACAAGCAGTGATGCCATCACGAAAGCCTCCTTTGCTCGCTTCTTTCTTTTTTATTTTAATTGAGAATGATTTTCTATGTCAATTATAACAAGAAATATTTTCATCATTTTTTTTGGGCGATGAGCCCCCGCTTCAACGATGGTAAAGAAGGAAACGCCATTTCTGCACGAAATCCTTCTTTATATATTTGGGGCGGCGTGGGAGAACAACCATGATGGAAGCTGTCGATTGCCCCTGCTTCCGTTGATCCCAAGCGGGAGTCTTCTCGGTTAGAGATGGATAAAATGCCTGCAAATGCGTCAAACTATAGACGCGGGCGATTTCATCACGACAAGGGGGATGACCATGGCGAAAGATGTTCTTTGCGAAGTGCACAACTGCCGTTATTGGGCAGAAGGGAATCGCTGCAGCGCTGAAGCCATTTACGTGGTCAGCCATGCAGGAAAAATGGCGTCTGATTCAACGGAAACAGACTGCAAAACGTTTGTTCCGGCCCATGAAGCATAATGCGAGACCAACAAGGCGCTGCCCGGCCGACCGGGCGGCGCTTGCATCGTTCGAGGGGGATGACGATGGACAAACGCGCCAGCCTCATTCAAGCGCTGCAAACGGAAATGAAGCGGGCCGCTTTAGGAACATACCCAGCTTGCATCGACTCCTTCGCCCGTTTGTGGGATTATGAGTTCGGTTCGTTTGATCAGCTCCCACCTGAGATTGAACGGCTCATCGCCCATCGGGCCGCTGAACTCGGGTGGATGGATGACGTTTGAGAGCCGTCCATTTCGGAACAAACGCCAGGTGGAGCAAAAAACGACGTTGGATGGCCATCCCTATGTTTCCATCTGCGCGATGAAAATCGGCCGTGCAAGGGATGACGTTTGACTGCCGTCCTCCAACAGGGGACAAAGCGGATGGATGAAGCTGGATCGCAACGGTCTAAAAGCAAGGGCTTCGATTCGGCGAACGCCATGCCTCCCGGTCGGAACGCCGCGGGAATGGCAGCGGCAAAAAGGCAGGAACCTCGACCTAGGCGAGGTCCTGCCTTTTCTGCTTCCGAACATATGTTGCTACTTCTATCAAAATGTTTGTTCCGTTTTTGGAATGAGCCTTTTCAGTTCGCGGCGCAGCAGTTTTTGCGCGGCGTTGCGCGGCAGTTCGTCGACGAAGTAAATGCGGGCCGGCACTTTATATTTCGCCAGCCGCTCGCGGCAAAACGCGCGAAGGGCCGCTTCGTCTGGCGACGCTCCGCGTTTCAGGCGGACGAACGCATACGGCACTTGCCCCCACGTTTCATCCTCGACGCCCGTCACCCCGGCTTCTTCCACATCGGGATGCGACAGCAGCACCGCCTCCACCTCAGCGGGATAGACGTTTTCGCCGCCGGAAATGATCAAGTCAGAACGGCGGTCAAGGACGTACAAAAATCCGTCTTCATCAACATAGCCGATATCGCCGGTAAAAAACCAGCCGCCGCGGATCGCTTGCGCCGTCGCTTCCGGGCGATGCAAGTATCCTTTTGTCACATTCGGCCCTTTGACGACAATTTCTCCCGCTTCATGCGGCGCAACCGGCTTTTCGTCTTTTAGGATGCAAAGCTCCGCCGGAAAAAGCGGCTTGCCGGCCGAACCGAGCTTCGTCAAACTGTATTCCGGCGCGAGTGTTGCGATTTGCGACGCCGTTTCCGTCATCCCGTATGTCTGGTACACCGGGATGCCCTTTTCTTTGCACGCCTCAAGCAGCGGGCGCGGCGCCGGCCCGCCCCCTAGCAGCATGCAGCGGAACGTATCGGGGTAGCGCGCTTCCCCGAGCTCGGCCACCATCCGCTGAAGCATGGCAGCCACGACCGACATGATTGTCACGTCGCCGCGCATGATCCATTCGTTCGCTTCCTTTGGATCGAATGACGTTTGCAGCCGCATCGGCATGCCGTAAATGACGCTGCGCATGGCGATCGACAGGCCGCTGATATGAAACAGCGGCACGGCGGCCAGCCAGCAGTCGCGCTCATGCAAGCCTAAATTGAGCGCCGAACCGACGGCGCTCCACCAATGGTTGCCGTACGTTTGCAAGACGCCTTTCGGAGTGCCGGTCGTCCCGGACGTATACATGATCGTGGCGACCGCCTCCAAATCGCACGTTTCTTTTAAGGAGACGTCCACTTCCGGAAGCGCGGCAACCGCCCCCACAGTCAGAACGCGTCCGTCGCCGTCAAGGCGTCCGGCCAGCTCCTCATCGGCGATGACAAGCCGCGCGCCGCTGTCGTCAAGCTGCCAGCCGAGCTCATAGGGCGTCAGGCGCACGTTTTGCAGCAGGACGCGGGCGCCGAGAAAAAACAACGCATGGATGATCTCGATCATCTCGATGCGATTTTTCATCAGCAAGGCGACAACATCTCCTTCCTTGACGCCTGCTTGAGCGAGGCGCCGCGCCCAGACGGCAGCCGCTTCATACAATTCGGCAAACGTTTTTGTCCGCCGCCCGTCGCTCACGGCGATTCGCTCCGGGGTTAAAAACGCCCGCTGCTTCAGCCAGTTTGGCATCGTTGTCATCTAGCGTTCCTCCTTTCTTGCCCCCTCCTCCGCCGACGGCCAGCGCAAGGATTCCTCCTTTGGAAAAGCGACAAAAAGCAGCTTGACGCGCCATCAAGCTGCTTCTTCGTTCCTCATCACGGAAAGCGTGGGAATTGGCTGAAGTCCGGCTTCCGTTTTTCTTTGAACGCCCGCATGCCTTCCTTCGCCTCTTCGGTCGTGTAGAAGAGAAGCGTCGCGTCGCCGGCGAGCTGCTGGATGCCGGCCAAGCCATCGGAGTCGGCGTTGAACGCCGCTTTTAAGAAGCGAATGGCCGTCGGGCTTTTTTCCAAAATTTCTTGCGCCCATTTGACCGTTTCTTCTTCAAGCTGCTCAAGCGGCACGACTTTGTTGACCAGCCCCATTTCGAGCGCTTCTTGCGCCGTGTACTGACGGCATAAATACCAAATTTCCCGCGCCTTTTTATGGCCGACGATGCGGGCCAAATAGCCGGCGCCATAGCCGCCGTCAAAGCTTCCCACTTTCGGCCCGGTTTGGCCGAAGATGGCGTTGTCCGCGGCGATCGTCAAATCGCATACGACATGAAGCACATGCCCGCCGCCGATGGCGTAGCCGGCCACCATCGCAATAACCGGCTTCGGAATGACGCGGATGAGCCGCTGCAAATCAAGCACATTGAGGCGCGGAATTTCATCCTCGCCGACATAGCCGCCATGGCCGCGCACTTTTTGGTCCCCGCCCGAGCAAAACGCCTTGCCGCCGGCGCCGGTCAAAATGATGACGCCGATATTCGAATCATCGCGCGCTTTCGTAAACGCATCGATCATCTCGTTCACCGTTTTCGGCCGAAACGCGTTATGTACTTCCGGACGGTTGATCGTAATTTTGGCGATGCCGTTGTACGTTTCGTAAATAATGTCCTCATAGTCGTACTGCTTCACCCATTCAAACGGCATTTACACTTCCCCCTTTGTCATGAATTCACTTACTATTTTAGCAAAAATGCCGGGCTGTTCCACGTGAATTGCATGTCCAGCTTCTTTTACACAGATAAGTTCGCTGTTGGGCAGCCGCTCGTGCATTTGGGCAGCGATGCGGCAAAACTTCTCATCGTGCTCCCCGCAAACAAGGAGCACAGGCATGGCAAGTTCGCCAAGCCGCTCCCAAAACGACGGCTGCACGCCGGTCCCCATCCCGCGCAAACTGTTGGCAAGCCCCGTTGCCGTATGGCGGAGCCGCTCGCGGCGAATCGCCGCCCGCACCGAATCCGGAAGCGCCTGCTGAGTGGCAAACAGCGGGATTTTTTCCCAATCATCGACAAAAGCACGGACGCCTTCTGTTTCGATCTTTCGCGCCAACGCCTCATCCGCTTCCCGCCGCGCGCGCCGCTCCTCCTCCATCTTCAAGCCGGGCGAACTGCTTTCCAGCACTAAGCGGCGAACGCGGTGCGGATGCCAAACGGCGAACGCCAACGCGAGCCGGCCGCCCATCGAGTAGCCGAGCACGTTCACTTGTTCGACGCCCCATTCGTCAAGGAGCGCCGCCAAGTCAGCCACCGCGTGTTCGATCCGATACCGTCGGGCGTCCTTTGGCGCCTCGGTCCGCCCATGGCCCAACAAGTCGACGGCCATCACACGAAAGTCCGGCCAAAACGGGGCGAGCGGCCGCCACGTGTCCGCGCTGCCCGTAAACCCGTGAAGCAACAGAAGCGGCTCTCCTTCTCCGTATTGTTCCACATGGTAACAAACCCCATTCACCATCATGGTCATGCCAATCCTCTTCATTCGAGACATTTCGCGATTTCCCGGGCAACCTCGTTCCACAACAATCGATGCATTCGGACATTTTCCGCGCGCGACGTGCGCACTTCAATGACATGAAGCCCGCCTGACGACAGCGATTCCGATACATGGCGGCGGAACTCCGCCCAATTGTGCGGCACCGTATGGCGGCCGCCGTACATCTCGACGGCGTGGGCAAACGACAAATCCGTCGGCGTGCCAAACAGCGTTTCAAACGCCCCTTTATGGCGCGCCTGCGGCAAAAACGAGAAAATGCCGCCGCCGTTGTTGTTCAACAACACAATGGTAGCTGACAACGAATGCATCTTCGCCGCCAACAAGCCATTTAAATCGTGGTAAAACGACAAGTCGCCGATCACCAGCACAAGCGGGTTCGCGGCAACGCTTGCGCCCAAGGCGCTCGAGACGACTCCGTCAATGCCGTTGGCGCCGCGGTTGGCCAAAACGCGAAGCGGCTTGTCCGTCGCAAAGAGAAACGTATCCGCATCGCGAATCGGCATGCTGTTGCCGACAAACAGCGCCGCCCCGGCTGGAAGCAAATCGGCAAGCTCCGTGAACACTTTCCCTTCAAACCATTCTTCTTTCGGCAGATGGCGCTCAAGCGCCGCGCGGGCGATCGCGTTCATCTCGCGCCATATCGCCGACCACGCGCTTTTGTTTTCTTTCGGTTTCGCCCATTCAAGAAGCTGGCGGCAAAGAATCAGTTCATCACTCTGAACGAAGCTGTCCGCGGACAACGTCGGATCACGCCAGCCGCCGTCGTCGACAACAATTTGACGAATCGCGCGATGGCGCTTGAGCCATAAAAAGAGCGGCTTCGACACCGGCATGGCGCCGAACCGAAGCACCACATCCGGAACAAGCTTGGAAGCGGCGGTTTCCTCCCGCAATATGGCGTCATAGCTGTCCAGCACGTACGTTTTGTCATGCGTACCGGCGCGCAACTGGGAAAGCGGATCGGCCAAAATCGGAAAATCAAGCGCCCGCGCCAACTCGGTGACCGCCTCGGCAAACCCAGGGCGATCGAGCGGCCCGCAGACGATCAACCCGCGTTCCGCCGCCGATAGCTGCTCATACAGCGCCGATACGCTCTCTTGCGGCAGCGCTGGGCGGCCGTTCCACACTTGCGGCGCTCTCGAAACGGACCGCACCCGCTCCCAAACCGCCTCATCGATATGCGGGACAAGCGGCTCGCGAAACGGGGCGTTCACATGCACAGGCCCGCACGGTGCACCGGCGGCCGTTTGGACGGCTCTTGCCGCCATCGTCCGCGCGTATCGCAGCATATCATCCGCCTCTTCCGGCAGCGCCAAGTCCACAAACCACTTGGCGTAGCGTCCGTATAAGTGCAGCTGATCAATCGCCTGCGGCGCCCCGACATCGCGCAGTTCATGCGGCCGGTCGGCCGTCAGCACCACGAGCGGCACGCGCGAATAGTATGCCTCGACAACCGCGGGCCCATAGTTGGCCGCCGCCGTTCCGGACGTGCATACGAGCGCGACCGGACGCTGCTTCGCTTTCGCCAAGCCGAGGGCGAAAAACGCGGCCGACCGCTCATCGATATTCATATATAGTCGAAGGCCAGGGTGGGCCGCCATCGCCATCGCAAGCGGCGTCGAGCGCGAACCGGGGCTGATCACCGCCTCCGTCACCCCGGCCTGCGCCAATCCGTCCACCAATGCCGCTACATAAACAGACAAGGCATCAGCCATCGTTCATCACTCCCAACGCCGATAACATCGGAGCCATTTTCACATTTGTCTCTTCATATTCGCTGTTTGGGTCGGAATCGGCGACAATGCCGCAGCCGGCAAACAGCACGGCTTCCTTCCCGACGAGCAAGGCGGAGCGAATGGCGACCGCCCATTCCCCATTGCCTTCGCCATCCACCCAGCCGATCGGCGCTGCATACCATCCGCGGTCAAGCGGCTCAAGGGCGCGGATCACCTCCAGCGCCCGATCGCGCGGCGTTCCGCCGAGCGCGGGTGTCGGATGCATCATTTCCACTAAGCGGAGCACCGAGCGCTCGCGGCAGCCACGGCCGACAACCGGAGTGCATAAATGCTGGATGTGCGGCAGCTTGAGCAGCTGCGGCGCGGGCGGCATCTCGACCGTCTCGCAGACGGAAGAAAACAAGCGGCCGATCATTTGCACAACAAACTGATGTTCTTCGTTGTTTTTTCGATCTGCCCGCAGCCAAGCGCCAAGCCGCTCGTCTTCCTCCATAGCGGCCCCGCGGCGCACCGATCCGGCGAGGCAAACCGACCGGCACATTTTCCCTTCTTTTTGGACAAGCTGCTCAGGGGAAGCCCCGATAAAACAGCGGCCGTCCTGTTCAAACGCAAAAATGTAAGCAAACGGCTGCTGCTCGCGAAGCCGCTGGAGTACGGCCGCGGCATCCACCGTTTTGGCAAACGCCAGGCGCCGAGCGCGGGCGAGCACCACCTTGTCCAACGCCCCCGCCCGAATCGAGGCGATCGCTTCGCGAACAGCCGCCAACCATCGTTCTTTCTCTTCTTCTTCGTCTGACACAAGGCGCGGAAGCCGCTTTGGAGCGGCCATGGGGTCGCTGATCCGCTCAAGCAAGCGCCCGACCCGCTCCCAGTCCCGTCCTCTTTTGTCCGTTGGGACGGTGACGGTCAACGTCGTTTTGCCGTTTCTTACGGCAAGAAGCGCGGCCGGCGCCACGAGCTTCCCGGCCGGAAAGCCGCGCCACATGTCGGTGCCCGGCCGATAGGGGTCAAACGAAAATCCGCCAAACAATAACGGCGGCGCATCGGCCGCGCCGTATGGCTCCATTTCCTTCTCCCATCGGCGCCGGCCCGCTTCCACGTCATCAAACCGGCTGTCGGCCTTCTCCGTTTCGATCGCATAAACGGAGCCGAGGCCGACCAATATCGTGCCTCCGGTTCGATCCGCCCAAAAAAACCGTTCGCGGAAGCCGCATGACGGCCCTTGCATAAAAAAAGAAACCGGATCAACGCCCTCCCACGGTTCCGTCCAGCTGACAAACGGCCGCCCTGCATTCACCGCCAATCTATGCAATTGTTGCTGCAGGTGATGTCGAAATCCAATCGCCACGTTCCTCACGCTTTCTGTCGTAAAATTCCCCCTCCATCCCCACTTCCCATTATAATATAATAGGAAATCATTTATCTATCGGGAAGGGTTGACATGCTTTCAACGTTTGCCTACACTTATTTTGGACATAAACGAATGACATTTTCACAGAATCTAAGGGGAATGAATATGCAATCATTCACACATATGGACCATCGCCCGCCGGCGCGCCGCGACTGGCGCGTCTTTTGGCGGCTGACGCGCCCGCATACGCTGACCGCGGCATTTGTGCCCGTATGCGTCGGCACGGTGCTGGCGCTTGGCGAAACATCGATCGATTGGCTGCTGTTTGCCGCGATGATGATCGCCTCTTTGTTGATTCAGGCGGCGACGAACATGTTCAACGAATACTACGATTATCAACGCGGCCTCGATTCACCGGAGTCGGTCGGCATCGGCGGCGCCATCGTCCGAGACGGCCTCAAGCCGAAAACGGTGCTGGCGTTGGCGTTTGGCTGTCTTGGGTTGGCTATGCTCATCGGCATCTACATTTGCGCCGAAAGCAGTTGGTGGCTCGCCGTTGTCGGAACGATTTGCATGGCGGCCGGTTATTTTTACACCGGAGGGCCGGTTCCGATCGCCTATACGCCGTTTGGCGAACTGGCGGCTGGGTTTTTTATGGGCTTTGTCATCATTTTGATTTCATTTTTCATCCAAACGGGCCATATCAGCGGCGGCGCCGTGCTCACCGCCATTCCGATCGCGATTTTGGTCGGCGCCATTTTGCTGGCGAACAATATTCGCGACTTGGACGGCGACCGTGAAAAAGGGCGAAAGACGCTCGCCATTTTGATTGGCCGCGATTGGGCCATCCGCCTGCTCGCTGCCATGTTCGCCGTTGCCTTTCTTTGGACGGCCGCGCTTGCGGCGTTTCAGATCGTGCCGTTTTGGGCGCTGCTCGCTTTATTGAGCATTCCAAAAGCAATCGCCGCGACGCGCGGATTTATCGGCAAAATCAAGCCGATCGAGATGATGCCGGCCATGAAGGCGACGGCGCAAACGAATACACAGTTCGGCTTTTTGCTCGCCGCTGGCTTGCTCATTGCCCATTGGCTGTAACACGGTTAACATGACCGTGTTTTTTTTTGATTTTCGCCCATACTACACCATATAGACGCTACTGCGAAGGAAGGGATTGCGACTGATGCTGACGAACGAACAGCTTGCCGCCCTCCGCTCAAGACTGCTCGACATGAAACGGGAGACGGAAGACCGGCTGAAGCAAAACGACCATTTCGGCATGATCCGCAGCCACGCCCACGATGCGGTCGGTGAGCTGGCGAGCTACGACAACCATCCGGCCGATGAGGCGACAGAGCTGTATGAGCGGGAAAAAGATCTCGCCCTAAAGGAGCATGCCGAGCGCGAACTTCGCGAGATTGAACGGGCGCTTGGCGCCATCGCCGACGGCACATACGGAACGTGCCGCGTATGCGGCCGGCCGATCCCATACGAACGGCTCGAGGCGCTGCCGACAACACTCTACTGCCGCGAGCACAGCCCGGATCAAACGGTGTCGCAAAAGCGCCCGCTTGAAGAGGGCGTGCTCATGCCGCCGTTTGGCAAATTCGATTTCGATGACCGCACGGAATCGGTCGCTTACGACGCAGAAGATGCATGGCAGGAAGTAGCCCGCTACGGCACATCCGACACCCCTTCCGACCTTGGCAAAAACGTCGATTCCTACAGCGAAGTGTATGCCGAGTCGGAAGAGAACGTCGGCTATGTCGAAGACTTGGAAAATTTCGCGGCCGTCGATTTGCATGGCAGACACGTACGTGTGTACCCGACGCGGGAGCATGAGCTGCTGGAAAACATATTGGATGACGAAGGCATCATGTCGAACATCGGCGATTTGCCGGCGTATGAAAAAGACCCGTATACATCGACAGACAGCTACCGCCGGTACGATGAAAGACCGTCCCAGCAGCATTTTGGGGAAACGACTCCATGAAAAAGGCCATCGGCAAGATGGTCTTTTTCGTGAAACGGATCGACACCGTTTTCCGTAGTACAGAGCAGAACGTCATATGATCCGAATGGAGGCGAAATGATGAACGCACATGAGATCGATTACCGGCTGTACGGCGATGACATGCAGTTTGTCGAAATCGAGCTCGACCCATACGAAAGCGTGGTCGCGGAAGCGGGCGGGATGATGATGATGGATGACGGCATCGTCATGGAAACCGTATTTGGCGACGGCTCCTCGTCCGGAAAAGGGCTGCTTGGCCGCCTTGTCGGCGCGGGGAAGCGGCTGCTCACCGGCGAAAGCTTGTTCATGACCGTGTTTACCAACCAAGGAAGCGGCAAGCGCCGCGTCGCCTTCGCCGCTCCGTATCCGGGAAAAATCATCCCGGTCGATTTGAGCGAACTTGGCGGGAAGCTCATCTGCCAAAAAGACTCCTTTTTGTGTGCGGCAAAAGGCGTCTCCGTCGGCATTGAGTTTCAGCGCAAGCTCGGCGCTGGCTTTTTCGGCGGCGAAGGGTTTATTATGCAAAAGTTGGAAGGTGACGGGCTTGCCTTTTTGCACGCCGGCGGAACGATCCACCGCCGCGACTTGCAGCCCGGGGAAACGCTTCGCATTGACACCGGCTGCCTTGTCGCCATGACGAAAGACGTCAACTACGATATTGAATATGTCGGCAGCATCAAAACCGCCTTCTTCGGCGGCGAAGGATTGTTTTTGGCCACCGTCACCGGTCCGGGAGCAGTGTGGGTGCAGTCGCTTCCGTTCAGCCGGCTCGCTGACCGCGTCCTCGCTGCCGCCCCGAGCGCCGGCGAACGGTCGGTCGGCGAAGGCAGCATCCTCGGCGGCATCGGCGACTGGCTCGACGGCGACGACTAAGCGAGAAAGGGCGCTCCGGCCAAACGGAACGCCCTTTTGCTTTTATGCCTTCTCCCTCGAAATTCCCTAAAAGGACGATGATTGAATGAAAAAGCAGCCCAAAAACGTCCTTTCCTAAGTTGAGAAACGTTCCCCCGACGGCAAAAGACCCCAAATTTCGGCGGCGTATTCCGCTACGGTCCGATCGCTGGCGAAACGGCCGGAATGCGCGATGTTGACGGCGCTCATCCGCCACCAGCGCGCCGGATCGCGGTAAGCATCCTCAACCCGCTCGTGCGCCTCGGCGTAGGCGGCAAAGTCGCGCAGCACAAAATATTCGTCGTTTTGCGCCAACAGCGAGTCGTAAATCGGCTCAAAGTAGTCGCCGACATCAGGGAAAAAGCCGTTGATGAGCTGGTCGACAACTTGCTTGATCCGTTTGTCATGATGGTAATACTCATGCGCCCGATAGCCTCCGTGTTCGTAGTAGCGGAGCACTTCCTCGGCCGTCAGTCCGAACAAAAACATGTTTTCCTCCCCGACGGCTTCCGCGATTTCGACGTTCGCTCCATCCAGCGTGCCAAGCGTAACAGCGCCGTTCATCATAAACTTCATGTTGCCCGTCCCGGACGCTTCTTTGCTGGCTGTTGAGATTTGTTCGCTCACATCGGCGGCCGGAATGATTTCTTCCGCGAGCGATACGCGGTAATTTTCCAAAAAAATGACTTTCAGCTGTTCATTTACCTGGTTGTCGTTGTTCACCTTGTCGGCAACGGAATGGATGAGCTTAATGATCCGCTTGGCGTAGTAATAGCCTGGCGACGCTTTCGCTCCGAAAATGAACGTGCGCGGGTGGATCGAAACATACGGGTCTTCTTTCAGCCGATTGTATAAATGCATAATGTGCAAAACGTTCAACAACTGCCGTTTATAAGCGTGCAGCCGCTTCACTTGCACGTCAAAAATGGACGATTCGTCAACAAGAATCCCGGTTTTTTCGTAAATGCGGGCGGCGAGCCTCGCCTTCCGCTGCTGTTTGACCGCAGCCAACGCCTGCTGAAACGCCGGATCGGAAGCATAAGACTTCAGCTCAATCAATGCTTCCGGCTCGCGGATCCAGCGCGGACCAATCGTTTCCGTAATCAACGCCGACAGCTCAGGGTTGGCTTTCAACAGCCAGCGCCGGTGCGTCACCCCGTTCGTTTTATTGTTGAACTTGTGCGGCGCCCATTCGTAAAACAAGCGCATTTCCCGCTGTTTCAATATGTCCGTATGCAGTTTCGCCACGCCGTTGACGCTATGGCTTGCCACGACGGCCAAGTGCGCCATTTTCACCATCCCGTGGGCGACGATGGCCATTTGTTCAATCCGCCCCCAATCGCCGGGGTAGCGTTCCCACAGCTCGCGGCAAAACCGTTCGTTGATTTCCTCGACGATCATATAAATGCGCGGCAACAGCGGCTGAAACAGACGAATCGGCCATTTCTCCAACGCTTCCGCCAGCGTCGTATGATTCGTGTACGCGATCGTATGGGTCGTAATGCGCCAAGCCTCTTCCCAGCTCATCCCTTCCTCATCGAGCAAAATGCGCATCAACTCCGGAATCGCGAGCACCGGGTGCGTGTCGTTGATATGAATGGCGACATATTCATGGAGGCGGCGCAAGCTCCCGTGCTGGCGGCGATGGGCGCGAGTGATGCTGCCGAGGCTGGCGGCGGCGAGAAAATACTGCTGCTTTAACCGCAGCAGTTTGCCTTCATCGTGCGTATCGTCCGGGTACAAAAACTCCGAAATGGCTTCCGTCTCCCGCTTGTATTGCATCACATCTTTATGAAGCGGGAACGTTTTCGCCGGCTCGGCGCTCCAAAGCCGGAGCGTGTTGACCGTGTTCGTCCCGAAGCCGATGACCGGCATATCGTACGGCACAGCCATCACGTTTTCGCTGTCGACATGGCGGAACACAAGGCGGCCGTTTTGTTCCGACACCTCGACCCTTCCCCAGAAGCGAACTTCGACCGCCAGCTCTTCTTTCCGGATTTCCCAAACGTTCCCGTTTCGCAGCCATTGCTCCGGCAGCTCGACTTGATAGCCGTCAACGATTTTTTGGTCAAACAGCCCGTGTTTATAGCGAATGCCGTGGCCGTGGCCCGGCAAATTCAATGTGGCGAGCGAGTCAAGAAAACAGGCGGCGAGCCGCCCCAGCCCGCCGTTGCCAAGCCCGGCGTCCGCTTCGCATTCCTCGACGTCTTCGAGGCGGATGCCGAGCTCGCGAAGCCCCTCTTCGACCATCGGGCGGACGCCGAGGTTTAACAAGTTGCTTCCGAGCAAACGGCCGAGCAAAAACTCGATCGACAAATAGTACACCTGCTTCCGCCGCTCCGCCCGGCAGCGCTCGTTCGTCGCGATCCAATGGCGGCTGATATGTTCGCGCACCATATGGCCAAGGACATGATAATGATCGCGCGCCGTCGACTCCGCAAACGGTTTGCCGCACAACGCCTCGACCCGCGTCACAAACGCCCGTTGAAACGTTTCTTTATCCGCGAACAAGCGCGTCTTCCCCCTTTTTGTTCAGCTGTTCGTACGCTTTTCGATACTCCCTCGCCGACCGGCGCCAGCTGTAATCGCCGCGCATCGCCCGCTCCATGAGCCGCTCCCAGATCGACGGCTGGCGGTAAAACGACAGCGCCCGGCGGATCGTGTACAACATGTCGTGGGCGTTAAAGTTCGTAAAGCTGAACCCGTTCCCTTCTCCTGTGAATTCATTGTACGATTGCACCGTATCGTTCAGCCCGCCCGTTTCCCGAACGATCGGAATCGTCCCGTACCGAAGCGCGATCATTTGGCTCAGCCCGCACGGTTCAAACAACGACGGCATTAAAAACAAGTCCGCGCCCGCATAAATTTGATGAGCGAGCGGTTCATGAAAGCCGATGTACACCCCGACTTTGTCCGGATAGGCCGCCGCCATTTGCGAGAAAAACTGTTCAAACCGCCAATCCCCCGTTCCAAGCACAACAAGCTGCATCTCTTCCTGCATCAGATCATGAAAGACGCACGTGACTAAATCGAGCCCTTTTTGCGCCGTCATTCGCGTCACCATCGCGACAACGGGCGCATCATCCCGCTCTGGCAGACCGAACCGCCGCTGCAGGGCGCGCTTGTTGAGTTTTTTTCTTTCCCGCGTATGTACGCTATAGGTCGCCGCCAAAAACGGATCGGTTTCCGGGTTGTAAAACTCGTCGTCAATGCCGTTTACAATGCCAAGCAAATCATCCCGCCGCGCCCGCAACAGCCCGTCAAGCCGCTCGCCGTAATAGGCGGTTTGAATCTCTTCTTTGTACGTCGGGCTGACCGTCGTAATCAAATCGGAGGCGACAAGCGCCCCTTTCATAAAGCTGACGCTTCCGTAAAACTCGAGATGGTCGACGGTGAAATACCGTCCGTCCAAATTCAACAAATCCTCTAAAATCCCGCGCGGAAACAGCCCTTGAAACTGCAAGTTGTGAATCGTAAAGATAGTGCGGATATCCGCATAAAACGGATCATGACGGTATTGCTCGCGCAAGAAAAACGGAATCATGCCGGTGTGCCAGTCATGGCAATGAATGACGTCGGGCTGAAACGAAATCGCCGGAAGCGCGTCCAGCACCGCCCGGCAAAAATAAGCGAACCGCTCGCCGTCGTCATCATGGCCGTACAGCTGCGGCCGTTTGAAATAGTATTCGTTGTCGATCAAGTAATAGACGACCCCGTCATGCTCGAGCTTCTCAACGCCGCAATACTGGCGGCGCCACCCGACTGGCACGACGAACTCCGCCACTTTGCCCATTCGTTCTTTCCACTTTAGAGCAATCGTTTCATACTTTGGCATCATAACACGGACGTCCACGCCGAGCCGGCGCAGCTCTTTCGGCAGCGCGCCGGCGACGTCGGCCAATCCTCCCGATTTGGCAAACGGGGCGCATTCTGATACGGCAAACAGCACGTTCATCGATTCACGACCTCCCCTTGCACCGTTCCTTTGCGAACGACAAACGGCCGCTCCGCCGTCCCTTGCAAAACGACCCCCGGTTCGATTTTCGCGTCTTTGTCGACGATGACGCCATCAAGCACACAACCATCGCCGATTTGGCATTTTTGCATAATGATGCTGTTCTTCACAACGGCTCCTTTGCCGATTTTCACGGAACGAAACAGGACGCTGTTTTCCACCGTTCCTTCAATGACGCAGCCGTTGGCGATCATCGAGCGCTTCACATTCCCTTCCCGGCGGTATTTCGTCGGCGGCTCGTCTTTCACTTTCGTATAAATCGGCCGCGATGGAAGAAAAAGCTGCTCCCAAACGCTGCGGTCAAGAAGCTCCATGCTTGCCTGAAAATAGCGGGCGAGCGAATCGATGACGGCCGCATACCCGCTGTATTCATAGTCGCAAATGGACAGCGAATGGCAGTCATCGCAGACGACATCGACGATGCTTCGATAGCCGCGTTCTTTGTAGACGGAGATCAAATCAAGCAGAAGAGACGTCTCCAACACGTACATCTCCAGCGGCTCGCCGCGATGGCAAACTCGCGTCACATCGCAGCCATTTTCGATGTGGCGCTTTAAGACGGCGGCAAAATCGATGTTGCACACCGTATAGCTGTTCGCGATGACAGCATATTTTTGCCGGCTCCGCAAAAAATAGTCGATATGCTGCTCAAAATGGGCAAACGCCCCGACCCGGCGCTCACCGGAAAACAACAAGTCCGGCGATGGGAAGAAAAACAATCCGTCCCGCTTTCGGTTTAAATCCCAATTCTTCCCTGATCCTAAATGGTCCATCAGCGACCGATATTGGTATTTCGGAAAAATCGCGACGCTTTCAATGCCGGAGTTGACCATGCTTGAAAGCACGAAATCAATGAGCCGATACCGCCCGGCAAACGGCACCGCTGCGATTGAGCGTTGCTCGACAAGCGGCGCCATTGCCTCCATATACGTGGTCGCGTCGATGACGCCCAACATCATGTTGTTGTTCATTGTGCTCCATCCTTCCTTGCGGTGTCCTTATTCCGTTGCTTGATCCACTCGGTCGTTACGAGCACGACGTCATCATCAGCATCGCCCGGGCTCACAGTCGAATGCGGCGGGATGACGATCTCCGGAGTGACGATCGCTCGCTCGACATACGCTCCTTCACCAACTGTCGCCCCTGGCATAATGACGGATTCTTTCACAACCGCTCCCTTGCCGATGCGGGCGCCTTGAAACAGCACCGAGCGCTCCACCGTTCCTTCCACGACGCATCCCTCATTGATGAGAGAATCGCTCACTTCCGCCTCGGGAGCGATGTATTGCGGCGGCTGGTTCGGGTTGACCGAATAAATGCGCCACGAGCGGTCAAACAAGTCAAGTTCATTGTGTTCATCGAGCAAATCCATGTTGGCTTCCCACAAGCTTTTGACGGTGCCGACATCTTTCCAATAGCCTTTGAACGGATAGGCCACGAGCCGCTTGTTCTCCCGAAGCAGCCGCGGAATCACATCTTTGCCGAAGTCGTGCGACGAATGCGGGTCGGCGTTGTCGATTTGCAAATACTCCCTCAATAACGGCCAGTTGAAAATGTAAATGCCCATCGATGCCAAATTGCTTTTCGGATTGGCCGGCTTTTCGGCAAATTCGACAATCTCCATGTTTTCATTCGTGTTCATAATGCCGAATCGGCTCGCCTCTTCCCACGGCACTTCAATGACGGAAATCGTTGCATCCGCCTGTTTGGCGATATGGTAGTCGAGCATCTGCTGGTAATCCATCTTGTAAATATGATCGCCAGACAGCACGAGAACGTAATCCGGGTCGTATTGTTCAATATAATTCATATTTTGATAAATGGCGTTCGCTGTGCCCTCGTACCATTTGACGCCGGAAGAGGCGGAGTAAGGGGGAAGGACGGTGACGCCCCCGTTTCTTCGATCTAAATCCCATGCGCTTCCGATGCCGATGTACGAATGCAAAAGAAGCGGCTGATATTGGGTCAACACCCCGACTGTGTCAATGCCCGAGTTCGTGCAATTGCTCAACGTAAAATCAATGATCCGGTACTTCCCCCCAAACGGCACGGCTGGTTTCGCGATGTTTTTCGTCAGCGAGCGAAGCCGGCTTCCTTGCCCGCCGGCCAATAACATGGCGATGCACTTCTTCTTCATTCTGCTTTCTCTCCCCTCGTTTTTGCACTGGCCGCAAAATGGAAATGCCAAACGGCGGAATCGTCATGCGCACATGGTACGGTTTTCCATGAAACGGCTCATGGAAAGCGGAAAGCCGCTTCGAATTGACATGCCCTGATCCGCCAAACTCCGCTGCATCGCTGTTCAGCACTTCGCGGTACGGGGCCAAAAGCGGCACGCCGACTTTGTAATCGTCATACGCCTGATTTGTGAAATTACAAACAATGACCAGCACATCACCTTCTTTTTTCCCCCGGCGGACGAACGAGAAAATGCTTTGCTCGGCATTATGAACGTCAATCCATTCAAACCCCCTCGGATCATGATCAAGCTCGTAAAACGGCTTATACCGTTTATAGCAGGCGATCAGCTGCTTCACATATTCGTCCATTTTCCGGTGCAATTCAAAATCGAACAGCACCCAGTCGAGCTCTCCCTCAAACTTCCATTCATCAAACTGGGCAAACTCACTGCCCATAAACAGCAGCTTTTTCCCAGGGTGGGCCATCATGTAGCCATACAATAGGCGCAGCTGGGCGAACTTCTCTTCGTACGACCCAGGCATTTTATTGAGCAGCGATTTTTTGCCATGCACAACTTCATCATGGGAAAATGGCAAAATGAAATTTTCCGAATACGCATAAAGGAGCATTCCCGTTAGGAGCTTTTCCGGGGACTTGATCAAAAAAAGCCCTCTTGGTATGATGCAGGGGTGTCAAACACATCACTCACCATACCAAGGAGGACTTCAGATGAATTGTACACAAAACTATAAAATTGATCAAGTCACCGAACAAACGCTTGTCGTGGGCATCGATATCGCGAAACGAACCCACTACGCCTGCTTCGTGGATGACCGGGGGCGTGTGCTTCGCAAATCGTTCCCGATCTTCCAGTCGAAAGAGGGCTTTCGCCAGCTGTATGAAGCGATTCAGGAGGCGATGCAAGCGTTCGGAAAGCCGCAGGTGATCGTCGCGGTGGAGCCGACCGGGCACTACTGGTTGAACCTGGCCTACTTCCTCGAGGAGCACGGGATCCCGTTGGTCATGGTCAACCCGGCGCATGTGTGCCGGTCGAAAGAACTCGATGACAACCTGCCGACGAAACATGACGCCAAAGACGCCCTGGTCATCGCCAGACTGGCGAAAGACGGACGATTCCTCGTCCCCCGGCTGCTGCACGAGATCGAAGCCGATTTGCGCGTCGGGAGCACGCTCAAAGAGAAGCTCCGCAAGGAACAGACGGCGGTGAAAAACGCGATCGTCCGCTGGACCGACCGGTATTTTCCGGAGTTTTGGACGGTGTTTCGCGACCTGGGGAAAACGGCGCTTTCGGTGCTGGAGTGGACGCCGCTTCCGGCCGATATGGCCAGCCGATCCGCCGAGGAGCTCATCGAGGTGTACCGGCAAAGCGAAGGGCTGAAATGCCCGCAGAAGGCCAAAATTCAGGCGTTGATCGACGCCGCGAAGGACTCGATTGGGGTGACGGAAGGGACGACGATGGCCCGGTTTGAAATCGCCGCGCTCGTCCGCCGATACCGCCAATTGGAGGCTGAGATCGCCGCGTTGGACGCCGAGTTGAAGGCGTTGGTTCAAACGACGATGGAGTATCAATGGCTGAAAACGGTCGACGGGTTGGGAGACGCCACGATCATCGATCTGCTGGCGGAGATCGGCAGCTTCGCCCACTATCGGGACCCGCGTCAATTGGTGAAGTTGGCGGGCCTGACGCTCAAAGAGAACTCCTCCGGCCAGCGCAAAGGGCAAAAGCACATCTCCAAACGGGGACGGAAACGGCTGCGATCGGTGCTGTTTCGGGCGATGATTCCGCTGATCCGGCACAACGAGGCGTTTCGCGAGCTGCATGAGTATTACACGACCCGCCCCGTCAATCCGCTGACCGGAAAGCAGTCCATCGTCGCATTATGCCGGAAGCTGTTGAATGTGCTGTTTGCGATTTGTACGAAGAAACAAGCCTTTGACGCGGAGCGAATGAAACAGGACGTCTTGTCCCAGGTGCAACGGGCGGCCTAAGGCCTCCCCCTGCGAACGGAAGAATCGTTGGACAACAGGATGACACCGGAGAAGCTGGCGTGATTTTATCCATTCGACCTTGAGTCCCCAAAGGAGCTTGGCCGGCCTCCGCCTGATGACGAGACCGAACGAGGGAATGTTGGCGCGAAGACGCCCGGAGACATGGGAGGGTTCGTCCTCATCAGCGACGCGGAGATCCAAAGGGTGCATCGAATACGCTTCTCCCCACGGAAGGAAAATATCCCCAGCCGTGGCCGCGAAGCGCACCCTAGGTCTGTAAGATATCCACAAAACTGAAAAAGGATGTAAGGGATTTTGTCGAAAAATATTTTTTGGACACCCCTGAGGGGCCGAAAAGCCTTGATAAATCAACATTTCTAGAGGGAGGGAAAAACTGACTTGGTTATGGGCGTATTTCCGCTCATGCGGCAGCGTTTCCATATACTTCAGCATGTCGTTCATCCAGCCCATGTTCCACTTGTAGTTAAACCCAAGGCCGCCATCGTACGTCGGCGCGGTCACCCGAGGCCAGTCGGTCGAATCTTCAGCGATCATCAAGACGTTCGGGTCATAGGCAAACACCGCCTCATTCAACTGGCGCAAAAACTCGACCGCATACGGATTTTCATAGAGCCGGTCGTTGTTCGGCCAATAAAGCATATTGGCGACCGCATCGACGCGAAACCCGTCCACATGGTAATACTCCAGCCAAAACAACGCATTGGAGATCAGAAAACTGCGCACTTCCGGCTTGCCCAAGTCAAAATTCGCCGTCCCCCAGACGTAATTTTCTCGGTCTTTTTCATTCGCGTATTCATACGTCGGTGCGCCGTCAAACATGTACAGCCCGTGGGCGTCCTTGCAAAAATGCCCCGGCACCCAGTCGATGATGACGCCAAGCCCCGCTTGATGGCAGCGGTCGACGAAATACATGAAATCGTGCGGCGTGCCATAGCGGCTTGTCACCGAATAATAGCCGGTCCCTTGATATCCCCATGAACGATCGAGCGGATGCTCGACAAGCGGAAGCAGCTCAATGTGCGTAAATCCGCGCTCCAGCACGTACGGAATGAGTTCGTCGGCCATCTCACGGTACGTATAAAAGCGGCCGTCCGGTTTCTTTTTCCACGAACCGAAATGAAGTTCATAAATGACCATCGGTTGGTCATAAATCCGCTTTCGCCGTTTCTTCCGCTGCCAAGATGAATCATTCCACTCGTATCCTTTCAAATCGTAGACAATCGAGGCGGTATGAGGGCGCAATTCGGAGTAAAAGGCGTACGGGTCGGCTTTCAACAGAACACGGCCATCCGGTGTGATGATCTCATATTTATAGAGATGCCCTTCCAAGTTTTCTGGAACAACGATCGTCCATACCCCTTCGTCGTTCACCTTCGTCAGGGGGGAATTCGCCCCATTCCAATCGTTGAAACTGCCGACAAGACGGACTTCCCGCGCATGGGGCGCCCACACGCAAAAGCGAGTGCCGACCGCTCCGCCGTCGCGGATGACATGAGCGCCGAACAGCTCATAACTTTGATACAAACGGCCTTCATGAAACAAATACACTTCTAAATCTGTCGGATTCGCCGCAATCAAGCTGGATCGCATCCTTTCCGAAGCAAAATGATGGCCATACACAACATTGATTCCTATTCGCCAACAGAAGGCTTCATTCCTTGAATGCTTCGTCTATATTTTTAGACAAATTCCAACAACCGCTGTTTCTGGCTGTCGAAATTTCATTTGCACACAGGCGGATTTTTATATTATAATATATATAAGTTGATAATTATTATAAATAATGGAGGTGCATTATGGCTCCAACACTGTACGATTTTCACCATCTCCCGCACGTCAAAACGCAAAATGAATCGAAAAAAGCGCTCTGGGTGACGCTTTTGTTGACCATGTTTTTCACCGCCGTCGAAATCATTGGCGGACTGATTTCCAACTCACTCGCCCTCTTGTCCGATTCGGCCCATATGGCATCCGATGTATTGGCGCTTGGCTTAAGCATGGTCGCCCTCTACATGGCGACGCGCCCGCCGAACCGTCGGTTTACGTTCGGCTTTTTGCGGTTTGAAATCATCACATCGTTTTTGAACGGGCTGACGTTGGCCGTCATTGCGCTGTGGATTTTATGGGAAGGCATTCAGCGTTTTCTCCATCCTGAACCGATCAACTTTCGCCTCATGCTCGGGATCGCAGCGATCGGCCTCGTCGTCAACTTGACGTTGACCATCGTCTTAAGCCGGAGCACGAAAGAGGAAGACAATTTGAACGTTCAGAGCGCCCTTTGGCATTTCATCGGCGACTTGATTAGCTCGATCGGCGTCATCGTTTCCGCGCTGCTCATTTACTTCACCGGCTGGACGGTGTTCGACCCGATCATCAGCTTAGTGATCGCCGCCATCATTTTCACAGGCGGGGCGAAAATTATGCGCGAATCGTATCTCATCTTAATGGAAGCCGTGCCAGATGGGTTCGACCTCGAACAAATCCGCGCCGATATTCGAAAGATCGAAGGCGTCGAAGACGTGCACGACATGCACTTATGGGCCATCTCAACCGACCATTACTCGCTGTCGGCTCATGTGTTTGTCAACGAACGCATCCAGCCGCTATGCGTCATCTTGGCGGTGAATGAAATGTTGAAGGAAAAATACGGAATCGAGCACGCCACCATCCAGGTGGAGCACGCCATGCTCCATGACCATGGCCGCTATGGCCGGGCGTTTTTGGAGAAAAAAGCTTCCCATGAATAGGAAATGCCGCCTCTGCTTTGAATGGCATGGGCGGCTTTTTCGTTTGTCCATTTTCCCTTTCAAACAAAAAGGAATCAATACGATCCGCGGCGAACATATAGAGTCATCATGCCGAAGGAAGGGATGCCTCATGGGAATCGGAACGATCTTCTCGTTTTTAGGCGTCGCCGTTTTGCTTACGTTAGCGCCGGGGCCAGACATTTTGTTCGTCATCGCCCAAAGCCTGTCCCAAGGCAAACAGGCGGGCATCGCCACCGCGCTCGGGCTGTGCACCGGCCTGCTTGTCCACATCAGCGCAGCCACGCTTGGCGTCTCGGCTGTCATTTACCAATCCGCCTTGGCGTTTGCCATCGTCAAGTACGCCGGCGCCGCGTATTTGCTGTACTTGGCATGGCAGGCGTTCCGCGAAAAAGACAGCAGTCTCGCCTTTGGGCGGCAGAAGCCAATGGCATACGCCTCGCTGTACAAAAAAGGCATTGTCATGAACGTGCTCAACCCGAAAGTGTCGCTCTTCTTTTTGGCGCTCCTGCCGCAGTTCGTTGATCCGTCAGCGGGCCGCGTGCCGCAACAGATGTTGCTTCTTGGCGCCGTCTTTCTCGCTCAAGCGCTCGCCGTCTTCACCTTGGTGAGCATCGGCGCGGAAAAACTGCGCCATTGGCTCTTGGCCAACACCGCCATCACGAAGCGAATCCATTGGCTCAAAGGCGCCATCTTCGCCCTAATCGGCATTCAAATCGCCTTCAGCGAGCGTTCGTAGCGGCGCGCGGCCAGGAGCGGCCGCTCCTTTCTGCGAGCAGCCCCCAACACCTCTTTTACTCAAAAAAGCGCCGCGCCTCCTAGAAGACCGGTGAAAAACAACGGATTCGCTCGATTTGCGAGAAGTCGAAAGGGATAAAGTTATGGTGTTGCAAGGTTTTTCAATTTGAGAAACGCTGTTGGGGAGCAACATTTCCCCTTAAATCACAAGCCTTCTAGGAGAAGCAACGGCAGAAACAACAGCACATCGGGACCAAATGACAAAAGATTGGGCATTTCAACCAAAACCAACATGGCGGCCTTTCTCTCGCAGGCCGCCATCCGTTTGTATTGTTCCCGCTGCGGCTTCATGAGCCTGACGCCAAGCGGCAACAACCTCATTCCCTTGTCTCTCACGTTCTCCCTCCTTGTCACGCCGACCGCCGCACCGAAGCGCAAACCGGCGCAATAGAAAGGAAGGAAATGCTCATCGAGCGATCTCCCCGCACTCATCCGCCGAACCTACTTGACAAAGCGGGCCATCAAAATCAAATCCCAATACGTCCCGTCATCGATTTTTGCAGCTTTTTTCTTCACGCCTTCTTCCACAAATCCAAACTTTTGATACAATCGAATCGCGTCCGTGTTGTCAGCGACGACTTCGAGGCAAACTTTTTCAATCAAAGGATTTTCTTTTGCCCAATCAAGGAGCGCTGCAAGCAACGCCGTGCCGATCCCCTGGCCTCGAAAGCCGTTTTTCACGCTCATGCCGAAACCGCTTATTTCCATTATGAAAATCTAAAAACCCGATCATCTCTCCGTCATGCTCGGCCAACAGCGCCAACTTTCCAGGATCGTCCGCCATTTTTTGCAGCCATTGGCGTTGTTGCTCTTCTGTGACCGTCACTTCCGCTTCCGTCGTAAGCAAGTAAAGCGCTTCCGCGGTCACGGCCTTGACAAACGCAACGATCCGCTCGGCATCCTCGGGCCATGCCGTCCGTATAACAATCGGTTGGCCGCTTGCCGTCACCAACCGCCTTGGCTGGATGTTTCCCATAGGAAATCCCCCTTGCTTTTTGTTCCCCGGCCCAAAAGTCGTGTACGGTCCCGAACAATTGCATGATCATCGTTAATCAAATCATCGATTCCCCAAGGGACCCACATGTTACAACGATTATGTCATATACTTATGAAACATTTCTACTCATAAAAAAATCGGCCGAACCCTCTTTGAAGCATCCCGCTTCAAAGAAAGGCTCGGCCGACAGGTTCCTTCTTATTGCCCTTTCGTCACCGTCGCTGTGGTCGCTTCACTATGGTTTTGCGCTTTGTCTTCTTGTGTCACAATGATCATCAGCTGGCCATTGTTGAATGCAGACAGATCGATCGTCTTCGAAAAATTCCCATTCGAGTCCGCCGACGTCCATTCCACGAGAGATTTTTGCCCATCCGTAATGATGATTTGCACCAATGCGTTGCTTTCTGCCGTTCCTGCGATCGTATATGCCGCTTGATTTTGATTCGTAACAGCTGGCAGGGCGTTCAATGATGGAGCGGCAACAGCTGTATCCTTCCAAACCGTCGCGGTTGCCTCTGGGCTTACATTGCCTGTAACGCTCGTTTGAACGGCTGTAATGGTAATCAGTCCATCGCTTAACGGGGAAATATCCGCTTCTACACGGTATCTCCCGTTTTCTTCCACCGTACCGACTGTGCTGATTTCATTCGTTCCATCGGACAAAGTGACCTCCACTTCCGCTCCTGGCTCTCCCTTGCCCGTCACCTCATAAGCAGTTGCATCTGCACTGGCGTTCACATATCCTTTATTGTCAATAGACGGCTTGGCCGGAGAAGACAACGATTTGATGAGGACGACACTTGCCATCCGGCTTTCATTCCCCGCTTGATCGATCGTTTTCACACGGATCGTGATCTTCCCGTCCTTCAGAGAAGAAGTATTGATCTCCACTTCATAATTCCCATCTTCATCCACAAGCCCGCTCGCTGAGACGGATTTTTTTCCATCAGCAGCCTCCACCACCACTTTCTCTCCAGGCGTTCCTGTCCCCGTTACTGGATAAGCTTCATAGTTGAAAGCGTTGATATATCCTTCATTCAACAGCTCAGGGGCCTCTATGCTCACATCTTTCCGAAGCACTTTCTTCGATTGGCCGCTTTGGTTTCCTGCCGAATCCACACTAACCGCGGAGACCGTAATCTCTCCTTCCGCCAATCTTCTTGCATCGATCACCGCCCGGAATCTCCCTTTGCCGTCTGCACGCACCGTTTTGGTGATGCGCTGCTTTCCATCGCTCAACAAAACTTGCACAGCGCTATGGGGTTCTGCTGTTCCTTGGACAGCATAAGCGTTCTGCTGCTTGGCATTGATCCATCCTTTATTCGTGATCACCGGAACGGAAGGCGCCTTCGTATCCTTGATAATCTTTTTTTGTACGCGGCTATGCTTCTGTCCCTTGATGATTTGCGTGACAGACACCGTCAAAGTCCCATCTCGTAATGTCGATACGTTGACCGGCGCTTCAAACGATCCGCTCTTTTGAACAACAGTGTCATGAGTGACAGATGCTTTTCCATCGGTGATCACAATTTTGATCTTCGCTCCCTTGAGCCCTTTTCCTTTTACGATATACTCTTTCACAGTTGAAGCATTCACCGGCTGTGCACTTTCAATGGCAAGCTTGGCCGGTTTCGACGCATATGCTTCAGACTCCGCCGCTCCCGCTATGGCTAAACTGACGACTGCGAAACTAGAAACCATCCATGTTTTCCAACTCATACCGATCCCCTTTTCATTATAATTTTGCTCGTCGAAGCAGAAAGAGAAAATACGGCGCACCGATGAATGCCGTTAAGATGCCGACCGGAATTTCGATTGGCGCCGCGATGGTTCTTCCTGCCGTATCCGCGCTGATCATCAAAATCGCTCCTAATAAGGCGCTGACCGGAATGAGCCGCTGATAATCGGCCCTTGTCAACAAACGGGCAAGATGGGGGATGACCAGTCCCACAAATCCGATCGGACCCGATACAGCTACGGCGCTTCCACACAAGCCGACCGCGATGAGGAAGATCAGGAAACGCGCCGCCTGAACACGCATTCCCAAGCTTGCGGCCACATCATCGTGCAGCTGCAAGACATTCATGCGGCGATAACAAAGATAAGCGAGTCCGAGTCCAACAACTGACCAAGGAGCGATGAGAAAAACATGTTCCCATGTCCGTCCCCATAAACTCCCCGCCAACCAAATGACCGCGGCATCAATTCCTTTGGTCGCAAAAACCAAAATCCCTGTAATGACGGCCTGAAACAAGGCATCAAAAGCAATCCCCGATAGGGCAAACCGGCCCTTATCCATTCCTTTCTTCCAAGCAAACGCATACACGCAAAGGCCGGCGAAGAGAGCCCCGAAAAAGGCGACGAACGGCAGGCCGCTGACAGGAAAATGCGGAATGATCAGCAGCGCCAACACAGCAAATAAGCTGGCGCCAGCCGTCATGCCAATGACATTCGGAGCGGCAAGCGGGTTTTGCGTCACGGCTTGCAACAGCGCTCCGGATACGGCGAGGTTGGCGCCGACAAACAGCCCGGCCAATATCCTTGGCAAGCGATATTCCCACACGATTTCCCCATTCAGGGAAGACTTTCGGTTGAAAAATGCCTCCCATACTTGCGAAACAGGGATTTTCACATCCCCGAAACAAGCGCCGAGCGGCACGATGATGACAAGAAGCAATGCCAACCCAGCCACAAGTCCCACATCACGCTTACGCATTCCATTCGCCCTGCTTCCTAATCAAATACAAAAAATATGGGCAACCAATGGCGGCGGTAAACACCCCGACAGGAAGTTCAATCGGCTGCGCCACCAAGCGTGCAAGCAAGTCAGCCGTCAAAAGCAACATTCCTCCGCACAAGGCGCTGACCGGAACGATATACGTATAATTCACCCCGACCATTTTTCGGACGATGTGCGGAATGATCAAGCCGATAAACCCAATGACCCCGGATACGGACACCGCACTTCCAGCCAAAATAATAATCATGACTGCCATCACAGTTTTGAGAATCCCCACATGAACACCAAGCCCTTTGGCTGTATCATCGCCGAGCTCCAACAGATCCATTTTCGAAGCGATCATGATGGACAGGAGCAAGCCAGCAAGAGACCACGGAGCGATCAGCGAAACATGGCGCCATGTCAAGCCGTTTAACCCACCGGCCAGCCATGCATATACGGCGGCCGCATCCTGGCCAAGCAAGACCAAAATTCCCACGGTGATCGCATGCAAAAATGCGCTGACCGCCACTCCGGCAAGGGTCAAACGAACCGGGGAAAGGGCGCCTCTCTTCAGAGACAAACTATATACGAGGGCTCCCCCAACCGCCGCCCCCAAAAAGACAAGGGGAGAAAAGAAAAGAAGGGGAAGGCCGGCGAAAAAATACTCGATGAGAACAACCATCGCAGCAGCGCCGGCCGACACTCCCATGATTTTTGGCTCGGCCATTGGATTTTTCGTTAAACATTGCATCATCGCTCCAGCGACCGCCAGATTCGCCCCAATCAAAACCGCCAAAAGCGCACGGGGAAACCGTAGATTCCAGACAACCGTTCGTGCTTTGGATCCATCATCATGCAAAAAGACATCCAGCACTTTTGGAATCGGCACAAAAAACGGACCAGAGACTAAAGAAACGATCATCAACAAAACAATGCCCAATCCTGCAATGACGCTGATCCATATGGCTTTTTTTCCGTATGTCAAAAATGACATCCTCTCGCCGGCATCATCCTATTACTGATAACGTTTTAATATGGATGCCGCTTCTTTTACAATCAATTTCGCCGCCAACGGTCCCCGGCTGCGAGACCAAAGATCGCGATTGACTTCCACCACCCGTTTCTTTTTCACCGCTTTTAATTGGAACCAAATCGGGTTGGCTTTCACTTTTTTCAGGTCATTCTTCCCAGGATCCGTATAGGCAAACAGCACGTCTGGATCGATTTCTAAAATTCTTTCTAAACTTACTGTTTTAAAGTCGGAGTATTCATCCCCTTTTTCCTTAAATGCATAATCAGCCTTAAGCGCCGTAAAAATCGATCCGGAGAATGAGTTGTCCTGCCATACATTAATGCCATCTTTATTTACGAAAAAGCCCAATACACGAAGATTTTTATCTTTTAATTTTGCCTGCTGCGATTTCAATTCTTTATAAAACTGATTCACAAACGATTTTGCCTTCGCCTTCCGCCCTAAGATGTCTCCCAATACAAGAAGCTGATTCATCGCTTCTTTGTAGCTGTTCGCACGAAATCCCGCTACTGGCGCAATCTTTTTCAGCTGAGGGATAATCGCTTTATGGAACTCAAATTCATGGTCGATAATGATCAAATCCGGTTTGAGCGCTGCGATTCTCTCCAAACTCGGGGCGCTAAGTGCCCCAACGCTTGGCACCCCTTTTAGTTTATTGCGCAAGTATGTAGGCACCGTTCCAGAATTGGAAATCGTATACCCCACTGGCTTTAAGCCTAACGTGACAACGGCATCTGTCCCCGCCATGCTTAACGTGACAATCCGCTTCGGGGTACCTTTGATCACCAGCTTGCCAAGCTCCGTCTTAAACACCCTTGTCTTGGATGCGGCCTCAACAGGCGCAGCCGGTTGAGCCAACGGCACAAGCAACACGAACAGCGCCATCAGCACGGCAAGAAGAGAGGTCCATTTTTTCTGCAACACGTTACATATTCCCCCTTCAATCTATATTTAATAATGATAATCCTTATCAATTAAGATGATAGTTGATATTGAATATCTTTGTCAATACAATAATAAAAAACATTCATGAGCAAGCGTTGCTCCCCACCCTGGCATGAAAATCGCTGATCAAAGCGGCGCATTTTTACAGAAAAAGAAAATCGGTTTTGCAAGGGTTTCTCTAATTGAGAAAGAATGCGAATCGATAGTCTTTTTTACCAAATCACCCACCCTCTAGAAGGATGGTGAAAAACGAGAACGGCCTGCAAATCGATGGCATTTCATCAGAAAAGAAAGCCGATTGGCCGCGTTTTTCGAATTGAAAGATAGCAGGAATCAGCCATATTTTGCGCTAAATCACCAGCACTCTAGAACTTGTCGCCCCTTTTCATCATAATTCTTCAAAAAATCCCTTGTCTCCCCCCATACGATTTATGCTAAAATGGAAGCTGGATGTCCCCAAATCTGCTGCACACATGCCCACGGATGATCAACTCCTTTGGCAAACCCTTCACCAACAAGGTCCAGACAGCGTTAGGAAAGCAACAAAAGCCATGAATAGCTGTTTTGAATCACCGTCAATCCACACTTGGAAAGGATGATCCATATGGAAGCATTGCTTACCCAAATTTTAGATCGGCTCGATCAACTCCATTCGAGCGTCGGCGTCTTGACATCCGACGTCAACGAGATGAAAAATCAACTGAACAAGATCGAAGCGAGAGCGGGCAGCATCGAAGAGAGAGTGAACAGCATCGAGGCGAGAGTAGACAGCATCGAATCAAGAGTAAACAACATTGAAGCCAACATGGCCACCAAAGACGAACTCGCCGAGCTCCGATCCAAAGTGGACGACATCGAAGCGAAAATGGCCACGAAAGACGAACTCGCTGAACTTCGCTCCACTGTGAACGGACTCCAGTCCAACGTAAACGAAATTCAAGCGAAGATGGCGACCAAAGAGGAACTGGCTGAACTCCGGTCCAAAGTGAATGAACTCCAATTCAAAGTGAACGAACTTCAATCCAATGTAAACGAAATTCAAGCAAAGATGGCGACCAAAGACGATCTCGTTCCTATTCGACAAGCGGTCATGGAAATCGATCAAATTGTCAAAAGGATCGAAGTCAACCAAGAACGCCACGAGCACATTTTGGCCATCCTCTCCAAACGCTCGATTGAACATGAGGCATCCATCGCCAGCCTGCGGCAAGCGCAATAACTCGACAAGGGAACAAATGGACAAGGGGCGAGCTGTGCAGCGCAACATGGAAAAAACATTCCTTCCAGACACGAACCGCGGGGGCTGTCCGAAAGAAATTCCCCCAAATCAACACAACAACTTGACAGCGTTTGAACCATGTTTAG
This sequence comes from Geobacillus sp. C56-T3, assembly GCF_000092445.1. NCBI lineage: Bacteria > Bacillati > Bacillota > Bacilli > Caryophanales > Anoxybacillaceae > Geobacillus > Geobacillus sp. C56-T3. The sequence goes on along the minus strand of NC_014206.1, from coordinate 638,430 downwards.
GATATCCACAGGGGCACTCATCACATCCGGGAAGGCCAAGCGTCTTCCCGGATGTGTCTGGCTTGAAACATGCTTGTCTTCAGGCGACATCTCATCCATCAACATTTTTTGTCAGCCCTTTCGTTTGCCGTTCTTATTCTTCCTGCAAAACTCTCTACATGATGTACGTCTTATTCCGATTCATGTTTCAAAAAACACAAATTTTCCACTTCTCCACACACCCCGTCTCCTTTGATTTGCCGCTCCAGCCATGAAGCCGAAAAAGCGTTGGGCGCGGTTCTCCTCCTTCGCAACGAATAAACCAAATGATTCCGATCATGCTAAAGACGGAAAAAAACTCGAAACAGACCAGGCCATTTTTTATACGAAAACCGGTGCGGTCATTCGCGCGAAATCGGTCATGCGTGTATGACGAATATCCAAACTGCTATTTCGTCTATGCCTATGGAGACAACGGAGCCGTCTACAGCATGGTGCTCGCCAAATGCTTGCGCGACTGGATCGCGGCCGGCCAAAGCGACAACGCCCAGCTCTACTTGCCGGACCGTCCGCTTGTCTCGGCGTTGTCTTCGTAATTACTTGTTTTCGGAATCCAACGAATTGTTTGGGCGCGTCATCGACAAGCTGCCCCCTCTCCCCCCGTGCTGGGAAGAGGGGGACAGCTTTTGCTTCGCATGCGGCAAAACGCTTTTATTCATCTTTGATCCGAACGTCGAATTCCGTTCGTTCATGGGCGTCTTTTATTTGAATCATCCAAGTGTCCGCTTGTTTGTCATAATGAACAGCCCGAATCACAGGAATCATATGCTCGAGCCGACTCTCTTCTTGTTTCAACGCTTGGCGAATCGCCTCCTCCTCCGATAAGCTGGCGCCATCACGCGGAGAGCTTGGCACAACCAATACTTTGCCCGCCTTCCCTTGGCCTGGATACGATTCAGCAATCCCCCCATCTATCCAAACTTGAACTTTTTGACCAATGTTCACCCGCGCTGGTGCACTAGAAACCAAGATGGCATTATAAAACTCTTTAAGCCCGCCTGTGGAACGAAAATCTTGCGGATCAGAACTGACAACCAAAATGCTCCCCCCTTCTTTTCTCACGACATACCCTTCAATGGCATAGCGGTCAGTTTGCCCGCTACAACCTGCCAACCAAACACTCCACACGGCGGCAATGAAAGCAAGCCATCTTTTCAGCCCAATCTCCTCCTCCTTTGTTATCATTAGTCGCATTTACGAAAAAATCGTTTCACTCTTTTATGAAAAGCTCCAGTTTGTCAAATCCATCATGGGTACTAAAAAAACATGATGATTGACGAAATCATGGATGATCTAGATGGTAGAAATGCAAAATTCGTGCAAAATTTTTTCGGATTCTATCGTTTTTTCGGAATTCCCAGAAAATGAAAAACGACCGCAAACGCGGTCGTATCAAGGGTTCCACGATTTTAGATCGTGGGCTATCGAATTCCAAGGATGCCGATGGTGGGAGTCGAACCCACACGGGGGGCTACCCCACACGATTTTGAGTCGTGCGCGTCTGCCAATTCCGCCACATCGGCGCGACAATTAACAATTTACCAAATCATCTTTCAACTGTCAACACTTTTTTATTCATTAGATATGAAGGCGGCACCCGGATTCGAACCGGGGGTAAAGGTTTTGCAGACCTCTGCCTTACCACTTGGCTATGCCGCCTTGATCGAGAGCGGAAGACGGGACTCGAACCCGCGACCCCCACCTTGGCAAGGTGGTGTTCTACCACTGAACTACTTCCGCATCCGTGGCTGGGGTAGCTGGATTCGAACCAACGCATCACGGAGTCAAAGTCCGTTGCCTTACCGCTTGGCTATACCCCAACGCTGTAAGTGAAGGGCGACTAGTGGGAATCGAACCCACGCATGCCAGAGCCACAATCTGGTGCGTTAACCACTTCGCCATAGTCGCCATAATCATGATAGGAATGGCAGGGGCAGTAGGAATCGAACCCACACCGGAGGTTTTGGAGACCTCTGTTCTACCATTAAACTATGCCCCTTTGTTAAGATGGTGGAGGGGGACGGATTCGAACCGCCGAACCCAAAGGGAGCGGATTTACAGTCCGCCGCGTTTAGCCACTTCGCTACCCCTCCAAGGAATGGTGCCGACTGCAGGACTTGAACCCGCAACCTACTGATTACGATTCAGTTGCTCTACCAATTGAGCTAAGTCGGCATAATTATGATATAAATCGTGGCTCATTGTTCATTTGTTGTGTCCCTTCCTCTACCAGCCAATTCGAAGAAGCTGGGTGCGTCGGGACAACTCGCAACCGATTCGATGAAGCGGATGCTCGTCTCTGCCAATAGAGCTAAGTCAGCTTGCTATCAATTATATGGTGGCTCGGGACGGAATCGAACCGCCGACACAAGGATTTTCAGTCCTTTGCTCTACCGACTGAGCTACCGAGCCGTATCTTATTTTTCCCTTGTTCGTTGATGACTTTTGTGTCCCTTCCTCTACCAGCCAATTCGAAGATGCTGGGTGCGTCAGGACAACTCGCAGCAGATTCGACGATGCGGATGCTCGTCTCTACCGACTGAGCTACCGAGCCATATTAAGTTTTACGCTACTTTACTTGTGCTGCATTGTGCCTCTTCCTCTGCCAGCGGATTCGAAGATGCTGGATGCGTCGAGGCAACTCGATGCGAATTCGATGAAACGGATGCTCGTCTCTACCGACCGAGCTGCCGAGCCGTATTTCACCGATCACATGATTCGTTGCATCATGCATTTTTGGAAAGATGGCGGTCCCGACGGGACTCGAACCCGCGATCTCCTGCGTGACAGGCAGGCATGTTAACCACTACACTACGGGACCAATTTTGGTTGCGGGGGCAGGATTTGAACCTGCGACCTTCGGGTTATGAGCCCGACGAGCTACCGGACTGCTCCACCCCGCGACGATAAGAAAGTAAATTAATTTGCACAATGCTCTTATCGTTGTTGTTCGTCGCCTCTTCCTCTACAAGCTGATTCAAAGATGCCAGATGCGTCGAGGCAACTCGAAGCGGATTCGATGAAGCAAAGGCTCGTTGCTCCACCCCGCGATGATGAGAAAGCAAGTCAGCTTTTATATTAAGATGGTGGAGGATGACGGGATCGAACCGCCGACCCCTTGCTTGTAAGGCAAGTGCTCTCCCAGCTGAGCTAATCCTCCACAAAGAAGTGACCCGTACGGGATTCGAACCCGTGTTACCGCCGTGAAAGGGCGGTGTCTTAACCACTTGACCAACGGGCCATGCTGATGGATAATGGCGGAGAGCAAGGGATTCGAACCCTTGAGGCGCTATTCACGCCTACACGATTTCCAATCGTGCTCCTTCGACCACTCGGACAGCTCTCCACGATGGCTCCGCAGGCAGGATTCGAACCTGCGACCAATCGGTTAACAGCCGATTGCTCTACCACTGAGCTACTGCGGAATCATAACGACGGTCAATTCTCCCAACAAGATGTCCTGCCTCTTCCTCTGCCAGCCGATTCAAAGAAGCTGGACGCGTCAAGGCAACTCGCAGTTCATCCGATGATGCAAATGCTCGTCACTGAGCTGCTGCGAAATGACATCTCTTTAGACATTTACTATTATAATGATTCGCGCTGAGCTGTCAAGAGTTTTTTCATTCCCTCAAAACTAGATAACCGTCGGAAGAAGCCGCTCGCCTGCGCTTTTCGCTGTCTAGTTCCGGCCGCCATCGGCTCGCGACGCTTCGGTCCTGCTGCGGCGGGCTAAGCCCGCTCGCAGGCCCTCCAGCGCACCTCGCCGATAAGCGGGCGGCCTCCACTTTTCTTGCTGTCCAGTTCCAGCGCCTAGCTCTCTTCTGCCAAATAACCTTCCCCCTCGGGGTGCAAGCACCCCAGCGGGTGAAGAACATTTGGCTTCGAGAGCTAATCGCGGCGCTTTCACTTTTCTCACTAGGTCAAGCCCTCGATCGATTAGTATCCGTCAGCTCCACGTGTCGCCACGCTTCCACCTCGGACCTATCGACCTCGTCATCTTCGAGGGATCTTACCCGCTTCACGCGGTGGGAAATCTCATCTTGAGGGGGGCTTCACGCTTAGATGCTTTCAGCGCTTATCCCGTCCGCACATAGCTACCCAGCGGTGCCCCTGGCGGGACAACTGGTACACCAGCGGTGCGTCCATCCCGGTCCTCTCGTACTAAGGACAGCTCCTCTCAAATTTCCTCCGCCCGCGACGGATAGGGACCGAACTGTCTCACGACGTTCTGAACCCAGCTCGCGTACCGCTTTAATGGGCGAACAGCCCAACCCTTGGGACCGACTACAGCCCCAGGATGCGATGAGCCGACATCGAGGTGCCAAACCTCCCCGTCGATGTGGACTCTTGGGGGAGATCAGCCTGTTATCCCCGGGGTAGCTTTTATCCGTTGAGCGATGGCCCTTCCATGCGGAACCACCGGATCACTAAGCCCGACTTTCGTCCCTGCTCGACCTGTCCGTCTCGCAGTCAAGCTCCCTTGTGCCTTTGCACTCTCCGAATGATTTCCAACCATTCTGAGGGAACCTTTGGGCGCCTCCGTTACCTTTTGGGAGGCGACCGCCCCAGTCAAACTGCCCACCTGACACTGTCTCCCACCCCGTTAAGGGGTGCGGGTTAGAATTTCAATACCGCCAGGGTGGTATCCCACCGCCGCCTCCACCGAAGCTGGCGCTCCGGCTTCCCAGGCTCCCACCTATCCTGTACAAGCGATACCAAAATTCCATATCAGGCTGCAGTAAAGCTCCACGGGGTCTTTCCGTCCTGTCGCGGGTAACCTGCATCTTCACAGGTAGTATAATTTCACCGGGTCTCTCGTTGAGACAGCGCCCAAGTCGTTACACCTTTCGTGCGGGTCGGAACTTACCCGACAAGGAATTTCGCTACCTTAGGACCGTTATAGTTACGGCCGCCGTTTACTGGGGCTTCGGTTCGCACCTTCGCTTCCGCTAAGCGCTCCCCTTAACCTTCCAGCACCGGGCAGGTGTCAGCCCCTATACGTCGCCTTTCGGCTTCGCAGAGACCTGTGTTTTTGATAAACAGTCGCTTGGGCCTTTTCACTGCGGCTCTTCAGGGCTCTTCACCCCAAAGAGCACCCCTTCTCCCGAAGTTACGGGGTCATTTTGCCGAGTTCCTTAACGAGAGTTCTCCCGCGCGCCTTAGGATTCTCTCCTCGCCTACCTGTGTCGGTTTGCGGTACGGGCACCTCTTCCCTCGCTAGAGGCTTTTCTTGGCAGTGTGAAATCGGGGACTTCCGGATCCATCCGTCGCCGTCACCGCTTGGCCTTATGATCCGCGGATTTGCCTGCGGATCAGCCTCACGGCTTGGACAGGCTCTTCCAGCCGCCTGCTCGCCCTATCCTCCTGCGTCCCCCCATCGCTCAAACGGGAAGAAGGTGGTACAGGAATCTCCACCTGTTGTCCATCACCTACGCCTTTCGGCCTCGGCTTAGGTCCCGACTAACCCTGAGCGGACGAACCTTCCTCAGGAACCCTTAGGCTTTCGGCGCAGAGGATTCTCACCTCTGTTTTCGCTACTCATACCGGCATTCTCACTTCTAAGCGCTCCACCAGTCCTTCCGGTCTGGCTTCTCTGCCCTTAGAACGCTCCCCTACCGATGACCAACGGTCATCCCGCAGCTTCGGCGGCACGTTTAGCCCCGGTACATTTTCGGCGCAGAGTCACTCGACCAGTGAGCTATTACGCACTCTTTAAATGGTGGCTGCTTCTAAGCCAACATCCTGGTTGTCTCGGCAACTCCACATCCTTTTCCACTGAACGTGCACTTCGGGGCCTTAGCTGGCGGTCTGGGCTGTTCCCCTCTCGACCACGGATCTTATCACTCGCGGTCTGACTCCCGGGCATAAGTCATTGGCATTCGGAGTTTGACTGGGTTCGGTAACCCGTTTTGGGCCCCTAGCCCAATCAGTGCTCTACCTCCAAGACTCCTAAACCCGAGGCTAGCCCTAAAGCTATTTCGGGGAGAACCAGCTATCTCCAAGTTCGATTGGCATTTCACCCCTACCCACACCTCATCCCCGCACTTTTCAACGTGCGTGGGTTCGGGCCTCCAGCCGGTGTTACCCGGCCTTCACCCTGGACATGGGTAGATCACCTGGTTTCGGGTCGACGACGACGTACTCACACGCCCTGTTCAGACTCGCTTTCGCTGCGGCTCCGCCTCTTCGGCTTAACCTCGCACGCCATCGTCACTCGCCGGTTCATTCTACAAAAGGCACGCCATCACCCATCAACGGGCTCTGACTACTTGTAGGCACACGGTTTCAGGTTCTCTTTCACTCCCCTCCCGGGGTGCTTTTCACCTTTCCCTCACGGTACTGGTGCACTATCGGTCACTAGGGAGTATTTAGCCTTGGGAGATGGTCCTCCCTGCTTCCGACGGGATTCCTCGTGTCCCGCCGTACTCAGGATCCGCTCGGGAGGGAACGAAGTTTCGACTACAGGGCTCTCACCTTCTCTGGCCGGCCGTTCCAGACCGGTTCGTCTACCCCGTCCCTTTCTCACTCCCATCGTGAGCGGTCCTACAACCCCAAAAGGACACGCCTCTTGGTTTGGGCTGTTCCCGTTTCGCTCGCCGCTACTCAGGGAATCGCGGTTGCTTTCTTCTCCTCCGGGTACTAAGATGTTTCAGTTCCCCGGGTGTGCCCTCCATGCCCTATGGATTCAGGCATGGATACTGCCCCATTACGGACAGTGGGTTCCCCCATTCGGACATCTCCGGATCAACGCTTGCTTACAGCTCCCCGAAGCGTTTCGGCGTTTGCCCCGTCCTTCATCGGCTCCTAGTGCCAAGGCATCCACCGTGCGCCCTTTCTAGCTTAACCTATTGCGCTCTCGGCTTCTTCCTTATGTTAATCGGTTATCTAGTTTTCAAGGAACGAAGTAGCTCCTTTGAATTCGCTTCTTCGCTGGTTTGCGTCGAGGAATCCAGCTTCTCTGAATTCACTTGTAGACGCAGACGCAAAGCAACTGAAGGAATTGCTCATTCCTTCAAAACTGAACGAAACAGAAGCGCGATGGATTGGTAGGTTGGCCATTACGGCCTCCGCTTTTCGGATTGTCTAGCTCCGGCCGCCATCGGCTCGCGACGCTTCGGTCCTGCTGCGGCGGCGACAGCCTCCTCGCAGGCCCTCCAGCGCACCTCGCCGATAAGCGGGCGGCCTCCGCTTTTCATCCTTAGAAAGGAGGTGATCCAGCCGCACCTTCCGGTACGGCTACCTTGTTACGACTTCACCCCAATCACTTGCCCCACCTTCGGCGGCTGGCTCCCTTGCGGGTTGCCTCACCGACTTCGGGTGTTGCAAGCTCTCGTGGTGTGACGGGCGGTGTGTACAAGGCCCGGGAACGTATTCACCGCGGCATGCTGATCCGCGATTACTAGCGATTCCGGCTTCATGCAGGCGAGTTGCAGCCTGCAATCCGAACTGAGAGCGGCTTTTTGGGATTCGCTCCCCCTCGCGGGTTCGCAGCCCTTTGTACCGCCCATTGTAGCACGTGTGTAGCCCAGGTCATAAGGGGCATGATGATTTGACGTCATCCCCACCTTCCTCCGACTTGTCGCCGGCAGTCCCTCTAGAGTGCCCAACTGAATGCTGGCAACTAGAGGCGAGGGTTGCGCTCGTTGCGGGACTTAACCCAACATCTCACGACACGAGCTGACGACAACCATGCACCACCTGTCACCCTGTCCCCCCGAAGGGGGAACGCCCAATCTCTTGGGTTGTCAGGGGATGTCAAGACCTGGTAAGGTTCTTCGCGTTGCTTCGAATTAAACCACATGCTCCACCGCTTGTGCGGGCCCCCGTCAATTCCTTTGAGTTTCAGCCTTGCGGCCGTACTCCCCAGGCGGAGTGCTTATCGCGTTAGCTGCAGCACTAAAGGGTGTGACCCCTCTAACACTTAGCACTCATCGTTTACGGCGTGGACTACCAGGGTATCTAATCCTGTTTGCTCCCCACGCTTTCGCGCCTCAGCGTCAGTTGCAGGCCAGAGAGCCGCCTTCGCCACTGGTGTTCCTCCACATCTCTACGCATTTCACCGCTACACGTGGAATTCCGCTCTCCTCTCCTGCACTCAAGTCCCCCAGTTTCCAATGACCCTCCACGGTTGAGCCGTGGGCTTTCACATCAGACTTAAGGAACCGCCTGCGCGCGCTTTACGCCCAATAATTCCGGACAACGCTCGCCCCCTACGTATTACCGCGGCTGCTGGCACGTAGTTAGCCGGGGCTTCCTCGTGAGGTACCGTCACCGCGCCGCCCTCTTCGAACGGCGCCCCTTCGTCCCTCACAACAGAGCTTTACGACCCGAAGGCCTTCTTCGCTCACGCGGCGTCGCTCCGTCAGGCTTTCGCCCATTGCGGAAGATTCCCTACTGCTGCCTCCCGTAGGAGTCTGGGCCGTGTCTCAGTCCCAGTGTGGCCGGTCACCCTCTCAGGCCGGCTACGCATCGTCGCCTTGGTGAGCCGTTACCTCACCAACTAGCTAATGCGCCGCGGGCCCATCCGCAAGTGACAGCCAAAGGCCGCCTTTCAACCAAAGACCATGCGGTCTTCGGTGTTATCCGGTATTAGCTCCGGTTTCCCGGAGTTATCCCGGTCTTGCGGGCAGGTTGCCCACGTGTTACTCACCCGTCCGCCGCTGACCAAACCAGAGCAAGCTCCGATTTGGTCCGCTCGACTTGCATGTATTAGGCACGCCGCCAGCGTTCGTCCTGAGCCAGGATCAAACTCTCCAAAGAAAGTTGATTGGCTTTTGCTTTGGCCAAAGCGGCCTCCGCTTTTCGAATTGTCTAGCTTCGGTCCGCCGCCGCTCGGGGTCAAATAACCTTCCCCCTCGGGGTGCAAGCACCCCTGCGGGTGAAGAACATTTGCCCGTCGCGATCGCCAGGATGGCGATATTTCGCCGTTGCCCGCAGGACGCGGGCTGCTGTTAGGCGAAATACCGGACCTCCGCTTTTCGTCGCGCTTCGTTTCGTTCAGTTTTCAAGGAACAAGCTTTCGACTGTTTTGTCTCTCTCAAACAGCTCTTTTATGTTAGCATAACATCTTTTTCGATGTCAACTGCTTTTTTTGCTTCGCATCGCTGTCAAACAACCTCTTCGATCAGCGACGTTTTCTAATATACCACCTTAACTCGAAAAAAGCAATACCTTTTTAAAAAAATTTTAGGACGCGCTGATCCATCCCCGTTCCCTCTTCTCCATCCCACAGGAAAGCGTTCTTTTCCTAAAAAAGGGGAATGAACACCGGCGCGAGTGCATACATTTTTTCTATGGCATCGCTATATAGATGCGATTGGACGCTTTCACATCGACGGCTTTTGCAGAGCGACTGGATCGACTGCCTGGCGACCGAACAACGCCGCTTCCAGCCCCACGCCTGGGTCTGTGAAGCAGGTAGTCGTTCCGTCTTCCGCCACGCCAAGGTGCGGCGAAGAAGACGGCGGTTTGCCTCGGGCGGTCGAAATAGGCAAGCGACTTTTTTCGTCAAGGACGTGGAGAACTTTTCCGTTTTGCATCTATATCGTTGTTATGATCCTTTCATCAAGGAGGCTTCTTCACTTTGATTCGCGTGTTGTCGCCAATCAACTTTGACGTTTCGAGTTCGTTTTCGCTTCCGGCCAGCGAACAACGAATCTTAGATGCCCTTGTTTCCTCGCCTAAGTTGTATACGTATGCAAACAAACACCAGCTTCGATTTGAAATCGCCTTGCGCGACCGCATTGTTCGGGCGGCGGGCGAGTTGGCGAAAAGCCGGGCGCGGTTTGCCATTTTCCGTTTTTCGCGCTGCAACAGCGATTTCTGGACGCGGGACGAGCGCGGCGGCTTCCGTCTTCGTCCAGATGTCACGGCTTCCGAAGCGATTCAGGACATTTTTGTCCATAGCGAGCGATACGCGTTTGAATGCGCGACCGCGATCGTCATCGTGTTCTACAAGGCCGTGCTTGACGTAATCGATCCAGCGGCATTCAACCGGCTGTTTGCGGATTTGCTGCTGTATGACTGGCATACCGACCGGGATCTTGGCATTCAAACAAAAAAAGATGAACACTTTCTCCCCGGAGATTGCCTCTATTTTAAAAACCCGGAATTCGATCCGCTGACGCCGCAATGGCAAGGGGAAAACACGATCTACTTGGGCGATGGCTTGTTTTACGGGCACGGCATCGGCATCCAGACGGCAGACGGCATCATCGCCGCGCTCAATCGAAAACGAAAGCGGGGGGCGACGAAATCCGCTTACCTGCTTCCCGATATCACGCAAGTCGATTTCGCTTATTTGTCCCAATTCGCCCGCAGCTTCGATGAATTCCGTCTGCCGATCCGCCGCTCTTCCTTTATCTTTGGAACGTTAGGGTCCGCTCTGTTCTTGCACCGTTAGCGGACCTTTTTCGCTTTTCTCCCACAAATACAGGGCGATTCCTGTTAAAATAAAAATACCGCCGATCCATTGAAACGGACGGATCGGTTCGCCAAACAGCCAGTAGGCCAAGGCGGAAGCGCCGATCGGTTCAAATAAAATCGCCATCGACACCGTCGAGGCGCTGACCCATTTGACCGCCCAGTTCATCACCGAATGGCCGAGCAGCGTTGGAATGACGGCGAGAGCGAGAAAACAAAGCCAATCCGTCAGCTGATACGCCGTCAGCGAAAGGCGAAACAGCATCGCGTACAGCCACAACACCGCCGCGCTGATGCCATAGACGATATAGGTATACGTCATCAATGACAACCGTTGGCGCACCTCTTGGCCGAACAGCCAATACGCCGTGACAAACGCGCACGAAAGCAGCGCCAATCCATCGCCGTACAGCGCTTCACCGCTGACGCGGAAGTCTCCCCAGCTGATGAGAACGCTGCCGATAATGGCCAACACCGCGCTCCCGACCGCGCCAACGGTCAACCGTTCGCGGAAAAACAACGCGCCGCCTGCGAAGGCAAACAGCGGCTGCAGCGTCACAAGCACGACCGAACTAGCGACGGATGTATAGTCGAGCGATTCAAACCAAAGGATAAAATGAAAGGCAAGCAAAACCCCAGAACAAAGCGAAAACAGCCAATCGCGCCGAGAGATGCCTCGGAGTTCGCTTCGATGCCGGAGGAACAACGGCGTCATGATGGCGACGGCCAAAAAGAGTCGATAAAAGGCGATCACCGCGGACGGCGCCTGCGACCATTTGACGAAAATGGCCGATGTTGACACGGCAAGCGCGCCGATGAATAGAGCAGCATAAGCCTTTATGGTGCTTGGCGGCTTCATTCGTTTTCCTCTCCTTGTCTCGGTCAAGCGCAGTTCTTGGCCGCCGTTTTCACGCCGGGCGAAAACAGGCGTCATCAGGCGTTTTCTTTCATTATACCATGAACGAGGTGAGAAGCGATGATGTTTGATCCGTTCCTCAAACTAGGGATTTCCGCCATTCTCGGGCTGATCATTGGGCTGGAACGGGAATTGAAGCGAAAACCGGTCGGGTTGAAAACGTGCCTTGTCATTTCCATTTCCAGCTGCTTGCTTACAATCGTTTCGATCGAATCGGCGTACGTCTTTCCGCTCAAAGACCATATTACAATGGACCCGCTTCGACTGGCGGCGCAAATTGTGTCCGGGGTCGGTTTTTTAGGAGCAGGCGTCATTTTGCGCCGCGGCAACGACAGCATCACCGGGCTGACGACCGCCGCGATCATTTGGGGGGCGGCAGGGATTGGCGTGGCGGTCGGCGCAGGCTTCTATTGGGAATCGGCGTTCGGCGTCGCGCTTCTCATTGTCAGTGTGGAACTCATTCCGTTTTTGATCAATTTTTTCGGACCGAAGCAGCTGCGCGAAAAAGAGGTGCTGCTGCAAATCACCGTGGCGGACGCCAAAAACATTACAAAGGTCATCGACCATTTAAAACAACAGGACATCAATATTAAAACGATGCGCATTAAAGATGTGGAAGAGAATGAACATTTGCTGAAACTAAGAGCCGTCATTGACCAAAAGCGCTCGACCGCCGAACTTTACTACGTCATCCGCTCCATTGACGATGTCGTGCACGTTGATATTGAAAGCGGGTGATCAAAAAAGGATTGCAATTGTCCGCATCCATATATATAATGGGACATGGATAGATCATCCATATCCTTTTTTGGGGCATTAGCTCAGTTGGGAGAGCGTCGTGCTGGCAGCGCGAAGGTCACCGGTTCGAGCCCGGTATGCTCCATTTGCCAAACCCTTGCTGTGCAAGGGTTTTTTATTTTCGTTTTGGGAGATGGCGATGAGCCATCTCCCTGTGAACAAATTCCCAAAAGAAGCCTCCCACCATCTAAACGTGAAGGGGCGCCAGCACCAGTGAACGACCTGACTGAACCTCAAAGCGTGGGGCACACGGGAGATCGCTCGGTTCACGTCCCGTCATGAGATGAGACTGCTCGGGCTCTTACGCCCTTCGGCTTCATCCGTCCAGGTTGGTTTTGTATTTTTTCAGACGTTCCTCGAGCTCTCGGCGCGCCTGCTCAACGTCAAAGTCGTCGTCTTCCGGCTGGCTGTAATCCATGTTCAGCCAATCCGGCACGATTTCGGTGCGGATCGGTTTCCGCATCGTTCTCCCGCCATCGGATGAAGGCGGGGCGGATCGCTGCTTCATCCGCTGTTCCCGAAACGCCAACCGCGCGGCGCGCACTTCGTCCACGGTGCGGTACCCTTTCTCCGTCCAGTCGCGCAAAATCGTTTCCACGTACACCCACCGTTTTGCGCCGTTTTCCACCGCGATTTTCAATGCTTCCAACACCAATTCCTCGGACGCATCGTCCACCCACGCATTGATCTTTTCCCGCAAATAATCGCCGATCACGCCAAACCCGTTTTCCTCACAGAAGCGAACGATCTCCTTGTATGTGCGCACGCGCGCGTCTTCTTCGTCTTCCTTTTTGATCTCTGCTGTCATCTCTGTTGTTGTCTCTGGTATTGGTCTCGTCAAATTGAGCGCCTTGACCGCCCAGTTTGACCAGTTGGACGGTTCATTTTGCGCAAATGGACGGACTGTTTCGCCCATCGTCTGCTCATTTTGGCCGGTCGAAACACCATCGCAAACGGCTGAAATCGGATGTTGTTGAATCATCGAAACGCTGCTCGGCCTCATCGATCCCCTCTCTTCCATAGCCAAAACCTTGTTTTGAGCGGTCGAAGTGCCAGACGCCAACACCTCCCCATGAACCACGGAAGCGCCGCCTTGAACGGCCGAGACGCCATCTTGCACAATCGAATCCCCGCCGTGCGTCGTCAACCCCTCATCGTGAACGAACGAAGCCCCGTCTTGAGTAAATGAAAACGCATCTGGAACGATCGAAACGCCATTCGCGGTCATCACGCCATCATCGGCCGCCTGCCCATGTTCTCCGCCCGACATTTCTGACATTTCTTTCGTTATTTCGGCCAGTTTGTCATAGTCGATCCGATACCATTTCGTTTTATCGATCTTGGAACGGTTAAAATTCGCCGCAACGATAATACCCATTTTCTCGAGCTTGGTAATCGTCCGGCGGACCGTGCTTTCCGACCAGAACGGGAATTGTCGCTGCCAGTCTGCATACGTGTTGTACACCCACTTATAGCCGTCATGGACGTTTTCGCTTTTCTTGAGCCAATAATGCAGCTGCTGAACAACGATGCTTTCGTTCAACCCGATCGCCAAAGCGAGCTGCGGCAAAATGACCAACGGTTGATCATCGAAAAGCAAGTTGGACATGTCATCCTCTCCCCCCTCAAACATCCTTGATTGACGAGATGTTTCCTCATAGTTCCACTTTTTTGATAAACTTTATCGTGAACGAACGCAAATCGCCTAACAGCGCGATAACGGCCATATTGGCTTGATTTTTCGCTGAAAAACGGCAAAAACCGGCATAACATGTGCGATCGTGTGCTGAAACCCATCCATTGCGGACATCCGGTTCTTGTTCAAGAGGAAGAAATGTTTTTCGAGTGGAGGGATCGTTTTTGAAACGAATGGTCATATTCTTGTTTTGTTTCCTGTTGATGTTCCCGATTTCCGCTTTTGCCCACCCTGGCGAGCTTGATGAGTTGGGCGGGCACTTCCGCGGCAGCGACTGCGTGTATTTGCTCCATGAGCCGACTGCGCTGGCGAAGCAGGCGAAAACGAAACAAGAGCTTGTCCAGCTTATTCAAACATACAACGGCAATGAACGATGCAAGCGGCATCTCACCCCAGAACGAATCGACCTGGACGGCCATACGCTGGGGAAGAAAGAAGATCGTTCTACGTTGCGCCTTGGCCGCACCTACCCGGCTGAATTGGTCGAGTGCATTGACGGCGATACGGCGAAGTTTCGCGTCAACGGCCATGTATACACGACGAGGTTTTTGTTCATTGATACGCCGGAGAGCACGATCCAAGTCGAACCGTATGGGAAAGAAGCAAGCCGGTTTACATGTTCCCGCTTGCATCAAGGGAACATTTTGCTTGAGACCGACGGAGACGCGCTGTTTGACAAATACCAGCGGCTGCTCGCCTGGGTGTGGGTCGGCAAGCGCCTGCTGCAAGAAGATCTCGCCAAAGCCGGACTTGTCGAAGACTTTTATGACTATGGCGATTACAAATACGAAGCGCGCGTCCGCAAGGCGTACGAGGAGGCGAAACGAACCGGAGCGGGCATGTACGGCAAGCGTGCCGCTGGAGAGAGGGAGGGGGCAGGGACGGAAACGCGGCCGCAGACGAAGGAAAAGACGGCCAAGACCGATCACCCGCCAGCTTTGGAGAACAAAACGCCGCTCGAACGATCCGGCCGTCCGGTTCTTTATACGCTGCTTGGCCTAGCGGCGGCCGCCGCGCTCTATTGGCTCATCCGCCGGTTGACATGATCAACGGCCGGTGATGGAACGAATATCAGGCTTTGCAACAATGTTTTTCAAATTGAAAAAACCTTGCAGCGCCGCAGTTTCATCCCTTGAGCTTTCTCACGAACGGATCGAGCGAATCCGTTGGGTTTCGCCGGCCTTCTGGGGAAAAGAAAAAGCCTGTCCCCAGCGGGCAGGCCTTTTCTTCAACGTTTTCATCTTGTGTGTTTTCTTTCTCCCTCATTGCCTCGGCAGCAGCTCTTCAATGCCGTCCGGGCCGCTTTCCATCCGCGCCGGCGACTCGCCGAGCCGCCGAAATCCGTATTTCTCAAGGCGCATGATTTGTTCGTCGGTCAAATCGGTGTACGCGATGACAGACGGCGTGCCGGACGATTTATAAATCAAATTGCCGGTCACCGGGCATTGAAACGCGTCAGCGACAAATCCTTCCCCATCTTGGATCGTAAACAGCCGAATCGGCATGACGTTCATCATTCTCCCTCTTTCCTTGACATTGTCATGATTATCCGTGCCCCATCGGACGCCATTCTATACAAGCCGTTTGCCGACAATGACCAAATCGCGTTCCACGCCGTCCAATTCCGCCACGCGCGGAAAATATCCCCATCGTTCAAATCCGAAGCGGGAGAAAAGCCGCAAACTTGGTTCATTATGCGCAAAAATAAAGCCGAGCAGCGTCTTGATCCCAAGTTCGGGCGCCCGTTCGACCGCCCGCTCGAGCAGCTTCGCCCCAAGCCCCCGGCCGCGGTGCGTTTCGGCGATATAAATGCTTACCTCCGCCGTATGGCGGTACGCCGGGCGGCCGTAAAACGACTGAAAGCTGAGCCAGGCGCAAACCACGCCGTCGTCCTCGACGACCCAAAGCGGACGATTGTGCGGGTCATGGGCCTCAAACCACGCCCGCCGGCTTTCGACCGACACCGGCTCCAAGTCCGCCGTCACCATCCGGCTTGGGATCGTTTCATTATAAATGCGGACAATGTGCGGCAAATCTTCCATCGTCGCATCGCGGATCAACCATGATTCCATTCTCATCCCCACCTTTTCTCGATAAGCATTTCGTTTCCAAAAACGAAAAAAGCAGGAGTATAATCATAACATATGGACTGGCAAAGAAAGGGGAAAGGGATGAAACGCCAGCTTGTCGTCTATCTTGTGTCGCTCGCCGCGTTTCTCGGCCCGTTTACGCAAACGATTTACACTCCTATTTTACCAGAAGTGCGGGAGGCGTTTGCGACTTCTTCGTTTTTGATCAACTTGACGATTTCCATTTTCACTTTCTTCCTGGCGATGATGCAAATCGTCTATGGCCCGCTCACCGACCGGAAAGGACGGAGGACGGTGCTGCTTGGCGGCATCGTATTTGACCGTGCTGTCCATTTTCTTTTTCTTGATCGCGGCCCAACGATCGCTTTCGCTGCTTGTTTTGGCCATCGCCTTGTTCGGCTTGTTTTTAGGCCTTTCGCTCCCAGTGCAGATGACCGTACTGACGAACGTTTTTCAAGCGAACCGCTCGACAGCGATCGGCGTGTACAACTTTTTCCGCTATATGGGCATGGCGTTCGGACCAATGATCGGCAGCGCGCTGTTTGCCGCTGGAGGGTATCATCTCGTCTACGGAATCGATGATATTCTCTTTTTCGCCTGCGCCTTGCTGTTGACAGTGCGCGTTGCCCGGACGCGCCGCCAATCCGCTGTCTGACAAAACGAAGCCGCTTGCCCGACATGTCGTTCGGCAAGCGGCGGATTTCCCCGTCTTTCGCTCCATCAACGTTTCATCCGATGTCTACGTCCTTGCACCGACTCCCTCTGATTGTCGTCTGAAAAGCCGTCTTGTTCACGAAACAGACGGCGAACAACAACCGTTTTCTTGCGGGCCGCCCGGACGCTTCATGCCGGAAAACGCCTTTACTCGAACCAAGCGCGCTCGGGAAACGCAAGAAGGCTCCCGCGCTGTCAGCCGGCCTCCCCTTTTCACTCCCGCTCTTCCGTCAATTCCGAAACCGGCACATCCCGGCGCTCATGAAGCCGCCCGTCGCGCAAATGGACGGTCGCCGTCTGTTTTTCTTCATCATACCCGTCAATCCAGACCGACACGCCGTTGTAATACACCGGAATATCGGCAGGGGAAGAAACGATTTGTTTGACACGGTTCATATCCATGACCACTGTCCCCTTTCTGTGATGTTCCGTTTCCTAGTATGGGAAAAAACAGGAATGTTTATGCAAAAACGGCTCACACTAAAAAAAGACAAAAGCAAAAGAGGGGTGGACGATGAAAACAAGAAACGTGCTGTTATCGTATTGGCGCTGGCCGCCCGTGCTTCGCCTGTTTGTCTCGGCGAGCGCGTTGATCGTGCTGTTTGGCGCGCTGATGCGCTTCATTGAACCAGAGACGTTCCGCACGGTGTTCGACGGCGTGTGGTGGGCGATCGTGACGTCGGCGACAATCGGCTACGGCGACATCGCCCCGAAAACGGTCGCTGGAAAACTCGCGGCCATTGGGCTCATCGTCCTTGGCACCGGCATCCTCACCGCTTATTTCGCTTCCGTCTCCGCCGCGGCCGCCGCCCGGGAAACCGCTTTTACAAGCGGACAGCTCCGGTATACAGGGCGCGGCCATGCGGTGATCGTCGGCTGGAACGAGCGGGCGCGCGAGGTGCTCTTTCGCCTCTCGCGGCACGACGCCTCCATGCGTTTCGTCCTCATCGACGCCACCGTTCCGTCCCACCCGCTTCCGAACGCGCCGGTTCATTTCATTAAAGGAACGGCAAGCGACGATGCGGTGCTGGAGAAGGCCAATATTCAAGAAGCGCGTTTTTTGCTCATCACCGCCGATCCGCATAAAGCGGAATCGGAAGCCGATAAAGATACGATTGTCACGCTGCTTGCCGCCAAAAGCCTCAACCCGTCGGTGTACGCCATCGTGGAAATCCTAACGGGCCGAAACGTCCAGAACGCCTTCCGCGCCGGGGCGGATGAGGTGATTCAGACAAACTTGCTGGCGAGTTTCGCCATGGCTGCCAGCCTTCGCTCGCCGGGCGCCGCCAGCGTGTGGGAGACGGCGCTTTACCGCCTGGACGGACAGACGCTCTGCCTTCTCGAGCCAGACGAACAGCAAATCGGCCAGCCATTCGCCGCCGTTCAACAGCAGCTGCTCAAGCAAAACGTGACGCTGCTTGGCGTCATCCACGGAGATCACGGAGCGATTTCCGTTGCACCGGACCGCCCGATTCAACAAAGCGACCGCCTGTTTGTGCTTGCCCCTTAATCGAGCAGGCGGCGCTCCAGCTCTTGGACAAGCGCCTTTCCGACGGAAATGTATCGCTCGGGTACGGTCGCATCCGGGTCTTGCGGCTCGGCAAACTGATTGAATGAGGCGCTGATGTTGCCGACATCGGCGAAATCATCGATGCCCCGTTGGTATTTATGCGCAAGCAAAAACGGCCGCCCAAGCTCCACCGTCGTTCCGTGCGAATCAAGCTGCCCGTCGACCGCCCGAAACGGCACGCGCAAAAACTGGTAGCCCGCGTCATCGGCGATTTTGTAGTCGAAATAGCCGTGATCGTAGTCCCACCCGCCGCCGATTGTATATCCCATTGGTTTTAATTGCTCTTCCAAATGGTACAGTTGAAATTGTTTCCCTTCCAAACGCGATGGCATTTCAATCATGCACAATCCCTCCTTTCTTTTATCGTTTCCCGTTTGGCGGGGATTATTTGTCCGCGGCAGCTTCAGACGCTTGGCGAAAAACGGCAGGGAGCAATAAACCCTCGCCCGGGCGTTGTGCGGACGAACGACCCGGTATGTATAACAAAACACCTCTTCCCCCACAAAAGGGAAGAGGCGCTTTTTCCGTCGTTCCGTCCGCCGTTTCGGGCGCGACTCGGGTCGAGCCGCGAGTCATCTCCTCCGAGAAAACAGCGGCTTGGCGATGGAACACGTTGTTATTTCAACCGTTTCTCCAGTTCTTCCTTCAGCTGCTCATAGCCTGGTTTGCCGAGGAGGGCGAACATGTTCTTTTTGTATGCTTCCACTCCCGGTTGGTCAAATGGATTCACCCCGAGCAAGTAGCCGCTCATAGCGCATGCTTTTTCAAAGAAGTAGACGAGGTAGCCGAACGTATATTCATCGAGCTTCGGCAACGTGATGACCAAGTTCGGCACGCCGCCGTCCGTATGGGCGAGCAGCGTCCCTTCGAACGCTTTTGTGTTGACGAAATCAACCGTTTTTCCCGCCAAATAGTTCAGTCCGTCAAGGTCGTTTTCTTCGGCTTCAATGATCAGCTCATGACGCGGTTCTTCCAGCTTCAACACTGTTTCAAACAAATCGCGGCGCCCTTCTTGAATGTATTGGCCGAGCGAATGCAAATCGGTCGAGAAATCAGCGGAAGCCGGGTAAATGCCTTTTTGATCCTTCCCTTCGCTTTCGCCGAACAGCTGCTTCCACCATTCGGCGAAATAGTGCAGCGCTGGTTCGTAGTTGACGAGCAGCTCGATCGTTTTCCCTTTGTTGTACAAAATGTTGCGGATGGCGGCGTATTGGTAAGCGGCGTTTTCCTCAAGCTCCGAGGAGCTGAAATCGTCGCGCGCTTTGGCCGCTCCTTCCATCATGGCGTTAATATCCGCGCCGCTTGCGGCAATCGGCAGCAGCCCGACCGCCGTCAGCACCGAGTAGCGGCCGCCGATGTCATCCGGAATGACAAACGTCTCGTACCCTTCCTCATTGGCGAGCGTCCGAAGCGCGCCGCGCTTGCTGTCGGTCGTCGCGTAAATGCGGCGGCGCGCTTCCTCTTTGCCGTATTTCTCCTCAAGCAGCTTGCGGAAAATGCGGAAGGCGATCGCCGGCTCGGTCGTCGTCCCCGATTTGGAAATGACGTTGATCGAGAAGTCTTTCCCTTCCAAGAAATCGATGACGTCTTTCATATACGTCGAGCTGATGTTGTTGCCGACAAAAATGATTTGCGGCGTTTTCCGCTTTTCTTTTGGCAGGGCGTTGTAAAACGAATGGTGCAGCATCTCGATCGCCGCCCGCGCGCCAAGGTACGAGCCGCCGATGCCGATGACGACAAGAACATCAGAGTCCGATTGGATTTTTTTCGCCGCCTCCTTGATGCGCGCGAATTCTTCTTTGTCATAGTCGACCGGCCAGTCAAGCCAGCCTAAAAAGTCGCTTCCAACACCGGTTTTTTCATGAAGCGAATGATGCGCGACTTTCACGGCATCGCGCAAGTATGTAAGCTCATGTTCGCCAAAAAAGGCGAGCGCTTTCGAATAGTCAAAGCGAATGTGGGTCATCGATTTCCGCCTCCCCTTCAAGAATCATTGCCTTCTTTCACTTTAGCGGAATAAACAAGGGAAATCAAGCAGCCCACCTTTTTGGAAACGGATTCATCGCCTCATTAAAGGGAAGCGCGCAAAATGGCGAGCACATCATCGCGGTTCAATGTTTTGAAACGGCCGAACTCGCCAAACGCCATCGCTTTATCGGCCATCAGCTCCAAGTTTTCCTCGCCGATGCCATAGTCCGCAAGCCGCGACGGCGCCCCGAGGCTCGACCAGAACTCACGCAGCCGCTCGATGCCTTCAAGCGCCACATCGCGCTCGGATTTGCCCGCCGGATCGACATCGAACACACGCACCGCGAGCTGGGCGAAACGGCTGACGTTTTCATCGAGCACATGCTTCATCCAGTTCGGGAACAAAATCGCCAATCCCCCGGCGTGCGGGATGTCATACACGGCGGAAACGGCATGCTCAATATTGTGCGTCGCCCAGTCGCCGCGGACGCCCATTTGCAAGAAGCCGTTTAAGGCGATCGTGCCCGAGTACATAATCGTCTCGCGCAGCTCGTAGTTTTCCAAATCGTTGATCAGTTTGGGCGCCGTTTCGATCACGGTTTTCAACACCGCTTCGCACATCCGGTCTTGCAATGGCGTGTTCGGCGTATGATGGAAATATTGCTCAAACACATGCGACATCATATCGACAATGCCGTAAACCGTATGGTCTTTCGGAACGGTCATCGTATACGTCGGATCCAAAATCGAAAATTGCGGGAACGTAAACGGGCTGCCCCAGCCGTATTTTTCTTTCGTCTCCCAGTTTGTGATCACCGAGCCGGAATTCATCTCCGACCCGGTCGCCGCCAGCGTCAAGACGACGCCGAACGGCAGGGCGCCGGTGACGGGCGCTTTTTTCGTGATAAACTCCCACGGATCGCCATCGAATTTCGCCCCGGCGGCGATCGCTTTCGTGCAGTCGATGACGCTGCCGCCGCCAACCGCCAGCAAAAACTCGACGCCTTCCCGCTTGCAAATGTCCACCCCTTTTCTTACGGTCGAGACGCGCGGGTTCGGTTCGACGCCTGGCAGTTCGATGACCTCGGCGCCAATGTTCCCCAATATCTTCATCACTTCATCATACAGTCCGTTTCGTTTGATGCTGCCGCCGCCATACACGAGCAGCACTTTCTTGCCGTAGCGCGGCACTTCTTCTTTGAGCCGTTCGAGCTGCCCTTTTCCGAAAATCAGTTTCGTCGGGTTGCGGAAAATAAACTCTTGCATATGGATGCCCTCCTTTTCCTGAATCTATTATGGCAGCGCCTGCCACCGGTTGTAAAGCCAACTGCTTTGGCGGCAAACGATGCATATTTTTCACGACTGCGATTCATCCTATAAGTTGAAAAGAAATTTTCCAAAGGAGGCAAACAAGATGGGAGCATTGCAGCGCATTGCGCTATTGTTGACCATTATCGGCGCCATTAACTGGGGACTAATCGGCTTTTTCCAATTTGACTTAGTCGCCGCCATTTTCGGCGGCCAAGACTCCGTTTGGTCGCGCATCATCTACAGCTTGGTCGGCATCGCCGGCTTGATCAACTTGGCGCTGCTGTTCAAACCGGCCGAAGAGCTTGGGCGCACTGAACCGAAAACATCGCGCACATGACGGAAAACCATTGGGACACTCACCGCCTGACGGTGGGTGTCTTATTTTTTTGCGCCTCTCCCGGCCTCAAAGCGTCATGGACTCTCACCGTTTGGAGCGCAGGGTTATGGTTTCGGCCAATTTTCTTTCTTGGACTGCTCAATCCATTCGCGCAGTTTTTCCTTCAACGGGCGAAACCCCGACTTGAGCGGCATTTTCATGCGCATATGGCGTTTTTCCTTTTCCCCGGCAGGTTCGAGCGCCTTTAGGGACAGGCTCGCCCTCCTCGCCTTTCGATCGACGTCCAACACCTTGACCGTCACTTCATCCCCGACATGGACGTAATCGCGCACATCTTTCACAAATTGATGGGAAATTTCAGAAATATGGATCAACCCTTGCATGCCGTCCTCAAGCTGGACGAACGCGCCATACGGCTGAATGCCCGTCACCTTCCCTTTCACGATCGCTCCTCGTTTGATCGTTGACAAGCGAAACACTCCTATTGATGAATTTCGTCTATGTTTCTGTATTATAACATAGACCGACAGCAAACCCCAAAAAAAGATGTCCCGCCGACGGCGGAACATCCCCAGTTACAGGCGCGCCAAAAACCGTTTCATTCGCTTAATGGCTTCTTGCAGCTGTTCGAGCGATGATGCGTATGAACAGCGGATATAGCCTTCCCCGCTTTGGCCGAAAACGTTGCCGGGGACGACCGCCACTTTTTCTTCGATGAGCAGCCGCTCAGCAAACTGCTCCGACGTCAAACCGGTCGGCTTGATGGATGGGAAAGCGTAAAACGCGCCGCCCGGCAAATGGCACGGCAGCCCGATTTCATTGAGCGAGGCGACGAAATAGTTGCGCCGCCGCCGGTAGCTGTTGCGCATCTCGGCGACATCGCGCTCTCCGCTGCGAAGCGCCTCAAGCGCCCCATATTGCGCCATCGTCGGCGCGCACATCATGGCGTATTGATGGATTTTCAGCATCGCCTGCAAAATCTCATCCGGTGCTGCCGCAAACCCGAGCCGCCATCCGGTCATCGCAAACCCTTTGGAAAAGCCGGAAATCAAAATCGTCCGCTCGCGCATGCCGCTAACAGCGGCCATGCTCGTGTACTCTCCTTCATACGTCAGCTCGGCGTAAATTTCATCGGCAATGACGAGCAAGTCGTGCGCCTCAGCCAGACGGGCGATCGCTTCAAGCTCCGTGCGGCTCTGCACCGTTCCGGTCGGGTTGTTCGGCGAGCAGATGATGACCGCCTTCGTCCGCTCGGTGATCGCCTGTTCAAGGTGCGCCGGATTGAGCTGAAACTTGTCTTCGCCAGACGTGCAAACGGCCACCGGCTTCCCGCCCGCGAGCACGACAAGCGGCTCGTAGGCGACAAAACTCGGTTCGACGATGATCACTTCATCGCCCGGGTTGATGATCGCCCTAAGCGCCAAGTCGATGGCTTGGCTCGCCCCGACCGTCACTAAAATTTCTGTCTCCGGACAGTAGTCGACATGAAACTTGCGGCGCAAATAAGCGGCGATTTCTTGGCGGAGCTCCAAGAGCCCGGCATTTGGGGTGTACGACGTATAGCCTTGCTCGAGCGACAAAATGCTCGCTTCGCGAATGCTCCAGGACGTGACAAAATCCGGCTCGCCGACGCCGAGCGAAATGACGCCATCCATGGTGGAAGCAAGGTCGAAAAAACGGCGGATGCCGGATGGTTTCAAGCCCGCAACCGTTTCCGACACGTACGTTTTTCTCGTTTGCGGCTTCATGGCGACACCACGATGCGGCGATCTTGATCTCCTTGGTCAAAGACGATGCCATCGTGTTTGTATTTTTTCAAAATGAAATGGGTCGTCGTTGAAATGACAGAATCGAGCGTCGACAGTTTTTCCGATACAAATTGGGCGATTTCCGCCATCGAACGCCCTTCGATCACGACCGATAAGTCGTAGGCGCCGGACATTAAGTACACCGATTTCACTTCCGGGAATCGGTAAATGCGTTCCGCCACCTCGTCAAAGCCGACACCGCGCTTTGGGGTCACCTTGACGTCGATCATCGCCGTCACTCCTTCGCGGCCGTCCGCCTTCCGCCAGTCAATGAGCGCCGTATATTGGACGATCACTTTCGCCTCTTCTAACTTTTTGACGAGCGCTTCCGTTTCTTCGACCGGCAAATCGATCATCTTCGCCAGCACATCGATCGGCGTTCGTGCATCTTTTTCTAATATTTCGATAATTTCCAGCTCTTTTTCGCTCAATTTCACGCAGCATCCCTCCATTTCATCGGTCGGTTTCGCCAAACCGGCCGCCTGTCGTCATCACGGGAGCGGACAGGACGCCGCTTGCTTCAGCTCAAGCAGCCGGCGGGCGAGTTTTAGGCAGTGGGGAAAAGGAATCGGCTCGTCAAAGGCGAATTCATATATGGACTGAATGCGGGCGGCCAACGTGCGGGCGTCTTCCGTCTCATACACCGCCTGGAGCACGCTGGCCGCCTCGACGTCGTAGGCGTCTTTTCCAAGGCCAAACGGGTCCCAGGCGCCGATCGTCTCAATAAGAAGCCGATTCAACTGTTGTCCGTCCATGCCGCCGCCATCCACCTTCTTTCTTGATGCTATGATATAACCCATTATAAGCCATCGATTCGAAAAAAAGAAGGGAGAAGATGCAACAATGTTTCCATTCGATGAAGGGAAAGGACCGCATCGTTCGCGTGCTGAGAAAGGAGAAGGCGCGATCATGTTTCTGTTCGACCGCGTCATCGACCGCCGGGGCACGCTGTCGGTGAAATGGGATGACGTTCATCGCGTGTTCGGCCGCGAAGACGTATGGCCAATGTGGGTCGCCGATATGGATTTTCCCGCGCCGAAAGAAGTGCAAGAAGCGCTGCGGCAACGGGTGGAGCACGGCGTGTTCGGCTACACCGTCATTCCCGATTCACTCAAAGAAGCGGTGTGCCAATGGCTTGAACGCCGTCATGACTGGACGATCGATCCGTCTTGGCTCGTGTTTGCCCACGGCGTTGTGCCGGCGGTCGCCGCCGCCATCGAAGCGTTTTCCGAACTAGGGGATCGCATCATCGTTTTTTCCCCGGTCTACCGGCCGCTGTTTGATCTCGTCCGCCGTCATGACCGCACGCTTCTGTTCAGTCCGCTGCGCCTTGAGGAAGACAACTATGCCATCGACTGGGACGACTTGGAGCGAAAGCTGCCCGATGCCAAACTTCTCATCCTTTGCCATCCACACAACCCGGGAGGCAAATCATGGACAAAAGAAGAACTCGAACGGCTGGGAGAACTTTGCCTCAAGCACGGCGTCTTCGTCCTTTCCGACGAAATCCACGCCGATTTGACGCTCCCGCCAGCCAAACACACGCCGTTTGCCTCGCTCCACCCAGAGCTGGCTGCGCAAAGCGCCACGTTCCGCGCGCCGACGAAAACGTTCAACCTCGCCGGCTTGCAGGCGGCGGAAGTCATCCTTCCCAACGAATCGCGGCGCCGGGCGTTCCGCCGCGTCCAGCAGCGGCACGGCTTTTTTACGCTGAATGCGTTCGCCATCGTCGGATCGGAAGCGGCCTACCGCCATGGCGGACCGTGGCTTGACGCCTTGCTTGATTACTTGCGGCAAAACGTCGACATGACGGTTGCCTATTTAGCGGAACACTTGCCGCCGCTCCGCGTGATCCGGCCGCAAGCGACGTATCTCGTTTGGATCGACTGCCGCGGCCTTGGCCTTTCCGAGGCGGAGCTGAAGCGTCGGCTCCTTGAAAAAGGAAAACTCGCCGTCGAATTCGGCAGCAAATTCGGTCCCGAAGGCGTCGGCTTCATCCGTTTGAATATCGCCTGCCCGCGCCCGACGCTGGAGGAAGGGCTGCGGCGGCTGGCGGCGGCGCTAGGCTAGCTTTGCGCCAAAGAAGAGCGGCCAAGCGGATGGCGAAAGGGAAAAGAAGCAGCGCCGAATCCGTTGCGGGGTTCCTCCATCCATGTAAACCAAAAGAGCAAATGAAGCCAAACGATCGTTCCTTTCCGTTCTCTGTTCTGCCAACCATGTGCAGCAGAAGCCGTGCAACCGTCACTTTCTCGCATTTCCCATGCGAAGCGCTGCCCTGGCCACGTGAAACAGGGGCCCGCGCGCGAGCCCCTGTTTCACGACGACTTGATTTCCCCGCAGGCGATCCGTCCGCCGGCGTCTCCCGCCGGCTGGGTCATGCCGTCGTCTTTCTTGGCGTGAATGACGATCGACGTGCCGTCTTTTGTAAGCAGCGAGCCTTTCTCTCCTTCTTTCAGCGTCACATTGGGCGCCGTCAGCTCGACGTTGACCGTGCCGTCATCCTTCACAATAATGTTCGGCAAATCGCCGGCATGCGCTCCCTCCGGGTGTAAAAGGCCGTGCTTTTTCCCATCCGGATTGTAATGCCCGCCGGCCGATTGGAAATCGGGCGGTTTGCAGCTTCCGTTTTCATGGATGTGAATGGCGTGCTCCCCCGGCGGGAGACCTTCTAGGTCAAGCTTCAGCCGCACCCCTTCCGCCTGTTCAGTCAACTCGATCGTACCGATCGAATCGCCGTCCGCATTGATCATCTCCACCGTCCGGCTCGTTCCATTCTCTTGGCCGCAGCCGGACAACACGAGCGCCGCAGCGAACACCACACCGTACCTTTTTCGCAACACGAACCACCCTCCAGCATCACTTGTTATCCGTCAGTATTGCCGGAGGGGGGCTCGTTTATACTCCGGGCGGCTCCTTCCGTTCCTCTCGTTTTCCAAGCAGCTGTTCTTCGAGTTGCTTCGCTTCCCTCTCTTGCCGCCGGGAGATAACGATGATGAGCCGCATCGTGAACACCGCCATCAAGAAAAAGACAGCAAACGAAATGGCTGCGGGAATGTATTCACGTTTGTCTTCCGGAAAGTACAAAAATAAATTCAGCACCGATGGCCACATAAGGAAACAACCTTTCTGCCTAAAAAATCGTCCACTTTCTATTATAACATAAAAAAGCCGCCGCCAACGCAGCAGGCTATAAAGCGAATTTTTTTCGCAGCTGGGTCAAATCGATCCGTTCCCCGATCGTCGGCGGCTTCGTCTTCGCCAAATATTTTTTGTCGTTTTCCACCAGCCGGAAAATCGTATACGCGGTGAACGCATCATCGAGCGCGCAATGGGCTTTTCCAACCGCCTCATTGCCGTACTCTTGCACCGCCTTGCGCAGCGCGGTTTGGTTTTTGTTGCCGAAAAACCGCTTATACTCCATGGCTAAATCACGATGCTCGCCAGTGAATGGGAATTCCACTTGCGCGGATTGGCAGTTTTCCCGGAGCACTTTCATATCCATGCTCCCCCACGTCATCACCGTCGTCGGGCGGTCGCGGTCATATTGCCGAAGCAAGGAAACCAACTCATAAAAACTCATTCCGCGGTCGATTTGTTCTTGGGTGATGTTGAGAAATGACTTGCACCGTTCCGTGAGCTGCGGAAAGCGGAGCGGCTTCACATAGGAAGAAAATTGGCCGATGATCTGATCGTCCACGACCGCGACAAGGCCGACTTCAATAATTTCCGGGCAAAACCCGTTCGGGTTTGTTTTCGTCTCCGGCATCGTAAATTCAAAATCGAGAAACAAATATTGCAGGCTGTCCATCGTCGCTTCCCCCCTTTCCGGCACGCTGCTGCCGTCCGTCTTACTATTATTATATCACGCAGAAGCGATTGTTTATTTCTTTTTTCAGAAAATGGCGAAAAATAGGCGGATGACGGAGGAATCAACGACAGCCTTGGTGAAAAAGAAGAAGGGCAGATGGACGCTTCTCATTCAAGCCAATCGCTTTTTCTCCCTTATCTCTATCCTGAAAATACCAGAACTCCAAAATGCGTAAAATTGCAGAGTTCAACATAGAGGCATTTTCATCCTTCCGATGGTGACGAAATTTTGGTCATGGGAGTTTATATACGATCAGAAAACAACCATCATTTCCCCTAAACCGATGGTTTCTTGGGTGAAGAGAAGAGCAGCACCTATAAGGTTGATCCATTGAAAAAAATGCGATGATTGAGCCGCATTTCCTGTTAAACCACCAGCCTTCTATGATATGATCAAGAAAAAGGAGGGTGGATGGGATGAAAAATGTCGTGATTCATCAGATTGTCACATGGATCTTCACCGAAGACCAACTGCGGGCGTATTGGAAAAAACAGAAGCAGAACCTTCCGTTCAGCGGGTTGACGGACCGTCAGTACATGAAACTGGCTGAAGACATGCTTGAACATTCCTCACACAGCCAGCTCGAGCAGCACTTGCTCGGCGGCAGGTGGCGTACGAAGGAGGAAGCGGAAGGAGCCATCCTCGCCGAAGACGAATCGCGCGATGACAGACATGTCGAGGTCATTGACACCGACGCCCCGGCTGAACCGAAACGGCGGATGCTGATCGATCGGGTACGCGAAATTCCTTGTCCGCATTGTTCCTTTACGTTTTACGTCCGTGAAGCCTCGAGCGAGCGTCGCGACTGGACGTGCCCAGCGTGTGGGAGCGGTTTTCACGACATGACGACATAACTGGAAAAGGAGGAGTACAAATGGATCATGCTGCCGCACATGTGTCAAACGTTCAATATTATTTTGCCATTGCGGTTTTCTTGATTACATACGCGATGATCATCGCAGAAAAAATTCACCGCGCGGTCATCGCCTTGCTGGGCGCCGCTCTTATGGTCATCTTCGGCATCGTCGATGCAGAGAAAGCGTTTACTCACCATATTGAATGGGGAACGATCACACTGCTGATCGGCATGATGATTTTAGTCGGCATTACAAGCAAGTCCGGCTTTTTTCAATACATGGCCATTAAAGCAGCCAAGCTCGCGAAAGGCAGCCCGGTCCGCATTTTAATCATGCTTTCACTGTTGACCGGGCTGCTGTCGGCGTTTTTGGACAACGTGACCACCGTCCTGCTTGTCGTGCCAGTGACATTCTCCATTACGCGCATGCTTCAAGTGAACCCGGTGCCGTACTTAATCTCCGAAGTGCTGTTGTCCAACATCGGCGGCACGGCGACATTGATCGGCGATCCGCCGAACATCATGATCGGCTCTGCGAACAAGCAGCTTGATTTCAACGCCTTTTTGTTCAACTTGACGCCAGTCGTCATAGTGATCGCCATCATCACGCTCGCATTGCTTGCGTTCATTTACCGAAAGCAGCTGAAAACCGATCCAACGTTGATTCAAAAGCTGATGGAGCTTCGCGATGCCGACTACATTCAAGACGCCAAACTGATGCGCAAATCGGTCGCCGTGCTCGGGCTGACCATCCTTGGCTTTATTTTTCATTCCGCCATTCACGTCGATGCCGCCATCATCGCCATGACCGGGGCGGTCGCGCTCATGCTTATCGCCGTTCCGGAGCACGAAATCGAGGATGTCTTTCATTCGATCGAATGGGGCACGATTTTCTTTTTCGCCGGATTGTTTGTCTTGGTCGGCGGGCTTGTTGACATCGGCCTGATCAAATCATTGGCGGAAAAAACGCTTGAAGTCACCGGAGGCGACATTTCCACAGCCGCCTATTTCATCCTTTGGCTGTCCGGCATCGCCTCGGCGACGATCGACAACATTCCGTTTGTCGCCACGATGATCCCGCTCATTCAAGATATGGCGGTCGGCATGGGGCTGTCCCCTGACGCTCCGCAAATTGACGTGCTATGGTGGGCCTTGTCGCTCGGCGCCTGCCTCGGCGGGAACGGGACGCTCATCGGCGCCTCGGCGAACGTCATTGTCGCCGGCATGGCGTCGCGCGAAGGGCATGGTTTTACATACATGGATTTTTTGAAAATCGGCGCGCCGCTCACGCTCATCGCCTTGCTTTTGTCGCACGCCTATTTATGGCTGCACTATTTGTAACGCCCCGCCTGCGCAATGCATAAAGAAGGAGCGAAATCGCCGCTTGGCTTCGCTCCTTTTTGGCTGTTTGCACATATCGTAATATCGGATTCCATTTTCGGAAAGGAGGCGCAAGCAGCCATGTTCACCCCGTTCCCGCGGATGCCGGCCGGCCCGTACCCTCCGATCGACCCGGCGCTCTTTTCCCAGTCCGCCACTACGGCGCAGACGCTGATGAACGATGCTGCCACCGTTTTGAAAAAACTGGCCGAGTCCCGTTCGTTTGCGGCCTCGGTCATGTCGGCCGCCCAAGAAGGAAAAACGGATGAAGTGAAGCGCCTGATCCGCTCGCTTGGCATCCGCTCGAAAACCGATATATATTTCAATCCCGACGGCATCCGCCTGACGTTGTCGCCGCCCCCCGGCGCGTTTCCGTGCTGCCAGCTCGTCATCGGCTTGCGTTGGAACGTGTTTCCGCCTTTTCACGGATAGCCTTCGCCATCGCGGCGGCGGGCGAAAGGGGAAAAACGGCGGCAAGCAGCCTTCACTCTTCGCATTCGCCGCTTTGACGGCTGCCAACATCCGTTCACAACGGCCGCGCCCGATGCGATAGCGCCGCTTCCAGACTATGCACGGCGCTGGAAGCGGTGTTGTCGTTTGCGCCTTGCTGGGCCAGAAGCTCCTTTCACCTCACATTTCGCACCCTGAATAAAAATTCGAAATAAGCCAGGTTTGACCGAATAAAAATTAATTATTTTACAATTTTTGTATAAAAAATTATTTTTATGCGCATATCCGGGTTGTTTTTTGTATATTATGCAAAGGTTGCGAAATATGAGTTTCACACCAAAACGGTTCTCGCCGCCGACCTTCGTGAACCAAAAAAAGACAGCGATCGTCTCATCGCCGTCTGGCGCCTAAACAAACTTGCCGGGCACCGCGCTCGGCATTCCCTTCCGTTCACATTGCGCATCCGATTACGTGCGTCGATAGATGATATCCCCGACAATGATCGTGATCAACGAAATCAACATCGTCAGCTTGACCACCTTATAGTCTAAAAAGCGCAGCACTTGTTCTTCAAACATGTAGACGAAAAAGAATATGACCATCAGCACGGCGAGAGCTAAGACAAATCTTTTTTTTCGATTCATGGACAATAGATTCTCCTTCTATCAGAATGTATCCAATACATTGCCCGTCGTTTTGATCATATCGTCGGAAATAAATACTTTTTTCAGATTGGTGCGCTTGCTGTCGCTATAGACAAAGTGATACGCGTCATATATATACTGATCATAATAATCACTGTAATATCGTATGATTTTCACTGTTGTCCAGTATGGTTTTAGATTAATATATTCCCCTGCCAATGTACAAATCGAAGCAATGGTTGTTGCCGCTCCAGGGCCAAACGTATATCCAGCTAATGTAGCGATAGCAGTTAATCCTGTTTTTAATACACTGCTTACAAATTTAGCGGTATCGTTATCAAAAGAATAATATCTAGTTCCGATAACCGTTCCATCTCCTGGGTTAGGGATCACTTGAGGCTTCACTTGGTTGCTGTTTAAAATAAAAGCATGTGATGTATTCAATAATTCTGAATCAATCACTTTCTTCGCAATGATCATTTTTTCAGGTGTAATCATACTGTTAGAGGAATTAATAATAATTTCAACTCCTTTATACGAAGTTCTATATATATCTTCCACTGTTGTTAATGCTTCCTCTTTTCCCTCCTGTGTAAATTAGCACATTATTTCAGAATCCCTTTTTCAAATTATTTCAGATGGATTCTGAAATAATGTGCAAAATTTTTGCGGATTGTTCCGGCCCGAGTTCGACAGTTTTGAGGTCATTTTAGGCAAATGGAAATGACCAAAATGCTGTTATATCAAGGGTTTCGTAATGCGGATCCTAGGAAAAAACGCCGAATTTCATAGGCACACGATTTATTAATTTTTTCTTTTAAAAATAAAGTTTATACGTTATAATATAGGCATGTACATACGACGAGTCACACGCAAAAACAAGGATGGAACAACCGTTGCTTATCTCCAGCTTGCTCACAATGAATGGGATCCAAAGGCCAAATATGCGAAAGCGAAGGTGATTTATTCGTTCGGGCGCGAAGACGAGGTGGATCGCGCCGTCCTGGAACGTCTGGCCAAAAGCATTTCGCGATTCCTTTCTCCTGAGCAGGCTTGGGAAGTCGAAACGTTGACAGGAGAAGCTTCCGATGACTTTCAATTCCAGTCATGCAAACACCTCGGCGGCGTTTGGCTCTTGGATCAGCTCTGGAGACAACTGGGGTTGGGAGAGATTCTCCACTCCTTGTTTACCTCCCGACATCACCAGATTTCGCTGGAACGGCTGATTTTTGCCATGGTGGCCAATCGCGCCCTTCATCCGTCAAGCAAGTTGGCGATGGAGGAGTGGGTGGAGAAAGACGTGTATATCCCTCACCTTCCTCAAGCCGCCAGCCACCAGTTGTACCGGGCGATGGATGAACTGCTGGCCGTGCAGCCGGAATTGGAACGTCAAGTGTTCCATGCCGTGGCCGATTTATTGAATTTGGAAGTCGACTTGATTTACTTCGATACGACTTCGTCGTACTTCGAAGTGGATCCCTCTGAAACACCGGAAGGAGAATCGCTTCGAAAACAAGGATTCTCGAAAGACAAACGCCCAGACTTGGTTCAAATCGTCATTGGGCTGGCTGTCACCCGGGAAGGAATCCCGATTCGCGCTTGGGTATGGCCTGGCAATACCATGGACATGACGGTCATCAAACAGGTGAAACAAGACTTGATTGGCTGGAAGCTTGGACGTGTGATCAGCGTCATGGACCGCGGCTTTTCCTCTGAAGAGAATTTGCGAATCTTGCAACAGGCCGGGGGACACTACATTGTCGGCGAAAAAATGCGATCCGGCAAAGCCGCCGTCGAAGAGGCCTTAAGCCGTCGCGGACGTTATCATGAAGTGGACGAGAATTTGCACATCAAAGAAATCATCGTGGGCGACGGAGAAGCGCGTCAGCGCTATGTTCTCGTGTACAATCCCAGCGAAGCCGAACGCCAACGCAAGGAGCGGGAAACGCTGCTCGAATCGCTGAAAGAGGAGTTAGAAGGGCTTCGCCAACTCCCAAACGAAGCCCATCATAAGGCGACCTGCCGGTTGCGTTCCCATCCCCGAGTTCGACAGTCACTAGGCAAACAAAATGCCTCTCGCCCCTTGAGGCAAAAGGGACGAGAGACATTTGGGCACACTTTGGGCGTGTATCTAGGCGCGAGGATGGATGCCTAGGATCTTCGGAGGAGGCTCCAGCCCTAGAGCCGCAAAGAATTGAGCCTGTTTGGCCGTCTAGTTCGGTTCGTTGATAAAGGTCGCCGTTTTTGGAAGAAAAATGTCCAAGCATAAGACGCTCACATTCATCCCTTACTTTCGGCCACGATTCATGGGTTCGGATCTCCACGATCCGAACTAACAAGAGAGCAAGCCAACTGAGTAGCACATGCGCCCGAATGCGGTCTTCCAAGCGATGATACATAGGTCGCAATTCCAATGTAGACTTCAATGTTCGGAAGGCCTGCTCAATATCCACCAGCTGCTTATACCCGATGGCGACATCTTCGGCAGACAAGGTGTCATCGGATGTCCGGATGAGATATTTGCCGTCGTACTTTTCCGCGTCACGAACCGCTTGCTTGTCGATGCGAAGGGTTCCGTCCTTCAACTGGCGCAAGTATTTTCCGTAGGACGGATGGGAACGCAACCGGCAGGTCGCCTTATGATGGGCTTCGTTTGGGAGTTGGCGAAGCCCTTCTAACTCCTCTTTCAGCGATTCGAGCAGCTTTTCTCGCTCCTTGCGTTGGCGTTCGGCTTCGCTGGGATTGTACACGAGAACATAGCGCTGACGCGCTTCTCCGTCGCCGACGATGATTTCTTTGATGTGCAAATTCTCGTCCACTTCATGATAACGTCCGCGACGGCTTAAGGCCTCTTCGACGGCGGCTTTGCCGGATCGCATTTTTTCGCCGACGATGTAGTGACCCCCGGCTGTTGCAAGATTCGCAAATTCTCTTCAGAGGAAAAGCCGCGGTCCATGACGCTGATCACACGTCCAAGCTTCCAGCCAATCAAGTCTTGTTTCACCTGTTTGATGACCGTCATGTCCATGGTATTGCCAGGCCATACCCAAGCGCGAATCGGGATTCCTTCCCGGGTGACAGCCAGCCCAATGACGATTTGAACCAAGTCTGGGCGTTTGTCTTTCGAGAATCCTTGTTTTCGAAGCGATTCTCCTTCCGGTGTTTCAGAGGGATCCACTTCGAAGTACGACGAAGTCGTATCGAAGTAAATCAAGTCGACTTCCAAATTCAATAAATCGGCCACGGCATGGAACACTTGACGTTCCAATTCCGGCTGCACGGCCATCAGCTCATCCATCGCCCGGTACAACTGGTGGCTGGCGACTTGAGGAAGGTGAGGGATATACACGTCTTTCTCCACCCACTCCTCCATCGCCAACTTGCTTGACGGATGAAGGGCGCGATTGGCCACCATGGCAAAAATCAGCCGTTCCAGCGAAATCTGGTGATGTCGGGAGGTAAACAAGGAGTGGAGAATCTCTCCCAACCCCAGTTGTCTCCAGAGCTGATCCAAGAGCCAAACGCCGCCGAGGTGTTTGCATGACTGGAATTGAAAGTCATCGGAAGCTTCTCCTGTCAACGTTTCGACTTCCCAAGCCTGCTCAGGAGAAAGGAATCGCGAAATGCTTTTGGCCAGACGTTCCAAGACGGCGCGATCCACCTCGTCTTCGCGCCCGAACGAATAAATCACCTTCGCTTTCGCATATTTGGCCTTTGGATCCCATTCATTGTGAGCAAGCTGGAGATAAGCAACGGTTGTTCCATTCTTGTTTTTGCGTGTGACTCGTCGTATGTACATGCCTATATTATAACGTATAAACTTTATTTTTAAAAGAAAAAATTAATAAATCGTGTGCCTATGAAATTCGGCGTTTTTTTCTAGGATCCGCATCGTGAAATCCTTGATATTACAGCATTTTGACCATTTTCATTTGCCTAAAATGGCCTCAAAACTGTCGAACTCGGGCCATCCGTCCTACGGAAAATACTTGCGCCAGTTGAAGGACGGAACCCTTCGCATCGACAAGCAAGCGGTTCGTGACGCGGAAAAGTACGACGGCAAATATCTCATCTGGACATCCGATGACACCTTGTCTGCCGAAGATGTCGCCATCGGGTATAAGCAGCTGGTGGATATTGAGCAGGCCTTCCGAACATTGAAGTCTACATTGGAATTGCGACCTATGTATCATCGCTTGGAAGACCGCATTCGGGCGCATGTGCTACTCAGTTGGCTTGCTCTCTTGTTAGTTCGGATCGTGGAGATCCGAACCCATGAATCGTGGCCGAAAGTAAGGGATGAATGTGAGCGTCTTATGCTTGGACATTTTTCTTCCAAAAACGGCGACCTTTATCAACGAACCGAACTGACGGCCAAACAGGCTCAATTCTTTGCGGCTCTAGGGCTGGAGCCTCCTCCGAAGATCCTAGGCATCCATCCTCGCGCCTAGATACACGCCCAAAGTGTGCCCAAATGTCTCTCGTCCCTTTTGCCTCAAGGGGCGAGAGGCATTTTGTTTGCCTAGTGACTGTCGAACTCGGGGATGGGAACGCAACCGGCAGGTCGCCTTATGATGGGCTTCGTTTGGGAGTTGGCGAAGCCCTTCTAACTCCTCTTTCAGCGATTCGAGCAGCGTTTCCCGCTCCTTGCGTTGGCGTTCGGCTTCGCTGGGATTGTACACGAGAACATAGCGCTGACGCGCTTCTCCGTCGCCCACGATGATTTCTTTGATGTGCAAATTCTCGTCCACTTCATGATAACGTCCGCGACGGCTTAAGGCCTCTTCGACGGCGGCTTTGCCGGATCGCATTTTTTCGCCGACAATGTAGTGTCCCCCGGCCTGTTGCAAGATTCGCAAATTCTCTTCAGAGGAAAAGCCGCGGTCCATGACGCTGATCACACGTCCAAGCTTCCAGCCAATCAAGTCTTGTTTCACCTGTTTGATGACCGTCATGTCCATGGTATTGCCAGGCCATACCCAAGCGCGAATCGGGATTCCTTCCCGGGTGACAGCCAGCCCAATGACGATTTGAACCAAGTCTGGGCGTTTGTCTTTCGAGAATCCTTGTTTTCGAAGCGATTCTCCTTCCGGTGTTTCAGAGGGATCCACTTCGAAGTACGACGAAGTCGTATCGAAGTAAATCAAGTCGACTTCCAAATTCAATAAATCGGCCACGGCATGGAACACTTGGCGCTCCAATTCCGGCTGTACGGCCATCAGCTCATCCATCGCCCGGTACAACTGGTGGCTGGCGACTTGAGGAAGGTGAGGGATATACACGTCTTTCTCCACCCACTCCTCCATCGCCAACTTGCTTGACGGATGAAGGGCGCGATTGGCCACCATGGCAAAAATCAGCCGTTCCAGCGAAATCTGGTGATGTCGGGAGGTAAACAAGGAGTGGAGAATCTCTCCCAACCCCAGTTGTCTCCAGAGCTGATCCAAGAGCCAAACGCCGCCGAGGTGTTTGCATGACTGGAATTGAAAGTCATCGGAAGCTTCTCCTGTCAACGTTTCGACTTCCCAAGCCTGCTCAGGAGAAAGGAATCGCGAAATGCTTTTGGCCAGACGTTCCAAGACGGCGCGATCCACCTCGTCTTCGCGCCCGAACGAATAAATCACCTTCGCTTTCGCATATTTGGCCTTTGGATCCCATTCATTGTGAGCAAGCTGGAGATAAGCAACGGTTGTTCCATTCTTGTTTTTGCGTGTGACTCGTCGTATGTACATGCCTATATTATAACGTATAAACTTTATTTTTAAAAGAAAAATTAATAAATCGTGTGCCTATGAAATTCGGCGTTTTTTTCTAGGATCCGCATCGTGAAATCCTTGATATTACAGCATTTTGACCATTTTCATTTGCCTAAAATGGCCTCAAAACTGTCGAACTCGGGCCATCCGTCCTACGGAAAATACTTGCGCCAGTTGAAGGACGGAACCCTTCGCATCGACAAGCAAGCGGTTCGTGACGCGGAAAAGTACGACGGCAAATATCTCATCTGGACATCCGATGACACCTTGTCTGCCGAAGATGTCGCCATCGGGTATAAGCAGCTGGTGGATATTGAGCAGGCCTTCCGAACATTGAAGTCTACATTGGAATTGCGACCTATGTATCATCGCTTGGAAGACCGCATTCGGGCGCATGTGCTACTCAGTTGGCTTGCTCTCTTGTTAGTTCGGATCGTGGAGATCCGAACCCATGAATCGTGGCCGAAAGTAAGGGATGAATGTGAGCGTCTTATGCTTGGACATTTTTCTTCCAAAAACGGCGACCTTTATCAACGAACCGAACTGACGGCCAAACAGGCTCAATTCTTTGCGGCTCTAGGGCTGGAGCCTCCTCCGAAGATCCTAGGCATCCATCCTCGCGCCTAGATACACGCCCAAAGTGTGCCCAAATGTCTCTCGTCCCTTTTGCCTCAAGGGGCGAGAGGCATTTTGTTTGCCTAGTGACTGTCGAACTCGGGTTCCGGATTTTGCACATTCTTTCGGAACGTTTGCACGCTCTTTCAGATGAAGATTTCCAGCGCGCCTGATGGACCGATGGAAAAGAGAAAGCACAAAAGAGGCCGATTTGGCCCCTTTCGTGCTAATACCCCATTTCCTCTGCAGCCATGCGCACCACTTCTTCGTCAATGACGTCCTTTTTCAGCTGATGCCCGTACAGCAGGCAAGTCGTGGCCAACGTGTTGATGACACGGGGCCAACCACGTGATTGCAGGGCAATCGCCTCTAACGCCGATGGGGTGAAGATCGGATGCTTCGCCCCGGCCTGTTTCATCCGATGCTCGATGTAGCCCGCCACCTCTTCCTTCTCCAGCGGCCCCATCCGGCATCGCATGATGATCCGCTGGTCGAGAGGGCGGTGCTGATTGAGCCGCAGCTTCCCCTGTAAATGGGGCAGCCCGGCCAAAATCAAGACAAATGGGTTGGTCGAATCCATCTCAAAGTTGAACAAGATGGCGATGTCCTGTAAAAATGCATCCTTTGCTAAATGCATCTCGTCCAAAATGAACACCGGCGTGATCCGTCGTTCATGATGCAATCGCTCGATCGCCTGCTGGATTTGGCGGAAGAGGTCCACCTTGCGGTATTTCGGTTCTTCCCCCAACCCAAGGGCCAGACCGCGGTAAAAATCCATCACGCCTCCGGTGGATAACGGAAAGTAGACGACATGATACAATGATGGATTCAATGACTCTTTCAGCGCCCGAAGGGCGAACGTCTTGCCCGCCCCCGGCTCTCCGATCAACAGCCCGATTCCCCGCGTTCGCTTCACGTACTCCAGCGCCCGCAACGCTTCTTGAAACGCCGCCCCTTGATACGCCTCGGACGGGTCGGTTTCTTTCGCAAACGGCTCCCGCGAGAGGGAATAAAACGTTTTATACATCCTGTTCGCCCTCCTTCGCCGAAACCGCCGCAAACGGCGACCGGTGGCGCTTCACATAGGCGTTATCCTCCAAACGCACCCGAATGGCTTCCGCCACCCGTTTGCCATCTTCGTACACATAGACGCCTCGTTCGTCATAGCGGAGCTCAATCGATTGCCCAATGAACCGAGGCGGCACTTCGTATAGCTGTTTATTCAGGGTGATCGTGCCATCGGCTTTCACCTTGCGGTGCTCCCGTTTCAGAAAAATCGCATCCAGCCAATCGATGTCTTCGATCCACACCACTCGTTCCACTTGGGACTGAAACACCTCATGCGGCGTTTTCCCATCCAGCGAGGCGTGAGGCTTTCGATGATACTCTTCTTCAAGCCACTTCCAAAAACGCTCGTTCAACTCGTCAAGCGATTTCGGCGGATTCAGCTCCAACAGTGGATAAAACCGTGTCTGTACGGTGCGGAAGAACCGTTCGATTTTTCCCTTGCTTTGCGGGTCATACGGCTGAGTGTGGATGAGTGTAATCCCCATCTCGGCGCACGCATACTGCAGCACCTCGGATCGATAAATTTTCCCATTGTCCGAGTAAATGCGCTTCGGCTTCCCGCAACGAAGCACCGCTTCCTTTGTGACGATCCGCAGCCCGTCAAACTTCTCCGAAGGGAAACTATACATACGGCACCAACCGCGAGCAGTCATCGATATAGGCGATCAAAAACGTTTTCTGGGCTTTCCTATTGACTCGAATCGTGGGTCCATGGGATAAGTCCCCTTGCCATAGCTCATTGATCTGGTCATACGCAAAACGCTTTCGCTCCGGCATCGGCAAGATTTCTTTTCCCACCAGGTTGTGTTTTTTCAACAGTCGGTATATAGTAAAGTATGAGAGGGTGGTGGGAATGTCCCCCTGCTTGGTGAGTTGTTCGTAGAATAGGGTCACGGGCATGGTGGGATGTTCCTTCCTCAATGCTAGAATATGATCCTCATCATCGGGGGACAGACGT
This sequence comes from Geobacillus sp. C56-T3, assembly GCF_000092445.1. NCBI lineage: Bacteria > Bacillati > Bacillota > Bacilli > Caryophanales > Anoxybacillaceae > Geobacillus > Geobacillus sp. C56-T3. The sequence goes on along the minus strand of NC_014206.1, from coordinate 599,166 downwards.
CTGGAGCGGCCGCGGTCCGAACGGCGCCTCGGCTTCAAGGCGTCGAAGCCCCCTTTTTTGTATCGGGCACACCAATCCAGAATCGTCTTCGCCGCAATGGGTTTGTCCCCTTGATGAGGAATCGAATGCACTCGCCCGCCCACCTCATTCAAATACGCTTTGGGCTCCACCTGGCCATTCACCAACGGAGCGATCAGCCCGTACCGAAACAGCGCGATGTCGTGTCTCATCGATTCATCCATCCGGATCTCCTCCCTGTCTCCCTGTGATGTTGGACCGTCCCGGTCCCTCTGCCTCCTATCTTACGAAACGGCTCGAGATTCGTCGAGAGGAAGGGTTTGTGGGAACATCAATCATCTCCATTTTTGGTGTTAGGAGGGATATTAGGAAACCATTTGATCCGCAAACGGATGCCACCTCTCGTTTGTCCACAGGTCTTGGATGATCGAGCCCACCCCCCGTCCCTCCAAGGTCTGCATCCACCAGACCGCCCGTTCCGTTCTTGCGTTCCCTACAGGGCCGATGATCCCCCACCTTCTCACCGCCGCGTGATGCAAGCGGGAGAGATTCCGTAAAAATCGTCGGACATAAAATAAGATGACCTCCTTGGTGGGAAAACCAACCTGTTTGGTCTTCGCTCCTCGCCTTGGCGTTTCCAGCCACGTTTTGACCGCTTGCCAAATAACCGATCGTGTATATTGAACATACGGGAGGAGGAAAGAAGGTAGCACACTCACGGTTTTGCGACACTCTTGACAGCGATATCGTGCGATCCAAAGGTGATACTCCCCCTCTGCCGTCAACGCATAGCGTTGGTAGTATCCGTGACGATGCAAGGGGCGGCGGGATGGACAGTGGGGGCATTGGTTCACGTCGGGAAAATCGTTCCCTTTCCCACGATCCGTATACGTTTGAATGTCAATGCCAAAGTCGTGAAACTGGATCACACTTCCTTCCCCCTCTCCTTGAAACGAATGGAAATCTTCGTCCGAAACAATTCACAAAAAAATTAGCACATTCCTTCAGAAAAGGGGAGAGGGCTTTCTGAAAGAATGTGCAAAAAAATGGGTGTTTTGTGCTGAAATAAAATGATAATTTACACTCCTGATCTGATTGTGTTTCAGCGCCTGCTATTGAAACATTAAATGGTATAAAAAATAAACTCATAGCAATGATCAAATAAAGTATTTTCCTCATCAATCATTCCCCCAATGATTAACTAATGTTTCTTGACTATAATGCATCTCACATTTCGCACCCTCCCGACGAAAATCGGGAGGATTTTTTCATTCCGATGTCGAATGAATCCTTGACACACAAGGAACGTAAAGGAGTTTTTCTCTCATGAATGTGAAAGTCAAAAGGGTCTATCGTAATGGTTATTTGAATATAATAAGTGTTCTAGTCAAAAAACTCGACCTCCCCCACTTGATTGACCATCTTGTGCCCGTCGATCCACAATGCCAAACGCGAGTCAGCGATGCCGTTCAAGCCATCCTTTACAATCTATTTGACGGCCGGCAAGCCCTGGTTCACTTAGAACGATGGGCTCAGGAGATCGATCTGGAGAAACTCATCCGTCCCGGTCTCCAGCCTTCCTGGTTGAACGACGATGCCTTGGCCCGTCATCTCGACCGCTTGTATGAGGCCGATATTCACAAGGTCATCAGCACTTGCTTGATTCACATTTATCGCAAAGAAGGCCTTTCCCTCCGAGCCTTTCACGCTGATACGACGGACAAGACGGTTTACGGAGCGTATGAATCGGCCTCGTTGGAGGCTTTGCAGATCACACATGGCTATAACCGCCATCACCGTTGGCAAAAACAGATCGGCTTCGGGCTGGTCGGCAACGAGGACGGCATCCCGTTTTACGGCGATGTGCATGACGGCAATCTATCGGATAAGGCGTGGAATCCTGAGGTGCTGTCGCGGATCCACGAACAGTTCAAACAAGCCAAGATCGACGACGAATGGATTTACGTGGCCGATTCCGCCGCGATGACGAAAGACACCTTGGCGCAGACAAAAGCCGCCCGAGCCTTTTTGATCACCAGAGGCCCTTCGTCGCTTCGAATCGTGAAACGGGCATTAGCGGAGGCCGATTCGCCTCACATCCCGTGGAGCGAACCCTTTACCCTAGCGGAGAGAAACGGCGCCACGCATCGGGTATGGGAAACGGCCGCGACCTATGAAGGCCACCCGGTTCGGCTGATCGTCGTCGAATCGAGCGCGCTCGACCAGCGCAAAGGAAAGACGCTCGAAAAAGAGCGGGTCAAAGAAGCGGAGCTTCTTCGCGAGGAACAAGTCCGTTGGGAGCGCCACCCCTTCTCCTGCCGCGAAGACGCCGAACAAGCCTTGACGTCCCTCAAGGCGTCCCTTCGCCCTCGGTTTCATCGAGTGGAGGCCGCGGTCGAAGAGATCGTGCGTCCGAAAAAACGGCGCGGACGGCCGAAAAAAGGGGCGGAACCCGAGACGGAGACGCTGTATCTCTTGCGCCTGAACGTCGAATTCGACCAACCGGCATGGGAACAGGCGAGGCGGAAAGCGTCCCGGTTTGTCCTCGTCACGACCGTTCCGAAGGAATGGAAGGGCCAACAAATGGATGCCCAAGAGATCTTGAAGCTGTATAAAGGGCAAATCTCGGTGGAAATGAACTTCGCGTTTTTGAAAGATCCGTTTTTCACGGATGAGATTTATGTCAAAAAACCAGAACGGGTCGCCGTATTGGGCTATCTATTTCTCTTGGCCTTGGCGATTTACCGCGTTTTTCAGCGCCGGGTGCGTCAGTTCATCACACCAGAACGCCCGTTAAAAGGGGCTGGAGGCCGCAAGCTGACCCGGCCAACGGGACAGGTGATTTTTCAGCTGTTTCAATATGTGAACGTCATCCTGCTGGAGCTGCCAGACGGGCGCATCCAACGCGCACTGGATCGCTCCCTCAACCCGGATCAGCGAAGGATTCTGCAGGGATTGGGCATGGATGAGAGCATCTACGTCTAACATGATACAGAACGACTAGCGATGGTAAAAAAAGGATTGCCATCGCTCGTTGTGTTGGTCAAAAAGTTATTCTGAAAAACTAAATAAAAAATCCTTTGTTTTGACCTTGTTAGGGTGCGAAATGTGAGGTAAAACAACTATATATTTACAATTAAAATTTTACTGTAAATAAAAAAAAAGGAACTTTATTACCATATCAAAAATAGGCATTTATTCATAAAAATCAATCAATTCGTTTCCTTCTATTCCTTTCATGCCGAAAAAACCACTGAAAAATGAGTAACACATTCGAGCCCCCAGCATTTTATCAGAACGACGAGACCACTCTAAGAGAACACGATAGGGAGGCGGCCATCTTTTTTCGCTCGATCCCCCGGTCCAAGACCGTTTTTTCCCGTCCATCCGCCCCCAATCCTTCGCTGCTTTCACGAATTGCCGTTTTCATCCGTCGGCTGCCGCTTCCCGATTTCCGCCGGGGTGCGCAAATCGTAGCCGTCGTCGTGTTTGCTTGTATGGATGATGTCTTCGTTCGCCCCCATTTTGCTCGCCCGCTTCAACTCTTCATCCGGCACGAACCGCTCCATTGACAAGACCTCCCTCTAGAAATGTTGATTTATCAAGGCTTTTCGGCCCCTCAGGGGTGTCCAAAAAATATTTTTCGACAAAATCCCTTACATCCTTTTTCAGTTTTGTGGATATCTTACAGACCTAGGGTGCGCTTCGCGGCCACGGCTGGGGATATTTTCCTTCCGTGGGGAGAAGCGTATTCGATGCACCCTTTGGATCTCCGCGTCGCTGATGAGGACGAACCCTCCCATGTCTCCGGGCGTCTTCGCGCCAACATTCCCTCGTTCGGTCTCGTCATCAGGCGGAGGCCGGCCAAGCTCCTTTGGGGACTCAAGGTCGAATGGATAAAATCACGCCAGCTTCTCCGGTGTCATCCTGTTGTCCAACGATTCTTCCGTTCGCAGGGGGAGGCCTTAGGCCGCCCGTTGCACCTGGGACAAGACGTCCTGTTTCATTCGCTCCGCGTCAAAGGCTTGTTCTTCGTACAAATCGCAAACAGCACATTCAACAGCTTCCGGCATAATGCGACGATGGACTGCTTTCCGGTCAGCGGATTGACGGGGCGGGTCGTGTAATACTCTTGCAGCTCGCGAAACGCCTCGTTGTGCCGGATCAGCGGAATCATCGCCCGAAACAGCACCGATCGCAGCCGTTTCCGTCCCCGTTTGGAGATGTGCTTTTGCCCTTTGCGCTGGCCGGAGGAGTTCTCTTTGAGCGTCAGGCCCGCCAACTTCACCAATTGACGCGGGTCCCGATAGTGGGCGAAGCTGCCGATCTCCGCCAGCAGATCGATGATCGTGGCGTCTCCCAACCCGTCGACCGTTTTCAGCCATTGATACTCCATCGTCGTTTGAACCAACGCCTTCAACTCGGCGTCCAACGCGGCGATCTCAGCCTCCAATTGGCGGTATCGGCGGACGAGCGCGGCGATTTCAAACCGGGCCATCGTCGTCCCTTCCGTCACCCCAATCGAGTCCTTCGCGGCGTCGATCAACGCCTGAATTTTGGCCTTCTGCGGGCATTTCAGCCCTTCGCTTTGCCGGTACACCTCGATGAGCTCCTCGGCGGATCGGCTGGCCATATCGGCCGGAAGCGGCGTCCACTCCAGCACCGAAAGCGCCGTTTTCCCCAGGTCGCGAAACACCGTCCAAAACTCTGGAAAATATCGGTCGGTCCAGCGGACGATCGCGTTTTTCACCGCCGTCTGTTCCTTGCGGAGCTTCTCTTTGAGCGTGCTCCCGACGCGCAAATCGGCTTCGATCTCGTGCAGCAGCCGGGGGACGAGGAATCGTCCGTCTTTCGCCAGTCTGGCGATGACTAGGGCGTCTTTGGCGTCATGTTTCGTCGGCAGGTTGTCATCGAGTTCTTTCGACCGGCACACATGCGCCGGGTTGACCATGACCAACGGGATCCCGTGCTCCTCGAGGAAGTAGGCCAGGTTCAACCAGTAGTGCCCGGTCGGCTCCACCGCGACGATCACCTGCGGCTTTCCGAACGCTTGCATCGCCTCCTGAATCGCTTCATACAGCTGGCGAAAGCCCTCTTTCGACTGGAAGATCGGGAACGATTTGCGAAGCACACGCCCCCGGTCATCCACGAAGCAGGCGTAGTGGGTTCGTTTCGCGATATCGATGCCCACGACAAGCGTTTGTTCGGTGACTTGATCAATTTTATAGTTTTGTGTACAATTCATCTGAAGTCCTCCTTGGTATGGTGAGTGATGTGTTTGACACCCCTGCATCATACCAAGAGGGCTTTTTTTGATCAAGTCCCCGGAAAAGCTCCTAACGGGAATGCTCCTTTCACGCTCCTCGCCGCGTTGTCCGCATGAAGCGCTCGAGGAGTCGTTTTTCTTATCATCCCCCCCAAGCCGCTTTATCATCCGCCGAAAAAAGAGGATTGACAGCCTAGCGGTTGTTCGGTACGATTTTGTTAACGAACAAAAAAAGGGGGTTTACATATGGAACGACGGACTTCGCTTCGACCGATTGACATGACGCTCGCCGCCATGTTCGTCGCCTTAATGGCAATCGGGGCGAACATTACGTCGTGGGCGCCGTTTCTTGTCGTCGGCGGTGTTCCCATTACGCTGCAAACGTTTTTCTGCGTCCTTGCCGGCGCGGTGTTAGGGCGGCGGCTCGGTGCGGTGGCCATGATTGTGTATATGCTCGTCGGCCTCGCCGGCGTGCCGGTGTTTGCCAAATTCAACGGCGGACTGTCGATGATTTTCCAACCGACATTTGGCTTCATTCTTTCCTTTATCGTTGCCGCTTATGCGACCGGATGGATCATCAACCGCGGCCCGCAGCCGGCGTCCAAGGCCCGTTTCGTCACCGCCGCACTCGTTGGCATGGTCATCAACTATGTCATCGGCACGAACTGGATGTACATGGCGTACAAACTATGGGCAGAGGCGCCGGAAGGGCTTTCGTACGGCATGGTGTGGGGCTGGATGCTTGCCCCGCTGCCGAAAGACATTCTCCTGTCGATCGTCGCCGGCTTGATCGCCCCAAGGATTTGCCGGGCGATCGGACGCTCCTCCGCCGCGGACCGTTCGGCGGCCTAAACACGAAAAGAGCCTGACCCAAAAGGGAAATTTTCCTTAAACAAAACACAACATAGGAAAAACAATAAGAAAGGGTGTCCCGATCTGTTGGGACACCCTCTTTCATTAGTTAGAAAAATAAACGGAGAACCTGGTACACAAACCCAGCAATCAACGCTGACACCGGCAAGGTGATGATCCATGTCAGCACAATGCGGCGAGCGACGCCCCATTTGACGCCTTTCACCCGTTGGGCGGCGCCGACCCCCATGATGGCCGAGGAAATGACGTGCGTCGTGCTGACCGGCAAGTGGAACATCGTCGCCGAAAGAATGACGAGTGCGGACGACAAATCAGCCGCCGCTCCGTTGATCGGACGGATTTTCATAATTTTTCCACCGACCGTTTTAATGATCTTCCACCCACCAACAGCCGTTCCCAACCCCATGGCCAAGGCGGCAGAAATGCGCACCCATTCAGGAATGTCGGTCGTCGCGTGGTATCCGCCGGCGATTAACGCCATCGTAATGATCCCCATCGCTTTTTGAGCGTCGTTTGTTCCGTGCGTATACGCCTGAAACGCCGCGGTCACAATTTGAAACATCCGAAAACCCCTCGTCGTGCTGTATAAGTTGGCGTTTTTAAAGATAAAACGAAAAATGCTCATAATGATAAAGCCGACCCCTAACGCCAAAAACGGGGAAAGAATCAGCGATTGTAAAATTTTCAAAAACCCGCCATAATTCAAAATCCCAACCCCAGCCGCGGAAATCGCTGCTCCGGCGACCGAACCGATGATCGCGTGCGAAGAGCTGCTCGGAATGCCGTAATACCACGTGATCAAATTCCAGGCAATGGCTGATGTCAACGACGCTAAAATAATGAGCGGCCCATTTTCTAGGGCGAACGGGTCGACAATGTCTTTCGTAATCGTTTTCGCGACGCCGGTAAAGGTGAGCGCGCCGATAAAGTTCATCGCCGCAGCCAAAATAATGGCTTGACGCGGCGTGAGCGCCCTTGTCGACACCGATGTGGCAATGGCGTTGGCCGTATCATGGAAGCCGTTGATAAAGTCAAACGCCAATGCGAAAATGACGATGCAGATCGTTAAAATCAGGATCGTATCCATAAACACAGCGTCCCCTTTTTATGCGTTGCGCATGATAATCGTCTCTAACGTATTGGCGACATCTTCACAACTGTCGGCAATCTCTTCCAACATTTCGTAAAGCTCTTTGTATTGAATGATTTTAATCGGGTCTTTTTGCGTCACAAACAAATTTTTGATCGAGGCGCGCAAAATTTCGTCGCACTTCGTTTCATAGTCCTTGATTTTAATGGCATGTTGGCGCATATCAAGCAATTTTTTGTTCGCAAGCAGTTCGAGGGCGTGAACAATTTCGATCGTGCTTTGATAAATATAGTCAAAAAATTTCGCCATATGTTCGTCGATTTCTGTGAACGAGAACATTTCAAAGCGGGCGGAGCATTGTTCAAACCCGTCGAGCACATCGTCCATTTTCATCGCCAGCTGATGGATGTCTTCCCGTTCAATCGGCGTAATGAACGTTTTGTTTAATTGCACAACGAGTTCATGGATGAACGAATCGCCCTTTCGCTCGTACTCTTTCATGACGCGGGCGAATTCTTTCAAATCGCTCACGCTTTGAATTTTATACTCGACAAAATATTGGGCCGCTTCCTTGACATTTTCCGAAATCGTAAACAACATGTCGAAGAAAACGTCCTTTTTTGGGGAAAAGATCATTGAGGCCACCCTCCATCTCAAGAATCGAAAATCACCGCTACTTATTGTAGCAATTTACACAGCATTTACAATAAGACGCCCAAAAACTTTACACGAAATTTACATTACCTTTACATTTTGTTCGTTTTTCCTGCCCATGTATTATGTAGCGTGCCAAACAAAAGCCGAAGCTATGCACATTGGCTTCGGCTCTCTCGTTCGACACCGCGCGGCCGCCCCTTCTATCCGGATCGCGGCAACCGCTTGCGTCTTGCTTATTCAAACCGCTCGACAAACGCGGTGAGCGTGCGCACCATCACGCCTGTCGCCCCAGCCGGACCGAGGTCGCCGTCTTTCTTTGTGGCGGCCGTTCCGGCGATATCCAAATGCACCCACGGCGTATCTTCCACAAATTCGCCGATGAACGCCCCGCCCATAATGGCGTGCCCTTCCCGCCCCGGAGAATTGTTCAAGTCGGCGATTTTGCTGCTTCGCACCCGCTCGCGGTCGTGTTCCGTAATCGGCAGCCGCCAAATGAACTCTCCGGTTTCCATCGACGCTTCAAGCAATTGCTCAAACAGCGCTTCATTGTTCGTCATCGCGCCCGTTTTGTCCGTGCCCAACGCGACGATCACCCCGCCCGTCAACGTGGCGACATCGATGATATAGCTGGCGCCGTGCTGTTTCGCATAGGTTACCGCATCGGCCAAAATGAGCCGTCCTTCCGCATCCGTGTTTTTCACTTCAATCGTTTTTCACGACAAGGAGGTAATGACATCATCCGGCTTGAACGCCCCGCTGCTGATCATATTGTCGGTCGCCGGAATGACGGCGAGCACGTTTTGTTCCGGCCGCAGTTCGCCGATCGCTTCCATCGCCCCGAGCACCGCCGCCGCGCCGGCCATATCGGTTTTCATGTCGACCATGCTGTCGCGCGGCTTCAAACAATAGCCGCCCGTATCGAACGTCACCCCTTTGCCGACGAGGGCGATCACGTCTTCCCACTCGTCTTTTCCTTGGTATTTTAAGACGATCAGTTTGGGCGGCTGTTTCGAGCCTTGATTGACGGCCAAAAGCGCTCCCATGCCGAGCCGCTCCATGTCTTCTTTCTCCAAAACTTCATAATCAAAATCGTACCGGTTCGCGAGCTTCACGGCATAATCAGCCAAATCCGACGCCGTCAGCAAATTCCCCGGCGTATTGACAAGCGTGCGCGCCGAATTCGTCGCCTTCCCGTATACCGAGCCGACAAACAAGCTCGCTTCAATTTCCGCCGCTTCGGCCGCCGTGTAGACGATGAGCGATTCGAGCTGGTAGTCCGGTTCTGACTTTTTCTGCTTATACCCAGGGAATTCATACGTCGCCAAATGATAGGCTTCCGCCAAGGCGTGCGCCGCTTCGTTTCCATCGACGGCCTCGGTCGTAAACGTGTCCAGCGCGACCGCCGCTTTCGTCCGCTTCGCCTGCTTCAACGCGCGAAACAGCTTGCCGAACACCTCGCGCAGCCGCTCAAACGTCAACTCTTCTTTTTTGCCGAGACCGACGAAATACAGCCGCTTCGCCCCCATCGGCAAAAATGGATGAACGGTGGCGATGCGCCCCCGCTTCGCGGAAATATCGCCTTCTTTCTGCAGTTCCGACAGCCGTCCGCCAAGACGGGCATCGTATTCGCCGGCAAGGCCGCTCCATGAATTCGCCCCTTCAAACAAACCGATGACAAGCGCTTCATCCCGTTCCTCTGCCGACGGCAAAGGCTTTACCGTAAACATCGTCTCATCCCTTTCCATGTTGATTCATTCCCACCTTCATTATAGCGAAGCAAAGCGATTCTTTCGACTATCTAACTTTCTCTCCTTGCGTTCACGCAAAAAAATCAGCCGAAACGGACAGGAAATCACGCGAGGCAAGGCGAATCCGTAATCATCACGATGATTTAGAAAGGACCGACGCTGATGAGAATCGTTTCCCTTTGTCCAAGCAACACCGAACTGCTCGCCTATCTCGGCCGCCTTGGCGATGTCATCGCTGTCGACGATTCGTCCGACTGGCCGCCGGAAGTGAAGCAGCTGCCGAAAGTCGGGCCGGATCTGCGCATTGATATGGATCAAGTCGAGGCGCTCAAACCGGATCTCGTCGTCGCATCCCTAAGCGTGCCCGGCATGGAGCGCAACGTCGAGGAGCTCAAACGGCGCGGGCTCCCGCATCTCGTGCTGGCGCCGAATTCGCTCGATGACATTGCCAACGACCTTCTTCAGCTTGGCGAGGCGCTTGGCGAAACGAAAAAAGCGGCCCAACTCGTCCGCCGCTATCATGACGTGCTTGATTGGCATCGCGAGCGGGCCGCATCGGCTGAACCGGCCCGCCTCTATTGGGAATGGTGGCCGCGCCCCGTGTTCACCCCGGGCGGCGCCAACTGGCTGAGTGAACTAAGCGAGCTCGCCGGCGGGCGCAACATTTTCTCCGACGTCCCGCAAGCGAGCGTTCAAACGGAATGGGACGACGTTCTCGCCCGCAACCCGTCGCACATCTTGCTCGTTTGGGTCGGCGTGCAGACAAAAAAAATGAGCCCGAAAGCCGTCACGGCGCGCCCGAATGCCCAACAGGCCGAGGCGGTCCGCACTGGGAACATCCATATTTTGGAAGAATCGCTCTATTGCCGTCCGTCTCCGCGCCTCTTGGTCGGATTAAAAAAATTGGCGCCGCTTTTGCATCCGGCGCTGTTCCCTCCCGCTGACGACAGCGATCCGCTCCTTGGCGGCTGACGAGCGGGAGCCCTCCTTTAACTTTTCGATTCCAAATATTGTTGACGAAACACTTGCATCGTTTCATCTTCGTTCAGCCGCTTCAACTCTTCTTCTGACAGCTTGCCATCGCCTTTTTGCACGATATAGACATTGACTTTTCGTTTTCCCCAATATTTATATACATCTTCGACTGTTTCATAGTATAAGTCAATGCGATGGCCTTTGATCGCCCCGCCTTTGTCGGCGACGACGCCGAACCCGTATCCGGGGATGAACAAAATCGTGCCGATCGGAAACACAGTTAAATCCGCGGCAATCGTCGAATAAAGGTCGCGCTTGACGCGGACGCCGGAGTACGTGATGCCATACTCAGGGTGATCGGGCGTTTTCCCGGTCGATTCAATACCGGCTGTATAGCCGGTGGCGACCACTTCAACGGAAGGATATTTTGACCAGTCAAAATGATCCTCAAGCCGCAAAACGGAGCGGCCCCCGTTTTTCGCGAGCTCTTTCATTCCCCAGACGGGCTGATGATCCATCGATAAAGCGCTCGGAAAGGGATGGAGAACCGTCTTCGCGTCAACCCCGGAAACGGACTCGAATGTCGCAAAAAGCGCCGCCAAAAACAGCAGCGTCATCGCGGTTCGGCGCACGAACTGCCTAAACCCATTCAATGCTCTCAACTCCTCTCACACCTCTATTTATCTCCATCCAAAATCGAAATATTCATTGCGAATGAGACAAAAAACGAAAAAACCGTCCATGAACAACCTCATTGTGAAACCCGAGCGCAAAGCTTGTGCGTTTTGCCAAAAACATACACGAACCGACGTTGTGATCCGCTCGGGCGCTCATCAGCGCTGTTCACAAAAAAAACGCCCCTGCCCAAGGCAGAGACGCTCTAAAACATTTGATACCCTTTCGCCCGCAGCGTGCGGATCGCCCATCCGGCGCAAAGAGCGCCGGCAAAGCCGCTTGACAAAATCAACAGATCCGCCGCCGCCAGCGAAGCGATCTTCCGGCCGAGCGCGGCGAACGCCTCGGACGGCGCGGTGAAATAGCGCGTCAACGGCACATCATCAATAATGAAAACCGCAATCAACGGAAAGCAGACCGCCAAAATCCACGTCATGCGCAAAATCATGTTCAACAAAAAACCAATGCCAAAAAACAAAACGAAAAACAATACCATCGAAATCAATACGACTGGCAAACTCATTTGCATCCGCCCTTCACCTCCCGTACACCCGTTTTCAGTGTACTGGATCGGGCGGATGACCGTCAATGTTCGTTCTCTTCTTTATGATCGCCTGATTGTTTCCAAACGATGTTTCATATCCTCAGACGAACGTCAATGGTCGTCATCCTCTTCGCCATCGCTTCCGGTTCCTTGGCAACTGTAGCACGTTTCCGATCCGCCCAAAAGCAGCTGAACGTATCCATGCCCCTCGCAGTACGGGCAGTCGTTTATGGTCCATGTTTTTGTCATCGATGTTCCCCTCCGTTTCTTTTTTGTTAATATATCAAAATTTTCTGTAAAAACAAACGGCGATTCTCCCCCGTTTTCGTCCGTGTAAGCGGATACATCTTTCGATCGCTTTTATTTTCTTGACTATTCTTTCAATTTCGATGATTCGAAGTAAAGGCGGTATTTCGTGTAGCCGAACGGATCGCCGGGATTGAGTCCATCATGCAGCGAAAGGGAATCAAGCGGCTCGAGCGCCAACAAATAGCGAAGCAAGCCTGATGTGTTCGGATCATTCTGAAGCGCCGTTTTGCTGAAAAACGCGGCGGCATACAGCTCATCCGTCTGCACGACGATGTCGCGCGAGAGCGGGCGCAACAGAAAAATCGCCATATTGTCGCTGATCTCCCCAGCGATGACGCCGGTGCGCAAGCCAAGAAGCGCGACCGGTTCGGCGTCGATCCCCGTTTCTTCCTTCACTTCCCGAACCGCCGCCTCATCAAGCATTTCCCCCGGCTTTACGAACCCGGCCGGCAGCGACCATTTGCCTTTTAGCCCGCTGTATTTTTTCTTGACAACGAGCCATTCCCCGCTCTCGTTTATGACCAGTCCGGCCGCCGCAATCCAAACGTTTCCTCGTTTGTTGTCCATCGTCCTCATCCTTTTCTCCCGATCGTTATGCACTGTTTGTATTTCGACAATCGAGCGGCGGATCCCTGTTTCGTTGCCATGCAAAAAGCTCCCGCCATCACGGGAGCTTTTTGGATCGATTAGAAAAATTTAAATTTGCCTTTTTTCATCACAAGCGACGAACCGCCGATCAAATACAGGGCGCGGTTGTCAATCACTTTTTTCATGAAGCTCGCTTTGGCGCCCCACAGCTTTTTGCCGAACACGACGCCGATGGCATCATCATGGCCAAGCGAGCAAACCGTCCCTTTAATATCCGGCTTAAACGGCTCCAGCTCCCCTTGTCCACGGATGAGCACCTCCAAGTTTTTCGCGCACAGCTGGCCTTCTTGCATGGCGATTTGCGCCGTCGGCGGATACGGGCGGTTCGTTTCTTCATCAATCACGAGCGAACAGTCGCCGACGACGAAAATGTCTTCATGCCCCGGGACACGCAAGTACGGGTCCACTTTAATGCGCGCCCGCGCCGCTTCAAATCCAGATTCCTCGATGACGCGGCTGCCGCGCACGCCGGCCGCCCAAATGACTGTGCCGGCTTTAATTTCCTCGACATCATCACCTTTGGCGACAATGATGCCATCCGGCGTGCATTCCTTAATCGCCGTGCCGATTCGAAACTCGACTCCTTTGCGCTCAAGCTGGCTGACCGCGTACTCGACGAGCTCCGGATCGAAGCCCGGCAGCGCCGTGGGCGCCGCCTCCACGCAAATGATGCGCACTTTGTGCGGGTCGATGTCATACTCGCGGCACAGCTCCGGCATCCGGTTGGCGAGCTCGCCTAAAAATTCAATGCCGGTAAATCCCGCCCCGCCGACGACGATCGTCAATCGCTCCTCTTTCTTTTCCTCTTCCGCGTTGTACGTCGCAAACTGGTATTCGATATGTTCGCGGATTTGCCGCGCGGCGTCGACATTGGCGATCGAAAATGCGTATTCCTTCAACCCTTTGATGCCGAACGTTTCTGATTCAAACCCAAGGGCAATGACGAGATAATCGTACGTCAGCTCGCCGTTTTCAAGCAGCACTTTCTTTTCGTTTGGAATGATTTTCGTCACCGTATCTTGGATGAATTTCACTTTGTTCCGGTCGATGACATCGCTGATCGGATAGCGGACGCGGTCATGATGCAGCGTCCCGGCCGACGCCTCATGAAGCCATGTCGTCTCATAATGGTAATCGTGCTTGTTTACGAGCGTAATGTTCGCTTCGTTCACGCCGATGAGCTTTTGCAGGCGAACGGTCGTCATCAACCCGCCATAGCCAGCGCCTAAAATGACAACGTTTGGTTTTCTCACCTGAATCACTTCCACCCTTTTTCATTTTTTCTCATTCATTTGTTATAGCTTTTGCTGCGGTCCCCGTTTTTATTGAGCGAAGTTTGTGAAATAATTCACGTTAACCGCCAAAAAAATGTCGAGGGACTGTCACAAAAAATTAACAATCTCTCCACAAAACATATTAGTCCTTTTTCTTTCCCTTTTCAAGTTTTTTTTCTGTTCGTCCAACAAAAAGGATCGTTATAACCACGCCCATTTATGGTAAGATAAACTTGTAATGCCATGACTTTCGCGCAGGGAGGGATGTCGGTGAAAGAAGATCGCAACGTCTACGATGTCACCATTATCGGCGGCGGGCCGACCGGGATGTTTGCCGCGTTTTACGGCGGCTTGCGGCAAATGAAAGTCAAAATTATCGAAAGCCTTCCGCAGCTTGGAGGGCAGCTGGCCGCGTTATATCCGGAAAAATACATATATGATGTCGCCGGATTTCCGAAAGTGCGCGCCCAAGAGCTTGTCAACCAGCTGAAAGAGCAGATGGACCTATTTTCGCCGACCGTCTGCCTGAACGAGTCGGTCGACACGCTCGAAAAGCAGGAGGACGGAACGTTTAAACTCGTCACCAATCAACAAATCCATTATTCGAAAACGGTCATCATCACCGCCGGAAACGGCGCCTTTCAGCCGCGTCGGCTCGAAATCGAAAGCGCTTCCTGCTATGAAGGAAAAAACTTACATTACTTCATCAACGACTTGGGGCAGTTTTCCGGAAAGCGCGTGCTCGTCTGCGGCGGCGGCGACTCGGCTGTTGACTGGTCGCTCATGCTCGAACCGATCGCCGCGAGCGTCACGATTGTGCATCGCCGCGACAAATTCCGCGCCCATGAACATAGCGTCGAGCAGCTCAAGAAGTCCAGCGTGCAAGTGAAAACGCCGTTTGTGCCCGTTGAACTCGTCGGCGATGAACACGCCATCCGCCAAGTCATCCTCGAGCATGTGAAAGAAGGAACGAAAGAAACGATCGATGTCGACGCCGTCATTGTCAACTACGGCTTTATTTCTTCTCTTGGCCCCATCAAAAACTGGGGGCTTGACATCGAAAAAAATGCGATCAAAGTCAACTCGCGGATGGAAACGAACATCCCCGGCGTGTATGCGGCGGGCGACATTTGCACGTACGACGGGAAAATCAAGCTGATCGCCTGCGGCTTTGGCGAAGCGCCGATCGCCATCAGCAGCGCCAAAACGTACATCGACCCGACGGCGCGGATGCAGCCGGCGCACTCGACATCGCTGTTTTAATGGCGCTCCGTCGGGAAAACAAGCGGAAGCGAAGGGGCGCTCGGCATTTCGCCTTAACGCCGCATCCCGACTGATTGGAGCCATTCGTATAGCCCGCCCCGTCCACACCCGTTTTTCAAGCAAAAGGCGCCCCCTCTTTGTTGGGGGCGCCATGCTCGTGCCTCATCCCTCTCGCTCCAGCGAAACCGACTCGCCATCATGATTCCCAGCCTTGTTTTTCGTCCATTCCTCCCGCTCTCTCTCGAGCAGCTTCACCTGCCGGCGCAGGCTGAACAAACGCACCCATCCGAGCATGCCGACGACAAGGCCGCCAAGGACGGCCGAACCTAAAATGACGATAATGAGCGGCAAGCGGGTTTCGCCGACTAAATAATGGATCGTCACCTGCTCGACATTCGCCACCGCCAGCAGCGCAACAATGAGCGCCAAGACAAGCGCCAAGATGACATTGATTTGTCCTTTCATCGTTTCTCCTCCTTTGGCGCTCCCGAAAAGGCCGATGTTGGAGCGCGGCCGTTTTCCCCAATTTCGTGAGGGAAAGACCACCCTTCCAACATTTCGCCAGTCGGTACACGCCCGCGTTTTCAACCGGCCGTGCGGCGAAAACCGGCCTTCTCAAGAGCCCGACGATCACGGCAAGGCAGGCCGTTTGCCTCTGCCGGGCGGATGGAGGTCAACCTGTCCGTCCGCTTAGCATTGCTCCGGCGTGCCGGCATTGGTCGCTGTGCGGAACGAGGAGCCGCAGCCGCATGTCGCAATGGCGTTCGGATTGTTGATCGTAAACCCGCCGCCAAGCAGCGACTGTTTATAGTCGATGACCGTTCCGCGCAAAATCGGCGCGCTGTCGCGGTCCACCAAAATTTTGATGCCGTGCTGCTCAAATTCGATGTCATCATCACGCCGCTCATGGTCAAAGCCCATGCCGTACGACAACCCGCTGCAACCGCCGCCATGGACGCCGACGCGCAAGTACGCACCCTCTTCTTCCTGCTCTTTCATCATATCTTTGATTTGAAACGCTGCCGCTTCTGTCAGCGTAATAACTGCCTCTGCCATCCATGATCCCTCCCTCTAGAAATGTTGATTTATCAAGGCTTTTCGGCCCCTCAGGGGTGTCCAAAAAATATTTTTCGACAAAATCCCTTACATCCTTTTTCAGTTTTGTGGATATCTTACAGACCTAGGGTGCGCTTCGCGGCCACGGCTGGGGATATTTTCCTTCCGTGGGGAGAAGCGTATTCGATGCACCCTTTGGATCTCCGCGTCGCTGATGAGGACGAACCCTCCCATGTCTCCGGGCGTCTTCGCGCCAACATTCCCTCGTTCGGTCTCGTCATCAGGCGGAGGCCGGCCAAGCTCCTTTGGGGACTCAAGGTCGAATGGATAAAATCACGCCAGCTTCTCCGGTGTCATCCTGTTGTCCAACGATTCTTCCGTTCGCAGGGGGAGGCCTTAGGCCGCCCGTTGCACCTGGGACAAGACGTCCTGTTTCATTCGCTCCGCGTCAAAGGCTTGTTTCTTCGTACAAATCGCAAACAGCACATTCAACAGCTTCCGGCATAATGCGACGATGGACTGCTTTCCGGTCAGCGGATTGACGGGGCGGGTCGTGTAATACTCTTGCAGCTCGCGAAACGCCTCGTTGTGCCGGATCAGCGGAATCATCGCCCGAAACAGCACCGATCGCAGCCGTTTCCGTCCCCGTTTGGAGATGTGCTTTTGCCCTTTGCGCTGGCCGGAGGAGTTCTCTTTGAGCGTCAGGCCCGCCAACTTCACCAATTGACGCGGGTCCCGATAGTGGGCGAAGCTGCCGATCTCCGCCAGCAGATCGATGATCGTGGCGTCTCCCAACCCGTCGACCGTTTTCAGCCATTGATACTCCATCGTCGTTTGAACCAACGCCTTCAACTCGGCGTCCAACGCGGCGATCTCAGCCTCCAATTGGCGGTATCGGCGGACGAGCGCGGCGATTTCAAACCGGGCCATCGTCGTCCCTTCCGTCACCCCAATCGAGTCCTTCGCGGCGTCGATCAACGCCTGAATTTTGGCCTTCTGCGGGCATTTCAGCCCTTCGCTTTGCCGGTACACCTCGATGAGCTCCTCGGCGGATCGGCTGGCCATATCGGCCGGAAGCGGCGTCCACTCCAGCACCGAAAGCGCCGTTTTCCCCAGGTCGCGAAACACCGTCCAAAACTCTGGAAAATATCGGTCGGTCCAGCGGACGATCGCGTTTTTCACCGCCGTCTGTTCCTTGCGGAGCTTCTCTTTGAGCGTGCTCCCGACGCGCAAATCGGCTTCGATCTCGTGCAGCAGCCGGGGGACGAGGAATCGTCCGTCTTTCGCCAGTCTGGCGATGACTAGGGCGTCTTTGGCGTCATGTTTCGTCGGCAGGTTGTCATCGAGTTCTTTCGACCGGCACACATGCGCCGGGTTGACCATGACCAACGGGATCCCGTGCTCCTCGAGGAAGTAGGCCAGGTTCAACCAGTAGTGCCCGGTCGGCTCCACCGCGACGATCACCTGCGGCTTTCCGAACGCTTGCATCGCCTCCTGAATCGCTTCATACAGCTGGCGAAAGCCCTCTTTCGACTGGAAGATCGGGAACGATTTGCGAAGCACACGCCCCCGGTCATCCACGAAGCAGGCGTAGTGGGTTCGTTTCGCGATATCGATGCCCACGACAAGCGTTTGTTCGGTGACTTGATCAATTTTATAGTTTTGTGTACAATTCATCTGAAGTCCTCCTTGGTATGGTGAGTGATGTGTTTGACACCCCTGCATCATACCAAGAGGGCTTTTTTTGATCAAGTCCCCGGAAAAGCTCCTAACGGGAATGCTCCTTTAACGGTTGGCACTGGCCAAACAGCTTGGCCGTTTTTCGACCGATTCGCCCGACGACTCGGATAGGGCGAATCGTCTT
Source organism: Geobacillus sp. C56-T3 (assembly GCF_000092445.1). NCBI lineage: Bacteria > Bacillati > Bacillota > Bacilli > Caryophanales > Anoxybacillaceae > Geobacillus > Geobacillus sp. C56-T3. The sequence goes on along the minus strand of NC_014206.1, from coordinate 580,906 downwards.
GAATGGCTCCCTCTTCCCTTATAGTATACCGTCTTCGCCTTTCGATGCTCAACCGTTCCGCCCGCCTCGGTAGTAATAAACGCCGGTGCACACGGTCTCCGCCGGACCAGTCATGCGCACGCGCCCGTCGTGCCCCCATACGATCGTTAAATCGCCGCCGGCCAAATGGACGACCGTTTCCTCCCCGCGCACCGTTTTGCCGTTTAACACCGAAGCGACGACCGCCGCGCACGCTCCGGTCCCGCACGCCTGCGTCACGCCGGAGCCGCGCTCCCAGACGCGGAAATGAAGCTCGCGCTCGTTCACCACTTCGACAAACTCGACGTTCACCCCTTCCGGAAAGCGCGAGTCCTTTTCCACGAGCGGGCCAAGCATCGTCACCGGCGCTTTTTGGATGTCATCAACGTAAAAGATCACATGCGGGTTGCCCATGGACACCGCCGTCATTTCATATTCGCCCCCAGCGATGGCAAACGGCTCGGCGACCACTCGTTCCGCTTTTGGTCCAACCATCGGAATGGCGCTGCGCTCAAGGCGCGGCTCGCCCATATCGACCGTCACGCTTGTCACTTCGCCATCTGCCACAGCAACACGGGCTTCGACAAGCCCGGAGAGCGTTTCAATCAAAAAGGTGCGGTCGCGGACGATGCCGTGCTCGTACGCGTATTTCGCCACGCAGCGCAAGCCGTTGCCGCAGTTTTTCCCTTCCGAGCCGTCGCTGTTAAAAATGCGCATTTTGAGTGGCGCTTTCTCCGATGGACAAATGAGAATCAAGCCATCGGAGCCGATGCCTGTGTGGACATCGGCGACGCTGCGGGCGATCGCCGGCAGCTCCTCCTCGGGCAATGTTTCGCGGAACAAGTCGACGTATATGTAACTATTACCCAATCCGTGCATTTTCGTAAACGAAAACGAGCGCACATGACTCCCTCCTGAACATTTTTTGCGCTTCGCATGTATAATGGCGGCATCTCCTGAGCACAATGGGAATATCCCCCGTTTTTCATAATATATTGAAGAGGATGCCGCTTGCAGGCATCCTCCTTTTTTCGTTAAAACATTGGGTTTTCCTCGAGATGCCGATAAATATTTTCCACGAGCTGCTCGGGCGTTTCGCCGCTGACAAACTCGCCGTTGACGAGCGCAAACAGCGTTTCCGCGCAGCGTGTGCAATAGCTTAAGCAACTGTATTCCATGATGTCCAAGTTCGGATCCTTTTCCAACATTTCCATTGCTTTGTACGACCCGCTGGCTAAGTTGCTGATGCAAAATTCGATGATGGGCAACATCATATGCGGTTCACCTTCCTCTTCCCATCGTAGCGGTTTTCCGGCGCGGCGTCAATGGACATGCTCGTTCGATCGAGGAAGCGGAAAAATGATTGTTCTTTTGTCACAATTTCGTTATACTTTTCTATGGCATTGTCGGCTTTAGAAACTCGACAAAAGGGGATTTTTCACGATGAGACAACTTGTATTGCTTGGCGGAGGATACGGCAATATGCGCATTTTGCAGCGCCTCCTCCCGGACGAATTGCCAAACGACATTCATATTATCCTCATCGACCGCGTTCCGTACCATTGTTTAAAAACGGAATATTACGCCTTGGCCGCGGGAACGGTCAGCGACCATCACATCCGCGTCCCGTTTCCGGAACATCCGCAGCTTGTGTACCAATTCGGCGAAGTCGTCTCGATTGATCTCGACCAGCAGCTCGTCCATTTAAAGGATGGGAGCAGCGTCCGCTACGATGATGTCGTGATCGGATTGGGCTGCGAAGACAAATACCACGGGGTGCCGGGCGCCGAGGCGCATACGTACAGCATCCAGTCGATCGATAAGGCGCGCGCCGCCTATGAAGCGCTGAACAATTTACCGCCGAAAGCGACGGTCGGCATCGTCGGCGCGGGATTGAGCGGCGTCGAACTGGCCAGCGAACTGGCGGAGAGCCGTCCGGACTTGCACATCAAGCTGTTTGACCGCGGCGAGCGCATTTTGCCGATGTTTCCGAAACGGTTGAGCGATTATGTGGAAGGATGGTTCGTTGAACACAAGGTGGAAATCGTCCGCAACTCCAACGTCACGAAAGTCGAACCTGGCGTCTTGTACAACCACGACGAGCCGGTCAAGTGCGACGTCATCGTCTGGACGGCCGGCATTCAGCCCAACCGCGTCGTCCGCGAACTGAATGTCGAAAAGGACAAGCAAGGCCGCGTCGTGCTGACGAAGCGCCATCACATCCCCGGCTATGAAAACGCCTACGTCGTCGGTGACTGTGCGAGCTTGCCGCATTCCCCGAGCGCCCAGCTCGCTGAAGCGCAAGCCGAGCAAATCGTCCAAGTGCTGCAAAAGCGGTGGAACGGCGAAGAACCACCGAGCGAATTCCCGCCGATCAAATTAAAAGGCATTCTCGGCTCGCTCGGCAAAAAGCACGGCTTCGGCCTGCTCGCCGACCGCCCGCTCACCGGCCGGGTGCCGCGTTTGTTGAAATCAGGCATTTTGTGGATGTACAAGCATCACCATGGGTACTGAATCAAGACAGCGCAACACAGCCTCAGCCTTTTCGATCGATCGACGTTTGCGGAAAGGCAGACATTGAGCGCATAAAAGGCGGAGCTTATTCCGCCTTTTTCCCTTCATGCGCCGATGGCCGGTACCCGAATTTTTCCATTTCTGCACAAATCGCCTTGAGCCGCGGGTTGCCTTCGGCGACGACGTTTCCTTCGATCACCACCACCGGATACACCCAATCTTCTTCGACGATCGTCTGCGCGAGCTCCCGCTTCTCCTCGTCATCGGCCGGCGGCGCAAAAATGTCGACGTACGTCATCACAAACGGCTGATCCGGATACTTGCGGCGCAGCGCGGCCTCGAGCCACTCGTACGTTTCTTTCGACGACGGCAGCTGCACGCATGCCGGGCAAATGACGTCGGCCCCGTACACACAAATTTCAACCGGTTTGAATGTCATCGTTGTCACCCTTTGCAAAAGCAAAATTTATCATTAGATTTTTTTTGTCACCATGATTATAATAAAAACTAAGGAAAGGAGTCGATGGAAATGACGGATCAAGAAATCAAAGAACAAGTGCAAGAAGTTTTAGATAAACTGCGTCCGTTCCTGCTTCGCGACGGCGGCGACTGCGAACTCGTCGATGTCGAAGACGGCGTCGTGAAACTTCGCCTCCTCGGCGCGTGCGGCAGCTGCCCGAGCTCGACGATTACGCTCAAAGCCGGAATTGAGCGCGCCTTGTTTGAAGAAGTGCCGGGCGTCGTCGAAGTGGAACAAGTGTTTTAATATAAAAAATCCGAACAGCGGCCGCTGTTCGGATTTTTTTATCGCCAGCGGGGCGGCGAGCCGACGGGGAGGCTGGTGATGGGCAGCCACAACCCGCCTGATCGGGCGCTTCTCCGTTTTCGTTTCCTTCCAAATTGTGCAAGGAAAACCGTCATATCTTTCGCCCGCTCCCAAGCGCGGCGGCGAAACGGCCAGGCCGCTGAACGGACTTCTGTTCGCGCCGGCGCCCAAGAAGGTTCAAGCTTCAAGCGCCAGCTTGTAGACGCAGCTGCCGCGCGGCTCGACGGAAAGACGCGCGATTTCGCACGTCGGAAAATGCGGGCGCAGCCGGCGCGCGAGCCGCTCTCCTTGGCCCGGTTCGGCAAAGACGAGCACCGTCGGCCCCGCTCCGCTCAGCGCCGCACCGATCGCCCCGTATTCAAGAGCGAGCGCCTCGGCCCGCTCGAGTTCCGGAACGAGCGGTTTTCGGTACGGCTGGTGGAACAAATCGGCAGCCATCATCCGGCCGGCGAGCTTCCAGTTTTTCGTGAGCAACGCGGCGACGAGAACGTTGCTGACGGCGCTCGCCTCGACCGCCCTCTCTCTCGTCCATTGTTCCGGCAGCTGCCCGCGCGCTTTTTTCGTTTCCAGTTCATACTCGGGAATAATGGCGACAAGCTCTACATCCAATTCGGGAATATGGATGACATCCACGCCCGCCTCGCGGCAGCAGCCGATGACAAGCCCCCCGTACAACGAGGCGCCGACATTATCCGGATGTCCTTCGTATCGGGTCGCCAGCTCCATCTTTTGCTCGCGCGGCAACTGAAGCCCAAGCAGCGCGTCGGCGAGCTCAATGCCGGCGACGACCGCCGCCGCGCTGCTCCCGAGCCCGCGCGTAAACGGAATGTCGCTGTACACATCGACCGCACAGCTCGGCAGCCGGCGGCCGTAAACGTCCGCCGTCTCCGCCGCCACTTGATACACCAAGTTGTCCGTCCCGCGCGGAATACCACTCACTTCCGCTGTCTTTGGCGCAAACGACCACGCATCCGCCAAGCGGACGTCAAGCGTCAAATAGCGATTGACCGCGAGCCCAATCGAGTCAAATCCTGGACCTAGGTTCGCCGTGCTTCCCGGCACGACGATCTTCAACATCTCGTCTTCTTTCATGTCCGGACAACCCCTTGCAAATGCTCCAAGACAACTTGTTCATCGTTCGGCAGCACGATCGGTTCGATCGCCGCGGTCTCCAAGGCGATGGCCGGGTCTTTCAATCCGTTGCCAGTGAGAACCGCCACGACGAGGCTGCCGCGTTCGATTTCGTTCCGTTCGCGCTGCTTGATCACCCCGGCGATCGCCGCGCATGACGCCGGTTCGGCAAAAATGCCTTCCGTCCGGGCGAGCCGCTTGTAGGCGGCCAAAATTTCTGCGTCGCTCACCTCATCAATTTTCCCGCGCGACTCGCTCGCCGCCTCGACCGCTTTGTCCCAGCTCGCCGGATTGCCGATGCGGATCGCGGTCGCCACCGTCTCCGGCTGTTCAATCACCCGGTTGCGGACGATCGCCGCCGCTCCTTCCGCTTCAAAGCCGCGCATTTGCGGCAAGCCCGTTCCTTTCGCTTCATGGTACTCCTTAAACCCTTTCCAATAGGCGGTGATGTTGCCGGCGTTGCCGACTGGAATGGCGAGCACGTCCGGGGCGCGCCCAAGCTGGTCGCACACTTCAAACGCCGCCGTTTTTTGCCCTTCGATCCGGTACGGATTGACCGAGTTGACGAGCGTAATCGGCGCCGTTTCGCTCAACCGGCGCACCATCTTCAGCGCCTCGTCAAAGTTGCCGTCAATCGCAAAAATTTCCGCGCCGTACATGGCGGCTTGCGCCAACTTGCCGAGAGCGATCTTGCCGTTCGGAACGACGACGAGGCAGCGCATGCCGGCGCGCGCCGCATAGGCGGCCGCTGAAGCCGATGTATTGCCGGTTGAGGCGCAGATGATCGTATGGCTTCCTTCCTCTTTCGCCTTGGCCACCGCCATCACCATGCCGCGGTCTTTAAACGAACCGGTCGGGTTCGCCCCTTCGACCTTGACATAGAGCGCAATGCCGAGCTCCTCCGACAAGCGCGGCAGCGGGATGAGCGGCGTATTCCCTTCGCAAAGCGACAGCCTCGGCGTCGCTGCAGAGAGCGGCAAAAACTCGCCGTAGGCGTCAAGCAGCCCTTTCCATGCCATTACCGTTTCTCTCCTTCCAATCGATACGAGCTTTGCACCCGTTCGACGATTTCCAAATCGCCGAGCTGCTGCAAAATGTCTTCGTAGTCTTGCTGCGAGGCGTCATGCGTGACGATGACGATTTCCGCCAGGCCATCCTCTTTCAGCGGCAATTGCAAAATTTTCTCAAAGCTCACCCCGCGCTGCGAAAACAGCGTCGTAATTTTGGCAAACGCGCCGACCTGGTCTTTGACGTGAATGCGCAAAAAGTATTTCGAGAAAATTTCCGCCGGCGTCTTCAACTGCTTTTCATATTGCGGCGCGACGGCATAGCGGCCGTTGACGCCAAGGCGCATATTTTTCATCACCGCGACCAAGTCGGAGACAACCGCCGTCGCCGTCGGCAAGCTCCCGGCCCCCGGCCCGTAAAACATCGTCTCTCCGACCGCTTCGCCGTATACGTACACCGCATTGTATTCGTTGTGCACGGACGCCAACGGATGCGAATCCGGCAAAAACGTCGGCTGGACGCTCACCTCGACCTTCTGCCCGTCGCGCTGGGCGATGCCGATCAATTTCATCGTGTAGCCGAGCCGCTTCCCGTAGTTCAAGTCTTCCTCCGTCACTTGGGTGATGCCTTTCACTTGCACATCGTCCAAGTCGATGTCCATTGAAAAGCCAAGGCGGGCCAAAATCGCCATTTTCCGCGCCGCATCCAGCCCTTCGACGTCTGACGTCGGATCGGCTTCCGCAAACCCGAGCGCCTGCGCTTCGGCGAGCACGTCCTCATAGGAAGCGCCGTTTTGCGACATTTTCGTCAAAATGTAGTTCGTCGTCCCATTCACAATGCCCATGAGCTTCGTAATCCGGTCCGACGCCAAGCCGTCGACCAAGCTGCGCAAAATCGGAATGCCGCCGGCGACGCTCGCTTCATAAAACAAATCGCAGCGGTATTCCGCCGCCACCCGAAGCAGCTCCGACCCGTAGACGGCCATTAAGTCTTTATTGGCGGTCACGACATGCTTCCCTTGGCGCAGCGCCCGCAATAGCAGCTCTTTTGTCTCCTCAATGCCGCCCATCACTTCGATGATGACATCAATGTCCGGATCGTCAATCACCTCAGCCGCACTCGTCGTAAGGAGCGACGGGTCAACGGCGACATCACGCGGTTTCTGTACATCCCGGACAAGGATTTTTTTCACCTTCACCGGGCAGCCAACCTGATGCATCAATTTTTCTTGGTGGTTTTCAATAATTTTGACCACGCCGCTCCCGACCGTTCCTAATCCTAACAATCCGACCAAAATTGGTTTTTCCATGATTCCCGCCCCTTCTGTTTACGTACAGTAGACATTTGTATTTTTATAGTAGACATTATAAAAGACGATCGGCCATTTGGCAATGAAAATTTTTACGAGATCCGGTTCACCGGCGTCAGCGGCGGCCGTCCTTCGAGCACGGCGATGATGTTGTCGCGCGCCAATGTCATCATGGCGCGCCGCGTTTCGTACGTGGCGCTGCCGATATGCGGCAAGGCGACGACGTTCGGAAGCGAAACGAGCGGATGATCGGCCGCGACCGGTTCGTGTTCAAACACATCCAATCCCGCCGCGGCGATCTCCCCGCCGACCAGCGCCTCATACAGCTCCTGTTCATCGACGACCGCTCCGCGCGCCGCGTTAATGAAAATCGCGGACTTCTTCATTTGCCGGAACGCCTCGCGGTTGAACAAATGGCGCGTCTCGGAGGTGAGCGGCGTCAAGCAGACGACAAAATCGCTCTCCGCCAGCAAGTCGGCAAACGGGCGGTAGACGGCGCCAAGCTTCTCTTCCGCCTCCGGACGGCGGGAGCGGTTGTAATACAGAATGTTCATGTCAAACCCCTTCGCCCGTTTCGCCACCGCCTGGCCGATGTTCCCCATGCCGACGATGCCGATCGTTTTATGATGGACATCGGCGCCCGCAAGCAAAAACGGGCTCCAGCTTTTCCATTTTCCTTCCTTCAAAAATTCAGCCGCTTCCACGAGGCGGCGGGCGGTGGCCAATAAAAGCGCAAACGTCAAATCGGCCGTCGTATCGGTCAATACATCGGGTGTATTGCAAACGAGAATGCCGCGATGGGTCGCCGCCGCTACATCAATGTTATCGTAGCCGACGCCCATATTGGCGACGACTTGGAGCGCCGAACCGGCGGACAAGACGTCTTCATCGATCGGATCAGACACCATCGGCAAGATGGCCGTCGCCCGTTTCGCCTTTTCCACGAGCACATCGCGCGGCACGGCCATATCTTCATGGGGCCACATCTCTACTTCAGCGATGGCCAAAAGCGGCGCGACCACGTCCTCGGGCAATTTTCGCGTAATGAATACATACGGCTTCGTCATGGTGCAGCCTCCCGCATCGTTTTTTCTAAATCTTATCACAACTTTGGCCGAAAAAAAACGGGAAGTTGTCCTTAGGGTTTAACGGCAGGGAAGCGGTCGTTTTTTCGTTTGGGCCAAAAAAAGCGGGAAGCTGTCTTCCCTGCGTTACGCCGGCGGCAGCCACTCGACCGCCGGCAGGCGGATGCGGTTCGAGATGCCGGCGATCTTGGCAAACGAAGCCAAAAACCGCTCGTACTCGTGCGATCGATCGAGCAAGCGCCGCAACTCCCCCTCCCGCCTTGTCCGTTCGCTCTCATCCACAGCGATATAATATGCCTCGACACATTCAAAATAGGAAAGCGGAAACAACAACCTGGCGTAAACAAGCCGCCACGCAAACGGCGACAGCGGCGCCGCATGTTCATACTCTTGAAAAAACTGCCGCACCGCCCGCTGACAGCCAAGTCCGCTCTTTTCGTACAAATGGCGCACCCATTCCGCCAAATCGCGGGCGCAATGGTCATACACCCAGTCGGTCGGCAGCTTCGCTTCTCCCCCCCCAACCCACTTCGCCTCGGGGAGACGCTCATGGCAAAATGCCGCGTAATCGATGCGCCCTGGTTCTTCGTCAATCTCCGTGTCCGCCACGTATTGCACCGCGTTTTCCGCCAAGCCTAAATAATACGGGAACGATTCGATAAACAGACGATCAAACAGCGACGACGGCCCGGAAGCGAGCTTGCTCGACCAAAACGCCTCCATTTGATCGATCCGCTTCGCCCACAGCTCCCGCCATTGGCCGATGCGCCGGCAGGCGACGATCGGCCATGGACATGTTCTCCCGCATTCATGCATCACCGCCAATTCCCTTCCGAGCGAACGAAAGCGGGACGCCGGAAGTGGAGCGCGAACGAGCGCCAACGGCTGTCCGTTATAGGAAGCGATATACGTTCCGGACGTCGTTTTGACCAGTTCTCCGACGCCGTCCACTCCTTTTGCCCGCAAATAGCGGCTCATTTGCTGGCGCTCTTCCATTTCCGCTTCGCTTTGCCCATCGGCGGGAACGAGCAAAAAACGCTCCTGCCGATGCCAAAAGGCCGCATGCCGTCCGCTTCGCTCCAACCTCTCGACGCGCATGCCATACTGTTCACGCACCCATTCTTCCATCGCCGCGCCTCCTTTTTCCTTTTTGCCGAAACCAGTCATTCCGCTCGTTCCACACCTTCATCTCATCGCCGCCCCATCGATGAGCCGATTCCGCCTCCGCTCCAGCATGAAACGGCCCATTCACGCACCTATGCTGATCAGCCAGCGCATGGCCGCGGAAAAAGAGGGGCTACTTTTTATATATGACAGCGGGCGCCAAAAAAGCCGATGAGCATTTTTCTTTATATGACGGACTGATTTATGACATGATACATATATATAGAAAACGACTTTCTAAAAGAAACAGGTGAAGTTCATGAGCGAATTCATTATGAACAATCTGGAACAAACGGCTCGGCGCTGGCTTGAGGAACGGGGGGTGACCGTGGAAAAAATTGCGGAGCTCGTTTATTACTTGCAATCAAAATATCATCCCGATTTAACGATGGAGGAGTGCATCGAAAACGTCAACCGCGTCATTTCGAAACGCGAAGTGCAAAATGCGATTCTAACAGGCATCCAATTGGATAAACTCGCCGAAGACGGTCGGCTCGATGAACCGCTGCAGTCGATCATCCGCCGCGATGAAGGGCTGTATGGCGTCGACGAAATTTTGGCGCTGTCAATCGTCAATGTGTACGGATCGATCGGGTTTACGAACTACGGATATATCGATAAGCAAAAACCGGGCATTTTGCAATATTTAAATGATAAATCGACCGGCAAATGCAACACGTTTTTGGACGACATTGTCGGCGCCATCGCCGCGGCGGCGTCAAGCCGCCTGGCGCATCGGGCCGCCAATGCGGAGTAACGCCGGCGCTGCCCATGCGCGCCCTCCATCCGCGCCGAGCAACATGAAACGCCGCCTTGCCTTTTTTGGCAAAGCGGCGTTGTTTACAAGCGGTCAAGCCATTCCAAAAGCGAATCGGCCGTATACGTCGGCATCCGTTCGTAGCGGGCGAGCATTTCTTTTGTCGTAACGCCCGTATGGACTAAAAGCGTATCGATGCCAGCGTTCATGCCGGCTAAAATATCCGTTTCATAATAGTCGCCGATCATCAGCACGTCCTCCTTTGGGACGCCGAGCACTTTGAGCGCCTGCTCCATAATGATTTTTTCCGGCTTGCCGATAAATGTCGGCTTCACCTGCGTCGATACGGCGACGACCGACGTCAGCGCCCCGTTGCCCGGAAGCAGCCCCCGCTCCGTCGGCAAGGCGATGTCGCCGTTGGTTGAGATGAACATCGCTCCATTTCGGACAGCGAGACAAGCGACAGCGAACTTTTCGTATGTAATTTGCCGGTCAATCCCGATGACGACGACATCCGCATCTTCGCCGGCCAAACGGAATCCTTTGTCCGCCAAGGCGGTTTGGAGCCCTTCTTCACCGATCACATACACGGAAGCATCCGGTTTCTTTTCAAAAATGTAATTCGCCGTCGCCTGGCTTGTCGTAAACACATGCTTCTCCTCGGCCGGCACGCCGAACGAACGCAATTTTTCCGCCACTTGCGCCGGTGTGCGCGACGAATTGTTCGTGACAAACAAATACGGAATGCCGCGGCGGTGCAGCTCGTTGACAAACGTACGCGCCTCAGCGATGCATTCGGTGCCGCGGTACATCGTCCCGTCCAAATCGATGAGGTAGCCGTTGTATCGTTTCAATGCATCCGCTCTCCTTTCCCGCCATCAATTGCGAAACGCCGACACCGGGCCGAGCTCGTTTTCAAGGTAAGCGCGCACCGCCTTCGGATACGCCTCAAGCGCCGGCAAATGTTCGTTCAGATCGGCGAGCAATTTCGCGTGATCGACGCGCGCATATTCGTGCACAAGCATTTTCCGATGGGCAATGAACGCTTTCAATCGGTCGGCATCCGCCGGCGAGATCACTCGTTCGTCAGCCAAAATGTCGATGATGTCGTTGTAGCTGCCTGGGTCGCGCATAATAAACCCATCGATCATGGCGTTGCCGACGTCCAACACCGCCTCGATGACGATATGAGCGATCCGTTCGAGCGCCAATTGCCGAAGCGGCTCGTCCCATCGCTCCTCGGCCTTGTAACGGTCCAGCATTTGTTCCATGTAGCTGAGCGTTTCTTCCAGTTTTTTGCGATCGACAAAATACATCCGTCATCCCTCCTCGTTCCTTTGTGCGATTTGCTGTCTCCCATTTTCGCCGCCTGTCTGCTATGATGGACATAGACGAAAAACAGGAGGGGCTCAAATGATGGGCGAACGGTTTTATTTATACGACGACACCGTCGAAGCGGCCGTCCGCTTCGTCAGCTTTGTCGGCGAGCGGCAGCGGTTTGATTTGGCGCTCATCGAAACGGATCGTTTTTACGGAAAGTGGCTCGTGCTCGACTTGCAAAGCAACCGCTTTGCCATTCTCGGGCGCGACGATTTGGAGGAGCCAGGCTATATCGAGCACGCTTACCAGCTTCATGAACAAGATGCCAACGATTTGCGCGCCTTTTTGGAGGAGTATCTCTCATAACCTTCCTCGGTTTCGGGCATCTTATGAAACAGTCCACGAACGAAGGAAGGTGAGACGAATGGCGGAACGGGAAACATACGCCGATTTTTCCGTCGTCGAGAAACAGCGCAATTTCTTGACCGCTGAAGAGTTCCCAGAAGGACCGTACGGCTCGCCGCGCCGCGACGACGCGCCGGTCGAAAACAAAAGCACGCCTTGGAAGGAAGGCCAGCGGCATTACAGCGCCTTCAACTACGAGTTTAAATCGTTCCACCAAAACATTCCAAGGCGTGACCCAGCCGCCCACCCGCCGCACGACGATCCGCATCAAAGCGAACAGTTTCCGTACAACGAAGGCGAATGACGAGGCAGCCGCTCGCGGCAAGCGGGCGGCTGCCGTGCTTACCGTTTCACCTTGCGCAGCACAAAATACGCGCAGCCGAAGTTGCAATATTCATACAAATATTCGGACAACGTGCTGATTTTCGTATCGTACGTCGCTTTTTGGTTATGGTCGTCAAAAAACCCGCGCAACCGGAGCTGGTTGTATCCCCAATCCCCGACAATGTAGTCGTACTTCGCCAAAATGTCCGCATATCGGGCGCGAAAGGCTTCTTCATTAAAGGCGTTTTTCACATTTTCCACCAGTTCGTAACAATGATTGTTAATGCAAATCACTGTTCTCACCTCGCCTTTCCACTTCCATCATAAACGATGCATCGCCCCCAATCAATTACTGTCATCAAACCATCATCCGTGTGCCACCCTAAAAGCGAAGGGGGTGCTGACGATGAGACGACCATGGTTGGCCGTTGCGTTCGGAGCGGCCGTCGCCCTAGCCGGCTGCGCGCAGACGGCTCAGGACGAAAACACCGATATTTACAAGCGGAGCGGCAACACGATCAATGTCACCGACCGCAACGAGCTGTACAATGAAAACGGGGTGCCCAACGGCGATGACACGCCGATGAACAACTTCGGCTACGTCCGCCATCAAAAAAGCCCGATCCTCGGCGATGCAAACGGCTATAACGACATGCCGTCCTTCAACCGCGAGAAAGCGGCTGATTTAATCAGCAAATTGTGCACCCAGCTGCCGGGCGTCAAAGACGTCGCCACGCTCGTCACGGATGAGGAAGTGCTCGTCGTGTATGACGCGGACACGAACAACCGGCAGCAAACGGCCGATCAAGTGAAAAAAACAGCGCTTTCCGTCGTTCCACGCTACTACCATGTGTATGTCGCCGACAATCCGCAGCTGATGAAGGACATTGAGCGCTTCGGGCGCCTTGATTCGAACACGCGCAACATCGACCAAATTCTCGATGCGACGATTCAGCGGATGTTGAAATATCCGCAAGGGAAAAAACTGAGCGACGGGGAAAATGAAAACGGCGAAATGATCAACGAAACAAACGATGAATTAGACCGCGATTTCCGCGACGGCACGCCGCGGGCGACGAAAGCGGGGCGCTAGGGAAAAGAAACGGTCTGCCTTCTTCATGAAAGGCATGACCGTTTCTTCGCGTTCATCCGGCCGGGATGATGCTTTCAGCCGCTGAAACAACGCTTGCTTGCTTTCGCGCCGTTCGTTGGATGCTACGCTTTCAACTGCCGCGCTTTCGCCGCCTCGCTCACCTGCTCATCGGCATGGTACGACGAGCGGACGAGCGGCCCCGCTTCACAATGGCTGAACCCTTTGCTCAACGCGATTTCTTTCAGCTCTTGAAACTCATCCGGATGGTAATATTTTACGACCTTCAAATGTTTTTTCGTCGGCTGCAAATACTGGCCGATCGTCAAAATGTCGACATGGTTGGCGCGCAAATCGTCCATCGCTTCAATGATTTCCTCTTTCGTTTCCCCAAGGCCGACCATGATGCTCGATTTCGTTGGAATGTCCGGCTGCAATTCTTTCGCGCGCCGCAAAAACTCAAGCGAACGTTCGTACGTCGCGCGGGCGCGCACCCTTGGAGTCAAGCGGCGCACCGTTTCGATGTTATGGTTTAAAATGTCAGGGCGGGCATCCATCAAAATTTTCAAGTTTTCATACACCCCGCCCATATCCGACGGCAGCACCTCGATCGTCGTAAACGGGTTTTTCCGGCGGATGGCACGCACCGTTTCGGCGAATACCGCCGCCCCGCCGTCTTTTAGGTCATCGCGGGCGACGGCGGTGACGACGACGTGTTTCAAGTTCATGATGCGCACCGATTCCGCGACGCGTTCCGGCTCCTGCCAATCGAGCTCGGTCGGCAGTCCGGTTTTGACGGCGCAGAAGCGGCAGGCGCGCGTGCAGACGCTGCCTAAAATCATAAACGTCGCCGTCCGCCGTACGGCCCAGCATTCGTGAATGTTTGGGCACTTCGCTTCCTCGCAAACGGTATGTAAACGGTTTTCCCGCATCAGCTTCTTTAAACCGATATAATTCTCGTTCGTGTTCAACTTGATTTTCAACCAGTCCGGCTTGCGGACGTGTTCTTCTTTCGTCGCCATCGTTCTCACTCCACTTGTCGATGATTGTTCATTTCTCATTATAATGAAAAGCGCAGGAAAACACAAAAAAATCGTCCATCAGACGATTTTCCTCCTTTTAACATTTATGAAATTCCCGTTTCTCCCCAAACTAAACATATGAAACGGGCGGAAAGGGGGAATACGCGTGCATCGATGGCTTGCCGCCATATCGGCGGCAGCGATGCTGTGGATCGCCGCCGGCGCGGCTTCGGCGGCGGAACAGGAAGAAGCGGTGTATGAAAAGCGAATGGAGCTGTACAAAAAGGCCGAGGCCGTTTCCTTGATCCCGTGGTATTACTTTGCGGCCATTGACCAGTATGAGCGAAACGTCCGGCAAGTGCGCCGCGACTTGCCCAAACCGACCGGCGTTCTCGGCATTTATATGAAGCCGGAAATATGGGCCGGGCCGCTGAACAAAAACCCGCATGATACAGACCCGTTTTCCATCTCCCAGTTTGGCGGCCTTGGCGTGGACGGAGACGGCGACGGCTATGCGCGGGCGGATGACGATGACGATGTGATCATGGCCATGGCCCGCTATTTGCAGACGTACGGCATCGATCACCGCCATATCAAAATCGCGCTTTGGAACTATTACCAACGCGCCAAAACCGTCGACTTGATTTTAGGAAAGGCGAGAATTTATAAAAAGTATCAGACGTTGAAATTGGACAACCACGTGTTTCCGCTTCCGCTAGGAGCCAATTACAGCTACCGCGATACATGGGGGGATGCGCGCGGCTGGGGCGGGCGGCGCATTCATGAAGGAACCGACATTTTCGCCGGCTACGGCGTTCCGGTGCGCTCGACGTGCTATGGCATCGTCGAGCTGAAAGGGTGGAACAAATACGGCGGCTGGCGCATCGGCATCCGCGACATCAACAACACGTACCATTACTTTGCCCATTTGAACGGCTTCGCCGCCGATCTTCGCGAGGGGCAAATCGTCGAGCCGGGGACGATCATCGGTTCGGTCGGCAGCTCTGGCTACGGTCCGCCCGGCACGGCGGGGAAATTTCCGCCCCATCTTCACTACGGCATGTACAAAGACAACGGCTATACCGAATGGGCGTTTGACCCGTACCCGCACTTAAAAGCATGGGAGCGGTCCGAGCGGCAACAACGGCGCCGCTAGCCGCGCGGGGGCTGGCGCGACGGGGTTCTCTCCGCCAACGCCAGCCGCCCAAATAAGCGGCATGTTTTTTCAAGAGCAGAGACGTCCCGGACGCCGATGTTTCCCGTCCGTCCATCCCAGCCGGCGTTCGCCGGCCGAAACGGTAATGACGGAAAAAGGCTGATCTCCAAGTTGGAATCAGCCTTTTTTCCACGGCGGCACAACCGTCCGAAACGGCTTTCCGCTGACGTTCTTCCGCCTATCGCTTCTCAATGCCCGCCCAAATACGCCTGCTTCACCTGCTCGCTCGCCTGCAGCTCGCTCGCCGTTCCCGACAAGACGACGCGCCCCGATTCAAGGACATAGGCGCGATGGGCGATGGAGAGCGCCATATGGGCGTTTTGTTCGACAAGCAAAATCGTCGTCCCCGACTCGTTGATTTCCTGAATGATGCGGAAAATCGTTTTGACCAAAAGCGGCGCGAGCCCCATCGACGGTTCGTCAAGCAAGAGCAGCTTCGGGCGCGCCATGAGCGCGCGGCCGATGGCGAGCATTTGCTGCTCGCCGCCCGAAAGCGTGCCGGCCAGCTGCTTGCGCCGCTCCTCAAGGCGCGGGAACAGCTGAAAGACTTTCGCAAAGTCTTGTTGAATGCCTTCTTTGTCTTTGCGCAAAAACGCGCCGAGCTCCAAGTTTTCCTCGACCGTCATATTGGCGAAAACGCGCCGCCCTTCCGGCACGTGGGAAATGCCTTGCTTGACGATCGTCTGCGCCGCCTTGCCGGCGATCGAAGCTCCCTCATACACGATGTCGCCGTTTTTCGGCCTAAGCAGCCCGGAAATGGTTTTCAGAAGCGTCGTTTTCCCCGCGCCGTTCGCCCCGATCAGCGTGACGATTTCGCCTTTGTTCACCTCAAGCGATACGCCTTTTAAGGCATGAATGTTGCCGTAAAACACATCGATTCCATGCACTTTCAACATGGTCACGACACCTCCTCGCCAAGGTAAGCCTCGATCACTTTCGGGTTGCTGCGCACTTGTTCCGGCGTGCCTTCGGCGATCAGCTGGCCGTGATCCAACACGTAAATGCGCTCGCATATGCCCATCACAAGCGACATGTCATGCTCAATCAACAAAATCGTCAACGCAAACCGTTCGCGAATGAACGCAATCAACTTCATCAATTCTTTCGTTTCTTGCGGGTTCATGCCAGCAGCCGGCTCGTCAAGCAAAAGCACTTTTGGCTGCGCTGCCAGCGCCCGAGCGATCTCAAGCCG
The DNA here is from genome assembly GCF_000092445.1 of Geobacillus sp. C56-T3. Classification (NCBI taxonomy): domain Bacteria; kingdom Bacillati; phylum Bacillota; class Bacilli; order Caryophanales; family Anoxybacillaceae; genus Geobacillus; species Geobacillus sp. C56-T3. The sequence continues at coordinate 564,525 of NC_014206.1, read as the reverse complement.
GCGCTGCTGGCCGTACGGCAAGTTTTTCGCCTTCTCGTGCATGACGCCGTCAAGCTGAAAAATGTTCAAAAACTCGATCGCCTTTTCTTCCATTTCCTTTTCACCGCGGAAATGGGACGGGAGGCGGAGAATGGAGCTCGCGATCGAATGGCGGGCGTGCGCATGGTAGGCGACTTTCACGTTGTCGAGCACCGACAGCTCGCCGAACAGGCGAATGTTTTGAAACGTCCGGCTGATCCCTTTGCGCGTAATTTTATACGGCGGCAGGCCGTTCACCGTCTCGCCGTCAAGCAGAATCCGCCCGTCAGTCGGCACATACACGCCCGTCAATAAGTTAAACAGCGTCGTTTTCCCCGCGCCGTTCGGGCCGATGAGCCCGACAAGCTCCCCTCGATACAGCTCCATCGTCACACCGGAGAGCGCCTTTAGCCCGCCAAACTGGATGCCGACGTTTTCTGCCTTAAGCAACGGTGTTTTTGCCGCCATGATTCATTCCTCCCTGCGCTGCCTTCCGCCATTTGAAGAGCGAAGACAGTTCTTTCGTCCCCATCAGCCCGGTTGGACGGTACAGCATCACCAAAATCAAGACGATGCTGTAAATGATCATCCGCGTTTCCGGATAGTTTTGCAAGAACGTCGAAACGATCGTCAGCAGCACCGCCGCCATCACCGCGCCGGATAGGCTGCCGAGCCCGCCGAGCACGACGAAAATCAAAATGTCGAACGATTTTAAAAAGCCGAAGTTCGACGGCTGAATGATGTAAAAGTGATGCGCGTACAGCGCCCCGGCGATGCCGGCGAAAAACGAACCGATCGCAAACGCCGCCACTTTGTAATACGTCGTATTGATCCCCATGGCATCCGCGGCGATTTCATCTTCGCGGATCGAAATGCACGCCCGTCCGTGCGTCGAGTTCGTGAAGTTGGCGATCACCAAAATCGTGACAAACAGGCAGGCGAACACCCACGGCCATGTCGTCATATGCGTCACCGTCATGCCGCTCGCCCCACCGACGTAATCGATGTTCAAGAGCGCGATGCGGACAATTTCGCCAAACCCAAGCGTGGCGATCGCCAAGTAATCGCCTTTTAAACGCAGGCTCGGCACGCCGATGATGAGTCCGGCGAGCATCGCCGCGATCCCAGCGGTCAAGACGCCGACCGCAAACGGCAGCTCTAGCTTCATCGTCATGACGGCTGAAGCGTAAGCGCCGACGGCGAAAAAGCCGGCATGTCCAATCGAAAACTGTCCGGTGATGCCGATGATCAAGTGAAGGCTCGCAGCCAGCATGACGTTGATCGCCATGAAAAAGAGCGTGTTGACGTAAAACACATTGAGCGTCCCGCTTGCAATCAGCCACTCGACAACAGCGAAAAAGGCGAAGGCCAGTATGACGGAAACCCAAAATCCACGAGTCCGCTTCCAAGTTGCCATTGTCCCCTACCATCCTTTACACTTTTTCTCGTACGTTCTTGCCAAACAATCCGGCCGGCCGGAAAATGAGGATGAGAATTAAAATGACAAACGCCGCTCCGTCGCGCCAAAGCGAGTAGCCGAGCCCGCTGACGAGCGATTCGATGACGCCAAGCAAAAGCCCCCCGACCATCGCGCCCGGAATGATGCCGATCCCGCCCAACACGGCGGCGACAAACGCCTTCAGCCCCGGAAGAATGCCCATTAACGGATCGATTTTCGTATAATAAATGCCAAAAATGACACCGGCTGCTCCGGCGAGCGCCGAACCGATGGCAAACGTGGCCGAGATCGTATTGTCGACGTTAATCCCCATCAACCGGGCCGCTTCCGCATCATGGGAAACAGCGCGCATCGCCTTCCCGATTTTTGTTCGGTGAACGATGAACTGAAGAAGGATCATCAAAACGAGGGACGTGCCGAGGATGAACAGCGACTGGCTGCTGATGACAACCCCAAACAACTCCAAATTCCGGTCCGGCAGCAGCGTGCTCGGATACGCTTCCGGCTGGGCCCCGCGCAAATAAATCGTGACGTACTCAATCAAGAGCGATACGCCGATCGCCGTAATGAGCACCGCGATGCGCGCCGCATTGCGCAGCGGCTTATAGGCAATCCGCTCGATGATCATCCCAAGCACGGCGCAAGAGGCCATCGCCAGCAACAGCGCCGGGAAAAAGCCGACGTGAAGCATCGTGACGGCATAAAACCCGACGAATGAACCGACCATAAAGACGTCGCCATGGGCGAAGTTAATGAGCCGAACAATGCCGTACACCATCGTATAGCCAAGAGCGATGAGCGCATAAATGCTGCCTAGCGAAATGCCGTTGATCAGCTGTTGAATGAGTTCCATGATCGCACGCTCCTTAACGAAAACTCGTCGTTGACCAAAAGAAATGCCGGACAGGAGGGCGCCCCCTTAGGAGCCTCCCCCGTCCATGCATCCATCCAGCCTTTCATTACGGATTCACTTTCGTTTTGAATTGCTGCTGCCCGTCTTTGTATTCCAAAATGGCCGCCGATTTGACCGGGTCATGGTTTTCATTGAGCGTCAGCGTGCCGGAGACGAGCTGCAAATCTTTCGTTTGCGCCAGCGCGTCTTTAATTTTCACCGGATCGGCGCTGCCGGCCCGCTTAATGGCGTCGGCCAGGAAGTAGGCTGTATCATAGCCAAGCGCGTTGAACGCATCCGGCGCTTTGTTGTATTTCGCTTTAAAGGCTTTCACAAACTCTTGAATTTTCGGATCCGGGTCGCCAGACGAATAATGGTTCGTAATGTACGTGTTGTTCAACGCGTCTTTGCCCGCGATCTCGACCAGCTTCGGCGAATCCCAGCCGTCGCCGCCCATGATCGGCACGTTCAAGCCAAGCTCGCGCGCCTGCTTGACGATGAGGCCGACTTCTTCATAATAGCCCGGCAGGAAAATGAACTCTGGATTTTTGGATTTGATGCGCGTCAGCGTCGCGCGGAAATCGGTGTCTTTCGCGACATACGCCTCTTCAGCGACAATTTTGCCGCCGCCTTGCGTGAACGCGTCTTTAAACGAAGCGGCCAGCCCTTTCGAATAGTCGCTCGAGCTGTCGATCAACACCGCCGCGTTTTTCACTTTCAAGTCGTTTAGCGCGAATTTCGCCGCCACCGTCCCTTGGAACGGGTCGATGAAGCACGTCCGGAAGACGAACTCGTTCACTTTGCCGTCTTTGTTCGTGATCGTCGGGTTCGTGCCTGTCGGCGTAATGAGCGGCACTTTATTGTCGTTGGCGACTTGCACTTGAGCGAGCGTGTTCGTGCTCGTCGCCGAGCCGATGATGGCGACGACTTTATCCTGGCTGATCAACTTGATCGCGCCGTTCGTCGCTTCGGCCGCTTCCGATTTGTTGTCGACTTTCACCAACTCCAGCTTTTTGCCGTTGATTCCTTCTTTGTTGATTTCCTCAAGCGCCAAGTCCAGCCCTTCCGCAATCGACTGGCCGTATGACGCGACCCCGCCGGACAGCTCGAGGTTGGCGCCGATTTTAATCACATCGCCGCCCCCGCCTCCGCCGCCGTTTCCGCCTGAAGAACTGCCGCCTTGCTGGTTGCCGCCGCAGCCGGCCAAAAGACCTGCCGTCAGCATCAATGAGAAAAAGACACCTGCTGCTCTTTTTTTCTTCATTTCTTGTTCCCCCCATTGTTCAAAATGTTCTGTCACCAGAGCGCACGCCTTTCTCTGCATACTATATCGATAGAGTCCGTCTGCCTTGTGCGCTCGTCCGCCGCGCCGGATGGCGCCGCAAACTGATGCATGCCTTCCGATGCCGGCCGTTCATTCCCCCTCTCAAACTGCTATGTAAATAATAAAACTATTTTCAATTTAATATAATATTACAAAATTCGAACCAACTCGTCTAGTTGTTTTCTATTTGAAAAACAAAAAAAGCTGTTTCCTCTTGACAAACGCCAGAGAAACAGCCAAAGCCCCTTCGCCGGGAAGAACACTTTTTTTGCATAACATTTCCATGTTTCTGTCAAAACCATTCCCAACGGCTGACGCGGGCATCCGTCAACCTAACGGAACTATATAGATGCAATTTGAAGCTTTACCATTTGCAGCTTTTACCGAGTATTTGATCGACTGTCGGGCGACCGAACAACGCCGCTTCCAGACCCATATATGGGTCTGTGAAGCAGGCGGTTGTTCGATCCCCCGTCACGCCTTGGCTTGCCTTCGACAGTCGAACGAGAACGATCGATTTAGGAAGATGACAGTCGCCGGCCTTTTAGAGGCGCGCATTGACAGCCTTTCCCACTACCGTTTCGGAAGCTGGATGGACGGGCCGACTTGACCGCCGTTTTTGTTGTAAAATTGCGGCACTTCTCCCGGAATAAAGCGCATCACAACTGGAATATCTGTTGTCACATTGGAAATTTTCGATGCAAAAGGAATGACGACTTGGATGTCGACCGATACATGAATATCAATTTCAATAAAAAAACTGTTAATATCATAGGCTCGAATTTCTTTCGTCACTTCCGAGTCGACATTGCCAACGATCTGAAACTGCACCGGAATGCGCGGGCCGAGGTTGGCCAAGAGGGCATTATCCGTGATTTTTCCAAGCGGAATGTAATAAATGATGCCGCGGCTGTTTCCAGTTCCGGACTCGACTTCGGGAAGGACCATCCGTTCAAGCCGTCCTTCTGTCGCCGCCTTTAAGCTTTCCATCACATGATCATCCGTCTCCGATAAGATGCGATTGATCACCGCGGTGTCAAAATCGACCGACACAATTTTGCCGCTTTCGTCCTTTTGAACCGTGACCAGCTGCCGAAATTCAGGGTTGTCTTTTTGAAACTGCTGCTCAATGGCGTTATTGATCACCAAGTTGGCAATCCGCTTCGTTTCCGTTTCCGCAATCTCCATGAGCACCGGCTTAATGCCTTTATTGACAATCCAAAGGCTGGCTGCGGTCGAAAGCATAAAAAAAACGAACGTCAATAAAAACACGTAGCGGAACGGGAGCGGCCCCTTCCGCACGAATCGGGGGCGCAACAAAATGAAATCCCTCCTTTACAAGCTATATGTATGCTTGCAAGGAGGGATTTTTTCACCGCATTTTCAACAGCGCCTCTCTTCCTTTCATTCCCTCTTCAATGCCGAGCTCCAAAGCGGCGACTGTCACCGATTCCAGCGGCGCCTCAAGCAGCTGTTCAATCGTGCGCACCCCGACCGCCCGCCCGGCGATAATGCCGCGATCACGCAATTTCTCATTCAACAGCGCCACATCGAGCGCCCCGCACATAATGTACCCTTTTTCACCCGCCACCGCCAACAAATTCGTTTTCGGCAGCTGGACGGACACAGCAATAAACGGATGCCCGTCAATGATGATCGGCTTCACTTCGACCATCGCCGCAGTCACTCTCCTTTCCATACTCCAATGTATGAAGCATGGAAAAAGAAGTGCCTGCCTATTGGGCCAATTTCCAAGCGAGAAGATCGCGCAAAAACTCCGGCATGTAATACGTTTTTTCCGCCGCCCGCTGAATTTGCGGATAAAAGTGGCCGATCGCAAACATATCGGTCGTCGCCACCTCATACGTGCGCTCGGGATTGAGCGGCTCGCCGTTGATCATAATGCGGCGGATATGCCATTGACCGTCCTCCTCGAGCCCGGCCTCGATGTCCACGCCGTCGTACACCATTTCCCCCATCACTTCGCCGCGGAAGCCAAACCCTTTAAACTGCAAATGCTTCATCCATTCCGTGTTGGCCTCAAGGATAATCTCTTTGAGCTCCGCGCCGCGCAGCTTCACCTTGCACGGGTTGAGCGGATGCGGGCAAATGCGATGCAAATCTTTTTTCGTCACCGGTCCTCTCGCAAGCGGTGCAAGCAGCACGCCGGCGTTGACCATGCCGATGTCCGCTTGGCACCACTCACGCAAAGCGGAAGCAAGCAAATTCGCGAGCGGCGACGGGGCGAACCAGTCAAGCGGCAAGTCATCATGGAGCACGGCGACTTGTTCCGCTTCAAGCCGCGCCAAACTTTCCTGCTCAAGACAAACAAGATGGCGCTCGACCGCCTCGGAGCGGGGCAATGGTTCGACATCCACGACCGTCGCGGATGCCCTGGACAGCCGGTTTTGGTCAATCTCCAGCTTGACCACCCCAACATATTTTCCGTATTTCCCCGCCGCGCAAAGCAGTGTTTGATTCAATGTTTTTCCTTCTGGAAACACATGGTGGGTGTGAGCGCCTAAAATAATGTCCACGCCTGGGATCGTCGCAGCGATTTTTTCATCCTCATTCACCCCAAGATGGGACAGCACAACGACGCAATCGGCCTTTTGCCTCACTTCCTCCACCGCCGCTGCCAACATGTCAAACGGCGGAACGATCTTCCAGCCGAGCAGCTCGTAAAAGTGAGAAAACGGAGCGGTGGCGCCAACCACCCCAATGCGAAACGTCTCCGTCGCCGGGATGACGACATACGGCAACGCCCAATGCGGCCGCACGCCATCGCGGCGAAACAAATTGGCGACAACGACCGGAAACCGAGCCTGTTCGTACAACGTATCCAGTTCATCATGATCAAGGGTGATCCCTTCGTTGTTGCCGATCGTCACCGCATCATAGTGAAGATCGTTCAATAAGTCCACATTCGCTTTTCCGCGCGTCGCCTCGGTAATCGGGTGCACGCGATCGAGAAAATCGCCGACATCAAACAAAAGCATCGCCTCGTTGCGCGCGCGATGCTCCCTTCTCCGTTCTGACAAAAAGCGGGCGATTTGCGGCCAATGTTCAAAATGGCTGTGCACGTCATTCGTATGATAAATATAGACGGTTTGCTTCAATGCGCAAGCCTCCTTGGTTACGAAAAACTTTCGATCACAAGCCGAAGGCCAAGCAAAACGAGCACCATCCGAAGCACGACGACAAGCGTCCGGCTTGGCATCCGCTTATTGATCCACGCCCCGGTTTTCGCGCCGATCCATACGCCGGGAATGAGGGCAAGGGCAAACGACCATTGCACATTTCCCATCACGACATGGGTGAGAGAGCCGACGAGCGAGGACAAAAAAATCATCAACATCGACGTGGCGACCGCCACATGGGGCGGAAAGCGAAACAGCACGATCATCGCCGGCACCATGAGCGAGCCGCCGCCAATGCCAAACAACCCGCCGAAAAAGCCGACCACAAACGCGATGGCGATCGCGGCGAGCGGATAATAGCCGTACACGAACGTCTCCCCGTTCCGCTCCGTGTACGTGCGCATGACTTTCCGCGCCCACCACGATGCCGGTTTCAAGCGGGTTTCCGCTTTCGTCTCGGTTCGGGATGACTCCCGTTCATTCTCCGTCGCCGCCGCCGTCTCGTCAGCCGAACGCTTCGTTTTCTTTTGACTCAGCGACAAAAAGAGCGACATGGCGATTAAAAACAGCCCAAAATACAATGAAAAATGAGCGGCGCTCAGCGTATTGTTCACCCAAGCGCCGATGACCGCCCCGGGAACGCTGCCAAGACAAAAGAGCAAGCCGCTTTGATAGTCGACCATTTTGTCTTTCATATACGACAATGTGGACGATAAGCCATTGAAAATAATGACGACAAGCGACGTGCCGACCGCCGTTTGCGGCGTCACCGCCGACAGCCAGCCGAGCGCGCCGAAAAACAGAAGCGACGGCACGATGATCACCCCCCCGCCAAGGCCGGCCAAGCTGCCGACCGTCCCCGCGATAAAGCCGATCAAAAAAAGCAACATATACGCCATTTTGTCTCTCCCCCCGCTTCAAAACAAACCAAGCTGCCGCGGCGCAAGGCCCGTGTACTCAATGCCAAGCAAATCGATCAATTGTTTGGCGTTGTCGGCGGCATCGCCGCCGGAGTTGTTGTTAAACAGCACGTAAATCTGTTTCGTTTTTTTCTTTAATGCCTCTATATGGCGCGCCCACTCGCGCAGCTCGCGCTCGTTGTATCGATACAAGTAGCGGACGGCGCGCCAGTTCTCGCCGGCCGTCGCCTTGTTCCAGCCGTGGACATTCCGTCCGTGCAGGCGGATGAGCGTCTTTTCCCGGTCGGTCGGATGCAAAACGGTCGGCACCGACCCTTCCCCCGCCTGCGGCTCGTCGCAAATCGCGTGAATCCACCCTTCCTCTTCCATAAAGCGAAGCGTTTTTTCATAAAAGCGCGGCGAAAACCATGATTGGTGCCGAAATTCGAGCGCCGCCGGCACCTCCCCCATCCGCGCTTTCACCCAGCGCAAGTACGCCACATGCTCGCGCCGACAGTCAAACCACGGCGGAAACTGAAACAGCACCATCGCCAATTTCCCCGCTTCCTGAAACGGCGCGATCGATTCCAGAAACGCGGCAAACATCGCTTCCTTGCTTTCATACGGAATCGGGCCGCGCTCATGCCCGGTCATTCCTTGGTATGCCTTCACGATAAACTGAAACGACGGCGGCGTCTCGCGAATCCACTTTTCCACATTCGAACGCGGCTGAATGGCGTAAAAGTACGAATCGACCTCGACCGTCGGAAAATGAGCCGCGTATTCCAGCAATTTGTCTTTCGCCGCAAGACCTGGCGGGTACAAGTTGTCATGATCCCCCCAGCCGGTCAGTCCGATGTAAATCATGTCGATCACCAATTCGTTCGATTTCCAGCTATCTTCACTATATCATATGTGCCACCGCCAGGAAATAAAAATGACCGCCGCACCATCAAGGGCAACGGCGGTTCAGAACGTCCAGATTTACAACCGAGGAACCGTTGCGATACAATGGTAACCATCGGAACATTCTGATAATGGGGGGCTTCCGATGATTCATCTGTACCCGTTTCTTCTCTTATCAATGTTTTTAATCGTGCTGCCCGGCCCCGACACGGCGGTGGTGACCAAAAACACGATTTCCGCCGGGAAGATCGGCGGCTTGAAAACCGCACTAGGGGTTTGCTGCGCCTTGTTTCTCCACACCGCCGCAGCGTCGCTCGGGCTTTCCGCCGTCATCATGCAATCTGCCCTGCTGTTTTCGATCCTGAAGTATGTGGGGGCTGTGTACTTAACGTATTTAGGGGTCAAGGCATTATATGGAGTCATAAAAAAAGGCGAAGCCCTAGGTGTGGAAACGGATGTCAATAGCGGAGAAAAACAGCCCGCCTGCTTCCGGCAAGGGTTTCTCACCGATTTTTTGAACCCGAAGGTGGCGGCTTTTTTCTTAACATTTTTGCCGCAGTTCGTGGCGCCCGGCGCGCACTCCTTCGCTCCGTTTCTCCTAATGGGGGCGGCTTATACGGCGATGACCGCGATATGGTTTTTGTTTTACATTTCCTTCATCCATTATATCAGCGACTTCATGAAGCGGCCGAAAACGAAGAAATGGATCGAAGGCATCACGGGCGCGGTGATGATCGGGTTCGGCATCAAATTGGCGCTTGAAAAAGTGCAGCGCTAAACAGGAAGACTGAGCGCGGCTGAACAGATCCGCCTGGCATGTGAGATCAATGACAGGGGAGCGCCCAAAAAAGAGCGCTCCCTCGAAACAAAACATTCCATCCCGCTTCATCACGGCCGGATGGAGATTCGGATCACCGGAGACTTGAACATCACCGCGTCAGCCTTTTCATTCCAGTTATAAACATCTTGGAAAGAAAACAAATCCTTTTCTCTCCATGTCCGATTAGCATGAACATAAAATCCCTCAACATCCATATACGTTTGCGCGTGATCCGAAGGGACAATTTCAGAATACACATATCCAAAGTGGCGGTTGTTTTCCTTGTGCAGAGAATTTTTGATCATATACCCTACAACAGAAGATTGGTAAGGTTTCCTACTATGTTGTATGCTGACGTGAGACGCATCCCGATACGTCTTGTAGGAGCTATAAAGCTGATGATAATCGACAACCGCATTTTCAGTCGTCAAAATCCCGTAAAAATCCGTCTCCTTTTCTTTCGGATCGATAAGCCATTCATACGACAAGACGACGGCATATCGATGCTCTTCTCGACTTAACAAGGAAACGGATATGGTCAATTCCATGATGTTCTTTTTTTGATCGGTGTAAATCGTGGACGCGGTGCATAATTTCTGTTTCTCGATATGGCACCGGATCATTTGATGATCCGCCTGTTTCTTGAAAATCTCCTTCACCGTTTGTTCATCGAGCTCATGCCATTGATTCGCCGCACTTCTCGCGCGAAAAAAATCCATCTCCTCCCGATCCAAGTGACGAATCTCTTCTTTCGTCATCCCCAGCCGAAAGAAAGCCGCAGCCTCCTTGTTTTTGAGCTGTCGGTTGACTTTATTGGCGTTTTCCGGCTCTCTAATGAGATTTTCTATCTCTTCTTGATCAAAACCTTGTCTTTTTGCATCCAAATGATGAGCCTGTAAATTCATCTCCTGATGATCGCAGCCAGCTAGCATTGTACACAACAAAACATAACGGAGGATCCGTTTCAATGATAAGCCACCCTTCACTGTAAATATCGATTCGCAGTAAATGAGACGTAAACGTATTGTCATCTTGTAAAGGAAACTGCCGCGTTTGGTATTTGGATATAACTTGTCGTTCCTGAAACAGAAATTGACGCTCCTAGCGGCATCGATACACTAAACGATGAGCTCCATCCTGTCTTCATATGCGTATAATTGGCATATGCAGAAGAACTCGTTCCAGAGCTCCACACAAATTCAGCATACGTATATCCTGAGTCATCTTGCGCATGTATCCACTTCCCATTGTATTGCCAGAATTCTTGATGAGTAGAAGAATTTCTATCTAATTTATGAACATACCCTGTAGAAAATTTATATGTTGCACCATTAAAGTACGAAGTCCTTTCTGCTACATAACCATAATTATCATAGTACTCAGTTGTCCAACTTCCAAATATTGATCCATAATCTACAGTCAAAGCTTCTTTATGACCAGTTCCAAATAAGTCAACATGCCTTTCGTTGGAATCATTGACCCAATCAAAATCAGAAACAATTGCATATTTCGATGAATGGGTGACAGCAACAGTCAGTTTCACCATCGATGATGAGTTTGAACCATTGCAGGTATTATCTGGATCACATAAAGAGGTAATTAATGCTACGGCTTTAGGATCCTTTTTTATTTCCTCATAATATGCCTCTCGCTGTTTTTTGTTCCCCTCAAACTCGTATTTCGTGATAGGAATTAGCTCTCCATTATTTTCATCGACTTTGAAGTACGAAACATTCACATCTACTAATTCAGGCTCCTCCATATTCTTAAAATGATCCCAATCATTTAGTGTGAAATGCTCAATTCGTTCTTTAGTAAACCCAAAGTGAGCCAAAAATAAGATATCTTTCTTTTTTAGTTTCAAGTTCCTTACATCCTTATTTTTAAAATCTATATCTGCTACATCAAATTTATTTGTTTTTAGATCTTTAATATCTTCCTTCGAAAAACCAAGTAATTCTAACATTCCATTTACATTCTTAGTGTTTTTATCATTAGTTATGCTACTAGCTGATACTGAAGATCCCATAGCTAAAAAGAGCATTACGAACATAAACAAACTAAATGATAAAACTTTTTTCATTAAAACCCCTCCTACTCTATAAAAAGATATCGCCTACAACACTTCTTTACTTAACATAAGTCTCCGTTCGAAGTCCTCAAAATGACCAAACCCAAGAAGTCGATCAAGGCCACCTTGAACAGGTCATAAGGAGATTTAAGCAGATGCTGAGAAAATATTATTGGGTCTGCTTCATGGATTTAGCACAAGAGTGTTTTTTGCAAGCAAAAAATGCAGAGAAATGCAAGAAAAAATACATAGGCTTGCCAGCTCAAGACTTAAGGTTGCAGACCGGGGGAAGAGGACGGCTGGATCGCGGAGAGAGCGTTCCGCAGTCGATAGCTCTCGTAAAGGCCAGGATGTGGGCATGGTGAACCAAGCGATCCACCAGCGCAGCTGTCAAGCGGTTGTCCCCAAACACCCGATCCCACTGTCCAAATTCTAGATTCGATGTCACCATGACGCTTTTTCGCTCGTAACAGTCGGCGATAATATGAAACAACAGCTCCGATCCTTGCTTTTGAAACGGCACATAGCCGAGTTCATCCAATATCAACAGTTCGCACGCATCGATGCTTCGTTTCAGCCGCCCGAGCGTGCCGTTTTTCAACGCCTCTTCCAGCTGGGCGACAAGATCCGCGACGCGGAAAAACCGAACCTCATGGCCTTGTTGGCACGCCTGGATGCCGAGCGCTGTGGCGAGATGGGTTTTTCCTGTCCCGGGCGAGCCTAAAAGCAGAACGTTTTGCTTTCGCTCCAAAAAGCGAAGGTCACACAATTCCTTCTTCGATGTCGTGGTCGGCCAGTGGATGTGATCCGACCATTCGTAATCCTTCAGCCATTTCAACTCCCGAAACTTGGCTTTCTTGATCAGTCGGGCCTGTTTCGCTTCTTGGCGGCACGACAGTTCCAGCGCCAATACATCCCGCAAAAACTGTTCTTTCGTTTCGAATCTCACCTCCTCGAATCGATCTGCGATATAGGCCAAATGCAGCGCTTTACAAATCTCTTTCACCTCTGCTCTCATTTCTGGACACTCCCTTCCCGAGCGGGATGAAGACGTTGATCATACACCGTTAAATCCGTTTCATAGTCGATTAGAACGGAAGGGGTGTATGATTCTTCCCACTTGTCCGGGTAATAGGAGTGCTTCGCTTCCATCAACACGCCGATTTCATGAGGAGTCAAGTCCCATCGCTGACTCTCCTCGAGCCACTGGGCGATTTCGTAAAGCGTGTGCCGATCCAACAGCGCTCGCAGTCCTTTCAAACGGGCCGCCACCTGGGGCGGGGGGCCAGCCAGATACATTCGGATCGCCTCCGGCAAGTACGTCCGGTAGCGGGAATGTCCGACAACCCGGGGTTTGGTCTCCCACTCAGCGAAAATCTCTTTCCAAGGGATTTCGCGTTTCACGTTCGTATACGGCCTTGGCGCTTCAAGATGGACGTCTCCATCGGAAGAGAACACAACGAAACGATTCCATTCTTTCTTCACCAACACCCGGTTGGGGACGGACAGGCCATGGACGACGAACGCCTTCCCATCCACCATCACTTCTCCGTACTGATTCACGTAAGCGTGATCGAGGGAGAAGATCGGAAGATCTTGTTCCGGCAACGCCAACAGCTCTGGTTGTTCTTCCTGCCATAGTTCCTCGATCCACCGCCCCTTTTCATAATGAGGACGGTTTCGGTCCTCGACCATCTTGCGATGCAGCCACTCCACCAGCTCCGGATCCGACTCCATCAATGGAGCGGGGATGAAACAAAGGTTGCGAGTGTAATAGACTTTTCGCTCCGCATTTCCTTTCTCATGTCCACTGTATGGATTGCACACTTGTACATCAAACCGATAGTAGAGTTGGAATTTCTCAAAAGCCTCGGTGAATCGGCGTTCTCCCCCTTTTCGAATCGACACAATGGCCGCGGACAAATTGTCAATGCGCAATGCCTTTGGCACTCCCCCAGCCTGACGAAACAGCTGCGTCAACCCGTGGAGGAAGCATTCACTGTTTTCCGCCGGCAGCGGATAAGCAAACGCAGCGTTGCTATAGGGAAAGCTCATGATCAAAACCGATCGCTCTTCTTCCTTCCCATCCTTCGTCACAACCGTCATCTTCCCGAAATCCACCTGCGCCTCGCCTGGCGGGTGCTCCAGTCGTTCATAGCGCTGTTTTTTCTCGAGCTTGAGCTGCGGTCTTCGTTTTTGCACGTACGCGCAAACGGTGCGATACGAGCCTTGAAATCCATGGTCACGACAAAGCGCTTCAAACATCGTCTTGTTCGTTCGCCGTTGTTTTCTCGGCAGCTTGTCATCCTCCTCCAACCAGTCATCAATGATTGGCCCGTACCCTTCTTCCTCCATCATCCCCTTTTTGCGTTTGATGGTTGGTTGGACAGAAATGTCTTCATCTGCGTATTTTTTGACCGTTCTCCAGTTATATCCCGTTTCACGGGAAATTTCCGCAATCGATAACCCTTTCTTTTCACGCAGTTTTCTGATACGATTAATTTCGGGCATTGCCAGCATCCTTTCGCTCCTCCACTGTTTGGTTTATGTGTTCACAACTTCCACAGTAGAGGAAATGTTAGGGGCTGGCAAGCCTTTTTTCTTTGCCTTAGAATCTGCACGTTTTGTTGCAGAACTCTGTATTTTCATTTTGCACTAAACACATATCTTACTTGCACCCATAGGAAAAATAAGTAAATCACACATCACTGGCGGATTAAGAAAACACCTCGCTTGCCATGTACATGTTGTGTTAACACGCCAATAATTGGTTTTGGATTTATCCAAAAAATTGATAAATAGCATAATATAAAAACAATATAGTATTAATGACAAGCGTAACAAACAAGATTTTGTAGATAGTTGTTTTTCTCTCTCTAACCCCCAAAAACTTAATTTGGAAAAATAAAAGTAGAATATTAAAAAAGGTAGGCACTAAAGTATAAAAATACCTTTCATCGCTAATGGATACTACGCTTGGATTAAACCAATAAATGAACGCATCAGAATTTTGAATCATCAAGCTGAATAAAATAATAAACCATGAAATAACTAACAAGAGAACCTTTATGAATATTCCACTTTTTCCAGAAAATATAAGTTTCATAAAAATAAGGCTCTTCACCACAACATGTACTTGACAAGCAATACGGTTTCCTGCACAAAGATGTGCCAAAATCACGGACTTGTTGATTTTCCCTCACAAGCGTAAATGGGGTATGTTCAGAAAAAATCAAGTACAACTTTTGGTGAAGAGCCAAAAATAAAATGCCACCTACCTTATAATGATTTGGATTAGTCATACCTTTTTCTTGTTGCTGTTGAACACCTCTTTTTTCAGGCGTGTTGATTAACCAATAATACCCATACACATCATAGAAAAAAGAGCACCTTTCCTGTAGAATGTAAGTATATACATACAACATGAAGAGTGAGTTTCTCAGTCATCCTGCACACCCCAAGCGTTGCAGCACTTCCTCCGGGCGTTCATGGATGTCATCCATAAACCGAGCAATGGCTTGGGCGATATCGTTTCGATCTTGGTGAAACACATTGGCAATGACGGTGTCTTTCAGCCATTTCCACAAGTGCTCGATCGGGTTCAGCTGTGGCGAATAGGAGGATATGACCATTGATGTAGTCAAAAAACAGTTCCGCATCGTGTAAGGAGGTCTCTGTTTGTCTCTTTTAACCATAGAAATTATTGTAGTGAAAAATGCTCATCTACAGTTTAATTGTAAAAAAAAGAAAATTATTTGTCAATAAAAAGTTGCACTTAACTTAAACATCTCTTTCGTAGTCCCTATCGGGAAAAATGAATAAAATCATGTTTTTTATACATGGCTGTTAACTTCACGCCTAAAAAGGCTACTAAGCCGAGAGATCGTACACGGCTGAACAGAGCCGCCTGGCATGTGAAATGAAAGACAGGGGAGCGCCCAAAAAAGAGCGCTCCCCTAAAAACATGCTCCCATGAGGGAGGAAATGGCCTGCGGGGCGGCCTTGACGCTTCTGGAGATCACCGGAAAGAATAAGGGCCGGCCGGCCGCTCCCTTGTTTTGTCCTGCGTCGATCATGTGGGCGTTTTGTGGGGGAAGCGCCCGCAAACGAGCGCTCCACCCTTGATTCATCCAGCTTACCCAATGCTTCCTTCCATCTCGAACTTGATCAAGCGGTTCATCTCGACCGCGTATTCCATCGGCAGCTCCCTTGTAAACGGCTCGATGAAGCCCATGACGATCATTTCCGTCGCTTCCTGCTCGGAAATGCCGCGGCTCATCAAGTAGAACAGCTGCTCTTCCGACACTTTCGACACTTTCGCTTCGTGTTCGAGCGACACGTTGTCGTTTAAAATTTCGTTGTACGGAATGGTATCGGATGTCGACTGATTGTCGAGAATGAGCGTATCGCATTCGATGTTCGAGCGCGAGCCGGACGCTTTGCGGCCGAAATGGACCATGCCGCGATACGTCACCTTGCCGCCTTGTTTGGAGATCGACTTCGAGACGATCGTCGATGACGTATTCGGGGCCAAATGGATCATTTTCGCCCCGGCGTCTTGATGCTGACCTTTGCCAGCGATGGCGATGGAGAGCGTCAAGCCGCGCGCCCCTTCGCCTTTTAAGATGACGGCCGGGTATTTCATCGTCAGCTTCGAGCCGATGTTGCCGTCGATCCATTCCATCGTCGCGTTTTCTTCGCAGACGGCGCGCTTCGTCACCAAGTTGAAGACGTTGTTCGCCCAGTTTTGGATCGTCGTGTAGCGGCAGTAGGCGCCTTTTTTGACGATGATTTCCACAACCGCGCTATGGAGCGAGTTCGTCGTGTAAATCGGCGCCGTGCAGCCTTCGACGTAATGGACGTGCGCCCCTTCGTCCACGATGATGAGCGTCCGTTCAAACTGCCCCATGTTTTCCGAGTTGATGCGGAAGTACGCCTGAAGCGGCGTATCGACTTTGACGCCTTTCGGGACGTAGATGAACGAACCGCCCGACCAGACGGCCGAGTTCAAGGCCGCAAATTTGTTGTCCGTCGGCGGCACGACTTTGGCGAAATACTCGCGGAACAAGTCTTCGTTTTCCTTCAGCGCCGAGTCGGTGTCTTTAAAGATGACGCCGAGTTTTTCGAGGTCTTCTTTCATGTTGTGGTAGACGACTTCCGATTCGTATTGCGCCGAGACGCCGGCCAAATATTTTTGTTCCGCCTCTGGAATCCCTAATTTATCGAACGTCGCTTTGATCTCCGCCGGCACTTCATCCCACGAGCGGCCCGATTTTTCCGTCGGTTTGACATAGTACGTAATTTCATCGAAATCGAGGCTCGACAAGTCGCCGCCCCATTGCGGCATCGGTTTGCTGTAGAAGATGTCGAGCGCTTTTAAGCGGAACTCGAGCATCCATTGCGGCTCGTTTTTCATCCGCGAAATTTCTTCGACGACTTCGCGCGTCAGGCCGCGCTGGGCGCGGAAGACGGAGACGTCTTTATCGACGAAGCCGTACTTGTATTCACCGATTTCCGGAGCTTTTTTCGCCATCTCGGTTCACCTTCCTTCATGTTCATGATTGTGCAGCCCTTTTTCGAGCGCTTTCCACGCCAACGTCGCGCATTTGATGCGAGCGGGAAATTTGGAAACGCCTTGGAGCGCCTCGATGTCGCCAAGGTCAACGGAATCGTCGTACTCTTTCCCTTGGATCATGTCGGAAAAAATGTGGGCGAGCCGAAGCGCTTCCTCCACCGTTTTTCCTTTGATCGCCTGCGTCATCATCGACGCCGACGACATTGAAATCGAACAGCCTTCCCCTTCAAATTTGACGTCGGCGACTTTTCCGTCTTCGACTTTCATCGTCAAGTGGATGCGGTCGCCGCACGTCGGGTTGTTCATGTTGACATCGACGTTCGTTCCTTCAAGCACCCCGCGGTTGCGCGGGTTTTTATAATGATCCATAATGACTTGGCGGTAAAGCTGATCCAACGGATGGTTAGAAGACATGGCTGAAGTACTCCTTCGCTTTCTGTAATGCGGCGATGAACCGGTCGATTTCCTCTTTCGTATTGTAAAGGTAAAAGCTCGCCCGGGCGGTCGCCGTCACGCCGAGCCATTTCATGAGCGGCTGGGCGCAATGGTGGCCGGCGCGGATGGCGATTCCTTCGGCGTCAAGGACCGTCGCCACATCGTGCGGATGCACCCCGTCGATGTTGAACGTGACAAGCCCCGCCCGCTCTTTCGGGCCATAGACGGTGACGCCTTCGATGTCCGCCATTCGGCTAAGCGCATATTGCGCCAGCTCATGCTCATGGGCGGCGATGGCGTCCAAGCCCACTTGTTCAAGGAAATCGATGGCTGCACCAAGGCCAATCGCCCCGGCGATGATCGGCGTGCCGCCTTCAAACTTCCACGGCAGCTCTTTCCACGTCGAGTCGTACAGCTCGACAAAATCGATCATTTCACCGCCGAACTCGATTGGCTCCATCTGCGCAAGCCATTTCTTTTTGCCATATAATACGCCGATTCCCGTCGGCCCGCACATTTTATGGCCGGAAAGGGCGAGAAAATCGCAATCAAGTTCCTGAACATCGACCTTCATATGCGGAGCGCTTTGCGCCGCATCGACGACGACGACCGCCCCGCGCTCATGGGCGATGCGGGCGATCTCCCGCACCGGGTTGATCGTCCCAAGAACGTTGGACACATGGGCGATGGCGACGATCTTCGCCGCTTTGGTGATGGCCGCCTCAACGTCGCGCAAATCGATCGTGCCGTCTTCCTGCAGCGGAATGTATTTCAGCGTTGCGCCCGTTTGTTTCGCCAGCTGCTGCCATGGGATTAAGTTGCTGTGATGCTCCATGTACGTGATGACGATCTCGTCGCCTTCTTTGACATTGGCGCGCCCGTAGCTTGCAGCGACCAAGTTGAGCGCAGCGGTCGTGCCGCGCGTAAAGATGATTTCCTGCGCCGATTGGGCGTTTAAAAACCGCCGCACTTTTTCGCGCGCGCCTTCGTACGCGTCCGTCGCCTTCGTCCCGAGCGTATGGACGCCGCGGTGGACGTTCGAGTTGTACTCGCGGTAGTAGCGGTCAAGCGCCTCAATCACCGGCAGCGGCTTTTGCGACGTCGCCGCGCTGTCAAAATAGACGAGCGGATGGCCGTTGACGTCCTGATGCAAAATCGGAAACAACGTGCGAATTTCGTTCACATTCATGATTGAACTTTCCTTTCAATCACTTCAATTAATTGGTTTTTCACGCCTTCAATCGGAATCGCCTCGACGACCGGCGCCAAAAAGCCGTGGATGATAAGCCGTTCCGCATCGCGTCTCGGAATGCCGCGGCTCATTAAGTAATACAATTGGATCGGATCGACGCGTCCCACCGATGCCGCGTGGCCCGCCATGACGTCGTCTTCATCAATGAGCAAAATCGGGTTCGCATCGCCGCGCGCTTTTTCGCTCAACATCAAGACGCGCGACTCCTGCTCGGCGTTCGATTTTGAAGCGCCGTGCTCAATTTTGCCGATGCCGTTGAAAATCGAGGTCGCGCTGTCGCGGACGACGCCATGTTTTAAAATGTAACCTTCCGTATGCCTGCCGTAATGGACGACGCTGGTCGTAAAGTTTTGCACTTGCTCGCCGCGGCTGACCGCGACCGTTTTCGTATCGCCGAACGAGCCGTCGCCGACAAGGCGGGTGATGTTCTCGGAGACCGTGTTGCCGTCATTCATCAGCCCGAGCGCCCATTCGATCCGTCCGTCGCGCCCGGCGATGCCGCGCCGATTGACATACGTCGTTGTGCCTTTCGCCAAATGGTCGACAGCGGCGAAAAAGACGCTTGCGTTCGCTTGGGCAAACACCTCGGCGACCACATTGACGACCGCTTTTCCTTCTCGGCTTGCCGATATATAGTTTTCGACAAACACGACGCGGCTGTTGTCTTCTGCGACGACAATGACATGGTTGAATAGGGCGATATCGTCTTCGTCTTGAATATAGACCGCCTGAAGCGGCGTTTCAATCTCCACGTTTTTCGGGACATAGACAAACACGCCGCCGTTGAGCAGCGCCGCATGGAGCGCGGCAAGGCGGTGCTCATCCGGCTTGACCGCCGTCATCAAATAGTTTTTCAGCAAGTCGCCATGCTCGCGCGCGGCGGTGAAGATGTCGGTGAAAATGACGCCTTTTTCTTTTAATTCATCGGACAGCGACACGTACGCCGGCGTATGGTTGCGCTGCACGTACAAGTTTTTCGTTCCTTCGCCCGCCTCGATGAGCGCCTTGACCGCTTCCGGCAAATCGTCAAGGCCATCATACGGCGCGCTGTCGACCGTGTGGCGGGCGAACTCGGTGAAATTCCATTTGTCGATTTTCGTCTTCTCCGGTTTCGGAAGCGGCAGCCGCTCCGCCAGCCGAAGCGCCTCAAGGCGCCGCGCCGTCAGCCAGTCCGGCTCGCCGCGCCCGCTTGAGAACGTGCGGATGTATGTTTCATCGAATGGGATTTTCGTTTCTGTCGCCATAATCCTCCTCCTAACGCTTACGCTTCTTGTCCGACCGTTTCGTCTTCAATGCCAAGCTCTTTTTTGATCCAGTCGTACCCTTCCGCCTCAAGCCGCTGCGCCAGTTCCGGACCGCCGGATTTGACGATGCGCCCTTGCATCATGACGTGCACGTAATCCGGCGTGATGTAGTTCAATAACCGTTGGTAGTGAGTGATGATCAAACAGCCGAATTCGCTGCTGCGCATTTCATTGACGCCTTTGGCGACAATTTTCAGCGCGTCAATGTCCAATCCGGAGTCGATCTCGTCCAAAATGGCGATTTTCGGTTCAAGCATCATCAGCTGCAAAATTTCATTTCGCTTTTTCTCCCCGCCCGAGAATCCTTCGTTCAAGTAACGGTGCGCCATATCCGGGTTCATTTCGAGAAACGCCATTTTTTCATCGAGCTTGCGGATGAATTTCATGAGCGAAATTTCGTTGCCCTCGCCAAGCCGGGCATTGATCGCAGCGCGCAAAAAGTCGGCGTTCGTCACTCCACTGATTTCGCTTGGGTATTGCATCGCCAAAAACAGGCCGGCGCGCGCCCGCTCGTCGACTTCCATCTCAAGGACATCCTGGCCGTCGAGCGTCACCGATCCTTCTGTCACTTCATATTTTGGATGGCCCATAATGGCCGATGCCAGCGTCGACTTCCCCGTTCCGTTCGGACCCATGATGGCGTGGATTTCCCCGCCTTTGACTTCCAAGTCCACTCCTTTTAAAATTTCTTTTCCCTCCACGGCGACGTGGAGATTGCGAATCGTCAATACCGCCATGCAGCATACCTCCAATTCCCGATTGAGAGTCAATTCGCTCGCTTGTCTTCTAGCGATCGCTCATTCTCAGTTTATTCTCATTATCATTTTATAACAAATGAAAACTGCCTGCAACTTCCCTGCTCTGTTTTTCACGATGTCCATGTGAAAAACCGCATCTTTTATTTATTTTACACGAAAACCGCAAGCTTGTACGAGTTTTTGCAAAAAAAAGACCCCGTTTTTTCCGGAGTCTAGTGAGCCGTCCGCAGCTCGCGGAGGCATTCCTGCACGAGCGTCACCGCCTGGCTCATCGCCGCCCCGCCGCCAAACGCGGCCGCCACCGCGCATGCTTCCAAAATTTCCTGTTCCGACGCTCCTTCGTCAAGGCATCCTTTCGTATGGTAAATCGTGCAATACTCGTCTTGCGCCGCCAGGCTGATGCCGAGGGCGATTAATTGTTTTTCTTTTTTCGACAGCGCCCCCTCGGCAAAGCACGCTTCCGTAAACGCGTTAAACCGCTCGGCCACATTCGGAAGTTTTTGGGTGAACGCTCCTATCCCTTCTTTGTAGCGGCGAAGCGCGGATTCAACCGATGCATGTGTTCCGTTGTTCATCATCATTTTCCTCCCTTTGTTCGTTTCTGCTGTTAGTATGCGTCAACTACCCCCACTTCGCTAACGCTTGAAGTGGGGGCTTGCAACTCCCCAGAAGTGCAAACGGACTTCGTCCTCCTTCCTTGACTTGGGGTTGCATCAGGGGGCAGGTTGACGACTGCCCAACGACGCAGGTCATGCCTGCATCGTTACCGATTCTCTCGGTGTGTCTGTTGGCAGTACTTGGCTTCCACACACAACAGACGGACCTACGCTCGATGTTTTGCGGTTGCAGCGTTTCCTGCAACCAACTCCATACATCGAGCAGCCGTTATTGGAGTGCCTTTATTTAACAGTTTTCTCCACGTCTTTATTCTATCATACACAAAAGAAAGGGGGAACGAGCATTCCTCTCCCACTTACTCCCTTTGGTCGTTGAAGTGGGAGTCTCCTGCGCGAAATAGGATGAAGGAAAACGAAATTAAACAACGAATGGTATTGAAAGCGTGTGGAAACACCACCGTTTCGCCAACATAGACGGAATGTGATGATGAAAACAAACGGTTCTGTTCCACTTCCATCATCATAGGAAAGGGGAGAATACCATTGATTCGTTGGGTTGTCTTTGCCTTAACCGCCGCTTTCGCTTCGTTTTTGGCGTGGATCATCATCGGCAACACCCTCGGTGAACAAGGAGACGGCGCCTTCAGCTTAACGGCGGTGATCGTCCTGCAAAACTGCGTCATCATCGTTATGCTCGCCGCCGTACTGGCGCGTTTGAACGGCCGATGAAGCAGGTCGGCCGCGGCGCCCTCGGATTCAGAATCGTTTTAACCTTTGCCGCTTTCGTTTCGTTTAAGAGGAGCGGCTTTTTGGAGACAAAAAAAGAAACGGAAGCGAAATGCTCCCGTTATTGATTGTTTTCCGCCGCTGGAATGACGGCGCCGTGGTATTTTTCTTTAATGAAATTTTGAATTTCTTTCGATTGCAGCACTTCGACAAGCGTTTTGATTTCTTTCCGGTTTTCATCGCCTTTGCGCACCGCAATAATGTTCACATACGGATTGTTTTTCGGCGACTCAACGGCGATCGGGTCTTTCGCCGGATCCAAACCGGCGTCAAGCGCATAGTTGGCGTTGATCAGCACCGCATCGCCTTCGCCGTTTTTGTAAATTTGCGGCAGAAGCCCGGCGTCGACATCGGCCTTAAATTTTAAATGCTTTGGATTTTCGATGATGTCATTGACTGTCGCTTTCGTTTTATCGACGCCCGGTTTCAATTTAATGAGCCCTTTTTCTTGCAGCATCGATAAAATGCGGCCATGGTCGGCGACCGAGTTGCTCATGATGATCGTCGCGCCGTCCGGCAGTTCTTCAATGCTTTTGTATTTTTTCGAGTATAAGCCGATCGGCTCGATATGAATGCCGCCAGCGTTGACGAAATCATAGCCGTACTCTTTCTTTTGCGATTCCAAATACGGAATGTGTTGGAAATAGTTGGCATCGATTTGCTTCTCAGCCAACGCTTTGTTCGGCAAGATGTAATCTTGGAACGTAATGATCTCCAAGTCGATGCCTTTTTTCTTCAAAATCGGTTTCGCTTTTTCCAAAATTTCCGCATGCGGCACGTTCGACGCACCGACTTTCAACTTCACCAATTTGCCGTCTTTGCCGCCTTCCGCGTTGTCGTTATTGTTGCCGCCGCATGCCGCCAAAGCGAGCACGAGAATAGCAGCGAGCAACACACCCAGCCATTTCTTCATCAGTTGTTTCCCCCTTTATCGTTTATCGATTTTCGAAGTGACAAAGTCACCGATGGCCTGAATGACGAACACAATGACCAACACCAATACGGTCGCGACAAACGTCACATCGTTATGGTTGCGCTGGAACCCTTCCAAATACGCCAAATTCCCAAGCCCGCCGGCGCCGATGGCTCCAGCCATCGCTGTATAGCTGACGAGCGACACCGCCGTCACCGTAATGCCGGAGACAAGCGCCGGCAATGACTCCGGCAGCAGCACTTTCCAAATGATCGTCCACGTTGAGGCGCCCATCGCTTGGGCTGCTTCGATGACGCCTTTATCAATTTCGCGAAGAGCGATTTCGACCATGCGGGCGTAAAACGGCGCGGCCCCAATGACCAGAGCCGGCAGCGCCGCATTGGCGCCAAGCATCGTCCCGACGAGCCATGTTGTAAACGGAATGAGCAAAATGATCAAAATAATAAACGGAATGGAGCGGAAAATGTTCACAAACGCCGCAATCACTGTATTGACAAACCGGTTTTCCCATAGGTTGCCCTTCGCTGTCAAAAATAGAAGCAAGCCAAGAACGATTCCGAGGACGAAAGTGGCCGCCACCGCCACTCCCGTCATATACAGCGTCTCGACCGTCGCCGCCCACATCGTCTCCCATTGCACGTTCGGCAGGAGGTTAGCGAGCATCGTGAATCACCTCCACCGCCACTTGCTGGCGTTGAATATAGTCAAGCGCCCGGTCGATTTCATCCCTCGCCCCGTCGAGGTGCACGAACAGCACCCCATAGGCGCCTTGATGGGTTTGCGAAATTTTCCCTTGCAAAATGTTGACATCGACGGCAAACTGGCGCACCACTTCGGTGATGAGCGGCTTTCCGGCGGCCGCGCCGACGAACGTCAGCTGCGCGATCAGCCCGCTCGGGTATTGGCCAAACAAATGGGAAATCGCCTCTTCCGTCTCCTCGGGCTCGATCAGCTGCTTGACAAACCGTTTCGTAATCGGTTGCTGCGGGTTGCGGAACACATGCAACACTTCGCCTTGCTCGACGATTCGGCCGCTTTCCATCACCGCAACGCGGTCGCAAATTTTGCGGATGACGTGCATTTCATGGGTGATCAGCACAATCGTCAGCCCAAGACGCTTGTTGATGTCAACGAGCAAGTCCAAAATCGCATCAGTCGTCTGCGGGTCCAACGCCGATGTCGCCTCGTCGCACAGCAAGACTTTCGGGTTGTTGGCGAGCGCCCGGGCGATGCCGACCCGCTGCTTTTGCCCGCCGCTCAGCTGCGACGGGTAGGCATCCTCGCGCCCGGAAAGGCCGACAAGCTCGATCAATTCATCCACCCGCTTGTTCCGCTCCTCTTTCGGGACGCCGGCAATTTCAAGCGGAAAGGCAATGTTTTCCCTGACTGTGCGAGACCAAAGCAAGTTGAAATGCTGGAAAATCATCCCGATTTCTTGGCGCGCCTTGCGCAGCTCCCGACCTTTCACGCGCGTCATATCGCGCCCGGCGACGACCACCCGGCCGCTCGTCGGCTTCTCGAGCCCATTGAGCAAGCGGATGAGCGTGCTTTTCCCCGCGCCGCTGTAGCCGATAATGCCGAAAATTTCCCCTTCGCGAATCTCAAGCGACACATTGTCGACAGCCGTGACCGAACCGTTGGCCGCCTGATAGATTTTCGTCACTTGTTCGAGTGTAATCATCGTTTCACCTTCCTCCCCAAGCGGCAGAGCGCAAAAAGAAAACCTTTCTGCCCGCAGAGAACAGAAAGGTATCGTGCACCATTCCGTCTCTTATCTCTCAAAGCAGGCCGCTTTGTGTGAATTGGCACCATTTCAGCAGATGCGCTGACGGTTGCCGGGCTTCATTGGGCACATCCCTCCACCTCTCTTGATAAGAGCGCAACAATCGCCTATTCAATTGATTACGAGTGTGATTGTATCATTGTCTGTCGAATCGTGTCAACATCTTTTTTATCCGACGTGCCGATACGGCTTGGCCAAATGGAGGAGCGACTCGAGCAGCAACATATGGCGGAAGCTTCCTGACACGTGCACTTCTTGCAGCCGGACGAGCTGCTGCAGCTTCAGTTCGCCGTTCAGCAGGGACGCGAGCGCCTCTTTGGAGCCGCGCACCGTCAATGTTTTCCGTTCATCGTTTTCCATCCCTCTAGCGGCTGATTCCTTGCCGATCAACAGCAAGGCGGTTTCGTCATCGCTTTCAAACCGAACATATAGCTGCTCATCCGGCAAAATCGGCACCAAATGGCGCAACACTTGCATCCGTTCCACGAACTGCCCGACTAATTCACGCATTTCCATGGATATCCCCTCCCCCATTTTTATTTTTTTCACTTCCACCTGAAGAGGAGAAATCCTTCACAAAAATCTCGACAACCCGTTGACGAACGAGCGCCGTTTTTGTCATTTCCCAAGAAATGTGTCAAACAGCGTCAAAAAAAGGCGAATCATCGGGGCGGCAAGCAGGCTTGAATCACTTCGTACAAATACGGAACGGAATGAAAGGCATACCACTTGCCTGCGATCGTTCCGTCCCTAAAAAGAAGCAGGCAAGGAACGCTTTCAATTTTCCACGCAACGGCCTGCTCAGGGATATAGTTGATGTCCGTTTCGTAAAACGGCAGCGCCGGAAACAACTGCTCCACCACCGTGAGCATCCGCCGAGCCAGCTGGCACGTGCCGCACAGCGGTGTATACAAATAAAGGGCCAGAAGCGGCTCGACTTCCACCACTCGCTTGACATCGTTTCGGTCGATCGCTTTCACTCGCCTCTCCCTCTCATCAGCAATTCGATGCGGACGTCGAAACGAGCGCGCAACAACACTTGCGCCAAGTGCCAAGGCGGAGCAGTCGCCACTTCGCGATACGCCCGGTCAATGTAAAGATGCTCCGCCTCTGGAAACATGCGGCGAAACTGCCGGCGCAATTTTTCCCCCGCCTCATCGGCATCGGCCAAGACGTATACATCGCATCCTTCCAGCTCATCAGCCAGCTCCTCAAGGCGCGCATCACTGATCGTGCCGTTTGTGCAGACGATGACGACTGGTTCGTTCAGCACCGCCGCCACTTTTTGCTTGTCTGATCGCCCTTCGACGATGATCACTTTTTCCACGCGTCGCATGTCCGACCCACCTAACTTCAAATGAGGATACTATTATTGTATGTCTTGCGCCGGCCAAATGTTGAAAATGAAAAGCAACGGCCATCCACCGTTGCCTTTCAACACCAGCCCGCTTCCCCGTCGCAATCGACATATTTTTGGTCCGGCTCAACGGTAGCGGTCACCTGTTTGTAAATTCTTCCGTTTTGTTCGGTATACCCATTTTTCAACGGGACGGCCGCCGGAAGCGGAAGGCGCCCGATGAGCTCTCCTTCCTCGTACAGCTCCAGCGAGCGGCCGTTCAGTTTGCCGATGATCCGGTCCGTGACATCTATGCGCGTCGTTTGCAGCGCCATCGCGAGCACCCCTTTTTTCAATCAAATTCCGATATGTATAGAGTGCCCGAATCGAAGCGAAGATTGCAGGAACGTTTATCCTTCGTTGATCATCGCCTCGTATTGTTCCGCCGTCAACAAATTGTCGATTTCGCTCAAATCGTTCGGTTTGACGACAATCATCCACGCTTTGTCATACGGCGATTCGTTCACGTACTCCGGATGGTCATTTAACGCCTCATTCACTTCGACCACCGTGCCGCTGATCGGCGCATACAATTCCGAGACCGTTTTCACCGATTCAACGCTGCCGAACGGCTCGTTCGCCGCAACCTCTGCGCCGACTTCCGGCAGCTCGACAAAGACAATGTCGCCAAGCTCTGATTGGGCGTAATCCGTAATGCCGACGCGCACGTTCTCTCCTTCCACGCGCACCCATTCATGCTCCTTTGTGTAACGAAGTTCTTTCGGCGTGTTCATCGAATCCCTCCATTGCGACAAAATGTATATTCCTTTTCATCATAACCGATTTTCCGCAAAAACTCACTGAATTCACCCGATTTTGCAAAAATTTTTTATGTCCCCGCCGCGAAAAACGCCTCGTATTCTTGTTCGCGAAAGCCCACGACGACCCGCTCGCCGTCCGTCAAAATCGGCCGTTTGACCAACATCCCGTCCGAGGCGAGCCAATCGAGCATCTCGTCTTCCGATGCGCGGTCGAGCTTGTCCTTCAAGCCAAGCTCGCGGTATTTCATCCCGCTCGTGTTGAAAAATTTTTTGAGCGGCAGCCCGCTTTGACGGTGCAAACGGGCGAGCTCCTCTTTCGTCAGCGGCTCGTCGACTAAGTTCACCGTCCGCACGTCAACGCCGTGTTCATCGAGCCAACGCTTCGCCTTCCGGCACGTTCCGCATTTTGGATACCAATAGAGCGTGAGCGCCATCTTCACTCCTCCCTTTCATTTCCGCTGTTTGGCAAACAAATAAGAAGCACCAGGCAGTCTGCCTGGCACTTCCCATTATCACACAATATACCGTTCGGCTTCAATGAGCGCGGCGGCCGCTTCGCGTTTTTTCGCGATCACATTGATCGGCGTATGGCGCGTCAGCCGGCGGAGCGCGGCGAGCATCATCCGCAGCGTGTCGCCTTGTTCGACGGCGACGAGCGTTTCTTTCGCATGGGCTTCAATTTCATTGAACGCCTCTTGGCAGAAAATTTGCGTGTACAGCAATTTTTGTTTGTTTTTCTCCTCACCGCTCGCCTGAATCGCTTTTTCCGTGCGCAAAAGCGCTGATTCCATCGCGTAAATGTTCGAGACGATGTCGGCGATGTTGACGAGCACTTCTTGCTCTTCTTCAATGCGCTGGCCGTATTTTTGCGCCGCTAAACCGGCGACCATCAAGGCGATTTTTTTCGCGTTGCGCACCAAGTATTTCTCTTGTTCGAGCACGCCCGAACCCGGTTCCTCGGCCGCCATCATCATCAGTTCTTCCTGAAGCTGCTGCGCTTTTTGGAAGAGCGGCAGCTCGCCTTTTAACGCCTTTTTCAAATACATGCCCGGCACGAGAAGGCGGTTGATTTCGTTCGTCCCCTCGAAAATGCGGTTGATGCGCGAATCGCGGTAGGCGCGCTCAATTTCGTATTCCTGCATAAAGCCGTACCCGCCGTGGATTTGCACGCCTTCATCCACGATGTAATCGAGCACTTCCGTCGCAAAAAACTTGTTCAATGAGCATTCGATCGCATATTCGGCGATCGATTTCGCCACTTCCTTGCCATCTTTCGCCTTTTCCGCATCAAGCAGGCCCATCCGTTCATCGAACAAGCCGACCGTGCGGTAAACCGAGCTTTCGGCGGCATACAGGCGCGACGCCATCGTCGCGAATTTTTCCTGCGTCAACGTAAACTGCGAAATCGGCCGTTTGAATTGCTGGCGCTGATTGGCGTATTTGAGCGTGATCTCCAACGCCCGCTTCGCGCCGCCGACCGCCCCTAACCCAAGCTTGTAGCGGCCGATGTTCAAAATGTTGAAGGCGATGACATGGCCTTTTCCGATTTCACCGAGCACGTTTTCTTTCGGCACCGGCACATCTTGCAAAATGAGCGTTCTTGTCGACGAGCTTTTAATCCCCATTTTCTTTTCTTCCGGACCAGTTGAAACGCCCGGGAAGTCGCGTTCCACGATGAACGCGGTGAAATGTTCGCCGTCGACTTTTGCATAGACGACAAACACATCAGCAAAACCGGAGTTGGTGATCCATTGTTTTTCGCCGTTTAAAATGTAATGCGTGCCTTCCGCGTTTAATCTCGCCGTCGTTTTCGCGCCGAGGGCGTCCGAACCCGAGCCAGGCTCCGTCAAGGCGTAGGCGGCGATTTTTTCGCCGGTCGCTAAATACGGCAAATATTTTTGTTTTTGTTCTTCCGTGCCAAACAACACAATCGGCAGCGAGCCAATCCCGACGTGCGCCCCGTGCGAAATGGCAAAACCGCCGGCCGGCGCCATTTTTTCCGCAATGATGGCCGAGCTCACTTTATCTAGGCCCAAACCGCCGTATTCTTCCGGAATGTCAGCGCTTAACAAGCCGAGCTCGCCCGCTTTGCGAAGCAATTTCACGGAACGGTCAAACTCGTGGTTTTCCAAATGCTCGAGCTGCGGGAGCACTTCATTGTTGACATACTCTTCCGTCGTTTTGGCAATCATATGATGTTCGTCGGTGAAATCTTCCGGCGTAAACACGCGCTCCGCCGGAATGTCTTCAATCAAAAAGCTGCCGCCTTTGATCGCTTCTTCCATCGTTTTGGCCATCGTTGATTTCCTCCCCCGAAAGATGATTGATGATCCGGGCGGCGACGCCGCCCGGGAAATAGACGTTCCATGCAGCTGGGCAAATGCGGATGCATGCCTCGCGCGAGCTGATGAAGCCCGCTCGCTGTCAGCTGCCGCTACAGCAGCTCAAACACGCCAGCCGCTCCCATGCCGCCGCCGATGCACATCGTGACGATGCCGAACTGCACGTTGCGGCGCCGCATTTCGTAAAGCAAAGACAAGGTCAGCTTCGCGCCCGTGCAGCCGAGCGGGTGGCCTAGAGCAATCGCCCCGCCGTTGACGTTGACAATGTCTTCATCCAATCCAAGTTCGCGGATGACTTGGATCGATTGCGAGGCGAACGCTTCGTTCAGCTCGATCAAACCGATGTCGGACAGCTCAAGGCCGGCCAGCTTCAACGCTTTCGGCACCGCAGCGACCGGGCCGATCCCCATCACTTCCGGCGGCACGCCGGCAACCGCGAACGAACGAAACTTGCCGAGCGGCTTCAAGCCGAGCGACTCCGCTTTTTCGCGGTCCATCACCATGACCGCCGCCGCCCCGTCGCTCATTTGCGACGCGTTGCCGGCGGTGACGGTGCCGTTTACCGCAAACGCCGGCCGGAGTTTCGCGAGCGTTTCCATATTCGTGTCCGGGCGCACGCCTTCATCTTGTGTAAAGACGACTTTCTCCTCAACGAGTTTGTTGCCTTCTACTTTGCGCACCGTCACCTCGACCGGCACGATTTCTTCATTGAATTTTCCTTCGGCAATCGCCTTGGCGGCGCGCTGGTGGCTGCGCACCGCGAACGCGTCTTGGTCCTCGCGGCTGACGCCGTATTTTTTCGCCACTTGCTCGGCAGTGTGCCCCATGGACATGTAGTATTCCGGCGCTTCTTCCGCCAAGCGGGCGTTCGGGCGGACGACATGCCCCATCATCGGCACCATGCTCATCGATTCGACCCCGCCGGCGATGACCGTATCGGAATGGCCGAGCATCACCCGTTCCGCCGCATAGGCGATCGCCTGCAAACCGGACGAGCAATACCGGTTGATCGTGATCGCCGGCACGGTATACGGCAGCCCGGCGAGCGCGCCGATGTTGCGGGCGATGTTCAATCCTTGCTCCGCCTCCGGCATGGCGCACCCGATAATCAAGTCGTCAATGTTTCCTTCATAGTTCCCCGCGCGCTTGATCGTTTCTTTGACGACGAGCGCCCCTAAATCATCCGGCCGCACGTGGGCGAGCGTTCCTTTTTTCGCTTTGCCGACCGGTGTGCGCGCACCTGCGACAATGACCGCTTCTCTCACGCCAATCCCCCCCTTGATCTCCTCCGCTTTAGTTGCGGAGCGGTTTTCCTTTCACAAGCATATGCTGCATGCGCGCTTGCGTCTTCGGCTCGCCGATGAGGCTCAAAAACGCCTCGCGCTCGAGATCGAGCAAATATTGCTCGTCGACTTCCGTTCCGTACGGCACTTTGCCGCCGGCTAGAACATACGCCAATTTTTTCGCGATTTTCAAATCGTGCTCGCTGATGTAGCCGGAATGGAACATCGACTGCGCCCCAAGCAGCATGGCGGCATAGCCGCTTTCGCCGGCCACCGGCACTTTCTTCCTTACAGGAGGCCGGTACCCTTCCTCATACATCGAGAGCACCGCCTGTTTCGCTTCATACAGCAGATGGTCGCCGTTCATCGTGATGCCGTCACGGTGATTCAAGAAGCCAAGCTCGCGCGCTTCCGCCGCTGACGTCGACACTTTCGCCATGGCGATCGTTTCAAATACGCTGGCCGCGATTTTGACGTAGTCGACGTCCACGCCGCGCGGCAGGCTGTTCAACCGTTTGATGTACAGCTCCTTGTTGCCGCCGCCGCCCGGAATCAAGCCGACGCCGACTTCGACGAGCCCGATGTACGTCTCGGCCGCCGCTTGGATGCGCGAAGCCGCCAAGCTCACTTCCGCCCCGCCGCCTAACGTCATGGCAAACGGCGCGACGACGACCGGCTTCGGGTTGTATTTCATTTTGAGAAGCGCTTGCTGGAACTGGCGAACGGCAAGTTCCAATTCAAAAAAGTTTTCGTCTTGCGCCTCCATGAGCATCATCGCCAAGTTCGCGCCGACGCAGAAGTTTTTCCCTTGGTTGCCGATGACGAGACCTTTGTAGTTGCGGTTGACTTCCTCAAGCGCCTCGTTGATCATTTGGACAATATCGGCGCCAATCGCGTTGTTCGGCGAATGGAACTCCAGAAGCGCCACGTCGTCGCCGAGGTCAATGAGGCTGGCGCCGGCATTTTTCTTGATGACGCCGCGCGCCTCTTTCAGTCGGCGGATGTGGATGACTTTTTCGTTTTCTTCTACTGTTTTATACCCGCCCGGCGCATAATAGAACAGCCGGCCGTTTTCCGTTTTATAGAACGATGTGGCTCCGTCGGCGAGCATGTCCGTGATCCACGACGGGATGTCGCGCCCTTCCGCCTGCATTTTGCGCACCGACTTCTCGAGGCCGATCGCATCCCACAGTTCAAACGGACCTTGCTCCCAGCCGAACCCCCACTTCATCGCCTGATCGATCGCCACGATGTCGTCGGCGATCTCCCCGACAAGGCGGGCGGTGTACAGCAATGTCGGTGCGATGATGTTCCAAAGGAGCGTTCCCGCGCGGTCGCCATCGGCATACACGAGCGTTTGCAGCTTGGCGGCCGCTCCTTTCGCCTGCTTCGCCATCTCCACCGCCGGGGTGACAAGCTTTTTGCGCGGCTCGTATTGCATCGTGACGTAGTTCAGCTCGAGAATGTCTTTTCCTTGCTTGACAAAAAAGCCTTGTCCGGATTTGCTGCCGAGCCAGCCGTTTTCAAGCATCGTTTTCATAAACTCCGGCACGCGGAACGCCTCTTTTTCTTCCCCTTCGACGTTTTCATACACGTTGTTGGCGACATGCACGAACGTATCGAGCCCGACGACGTCAAGCGTGCGGAACGTCGCGCTTTTCGGCCGGCCGATGAGCGGCCCCGTCACCGAATCGACCTCGCCGACGCTGTAGCCGCCTTGCATCATCTCGCGGACGGTGACGAGCAAGCCATACGTGCCGATCCGGTTGGCGATGAAGTTCGGCGTATCTTTCGCCATGACGACGCCTTTGCCGAGCACGTCTTCGCCGAACGATTTCATATAGGCGACGACGTCCGGATCCGTATGCTCCGTCGGGATGATCTCAAGCAGCTTCAAATAGCGCGGCGGATTGAAGAAATGCGTGCCTAAAAAGTGTTTTTTGAAATCATCCGAACGCCCCTCCGCCATCGCGGCGATCGAGATGCCGGATGTGTTCGAGCTGACGATCGTCCCCGGCGTCCGCACCTCGTCGACGCGAGCGAAGACTTCTTTTTTCACTTCCAGCTTTTCAACGACCGCTTCAATGATCCAATCGACTTCCGCGAGCCGGTGGAAGTCATCCTCGAAGTTGCCCGTTTCAATCAAAGCGATGTTGTCTTTGGACATGAGCGGCGCCGGTTTTTGCTTGAGCAGCCTTTCCAGCGCCTGATTGGCGAGGCGGTTGCGCACTTGTTTATGCTCGAGCGTCCAACCTTTTGCTTCTTCCTCTTTCGTCAATTCCCGCGGCACGATATCCAACAGCAGCGTCGGAATGCCGACGTTCGCCAAATGGGCGGCAATGCCCGAACCCATGACGCCGGACCCGAGCACCGCGGCGCGCCGAATGCGTTTTACCATTTCGGTTCCCCCTCACACCATTGAATGAATGGTCATTCATTTTTTGATGAAAAAAATATCGTTGAAACCGCTCTCTATAAATAAATATATAGTATGTTGGTAATTTTCGCAATATATTTGCGCACATTTTTCCCGACATCGCACTCCGAAATGTTGCTCATACTAACGATCAGGAGGTGAGCCACCGATGGCCCGGTTGAAAAAAAATCCATCTGAACGCGGCGTCAGCGCCGCAAGCGTCAAAGGAAACGCCGGCCCGACGGTCGAAGCCGACGGCGGCGGCAAGCGGACAAGCCAAAACCAGCAGTACAAAAAGCACAACATGCAAGGGGACTGACGCCCATGGCGTCAGCTCCCGCCTGTCATAGCTGCAAATATAGGGAAAAAACAAAGAGAGGCCGCACGATCTGGAACGGCGTTTACCTCAAATGACCGCCCGACGCCCCGTGACATGCAACGGCGTTTGTCTGAAATCCAAAAAGGCTTGATGGCCGTTGCCGCTGGATGCCTGTCCCCTTCTGCGCCCGAACGCTCGGCGGCCGCCGGCGTTTTCCTCTGTTTTGCGCCCCTACTTGCGGAGGATGCCTTTTAAAACAAACGCCACGTTGGCCGGCCGTTCGGCGAGCCGGCGCATAAAATAGCCATACCAGTCCGTGCCGTACGGAACGTACACGCGCATCGTATATCCTTCGCGCGCCAGCTGCACTTGGCGCTCCGGGCGGATGCCGTACAGCATTTGGAATTCAAACTGGCTGTTGGGAATGTTGTATTCTTTGACGAGCTGCTTCGTATATTCGATGATGGCGTCGTCATGCGTCGCCACCGCCGTATAGTTGCCGTTTAGCAAATGCATTTTAATGATCTTCTTAAAGTTCTCATCGACATCTTTTTTATCCGGAAACGCCACCTCCGGCGATTCTTTGTACGCTCCTTTGACGAGCCGCAAGTTCGGGCGGTACGGCTTTAAATCTTCAATGTCTTGTTCCGTCCGGTACAAATACGCCTGCAGCACCGTGCCGACGTTGTCGTATTCTTTTTTCAACGTTTTAAAAATGTCCAGCGTCTTTTGGCAGCGCGAATAGTCTTCCATATCGATCGTCACAAACACGCCGCGCTGTTTTGCCGCATCCAAAATGCGGCGCATGTTGCGCATGACAAGCTCATCGGAAATATCAAGCCCCATCGATGTCATTTTCAGCGACAGCTGCGAGTTCAACTTCTCCCGGCTGATCGCCTCAATCGCCTCCAAGCAATGGCGCGCCATCTCATTCGCTTCCTGCTCATTGTCGACAAACTCACCCAAATAGTCGACCGTGACCGCCAATCCTTTTTCGTTCAGCTGGCGGATGACGCGCACTGCTTCCTCGATCGTTTCGCCGGCGACAAACCGTGAAGCGCCGAAGCGAAGGCCGTATCGTTTCGCCCATTTCGTCAATGTTTTATTTTTCGATAAGAACAGGAAAAAATCACGCATCAACTGCTCCACTGTTGCAAGCCTCCTTGTATGGAAACGCATTCACCATTCTTATTGTACCATGTTTCAATTCAATTGAATATGTTTTTTCCCCACGGTTTATTTTTTATATGCGCATAATTTTCCACTCTCTGCACAATCTACAAGCGAACAACCGACGAAAGGAGCGAACAACGATGCAACAGCAACCACAAATGAACCCGCAGGCGGCGATGCCCGAGCCGCCGCAAATGGTGTCCACAAAAGACGCCATGTATTTTTCCGACATGATGTCGTGGAACTTGCTCGCGGCGAAAAAAGCGCACTTTTTCGCCTCGCAATGCCGAGACCCTGAAGTGGTGCAGGCGATCGAGCGCGCTGGACAGATGCATCAGCGCCATTACGACATGATTTTGCGCCATTTGCAAAATCCGCCGCAGCCGCCGGTGATGTGAAAGGAGGAACGCCGCATGAACACGAAACAAGTGCAAAATCCGGAGATGCAAGTGCCGAAAACGCCGCAAATGAACGAGCGCGATTTTCTAAACGACATGTTGACGACGGAAAAATACATGACCTTGTCGTACAGCGTCTTTTTGCATGAAGCGAGCAACCAACCGTTATATCAAGATATGATGAATATTTTCACCGAAACGCAAAACTGTCAGCGCGACTTGTACAATTTGATGTTCAAAAAAGGATGGTACAAGCTTGAAGCCGCCGATCCGCAAAAGCTTCAGCAAACGTACCAGCAGTTCCAAGGGTATACGAATCAGCTCCCTTATCAACGAAATGCCATGCAATAACAAAACGAGGGGATGTCCGAACGGCAGAAGGACATCCTCTTTCTCCATCCGTTAAGAAGACAGGGCGCAGAAAGGGGAGAAAGGGATGGCAGCGCCATCCGAATCAGTGTGGAGCATGCTGCAAACAGCGGACGTCCGCATCCGCGACACCGGGATCATTGAATAAGCATCCCTTCTTGTTCCACAGGGATGCTTATTCTTTCATGAATAGACGATTAATACCACCAGCCTGGATACGGCGGGTACGGCGGATACGGCGGGTACGGGTAAAACGGACGCGGAGCCAACGCGCCGCCGAGCAGTCCGCCCAAGAAGCCGCCGACAAATGGGGCGCCAAACAACAATCCTGGAAATAGCATTGTTCCTTCTCCTTTCCCCAAAGCTAGAATACTACACTTTATTCATATGCAACAACAAGAAAAGAGGGTGGGCCGTCCGCCCACCCCTTGCCGGTTTCTCACCACCAAATGGGGCCATACCACCACGGGTAGAAAAACGGCGGGACCAATGCGCTCCCGAGCAAACCGCCTAAAAAGCCGCCGAAAAACGGAGCGCCAAAAAATGGAGCGCCGAAGAAAAATGGGCGCGGCCGCCAAAACCACCAGCCCCACGGCCGCCAAATGCGCTCATCCGCCACTTGGAGATGGCTCATCTTGCTTCCCCCCTTCCGCTTGCTTTAGTCCCACTGTATGCAGGAAAAACGCCCGCTGCTTAGGCCAGTACCTAGGAGGCTGGTGAAAAACGGCGGTTTCTCCCAAATCATCGATCCGTGAATGCAAAGGAAGGCTTCTTTCTAAAAGATATTCTCATTAAAGGAAATTATTTTCTTTGGTTTCTAGTATATTCCAAAAATAAAAACAGGCGGCTGTCCGCCGCCCCCGCTTATAGAAGCTCTGCGCGCGCCTGTTCGTACAAACAGGCGATCGAATCGAACAAAATACGCACCGCCTCAGCCATTTCGTCTTCGCTCATGGAAAGAACCGGAATGAACGTCAACACCGGGCCGAGCGGACGGATGACAAGCCCCCTCCGGCGCGCTTCGAGGATGATCCGGTGCTCCACCATGGCCGCGCGCGGAAACACTTCTTTCGTTCTTCGGTCTTTCACGATTTCAATGCCGCACATCAAGCCTTTTTGCCGGATGTCGCCAACAATTGGAATTTCATACAACTGCTCAAGCCATTCGGCCAGCCGGCGCGCCTTCCGCTTGACGCTGTCAATCAGGCCGCGTTTTTCGATGAGCTCGATGTTTTTCAGCGCAACGGAACAAGTGAGCTGGTTGCCCGTGTACGTATGGCCGTGGTAAAACGTTTTGTCTTCGTCCACATCGCCGAGAAATGCCGCATAAATCTCTTCCGTGACCAGCGTGGCCGCGAGCGGCAAATATCCTCCCGTGATCCCTTTCCCAAGGCAGACAAGATCAGGCTGCACCTCTTCCTGCTCACAAGCGAACATGGTGCCGGTGCGGCCAAAGCCGACGGCGACCTCGTCGCAAATGAAGAGCACCCCATACCGGCGGCAAAGCCTTTCCACTCCTTTTAAAAACCCGCGCGGATGGACGATGATCCCCGCCGCTCCTTGCACAAGCGGCTCGATGACAACCGCGGCGATTTGATCGTGCTGCTCCTCAAGCACCCGTTCAAGCTCGCGCAAACAATAGCCGACGATCTCCTGCTCGCTTCCGTATTCGTCCATACGGTACACGTACGGCGACGGCACTTCGATCCGCTCAAACAAAAGCGGCGCAAAAATACGGTGGAACGTTTCCATGCCGCCAACGCTCACCGCCCCGACCGTATCGCCGTGGTACGCTTCCTTCAACGAGACAAACTTGTTCTTCTTCGCATATTGGACCGGGTCGATGTTTTTCCAATACTGATAGGCGATCTTGAGCGCGATTTCCACCGCCGCCGCCCCGGTATCGGAATAAAACACTTTTGACATGTGCGGCCAATATTCAAGCAGCCGTTTGGCCAACAAAATCGACGGCACATTCGCCGAACCAAGCAATGTCGAATGGGCAATTTTCTCCAATTGCTCGCGAAGCGCCGCATTCAGCTCCGGATCGTTATGGCCGTGGACATTGACCCATAGCGACGCATAGCCGTCCAAGTACCGGTTGCCGTCGACATCGTACAAATAGCTTCCTTGCCCGCGTTCAATGATCAAGGGGCGTTCTTTGGCATACTGCTTCATTTGCGTAAATGGATGCCAGACGTACTGCTTGTCCCACTGTTCCAATTGCTCGTAGCTATACGCCAACGCTAAGCACCTCCAGCAATTGTTTCGCCTTTCCTTGTTCGATCCAACGCTGAGCTAAGGTTTCCAGTTCCCGCCTTGAGACTGCAGGAAGGAGCGGCACGACCGCCAGCACCGGCAGCCGAAGCAAGGCGGCGATCGTTTCGACATTGTTTTGGTGGATGATCTCTTGCTCCTGAAACTGATTGAACATCAGGCCAAGCAGACGAATGCCTTGTGCGTCGGCATACGCTGCCGTCGTCACCGCGTGATGAATCGCACCAAGGCTTGAGAGCGACACGAGAATCGCCGGCACCTCATAGTCGCGGACAAAATCGCTCGTCATATACCATCGTCCGTCGCGCTCGCACCACGGAACGGCCAACCCTCCCGCTCCTTCGACGAGCACCACATCATAGCGCTGCGTAAGCCATTCCAACCGTTCGGCCACCCTCTCTGGTTCGATGGACGTGCCGGTCAACTTCGCCGCTAAATGCGGCGACATCGCCGGTTCCATATAGTACATGCCTTCTGATGTCGGAATCTTCGCCACTCGTTCGTACCAATATTGTTCGGCAAACGACACCCCGTCTTCGGCCAGTCCAGTCTGAACCGGTTTAAACACGCCGACCTTCATCCCAAGCCGCTCCAGCGCCAACGCCACGATGGAAGTGACGACCGTTTTGCCGATTTCTGTTCCTGTTCCCGTCATGAAAATGGCTTGCCCCATTCTCTTATCCCCCCATCCCTCGAGTCATCATGATCGGTCGGACGCGCGGCCATACGCGCGCCGCCACGACGGAACAAACGGCGCAAAGCACGAGATCCCCCGGCACCGGAAGAAGAAAGCCGAACCATAGCGTTTGGCCGATGGAAAGCGGAGTCTCCGCGATCCATTTCATTGCTATGTACAGCCACGTGCAGCCAAACGCATACACGACGAACAATGCCGCCAAATTCGCCTTCCATATGTCCTGCGCTCTTGTCCATTGAAAGCGGTGCACAAGCGAGCCGCACGTATACGCTCCAGCAATGAAGCCAAGCAAGTACCCAAACGTCGGCTTCCAAATATAACCGAGCCCGCCTCCTTCCGCAAACACCGGTGCGCCCGCCAGCCCGATCAACACGTAAAGCATCTGGCTGAGCGCTCCTGTTCTTGGACCAAGCAGACATCCCGACAAATAGACTGCGGCGATTTGCAGCGTAAACGGCACATACGGCACCGGGATTTTGATGAATCCGCCGACCGCTGTCAACGCGGCAAAAAAGGCTGCCCAAACAAAGGAACGGATGTGCACGTTTCCCCTCCTCTCCAAATATTTGTTTCTATTGTGCCTGATATGTTTTTTATTTGTCAACTTTATTTTTATATAGGTTTACATTTAGACAAAAAATACGGAGCCCCCTAACACAGCAGGACTCCTTTTTTGGAGCGGCTCATTTCTCAAACAGACGGTGGAAGCAGTGGCCAACGCTCACCCTTCATCCTCCCACAAGTGAAGCAGGTTCATCCGTTCGCCGTCTTTTTTCGGCATCGCCAGCGGCTCACTCTGCCTCTCCTCCTTTTCCAACAACGACGACAATAAGCGCACCGCCTCCGCAATATGCCTTCCTTTGTTCAACATGATGCATTGCGCCTGTTTTCCAAGAAAAACATCCGAGATTTCCGCGCGCGACGGAATTCCCTTTTTCGCCATTTGTTCAAGCACTTGCGTCGCCCAAATGACCGGGATGTGAGCCGCCCGGCACAGCGCTAAAATGTCGTTCTGTGCAGCCGCAAGATGTTCAAACCCGATCTCAAGCGCCAAGTCCCCGCGCGCAATCATCACACCAAACGCCGGAAACTTCAATCCCTCAAGCAAGATGCGAACGAAGTTATGAAGCGCCGCCCGCGTTTCGATTTTCGCGATCACCGGGAGAGAACCAGCCCCTTGTTCGGCAAGCAAATGATAAAGCTTTCTCAGGTCATAAGGGGACTGAACAAACGATAGCCCGACGATATCCGCCCATCTCGCGATGAACGGAATCCATTCAAGGTCGCGGTCCGTGAGCGGCGGAACGGCCAAATGAAGAAACGAATCAGGAAGATGGATGCCCGTTCCTTGCTTAATCGCTTTTCGCTTTCCGCCATCGGCAACGACTTTGGCCTCTACATGCCGCTCGTGCACTTTCACGACCCGCGCTGCAATTTGGCCGTCGTTCAAATAAAGGCGGTCTCCCGCCCGCACATTGCGCCACGCTTTCGCCAACGTCGTCGTCATTTTCACACCGCAGCCATTCTGCGCCTCCGCAAACGCGGCGTCATCGAAATAAATATACAGCGGTGTACCGACCGTGACAAACGCTTTCATTGGAATGAACAAAACAGAACATAGAGTGAAAGAAGCCGACCCGCGCCGCAGTTTCATCCCTTTTTGCACATAGGCCGTCCGCGAAAGAAGAACTTTAAAACAAGACGGCGCGATTTGTTCCGCCACCCGCAGTTTTCGTTTTTTTCCGCGCACATCGGTAAACAGCAGTTCATCCCCTTCTTCGACGGTCGCTCCGTCCTCAGCCGTCAACTGCCACAAGAATGAAACATCGCGGGGGAGCGGAGACGGCGGCGGGGAAGAAGAGAAGGAAACAAGGCCGAAGAGCGGCTCCATTGGCTCTCCATATAGATTTTTCTTCACAGAGAGCTTCATCGGCCCCGCGTTGACCGCCAAGCGGTCGACCCGGATTTTTGGCCCCGGCAGATCCATGTAAATGCGGCATCGCCTCGCCTGCAGCTGTGGCTCCAACTGCTTCTCGGCTTGACGAATGATGGCCACGAGCGCCTCCCACGTTTCCGGTGAACCATAGGCGCAGTTGATGCGGGCAATGTCCATGCCGTAAAGAAGCAGCCGCTCGATCAGCCCCGGTTCATCGACCCATGCCTCGTCCATCGTCACCATGATGCGTGTCGGCCGAACAGAACTTGGGCTTCCGAACACTGCCTCCGCCCGTTTATGAAGCAACTGTTTCGCTTCCTTTCTTGTCATCTTTCGAAGCTCCCATCCGCCATCAACCCGCGTGCGCAAATATGCCAAAACTTGTTCGATCGCGTCGATGAGATGAGCCTCTTGCCCCTCGAGCCGCCATCCGGCGTCTTCCATCGCTTCACGCAAATCCGACGGCATATGCTCCCTCATATATAAGTAAGCAAGCAACTGATCCCGGCTCTCTTCATGGGATGGAAGAGGAAAATACTTCTGCTTTTGTCCCACCCACTCCGCCATCCCTCGGTAAAAGGCGGCCAAGCGGGCGCCCAAATCTCGTTTGTCGTGCATCAGCGGCACCAACCCTTGTGAAAAATGCGGTTTTACTTTTATATATTCGCCGCCGCCCCAAATGAGGACAGAAAAAAACCGGCGCCATTCGCCGGTTGAATGCGACAGAAACAGGAAGCCGTTTTTTCGGTATATTATTTTTGCACGACAATTTTCATCCCGCATTGACAAAGCAGCGAATGTTTCAGCCGCCGCAACGGCTGACCGCACTGTTCACAAACGGCCGGTTTATTCACGCGTTTCCTCCCCTTTGCTGCGTGTTTAGTATCTATTATACACCCATGATTATTTAAAGTAAATACAAAATGATAATAATTATAAATAATGAGCAGATCATTTGGCCTCTTTTTCCATTTGTGATAAGGTAATATAGTGCCAATATTCAAAAGAAGGAGGCGGTCACGATGTACGACATCGCCATCATCGGCGCCGGGCCTGCGGGGGCAAGCGCTGCGATCTTCGCCGCCAAAGCGGGAAAGAAAACGGTCTTGTTTGACAGCGACAAAGGCATGACAAAGCGCGCTTGGGTGGAAAACCATTACGGGGTTCCGGAAATCAGCGGCCCGGAATTGGTGGAAACCGGGAAAAAGCAAGCCGCAAAATTCGGGGCGGAATTGGTGGAAACGCAAGTGACAAATGTGCAAAAAACAGACGGGGGATTCCGCCTTGAAACGGAAACCGGATCCTATGAAGCGAAACACGTCATCTTCGCCACCGGCGTCGCCACGGATCTCGCGGAAAAAATCGGCTTGCGCACCAAACCGGGCACAGAGCCGCGCATTAAAACGGTGATTGACGTCGACGCCAATGGCAAAACGAACATCGACGGCATTTGGGCGGCAGGGACGGTGGCCGGCGTCAGCGTTCATACGATCATCACAGCGGGCGACGGGGCGAAAGTCGCCATCAACGTCATCAGCGAACTGAACGGCGAACGGTACGTTGATCACGATGTATTGAAAAAATAACAACGAAGGTGTCCCAAACAGCGGGACACCTTTTCTAACAGCGCCATGGAAACGGCCGGGACGCAAGATGACGGGCTGAACTGCCTGTTGCGTCGTCCCCGCATCGACATAGCGGCCCCGATCCATCCAAGGGCGCTTATTGTCCAATGCTCCGGTACTTCCCTTCAAAAAACAAGAGCGGGTCGCCCGGTTCGTCTTTCATGAAAATGTCGGTCACTTCCCCAAAGTAAAGCGTATGATCGCCGGCCACGTACGTGCTGTGGACGTTGCATAAAATATTCGCCAACGCCTCCGGCAAAATCGGATGGCCGTTCACCCAATCAAACGAAACGGGGCGCTCTTCTTTCAACTGGCCGGCAAACAAGCGCGACAACTCCTCTTGATCGCGCCGCAAAATGTTGACGGCAAATTTCCCCGTTTGCTTGACAATGTCATGCATTCGCGCTTTATGGCCAATGGAGACGACGACAAGTTTCGGGTCGAGCGAAACGGACATAAACGCGTTCGCCGTCATTCCTTTCGCTTCCCCTTGAAATTCGGTCGTCACGACCGTCACGCCGGTCGCAAATTTTCCCATGGCTCTGCGAAATGTACGATCATCCATACGGTTCTCCCATCCTTCCCTTTTCGTCATCAGCCGCCCTGCGCCTTCCGCTGGCGGTTGGGCGGCTTTCCTTCTTGATGTTTCCACACGACGGGCGCTTCGTCCGACATCTTGCCTCTATGGCTAGGCCCCATTCATGCCGAAATGAGGGTCAAATCTACCCCCATCATAGCAGAAATAGGGGAAAGAAACAACGACGATATACGGCTGTCATCG
This sequence comes from Geobacillus sp. C56-T3, assembly GCF_000092445.1. Classification (NCBI taxonomy): domain Bacteria; kingdom Bacillati; phylum Bacillota; class Bacilli; order Caryophanales; family Anoxybacillaceae; genus Geobacillus; species Geobacillus sp. C56-T3. The sequence goes on along the minus strand of NC_014206.1, from coordinate 521,779 downwards.
GCGGCACGCCGCTCCAAGGTACGCCTCTGCCACCCGCTCATCGGCAAGCAGCTCGGCGGCCTTCCCGTGCACCACGATGCTTCCCCGTTCCAACACATACGCCTCATCCGCTGTCTGCAGGGCGGCTCGCACGTTTTGCTCGACAAGAATCATGGCCGTCTGAAATTGATCGCAGAGCTGTGTCAGCATCCCCATCACTTCCTTGACCACAAGCGGCGCCAGCCCTAACGATGGTTCGTCAAGCAAGAGCAGCTTCGGTCTCGCCATCAGCCCGCGGGCGATCGCCAGCATTTGCTGTTCGCCGCCGCTTAATAGTCCTCCCGGACGGTCGATCATCGTTTGCAGTTTCGGGAACAGTTCAAGCACCCGCTCATAGTCGCGCTTCACTTCCTGTCCGTCGCGGCGGTGGCGGCGGTACGCCCCCAGCAGCAAGTTATCCCTCACGGACAGGCTGTCAAAAATTTGCCGCCTCTCCGGCACAAGGCAAATACCTTTTTCAACAATTTGCTCCACCTTTCCGTATGGAAGCGGTTTATGTTCAAAAAGAATCTCCCCTTCGGTTGGAGCGTAGACGCCGGCAATCGTGCCGAGCAGCGTGCTTTTGCCCGCCCCGTTGGCGCCGACAATCGCCACGATTTCTCCTTGGCCGACGTGCAAATCGATTCCTTTCAATACGTGCAAATGGCCGTGGTAGACATGAACGTTGCGAAGCACGAGCATCAGACCGCCTCCTCTCCCAAATACGCCTTGAGGACATCAGGATGCCGCGCAATCTCTTCCGGCGCCCCTTCGGCGATTTTTTTGCCATAATCGAGGACAACGATCCGGTCCGCGATCGCCATCACCGTTTCCATATCATGTTCCACGAACAAAAAGGTAAAGCCTTGTTCCCTCATCGCCAGCAACACATCAACGAGCTGCTTTGATTCTTGCGGGTTCAGCCCGGCCATCGGTTCGTCAAGCAAAATGAGCGAAGGACGAGACACAGCCGCCCGAGCGATTTCCACGAGCCGCTGCATCCCATATGGCAGCGTGCCTGCCCGCTCCCAGGCGAGATGGGCCAAACCGACCTGCTCGAGGCAGGAAAACGCCTGTTTCTGCGCTTGCTTTTCTTCTTTCACCGTACGCGGCAGCCGAAAGCCGGCGCTGAGGATTCCGCTCTTCAACCGTGAATGAAATCCGACCATCACATTTTCCAATACTGTCATCTCGGCAAACAGCTGCAAGTTTTGAAACGTCCTTGTCATTCCCAGCATCGCCAACTCGTGCGGTTGTTTGCCGCTGACCATGGCTCCTTGAAAACGAACGAGACCACTCGTCGGCGGAATAATGCCGCTGATCATATTGAACAAGGTCGTTTTGCCCGCCCCGTTCGGCCCGATCACCGCGACGATTTCTTCTTTTTTCACGTGAAAGGACACGTTCTGCACCGCCTGAACGCCGCCAAACGACTTGGACAATTGCTCCACTTCGAGCAACACTGCGCTCATCCCCGCTCCCCTCCGATCGAACGCGCCTTATGCCTCTCAACTGTGGCTATCTGCTTCTCTTGACGTCCGCCCATTTCAAAAAAGCGCCGCATCCTCTTTTGCATCACACCCGTCAACCCGTTCGGCATATAAATCAACATGACCACCAACAACAAGCCAAAAAAGACAATTTCAAACTCTCCACCGGCATTCGGAAGCAACAGCGGGACAACGGCTTTGAGCCATTCTCCTAAACAAACATAGACGGCCGCGCCGACGAGCCCGCCCCACACATGGGCCGATCCACCGATCACCACCATAATCAAAAAGGAAATCGACGGGACGATGCCGAATAAGTCCGGATTGATAAACGTAACATAATGGGCGTATAAGCTCCCGGCAATCGAAGCATAGACAGCGCTGAGCATAAAGATTTGCAGCTTGTATTTCATAATGTTCACCCCAAGCGAACTTGCCGCCACCTCACTTCCATGAATCGCCCGCAGCGCCCTTCCGACCCGGGAGCGGACAATATTATGGGCAAACCATAACCCGACCAGAACAAACAACGAAACGAGGTAGTAAAACTGGAGATCGCTTTGCAACGGAACCCCAGCTATACGGATCGGGGGAATGCCAAAAAAGCCATTTAACCCTCCCGTGATCCCTTTCCATTCTTTAAAGAACGTAAACATAATGACACCGAATCCTAACGTCGCCAACGCCAAATAATGCTCACGCAGCCGAAAAACTGGAATGCCGACCACAAGCGCCACCGATGCAGCCAAAACCGCGCCGGCAGCCAGCGCCAGCCAGGACGGCCATCCCGCATGCGCGGTCAAATAGGCGGACGCATAAGCCCCGATGCCGTAAAACGCCGCCTGGCCGAGCGAAATTTGGCCCGCATATCCCATCAACATCGTCATCCCTGTGCTCACGAGCGCGTACAGCCCGATGAGAATCAGAGTGCTTAGCACGTAGTTATTGCCGAAGACGAGCCAGGGAAGACCGAGCCAGACAGCTGCGCCGGCAAGCAAGGGCCATCGTTTCCTCCCATCCGCCATTTGTTGAACGCGCTCCATCTGTCCGCCCCCCTTACACCCGTTTTCCTGTCATCTTGGCAAACAGCCCGTTCGGCATGAACAACAGAACAAGCAATAGCAGCCCAAAGCTGATCGCTTCTTTGTATCCCGAGGACAAGTATCCTTCCGCAAACGATTCAAGCAGCCCGACGAGAAACGCACCGGCGATCGCAGCCGGGGCGTTCGTCAATCCCCCGACAACAGCGGCAATAAACGCCTTCAGCCCGATCATCATCCCCATATCATAGGAAGCTCCGGAAATCGGGGCAATAATAATTCCCGCGAGCGCCCCCAGACCGGCGCTGACGGCCATGGCCCCAAGCGACATTTTGCGGATGTCAATTCCCATCAACCGAGCGGCAAACGGGTTGATGACGCAGGCCGCCACCGCCTTGCCGATGTACGTTCGGTGAAAAAACAGATGCAAGGCGGCAAAACTTGCGAGCGAAATGACAATCGCCCAGACGCTTTGCCATTGGATGACCGCTCCAAACACCTCAAGCGCTCCATGGCCCGTAAAGGGGCGCAGCGCGTATGGATCCGTCCCCCAAACGAGCAGGGCAAATCCGCGAAACACAAACGAAACGCCGATTGTGATAATAATGAGCACGGCGACAGGCGAACGGCGCGCCGGCTGAATCGCCAGCCGTTCAAACAACGTGCCGACGGCCATAACAGCAAGCATGCTCAAGCCGATGGCCGCGGCAAACGGCACGCCATTATTGACCAACGTAATGCAAAACAACGCCCCCAACATAGCGAAATCGCCTTGAGCCAAATTTAAAATGCCGGTCACGCTGTACGTAATGACAAATCCGAGCGCCACGAGCGCGTAAATGCTGCCGACCGTCAGCCCGGAAAACAGCAGCTGCACAAACTGGCTCCACGCTTCCATGCCCCGTCCCTCCTTCAACGGTTAGGTGGAACAAAAGGGAATTAGCGACCTCATTCCCTGTTTACTGCTCGGCGAGCACAAACTTTCCGTCTTGAATTTGCACCATCACCAAACTGTCGGCGTCAAGCCCTGTATGGTCGTCTTTCGACATATGGAAGACGCCCGAAATGCCGATAAATTTTCTTGTATTCTCCAGAACCGACCGTATTTTCTCTTGATCCGCGCCGCCCTCCTTGATCGCATTGACCAATAAATGGAACGCATCCCACGCATGTCCGCCAAACGTTGTCGGGGCATAGCCGTACGCTTTTTCAAACTGTTCTTTGTATTTTAGCAGCGTTTCTTTTTGCGGGTCGCTGTCCGGAAGCTGATCGGCCACTAAAATGCGCCCGGCAGGGAACCATACGCCGTTGGCCGCCTCTCCGGCCAAGTCGATAAAGCTTTTCGTGCCGATGCCGTGGCTTTCCACAATCGGCGCCTCAATGCCCAACTGGCGGATGTTTTTCGTGACGACCGCCGATTCCTGCGCCGTTCCCCATACGATAATGGCTTGCGGATTCGCTTTTTTCACCTTTGTCAACATCGCTTTCGCGTCATCGACCGTCGCCTCAAATTCCTCTTCGATGACGGCTTTCACCCCATATTCCGGGGCATAATGCACAAACTCTTCATGCCCGCTTGTTCCGTATGCATTGGCGACGTTCAGCCAAGCGACGTTCGTCCATCCTTTTTCCTTTAAAAAACCAAGCAGCTTCTGAATGACGATATTGTCCCCTTGAGCGGTTTTAAATGTCCAATGACGCGAGGATCCATCGCTTGGGTTGACGATTTGTTTGCTTGCGGCGAGGGAAATGTACGGAATGCCTGCTTTTTCAATGAGTGGAATCATGGCTAAGGAGTTGCCGCTGATCGTGCCGCCGATGATGGCCGTCACTTTGTCTTGTTCGATGAGTTTTTTCGTGGATAATACGGCCTCGTTTTGGTTGGACTTGTCATCATAGGCAATCAGCTTAATTTTCTTTCCATCAATGCCGCCTTGCTTGTTCCATTGCTCAACGAGCATTTTGACCGTCTCCATCTCCGGTTTGCCAAGCGGGGCCGCCCCGCCGGAAGCCGAAAAAATGGCGCCAATTTTGATTTCATCCTCTCCTCCCGATGTCGCCGTCTTCCCACAGGCGGCAAGGAAAATGAGCAACAATGCCGCCATCAATAGAGACATTCCTTTTTTCATCTTTTTTGCCCCCTTTTATATTGACAACGCTTTCAAATCATCGTTCTCCCGCCAGGCCTCCACCCGGCGGAAGAAGATCAGCGCCGCCGCTTAAACGCTTCGGCGGTGTTGATTTTGTGTTGACGGACGTATTGTTCGATTTCATGCGGCGGCGCCTGTTCATGCAACAGACGGACAATCTCTCTATGTTCTTCGATCGATGCTTTCGCCCGCTGCGGGACAAACGTAAATCCGTACACGCGGATGCGCTTCATCCGCTGCCAAATTTGCTTGATTTGCTCTTCGAGGTAGGCGTTGCCGCAATGGGCGTAAATCAAGGAATGAAATTCATAGTTCAGCTCGCTGAACCGTTCCAGCTCCAGCTCTTCAAGCGCCCGCTCCATCCGTTCGTTCAACCGCTCAAGCTCGTTGATCGCCTCCTTCGTCAAATTGGCGGAGCCAAGCGCGGTCGCATAGCCTTCCAGCACAGCCAACACCGACAGCGTCTCGATATATTCTTTCTCGTTGATGTTGCTCACAACGGCGCCTGTATACGGCTTAAATTCGACAAGCCCTTCCGCCTCGAGCTGGCGGATCGCCTCGCGCACCGGGATGCTGCTGAGTCCAAGCTCGCGGGCGATTTGATCGATGACGACGCGGTATCCCGGGCCATAGACGCCGTTTTCAATGCGGGAAAGAATATACTCGTAAGCCAATTGGGTTTTGTTTTTCGCTTTCGTTTCCATACGTTTATCATATACTAGATCATATACATTGACTAGTCGTTATGCCTGTTCGGCAGACAAGGCGGTCGGTTTCTCCCCCTTGCCGAACGCGGGGATCGGCGGATCGCCGACCGCGACGTGGACGACTTGCACTTCCGTATAGAAATCAAAGCTGTAATGCCCACCTTCGCGGCCGATGCCGCTGTATTTCGTCCCGCCAAACGGGATGCGCAAATCGCGGACGTTCGGCGAGTTGACCCACGCCATCCCGCTTTCGATCGCTTGGGCGACGCGGTGGCCGCGCTTCATATCGTTCGTCCAGACGTATGCCGCCAGCCCGTATTTCACATCGTTCGCCAGCCGGATCGCCTCTTCTTCATCCGCAAAGGACATGACCGCCATGACCGGTCCGAAAATCTCTTCCTGCGCCACCCTCATGCCGTTATGGCAACCAAGCAGCAACGTTGGCGGCACAAAATTGCCTTTTTCCAACCCTGTTGGAACGCTGGGGGCATAGACGTCCGCCCCTTCTTGCTTGGCGATGTCAATATAGCGGTTCACCCTCTCCCAATGATCGCGGTGAATGAGCGGACCGAGTTCAGTCGCCGGGCTCATCGGGTCGCCGATGACGATGCGGTCGACGCGCTCTTTGAGCCGGGCGACAAATTCGTCGTAAATCGACTGTTCAAGCAAAAGCCGCGAGTTGGCCGTGCACCGTTCGCCATTGAGCGAAAACACGCCCCAAACCGCCGCATCGAGCGCCCGTTCGAGATCCGCATCGGCGAACACAATGAGCGGCGACTTGCCGCCGAGCTCCATCGATGTTTTTTTCAACGTCGCAGCGCTGTTGCGGATGATTTCCATGCCGGTCGTCGTCTCGCCGGTAAACGAGATGAGGCGCACATCCGGGTGGGCAACCAATGCGGCGCCCGCCGTTTCGCCAAACCCGTGCACGACGTTGAACACCCCGCGAGGCAGCCCGGCTTCATCGATGATTTCCGCCAGTTTATTCGCCGTCAACGGCGACCATTCGGCCGGCTTCAAGACGACGGTGTTGCCGGTCGCCAGCGCGGGAGCCACCTTCCACGTTTCCAGCATAAATGGCGTATTCCACGGCGTGATGAGCCCGGCGACGCCGACTGGTTTATAAACGGTATAGTTTAAAAACTGTCCATTCACATGGTACGCCTCGCCGACAAGGCGCGTCTTCACCATTTCCGCGTAAAAGCGGAAGTTTTCCGCCGCGCGGGCGGCTTGCTTTTTCGCCTGGCTGATCGGAATGCCGGTGTCAAGCGCTTCTAAATAGGCGATGTCGTCCGCATACTGCTCAATCAAGTCAGCAATGCGGAAAAGGTAACGAAGACGCCGTTCGACCGGCATTGTCCGCCACGGCCCGTGATCAAACGCCTCCTTTGCCGCCCGGACCGCTGCGTCGATGTCTTCTTTCCGCCCTTCGGCCACTTCGTTGATCGGTTCGTTCGTAAACGGATTGATGTTGTCGAAATACGCACCGGCTACCCCTTCCATAAACTGCCCATTGATATAATGAAGCACTTTTGGTTGCACTGCCATTCGTTTCCCCCTCCCGCTATGTCCGATAACGCGCATGAATGTTGTTGTGTTTATACGTCCCCGCCTCGTTGAATTCATACAGCTCAAGCGACAGCGCCAAATAGCGTTTGGCGAACAGCGGGGCGAAATGGTCTTTCATCACGGCAAACAGCTCGTCGCCGACTTCTTTTTTCACCTGTTCCGGACGCCCGGCGCCGATTTTCAGCGTCCCGTGCACAAACGCATCGTCTTCGGCCCCATCAGCCACATAGTACTCGTCAAGCCGAATGGCGCGCGAGCGGATGCCGCCGACGGGAAACCAATCGCTCCGCTTGATCAACACGCGGTGAATTTTTCCAAGCAAGCCGCGAATATCGGCCTCTTCGCCGAGATTGGCCGTGTATTCCAAAATAAAGTGCGGCATCATTCCTCCTCCTTTGGCTAGACGATGTAATTGATCAGCCGGCCGATGCGTTCGATTTCGGCCACGACTTCATCGCCGGGCTGGACGTTCACCGCCCCTTTCGGCGTGCCGGTCAAAATCACGTCGCCAGGCGCGAGCGTCATGAATTCGGTGATGTACTCAAGCAAATACGGGATCGAAAAAATCATATCGCCCGTATATCCTTCCTGCACAACCGCCCCATTGACATACGTCCGCAAACGAAGCGCCATCGGATCGCCGACTTCCTCATGGCTGACGATCCACGGGCCTAGCGGCGTCGTCCGGTCGCGGTTTTTGACGCGGAAATTCGGCCGGTAGTAATTTTCCAAGTAGTCGCGAACAGCGTAATCGTTGGCAATCGTGTAACCGAAAATGTAGTCGTACGCCCGTTCCGCTTTCACCCGGCTGGCCGGGCGGCCGATGACGACCGCGAGCTCGCATTCATAATGCATCATGTTGACCCCCTCCGGGCGAACGGTTCGGCCGCGATGGCCGATGAGCGTATTTTTCCCTTTGAAAAATAAAAGCGGCTCTTTCGGCGCAACAAAAGACAATTCGCCGGCATGCTCGGCATAATTCAATCCAAGCGCCACGATCACTCCCGGCTCCACCGGGGGAAGCCACATCACTTCAAGCTCCCCGACGATCGTTCCGTCCGGCAGGCGGAGGCGGCCATCGTCGAGCGGCTCGGCTTCGGTCACGATTCCGTTCCAGGCCACACGCGCCCGCCTCATCATTCATCGCCTCCTTGTTCCAGGGCGATTTCATTTTCCAACACACCGATCCTTTCGATTTCGATGCGCACCACATCTCCTGCTGTAACAAGCGGCGCATCGGCCGGCCAGCTGAAAAACAGCACATCGCCTGGGTAAAGGGTCATAAATTCGGTCACCTCAGCAAGCCATTGTTCGACTGGAAGGCGAAAGCGGCTCGGGTCTGCACGCTGGACGAGGCGCCCGTTGACGTATACGCGTGCGGTCAAGGATGACAGCGGCGACGCTTCCTCTTTCGGCACGATCCACGGGCCGACTGGGGCGAACCCGTCGCGCGCCTGCTCCTTCACCGCCGGGCGGTGCCGCTGCTCGTGTGGAATCGACAGATCATTCACGATCGTATAGCCGAATACAAAATCGAGCGCCTGCTCGCGCCGCACGCGCGCCGCCGTCCGCCCGATCACCAGCCCGAGCGCCGGAGCAGCCTGAAGATGCTTCACCCCACGAGGCAGAAGCACCGGACGCCGATGGGCGTTGATGGTGTTTGCCGGCTTCATATACAGCACCGGGCCTTCCGGCGGCTTTTCATACGGCGGGGCGTTCATCTCTTTTGACAGCGCCGCCCACTCCTTTCCATCATTCAGCGCCACCCCGTACATCGCCCTGCCAATAGGCGCGTCCCATTCCAATTCATCAATGCGGTGCGTCAGCCCGCCAAACGACACCGTCCCGCCGCGCGGATCCGCCTTTGCCTCAATCGTCCGCCTCATGCCGGCCAGGCGCAAGCGCACATTCGCCATCATGTATCCTCCTCATCTGTATCAATGCCATTTGAAGCTTTACCATTTGCAGCTTTACCGAGCATTTGATCGCGCTTTGGCGTGACGGAGGCAAGCCACAGGCTTGCCTTCGACAGTCAAAAATGGATGAGCCACTTTTCCGTCAAGGATATGTTAAACGATTTCGTTGCATCTAATATGCCTGTTGCCAGGCGTGTTGATGAACCAATCAAAACCAGTTGAGAAAGCATTGTTCCCGGCTTTTCTGCCGCCGTCGGCAAGCGGTTCGCTTGCCGACGGAGCGTGCAGCTGCATGGTGCTTTGTTTTCGGGAAGCAACGGATCATCAACACTCGTGACCGGTTGCACGCGCTTGTTTTATGTCGCTTTTTGCATTTCTTCGTCCTGCGTCTCTTCAGCCAGCAACCCGTATTTGACGAGCGTGCGGCGGATTTGCCGCTGATGCTCTTCGCTTGGCAAATCGAGCGGCAACCGGAGCTTCGGGGTGATTTTCCCCATCATCCCGAGCGCCGCTTTCACCGGACCTGGATTCGTTTCAATGAACAGCACATCATTGAGCTCCATCAGTTCAAAATGAAGATCTTGCGCACGCTTGATGTCGCCTTCAAACCAAGCGTCGTGCAGCTCGGCCACTTTATGCGGCACGACGTTCGCCGTCGCGCTGATCGATCCGGCGCCGCCGATCGCCAGCATCGGATAGCACAAAAGCTCGATGCCGGAAAAGAGAAGAAAATCGCGCCCGCAGTGCCAAAGCACTCGGTTCACATGTTCAAAATCTTTGTTTGACTCCTTCACGCCGATAATGTTCGGACAATCTTCGGCCAGCCGCGCCAACGTTTTGACTTCCAAATTGACCGCCGTCCGCCCCGGAATGTTGTAGACGATGATCGGAATGTCGACCGCCTCGGCCACCGCCTTAAAATGTTTATACAGCGCCTGCTGGGACGGACGGTTGTAATACGGGACGATGACCATTGCGGCATCAGCCCCAATCTCTTGCGCAAATTTGGTCAGCTCGATCGTTTCCGCATGGTTGGTCGAGCCCGTCCCCGGCACGAACGGCACCCGACCCGCCACCGCTTTTTTCGCCGTTTCCATCACCTGTTTTCGCTCTTCAAGCGTCAGCGAGCTCGGCTCTCCCGACGTTCCCGTGACGGAAATGCCGTGCGTGCCGCTTTCAATATGCCAATCGATGAGCGCGGCGAGCGCCGCAAAATCAACGTTTCCTTCCTCATCAAACGGCGTGACGACCGGCGCGATCGAGCCGCGCAGCCGTTCTTTCGCCTCGCGGTATGCCATCCCCTTGCCCCCTATTGACTTTATTTTTCTGAATCTTATTTATATTGTACACATTATCATATATGAAATCAACGATAAAATCATATATAATCTTGATCCCGAAAACCGCGAGCAGAAGGGCAGCGGTCTTCTTCTAAATCAGGAAGGTCGGTTTCTGCTTCGCCAATGTCGGTTCGTTCGGCTCGATCGGCTGGCCGCTGTGAACGTCAAGAACGACGGACGCCTCTTCAAACCAGCTGTCCGGCGCCGCATGCCCCCAGAACGTTTGCCGGCGCGGATCATCCAAATCCCAGCGGATCGGCGGAAAATCGGGGTCACTCGTCAAATAATCGCCGTTATACAGCTCAATTCGGTGGCCATCCGGGTCGCGCAAATAGACAAAGAAGGCGTTCGACAATCCGTGGCGGCCCGGCCCGCGTTCAATGTTCGGCGCATATCCGGCCGCCGCCAGCACATCGCACGCATGGATCAGGCTGAGCGGGTCCGGCAGCCAAAACCCGATATGGTGAAGGCGCGGCCCTTTTCCGTTCATCAGCGCCAAATCGTGGACATTTTGCTTCCGGTGCAGCCATGCCGCCCAAAGTTTCCCATCCTCTGTTTCCGTATACTCTGAGCAGGCAAAGCCCAAACCATGGACATAAAAGTCGTACGCGTTCTTTACATCTCTAACCGCGCAGTTGAAATGATCGATGCGCTGCACGCGGGCGCCGCGGTGCAAGTCATACCGCTGCAAAAGCCGCTCTGTTTTCTCCATCTGGGCAAAAAACTCAAGCGGCAGCCCGGACGGATCTTGAACGCGAAATGCCCGACCGATGGCGTTTTGGCTTCCCGCTTCCAGCCATTTCGGCTGCAGCGTTTGCGCCGCAAACCATTCATAAAGCGCTTCCAATTCCTGCTCGGAACCGACTTTGTAGCCAAGCGCCTCGACCGCGGGGCGGGGCCCCTTTTTCAATAGAAGACTATGATGATGATATTCTTCAAGTCCACGCAAATACAGATGGCTCTCATCCGCTTCCGTCACGACAAACCCAAGCACCCGTTCGTAAAAATCGCGAGCGGCGGCCAAATCGGTGACATGCAGCACCACGCGGGCGCAGCGAATAATGGAAAACGTCATCATCCTTCTCCCCCTTCGATAAAATTCAACTCAATTTGCACTGTCACCGCTGGCTGTCAGAAGGAATGAACACGCTTTTGGCGCCGCGCAGAAATTCACGCACGAACTGTTTATACGGCTCTTTTTCGTAGCCGTCAAAATACGCCATCCCCATCCGAACGGGATCGCCGAAAAAGTAATATTCGTAATGCGTCTGTCGGGCTCCGAACGCGCTCATCGTGAGATCCCAGGCGAGCCGGAACAGCTGAACGCGCTCATAGCCGTCCACCGTCGCCCCTTGCATCGCGCGGCGGACGATATCGCCGATTTCTTCGTTGTCGAAGTCGGCTTCCGTCGGAATCGCCATCATGCCCGATGCGCCTAAAATGCGAATGATTTCCGCCAGGCGCGGATAAATGCGCGGATACCAGTTGCGCGCGGCATCGAGCGCGGCAAAATCCGGCGTCATCGTTCCCCAGCGGTCTGGCTTGGCGTTATGCTCGGCCCGGTACAAGTGGCTCTTCATCGTCTCGAGGACGAGCATGATTTCCGCCCCTTTGTCTTTCACATGCTGGAACTCGCCGATGCCGATTGCTTCGATCAGACAAAGCGTGACGCCGAGCAAAAACTCCGTTTTGACGATGTTTTTCGCCACCACTTGATGGGACATATGAATGACCGCGTTCGTCTCACGGAACGTCCGGTTGCAAATCGATGAATTGCCGCAAACAAACACGCGCTCCCACGGCACAAACACGTTTTCAAACGAAACGATGGCATCGCCCTCTTCAAAGCGGGACGCCAGCGGATGATCCCACGAACTCCGCCCGTAGTCAAACGCCTCGCGGCAAATGAACTTCACGCCCGGCGTATTGTTCGGAATGGCAAAGGCGAGCGCGTACGGGTCTTCACCAGCTGTCGATTTTTTCACGGTCGATGGAAACACTAAAATTTCGTCCGTAATCCCGCCTTGCGTCGCCAACAGACGGATGCCGCTGACGATGATCCCGTCTTTTCGCCGTTCCACCAAATGGAGCGGCACATCGGCATCGTTTTGTTCATGAAGCGCCTTGGCGCGATTCATTTGCAGATGGATGAGCGTGTGCGTCAAGCTGATGTCGTTTTCACGCGCGTACTCATAGTAGTTTTTCGCGTTTTCGGCAAACATCGGGTCATCTTCCGCAAATAGATCATTGGCGACGCCCATGGCCATGACTTCCGCGTTTAAATAATCGGGAGAACGGCCCATCATCCCCGCCGACATACGCGCCCATTCTTGCGTCGCCTCGCGGCGGGCGATGAGCTCGTCAATGGTTGTCGGCTGAATGAACGTCATGCCGACGAGTTGCCCGGTTGTCGGTGACCGGTACAACATTTTCTTCGGCTTTTCATATTGCCGGTCGTAAAGCGCCGCCATCGAACGGACGACGTTGCGGAACGCCGGATGAACGGTGACATCCTCAACTTTTTCCCCGTGGATGTACACGCTGCTTTTCGCCCGCTTGAGCCGCTCCATATACTCCTGACCTGTTTTGGCCGGCATTTTCATTCCCCCCGTTTTCACGTATAATAGATAAGGAAGCGCTATCATTCAGAATGTTCAAAATTAATATAACATATGATTTCATATATGAAAAATACAAAAATGATCAACCATCCTATACGAAAAAGATATGGAAGCAAGAGAGGAGGCACGGCCATGATCGATGTGAAGCAGCTGAAATACTTCGTCACGATTGCCGAAGAGGGGCAAATCACGAAAGCGGCGCAAAAGCTTCATATCGCCCAGCCGCCGCTCAGCCAGCAGCTGAAGCAGCTCGAAGAAGAGCTCGGCGTTCCTTTATTTGACCGGAAGGCGAAAAAAATGGAGCTCACCGCACCGGGCAAAGCGTTTTACGAAAAGGCGAAACGGCTGCTCGCCCAGCTTGATGACGCCGTAGCGGAAGTAAAAGACATCGAAGAGGGAACGGCGGGAACGCTGTCGATCGGCTGCGTTAAATCGTGCTTTTACTATTTGGCCCAAGCAATCCGTCGCTTCCATGAACAAGCTCCGAACGTGACCTTTCATCTCCGTGAAGGAGATACATTTTCCATTTGTCAGCTGCTTTACGAGCGGCGCATTGACATCGGCATCGTCCGCCTGCCGATCGACTCGGCTGATTACGACGTCATCCGTCTGCCCGGCGAACGTTATGTCGGCGTGTTGCCGGCGCAATGGAAAACCGGCCAACCCTCATTATGCATGCGCGATTTTGCGGATTGGCCGCTTCTCCTTCTCCACCGGGTGCACGGCGCCGGACAGTACGAGCGGGTCATCGAGGAATGCCGCCGCCATGGCTTTGAACCGAACGTTCTATGCGAATGCCCGGACGCGACCATATTGCTCTCCCTTGTCGCCCAAGGCCTCGGGGCCACCATTGTGCCGCAATCCACCGTAGCCTTGTTTCGCCTCCCTGGCATCAAGGTGCTGGAGATCATCGACTCTTCGATGACAGCGGAAGCCGCCGCCATCCTCGACCGACAACGGTATTTGCCGAAAAGCGCCCGAACATTCCTCGACGTGCTCCAAACCGTTGCCGCCCGCGCCGCCGGCGGACAACATGAAGAAAGATAGCGATTCCTCCAATCGTGGACGCTCAAGTGAAGGGAAAAAACAACATTGGCGTCATCTCTTCGTTGCGCCGCACTTTTTGTTCAACGACCGGCTTTCCAAAAAAAATCAGGCGCCGTTGGGCGCCTCATCACAACCCTGCCGACCGCTGCAGCCGCTTGGCGATTTCGAAAAAATCTTCGGCCGAAATCCCGGGGGCGAATTCTTCCGGCACTTCGTCCAAATCGGGGATCGCCCCCCCTTGGGGCGCTCCTTCGACCACCTCGAGCGGCTGTCCATCGCTTGGATGGGTTCCTTGCCAAATGCGGACGATTTCTTTGTAATAGCGATCGCTGAACGTATAAAGCCGGCGGTGGACGCCTTGATCCTCATACTTTCTCGCCTCGTCGAACACACGGTTATCCAACTTCGGGATCGGCAGCAGTTTCGTCACATCGACCCCCGTAGCCACTTCGATCGCTTTGGCGTACGCCAAAATATGAACGCCCCCGCGCACAAGCAAGTAGCCGATCATCTCGCGGGCGGTAGGGTGGTCCGTCATTTCATAGACGCGCATTTTATGCGTGCGCGCTCCGCATTCAAGGAAAAAGTTGTGAAGCAAATCCAAAATCAAGTTGCCGCTGTTGAACACGTACTCCCCCGTCCACGCCTTCCCCATCGAATCGCCGGGAAACGCCGTCTGCGCCGTCGCGATAAAATGATACGTATTGCGCTTGTCTTTCGCATCCTTCATCGGCGCTGTATCCGGATCACCCGGATGGGTGGAGCCGGTCAAGCAAAGGTTGATCGCATTGGACACGAGCTCCACATGGCCAAACTCTTCGGCGGTGATGCTCGCCACCAACTCGTAAAACGGGCGCAGCTTCTTTTTTTGCCGAAAATTGAATGACTGAAACAAATAATTGTTTAACGTCGACATTTCTCCGAAACGGCCGCCAAGCAGCTCCTGGACAGCGGCAGCCGCATTGGGGTCCGCGTACTTCGGCTTCGGCAATTCGATCGCCAGCCGGTCGATCCGCTGAAATACCACGACTCTTTTCCTCCTCTCCATTAATTGCTGAGGCGAACAGACACCACTTGCGCCAAGCGGATGTAATAAACCGCCTGATGCGCCGAGATGACGATATGGTCCGGCTTCACATCCCTCACAGTTCCTTGGATCGAACCGCGGACTGTTTCCACCACCACTTCTTTGCCGTTCAAAGCTTGGAAAGCGTGGTACACATACGGGTCAACCAGGGCAATGAGCTGCGGTGACGAAGCATGGGACGCGTAGGGCTGGTTCATTCTCATTTCCTCCCTTTTGATGCGCTGAAGAAGATTCCCTTTTTATCCATATGCCGCCCCATGCAGAACATGACAAAAAAACCCAACGTCGAGAAAAGAAAGCGGCCTGATGCTCAAGGACATTCAAGCCGCTTCCAAAGATGTTTACGCCGCTAGAAAGCGGCGAATGCTCGGAATCTTTTGCACAACAAAACGATCAAACAGCCAAATCGCGGCGAGCGACAAAGCAAATAGAGGCATCACGACCGCCGCGGCGATCATGCCGCCCCACACCGTTTTCGCCGCTTGAGGATCCTTCACCCGCGCCGGAGCGCCGAAACCGTCTTTCGGCTTGCGCTTGCGCCACATGACAAAGCCGCTGACGCACAAAAACACAAGCCCGAGGCAAAAAACGAGATTGACGAGCTGATTGGCCAGCCCAAACAACCGCCCTTCATGGAACGCGATGCCAATCGTAATCGCTTTGGCCAATGCGCCGTAGTCGGAAAAGCGGACATCGCTCAGAACCCGTCCCGAATATTGGTCAATATGCAAGGTGGCGTTATCCCACGGCTTCGTCTTCGATGTCGCAACGGTAAACACCCCTTTTTCCCCTTGCGGCAGCGAAATGGTGAACGGCTTTTTCACCTTTTTCGCCTCCGCGATCGCATACACCTCATCGAGCGAAAGCGGGGCCGCCTTGCGCTTGCGAACAGAAGGCACAGGCAGTTGTTCAGCCGCCCATGGCACGTCTTGCGCCACTTCTTTGGTGACCACTTTCGATTCCGGCTTCGGTCCGAAGCTGAACGCAAACGGCGGATACCCGGTGTTTGTCGCCGTCGCCACCCGGTTGATGACCTCCCCCATGACCCCTGTCCACGGCATCCCTGTCACAATGAGCAGCAAAATGCCGATGCTCAACCATATGCCTGTCACTGCATGCCAATCGCGCCAAGCCAACCGTTTTTTCGCCCGCCAGCGCGGCCAAAACGTCCCGAGAACAGAGAATGATTGCCGCGGCCACCAAAGATAGAGGCCCGTGGCCAACAAAATAAAGCCCCAACAAGCCGCCAGCTCTACAAAACGGTTGGCTGCCGTTCCGCCAATCAATAGCTCGCTGTGGATTTTTTTCGCGATTTCCGTCCAATTCTCATCCGCGCGCAATGTCCCTTGAATCTCCCCGGTATACGGATTGACAAAGGCAAACACCATTTCTCCTTTGTCCATCATCCCGATTTTCACGGTCCGATTCGCTTCTTTCTCAAGCGTCACAGAGACAACGGAATCATGCGGATATTTCTCCTTGACCCGTTCCGTCAGCTCAACGAGAGACAGCCTTTTTTCCCCAACCTTGTCCACCTCGTACAAATGGCCGTACAGAGCCGATTCGATCTGCGGCTTAAACAAATAGACGGCCCCGCTCAACGCCAAAATGATCAGAAACGGCGCAAAGATGATCCCGGCATAGAAATGCCACCTCCAGACCGCCGCATACATCGGCCGCTGTTTGTCCGCCGCCTTCACCGTTTGTTCCACAGTTTTCCCCCCTGCCATGTTTTCATGTTTTTCAGTAGGCAGTATAGAACAAAACTGTGTCCAAACGGTGAGCAATCGGCGAAAATGGGGTGAAATGAAACGGCCGGACAGACCAGTCCGCCTCGTCATCCAATCAACCCAAGACGCAGCGCTTTTGCCACCGCTTCCGTCCGATTTTTCGCGTTGAGTTTCCTTAAGGCGCTGGAAATGTAGTCGCGCACCGTAAATTCGCTCAAATAAAGCTGACAGGCCGCTTCCAATGTCGAGGCTCCGTCGGCGAGCAGCTTCAAAATCTCAATTTCTCTTGGCGACAAGGATTCCGCCATCCCTTCCCATTCTTTTTTTGGCGCCTTGATCCATTTCAACAGCAACTCCCCCGCGCTTTGGCCAAATTTCATCAGCGCGGGAAACAGGCGGCGGTCAACGGCAAAGAAGCGGCCCGGTCCGCGGTCGAGAACGACGCCTCCAATCATCCTCCCTTCCGTCGGCACATACACCGGAACGATCACCAGCGAGGCCAAACCGAACGGGTCCACATACAGGCGCGGAAACTGTTCGCTCGCCCTCGGCACATAAATCGGACGAAAATGGCGAAATTCATGCACTTCCGCTTTCAATTTTCCCACACTTTCTTTCAACATCGGAATGCTGTCCAATTCCACGCGCAAGCGCTGAATTTGCCCGTTGTCCACGCCATGCCCGTGCAGACCGATGGCTGTGCTCTCCTGATTGACAAATTGAAACAGAGCGCAGCGGCTGAAAGGAAGAAAATAGGAAAAACCAAAACAAATATGCGCCGCCGATTCCTCAAACGTCTGCGCCCGCAAAATCCATTCGTTGAACAAAATGACGGCGTCTTTCCACAAGGATTCTTTTTTCCACGAGGAATCGCCGCCGATTTTGAATGATTGCTCATTCACTTCATACAACAACCATTCATTCCATTTAAAAAACAAATACCGCACGGCTGGGTGCAGCGCAGCGGCTGCTGATGCATGCGCCTTCAACACTTGATGAACCGTATTTTCCATTAAATTCAGGGAAAATATGATCATCTCCGGATGAAACGCCGCAATGCGTTCGAGATGCCCATTCGCTGGATGTTCGCCCCCGTACGGGAGCAATCTTGCCTGAACGAATGCGCACAGCGTGGAAAACACCTCTTGAACCCGCGCATTCCGCTTGCCAAGCGCTTCGCCGATCCGCTTCCATTCCCGGTTCAATTCCGCCGCATACCTATGCAAGATGTCGGCCGCTTCATGAAGCAAACGAAGCAAATGATCATTTAATTCCTTCGACATCCCCATCCTCCCCCCGCATCCCCGCTAGTTATCGACTACTTTGATCATCTACTTTCTTAATTCGATCGGCCAATTCCTTCTTTTGCCCGTCACGGTTGTCCAAGAGCACTTAAAAAATCCGACAAACATAGGGATTTAATGGAACATATAATTGTCATAAAATTTAAACAGATTTACTAAAGCGCTTACAGCGCTTATCATTCAAAAAAAGGGGGAGGAGAAACGCCATGGAAATGGCAACAAAACCGGTCATCATTGGGGGGCGTACAGCGAAAAAGCCGCTGATCGCCGCACTGTTGGGAGGGTTCCTGCTTCTCGGAGCCTTGCTGTCGATCTTCGGGCTGACAGGCGTCGCCTATGCCGTACCAATCAGCGGGGTCGGCGAATTTACCGTTCAATTTGACAAACTGAATGGCAGCGGGTTTAAAATGTACGGCGGCGTGGCGGAAGCAGGCAATGCGCCGCAGACGCCGGTCTTCGTCAATGAAATGGATAAAGCGACGATTCAAGGTCTTCGGATTTCGAAAGACTTCCCGGCCTTGGGCATTCGCGTCGTCATTGTCGCGAGCGAGCCTGTCTCCATTGACGGCCTCGTGCAAAAAGCGACGCAAATCAACGGCAACATCTCCTTCGGCAGCTTGACGATGAAAGAAAGCTATGTCGGCGATACCAGCAACCCAGTCGAGAAAGCGGCCAAAGAATTCACACAAGGAGCCGACAGCATTACGATCGAAAACGGTGATATCAAAACCGTCTACTTATTCCAGCAAAAAGTGTCGCTGCCGGGCATGAAAGTGTACTTTGAAAAACTCAACTAATTTCAGTAAGGATGAGAAACATTGGGCATCATTCGTTCTAGCTGGCAGGCGTTCGGTCGCTGGCGGAAACGCCGCCCGTTTTGGGGGGCGACGTTTCTCTTGTTATCAAGCCTTGTGATTTTATGGATTCCGATGCAGCTATACGAAATTTCTCTCGTTCCCGGAAGCATGGTGTTCGCCGGCTTTTTCCTTGGCGGCATGGTCATGTTGATGGGGATTCTTTCCTACGCCATGCCGCGGCTATCCACCTTGCTCGGCATCATCGGTATGTTCAGTGCCATTCTGTCGATCATGGGCGCCTTGGGCGGCTTCTTAGTCGGCACGATTCTCGGCATCATCGGCGGGGCGCTTTGCATCGCCTGGCGCCCGCAATGGGCCGAAGCCGACACTCCTGCCGCTCATCGTGAAGCAGCGGCAGACAAAGAGCCATCCGCCGCAACCGACTAACAAGGCGCCGATCGCTCGGCCGAACGAAGCGAAAGATTCGCTCGTTCGGCCTTCTTTTTTATCTCTTTTTCCCGATCACGAATCCATTCATCATGAACAAACGAGGCGCATATTCATATTATGGGCCCATCATCGCTGCAGAACAAGATGAAAGAAGGAGGGACCGCCATGAAACACCTTTCTATCGACCGGCTACACACCCAGTTCGCCGCCGGAACCACCCATACGTTCCCGCTCATCGGACGAATGTATACGTTAACTCACTCCGATGCGACGGGAGACCTCTATTTAGCGATCGGCCGCTCGTTCGCGACCACACGGCTCAATGCCATGCGCGATGAAGTATTGGGAGAATGGAAACAGGCAGGGCAACATCTCGCCTTGTTCATTTATGTGTTTGTCGGCAGCAAGCAGATGGGCAAGGAAGAAAACATCCGCAGAAAGCAAGTATTCGAAAAGGAATTGCCCTTGGCGCTAGAAGCCATTCGCTACGGAGACCGGCACTTTTTCCGTCATTTCCCTTCCTGCGATGGCAGTCCGATTTTGGTTCATTTCACTTCCGAATACCCAGAACTGAACCGAACAGAGACGTACGGAATCCCCTATATGTATCGTTGACTCTTTCTTTTTGCACGTTCTGCGCAAGATTCACAAACACCTCATCGGCTTTCAGGTGACGGGGCAACCGACGATGGTTGGTTGCGGAAACGGCCCGACACGTGAGCCACATTGGAACTCCGCAAAAACAAAAACGACCGCCAACGCGGCCGCACCAAGGTTTTGCTATGTTCCATCGGTTTGGATGTTGGAAATGGAGACGGTGGGAGTCGAACCCACGTCCAGAGGCATCGCCACTTAAGCATCTACGAGCGTAGTCGGTATATTTCGCTTCGCCGTCCGTTCCGCCTACCGACAGGCCTCCCGGCGGCTAGCCTGGTTCGTCTCTTCCCTCATCCTCAGGCGGCGGATTTGGGCGTAGCCCGCTTCATATGAGCCCCTCGAACGCCACGCGGGCGATGGCGGGAGGAGCTAGCTGCAGCAATTAGGCAGCTAAAGCGTAGTTTTGTTTGCCAGTTATCTTTAGGTGACGTTTTTACGAGGACGTCCCCCTCGGCTCGCCGCTTAAGCTCGACCTACCCCTGTCGAATCCGGATCGTCCCCGCGGTGGCGAAGAAAGACCGGAACAGCTTAAGCCATGGATAACTGGCTGTTGCATGATTTATTATACCATGGCGATGCGCATTTTCAATGGGAATGTTTTCAATCCCGGTGAAAAACGGTCATTTTTGCCAAAGCGATGGAGTTCGCCAGGAAAGAAGAGCCGATGTTTCAATGCTTCTCCACTTGAGAAGATTCGATTGAGAACTGTTTTTCCCATACACCACCCACTCCCTATAAGGCTGGTGAAAAACGGGTTTTGCACCCAGATCGGCGGCGCTGGACGAGAAAGGCATGTCGATCCAACAGGGTTTTTCTAATAGAAAAAGAATTGGGATCTCCCGTTTTTTCTTTGAATCACCAACCCTCTATAGTTTTTGCCGCTCGCGGAACGCCCGCTCGATTTCGCGCTGCGCTTCTTTCCGCTTCATGTCTTCCCGTTTGTCGTATTTTTTCTTTCCTTTGGCCACCCCGAGCTCCACTTTGGCAAAGCCGTTCTTGATATACAATTTGAGCGGCACGAGCGTATACCCTTGCTCTTTCGTGTAGCCGATCAGCTTGTTGATTTCGCGGCGGTGCAAAAGGAGCTTTCTCGTCCGAAGCGGATCATGGTTGTAGCGGTTGCCTTGTTCGTACGGGCTGATATGCATGTTATGGAGAAACACTTCCCCTTTTTCCACTTTGGCGAACGAATCTTTCAAATTCACCCGGCCGTTGCGGATCGATTTGATTTCCGTCCCTTGCAGCACAAGGCCGGCTTCATACGTCTCTTCGATGAAATAGTCGTGGTGCGCTTTTTTGTTTTGGGCGATCACTTTTCCTTCGCCTTTCGGCATCCGTTTTCCCCCTCCTCATCGTAGCGTTTCTTATTTTACCAAAAACGAAAAAGAAGGAAAAGCCGCCCGTTCGGCTTTTCCTCACCGTTTTTTCTTTTTCTTCTTTTTCGGCTTCGCGCTGCGGTTTGAGCCGCTTTGCGCTTTCGGCTCCGCCTTCGCTTTTCCTTTCTTTTGCTTTTTCCCTTCAATGACGACCGGAGCGGCTTTCGCTTTCGGCGGACGGCGTCCCTTCATGCCGACGACTTCAAAATCGACGATCCGTTCGTCTTTGTTCACGTTGATGACGCGGACGGTGATTTCATCGCCGATGCGGTACATTTTCCCGGTCCGTTCGCCGATCAACGCGTAGTGGCGTTCGTCGTAGCGGTAATAGTCGTCCGTTAAGTAGCTGACGTGCACCAAGCCTTCGATCGTGTTCGGCAGCTCAACGAACAAGCCGAAGTTCGTCACCGAGCTGATAATGCCGTCAAACTCCATCTCGATTTTGTCTTCCATAAACTCGGTTTTCTTCAGATCGTCCGTCTCCCGCTCCGCCTCAACGGCGCGCCGCTCCATATCGGAAGCGTGTTCCGCAATTTCAGGCAGCTTTTCCGCCCATTTTTGCTGGGTGTCAAGATCCATCTGGCCGTTAATGAGATACGTCCGGATCAACCGATGGACGATCAAATCCGGGTAGCGGCGGATCGGTGACGTAAAATGGGTGTAAAACTCGGTCGACAGGCCGTAATGGCCGAGGCTCTCGGCGTCATAGCGCGCCTGTTTCATCGACCGAAGCATGACGGTCGAGATCACCATTTCTTCCGGCTCGCCGCGCACCGCTTCGAGAATTTGCTGGAGGGCGCGCGGATGGATTTGGTTGCCCGTTCCTTTCACGACATAGCCGAAGTTCGTGATGAACTCTAAAAAGCGCTGCAGTTTTTCCGGCTTCGGATCCTCGTGAACACGGTAAATAAATGGCACGTTCAACCAATGGAAATGCTCAGCCACCGTTTCGTTCGCCGCCAGCATAAACTCTTCAATCAACTGCTCAGCGACCGACCGCTCGCGCAAGACGACATCGTACGGCTTGCCGTTTTCATCGACAAGCACCTTCGCCTCCTTAAAATCGAAATCAATCGCCCCGCGCTTCATCCGCTTCGCCCGCAAAATGTCAGCAAGCTCAGCCATCAGCTCAAACATCGGCACAAGCGGCCCATATTTTTCCCGCAAGGCTTCGTCTTTGTCAACGAGAATTTTATTGACATCGGAATACGTCATCCGTTCCGCCGTGCGGATGACGCTTGGGAAAATTTCATGGCGGACGACTTCTCCTTGCGGGGTGATTTCCATTTCGCACGAGAGCGTCAGCCGATCGACTTTCGGGTTGAGCGAGCAAATGCCGTTCGACAGCCGATGCGGGATCATCGGGATAACGCGGTCAACCAAATAAACGCTCGTGCCGCGTTCATACGCCTCGCGGTCAATAGGCGAGCCTTCCTCAACATAGTAGCTGACATCGGCGATATGAACGCCGAGCTTATAGTTGCCGTTTTCCAGCTTCGTCACGGTCACCGCGTCATCCAAATCCTTCGCATCTTCCCCGTCAATCGTGACGATCATCTCGCCGCGCAAATCGCGGCGCCCTTCCAAGTCTTTCTCCGTAATGACGTCCGGCACCCGGTTGGCGTGCTCGATCACGTCTTCTGGAAATTGAAGCGGAAGGCCGTATTTATAGATGATCGCCAAAATGTCGACGCCCGGGTCGTTTTTATGACCGAGAATTTGCACGACTTCCCCTTCAGCGCTCATTCGTCCTTCCGGGTACGAGGTGAGCCGGACGACGACTTTATGCCCTTCGACCGCGCCGTTCGCCGCGTTTTTCGGGATGAAAATGTCATTGACGATCCGTTTGTCATCCGGGATGACAAAGCCGAAATATTTGCTTTCCGTGTACGTGCCGACGACCTCTTTCACCCCGCGCTCCAAAATGCGGACGATCGTTCCTTCGCGGCGCGCCCCGGATGAATCGGCTTGGACGCGCACAAGCACCGTGTCGCCATGCATCGCGTTTTTCAATTCGGACGGCGGGATGAAAATATCATCCAGTCCCGGCTCCTCCGGTGTGACAAACGCGAATCCTTTCGGGTGGCCAATCACCTTGCCGCGCACGAGATTCATCCGCTCAGGCACGCCGTAGCGGTTGCTGCGCGTACGGACGACAAGACCTTCCTCTTCCATGGCGACAAGCGTTTTGACAAACGTTTTAAACTCCTCAGCATCCGCAATCCCAAACGCTTCCTCCAGTTCCTCAACGGTCAGCGGTTTGTACGCCTCATCGCGCATAAACGTTAAAATGCGTTCGGCCAACATATGATCCATTGGCCATCCCCTCCTTTCTCCATTACCAATCTAACGATTCAAGAAATGCATAAATATCTTCATGCAGCTGATCTTTTTCTTGATCAAGCGTAATCACATGGCCTGATTGCTCATACCATTTGATTTGTTTGACCGGCGATTCAATTTCGTTATAAATGATGTTCGCGCTGTCTGGATTGATCATCTCATCATGGCGCGCTTGGACGACGAACGTCGGTGCATAAACCAAATCAAGGTGGGCGCGCACATCGGCAATGAGTTCTTGCAAGGCTTTCAACGTCTTCATCGGCGTTTGTTTGAACCGTTCCATTTCCTGTTCGATCTGTTCTTCTGATTTTCCTTCCCGCTTTTTATACTCGCGCGCATACTCGAGCACGCCTTCGTACATCGTTTCTTCGCTTTTGATGTACATCGGCGCGCACATCGTCACAATGCCTTGTATAGGTACAGTGTAGCCTAATTTGAGAGAAAATACGCCTCCAAGAGACAATCCAGCCACGGCAATTTTTTCGTAGCCTTTGTTTTTCAAAAACTGATAGCCGTTCATGACGTCTTGCCACCAATCATCCGGTCCGGTGTGAACGAGCTCTTCCGGCGGCACGCCATGCCCTTTGTAAATCGGCGCATGGCACGTGTAGCCTTTTGATTCGAGAAAGCGTCCGAGCATCCGGACATCTGCGGAGTTGCCGGTGAACCCATGCAAAAGCAGCACCGCCCGCTCCCCGGCTTCAAAGAAAAACGGCTTCGGCGGAACAATTTTCATCATAGGTTCTCCTTCCTCTCTAGTGTGAAATAGAAAGGGCAGCCCTTCATTCTATGGACCGCCCCATGTTTGACTTATGATGGCTGTACGTACGTAACCAAGATCGTCAATACGAAAAACAAGACGGCCAACACGACCGTGACGCGCTGAAACACCGCATCGAGCCCACGGGCTTTCTGCTTCCCGAACAATTGCTCGGCGCCGCCGGTGATCGCCCCCGACAGCCCGGCGCTGCGGCCCGACTGCAGCAAGACAACTGCGATCAGCGCGATCGACACAATGACAAGCAGCGTCACAAGCAAGGCATGCATGCCTGACACCTCCAACGACCGACGTTGCAATAATTTCACTATACCATAGATCGCCGTTGGCGGCAACTGGCGGGCCTGTCTCAACACAACGAAAGGAACAGATTCTCTTTTTTGTGAAACATTAGATTGGAAAGCCCCTCATCTAAAAGTTTTAAAAAAATACAAGCCAGAAGATGCTCAAATGGAGGAAATCGATGAAATCATTGACGAATGCCTGGCAAAAATCGCAACGTATCTGACCTGATCTGATCGGCCTGGAGGCAGCGAAAGAATGGAACGATGTTAAAGGAAAGACTACATTTCCTGTCTTTTCTAGAAGGCCGGTGAAAAACGGCTGTCACGAGCAAATCAGCGGCATTTCGCCAAAAAAGAAGGCTGATTTCGCAAGGTTTTGCTAATTGAGAAATAGCTGGAACTAGCAGCATTTTGTACTTTTTCACCAGCCTCCTAGAGGGCTAAATCGAAGGGATGGGGCCAAAAAAATCCCTGCCCCTCCCCTTTGGCATAGATGGGGGAGCGTTTCATCCTCCATCCGCTTGACGCTCCATGAATCGGGTGCGGTATGATCATTGTCGTCCGCCGCCGAAATACGTTACAATAGAAAGCAAATCGGCAACGACTGGAGGGACTTCAATGGCAAGACCGGACGAACGAGTCGTCATCGCGATTGACGGCTATCAATTCAAACGGGCGCGGGAGGCGAAGAAAGGGAAAATTTTCGTCACCTCGCCGATTGGGGCGAACTTTACGTTTGACGTCAACGTCATGCGCAAGCTCATCGAGGCCATCGACCGCGACCCGGCGCTGGCGGAACAGTTCGGGCTTCCTTCTCAGGGGGCAAACGAATAACAAAGGAACGGCGGTTGGCCGTTCCTTTGTTGGTTTAGCGGAGAGAGGCCGAAGCTCCATTTTTTCACAGATGGCGGTGCTCCCTCACGAATCAAATCTTCTAGCGTCCTTGCCATGCCGCCCGCTCGCGGCCAAACGGATCATCTTCGACATGGCTGGCGGCTGAAAAGACAAAGGCCGCCTTGCGCTCGCTCGTATACGCCGGCCACGCTTCCGGCAAGTGATCGCCGTTCGGGTTGCCGGTGCGGGCAAACGCCAGCCAGGCGTAATGCATTTGGTCAGCGATCGCCTCGCGCTCCGGCCGGTTGCCGACGAAATTCGCGACGCCCGGCTGATGGAGATTGTGAAACACAAACGGCAGCTCGAGCGCGTGGCATGCTTTCAGCTGCCCGCCGAACACCGGCGTTTCATAGTCAAACCGGTACATGTACACATCCGCTCCGTGGGCCGCTTGGGCGTCCGCTGTCCGCAGCATCCCCTCGACAAACACGCGGTACGTCATGATGCGAAGCCACTTTTGCCAGGCGGGCGTCGACGGCTCCGCCGTTTCTGCATAATAGCGAATCGCCG
The DNA here is from genome assembly GCF_000092445.1 of Geobacillus sp. C56-T3. NCBI lineage: Bacteria > Bacillati > Bacillota > Bacilli > Caryophanales > Anoxybacillaceae > Geobacillus > Geobacillus sp. C56-T3. The sequence continues at coordinate 495,671 of NC_014206.1, read as the reverse complement.
CCTCCGGCACGGGCCCGACTTCACGGTTGATCCGGTCAAGCAGTTCGTGTTCGCCAAGCTTCATCCATGACGGATCCGTCAAGGTAAACAGGTTGTACTCGTCTTTCGTCACGCCGATGAGAATCGGAATGCCGCTGGCCGCCCCGTCGTGGAGCGCCTTGATCGGATGGCGCCGCAATACGCGGCCATCCACCACCGGACCGTACATGATTCCCGGACCGATCGACAGCGCCGCCCGCAGCAGCTCCTCGGCGGGAATCGACAAGAGCCGGCCGCGGTCGCCCGGACGGATGCCGGCGCGCTCGAGAATGCGCTCGGTCATCGCCATGGCGGTCTTGGGCGAACGGAGGAGAAGCGATCCCGAACCGCTTTGCAAAATGGCGCGCCGAAACAGCCCCCTCGCCTCCGGAAGCGACAACAGCACGCCGACGCTCGCCGCTCCGGCCGATTCGCCGAAAATCGTCACATTGTCCGGATCGCCGCCAAACGCCTCAATGTTCTCCTTCACCCAGCGCAATGCCGCCACTTGGTCCAAAATTCCGAGATTCCCGGCTTGAGCGTACTCTTCGCCAAACAAATCCCCCAGATGCAAAAAGCCAAACACGTTCATTCGGTAGTTGATCGTCACAACAACAACATCGCCGTGTTTCGCGAACGCCGTCCCATCATACCACGGCGAAGAACCCGAACCGAACAAAAAGGCGCCGCCATGAATCCAAAACAACACCGGGCGCTTCTTCCCATCCGCCGCGGGCGACCAAATGTTCAGGTACAGCCCGTCTTCGCTCGGCGCCTCGCTCATCCGCCCGAGCAATCCGCTGAAAATCGTATCCGACGGCTGCATGACCACGGGGCCAAACGCGGCCGCCTCCCGCACCCCATCCCACGCATCGGGCGGTTCCGGCGGAAGAAACCGACGCTCGCCGACCGGCGCTTTCGCATACGGAATTCCTTTCCAAACGAAAACGCCTTCCTTCGTCCCCCCGCGCAGCCGTCCATACCGTGTTTCGACAACGGTTGGTTCCATTCCCTTTCCTCCCGAATATTCAAATGATTCAAAAATATTATAAACCAACAGCCAGTCTGCGTCCATCGTTTTGCGACCGCACGCGAGGTTCTCATACCGCGTCCAAAAGAGAGGTGCCCCGCCCATGCACAAAAGTAAAGATAGACGCGGCCGAAACAGTCAGCGCCATGAAAAAGATGATTCTAGGCGCGATCACCTTAAGCGGCGTTGTTCGGTCGCCCGACAGTCGATCAAATACTCGGGAAAAGCTGCAAATGGTAAAACTTCAAATTGCATCTATATAGTTGAGCAAATTCACTAATAAACTGTAGGTTGGTCTCTTTGTTAACGGAAAATATTGTAATGAAAATTGCTCATCTACAGTTATTTACACATCAGTGGTAGAGGAGGTATTTACTTGAAAGGGAAATTTAAGAAATTTTTGGTAGCCTCATCGTTTGTAACACTACTATCTGGATTGAATTTGGTAAACTATGCTTTTGCAGACTCAAAAGTTGTAAACAATGAAAGCAAAGAAGTTAAAGAAGTTAAAGAAGTGTTAGAACAAAAAGAAAAACTTAAACAAAGTGTGAATATTGATAAGTATGACTTGGTCAGAAAATCAGAATTGGGAGTTAAAGAGGGTTATGACAAGGATGACCCTGAGCCGGACTGGGCGCCTGGTGATTCTTTTGGTTCACCCAAAGGTACGAATAACATATCTTTCGCGGCGTTTGCACCTGGCGATATTATTGGAGTACATGATGGTTCAGTAGCATGGGGGTATTATCGTCATGCCGCTGTATGGGACGGTACTTATTATACTGGTAGTTTAGATTCATATGCATTCATTGAAGCGAATGTAGAAAACCAACCTGGTGACGGACAAAGTAATGTCCACTATTCCACGGCAAGGAAATTTAGAAACTACGACCAAGCCGTCGGTTTATATGTCTATACTTTAGAACAGCAATTTAGAACCCTTGCCCGTAATTACATTAGAAACCAATTAGGAGAACCATACAAATTTGTAGGTTCTTACAAGTCGGATACCAGCACGTGGTATTGTAGCAAATTAGCTTGGAAAGCGTATTATGATATGGGGAATCGTGATTTGGATTACGATGGCGGGTTATACGTTTATCCGGATGATATTTATCAAGACGGAGATACTAAAATATTTGCAACCGGTTCATGACTCTGCTGATTAATACGCAATACTTGATGGTAAAATAATCTTTAGAAGGCTAGTGAAAAACTAGTTTTTTGCTCAAATCGGCGGTATTTGATCAGAAACGAGAACAGCTCTGAAAAGGCTTATCTCATTGAAAAAAAGAGTTAGGGTGAGCGACTTTTTCATTAAAAATCACCGGCCTTTTAGAAACTATATTTTTGGATCTTCATCACAAAATGTGCTTAACAAAAAAGATGATCTCACATTTCGCACCCTAACAAGGTCAAAACAAAGGATTTTTTATTTAGTTTTTCAGAATAACTTTTTGACCAACACAACGAGCGATGGTAATCCTTTTTTTACCATCGCTAGTCGTTCCGTATCATGTTAGACGTAGATGCTCTCATCCATGCCCAATCCCTGCAGAATCCTTCGCTGATCCGGGTTGAGGGAGCGATCCAGTGCGCGTTGGATGCGCCCGTCTGGCAGCTCCAGCAGGATGACGTTCACATATTGAAACAGCTGAAAAATCACCTGTCCCGTTGGCCGGGTCAGCTTGCGGCCTCCAGCCCCTTTTAACGGGCGTTCTGGTGTGATGAACTGACGCACCCGGCGCTGAAAAACGCGGTAAATCGCCAAGGCCAAGAGAAATAGATAGCCCAATACGGCGACCCGTTCTGGTTTTTTGACATAAATCTCATCCGTAAAAAACGGATCTTTCAAAAACGCGAAGTTCATTTCCACCGAGATTTGCCCTTTATACAGCTTCAAGATCTCTTGGGCATCCATTTGTTGGCCCTTCCATTCCTTCGGAACGGTCGTGACGAGGACAAACCGGGACGCTTTCCGTCTTGCCTGTTCCCATGCCGGTTGGTCGAATTCGACGTTTAGGCGAAGGGTGTACAGCGTCTCCATCTCGGGTTCCGCCCCTTTTTTCGGCCGTCCTCGCCGTTTTTTCGGACGCACGATCTCTTCGACCGCGGCCTCCACTCGATGAAACCGAGGGCGAAGGGACGCCTTGAGGGACGTCAAGGCTTGTTCGGCGTCTTCGCGGCAGGAGAAGGGGTGGCGCTCCCAACGGACTTGTTCCTCGCGAAGAAGCTCCGCTTCTTTGACTCGCTCTTTTTCGAGGGTTTTTCCTTTGCGCTGGTCGAGCGCGCTCGATTCGACGACGATCAGCCGAACCGGGTGGCCTTCATAGGTCGCGGCCGTTTCCCATACCCGGTACGTGGCGCCGTTTCTCTCCGCTAGGGTAAAGGGTTCGCTCCACGGGATGTGAGGCGAATCGGCCTCCGCGAGCGCCTGTTTCACGATTCGAAGCGACGAAGGGCCTCTGGTGATCAAAAAGGCACGGGCGGCTTTTGTCTGCGCCAAGGTGTCTTTCGTCATCGCGGCGGAATCGGCCACGTAAATCCATTCGTCGTCGATCTTGGCTTGTTTGAACTGTTCGTGGATCCGCGACAGCACCTCAGGATTCCACGCCTTATCCGATAGATTGCCGTCATGCACATCGCCGTAAAACGGGATGCCATCCTCGTTGCCGACCAGCCCGAAGCCGATCTGTTTTTGCCAACGGTGATGGCGGTTATAGCCATGTGTGATCTGCAAAGCCTCTAATGAGGCCGACTCATACGCTCCGTAAACCGTCTTGTCCGTCGTATCAGCGTGAAAGGCTCGGAGGGAAAGGCCTTCTTTGCGATAAATGTGAATCAAGCAAGTGCTGATGACCTTGTGAATATCGGCCTCATACAAGCGGTCGAGATGACGGGCCAAGGCATCGTCGTTCAACCAGGAAGGCTGGAGACCGGGACGGATGAGTTTCTCCAGATCGATCTCCTGAGCCCATCGTTCTAAGTGAACCAGGGCTTGCCGGCCGTCAAATAGATTGTAAAGGATGGCTTGAACGGCATCGCTGACTCGCGTTTGGCATTGTGGATCGACGGGCACAAGATGGTCAATCAAGTGGGGGATGTCGAGTTTTTTGACTAGAACACTTATTATATTCAAATAACCATTACGATAGACCCCTTTGACTTTCACATTCATGAGAGAAAAACTCCTTTACGTTCCTTGTGTGTCAAGGATTCATTCGACATCGGAATGAAAAAATCCTCCCGATTTTCGTCGGGAGGGTGCGAAATGTGAGGCTGAAAAGCAAGATGAAGAAAAAAAGAAGCCGTGCATCGAACACGGCCTTTTTTTTCATTATATCATCCTTGTTTCACTTCCTGAAGCCATTTCGCCAACCGTTCATTTTTCTTTTTCATATGATCGAGCCATTGCGGGAGCAGTTTTTTCATGGCCTCCTGATCATTGTTCTCCATAGCCTGTCTCGTTTGTTCATGAAGCAGATGAAGCTGCTGTTTTTCTTCTTTCGTCATCCACTGTTTCTTTTTATGTAACTGTTTCCATTCTTTCTTAAACTGTTCTTTTGTGATTTTTTTATCGACTAGCTGATCGATGAGCCGGTCAAGCGCTGCTTCGCGCTCTTTTTTCATCTTTTTGCACTTTTCTTTGATGGCCTGTTTCACATTTTCATCGTTCAACTGCTGACGCAACGCGTTCCGCTCATCCAGCACTTTTTTCCATTCTTCTTCCTGCTCGGGCGTATATTTTTGGACCATCTCCATCCACTTTTGCTCGTCAAGTCCCTCATGCTTCCACATATGGCCGACCGGCAAATGCACATCGGCCCCCCCGCCTGCATGGCTTCGAGCAGACACCCATGACGGCATCGCCAGAACGAGCGAAGCAAAAAAGGCAACCCATAATTTTCTCATCATGTGCACTCCTTTTTTCATTTCGTTCACGATCCATCAACGACTAGACAGCTGGGATCAATCATTCTTTATTTTCCCTCCTTTGCGCTGCCTCCTTTCCGATCATTTACTCCTTCCTTATTTTCCCCGTTTTTTGGACATCTTTGCATAAAAAATGAGGAAACCCGCAAAACAATCGTGTTTCCTCAGGATATTAAGGAATCGTCTAGCGAAATTTCTCTTCAATGCGCCGCCCGTAGTCGCGCAATGCCTTCGAGTTTGTCTGCCCCCGTTTCTTCATCAGTTCCGCAAACCGAAGCTGCTTTTCCGTCCGCTTTTTCTCCAGCTCCCGTTTTTCCTCATCATCCTCGCAGCAACGAAGCAAGTCCTCGAGCGTCAAAAGCTCTTTGCGCAACTCCGCTTCTTCCCTCACATAGCCGGCGTTTTTCAGCAACAAATACCCGAGCCGCAGCTCCTCTGGAATGCGGGAAAGGTCTTCAATCTCAAGCGGTTTGCCGAAGCCGGGCAAGTTGTCGAACTCCCCGTTTTTCATCGCCTCGCGAATTTTCTCCTCGGCGATGCGCCAAAATCCGTCCATGTTACGTCAGCTCCTGCGCCTGCCGCCTCACGCGCTGCTCGTTTAAGAACCGGACGAGCTCGTCATACGGAAGCGGCGGGGAAAAATAATAGCCTTGCGCCTCGTCGCACCGTTTTCCTTGCAAATAAGCCGCTTCGGTCTCCGTTTCGACCCCTTCAGCCAGCACCTTTACACCTATATTATGCCCGAGTCGGATGATCGCCGGCAAGATGACATCTTTTTTTCCTTGAATATGCTGAACGAACGAACGGTCGATCTTCAGCCGATCGATCGGCAAATCCGTCAAGTAGCTGAGCGAACTGTAACCAGTGCCGAAATCATCCATGCTGATCGTCACACCAAGCCCCTTCAGTTTCGAGAGAATATCAAGCGCACGTTCTGTATCCATGGTCATCCGCTCCGTAATTTCCAGGTCTAAATGGTGCGGCGGCAGCCCGGCGTCGGCGAGCAGGCGGGCGAGTTTATCCACAAATCGGCGGCTTTCAAATTCATATGGCGATAAGTTGATGGAAACGGACAAGTCAGGAAAACGATCAAGCAGTTGCTTCGTCTGCTCACAAGCCGTGCGGATGACCCATTCATTGATCGGGATGATCATGCCGGTCTGTTCGGCAACCGGGATAAACAATGACGGCGAAACCATCCCTTTTTCCGGATGGCGCCAGCGAATCAACGCCTCCATGCCGATCACTTGCCGGTCGTGAAGCCGAATTTGCGGCTGATAGTACAATTCAAATTCCTCATTTTCAAGCGCACGCCGCAAGTCGCGTTCCATCGCCATCTTTTCATTGAGACGAATCGCCATCGGCTCCGTGAAAAAGAGAAAATCGCTCGCCGCTTTTTTTCGCGCCTCGTAGCGAGCAATATCCGCCTTGCGAATCAACGTTTTTGCATCCTCCCCATCTTTTGGGTAGACGCTGATGCCGATGTTCACGGTCACATACAATTCCATCCCATTGACGACAATCGGTTCGTCCGCCGCCTCAATGAGCTGTTTCGCCATTTCTTCAGCCTTTTGATGTGTGCTGTTTGGCACCAATGCGATGAACTCATTCCCGCTCCAGCGCCCGACGGTCATTCCTTGCTTTTCTTTCCATTCTTGCGCCAAATGGAGGAGCACTTCGTCCCCGACTGCGTAGCCATAAAAATCGTTGATCGTTTTCATCCCACTCACTTCTAAAAATATGACCGCCGCTTCATGGCGATGCTGTTTCGCCTCAACAAGGCAACGCTCCACCGCTTTATACATCGCCTCCTTGTTCGGCAGCCCAGTCAGTTCATCATGATTGGCGATATAACGCATCCGCTCTTCGTTTTGTTTTTGTTCCGTCAAATCGCGGACGGCGGCCACCGTCACTTTTTCCCCCTCATAATCGTAGCGGCGCCGGACGATTTCCGCTGGAAATGTGGTGCCGTCTTTTCGGCGCAGCTCGATTTCAAGGCGCTCCGGTTCCTCATGCGGACGATTCAGTTTCATGGATCCATCAACGACTAACTCCCCGATCGGCAAATGAATCAGCTCGCTTTCTGAATAGCCGAGCAAACGGCACACCGCTTCATTGACCTCAACGACTTTCCCATGCGCGTAGACGATCAGCCCTTCCATCGTCATTTCCGCCAGCCTCCGCAGCCGATGCTCGTTGGATGCGAGCGTTTTTTTATAGACAGCCAACGCCTTCCGTTCCATTTGTTGATGCAAAGCGAGCAAATAGGCAACCGCTGACGCCAAAAACATGGCCATCATCGTCCACATCGCCTGTTTCCGTCCTCGCTGCAAATGTTGCTCATACGTTTTGGCATCAAAATCGATGCCAACAACCGCATCCACTGTCCCGTCCGGTTGACGAATCGGCATAAACGCGCTGATGCTTCTTCCCCATTCATCCGTTGTCGGATGCTGTTCCATCGCAAACCGGCCGTGGAACGCCTCTTCGATCTCTGGAAAATGGCGGCGGTAAACCGTCCCAGGTGGAACAGCTTGTTCCTTTTCGCCGTCGATGCGGCCGTTCCGATTGTAGTCAGTCGCTGGCGCTGCAACGAAATATAGCTCACCGCGTTCATTCTTTTTTAACGTATACACGCTCAACACGCGGCCATAATGTTGCCAACGCTCCAGCACCGCCATCACCGTGTGATACGCAGGCAGATGTTCCGCCCTTTCATCGAGCCGTTCGTGCCCCATGGCGGCCAAATCGCCGGCGATCATGCCGGCGATTTGCTTTGCGGCTTCCTCATATTCACGATGTTCTTGTTTTTCAGCATAATGGATATAGATCATCCCTGCCCCTAAAAAAAGCAGGGAAACGGTGGCAAACACAACAGTCAGTCTCGGCGCCGCCAGCCATGGGATGCCCCCCCAATGACGTTTTGCCATCCAATGGCCGTATACATAGACACCGCCGACCGTCAAAAAAAGGCCAAAAATATACAAGATATATTCAAGTTGATTCGACATCATCCATCACCGTCATCGATTCTTCGACGCTTTGCTTTCATTATAAGACGACCATTCTTCGCGCTGCCTCCCTCCACCGTTCCTATTTGTTCGACAGCTTACGACATTCATCTACCGGTCATAGGACTCGGGTATGAGACACCGTTTCCACGCTTACGGCCATAAAGCCAGGTCGGCCGAAACGAAAATATCTATCTATTGGTATAAGCCTTTAGGACGAGGTGCTATATTTGTAACGGCGCTGTAACATTATTTAATCCAACTGTAAAAAACAAGTCTAGTTTCCTCTGCTATACTCTAGTTGAGAGACGTCGAATCGGAAAAGATTTTGTCGGGGGTTAGGGGAAATGAAAAAATGGTATTCTCTCCTGTTCGTATCCATGATCGTTCTATTTTCCTCCTTCTTTGTAAGCACTTCCAATTCAGATGCAGCCGCCAACAAAGCACGGCTCATCATCGAAGCGAAAAAGCTGATCGGCACCCCTTACCGATATGGCGGGACGACGCCAAAAGGATTTGACTGCTCAGGATTTGTCTACTATACCCATAAAAAAGTGGGCGTCATCCTGCCTCGCACTTCGCGAGAAATGTACAAAGAAGGTACATACGTACATAAGTCCCAATTACAGCCGGGAGATTTAGTGTTTTTCGACACTTCCAAACAGACGAAAGGCGTCTCCCACGTGGCTATTTACATCGGCAACAATCAAGTCATCCATGCCGTTTCCCGTGGCGTGAAAATCGACAGTTTAAACAGCAACTACTGGAAAACGAAATATGTCGGAGCCAAACGGCTGTAACAGCTCCGTCGGAAAAGCTCTCTGTCATATTAAGTCCGCCTAATAGACAGGGGGTTTTTATTATGCAAAAAAAAGCGGCCCTCCAAAACCGGAGAGCCCAATGCTATATTTCATAGGGGATCGGGGGAATACTTGGAAAACGTTACGCTATTATTCATTTCCTCCCTTTTCGTTTTTTATACATGAGATCAAAAAATTTTTATGCACGGCAAATGATCCGAGCTGCACGTACCGGTGCATGTCGCTCCCAATCCGTCTGAAGCCGTTGCGATCGGAACTGGGAAAGCGCTGCGAGCAATGCCGAAACGGCTCAGCGCAGCACTTTAGCCTCTGCTGGGCGCCCGCTGGACATTTGGCACGCCTCGAATCGGCATCGCCGCGCCACCTTAAAGGACTAATGCAACATCCAAACGGTTGTTTTCCCCAAACAAGTCATAATGGAAAAGGTGTCCCGCTGCTTTCGGGACACCTTCTTTTTTTGCTTCAAACAACCGACATTCGGCAAAAACGCCAGACTGCCGCGTTATGACGTTTTCCGAATTCGCTCTTCCTCCTTCGCCGCCTGTGCTCCTTCGACCGCTTCGAGCAACAGATCGACAATACTCGTCCCCCTTTGTGGCCGTTATGGAATCATCCACGACAATACCGTCGATTGCAAGTAAACGAGAACGCCAATCAAGATGATTAAGAACACGCTATGTTTGACCGTGAAGCGGAACAAGTCGGATTCTTTGCCGGTCAAACCGACGGCCGCACAGGCGACGGCGATCGATTGCGGCGAAATCATTTTCCCGACAACGCCGCCTGATGAGTTGGCCGCCAACGCCAGCACCGGATCCATGCCAATCGATGTCGCCGTCACTTTTTGCAAGTTGCCAAACAACAAGTTCGACGACGTGTCGGAACCGGTGATAAACACGCCAAGCCAGCCTAAAATCGGCGAGAAGAACGGGAACAACGGGCCTGTTTTGGCCAACGCCATCCCAAGCGTCGTGCTCATGCCCGACGAGTTGGCGATATAGGCAAAGCCGACAACCGAAGCGATCGTGATGATCGGGAATTTCAATTCGTTAAGCGTTTCCACAAACGTACGCGCCCAATCTTTCCACGAGATGCCGATGATGAACTTTGTGACGACCGCTGCCAGCAAAATCGCCGTCCCAGCCGCGCCGAGCAGCTCAAGCTTATACACTGCAGCGATTGGCTGGCCGCTTGGGTTCAAAATTTGGTTGTTGAGCCCCGGCACAGGCGGCATAAACGTCAAGTGGACGCCGATAGCGTTGACCAACTTCAACAAGCTGTTTGTCCCTTCATAATGGCCAGTGAGCGCCGCCTTCACCTGCGGGATGCCCCACAGCGAGATCAACGCCGTCAGCACGAGGAACGGCGACCAAGCGCGGAATACTTCCCCGCCGCGTTGCGTCGCGCGAGCAACTTGCCCAGCGGCCGCCACTTCCGACTCTGTTGCAAAGCGGAATGTGCTTTTCGGCTTCCAATATTTCAAAAAGACAGCCAACGCGACGATCGAAACGAGCGAGGACAAAATGTCCGGCAGCTCCGGTCCTAAAAAGTTCGAGGTGAAATATTGCGTCAGCGCAAACGAAACACCGGAAACGATAATGGCCGGCAACACTTCCACCGTCTTTTTCCATCCCGCCATAATCAAGACAAGATAGAACGGAATGAACACCGATAAAAACGGCAGCTGCCGCCCAACCATTTTTGAGATTTCCATCGCCGGCACGCCAGTCGGCCCTTCCATCGAGATGATTGGAATCCCGACCGCCCCGAACGCCACCGGCGCTGTGTTGGCGATCAAGCAAATGCCCGCGGCATACAGCGGGTTGAACCCCAACCCGGCAAGAAGCGCCGCTGAAATCGCCACCGGCGCGCCAAACCCAGCTGCTCCTTCCAAAAAGGCGCCAAACGAAAAGGCAATCAGCAACGCTTGCAGCCGGCGGTCTTCGGTGAGCGAGACAACCGAATTGCGGATAATGTCAAAGTGGCCTGTTTTCACCGTCAGCTTGTATAAAAAGACAGAGGTGATGATGATCCAGCCGATCGGCAACAATCCGTACACCGCGCCTTGCGTCACTGACATAACCGCTTTTCCAGCCGGCATTCTGTAAGCGATTACAGCCAACGCAACAGCAAGCAATAACGTCGTCAACCCAGCGATGTGCCCTTTCATCCGCTTGACAGCCAGCGCCCAAAAGAAATACAAAATCGGAATGAGTGCAACAATGGCCGATAACCAAAGCTGGTCGGCGATTGGCGTGAAGTCCTGCTTCCACATGCGGTTTTCTCCTCCCCTTTGTGCCTGACTTATCGGCGTTTGCAAATGATCGACCGCTCACCTTTGTGTTCCACTCTTCCAGTCATCAGATGACCGGATAAGAAACGCCGTCTGTCTCACATTATAAAAGTACTCAACAAAAAAGACAATAGTATTTTTTCATTTTTCTAACTTTTTCTCTTATCCCCTTCTCCTTTCCGTCCGCAAAAAAGCGCTTGTCCTTCCCCTTTATGCTGTATCATAATAGACAGTGCGGACGCATTGCTTTTGAAAACGGGAAATCCATTCTTCCGAACATTGAGGTGGAACCATTGGCATTTAAACGAATCAAAACGAAAAAAATCTATGAAGAAGTGGCCGAAGCGATTTTTGATATGATCAAAAACGGCGAGCTGAAACCCGGTGACAAACTTGATTCCGTCCAGCAGCTCGCTGAGCAATTTCAAGTTGGGCGCGCCGCCATTCGCGAGGCGCTCACTGCCTTGAAAGCAATGGGGTTGATCGAACTGCGGCAAGGCGAGGGGACGTACGTCCGTGAGTTCGATCCGACGATGATGACGTTTCCGTTATCAATGGCTGTCTTAATGAACAAAGAAGATATTTGGCATTTGCTTGAAGTGCGCAAGCTGCTTGAGGCAGGAGCCGCCTCGCTCGCCGCCTCCAAACGGACAGAGCGCGACCTTGAGGCGATGGCACAAGCGCTTCGGCAAATGAAAGAAGGCATCGGCAGCGGTGAGCTTGGGGAGAAGGCCGATTGGGCGTTTCATATGGCCATCGCCGAGGCTTCGCAAAATCCGATGCTCACAAGCATCATGAACAGTGTCTCCGGCATGATCGTTGAAACGATGCGGGAAACGCGCCGCATTTGGCTGTTTTCGAAACAAACGACGACCGAAAAGCTGCTTGCCGAACACCAAGCGATTTTCGAAGCCATTCGCGACCAAAATCCGGACGCCGCCCGGGCGCGCATGCTTGAACATTTGACCAATGTCGAAAACGTGTTGCGTCGCTACGTTCGCACTCAGCAGCCAAACTGAGTGCGTTTTTTGCGAAAAAAGAGCTACGAATCTGAAAAAATGGTTTATAATAGACATATAGTCATCAGATGACCCGCTCATCCAACCCGAAAGCAGGAGGGAGAAGAAGTGAAAGTATCGTTGTTTGTCACGTGCCTCATCGATCTCTTTTACACGAATGCCGGCAAAGCGACCGTCGAACTGCTCGAGCGGCTCGGCTGCGAGGTTGATTTCCCAGAGGCGCAAACGTGCTGCGGCCAGCCCGCGTATAACAGCGGTTATGTCAAAGAGTCAAAAGAAGCCATGAAACAGATGATGCGCGCGTTCGCCCACGCTGATTACATCGTCACCCCATCCGGCTCGTGCGCGGCGATGTTAAAGGAATATCCGCACATTTTCCACGGCGACCCGGAATGGGAAGCGGAGGCGAAACGGCTCGCAGCGAAAACGTACGAGCTGACGCAATTTCTCGTTGACGTGCTCAAAGTCGAGGATGTCGGCGCCTCTCTCCACGGGCGGGCAACATACCATACATCCTGTCATATGACAAGGCTTCTTGGCGTGAAAGACGCACCGCTCCGGCTGTTGGAACATGTCAAAGGGCTTGAGCTCGTTCCGCTGCCGAACGCCCATCAATGCTGCGGATTTGGCGGCACATTTTCCGTCAAAATGGGGCCGATTTCCGAACAAATGGTTGATGAAAAAATCGAGCATATCGAAGAAGTGGAAGCCGACTATTTAATCGGCGCCGACTGCGGCTGTTTAATGAACATCGGCGGCCGCATCGGGCGGCTTGGCAAACCGATTCGCGTCATGCATATCGCGGAAGTGCTCAATCACCAAAAGTAAGAGAGGGGGACTCGGACATGCCGATGAAAATTGAAAACGGTCCGTTTTGGAAGCGGGTCGAGGAAAACTTGCAAAATGATTTTATGCGCGGGGCGGTCGCCGGCATGCAAGACCGCGGCTATGTGCGGCGGCTTGGCGTCATCGAAGAGCTCGGCCATTGGGAGGAGTGGCGCTCGCTCGCCGAACAAATCCGAAAGCATACGCTCGAAAACTTGGACTATTATTTAATGCAGCTCAGTGAAAACGTTGCCAAACGGGGCGGCCACGTCTTTTTCGCCCAGACGGCCGAAGAAGCGAACGACTACATCCGCCGCATCGCCTTGGAAAAACAGGCGAAAAAAATCGTCAAATCAAAATCGATGGTGACCGAAGAAATCAACTTAAACCCGGTGCTCGAAGCCATCGGCTGCCAAGTGGTCGAAACGGACCTTGGCGAATACATTTTGCAAATCGATGACCATGACCCGCCGTCGCATATCGTCGGTCCGGCGCTCCATAAAAACAAAGAGCAAATTCGCGACGTCTTCCGCCGCAAGCTCGGCTATACGAAGTCGTCCGATCCGGTTGAACTCGCCCGCCATGCCCGTGAGATGCTGCGGCGCGACTATTTGACCGCTGACATCGGCATCACCGGGTGCAACTTCGCCATCGCCGAATCGGGCTCGATCACGCTCGTCACGAACGAAGGCAACGCCGATTTGGTGACCGCATTGCCGAAAACACAAATTACCGTCATGGGGATGGAGCGGATCGTTCCGACGTTTGAGGAGATGGAAGTGCTTGTGAGCATGCTGACGCGCAGCGCCGTCGGGCAAAAACTGACGAGCTACATCACCGTTCTCACCGGTCCGCGCGATGAAGGAGACGCTGACGGTCCGGAAGAATTCCATCTCGTCATCGTTGACAACGGACGCTCCTCGATTTTAGGGACGGAATTCCAGCCCATATTGCAATGCATCCGCTGCGCGGCTTGCGTCAACGTTTGTCCAGTATATCGCCATATCGGCGGCCATTCGTACGGCTCGATTTACTCCGGCCCAATCGGAGCGGTCTTGTCGCCGCTCTTAGACGGTTACGACGACTACAAGGAGCTTCCGTACGCGTCTTCCCTTTGCGCGGCCTGTACGGAGGCATGCCCGGTGAAAATCCCGCTTCACGAGCTTCTCATCAAACATCGCCAAATCATCGTCGAGCGGGAAGGAAAAGCGCCGGCCGCAGAAAAACTGGCGATGAAAGCGTTCCGCCTCGGGACAGCCTCATCGTCGCTGTACCGCTTCGGCACGAAATTCGCACCGAGCGCCTTCGCACCGTTTGTAGAGGACGGGCGCATTACGAAAGGCCCCGGCCCGCTCAAAGCGTGGACGGAAAGCCGCGAATTTCCGGCGCCAAGCAAAGAGCGGTTCCGCGACTGGTTCCGCGACCGCCAAAAAGGAGGAAACCCATCATGACGCGTGGTGCTATTCACAACCGTGACGCGTTTTTAGAAAACATCGCCCATCGCCTCGGGAGAGCTCCCCGCCTATCCGGCGTCTCCCGGCCGCAATGGGACTGTGCGCCGCAATGGACAGTGTTTGCCGGCTATAGCCAAGACGACTTGTTGGCAGTGCTTCGCGAACAATGTAAACTGATTCATACTGATTACATCGAGACGACAAACGCCGGACTTGCTGGGGTGCTCAAGCAACAAGTCACGGCTTATGGCGGAGGCCCAGTCATCGTGCCGGATGACCCGCGCTTTGCCGAGTATGGGCTGTCCACTCTGCTTCAAGACGAATGGCCGGCCGAGCAAATCGCCGTCCATACGTGGAACCCGGCGCTTGGACGCCAAAACATTGACGCCGCCGAACAGGCGAACGTCGGCATCGCTTTTAGCGACATCACACTCGCCGAGTCAGGGACGGTCGTTTTGTTTTCGCGCAATGAACAAGGGCGGGCTATTCACTTTTTGCCGAAAACGTATATCGCCATCGTGCCGAAAAGCACCGTTGTGCCTCGCATGACGCAAGCGGCGGCGATCATTCACGAGCAAATTGAAAAAGGCGTCCTCATTCCGTCATGCATCAACTTCATCACCGGCCCGAGCAACTCGGCCGACATTGAAATGAACTTGGTCGTCGGCGTCCACGGCCCGATGAAAGCGGCGTATATCGTCGTCACTGACCGCTGATCAAAACGAAACGGTGCCCATTCTCGATCATAGAGCACCGTTTTTCGTCAATATTGCCGGCTCACATCGACCGCATTGTCAAGCGGTTCGCCGGCTTTTAATGAGGCAAACGCGGTTCAATAGCTGCCGGCCATCCTGGACGACTTGTCGTTTGTCGTCGACGACAATCCCCTTTACCTGCTGGTGCAGCACTTCTTTGCCCAGCAAGGGATCCTGTTCGATGTCCGCCAAGTGATCGGCTGACCAACGAGGATCCGGTGTCCGAGGAGTTCCGTCCACTCAAAACCACATTGAGCGATTCAATCGGACGTTTCAAGGCAGCTGCTGATCGACTCACGGATTTGGGGCGGAAGAAGGCTCGGTGTCCTTTTTTGTCACACTGTTTGTGGCGTATTTCAACTTCCTGCGCCCACACAGCGCGCTCGAAGGCCGGGTGCCGGTCGTCATCCCGGAACTGGCGGATCTTCCGCCTGTGCCAACCCGGTGGACGAAACGGATCGCCATGGCACAAGCATTTCTCCAACAAGAGGCGCCCTGACTTTTTTGTTCGCTGGAGCCCGTTGAACAGAACTCCTGCCGGATTCGGCGAAGCGAACCCTTGACCAACCGAACACCGCCAAGGGGAAAATGCGGCAAGGGCAAGGGCGGCTTTCCTATGCCCTCTTTTTTGTCCCCGTCGCCCTTGACGACGCTTTCTCACCTTTGGCGGGTGTTGGTCAAGGGCGAATCCGGCTCCCAGGATGCCTCACGATGCTCCATGGGATGGCATGTGTGGAGTTTTCATCAAACTTTTGACGCTACCCTGTCTTATGCAATAAGTGGTCCATAATAAATCTTAATCACTCTTAATCTTGTATAAGTGTGAGTAAAATATTTGTGGGTGACATTCCGAAATGATCCCCGACGAGGGTTGCGAACTTTTGTTCGCGACGCTCGTCGGGGCCACCAAGCGAAGCGCGGTAGAAAAAAGCAAATGTCATGCAAAAAGGACTCTCTCCCTGCTATGATGGTGATTGTCAACATCAACCGAAAACAGGAGGGAGAGAGTCCATGAAACATCTTACCACAGAATGGCCTTTATTAAAAGAGCTGGAGGAACAATTAGTCAGAACTCTTCAAAAGGTGTTCGCTGTCTTGTTGGCGGCCCTTTTGGAGGAGATTGATCAACAACTGGCGGAAGCGCGGGACAAGCGCCGGTATCAGCTGAAAGACAAACGGCCGACTACGATCCAAACGCTGTTTGGAGAAGTGACGTTTCGACGGAACTACTACTATGACCGGCAAACGGGGAACTATACCTTCTTGCTGGATGCCGAATTAGGCTTTGATGGGGCCCGATCGATCAGTCCTTGCCTCGAGGAAACGGCGGTCGAGTTGGCCGTAGAGTGCTCTTCCTACCGCAAAGCGGCTCGCACACTCGAGTCGATCGTAGGGTATGCGGTCATGAGCCACGAGGCGATTCGCCAACTGGTGCTGGAGGCCCCTGTCTCGCTGCACCACCCTGTTTCCAAACGGCACGGCCGAGTGCTGTTTGTGGAGGCGGATGGGCTGTTCATTTCCCGCCAGGGGAAAGGGAAACGGGCGAAAGAAGAGAAAATCCTGGCGATTCACGAGGGATGGAAACGAAACGGTTCGCAGCTTGAGCTGGTAAACCGGCGCCACTACCTCCATGAAGGGGCGGGAGACGTGTGGGAACGGTTTGAAGAGTGGCTGATGAACGAATATGCCTATGATCCGTGCCGGGACCTTTTGATCATCAACGGCGACGCGGCGTCGTGGATCACGGCCTGCCGGGAGTATTTTGGGAAGCGGGCGTGCTTTCAGCTGGATCGATTTCATGTGGCGCGGGAGCTGCGTCAGTGTCTGTCCGGCCATCCGCGTTGGCGGGAGGTGCGGAAGAAGCTGGCGAAACAAGACGAAGAGGGGCTTCTGGTGGAGCTGAACAGCGCGGTCGGCACGTTGGAGGACGAAGCGAAAGAGAAGCAGATGGCTGCCATGATCCGCCGGATCGAGTCGATGCCGGGATGCATCCGGGACTATCGGGAGTGGCTGTCGGAGCAAGGGGTGGAGACGACCGGCATGCGTCCGATGGGCCACGCCGAGAGCGTGATGAGCCGGTTTGCGCATCGGGTGAAATCCCGCCGCAGCTGGAAAGACCAAGGGCTTCGGGCGTTTCTGAGGGCGATGGCGGCCCGAATCGACGGGATCGGGTGGAGAAAGGGACGGTGGGAGGAGCAAGAGCCCCAGTCGGCCGTCTCGGCCTCAACAAAGTCCAAGCGGATCGAACAGGCCAAACGGAAGGCCGGACGGTTATGGGCAGATGTGGTGCGTCAGAATCTACCGTGTCTGCAGCGGTCATCCGGGACGCCGATCCATCAAGCGTTGTCGGCGCTCCGGGATGGTGGTTGGGTGTAAAAAAATGGAATATCGTATCATCGCCTCAAGATGAGGGATGAGAGTCCGAAAGCGCTTACGATATTAATTCCTGAAAATGGTTCGCTAACTAGTGATTGACAACGCCCGTAGTGAACCGAAAAAATGTTCTCCACAAAGTCTTGACTGACTCCTTGTATAATAACTGCTTGACTCAAATGCATCAATTAAACTATAATCGAGTCTTGCACTTGAATGTCCACAATAAAGAATGTCATAAGTTCCTCGCTCTGATCTCCATACCCTCTTAGTTGCATATACGGTGTGAGAATATCGAAGTTTTGTGATATTATAGAACTGTATTACATCACCAACTGTTGCATTATTAGCCGCATTGCCAGCCTCATCTCCTGAACTATACTCATAACTGTTGAAACCTTTTTTGTCAACAACCCGAGTTCGACAGTCACTAGGCAAACAAAATGCCTCTCGCCCCTTGAGGCAAAAGGGACGAGAGACATTTGGGCACACTTTGGGCGTGTATCTAGGCGCGAGGATGGATGCCTAGGATCTTCGGAGGAGGCTCCAGCCCTAGAGCCGCAAAGAATTGAGCCTGTTTGGCCGTCAGTTCGGTTCGTTGATAAAGGTCGCCGTTTTTGGAAGAAAAATGTCCAAGCATAAGACGCTCACATTCATCCCTTACTTTCGGCCACGATTCATGGGTTCGGATCTCCACGATCCGAACTAACAAGAGAGCAAGCCAACTGAGTAGCACATGCGCCCGAATGCGGTCTTCCAAGCGATGATACATAGGTCGCAATTCCAATGTAGACTTCAATGTTCGGAAGGCCTGCTCAATATCCACCAGCTGCTTATACCCGATGGCGACATCTTCGGCAGACAAGGTGTCATCGGATGTCCGGATGAGATATTTGCCGTCGTACTTTTCCGCGTCACGAACCGCTTGCTTGTCGATGCGAAGGGTTCCGTCCTTCAACTGGCGCAAGTATTTTCCGTAGGACGGATGGGAACGCAACCGGCAGGTCGCCTTATGATGAGCTTCGTTTGGGAGTTGGCGAAGCCCTTCTAACTCCTCTTTCAGCGATTCGAGCAGCGTTTCCCGCTCCTTGCGTTGGCGTTCGGCTTCGCTGGGATTGTACACGAGAACATAGCGCTGACGCGCTTCTCCGTCGCCCACGATGATTTCTTTGATGTGCAAATTCTCGTCCACTTCATGATAACGTCCGCGACGGCTTAAGGCCTCTTCGACGGCGGCTTTGCCGGATCGCATTTTTTCGCCGACAATGTAGTGTCCCCCGGCCTGTTGCAAGATTCGCAAATTCTCTTCAGAGGAAAAGCCGCGGTCCATGACGCTGATCACACGTCCAAGCTTCCAGCCAATCAAGTCTTGTTTCACCTGTTTGATGACCGTCATGTCCATGGTATTGCCAGGCCATACCCAAGCGCGAATCGGGATTCCTTCCCGGGTGACAGCCAGCCCAATGACGATTTGAACCAAGTCTGGGCGTTTGTCTTTCGAGAATCCTTGTTTTCGAAGCGATTCTCCTTCCGGTGTTTCAGAGGGATCCACTTCGAAGTACGACGAAGTCGTATCGAAGTAAATCAAGTCGACTTCCAAATTCAATAAATCGGCCACGGCATGGAACACTTGACGTTCCAATTCCGGCTGCACGGCCAGCAGTTCATCCATCGCCCGGTACAACTGGTGGCTGGCGGCTTGAGGAAGGTGAGGGATATACACGTCTTTCTCCACCCACTCCTCCATCGCCAACTTGCTTGACGGATGAAGGGCGCGATTGGCCACCATGGCAAAAATCAGCCGTTCCAGCGAAATCTGGTGATGTCGGGAGGTAACAAGGAGTGGAGAATCTCTCCCAACCCCAGTTGTCTCCAGAGCTGATCCAAGAGCCAAACGCCGCCGAGGTGTTTGCATGACTGGAATTGAAAGTCATCGGAAGCTTCTCCTGTCAACGTTTCGACTTCCCAAGCCTGCTCAGGAGAAAGGAATCGCGAAATGCTTTTGGCCAGACGTTCCAGGACGGCGCGATCCACCTCGTCTTCGCGCCCGAACGAATAAATCACCTTCGCTTTCGCATATTTGGCCTTTGGATCCCATTCATTGTGAGCAAGCTGGAGATAAGCAACGGTTGTTCCATCCTTGTTTTTGCGTGTGACTCGTCGTATGTACATGCCTATATTATAACGTATAAACTTTATTTTTAAAAGAAAAAATTAATAAATCGTGTGCCTATGAAATTCGGCGTTTTTTCCTAGGATCCGCATTACGAAACCCTTGATATAACAGCATTTTGGTCATTTCCATTTGCCTAAAATGACCTCAAAACTGTCGAACTCGGGTGTAAGTTTCAACAGGATTTCTAACATTCCTTCTTCCTTTCACAATGATGCCATAGAAAAGAGGCGTCCCATTGTGTTTTGGAGACATCTTTTTCCTTCAATATTGCCGGCTCACATCGACCGCATTGGCAAGCGGCTTCCCGGCTTCGATGCGGCAAAAATGGTTGTTCGCAACGGTTTGACGTCTTGATCAATTCGGGTGGAACGGACTGACAGACACTTTCGCGTGATTTTTCACATCCGTAACGACCAGCAAAATCTGCCTTCCCTTCTTCTCATACACGAAAGCTGACCCCCACCTGTCAACTTGAGTCCATTGGCGTTTCTCCAATTCGTCAAGATAATAGTCAGCCACTTCCTCCGCCGAAGAAGACGCAACAACAAACTCCACCCGTTCATCCACCGAACGAATGTCACTCGCTTGTGGATGCAGCGGGATGTCTTGATACCCTGGCACAGTCTGTTGCTGCTGACATCCTGAAAAAAAAGCAATTACAAGGATTAAAACCAACGGGATGCCTATGCGCACTTCATCCTCCTCCGCTCCCACAGCTTAAGCAGAATCTTAGCTTTGAAATGCGTCCATAGCAGACTGGATTGTTGCTTTATTATCTATCATCGCACTCCTTAGTTAGTTCACCCAATAGTAATCCGTCACATGGAGGAACCTTGTCGTCTTGGCTCCCAAATCCCAATGACGGTGATACGTATCATTGGTATGATAGTTGACATACGGCTGACCGTTCTTGATCTCAACGACAATGGCGCTGTGATCCAAGATGCCGTCACCGTCAAAATCATAATATATGCTGTCACCCAATTGCAGATCAGTTGCCTTCGCAACGTACGTGCTACGGTGCTCATCCGTCTCGTTATTGCGGGAAAGATGATACGCTTGATCGTGAGCCACAGACCAGCTGTAAGTCCATGCATCATCCCCGGTTCCCGAAGTCCCTTTGGTATTGTACCACCAAACATACGGTTCCGCCCAAGCTTGCCGAGCAGAGCCCCCTTCATAGAAAGACTGCGAGACAAAATTAGCACAATCGTTCGAAAAGGATCGGTACTTTGGGTTACGTCCATTCCACCAACGATTGGCGTAGTTGACAGCTCCTTGCCGGGAGTAATAGGTGTAAAAACCTTGAGTTACAACATCGCCGCCAGTGATTGATGCAGGCAAAGTCTCTGATCGTGATGCCCTAATCGTCGCCCCGTTCTCCTGTCCCCTTTTCGAATACGTATCTTGACCGCTCATCTTAACAATCAGCCAATGACCATCACGTTTGGTCAGGGCAGCGAAATAGGGGATGTTCGCTTCCTTGGTGATCACGACTTCATTCGATCCCGGAAACATAGACTCATACTCAACTGAAACCAAGACCTGAACCTTGGCTGTTTTGCCGCTGATCTCAACATTTTCGAAAACAGGGTGAACCTTTACACTGGTATATTGAAACCCAGCACGAGCAGCCGGTTCCAAGTAATGTCTTCTCACATAAGCACGCTCCCGGCTTTCCTCTTGTTCCGAAGTGTCCGGATCATAAAACGATTTCATGTTCACCTGTGGATCAATCATTAGACGCCATCGTGCCTCTAAAGCTCGGACAATTGTCTGCTGCACAGCAACAAGATCACGGTCACTTGAAGGGCTTGCTACTAAGCTGAAAGCTGTAGCCGTGCTCCCCCCCCCTGAAATAAACAGGCTCGTTAGTCCTGCCACGAACACAATCAACGAAATGACCAATCGCTTCCAGTGTAATGGGCGAAACATAACATTCTCTCTCCTCTGCTATCCCCATTTTCCATCAACCATATCAACACCAATTCAGTTAAGAAACACACCGCAGAGCCATCCTAATCTCGTGGATCACCTCCTCTTTTTAATGACAGCTATATAGTAGCTAGATCAATGACAATGAGTTAAACCTGCTGGATGCCTAGTTAAGAAAGTTGGGTTCCGTGGTCATTGCGGAGTCGCAAAGGGATGTGGAAACAAGTTGCGTTTTCAGCAGATCATCACAATTGATTATGATATGAGAAAGTTGAACTCAAATGGCAATAAAACTCGTGAACTACCGTTCGAACCTTAGAAAGACGGATTGAAAGAAGAAGCGAAACACTCCTGCTTGCAAGGACGGCCACTGCCAACGCCAGCCACTCGCCCTTGCTTTTCGCCTTCCTTACTTTCCAATCCATGGATTATTTAACTATTGTTATCATAACAAAACTGAATTTACCAAATCAACTGTATTTTCCGCAATGAGTCAGTCAAGACTTTGTGGAGAACATTTTTTCGGTTCACTACGGGCGTTGTCAATCACTAGTTAGCGAACCATTTTCAGGAATTAATATCGTAAGCGCTTTCGGACTCTCATCCCTCATCTTGAGGCGATGATACGATATTCCATTTTTTTACACCCAACCACCATCCCGGAGCGCCGACAACGCTTGATGGATCGGCGTCCCGGATGACCGCTGCAGACACGGTAGATTCTGACGCACCACATCTGCCCATAACCGTCCGGCCTTCCGTTTGGCCTGTTCGATCCGCTTGGACTTTGTTGAGGCCGAGACGGCCGACTGGGGCTCTTGCTCCTCCCACCGTCCCTTTCTCCACCCGATCCCGTCGATTCGGGCCGCCATCGCCCTCAGAAACGCCCGAAGCCCTTGGTCTTTCCAGCTGCGGCGGGATTTCACCCGATGCGCAAACCGGCTCATCACGCTCTCGGCGTGGCCCATCGGACGCATGCCGGTCGTCTCCACCCCTTGCTCCGACAGCCACTCCCGATAGTCCCGGATGCATCCCGGCATCGACTCGATCCGGCGGATCATGGCAGCCATCTGCTTCTCTTTCGCTTCGTCCTCCAACGTGCCGACCGCGCTGTTCAGCTCCACCAGAAGCCCCTCTTCGTCTTGTTTCGCCAGCTTCTTCCGCACCTCCCGCCAACGCGGATGGCCGGACAGACACTGACGCAGCTCCCGCGCCACATGAAATCGATCCGGCTGAAAGCACGCCCGCTTCCCAAAATACTCCCGGCAGGCCGTGATCCACGACGCCGCGTCGCCGTTGATGATCAAAAGGTCCCGGCACGGATCATAGGCATATTCGTTCATCAGCCACTCTTCAAACCGTTCCCACACGTCTCCCGCCCCTTCATGGAGGTAGTGGCGCCGGTTTACCAGCTCAAGCTGCGAACCGTTTCGTTTCCATCCCTCGTGAATCGCCAGGATTTTCTCTTCTTTCGCCCGTTTCCCTTTCCCCTGGCGGGAAATGAACAGCCCATCCGCCTCCACAAACAGCACTCGGCCGTGCCGTTTGGAAACAGGGTGGTGCAGCGAGACAGGGGCCTCCAGCACCAGTTGGCGAATCGCCTCGTGGCTCATGACCGCATACCCTACGATCGACTCGAGTGTGCGAGCCGCTTTGCGGTAGGAAGAGCACTCTACGGCCAACTCGACCGCCGTTTCCTCGAGGCAAGGACTGATCGATCGGGCCCCATCAAAGCCTAATTCGGCATCCAGCAAGAAGGTATAGTTCCCCGTTTGCCGGTCATAGTAGTAGTTCCGTCGAAACGTCACTTCTCCAAACAGCGTTTGGATCGTAGTCGGCCGTTTGTCTTTCAGCTGATACCGGCGCTTGTCCCGCGCTTCCGCCAGTTGTTGATCAATCTCCTCCAAAAGGGCCGCCAACAAGACAGCGAACACCTTTTGAAGAGTTCTGACTAATTGTTCCTCCAGCTCTTTTAATAAAGGCCATTCTGTGGTAAGATGTTTCATGGACTCTCTCCCTCCTGTTTTCGGTTGATGTTGACAATCACCATCATAGCAGGGAGAGAGTCCTTTTTGCATGACATTTGCTTTTTTCTACCGCGCTTCGCTTGGTGGCCCCGACGAGCGTCGCGAACAAAAGTTCGCAACCCTCGTCGGGGATCATTTCGGAATGTCACCCACAAATATTTTACTCACACTTCCGCAATGGGACAGATTTTTTTCAATGTTCCCCTTTTTGCCAACACCGGCGACTCGATTCGCTTGTTTTATGAGACAAAGGCCAACAACATCACAGCCGAATATACGTGGAACGCACCGGGCCGCCCGCTCCCCCTGATCAGCGAAAGATTGTGGAAGGTTTGGGCATGGACGAAAGCATTGATGTCACAAGGAGGGAAGAGCGATGGCCAAAAAAGAGCTGTCATCGCTCGTTGTGCTGGTCAAAAAGTTACTAAAAAAGCCTTTGTGACGCGGTTAAGACGCGAAATGCCGGTTCAATACCGCCGGCTGACATCGACCGCATTGTCAAGCGGTTCGCCGGCTTCGATGCGGCGGAGCGTGTCCAAGATGCTTTGGGCGGCGTCCTCTGGCGATGTGAGCGCCGCGATATGCGGGGTGATGATGACATTCGGATGAACCCAAAGCGGCAAGTGCGGCGGCAGCGGCTCTTCTTCAAACACATCAAGCACGGCGAGGCGCACATTTCGGTTTTCCAACGCGCCGACAAGCGCCGTCTCATCAACCGTCGCCCCACGCCCAACATTGATAAAGCCCGCGTTGTGCAAACAGGCAAAAAACGTCTCGTCAAAGAGATGATGCGTTTCCTCTGTCAGCGGAAGCGCAGCGATCACCCAATCAGCACAAGCAAGCGCTTCCCCCGCCTCTTCATGGCGGCAAACAGCCGAAAACGGCGGCGTTTCTCGGCCGCTTCGCGATACGCCGATCGGCGAAACGCCGAACAGACGAAGCGTTTCCGCGATGCGCCGGCCGATCTCACCCGTCCCGTAAATGACAACCCGCTGTTCACCAAGCCGTTTCGGAGCGAGCGGCTTCCACTGCCGCTGTTCTTGATACCATGCATAAACGTCATGACATTGGGCGTCGCGCAATAAGTAGCTGAGGCAATATTCGGCGATCTGCTCGCCAAATGACCCGATCGTCCGCGTCAGCAACACGTTCTTCTTCCATTCCCGCTTCCACAAAAACGCGTCAACGCCCGCGCC
Source organism: Geobacillus sp. C56-T3 (assembly GCF_000092445.1). Lineage (NCBI taxonomy): Bacteria > Bacillati > Bacillota > Bacilli > Caryophanales > Anoxybacillaceae > Geobacillus > Geobacillus sp. C56-T3. Next base: position 470,805 of record NC_014206.1, on the reverse strand, counting down.
GAGCGAATGCACCCAGCGCAAATTGGCGAGCGAAAACGGCCCGGCCGGACGAAAGCCGACGTACGCATCCGCCCAGGCGAAATCATTGGCCGTCAATTCTTCTTCCGCCACAAAGCGAAACGCTTTATCGGGCCGCTTGTCCGGAAGAAGGGCGGCAAGCTCGGCATAAAGCCTTCCCGTCACGAGAATGCGTTGGATGTTCATGGCATCACACCACCCCCAACCGCTCAAATCAGCGTCCCTTCTTCACGCTCGGCCTTTTTATTCGTGATATAGCCGGCAGACACGACCAAAATCGTCACGCCGGCGGCAACCGCGTAGACGAACGGGCCATAAGAAAGGTGAAACCAATGCAGCACCCCTTCATCCCCCGCCATCATCTTTCCGGCCGTCCACGCCAAAATGCCCGAACCAACGTACGCAATCCAACGATGTTTTTCCATGATGTGGACGATCGCTTTCGATCCGAAAACCATGATCGGAATGCTGATCGCTACCCCGAGCGCCAGCATGCCAAGATGCCCTTCCGCCGCTCCGGCGACGGCGACGACATTGTCCAAGCTCATGACTGCATCGGCGATCATAATCGTCATAATCGCCTTCAACAACCGGTCTGCCGATCTTACGTTTGCTTCCTCTTCCCGCTCAACGAGCACTTTATAGGCGATCCATACGAGCAACAAGCCACCGGCAAAGTGGACGAACGGGATGTTGAGCAAAAAGACGATGACAACCGCAAACAAAATGCGCAGCAGCACCGCCCCCGCCGTTCCAAAAAAAATCGCCTTGTTCCGCTGGTCGTTCGGCAACCGCCGCGTCGCCATCGCAATGACGACCGCATTATCCCCCGACAAAATGATGTCAATCGCAATAATCTTCCATAACGCCAACAGCGCCGCGGCAGAAATTGTCAATGATATACCCACCCTTTCCCCTTTGTCTCTCTTCTTCATCATACTGCAAATTCGACTGGGGGACAACAATGGAATAGACTGTCAATGCTCTCGTCCTAACCAATATGGGGAAGGCTCACTGCATCGTCCGAACTCCGTAGAAAAAGTTAAGGAAGCAAACCATCTTCACTGATGACTGCTTCCCTATCTCTATATACATGCTCATTGAAAAATGAACATTTGCCTTCTCCTTCAACTAACTTCCTCCCCCATGGCTCAGCTTGTAGATTGAGCCCACAGGATCTTTGAAGGAAGTGATGCAGCGCTTAGGGTGTGCAGGATAACGGAGAGGTTAACTCTTCATGTTGCATGTATACAGCGAAACGATCAAGGTCTATATAACTACCATTTTTTCAAACACCTATCCTTGAACGCTCTCACGCCTCTACGCCCACTATGCTCTGTCCTTCTTGAAACAGCTGGTGATTCAAGGGAAACGCTGTCCTCTAATAGCATTTTCCAAAAACCTTTGGCTCTTCACCAAAAGTTGTACTTGATTTTTTCTGAACATACCCTATTTACGCTTGTGAGGGAAAACCAGCAAATCAGTGATTTTTGCATATCCTTGTGCAGGAAACCGCATTGCTTGTCAAGTACATGTTGCGGTGAAGAGCCAAACCTTTGCACCCCCACAACTTCCTAGTTCTTTCTCACCAGACTTCTAAGCTCTCGCTTCATCGGGGAGAACGCGATGTTTGGCTCTTTCCCCAAGCCACCTAGCCATCGCTTCGATATCATCGGAAAAGACGCGGTCCACCACAATCGACGGAACGAGTCGGCGCGCCTCATGGTAAAACCGCCGCGTTGACGGGGCCATGCGCTCGATGCCGCGTTCCTCCACCGCCTGCAAAGCGCAAATGAGCTCAATCGCCAACACTTTTCGAGCGTTTTGCACGATCATGTACGCATGGCGGGCGGCGGTCGTTCCCATGCTGACATGGTCTTCCTGGTTGGCCGATGACGGAATCGAATCGACGCTGGCCGGATGGGCGAGCGTCTTGTTTTCCGATACGAGCGAAGCGGCGACATATTGCATAATCATCGCTCCCGACTGCAAGCCAGGCTGTGGGCTTAAAAACGGCGGCAAGCCTTCGCTAAGCTGCGGATTGACGAGCCGTTCGATGCGGCGTTCGCTGATGTTGGCCATCTCCGCCACCGCGATTTTCAACAAATCCATGACGATCGCAACGGGCTGGCCGTGAAAGTTGCCGCCAGAGAGCACCGTCCCGTCCGCAAAAATAAGCGGATTGTCCGTAGCAGCGTTCATTTCGATTTCAAGCGTTTCCTTCACATAACGAAGCGCCCTAAGCGACGCTCCGTGCACTTGCGGGAGGCAGCGGATGGAGTACGCATCTTGCACGCGCCGCTCCCCTTGCCTTGTTGTGAGTTGGCTGCCAGCTAAATAGCGGCGCAGCCGTTCCGCCACCTCCGCCTGCTCCTGAAACCCGCGGGCTGCGTGGATGCGGGCGTCAAATGCGTCCACAATGCCATAAAGCGCCTCAATCGTCAGCGCCGCGATCCATTCACTGTCATACGCCAGTTGTTCCGCCTCTAAGTAAGCAAGGGCTCCGACGGCCGTCATCGCCTGCGTGCCGTTAATAAGCGCCAGCCCTTCTTTTTCCTGAAGGGAAAGCGGTGAAATCCCCGCTTGTGAAAGCGCTTGGGCGGCAGGCATCCGCCGCCCTTGGTACATCGCCTCTCCCTCGCCGGCAAACGCCAGCGCCAAATGGGCGAGCGGCGCTAAATCGCCGCTGGCGCCGAGGGAACCTTGCTGGGGCACGATCGGATGGATGCCGGCGTTCAAAAACGCGAGCAGCTGCTCAATGACCGCCGGCCGGACACCGGAATACCCTTTTAACAACGCGTTGGCTCGCAAAAGAAGCATCGCTCGCACCACCTCTTCGGCAAATGGCTCGCCGACCGCGCAGGCGTGCGAGCGAAGAAGATTGATTTGCAGCTGTTCAAGGTCGCTTCCTTCAATACGCACATCGGCGAGTTTGCCAAAACCCGTATTCACGCCATAGATCGTCCGTCCATTGGAGATCGCTTGTTCCACTGCCGCGCGGCTTTTCTCGACAGCCCTCATGCTTTCCTCATCGGCCGCCACCCGCTCCCGCTCATAGACAACACGTCTTACCTCATCGATTGTCAATGTATGTCCGGTCAATACGATCATCATTCCATCCCCTTCCTTTGTTTTCCTAATCGAACGCCTGGGCAAATAAAAAGGAGGCGCCTGCCATATGGCAGCATTCGCCTCCTCATGACTCATCGCTCTAGGCATGGATCGCTCCTATATATGATTGATTCCGAGCCCGGCCGCCTCGTGCTCGAGCCCGCGCACCGGGGCGCCGATCGTCCCGTACAACGCAACGGCGATCCATTCCCCTTCGTTCGGTTGTTCATACGGCATACCGCGCACCACGGCGAAACGAAGGCCAGCGGTTCTCAACAAATCTCCCAGCTCTACCTGCCCTCTCGTCACGCCATGCACTGCCTCTAAAATCGCATGGTATAAGGCGTGCATCTCACGGTACAAGCCACCGTCAACCACTCCATGCCGTTTCGCCGCCGTCTCAATCGCCGCGACGATTTTTTGCGGCTCCATCGCCCCGACCCGCCCTTGACAATAGCGCCAAGCGAGCGCCTCAAGCTGGTTGAGGATCGGGTCTTCCTCTCCCTCGTCAAGCATCGCCAGCAGCAATGCCAGCCGGCCGATGCGCGCTTGTCGTGTTTCCATTGCTTCTACACACCTATTGGTCTTTTTTTCTATTGTATGATGACAATGAAAGCGATGTCAATTATGAATTTCCATTTTTTAGCACATTAAAACATTAACAGGCTGAACGATCGCCTTTATGCTTCTGGATGGAAAATAGTTAGAAACATCTGCCTCGTGGCGAGCTATGGGCGAATCCCTCTTCTCGTCTTAACATGATCAATCCCTGTTTCCATTTTTTGATTATATGATATCATATAAATATCAAATCGACACTATTAGGGGGATAGGTATGAGAGAACAAGAAGCATGGCGTATGGATGGATTTATCGGCATCGGCTGCATTGCGCTCTTGCTGGTTGCCGGCTTTATCAGCTTGATCCAAGCGCAGCTCTTATTGGCCATCGTCTGCTTCGTTCTTGCGGCCTTGCTCGCAACCGGCATCACCATCGTGCAGCCGAACCAAGCCAAAGTCCTCACTTTTTTCGGCCGCTATTTCGGCACGATTCGCGACAGCGGGCTGTTTTTCACCGTGCCGCTCACCGTTCGAAAGAAAGTATCGCTGCGCGTGCGCAACTTCACGAGCAACAAGTTGAAAGTGAACGATGTTCAAGGCAATCCAATTGAAATTGCCGCCGTCGTCGTCTTCCGCGTCATTGATTCAGCCAAGGCGGTGTTTGACGTTGATGATTATGAACAATTCGTCGAGATTCAAAGTGAAGCCGCTATCCGCCATGTGGCGACAAAATATCCGTACGACACGTTTGAAGACGACAACGACATTACGCTGCGCGGCAATGCGGATGTCATTTCCGATGTGCTTGCCGCAGAATTGCAAGAACGGCTGCGCATTGCCGGAGTTGACGTGATGGAAGCGCGCCTCACCCACTTGGCCTACTCGCCGGAAATCGCGGGCGCCATGCTCCAACGCCAGCAAGCCGCCGCCATTTTGGCCGCCCGGAAAAAAATCGTCGAAGGCGCCGTCTCGATGGCGCGCATGGCGATCGAACAGCTTGACAAAGAAAACGTTTTAGAGTTAGATGATGAACGAAAAGCGGCGATGGTGAACAACTTAATGGTGGCGATCGTCTCCGAGCGCGCCGCCCAGCCGGTGATCAATACCGGCAGTCTATACTGATGGTTGTGGAGTGCGATGGCAAAGAAAAAACAATTCCCTTTGCGCATTGATTATGACCTGTACGCCATACTAGAGCAATGGGCGCAAGACGAGTTTCGCAGCGTCAACGCCCAAATCGAGTATTTGCTGCGGGAGGCGGCGAAGCGGGCTGGACGGCTCGGAAAAGGAAAAAACGATCCAAAACAAGGAAGCTAGCCGATGACGGCTGGCTTCTTTCCTTTTTCAGTCATGGTCATTTGTTACAGAAATATAATGATAGCAGAGCTCTTTTTCGAAAGAGGGACGACCTAATGGCCCACCTGCTGTCGCCGCTTACAGCCATTACGAAATTTTATTGATCGTCCCGCCGCGCTTTCAACAACTTAGCAGCCTTTGGCGCCATGAGGAAGGAGGAAGAGCATGGAAAGCTACTATGCTGTGCTCGAAGCGATCGCCGGCGCACCAGGCGATGGCGTGTTAGCCATCATCATCGACGTTGAGGGCTCGGCTTATCAAAAAGAAGGAACATGCATGTGGATTGGCGCAAATGGGGAAACGGTCGGGCTGCTGAGCGGCGGATGCCTCGAAGAAGCGGTGGCGGCCTACGCGCGTGAGGTATTGGCCAACCGCCATTCAGCTGCTATCTCGTTTGATTTGCGGACCGAGGACGATTTGTCGTGGGGGCAGGGTGCTGGTTGCAACGGCCTCATCCGTGTTTGGTTTGAGCCGGTGACGGGGGACACAAAACCGGTCTGGCTGGCGCTCAAACGCTGCCTTGAACACGGCGAGCATGTTCTCATGGCACGCAGCCTCTCAAACCGAAACGAACCGCCGTTTTTCCAAAGCGAAACCGGAGAGCGCTTTGGCAACGGCCCGATGCCGAGGCCAGAATGGACTGAATGGCTTCGCGATGCGCCGCCTTTCAGGGGATGGAATGGATGGTATGAGGCAGATGGGGAGGCGTTTTACGTTCAGCACTTTTGGCCAAAACCGCGCCTCATCGTGTTCGGCGCCGGACCAGACGCGCCGCCGCTCGTCTCAGCAGCCAAAGCCGCCGGGTTTTCCGTCACCGTAAGCGATTGGCGCCCAGCGTTTTGCCACCCATCCCACGTGCCGGACGCCGACGCCTTCGTCATGGGCTTTCCGCATGAAACCGTTCCGCGGCTTCGCCTAAACGAGCGCGACTTTGTTGTCATCATGACCCACCAGTTTGAACGCGACCGCGAACTCGTTTCCTTGTTAGCCGACATGCCACTCGCTTATCTCGGTGTGCTCGGTCCGCGGCGGCGCACGGACCGCCTCTTTCCTTCCGGCTCGACGCCTCCATTTGTCCGTTCGCCGGCAGGGCTTTCCATCGGCGCACGCGGTCCGCACGAAATCGCCATCAGCATCACCGCCGAATTGATCAGCGTCCTTCGCGGGCGATCAACGGAGAGAGTATCATGAATTGCCCAACCATCGCTGGCATTTATTTGGCGGCTGGAGAAAGCCGGCGGATGGGAACGGATAAACGCGCTTTGCCTTGGGGAGAAAGCACGCTGGGCGCCGCTGGCCTTCAGGCTGCGCTTCATTCTTGCCTTGCGCCCGTCATCGTCGTCGTTCCTCCGGACGATGCGCTCGCGTGGCTTCCGGCTGAACTTCAGAATCATGAAAAGTGCCGCTTCACCCGTTGCGCTGACCATTGCCGTGGGCAGGCGCATTCGCTTGCCTGCGGCTTGCGGGAATCGCTCGCTAGCGGGGCGGACGCCGCTGTCGTATTGTTGGCGGACCAACCGTTTGTCACTGCGGACGTAATCAATGCGCTTACCGACCTTTACCGCCGCCACCGTCCTGATTACGTCGCCTTCACCCGCTTCGGCACGCCGATGCCCCCAGTCATTTTTGGGAAACAAATGTTTCCTGCCTTGCTTTCTCTAAGGGGCGATGCGGGCGGGCGCACACTGTTTCACCATCCGCGTTGGCGCGGTCTCTTGTATGAAGGCGATGAGACGATCGGCATCGACATTGACACAAAAGATGGTTATAAGCGTGCCGTCATGGATCGAGGAGAAAAGGAGGGACGCCACCGTGGCCGTCGGTAAAAGCATCATCCGCAAAGAAGCGTGGGATAAAGTGACCGGCCGGGCGAAATATACGAACGATTTCAAAGAACAGGGGATGCTTCATGCTGCTCTGGTGACAAGCCCATACGCCCATGCGCGCATCCTCTCGCTGGATGCACGCCGCGCGCTCGCCGCCCCCGGCGTCCATGCTGTTGTGACCGGTGAAGGGCTTCCGCTCACCGGTGAAGACATGCGCGATCGTCCGCCGATCGCCGTCGACAAAGTGCGCTACTATGGCGAAGTCGTCGCCGTCGTCGTCGCCGATACGCTCGCGCAAGCCGAACAAGCGGCCCGCCTCGTCCGCGTCGTTTACGAACCGCTTCCAGCCGTCGGTTCACCGAGTGAGGCGTTGAAAGAAGGCGCTCCATTATTGCATGAACATCTCGACCATTATGAAAAAAACAAAACGACTCATCCTGAGCCGGGGACAAACGTCGCCCACCGGACGAAAATCCGAAAAGGCAACATTGAACAAGGGTTTGCGGAAAGCGACGTCATCGTCGAAACGAGCGTATCGTTCGCCCCTTCCGATCATATCGCGATGGAAACACGCTGCGCCACGGCGGAAATTTGGCCGGACGGCACGATCCATATTTCCGCCTCCTCACAGTCACCGTTTATGATCAAGAAGTTGCTTCATACGTATTTTGGCGAAGAAACCGGCAAAGTCATCGTTCATACGCCGCTTGTCGGCGGCGCCTACGGAGGAAAAGCGCCCGTTCAGCTTGAGCTGCTCGCCTACCTTGCCTCCAAAGCGGTCGGCGGCCGAAAAGTGAGCGTCTGGAACAGCCGCGAGCATGACATGGTCACTTCGCCCGTCCATATCGGTTTGGAGGCAACCGTCAAAATCGGCGCGACAAAAGATGGCTTGTTCAAGGCCATGGAAATCTTATTTCTATTTGACGGCGGGGCTTATTCCGACAAGGCGATCGATGTCAGCCGCGCCGCAGCCGTCGATTGCACCGGCCCGTACCATGTCGAAAACGTCTTTTGTGATTCATTGTGCGTCTATACGAACCGCCCGTACGCGACGCCGTTTCGCAGTTTTGGCCATTGCGAACAGGCATTTGCCATCGAGCGGGCCATCGATGAGCTGGCGCAGGAACTGCAGCTTGACCCATGGGAAGTGCGGCGCAAAAACGCCATCCGCCCAGGCCACACGACGCCCACGCAAGTGCGGCTCACCAAAAGCAACGTCGGCAACATGCCCTCCTGCCTCGACCGATTGCGCGAGCTGATGCGCTGGGACGAGTGGCAACGCGTCGAAGTGGATGCCTATACGGTAAGAGCGAAAGGAATCGGCGCCGGCTGGAAAACATCGACAATCGACACCGACGCGAGCTCGGGCGTCATCTTAACGTTCAACTCCGACGGCAGTGTCAACGTCATCTCCGGCGTCGTCGAAATTGGAACGGGCACGAAAACGGTGCTCGCACAAATCGTCGCCGAACGGCTGAAGATGGATGTCGATCAAGTTCATGTCAAAATGGACATCGATACACAGACGACGCCCGAACATTGGAAAACGGTCGCCAGCCGCGGGACGTTTATGGCCGGACGCGCGGCGCTTGCCGCTGCCGATGACGCCATCCGTCAGTTAAAAGACATCGCCGCCTGCGTCTTGCGGGCCTCACCGGACGATTTGGAAGTCGGGTTCGGACGCGTCTTTTTGCGCGATGACCCGGCCATCTTTCTTCCGATCAAAGACATCGCCTACGGCTACAAGTTTCCGAACGGCAACGCCATCGGCGGGCAAGTGATCGGGCGCGGCCACTACATTTTGCGCCGCTTGACCCCGCTTGACCCGGAGACCGGCGCCGGCCAACCGGGACCGGAATGGGGCGTATGCGCCGAGGGAGTGGAAATTGAATTCAACCGACGCGACTACACGTATCGCATTGTCAAAGCGTATGCGGTCATTGATGCCGGTAAAGTGCTCAACCCAAAGGCAGCGCTTGGCCAGGCCATGGGGGCGATGAGCATGGGGCTGAGCTTTGCCAGCCGCGAAGGGTTTCTTTTTGACAACGAACAGCGCGTGTTAAACCCGCAGCTGCGCACATACCGGCCGATTCGCTTCGGCGAACATCCGGAATACATCGTTGAGTTTGTCGAAACGCCGCAAATCGATGCCCCATACGGCGCTCGCGGCATCGGCGAACATGGCTTGATCGGCATGCCCGCCGCCTTGGCAAACGCCTTGTCGCTCGCTGCCGGCGTGCCGCTCAATGAACTGCCGCTTGTGCCTGAACTCATTTGGCGGAAACAGAAAGGGGACTCCTATGGTTCCGTTTGACTTTGCCTACTACCGGCCGCAGTCGATCGCCGAAGCGACAGCGCTGTTTGCGGCGCTCGAGCGGGACGGAAAACGACCGCTCTACTACGGCGGCGGCACGGAGATCATCACGTTGTCTCGTTTGAACCTTGTCCGCACCGCCGCCGTCATTGACATAAAAGCGATCCCTGAATGTCGGGCACTTGATGTCGGCCATGATTCTCTCGTGCTTGGAGCGGCGCTCTCCCTCGCCGAGCTCGAAGAAGCAAATCCGTTCCCGTTATTGACAAAAGCGGCGCGAGAAGTCGCCGACCGGACAGCGCGCAACCAAATTACGCTCGGCGGCAACATCTGCGGACAAATTTTTTACCGTGAGACCGCACTGCCGCTATTCGTCGCCGAGGCGGATGTCATCATCGCCGGACCATACGGCATCAGGCAATGCCGCTTCCTTGACATGTTTCATCAACAGCTGCAGCTTGGCCGCGGTGAATTTGTCGTCCAATTTAAGGTCGATCGCGCCGCCGCCACCCTGCCCCATTTCCACCGCAAGCGCCGCAAGCAAGGGGAAGTCGGCTACCCGCTTGTGACGATTGCAGCGCTGAAAAAAGACGGGACGGTTCGCGTTGCTCTAAGCGGCGTCTGTCCGTTCCCGTTCCGCTCCGCTGAAGTCGAGGCGCATGTAAACGACCGGAGCCGCCCAGTTGGTGAACGAATCCAAGCGGCGGTTGACGCCTTCCCTCGCCCGATTTTGCACGATATTGAAGGCTCGGCGGACTACCGGCTGTTCGTGGCCGCCCAGCTGCTTGAAGATATGCTTCGTGAGCTCGGAGATGGGGAAACCGTCTAAACAGGAGGTGGGCATGTGGACATGGAGGAAACGACAAAGCGGGAGCTTGTGCTGCACATTAATGGAGAACGACGATCGATCGTCGCTCGCCAATCCGAAACGCTGCTGTTTGTTTTGCGTGATGGGCTGGGGCTGACCGGGGCCAAGCCAGGCTGTTTGAACGGCGACTGCGGCGCCTGCACCGTCTTAGTCGACGGCACGCCGATCAAATCATGCATGATGCTGGCTATCGAAACGGTCGGCAAAGAGATCACCTCGATCGAAGGGCTTGATGATGCCCCCATTCAGCACGCCTTCGTCCGCCACTTCGCCTTTCAGTGCGGCTATTGCACTCCTGGGTTCATTATGAACGCCCACGCGCTCATCGAGCGGCACCCAAACGCCGATGAGGCGACGATTCAAGAATGGCTGGAGTCGAATATTTGCCGCTGCACAAGCTATCAAGAAATTGAAGTGGCGGTCAAAGAAGTGCTCGAAGCCAAAAAAGCAAAACCAACAGATCCTTGACGAGCAATGGATATCCCGCACCCAATCGGGATATTCTTTTTTGATGCGGACATCTCATCTAAATAGCTATTGACAAAAATATAACGTTAACGTTAATGTTATGTTTGTAAAACAGATCGTTCACTGTGATCACGGGAAAGCGAGGGGGCCCCGAATGGAGCGATTCAAAATCGATGACGTCGCCAAAGCAACCGGCCTAACAAAACGGACGATTCGCTATTATGAGGAGATTGGCTTGATCAAGCCGCCGGCGCGCAGCGAAGGCGGCACACGCCTTTATACAGCTGAGGACATCGAACGGCTGAAAAACATCGTTGCCGCGCGCGAAGTGCTCGGCTTTTCGCTGCAGGAGCTGCAGCATTTTTTGGCGCTGAAAGAAACGATGGAGACGCATCGGGCGGAATATCGACATGAGGCCGCTGGGAGCGAAAAACGGCGTGAACTGGAACAAATCAGCGCTGGATTGCGTCGGCAAATCGCCATGCTGGAAGAGAAAATGAAGAAGATGGCCATGCTGAAGCAAGAGCTGGAACAAATGGCAGAGCGGGTAGACGCCCTCTTGCAAGAAAGGAGAGAAGAATAGTGGAGGAAGGGAGAAAAACAAGGGCGCGGTGGATTACCGTCGCCGCCGCCTTTTTAGCGTTTATGGGCATCGGGATCGTCGACCCGATTTTGCCGGTCATCGCCGAAAGCATCGGCGCCACCCATTGGCAAGTCGAAATGTTGTTTACCGCCTACATTTTGACGATGGCGGTCATGATGATCCCGGTCGGTTTTGTTGTCAGCCGTATCGGCGATAAACAAATGATGGTGATCGGGCTTGGCCTCGTTACGATTTTTTCGTTGTTGTGCGGCTTTGCTTCTACTATTCCGCAGCTGTCGCTCTTTCGCGCCGGCTGGGGATTGGGCAATGCGACGTTTTTCGCCACAGCCATGACGTTGTTGATCGCGTTGACGCCGCAGGCAAGCACCGCGGTCGGCCTGTATGAAGCGGCGATCGGCCTCGGCATGGCCGGCGGTCCGCTCGTCGGCGGACTGCTCGGCCAACATTCATGGCGCTATCCTTTTCTCGGCACGAGCGTCTTGATTTTCATTGCCTTTTTACTCGTCACTTTTTTCGTCTATGATCCGAACAAAGGAAAGCCGAAAAAAGCGGTCGGCCTGCAAGAAATGCGGCGGTTGCTTTCGTTCCCGCCATTTTTAAAAGGGGCGGTCGGCGGCATGCTTTACTATTACGGCTTTTTCGTCGTATTGACGTATTCGCCTTTGATCATTGGACTGTCGGCCATCCAAATCGGCCTCGTTTTCTTCGGCTGGGGACTCTGCCTTGCTTATGGCTCAGCGGTGCTCGCCCATCATCTTGAGAAACAATATGAACCAAGGGGAATTTTGCCATACGGTTTGCTGATGTTCGCAGCCTTATTGCTGCTTCTTGTAGCCGCCAAGCCGACATGGCTTATGGTAACGCTCATCATTTTGTCTGGGCTCGTCTCCGGACTCAACAACGCTTTGTTTACAAGCTATGTGATGGAAACATCGCCATATGAGCGGGGAGTGACGTCCGGCACGTACAACTTCGTCCGCTGGCTCGGAGCGGCCATCGCTCCGGTGCTGTCCGGCATCATCGGCCACACCATTTCCTCAAAAGCACCGTTTATGGTAGCCATGGCGCTGGCGCTCATCGCCTTTCTGTTCCTTTCCTGGCGCAAGCGCAAGACTTCGGCACCCAAAACGGCATAGCCGTAAAAAACAGGCGATCACAATCATTTCGCGTCTAAAATCAGAAAACGCCCGTTCCAGACGGGAACGGGCGTTGTTCACAATTCGCTTCCCGGCCGCAGCCATTTTGCCATCGTGTTCGCGGCGGCGAAGCATTGCCCTTTTTCACGAAACTGCTTCCATCCTCCTGCTTATGGCGCTCGCTGTTCAGCTATGAACCGTCCGCTTCTCGCTGATGAGAACGCCGCGTTTTTTCATCTCGTCCATATATACATCCCCCGGAACGATTTGCTCCGGCGGATAGACGCCGCGCTTTGTGATCACCCCGCGGCCGATGAGCTGAGCGACAGCGGAAATGGTGTAGGCCGTCGTACGCGCCATCGCCGTCACTTTATTTTCGCGGTCATTGAACGTGACGGTTTCGTATTCAAGCACCGTTTCCTTTCCATCTTTCCTACCGCCGACGATGACCCGAAGCAACACCACATCATCTTTTCCTTTCAAATCAAGCAGCGGCTTCAGGACGGAAAGCAGCACATCGCGCGGCTTGACTCTGCATCCATTGATCTCCACTTCCACATCGTGGCGCGTCAAATTCAAATCGACAAGCAGCTTGCATTTTTCCGCATGGCCGCGGTAGCGGATCGTTTTGTACTCGAGCCGCTTCAAGTTTGGAAACGAGCGCGAGAGCGTCGACGTCCCGCCTGAGGTGTGAAACGCTTCAAGCGGCCCGAACCGGTCGAAATAAATCGGCTCGACTTCCGAAAGGGACGGCACTTCCTGCTTTTGGCCGTTGCGGATGATCAAGGCCGGATCGGTGTAATGGTCAAGCAGCCCCTCGAGCGAAAACACATGGTTGTACTCCAGCGGCGGTTCGGGGCGGACGGGGATGCCGCCAACATACAGCAAGATGGATTCCACCTCATCGAGTTGACTCGCCCCATAGCCGGATAAAATGTTGATCATTCCGGGTGCGACGCCAAGGTCGGGGATGATGGTCACCCCAGCGGCTTGGGCTTGTTCATGCAGCTCAAGCACCCGGTCGGTGATATGGCCGATATGGCCGCCTAAATCGACAGAATGGACGCCAGCTGCAATAGCCGTTTTCGCCACCGTTTCGTTAAACTGGTAAAACAAGGCGTTGACAACCACATCGTGCCCTTTCATGAAAGCCGACAGCTGCCGCTTGTCGCTGGCATCCACCCGCACAGCGGCAAGCTTTTTGGAATGAAGCTGCCGCACCGTCTGCTCCGCCTTGGCCAAATCGACATCCGCCAACGTCACCGCCTCAACATCTTGGCTTTGCACTAAATCGCGTGCTGCTTCTTTGCCCATCAGCCCCGCTCCAAGCACGAGCACTTTCATCGTTCTTTCCCCCTCTGTCACCGATTCTTTGCCATACGCTCACATGACAGCCGCTTTTTTCACATCTTTGCCGCGGCCGCTGCTTCGATTCACGATATATGTTCCACGTTGATCTTCGCTTCTCTTTTGCCGACCATGTTGCAAGCGACAGCCCGGTTCAATCATCGGTATCGATTTGCGCCCGTTGCAGCTTGCCGCTGAAATCGACATAAATGCTCCGCCATTCGGTGAATACGTCAAGCGCAGCGACGCCGGAGTCGCGGTGGCCGTTGCCCGTCCCTTTCGTGCCGCCAAACGGCAAATGAATTTCCGCTCCCGTTGTGCCGGCGTTGACATACACGATGCCGGTGTCCAAATCGCGCATCGCTCGGAATACATTGTTGACATCGCGTGTGAAAATGGCGCTTGACAGCCCATAATCGACGCTGTTGTTGACGGCGATCGCTTCTTCCAAACTGCGGACGGAAATGATCGACACGACCGGGCCGAAAATTTCTTCGCGGGCGATGCGCATATTCGGCGTGACATCGGTGAAAATCGTCGGCGCGTAATAAAAGCCGCGCGCATAGTCGCCCTCGCGCAATATATAGCCGCCCACAAGCAGTTTCGCCCCTTCTTCTACGCCAATGCGCACGTAGCGGTCGATTTTTTGCAGCGCCTCTTCATGGATGACGGGTCCGACTTTGACCGTTTCATCCAACCCGTTGCCGATTTTCAATGTTTTCACAGCTTCAAGCAGACGCCGCTCAAGCTCCTGTTTCACCCGCTCATGGACGATGACCCGGCTGCACGCCGTGCACCGCTGGCCTGATGTACCGAACGCACTCCAGATGATGCCGTCAACCGCCAATGTCAAATCCGCATCATCCATCACAATGACGGCGTTTTTTCCTCCCATTTCAAGCGACACCTTTTTCAACAGCCGTCCGCATTTTTCCGCAATCATCCGCCCGACTTCATTCGATCCGGTAAATGAGATGACCTTGACATCAGGATGCTCGACGAGCGCATTGCCGACTGTCGGCCCGTCACCGTGGACCACATGAAACACTCCCGGCGGCAAGCCCGCTTCTTCAAAAATGCGAGCTAATTCCTGCGCCATGATCGGTGTCTCGGGCGCTGGCTTCCATACGACCGCATTGCCGGCAACAATGGCCGGAAACGACTTCCAAGTGGCGATGGCAATGGGAAAATTCCATGGAGTGATGATGCCGACCACTCCAACCGGCGTGCGGACGCTCATGGCAAATTTGTCTTTCAGTTCAGACGGCGTCGTATCGCCGAACAACCGCCGTCCTTCTCCCGCCATGTAAAACGCCATATCAATGCCTTCCTGCACTTCGCCACGCGCTTCCTCAATCACTTTGCCCATTTCCATCGTCAACAGCCGGGCCAGCTGTTCTTTCCGCTCCTTTAGCAGCATCCCAACTTTATACAAGATTTCCGCGCGTTTCGGCGCCGGCACGAGCGCCCACTGTTTCTGCGCTTCTTTGGCTGCTTGAACGGCCTCATCAATATCGTTTGGCCCGGACATCGCCACCTCGGCAATCGTTTCCCCCGTCGCCGGATTGATCACCGGCGCAAATTGCCCGGTGCTTGGCTCCTTCCATTCTCCATTGATATAGTTTTGGATTTTCACTGTATACTCCCCCCATTTTTCTAGATGATTTATTGAGATAATTTATACATTGAACGCCGAGCGATGATCGTCAGGACTTCCTCTTGGCCCGCAAGTCCTGGATCGTTGCGGCCACCGAAATGTGGTCCGGATCGGTCAACACTTCAATCACCGTCGGCTTCTTGGCCTCAAGCGCCAACAGAAGCGCTTCCGTGAACTGTTGTTCCGTCTGTACTTGGAACCCGCGGCCGTTTAGGCATTCTGCCAACCGGGCAAACGACACGCGGCCTAAATCGGTGCCGATGACCCGCCCCGGAAACTGCAATTCTTGATGCATGCGGATGGTGCCGTACATATGATTGTTAAACACAATGCTGATGATCGGAATATCGTATCGAGCGGCCGTTTCCAACTCCTGCACCGTCATCATAAAGCCGCCATCCCCGGATAAAGAAACGACGGTCCGGTCGGGAAAGGCCAGTTTCGCGCCAATGGCAGCCGGCATGCCATATCCCATCGCTCCCGACGTGGGGCCGATGTACGTGTGCCCATCCCCAAACGGGAAAAAAGCATGAAGCCAACCGGCGAAATTCCCGGCATCGTTCGTAATGACCGCATTTTTTGGCAAATGGCGCGCCAAACTCGCCATCACAACTTCATAGAGATTGCGATGTTCCACCGGCAGCCTGGCCGTTTGTTCGTACCGTTTCCTCCGTTCAGCCGCCCATTCTTGCCAAGACGGCCGCACCGCGATATCGAGCAAACGGGACAGCACTTCCTGACAGTCAGCCCAAACCGCGAGATCCGGTGCATACACTTTTCCGAATCCATCGCTGTCGATATCGATGTGAATCAGCGTCTGATTGGGAGAGAGCAAACGGTAATCTTGTGTCGTCACTTCCGATAGCCGCGTTCCCAACGCCATCACCACATCCGCCTGCTCGGCCGTTTCCATGACCGCTTTGGGCGCCCCTAGACCTAGGTGTCCGACATAGCACGGATGGTTGTGGGGAAACACGTCATGCCGCCGGAACGCCGCCATGACCGGAAGTGCATACTTTTCCGCCCATAAGCGCAGCAACTGCTCCGCTCCCGACCATTTGACGCCGCCGCCGGCAATCACGAGCGGCCGTTTGGCGCGCTCGAGCCGCTCCTTTATATTCCGTATATCCTCTTGCCTTGGGGCCGGCTTCGGCACATAGGTCTCGGCCATCACTGCTTCCGTTATCGTTTTGGAAAATACATCTTCTGGCAGTGAAACGACGACGGGGCCGGGCCGCCCTGTTTTCGCGGTGCGAAACGCCCGTTGCACCAGCTCTGGCACCCGCTCGGCTTCGCGAATTTCGACCACCCATTTTGCGATCGGACGAAAAAACGCTTCCATATCGACTTCCTGAAATCCTTCACGCCCTAGGAAGCGGCTGTTCACTTGCCCCAAAAACACGACCATCGGAGTGGAATCTTGCCTCGCGGTATGGACGCCGATCGTTAAGTTCGCCCCGCCAACCGCCCTTGTAGCCAGCACGACGCCGCACTTCCGCGACGCTTTCGCATACCCTTCCGCCATAAAGGAAGCACCCCCTTCATGGCGGGCGGAGATGAACTCGATGGATGGCTCATCATAGATGGCATCAAGCAGGGGCAAATAACTTTCCCCCGGCACACCAAACACATAACGGATTTGTTCCTGTTTGAAACATTCGACGATGGCTTGAGCCACCGTGATGTGACGCATCGTTCTCTTCATCGCGCCGATTCCTCCCAATCCACTTGCTTCCATCGTTCAACGGCTTGCTGCAGACGCTCCATCGGCGCTGACAGCGATACGCGGACATATCCTTCCCCTGCGGATCCAAACGCTGTTCCCGGTGTTACGATGACTCCCGCTTCTTCCAGCAGTTTGGCGGCAAATCGTTCGGACGAGTATCCGTCATAGACCGGGATCCACAAGAAAAAGGTCGCTTTCGGCCGCTGCACGTCGATGCCCAGTTCTCGAAGTCTCTCGACCATCATATTCATGCGTTGTTCATAAATGCGGCTATTTTCTCGAATAAACGTCCGTCCGTTCGTCAAAGCGGCCACCGCCGCCTTCTGGATCGGAATAAACTGGCACGTATCCGTGTTGCTCTTGATCACCGAAAGCGCTCGAATCATGTCCCGGTTTCCGACTACGTATCCGATGCGGCAGCCGGCCATGTTATAGCTTTTGGACAACGATCCAAATTCCACTGCCACTTCCTTTGCCCCGTCCACCTGCAAAATGCTCGGCGCTTGAAAACCGGCAAACGTCACAAACGAGTAGGCCGCATCATGAGCAATGAACATCTGGTGCTGACGGGCAAGTGAAACGGCTTCGGCAAATACATCCAAATCGACAGCGGCGGCCGTCGGATTGCTCGGATAATTGAGAAACATGATTTTCGCTTGGTCATAAACGGACGAGGGAAGCGCATCAAACCGAGGAATATAACCATGTTGCGCATCGAGCGGCAGCGATAGGCTCTGGCCGCGGGCAAAATGGACGGCCGTCCGGTAGACAGGATAGCCCGGATCAGGCACTAAGGCGAGCTCGCCGGGATTGAGAACGGCTTGCAGCAAATGGACGATTCCTTCTTTCGAGCCGATTAACGCCAACACCTCGGTCTCCGGATCGAGCTTGACGCCATATTCCCGTTCATAAAAACGCGCGACCGCTTCCCGATACTCCCTGCAGCCGCCATACGGCGAATACGTATAGTGTTCTGGCGCATCGAGCGCTTCTTTCAACGCTTCGATGACAAAGGAAGGGGGCGGCAAATCGGGGGCGCCGATCCCTAAATCAATGACATCGACCCCGAGCTTTAGCAGTTCTTCTTTTTTCTTCTGAAATCGGGAGAACAAATATGGCGGCATCGTCTGCACAATATCGGAAAATGTGTTCAATCCCATCCCTCCTCATGGCCCTTCGTTTCAGTTTATGCGCACGCCCATCACCCTCATGCCCGTCTCACGTTCAAGAAGCAGCCTATAATACCAATGGCTTTCTCACATCAAGACATCATCAAAATCTTTTTTCTCGAAAAGCGGTCGATGCAGGAGAAGTGGTTATTTTTTCACTAAGCTGCTAGAAAAACGCGATCAACCTTCTGAAACCCGGCCCTTTCGCCATAAAAAGAAGCGGCCGGCATCATCCACGGTTCGATGACGCAACTGGCCGCTGTCTATGGAAGCGAAGCGCCGGCGAAGGCGCCGCGATAGACTGCGCAGTTTTCCCCGCATGATCATTCTATGATTAGAAATTTGCACCTTATGCCATTATCATAATCAATCCGAAACGATTTGTAAATATATTTTTTAAAAATTATATATTTTTAAAATAATAAGGAACCGGACCAATTTGCACAATAAACAAGAGGGGCGGTCAACTACCCCCACTTAGCTAACGCTTGAAGTGGGGGCTTGCAACTCCCCAGAAGTGCGAGCGGACTTCGTCCTCCTTCCTTGACTTGGGGTTGCATCAGGGGGCAGGTTGACAACTACCCAACGACGCAGGTCATGCCTGTGTCGTTCCTTCAACGATGTACTCTATTCCTTTTCGTTGAAGGTTCATAGCACCAATGCGGTCATCGTTTGAGGTATATCCGCATGTTCGACAACAAAAGGTGTGTGTACGTTTCTTTCGATTGGCTTTTTCCGTATGACCACACTTTGGACATGTCAAAGAGGTGTAATGCGGAGCAACCACCATCACTTTTGACCCATGCAAACGTGCCTTATACTCTAACATTTGACGGAACTGATAGAAAGCCCACGATACGGTTTCATATCGGTCATGGATACGTACACGTTCTGTTTTTTCACGAATGCCTGTTAAATCTTCTAATACAAAAAGGGTACGTTCTCCATATTGACGAACGAGTGCCTTCGTGACAGCATGGTTCACATCCGTCATCCAACGGTTTTCTCGTTGTCCGATTGTTTTCAACTTCCGACGCGCAGAAGCCGTCCCTTTTTGCTGGAGGGTTTTTCGCATTCGTTTGTACTTGGCACGCATATGCTTGATTTTTCGTCCGTTAAAAAAGATAGTTTTCCCTTGCGAATCATAAGCTGCTGCAAGAAAGTTAACCCCTACATCGACACCGACCACTTGGCGAATGTTGTGTTCATCTACGGTTGGAATTGTTTTGGTCATGGGGATGTGCAAAAAGAATTTGTTATGCTTGTAGACGAGTTTGGCTGTGCCAAACGTCCATGAGCCATCAAAATATTGTTCCATGCCTTTTGGTTCGAATGGCACTTTGATTCGTCCTTCTAGTGTATTGACAGAAAATAACCCTTGAACAATGGAGTAATCTCGATTCCAAACGAGATCATATTCAGGCTTTTTAAAGCGAACCAATGTCCATTCATGACCATTGCTTTTTAGGGAACGGTATCTAGCGATCACCGTTTTAATCACAGATTGCGCCATTTGCGAACGCAAAGCGTAGTTTGATCGAAGTAGACGATAGGTCATGTCGTGTAACTTGGCTTGTGCAAGCACTTTTGTGTCCAAAATCACAACAGACACAGCGTTGCACGCTTGTCGATAAGCGGAAAGGGTGGCTTTCAATACTTCTGCTTGTTCCGCTGTTGGGTAAATTTTTATTTTGGCTGTTAACGTCATGTCCATTTGTCTCACCTCTCTTTCACTAAAAGTGATACAAAAACACAAAAAAAGCGATTCCTCCCCCACTTACTCCCTTTGGTCGTTGAAGTGGGGGTCTCCTCGCCAAAGACGATGAACGTTCGCCCCCCTCCGCTGCTTCGATCAGCACCGAGCGTTTTCCAGCTCATGCTTTTTCCGTTGATCGAACTTCCATATCCTCTCCACCATGCCGAGCATCGCAGCCCGCTTCTTGTCATTGATACAGCGACGACCCTTGCCGAATAAATTGTTGCGCTTTTTCTTTCATCCCCTCCTCTTTGATTTTCCGTTGCAGTTCATGTGAAATGTTCATGGAACAAAATTTCGGCCCGCACATCGAACAAAAATGAGCCGTTTTCGCCGCCTCAGCCGGCAATGTTTCATCATGGTATTCGCGGGCCCGTTCCGGATCGAGGGATAAATTGAACTGATCGTTCCAACGAAATTCAAAGCGCGCTTTCGAGAGCGCGTCGTCACGCTGCTGAGCGGCTGGATGCCCTTTTGCCAGATCAGCCGCATGGGCGGCGATTTTATAGGCCACGACCCCGGCGCGTACGTCCTCTTTATTCGGCAACCCTAAATGTTCTTTGGGCGTTACGTAACAAAGCATCGCCGTTCCATAAGCACCAATGATGGCGGCGCCAATCGCTGACGTAATATGGTCATACCCGGGCGCGATGTCGGTGACAAGCGGCCCTAACGTATAAAACGGCGCTTCATGACAAATTTCCTGTTCCTGCTCGACATTTTCGCGAATTTTATGCATTGGAATATGTCCGGGCCCTTCGATCATCACCTGCACATCATGCTTCCAGGCGATTTTCGTCAGCTCGCCGAGCGTCTTGAGTTCCGCAAACTGCGCCTCATCGTTCGCATCGGCGATGGAGCCGGGGCGCAAGCCGTCGCCAAGGGAGATCGCGACATCGTATTGTTTCAAAATCTCGCAGATTTCTTCAAAATGCGTATACAAAAAGTTTTCTTCATGGTGGGCCAAACACCATTGGGCGATGATCGAGCCGCCGCGCGAGACAATTCCGGTCGTCCGGTTGGCGGTGAGCGGAATGTAATGAAGCCGCACACCGGCGTGGATCGTCATGTAGTCGACTCCTTGTTCAGCCTGCTCGATGAGCGTCTCGCGGTACACGTCCCATGTCAGCTTCTCCGGCACCCCTCCTACCTTTTCGAGCGCCTGATAAATCGGCACCGTTCCCACGGGGACCGGCGAATTGCGGATGATGTACTCGCGCGTTTCATGAATGTGTTTGCCGGTCGATAAATCCATGACCGTATCGGCGCCCCAACGCACCGCCCAAAGCAATTTTTCCACTTCGTCTTCAATCGATGAAGAAACAGCCGAGTTGCCGATATTGGCATTAATTTTCACATGGAAACGACGGCCGATGATCATCGGTTCGCTCTCCGGATGGTTAATATTGGCTGGAATAATGGCCCGACCAGCGGCGACTTCTTGGCGGACAATTTCCGGATTGATTTGTTCACGAATCGCGACAAACTCCATTTCTGGCGTAATGATCCCCCGTTTGGCGTAATGCATTTGTGTCACTGTTTTTCCGGGCTTTGCCCTCAATGGACGGCGCACAAACGGAAGCGAACGTTGGATCGCAACAGAAGACCGCTCCATTTCCTCCACATCGCCGCGCTCGACAATCCAGCGACGGCGAAGAGGAGGCAAGCCTTTCTCCACGTCCGGTTCAAAATCGGGATCCGTATACGGGCCCGTCGTATCGTAGACACGCACCGGTTTGTTTTCCACCATTCCTTGCGGCGTTTTCGTTGGCGACAAAGCAATTTCTCTCATCGGCACGCGCACATCCGGGCGCGACCCTTCGATGTACACTTTGCGGCTTTCCGGAAACGACATAAACGAGCGGATGTTTTCCATGCGTGGCTTCCCCTTTCAACATAAAATGATGAAAGATCAGATCTGAAGCCACACCGTCTGAAGCGGGGCAAACACGAGAATAGGCGATGGCGGCCGATTCAAAATAAAAACAGGTTCCGACACCGGAACCTGATCGAAGGCAAAAGGCCAAATGAACAAGACACGTCCATCTGTTCCCGCTGCCTGCTTCCCTACGCTGGCATGACCCAGATCAGGTTCAAAGGGTCAAAGAACTTCATCGCGTTCTTTTCTCAGCCCGGCTCTCGGACTCCCCTAGCAGATAAGCGTATCACAATGATGACTGACTTTTTTTATTTTATCAGGCAATTGGCAAAGATGCAAACCATTTTATTCCAAACGTTGACTCCCACACGTCGTTTGAAAGCCCCTCTTTCTCGAAGAAAGCGTCCTTTTCCTCACTCACACAGAAAATTTCTTCAGCATTGCCCGCATCTCGTCCGCCATCTGACCGAGCGATGTCGACGAAGAAGCGATTTCCTCGACAGAAGCCATTTGTTCCTGCGTCGCTGCCGATACGTTGGCCGCACCGGACGCTGACTGTTCGACAATATTGGTCATCTGTTGGAGTGCGTCGTTCACTTGACGAGCATGCTCCGTCATTTGCTCGATGGCGGACGATACTTGTCCAATTTGTTTGCTCACTTGGCCGACCTCCTCGCGAATATGGGCAAATGATTGGCCGCATGCCGCCGCCACGTTCAATCCTTTCGCCACTTCGGAGATCACCTGTTCGGCAGACGCAACCGCCCGCTTCGTTTCTTCTTGAATGTAACCGATCAGCTCGGAAATTTGTTGCGCTGAGCGCGCTGATTGTTCTGCGAGCTTCCGCACTTCATCCGCGACAACCGCAAACCCTTTCCCTTGCTCGCCGGCGCGCGCCGCTTCGATCGCCGCATTGAGCGCCAACAAATTCGTCTGCGACGCAATGCCGGTGATCGCTTCCGTAATCTGTCCAATCTCGTTGGAGCGCTCCCCAAGCCCTTTCACCACCTGGCCGAGCGTTTGCACATGATCGTAAATGAACTGCATTTGCTCGGACATTTGTCCGATTGACTGCTTGCCGTCCTCTGCTTTCGCCGATGTTTTCTCAGCCCGGTGCGCCACTTCTTTCGTATGGAAAGCGACGTCGCTCAATGTTTGGGAAATATCATGCACGGACGCGGCGGTGGTGCGGACAGCATCGGCCTGCTCCTCCCCACTTGCCGCAAGCGTTTCCATCGTTGTCGCAATTTGCTCTGTCGCTTTCGTCGTCTGTTCGGCGACGGCGGCAAGCTGCTGAGAATATTGCGCTACTTCTTCGGCATGATGTTGGATTTGCCCCATCACACTTTGCCAAGCGTTTGCCATATCGTTTAACGACGCCGCAATCGGCCGCAGCTGCTGCACGCGATCAAGCGGTATGCGCACCGTCAAATCTCCGCCTGTCATCTTGCCTAAATGTTCGTTAATAACGGCAATCGGGGCAACAAACCGTCGATAGTTGAGCGTTGCCGAAACGAAGCCGAGCATCGCCCCAAACAGCACCGTAGCAACAAGCGTCCACCAAAATGCCGCCCCGCGAATGCCGTTGACCAGGCATGTGGCCATGCCGATCGCCGCTGTGCCAGGAATGACAACGAACATTGTGCGAATGATATAAGCGCTTAACGACAATCCATTCTCCTCCTTTTTTCTATCGTCAAAAAACTTTATACTACTACTATAGCATTGACATATTCGTCAACGTGCATTGGTTTTCCTTCTTTAGCGCCCAACCGGACATCCTTTATATGACAGGAGTTCATCAAAAGTATCAGAAAACGTTATTATACCAAGGTTTTAGCCCCTCTTCGAATCTTCATTTATTGAGTGAAAAGCAAAAAACGTTATATTTATTCAGTGTTCTCAGCAGTTACACTAAAAGCGGTCGAGCATCTGCTCCGCAATGACATTGAAGTGAAACAAGCAGCGCAGCCGTTTACCATAGGGTGGAACCTCTATATTCTCCCTCCCATCAATCGAACTAGTCAGTTTTTCTTACTCTCCTCCCTATCTCTTAGACGGAAAGACTATTTTTTAATTCCTTATTGAAAATGATAATCATTTATATTATGATATTTAACGAAATTGATAATCGTTATCAAATGGAGGGATCCGATTGAATTCGTCCATCCTCTTTCTCACTGAGGAAGAAGAAACATATCGATATTTGCAAACGGTCGATCCATCGTTGGCTCGTTCGTTTTTGGCCGTCTTGCCGAACAGCCGTCAACGCATAGCCAACCGACTGCTGCAGGCGCTTATTCGCGAACAGCTCATCAGCCCAGATCGCGTTGTTTGGGAACAAACCGGCCACAAATTGGAGCTTTCCATCCTACTCTCTATGAAGAAACAAATCACAGCGGCGGTAATGGAACGGTTTTCCTTAGGGCAGTTTACCGTTGCGCGCCTTTGGCTGCTTGATCAGAAGGAGCGAAAGTCTCTCTCCTCTCCCTTGGAGCTGCTCGAGCTGCTTCAACGCGAAGGGCTCATCAGTTGTGCACCAAATTGGGACGAGTTTTGCGCCGAAATCGCCAACAGCGTGATCAACGACGCGCTTGCCCAAGCCGCGGCCGAGCGGCGCCGCTGTCGATGGCGCGATACATATGGAGCAACGTACTCGTCTTCGCTCGAGTGGGTGCGTGCCCAGCCGCGGCCGTTTAGCCCTCTCACCTTTTACGAACAAACGGTCATTGACGGGCATACACTGCACCCGTGCGCCAAAACGCGGCTCGGCTTCAGCGTCCAAGACATGATCGACTATTCGCCGGAATGGGAAGCGAAAGTCACTCTCCCCTTGCTGGCGGTGCGTCGCAGCCATTGCCGTTTCGTTTCCTTTTCCTACGGACGGATGGCAGATTGGGTTTACGAACAAGATAAAACGTTGCAGTCCGTTGTGCAAAACGCATTGCGGGCATACGGCCTGTCTGAATGCGAATACGACGTCATCCCTGTCCATCCATGGCAATGGAAACACGTCATCCAACAGCGTTTCCAAAACGAACTAGCCGCACAAACAATCGTTCCGATCGATGGCGGCGTACTGCCTGCTTATCCGCTCGTTTCCGTGCGGACGTTCATGATCCCCGGCGCTTCCGGCGATCATTTGAAAACTCCGATCAACGTGCAAATGACGAGCGCCATCCGCACTGTATCTCCGGCGGCAGCGGCCAACGGACCACGCTTATCGCTTTGGCTGAACGATGTGCTCGTCAAGGAGCGGCTTGCTCCCCGCTTTCGGGTCGTCAGCGAAACAGCGGGCATCTCTTTCTCGCCGCAAGGTCGGACAGACAACGAGGATGCCGCTCTTGCCAAACAGCTCTCGGCCATCGTCCGAACCAATCCGGAGCGCGATTTGGCGGAAGGGGATATCATGATGCCAGCCGTGACGCTCCTTGCCCCTTCCTTCCTGAGCGGCAAACCGGTGGCAGCTGAGCTCGTTGAGGAATATGCAGCCAATCAGGGGGCAAGCTCCGTGCGCGAGGCGGCTGTATGGTTTTTCCGGCAGTATGCGGAAATGCTCGTTCCGCCGTTGCTCTTGCTTTTATGCAAGTACGGAATCAGCTTGGAAGCTCACTTGCAAAATAGCCTTCCTGTCTTTCGCTCCGGCGCGCCCCAGTCAATGCACGTTCGCGACTTGGGAGGAATCCGCCTTCATTGCGGCCGCTTCGGTCGCCATCGCTATCCGCTTGACGAGCTCGCGCCTTCAAGCATCGTGACAGCAGATCTTAACGAATTGCGGCATACGTTCACCCATGCCGTCATTCACAACCATCTTGGCGAGCTGATCGCCTGCCTCTCCCGCACGTTCTCTATCGACGAGACACTCCTTTGGCAGGCCACAGCGGATGTAATGGAGAATGCATTTGCCGCGTTGACCCGTGACAGTGAAACAGAAGAACAGGCAAGGCAAGATCGGGACGCGCTCTTTTCCCCGGTGCTGCCGATGAAAGCACTTGTCGCTATGCGCTTAACCGATGATCTTCGCAACCGATTCATTGAAACAGCTAATCCGCTGGCCAAATGGAAAAGGGAGGAATGGGAACGATGAACACGCGTTTATCCCTCCGGACAGCTGATATCATCCTTTATCCATACGAACAAGAATGCGTCGAGTTCATCCAAAAACGATTTCCTGAACGTCTCTCCGCTTATGTCCGCCATGTCATGCGGGCACGGACGACGATCTTGCAACGAACCGTAGCTGCGTTGCTGCGAGAAGACGTATTCGGGTTGTACTCACATTCCTATGACTTACAAGTGATCGGCTCGGTATATATGACGAACTGGCATGGACTGGCGCCAGAATGGGAACCGGTTGTTCGCCGGCTGCCAGATGCCAATTTGCAGGAAGGGATCACGTATAAACTGTTTCCGGTCGCGTCCGGCCAATGTTTTCTTATTCCCATCCGCGGCGAATCAGCCTTCCGCCAATGTGACATCGGCGAGGAGGTCGTTTGGATCGGCGAAGGCATCCAAACGGTGCGGGACGCCCTTACCTTCCTTTCGTTGCTAACGCCGCTCATCAAAGCGGCCGGCGAGGAACAAGCATGGGCGCAGCTGGCGAAAGAATTGGAAAACGGAACCTCCAACTTGGCGTTGGCTTATTGGCATTTTGAAAAGGAATGCCAAACGATGCGGAAGGAAGCGGACAACTTGTTCACCTATATCGAACAACGACAAAGCGATCCATCGTTTTGCCCGGCGCTGTTTTTCGAGCAGCTTTGCATTGAAGGGCATCATCTTCATCCAGGCGCCAAAACGAAACTGCCGATGTCCCCTAAAGACGTATTTGCTTACTCGGCTGAGTTTGGCGGTCAACCGCAGCTGCGAATCGTCGCCGTCCGACGCAATTTGTGCGATTTCCACTTTGACGGATACGAGGATCCGAACACATTCCTGCTCGACCATTTTCCGTCGCTGCGCGGCCCGGTTGCAGAATGCTTCCAGCAAACCAAAAAGAAGCTAGAAGACTATGTGCTCGTGCCTGTCCATCCTTGGCAATACGAACATGTCATTCCTAACGTCTATCGTGCGGAATTGCGCGACGGCCGCCTTTGGCTGATCGAAGGAGCGGTGATCCCAACGCAGGCGACCGCCTCGTTCCGAACCGTTTTGGCGAAAGAAGCGCCGCTGTATATAAAGACTGCCGTCCATAGTCAAATGACCTCGACGGTCAGGTCCATTTCCCCCCAGTCAGCCAACAACGGCGCAACATACAGCCGGCTGCTTCGCGCCATTTTGGAAAGAGAGAGGGACTTGTCCGCTATCTTTCTTCCTGTTTGTGAAATCGGCGGCTGCTCGTTTCGCTCTGAAGATCCAAATAAAGCACGGAACTTATCGGTCATTTATCGGGAAGGGCTGGATCGCTTTGTCGATGAAGGGGAAATCGCCATTGCCGGCACCGCTTTATACGCCTCGTCACCATTCAGCGGCCAGCCGATTATCAACGATATTATTGAAGCATATGCCAAGGGAATCGGCCGTCCATCATCTCAAGAAACGGCGCTTTCCTTTCTTCGCGAATACGTCGGCATCGCCGTCCGTGGCTTTCTAACGTTGCTCGTCAAGTACGGTATTGGCCTGGAAGGACACTTGCAAAATACCGTTCCCGTTTTCCGGCAAGGGAAACCGATGAAATTGCTGTTCCGCGACTGGGGAGGCATCCGTTTGTACCGGCCGCGCCTTGAGCGCCAAGGGTTCAATATCGATGTCCGTCCCGATTCAATCACGATTACGGATGATTTGCGAGAAGCGCAAAACAAAGTGTTTTATACAGTCTTTCAAAATCAGCTTGGCGAAATCATCCGTCATATCAGCCGCCAGTGGGGCATTGCCGAGGAACAATGCTGGATATGCGTCCGCCGCCAATGTGATGAGGTGTTTGCCAAATTGGCCAAAGACCCAAACCTAAAACGAGCAGTAGACGAAGACCGCCAAGCCTTATACCGGCCGCACATCGAGCATAAGGCGCTGGCAAAAATGCGGCTGCAGCCAGAAGCGAAAACGTATTGTTTCGTTTCCGTTCCCAATCCGTTAGCAACGAGTCGATAAGGGGGAGTTGACATGCTTCTTACATCGAAAAAACCATCCCCCTCTTTTGCGCTATTTTGGCGCCCGTTCCGGATTTATTGGAGCGGAACATTGCCGGCGCGCATCGGGGAGTGGGCTGATTTCGTCATCCTAAACTGGGCTGTGTTGCAGCTTTCCCGCTCGTCGCTCGATCTAGGCGTTCTCAACGTCTGCCGGCTGTTGCCGATCTTTCTATTCAGTTGGCTCGGCGGCGTGCTCGCCGACCGCCTGTCCCGGCGCCAAGTGCTTGCTGCCTCCTTGCTGGGCATGGCAGGTTTTACTTTGGTGATTGCTTGGTTGCTGCGCGAGCCGTCTTCATTAATTTGGCTGTTTGCCGCTGTCTTTGTCCGTTCGATCTTTATGGCCATGGAAACGACAGCGCGCAACGCCTATATCGCAGACCTTGTTCCAATCGAGGCGCTCTCCAGCGCCATTTCGTTGCATACCGCCGCTCTTCACATCGGGAAAATCATCGGCCCGGCAGCGGCCGGATGGGGGCTCTCTTCACTCGGCGGCGTTTCACTGCTTATCGTCTACAGCACGATGCTCGTTATCGCAGCTTTTGCTGTATTGTCATTAGAAGAGAGCCGCCCCCGCCGTCCAGCTGCGCGTCCGACAGACGGCAGCAAAGGGGAGGCGATCCGTTACATCAAGCGCACCCCGCTCGTTCGGGGGCTGCTTCTTCTTTCAATCATCCCGATGACGTTTGGCTTTGCCTATTCGGCGGTCACCCCTCTTCTTGTTGACGCGTTGGCCAACGGCGATGCCGGGGATTTCGCCGTGTTGCTCTCCGTCTCATCCGCCGGGGCATTGCTCGGCACGATCTGGCTTTCCTTCCGGCCGGTCGAGGCGATCGGCAAATGGCTCATCGTCTCTTTGCTCGCTTTTTCTCTATCGTTGCTTCTATGGATCGTCTTATTTGAACATTGGCTGCTTTGCTTAGCCGCCATGGCACTGGCCGGGTTGACCGGGCAGCTATACCGGACGTTATGCCGCCTGGCCATCCAGCTGGTCGTTCCGGATCGGTTGCGCGGACGGGTCATGAGCATCGCTTTAATGGACCGCGGCTTCATCCCGCTCGGCACCCTTTTGCTTACGACTCTTGCCGAGTATGTTGGAGCGAAAATCGCTGGCTATGCGATGGGATGGCTCTGCCTTCTTTGCGCCCTTGCCTTTTGGCGGCGAAAAGAACTATGGAACATCTCTACAGGAGGACGAATATGGAACGATTGAACACCGTCATTCAAGCCATTATAGAACGCAAGGCAAAACAGCAGGGCCCACTTTGCGCCTATGTATATGACTTAGACAACCTCCGCGTCCATACAGCAAGCTTGTCCGCTTCGCTTCCTCCTTCCGTCCGGCTCTTTTACGCCGTGAAAGCGAACGCGGATGAGCGCATCTTGAAAACAGTCGCGCCGTATGTCACCGGTTTTGAAGTCGCCTCAGGCGGCGAGCTGCAAAAAGTCCGCCGCCTGTTTGCCGATTCTCCAGTCATTTTCGGCGGTCCGGGAAAAACAGATGAGGAGCTGACCGCGGCGATTGAGGAACGTGTTGCTCTCATTCATGTCGAAAGCGTATGGGAATTGCAGCGGCTGAATTGGATCGCCGCCAGGAGGCAAACAACCGTGCGTGTACTCCTGCGGGTCAATTTGCGGCAAGCCGCCTCAGGCGCCACATTGCATATGGCGGGAAAACCGACCCAATTTGGCATCGACGAACAACATATCGCCGAAGCGATCCATACGGCATTGACTCTTCCGTCTATTGATCTGCAAGGATTCCATTTTCATTCGATGTCCAATCATACCGACGAGCAGGCCCATCTTTCTTTTATCGAAACGTGCCTGTCATTTGTCGCGCAAGCGGAAACGACGTACGGGCGGCGGTTTTCGGTCGTTAACGTCGGAGGCGGAGTCGGCGTGCATTACAACGAACCGGACCGGCAATTTCGTTGGAATTGGTTTTCCAAAGAGCTGAACCTGTTGCTGCGCCGTCAAGCCCCCCCTCATTGGACAGTCATTTTCGAGCTCGGCCGCTTTATTGCCGCCCATAATGGGTATTACGCCGCCGAGGTGCTCGACCTGAAAACCAATTACGGAACGCATTTTGCGATTATTCGCGGCGGCACCCACCATCTTCGGCTGCCGGCAGCCTGGAAAATGAACCATCCCTTTCTCGTCATTCCTATTGATGAGTGGCCATACCCCTTTAACCGCCCATCTTTACATAACCAGCGGGTGACGTTAGCTGGCGAATTGTGCACGCCAAACGACATATTGGCTCGGGATGTGCCTTGCGCCCGCCTTCGCGTTGGCGACATCGTATTGTTCCGCTGCGCCGGCGCCTACGGCTGGGACATTTCTCATCATGATTTTTTAAGCCATCCGCATCCGGAATTTATTTACCTCGAATCGTCGATGTAAAAACAGCGGGCCTCCACTCGGAAGCCCGCCTTTTTCCATTGTTTACACCGTCGGTTTTTCCGTTGTCACATACGTCCCAGCGATAAAATCGTGAATCGACCGTTTGTCTTCTCTTGCAGCTACCATAATCGCACTAATAATGAGACCAATGCCAAACGTGATAAAGTATACGAGTCCGCCAACGAACGAGCGCAAAAACATCGTGCCGACCCCAACTTTTCCGCCGTTGACTTTCGCAATCCGGATGCCAAGCATCCGCTTGCCGACCGTATATCCGTACCAAACAGCCGGAACGATTAACGCGTAAAGGATGTTCGCTAATGACGTAAACCAGTTCGTTTCCCAACTGCCAGTGATGAAATAGCCGATGATCGAAATCGGAATGCCAACGACAATCGCATCCAACAAGTTAGCCAACAGCCGCTTCCAAAATCCAGCCGGATTCGTCACCGCCATATGTCTTCCCTCCTGTTGCCTTTTCTATATTGTATTCTCCATTAACAGTATAATTGTCTTCATTTTACCGTAAATGGCGTATAAAAGAAAATCGGTTTTTTTCGGCATCACATCGATTTTTTGTTTCGATGCGGTGGTCCCTGCTACACACGCTCAAGATGCTTGAATCGATCTTCTTGCAGCAATTTCTTTAGCCCAGCTTCGCCACCACCGCCGAAAAATCGTCCGGAAGCGGCCCTTTTTGCGCAAAATGGCGGCGCAGATGGTCCAAAAGCACTTGCTCGTCCAATAAAATATGCGGCGCCAGCGCATCGCGGAACGCTTCAATCTTTTGCCGGACAGAGCCCGTTTCCCCTTCAATCGCCCCGTCGGAATACAACACAAGCGTCGCCCCGGGAGCGTAACGCAGCCGGCCGCTGTCGACCAAAAGACGCGGGAGCAATCCGATCGGCGCGCAGCCGCGGTCCAACTCCGCCACCGTTCCGTCCGGCTGGAACAAAAACCCCGGCGGATGGCCGGCTGATGCATATTCAATCATCCGTTCCTTGACATCCACAAGAACATACACGGCGGTGAAATAATACGTCATCCGCCCATTCTCATGGTACAACTGGCGCATATGGCGGTTCAACTCGCGAAACACTTCCGTCGGAACAATCCCTTTGCGGATGACGCCGTTTAAGAGCGAGCGGACCGACATGCAAATGAGCGAAGCCGCTGCCCCATGACCCATCACATCCATTAAAAAAATGCCGTACCGCTGTTTGTCGATCGGATACCAGGCGTACATATCGCCACCCAGCTCCCGCGATGGGATGTACGTTCCGGCAATCTTGATCCCTTTGGCCGACAGCGGCTTGCTCAACACGCGCTTTTGCACCTCGCGGGCCAGCCGCAAGTCATCTTTCATCGCTGCGATGTATGGGTTCTCATAAGTTGGACCGGCAAATAAAAACAAGTAAAACGCGATTCCTCCATCATGGCCGGGCACAGCCCGCACCGTCGTCTGCCTGACATAGACCGAACCGTTTTTCCGCCGCCAGCGCACCCATCCCCTCCATTCTCCACTTTCCCCAGTTCCCGCTTGAATCACCTCATAAAGCCAGGCCTCGTAATAACCCGCGTAAAGCGCATGCAGCGGCTGACCGACAATCTCTACACCATGGCCCGTGATTTTTGTGAACGCCGGATTGACAAACTGAACGACAAACTGGCCATCGGTTACGAGCATCGCCTGTTCCATCGCTTTGTACACTTGCTCAGCGAGCTGCCGTTCATTCTCGTTTCGCTTTGCTTCTGTCAGATCAGCGACAACTCCGCTGACGAGCCTCACTTCCCCGAATTGGCCAAGCACAGGAAACGTCCGTTCAAGCACCCAGCGGACGGAGCCATCCCGCTGATTGATGATGCGATACGTTTGGGCACCCGCATCCGCCCCCGAAAGAAGCGACCATTTTCTTTCCGCCTTGGCGCGGTCATCCGGGTAGGACACTTTTGCCCATATGTCTTGATCGCGGTAAAAGTCGTCCGGAGGCAGGCCGTACAGCTGCTCGCATGATGACGAAATGAACAAAAGCCGCCTTTGTTCCGGCGCTGCGAGCCAATAGACATAGTCGCCCGGCCCAACGAACACATTCATTTTTTCCAAGCCGAGAAGCAACTCCCGCCACGCGAGGTGGTCATAACGTTGAACATGTTCCCAAAACCCATCCACCATAGAACGTCATTCTCCACTGAAATAATCCATGGCTTCCTTCTCTGTGGCAAATAGTTTGATAAACGAAGAAAATTTGACAATATGGAAAATTTCCGCAAGCGACCCTTCCACTCCGGCAATGACCAACTCTTTTTGTCGGGCTCTCGCCGCCATGACGCTGTCAGCGATGACACCGAGTCCGGCGCTGTTAATGTATTTGACCCTCTCCATGTTGACGATCAATTGATCCGCTCGTTTGTCCAGCAACTTTTCCAGCGCTTGACGGAACGATTCGACGTTGTTTAAGGTAATATCTTCTGTCCATGTCAGCGTGCAAATTGCCCCTTGTTTTGTCTCCATCTTGTTTCCTCCAATGGTCACTCTTTTTTTTGCATTTGCACATGCACAACAAGACGTTGTTTCCCGCTTGCTTCACGTATACATCGTCGACGATATGGGTGATCAGCTGCAGCCCTCTGCCGCGCGGCCCTGTGTTGACGACATCAGTTTGGGCTACGGAGAAGCATCCCCCTCGCTGCTTGACAATGATCATAAACTGTCTCGCATCAATTTTCCAAAATATCCTAAATGGCAGTTTTCTCGTTTTTTGACAATATTCATACGCATTCGTGCACGCTTCCTCTGTCGCGAGCCGGAGAAAAAGGCAATCGCGCGGCAAAAACCCCATTCTCTTCGCCAGTTCCTCGGTAATGTCCATCGCTTTTAAAATGTCCGCCGTTTTCATGATCGCCATCGTTCGGATCATGGCCGTAGGCTTCATCGGCATTCCCCTATCCTTGTTATGCTTATGCGCCGGCCAAAGCAACATGGCAGCTTTTCCACTATGGCACGTTCCAGCGCTGGGGAAAACGGATTCGAATGCTATTTTTCTCCTTTATTGTTCCATCTATCGAAAAATAGTTCTTATTTACTACAACTCATTATAATACAAAATGGGGTTCATTCCAATTTCCTACATCCAAAAAAAAAGACATCATGGCACCCATCGTCCAATGATGTCCCCCTTAACGGCGCTGCCGGCGGTGGTTTAGTTGATACACAAGGGCGATCAACTGCGACCGGTCATTGACGCCAATTTTTTGAAAAATGTTCGTAATATGATTTTTCACGGTATGGACGCTAATGAACAGCCGTTCTGAAATTTCGCGGTTGCTGCAGCCTTGAATGAGCAGCTCCAATACATCCATCTCCCGGGCCGTCAACTGCTCGGACAACATGTCGATATTGACCGTCCCATCATTCCCACCGTGAGACTTGCCGCTGATCATCATCGCACCAATCGCGGCCAGCGCCGTCATATACACTTCCGCCTCTTTCGCTTCCCTTTCTTTCTTTATATGAACGGCGAGAACGCCATAGCGGCCATCGCCGACGAAAAACGGCACTTCCATCACCGATTTGCCCTCAACATCAAGCAACGCCGGCACCTCGCTTTTCGCCTTTTCCCCATGGCAGCCATAGCGACGGCAGACATCATCCCGATAACGAACGGCCATTTCTATGTCCATCGCCCCTTCGTGGACAACGGCTGTTTGGCCGTCATTAGACCATACCACGCAGACGAAATCCCCGTAAGCAAACTCCGCGGCGAATTCGGCCATTATCCGGATGATTTCTTCCTCATTCTGCACCACACGCATGGCCCGTCCAATTTCCACCAACATCGAAAGACGCATCAAATGGCGGTCCATTTTCATATCGGCCTCTGTACATTTAGCCAGGAGCAGCCAATGTTGAACGAGGGTGGAGCCGACCGAACGAAGCGCCGCCGGAAGTGAAGAGGCCGCCTCGCTGCCGATCATGACCCATCCTTCCATTGTTTTCCCGTACATCGCCGGATACGCAATCATCGCTTTCGGGCGGATGCCATGGCGGACAAAAAAGGAAAAGCGTGGATCCAAAGCGGCATCTTGAACGTAAACCGAACGAAGCGGCGGCTCCGAAGACGAAAGCGGCGGAAACAACGCATCGATCATTTTGCCACGCAGCTTTCCAGCCTTTTCCCCGCTTGCCGCCGTCACCATCCATCCTTGCGGACACTTGGCGATATACAACGCCATATCGACGCGTTCATCGAACGCCCGCAACTCAAAAAGCAGCTTGTCCACATCCGCTAGGGCGGAGCTGTCCGCAACCACTGCTTCGAGCCGTTTTCCGTATTCATGGCATTGTTGCTTGCGGCGCTCGCCGCTGATTAATTCCCCGCATATGACCGCCATCTTTTCTATATCTTTTAACTTCGCTTCGACCGCCCGCGCCGGCAGCGCCACCGATCGTTCGATGGCTGACACCCACTTTCCGCCGTCTACCAGCGGCTGTTCGCAAATGAGCCATTTCGTCTCTTCCTCGATAAACACGCCCGCCCAAATCCAATATTCCGCCTTCTCATCGACAAACACGGGAGCGACAATGCTTTTCATGCCAAAACGCCCGACCGGCACGACCGATGGACGCTGCCATCCGTCAATGACAAGTTCTCGCGGGCAGAAAAACGATGGCGCTTCCCTTTTAGCGGCAAACAAAACGAGCTCCGCCAGCTCGGTCATATTCGATACTTTCGTCACGGGAGTGCCGTGATCATCGACGATCAGCATGCTCAACTCCGTCAATGCCGCGTATGCATCTTGAATATATTGCAACGATTCACGGATCACCACGCCTTCAACTCTCCTACAATACATTTTTATCCTTATCTATTATGGACAAACCATTTGCAAGAAATCAAGCATGAGCCCCCTAACAACAAAAATAAACCGGCGTGGGAGCCCTATGGACGACCCACGCCGGAACAAATCTTTTGAAACGGACAGAGGGCAACAAGGGCAGACAATTCGGAGAAAAGGCGTCACCAGTCAATGCGCAATTCAAGGGTGGCAAGGCAATCAGCCAACTGCCGCTTAATCTCCGCCAATGCAGCCTCCGTCTTGGCTTCTGCACGCAACACGAGAATCGGCTGCGTGTTCGACGGCCGCACCAACCCCCAGCCTTCCGGGAACTGGATGCGGGCGCCATCAACGTCAACAACCGGATAGCGGCCAGCGAACCGGTTTTTCACCGTGGCAATGGCAGCTGGTTTTTTCTCTTCCGGGCAAGCAACGCGCGTCTCCGGCGTCGCCGCGTACCGCGGCACATCGGCAAACCACTCGGACAGCGGGCGCTCATCGTGCGACAGTAATCGAAGCAGGCGCCCAGCGGCGTACAGCGCATCGTCATAGCCGTAAAACTCATCATTGAAGAACAAATGACCAGACATTTCACCGGCAAACGGGATCTCCGGACGACGGCGCAACGTCGCTTTGACGTGCGAATGGCCGGTGCGATGGAAGAACGGTTTCCCGCCGAGCCGCTCAATTTCCTCAACGAGCGCTTGCGAACATTTCACTTCGACGGGCGCGTCGGCTCCCGGATGGCGCTTCAGAATCTCGCGCCAGAACAACACCATCAGTTGGTCGCCCCAGCGGATTGTACCCGTTTCATCCACGACTCCGATCCGGTCGCCGTCGCCGTCAAACGCGATGCCAAGATCAGCCTGCTCCTTGCGCACCATCTCAATCAAGTCCGTTAAGTTCTCCGGCACGACCGGGTCCGGATGATGATTCGGAAACGTCGGATCGGATTCACAGTAAAGCGGGATGACATCGCATCCCCACTCTTTGAGCACTTGTGGTGCAATGATCGATGGGGTGCCGTTGCCGCAGTCGACGACGACCTTCAGCTTGCGCGGACCGAGCTTAATTTTCTCCTTCAACATCTTGATATATGCCGGAGCAAGGTCAAGCGTTTCCTCGCGCCCCCGCGCTGTTTCAGGACGCGGCTGTTCCTGGCTGAGCCGCTCCATCGCCCGCCGCAGCGCTTGGATGCGCTCGCCATAAATTGTCGTTTTCCCCATGGCGATTTTAAATCCGTTCTCATCCCCTGGGTTATGGCTGGCGGTGATGATCATGCCGCATGGAATGTTCGTGTAGTATAAGCTGTAGTAAAACATCGGCGTCGTCGAAAGTCCAATATCGACGACATCGCAGCCGCCATCGAGCAGCCCATCTTTGAGCGCCCGATGCAAGCCAGGCGATGACAGACGATTGTCATGACCGACAACCGCCCTCTTCTCGCCTTCCTTTTGCATCATGTCGGCAAAGGCCCGTCCGAGCCAATACGCGAACGACTCATCGAGCTCCTCACCGGCTCGTCCGCGGATGTCGTATTCTTTAAACACGTGTGCCGGCCATGCGAACGGTTTCGTTGTTGACGTATTCATCGACAACCACCTCCACCGAAATCGATTGAGCGATTGCTGCTGTTAACAAGTACGACAATGTTGACTCCGCCCCCCGATTCGGGTTCGGGCCGTTCGGGCCAAGCCCGTCGCAGCAACTGCCGTCGCTTGGGTCCGCAAGCGGCGCGTTGCCGTCGTTTTGTCCGTAAAACCAAGCGAGGCAGCGGCGGACGACGCCGCGATAACGCTCGTCGTCCGTTGCCCAATACGCTTCGCGCGCCGCCAAAGCGAGCTTCATCACATCAAGCGGCTGTTGATCCCAATCGGCGCGGTAGCGGCGGCTGCACCAGCCGCGGTTGCCGACCGGACGGATGACACCTCCCGGTCCGCTCATTTTTTCAATAAGGAAAGCAAGGCTTTTTTCCGCCACTTCCTTCACCTCATCCCGCGGCGCGCGCCGATATGCCGTCCAAAGCGCCCACGGCAGCACCCCGTTGGCGTACGTCAACTCCGGCTCATACCAATGCCAATCGTCGCCAGCATGCTCCCAATACGCCGCAAGCAGCCGCTGCTCAAGCCGTGCAGCCAAAGCTGCCACTTCCTCTTGATCGACGCCAAGCGGACGTCCTTCTGTCAATAAGACGCCGCAAGTGGCCACCCCCCAGGCGACGCCGCGCAGCGAACGAAGCTCCCAAGCCGCCGGCATGGCCCGCCGCAACATATCTGCTGCCGCCTCGCGCCGCGCCGGATCGCTGAGGCGAACGTAAGCCAACGCCGCCGCCCAAAACGACCGCCCGAAGCAGTCGTCTGACGGCGTTTCCTCTTCTTTTGTCCGGTCGAAGAAAAAGTTGTTATGGAACGTGCCATCATCGTTTTGCGCCCAAAGCAAAAACGCCAAATACCGGTCAAGCAAACGGTGCAGCCGCTCTTTTTCTCCTTTGTCCTCGCATAGCGCCATCCATTCCAGGCACGCCCAAATGGCGCGGGCGTTGTCATCGGTCGAATAACCCTCGCGACGGCGCGGGATGCGGCCAAGGCTATGCTCAAGCAACCCGGTGTCGTCAGTCATGCGCTCGAGATGGTCGAACTTAATGACTGACGGTGCCAATGGTCTTCACCTCCCCACGTTTCGCGGCGCACATGCGCGCAAACAAGGCGACATGCTGTTCGCCGACGCGCGGCCAATGCGTGTTTGCCCCGATTTGGCGCACCTTTTCCTCCCATCGCTTCAGCGCCGCCTCGTCGGCCAACAGCTGCCCGAGCCGCTCTTCCCAGGCGGTCGTATCGCCATACGGCAACAACAGCTCTTCACAACCTTGCAACAAATCGCGCGCATGCTCATACGGCGTCGAAACGACCGGACGGCCGACGCCGACCGCATAGGCAAGCGTGCCACTTGTAATTTGCTGCATGCCCGGGTACGGGGTGACGTATAGATCGCACGCCGTCAAATAATCGATCAATTCCTCTTCGCTGAAATACCGATCTTCCATGTGGACATGGCGCTCAAGCCCTAAACGGTGAATGAGCGATTTCAACTCCTCGCGATATGCTTCTCCTTCCCTCTTTTTCACTTCTGGGTGCGTCTGTCCGGCAATGACATACAGCGCTTCCGGCACCTTGCGCACAACGCCCGGCAATGCGGCCAAGACCGATTCAATCCCTTTGCCGCGGCTTAGAAGCCCGAACGTCAACATCACTTTGCGGCCGCTGAATCCGAGGCGGCGGCGAAGCGAATCGCAATTTTCGCTGCTTGGGCCTGGAGCACCGTGCGGAATGTAGACAATTTTTTCTTCCGGCAGGCCAAACGCTTTGACCAAATACGGAATCGCCTGCCGGTTCATGACGATGATCGCATCGCTTGCCGCCGCGATTTTCTCTTGAATCGGGCGATACGGCAACGGCGGGTCGGCAAACACCGTATGGAACGTCGTTACGAGCGGCTTGTTGAGCGCGGCGATGAAATCAAGAATGTATTCGCCCGCCTCGCCGCCGAAAATGCCGAACTCATGCTGCAATAAAACGACATCGATGTCGCTTTCATTCACCCGTTTGGCCATCTCGGCATACGCCGCGCGGTTTTGCGCCGGAAGCGGCCAATACGCTGGGTCGTTGCGATAGGCGTCATCGCCGTCGCTTTCGTTATACAAAACGATGACGCGGTCGCCATCGGATGGGCCCCGGACGCCGTCAATGCTTTGGCGCAAATGTTCCGTAAACGTCGCCAGCCCGCACCGCCGCGGCGGGTACGTGCTGACGTAGGCAATTCGAATCATGCTTGCACCGCCTCCTTGAACTGATTAATAATCGAATCTTCGAACACTTCTCCCGCCGGCGTCACCGTCCGATAGCCGAAAATGCTGTTTTGCAAACGGCTGCGGTCACGAATGACAGAGCGGTCCCAAACGATTGTCTGCGCGCAATGGACGCGGGCGCCAATTTGGCAGCGGTCGCCGATGACCGCATTCGGGCCAATGACGGCCTGTGGACCGATTTTCACGTGGTCGCCGATGAGCACAGGCGGCACAAACAAAACGCCAGACCCAATCTCCACGTTTTCACCGACAAACACGCCCGGTTGAATTTCACGTCCTTTGAGCGGAATCGGAAACTCCCGACGCAACGCATCCCAGTGAACTTGGCGGTAGCGGGCCGGCGTCCCCATATCACGCCAGTATCCGTTGCTGACGATGCCATATACACCGACATTCTTCTCGATCAGCAGCGGGAATGTTTCGCGTTCAATCGATACTTCCCGCTCAGCCGGAATATAGCGCATCACGTCCGGCTCGAAAATATACATGCCGGCATTGATGCGGTTCGATGGCGCTTCTTCGCGGCGCGGCTTTTCGACAAAGCGTAAAATTTGCCCACGATCGTCTTGTTCGACTACCCCATAGGAAGAAGGATCGTCTACTTCCGTTAAGACAATCGTCGCCAAACCGCCATGTTGACGATGGAAATCAAGCAGCAGGATCAATTGCGGCAAATGCACGATATCGGCGTTAAACACGAGAAACCGTTCCTTCAACCAGCGCTCAGCGTTTTTGATCGCCCCAGCCGTTCCAAGTGGGAACGGTTCGAGCGCGTATGTAATCTTGACGTTCCAGCGCTTCCCATCTTCGAAATAGCGACGGATCACTTCTGAACAATGATGTGCGGCTATGACAAATTCGTTGACTCCTTGGTCGCGAAGATGAACGATGAGGTGTTCAAGCCATGGCCGGTTCGCAATCGGGGCCATCGGTTTGGGGATGTTTTCGGTCAATGGACGAAGACGCGTACCTAATCCTCCTGCCAGCAACAATGCTTTCATTTCGTCATCCCTCCATATCTTTTTTTCACAAAAATAGACACCTTTTTTGACGGATGAACGAGAAAATGAAAGTAGTTCATAGATTGCTAGCACTCGGCTTCGATGGTTGCTAATAATAATATACATAATATTCCTCCTTCTATGCAAGCGAAATAATTGTCGGATGGTGTCGATGAGGAATGATTGATGCTTGCAAATTTCAAAACTTTCATTTTCTCGTTCTTCTTTTTCTTTGCGGTATAATGAGTATCGTTAATGCTATATATATGTGAGGGAGGAGGAGAATACGCCATGATTTCTTCATCATCTTTCCGTTACCATGTTGGCATTGCCGGTGCCGGCGCATTCGCTGAATTTCTCGCCGGCGCGCTCGCCCCGCTTCCTTCCTTCCATCTCGCCGCTGTCGCCGGGCGGACGGACGAAAAACGCCAGCGCGTCATCGACGCCTATCGCCGCCGTCAGCCGCAGGCGGGCGACGTGCGCGAATACCGCGAAGCTGAAGAATTGATCGTTGACCCGCATGTTGACATCGTCATTCTCACCACCCCGCCGCATTTGCACGCCCCGCTTGCCGAGCGGGCGCTTGAGGAAGGAAAACATGTGCTCCTTGAAAAGCCAGGCGGCCTCACCGCCGAGGCGCTGCGGGCGAACATCCAGCTCGCCGCCCGCCAAAACCGGGCGTTGGCGGTCAATCTCGTCCTTCGCTACCACCCGCTCGCAGAAGCCGTCAAGCAACTCATCCACCGCGCGCTTCTTGGCCCAGTGGACTACGCAAGCCTTCACAACGCGGCTCACCGCGTCGCGGAAGGCCATTGGTTTTGGGACGAGCGGCGAAGCGGCGGCATCCTGATCGAGCACGGCGTCCACTTTTTTGAAGTCGGTCGCGATTGGTTTGGCGAAGCGGTTTCCGCGCACGGATTCGCGTTAAGGGAAACAGACGGCACACGGCCGCGCGTCGGCGCTACGGTGATTCATGAAGGCAACGGACGGCGCATCCCCGTCCATTATTACCACGGCTTTACGATGGACCCTGCCGCTTCGGAATCGACGCACTGGGACATTCATACGGCACGCGGGCGCATCGTGCTTGAAGGCTGGATTCCGACGCAGCTGTCCGTCTCCGGCCTCGTCTCTGACGAGGAGGCCGCGTGCATTGATGCCTGGCTTGACGCTATCCCGACAAAGCCGTCATCCGGCGCCATCGAACAACTGCAACAAGCGGCCGACCAACTATTGTCGTCCGCTGAACTTTCAGCCGCTCCGCGCCGCCCATACAAGCGCACCGTGGTGCTCTCGGACCGCCACGGGTGGTACGAAGCGATTGCCCAAACGCGCTTTCTTGATTTTTGCCGTTTGATCGAGAACCCGAGCTGGCGCGTCCTCGTCACCGCCGAAGACGCCGCCGCCGACCTCGCTTTGGCGGAAGCGTGCACCGTTGCAGATGAAGCAATCGATCCGCTCGGCATCCGTTAACACAATGAAACAAAAAGGAAAGGTGTCCCAAAAAGATCGGGGCACCTTTTTTGATTGCCGTATATAATTGTTAAAAAGCAATATATTGTGTTTCGCTTCTTGAACATCGCCCTTTGGCGTCAGACTCTTTTTCGCCTCAATCTGTACAACGGTAGTTTTTCCCAACAAACACCCGAACACCGCAACGGCCATTTACACGTTCCGGCCTACCTTCCTCTTGTGCAACAGCGCCTCAACGGTCGAAATGTCCGCCGGCGCCCACTCAAGCGAGCGCAATGCTTGAAGCGGCACCCACCTAAGCTCGGCATGCTCCCGAGCTCGCGGCTCCCCATCGACTAAGCGGGCTTCATACGACCGCAAATGCACGATGGCATGTTCATATTCATGGCATACATCCGCCAACAGTTTGCCGATGGAAATCGTGCAGCCAAGCTCCTCGCGAATTTCCCGAACTAAGGCCGCTTCCGGACTTTCACCTTCCTCCACTTTGCCGCCGGGGAACTCCCAGACGTTGGGCAGCGACATGTCGGGAGCGCGCAAGGCGCATAGGATGTCCCCGCGTTCATTGCGAATGGCTGCCCCGACGACATAGATGGTTCGTTTCATGACGACCGGCTCCTTGTTACGATCTCCCAACCATTGTAGCAAAAACTTGGCTCTTCACCAAAAGTTGTACTTGATTTTTTCTGAACATCCCCTATTTACGCTTGTGAGGGAACATCAGCACTTTTTGCCTATCCTTGTCAGGAAACCGTTGTCAAGTACATGTTGTGGTGAAGAGCCAAAAACTTCCCTATTTTCCAAAATAGTGGAACCCTTTTCGGTGTTATGTTACTCTCAACAGTAGAATCATGACAGGCAAAGGTCGGGACGGCATCGTTCCCGCCTTTTTAATTTAAGAAGGACATTGAAGGTCGTGATCGTGAAACAGATGAAGAATTTCATCGTTCCCGCCTTTTTAATTAAGAAGGACGGAACCTTTTCACCAGGCGCTCCGTATTCTCAACTGAAATCGATGACAAGGAGGAGAACTTGTTGTTCAAAAAACTGTTAAGTTCTATCGGCATCGGAGCAGCCACTGTTGATACGAAATTAGCGAAAGCGCAATATGTCCAAGGCGAAACAGTCGAAGGGGTTGTCGACATTCGCGGCGGCAGCATCGAGCAGCATATCGACGAAATTTACTTAGCGTTAGTGACGACTTACCTTCGCGAAATCGATGATAAGAAACACGAGGAAAAAGCGGTGCTGGCGCGGTACAAAGTAAGCGGCTCGCTGACGATTGGGCCGAACGAAACGAAAACGATCCCGTTTCAATTCGCCTTGCCGTACAACGTGCCCGTCACGCTCGGCTCTTCGCGGGTATGGCTGCAAACCGGCCTTGACATTAAAATGGCGCTCGACCCGCAAGACCGCGACCATCTCACCATCGAACCGCACCCGCTCGTCGCCGCGTTTCTCGAGGCAGCCCGCCAATTAGGATTCCGCCTCCACCACGTCCAATGCGAACAAGCGCGGCGCTATGGGCAGCGGCGGTTGCCGTTTGTCCAAGAGTTTGAATTCAAGCCGGCGAGTGGACCGTTCAAAGGCTGTCTTGATGAATTGGAAGCGATCTTCTTTTTGTCTGAAAACAGCGTGGAAGTCTTGCTGGAAATCGACCGCAAGGCACGTGGACTTTCTGGGTTGTTCGCAGAGGCGCTCGATATGGACGAGACGTTTGTCCGGTTCACCTACGGCACAGGCGACATCCCGGCATTGCCGCAATTACTGGCAGATGCGATCCAGAAGTACAGTTAGACGGAAAAAACGGAAAGGGCCGTCCGCCATCTTTTTCCTTCCGCTTCTGAAGTTTGTAGGTGGGGCATAG
The DNA here is from genome assembly GCF_000092445.1 of Geobacillus sp. C56-T3. Taxonomy (NCBI): domain Bacteria; kingdom Bacillati; phylum Bacillota; class Bacilli; order Caryophanales; family Anoxybacillaceae; genus Geobacillus; species Geobacillus sp. C56-T3. The sequence goes on along the minus strand of NC_014206.1, from coordinate 427,435 downwards.
GTTGCACATCTATCCCTGTAAATGATTTCTATTTGTTTCAAAAAAGGATGGCAAAAACAATAAATCCCGTTTCTCCCTATCCGAGAAACGGGATTCCTTCCATCATGATCCCCGAACAAGCAACGCACAGCACTCGACATGGGCCGTATGCGGAAACATGTCCACCGGCTGGACGGTCTCCAATGTATAGCCGAACGGGACTAGCTCCGTAATGTCTGACGCAAACGTCTCCGGATTGCATGAGACATACACGACCCGCTCCGGCCGCGCCCGGCCGATTTTGCGCATCACCTTCCCGCCCGCCCCCGAACGTGGAGGATCCAAAAGCAGCAGCTCCGGCCGCCCGAACTGTTCCAACACTTCATCAATCCCGCGTCTCGCATCCCGAGCCAAAAAGTACGTATTGTCAATGCCGTTGTCCTTCGCATTTCGCTTCGCCGACTCAATCGACGTTTCAACAATTTCAATGCCAGCTAACGCTTTGACCCGTTTCGCAAACGGCAGGGAAAACGTCCCGACTCCGCAAAAGAGGTCGATCATGTTTTCATGGGGCTGCGGCTCGCCCATCTCCAACGCCAGCTCGACCAATTTGGCCGCCTGCACCGGGTTCGTTTGAAAAAACGTATCAAACCAAAGGCGGTAGCGGAAGCCGCACAATTCATCGTAAATGAAATCACGTCCGGCCAACACATGGGTTTGTTCCGCCTGGGTGCGGTCCGCCCACGCCCGATTCTCGAGCCAAAGCAAACTTTTCACTTCTGGGAGCGCCTTCGTGATCCGTTCCGTCAAATCAGCCGCCGCTTCTTTCAACTCCCCTTCCGGCGCCTCCGTCGCAAAAAGCGCCACCATGACTTCCCCAGTCGCAAACGACTCGCGCACCATGACGTGGCGAAGCAGCCCTTCGTGGGTATCTTTGTGATAACCAGGCAGCTGATGATCGCGCGCCCAACGCGCTACCTCCATGGCAGCTTTGACGATCTTCTCGCCGGCAATGAGACATGTCTCCAACGAAATCACTTGTCGGAAATTCCCTTGCTCGTGCAGCCCAAGCAAACCTTCAGGAGAAAACGTAAACTCCATTTTATTGCGGTAATGCCATGGACGCTCCATCCCGATCGTCTCGCGCACAACGTCCGGATCAAATCCGCGCTGGGCAAGAAGCGCCTTCACCTGTTCGGTTTTATGCCGCAGTTGCCCTTCATAGTGCCAGTGCTGCCACACGCAGCCGCCGCAGCGGTCAAAGTGCGGACACGGCGGATCGAGCCGCTCTGGATGCCGCTCGATCACTTCTTCCACTCGGGCATGGGCCCTCCGGCGTTTCGGCCGATCGATCAAAACCCGCACCTTTTCGCCAGGAAGCGTGGACGGAACGGTGAGTTTGAGCTTTTTTCTCCTCCCTTCTTCTTCCTGCCAAACGACCGCTTGTCCCGCTCCTTTTTTATCCAACTGATGAATGTCCGTAATGAACGATTGTTTTGCGCTGTCTGTCAATGGCTTTCCTCCTTCCGAGATGAGCGATGTGTTGTCACTCTTTATGTATTGTACACGATCAGCGGACGAATCCAAAGAAACTTCGCGCAATGGAACAGTGTTCCCCAAACTGTATAATAAAGAAAAGCCTAAGCTGGCAATGTACGTCCGTATTCTCTTAATCAATGGAAAGGGTACAAACAATCGCCATCGCTTGCGGCCCTTCCATTTGATTTTAACACCAAAAGGTGATATATTTATTTTGAAACCTATTGGTGTCATATCCAATGAATGGAGGAGTTCTTGTGGAAACAAAGCAAACGTTGCCGGAAATCCGCAAAACAATCGTATTGAATGCCCCGATTGAAAAAGTATGGAAAGCGGTGGCGACATCCGAAGGTATTGCGGCGTGGTGGATGCCGAATACGTTTGAGCCGATTTTAGGTCACCAGTTTGTTTTGCACGCAGGGCCATTCGGCGATTCGCCATGCAAAGTGACGGAGCTCGATCCACCTAACCGCTTAGGGTTTGACTGGGGAAAGGATTGGCACCTTACGTTTGAATTAAAAGCATTAGAAGACGGAAAAACAGAATTCACCCTGATCCATTCCGGATGGGATGCGGACAAAACAACCGAATTTGGGCAACCTCACACAGTCGTTCGCAAGATTATGGATGACGGGTGGGAGAACATTGTCAACCAAAAACTTCCAGCATATCTCGAAGGATAAACGGACCGTTTCCGTGCCAAAACACGATGTGTTTCACGCCATCGCCGATCCAACTCGCCGCCAGATGTTGCAGCTGCTGGCCGACAACGAATTGTCGATTGCCGCGATTTCCAAATCCTTCCCGATCAGCCGCACAGCTGTCAATAAACATCTTCGTGTGCTTTCGGAAGCAGGTTTGGTCAGCTGTCGGAAAACTGGACGCGAAACAAGGTACAGGCTAGAGCCCGAACCTCTCGCCGAACTGAAAACGTGGCTTTCCTTCTTTGAACCGTATTGGGATGAACGGCTTGCGGCTCTCAAGCATTTGGTGGAAGCGGATGAGGAGTCATCATGATGACAAAAATCGCATGGATTCACGGGGGCGCAAAGACGGATCAAGCGACAATCTATACGCCCCCTATCGCTCTATAAGGAAGGAGAAGAGAAGAAAAGAATGGATCCTTTCATCTCTTGCCCGCAATGCACAAATCCGATTACAGTCAAAGACGTCATGCGCTTTTCCTCTCCTTGGACGATGAAATGTCCATATTGCGATGTAAAGCTGAAAGAAACGCGGGTCACCCCGTTTTTGCTGCTGGCCGCCGCATGCATCGTCCCGTTGTTTATTTTCGTGACGGTCCAAATCAAGACATATGCTGCAGCTTATTGGCCAATCATCGATCACGTGCCGACAATCATCGTGTTTCTTGTTACACTCTATCCCATTTATTGGCTTTACGAGCGCGCCAACGCCACAATCCTATGCAAAAAAGGGCGCTTTCAGGTAAAAAAAAGGATGTAGCGCCTCCGAAATGGGAAAAGGAACGTTGCGATTCGCAACGGCATGTACAAGTTTGAAACCGGCCCATCACTGACCATCCTAGAAAACGTCTAACGAAAGTGTTCCTTATCCATATAGATGATGATGAAAAAAAGGGTGTCCCGCTGCGTTCGGGACACCGTCGACTCCAACCAATCAACCTGTTACAATGCCTTCTCTTTCTTTTCTTCCCATCTCTTATATCCATTTTCCCAGAATTCCGCATTCTTGATCCCGTATTTCGACGCATTGAACTCCGGATCTTTGCCTTGCTTCAACTGTTCTTCGTAATCTTTTAAGGCCATATAGGCTGGTTTAAACAACAACAAGATCGCAATCAAGTTGAGCCAAACCATGATTCCAAGCCCGATGTCGCCCATCGCCCATGCCGTCGTCGCTGTTTTGACCGTTCCATAGAACGTGGCCGCCAAAAAGACGAGCTTCAAGGCAAAGAAGGCCGTTCCCCTCTTTTCACTGCGCACCAAATAGGCGAGGTTCGTCTCGGCAATATAGTAATACGCGTACATCGTCGTAAACGCGAAGAAGAACAGAGCGATCGCGATAAAGGCCGACCCGAATCCCGGGAAGAGGGTGTCCACCGCCGCCTGCGTATACCCTGCGCCCGGCTCCACTCCTTTCAAATGAACCACAATCGGCTCGCCTGTTTTTTCATTGATCACATTGTATTGACCCGTAAACAAAATCATCAGTGCCGTCGCCGTCACGACCAAGAACACGTCCAAATAAATCGAAAACGCCTGCACAAGCCCCTGCTTGGCCGGGTGGGACACTTCCGCCGCCGCTGCCGGGTGGGCGCCCGTCCCTTGCCCCGCTTCATTCGCATAAAGGCCGCGTTTGACCCCCCACATCACGGCCGACCCAAGAATTCCACCAAACACTTGATCAGCGCCAAACGCGCTTTTGAAAATCAGGCCAAACACATCCGGGACTTTCTCAATATTCACCGCAATAATCGCAATCGCGACCAACAAATAGCCAACCGCCATAAACGGAACGACAATTTCCGCCGTTTTCGCGATCCGCTTCACTCCTCCAAAAATCGTAAAGCCAAGAACAGCGATCACGAAAATCCCCGTCACCAATTTCGGAATGCCAAACGCATTCGAAAACCCATCCGCGATTGAATTCGCCTGAATCCCCGGCATCAACACCGCCATGGAGAGAAGGATCGCCCCGGCAATCACAACCGCAAACCATTTCCAGCCAAGGCCCTTTTCAATATAAAAAGCCGGACCGCCGCGGTATTGCCCGTCTTGCTCTTCTTTGTAGATTTGCGCCAGCGTCGACTCGACATACGCCGTCGCCGCTCCGATAAAGGTGATCACCCACATCCAAAAGACCGCGCCCGGCCCCCCGTACGCAATCCCCGTCGCCGTCCCGGCGACGTTCCCGACCCCAATGCGGCCGGATAAAGACATCGTCAACGCCTGGAAGGACGAGACCCCCGCGTCAGAGCCTTTCCCGGTCGTCAGAAGCCGAATCATTTCCTTCACATGGCGAATTTGCAGGAAACGGGTGCGAATGCTAAAATACAAACCGCAACCGACAATGAAAGCAATCAAAAAAGGGCTCCACAGCCACCCGTTCACCGTTTCCACGAGCTTTTCAATCAACCCAATCCCTCCTATGCCAGCTAATTACTTTTGTTGTATAACACATAACCAAATAATATTATAAATATTACACATTTCGGCTTCAATAATTTTTTTATATATCATTTTTTTCTGTATTTTCTTTATATCACCCCACTTGTCCTTGTATAAAAAAATAAATGGTTTGTTCCGCTATTTTTTCAAAATAACTTTCAAACCAAAAAAATGATAGGATGAGGCAAGGCGGGTGAATCCGCCCCGAACGGCCGCCTCCCCACGCCGCAGGATCCCAAGTCCTTGAGGCCTTGAGCGCGCGAGCCCCCGCTCTTTCGGACGATCTCCATCTGAAACGCCGCAAGCGCAAAGCCGAGCACACAGAACAGCGCGTTCGGCTTTGGGCTTTCGGTTACATATAGCCGATGAGAAACACGACAAAACCCGCTAATCCGACCGATGCTACGAAGAGACCAAAGGCGATCCGTTTGGCGGCTTTGCTCTTTTGGACAACACCATACACGAACAAAACGATCGACATGATCAACAAAAGCAAAATGAGAGACGAAATGCTCACGTTCAGCGCTCCTTATCGTGCACTGCCCCTAGGAAAGACAGCGCATCTCCATCCGTGCCATCACAACCAGCGATTGATCCATTCCCGCGAGAACCTCTTCCCGGTTGATGCCGCCCATCGCTCACGCCCCCGCAATTTCTTCCGAATTTCGGTTAATCTCATCGATAATGCGAATAATCTTCCGCGCGTCATCCATGTTGTCTTGAAAGAGTTCAACAATGCTGCCGACGGTTTTAAATGGTTCTTCCTGCAGCACCCGCTTGTCCATAACCCCGTTTTTCACAAAGTAATCGACGATCAATTTGACAAAACGGCTTTGTTGGATGTTCAACCGTTCGCTTGATAAAAATTCGGAAAACGCTTCGTTGGCGGCCTGCGGGTCAAGGCCGACGATTTGGCGGACGAGCTTTGTAATCGGTGTGTCTCCGAATTCTCTTTTATAATCTTCCTGTGTGCCAAGCTCATTCCAAAGAATATGTTCCAACGTTTTTACGTCTTGGACGGTTAGCTTTTTATTATTTCGCAGCTTGTAAATGGCCATCTGGTCGCGGTGTTCGTGCAGATAATGTTCCACCTTTTTTCGATAATTTTTCAGATCATTGACATTAAACATCGGGCCGTTTTCTTTGACTTCTAAAACTTGGTCTTTAAAGTTCGTATAGTAAATTTTTTGCGTTTCTTTTTCAAGGAATTTGACTAAGTCACGCAACGCTTCACGAACGGCTTCCAATTCGAAAATATCGGCTTCGCTCCAAAACTCTTCCGTCTGCACCTTTTCGATGATGTATTTTTGTTCCATCACTTGAGGAATGGAACCGAGTTTCGACAACGCCTCTGCAGTACGAATCACACTCCGAATTGGCTTCGTCGCATTTTTCGTTTGCAGTTTTGCCAACTCAATCGTGTACATGAGCAAATCAAAACGTTTCGCAAATTCATCATCATTCAACGGAACAATCAGCGGCGAAATATGTTCTTTGATTTCATTGACATCTATCGCTGTTAAGGAATCCCATTTAGCCCGGCTTTTAAACTTGTGTACGTATTGAATATGTTGGCGTACGCGGAAGTTTTCTTCGTTTAACTTATTGATTTCCGCTAGCACTTCGTCAATCAATTCATTGCGATGGGCAATATACTCTTCTTCTTGGTATTGTAAATGTTGCAGTTCTTTAATAATTTCGATTTTGGCATTAAATAGACGCTCCGTTAAGCTTTCCACCGTTTTTCCTTCGATTCCCTTTGGATTTTCGCGGAAAAACTCGAAGTTGCCGCAATAGTCAAAAATAAGGAAATGCGTTTTATCTTGCCCGACTCCGAATAAGTCTTTGCATAAACGGGTTCCGCGCCCGATCATTTGCCAAAACTTTGATTTGGAGCGTACTTTCTTGAAGAACACAAGGTTGACGACTTCCGGAATATCCACTCCTGTATCGAGCATATCGACCGATACCGCAATTTGCGGCCATTTGTTACGGTCGGAAAAATCATCGATTAAGGTTTGGTAGTAGTTCACGCTGTAATCAATAACCCGTGCAAAGCCGCCCTTGTATTCAGGGAACAATTGATCAAAGCGCTCCACGATTCGTTCCGCATGGCGATGGTTTTTCGCAAAAATAATCGTTTTGCCGAGTTTGTCTCCGCCTTCGACGCGAATCCCTTTTTCCATTAAATCTCTCAGCACCGTATCAATCGTATCGTCATTAAACAGCCATTCGTTTAACGCGGCACTGTCAATGTCCTCGCCCACTTCCTCATCAAATGTTTCTTCATATCGTTCTTTTTCTTCATCCGATAACTCATCGTAATGAATGCCTTCTTCGAGAAACTTTAATTTTGTTTCAATCGTCCGATAATCGACTAAATAGCCGTCCTGAACGGCTTGATCTAACTCATAGGCATAGGTCGGCACGCCGTTTTCCAAATCAAACACTTCATACGTATTGCGGTCAATTTCATCTTTTGGCGTGGCGGTAAGCCCAAGCAATATCGCGTCAAAATAGTCAAAAATAGCCCGATATTTCTTATAAATACTGCGGTGGGATTCATCGACGATAATTAAATCAAAATGCCCGACGGTAAAGAGGCGTTTGCCGTCTTTTCGTTTCGCTTCATCAATCGCGTTCATCATCGTCGGGTACGTCGAAAACACCATGCGGCTTTCCTCTGGATTGTCTTTGTTATCGAGCAAATTGCAAAGCGTCAAGTTCGGCAACAAATGGCTAAAGCTATTTTTCGCTTGCGTTACCAGCGTTTTGCGATCCGCTAAAAACAAAATATTTTTTACCCAATTATGACGGGTAAGAACATCGACAATCGAAATCGCCGTCCGGGTTTTGCCGCTCCCCGTCGCCATGACAAGCAACGCTTTGCGCCGTTTGTTCTCAAGCGCGTCACATACGGCTAAAACCGCTTCTTTTTGATAATAGCGATTCGTAATGTTGTCATTGATTTGCACATTTCGCAACGGCCGCTTCATCGTCCGTCGATCAATAAGCAAGCTTAATTCTTCCTTATTGTAAAAACCGGAAACTCTCCGCGCCGGATAGTTAAGGTCGTCCCAAATATACGTTTCAAAACCGTTTGTGTAAAAAATAATCGGACGTTGGCCGTGCATTTTCTCAATGCAGTCGGCGTACAATTTCGCCTGTTGCTTTCCTTTGTTCGGGTCAGCGGTTGTCCGTTTCGCTTCGATAACCGCAAGCGGCTTCCCGTTGTCGCCAAAAAGGACGTAATCGACATAGCCGACTCCTTCTTGATTTGGCATGCCAACGACAGGGTATTCCACAATAACGTCCTTTTTAAATTCCCAACCCGCTAGCTTTAAATCTAAATCAATGTATTTCTTTCTTGTTTCCCATTCGCTTAGTTCATCCACTTGGAAGTGGTACTCTTTTGTATTCGCTTCCCGTTTAGCGGTGAGAAGAGCGCGAAGCTGTTCGTTTTCTTTCATCATTTCCTCAAGACGCTTGTCTTTGGAACTTAGCCGTTCGTATAAATCTTTCAATTCTTCCGGACGCTCGCGCTTTTCCTCGCCGATTGGCAGTAACGATTCGTCAAAGTCAGTAGCCGTATATTCATCTGAATAACAATAATCAATCCAAGACACAAACTGATGAAGATTATGCAGGGAAAGAATCGCTTCTTCCCTCGTAATCATCGAGTTCGTATGAACCGCGACATTTCCTAGTTTCACAATGTAACGCAACAACGGCAACAAGTCTTCATCAATAATGGACAAAAAGACGTTGTCATGAATCAAGCTTGAAAGATTGTCCTGATAAGGAACTTTCAATGCGCTGTCAAAGCTGTACACCCACTTAACGGCAAGCTCCAGCGCACGGCGCGTCAAAATCGCGCACGTCGCCGGACTCACAACCAAACTTTTCTCCGCCTCTAAACACGCATTCGTAAAACTCTCATAATGAGGTTTGCCTATTAAAAAATGAAAGTTGGATAACAACAAACACCCCTCCCTTGACCAGCACGAATTCCTTTTACACTTACTAATCGTTAAATAATTCTCCCTTAAACGCCCTTTGCATGAGGGAGTTGAAATTTTTTTCTAGCTCTCTCAAGCTTTTGTGAAGAATTGACTTCTGGGAATCAATTTTTTTTACTATTTCAGAAAATTTGTCTTGCAAATCTCTTGGCGGCAACGGAATTTCCATATTTCTTATATCCGTTAAAGACAAGAACTTTTGTGTTCCTCCACGTTTATTTTTATTGAGAATATAATCAAGATAATGTGAATCCAGTAAATATTTTAGGTATATATTGACCACAAGAGGATTATTAAATTTTATTAATGCTACATTCTTTATCGCAAAATTTGGCTGTTCATCAACAATAATTGGATTTCCGATTGTACCAATCATCGGCATAATAATATCTCCCACATCAACCTTAGACCTCTTATTAATATTTATAAAGTCTTCTTCCGAGATGTAGTTTACATTACTTAAATCTATTTTCCCGTTTTTAATATTTTTAGAAGTTACTAAAGGATAACCGTTTGGAACATACTTAGGCGAATCGTGTGTTCCATCCCTTACATCTGCAATATCTTTAAGTGGTCGTCTCTCCCATGTTTTATTGGTAACAGGATCCCCAAACATCTCCAAAAACACACTTTGCGTTAATTGATCTAACGCTTCAATTTGAGCTTTTCGTTTGTCGATAAGTTCTTGGGCTTTCAACAAAACAGCACTAATCTTTTTTTGTGTCTCAAGAGAAGGCATAACAACCGGTATTTGTTTAATTTTCCCTAGACTTAAAGCCGGCTGAGCAGTCTTAGATGCATTTTTCTTCAAATAATTGACAACTGTATCAGATCTTAACCAAAAGAGTAAATAGTTTTTATCAACTTTACTATAATCAATAGAAACTTTTGCTAAGTTAGCTGGGATAATAGCAAAAGGGTACCCGTTTAAATCAGTTACTTCTGCTGAATAACCAATTGAACCTATTTTTACAAATAATATATCTCCTACTTCAACTTTACTTCTAATTAATTCCTGCGCTTTTTGAGGAGTTATATATCTTATATCTGAAAAATTAAATTGAAAGTTACTAATATTTTTCCCCTGTAAAACGGGTATCCCATCATCAACGTAATCTTTTACTTTTAATGCCGATCCGAAGGGACCATCAACAATTGCATTTTTGCTATTAACAGCAATATCTTCTAACTTTAATACTTTATATTTAGTCCTTATCATTTGATCATTCCTTCCAGCTCAACAATACCCTCTCTAATTTCTTCTTCCAGTACCTTAATTCTTTTAATTATTTCCATAGGCGCTTCATACTCCACTTCTTCATACTCAATCTCTTTATACTTGTTAATCGAAAGGTCATAGTCGTTTTCACGAATTTCTTCCACCGGAACAAAGAACGACTGCTCCGTGCGCTTCCGTTCTTTTTCCGCTTCACGGTTATGGAATCGTTCAATGATGTCCGGAATATCGTTTTCTTCAATCGGGGTGCGCTTGTCGTCCAACGAGTAGCCATCGGCTTTCATGTCGTAAAACCAGACGTGATCTGTTCCGCCGACGCCCGTTTTCGTGAAAATCATAATCGCTGTCGATACGCCCGCGTATGGTTTAAACACGCCGCTTGGCATAGAAATAATCGCTTCCAACTTATGATTTTCAACGATTTCTTTACGGATGTCTTTATGCGCTTTCGAGCTGCCGAACAATACCCCGTCCGGCACGATGCACGCGCAACGTCCGCCTGTTTTTAAAATGCGTAAGAATAATGCCAAAAATAAAAGTTCGGTTTTCTTTGTCTTTACAACTTTTAACAAATCATTTGAAACTGCATCATAATCTAATGAACCTTTAAAAGGCGGATTGGCAAGGACAAGGGTGTATTTGTCCTTATCTTTGTTTTGTTCCGATAAGGAGTCGCGATATTCGATATTCGGATTTTCAATGCCATGGAGCATCATGTTCATCGCACCGATGCGCAACATCGTGCGGTCCATATCAAAACCGTAGAACATATGGTTATTAAAATGCTCTTTTAAACTTTGCACTAAAAATAAGTCACTGCGATGTTTGCGCAAATATTCGCCCGCCGCCACCAAAAACCCCGCCGACCCCGCCGCCGGGTCGACGATGATGTCTTCCGGCGTCGGTTTCATCAGTTCGACCATCATGTGAATGATATGACGCGGGGTGCGGAATTGGCCGTTCGTGCCTGCGGTGGCGATTTTCGATAACAAATACTCGTACAAATCGCCTTTCGTATCGCGGTCTTTCATCGGAATGCGGTCAATGCCGTCGACGATTTTGACGAGCATTTGCGGCGTCGGGATCATGAAAATGGCGTCGCCCATATATTTTGCATAGGCCGATTCCCGATTGCCGTGCAAGTTTTTGATGAACGGAAACACTTCATTGGACACGACATCGTACATATGGGCGGCTTCAAAATGTTTGAATTTGCTCCAGCGCAAGTGTTGCTTATCGGGAGGAAAGATGCGTTCCGATTCAATGCCGAGCAGCGCATCCTCCTGCTCGCGCTGTGTTTCGACTTCATCCAAGCCTTTGATGAACAATAAGTAGGTAAACTGTTCAATGACCGTCAGCGGGTTCGTAATGCCGCCTGTCCAAAACGTTTCCCATATTTTATCGACTTTATGGCGCAATTCGCCTGTGAGCATGTATCTATGTACCTCCTTGTGATTTCCAATCTCCATTATATACGGTTTTCGGTACAAAAGGGGAAGAAAAATACGTTTTATACCGGTTGACGCTCAGAAAGACGGAGAATGGCTTTCTTTGTGGAACAAAGAAACTCCCACTGTGCTTTGTTATGAAGCGGGAGTCGTTCACCATAACCGTTCGAGGAACACTTGCAAGTGTTGTGGATTCTCAAGTAGGATGAATCTCATCCAGCCCCCAGTTTTGCAGGCGGATGAAATCTTTATCATGTCATTCGTGTCGTCATGGCCGTTTGCCCAATTCGACTGCAAACAACAAGGCCGGATCCACCGGCCCGTTGTCTTATCTCAACCGAATTTTCGCCACACACTCCACATGCGCCGTGTGCGGAAACATGTCCACTGGCTGGACTTCGATCGTTTCGTAGCCGCCGTCTTCTAGGATGCGCAAGTCGCGGGCGAGCGTCGCCGGGTTGCACGAGACGTAGACGACGCGGGGCGGTTTCATGGCGATGATCGTCTCAAGCAGCGAGGCGTCACAGCCTTTGCGCGGCGGGTCAACGACCAAGCAGTCAGCGCGGATGCCTTCTTCGTACCAGCGCGGGATGACGTCTTCGGCGGCGCCGACTTCGAAGGTGACGTTTTGGATGCCGTTGGGTTTGGCGTTGCGCTTGGCGTCTTCGATCGCTTCGGGGACGATTTCGACGCCGTAGACGTGTTTCGCTTTACGCGCCAAAAAGAGCGAGATCGTGCCGATGCCGCAGTAGGCGTCGATCACCGTCTCCCGCCCGGTCAGCTCCGCGTATTCGAGCGCTTTGTCATACAGCACTTTCGTCTGTTCGGGGTTGACTTGGTAAAACGAGCGGGCCGAGATGGCGAATTGAATGCCGCCGATGCGGTCGGTGATGAACTCGCTTCCCCATAACACCCGCGTTTTGGCGCCGAAAATGACGTTCGTCCGCTCGGGGTTGACGTTTTGCACGATCGATGTCACGTCCGGGATTTCACGGACGATGGCGCGGACGATTTCTTGTTCATGCGGCAAATGCTCGGTGCGGGTGACGAGAACGACCATCACCTCGCCTGTCGCCGCGCCGTAGCGGGCGACAATATGGCGAAGAACGCCCTTGTGCGTGGTTTCGTCGTATGGGGGAATACCATAGCGCTCGGCGATGCGCTTCACCGTCTGAACGACGACATCGTTTTTCTCTTGTTGGATGAGACAGGCATCCATATCGATAATCTCATGGCTCCGTTCTTTGTAAAAGCCCGCGACCAAGCCCCCTTCGCGCTCGCCGATCGGCACTTGCGCCTTGTTTCGGTAGCGCCATGGGTTCTTCATCCCGATGACGGGATGGACGGTGACGCCGTCAAGCTTGCCGATGCGGGCGAGCACTTCTTTTACCTGCTTTTCCTTCGCTTTCAGCTGGCCCTCGTAGCTTACGTGCTGCAGCTGGCAGCCGCCGCATTGGCGATAGACGGGGCACGGGGGCTCGACGCGGTCCGGGCTCGGTTCGTACAGCTCGATAAGCCGGCCGTACCCGTAGCCTTTTTTCACTTTGACGACTTTCACGTTCGCCCGCTCCCCGGGAAGCGCGTTTTTCACGAACAAGGGAAAGCCGTCGACTTTCGCCACTCCGAGACCGTCGTGGGTCAAATCCGTGAATACGACATCATAATATTCATTTTTGGCGACCGGTGCTTGCTGCTTGGTCATGTCCGTCTCCTTTCTGCCGATCGGTTTGTACAGTTTAGCGTTCCCTTCTTGAGCAAGAGGCATAAGAAAAGAACAGGCTCATCTTCCTGTTCTCACTTGTTCCGCCTTGTCTTTCGGCATGATGACTTCCAAATGGCGGTACAAATTGACGAACTCCCCTGGAAGCATGCCGCCGAATTCGCCGTCTAAGTTCAGCTGCATCGGCGAACGCACCTTCACCCGGTTCGCTTTCGTGTAAATGATATGCGGGTCGTTGATATGCTCGCCGCGCGCGGCGAGCGTGACAAGGCGAATGAATTCGGCCAAGTTCGTTTTCTTGACGATGATAAAATCGAACAGACCGTCATTGAGTGACGAATCGGGCGCCAGTTTTTCAAAACCGCCGACCGAGTTCGTGAGCGAAACCAAAAACATCATAATCTCGCCTTCAAACAGTTTGCCGTCGTACTCGATTTGCGCTTCGGTCGCCTTGATGGACGGAAGCATCTCGATCCCTTTTAAGTAATAGGCGAGCTGGCCAAGCATCGTTTTCAGCTTGCTTGGCACTTCGTAGGTGAGCTCCGTCAGGCGGCCGCCGCCGGCGATGTTGATGAAATAGCGTGTTTTGTCTTCGTTCGTCACACAGCCGATGTCAATGGGGACGGGCTCGCCCGTGGCGATCACGTCGCACGCCCCTTCAATCGAGCGCGGCACGCCGATGGCGCGGGCGAAATCGTTCGTCGTCCCAACGGGAATGACGCCCAGTGTCGGCCGATGCGGCTGATCGGCGATGCCGTTGACAACTTCATTGATCGTTCCGTCGCCCCCTGCGGCAACGACGAGATCAAATTCCCGCAGGACGGCCTGGCGCGCCGCGTTCGTCGCATCTCCCGGGCCTTCGGTGGCGTGGCACGACGTTTCATAGCCCGCCTTTTCCAACCGAACGAGCACATCGGGCAAATGGCGCTTAAACAGTTCGCGTCCCGATGTCGGGTTGTAAATAATTCGAGCTCGTTTCATCATCTTCAACCTACTTCCTTTTTTCCATTCCACTCGTTCCCATCATAGCGAAACAACGCTTGATGCGCAACTCCGAAAAATGTCGTGAGCATGGCCGCGGAAAAAAGCGCCCTTCGTTCGATCAAGGGCGCCTGACACCTGCTTATGACTGACTCCCATTCGCCTCTTCGGAAACGGTTGGCTTGGCCGTGACGGCCGATGATGCACCGCTCGCCGTGAGATTCTCAAGCAGCTGCTTCACATCGATGCCCGTTGAGGCTTTCAACGTCTCCTGCAAGCTCGCCATTAAGTTCGTCGCATAGCCTGTGACGCGGTTGGCGCCGCCGCCTGACCCCGAGCCCGTATCGACGATCGTCAGCTTCTCGATGTTCGAAAGCGGACTTGCCACTTGCTTCGCATACTCCGGAAGCATTTTGATGATCATGTCGAGCACAGCTGCTTGGCCGTAGCGCTCGAACGCTTCGGCGATCTTTTGTTTCGCTTCCGCTTCGGCGAGACCTTTGAGGCGGATGATTTCGGCTTCTGCTTCCCCTTTCGCTTTCTCCGCTTCAGCCTTCGCCAACCCGTCGAGTCGGACGCGCTCCGCTTCCGCTTTCGCCAGCGTTTCGACGCGGTATTTTTGCGCATCGGCTTCGGCGATTTGCTTCGCCTTTTCCGCCGCCGCTTTTTGTTCGATCGCATAGCGCTCAGCGTCGGCTTTTTTCTTCACTTCCGAATCGTATTGCCGCTCGCGGCGCAAAATTTCTTTTTCTTCGAGCTCGATTTGTTTTTGACGCTCGATGATTTTGATTTGCATTTGTTGGGCCATCACTTCTTGTTTCGCCTTCGCTTCCTCCAAATGATACGCCTGGTCGGCGCGCGCTTTGGCGATGTCTTGTTCGCGGCGGAACTCGGCGAGCTTCAGTTGGTTGATTTTCTCCGCTTCGGCGATTTCCGTCAGCCGCTCGAGCTCGGCTTTGCGCGCTTCCTTGTCCGCTTCGGCGCGCTTGATGCGCGTCTCTTTTTCCGCCTCGGCCGTGGCGATGTCAGCATCGCGCTTCACTTGGGCGATGCGCGGCTTCCCGAGCGCATCGAGGTAGCCGTTTTTGTCACGCACGTCTTTGATCGTAAACGAGACGATGACCAACCCCATTTTCGCCAAATCTTGCGAAGCGACGCGCTGCACTTCTTGCGAAAACTTGTCGCGGTTTTTGTAAATTTCTTCAACCGTCATCGACCCGAGAATGGAACGGAGATGGCCTTCGAGCACTTCTTTCGCTTCGTTTTCCATGTCTTGGCGCGTTTTGCCTAAAAACTGCTCGGCCGCGGTCGCGATTTCGCCAATCGAGCTGCCGACTTTAATGATCGCCACCCCGTCCGCCATCACGGGTACACCTTGTTCCGTATACACTTCCGGCGTTTGCACGTCAAGCTTGATCGACAATAGGCTCAGCGGCTCGGCCTGTTGGAAAATCGGCACAACAAACGTGCCGCCGCCGCGGACGATTTTGATTTTGTTTCCCGACTCATCGACATGAACGTTTTTGCTTCCTAAGTAGCTGCCCGTCACAATGAGCGCCTCGTCCGGCCCGACGGTGCGGTAGCGGGCGATAAAAATGGCAATAAGTCCGACAAGAAGCAAGACGACGACGCCAATGACAATCAACCATGGTGCAACAGTCATGACATTTCCCCTTTCGTTATGTTAGATGGAAAGCTGATACGGATCGTGCCTCGCCACCACGGCGACGCCGTTTTCCATTTGCACGATGATGACCTCTTCCCCTGACGGAATGGCTTCATTGTTTGCACTTTTCGCTGGTTTGGCCACCGCCCCGCTTTTGCGGGAGATGAGAATTTCACCAAATCCGTCAGGCGGCACCGAGACGATCACTTTGGCAAGCGCCCCCTCCAAATCGGCGTCCGTATACCCAAGCGACGCTTCCGCCGACCGAAGGGGCAAAAAAACGAAAAAGTGCAACAGCAACACGACAACGAGCGCCGCGCCGATGGCAAGCCATAGAACCAAGCTCGATGCCCAGTCTGTGTACCATTCCGCCAGCAATCCGACCGCGCTGCCAACAATGAAAAACGATAAAACTAGCTGCGGACTGAACAGCGGATGATCAGCCACATCGAACAAACCGTCAAGCACATCGCTGAAGAAAAAATACAAAACCGTCAACAACGCACTGACGACAAGCACCCATCCGTACACAACTTCAGGCGAATGGCTGAACAACTCCCCTCCCTCCTTTCCCCTTCGCTTATACATACGGCGAAGGCAGCCGTTGGTTTCATCATTTTTCCAATGTCATCAAAATTCGACAATCCTCCCTGATTTCCTTCTTCTAACAGCAGAAAAAATGCAGGGAGACCGGCAGGATTTTGCATAGTGCAAGGCGAATCAAGCTATGCGAATCTAAAAACATATCGGGAGGAAGACCATGTCAGAAACGCGCATTGACCACGATCGGCTGTTTAAAGAGTTGTTGAGCACCTTTTTTGAAGAATTTGTTCTCCTCTTCTTTCCTCACGTACACGAACAGATTGACTTTCACTACCTTTCCTTTTTATCAGAAGAAGTGCTGACCGATGTCACCGCGGGTGAAAAACATCGAGTCGATTTATTGGTCGAGACGAAGCTGAGAGGAGAAGATGGACTGATCGTCGTCCACATCGAACATCAAAGCTACATCCAATCCTCGTTTTCAGAGCGAATGTTCATTTATTTCAGCCGCTTGTTTCAAAAACACCGCCGCCGCATTCTTCCGATCGCCATCTTCAGCTATGATGCCATCCGCGATGAACCATCTTCATTCACCGTTTCGTTTCCGTTTTTGACCGTTCTCGATTTCCGTTTTTTGACGGTGGAATTGTCCAAACTCCCATGGCGCACATACATCCGCCATGACAACCCGGTCGCTGCCGCCCTGTTAAGCAAAATGGGGTATAATGAAGAGGAGAAGGTGGAAGTGAAAAAGGAATTTTTGCGCATGCTCACCCGCCTCGAGCTCGATGAGGCGAGACAGCGTCTGTTGTTCGGCTTTTTCGAAACGTATTTGCGGTTATCGGAGGAAGAAGAAGTCCGACTGCGAGATGAGGTGAAGACCATGGAGGAAAAGGAGGCTGCCAAAGTCATGGAACTTATCGTGTCATACGAACAGAAAGGCATGGAAAAAGGAATAGAGAAAGGAATGGAGAAAGGAATGGAGAAAGCAAAGTTGGATGTTGCGAAACGAATGTTGGCAAAAGGATTTGATGCTGACACGATCCATGAACTGACCGGACTGCCGCTTGAAAAGATTGAACAATTGAAGAAATAATACGGGGACAAGAGCCTTCCTCCCTGGCATTCCATCCCGGATTGTCGTCCTCCGATCTCTCCAAAACTTTGAGAAATCCCCAGGGAGAAAGGCCTCTTTATCGCTGTTCCCATCCATTTTGGCTGACAGCCCGATCCTCTGAAAGCCCAATCCGCTCAAGCTCACGCCCCAAGCGTCCCGTAAGCATCAGCCCGTACATGTGAAAATCAGCTCGAAGCGACCAAAGCGGATGGCCGAAGGTGGCGGGCTTGTTTCCTTCAATGAAAAAGTGGCTGAACCAAGCGAGTGCATAGGCGGCGATTGGCGCGCCAAGCAGCCACCACGCGTTCTTCGTCACGATCGCGATGATCACAAACAAAAACACGAAACTCGTCGCGGCAAAATGCCATCTCCGCGTCGCCGGTTTGCGATGCTGGGTCAAATAGAACGGCCAAAACTCTTCATAATCGCGGAATTCCATCTTCCTTTCCCCCTTTCGCTTCAGCTGATGCGGCCCGCCGTTCGCGAATGCGCCGGGCAAGCAGCACCCAATACCCGATCATGCACAGAAACAGAGCAAGGGACAGCCACGCCCACCATTGCCCTTCGACGAGGGATTGCTGCCAATAGTCAAACTCATCGACGCCGACCCTCGCGATCGTATGAAAATTGTTTAGAAAAAACAACAGCACCGCGAGCACGACGGCAAGTGTATACAAGCGGTGAATCGTTCCTGCAATGAGCGTCACCATGCCAGCGATGAACGTGTCGATGCCTATCGCCCAGTATACGATCGACATCCATAATGGCATGCTCGGTCCTATCGTCATCCTCCTACTCCTATTGTATTTCATCCATCACCTGAAATGTCTGCAAGTGATGCTTTTGTTTCGGCACAGTAAACTTGGCAGCAAGTTGGGCCGTGCGCAGCTGGAAGATGTTCATTTCTCCGGCATGGTCCGCCTTGTTCCCTTCCTGTGGCTCGAACAATACGTACACATAGTCGTCGTGGAACCGCGCTTCCCAATACACCGACGGCAGCTCATGCTTCTCCATCACCTTAAACTGATCGTTCAGCGCAAGCCACCCCGACTTTCCTCTTTGGACATAGCTTACCCACAGCGTGTCTCCCTTCACGTAGAGCTGATCGAATCGCGCTTCCTCTTGCCCCATGTCCCAATATGTCACTCGCCATGAATGCGGATCCACGATGGTGAGACGAGGTTTCGTGGCGATGACAATGCGGTCGTGAAACCTCGCCATCGATCGGGCGGAGGACGTGAGCAATGGAATTTCCTTCACCAAGGCGCCCCGTTGATCAACCACATACAATACGCCTTGTTCCTTTTCGACCACATCAACGAACACATAAAAATACGGCTCTGCGCGCAAAACTTGAAGAACGTAAGGAGGGAACCGTTTCGAAAATAGCAATTTTCCCTCTTTTCTTACTTCCAGTTTATTTGTTTTTACATCCTGGTTCAGCGAACGAATCTCCCACTCTCCCTCCAATGAGGCAAAGGAAAGAGGAACAGAGACCGCTTCTTGATCGACAACCGTCCATGTGTCTGGATTCAGTTGATATACATACCGTCCCGTATAATCTGACCACAACAATAGTTCTTTTGTTGAGGAAGCGGGCGAGAGGTGAGATATTCCAACCGCTTTCAGCGTCACCACGTTGCGCACGCGACGTCCATCCGTCTCCACGATATACGACTCTCGCCCCAATGGGTGGGAATACAAAAAGAAAATGCGCGCTGATGGGTCGTTCGCCGAGTGACTCTTAGATGGTTCATACGTCCGCACCGAGGAGACGACGGAATCATCCAAGCTCTGCACCCCATACACGATGACAGGCGCGGCTGCCGCCAGCACCACCCATATCCATCTCTGCCGCTTCCACCAGGCCTTCCCTTCCTTTTTATCTCCTATGCACTGGACAAGCCATCCCCAATACCAGACGATGTAAAGAAACAACGCAAGCGACAGCCACGCCCACCATTGTCCTTCGATGAGGGATTGCTGCCAATAGGCGAACGGATCGACGCCAACCCTGGCGATCGTGTTAAAATTGTTCAGAAAAAAGAGCGGCACGACAAGCACCGCAACGAGCGAATACCAACGGCGAATCGTCCCTTTCACAAGCATAACCACACCAACAATCAACGTAGCGATACACATCACGTCGTATACGATCGACATCCATAGCGGTGCACTTGGGCCCATGTTGAATCCCCTTCCATCCGTGATGATGGTCATATTCGATAAAAGCCAAAAGAGTTCCTTCTTGTCAGAACGATGTTCCCTTCTCCGTAAGGAAGCGGCTGCTCAAATTCAACACACGTTTGGCTTGCACCCGCAAAGTTTCCCTTCATAATGAATAGTGTTTTCAAGTTGCGGGGATGGATAGGTGAAAATAGAAGGGCATAACCGTTATGTGGATGGTCTGCCCTTCTACACGCTCACGGAAATATATCCCATCAACTCTTTTAGTTGCTGCTGGCATAGGTAATAGTCTCAGGGTCTTGATCCAAGTCAGACGGGGTCACGATGATGCCTCCATCGTCATCCAAATCAAATCCTCGATTTTCCCACGCTTTCCACACGAGCAACGAGCAATACCATTTTGATGATTGGCCTTTTGTCGCTGT
Source organism: Geobacillus sp. C56-T3 (assembly GCF_000092445.1). Classification (NCBI taxonomy): domain Bacteria; kingdom Bacillati; phylum Bacillota; class Bacilli; order Caryophanales; family Anoxybacillaceae; genus Geobacillus; species Geobacillus sp. C56-T3. The sequence goes on along the minus strand of NC_014206.1, from coordinate 407,425 downwards.
TAAACTATACGGCTCACCGATTTGTGCTCTAGCGTATGACTGTGCTGATGTATAATCCTCTCCCATTGCTCCTTTCACCCAAAGTCCTTTCCATGTTTTCCAGCGTGTTTTCCAGTTGTTAACATAGTAGCGCACTCCATCCCCTGGCCAAGCCTCAATGATATATTCACCGTCCCATCGGACGATGGCAGCATGTCCATAATTCCATCCAGAGCTTCCGCTATCATAGGTAATTAAGATGTCCCCATTAGTTCCTAAGGCACCACTTGATGCTAATGCTGATACCCCTTTTGTCTGTTGCCCGCTAATAATTTGATTATACTTGTCAGGAGCATTCTTTTTCATCCACTCTATTTCTTTCTTCACGGCTTCTTGATCAACAGGTTCATTGATTAAATTTATGATTTCTTGCCGCTCTTCTCTTTGTTTCTTTTCCATCTCTTGTTCGATTTGAATCTTCGCCTTATTCACTTGCGCATCCCCCTGAGCGTACACCATCGGAACTCCTGAGGTGCCAATGAGGCCTAAAGCTACAATCGAAGAAAGCAGGAAAGATTTGTTCATAAAATACAAATACCTCCTTTAATTTTATATTTTAACAATTAAAATTTTATTAGAAATTAAAAAAAAAAAAAAAGAGTCTTCATTACCATTTAAAACATAGTAATATATTCACAAAAATAAAAAATATCTAATATTTACCCATCTACACTTAGATAGAGAGAGACGTTGGAGCACCCGTCCTGCAGTTCAGCTGAGTTGTGGTAACAGCCAACAAAGCCCTTCCAGGAACGTCATTTCAAACAGCGTTATGGTTTTGGTCGCGGGCCAACTCGCATGGCGGGCGCATGTATTCTGCCGGCTCTTACAAGAAGAGGATTGTTGACGATACAGATCCGTGTTTCTATCCTTCACCTTGCACAAGCACTTCACAAAAAAATCGCCTCTTCCCCGCCGATTCGCTGGAAAAGAGGCGATGTCTTCTTACGATTGGCTGCTGTCTCTCGCTTTTAAGGTGACCGATACGGTCGTCTCAAACCCATCACGATAGATCGTCAGTTTGATGCGATCGCCCACCAATGTTTTCGTGTACAAATATTTGCGCAAGGCGCTGACGCTGTCGATTTTCTGTCCGTTGATCGCGACGATGACGTCTTTTGACTTCAACCCGGCATCGGCCGCCGGCGAGAACGGTTCGACCGACGTGATGGCCGCACCATATGTCACGTTGGACGGCAATTTCAGTTCATCCGTGCGGACGTCATCGGACAAATCGGCCACATCGACGAGCTGTACGCCAAGGTACGGGCGTTTGATTTTCCCGTCTTTCATGAGCTGTTCGACAATCGGTTTGACATTTTCGCTTGGGATCGCAAAGCCGAGCCCTTCAACGCCCGTTTCGGCGATTTTCATGCTGTTGATGCCGATCACTTGCCCCGCGCTGTTAATGAGCGCTCCGCCGCTGTTGCCCGGGTTGATGGCGGCGTCCGTTTGGATGACGTCGATTTCCCAATCTCCCGCTGACGTTGAGACGGGCATCGTCCGTTTGCCGCTGACGATCCCTTCGGTGACCGTCCGCGACAAATCAAGGCCGAGCGGGTTGCCGATCGCCGCGACAGGCTCGCCGATTTTCACCTTCGACGAGTCGCCGAAACTCGCCACGTTCGTCACCCCTTCAGCGGGGATTTTCAAGACGGCGAGGTCGGTGAGGGCATCCGCGCCGACGATCTCGGCGTTCACTTTTTTCCCGTTCGCGAGCGCCACTTCGACTTTGTTTGCCCCTTCAATGACATGGTTGTTCGTCACAATGTAGGCCACATTGCCTTCTTTTTTAAAGATGACGCCTGAACCCGTTCCCGCTTCGGTATCTTGTGCTTGATCAGAGAAAAAGTCGACTTGCTTCTGAATGTTGACGACCCCGACGACCGCATCGGCCACTTTGTTAATGGCGTCAATCATATTCGTTTTGACGTTCGCCGTCGGCTGCAATGGCAGCGCCTCGCTTTTTGCGGTCGTTTCCGCTGTTTCCGTTTGGGAATTCGTTTCTTCATGCATCCATTTCGGCGCCACATACCACGTCGCCGCGCTCCCGATCACCGCCCCCGCGACGGAAGCGGCGAGCCACGATACGAAGCGGCCGCGGCGTTTCGGTTCTGGCGTTGGGGTTGGTTCAAATGGCATCATGTCCATGGGTCATCTCCTCCTTCATGATCCCTAATCGCATATGCGGCATTTTTGTGCGAATGGCCGCCAAGCAGTGAAATGGCGGGCGAAATACGACGATGCCACCGACATCGATCGGCCTTGCATAAAGAGAAGACCAGCGTCGCTGTTTCTTCCGGTTGTTCTGATGCATCGTTTCATCCCTTCCTGCATACGTTATGTTGTCTCCGGCGCTGGCGTCATCCGCTTCTGCTTCCGCCTCCGTCCCGCTGCGAGCGTGCGGATCGACAGGAAAATCCCCGTCGCGGTCAAAATGATCATCGCCACCGCCGCGACATCAACCGCCCAGCGGATGTCAAGCGAACCGATTCTCCCTTCGTGCAGCTGGCGGACGAACATCATGAGCGACGATCCGCCTCCCTCGGCGCGCGGTGCCATCGGGGCCGTAGATGCCCCCGCTCCCGACGTCTGCCCCGCCCCGAACGCGTTCATTCCTTCCTGCGCGGCGCGGTGCATCTCGCCGCGCTCCGCCTGGCCAATGAGCCACGGCTCGGATAGAAGGAGCCCCGTCACCGCCTCAACAAGCAAAAAGATCGAACTGATCAGCCCAATCCAAAGATGCAAATTCCTCATTTTCCTCATCGCCGTTTTCCTCCTTTTCCTCTTCGTCCATCATGATAGCCAAGGAAGGTGAAAAAATGGTGAAAATTCTTTTTGAGAGAACGGCCTTCTGCGCGGCGAATCGGCTGCGTTTTCACCGTTTTTTCACGAACGATTTGATATGATAAGAAGGAAGAGAGACAGAACGGGAGGAATGGCGATGAAAATTTTGCTGGCCGAGGACGATCTTCACCTAGGGGAGCTGATCGTTCACTTATTGAAAAAGAAAGGCATCGACCATATCGATTGGGTGCAGGAAGGGGAAGATGCGTACGATTACGCCATGGCGGAGTTTTACGATGTCGTCGTGCTCGATTGGATGCTTCCAAACGGCGATGGGGTGGACATTTGTCGACGGTTGAGGCAAAACGGCTACACAGGCGCGATTTTGATGTTGACGGCGAAAGACGCTGTGCAAGACCGCGTCACCGGGCTTGAAGCCGGGGCGGATGACTATTTGGTCAAGCCGTTTGAAATCGACGAGCTCGTCGCGCGGCTCAAGGCGCTCGCCCGGCGCACGTTCGTCCCGCTTCAAGAGGAAAAAGTGGCGTTTCACGGCTTCACCTTAAACCGGACAAGCCATACGCTCCATCGCGGCGATGAAGAGATTTTCCTCACTCCACGCGAGTTTCAGCTTCTCGATTTGCTCGTGCAAAACCAAGGCCAAGTCGTGCCGCGCGAGACGATTTTGGACCGCGTCTGGGGCTGGGATGCGGATGTGTCGATGAAAACGATCGACGCGACAATCAAGCTATTGCGCAAAAAGTTGAAAGACGATGTCATCCAAACGGTGCGCGGGGTGGGATATAAAATTGATAAATCGATGGAATGAATGGCGCGACTGGCTGCGCCGCTTAGGAAGCGCCGACTTGTTCCGCCGCGCCCATTGGCGGCTGACGGCGCTCTATAGCGGCATTTTCACCTTGTTTCTCGCCTTGTTTATCATGATCGCCGCGGCCTTGTTTTACTGGATCGCTACCTCTGACCAAGAGCGGCGCATCAGCCGCCTCGCCGAGCAAGAGGCGAATACGATCGAACAAGTGCTGCTCAAGCAAAGCAATTTCGACTTGTTTGATGATGAAAATGTCATTTTGTTAAGCGAAGACCAACTCTTTTTTTACGTCATCAGCCCGGACGGGGGCCTGCTCGCCGGGGATGAAGTCCACCCGCGCCTGCGTCCGTATTTTTTAAACGCCTTGTCCCATCTCAAGGCAAATGAGCGCGCTCCCGTCTACATGAGCGTCTCTTTGCCGGAACATATGCCCGGCCTCGCGCGCGAAGCGGCCCGCGACTGGCGCGTGCTCGCCGCCGCCCGTCCGCTCGTCATCCACGGCGATTTCGTGGGCATGCTGTATATCGGCATGGACGTCACGTCGTTTTTCGGCGTGTTCCATTGGCTGCTCATTGTGCTCATCGGCTTGGCCGTTTTGTTTCTTGCCGTCGGCGTGGCGCTCAGCTTCTTTATGTCCAAGCGCGCGCTCGCACCGATTGAAGAGGCGTACGAGCGGCAGCGCCAGTTCGTCGCCGACGCCTCTCATGAGCTGCGGACGCCGCTCAGCGTCGTCTTCTCGTCCGTCGAGGCGCTTTCGCTTGAGGAGGATGTGATGAAAAACGACTTTGCCCGCCGCCTGCTCGACCGCCTGCGTGACGAATTGAAGCGAATCACGAAACTGATGAACGACTTGTTGACGCTCGCCCGCGCGGATGCGAAACACGCCGCGCTGGAGCTTTCAAAACAAACGTTCGATTTCCGCCCGCACGCCGAGCGCACGTTCCAGCTCATGTCGGAACTGGCGGCGAAAAAACAGATTACGATGCATTTTCACGCTCCCGAGCAAGCGCTCGTCACCGCTGACCCGGACAAATTGACGCAGCTGTTGTACATTTTGCTCGACAACGCGATCAAATACACCCCCGAAGGCGGCGAGGTGACGCTGTCGATCCGCACCGAGCCAAAGCACGTGTTCCTTTCCGTCAAAGACACCGGCATCGGCATCCCGCCGGAAGACATCGGCCGCATTTTCGACCGCTTTTACCGCGTCGACAAAGCGCGCTCGCGCCAACAAGGCGGCCACGGCCTCGGGCTGTCGATCGCCAAGTGGATCGTCGAGGCTCACGGCGGCAAGATCCACGTCCAAAGCCAACTCGGGCAAGGGTCGGAATTTCTTGTCCGTTTGCCTGTCTAAAAGGTAGGTGAAAAACCATCGTTTCCCTAACATGCAACGGTCTTCGAGGGAATGCAAAGGTTAAGGTTCGCAAACTTTCTCTATTTGAGAACCCGCATTTTTGTGCCGCGTTTTCTATTCAATCACCGTCCTTCTCACGACAAAGCGTTCATGCTTTCCTCTAAGTCAAAAGGTGTCCCAAACGGATCGGGACACCTTTTGCTCATCATGACCAGATGAACGGTTGAATTTTATATTTTACCATACCTTAAAGATGAATTGATCATTTCTACTTGTTGCAAGCATATGTTGTTTATGTTAAGATGTAAAACGAAATGACCAAAATGTCCATTTAGTCAAAAACAAAGGATGAACGCCCATGTCAGATAAAAAGAAACAAATTATTGATGCAGCAACCAAGTCGTTTTCACTTTTTGGTTATAAGGCGACGACAATGGATCAAGTGGCGAAGATGGCGAAAGTCGGGAAAGGAACCATTTATACGTTTTTCAAAAGCAAAGAAGAGCTGCTTGAGGATATTGTTTCTTCCGTTATTTTCGAAATTAAGCGCGAGGCGGATGCGGCGATCGATCATCGCTTATCGTTTAATGAAAACGTACAACGAGCCTTGCAGCGTATCTTTACGTTTCGCAAAGAGCATGAACTGACAATAAAACTTTTACAGGAAGTTCGTGATATTGGCACGCCAGCTGTACGGGACGTGATGAAGCGGCTTGATCGCGAAATGATCGCTTACATTCGTGAGAAAATTGAAGAGGCGATGGCAAAAGGTCAAGTTCGTTCTTGCGATTCGAAGTTAATGGCGTTTTTAATGTTTAAAATGTACATTGCTTTAAACATTGATTGGGGAAAAGAGTACGAACCATTGTCTCAACAAAAGATTGCCGAGCTGTTTGATTTATATTTGTTAAAAGGATTGTCACCATGATGGTCCTTCTCTTTTTGATGAAAAAATGACTAAATGGACAAATTGGTCAATATTTTTTACAAAAGGAGGTTAAGCATGTGCACGCATTTCAATTATGGATGCAAGAGTTGAAAGCAGTCACATCCAATCGGAAAGTGCTTATTCCGATTATGGCTGTATTATTTATTCCACTTCTATACAGCGGCATGTTTTTATGGGCGTTTTGGGATCCATACGATCATTTGGACGAACTTCCTGTCGCCGTGGTAAACAAAGACAAGGGGACAACGTTTGAGGGGAAAGAGTTTCATCTTGGCGATGATCTTGTTGAAAAGTTAAAAGAAAAAAAACAGTTTGACTGGCATTTTGTAAACGAACGTGAAGGGGAAAAAGGATTAAAAGAACAAAAGTACTATATGCTCATTCAAATCCCTGAAGATTTTTCGCAAAATGCAACAACGTTACAAGACGATCACCCGAAAAAACTTCAACTTATTTACAAACCCAATGAAGGGTTTAACTTTTTATCCGCTCAAATTGGCGGAACAGCGGTTGAAAAAATCAAAACAGAAGTAGCCAAAACGTTAACGGAAACGTACGCAGAAAATATGTTTGAAAACATTCAAACATTAGCAGATGGGTTAACAAAAGCGAGCGATGGGGCCAAACAATTACATGATGGTCTCAGCGAGGCAAAAAATGGAACAAACAAACTGTATGATGGAATGAAAAAAGCGCAGGATGGATCCAAAGATTTGCATCATCATTTGGCGACACTTGCCGAAAAATCCATTGCCTTTACTGACGGATTGCATCAAGCAGCCAATGGTTCCGCGCAAGTTCAAACAGGTGTTCAAATGCTTGACAATGGGATAAAACACATGGTGGACGGACAAGGGCAGCTGCTTGACGGAGCAAAACAGGCGCAAGAGGGCACCGCGAATCTTGCTTTAGGTGCAAAACGTGTATATGAAGGAATGCAAGCACTCGATGCCCGCATGCCGCAACTTTTGCAAGGTTCGGAACAACTAAGCGTGGGGGCCGAAAAGCTAGCATCATCACTTGCACAATGGCAACAAGGAGCGACTCAAGTTCAAACAGGGGCGACTCAAGTGACAGGCGGACTTGAACGGCTAACGGCACAGCTTGATGCACTCATTGCTCAAACCCCCGATCCGACACAAAAGGCGGTGTATGAGCAGCTAAAAGAAAATGTTGTAAAATTATCATTAGGAAGCAAACAAATCGAAAATGGCATTGCTCAGTTAAACGATGGAACCAAAGCATTACAATCAGGAGCAGCATCGTTAAGCGGAGGGGCCAAACAGCTACATGAAGGGCATATTGCCCTCGATCAAGGAGTAAACAAATTGCTTTCTGGGCAACAACAGCTTGTAAATGGCGCAAATGCACTTGCGAACGGCCAAGAAAAACTTGTCGCAGGCATGAATACGTTACACGAAAAAATGAAAGAAGCGGAACAAGGAGCTGACAAACTCGCGAATGGCGGCCAAACACTGACCTCTGGTCTGCAAGTGCTTGCTCAAGGAGCTGATCGGCTGCAAGACGGCGCCCATCAATTGGCGGATGGTTCGCAGCAACTAGCAAGCGGAATGAATGAATTAACGAGTGGAACAAGGGATTTGCAAGATGGTATGAATCGACTGACAGACGGCTCGGAAGAACTAGCGGATAAGTTAAAAGAAGGAGCCAAAAAAGCAAGCGACGTAAAAGCAAATGAAGACGTATACGACATGTTTGCAGAACCGGTGAAAGTAAAAAATGAAAAAGTGAATGAAGTGCCAAACTACGGAACAGGATTTACACCATATTTCTTGTCGTTAGGATTGTTTGTTGGGGCGCTTTTACTTTCGATTGTCTTCCCGCTTCGCGAACCAGCGGGGGTTCCACGTTCGCCATTTCATTGGTTTTTCGCTAAATTTGGTGTACTCATTGGTGTTGGTATTTTGCAAGCGCTCCTGGCCGATAGCGTATTGCTTTACGGACTTGACTTACAAGTGAAAAGTGTTCCATTCTTTATCTTGTTTAGCGTCGTCACAAGCATTACTTTTTTATCTGTCATTCAATTTCTCGTCACAACCTTCGGGGATCCGGGACGGTTTATTGGGATTGTCGTATTAATTTTGCAATTAACAACAAGCGCCGGAACGTTCCCACTCGAGTTAATTCCGCGTTCGTTGCAGCATTTTAACGCATGGCTCCCAATGACCTATTCTGTTTTCGGATTCAAAGCGGTCATCTCAAGCGGCGATTTCTCATTTATGTGGGAAAACATCGGTAAGTTACTACTGTTTATCGTCGCCATGATGGTTGGAACGATGGCATATTTTACGATGCAACATCGCCGGCAATTTGCAACGGCCGTCGAACAAGCTTCTGAGGCATAATATGCTTCAGAAGCTTTATTTTTCACCTTACATTTCGCACCCTTCCAACGAAAATAGGGAAGATTTTTTTCGCTCTGATATCAAATGAATCGTTGATGCACAAAGAAAAGTGAAGGAGTTTTTCTCTCATGGATGTGCAAATCAAAGAGGTCTATCGTAGTTATTATTTGAAAATATAATAAGTGCTCTAGTCAAAAAAACTGGGCCTCCCCACACCTATCAAGTTAAGAATTCGAGCCTTTGTGCATCGTTAAAAACATGGCATCCTTTCTAGCGAATACTCTTTGTTAGAAAGGATTTTTTCTATTGATAAAAATGAGGGTGTCCCAAAAGGATCGAGACACCCTCTTTCGTTTCTATATATACGCACCGACCGATTCTTAATCACTATATTTTGTGCCTATTCTGAAGACAGACTTCCTTTTGAGTCAGTCCTATGCCTAAAATGAGAAATATTCTTTTCTTCATCCCATGGGCACAAACACTATGTATGGATAGAGCGATTTTTAACGCTGAACTTGACGGATATGGACATGGATGAGAGCATCTACGTATAACATGATACGGAACGACTAACGATGGTAAAAAAAAGATTGCCATCGCTAGTCGTGTTGGCCAAAACGTTATTCTGAAAAGCGAGATAAAAAATCCTTTGTTTTGACCTTGTTAGGGTGCGAAATGTGAGCTGGCGTTCAAATAATCTACTTTGTTAAGCATTGCCTACTCATTGAGCAAACTTTTCAATTCTGTTTCATATTTTGAAGGAACGACCCCATATTTTCCTGTTTTTTTATCGAAGATCATTGTGTTATTCTTCTTAAACCAAATGTTGTAATTGAATAGCCTGTCCTTCGTTTTTGGATGTTCGAGCCAAAAACGATAGTCGGGTTGACCTTCATCGACTTTGGCTGTTTTTGACCATTCTACAAATTTCATAATTTCGATTATTCTATTTACTTTTCTTTTGTCTCGAATTTCATAAATGCTAGAAAAGTCCTCCATTCTGCTTGTTACTCGAATGACTTCTACCTCCTTTCGATTGAAATCTGTTTTTGCTGATGTTTGAAAGAAAATCACTGCTCCGCATACGCATAAAAGAAGAATAGACAGCAAACTATAAAGTTTTTTCATAGGGAATTCACCTCACATGTACAAAGTTGACATTGCCAAAAAATCAAACATTCTTCGTATTCTTTTGTATGAAAGACTGGGTGAGGAATCATATGTTTTCCTTAACCGATGGTTCTTGAACGGTAAGACAGGCGTTATAAAGTTTCTCAGTTTGATAAGCACTATGGTTGAACCTTATGTTCTGTTTCATCACCCGCCTTCTCAGATTCTATTACCCTATTCAACATCTTCCCTGCCTTTCTTGCAAATAGTCTTGTGATTATATCATAGCACAATAACAGAAAAATGTTTATTTACAAAAAAATGTTATTGTTTATAATAATAATAAAATATTGGATTTAGGGAGGATTGGTTTATGAGAAGATTTTCTTTTTGCTTCCTATCGTCCGTTTTCTTGTTGGTTATAGCCCTTTTTTCACCAACTTCCCGTGTAGGGGCTGAGCAGTTCATTCAGAACAAAGTGAAGCTCAAAAACGTATTTGTGGACATTCATTATGACAAATCACAAGTAAATTTGGTGCGAACGGAGGATCAGAATTCCACTAAAATTAGCCTAGTCGATAAAAAATCGGGAAAGATTTTAGAAACATACGGTGAAATTATACAGCCCCTAGAACAAGTTGCAACAAAAACAGTTGGAATGAATGATGCATCGGTTGCAAATGCATCTGGAACATATTCGATTTCGACTGTCTATCGCGAACGAAATGACGGTCCAGCCGTTTCTAGATTGAGCACCCAACTTTACATCTATTCATATGATTCGTTTCGTCAAATTAATAAAGTATTGAACACCTGGTGGTCTGAAGCTAGTGGAGGAAGTTGGTATTTGACTCGTGACGTAGCCAACACAGTTTCAATGACTGGATCCTTTCCTACTACAAAAGTGCAGACATCAGGAAGTGCTACAATTGAAGTGAAGACTAGCTATAGTATAACAGGATCATTTTCCATTTCGGCTCTTAAAGAGGCTGGGTTCACGTACGGCTATTCATCAGGGTCAGATATTTATTATAGAAAACCGATCAACTTAGGGTTCGTGTATTCACTTTATTAGGGGGGCGGGGGGCAACACGCTTGCCTTCCTCTTGAAAGCAAAAGGCGCTCCAGGCAGACGGGGGCGCCTTTTAATCATCATAGCTGCATAAGCCGCTTCAGCGTTTTTTCCAAAACGAAGCGTTGCCCTGTGTTAGGCAATGCAACAAGTGGAGGGCGTTAGTAATCATAAAATAAATCAACGCATTCACGATGGCATTGACATAGGGCATGACCAAGTCTCCGACATCGCGGATTTCGATCGGAAACAGGCGGATGATGAGGACAGACACCGCGATGATGAGGAACGAACCGATCAGAGTACCGCCGAACCGCGCCTGCGGATGCCATCGAATTCTCGCCAAGCCGACGATCAACGAGCCGATGGCGAACCAGAGAAACGAGCCGTACGCATAGTACCCCACGTTAAACGTAGAAAACAAAAAGGAAAACAACCATACCAACAAAGCGCCGACCACATCAAACCCATACGACCGAACCACGTCTTTCCTTCCTCCCCCACCATGTCATGAGAAAATCACCGTCTATCTTGCAGCGGATCCCCCTAATGGAGGATATGCTCAAAACCCCTTCAAAAAATATTCGCTTTTCACCTAATTTTCTCCTTCCCCTTCTACAATACAAACCGTAAGCCAGTCCACCATGGAAAAGGAGGTGACGAGATCGAAGAAAGCTCGGGCAGTTTTTCTGCTCTCCCTTGTTGCCCTTGCTGGGGTCAGTCTGTTTCACGTTCTCACACCGCATGAAGTGATGGCGCACGGGCGTCCGGGCGCTATGTTTGACGGCATGCATGGCGGCTTTGGCCATCATCGTCCAGAGTTCGGAATGGGACCGCGGGGAGGATGGATGATGGCGGGCTTGCTGATGTGGCTCATCCCTCTCTTGCTCGTGGGCGCGGGGGCGATATGGCTCGCTGCGGCGCGGTCGAAGCGCTGGATCGGCTGGGTGCTCGTCGCTGTAGGGATTGCGGCGCTCCTGCCGAAATGGGTGTTGATTTTGCTTGCACTGGCCGCGGTGTACGCCTCGGGGCGGCGTCAAGCGCGCAAACCGTCCGCTGTTGAGGCGTTGATGCCAGCGGCGCCTTCGGTTTCCACCGATTGGCTCGATGAATGGGAAAAATCAATTCAAAAGGAGGATCAATCAAATGGGTATTTTTCGCCGAATGAAGACGATCGTTCTCGCTGAAGTGAACGAACAAATCGACCGCTGGGAAGACCCCGTCGCCATGACGAAACAATATTTGCGTGAACTTGAAAAGCAGCTCGAACGAGGGCGCCAGGCGCTCGCCCAGCAATGGGTCGCCGAGCGGCGCTATGAGACGCTCATCGCCCAAGCGGAGGCGACGATTGAAAAACGGAGCCGCCAAGCGAAACTGGCGCTCGAGCGCAACGAAGAAGCCGTCGCCAAACTCGCCTTGCGCGACAAGCTGTTGTATGAGAAAAAGCTGGAGGCGTACAAACAACAATACGACGCCATCAAAGCGAAAACGGCGGAAGTCGCCAACCGTCTAAACCAACTGCGCGAGCGGTACGACGAGCTCGCAGCTAAGCAGCTGGAGCTCGCTACCCGCGTTAACGCCGCGCAAGCGTTGAAGCAAATCGACTCGGCGCTCGCCTCCTTTTCCGCCGACGAGGCGCTGCGCGGATTCGCCCGCATGGAAGAGCGCGTCATCGCGTTAGAAGCCGAAGCGGCAGCCGCCCGATTCGGAACGAACGCCGTGTTGTCCCCTTTGCCGTTTGACGAAGAAGTCGAACGTGAACTGGCGAAATGGAAAGACGCCCAAGCGCATAACGCCTAATTTCCCCCTCCCCCCTTTTGACATAGATCACCCCCTTGCCGGGCAGGCAAGGGGGATTCGTTTGTTTGCGCACCTTTTCGCCCTCTTGGGCAGACAGCGGCCAAAAGCGCATGCAGCCCGTGACCAGCCTGCACGATGCCTTACTGTCATGGTCTTGCCCCATTGATAAGCAAAATCGTTTCCTTTGTTTTTCCATCGTGCTAAAATTAATTAGAGAGACGAAAGAATACAGGAGATGACCTTCCTTGAACTGGAAACGAAACGTCCGCATCCTTTGGCTGTGCAATTTCATGGTGTCGGCGGGAATGACGATGGTCATTCCGTTTTTGTCGCTGCTGTTGTGGGAAATGGGCGTCACCGAGCACCATTCGTTGAGCGTCTGGACCGGTCTTGTCTTTTCGGCGACGTTTTTGTCGGCGGCCATCATGGCGCCGATTTGGGGCATGTTCGCCGACAAGTACGGCCAGCGCGCCAACCTCATCCGCGCAGGGATTGGCATGGGGCTGATCACCAGCTGCATGGCGTTCGCCCATTCGCCGATGGCGCTGCTTGTTCTTCGCTTTTTGGTCGGCTTTTTCTCGGGATTCATCACCGTCTCGTTTTCGTACTTGGCGCGCGTCGTGCCAAAAGACCATAGCGGCGAGGCGCTCGGGACGCTGCAGACGGGAAGCATCGCCGGCAACATCATCGGGCCGCTCATCGGCGGCGCCTTATCCGATTGGTTCGGCTTCCGCCCGGTGTTTCTCGTGACCGGGTTTTGCATTTTGGCGACATTGCTTCCTGTCGTCTTTTGGCTCGACAAAGACCCCGTCGCGCCGCAGACGCAAGAGCGCCATGCCAGTTTCAAAGAAGTATTCGCCCATCGGCCGCTCGTCATCTTGTTTGTCGCCACCTTTCTCGTGCAAATCGCCGTTCTTGGCGTCAACTCGATGATGACGATTTTCGTCCAGTCGCTCGTCGGCGATTCTCGCAATCTCGCATTTCTATCAGGGCTCGCCTCCTCGATCACCGGAATCGCCACGATCATCGGCGCGCCGTATTTAGGCAAGCTCGGCGACCGGATCGGGCAGGAGAAAACACTGCCGATGTTGCTTCTGCTCTCCGGCCTGTTCGCCTTGCCGCAAGTATGGACGGACCATCTTTATGAATTGTACGTCTGGCGCTTCTTGCAAGGGCTTGTTGTCGGCGGCGTATGGCCGTCTATTCAAGCTCTCATCAACGCGCAATGCCCACGCCGCATTCAAGGCCGCGTGTTCGGCGTCACGGCAAGCTCCCGCTTCCTCGGCAACTTGACCGGCCCGACCGCCGCCGGCGCGATCGCAGGGTTCTTTTCGATTTCCTCGATTTTTGCCTTGTCCGGATTGTTTCTGATCGCCACCGGCGCATTGGTTGGGTATGCGACGCATGACCGTGCATGGCGCGAAGAAATGAAAGAAAAAATCGCTGCCTGGGCGCATCGCCTTCACATCCGGCACTGACAGCGCGGCCAAGGCCATAAAAAACGGCCTGAGAGGAATCCCTTTCAGGCCGTTTTCTATCATCTCCCCATCCGTTGAAGCAACGAATACGGAATCGCCTCCCCAACCCGCCCGTTCCGCCCGGTCGTCGCCTCCGCCATCGTGAGCGAATTCCAAATCGCTTCTTCGACCGCCTCGATCGCCGCCTGGAACAGCTCATTCATGAGCGGCGCATCGTCGCGGACGAGCGGAGGCAACGGTTGGTGAGAAGAATCAGCGAAATGCGGAATCATATAAGCATTGGAAAACGCAATGACAATATCGCCGCTCCCATGATGGACATGGCTTCCCGTCCGCGCCAGCCCCACCGCCGCCCGCTTCGCCAGCCGCTTCAACTGCCGCGCATCAAGCGGCGCGTCAGTCGCCACAATCATCATAATCGACCCAGGCGGCACATCCCGTTCATCAAATGACGGCGGCACATACGGCACCAATCGCAACTCCTCGCGCCGTCCAAAGTTGCTCACCGCCAGCGCCCCGACTGTATACATCCCGCCCGCGATCCGCGACGAGCTGCCAATGCCCCCTTTCCAGCCAAAGCACATCATCCCCGTTCCTGCGCCGACCGCCCCTTCTTCCATATCGACGCGCGCCGTGGCAATCGCCTGTTTCGCATCCTCCTTCGTCACCGCCATCACCCGCGCCGTATTCAAATAGCTGTCATTGCATTCCCCGACGACAATGTTGACCGACCCAGTCGTATCTCCGATCTCTGGCGTCATCGCAAGCATATGCTCAAGCGTCCCTTGCCAAACTTCCCCGACACTGAACGTATTCGTCAGCATAATCGGCGATTCGATCAACCCAAGTTCCTCGACCTGCACCAACCCGACCGTTTTCCCAAAACCATTCAGCACAAAACAAGCCGCGGGCACCTTCTCCAAAAACCAATTGCCCCCATGCGGCAACACCGCCGTCACCCCAGTGCGGATCACCGTCCGCTCATCCATATCTTCCCGAATCGTCACATGACCGACCCGCACCCCAGGCACATCGGTGATTTGATTGCGCTCCCCTGTCGGAAGCGTGCCGATGGAAAAACCGAGATCGCGAAGCTTGCGGCGCATCATCTTTCCCCTTCCTTCCCTTTGCGCAAGAAAAACAAAACGTCCATTCGGAATCAAACAAATGTTGCTCCTTCTATCAAGTATACCGCATCGAACAAAGCTGCCGCGAGAAAGAAAAAAGAAAGAAGGAGAAGAAACACCTTTCCGTATGACGAGGATGTCAATGGAAAAGGGCAGACCATCTTTATGTTTGATAATGAAGACAACCAACAAGGAGGAAAAGATTGTCAAGCTGTTAATGGGTGCGATAAAAGCTTGCATCACAAGAATTAGTTCTCCTAAGATTATCACTGTGGTAGTTTCAATCCCTCATAGGTACGATAAAAACCCCAAAACAATGCGCATAAAATCAAGACTTTTTCTTTAGGCTGTTTCCAGAATATAAAGTTCAAAAAATTCTGTCAATATTGTTCAGACGTGTTGGCTGTAGGATTTTGACGCAAAAAGACATTGTCGTCGATCCCCGGGGTTTTTGCACGATTGGGGGTCGACGACAATGTGAGGCTCGACGGCGAAGAGCCGCCTTACCCCTTCACCCTTTCAATCTTCTCAACCGGCAGCCCGGTCAGTTCGTGGATCGTGTCGACATCATATCCTTTTGCCAGCATTCTCTTCACCACGTCGAGCTTCCCTTCCTCAATCCCTTTTTGACGCCCTTGCTTCATCCCTTGCTTTAATCCCTGTTCCATTCCTTGTTGGATTCCCTTTTCCATTCCCCGCTGTTCATACGAGATGATGAGCTCCATCACTTGTTTCGCTTCCTTCGTCTCCATTTGGCTCACCTCGTTTCGCAGTTTCGCTTCCTCCTCTTCGGACAACCGCAAATACGTTTCAAAAAAACCGAACAACAGCCGCTGTTTCGCTTCATCCAACTCGAGGCGGACGAGCATGCGCAAAAACTCCTTTTTCACTTCGACCTTTTCTTCTTCATTATACCCCATTTTGCTTAACAAAGCGGCGGCGACGGGATTGTCTTGATGAATATACTGACGCCACGGCTGTTTGCGCAGCTCCACCGTCAAAAAGCGAAAATCGAGAACCTTCAAAAACGGAAACTGGACGATCAATGAGGAAGGTTCATCGTGGTGTTCATCATAGCTGAAGATGGCGATCGGGACAATGCGGCGGCGGTATTTTTGAAACAAGCGGCTGAAGTAGAGGAACATTCGCTCGGGGAAGGTCCGCTGTGCGTAGCTTTGATGTTCGACGTGAACGATGACGAGCCCGTCTTCCCCTTTTACCTTTGTTTCGACCAACAAGTCGACACGGTGCTTCTCTCCGGCCGTCACGTCGGTAAACAGTTCTTCTGAGAGGAAAGAAAGGCGGTGCACGTCGATGTGCTCGTACACGTTGGGAAAGAAAAGAAGCAAAAACTCTTCGAAAAACGTCGACAGCAGCTCTTTGAACAACCGGTCGTGATCGATTCGCTGTTTGGCCACGTTTCCCCTCCTTGCGACATAGCATTCACGATATGATATTCGCTCTCCGCGGCGTAATTCCTTCTCATCAATTTCATTTTTTGGGGAAGGAGACCCGATCGCTCCGGGCTCCTTCCCTTGTCCTTCCTCTAGCTCGTGGATGGACTACCCATTGATATCCTCTGTCAACCTCCCAATGATCGCCTCTTGATACCCGGCTTTTTTCTTTCGCTTCATCTCCTCTTTCAGCGGCTGCAGCGGCGCCGACGTTACGGATGCGAGCTTGGCGAGGCGCTCGGAAGGAAGGTCGACGACAGGGTTGGCGGCCGCATAATCGTCCAAGGAAAATCGCCAAAGTGTGACGGACTGTCCATACCGTTCAAGCAGCCGCTCTGCCATAGCCAATCCTTCCGGGTCGAAGTCGCCGGAATAATACAACTTGGCGCCAGAGGCCGCGAGCAAATCGAGCAGCTTCATCGTCGCCAAATTCATTTGCCCGTTCGTGCTGACAAGCGGGGCGCGGGTGTCAAGCAATGTCGAAAAAACACCGGCGTTTTCCACAATGTACACCGTCCCGCCGCGGGCGGGGCGGACACTGACAAGTGACAACACATCCCTAAGCGGCATGTTCAGCGCCGTGTTCGTCTCCGAGGCGGCAGAGAAGACGGGATGCGGGCCGCCCTCGGTTTCGGCGAGAATGTTGGCGCATGTGACAAAGTTCAAAATATCTTCGCGGAGCAGGCCGACGGACTGCAACAGTTCATTGACACTCTCTACGGACGTCACATCCCACTGGCCTGGAGTCGTCGCTTGCAAGGCGGACAACAACAATCTCCCTGGAAGAGTGGATAAATCGAACGCGTGCGGGTCGCTGGCCACTTGCTGGGCAAAGAGCGGGAGGCGCATGTACGAAGAGAGCGGGAGGCGGCAGAGGGCGGCGCTGATCAGGCGGACGGCGGCCTCAAGACCGTCGCGGTCGGTTTCATATGCGCCTTGGACGAAGCGTTGGCCGCGGACTGCCGCGAACCAATGATGTTCCTCTGCAAGGCGCGCGAAAAAACGCTCCCGCTCTTCCGCCTCTGCCTGGCGCCGTTCTTTGTTCGACATAAGCGGGACGCCGAAATAATGTTCGAGCAGTTCGACGAGTCCAACACCCGCAAACCTTGTCTGTTCGAGCTGTTTTTCAAAGTCGGAGAGGGAGACGCGGGAGACGTCTTTGCCGAAAAAGGCGGCGACGGCCGCGCGCTCTTCCTCGCTGAACGCCGCTAAAGAAACGACGCCGCCAACGCGGCCGAGCGACTCGTACTTGCGCTTCATCTCTATAAACAGGCGATGAAACCCCGGTTCGGAGCGGAAAAAGGCGGCCGCTTCCTTGACCGCGCTCATGTTTCCATCAACTCCCATTCCTTGTCATCGATGACAAGCTGTTTGATGCGCCCGTTCCAACGATAATGAATGACGGTGACAAACGACGCATTGCGCGGGCGGACGAGTTCGCAAATGGACAGGGCGGACACCGTATCGTAGTCGCCCCAAAGCGCTTGCGAGTTCATAATGTAGTTAAAGCCGAGTTGTTCGACAAGACCGAACATGTTGCGGATGTTGTTTTCGTCAACACCGGCGAACGCTTCATCGAGCGAGATGATGTACGGCGCGTCATCTCCCGCTTCTTGGTAGCGCGAGTACGCCGCGGCAAAGAGCGGGATGTACATCGCCATGGCCTTTTCCCCGCCGCTGAATTGGTAAAAACGGTGGTTCGTCAGCTCGCGCTTTGGCTCGTTCGCTTTTTCGTAGTAAAGAGTGAACGCAAACCATTTCCGATAGTCGAGCACTTCTTTAATGATTTGATGGAGCGTGTTGCCTTGGCCGCGCTCCTCAAGCAGTTCGCGAGCGCGGGCGATTTTCGAGCGGAAATGGTTCGTCACCCGCTGCAAATCTTCCTCTCTAAGCAGCCGCGAATCGATCCGCAACAGACGGACCAACTCTTTCGTGTCAAGCTCCGCTTCCGTCTCCGCCGTTTTCGGCTTCCATTGAATGGACAGCACGAGCCCTGATGACGTGTCGAGGCCGCCCATCAGTTTGTTCATATCGCTCACCCACCGCTCGGCGCGCTGGATGCGGCTGCGCAAAATGCGGCCGACTGATTTTAAAATGACGTCCTCATACAGCTCGCGGTCTTGCTCCTTCATATACTCGTGCTGCAAGGCGATGTCGCGCTCCACCTCGGCGAGCACGGCAAACGGCGTGGCGCGCTCGCCTTTGTAGTCGAGATAAATGACGTGCCGTTCTTGTTTCTCCCGCCAATCGGCCGCTTTCATCGCCATCTCGTCGTCTGGGGCGGCGGCGATCCATTCGGGCTCCTTTTGTTCCGCCAGCCGCTCGAACGTCGCCCGGTATTCGGTCAAGTTGGACGACTCTTGGAAGAAGACGGTGTTCAGCCGCGCCAAAAGCGAGGAACGCGTCTCTTTTAACACTGCTTCATACCGTTGTTTCGCTTCTTTGGCCTGCTCCAAAAGGGAACGTGAACGATCAAGATCCACGAGCCCAAGCGCCGCTTCATCGGCAAACGACCGCTCCCACATGGCGGCCAGCTGGCAGGCGAACGCTTCCCGCTGCGCTCCTTTTTCCCGCTCTTCGACTAAGCGCATGAGGCGCTGTTCCGTCCGCGCCCGTTCGTTGACAAGGCGCGGAATTTCTTGGCGCAAAAACGCCAATCGTTCTTGGATGCGGGCGATTTCCGCGCGAATGTCATCCGCTCCCATTTGGGCGAGCGTCCGTTCCATCTCAGCGATCTCCAAGGAGATCCGCTCTTCGTCATCACGAAGCCGATTTCGTTCGCCTTTCGCTTCGTCGATCTCCGTTTCCAGCGCCGCGAGCCGCTCGCGCTGTTGGGCGATCATGGCCTCGGTATGGCGCGTTTCGCGGTAAAGCACTTCGAGTTCGTGCAAATGGCGGACGTACGATTTCATGGCGAGCTGGGCTTGTTCGCAGCCGTCCAAGGTAAAGGCCAAATCAAGCTCGGCCGACTCGTCATGGAGCTGTTGTTTGATTTGTTTCCATTCACGCGCCAAGAGGGCGGCTTTTTCTTCTTGCCGCTTCCATTCCCGTTCTTTGCTTTCGGCTTGGCGGCGGGCTTCTTGCCCTTCCTCAAACGCGGTGCGCACATCGCGGTCCGATGGGAAGGACACAAACCAGTCGGCGAGCGCTCGGATGGCTGCTTCCACCGCCTGATGCTCACCGCTTAGACGGTCGATCTCTTGTCCCAAAGCGGCGATCTCGGCTTCCAGCGCCGCGATGTTCTCAAGCCGCCACCGTTCCCGCGCCGCACGGCCGATGAACATCGCCCGCGCTCTCCGCGGCGCATGGCCGCGGACAAGGCCGAGCGAATAGCGTCCTGTTTCGTCGATCGTCATGCCGCCTTCTTGTTCCGCATCGGTGATCACGATGCTTCGGAGCACTTCGTCAATCCGCTCCGCCGACACAGGGGCATCCGCATCTGGTCGCAAATAATCGGCCAACGTATGCGCCATATGAACCGGTTTCGGGATGAGCACACGGTCGCAGTCGACGTCGACATCGCGAGCCGCAATGAGGGCGTCAAGCAGCCCAGCGTGCGAAAGCGCCGATTCGATTCGCTCTCGCACATCGTCAGGCACATCGTCGACAAATTCGACCGCGGCATAAAACGGGACAAACGGAATCCCTTCCTGTTCCAATGCCAAGCGGGCGGCTGTCGTTTGTTCATCCCGTTCGGGTTCAGGGTCGCGTTGTTCCCGCCATTGACGCAGTTCGGCCTCACGTTCTGCCTGTTTCTCTTCCAACAGACGGATGTCATGTTCGAGCCGCCATTTCTCATCCTTTTTCTTACCGACGGCATCGTAATACGCTTGAACGAACGGGCGCTTCAGATCATCGAGCGAATACTGCTCATAGAGGGAGCCCATTTGTTGCAAAAACGCCTGAATGTCCGTTTCGGAAACGTCGATTCCTCCCTGCTCGACCCAGGCAAGCACGGCTTGTTCAAACCGCTCTTTCTCCTGCTCGAACAGCTCTTCCCATTTCCGTTGCTGATGACGCCATTCCTCCATTTCCCGCCGCCGTTCGCTCGCTTCGTTGCTCGCTTCTTCATAGCGTCGTTTCACATCGTCATGCCTGCGCCAAAGGCGCGCCAACTCCTCGAGCCGCTCGATATGGCGGTCAGCTTCCTGTTTCCAAGCGGCAAACGAAAACTCTTGTTGCTTTTGGCGATGGCGGTGAAAATCGTCTTCGTTCGTTTCATGTAAAGAAAAGGCTCCTTCTTCCGCATCCGCTCGCAGTTGCGCCAACTCGTCTTCAAGCTTCCGTTCAAGGTCATTCAACCGCGCTTCCGATTCATCGAGGCGGCGGCGATGCTGCCGCTCAAGCCGTTCTTTTTCCGCGATCGTCTGCTCGTGCCGCTCCCGCCGCTCCTGCAGACGCTCCCTCTCAGCTTTCAACTGTTCATACTTCTCCGCTTGCTGGAACACTTCGTGGCCAGCCAAGTCGATTTCGCGTGAACGCAACACGTCTTCTTCGCGGCGGAGGCGGATGATGGACTCATCAAGCTCACCGAGCGTCTTTCGCGCCTGCTCTTCTTCATCGTGAAGGCGGTGTTGTTCAGCAGCGAGCTGTTCCGCTTGTTTGACCGCTTTTACGTATTCTGCCGCCTTTTCGGCGATCATATATTCGTTGTAAAGGCGGTACTGATCGCAAAGACGCTTCAACGCCCGTTCGTCGCGTTCGAGCTGCTCAAGCTGCTGCTTGGCTTGGTCCATGTTTTCGATCGTTTCGGATAAATGGCGGAGCTCGTCATCGGTCAACGGAGGCAGCGAACTTTCCAAAATTTCATAAATCACCGTCGGCTTAAAGTCTTTGGACAGCTTCGGGCTGCGCAGTTGAATGAGCAGTTCGATCAATTCTTGAAACGCCTCGAGCGATTCAAAGCGAAACACATGTTTATTCACGAGCTCCATATACTCTTTTTGCGTCTCCACGACCGTCCCGCCCGCGCCGAGCAATGCGGCGAGCTCGCGTTTCGTCAGCGGGATTTTTTCACCTGTTTTTTCTTGTTTATACAACTGAAGGTCATAGCCGATGCGGCGGTTGTCAAAGAGGACAAACCCCCAAAAGTCGAGGCTTTTTTGCCGCTTCGCGCGCAGGCCGATGCCTGTTGTGACGTATTGGTCGGATTCTTTCCGTTTATATTCTAAAAACAAATATCCGGTCCGCTCATCGCGATTGACGACATCTTTTTCCCCAAGCAAGTAGTCTTCCATGCGCCGCGCCCGTGAGCCGAACGGATCGAGGCGATCGGGCGTCTTCTTGCCGTCTAAAAGCACCGGGATCAAGCTTTGCATCGTCACCGACTTGCCCGCCCCGTTGCTTCCCCGCAAAAGCAGCTTGCCGTCAGCGAAATGAAAATATTGCTCATCGTAATACCAAAAATTAATCAATCCGGCGCGATGAAGAACCCATGGATTCGCCATGTTCTTCCCCCTCTTTCGCGTCAAAATCATCCGGATACCGCCCGCAAAGCCGCCCGAGTAGCGGGTAAAGGACGATCATTCCGGTGTCGTGCTCCACATCGGCCATGCGCCATTCGTTGAGCGCCGCAAGCATTTCGCGGACAAGCTCGGCAGCCGACATGTCGCGGTACGTTTTCCCCCATCCCGCCCCATAGCGGCGCCGGCAATCGGCAAGCCAGGCGGAAAATTGTTCAGGCGTCAATCGTATGCGGCCGTATTCATCCGGCGGATATTCCCTAAGCCGCTCGCGCACCAAGGCGGCAAAATGAAGGATGATCTCCGACGTTCCTTTCTGATCAGGAAATACGGTGTACGGCGCCTGCCGTTCGGGAAGCGTCAACATGGCGGCATTTTTGTACAATTCATACCGAAACGGCGTATGCGCTTCGATATCATCACGCAGCCGATGGCGGAAGTTGCGCAAGTAGTAAAAATCTTGCTCGTCCCCTTCCGTCCGATGCACCGCCGGGGATAAAAACAGCTTTCGATACAGGCGATGGCGCCGATAATCTTGCGGTGATGCTTTCCACTCCTCGGCGAGCAATTCGTCGATCGATTCATATTGCAACAAATCTTTCGGATACGTGCGCATAAAATAACGGGCCAACACCGGCACTTCGTACAGCGCCTCTTCCTCCACATGCTGGGCGAACGCCTCAATCTCCCCATCCATCCGGCGGACGAGTCCGATTTGTTCCGCCGTTTTCAACACGCGGATGAGCGCGCGCCGATGCGAGTAGTTCGTCCAATCGACCGGTAGATCCCCCGGGTACATGGCGCGGATTTCTTCACATACGTCAGAAAGCAAAAACTTTTCTTCCACCGCTTTTCCTTCCAAATACGCCATCAAACAACAAAACAACGCATAGTCAAGCGGCTCTTGAAACGACTCGATTCCCATCCACGGCTCCGGTTCGGCGGGAATTTTCTCGAGCTTGGCAAAATAGCGGTGAACGATGAGCCGATAGCCAAACTTCTCCTCCACATACCGTTTCAACACATGTTCGCGCTCACGGACGAGCTGGTACAAATCCGGCTCTTTGTCGCGAATGATCCAAAACTGCTCAAACAGCGCGGCGAGCGCTTCTTTCGCCTTGTCGTCAAACGCCGTTTCCATCCTCACTCACCTCCCGAAAGCACATGAATTTCGTAGTTCGGCATCACGAGTTCCCCATCTTCTGCGCGAAGGCAAATCGTCCCGTCTTTGTTCACCACTTTGACCACCCACCCGTTTTCCGTCTTCATTGCTTGCCCCTCGCGCCCCATCGCTTTGGCGATCCAGCCGAGCAGCGTTTTCCGTACGTATGGGGTCACCTCTGGAAGGTCGGCAAGCACGATTTTCCCGTCGGTCACAAGCTGCCTGAGCGCCGCTTCCTCGCGCTCTTTTTCTTCCAAATAGCGAAGGCGGGCTTCTTCTTTCTCCCGTTCTTTGTCTTCTATTGCCTGCGGTTTTTTCTTTTCCCCGTAATGGCGGACGCGCGGCTTCGTCACCCACTCGGCTGGCGGCTCGTCCCATACGTCGCGGTATATGTTGTCTGTCGCCCCGAAATCGGCCACGAGATGTTTCGTATGGAAGCAGCCGAATACGACCGCTGACAGGCAGTGCGCCTCTTCAATCGATTCAAGGCGGGAAAACCAACGGGCCAAATGCAAGTAGTCGCCTTTGCGGCTGCGAAAATGGTGATGCCGCTCGCCAAGCCGCTGCACAACGCGCGTCAAACGACGAATCGCCTCGTTCGTCTGGTATTGCAAAAACGACAGCTCGCTCTCGCGCCCATCGCGGCCTAAAAACCATTCGCACAGGCTGCGCCACGTCTCCCATTTTTCTTCAATCTGCACAGCGCGCGGCGGCAGCGCATCGGCAAAGCGCGGGATCGACCGCTCATAGTCGACGACATGCTCGATGAACTGCCGAACCCCTTCTTCCGGCAGATCTTCAAGCAATTGTTCAATCTGCATCGACGTTTTTTGCAAGGCGACGATAAAATCGCGCAAGTACGCCGTAAACTGCTCTTTATAGACGAGAAACGACTCGGACGTCATCCGCTCTTCCAAGTTTTCACTGTGCAAATAAGCGATATAGTCAGCGGAATTTTGGATGATTTTCTTGAAATAATCGAACGTCTCTTCCCATACTTGATGCATTTCATCCGCTTGTTCTTGAAAATCAGAAGCGATGATCGCCTCCATGCGGGAAAGAGATGCATACAAACGGTCGAACCGTGTTTTCTCGAGGGATCCTCCGAACGAATCTCCGAGCTGCTCAAGGGTGCGGATCATCCGCTCGATCTCCACCGTGTACGGGCTGCATTGGTAGCGAAACCGCTTTTTCTTAAACTCTTCAATCGTCCGCACATGCGCCGTCTCTTGGCGGGCGATCAAGTTGTTCCATTTGACGAGCTGGTCGAGGTCTTGCTGCAAGTCATCTTCCGTGTAATCCGCAAACTCCTCGTGCTGCTTTAAAAAGGCGTACACTTCTTCCGGAAACAAATATTGGCGCATCCGCTCGTGCTGGATGTAGAAATAGCGCAAAATCGCCCGGTAGCGGTGCGCGTTTTCCGTTGATAAATATTTTGTTTCGACAATCGGCTTGAGCCATGTGGCGTCCATTTCCGTCCACCTTTGCTTCGGTTTTTTTCCTATGTTTATTGTAACGATTCTCTCCGCTCTTTTTCTAGCAAAAACCGTTTTCCTATTTTTTCTCGCCATCGGCGCGCGTTTTTTGTAAAATAGAGAGGAAAAGGAGGTGAAACGAATGGAAGCGTTGCTTCGGGAAATTTTGCATGAAGTGAAAGCGACGCGCGCGGCGGTCGAATCGCTCGAGCAACGGGTTGGCGCCTTGGAGGGGCAAGTGGCCCAGCTCAATGAACGAACAGGTGCTCTTGAAGCTCAAATGACCAAGCTGAATGAGCGCACGAGCGTTCTCGAACGCCAGGTCGCACAGCTTAACGAACGAACAAGCGCCCTTGAGCAGCAGTTCACTCAGTTGAATGAGCGGACAAGCAACCTTGAGCACCAAGTTGCTCATCTCAACGAACGCATGGGCACTGTCGAACATCAAGTCGCCCAACTCAACGAACGCATGGGCACTATCGAACACCAAGTCGCCCAACTCAACGAACGCATGGGCACTGTCGAACATCAAGTCGCTCAACTCAACGAACGCATGGGCACTGTCGAACACCAAGTCGCCCAACTCAACGAACGCATGGGCACTGTCGAACACCAAGTCGCTCAACTCAACGAACGCATGGGCACTGTCGAACACCAAGTCGCTCAACTGAACGAGCAGACGGCCACGCTTGCGCAACGAATCGACTTGCTGGATGAGCGCACGAATGAAACGAAGGCGATCGTTGAAGCGCTCCGCCATGGGCAAGAAGTGCTGACCGCCAAATACGAGGCGATGGCGCACGACCTTCACCATATGAAAGGCGACCTCACCCATATCACATCCATCCTCGAAGACAAAGTGCTGCCTGCCCTCGCCGAACATGAAGCGGGACTGCACGTCTTGAACGCCCGCGTTTTCAAAACGGAAAGCACCCTTCATCGCCTTGTTCATGCCTAATGCGTTCCCCATAAAAAAACGTTCCACACGGATTCCTTTTTCACCCGGCAGCCGTGGGCTGCCGTTTTTTTGTTCACGTGTCGATCCGTTCGTCTTCGCCATGGAGCCTGCCAACCTTTCGATCAACGGCGCGGGGGAATGCATAGCCAGCATGTTGATGGATAAACGGCGGGCTTGTTCGGACATCTCGAATTCGGAGCATTCTGAAGGATTCGCCAGCATTCCAGAGCATTTTTTAGAATCAGGGAGGAGAGGGCCATCATCACCGCGAGAGCAGGCGAGAGGCAAACATATCGGCTGATACCAGCTTTGCCAGTTGCACCCAAATTGCGGTATCCTTTGTTTGTGACGCTTTTTCATCCCCTCCGCGTCTTGTTGCCGCCTTTTTCCCCCCCTTCATTATGCATGATAACAGCCAAAAAAAGGAGGAATTGTGTTGCGAAAATGGATCCGATCTTTGCTCGCTGTTGGGCTTGTATTTGGATTGGCTGCCTGCAACGGAACGAGCGATGCGAAAGGAAAAATTGTGATTAGCGGAAAGAAGTTTACCGAGCAGGTGATTTTGACGCATTTGTTGACCGAATATGTGAAAGCCCATACGGATTTGGATGTTGAAGTGAAAGACAGTTTAGGCGGCGCGTTTATGTTGCAGCAGGCCATTGAAAATGGCGATGTCGACATGTATGTCGAGTACACAGGGACAGGGTATTTGAACATTTTAAAACAGCCGTACGACCCCAAAAAGACGCCCGAACAAATTTACAACGTAACAAAGAAATTATATAAGGAAAAATACAACATCGCTTGGCTCAAACCACTCGGATTTAACAACACCTACGCCTTGGCGTTGCGCAAGGATCTTGCCGAGAAACTTGGGGTGAAAACGTACTCCGATTTGGCCAAACACTCGTCCTCCCTCACCTTCGGGTCGGACGCCGAGTTTTTTGAGCGAAGCGACGGCTATGACGGGCTTGTCGATACGTACGGGTTTCAATTCAAGAAAAAAGTGACAATCGATCCGGACTTGCAATACGAAGCGGCGAAAAATGGGGAGATTGACGTCATTACGGCCTATACGACTGATGCCCGCATTAAAAAATATGATCTTGTCGTGCTCAAAGATGACAAACACTACTTCCCGCCGTACCACGCCGTGCCGATCATCCGCCAGGAAGTGCTCGATGCCAATCCGGGTCTGGAAGAGAAGCTGAACAAGTTGGCCAATATTTTAACCGATGAAAAGATGATGGAACTCAACGGCCAAGTGAACTTGGAAGGAAAACGGCCGCGCGAGGTGGCGATCGACTTTTTGAAATCGGAAGGACTGATCGACTAGAAAGCGAGGAATGTGGATGATTCGATTTGAGAATGTGACGAAACAGTATGAGGACGGCTTTGTCGCCTTAAAAAATATGAATCTTGAAATCCGCAAAGGTGAGCTTGTCGCCTTGATCGGGCCGAGCGGGTGCGGAAAAACGACGACGATGCGGATGATCAACCGCTTGATCGAGCCGACATCGGGCAAAGTGTACATCGACGGGCAAGACATTTCCGAGCTCGACCCGGTTGAGCTGCGGCGCAACATCGGCTACGTCATCCAGCAAATCGGCTTGTTTCCGCACATGACGATCGCGGAAAACATCGCGCTCGTGCCGAAGTTGAAAAAGTGGGAAAAACACGTCTATGAAAAGCGGGTGGATGAGCTGCTTGAGCTCGTCGGATTGGATCCGGCGACGTTCAAGCACCGCTACCCATCAGAGCTCAGCGGCGGCCAGCAGCAGCGCGTCGGCGTCGTCCGCGCCTTGGCGGCTGAACCGGATATCATTTTGATGGATGAACCGTTCAGCGCTCTTGACCCGATCAGCCGCGAGCAGCTGCAAGATGACATCATCCGCCTGCAGGAAGAGATTCAGAAAACGATCGTCTTTGTCACCCACGATATGGATGAAGCCATTAAAATCGCCGATCGGATCGCCTTGATGAAGGACGGGGAAATCGTCCAGTTTGCGACGCCCGACCAAATGCTCCGGCGGCCGGCGAACTCGTTCCCGAGTTCGACAGTGACTAGGCAAACAAAATGCCTCTCGCCCCTTGATGCAAAAGGGACGAGAGACATTTGGGCACACTTCGGGCGTGTATCTAGGCGCGAGGATGGATGCCTAGGATCTTCGGAGGAGGCTCCAGCCCTAGAGCCGTAAAGAGTTGCGCTTGTTTGGCCGTCAGCTCGGTTCGTTGATAAAGGTCGCCGTTTTTGGAAGAAAAATGTCCAAGCATAAGACGCTCACATTCATCCCTTACTTTCGGCCACGATTCATGAGTCCGGATCTCTACGATCCGAACTAACAAGAGAGCCAGCCAACTGAGCAGCACATGCGCCCGGATGCGGTCTTCCAAGCGATGATACATGGGACGCAGCTCAAGTGTCGATTTCAACGTCCGAAAGGCCTGCTCGATATCCACCAGCTGCTTATACCCGATGGCGACATCTTCCGCAGACAAGGTATCGTCGGATGTTCGGATGAGATATTTGCCGTCATACTTTTCCGCTTCACGAACCGCCTGCTTGTCGATGCGAAGCGTTCCATCCTTCAACTGGCGCAAGTATTTTCCGTAGGACGGATGGGAACGCAGCCGGCAGGTGGCCTTATGATGAGCTTCATTGGGGAGTTGGCGAAGCCCCTCCAACTCCTCTTTCAGCGATTCGAGCAGCGTTTCCCGTTCCTTGCGTTGGCGTTCGGCTTCGCTGGGATTGTACACGAGAACATAGCGCTGACGCGCTTCTCCGTCGCCCACGATGATTTCTTTGATATGCAAGTTCTCGCGAACTTGTTGGTAGCGCCCGCGACGGCTTAGGGCCTCTTCGACGGCGGCTTTGCCGGATCGCATTTTTTCGCCGACAATATAGTGTCCCCCGGCCTGTTGCAAGATTCGCAAATTCTCTTCAGAGGAAAAGCCGCGGTCCATGACGCTGATCACACGTCCAAGCTTCCAGCCAATCAAGTCTTGTTTCACCTGTTTGATGACCGTCATGTCCATGGTATTGCCAGGCCATACCCAAGCGCGAATCGGGATTCCTTCCCGGGTGACAGCCAGCCCAATGACGATTTGAACCAAGTCTGGGCGTTTGTCTTTCGAGAATCCTTGTTTTCGAAGCGATTCTCCTTCCGGTGTTTCAGAGGGATCCACTTCGAAGTACGACGAAGTCGTATCGAAGTAAATCAAGTCGACTTCCAAATTCAATAAATCGGCCACGGCATGGAACACTTGACGTTCCAATTCCGGCTGCACGGCCAGCAGTTCATCCATCGCCCGGTACAACTGGTGGCTGGCGGCTTGAGGAAGGTGAGGGATATACACGTCTTTCTCCACCCACTCCTCCATCGCCAACTTGCTTGACGGATGAAGGGCGCGATTGGCCACCATGGCAAAAATCAGCCGTTCCAGCGAAATCTGGTGATGTCGGGAGGTAAACAAGGAGTGGAGAATCTCTCCCAACCCCAGTTGTCTCCAGAGCTGATCCAAGAGCCAAACGCCGCCGAGGTGTTTGCTTGATTGAAACTGAAAGTCATCCGACACTTCTCCTGTCAACGTCTCGATTTCCCAAGCCTGCTCAGGAGAAAGGAATCGCGAAATGCTTTTGGCCAGACGCTCCAAGACAGCGCGATCCACCTCGTCTTCGCGCCCAAACGAATAAATCACCTTCGCTTTCGCATATTTGGCCTTCGGATCCCATTCGTTGTGAGCAAGCTGAAGATATGCAACAGTCGTTCCATCTTTGTTTTTGCGTGTGACTCTCCGTATGTACATGCCTATATTATAAACGATATTCGGCTATTTTAAAAGGTTAAATCATCAAGTCGTGTGCCTATGAAATTCAGCGTTTTTTTCTAGGATCCGCATCGTGAAATCCTTGATATTACAGCATTTTAACCATTTTCATTTGCCTAAAATGGCCTCAAAACTGTCGAACTCGGGTCGTTTGTCCGCGAGTTTATCGGCGAGGATCGGCTGCGGACCCGCCAGACGACCGTGCCGACGGCGGAAGATTTAATGTCGGCGGACGTCGCGACGATCTCGCCGCGCCGCGGTTTGGC
Source organism: Geobacillus sp. C56-T3 (assembly GCF_000092445.1). Taxonomy (NCBI): domain Bacteria; kingdom Bacillati; phylum Bacillota; class Bacilli; order Caryophanales; family Anoxybacillaceae; genus Geobacillus; species Geobacillus sp. C56-T3. Next base: position 377,906 of record NC_014206.1, on the reverse strand, counting down.
CGAGGCATTCCGATTGATGAAAGCGAAAAAAGTCGACAGCCTGGTCGTGGTCGATAAAAAGCAGGCCTTTCTCGGCATCGTGACGCTGAAACAAATCGAGAAGCGCTATCAAGAAGAACATTTGTTAGTCGCCGACATCGCCGATTACGATGTGACGACGTTGGCGAAAGAAGCGGACGTCACGAACGTCGCCGCTCTGTTCCAAAATCCGGATGTGCGCATCATTCCGGTGCTCGATGGCGACCGGCTCGTCGGCGGGATCACGCGCTCGAGCATGATGCGCGCGCTCGCGGAGTGGACGTTTCAGCAGCACGCGTGACGGGCAACGGAACATGCGCAGGCAAATCACAGCCGAAAAACTCGACGCCGCAATCGCCTCGCTTGAACAACACGCCTCATGTTAAAAAGGAAAAATCGCTCGAGCGGTTTGTCAACGGAATTCGTTCTGCTTGCGAATAAAAAGTGGATGACTGTTTTCATCTTCACTTTTCACGACGAAGCGGCAGCCATCCGCTGCCGTTTTTTCCGCCAAGGAGGGATACGATGGAATTGTTGCAGACGTTTATCGAACGAAAGAACGATATTTGGATCGCCTTTCAAGAGCATGTGCTCTTATCCGCTATCGCCATGGGCATTGCGATCGTCATCGCCGTGCCGCTCGGCGTCGCATTGACGCGGCATCGCAAACTCGCCGAGCCGATCATTGGTGTGGCCGCCATCATTCAGACGATTCCGAGCTTGGCGTTGCTTGGGTTTATGCTTCCGATTTTCGGCATCGGCAAACTGCCGGCGATCATCGCGTTGATGCTGTATGCCTTGCTTCCGATTTTGCGCAACACGTACACCGGCATTCTCGGCGTCGACCCGGCGCTGGTGGACGCTGGCCGGGGGATGGGGATGACATCGCGGCAAATTTTATGGATGGTTGAACTTCCTCTCTCGCTTCCCGTCATTATGGCTGGCGTGCGCACGGCAACGGTGCTGACGATCGGCGTCGCCGCCTTGGCGACCTTCATCGGCGCTGGCGGGCTTGGCGACTTGATCGACCGCGGCTTGCGCATCGCCGACAAAAACTTGATTTTAGCCGGCGCCATCCCCGCAGCGATCTTAGCGATTGCCTTTGACTGGCTGCTGCGCAAAGTCGAAAAGAAAGTGACGCCGAAAGGGTTGTGACGGGCCACCAGATGTTGACTTCTTCCATACGCTTCAGGCGACCAACAAACACAGTGGCCCTGACGCAAAACTTCCTAAGATGGAAGCCTTCTTGAAAAAGGTGTTCTCCAACAACTATTGTTGAGCTGATTTTTCATTCAATCACCAGCCTTCTAGACATGAACATGCCCCTCACATTTCGCACCCTAACAAGGTCAAAACAAAAGATTTTTTATTTAGTTTTTCAGAATAACTTTTTGACCAACACAACGAGCGATGACAATCCTTTTTTTACCATCACTAGTCGTTCCGTATCACGTTACACGTAGATGCTCTCATCCATGCCCAATCCCTGCAGAATCCTTCGCTGGTCCGGGTTGAGGGGGCGATCGAGTGCGCGTTGGATGCGCCCGTCTGGCAGCTCCAGCAGGATGACGTTCACATATTGAAACAGCTGAAAAATCGCCTGTCCCGTTGGCCGTGTCAACTTGCGGCCTCCCGCACCCTTTAACGGACGTTCGGGTGTGATGAACTGGCGCACCTGGCGCTGAAAAACGCGGTAAATCGCTAGGGCCAACAGAAACAAATAGCCCAATACGGCGACCCGTTCCGGTTTTTTGACGTAAATCTCATCGGTGAAAAACGGATCTTTCAAAAACGCGAAGTTCATTTCCACCGAGATTTGCCCTTTATACAGCTTTAAGATCTCTTGGGCATCCATGGGTTGGCCCTTCCATTCCTTCGGAACGGTCGTGACGAGAACAAACCGGGACGCTTTCCGTCTTGCCTGTTCCCATGCCGGTTGGTCGAATTCGACGTTTAGGCGAAGGGTGTACAGCGTCTCCGTCTCGGGCTCCGCCCCTTTTTTCGGCCGTCCGCGCCGTTTTTTCGGACGCACGATCTCTTCGACCGCGGCCTCCACTCGATGAAACCGAGGGCGAAGGGACGCCTTGAGGGACGTCAAGGCTTGTTCGGCGTCTTCGCGGCAGGAGAAGGGGCGGCGCTCCCAACGGACTTGTTCCTCGTGAAGAAGCTCCGCTTCTTTGACCCTCTCTTTTTCGAGCGTTTTTCCTTTGCGCTGGTCGAGGGCGCTCGATTCGACGACGATCAGCCGAACCGAGTGGCCTTCATAGGTCGCGGCTGTTTCCCATACCCGGTGCGTGGCGCCGTTTCTCTCCGCTAGGGTAAAGGGTTTGCTCCACGGGATGTGAGGCGAATCGGCCTCCGCGAGCGCCTGTTTCACGATCCGGAGCGATGAAGGGCCTCTGGTGATCAAAAAGGCACGGGCGGCTTTGGTCTGCGCCAAGGTGTCTTTTGTCATCGCGGCGGAATCGGCCACGTAAATCCACTCATCGTCGATCTTGGCTTGTTTGAACTGTTCGTGGATCCGCGACAGCACCTCAGGATTCCACGCCTTATCCGATCGATTGCCGTCGTGCACATCGCCGTAAAACGGGATGCCATCCTCGTTGCCGACCAGTCCAAAGCCGATTGGTTTTTGCCAACGATGATGGCGGTTATAGCCATGTGTGATCTGCAAAGCCTCCAACGAGGCCGATTCATAGGCTCCGTAAACCGTCTTGTCCGTCGTATCGGCATGAAAGACTCGGAGGGAAAGGCCTTCTTTGCGATAAATATGAATCAAGCAAGTGGGGGATGTCCAGCTTTTTGACTAGAACACTTATTATATTCAAATAATCATTACGATAGACCCCTTTGACTTTCACATTCATGAGAGAAAAACTCCTTTACATTCCTTGTGTGTCAAGGATTCATTCGACACCGGAATGAAAAAATCCTCCCGATTTTCGTCGGAAGGGTGCGAAATGTGAGTAAGTTTGCTAGACCTAAAAAATATACCTTGATATATAAAAAAACTAATGTTGATCATTAGCCCCCAACAATTTGGCCACTACGATTATCAAAAACAACCTTATCGTGTGTCCAAAAGGGGCTAATGAGGCGTTGAATTTCTCTTCCGAACGACAGCCTGCTGTTATTCAGAATACATTTTGAATTTTTTAAATATGATAGTTTAAATTTTTATTTTGCTTATTACTTATTATAGCCTTAAGAACTTTAGTGATTTTTGGAGGCTGGCCATAATATAAGACGCCTATTTGATAAACTTTCGACGATAACCAAACAACACAGGCAGTTGAAATAAGCATTATTATTATCGGGACAAGTATCTGCACTATCGTTAAATTAACCATACCAACCCGTACGAACATTAAAAATGGTGTAAAAAATGGAATATAAGACCCAAAAACAGCTAGCTTTCCTGTAGGGTCTGTCATAGATAAGATAGCCAGTATCATTGCAGACATAATAATAATGGATACCGGCAAATTAGCTTGGTTAACATCTTCACTCCTACTTACCAATGACCCTGTTGCAGCAAATAAAGCTGCATAGAAAATATAACCTAAGATAAAAAAGAATATAAGGAAGAGAGCCGTATCGATAGACAACTTTGTTAGATCAAATTTAAATGAAAAGAGCTCAATTTCTTGACCATCCGTACTCATCAGGATAATAGAATACGTACCAACCAGTATGATAATAAATTGTAATAGCCCCGCAAAACCAACACCCAAAATTTTTCCATATAGTAAATAGATAGGCTTTACTTTAGTTATAAGTATTTCTTTAATACGGGAACTTTTTTCTCCAGCAACAGAGGTTGCTACATTACTACCGTAAATAGCAATTAATATATATAACAGAAAAGACATTATATATATAGGTGCATACATATTTGATTTTTCTTTAGACCTATCCGAAATATCTTTAATTTTGTATTCTACTTGATATGTTAATTGGTTCTGTATATTTTGGGGAATATTCAACAACTGCATTTCAGTTAAAGTATACTGTGTACGAAGATAGGTAATTAGACCATTAAGAAATGGCAAGTTTTTTTCTCCATTAATCATCAACTCTAGGAATGGTAAGCCATCTTTTTTCTTATACCAAATAATACAGTCTATCTTATCTCTATTTAACAATTTTTTATTCTTAGATACATCAACAGGACTGACTATTTGTACATCGTAATGTTTTATTACTTGTTTTTTTATTATGTTTATACTTTGTTTAATGTAGCCAATTTCGTCAATTATAACAACTTTTTTGTTATTATCATCTACCAAAGAATTGTACAGTTTAGGAATCCAAGCAATAGAACTAAGAAATAGTATGGTAATAACTGTTGTTAAAAAAAATGATCTTGTTTTTATTTTTTGTATGAAAGAGAACTTAAACACTTGCCAAAAGAGTTCCATTACTCATCCACCTTATCAATAAATATTTCGTGCAATGTTGGCTCTTTGATTTCATATCCTAAGATTTTAATCTTATTGTTTACAAGCTCTTGTATTATATGATGAGCATCATCCTCTTTTTTTACCTTGATTGTCCATGAGTTATTCATTTTATCAATTACATTTCCACCAACTTGTTTTATCGCATCCTCAATATTATATTCGCTTTTTATAATTAATGTATTTCTTCCATAAGATCTTTTAATATCATTTAAATTTCCTGCTAATACTGTTTTCCCTTTTTTTAGTATACAAATGTCTTCACAGAACCTTTCTATATAATGCATTTGATGACTAGAGATGATGATTGTTTTATTTGAAGCAAGTAGTTCCCTAATAATAGAAGATAGTAAATCAGAGTTTACAGGATCGAGTCCGCTAAATGGTTCGTCTAGTATTATAAGCTCTGGGTCATGTAACAGAGCAGATATAATTTGAACTTTTTGTTGATTTCCTTTTGATAATTCTTCTACTTTTTTTTCTTATATTCTTCAATATTTAATTTTTCAAGCCAGTATTTAATAGCTTTATTTGCTGAATGCTTATCCATTCTCTCTAAACTCGCAAAAAAATTGAGTTGTTCTATTACGGTTACTTTAGGATATAACCCTCTTTCTTCAGGTAAATAACCAATTTTTGGTCTGGATACTTTTATTGGTTTGTCTTTCCATAATATAATTCCAGATTCGAAACTTATAAGACCAATAATTGAACGAATGGTTGTCGTTTTTCCAGCTCCATTTCTCCCTAATAATCCAAAAGCTTTACCAGGTTTTGCATGAAATGTAAGACGATCAACAGCTTTATTAACTCCAAAAGATTTTTGCAAATCTGTTACTAATAGTGACAATGCTAACATCACCTTTCTTATCCATTTTTATCTTCCTAATTCATGGACCGTTTGATGATGTATAGAAAAATAAATAACACCAAATAACAAAAAATATTAAAGTAAATAATATAACTTTGGGGTATATGGGTATGTTTGGATATTTTATCAGACGATGCAGATATTATAGTCAATAATCCAGCAAGACAGACAATTATTCCTATTTTTTTATTATTCATTTTAATCACCTACTTCCACTCATTTTAATAATTCCACTCATACATATATGCAATATGAAGAATAAAATTGATATGGTAATACCCATTTGTATAAAACTAACTGCTATATTTTGAATTATGTTAAAAACATCATTAATATTTGATAAATGAAACCCTTTATTAATAATGTTAGCTATTGAGTTAATAAAAATAATAGTTATTGAATATATACAACTAATGTTAAAGATCTCCTTCTGAATTTTGGCATTGTTATCCTTCAAAAGATATCTTAAATAAAATAAAGAACCTATTAATATGGAAAGTGCAATAATGCCCATAAAATTCCATCTAAAAAATATATTTAGTAAAGAAACAGTGATAGCCAATAAGAATACTAGGAACCTATAAAATACTGTTTGTAAATTCTTTTCATTTATTTGAGGTTCATTTCCACAAACACTACACTTTTCTGTCGGTTTTAAAGAAATGGTTCTCCAGTTAGCTTTTTTCGTGTTGTAAACATATACTTTATTTTTAATTTCATTTATTGAATCAGAAGTAATGATTTTAAATGCTATCATTGATAGTTTCGCCGCAGTTATAGTTGTTAATGGAGCAAATGAAGGAAATAATCGATTTAATCTTTTAACATTATTAAGACCTGTACAGGCTGCACAATAGGACTCATTTGGTATATATATCGGACCAACAATACCTTCGTAATCTAAAAAACCACCAGCAATAAAAGGAACTTTAAACTTTACACAAATTTTATTAATCCACTCGGTGACTTGATCTGGAGAATCAATAGCTTTGATAACCAGTGTTTTACCTTGAATAAATTTTTCTAAGTCTTTAGGCGAGGATATTTTTTCGTTATATACAGTTAAATTAACTTCAGGATTATATAGATTAACTTTTTGTTTTAATACATCTACTTTGTACTTACCAATATCATTGCTATCATAAAAGAGTTGCCGATTTAGATTACTTTCTTCTATGATGTCATAATCGACAACTGTAATATTTTTAACTCCCATGGCAGCAAGATTCCAAAGAACATGAGTTCCTATCGCACCTGCTCCTAGGATTAGGACCTGTGAATTTTTAATTTGATCTTTGTACTTATTTATATTATCTGTTAATAGAGAGAAGAAACCCTCTTGTCTTGAATATCTTCCTTCTGTTAGAGGTACTTCATCTTTCAACAGCACTCTTTTTTGTATTAGCTCTTCTATTTCTTCATCTTCCATAATAGTTTTTAGATCAGAATAAGATACAAGTTTATTATTCAATAGAAAATCGATATATGTTCTTTTAGTCTTTGGAAGCACAATTCGATTTTCGTCTAAAGAGTTAATAATGAATGCAGTATCAGTTTCAAAGAAAGCAGTATAAGGATTTACATTATATTTGGTATCTCTTTTCATGTAATCCTCCTGTTTCTTATATAGTAAAAATAAATGGTGACTAAAATTATCAAAAGTATAAAGAAATAATCCAAGTATATAAATTGAAAAATATCAGAAACATAATTTTTAATTGCTATGATTGCTAACCATATCATAGATAATCCCATCATATTAGAGATTACATAGTAGAGTAGATACTCGAGCTTTATTCCTCGGAGAGATTTTAATTTCATAAATGTTTTAAACTGAATTATAGAATTATATTTAAAGTTAATTTCATCAAAAAGATTTATTAATATATAATATCCATCAAATTCCACAAAAGGTATAATATTTATAAATATCATAATCAAATTTATTATAGAAAAGTAAATAATATACAATGATAAATTTGGATGATTATCTTTCAAAAAGTGATAAGATAAAACAGACATACTTAGCAATATATTATTTATGAGAATACCTGATAATAAAGTAGACACTCTTGCTTTTTTATTACTAAGTAGATTTATACCACTTATATCTGCATAAAAAGCAGGATGTAGATAGAATAACATCATACCTATGTTAGGAACATTTACTCCATAAGATTTTGCAACCAATGCATGAGAAAACTCATGCAAAAATCCTATGGTTAAAACAGAAATTAAATAAAAAAAGATGATCGATAAATCAAAATGGAAATTATTTAAAATATCTCTAATGTTATTAAAATTTAAAGCGATGAAAATAAAATTAATAAAAAGGAAAATTCCAGAAAAATATTTTAAAAATTTACGAAATATATAAGAGAATTTTCCAAGTTTGTTTAATAAATCATTCACGCTTAAAACTGTGAATTTAATTTTAAAGAGATCAAATTTCTTTTTTACTTTTTGTCCCTCTAGCAATCCAAGTTGTTTTACTTGATTGATAAACTTTTCAAAAAATTCTTCAGGTATATGCTTTTTCAAAAATTCTTCTGAATTCTCCCCATTTAACAACTTTAACCATTTAACCTCTTGCTCTCCTATTCTAAAATGTTTCATAGACGTTGGATCGTAGACATGATAGATTCCATTATCTAATTTATAGAATTGAAGACTATCTTTAATTTTTAGATACATGCGCATCACCTTTTTTAAATACCCAGGCAAAACACAATAGTTAGTGTTTGCCCGGGTATTTTATTAGCATCCCAAACTAATCATTATTCCAAGAATTCCTAATCCAATGCCAATTCCTGTAGAAAAACCAGATGAAAAATCAGAAACAGGTGCATCTACGGATTGAATTTGTTCGATAATCATCATCTTCCCCCCTAATAGATAGATTTAGCAAAAAACAAGCCAACCAATCCCTACAGTAATAAGGGCCCCTGCTGCAACTCCGCCCCAGTATGCAGCATCACCTGGAGCATCAACAGTATGCATTTCTTCTAAAATCATAGTTATCACCTCCTATATATAATCTGAGAAAATATTACCATTTAAAATAATATAAATTCAACTATAAATTTCAAATAACAAAAAAAATATAATAATATACAAAAAATGTATTATATATGTTAAAATTATTTAATGTAATAATAAATTGGACTTATAAGGAGGTATGATTATGGTAACAGAAATAAATTTAAACCAAGAGCTTAGACCCAAAAAAGGACCGACCCCCAAAATATTAGGAATGTTTTGGAATCCTAGCTTACAATTTAAAAGGATTAAAGAAAACCCAAGGATCCTATTTCCATTATTTGTGGTTATTGTTTTACAAACAGGAGCAATGACTTTTAATGCTTACACTATAAAATTTGATCCTTCCCAATTCCATGGGCTGAATGAACAACAGTTAGCAACAGCAAAACAATTCGCTCAAATAACGATGATAATTAGTGGTATTCTATTACCCATATTATTAATTCTGCTATTTAGTGCACTTCACATTCTTTTTGCAAAATTCACCTCTTCTGATGTGAATTTTAAACAGTTATTTTCTATGAATACTTATATATTCATTATTGGAACGGCTGGGCTTATTTTGAATTCTCTTATCAGATTTTTAATAAATGGAGATATGACCTTAATTGTTACAAGTTTAGGTTCGATAATAAAAACAGACGGATTTTCGTCTAAATTACTAAATGCAATAGAAGTTTTTTCTATATGGAGAGTAATCTTAACTTATTTAGGTTTAAAAATAGTAGCAAATTTATCAAAATCTTTTGCATTAATCGTAGCTATTATTGTTTTTTTAGGGGGTATACTAATTGGAGCGGTTTTAGGATAGAGCAGAAGAGTTTCTAATTTAACAAATTTATCAGAGATACACCTCTTTGTATAAGGAGGTGTATTACTATGATAAATTTCATTCTTTCAGTGAATTATTTACCAAAGGAGAGGGATTATGGAAAATAAGAAGAGAATTCTAATTGGTGTTTCAGTAATTGCAATTATCTTCTTATTAGTTGGTGTAAACGTATATATCGCTTTTGCTGGGAAACCAACAGTGAAAACTACAACCTTACAGCAAAGAGACTTATCCAAAACAATCACTACAAATGGAACTGTTGAGTTAAAAAATGTTTATAAAGTATACAAAGACCCACAACTGGGGAATATCAGCGAAGTGCTCGTTAATGAGAATCAGGAAGTTAAAAAAGGAGACCCTCTACTAAAATATAGTAACCAACAATTGATATTAGAAATACAGCAAAATAATATTGATATTAAATCTGCCTATATAAAGATAGATGATCTTAATAAAAAAGAAAAACGATTAAGGGAGAAGTTAAAAGAATTGAAAGAAAAGAATGCGTCAGATCAGGTAAAAGAGAATCTACAAGAACAATTAGATAGTATTGATACGGAAAAAGAAACGGCCAATTTAAATCTTTCATACGCTTTAAAGAAGAAAGATATTTTACAAAAACAAGAAAACAATCTGATTGTTAAAAGTAAGATTACAGGAACAGTAATAGATGTTAATGATCCTAATTCCCAAAATTATACGCAAGAAAACCTAGAACCAGAACCAATAATCATAATCGGAGATTTAAACAAACTCATAGTAAAAGGATATATTTCAGAATATGATTCTTTACAAGTACAAAAAGGACAAAAAGTGACTTTAACTTCGGATGTATCTCCTAATAAAAGTTGGTATGGTAAAATTCAGCAGATAGGTTATCTTCCAGTAAATTATAACTCAAATAACCCTGTTAATAATAACGATACTGGTACTGCAAAATACCCTGTCTTCGTAGAAATAGTAGGTAACACGGAAGATTTAAAGCCAGGTTTTCAATTAATGATGGAAATAAAAACAGAAACTAAAAAAGTTTTTTCTCTTCCTATTTCTTCGGTAATCCAAAGTGAAGGTAAATATTATGTTTATGTTGTAAAGAATGGAAAATTACATAAACGTGAGGTAAAAGTCGGAATAATCACAGAGGATAATATTGAAATAAAAAGAGGAATTTCACTAAAAGAAAAAGTGGTTTTAAATCCTTCAAAAAACCTAAAAGATGGGATGGACGTGAAAGTGAATGATTGAACTTAAAAATATTGAAAAAAGCTACTATTTAGGAGATGAACCTATACCTATTTTAAAAAAAATAAACCTCAAAATAAGTAAAGGGGAATTTGTTTCTATTATGGGACCTTCGGGTTCTGGAAAATCAACTTTAATGAATATTATTGGTTGTTTGGATAAACCTACTTCTGGTGATTATATTTTCGAAGGTCAAAATGTAACTAATTTTACTGACAAAGAATTAGCAAGAATCAGGAATAGGCGTATAGGATTTGTTTTTCAACAATTTCACTTATTACCTCGCTTGACAGCATTAAAAAACGTTGAACTCCCAATGATCTATTCAGGACATAAATCATCAACATTTAGAGAGGAATGTGCAAAAAATGAATTGAAACGAATGAATTTGGAAGAAAGAATGTTCCACCTTCCTAATGAACTATCTGGTGGTCAGAAACAACGTGTGGCTATTGCTCGTGCGCTGATAAACAAACCTTCATTGCTACTAGCTGATGAACCAACGGGTGCATTAGATACCTCAACAAGTTATGAAATAATGGATATATTTAAACAATTAAATAAAGAAGGAACAACAATAATCATTGTGACACATGATGAAGATATCGCAAATTTTGCAGACAGAAAAATAATATTAAAAGATGGACATATTATAAGTGATACTAAGGTAGGGAAATGAAAATGAGTGTACTTGAGAGTATTAAGATAGCATTTAGTTCAGTTAATGCTCATAAAATGCGATCCATTTTAACGATCATAGGTATTGTAATTGGAGTTGCAGCTGTTATTGTTATTGTGTCAATCGGAAAGGGTGGAGAAAATATGTTAAAATCCCAAATTGTCGGACCAGGAGGTGATACTATACAAGTTTATTATGAACCTAGTAATGAAGAATTAAACGCTAATCCTGATATCTTAGAAGAATCAGCTTTTACTGAACAGGATATCAATGCTTTGAAACAAATACAGAATATTAAAAATGTTGTTGCGGCTAGTAAAGATTTTTTACCGGTACAGTATAGAAAAAAATATATAAATGGTACGATTTATGGAATAAATGATTCCTATATTAATATTCATAAACTAAACATTCAAAGCGGAAGAATGTTCAACTCAACAGATTTTATAGGCGAGCGTCGTGTCGCTTTGATTTCTAATGGATTAAAAGAAGAACTGTTCCCAAATAAAAATCCAATAGGCAGTATTATTCGAATAGGGTCTCAACCTGTTGAGATTGTGGGAGTGCTGGAAGAAAGAAAAAATCTATTTTCTGTAGGTTTGAAAGAAGTATATATACCATGGAAAACTTGGAGAACGATTTCTGGGAAAAACAACTTCAGTGAAGTAACTATAGAAGTTTCAAACCCTAATTTATTAAAAGAGGTTGGGGATGAGGCTACTTCTATGCTAAATAGAATGCACAATACCGAAAATAGGTATAAAGTAATTAATATTAAAGAAATTGAACAGGGAATCAGGAACATTACAAATATAATGACATTAATCATTGGGAGTATAGCAGGGATCTCTTTAATTGTTGGGGGAATTGGCGTGATGAATATAATGCTAGTATCAGTTACTGAAAGAACTAAAGAAATTGGAATACGTATGTCATTAGGAGCAACAAGAGGGCAGATTTTATTCCAATTTTTAACAGAATCCTCTATATTAACTCTAATTGGCGGTACAGCCGGAATATTACTCGGATCTCTAATATCTTATTTAATATCACTTCTAGCAGGATGGCCTTTCTCGGTATCATGGCAAGTAATTGTTGGGGGACTCGTATTTTCTGTGGCAATTGGAATCATTTTTGGTATATTACCTGCAAATAAAGCTTCTCGTCTAAACCCAATTGAATGTCTCCGCTATGAATAAGAGACTGTAGATGAGCATTTTTTATTACAATAATTTCCATTTATTAAGAGACAAACAGGGTACCCCTTAGGCGACATGGAACTGTTTTTTCACAACATCAATGGGAATATCTTGCTTCGCCGCGTCGTAAATGAACTCAATCAGGCTGTGTCCTTTCCGAGTCCGAAGAAGGTCCAGCCCGGCGGAGAGGTCTTGTTGAGATTCGGCTATGCTGTACACGCAAGCTAACAACACGGTGATCCAATACCGTTTGACCGCCCGAATGTGACGAACACGGTACCCATCGAGCTTCAGCTGGTCTTTTGCCTGCCGGAAAAAGCATTCGATCGACCAGCGTTGGGCATAGTAACGCAAGATGTCTTCGTCACTCAGCTCCCGATCGGTGCTCAAGATGCAATGAAGATGTTCGGGTGTCATCGGCTGAGCAGCCTTCCAAGTAAGCAGCACCACCGCATCATCAAGACCGTTGAGCGCACCTTCGTAGCGGTAGACACGATAGCGCTCGTTCCCCACCGTGACGAGGCAGGTGTCTTGGGGCTCGATATAGCGGGCGAACTGCTTGGCTTGGACGGCGATGCCTTTCGGGTAGAGAATTCGGTTCGTCTTGAGCATCGCGATGACATGGAATCCCTTTTTCAGGCAGGCTTCGATGAGCGTTTTGGACGGATACCAAGAGTCCATCAACACATACACCGGCTGAGTCAGCTTCCCTTTGAGCGAGGAAAGCATCTCGATCGCCAGGTCGATTTTGCTTCTTCCGGCCTTCTTGTCATACAGACGAAACGCGAACGGAAACGCTTGCGTGAAGGTGTGCACCATCAGCCAAACGAGCGAATGCCCCCAAACCGATTGATGATCTTTATGCGAGTAGTGCCAGTCGCACCCTTCGATGGCGTGCGTGGCCCGTGACGAAGGCTTCGTTTTTTGGCAAATCGTATCATCAATCGAGACAAAAAGAGGCTGATTCTTTCGCTCAATTCGGCGGAGGATCCACTCTTGAAGCTTTCCAAGCAGCCTTTCCTCATCCCAAGGGCTTTTCGTGAAAAAGTGACGGAGCGTCGTTCGATGATTCGGATGAAAGCTCCAGTGATGAATATCGGTCCATGTTCCCGAGAATCCCTTGGTGGTCAAGGCATCGACAAGGTGAACGAGGTGCTTCAAGACCGGTTTGGAAAGCTGCAGCGTCAACCCCAGCGTGAAGAAAAACTTGTGGATTCCTTGGTGATGTGCTCATCGATTCATGAGACATGAACCTCCTTGTGTGAATGGGTTTTGAGCACATCTATTTTACCCAAGGAGTCCGGTTCATGTCTCCTTTTTTGTTTGGTTGTCAATTTATGTTAGTGAATTTGCTCATCTACAGTAATCGATATTTTTCTTTGCTGATTTGATTGTTAAAATAAATTTTTAATTTTATCAAAATTAATACGACTGTTATTTTTGTTTTTCATAAATTCCTATTAACCGTCTTCAAATACACACTCTTCTCCATGCCTCCCCCTATCTCGAATCATACTACCACTTTCTTTCTTCTTCACCGCCAACTTGTGTCGGAACCCCGCCATTTTTTGACGGTGCGCCCGCCAATTTTGGCGGACTAGACAAAAACGCCCTCATCCATCCGATGAGGACGTTAACAACATATAATGCTCTGGAATGAGTCCCAATTGTTTTGCTTTTTCCACCGCTTCTATCCGAGAAGATACACGCAATTTTGAAAAAATACGCGATAGCTGTCTTTCTAGGCTCCGCTGGCTCATGCAGCGCTTTCTTGCAATCTCTTTATTGCTTAAACCGTTGGCAACCTCTATCAATATATTTTGTTCAAACATGTCGAGCGTGATATGTTCCACCTCTTCTTCCATCCTAGCTTTCACTTCGAAAAGCCGCAGCTGGCGCAGTACATGCACAGGAATAACCGCCTCATCTCTTAACGCACAGCGAATCGCCGTCACTAATTGCTCGCTTGATGCGGTTTTACTGACAAAGCCTGTAATGCCTGATTCAATGAAATAATTTAAAAAAGGAACAATATCATATCCGGTATAGATGACAATTTTCGCATTTGGCTGTTTTTCGAGAATTCGTTTACTCAATTCAATACCGCTCATATCCGGCATACGCCAATCAAGCAAAAACACATCATATGTACGTTGTTCCATCATCTGCTCCGCCTCTGTGCCAGATGTAACAAGTTCTACTTGAAAATCTTGTTCGCTCTCGAGCATATTCTTTGTCCCTTCACCAACAAGACGATGATCATCGACAACCAAAATGTGAATCATCTAGTCATTTCTCTCCTTCCTATGAGGCTGGTGAAATACGACTGATTTCGCTGAACCCATTGTTTTCGGTCGAAAGAGAAGCGTTGATTTTGCAAGACTTCTCTATTTGAGAAAAAAGTCCATTTTCCGCGATTTTTCACTAAATCACAGGCCTTCTATGCTTATAATGGAATGGTGATCCGTATGTCTAGCCCCTCGCCAAGTTGTGATGTCATCTCGCATGTTCCACCTAAGCCTTGCACACGCTCTTTTATGCCAAACAAACCAAGCTTTCCATCATAATGATTTAATTTTTCTATGTCTATACCTATACCATTGTCAATATAATGAAGTTGAACTTCCTCATTTTGAACCTCCAATGTTAGTTGAATGTGCGATGCGTGCGAATGTTTCAGCGCATTGTTTAATAATTCTTGGATCATCCGATATATTGCAAGTTCTCGTTCTTCATCTAATTTGGTTGATACATGAACATTCCAATCCACTTTGATATTTGAACGCAAATGAAATCTTCCGATTAATTCGGCTAATGCTTCTCTTAATCCGACTTGTTCCAAAAACGTCGGTCTTAATTCATGGCACGTTTCTCTTGTTACATCAATCATATCTACGATTTCTTCTTCGATATTGTTTAGCTGCTTTTTCATTTCTTCCATACGCATATTTTGAAAACGCAAACTCTCCACTTTCCGTTTTAAAACAATTAAATCTTGAAGAATCGTATCGTGCAGATCAATGGCTAACTTTCTTCTTTCCTTTTCCGACCATTGAAAGATCAAACGAGTGAGCCAAACAGAATGGCTTCTTTCCTTTAAGCTGTCTAACTCTTTGATGAAATCCTCTGCTTTTAACATATTTTCAATCGTGATGCTGGCATAATAGACAATGGTGGATAGCCAATCTTTTTGTTCTGCCCGAAATGGAATGGAATGTTTCTTTTTTCCTATTAATAGTAAAGGACTTTGGCGGAACGAGCCTACAAAAACCGCAAACAAACGTTTATTTTCAATGATTTTTCCAATCGAAAGTGGTTGAACATCCATCTTTTTGATTAACTTCATCCACTCTTTTTCATCGCAATGAAAAGGTGCTTGCCTATTTTGGACCGCCAATTGTACAAAAGCCAGATTCTCTATATCTAATACTTCCCTCACTTCTTTTTCCATGCATCGGATCACTTCTTGCATGTTTTTCTGTTTTTTTAATGCTTCACCGATCCGATATATACTTTCTTGATAAAAGTTTTTTTGTACATATAACTTCGTTCTTAATGTTCGATCAAAATATCCTTTTGAATAGAGAGCAAGGATATTGATTACATAAATCAGTAAAAACAACAAAGCGAGTTCCGCAAACCTCCTTGCTTCATGAACAAATTTGGCATAAAGCAACGTAACAAAAAAAGCTGGGAGTAATGACAAAAAAGCATGGTACACAAAACGATTGATGGAAAACGGCAATCGAAATAGCCGATCCGTACAAATCAAATAAAGAAAGACGGATGGCAACACAAAAAGCGAAGTAACGGTTAATTCAGCTGGCAGTACCCATTTTCCAATGATGAGAACCGGGAGACTATAAAATAAAACAAATGGTGCGGCAGATAGCCCAATGGCGAAAAGCAACCCTTTGACCGTATTTTGCTGTTCATCTTTTTTAAGATCAACGAACCCTTTTCCTAACAAAGCAAGAATGATAACTATATTGATAAAAAATGTCGTCAATAGCACTTCCACTTCACTTATCGAACGAAACGATATAGACATCAGTGAAATAATAAACATCACAAAGTTAAAACCATAAAGAGAAAAGACGATTTTTTTCGCAAACCATACTTTCCTTTCTTTTTCAAAATAATGATAAACGAAATGCAAAAAGACGGCAGGCAATATGAAAAATATACCGTTAAATATTTGCCGCCCAAACGGCGCATATTTCGCTGATAAGCTGGCACTGATATAACAAATCCCTGTCAATAATAAAAAATAGATCAGCACGGTTGCCGATTTGTCATTCGGCCGCAGACGAAGCAAAAAAATGCTTAAACTAACAGCGAATAGAAAAAAACCCGCCGGCAAGGCAATATAATACAGCCATTGTTCCGTTCCATGCGATTGATAGTCAACCGTCAATGTTTGGATTTGATTTTCTCTCTGAATTGTTATTGTTTTCGCTTGTTCAATTGTTTTGTATTCCCGTACAGTAAAATGGGAGAGCGGAGGCTTTCCATCCACTTTCAGCACTTGATCATGAATATGAATACCATGTTTTTTTGCCCAACCAAACTCGTAAATATCATTAACAATAATATCACCATTCTTGTTTTCTACTACATCCATGCCGATCAATGGATGCCTAACATTTAAAATGGTTAAATATAGTGCTGCAATCAAAGCAACAATCATCGCAATGACTGCTCGATTCATCGTGATCTACTTCCAATATCCAAGCGGCTCCGTCGATTCACTAAATACCTTTACAACCGCTTTTACCTCTAACTCACTTAAACCGATCAAGCTCACCGTACCATTTTGTAATTTTTCGATGACTTCTGGATGTTCTACTAAAAAGCGAATGATTTCTTGCATCGCAGATCTCCCTCCAACATTACAAAATCATTGTTTTCAGTACGGATTTGTACCTATCGTCTACATCCAGTTTCTCGATTTCTTGCAAAGCCTTTTCCTTGTAAATCTGGCTTATCACTTTAGCATAATAAATCGCTCCTTCCTGTTCCATTTGCTGAAGTGCTTTTTCTTTTTGGACGTACATCCGATCGTAGTCTATATCGTTGTTGAAATACTGCTTCCACAAGTTATTTTGTTTGCTTTCTAGCATATACAAAATCGGAAGCAACTTTTTCTTTGCTTGAATATCCGCTTTTTTATCCCAGTTGTATAGCGCATCAAGATCATTGTCGATTTGTGCTGCAATGCCGATGTAGCGAGCATATGTTTCAATCGCTGCGATGTCCTCTTTTCCTGCTAATAAAGCGCCTATGACACAAGCCATCGCAACAAGAGAGCCTGCTTTTTTCTCTACCATTTTTAAATAATCTGCCTCTGTTTGTACGTCACACGCCACATCAGTCTGTTGTCCGTGTACACTTTGCAACAAGCAAGACGTAACATATGACAGTGCCTTTAATTTTTTATTACTAGAAATCGGTACATTCGCAATCGCTTGCTGAGCAAGCAGCAAGAACCCGATCGCAATATGAAGAGGAATAGCTGTATCCTCGAAACGATCTTGATCGACTATATCATCCAATAAATCCCCAGCAAGCACGATCAATTCAATAGCCGCTGCGATATATGTTGAGTGATCTCCTTGTATCGAAAACAAGTCATAATGCAAATAAGCCGACCGCCCAAACAACAAATCGCTCTCTTTCATATGTTGCTCGATTGCCAAGAGCATGTGCGCTTTCAGTTGCGGTTCCGACATAAATTGTTCCACGATTTCTTTCATTTGTTTCGCTATTTTTTTCTTTTTCACTCATCCTATCGCACCTTACACAAATATTTACAAATAGGGAATATTCGACAAGTTCAATAAAATTCCTTCCTGAAAAATAAAAAGACTTGTCGAAGATTGTGACAAGTCTGGTAAAAAACATCATCCATGTGTTCTTTTCTTATAAAAACATTAGATTGAGTCATTAATATGAGAACAGCACGGATCTAACAGTCCTATTCTTGCGCTTATGCCAGTCAAGAACCGCCTAACATGTTCCCATTATGAAAGGAGAATGAACATGGAAGAGTATATGTTAGAAACCCGTCATATAAGCAAAGCGTTTGGGAAACAACTCGCGGTGGATGATGTATCCATAAAAGTCAAGAAACATACCATTTATGGATTGCTCGGGCCAAATGGAGCGGGAAAATCCACTCTTTTAAAAATGCTGACAGGGCTGTTGCGTCCCACAAAAGGGGAAATCGTCATCAACGGCCATCCTTGGAGCAGAAAAGTCCTGAAAGATATCGGCGCACTGATCGAATCCCCGGCTCTTTACGGCAATTTAACAGCCTATGAGAATTTACTCGTTCACGCCAAATTGCTTCATTTGCCCGACTCGCGAATCCAAGAAGTTTTGAACATCGTCGGCTTAGAAAATACGGGGAAAAAGAAAGCATCTCAATTTTCCCTTGGCATGAAGCAAAGGCTAGGAATTGCCAAAGCTCTTTTAAACCATCCAAAACTGCTCATTCTCGACGAACCGACAAATGGCTTGGACCCATTAGGCATCCAGGACTTGCGAACACTCATTAAATCGTTTGCCGAAAACGGGATCACCGTCATCCTATCGAGCCATATTTTGTCCGAAGTCAAACAATTAGCCGATTACATTGGCATTATTCAAAACGGAAAACTCAGGTACGAGGGGAAAATAGACGAGAGTCAAGATCTCGAAAAACTCTTCATCGATGTTGTGAACAAGCAATGAAGGAGGATGGGAGTCATGCTCAATATGTTCCAGTCAGAACACTTAAAATACAAGCGAACGTTTGCCAAAAAACTTATATTCATCGCTCCGCTTTTCTTTGTCCTGTATGCCATGATCACCATGCCAACCATGAATTCAACGCGCCATTATTTTGAATACACGGTATTTAATTGGTGGCCGTTGATTTTTGTTCCCATTGGAACGGCCTTGACTGCTTCCCTTTCAGTGTCAAGGGAGAAAAAGTCCGGAAACGATAAAGCGCTGCGTTGTCTCGACATTAGCATTGTGCGTCTATGGTGGAGCAAAATCGCCGTCATCGCCTATTATATGTTGCTCTCCACTATCGAGCTGATCGTCCTGCTTGTTTTATTGAAATGGTTTTTGCCCAACAGCCTCTCATCCGCTACGGTCGCGGTGTTTGCCAGCTTGGTCATTTGGATGAGTTCTTTATCCTATATCCCGATCGGATTATTTATCGCCGAGCGGTTCGGGATGGCAGCCTCGATCCTTGTCAGTGTCATCGGCCTCGCCTTAGGGGTCGTCATGGCTGCACAGCCTTACTGGCTGTTCATTCCATGGAGCTGGGGAATGAGGATGATGTGCCCGATCGTCGGGGTTCATCCGAACGGCGTTCCTTTGGAAAAAGGGAATTCGCTATTGGATCCTTCTGTCATTCCAATAGGCCTAACGATTGCCCTTGTCATGTTTCTGTTGCTATCTTTTCTGACCGCCGTTTGGTTTTCGCGAAAGGAAGTGCATTGACATGTCGTTTCTTCGCCTTCTGTCATCCGAATGGATCAAAACGAAACGCACAGCAGTTCGGATCATGGTCATCATCATACCAATCCTGTATCCGCTCTTTATGGTATGGTATTTTTCGCACTACCGACATTCCGTGTTTTGGCAGGTGAAAATCTACCAAGGTTTTTTCGAAGTGATGACCGTTTCCTTGCCGATCATCATCTCCTTGCTTACCGGACTGATGTCCTATCAAGAAGAAAAAGCAGGAAATTTCATGAACATCTTGGCCGGCCCTGTATCCAAAATCAAATGGTATGTTGGCAAACTCACGCTGCTCATCTTCATCGCATGCGCGGATATCTTGCTGGCGATGATTCTCATGCTCTTTGGAGTGAAATACGTACTCAACGTCGCGCCCATTCATGATCACTTATTTTTGCAAGGAGCCATGCTCTCGATCGTGGGCTCACTGATCCTTTTTTCCTTGCATCTGTTCATCAGCCTTGCCTTTGGAATGGGAGCATCGATTGCCATCGGGAGCGGCGGATTTCTCATTTCCGCTCTTATTGGCGCAACGTCCTTAGGCGATCATATATGGAGCTATGTTCCTTGGGCTTGGGGTGTTCGCCTCTCACAATTTCCGATTTTGATGATGCCCGAAGTAAAGCAAGCATTGGGGGCGCAGTTGTTCAATTCCTATTCGCTATCATTGTGGGGAGGGATGGCCTATGCCCTTCTAGGCTTTATCATCGTGACCATCATCGGTTCAGTCTGGTTTCATCGTTGGGAAGGAAATAAACCACATGAATGAACCCCCGTGGTTCTCTTTCAATGGGATGTTCAAAAAGGAGGGGCCGAAAAGCCTTGATAAATCAACATTTCTAGAGGGAGGTTTTAGAGTGGCGATGAAAAACTTCCTCTTACCCCTCATGTTGATCGCGATCCTCTTTATAGGAGGTTGTTCACTTGTCAGCGACTTAAAAAAGACAGCAACAAAAAATATGGAGATCGATCGGAAATTGCCAAAATATGAGTTGAACAAAGACAATTTGCAAGAAATTCACTATCAAGACCGAACGTACATCATTCAGGCAGCAAAAGTAGATCGACATCAATTGCACAAACCAATCGGGAAAGTAGCGGAGACGATCACCATCAATGAGCATCATCAAATCTTGAGCAAAAAAGAACTGCGAAAGATTGAAATCATTCCCGATCAAAAAGACGAAAAACGAACTCACTTAAACTTCGGATGGGTTTACAGCATCAAAGGTGTAAATCCGGACGAAGAAGTGGCTGTTACGGTGAACCACCAATTTCTCATTGCGAAAAGAAAATAGAGACTCAGAGATGGGCTAGGGAAATCGGAATCTCCCTAGCCGCCTTCCGTTCTCTACAACAGCGGAAAAGCCATGAGATGGAATGATCAATCAGCCAGCTCCTGAATATAAAATTCAACGGTCGCGCCGCCTTTTTCGTTGTTGTATGCCCAAATTTCACCGCCATGATGATTGACAATTCGTTTGGCAATATACAGCCCTAATCCAACATGATGTTTATACTGCTGATCTTGATAAAAAGGCTGGAACAACAACGACGTATCGCTTTCTTTAAACCCCGTTCCAGTATCGGAACAGCGAAAATAGATTTTACGCTCATCCCCCTCTTTTTCATCATGCACTTCCAACTTGATTTCTCCGCTTTTGGTAAACCGCAAGCTATTGTATAAAATATTGTCCAACACTCTCATTAACATCGCTTCATCAAGGATGTAACATGATTTTTGCAAATTCACATCAAAGCAAATATTTATCGATTTTTGATGATAAACCATTGTTGTGATCTCTCGTTTTTTCTCATCAAGAATTTGCCTTACATCCACTTCTTTTGCATTCAGTGAGAAGTGGTCATTCTCCACTTTATAGAGCAACGACAAATTATCTGTCAACATGGTCATCTTCCCACAGTTTTTGCGAATAATCTCTAAATGGGGAGTGAGATCAAAGTGGTCCAACTTTCGCAAGTCTTGAATCAAATCAATTTGTCCTTGGATGACCGTCAACGGGGTTCGGATATCATGCGCGATCGATGATACCATCATTCTCCGTTCGTCATCGGTCTTGGCTAAACGTTCCACCATTTCTTTCAGCGCACTGATCATGGTATTAAAGGAATCCTGGATTTTCATAAATTCTTTTCTTTTCAACCCTGAGACTTGAAAATCAAAATCCCCGCTTGCAATGTGATCAGAAGCCTGAAGCAGCAACCTGACATTATGAAACAATGATTTGTACAGCCTTGATGTAAAGAAAATCAAATAGACAATAAAAAAGATCAACGGAGAAATAAGGAGCAAAGCATAAATCAACACGGCTCCGAAGCGATGTTGATTGTTAATGATAAACCCGAAAGGCGCTTTCAACACATACACCGCCTGAATGGCGTTATCATGTTGAACGGGAATGAACCGATACACATAGCTTCCTTTTACAATCTCACGGTTGATCACTTTGCTCATATCCACTTGACCGTCTACAATTCCGCGATCGCCATACAGATGCTTGCCGCTGATGTCTACAACTTCTCCTTTTATCTTTTCACTGTAACGATGGATGGGAATGAGTCTCCCCTTGAAAATAGCTTCTTCGTTTTCTTTCACCTTTTTCTCAATCAAATCCAAATCTTTCACGAAATAATTGGTCGGTTTCACCACATGGTTGGTGGTTAATGTCATAATCAAATAGATGATGCATATATAAGTAAAGGCCGAAGTAATCGCCGTTGCCAGCACAACTTTCACAACTAACAAATAAAAATCTCGTTTAATCGTTTTATTGTTTTTCATCGGTCACATCCCATTTATAACCGAGCCCATATAATGTTTGAATATAAGAGGTGTCTGGATCGACGGCCTTGATTTTCTTTCGAATATTTTTAATGCTTTCTGCCACCGTGTCTAACTGGCTTTCAGAGTCAATCCCCCATACTCGTTCAAATATTCGTTCTTTCGAGAAAACGATCTTTTGATTCAGCATCAACAACTTCACAATCTCATATTCTTTTTTTGTGAACGGCAATTTCTTTCCTTTACAAAAGACCTCATTAGCCAAAAGATCAATCGTCATATTTTTAGAACTCAAAAGATATCTCTCGTTCGAACGAATCCGTTCCTCCCTTCTTAAATGGCAATCAATTCTCGCCTTTAACTCCTTTAAGCTGAATGGTTTAGTGATGTAATCATCTCCACCGATCGCCAAAGCTTGAACCTTATCTTCCTCCAGCGTCTTTGCGCTGACAAAAACAATGGGGACATCGACGCGTTCACGAATCAAGCGACACAACTCCATTCCGTCAATTCCTTCCATCATGATATCCAACACAATCAAGTCAAAATCGTTGTTCATCATCTTCAACGCTTCTACACCGCTATGAACCGTTTCTACCTGATAATGATGAAGCTCCAAATATTGCTTGATTGTGCAGCAAATATCTTCATCATCATCAACAAGCAAAATCTTCTTTTTGTTCATGTTTTGATCCCCCCATACAGTTGAATAACAAACTGATTTCATCCCCTATATCCTGAATCTCATGTCACCGATGCCTTGTTGATAGAGACATTTTCACATTCAAAATAGATTAAAATCATAAGATTTTTCTAATGTTTCGGTATGTACCTTTTGGAGAAGATCGTACCGAACTCTCTCAAAGCATGTCATGCTCTCTGTTGAAGGAAGAAATCAGCCAATCGGGCTATTTTGGTGCATGCGGAAACGAGGGAACCCCCCACTTGCCTATAATGAATCCTTCCCATGATAGTGGGAGTGCACAAGAGGCGGTGTCGACTAAACAGATAGCATCTTTGTCTTTTCATGACAGCGCGTTCGAAAGCAGAGGGATGAGGGAATTCGAATTTGGCTTCAGGAAGAAAGAATAGCTGCACTGAAGCTCCCTGCACCTAAGGAGGATGCAGGGAGCTATTTTGGTTCACTCCATAATCCCATCTTTTGATTGTCCCATGAACACGGAAGCGGCATCTTCACACTGTTGCTTGTTCAAGATGGCCACCCCCTCGCGAATTTCGATATTACACACATGACAGTCATTCTGCCGCAATATGGGTTACACCCGTAATGACCCCTTCATTCATCGAATACACTTCGTGGCATAATGACTGGATGTCCACCTTGTTGTGAGACGTCAACAAAATGGTGCAGCCTCTTTTGTTTTCCTCGCGAATAATTTGGTACACTTGGTCCACCGATTTTTCATCCAAGCCATTCATCGGTTCGTCGAGCAGCATCAGCTGCGGCTTCTCCATGATGCACTGTGCAATGGCCAGTCTTTGTCTCATTCCAAGAGAGTACGCTTTCACCGGCCTTTTATCATGCGGATCCAACCCCACTCGCTCGATTGCCTCTTTTACCTCGCGCTCGCCGATTTTGTTTTGAATCATGGCTAAAAAATGCAAATTATCGAATCCTGAGTATTGTTCAAGGAAACCTGGTTTTTCCAACAAAACAGAAATATCGCTCGGAAAGGATACATCTTGGTGCAACGTCTGGCCAAATACCGCCACCGTGCCGCTGGACGGCTTCACAAGTCCGCTGATGACTCGGAATAACATCGTTTTTCCCGATCCGTTCGGCCCGACGAACCCATAAATCTTTCCGCTCTCCAACTCTAAGTTGATATTGCGCAAAACTTCTCTTGCTTTTATTGTTTTGGAAACATTGGATAAGACGATCGCCTTCATATCGAAAACCTCCTAGATATAATCCGCATGCTTCACTCTCTTTATCGTCCAATACCCGAACACAACGATCGACAAGAGCTCCACGATCAACGCCGACCAGAACATCGAGCTGCTCCGCACGAGATCCGCCATGCTGTAGTACAAAGGAATAAAAGGCGTTGGCATCTTCACACCCACAAAAAACAAAGCGAGAATGACAACATTCGCCAAGTGATAGGTTGCATACACGTTCAACAACATCCACACGCTGGCGTGCCAATACAAATTCACGGCGATGCTAACAAACATGAGCACGAGCGAACGGTCAAACGAAAACGCCATATGCGACACAAAGAGGCCGAAGCCGCCAGTGATCAAAAACGATGACAAGACATATCCCACTGTAAACAGAACTCCTGCCAACAATCTAGCCATTGTATACGACGTCGTATCCCTCAACAAAATGAACAGTTTATGTTCAAAATATTGATCCCGCTTTTTCCAAACGATTTGGAGCAACACCACATAGCCGAAGCAAATCATCAGCCAATACATCCAATTCGAGGTCGTCACCGCTCCGAATAAGCGGGCGAACAACTCCGATAGGTGTTGGGAGGAAAACGCCTCTGACCAGCTGCACATCAAAGTGCCCAACAGCGGGAACAGGAGGCAGGTGATGACAATTCTTTTGATATCCATTTTGATCAAGGTAAACTCCAAATCCATCGGTTTCATAACAGATCATCCTGAACATAATAGTTTTTTCGGCTTGACGAAAGGCAAATGAGATAGACTAACAGCAGCAGCACCACAATGAGAACGAGGATGGTCCAAACAGGAGCCGCCTGTTCACTGATGTAAAACAAATAAGGGAGCATATGCACCGTGAACATATCCAATACAGCCAGTATGATGACGGCAGCGAAGGCAAAAAAGCGACTCCATCCAAAGTCGATGAATGCTATAAACAGCAATCCGTATATAGCGGTGACGAAAAAATACATAACAAGAAAATAGAGAAACGAACTTTTATCCTCACTATGCGGCACGTACAAAAAAGCCGCATGGGCGTTTGGCATATGGGGGTAGATGAGGAATTTCACAAACATTGTACATAATCCTCCTGCTACAGCAACCCAAAGGGACACGCCCCCAGCCAAAACGACGACCAACAACGCTTTATGCAGCCCGATTTGTCCCCGGGTGCGGTATCGTCTTAAAATCACCCACGCGTTCGTTTGAAGTGTTGAACCTAAAAGAAATAAAAAAACAGGCAGATGAAAAAACTCATACCGATAGAGCAAGATAAAATCTTTAAGGCTGTGCCATTTCCCCACTACCACCATTCCTAGCGGCAAGATGCTCACCACCATCAACAGAGCCATGACGCCCAAAATCATTCGGATAACGGTGCGATGCAACAGCAAATCTTGCCAAACAAAAAAAACAATCTGTCTAGAGAACATCTTCACTCTTCTTCACTCCATATGAAAATACCCCTACCGCGATCAACAATTGGAGGACAAACACGATGACGATTTTCCAATAGGACAATCCTTCCACTGGTTGTGAAGGGATTAAGAAATTAAATGGATCCCATCCCAACTGGTTGGTGATCGTCAGTGCCGCCCAACAAACCATATAAATGATTTGCGGCATCAACGTGATCAAATACCGATTTTTCAAGAATAAAGAAAAGGCTAAACCGAGACAAACGTAGCCGCCGGCAAACAACCCGCCAATGACATAATACGCGAGAACATACCAATAAGGGGAGATCTCCAATAAAGGAGAAAAAAGGCTTTTCTTTTCCCCTTCAAATGAATTGTCCGGCAACGGCAACGCGCCATGGACCAATTGCCGATAAGCCTGGGAAAAGCTCGAATAATCCCAATGGTTCGTCAAAAGATTCACCAGCACAACTCCCAGCACAAGAGGAAGAAGGAATAAGAAGAAAGCGCTGATATAGGAAAACACAAATTTCCTTCGAAAATAGACTCCCCTTCCCATCCGTGTCAATTGATAATGAATATTTCCGCTCTTTCGCTCACGATCAATCGAATCTACCAATGGAATGGACAACAATAGTGGAAAAAGGAAGTAATATAAAGAAGAGAGTACGTTAAATCGGAAGCCTCCTAGACCAACCCATTCAAGGTGAGGCGATGCCAAGGCGGAAACATTAGGATTGTGGTGGTAAATTCGTTCAAACAGCTCCACATTCTCACGGTAATCTTTCACCCCCAACACGACAGCGCCAATGACGAGCAACAACAGGCAAGCTGCGCTGATATAAAGGTTCTTATTTTTCAGAAGTTTAAGCAATTCCATATACATACAATCATCTCCTAATTCTTCTGTTTAAGGACGGTCTTCTTCATTGAAATTGAAGAAGACCGTCCCTGACGAAGAAAACCTCTCTCTTGTCCAAGTTGACTGAACATATCTATAAAATCGATCAATTGTCGGGGTAAAATTTGCCTGCGATATCAACTGTAACGTAAGTGAAGGATGCATTTTCCGCCACTAATGAAACTTTTTTGCCAACAGCGCTTTGGTCGACAGTGAAATAACGCGTGTCATTATCGGTTACATTCAGCGCGGTTGGCGACACTTTCGTGGAGCCTTGCTGAATCCACATATTCGCTTTATAATCGCTCCCAACAACCGAATTTTCCACTTTGCTTTTACTGTTTGTCGCTTTATTGGCGCTTGCTAATTCTGTATCGGCTTGAAAACGAGGGAGAACCCCCGCATACGTCACATAAGATGCGGCGCTGACTCCCCCTACCACAATGAATGTGGTAGAAGCAAGCAAAGCAGCAACCATTTTACGTTTTTTCTTCATGATTCGATCCCCTCTCCCTTAATATATTTTAAAATAGGCTCTTCACCACAAAGTGTACTTGACAAAGAAAGACGATTATGATAAAGAAAATCAAAACAGCATTTTTCCTTTTTATACCACACGTCTCTTTGAGCAACATTGCTATCATGTTTGTCTTTAAAAGTCAAGTACATCTTTTGGTGATGAACCTTAAAATACAGGACCGGTCCCATGGGATATTATAACAAAAAAAAAAGAAGTAAATACGAAAAATTAAAACAAAATGGGTGCATCACTGTAACCTTGAATCGGTGATCAAGACGGGTTCACGCCCCCACAAGAAAATTTGATCAATCAACAAAACGTTTAATAGGTGAACATTCGAAATAGAGTAGAGGCCTCTGCATAATTGAGAGTTTCCCGGCATTTCGGGTACACTTCTATCACGGATTCAGGTGGAACGTACTTGACAAGCGAGGATAGTCTGGAGTCTCCGTGTCCGGAAAATCTGATGTACTGATTTTCCCTTGCAAATGCAGAGAAGGCGTGTTCTGAGATAGCTTTGCTCCGCAAATCAAAAAAGAGCGCCCTAGTTTGTCGATTAGGACGCTCTTTCTATTTTAAATGGTTCTCGCTTCGCTGCTTCTACTTCACCCCCACCGTCTGGCTTTGGCGAATGGCTTGGCGCAAGTCGTCCAAAATGTCGTCGATCGCTTCCGTGCCGATGGACAGACGCACAAGGCCCGGGGTGACGCCGGCGGACAGCTGTTCGTCCGGGCTCAGCTGCTCGTGCGTCGTGCTGGCGGGGTGGATGATGAGCGATTTCGAATCGCCGATGTTGGCCAAATGGGAGAACAGCTTGACCGAGTCGATCAGTTTTTTGCCAGCTTCGACGCCGCCTTTGATTTCAAACGTGACGATCGCGCCCTGCCCATTCGGCAAATACTTTTTCGCCAGTTCATGCGACGGATGGCTTGGAAGCCCTGGGTAGTTGACCGATTCGACGACTTCTTCCTCTTCTAAAAACTTGGCGACGGCAAGGGCGTTTTCGCTATGGCGCTGCATCCGCAAATGGAGCGTCTCCAGCCCTTGCAAAAGCAAAAACGCGTTAAACGGCGACAGCGCCGCTCCTAAGTCGCGCAAGAGCTGAATGCGTGCTTTCGTGATGTACGCCGCTTCGCCGACGGCGTCCACATACACCAACCCGTGGTAGCTTGGGTCTGGCTCGATGAACTCCGGAAACTTGCCGCTCCCTTTCCAGTCGAACTTGCCGCTGTCCACAATCACACCGCCGATCGAATTGCCGTGCCCGCCGATGAACTTCGTCGCTGAGTGGACGACGATATCGGCGCCGAATTCAATCGGCCGCAATAAGTATGGGCTTGCCACCGTGTTGTCGACGATGAGCGGAATGGCATGGCGATGGGCGATGTCGGCCACCGCTTCGATGTCGAGCACATCGTTTTTCGGGTTGCCGATCGTTTCCGCAAACAAGGCTTTCGTTTTGTCGGTGATCGCCCGCTCAAAGTTTTCCGGATCGGACGGATCGACAAACTTCACCGTAATGCCGAACTTGCGCAGCGTATGGGCGAACAAGTTGTACGTTCCGCCGTAAATGGACGACGACGAGACGATTTCATCGCCCGCCGAGGCGATGTTGATGATCGAATAAAACACCGCCGCCTGCCCTGATGACAGCGCAAGCGCCCCAATGCCGCCTTCAAGCGCCGCGATCCGTTTTTCCAAGACATCGTTCGTCGGGTTCATAATGCGCGTGTAAATAAACCCTTCCTCTTTCAAGCCAAACAAATTGGCCGCGTGCTCGCTGTCGCGGAATACATACGAGCTTGTTTGGTAAATCGGCACCGCCCGCGCGCCCGTTTCCGCATCCGGTTTTTGCCCGGCGTGGATGGCGAGCGTTTCCGGGCGGAAAGTTTGTTCATGGCTCATCGTTTCCTCTCCCCCTCTTTGATCCCTCGAGATTTCATATCCTACTAAATCAATTGGTTTTTCTTATAAAGAATCTATCATTGGATCACAACGTTTGTCAATTGTATTTTTTTAATAGTACAAAAATTTTTATTGAAAACAGAGCCTGCCGGTGGGCAGGCCTCCTATTGTTTCATTATCGTTTTCCAATTTCCTCTACTAACAGCTTATTGACAAGCGGCGGATTCGCTTGTCCTTTCGTCGCTTTCATCACTTGGCCGACAAGGAAGCCGAGCGCGCGGTCTTTGCCGTTTTTATAGTCTTCGACCGACTGCGGGTTGGCGTCGAGCACTTCGAGCACAATTTTGCGCAGCGCTCCTTCGTCGGAAATTTGCACGAGCCCTTTTTCTTTGACGATTCTCTCCGGGTCGCCGCCGTGTTCGACGAGTTCTTTGAACACTTTTTTCGCGATTTTCGACGAAATCGTGCCGTTTTGGATGAGTTTGATCATGCCTGCTAGGCTTTCCGGCGTCAAGGCGATGTCATGGAGCTCTTTTTGCTCGGCGTTTAAGTACCCGGATACTTCGACCATGAGCCAGTTCGACGCCAGTTTCGGATCGGCGCCGTTTGCGACCGTTGCTTCGAAGAAATCCGCCATTTCTTTGGTCAGCGTCAGCACTTTGGCGTCATATTCCGGCAGGCCCCATTCTTCCACATACCGCTTCCGGCGGGCGTCAGGCAGCTCCGGAATCGAGGCGCGGACGCGCTCTTTCCATTCGTCGTCAATATAGAGCATCACCAAGTCCGGCTCCGGGAAGTAGCGGTAGTCTTCCGAGCCTTCTTTGACGCGCATGAGGACGGTCGTTTTCGTCGCTTCGTCAAAGCGCCGCGTTTCTTGGCGGATGACGCCGCCGGAGAGCAAAATTTTCTCCTGCCGCTTCGCCTCATACTCGAGCCCCATGCGGACGAAGTTGAACGAGTTTAAGTTTTTCAACTCCGTTTTCGTGCCGAATTGGTCCGATCCAATCGGGCGGAGCGAAATGTTGGCGTCGCAGCGGAGCGATCCTTCTTCCATTTTGCAGTCGGAGACGCCTGTGTATTGGATGATCGCCTTTAATTTTTCCAAGTAGGCGTACGCCTCTTCCGGCGAGCGGATGTCTGGTTCCGAGACGATCTCGATGAGCGGCGTCCCTTGGCGGTTAAAATCAACGAGCGAATAGCCGTCGCCCGTATGTGTCAGCTTGCCGGCGTCTTCTTCCAAGTGAATGCGGGTGATGCCGATTTTTTTCTTTTTCCCGTTCACTTCAATTTCAATCCAGCCATTTTTGCCGAGCGGCTGATCGTATTGCGAAATTTGGTACGCTTTCGGGTTGTCCGGATAAAAGTAGTTTTTGCGGTCGAATTTCGTCTCGGTCGCGATTTCGCAGTTTAACGCCATCGCCGCTTTCATCGCAAACTCGACCGCCTGCCGGTTCAACACCGGCAGCACGCCCGGATACCCTAAGTCGATGACATTCGTTTGCGTGTTCGGGGGCGCGCCGAACGCGTTCGGGCTGCTGGAGAAAATTTTCGATTTCGTTTTCAGCTCGACGTGCACCTCAAGTCCGATGACCGTTTCAAAGTTCATCACCTAACCCCCCTTACAACACCGGTTTTTGCTTATGGTAGTCGGTCGCTTGTTCAAAAGCGTGGGCGACGCGGTAGACAGTGCTTTCATCAAAGTGCTTGCCGATGATTTGCAAGCCGACCGGCAAGCCATCGACAAAGCCGCACGGCACGGAAATGGCCGGCACGCCTGCCAAGTTGACTGGAATCGTTAAAATGTCGTTCATATACATCGTCAGCGGATCATTCGTTTTCTCACCGATTTTAAACGCCGGTGTCGGTGTCGTCGGGCCGATGATGACGTCATATTGTTCAAAGACGTTCTCAAAATCTCGTTTGATCAACGTCCGCACTTTTTGCGCTTTTTTGTAATACGCATCGTAATAGCCCGAGCTTAACGCGAATGTCCCGAGCATAATGCGGCGCTTGACCTCCGCCCCGAATCCTTCGCTCCGTGTGAGTTTATACATATCGATCAAGTTTTTCGCGTTGTCCGTCCGGTAGCCGTAGCGGACGCCGTCAAAGCGAGCAAGATTCGCCGAAGCTTCCGATGAAGCGAGCAAATAGTACGTCGCGAGCGCATATTTCGAATGCGGCAGCGACACTTCTTCCCACGCCGCACCAAGCTTCTCAAGCACGGCAAGCGCCGCAAGCACCGACTGGCGCACGCCTTCATCGACGCCCTCGCCTAAATATTCTTTCGGCACGGCGATTTTCAATCCTTTGATGTCCCCGGTCAACGCCTCCACATAGTTTGGCACCGGAACATTTGCCGATGTCGAATCCATCGGGTCGACGCCTGCAATCGCCTGCAATAAGTAGGCGTTGTCTTCGACCGTGCGCGTAATCGGGCCGATTTGGTCAAGCGACGAGGCAAACGCGACGAGGCCAAAGCGCGAGACGCGGCCGTACGTCGGCTTCAAGCCAACAACCCCGCAAAACGCCGCCGGCTGGCGGATCGAACCGCCCGTATCAGAACCTAAAGCAAACGGCACTTCGCCGGCCGCCACCGCCGCCGCCGAACCACCGCTCGAGCCGCCCGGAACGCGCTCTACGTCCCATGGGTTGCGCGTCAGCTGAAACCCGGAGTTTTCCGTCGACGAGCCCATGGCGAACTCGTCCATGTTCAACTTCCCAATCGTGATCGCCCCTGCGGCATGCAACCGCTCCATGACAGTAGCGTCGTAAATCGGGTCAAAGTTGTATAAAATTTTGCTGGCGCATGTCGTGCGCAATCCTTTTGTGACGATGTTGTCTTTAATGCCGATCGGCAAGCCGAACAGCGGGTTCGTTTCTTCACCTTTGGCGAGCCGGTCATCGAGCTCCTTCGCTTTCGCCCTCGCCTGTTCTTCATTTAATGTTAAAAACGCTTGCACTTTCTCTTCCACTTCGCCGATGCGGCGGTACGATTCGTCGACGAGATCGGAAACGGACACTTCTTTTTTCTGCAGCAACGTATGTAATTCTGATACGGAATGGTCAAAAAGCGACATAAATCCCCCTCCTTACTCTAAAATGGCCGGCACACGAAACTGGCCGTCTTGCTGATCCGGCGCGTTTTTCAACACTTCTTCGCGCGGCAGCCCCGGTTCTGGAATATCCTCGCGCATCACGTTTCTCATATCAAGCACGTGCGAAGTCGGCGGAACGTTCTCCGTATCCAATTCATTCAACTGCTCGGCAAATGTAATGATCGCATCGAGCTGTTTCGCAAACATCTCCGCCTCTTCATCCGTAATCGCCAATCGCGCTAGGTCGGCGACGTGTTTGACTTGGTCAATCGAAATTCGCGACATAGTTTCACCTCCAACGAGTTCGACCTATCACAATACCATGATGATACCAAACTTTCATCGAATGAAGCAACAGTTGCCGCATGTTCTGGACGAGAATCAATCTACATATTCGCGATGCAAATAAATACAACGTTCATAACACCTCCTAATAGCGAAGGCAGGCGTGAAACCGGGAGGATTTAATTTTGATGTAGGAATATTTCGTTTTCCTGAACAGCGCACAATAGGACGTCACTCGCATGAGTAAACGGTTGATGGGAGAAAAAGGACGCGCTCCTAATTTAGACACAGGAAGGAATCGCTCGTGACGCCTTTTTTTATTCAAAGAAATACGATAAAATGAAAGCACAAGGAGGGAAATTGCATGTCGCTGCCAAATCAAAATCATCCATGGACATATGCAGATTACGTAAACTTCCCTGAGGAAAAACGATATGAGGGAATTGACGGCGTCCTATTTATGACTCCTTCACCTACACCAAGACATCAACGGATCGTGACAGCTTTGTCAGCACAGTTTTTCGACTTTCTACAACATTCCTCGTGTGAAGTATTTGTCGCACCGATCGATGTATGTTTATTCGCAACAAAAGATACTCCTCTTCATGACATTAAAGATTGGTATATTCCCGATTTCATTGTTGTTTGTGACAAACAAAAAATTGGTGATGAGCGAATTTATGGAGCGCCTGATCTTATCGTAGAAGTTCTTTCTCCATCTACCGCCAAACACGACCGCATTACGAAATTTCACAACTACGAACAAGCTGGTGTCAGAGAATACTGGATTGTCGATCCGGTTCATGAGACCGTCGAAAAATATGCCTTGCAAGATCAAAAGTTTCACCAAGCGGGAGTGCACTATAAAGATGAAACGATTTGCCCTCATATTTTTCCAAAGCTCTTCATCTCATTGCCAAAAGTATTTGCTTCCATGTGAACATCTCATATTTTGGATGCTGCTGACAAAAATCGGGAGGATTGTTGGGCATCGATATGGAATAAACCGTTGACAAACAAGGAATGGGAAGGAGTTTGTCCGCCATGGATGTTCAAATTTTCTTGATTGACAACCCCGAACATATGTACTATAATGGCCATAACAGACGAAAAAAGGGGGAATCATGACGATGAGTGACGCTTTGCTCGCCCAAGTGCTTGATCGCCTGAACGCCATGGACAGCACACTGCAAAAGCTCGTAGAAGGCCAAGAGCGGCTCGAGCGTGAACAAATCGCCATTCGTCAAGAACAAGATTCGCTTCGCGCTGGGCAAACGGAATTGAACGGCATCGTGGCTGCTCTCCTCCACCGCCAAGACGAAACAGACGCCAAACTGGAAGCTCTCGCTGCTGACGTCCACCAGCTTCACCGGGAATTTTCCTCATTGAAACAAACGGTGGACCGCCTCGAACAAAAAATGGATTCCCGTTACGAACAATTGTCCGCCCAAATCGAAGACATCAAGCTCGATTTGAATTTTATCGCCCACCGCACCGTCGATAACGAACGCATCATCTACAAGCTCAAAGAAATGCTGTTCCGCTGATCGATTCCATCTAGGAGGAGGCCGCCGCCATGCATGTCGTGTTTGACCATCTCGTCCATCTGGTCGAACGACCGGAGCAAGCGAAAACGGCGTTTGAACAATGGGGGTTTACAGCCATCCATGGCGGCCGCCATCCGTCATGGGGAACGTACAACGCCTTATGCTACTTCGAGCATTTGCGCTACATTGAGTGGATCGGCATTGCTGATAGACAGACGGCGAGAACGTGCGGAAATCCGCTCATCGCCCAGCTTGTCGCCGACCGCCAAGAAGGAAACGGCTTTTCCCAATTTGCCTTCCGCACGAATAACATCGAAGCGGTGGCGGCACATCTCAAACGAAACGGGTTTACCCCAATCGGTCCGCTCCCCGGCAGCCGCGAGCGCGATGACGGCAAGCGGCTGACATGGTCGATGCTGTTTATCGAAGACGACACAGACGGTGCATTTCGCTATCCGTTTTTCATCCAATGGGGCGACGGCGATGACGTGCGGATGAACGAGCTGGCGCCGCTCATGAGACACCCGATTGGCTCTGTTTCGCTGTCATCAATTAGCATCTACACCCTCGATCTCCAGCGGGCGGCCAACGGCTATCGCCGGCTGTTTGACTTGCCCGAACCCGATGTGGGGCGCGATGAGGCGGGAGCGTATGCGAAGCTCGCTGTCGGCGGCATTGCGATTCGGTTCTATGAGGCTGACCGACGTCATCCATCAACGCGCCCGTTTTCGTGCCGGCTTGTGGGGGTGCAGGAACAGCGCTCCATCGAAATCGATGGCGCGACGTATATCGTTTCCAGGCCGTGACGGGCATTCCTATTCTCACATACTCCCCTTTGCCGCGGAATAAGATGGAATAACCGCACCTTCATCCTCGCGCGGTGAAAACGGCAAAGGGGGAGTCCAACCGTGTCCCACCCGTATGTTTCTCCAAAACTTTCGATGGAAACGATGATCTCGATCATTCGAAACGGCTTAAAGAAAACCGCGGCGCCTCGACACATCGTCATCATCGGCGCCGGAATGGCCGGACTTGTCGCAGCGTCATTGCTGAAGCAAGCCGGCCATCGCATCACGATTCTTGAAGCATCCGAGCGGGTCGGCGGCCGAATCTACACGCTCCGCTCCAACTTTCGCGATGACCAGTATCTCGAAGCCGGCGCCATGCGCATCCCGCACACCCACCAATTGACATTGGAATATATCAAAAAATTCAACTTGCCGCTTTACCCGTTTATCAACAGCACTCCGCGCGACATTCTGTATTTTCGCGGCGTGAAAGCGCGTCTTGGCGAATATGAGCAGCATCCCGGCCTCTTTGGCTTTCCGGTCGCCCCGCACGAACGGGGCAAAACCGCTTCCGAGTTATTGCAGATGGCCATTCGCCCGGTCGTTCAATTCATTGAGCAAAATCCGGAACAACATTGGCCGATCGTCATCGAGCAACTCGACCGCTACTCGCTTGACTCGTATTTGCGTTACAACCCGTTCGGCCTGTCGTTGTCCGTCGGCGCCATCGATATGATCAAAGCCGTTCTTTCGCTCGGAGGATTGCCAGAACTGTCGTTTCTGGAAATGTTGCGTGAATTGATGGTGCTGTTTACGCCGAACATCCGTTTTTACGAAATCGTCGGCGGAAACGACCGGCTTCCAAAAGCCTTTTTGCCGCAGCTGAAAGATGATATCCTTTTCAGCCACAAAGTGCAAAAAATCGTCCAGGATCCCAACGGCGTCACTATCCACGCCACACACACCAAAATTCTTCAACCGTTTCAAGTCACCGCCGATCGAGCAATCGTCACCATCCCATTTTCGATTTTGCAGTTTGTCGACATCGAACCCCGCCATTCATTTTCCGAAAACAAATGGAAAGCCATTCGTGAACTTCACTATGCCGGTTCGACGAAAACGGGCATCCAGTTTAAAACGCGGTTTTGGGAAAAAGAAGGCATGTTTGGGGGCAGAGCGGTTTCCGATCTGCCGATTACGTATACACAATATCCAAGCCAAGGCATTGGCACCACGGGGCCAGGTGTCGTATTGGCGAGCTATACGTGGGAAGATGACACCATTCCTTGGGACAGCTTGGGCGATGAAGAGCGACTGGAATATACGCTGAAAAATTTAGCGATCCTCCATGGAGAGCAAGTGTACCGTGAATTTGAAACCGGAACGAGCCATAGCTGGGTTCGCTATCCGTACTCCGGCGGCGCCTTCACGATGATGAAGCCGAACCAAGTCACAGAGCTGTCTCCCTATATCGCGGTTCCTGAGGGAAGGGTGCATTTTGCCGGGGAACACGCTTCCACCCACCACGGATGGATTCAAGGCGCCATTGAATCCGGCATTCGCGTCGCCCATGAAGTGAACAATGCACAGGCTTGACGAACCACTGGCAGCCCGCACCATCGTTTTGATTGGCCTTGAAAGATCAAATGCACCGTCATGATCGCATAAAAAGACCTCCCGTCATCACTGTCTACGATGATGGCGGAACAGGCTCATCCGCTCATACAGCGTCGGAACATCTCCGGCGCTGACTATAAGTCCGAGATCTTCCGGCGCGGCAAATCCGTTTTCGACTGTATGCCGAAGCAAGTCAAGGAGCGGGTCGAAAAACCTATCCACATTGAGCAGGCCGATCGGTTTTTGGTGGAGGCCGACGCGCGACCACGAGAGCACTTCAAACAGCTCCTCGTACGTTCCATAACCCCCTGGCATGGCGATAAATCCGTCGGCCGCCTCGTACATTTTCGCTTTGCGGGTGTGCATTGTATCGACGACCAACAGTTCGCTCAACCGATTATGCGCCACTTCCCGGTCCTTCAAAAATTGCGGAATGATCCCAACCACGCGCCCTTGATGACGGAGCGCCGCCTGAGCAACC
The DNA here is from genome assembly GCF_000092445.1 of Geobacillus sp. C56-T3. Lineage (NCBI taxonomy): Bacteria > Bacillati > Bacillota > Bacilli > Caryophanales > Anoxybacillaceae > Geobacillus > Geobacillus sp. C56-T3. The sequence continues at coordinate 340,762 of NC_014206.1, read as the reverse complement.
TCTCCCATCAAGCCCCGTGTCCCTCCGCCGTAAATGAGCGTAATGCCGCTTCGGGCTAAAAACGTTCCGAGCTCTTTCGCCGCTTCCTTGTATTTTACGCTTTGTCCATAACTTGATCCGCAAAACACACAGATGGCTTTCATGATCGCGACACACCTTTACTCGCATCTAGGTCTTCATTATTTTATCAGTCTGTCCCCCATCCGGCAAATCACACCGACAGGCTGCCACCGAATCCGTTTACACCAGCCTTTTCGAACCGCAACGTCGCAAAAAACACATCCCCTCTGGCTCGTCCAGAGAGGATGCGGCACGTTGTCATTGATAAATATGCACAAACGGCTCGTCTGCTTTCGCCTGGCGCACGATGAGGCTTTCCGGCTGGCCGGCCGAGGCGATGTAGACATTAACGGTGATGTAGTCCGGGAATTTTTCCATCACCAAGCCGGTCACGTATTGGGTAAAGCCGATCACTTCCGCTTTGCCGTAAAACGGCATCGTAATGTTGATCGTTAACTTCTGAAGCTGGTCGTTGACGTACAACCCTCTGCCGACGATGCCCGTGTAGTTCGGGAAAAAGTCTTCAACATCTGATTTAAAATTGTTGAATTTGAGCCAGTCATCACGATGGTTCTCTTCCGCCTCATCGGACGGGAATAAATAATATTCCTCGTTCACCGCCTCCCACTCATCGATCGTGCTGTCCCCCCCATCGACATGGGCGACGGCGAAAAAGTGGCCTGGAACAACAGATGAACGGGGCGCTTGTTTGTATAAAGCGATCGTAATCGGCACACTGCCAAGCCCTTTCATGCTCCGCAGCCGCTTCAGCACCTCCGCGGCGATCCGCTTTCCTTCCCGTTCGATGACATCGTCTTTGATTTTGACCTCGCGCGGATAGCCTTGCTCGGTCGAATAATAGTGGACGGAGTTTAACGCCAGGCCGATGGCAATGCCGCCGAGCTTTACTTTGTCGTTGTCGATCTTCACCAAATAATCATGTTCCAAAATGCTCGCCAAATAAATCGGGCTTTGTTTGTTTTTTTGTTCGTTTGTTCCCGTATCGCTGATCGGTGGGTTTAAGCCGAGGTTGTCTTCCGGCTTCATTTTCTCTTCCTTCAGCTGGCGAGTCGTCTTCTTGCGAGCGAGCCATTTTCCGACCGTCTCGCTATCTAAATATTGCCCCTCTTGGAACAAGTACTCATCCGACGGAAACTGCTCAGTGGCCAAGCGCATGAGCCCCGTCTCAAATTCGTCGACATCAAGGCGCGTATTTAAATCATTGACGACCTCCCCACGGGCCCCGGACGGTTTGAACGGAAGGATGACGCGGTAATACGAGTCGGCAATGTTGTATTTCGGGATGACGGCTTCTTGCTGTTTGCTGCCTTTGTCTTGCACGACTTCCTCACCTTTGTCAAACTTCGGCGCACACGCAGACAACAAACAAATCGAAGCGAGGCTGACAGCGGCCAACCGCTTTCGGGCCCGATTCGTCCAACGGCAGGCAACCAAACTGCGAAGTGGTGAGATTCGTTTCATCGTTTCCCCCTGCTGATCTCTTGCAAAAATCGTGATTCGTCCCAAATCTCAATGCCAAGCTGCTGGGCTTTCTCCAGCTTCGATCCGGCGTCCTCACCGGCGATGACGATGTCGGTGCTGCGGCTGACGCTGCCGGTGACGCGCCCGCCGAGCCGTTCAATCTCTTCTTTTGCCTCATTGCGCGACATCGACGCGAGTTTGCCGGTCAAGACGACCGTTTTGCCGGCGAAGGCGGAGTCAGCAGGCGCTTCAGCCGCCCGCTTCGGCCCTTTGTATGCCATGTTGACGCCGTAAAGCCGCAGCTCATGGAGCAGCTCGGCCGCTTCTGGCTGGGAAAAGAAGGCGATGATCGAGTCCGCCATTTTCTCGCCAATTTCCGGCACGGCCATCAATTCCTCTTTCGTCGCTTTTTCCAGCCGCTCCATCGTTTCAAAATGCTCAGCCAAAAGTTGGGCGGCTTTCGCTCCGACGTAGCGGATGCCAAGACCGAACAGCAACCGCTCGAGCGAGTTTTGCTTCGATGCCTCAATCGCTGCAAGCAAGTTGGTTGCTGACTTTTCGCCCATCCGTTCCAAACCGATGAGCTGTTCTTTCGTCAGCCGGTACAAATCGGCGACATCGTGGACGAGGCCAGCGTTAAACAGTTGGGTGACGACTTTTTCGCCCAACCCTTCAATGTTCATCGCTGCTCTTGAGGCAAAATGGATAAGCCGTTCGCGCAGCTGGGCCGGGCATTTCGGGTTTAAGCAACGGAGCGCCACTTCTCCATCTAGGCGGACGAGCTCGCTTTCGCATTCCGGACAATGCGTCGGCATCACAAACGGCGTTTCATCCCCGTCGCGCCGGTCGACGACGACGCCGACCACTTCCGGGATGATGTCGCCCGCTTTTTTAATGATGACCGCATCGCCGATGCGAATGTCTTTTTCCCGTATAAAATCTTCATTATGAAGAGTGGCGCGCTGCACGGTCGTGCCGGCGACGCGGACCGGCTCAAGAATCGCTGTCGGAGTGACGACGCCCGTGCGGCCGACGTTCACCTCAATGCCGATGAGCGTCGTCACCACTTCCTCGGCTGGGAATTTGTAGGCGATCGCCCAGCGCGGGCTTTTTGCCGTCGCACCAAGCTCCCGCTGTTGGGCGAACGAATCAACCTTGATGACGATGCCGTCGATCTCATACGGCAGCTGCGGCCGTTTTTCGTGCCACTCGTTGATAAACGCGATCACCTCATCGATGTTGGCGCAGCGCCGCCGCTCGGGATTCACTTTAAACCCAAGCGCCTGTAAGTAGTCGAGCGCCTCGCTGTGCGACTCAATGCCAAGCTCTTCGGCATTGGCCAAACCATAAACGAACAAATCGAGCTGGCGCGACGCCGCCACTTTCGGGTCGAGCTGGCGGAGCGAGCCAGCCGCAGCGTTGCGCGGGTTGGCAAACAGCTCCTCGCCTCGAGCTTTTCGCTCCTCATTCAAGCGCAAAAACGACGCTTTCGGCATGAACGCTTCGCCGCGCGCCTCAAGCGACACCGGTTCTTTCAGGCGGAGAGGCAGCGAGCGGATCGTTTTCAAATTTTCTGTAATGTCCTCGCCCGTCGTTCCGTCGCCGCGCGTCGCTCCTTGGACGAAATAACCATCTTCATAGCGGACCGAGACGGCGAGGCCGTCGATTTTCAACTCGCATACGTACGCGGCTTCGCCGACTTCCTGGCGGATGCGGCGGTCAAAATCGCGCAAATCCCCTTCGTCAAACGCGTTCGCGAGACTCATCATCGGAATCCGATGCGTCACTTTGCGAAACGCCTCAAGCGGCGGGCCGCCGATGCGCTGGGTCGGCGAGTCGCTCGTTTTGAGCTCCGGATACTGTTCCTCAATGGCGATGAGCTCTTGCATGAGCCGGTCATACTCGGCGTCCGGGACGGACGGCCGGTCGAGCACATAATATTCGTAGCCATAGCGGTGCAGCAGTTCGCGCAGCTCGGCCGCGCGCCGTTCGGCTTGTTGGCGGTCCATACGTTCACCCGTTCTCCTTTCTATACTTTCTCAATCGGCGCAAATTTAGCGAGCAGACGTTTAATGCCGATCGGGCTCGGGAAGGCGATATCGAGTTCTTGGTCGTCACCTTCGCCACGGACACTGACAACCGTACCGATTCCCCATTTCCGATGGTTCGCCCGGTCGCCGACTTTCCACACCCCGATGGCGCCGCCTGCCTGCAAGCGAGCGGACGCTGAACGGGAAACAGACGGTTTCCCGCGCGAGACCGTCTCCAGCAAATGCGCGGGAATCTCATCTAAAAAGCGCGACGGCCGGTTCATTTGGATGTTGCCAAACAGCGTCCGCATTTGCGCGTTCGTCAATACGAGCTCTTCCTCGGCCCGAGTGATGCCGACATACGCCAGCCGCCGCTCTTCTTCCATTTCATCCTCATTCTCCAGTGAACGAAGATGCGGAAAAATGCCTTCTTCCATGCCAATCAAAAACACGACCGGAAACTCAAGCCCTTTGGCGGCGTGCAGCGTCATGAAGACGACGGCATCGCCCTCGGCCGCCTGATCTGTCCCATTCAGCTCGTCCAAATCAGAAATGAGCGCCAAGTCGGTTAAAAAGGCGACGAGCGATTTATCGTCGCTTACATTTTCGAAATGCTTCGTCACCGACAAAAACTCGTCCAAGTTCTCAAGCCGGCTTTGCGCTTCAATCGTCCGTTCCGCCTTGAGCATCTCGCGGTAGCCCGATTGGTCGAGCACTTCCTCCACAAGTTCCGTCACCGGAACGTATTCTTGCAGCTGCGTCCATTGCTCAAGCTGTCCGCGAAACGCGGCGAGCGCCCCGGCCGTCTTCGTGCTGAAGCCGATCATCTCCAGCTCGCCGAGCGCTTCAAACAAGGACAGCTCATGCTCGGCCGCATAGCGGACAAGTTTGTCGATCGTAGAGGCGCCGATGCCGCGCTTTGGCACGTTGATGATGCGAAGCAAGCTCAAATCGTCATCGGGGTTGGCGATGACGCGCAAGTAAGCGAGAATGTCTTTAATTTCTTTCCGGTCATAGAACTTTAAGCCGCCGACGATTTGGTACGGAATGTTCGCTTTTAAAAACATTTCCTCGATGACGCGCGACTGGGCGTTCGTCCGATAAAGCACGGCAAAATCGCGGTAGCGGCGCTCCCCGCTCTCAACCGCCTCTTGAATGCGGCGGGCGACAAATTGCGCTTCGTCCACTTCGTTCATCGCTTCATAATAGACGATCGGCTTCCCTTCCGGGTTTTCCGTCCACAACCGCTTTGGCTTTCGATTGACGTTATGCGCAATGACTTCATTTGCCGCCTGCAGAATGCGTTTCGTCGAGCGGTAGTTTTGTTCAAGCAAAATGACTTTCGCGTTCGGATAGTCGCGCTCAAACGATAAAATGTTGCGAATGTCCGCCCCGCGCCACCGGTAAATCGACTGGTCGGCATCGCCGACGGCGCAAATATTTTGGAACCGCTCTGCGAGCTTTTTCACCAGCGTATATTGAGCGCGGTTCGTATCTTGGTACTCATCGATATGGATGTACTGGAACTTATACTGGTAATATTGAAGCACATCCGGCACGCGGTCAAACAAGTGGATCGTCGTCATGATCAAATCGTCGAAATCGAGCGAATGATTGCGGAGAAGGCGCTGTTGATACTCTTGATACACGTCGCCGACGATCTTTTCGTAGTACGTCGATGCCCGCTTCGCGAATTGCTCGGGCGTGAGCAAATCGTTTTTCGCCCCGCTGATCGTCGCTAAAATCGTTCGCAGCTCAAATTTTTTTGGATCGATATTTTTGTCTTTCAAAATCGCTTTGATGACCGAAAGCTGATCCGTCGGGTCAAGGATGGAAAAATTGCGATTGATGCCGATGCGGTCAATGTCGCGGCGCAGCATGCGGACGCACATCGAATGGAACGTCGAAATCCACACGTCTTCCGCCGCCCCGCCTAAGAGCGCCTGCACCCGCTCCTTCATTTCACGCGCCGCTTTGTTCGTAAACGTAATGGCTAAAATATTCCACGGCGCCACCTGTTTTTCCGCCATCAAATAGGCGATCCGGTGCGTCAGCACGCGCGTTTTTCCGCTGCCCGCTCCCGCCATGATGAGCAATGGGCCTTCTGTCGTTTTAACGGCTTCTTGCTGCTCTTTGTTTAAATGCGCAAGCAGCTTTTCCGATAAAAAATTCATCATGTCCACCACCAATAAAACATATGTTCTATTTTCCGTCATCGCCGCTGCGTTGACCAGCCATCTTCTTCACCGCCGCCACCGTCGCCAACGCCTGTTCGAACGCGTCGTAAATCGCGTTGCCGACGACCACCGTATCGGCATAACGCGCCATATGCTCCGCCTGCTCAGGCGTTGTGATCCCTCCGCCATAAAACAGCTGCGTCTGATCAAGCACTTGTTTCACTTTTTCCACTAAGGACGGATCGCCATAGACGCCGCTATACTCAAGGTAAAAAATCGGCAACCTGTACAAATGTGCGGCGAGGCGGGCGTACGCCACGACATCATCATCGGTGAGCGCCGCGTCGGCCTCGGCTAGCTCGGCCGCTTTGCAGGCTGGATTTAAAATGCAGTAACCTTCCGCGAAAATCTCATCCCAGTTCATGACATCGCCGTATTGTTTCACCGCCTCGTGATGACGGCCGATGATCCACTCCGCCTGCCGGCTGTTTAACACGATCGGAACCAAATATACGTCAAATCCCGGCGTCAGCGCTTCGACGTCGGTGACTTCGAGCGCGCATGGCACCGAAAAACGGCGGATGCGAGCCAATAAATCAAGCACGTTGTCGATGGTCACCCCGTCGGTTCCGCCGACGATGACGGCATCCGTTCCCGACTCGCAAAGGCGCTCAAGGCGCTCGTCATCAATCGGTTTATTCGGGTCGAGTTTAAACACATGGCGCCAAGCGCGAATCTCCTCCATAGCGGCAACCCTCCACTCATTTCTCCATTGTTCCATTATAACAAATCCGCAAAAAGAAAAGGAGTTCCTTTGCAAATGGAAGGAATCTCCTTGCCGCGTCAGTCTGTGACCGCTTCGTTGGCTTCTTTCTCTTCTTGCTGTTGCTCCTCTTTAATGCGATCGAGCGCCATGGCGTAAGCATCATTGCCGTAGTTGAGGCAGCGCTTGACGCGCGAAATCGTCGCCGTGCTCGCTCCGGTTTCCGTTTCGATTTTGTGATACGTATATCCTTCGCGCAGCATGCGGGCGACCTCGAGCCGCTGGGCGAGCGCCTGGATTTCATTCACGGTGCATAAATCATCAAAAAAACGGTAACATTCTTCTAAATCGCGCAGCGATAAAATCGCTTTAAACAGTTGATCCAACTCTCTGCCGCGCAGTTTGTCAATTTGCATAGCTGCTTCCTCCTTGCGTTTTGGCGGGAAAAATGTTGTAGCCAACCAATCTGCGAATCCACCGCCCCTTTGCCTTGCAACAGACAAGGCGGTTATGATTTCCACTGGACGATCGCCAGTTCCGGCACGATATTGATCCACGTTTTTCCCGGCACGAATCCGATCGGAGCCCCGTTATGGTACGGCAGCAGCCGGCCGTCGACGTTTTTCCATTCGATCGGCTGCATGACGCCGCCCTGCAGCAAGTACCCCTTGCCGCCGGAGACGAGGTCGATGTCGCGCCGCCCGTGGCTGTCAACCACTTGATGGTGGGCGGCGATGATCATGACGTTTTGCACGACAACCGGCTTATGCGTATCATAATCGATCGTTTGCTCGCCGCCGCTGTACCGGTAATACCCCTTTTGTTCCGAAACATATTGGTATTCGACCTGGGCATAGGCGCGATGCGAATAGGCGATGTGAACCGTCTCGACCTTCTTGCCTCTCGGCTCATCGGTGCGAAACGATAGCGGGGCAACGTTGTCCGTCCAAGCATACCCGTTTTGTTTCGCTCCTTTTTCGATGTTGGCGAATGAAATGTATGAGTTGTGCGGCGCCTTGCGGAACGGGACGCGCTGAAACAATGTGCCGTCGTAAAACAATCCGTTCAAATAGTCGATTCCGCCTCCCTCAAGACGCACTTTCGCCTCCGGACTCCAGCCATGGCATACATACAGTGCATGGTAGCCTTCACTCAAGTCAATATAGTAATCACGCGCGCTTCGCACCGGTCCGACCCGCTCCGGCAATTCGCTTTGGTACAACGCCAACAAACGGGTGATATCGCCCTCGGCAAGCACCTCATACACGATGTCCGCCGCACGAAGCCCCGATTGCGGCCGCGCCTTCGGGTGATTGTTGATCATCACGCCGACGACCCGTTGATGGATGTTCCCTTTCGCCGGCAGCCCCGTCAGCGGGAACGTTTGTTTTTCCTCCGCCGGAGGCTTGGACGGCTGCTCCTGCCGAGGAGCCGGTTTGGCCGGTTCGGCCTGCTTCGGCTCGCTTTTGGTCGTGCAGCCGCCTAACAACAATGCCGCGCAACTGACGGCGAACAGCCAACGTTTCAATGGACACACAACCTTTTCTTTTTTATTTTACCGCATTATCGAAGGAAAGAGTACCGTTTTGTTCATCACATCATAAATCCCGCGTTGCGTGACGCGCACATACGGCAGGTGGGTCGATTGCAAAAAGAGCAACGAATACACCGGGTCTTCGAACGGATATCCGCGCTCACGCAGCAAACGGACGAACGTTTTTTCTTCGTTGATCAATTCATCCACCTCCAAGGAGGACATCATGCCGCCTAAAGGAAGCGAGAGCTCAAACAAAATCTCTCCGTCCTCAGCGAGCACAATGCCGCCGCCGATCTCCTTCATCCGCCGGAAGGCGAGCATCATATCTTCCTTATGCTTGCCGATCAAAATCAAATCCCCGGTGTTCGAATAAGAACTTGCCAGCCCGCCAAGCGCCGATGAAAAACCTTTTAACATCGTATTGATGCGCCAGCGGCCGTTTCGGTCAAACAAGGCCAGAAAACACTCATCATGGTCATGCCCTAAACGGTCGCGCGACGTATCGATCGATACGGAATACGGTTTTAAAATGACGGCGTTTTCCATGCGCAGCCCCATCGGCATCGAAAACTGCAAATCATCCCAGTCCATCTCCCATGGCAACGACAGCGGCCGAATGCCAAACTGCCCCCATTCCAGATCCGGCCAGAGAGGCGGCGCTTCTCCATCGCGCTTCACCCATTCGCCTTTGGCGAGCACTTGCGCCGGCGTCGGATCGTGAGCCGAGCGCAAAAAGTTGATATGAGCGATGCGGCCGGTGGCAATGCTGCCGTGAAGATGCTCGATGCCGTAGTGGCGGGCGGCGTTGATCGTCGCCATCGCATAGGCATCGATCACCGGCACGCCATGCTCGATCGCGATGCGGATCAGCCAATCGATCACCCCATTCTCATAAAACGCCGGCGGCGAGCCATCCGTCGTCAACAAGCATTTATCATAATGCCGGATGCCAAGCGCTTTCATCTCTTCAAGCAGCACCGGCAAATCGGGGCGAATCGAGGAATGCCGAAGCGCGACGGTATAGCCGTGCCAAAGGCGCATGCGCACTTCCTTTCCCGTCATTGCCTCATGATCGCCATCTGCGCCAAAGAGCGCCATTTTGACAAGCGTCTTTTCCGACGCCCCCGGAAAATGCCCTTCAATTTTGCGGCGCCGCCGATGCGCTTCTTGCATCCAATACAAGATGATGTCATCGCCGCTCGCCACTTTTGGCCATGAGGTCAACTCACCGCCTTGAAGCACCGCCTCTTGGTCAAGCCAGCGCTTGATCCGAGCATTGGACACTTGTTCCTCTTCGCGCTCGAGCTCCGTTTGCCCATCAAACCGGCACCACCAATACATCGATGTTGGAAGCGCATTCATTTCTTGTAAAAAGAAAAGCGCCTCTTCATCATCGAGCTGCAAAAGCAAAAACAAGTTATCGTTGAGGAGCGTTGTTGTTCCGTGCGCCGCTGCATAACGAGCAAACGAATGGGGATTATATAATTGAAATGGATGAACATGCGGCTCAATGTAGCCTGGAACGAGCACATACCCACGGCAGTCGACGATCTCGCACGCATCATCGACAAAATTAGGGAACCGCTCGCCGGCATACACGATGCGGTCGCTATGTATCCATATATTTCCTTTTACCCATTCACGAAAATACGAATGCAAATACGTCGCGTTCACTAATACTTTCGTCGGCGATTGTTTGCCATCGATGATGGCTGCTTGTTCCCGCAGCTCACTGCCTTTCCATCGGTAACGTTGTTCGCCCATTGACACCCCGTCCCTTGTTTCCTAATCGTTCCATACAACCATTTTAACGCACAAAAGCGACTTTCACAATAAAAAATATAAGGAGGGGACAGACCGATGGCGAATATCGGCATTGTGAACGCATTCATTCGCATCACGGTTGGCCTGACTGTCATCGCCTGGGCCACCGCCCGCCTCGCCCGTCGGCCATGGTGCACATCCTATTTGTGGGCCGCTTTGCTTGGGGCGATGAAAGTCGGAGAAGGGATCACCCGTTTTTGTCCGATGACCGCCCTGTTTGACAATATGCAGCGCCGGCAGCTTCTTGAAGAGGAAAAGGAAGCGGTCGTCAATCCGACATGAGGGAGGACATCCGTCCGACGTTGCGCACCGCTTTTGCCGATGTCTTCCATTCCACCGTCATTTGGCAACATTTTTCGCATCGTGAGCGATACGTGCTGCTGCGGTATCGAAGCGGCCAATGAAGAGTGCCAACTGTCAACGAAAGAGAAGAAAGCAAAATGATCTGCGGCTTGGCATTGTGGACTAGCCAAACATCATCAAAAAAGGTGTCCCATACTTGGGACACCTTCGACTACAAAGGAGTGAACCACCATGCTGCTCGAGTATATGACCGACATGTCGTTCGTATTGGCCGCGTTAATCGGCGGCATTATCGCCCTTTCATACGTGTATATGCGGCGGAGGCGCGTTCGATAGCGCGCCGGCCGATGTCGCGCCGGTAAAATAAGCCGTCGCAGTCGATCGCCGCCAACTGCTCGTACGCTTTTTCCTTCGCTTTTGCGAGCGTCTCCCCTTTGGCCGCTAACAGGAGAACGCGTCCGCCATTGGTGTACCATGCGCCGCCTTCTCGTTTGGTGCCAGCATGGAACAACAACGCATCAGGGGAGATTCGGTCCAACCCGCGGATTTCGGCCCCGCGCTCGTAAGCCCCGGGGTAACCTTTAGCTGCCAGCACGACGCCAAGCACCGCCTCGTCCGTCCATTCAAGCTCCAACTCTTTTCCATCCATCACCGCTAGTACCGCTTCCACCAAATCGGTCTTCAGACGCGGCAGCACGACTTGCGCTTCCGGATCGCCGAAGCGGGCGTTGAATTCGATCACTTTCGGCCCATTTGCCGTGGCCATCAATCCAGCGTACAGCACGCCAAGAAACGGCCGTCCTTCCGCCGCCAACGCTTTCGCCGCCGGCCGCAAAATGGCCTCTAGCGCGGCATCAATCATCTCATCCGAAATTTGCGGCACCGGCGAGTAGGCTCCCATGCCGCCGGTGTTCGGTCCTTCGTCTCCGTCATACGCCCGCTTATGGTCTTGGGCGATGGCGAGCGGATACACCTTCTCGCCGTTAACGAACGCCATAAACGAAAATTCTTCCCCTTCTAAATACTCCTCAATGACAACTTGACTGCCGGCTGTGCCGAATTGTCCGTCGACAAGCGCTGCCTTCGCCGCGGCAAGCGCTTCTTCCACCGTTTGGGCGACGGTGACGCCTTTTCCGGCGGCCAATCCGTCCGCTTTCACGACGATCGGCGCGCCTTTTTGTTCAATGTAAGCTTTCGCCTCTTCGTACGACGTAAAGGTCGCATGGTCCGCCGTTGGGATGCCGTATTTCTTCATCAGCTCTTTGGCAAACGCCTTGCTTCCTTCGATGAGCGCCGCCCTCTGGCTTGGGCCGAAAATGCGAAGCCCCTCGGCCATAAAACGGTCAACAATGCCGGAAGCAAGCGGCGCTTCCGGCCCAACGATCGTCAAATCGATCGCCTGTTGTTTCGCAAACTGCACCAATGCCTCAATATCGAGCTCATCAATATGGACCAGTTCCGCCACGTCCGCGATGCCCGGGTTTCCCGGCGCTACATACAGCTTGCCAACAAGCGGGCTTTGCGCCGCTTTCCAGGCGATGGCGTGCTCGCGCCCGCCTCGTCCGATGACCAGTACATTCATCGTCTCCCTCTCCTTTGCCACGCTTAATGTTTAAAGTGGCGCACGCCGGTGAAGACCATGGCGATGCCGTATTCATCCGCTTTGCGGATCGAATCCGCGTCGCGAATCGAGCCGCCCGGCTGAATGATAGCGGTAATGCCGGCTTTCGCCGCCGCCTCGACCGTATCGTCCATCGGGAAGAACGCATCGGACGCCAACACGGCGCCAACCGCCTGTTCCCCGGCTTGTTCAATCGCAATTTTGGCCGCGCCGACCCGGTTCATTTGCCCGGCGCCAACGCCGACCGTCATCCCGTTTTTGGCCAGTACAATCGCATTCGATTTCACATGTTTGACAACCTTCCAAGCAAACCGAAGCTGTTCGCGCTCAGCCTCGGTCGGCTCGCGCTTCGTAACGACGTTCCATTCAGCGTCTTCGAGCGTGAACGTATCGGCCTCTTGGACGAGCAAGCCGCCATTGACGGAAACGAGCATTTTTTCCTTGACGTCCGGCGCGGTAAAATCAAGCGTCAACAGACGGATGTTTTTCTTTTTCGTCAAAATGGCAAACGCCTCGTCGCTGAATGACGGAGCGATGACGATTTCCAAAAAGATGTCGTGCATCCGTTCGGCTGTTTCTTTGTCCACTTCACGGTTGACCGCAATAATGCCGCCGAAAATCGACACCCGGTCCGCTTCGTACGCTTTCGTAAACGCCTCAAGAAGCGTCGCGCCGACGCCGACGGCGCACGGGTTCATATGTTTGATGGCGGCCACAGCCGGCTCTTGAAATTCGCGAATGAGGTTGATCGCCGCATTGGCGTCGTTAATGTTGTTGTACGACAACTCTTTGCCATGCAGCTGTGCCGCGTTGGCAATCGAGAACGCCGCACCGAGCGGCTTGGCATAAAACGCTGCCGATTGATGCGGATTCTCGCCATAGCGCAATGATTGTTTTTTCGTATACGTGACCGTGAGCGTTTCCGGATAGTTCTCTCCGGTGAGGTTTGTCAAATACTCCGCAATCATCGCGTCATACGCCGCCGTATGGCGGAACGCTTTCGCCGCCAGTTGTTGCCGCGTTTTTGCTTGGATCGAACCGGTCATTTTCAGTTCTTCAATCACTATCGGATAGTCGGCTGGATCGACGACAATCGCGACATCAGCATAGTTTTTCGCCGCCGCACGCACCATCGTCGGGCCGCCGATATCGATGTTTTCAATCGCCTCCGCGAGCGTCACATCCGGTTTGGCGATCGTTTGTTGGAACGGATACAAGTTGACGACGACCAAATCGATCGGGCGAATGCCATGCTCTGCGAGCGCTGCTTGGTGGCGCTCATCGCTGCGCACCGCCAAAATGCCGCCGTGAATGGCCGGATGCAATGTTTTGACGCGCCCGTCCAAAATTTCCGGAAAGCCGGTGACATCGGAAATCGAAATGACGGGAACGCCGGCGTCTTCAAGCGCTCGTTTCGTCCCACCGGTCGAAATGATACCAATGCCAAGTTCAGCCAGCTGCTTCGCAAACGGAATGATGCCTTCCTTATTGGACACGCTGATCAATGCTCGTTTCACTGCCATCGTTCTCGATCCTTTCTTCCTGTTGTTCCTTTTCCCCTAGCAGCATGCGCAACACCGTCGGGTACAGCTCGTGTTCGACTTGATGGATGCGCGCTTCAAGCGCCTCGATCGGCTCACCGGGCACGATCGGGACCGCACGCTGGGCGATGACCGGCCCGGTGTCCATCCCTTCATCAACGTAATGAACGGTGACCCCTGTTTCCAAAACGCCAGCCCGATACGCTTGGCCGATCGCATCCTTGCCCGGAAACGCCGGCAGCAGCGACGGATGAATGTTGACGATTTTCCCTTCATAGGCGGAAAGCAAAGTCGGCCCGATCAAGCGCATATAGCCGGCCAACGCAATCCAGTCGATTTGGCGTTCCTTTAGCTCACGCAAAATCTCGCTCTCAAACGCCGCTTTGGACGGGTAGTCTTTTGGAGAAAACACAAACGCCGGCACGTTTTCGCGCGCCGCTCGTTCAATGACTTTCGCACCTGGGCGGTCGCAGACCAAAAGCGCTACTTCCGCGGGCACCTCGCCGCGCTTGGCCGCGTCGACGATCGCTTGAAAATTCGTGCCGCTTCCTGAAGCGAACACCGCCAGCCGCTTCATGCCCGGCCCCCTCCAGCAAACGACACGCCCGCTCCTTCGGCCACTTCGCCGATGATGTACGCCGGTTCGCCTCGTTCCGAAAGCCACTCAACAAGAGGCGCCGCCGTTTCCGGACTGACAGCGAGCACAAGGCCGATGCCCATATTAAAGACGGAAAACATCTCTTCTTCCTCAAGGCTGCCCTTTTCACGCAAAAAGTAAAAAATTGGCAAAACTGGCCATGAACCGAGCTGAATGCGCGCGCCGATTCCTGGCGGCAGCATGCGCGGAATGTTTTCGATCAACCCGCCGCCGGTAATATGCGCCATCCCTTTGATCGTAAACCGCTCGCGCACAGAGCGCAACAGTTTCGCATAAATGCGCGTCGGCTTCAATAACTCCTCGCCGAGCGGAACATCAAGCGGCTCGTAAATCTCATCAAGCGACAATTTCGCTTGTTCAAACACGATGCGGCGCACAAGCGAATAGCCGTTGCTGTGAAGACCGCTTGAAGGCAGGCCGATCAGCACATCGCCTGCTTGAATCGTTTGCCCGGTCACCAATCGGTCTTTTTCCGCAATGCCGACCGCAAACCCAGCCAAATCATACTCATCTTCATCATACATTCCTGGCATTTCCGCGGTCTCCCCGCCGATCAAGGCGCAGCCGGCCTCCACGCAGCCGTCGGCCACCCCTTTGACGATGGCGGCGATTTTCTCCGGCACCGCCTTGCCGCAAGCGATATAGTCGAGGAAAAAGAGCGGCTCCGCCCCTTGGACAATAATATCGTTGACACACATAGCGACACAGTCGATGCCGATCGTATCATGCCGGTCAAGCAAAAACGCTAGTTTCAACTTCGTTCCGACACCGTCCGTGCCGGAGACAAGCACCGGCTGGCGGTAACCAAGCGCGGATAGATCAAACAAGCCGCCAAACCCGCCGATCCCGCCCAGCACTTCGGGACGCATCGTTTTTTGCACGTGCTCTTTCATGAGGGCGACGGCCTGATAACCAGCCTCGATGTCGACCCCTGCTTGTTTGTATGCCTTTGCCACGTCAACTCCTCCTTTTCGCCGCCCATCACGCTCAGGACGCCAGGCGACGCTCTTGTTGCGCAGCGTTTCTCTCGCGGAAACGCGCCACCACACTCGTCAGCTGCACCGGTTATACTTCCTCCATCATTTCATCGTCAGACATGGCCGCGCCGCTTGACCGAGGCGGGTCGGATATTGGCCAGTGAAACACGCCAAACATTGCCCGCGCTGCGGCGAGACGTCCGGACGCCCGATGGCCTCAAGCATCCCTTCCTGGCTGATAAAGGCGAGGGAATCAGCGCCAATCAAGCGCCGAATCTCTTCAACAGTGCGATTCGCCGCGATCAATTCTTCCTTTGACGACGTATCAATGCCGTAAAAGCAAGGATGGGTGATCGGCGGCGCGCTGATGCGCACGTGCACTTCGACCGCTCCCGCTTCGCGGAGCATCGAGACGATGCGCCGGCTCGTCGTCCCGCGCACGATCGAATCATCCACCATCACAACCCGTTTGCCGGCCACAACCCCGCGCACCGGCGACAGCTTCATTTTCACTCCTTGCTCGCGCAACGCCTGCGACGGCTGGATGAACGTCCGCCCGACATATCGGTTTTTAATCAACCCCAATTCGTATGGAATGCCGCTCGCCTCAGCGTAGCCGATGGCAACAGAGATGCTTGAGTCCGGCACGCCGGTGACGATGTCGGCCTCTGCCGGCGCTTCCAAAGCCAGCCGCTTCCCTAAGTTTTTTCGGGCCGTATGGACATTGATGCCGTCGACATGGCTGTCCGGACGAGCGAAATAAATGTACTCCATGCTGCAAATCGACCGCGGCTGCCTAGGAGCAAACCGTTCCGAACGCACCCCTTCATGGCTGATGATGAGCAATTCCCCTGGCGACACTTCCCGCTCATAGGCGACGCCGATGACATCAAACGCGCACGTTTCCGACGCCACGACATACGCCGAGCCGAGCCGGCCGAGCGACAGCGGCCGAAACCCGTGCGGATCAAGCGCCGCATAGAGCGCCTTTTCCGTCAGCAGCAAAAACGCAAACGCCCCTTCGATCTGACTGAGCGCCTCTTTCATTTGCTCGACAAACGTCGGCGCTTGGCTGCGGCGGATGAGATGGGCGAACACTTCCGTATCCGATGTCGTCTGAAAAATGCTTCCTTGCCCTTCAAGCGCGAGCTTCAACTCGATGGCGTTTGTCAAGTTGCCGTTATGGGCCAACGCCATCGCGCCGGTTTGCGAGCGGAACAAGAGCGGCTGAACGTTTTCATAGCCGCCCCCGCCCGCCGTCGAATAGCGGACATGACCGATGGCCGCCGCCCCTTTGAGCGCATCGAGCGTACCGCTTTGAAACACATCGGTCACCAGCCCCAGCCCTTTATGACCGGATAAGCTCCCGTTATGCGCGACAACGATGCCGGCCCCTTCCTGCCCACGGTGCTGCAGGCTGTGAAGCCCGTAGTATGTGAGCCGGGCGGCGTCTTCATGCCCCCAAATGCCGAAAATGCCGCACTCCTCGTTCAATCCTTTGATTTCAGCAAGCATGGAATAGCCCCTTTCCAGACGTTTCGCATCTTGGCAACGGAAAGGTGAATGAGCGTCTCACCGTGCTCCCCGTTCACCACGAATGCGCCGTCGTCTGTCACTTCGCCGATTTGTTTCGCTTCAACCAGTTGCTCAAACGCCTCTTTTTGCTCTTTTTTCACCGAGACAACAAAGCGTGATTGCGTTTCGCTGAACAGTTCACTGACGAGGTCACCGCCGATCGTCACCTTGGCGCCAAGCCCCGAGGCACCCATGACACACTCAGCAAGCGCAACGGCTAATCCTCCTTCGGCAATATCATGCGCTGACGCCACCACCCCCGCGCGGATCGCCGCAAGCAGCTGGCGCTGGCGGCTTGCTTCCACCTCTAAGTCAATCTCCGGTGCTTTTCCAAAAATGCGGCCTTCCAGCCATTTTTGCAACTCGCTGCCGCCAAACTCCGGCTTCGCCTCGCCGATCACGTAAATGAGGTCGCCCGCTTGCTTAAACGACTGAGTCGTAATATGGGAAAGATCATCAATGAGACCGACCATGCCAACGACCGGGGTTGGGTACACGGCCTCGCCGTTCGTTTCATTGTACAGCGAGACGTTGCCGCTCACCACCGGCGTCCCGAGCGCCCGGCACGCTTCGCTCATCCCGTCGACCGCTTTTTCGAGCTGCCAGAAAATCTCCGGCTTTTCCGGGCTGCCAAAGTTGAGGCAGTCCGTAATGGCGAGCGGCTTCGCTCCGGAGCAGACGACATTGCGCGCCGCCTCGGCGACGGCGATTTTCCCGCCCGTTTCTGGATCCAAATACAAGTAGCGCGAGTTGCAATCCGTCGTCAGCGCGAGCGCCTTGTTCGTGCCGCGGATGCGCACGACCGCCGCGTCCGATCCCGGGGCGACGACCGTATTCGTCCGCACCATATAGTCGTACTGGTCGTACACCCATTCTTTGCTCGCAATCGTCGGCTGGGCGAGCAGCCCGAGCAATGTTTGATTGTAGTCTTCGATGTGCGGAATATACGGCGGCATCGCTTGAAACTCGCGGTAATAAGCCGGCTCCGCAGACGGTTTATGATACACCGGCGCATCTTTCGCCAAGGCGTCCACTGGAATTTCCGCCGCCACCTCGCCGCGGAAAAACAGACGAAGCATTTTGTCATCGGTTACTTTTCCGATCGCTTTGGCCTCGAGGCCGTATTTGGCAAAAATCGCGGCGATTTCGTCTTCACAACCTTGCTTGACGACAAGCAACATCCGTTCCTGCGATTCGGACAGCATCATTTCGTACGGCGTCATGCCTGCCTCACGCTGCGGGACGAGATCCAAATTCATTTCAATGCCAAATCCGCCTTTGCTTGCCATCTCGGCGGATGAACTCGTGAGTCCTGCCGCCCCCATATCTTGAATGCCGACTAACGCATCGGACTTGACTGCTTCAAGACACGCCTCAAGCAGCAGTTTTTCCATAAACGGGTCGCCGACTTGCACGGCCGGACGCTTTGCTTCCGACTGTTCGCTCAACTCTTCCGAAGCAAACGTCGCCCCGTGGATGCCGTCGCGGCCCGTTTTCGCCCCGACGTACATGACCGTGTTGCCGACCCCGGTCGCCACGCCGCGCTGAACGTCCTCATGGCGGATGATCCCGACGCACATGGCGTTGACCAATGGGTTGCCTTCATACGCCGGGTCGAACTGCACCTCGCCGCCGACGGTCGGGATGCCGACGCAGTTGCCGTACCCGGCAATGCCGGCAACGACCTGCTCGAACAAATATTTGACGCGCGGCGACGTCAATTCGCCAAATCGAAGCGAGTTCAGCAGCGCAATCGGCCGCGCTCCCATTGAAAAGACGTCGCGGATGATGCCGCCGACCCCGGTCGCCGCTCCTTGGTACGGCTCGATCGCTGACGGGTGATTATGGCTTTCGATTTTAAACGCCACCGCCAGCCCGTCGCCAATATCGACAATGCCCGCACCCTCACCCGGCCCTTGCAGCACGTGCGGACCATCAGTCGGGAATTTTTTCAGCACCGGCTTCGAGTTTTTGTAGCTGCAATGCTCCGACCACATGACGGCAAAAATGCCGGTTTCCGTGTAGTTCGGCAGTCTCCCCAAAATCGCTTCAATGCGCGCAAACTCTTCATCTGTTAACCCCATCTCACGGTACAACTTTTGTTCTTTGATCATCGCCGCGCTCGGCTCAAGCAGTAACGACATGCGTCTCCCTCCAATAGTTGACGATCGATCGGAATAGTTTCAATCCGTCCGCGCTGCCGAGCAAGGCGTCGACCGCCCGCTCCGGATGCGGCATCATGCCGAGCACATTGCCCCGTTCATTGACGATGCCGGCAATATCCGCCAAGCTGCCGTTCGGATTTTCTCCATGGTAACGGAACACGATTTGCCGGTTCTCGACAAGGCGCTCGAGCGTCTGTTCATCGCAATAATAATTCCCTTCACCATGGGCGATTGGAATTGTAATGACTTCGCCTTTTTCGTAGGCAGACGTAAACATCGTTTCATGATTTTCCACCGTCAGCTGGACCGGCCGGCAGATGAATTTCAACCCTTGATTGCGGCGCATCGCCCCAGGAAGCAAGCCGGCTTCGAGCAAAATTTGAAACCCGTTGCACACCCCAAGCACCGGTTTTCCCGCTTCGGCGGCTTTTTTTACGGCAGCCATCACCTTGGAGAAACGGGCAATGGCTCCGGAACGCAAGTAATCGCCGTACGAAAACCCGCCTGGAAGCAAAATGGCGTCAAAACGGTCTAGATCGTCCTCGTCATGCCAAACGTATTCGACCTCTTCACCAAGTTCATCGGCGATCGCATGATACATATCGACATCGCAATTCGATCCCGGAAACACAACGACGGCAAACTTCATCGGGCGACGGCCTCCTCGATTTCATAGCGGTAGTCTTCAATCACCGGGTTGGCAAGCAGTTTTTCACACATCTCGCGAACGAGCTCGTTGATGTCGCGGCCGCTCTCTTCAATCACGAGCTCCATAAACTTCCCGATTCGTACATCTTTCACTTCCGTATACGATAAGCTGTGCAGCGCCCCTTTTACAGCGGTCCCTTGCGGATCCAACACACTCTCTCGCAACGTGACATACACTTTTACTTTGTACATGCCGATTCTCCCCCTAACCGTTGTAAAATGACTTCGTATGCGTCCGTCAAACTGCCCAAGTCGCGGCGGAACACGTCTTTGTCGAGCTTTTCGTTCGTCTTTGCGTCCCATAACCGGCACGTGTCCGGTGAAATCTCATCCGCCAAGAGGATGGCTCCGTCTGCTGTACGGCCGAACTCAAGCTTAAAATCAATCAACCGCACGTTCCGCTCGGCAAAATGGAGGCGCAGCACGTCATTCACCGCAAGCGCGGCCTGCTTCAGCGCGGCGACTTCCTCGCGGCTGGCGAGTTTTAAAATGAAGATATGATCTTCCAACAACAACGGGTCGCCAAGGTCGTCGTTTTTGTAATAAAACTCAACAAGCGGCGCCTCAAGCGGCGTCCCTTCCTCTAGACCGATCCGCTTGGCTAAACTTCCCGCTACCACATTGCGGACAACGACTTCAAGCGGGATGATCGTCACGCGCCGGACCAATTGTTCCGTTGGCGACAGCTTTTCAATAAAATGATTGGCAATGCCTGCTTCGCGCAGCTTCAAAAACAACAAGCTGGAAATCTCGTTATTGAGCCGCCCTTTGCCGGCGATCGTCGCCTTTTTTTCGCCGTTAAACGCCGTTGCGCTGTCTTTGTACTCGACCCAAAGCACATCTGGCTCGTCAGTCGCGTAAATTTTTTTCGCTTTCCCTTCATATAACAGCTGTTGTTTCGTCGGCACGATCAACGCCTCCATTTGTCCAGAAGATTGAAAATCTTTTGTATAGCCGGCCGGCTTCGACCAGCCGGCAGCCGCTCACTCCAACCCTAAGCGGGCAAAAATCGTATCGACATGTTTCAAATGATGACGATAATCAAAACAATCATCGAGTTCCTCTTTCGTCAGCCGGCTCATGATCCGCTCATCCGCTTCAAGAAGCGAGCGGAACGGCACTTGTCTCTCCCACGCTTCCATCGCTTTCGGCTGCACCAAATCGTACGCCTCCTCGCGCGTCATCCCCTTGTCGATCAAGGCAAGCAAGACTCGCTGTGAATAAATGAGCCCGAACGTGCGCTCCATATTTTTTTTCATGTTTTCCGGGTACACAAGCAAATGTTTCACGATATTCGCGAATCGGTTCAACATATAATTCAACGCAATCGTCGCATCCGGCAAAATGATGCGCTCGGCCGACGAATGGGAAATGTCGCGTTCATGCCAAAGCGGCACGTTTTCGTACGCTGTCACCATATAGCCGCGAATGACGCGCGCCATGCCGGTCATGTTTTCCGAACCGATCGGATTGCGCTTATGCGGCATCGCTGATGAGCCTTTTTGTCCTTTGGCAAAAAACTCTTCGACTTCGCGGACTTCGCTTTTTTGCAAGCCGCGAATCTCGACGGCAAATTTTTCAATCGATGTCGCAATTAAGGCCAATGTCGCCATATAGTAAGCGTGGCGGTCGCGCTGCAGCGTCTGCGTCGAAATCGGCGCCGGCGTCAAGCCGAGTTTTTCACAAACATACTGCTCCACAAACGGATCCACGTTGGCGTACGTGCCGACTGCGCCGGAAATTTTCCCTACTTCCACCATCTTGGCAGCTTGTTCAAACCGCTCCAAATTCCGTACCATCTCGGCATACCAAAGCGCCAGCTTCAGCCCGAACGTCGTCGGTTCGGCATGAACGCCGTGCGTGCGCCCCATCATGACCGTGTATTTATGTTCGCGCGCTTTCTCTTTCAGCACTTGAATGAAGTTTTCCAAATCACGCCGCAAAATCGCGTTCGCCTGCTTTAACAAGTAGCCGAGCGCCGTATCGACGACATCGGTCGACGTGAGACCATAATGCACCCATTTTCGTTCTTCCCCAAGCGTCTCAGAAACGGCGCGGGTGAAGGCGACGACATCGTGGCGCGTTTCTTCTTCGATTTCCTTAATGCGGTTGACGTCAAACGACGCGTTTTCACGCAGGCGGCGGACATCTTCTTTTGGGATGACGCCAAGCTCGGCCCACGCCTCGCACGCGAGCAGTTCCACCTCAAGCCATGCCTTAAAGCGGTTTTCCTCGGTCCAAATCGCTCCCATTTCCGGTCTTGTGTAACGTTCAATCATCCTCGTTCCAGCCTCCGATCATGCCAAATTTGCCACGATTCGATTCGCGCCAACGCCGCCTCGACATCGTCTGCCAGCACCGTCACATGCCCCATTTTCCGCTTCGGCTTCGCTTCGTGTTTGCCGTACAGATGGA
Source organism: Geobacillus sp. C56-T3 (assembly GCF_000092445.1). Lineage (NCBI taxonomy): Bacteria > Bacillati > Bacillota > Bacilli > Caryophanales > Anoxybacillaceae > Geobacillus > Geobacillus sp. C56-T3. The sequence continues at coordinate 318,926 of NC_014206.1, read as the reverse complement.
CGTAGGTCCCCCCGTCGAACGCACCGATATGCCGAATGACCGGCTCGACGTGCTCGCCTAAAATATTGACCATCACCGCCGGCTTCAACAATTCGGTCGATCCGAGCGGCCAGTTGCAAACAGCGCGGATGTGCTGGGCAAACTGCGACGTCGCGCATGCATTGATTGTATAATGTCCGGAGTTGTGCGGTCTAGGGGCCAGCTCATTAATATAAATATCCCCGTCCGCAGTCAAAAACATTTCCACCGCCAGCGTCCCAACGAGCGAAAACGATGCGGCCAACACTTCCGCGTAGCGAATGGCCCGCTCTTGCACGCTTTCCGGAATTCGGGCCGGAACGATCGTTTGATGCAAAATGTTCTCGATATGAATATTTTCCGCCACTGGAAAAACAGCTGTCTCACCATCGAGGTTGCGGGCGACAATGACCGACATTTCCTTCACAAACGGCACCCAGCCTTCCAAAATGCATGGGCCAAGCCCAAGCAAATCAGCCGCTTTGGCTAGATCGCCTTCGCCGCGCAGCACATATTGCCCTTTGCCGTCGTAGCCGCCGCGCCGCGTTTTCAAGACGCACGGGAAACCGATCGTCTGAACGGCCTGTTCAAGTTCCTCCGCTCCATTCACTTCGACATAGGGCGCCACCGGCAAGCTGGCATCAACGATCGCCGCTTTCTCCAGCGCCCGGTCTTGCGTCACCGCAAGCAGTCGGCTTCCTTGCGGGACATAGGCGTTTGCCTCCAGCCACTCAAGCGCTCGCGCATCGATATTTTCAAATTCGTACGTAATGACATCGCTCACGCAGGCCAGTTCAGCGATGGCGTCCAAATCATGATAAGGCGCCGTAATCTCCACATCGGCCACTTGCCCGCACGGGGAGTCAGGCGTTGGGTCGAGCACGGCAATGCGAAAACCCATCTCGCGCGCCGCCAAAGCCATCATCCGCCCGAGCTGCCCCCCGCCGATGATGCCGATCGTCTGCCCAGGAACGATCCGTTGCTTAGTCAAATTGATCACTGCTTTCTACGATTTGTTTGCGAATCGCTTCCCGCCGCGCTTTGAGCGCCTCCATATAGCGTGGCTCAAGCAGTCCAAGAATCGATGCGGCGAGCAGTCCGGCGTTGGTCGCCCCCGCCTTGCCGATCGCCACCGTCGCCACCGGCACCCCGCCTGGCATTTGCACAATCGACAATAACGAATCAAGTCCATTCAATGCTTTTGACTGCACGGGCACCCCAATCACCGGCAGCGTCGTTTTCGCCGCGATCATCCCCGGCAAATGAGCCGCCCCGCCAGCGCCGGCAATGATCACGCGGATGCCGCGCTCCTCGGCTGTCTCCGCATACCGAAACATCTCATCCGGCGTCCGGTGCGCCGATACGACTTTTTTCTCAAACGGAACACCCAATTCCTCCAAAATGGCGCAAGCATGTTTCATCGTTTCCCAATCCGAATGGCTTCCCATGATCACCCCAACGAGCGGGCTCATACCGTTTCACTCCTTTTGCTAGCACAACAAAACCCAGAACATGCGTTCCCATCCGTAAACGAGGGAAAGCATCGTTCCGGGCTTTGACAGTTGCTGATCGAAAAAAAGCCAAAACCGATCCTTTCCCTCATAGTCCAATCATTTACGGTGATTGGGTAGAAACTTTTGGGCCATATTCCCAAAATTATATGAGGGATCTTCTCATACACTATGAAGTTACCTTTATAGTAGCAGGTTTTTTTTCGGCGTGTCAAGGAAAAAATCGAACATTTAGTATTTCATCAAAGCAAATGTTCGTGTTTTTTGAATCACCAAACGAAGAAGGCGGCATATGATGAATGAGCGGAGGAGGAGAGACACGATGGCCAAAGAAAATCCGTTTACGCCGTTTTCCGATTGGACAAAACATTGGCAGCAATTTTTTCAAAATGATTTTTGGGGAAGCATCCAGCCGTTGCTGCCGTCATCGAACAAGCCATCATCCGGTATGAACATTTACAAAAAAGACAACGAGCTGCTCGTTGTCATCAGCCTCCCGGGGCTCGAAAAAATCGAAGATGCAGAAGTGTATGTATCATACAAAACGTTGGAAGTGAAGGCAACCATTAATCTAAACTTCAAAGGGTTTGAGCTAGTAGAAGAAGGCCTTTTCCAAGGCCAATTCCAAAAAACAATCCCACTGCCGTTCGCCGTCAAAGAGGACCGCATCGAAGCAACATACCATAACGGCCTGTTGTTCATCCACCTGCATCGACTCATCCCTGACGAGCCGAAAAAGAAAATTGTCATCAAAAAAAGCGAATAATCTCCCCCACGAGTCCAAAAAAGGAGATACCTGCCTTTCCGAAAAAAATAAAAAAAGAGGGTGTCCATGCCGTACAGGACACCCTTACGCGAGTTTCCGTTTCCTATCGCTTTTATGAAAAAGGGGGTCTAGGAAACGATGATCACGCTTTACATTTTGGGGGAGAGGATTGAAAATGGCGTCATTCAAAATGACTCATTTCCCATTAGGCAAAAATAATGAGAGAACCATTCAGCTCCCTCATTTTTTTGCCTGCCTAGCAGCGACCTACTCTTGCAGGGGCGCTGGCCCCAACTACCATCGGCGCTGGAGGGCTTAACTTCCGTGTTCGGGATGGGAACGGGTGTTTCCCCTCCGCCATAGCCACTAGGCAAGCGGTTGGATTTTGACATCATTTATTATACTTGAAAAACAAACAATGTCAAGAAGGAAATTCATTCCTTCAAAACTAGATAACCGTCGGAAGAAGCCGCGGCGCTTCCGCTTTTCGTTGTCCAGCTCCGGCTCGCCTGCGTTTTTCTTTGTCCAGTTCCAGCGCCTAGCTCTCTTCTGCCAAATAACCTTCCCCCTCGGGGTGCAAGCACCCCTGCGGGTGAAGAACATTTGGCTTCGAGATCGCCAGGATGGCGATATTTCGCCGTCGCCCGCAGGACGCGGACTGCCTTTAGGCGAAATTGCGGCGCCTCAGCCTTTCTATTGCGCTTCGTTTCGTTCAGTTTTCAAGGAACGAGCTATCCTTTCTTCGTTCGAGGAACTTACCTCCTCGAAAGTGACTCTTACAATATATCACCTTTTTTTGTCAACACATTTTTACTTTTGAGTCAGTCAAGAGTTTGCGGAGCACTTTTTTCGGTTATATTGTAAATAGCTATAATAGCTATATAAATGCACCTTGAAAAGTTAACTTCTCGATTACGCAACACACCCCAAGCGTCGCAACACGTCTTCCGGGCGTTCCTGAATGGAATGAACAAATCGTTGAACCGCTTGTAGGATCTCATGACGGTCTTTGTGAAAGGCGTTGGCGAACACCGTATCCTTCAGCCATTTCCACAAACGCTCGATCGGGTTGAGCTGCGGCGAGTAGGGCGGGAGATACAAGAAATGAAAACATGGTCCTTCTTCCCGCAAAAACTCCTTCACCATTCGAGCGTGATGAATCCGGGCATTGTCTAGAAGGCTGGTGATTTAGTGAAAAGTCGCGGAAAACGGAATCTCTTCTCAAATTGAGAAGTCCTGTAAAATCAACGCTTCTCTTTCAGCCGAAAGCAACGGGTTCGGCGAAATCGGTCGTTTTTCACCGGCCCTCTAGAATAAGCGCCATGATCCGGTTGGGATGCCGCCCTTTGACCCGAGTCCGACAGTCACTAGGCAAACAAAATGCCTCTCGCCCCTTGATGCAAAAGGGACGAGAGACATTTGGGCACACTTTGGGCGTGTATCTAGGCGCGAGGATGGATGCCTAGGATCTTCGGAGGAGGCTCCAGCCCTAGAGCCGCAAAGAGTTGCGCTTGTTTGGCCGTCAGTTCGGTTCGTTGATAAAGGTCTCCGTTTTTTTGAAGAAAAATGTCCAAGCATGAGACGCTCACATTCGTCTCTTACTTTTGGCCATGATTCATGAGTTCGGATCTCTACGATCCGAACCAGTAAGAGCGCCAGCCAACTGAGCAGCACATGCGCCCGAATGCGGTCTTCCAAGCGATGATACATAGGTCACAATTCCAATGTAGACTTCAATGTTCGGAAGGCCTGCTCAATATCCACCAGCTGCTTATACCCGATGGCGACATCTTCGGCAGACAAGGTGTCGTCAGATGTCCGGATGAGATATTTGCCGTCGTACTTTTCCGCGTCACGAACCGCCTGCTTGTCGATGCGAAGGGTTCCGTCCTTCAACTGGCGCAATTATTTTCCGTAGGACGGATGGGAACGCAGCCGGCAGGTCGCCTTATGATGGGCTTCGTTTGGGGTTTGGTGTTCCACGCCGAAGCCACATCCCACCCCAGTTCGGCGGGAGTCTTGGTGAGCACGAGCCGCTTGATCTCTTTCTACTGTTCTTCCGTGAGAAACAGCTCGCGTCCGGGCGCGAAATCCCAGTGAAGCAAGAGGTCCACACCCATACCCATCAAGTTACGAATTTTGATCTTTGTGCATCGTCAAAAACATGGAACATGTGTACATCGGACATGAACGCTTGTACGTTCCACGGTTGGTTTTCCGCCGTCTGACGGCGGAAGAATGACAAAAACGGATGGCGTATGTGCGGAAAAAGCATGTCTATAGCACCACGGGTTAATAATTATATTTTAAATTACCATGTTTAATTTGTACTGTACCAGAACCGTCATTTTTAAATCTAAATGCATAACTACCGGGATGCTTTACCAGTGTAGTGTCTCTCCAATCAAGTGCAGCCCAGCCAGCCACATCTCTCCATACAACTTTACCAGTATATACTTGACCTAGTTTATAAACTTCTACTGCAACTGCCTCAGGTCTATTAATTAGTTCAAATTCAAAAATCCCAGGATTATAAAAATAGTATCCACCATTAATCCAAACGTAATTTGAAAAGGTGGTATTGCCAAAGGAGTATTTTTTAATGCTCTGAGCAGTTACTGTTTGTTCTGCTATAATAGATTTTGTTTTAGGGTCATCTGTTTCGATGGATTTCTCTTCAAGATTAATCGTTTTGATAAGATTATTATTTTCATCATAAATTTCAACTCTTGGAGCTTTATCTCGGTTAATTGCTTGATCATTTACTTGAGCATTTACGGCGTTTGATTCGAATATAAACAAAAGAATAGTCGCCAATGTAATTATAATATGATGAATCTTTTTCATCATTCTCATATTTTTCTCATCCTTTCATTCATCTTTGAACATTTATCTCCACAACATTAGCATTTATTTAAAAATTGACTCTTCACCAGGAACATATGCTTGACAAGCAATGCAATTTCCTACAGGAGGATAGGCAAAACCATTAATGCGTAACCAACAAGAACAAATGAATCAACTTGCGCAACGCAAAGTTTCGGACCAAATCACGATCCCTAACCACTTCAGCTATCCGTTGAATTTCTTCATCAGAAACAAGTTTTTGCATCAAACTTGGAGGTGTGCTATGCTTGTTTATAGAGCACCGCCCGGGTTTGTTTGAATCGTTACTCATCTTCTACAGCAAAGGCACTCTTCTGTCTTTTGGATTTTATTGGATAATCAACACGCCTAGCTTGATATACATTAAGGGAGGTATTGTTGTTTTGTGGATTATTATTCAATTTGGATTAGCCGCTATTTTACTTTTATTTTCTACTCTAGCTGCTTGGTATGAAGGCAGTGCAATATTAGATAATCCTTGGGAATGGAAGCATTCAACACCGTTTTCCCAAATGATGTATGGTCAAGTACATAGTAAAAGTCATATTTCACAACTTGACTACTTTGTATACTCCGCTAAATTTCACCCCTTTTTTCCGATTATCATGGCAATAAGCAGTTTATACTTATTAATTCTTATTGGATACTATTTCTTAAAACCACAGAATAAGAAATTTGCTTGTTTTCTATTCATTTTAGGAGGAGGCTTATTCCTGCTTGGTTGCTTTTTTATGGATTCTACCACAACAGGTGGAAAAATCTTTTTTTATATTTGGTTAGTGAGTGGCTCTTTGTGTACTGCAACAGCTATAACAACTTATTTCCAAGTATTAAATCACAACCCGCGGCGCTAGATAAACTCAAACAAGCATAAAATAGCCATTGCTGGTGAACCCCCTACTAGAATGAAAGTGTCACCCAACATTTGAAAGGAGAGATCACCATGTAAGAGCACTTTCATTTTACTACAGATCGAGCGAAGATTCAAAAACAATATGCATCGAGAGTCAGCCAAGACTTTGTGGAGAACATTTTTTCGGTTCACTACGGGCGTTGTCAATCACTAGTTAGCGAACCATTTTCAGGAATTAATATCGTAAGCGCTTTCAGGCTCTCATCCCTCATCTTGAGGCGATGATACGATATTCCATTTTTTTACACCCAACCACCATCCCGGAGCGCCGACAACGCTTGATGGATCGGCGTCCCAGATGACTGTTGCAGACACGGTAGATTCTGACGCACCACATCCGCCCACAACCGTCCTGCCTTCCGTTTGGCCTGTTCAATCCGCTTGGACTTTGTCGAGGACGAGGCTGCCCTCCGGGGCTCTTCCTCCTCCAACGGTCCCTTTCTCCACCGGATCCCGTCGATTCGGGCCACCATCGCTTTTAGAAACGCTCGAAGCCCTTGGTCTTTCCAGCTGCGGCGGGATTTCACCCGATGCGCAAATCGGCTCATCACGCTCTCGGCGTGGCCCATCGGACGCATGCCGGTCGGCTCCACCCCTTGCTCCGACAGCCACTCCCGGTAGTCCCGGATGCATCCCGGCATCGACTCGATCCGGCGGATCATGGCAGCCATCTGCTTCTCTTTCGCTTCGTCCTCCAACGTGCCGATGGCGCTGTTCAGCTCCACGAGAAGCCCTTCTTCGTCTTGTTTCGCCAGCTTCTTCCGCACTTCCCGCCAACGCGGATGGCCGGACAGACACTGACGCAGCTCCCGCGCCACATGAAATCGATCCAGCTGAAAGCACGCCCGCTTCCCAAAATACTCCCGGCAGGCCGTGATCCACGCCGCCGCGTCGCCGTTGATGATCAACAAGTCCCGGCACGGATCATAGGCATATTCCTTCATCAGCCACTCCTCAAACCGTTCCCACACGTCCCCCGTCCCTTCATGGAGGTAGTGGCGCCGGTTCACGAGCTCGAGCTGCGACCCGTTTCGTCTCCATCCCTCGTGAACCGCCAGGATTTTCTCTTCTTTCGCCCGTTTTCCTTTCCCCTGGCGGGAAACAGAGTCCTTCCGCCTCCACAAACAACACTCGGCCATGCCGTTTGGAAACAGGGCGGTGCAGCGAGACAGGGGCCTCGAGCACCAACTGGCGAATCGCCTCGTGGCTGAGGACCGCATACCCCACGATTGACTCGAGTGTGCGAGCTGCTTTGCGGTAGGAAGAGCACTCCACGGCCAACTCGACCGCCGTTTCCTCGAGGCAAGGGCTGATCGATTGGGCTCCATCAAAGCCCAGTTCGGCATCCAGCAAGAAGGTATAGTTCCCCGTTTGCCGGTCATAGTAGTAGTTCCGTCGGAACGTCACTTCCCCAAACAGCGTTTGGATCGTAGTCGGCCGTTTGTCTTTCAGCTGATACCGGCGCTTGTCCCGCGCTTCCGCCAGTTGTTGATCGATCTCCTCCAAAAGGGCCGCCAACAAGACAGCGAACACCTTTTGAAGAGTTCTGACTAATTGCTCCTCCAGCTCTTTTAATAAAGGCCATTCTGTGGTAAGATGTTTCATGGACTCTCTCCCTCCTGTTTTCGGTTGGTTTGCCAATCACCATCATAGCAGGGAGAGAGTCCTTTTTGCATGACATTTGCTTGTTCTACCGCGCTTCGCTTGGTGGCCCCGACGAGCGTCGCGAACAAAAGTTCGCAACCCTCGTCGGGGAATCATTCCGGAATGCCACCCACAAATATTTTACTCACACTTCAAGATTTTTTCTTTCAAATCAAAACCGCTTTGTTCTTATCTCTTCCACTCTCTTGCTAACATCCCGTACACAACATGGTCAACAAAATGATCGTAAAGCCACTCCGCATCTCGAATCGTCCCTTCATTCGTAAATCCCAGCCGTTCAGGAATCGCTCTGCTCCGTTGATTTTCTACCGCACAGCGGATTTCGACACGATTCATCCCCTGTTCAACCAACAAATAGTCAATGCACGCCTTGCATGCTTTCGTCATCAATCCCATTCCTTGAAACGATTCGCCAAGCCAGTAGCCAATGCTCGTTTTTCGATTTACTCGATCAATATAATGAATTCCAATGACAACGGCCAATTGGCCACGATGCCAAATCCCTGCCTCAAAACCATTGCCAGCAGCAAATTTCTGCAATCCTTGACCGACCTTTTAGGACATACAAAAAAGACTGCTCCGAAAGGCTATCCAAACTGCCTTTTGGAACAGTCTTGCGTCTCCGTTACTATTCCCGTAAAAAGACGAAGTAACAAATAAAGACGACAAACAGCACATACAACAGCGGATGCACGTCTTTGCCGCGGCCTTTTAAAATCATCGTGATCGGGTAGAAGATGAAGCCAACGGCAATCCCAGTGGCGATGCTGTAGGAAAGCGGCATCGTGATGAGCGTGAAGAATGCCGGTACAGCGACTTCGAACTTCTTCCAGTCAATTTCGCCGATCGACGAGGCCATTAATACCCCGACGATGATGAGCGCTGGCGCGGTGACCGGTGCGGTAATGACGCTTAACAGCGGCGAGAAGAACAATGCCAGCAAGAACAAAATCCCCGTCACGACCGCGGAAAACCCTGAGCGCCCTCCAGCGGCGACGCCGGCTGACGATTCGATGTACGACGTCGTTGTCGATGTGCCGAACACCGCCCCAACCATCACCGCTGTCGCATCGACAAGCAGCGCTTTGCCGGCGCGCGGCAGTTTATTGTTTTTCAACAACCCGGCTTGGTTGGCGACAGCCAAGAGCGTCCCGGTCGCATCGAAAAAGTCGACAATAAAGAACGTTAAGACAACACCGAGCATTTTCCACGAGAAAATGTCCGGCAAATGCTTGATCGCTACACCGAATGTTGGCGAAATATCCGGAATAGCGCCGACAATTTGATGCGGCACTTTGATCAAACCGAAAATCATGCCGACAATCGCGGTAATGACCATGCCGTAAAAGACGCCGCCGTTTACTTTTCTTACCATCAAAACAACAGTAATGAACAATCCAAAAATGGCCAACAGTGTATTGCCGTCTTTCAACGAACTTAATCCGACGAGCGTTGCTTTGTTATCGACAATAATTCCAGCGTTTTGCAAGCCGATGAACGTGATGAACAGGCCAATTCCGGCGCTGACTGCATATTTCAGTTCAACCGGGATGGCATCGATAATTTTTTCCCGAATGCCGGTGAGCGATAAAATCGTAAAAATGACGCCGGAAACAAACACTCCTGCCAGCGCTGTTTGCCACGGAATGCCCATATGCAGCACGACGGTGAAGGCGAAAAAGGCATTCAGCCCCATCCCAGGCGCCAAGGCGATTGGATAGCGGGCCAACACTCCCATCAAAATCGATCCGTACGCCGCTGCCAAAGCCGTGGCGACAAACACGGCGCCTTGGTCAATGCGCAGTTCATCAGGAAAATCTTTCACAGCCCCTAACGACAAGGTAAATGGGTTGACGAACAAAATGTACGCCATCGACAAAAACGTCGTCAGCCCGGCGATCATCTCCGTTCGATAGTTCGTGCCGAGCTCATCAAACTGGAAGTACTTTCTCACGTCTGCCCCCTCCTATACATAAAATAAAAAACGCTTCTAGCAGCTACCAGAAGCGTTGACTAGGAAGGAATGACGAACAGAGAGAGGACAAACAAGCACTCTCCTATCCCGCATCCCTCGTAGTCAAGCTATTTACGGTAGCTTGGTAGAAACTCCCGAGCCATATTCCCGGGATTATACGACGGAATTCAACAATATTCATGATTCCACGGCTATTGTATCAGCCTGAAGATGACCTGTCAAGAAAAAAGACGAACATTTATTTGTAAATGTTCGTCTTTTGTTCGTTTTTATTCCCACTCGATCGTTGCCGGAGGCTTGCTTGTAATATCGTAGACGACGCGGTTGACATGCGGCACCTCATTGACGATGCGCGTTGAAATCCGCTCGAGCACATCCCACGGGATGCGCGCCCAATCGGCGGTCATCCCGTCGATCGAGGTCACCGCGCGGATGGCGACCGTATAATCGTACGTGCGGGCATCCCCCATCACCCCAACGCTGCGAATGTCGGGAAGGACGGTAAAGTATTGCCAAATTTCGCGGTCCAACCCAGCTTTTTTCACTTCTTCGCGCAAAATGGCGTCTGATTCGCGAACGATTTCCAATTTTTCTTCCGTCACTTCTCCAAGAACACGGATGCCAAGCCCTGGCCCCGGGAACGGCTGCCGCCAGACGATTTCGTCTGGGATTCCTAGTTGCGTGCCGAGTGCACGCACTTCGTCTTTAAACAGCGTATTGAGCGGTTCGATCAGTTCGAATTTCATATCTTCCGGCAAACCGCCGACATTATGATGCGATTTGATCGTTTGCGCCGTCGCCGTGCCGCTTTCGATAATGTCGGTATAGAGCGTGCCTTGCACTAAAAATTCAATGCCTTCAAACTTGGCCGCCTCGTCGTCAAATACGTAAATAAACTCGTTGCCGATGATTTTCCGCTTTTGTTCCGGGTCCGTAACCCCTTTGAGTTTCGCCAAAAAGCGGTCTTTCGCATCAACTTTAATGACATTCATTTGGAACTGCTCACGGAACGTCTTCATGACGCTTTCGGCTTCACCTTTGCGCAAAAGGCCATGGTCGACGAAAATACAAGTAAGTTGATCGCCAATGGCGCGGTGCACCAAAACGGCAGCAACCGACGAATCGACTCCGCCGCTTAAGGCGCACAGCACTTTTTTTCCGCCCACTTGTTCACGGATGCGGCGCACCTGCTCATCAATAAAGTTTTCCATCGTCCAGTCGCCCCGGCAGCCGCATACCTCAAAGACAAATTTCTTCAATAGATCATTGCCGTATACCGAGTGGCGCACTTCTGGATGGAATTGCACTCCATACCATTTTCGCCGTTCGTCACTCATCGCAGCAATCGGGCACGAAGGGCTCGTCGCATCGACAGCGAAACCAGCCGGCGGAGCGGTCACCAAATCGCCGTGGCTCATCCAAACGACTTGCTCGTCCGGCAAACCATGAAAAAGCAAAGAATCGTTTTTCACTTGGATGAGCGCTTTGCCGTATTCACGGTGCGTCGCTTTTTCCACCTTACCTCCTAAATGGTGCGCCATTAGCTGCATCCCGTAGCAAATCCCTAAAATCGGCAGCCCCAGCTCAAAAATCGCTGGGTCGCATGTAAACGCTTGTTCATCATACACGCTGTTTGGACCGCCCGAGAAAATGATTCCTTTGGCGTTCAGCGCACGAATTTCCTCAGCACGGATCGTGTGCGGATGCAGTTCGCTGTAGACGCCAAACTCTCGGATGCGGCGGGTAATCAGCTGGTTATATTGACTGCCAAAGTCCAAGACGACGATCATTTCTTGGTTCATGTTTTCCACCCCGTCAAAAAAATAACGCTGCCATTGCCCAAAACATGGATGAAGGCAGAATAGCAGCGTCTTCTGCCTTCATAGTCGGGCCGTTTACGGCGGCCCGGTAGAGACGCGCAAGCCATATTCTTGCGCTTATATGAAGGGCTTTCGTCTATCCGTATGCAAATTTGAGTTCATTCTATCAACTTGCCGGCATACGGTCAAGAGATCGTCCTTTTTATTAAATTTTCCCACAATTCCACCGCTTCACGGACATTGGCTTCCTTGATTCCCGTTCCGTATACGGCGCGTTCATATAGTTTCGTCAACCGATTCATCTCATCTGTTTCAAACAGGCGATCCACTTCGGCGGCGTATTGACGCAGCGTTTCATGCGGCCGACGCTTAAGTCCATAATCTTGCAAATGGCGAAGAAGCGCCCCGTACGCAGAAATGAGCCAGGCGGCCCCATCGAGTTTCCGGCGGCGGAACCGAAACAGCGTAAAGCGCGGCCACCATTTCCGCCTTGTCGCATAGGCCGCTCCGCCCAACACGGCCAACACGACCAGCGTGGTTAATCCCATTTTCCACGACCAAACATCCGCCAGCTTCTCCCACCAATGCTCCCCCTGTGCCGTCGAAGGTTGCTCAAGTAATTGATCGAGCGGCACATGCGGCGTTTCCCGTTCTTCCGGCTGCAGCTGTGGTTCTGGCTCCTCTGGATTCGAAGCGGCAAGCGAGAACGCATATGGATTGACAAACCCTTGCGTCGGTTCAAATGGCACCCAGCCGATGCCTTCAAAATACACTTCGACCCATGAATGGGCGTCGTTGTTGCGCACTTCATAAACCGATTGCCCGTCTTGTTCCCCAACCAACCGTCCGGATGTGTACCCTTTCACCCAGCGCGCTGGAATGCCCAGTGTGCGGACGAGCACCGCCATCGAGGTGGAAAAATTGTCGCAATACCCTTGCTTCGTCTCAAATAAAAACTGGTCGACGTAATCTTGATCAGGCCTGGGAACAGCGACGTCCGTCGTTTCGTACGTGTATCCGTTCAGATGGAAGTATTGCTCGATCGCTTTTACCTTGTCGTACACGGTTTCTTTTCCATCAGTAATTTGCTTCGCCAACTCGCGAACCCGCTGCGGAAGCGTCTCTGGCAATTGCGTATAGCGTTTCAAAAAGGGCGGGTCTTGGACAGGAGGAGCGGCGCGCAATGCCTCAATCGGAAAATCTGGCTCCATATACGTCAGCATATACTGACGGATCGGAAGCGCGTTGGCGTTTTGATCGCTCGTATAAATTTTTTCCGTCGCCATATGCATGCGGTAGACGATATGGTCAGACGTTTGCACCTGTTGCAAGCCGAGCGGATAGACGAGATGAAACGCCTGGTCTTGGCGGGTGATTTCCGCCGTCTGCTCGACCGTCTTGACTTTGTCGCTCCACCATTCATACCTAATCAGCTCACCGTTTCCAAACGACTGGACTTGTTCGCTTTGAAACGCTTCCCACCCTTTTCCCGTGTAAATGTCTTTCGTTTCGACGCGCCAATAATGACGGCCTTGGTCTTTGGCAATGAAAACGACGGTATCATCAGCAATAAACGGCCCGCCGAGGCGGGAATCATTTTGCCCATATCCCACTTTTGCCACACCAGGAGAAGGTGAGTCATCGTTCGTTTCTTCCGGCTGGGCGTGATAGCTGCGGATAAACGCCACCGGATCCGGCCATTGCGGCGGCAGCTTCGGACCCGCATACCCAACCGCAAGAGCGACGGCAGGAATGAATAGAGCGGCCGCCCGCCACTTTCCGATGCGAAAAGACGGCGCTTTTGCCTGCAGCTCTTCGCCCTGGAGCCAAACGAAAGCAAAAAAGCCGAGCGCAACAAGACGAAGGATCGCCCCGTTGCCGCTATATGGCAGAAACGTATCAAGCACAGCGATATACCCAACTGTCAACGCGTATGGGACAAACCACCGATTCCGCCGTACAATAAGCCAATGCAACAGGAACGAAACGGCCCATAACAGCAGAAAAAAGACAAAGGTGCGCAGCGCATCGCCCGGCATAGAAGACCAATCGCCCGACAACCAGACGGTGCTATCCCGCCAAAGCGCATAAGGCAAAGCGGCGATCGAAGCAAAAGAAAATAAACGAGAAAGCGCCCACCATATATAAACCATTTTCCCGAGCGCGGAAAGCCATATGGGAACACGGAGCAAATGAAGTCCGAAACAAAGGGCGACAAATGATACAAACACGCCTATATGCGCTGTATCGGTGACGGCCTCTAACGGCCAAAGCCATTCCGTGAGCAGCCAAGCGGCTAGGGCGTTAGGCAGCACGGTAGATAACATGTTTGCCCCTAACGGTCTCATCCGTCTCCTCCTCCTTGCCGGACGGTTTGCAACGCCTGCGGGTCAATGCGCGATACGTACACTCCGCTGCGGCGAAGCCTGTCCGCCCAATTCCGCTCATCCTCTCCCCATTCACGGTTGACAACATACAGAACAATATGGCGTTTTGGCGCCATTGCTCGCAGCTGCCCGGCCAACTGGGCGGACAACGCGGACGTCACAATGATGCAACCAGCAGCCGTCCTCCAGTTCGCCTCCTCAGCTAAAACATGCGCGAGCGGCTCTTGGCCGCCGACGTCCACTTCCGCCAACCGGAGAAGAATCGACTGCCACTGTCCGTCATGGCGGCGCGGCGCTAAGAAAGAACGCTCTTTTCCAGCAACGAACAGCCCGACCGGCACCCCCTCATCGATCAACGCCTTCGATACGGAAACCGCTAACGTGACAAGCTCCTCAAACCATGGAGACGCGGCGCCGTCGAGCACAACGATCCAATCGTCATTGCGCTGTTCATCAAACTCTTTGGTCATCAGTTCCTGTCTGCGCGCTGACGCCTTCCAATGCACCCACGACATTTTGTCCCCAGGCACGTATTCACGGGCGCCGGCCGCCACGGCCATATCGCGGCGATAGGCAAGCGTGCGCGCAGCTTTTCCTTGGGCAAACCATTCGCACACCATCTCAGGCGGCCATTCGATATAACGTGGATAGACGATGACCGTGCACGGGGCATAAAACGATGCCGTTTTGTTCACCCAGCCAAAGACATCGCGCGCTTCCAAGCGAACAGCTTCCAATTGATGACGGCCGCGCGGCAAGGAAAGCGGCCATGTACAAGAAAGGTGGCGGCGAAACGGCCAAGCAATCGCAATCATCTCTCCTCCGTGCTTCCACCCTTCCTCAGCAACAGCAAGCGCCGCCAGCGGAACCGCCCACGGCAACTCGATACGAACCATCACCGGAATCGATTCACCCGCATGGTAGCGCCGCGCCGGCACCGTCCGGCTTACCGCGGCGCGTCGAAGCGGATACATCGCGACCAAGAACGCATACAAACCGAACGGCAAAAAGCTGTAAAACAAAAACCAGCTGACAAATCCACCTTGAAACATGGCGTACGAAAACAAGACAGCCGCCAAAATCAACAGGCGAAGAAAAGCGGGCCATCGTCGGCCATTCCATTTTCCTCTCATGCTCATCGCCGCCCTGGCACCGGCACCGGCGTGCGGGCAATGAGCTGTCCGATGATGGTTTCTGCATCAAACTTGTCCCATTTCGCCTCCGGCCGGACGAGCAGGCGGTGGGCGAGCACATAGGGAGCGAGCTGCTGCACATCATCGGGGATGACAAAATCGCGGCCATGGATGAACGCGTACGCCTGCGCCGCTTTCATCAATGCGGCCGATCCGCGCGGACTGACGCCTAAATAGACCGCTTCATGCTGACGGCTTTGCTGGATGAGATCGACGATATATCGTTTCACGGTATCGCTCACATGCACGTCGGCTACCTTTCGTTGCAGCGCAAGCAATTCATCAAGCGACATCACCGGGCCGATCTCCGCCAGCGGTGCCGTCTTTTCTAGACGGTTTAACATTTCGATTTCCTCGTCAGGGGACGGATAGCCCATATGCAATTTCAACAAAAACCGGTCAAGCTGGGCCTCAGGAAGCGGATACGTTCCTTCATATTCAATCGGGTTTTGCGTCGCCATCACAAAAAACGGCTGCGGCAGCGCCCGCGTGACACCATCCACCGTCACACTTCCTTCTTCCATCGCCTCAAGCAGCGCCGACTGCGTTTTCGGCGACGTCCGGTTAATCTCATCAGCCAACACAATATGAGCGACAATCGGGCCGGGCTTGTACTCAAACTGCCGTTCTTTTGGATTATAGACGGAAACGCCGATCACATCGCTCGGCAACAAATCCGGCGTAAATTGAATCCGTTTCAGCTCGGCGCTGAACGATTTCGCCAGCGCGCGCACAAGCATCGTCTTGCCGACGCCCGGCACATCTTCAAGCAACACATGGCCCTTGGCCAACAGCGCCGTTAAACTGAGCACAATGACATTGCGTTTTCCGACAATGACTTGTTCAATATTGCGGACAACTTGCTCAAGCGGGGAAAGCAACGGTTCGTTGATCGTCATGACATCAAACTCCTTTTATGGTGATCAATGGGACTTTTAGGGGTAGGCACTATCTAGTTTCTACTATTAATATAATATCGAATATACACAACTTTTGGAATGGATTTGCAACAAAGGGGAGAAGGAGAAAAAAGGGAGAAGTCAAAAATGAAAACGCCCATCCCACGGAAGCGGGATGAGCGCTTTTCCCTTAAATCATTTTCTCCGGTCTCACCCATTCCTCGTACTGCTCCGCCGTGACATACCCGGTTTTCAACGCCGCTTCCTTGAGCGTCAACCCTTCGCGATGGGCGAGCTTGGCGATTTCCGCCGCCCGGTCGTAGCCGATACGCGGGCTCAACGCCGTCACGAGCATGAGTGAGCGGTCCACGTATTCTTTCATTTTCGCTTCGTTCGCCTCCAGCCCTTGGGCGCACCGTTCATCAAACGAGCGGATCACATCGCCGAGCAGCTGCACGGACTGAATGGCGTTATAGGCGATGACCGGCTTGAACACATTTAATTGGAAGTTGCCTTGGCTCGCCGCAAAGCCGATCGTGGCGTCATTGCCGAACACTTGCACAGCGACCATCGTCATCGCTTCGCTTTGCGTTGGATTCACTTTCCCCGGCATGATCGAGCTTCCGGGTTCATTGGCTGGAATCGTGATCTCCCCGAGCCCGGAGCGCGGCCCGCTCGCCAGCCAGCGGATATCGTTGGCGATTTTCATCAAATCGGCGGCGAGCGCTTTCAACGCTCCGTGGACATACACGATCTCATCATGGCTTGTCAGCGCATGGAATTTATTGGTTGAAGAACGGAACGGATAGCCCGTCTGCGTTTTTAGCTGCTCGGCCACTTGCTCGCCAAATCCCGGCGGCGCATTGATTCCGGTGCCAACCGCCGTGCCGCCGATCGCCAAATCAAGCAGCTTCTCACTCGCCTCCATGATCATCGCCTTGCTTTTCTCAAGCATCGCCCGCCAACCGGAAATCTCCTGCCCAAATGTGAGCGGCGTCGCGTCTTGCAAGTGGGTGCGCCCGATTTTGATCGTCTTCCCATATTGGCGTTCTTTGGTCGCGAATGTCCCGATCAAGCCATCAAGCGCTGGCAGGAGGTGCGTTTGGATCTTCGTGAAGATCGCGATATGCATCACAGTTGGGAATGTGTCGTTCGAGCTTTGCGACATGTTCACATCATCGTTCGGGTGAATGCGCCCTTCCCCCTCATCCAGCAGCTCGCTCGCCCGTCTCGCCACGACTTCATTGACGTTCATGTTCGTCTGCGTCCCGCTTCCCGTCTGCCAGACGACGAGCGGAAAATGGTCATCCCATTGGCCCGCCAAAATTTCCTCGCACGCGGCCACAATCGCCCGCTGCTTCGCTTCGCTCAGTTTCCCGGCTCGATGGTTGACGATGGCCGCCGCTTTTTTCAACTCGGCATAGGCGTAAATGAGTTCAAGCGGCATCGTTTCTTTGCCGATGCGGAAGTTTTGCCGGCTCCGCTCCGTCTGCGCCCCCCAGTATTTATCGGCCGGCACCCGCACCTCGCCGAGCGAGTCGCGTTCAATCCGTTCATTCATCGTGTTGTCCTCCTTTGTTTAGACGTCTCCATTATGTTTTTATTCCCTTTTCCGTGCGGATAAACGCAACAAATCTGCAGAAAAGACGCCTAAACTAAAAAAGGGGGAATTGCCTATGAGAAAACGACGGAGTTTGTTTTTTCTCCTGCTTCTATGATTTTCCGGCTGTTCATTCGAACCGCCAAAACTGGTATTGACCATCAACAGCGAAACGGTCGACTACCGGCTCGGAACGTATTCATGGTCAACAGGCCATCGCGGAGTGGTTGCTGATGCTGCGGCCCCGCCGCTGCTCGTCAAAGAACTCAAGCTCCATCCTGCCGCCCCGAGTGCAAAACTTCACGTTCAATTTGACTACTGCCCAGCGGCAAAAAGAAAAAGAACACCGGGATTACTCCCAGTGTTCTTTGTTTCGCTAGGCGGATTACATCATGCCGCCCATCGCTTATCAATGGACATCAAAGTTTCTTTAAGTCTGTTAAATGTTGAATTATAGGGATTTTTAGAGACTTGTAAGGTTTAAATATCCAATAAAAAATATAATTTTTGATTAAATTCGTGGTCACAATGTGGTCACGTGGTCAAAAAAAGGCGGAGAGATCCGCCTTTTGTTTAGCTAAAAATACTTTGACCACAATCCATCACAAGAAACGGTATTATACATCGACCCGTCTTCAAGGCCGATATTTACAAATCCATAGCTAGCTCCATCCGCAGCGAGAGAGTCCCATACACCACTAGTACTACGAGCAAAATAGACTTGCAACCAATGAGGATTTGTGTCGCCGGAACTCGGATCAGCTATGGTCGCCACATATTGCCCAGCCGCCACAGAACCTATTTTCCGCCCTGACACGCTATAAAGGTTTTCTGTTCTTGTCATCTTGAATGTATAATATGTTTTCCCGTTTTTTGTTATGGTTCCATAGCTATATTTGGAGCGATAGGCGTTTTCTCTCGCACTTTCGGGAGGTTCGATGATCGTCCCCCATTGTAAGGATCCGCTTGAATTACGAAACAAAATGTCAAAATACACATAGTCACCACCAGCTAAATAATTCAACCCATATAACTCGTGTGGATAAATAGTTCCAATCCGTGTTTTTTCTCCAGTATATCCATCAAGTCGATAAACAGGAATCGATTGACCAGACATATTGATTGCAACGATATTCATTCCCTATCACCTCTTGCTTTTTTGTTCATTCCAAGAAAGTGGGCGCTCTCTTCCGTTTTTTTCGATATATTTCCATAGTTCTGGACGATTCTCACCACCATGATAGTATGAACTCATCCCGAATTTGTGCGTCTTCGTCCCGTTCAATTCAACATCCAAGTCGTGCAAAATCCGATGTGCATACACCAGGCCGGTTGTATCTTTTTGGCTTGTTGCAATTTCGAGAACAACCTCGAGAACTTCAAAATCCAATTTCAAATCTCTCGGATCGTCATCAATAGATACTATATCGAGCAAGTTGTTCTGTTCCATGGTTTTGATCTGTTCCGTGATTTCGGGGATGATTGCTTTTGCTTCCTTAATCAAGGCATCAGCGTGCTTCTTTTGTTGCTCCCAATTGACATTCTTGATTCTCCCGTAGGTTAGCGTGTCCTCATAAAATTGATGGTGGTCTCGGACAAACTTTTGAATGCTCTCTTTCACACCCGGCTTCCAGTTCACTTTTTGCCCAACGTATGACCGAATAGCTTCGTACTCAGCATTTTTTGATTGTTGGTTCTCTGACCTATCTTCCTGTTTGGAGCTTTGTTCTTCGTTTCGAGTCCCCTTCTCCTTGCTCTGTTCTTCTCTTTGGCTATCCTGCTTCGTGTTTCGCTCTTGTTCTGTCTGTTCTGCCTTAGGCTTGTCTGGTTCTTTCGACTCTTTTTCCGGAGAATCAGAGCACCCCGACAACAAGACAGCGACCAACATACCAATCATCGGTTTGTACAGTTTCATTTGTAAAACCTCCTAGATTTGGTATTTACATTTATCATAAATCACCTCCTTTCCGTTTGAAAGTAGTTAGGCTCTGTATACATCAATAAAAGAATCAAGCCCTTTTTCTTTCAACTCCCTTACTCGTTTTTCAGCATTTTCTCGATCCGCGAAACTGCCTGCCACCACTCGGTAGAATACCTTCCCACCGTCCGACGGCTTCGGTACAGGCTTTGCCTCTAACGTGGGCTTCGCTTTCGCTTTCCACCCATGCGCTTTGGCCAGCCCGTGTGCATGTGCAAGTGCGATCTTCCGTAGACTGTCATCCGACTTCAGAAAATCAGCATCATTTTTATTGTCAATAAACCCATTCTCGGTCAGAACGGCCGACATCCTCGTCTCGCGGAGAACGGCAAGGTTCGCCTCTTTCTTCCCGCGATTAACAAATTTCGTTTCGGCAACAATGGTATCGTGTAAAACGTTTCTCAATGCCTGTGTTTTCGGTTTGCTAGAATACGAGCCGTTATAAATGTACGACTCGAATCCCTCGCCACCGCCTGCATTGATATGAATGCTACAAAAGTGATCCGCGTTGAGTCGGTTGGCAAAAGCAGCGCGGTCGCTCAAGCTGACAAAAACGTCTTTGTCGCGAGTGAGGTAGACCTTGACACCTTCGTATAGCTCATGAATGTAGTCTCTCGTATAGAGTGCGATTTTCAGCGTCAAATCTTTTTCGCGAAGTCCGTTCGCCACTGCACCTGGATCGTGGCCGCCATGGCCTGGGTCGATGACTTGGACGAAGTCAGCCATATCCATTCCTCCTTCGATGTTTTGGAATAAAAGGCAAACAAAAAACGCCCTTTACAGGCGTCGTTCTTTTTGGATTTCATCATAAATGGCATCAAATTGTTCGATATACTCATTATATTTTCTTGAATCGGATTCGTTTTTCATTTTCCCAAATAGTTTGATTAACTCACTTAACTTCATTTTCATAAAAATGTCATCTTCGAGATTGTAAAAATGTCTTGAGTATGCATAACTCGCATGCGCTATGTGAACCAAAAATTCCTCTCTGTCTCTAAACGGGTCGTATTTGTCAGAATGAAGATCCCGTTTAGTGCTTGCCAACCATTTATATACATCGTCAAATTCGCTTTTCTCAATGAAAAACGATGCTTCAGATTGTTTGTTTGAAACTTCATCGACAAAATAAGTTGTGTTAAAGTGCTTATCCAACTCATGAATGATTTGGTGAATCTCGTAAAAAATCTCATCGCCTTTGATTGCGTTATTTTGAATCGCTTGATCCACCAGCTTTTTCACTTTGTTTAGCTCGTCTTTCTTTTCTCCGTCATATTTGATATTGTCTAAATTCTTCCTGATGTCGTTTAAAATTCTCTTATAATCTTCGTTGCTTAAAGTTTTCCCGCCATTATCAACATTTGCTTTGTCTACAAGAACAGCAGAATTAAGATGAGCAAAGTAGAGCTCAAAATTCGATTTGTATTCAGGATGATCATGTGGATCAATTCCAACAGTCAACTGTTCTTTTTGCTCCCATTTCGATTGCTGTGTATTTGAGGCAGGTTTGGCACTTTGGGCATCCTTATCGCTCATTACAAAAAACCCGATCCCTAAAACAACGGCGGCTAACAATCCAAAAGCCAATTTGCCCAACTCGAATCCTCCCCCTTTTCCTTATTAGTCGTTACCATTTTAACCAATTTTTTAACTCCTTTCAAATGAAGGGGCGCCAATTCGGGCGCCCCTGCCCCTTAACAATCAGCGATACACCATGAAAGAATATGTTGTTACCACCCCCGTATATTCTTCATTTTCTCTGGCTTGATAGTACAAACGGACCCTGTATCGACCTTCTTTCTTTCCGGCCAAGTAAAATTTTTTGACAGGTGTTTGATGTCTATAATATCCCGATTGCAATTCCACAGCCTTCCAATAACCATCATAAATTTCTAATGCCAAGACATAATCCCAAGTTGGCGCAATAAATCCATCGCCGTTTGGATCTGCAATTCCTCCACCTTGATAAGAGACCGTTACATCAATTGAAGTAGCGTTTTCTGTATAGTAGCTGGCATCAGTGCAAACAACATGCGGCATCATAATATCACTACAAGGCATATTCCAACCACCCTTTCCCATTATTTTTTGTCCTTCTCGTCGCTTTTGTCATTGTTCTTGTAGACCCCAATCGCCGCCAACAAACCAAAAACGCCGGAAACGATGATTTCCAGCGCTCCTTCGATTTGCGACGGATCATCAACCTTGACAATGTTGGCAATCACAAGCGCGACAATCGGGATGAAATACCCGATGATTTTCTTCCAATCCTTCATCACAACTCACCTCCTTTCTGGACAAGATAAATAAGGGCGAATAAAAAACCTAACAGCCACGGAGTGATAGCTGTTAGGATCGCGCTAAACCACATTTTCTTGAATTCTTTTTTCTCAGCCTCTTTTTCTTGGATCAGGACAAGCGCTTCGCTTGCTTTTTGAAACGCCTCCTCCGCCTTTTTCAAGGCGTTCCGGCTTCGCTCATCAGCTTCACTGGCCATGGACGTTTTTTCCTCCAAACGAATAATTCGTTGTTCCAGTCTGTCCAATGACGACGACACTCCATTTAGCGAGTCATAAATCTCTCGCAGTGTAATTGTCACCCCGTTTCCGTCATGTGGAGAAATACCCATGGCTTCACCCCCTTTCATGGGATATAAGTGAATATCCGCGGGTCTTCTTGCCCGATTGTCCACATCGCCACACCTTTACAACCGTATCGCATTGTGTATTCGGCGGCTTTTATGAAACTTTCAAGGTCGCCGTTCCACGCAATCGAATAGCCTTCCGAATCGCCGACATAGAAATTGCGCAGCCATACACCTGCGTCCGCCATACGGATGCGGATGGTTTTCTCCCCTTGCCAAGACGGCACGGTTACAATCGGGAGGTTTTCGTAGTCATTGGAAATCTTAATGCCTAACCCTTCATCGGGGTCAAAGCCCGAATATACAAGATAGCCTAGCTCGTCATAGCTGTACGGCCGCGTTTCTTCAAGTGCAACATGTTCCACGCCGTCGATGATCGCTGCTACCTTCTCCATCGGCTCATACCGATCATTTGTGGCGATTTGCAGTCGATAGCACTTCACGCGACAACCACTCGCATATACACCGTGCGCTCCCTTGTTTGGCGGCGCCGGAAACGTTTGTGTACTCGGATAGTCGATGACTTCCGTGTTCCCGACCATGCACTTGATATGATTGCCGTACACTCGAACCTTGAATGTGTAGCGTTGTCCGAGCGTCAACGTGAGTGGAGCAGACGCTAACACTTGGCTGTTTCCGCCACTTTCATATTTGAGATAAAATCGTCCGGCTCGATGATCGGCAACAAAGGCGTACCCTCGCCCGATTTGTCCGGCTTGATCGGCGCAAAAGCGAATGCCGTACACAGCGTTTCTATCGTTCACGTCAGCGCGCAAATCCGCTTCGATATGAGCGTTCATCTCGTATTGGCGGTTGACGATCAATTGCATAGACTGTGTCCTTGTATCGGCGAATACGTGCGCTTCCTCGGTGCTTGTCGCCGCATAGGGGCGCCATGATCCAAATGAGTATCCCCTGCTCACTGGAGCGCCGACGCATCGTTGCAAGTTCGGATCGGGTGTAGCACCCGGCGGAACGTAATTCGGATCGACGTGCAGATAGTATTTTGTTTTCGCCAAATCCGTAATGCCGCTTCGAACGTGTGGGCCAAACATATCCTCCCATATGATGGCCGGACGAGGTGGCCTCCGCAATAATTCGCCGGTGATAGTCATGTTCGCCGGAAAAGCGGCTTGCACTTTTGAAACGATCCCGTTTGTCACTTCTCCTCGTTTCCACGCTGGCTGCAAATTGACGCGATACTCGACTTCCCCGCCCGACATGCCATGCTCAAACGCCTCGCAAACGATAAACCCTAGAATTTGCGCATCGTCTTCGCATATGCCAACCTCAATCGTGTTTGAAGTGCCAAACGAAAAAACATCGCAGTCGTAGAAATGCCTGTCGGGATTGACGTAAAACGGATACCATTCGGGCTGATTTCCTTTTTCCCCGATGACAAAGCCCTGTCCGTTCACGCTGATGGGAATCCGCGGGTTTAAATACGGGAAATAGACAACGGCGATCAGTCGATAGCTTCCCGCTTCTGGCAGGGTGAATGAGTAGTACAAGCGCCCGTCCTGCCCTTCGTTTCCTTCTGCTGGTTCGCATGTGTTCAGGTCTTTGTTGTAGTTGTAGACCGCCGAATGCGCTGAATAGCCGTAAAATGTATAGCCGGACAGTGTATCACGCGGCGTCCAAGTCGTGCCTGTTCGCGTGTTCCCCATCCGGCTCGTCACATCGTTCAATATTTTCTTGATGCCCGTGAACTTCGCTCTTTGGTGCTTCGAATAGCTTGTGATGTAGTCCTGTCCGTTGTACGTATCACGGAAAATCACGGTTTGATCGTTAAACGTCTTTAACGTTGCGAACTGCACCGCAAATCGGTCATACACATGCAAATACGTCTTTTCGTAGGATGATTCTTCATCATGGAATCCGGCATATGGAATGAACGATTGATTATACCAAACAAATTCGTCATTCTCGTTTCTACTGCCAGCGTTATGCTTGAACAATCCGTTTTGCCATTGAAGCAACTGCCAATATCTTACGATTGTTCCTGTCCGCTTCTCATTCAACTGCCAGCGGCGCCCATAGGCGGCTGTTCCGACATACACCTTTTCCGGCGGCAGTACATTTCGTACGTGATCCAACACCTGTTCGAGCCACCACAATGGGGTAGACGCTCCAGGAGCAGTATTGCCCGACGAGAAATCATAGGACATGATTTGGAACTCGTCGATAGCCTGATTTCCGTTCAAATCCCTTCCGCTGGCGACGGTTCGATAGTCTGTCCATTGATACCAATACGGCTCAAAATCGCCCGTCATCGCATGAAGGTTCACGCGCAATTCCAGCCCTAACGGAATACAAACCTCGTTTTTCACCCTTACAAGCAAATCGCGATACTTTTCCGCTTCTTGATATGAGCGACTTCGAGACGAACTTTTTTCAAAGTCCATCTCAATCCCTTTGATGCGGTTCGGGAAACGGTTCATGTAGAGTTCGGCGATTTTCCGCAGTTGTCGGATGAACGTGTCTTGTGCATTGTTCACGTTATCTAACATCGGCTCTACCCGACTTTCATTAAAACAAACCATTTGTAACGACCACTTGATACTCGGGTAGTGATCCACCAAAAATCGCAACGAATCTCTCATCCAATAGCGAATGCCGCTCTCGTCATCGGTCAAGACAGGATACGATTCGCCGGCCTTGTAATGATAAATGGAGCCGTCGGCCAACACGCCGAAATCGTGAAGACCAAACGCATGTATTTTGTCGTGATGTTCTAAAAACGCGTACCAAAAGTTGCGCTGATCGCCGCCCCAATTCTTCCAAGCGTTCGGGTCAATGATTTCCCATAAGCCTGTTGAGACTTCTCTCGCGTATTGCTCAAATTCAGCGTTTGACGGCTCATTTAGCGACCAAGATAACAGCTTTATCATGGCTTGGACTTCCCTTCCTGCCATTGAATGAGTTCGACAACTCCCCAGTACCCAATGCCAACGTCTTGCATTTTCCCATTAACTAGCTTGTAAAACTCGATGCGAATCCGGTTCGAGCCATAAGGCAAGCCCATGAACAATTGACGCCTTATCTTGAGCGTTCCGTTGCCGACAGGCAGGCTCCGGCTCGCCCGATTGGCCGGAACGCCGTTGATCGACGCCTCGTTCCTTGAGCCCCACAACCGAATTTCGCTTCCGGCCGCGCCGCCTTCAAAGAAAAATTCACGGCTGTATCGCTTATTTAAGGGATGTTCCGGCTCGTCGGGATATACTCGCTCGTATTCGTCCACATAGTCTCCATAGTTGGTGGAAATCCGCAACAAATCGAAGTCGTTTTTCGCGTATAGCGTGATGTCCACGACAGTAGTCGTCAGTTGACGTGAGAAGTCTGTTTCGTACACGTTTGGCACGATAATCGCTTCATGTCCTCGCCCGACAATGTTGTAGAAGCGATTTTTCACATTCTCGAATACTCTCGGCTGATCGCCTAAATAAACGTCTCCCCCAACGGCCGTTGATGTTTCGTCCAGTGTTCCGTATGCAGGTTGGAACCATTCCGCCGTGTTCGGAATGGAAGCCGTCGCCTGTTCGCCTTCTTGCAATTGCAAGTCAGTGATGCGGATCGCTCCGCGCCGCAGGTTTTCAGCGACTAGCTCAAATTCGATATGATCCACTTTTTTTCGTTGAAATTTGGTCAATGTAGCGAGAAATCGCGTCCAATCTCCTTTATTCATACCATCACCCGTCTAGCGACCAACGTGTTTCCGACGGATGCCCTTTCCACAAAGTCGCGATTGAACCGCTTTGCAGCATGATGTCGGTGACATTCACCTGCCCCGATTGGCAATTCTCCACGACAAACTCAATTTCAATCGCCGAAACTCCCCGATCGGGGTTTTTCACTTCGATAACTTGATTGAGTAATTGGAACATCATATCGTCTCACCTCCGGCCAGTGACAGCCAAATTGGCTCGTCTTCTGTTCCGTCCGCGTACTTGATGCGAATGTAAACACCGACGCGCCCCCTCCCGACTTGCAAGTTTTCCGCCGCCACTCGCATGCTGATGGAATACGAATCGCGATGGGACGGGTAAACGATTTGCTTGAGTGTCTTGGTTTTTCCTTCTTCGGCCGTTGCCTTAAACGAGGCGTTGCCGCTGTATCCGTTGACCGGATCAATCTCCCATCCACTATTCGTCCAATAGTTGAATCCGTCATCGGCACGGGAATTCATAAGGTAATTAAAAACACTCAAATTCAGCAAATCTTGTCTGTCTACCGTATCCTCCGATTCCAAAACGGATGCCGCTTCCTGAACACCCGACAGCAAATCAGACAGCGTCGGTTGTGGACGTTCAAGCTCCACTTCCGATTCCCACGGCTTTTTGATGTTGTACTTCCAACGAACAATGCGCTTCTTCTCGTTGATGCCCAATTCTTTGTCGTACACAAACACGTTATCGCCAAGGGCGAATTGTTCATGGCTCAAACCCGACATTCTTGACAAGTCGGCGACTTTCATCACGTATGAAGCGGTCGGGCGCGAGAGGATACTCAAAGCATATACGCCGCGCTCGTAAAGATGAAACGGGTTGGTGAAACGCTCATCTTTCACGACCATCACTTTCTTCTTGGTCGTATATTGATAGTTTTCGATATAAGGCAATCCTTCTGGATGAGCGTCTTCAATCGTCATATTGTTCTTCCCGTACAAGTACAGCTTTGTGACAAGATTTTTCGTACTGTAGTTCACTTCGATTTCCTTCATGTTTTTCCGATAGACGATAGACGCTCCGGAATCCCTTCCTTCCGGCCGCAAGAAATCGACTGTATTGTTGCTTGTGTTGAACCACAACTCGCCCGTAAAGACGTTGGGAAGCTCTCTCAATGCTTTCAGCCGATTCGTTAATCCTTCTTCCAACTGAAGGTTTCGACGCTCTGTCACTTCTACGCGCCCGACTGTCCACCCCGTCCCGTCCAGAATATCCGCCATGATTTGTTCCGGCGTCGCGTCCTGCCAACTCAACGCTTTCATCGGCTCGGTATATTGCAGGTCGTACCATGTCGCTTCGCAATACACAACAAGTTCGAGCCGTCCTCCCGCTCTCACTTTCGAGACATCCCGAATGAAATAACGCTGATTGACGACTTCGACGATGTTTTCATTTTGAATGTATTCTCGTTTTGGATCGTTGTATGGAAGGGAAAACGTCAGCGTATCCACACTGCCAATCTCTTGTTCCAAAATCGGGTCATCCGCGTTTTCCAATACGCCAAGCCGATTCCCGTTTTGGTCATACACGACCAACAAAGCATTGGACAGTCGATTGTACAAGGGTTGCTGTCGTTGCGGCGGTTGGCTGTTGTATCGAATTTTTCCGAGTATGTTATACCGTCCGACTCTCAACTGATTGTATTTCAGCATAGGCGTCACCTCACGCCACGACTAGCCAAGGCGAGCAATAGGAACTTCGTTGAAACAACGCTCCGCTTGCCGGAAACGTTGACGGCATATCCCCAAAAGGAATGTTCGTCGCCCGATAGCCTCCATAGAACGTATGAGGATTGGGGCGTGGCGATAAATCTTGCAAGAATGTTTGAGCATCGAATTTCACAATCGGAATGGCACTGACTTGGTTCAGTCCGTCATAATACGCTGTTGCCCCATCGTGCCTTGCAATCCAATAGAACCCCGGTTCTAACTCCAAATTAATGTCCACCATGCCCCACCCTCCGGCCGCCGGAATGGTGATGACAGGGCTTTGAAACAGCAATTCGCTCGGTCGCAGGCCGTTGTCGCGATAAATGCCAATCCGCAACGATACGTCCGTACTAGCCGAATTGAGCTTCATCGCCGCCTTGCCGAACCGTGTTTTTGTCGGCACTGGAAAAGGAAAAGCGTCAATCGTGTTGCCGTAAACCAATATCCGAAACGCGGGCACGTGGCTGTTCACGTTCGCCGTTCCGTCTGCATTCAACGGATTGTAATCGCGCCGAAAATGGCTGACATACGTTCCCGACAACGGATAAAAGGGCTCAACTCCCGCCGGATTATTAGCAAGCAACAACGAATGTTGATCCACCGCCTGTTGCAACGATGGAATGCTTCCAATGCTTCCCTCGACGCTTTGTCGCCATGCTGAAACGTTTGTAATGTACGTGAAGTCTGCCGCGATGGTATCGTTTAAATTCTGTTGATTGTGAAAAACGACAACGCCATGCGCCGGACTGATTTCGTATTCGCTTGGATCGACTTGCACGCCGTTTCGATAGATGACAGGCGCAGGGTTGTCGAGCCAATTTCGTATCGTTCCCTCGTAAATTCGATAGCGAATGGTCGGGTCATCTTGATCCGCCACGGGTGTCAATACGTGCCCTGTCTCTTGCGCCGTCTGCATTTCTAAAACCGCCTGCATTTTGTTGATGTCGTGTTGCAAGCCTGAAATGTGAGCGGCCAAAATGTCTTGGCTTGTTAGGTCGCGATAAGGAGTTTGCGCCATGGTTTCACCTCTTTTCTAAATCCATCGGCTTCGAGCGTAGACGGTCGCTTTCTGAATGGTCGCATTTCCCTCTGTGAAAAACTCCACCTCGTTTTCCTCGATGTCCAAAAACGGAAAATCCATCGAATCTAAATGCTGATTCGCTGATCGCTTGTTTCCGTATCCGTCGACAATGTAGGACGTGACAAGTTGGCTATCCAGTACAAGCGTTTCGCCCTGTTGCAACGTTCCTGAAAAACGTACGGACGTGAACGGCGTTCGCACGCCAATTGAACCGCCGCTGCATGTTCCCTGTATTTCAATCAACGGCTCTGAATACTCGTTGCCCTTTTGTCGATTGATGACATACACGCCCGCGCCGCTGAACTCAAACACCTCGTCTTCAATTGCATAATAGAACGGATCGGGGCAGAAAAAGTTCAGCGTTCCTTGACCGGATCGAATCAAGTCGTCAATTTCCGTTTGATCCTGAATGATGGCGTTAATGTACTTGTCCGGCTCATCATCGAAAATGAGCGGCTTTGGCTCGCTCTTGTTCAATTTTCCGGCCAAGAAGCGTTTCAGTTCAAAATATGACATGTCGAGATGCTCAAAGATAACCACCTCGACAGGAATGACGACCGACTGATGCCGCTTCTCCAAGAAATACGCGCCATGCCTTCCGGCGATAGACATGGATGTGATTTCTTGCGGCGGCATTAAGGGGCGTCCAATGTCTCGAACGAGTAGATACGGTGAAAGGTCAAACCCGTCATACGTAATCACAAGACGCTCCCCCCTATGCCGTTTGCCCTCATTTTTCCGATGCGCCGTTGACCGAGTTCACGGTCGATATAAGGCGTGACCACTCGCATAATTTCCCTGCCGTCCAAGACGACAGGAACGACAACTTGTATTTGCTCTGCTCCTTGTGCTCCGCTGTTTTGCAGTTCTTCACGGATGATGCTTCGTAACATTCGTTGCGGCGCCACAATCTCGGGGTTTCCTGCTCCGGCGTCACCGACAATCGCTAGCGTCGGCTCGTCAACGACACCACCTGTTGCCAAACGTGGAATGTTCGGTATATTGAACCCAATCGAACCGCCGCCGCGTCCCCCAATCACCGGAACCCAGTCGGGAATCTTCGGAATCGGAATGCGAACGCTGTTGATCGAGTTAATCATGCGATTGATAAAATCGATGACTTTGTTCACCGCTCCACGAACCGAGCTCACCACGCTGTTCCATGCGCTGGATGTTGCGCTTTTCACTCCGTTCCATACGCTCGAAATGATACTGCGAATACTGTTGAACGCGCTCGAAATTCCCGAACGGATGCCGTTGATAACAGAACTGATCGCGCTTTTGATGCCATTCCATACACTCGATGTGACAGAACGGATGGCATTCCATACTGTCGAAACAATCGTCTGAATGAAATTAAAAACGTTGTTGAAATCTCTTTTTAAATTGTTAAGCAACGTAAACAGTACACTTTTAATGACGTTCCAGACCGTTGTCGTCACGGTGCTAATGGCATTCCACACGGTCGAAATCACGGTTTGGATCGCGTTAAAGACCGCCGAAACGGCGCTTTTAATGCCGTTCCACGTTGCCGTCAACGCCGACTTGATGGCGTTCCAGACGGTCGAGGTCACGCTCTTAATCGTGTTCCAAATATTCGAAATCGCTGTTTTGATTGCCTCGAAAACGGTAGAAGCGACCGTTTTAATGGTGTTCCACGCCGTCGATAAGGCTGATTTGATGGCATTCCAGACCGTGATGGATACACTCTTAACACTGTTCCACACTTGCGAAAAGAACGCTCCAAGCATATTGAAAATCGTTTGAGCCAACGATGATAAGTAATTCCACACTTGCGCCAAGTATGCTTTGATCGAATCCCAATTTTGATAGATAATTATCGCCAATGCCGCGATAATCGAGATAACAAGCGTGACGGGATTCGCCAACCGCAAAAGGAATGATCCAACTTTCAGGATCAAAGGAATTACCCGAGACATGGCCGAGCCGACAGAAGTGAACGCCAAAAACAGTCTAGTCCCGATGCTTAAATTTAGGTTTTTCACAATCGGAACGATCCAATTCCATACCGATCCTAGCCCTCTAAATATACTCATCATGCCCAAGACGAGAGGCGACAATGCGGTAATTAACCCCGACATCACGACCAAAACGCCAATTAACTGGGCGATCCATTGGTGGTTTTGAGTGATCGAGGACAGCCAAGCCAAAAAGCTGTTCGCCACCTGCAAAACGGTTTGCCCGATAGGCGCCAAAGCAATCGAAAAGTTAATAATAAATTTGATTAACTCCCCGATAAAAGCGATAACGTTCGGCAGGTTCGCCATAGCATAATTGATAAAGTTCTGGAAGCCTTGATTGTTTTCCAAATTCGATGTAAATTGGACAAACGACTCGCTCGCCTTTAACAGGCGATCCGCTAAGTCACTTCCTACGCTTCCAAAAGCCACGAAAATGTTCATAAGCCCCATGATGACATTTCCTGCTATCTTGCCGAACGTTTGTAGCATCGGACCTGCATTTTGATTTAAAAACCCAATGAACCGCTCGACGGGTTCGGACTTCAGCCCTTTCGATAAACTTGCCGACAAGCGGTCGACGGCCGAAACAGCTCCGTTAAAAGCCGGCTCCAGCGCTTTAATAACAGACTGAATCTGCTCTAAACTTCTAGCGAAAATCTCTACAACCGGCGCTTGGAATTTTGCTGTGAATTCATCCCAAAAATCCAAGAACTTTTGAAGGCTTGATAACGCCTTTTGTTGGGAAGAAGATAACCCGTCCACTACCGCACGCATCTCTTGCAAAATTTTTTGTTGTTTCTTCGCGTCCGTCGTCTTGTTTAACTTCTCTTGTAAATCACTCAACTTCTCGTTAGCCTCGAAAACATCGTTAAGGGCTGTTACGGCCACCGATCCAAAAGCGGCAGCGCCCGCTCCGGCCGAAGCAAAAGCAGTACCTAATCCGCCGACGGTGACCGTTAAGGAAGAGATGGTCGGAATAAGGGCAGGGAGAAAGGCTGTCAATCCCCCTCCGACCATGGTTCGCCCGATGATCGCGAAGTTTTGGAAGGTCTCCGCTAGCCTATCCATTTGTTCGCGCACTTGATTGGTTTGCGCTTCGATGTGAGTAGTAACCTTCCTTGGAATGCTCCTTAATGTCCGCAAAAAGCCTTGGACTTTTCCTGTCGCTTCTTCAGTTTGAGCATTCACCTTCACATTGGCCTGCGGTAAAGACTTTACTTTATTCTCGATTTCTTCGAGGTGTCGTTTCGCGTTCTGAACCGCCTCTGTCGCCACATCAATGTCCAAGTCGGGGATCGACTCGATGGCGGCTTCGACATCTCTAAATGCCTTTTCCGCTGTCTTGCTCACTCTTTGCAAAACTTTCGATATTTCATCGGTGCCCCTCACTTCGATTTCCACGACGTTCGCCATCCGTCTCACCTCCTTTATCGCTTATGTCTTTTCGCAAGCGCACCTCTTCCCAGTTTTTTCAGTTCCTTTTCCCTCTCTTTTTGAATTTTGTTATGGTGTGCAATCAGCACCTCTTTTTGCAAAGGCGTCATGTAGGGAATGTCAAGCGGCGATATGCCGCACTCTTTGACGAGAAAATAAAAATTCCTTCCCTCACGATTGAGGAAAGGAATCTTCGTCATTCTCTACTGCTTCTTGAATTTGTTGCTTGTTTCCGATGCCTGTCAATTCGTAAATACGAGCGGCGATCTCATCGACCAATTTCGGCGGAAATTCGTTTTCCACGACTTGCTCCGTAATCATCGGATCAACCGTCCCGTATGCAACAGCTTTGATCGCCGCCCGTTTCCGGCCGCGCAGGTTGGCCTTCGTATCGAATTGGATCGTTTGCGTCATTTTGCCTTTTAGCGTTGGCGTTCCTTTTACGGCCACACCTTCTTGTAAGAGTTCTTCGATTTCCATCGCTTCTTTGTTATTCAGCGGCCGAATATCCACCTCAAATTCTTCCCCGTTCCACGTCACGGTTAACGTTTCTTGGTAGGCCGTCCCGTTCAAAACGCCTGCGGTCAATTTCTTTGCCATTCGTTCTCCCTCCATACTCCGATTTTCATCTTGCTAAAAAGCGAATGAGGATAGGCGCTCCACCTATCCTCATGCAACCGTATACGACGCCTTATTGTTCGTCAGCGACACTTGAATCGGTCCTGTGCCAGTCAATTGGTCGAACAAGGCTCGCGCCGTCACGGTTTGCACAATGCCTTCCCGACCTTCCACCGGTTGGCTCGATGCCGTATAAATCAGCCGCGGAAAAATGATGTCCAAATTGTTTCCTAGATGCAACGTGTAGCTGAACTCTTGCAACGTGTCAGTGCTTGGCCCGTCCGCGCCGCCCCAAAAGGCAATCAGCTCTTGATCGCTGTCAAATCCAAGGGCGACTTCCAACGTGACGACCATCGAACCCATAAACGCCTTTTTCGGGAAACGCGATCCGAATCCTTGGGCGCTCTCGATGTCCGCGCCGGTTTCGACAGTTAGCGTTAGACTGTTGACCGACGCGCTCATATCCGCGCCGTTCTTTTCAAGCGCCGCCATTGGAGCGGTAAAGACGTTCCCCTCCGTAAATTGCACGTTAGTGGCGAGCGGCGCCCGTTTGTCCGACGCGCCCAATGTGTTGACCGTTAGCAGCGCCCACTCGTTCTCAATCTCCAATTCAAGCGACTCAATCACGTTGCCAAGAAACACGTGTTCCATAATGTCCTTCCCGACTTTCGCCGAAAATGAAGGCATCAGCGCATTTCGGGCAGGATAGAACGTGTGCGTATAGCCGGTCGCGGCGTCGCCTGTCACTTCATAGCCGCCTAGCGCCCATTTCCAAAACCAGCCGGTCGCCTTGTCGTCAAGCGGCAACGTGATCGCTCCGCCTGTCGAATACACGCCCAATTGCGCCACACGATCCAAGCCGGAAATGCCCTCGTAAATCAGCTTGTCGTCTTCGGCCGGCTCAATGGAAACACTTTCGGGGTCAAGCGTTTCCGCATATTGCGCCGCTTCCACACCGAATTCCGTTTCCTCGCCGATCATCAAGTAGCGCGTAATCGCCATGCGTTATCACCTCACTCTTTAACGGTCTTGAGCGGAGCAGGCGTTAAGACGGCGGCATAGTCCGTATCCGCCGTTCCGGCATCCGCGTCAAGTTTTTGCAACAGGGCGATTTGTTTGTTCCGCAGTTCGTTCAAGTCGTCAATCAAGTCATAAAAAATCGCCGGCAGTTGAGCAACGCCAGCGCCACCTTCACCTTTTCCGATGTATTTTGGCACTTTCGCCATGCTACTCCCTCCGTTTCACTCGAAAATCAAATTGCACCGCAGACCAACAGACCTGCGTGTTATTGCCCATCTCGTAGGCAGGGTCGATTTGTGTCGGTCGTACATCTGCCACAGTGCCGCCTAGCGTCCGGTCTTGCATCAGTACGTCATAGACCGTCAACGCCAAATCATGTGCTTTCTCAAGCGCTTGTTCGGGGTCATTTGCCTTGACAAGAACGACAAAGTCGAACCGTATGTCGTGATCGGCCGTGTGACCGCCAAGCAAGTTCGGGGCATACGGCTCGGGGACAATCCAAATCGCGGGCGTGTGCAACGTCCCGACTCTCACCTTGTCCCCGTAGACAATCCGTTTGATTTCAGTGAGTTCCGGCGCCTGCTCCAATACTTCCCGAATCTTCGTCCGAATCTCCTTGTGAATGTCCTTGAGAGGCTTTCTTTGAATCATATCAATTTCACTTCCCTCAACGCCTGTTCAACGAAATCGTCAATTCGCCGCTCGGCTGCGGCGATCGAACGCTCAATGAAGCGTTTCGGCTTGATTCCCGGGTGTTTTACCTTTTTGGCAAAGACCACTTCACCGTTTACCTCAAATCGCAACGCTTTCGCCCGACGTGGATAGATTTCGTATGGTCCAGAACCGTAGTTTTGCACGAGCGCATATTCAACGTTCGTTCCGACTGTATAGAACCGCGCGTTTCGTTTTTGCAATTTCCACGATCCGGCCAAGCGTCCATGGTCTTGCGGCGAAAACTCCATCAAATTGCCCCACACTTCGAGCGCGGTCAACTCTGTTGCACGGTTCAGCGCCGCTCTCATGCGTGGAATCAAGCGCCGTAAATCGTCCATCCTAATTTCAGCATCAAACATATTTATCACGCCTCTACAAAGTCATCGGATGAAAGGAAAACGTCAATACTTTGCTTCATAAACGGCCGCAATTCTGTCCCTAAATCCTTAGTGACGTCCGATGTATTCAAAATGGAGACGGCAAAGTCGTCAATTTGAATAATCGGACTGGAACGTTGCTGTTGGGCGACCGCGACAACTTTGGCGACAGTCCGCAATAAAACGTCTTGAATCGCCAAATAGTCGTCATCCGTTTCAAGAACGGTTCGCTTGAGCCTAGCATGGATATGTGACGCGATCCGCTCAATCCATGTCGACAGCAAATCGTCCAGCGCCGCTTCGGGATCAGTCGCATTCGGAAAACGGAAATACTCCGCAGAAACGCCGGTCAAATTCCGAACGTCCTGCGGAGTGACCACCTCAGTCACAGGCTTTTCAAATAACGGCATGTGTCATCACGCTTCTTTCAACGCTTCGAGCTTGTCGATGAGCCGGGAGCGGTTCTTTCCTGCTTTCTCTTGGGACAACGCTTCGTCAACGGAAATTTTGCCTTCCTTGACCGCTTCGAGCACCTCGTCAATGGTCATGCTTTGAACGTCCAACGAGTTTCCGGCGGTCTTGGCACTTTCATGACGATGTTTCGTTTCGCTTTTGTCATCTTTTTCGATGATCTCCACCTCAAAGTCTCGCACCGCTTTCACGGTTAGATATTCGCGATTTCCGACTGTGATTTCGACCGGTTGGTTAGGCGGAAACTCGATACCAAGACGGTACCGAGTTTTCCGGCCTTTGTTCACCACGCGCAGTGTCTTCATTCATCTTCACCTCATCAGCCCGTATAGCCTTGCCCAACGACAGCGGCGTTTTCATCCTCAAAGTTGCAGTCGACGCGCAACGTCGTGACAAAGTCCGTCCGGCGCAATTTCGGTTGGCGATCCGGTTCAATGCGAATGTCGCGATAGATGCCGTAAACAAGGTTAGCCGGATTGACCAAGAGCGCCGTTCCGGCAGGCATGTTGGCCGAATCGACGACCGCAATTCCTTTGTACGCCAATTGCGTCGCAGTCGTTTGTGCCGTATCGCCAAGTCCCGTGCCGCGAGCGCGGAGGACGTCACGGTAGGCGTCTTCAATGTCCCAATGGACGTAGAAGCGCCATTGCGAACGGTCGCGCAGGTATTTTTTCGGCAAAGCCTGAATCATCGCGTCAAACATCGCTTCGACGTTCGTCGGGTCAAAGTCAGTCGTGCCTTGAACAAGATTGGCCGCTTTCTTGAGCCACCCGTCCGTTTTTGCCAAGAACGGATCGCTGCTCGCTTTGTCACCGTTAAGGAACAATTCCTCAAGGTCAACGCCGACACGTTCAGCGATCAATTGAATCAGCGTATCCTCGAATCCTTCGCGTTCGATGTTATCCTCAAGGGTCGAATCCGTGATCCCCGAAACGCCAATGACTTCAACCGATTCCAATTTGTTCGTGCTGAATTCCGGCTTCGCTTCTCCAGTCGGTGCTTCTCCTTCCGTCGCCGCTTGCAAGATGCGCGAGCCGAATGCGATGCGGTCGATGTCATGCGTATGGCTCGTCATATCAATTCGGCGCGCCTCATCCAAAATGCGCGTCGCTTGGGAGACCGTCCGCACGAAAAGCTGTTGTTTCGCAGGCGCTAAACGAGCCGCGCCAAGGTCGGTCGTCGTAATCGCTTTTAAGACGTTGTCTAATTTCCCAAGAAGCATGTCGTTCGTCATCATATGTTCAACACTCCTTTGTTTGAATTTTGTGTCTGACACAAATTACTTGCGCTTGAATCCAAACGGGTCGCGGTCGTGTTCGTCTTGCGGCTTCGCTTTTTCCGCTCCGTCTTGTCCCGTCAGCCGCTTCGAGAACGGGATTTTCCGCTTGAGTTCGTCAAGCTGTTTGACGACTTGTTCGTATTTCTCTTTGTAGCTGTCGTCTTCGCTTTTGGCCGCGGCTTCGTCTTGTAGGCCGTCCTCTTCATTTTGCGGTTCTTGCGGCTCGTTCTCCGGCGCCGCTCCTTTCAACGTGTTCATGATTTCCGACAGCTTGTCGTTTACGGGTTTCAACGAATCATCAATCATTTTTTGAACGTCTTCGACTTTCACTTCGTCATCACCTTCTTTCGATTTGTTTGCTCGTTCTTCTTCGGCAATCCGCAGGAGTTCGTCAATGACCTCCTTTGCGGCTTTTAGCTTCT
Organism: Geobacillus sp. C56-T3; assembly: GCF_000092445.1. Taxonomy (NCBI): domain Bacteria; kingdom Bacillati; phylum Bacillota; class Bacilli; order Caryophanales; family Anoxybacillaceae; genus Geobacillus; species Geobacillus sp. C56-T3. The sequence goes on along the minus strand of NC_014206.1, from coordinate 281,839 downwards.
CGTAGTTCGCATCAGAAATTTTTCGCCCTGCCTTTTCGGACGGTTTCAGCCCCAGCTTTTCTTTCAATCTATCAAAAAGGCCTTTATTCGCCTGCTGTGGGCTTTTTTCCTCGCTTGAAAGAGTTACCCCTTGCCCCTCGCTTTCCGCGCCTCCTAGAGCCGCCTGCGCGGCCACAGCGACGCTTTGCGGCGAAGGGGATTCAACAGGGACGATGTTCTCAACGATGCGAACTTCTTGCAGGTCGCCGACAAATTCGACGTCTCCCTGCTCGTTGATCGTGTAGCCGATTTGGAAGAACCGCGTTTTGCCGCTTGACATATCCTCAACGCGGATAATCACCGAATCGTCAAAAATCGAATAGATATACGAATCAAACGAGCCGCTGTCGAACGTTTGATAGACTTTCCGGCGTAGTAAATCGGCGATGTATTCATACGATCCTTGGATCGCCTTTTTCACCGCTTCTTCTCGGTTGTCCTTGCTTTTGATCGCGACGAACTTGGCTTTCGGGACAGCCGGCTCGTCGACAAGGGAAACGGCATTGACTACCCAATCGCCGGCTTCTCGCTCTAAGTCGGCCAACGTCGTTCGTTTCAGCGCCTCTTTTGATTTCAGCGCCACTTTCGGGACGCCCATAATCGAAAAACCGGTCAACTTTCCTTCTTTGACCGCTTGCCAAACGTCCTCGTCCTGAACGCGAACGCCCATCATCCAACTCCCTTTCGGAATAGTCAATTCGTCGTCAACCTTCCAGTCAAACGGCAAGATGTACGATTCCACTACCTTGCCGACATTGTTCAGCGTGTGTTGCAAGTCGATGTTGCCGTACTGCTCTAAAAACTTGTGCGCCACTTCTTCGATTTTCTCGGCCGTTACGACATCCCCGTCACTGTCCGGCTCGTCTGGAACAAGAACGGGTCCAAACACAATCCGCTTCTCCTCGTTCTTGTGCGTGACTGGCGCGGTGAGTTCGTGTTTCATTCTCTCACTCCTTTCTGTTCGGAATCGCTTCATGAAACAAGCCACGCCTAGAATGAAATCACCCCCTTTACGGATAGTAAGGCGTCCGGACGATTTGCTCGCCCTTTGTCGGGATATATGGACGGCATCGGCATCGGCAGTTGATCCATTCCTCGATGGGACCGGATCGGTCTAGCGGATGCATCAGCCCATTGGAGAAACGTTCATCCATCCGAACCACCTGTCCGTGCAGGGAATAATGATCGGCGCGGTCTTTCGGGTTTCTTCCCCTCACTCGGCTGTCTCTGACCGTCAGCCACTGCTTATACCTGACGTTGTAATCTTGCATGGTTTGGAAAATGCCGACGTTTTGCGCTCCCTGCACTTCGGTTCTAGCGATCGTTTGCAGTCGATGATCGCGCAAGTCTTTAAAATCGGCGCGCAAATCCACAGCGATGTCGTCAATCCCTTTTCCTTCTTCATAGCCGCGAATCAGCGTAGCGCGGAAATCGCCTTTAATTCGCCGGAATGTATCCTCCGAAAAAACATAAACGCGCTCTCGCAATTCTTCGAGAACGCGTTCACTGAATTCTGTAAACACCAATTCCAAGCCCTGTTCGAGAATTTCTTCAAACGTCAATTGCCTCGCCACGACCGCACTTTCGACAGCGGCTTCGGCGATCTCTTCCTCCATGTCCGCGAAAATCGGATCAAGAATATCCGCGATAAACGTTTCCTGTTCGAGAATCGACAGCGGGATATAGCCAAGCTCGCGCAACCGCTGGATGAACATACTTTCCAGCCCAACCTGCAGGCTGACCAACCGGCGCGCCAATTTTTCTTCAATTTCGGTGATCCGCTCATCCTGTTCCTTGATTGCAGGAAGCGCTCCATGTGCAACAAGGAACGCGACAAGCTCGCGATCCATGTCCAACAGCTTGCACACTTCACACATGCTTACCGCCCTCTTTCGTGGCGATGTCAATGAGTTTGGCGTGCAATTGTTTCAGCGAATTCAATATCGCATTCGTTTCCTCTTGCGAAGCGTCGAGCGGTTGCCCAAAAATGAAATGCCTGTCTAGGTTCGGATCGTCAATCGGGTCTCTGCCCAATTCGCGCAAAATCATGTTCGGGCTGTATGCGCCCACCTCAAACAAAAAGCGCAGTTCCTCAATCTTCGCTTGTGTGTCTTTCGTGTCGATGTCCTTGAAACGAAAACGCCAGTCCGTTACCCCTAGCCCAATCCACAGCAATCGGTTCATCACATTCTCAAGCATGTCTTGTCGCGGCTCAATGACCGATTGCTTGTATATCTCGGTGGATTCTCTCGCCGTTGATCCACCAAGCGAACCTTCGACGACGATGCCGGCTCGATAAGGCGGGACACCATGTGCGGACAGGATTTCATCGCGGTTGTCCGCCCGCAACATGCGGAAACTTGCTTCCTTCGTCTCCACAGACAACGCTTGGAACTTGATTTCAACTGGCGTGTCCGAGAAATCACCTTGCGGCTTTTGCGCCGTCACTACAAGGGTTGAATGCCGATTTTTCTTGATGTCCTGTTGAAAGTATCGTCGGATCAATTGCTTCGTTTGCTCGTCGAGTTCCGCGCCTGTCACCGTCACGACGTAGGCAGGGACGGCATGATTTTCAAAGAAACTGATGTTGTACTCCGCCCGTTCTCGGTCGGAAATAATCGCGCTTAGCGCAGGCAAAATGTCCGGCAGACCGTAGTAATCGCTCCGGCTTGTGTAATTGTGGATGTGAATGATTTCCGTTGCTCGCCGCTCGGCCGGAATGGAACCGGCAGGAACGATTTCGCCCGTCACGTAGTCCACGTCATTTTCAAAGCCAAACCGCTTGAACCACACCTTCTTTGTGCCGCGAATTTGGCAAAAGCGGTTCATATCCTGATGAACGCGAACCGTATGCGCCGGAATATGCTCAAGACCGATCAGTATTCCGTCTTCGTCGCGGATGACTTCGTAGTAGCCGTTCCCGATGGAATCGTAGTCCACCATCACGTTGTTATTGATGTCGGTCAGCGTCTTGTACGGGTTCGGGTTCTCTAAAAACTGCATGGCGATCTCGCGTTGCTGTTCGCTTGGGTTGTTCGTTTTCGCCTCAAGATACCACCCTAGCCCTGCGGTATCTCTGGCTTTCGTTTTGACCGCCCGATAATGGTACGGATTGAGCTCAAGCAGTTGCGCCAGCGCTTCAAGATTGTATAACGGTTCGACAAGCCCCAGTTCCCCATACGCGCCGCCAAAACGGTCGCTTGGAAGGGCTCTTGATTCCCCTTGCTTGATCGCGTAGCGTTCGAGTGTGCTTTCCTCGATAATCTCTCCGTCACTCAACACATACGCCTTGGCCACTGCTTGTTTCCCCATTTCATTCCCTCCCTTCCATTAGAAGATGTCGACTTTGATCGTTCCCTTCGTTCCGGCTCGGTCGAGGTATCGCAACGCCTGTGATGTCGCGTCCACTTGGTCGTCGGTCGGTGCGTTCGGAAACGCCACCAATTCCTCGACGTAATCATGCACCCACGGCGCGATGCTCGGATGCGGAATATAGACGTTTCCGGCTTCGAATTGCGGCGATACGGCATTCAGCCGCTCGACTTTCGTTCCGTTCGGCACAACAGACAACATGCCGCTGATCTGATGCCGCAACGCATTAATGATCGCTGTCCCGTTCGCGCGGTCTTCGATAAGTTTCGCCTGCGCCTGCGGCCACTTGGACGTCAGCGATACAATCGCGCGGATCGACTCGGTGAAAGACAGCTTCGCACGGACTTGGTCAAGCAAGTACTTGTCCGCGCCTTTCCTGCCCCATACTTGACCGACGACAAACGAACCGTCGTTGGTATCCTTGAACGCAAAATCCCACGATTGAATGTATTCGTCCATTTGAGGGGCTTGTTTGTAATACTTGAACCACGAACGATGAATGATCGCGCCGCTTGGCGGCGTTGGACGCTGTTGGTAGAGCGCGTTCCATGTTCGGGAACCGACCGTCTTTTTCGTTTCTTCCGCCCACTTCTCGTCAAATCCGTACTCCGGCCATAACGGCTCGCCGATTTTTCGACCTAGCAAGTCGTTTTCGGAATCGCAAATCGCAGGCAAGGAAACCACTGTCCACCGCTCTGGCGCGTGTTCTAAAAGCCGTCCGGCAAGGTCATCCTCATGCCATCTTGTGAGAATTAAAATAACCCGTCCGCCGGGTTGCAAACGGGTGGATAGCGTGTTTTGCCACTCATTCCAAAGCATGTTTCGATACGTGAGCGAATCCGCCTCTTTGCGGTTCTTGATCGGGTCGTCGATGATGAGCAAGTCCGCACCTTGCCCTGTGATCCCACCGCCAATCCCGACCGAAATCATCCCACCGCGATGCCCTTCGACGTCCCAACTCGTCACCGAATTAACGTCTCTTGAAAGACGGATGCCAAACAATTCCTCGCCAAACAATTCGATCTTTTGACGGTTGGCCTTCCCGAACCGCCTTGCCAATGAATCGCCATAGGAGACTTCGATGACTCGCCTGTTTGGATTGCGCCCGATAAACCATGATGGGAACGTCTCGGTAACCGTCATGGACTTGGAATGACGCGGCGGCATGAATATCATGAGACGGTCGATTTCGCCCCGTTCCACTCTCATGAGATAATCGCAAATTAAATCCGAATGTCGGGACGGGCAATAGCGCCCAAAATGGGTGTATTCCAAATAGACCGAGTAATCTTCTTTGGCTAACTCTTTTTCGAGCGCGTCTAAATTATTCAGAATCTCGCTTATTAGCATTGCGCTTTCGGATAAGTCGCTTGATAAGCTCCCTTGCTTCTTCGTCTTCAAGAAGTTCACTGACGATGTTGTGCTCCACTCTGATTTCGTATTGCCCATGATTCGCCACCTGCCCCGAGTGGTTCAAGTCTGCCGTTAGGCGGTCTCTGCGCCCCCACCGTTCGGGAAACTTTCTCTCAAGACGCCATGCGGCCGCCTGCCAATTTTCTTCCGCCGCCTTGCCGATGATCGCTACATCTCGTATCTCCGCTTGCGCCAGTGCCTTTTCTACTGCGTTGGATAACTCGACAAACGGCTGTTCGCTTTTCTTCGGCCGCGCATTCGGGTTCTTCGCTAGACGTTCCTTCTCCCGCGCTCCACGTTTCAACCAATCGTAAAATGTTGTTTTGTTAATCCCTACGTAGGCACAGGCCGTTTCAATGTAATTGCCCGCTCGGATCACTTTTACGAGTTCTTCCTGCAATTCGGGAGTGAGTTTTATTGGACGTCCCTTTTTGTTTTTTGTCATACCCCCTTCACCACCTTCCAATTCATTTATTTTTGGAAAAAGAAAATGCGCCATAGAAGGCGCGTTCAATTCAATCCCAATAAAGCTTTGATTTGTAGTTTTGCATATTCTTTTATTACTTCCAGAGGGACTGAAGCAATTTCTAGTCCCTTTCCTTTAATACCCTCTTTGGTTTTATTCCAAATTGTATTGTTTCTAATTGAATCAAGAAATTCATGTCCATCCCATGTCAGTGACGCTAAAATCCACAACGGTTCATTTCCTGCCCACTTTGTATAATTTTCTACAAACCCTGCTTGCTCTAAAATTTTCAAGTGATATGCAACTACTTCCCTATCCCAATCTTTAGGAATAGGCAGTTCTTTTTTATCATCATTTTTTTCGATAATAAATAGTAGCTCCCTTACTAAATCCATATTTCTTTCCATGGTTCATAATCCCCCTTTGTGTTGTATTTCAACAAAAGGAGATAGTTTCCTACATGGTTTTTTCGTCAAGTTCCGACATTCGTACTCGTTACTAAAATAAAGAAGCCGCCGCTCAATCAGCGACAGCCTCTTTGCGGGGAAGGGATTTGTTGGGCTCTTCTCGGTTAGTCTGCTCCACTCATGCGTATATATGGTAGAGGGTATTCATTTGTTCAATATCATTTTATCACAAAAAAACGTGCCAAAACTGACATGTTTTTGACGTTTTATCGCTCTTCTCATTCGCCGGTTCATTTCAACAAGGGATGGATTTTCCCGCGTCATTTTTCGTCAATTTCCGACATTCGTATGCATCGCATAAACGGGCAACAAACAAGATACGGCACTTGCCACTTCGCCCATATGCAGTTTCTGCACCTATGCCGTTCATAAGCCATTTTCGCCTTTTCTTTGTCGTCGTACAAATACATCATCGCAAACCTCACTTCATGCTCTCGCTGTAACTTTCTATATTACATTGGCTTATTGTTCCCTGTTTTCCCTTTTTAATTCATTGAAAATAAAAAACGCCACCCCGATCGGAGTGACGCCCTGCTTCAATATATCTCACGATATCATCATAACACATTCGAAACAAAATAATCTGTCATCTTTCTGTCATTTTTCCTTCATTTTTCTGTCATTCCGTTTTTTGAATTCTTATCAAAAAATGATCCCCATTCATTATGAAAAAATTATTGTGAGTTAATCAACTTTAAAATTTCAACACCTACACTTGAGGCTTGTACCACTGTAGGTAACCAATTAAAAATTCTCTTCGCCCTAGTTTTATCATTTTTATTAACTGCTTCCTGAAGTTTTGCAGCATTTTCTAATGCATCTGCTTTTTCGTCCTCAGGGCTTTCTTTCTCTATTACGTTCACTAACTGTTTAAATAAATCTTCTACAGCCGGATTATTTGTAACGACTGACTGGGAATTTCCGTCGCCAGAACTTAAATTAGTATTGTTGAGTGTACTATTTTGAATACTTATACTTCTTCTATTATCCATATAATATACAAACACTCCTTTTTGTGGCTCACTAAACAGCCCCATCCTAATTAAATCTGCAAAAGTCTTTTCAGTACCTAAACTAGCTGCAGGTATCTCTGTTCTTGGTTCTTCATAAACTTTTTTTTAAGGCTAAGGCATCCTTTTTAAAATCATCTGTAAACGAAAATACCAATATGAAATCTTCCGCTTCAAAATCACTTTCTCCACAGAAACAATCAAACAATTCTCCTTCAAGATCTTCATCCAAATCAAACGCTTGTATTTTATGATTTGATGGGCATACAAGCATTTTTTTAGGTATTAATTCAAATCCAGCTTTTGACATAAGAAAACGCAATATTATCTCATAATAGCTGCTATCTAATCCAACAGCATATAATACATTTTCAACCGTAAAATCTTCGATTGGGGGAGTATTCGCTGCCCACCTTGCTAAAATTTCATTTATTTTTCCAAAAGGTATAGATGTGGCCATCATTACTCCCCCTTCTAAATAAGAATTAATCTAATCCTGTAGCAACCTGCTGTTCCCCTTGATTATCCGATTCATTAATCATGACAAGGGCATCTAAAACATGATCAACAACTATCTGTGGTACTTCAGTGGTAAATTTAAAGTAGTTCTTTTTTATATTCACCTCAAACTTTGCTTCAATAACGATAGACGTTACTGGATCTTGAAATGAAAAGAAACATGTTTCATCCGAAGTATCATTAGTTGGAATCCCTAATTTTTCAATTGCATTCGTAATTAATTTGAATGTATTATCCGCATCTAAGTTTACTCCCTTTTTACCATTCAAACGCATACTTCCCACGCTTGTAGGTAATAAAATATGAGTAGACGAAACCCCTGCAGATAATAAAGAGCAAAGTTTTTTGGCATTCTCCTTCGTCAATTTTGGCACAGTAAAATATTTATAAGGCAATGCGAACCCCATAATTTTCATAATATATTCACAATACTTTTTCACTTCTTTATATGGGCAACGTACTTCTATTAACTCTTCACTCCCAAAGTGAATAGCAACAGGAGTAAAGTGAGCGTAAGACAAGGGAATTTTACTATAACCATTTTTTCTTAAGGTAACTTTTTCCTCTACCAGCTTCAAATAGACCGTTGCCCCTTCATGTTTAACAGCACAAATTTGAATTGATGGATTTAGCGAAGGCTCCCACTCTGTATTTATGTTATTTCTATTTATATGTCCTTCGGCAATAAGTGTTTCCAAAAATTTCTCCGGTGTCTTCGACTTTTCCGGGAAATTCGATTCTGTTTTGCAAAGATTTAAAAAACGGTCAGCAAATTTAAATTGTTCATTTAGATAAAGTAACTTTTCTCTTTGTCCAGCTTGAACCAGGTCATTAATAATCTCTTCATCAGACCGACCTGTATACTTTATTTTATGAATCTTGGCTAATTGATTAATATATTTGCTTGGTATATTTCGATATTGAAACATCCAAACCCTGCCCTTCCTCACCCAAATGTTAGAGAGGACACACATCTGTACAAATATTTAAGAGAATGTTATTATGTTCTTAGCTAAGCAGATTGTGTCCTATTGCGTCCTAATTTTAGGACGCAATTCTTTTTCTGTTAGATAATTTTAGCAACTTTTTTTCTATTTTTCTACAATTTTATCCAAAAATCTTGTAACTGAAATTTGAAATATAAAAGAGACACCTAAACAGGTGCCTCTTCTTCTTTGTAAACCTCAATACGTAAAGCAAAAGCCAGCTTATAAAACGCCTTCTCACGGATACGGTAAAACTTCGATTCACTGATCCCCATTTCGTTATATACCTCGTAATCATAAGGCTCTTCCAGTGTCATATATCGCTTAATAATCAATTCCCGTTCCATTTTGTTCAGTCGATTCACAGCGCGGCGTATTCTCTCCATGTACTCGTCACGTTCTCGTTCAAAATCCACCTTCTTGATCGTCGCATCTTCAACCGATTTCATGAATTTGCCTCTCCCAACAACTTCGCAATGTCATAAATGATTTGATCTCTCCATCGATACAATTGTCGCACACTCACCCCAATCTCTCTAGCAACCTGTTCCCACGTGTAGTTCTTCCCCGACCAATACTTCAACTGCACCGCTTTCTGTTTTTCCGGCGAAAGCAACCCGTATACTGTTTGAATCGCGTGAACGATTTGCTCCAAACGCTCCAAACGTCTGTGTGTAATCAGTTCAATTGTCCGGCGCTCGGTTGGGCGCGAAGGGAGATTGCCGCGCCCTCCCCCGACATTCTCGTCGTAATTCGCCCGACCGAACAGAATATCTTTCTTTAAACGTTGAATGTCACGCACATATTCAAAGTAGTAATAAAGGTTATGTTCGATATATTGAGCAACGCCTTTTTCGATTTTTACAGCGGTCATGTCATGCCCTCCTTTATACAGAAATCGGGGCTTTGATCGCCGGATGTGGATCGTATCCGACAAACTCAAAATCTTCATAGCAATAGCCAAAAATCGAATCCGGTTTTCTCTTGATGATAAGTTTTGGCAGCGGACATGGATCGCGCGTTAATTGCAACTTCGCCTGCTCCACATGGTTTTTATATAAGTGAACATCGCCGCCGGAAAAAATAAGCTCGCCTACTTCCAAATCACACTGTTGGGCAACCATATGTGTCAATAGGGCATAGCTCGCGATGTTAAACGGCAATCCTAGAAATGTATCGACAGAACGCTGTTGCCACATGCACGACAGCCGGCCAGCCGCGACATAGAACTGAAAGGCGTAATGACACGGCGGCAACGCCATTTGGTCGAGTTCTCCGATATTCCATGAGCTGACCAACAGCCGCCGCGAATTCGGGTTGTGCTTGATTTCCTCGATAACTCTCGTGATTTGATCGATTGTTCCACCGTCTGCTGTTCTCCAAGCGCGCCATTGGGCGCCGTAAATGCGCCCTAGTTCGCCGTTTTCATCGGCCCACTCATCCCAAATCGTCACGCCGTTCTCATTTAAGAAGCGAACGTTCGTATCACCGCGCAAAAACCACAGCAATTCATAGATGATCGAGCGAATATGAAGTTTCTTCGTCGTCAGCAACGGGAAGCCTTTTTGCAAGTCGAAGCGCAACTGACGCCCGAATACAGAAATCGTTCCCGTTCCCGTCCGGTCTTCTTTTTCAATGCCGTTTTTAAGAATGTCGCGCAACAAGTCCAAATATTGCTTCATAACCCCACCCTCTATTCCTCTGTCGTTATGGACTTAATCATGTCCTTAATCGCATTCGCGGCTCGCTCGTATGTTCCAGCGATCCCGCGCCACGTGATGAAATCACCTTCATACTGTCCGGCGATTTTCAACTGTGTTCCCTTGGCGATCCGGCTGTAATGTTGGGCGTCGGTCGCTGATGACTTTTCGCGCTCCTTGCGATAATGTTGGCCTTGTGCAATTTCCGCCATCCCTTCATGGTATTTTGCGCGTTTCTTGTACCATCCGGCAATTTGCCACGCCACTTGCTCAAGTTTGGTATAGAGATATTCCATTCTCGATAGCTCATATGGCGTCAGCTCATCCATCCGCTCTTCGTAAAAGCGAATCTGCTGGATATAGCGGCCATGCAATCGCGTATATTCTTCGAACTCCTTATCCGTCGCTTCGTTCATCGTGCTCCCCCTTTATTTCAACTTCAAAATTTTGTCCAATACTTCCTTCTGTGCTTGAATGAGTTTCGTTTCGGTTTTGGCTGCCCTAGCGATTTGCGCCAATACGAACGCATCTATAACGTTATTCGAGTCGCTTTCAAATCCCCATCGTTTGTACACCTCAAGCACAACCTTCTCTTTATTTGCATTTCCTTTCGCTCCGGCAAACTTCTTCACAAGGGACGGGGCGACGTCGATATATTGAATGCCCCGTCTGTACAGCTCCATTCGCATGCCCCATCCAATGCCGCCTAAAAGGAATCCGCGTTGACTCGCATATCCAAACCCTTCGATCGCGACAAAATCTGTATCATGCACCGAATCGACTACGGCTTGGATCAGTTCACTCATCCTCGCCGGGTCGTCTCCCTCTTTCTCAATCTCTTTCGCCTCAATCACTTCCCCAAGCGGGGATAACGCTACAAAACCCGTCCGTAATGATGGATCAATGCCGACGAATCTTTCAAATCGCATGACTACACCTCAATATCCGTTTGCCTGTCTCTCGTGATTAATCCGATTTTTCTTCGTGTACGCTTCGACGATCTCATCTTCCGTAAACCCTAGTTTTTCGCCAAGCCCTATGAACATGCGGATGATATTTTCATAGGCTTCCTCGACTTCGGTATCTGTTGTAACTTCATGGAGCGTTACGCTGTCGTATAGGCGCCCGATTTCAAAGAATAGATAATTGAATTGCTGAATCGTCGTTTCATAGCAAATTGACGTCAGTTCATCCGGCAGGCCTAGTCGAATTGGCACCAATTGTCCGTAGCGTTCCGATTCCTCAAGACCGATAGAAAGGACAAAATGCAATCCATCGACATATTCCTCAAGAAGTTGGTCGGTTCTTGGCTTGCGATCATTCGACCAAAACTTGAATTGCCGCCATTCGTTCGCGATCTCCCCAAGCTCCGTTTGCAACGCCAAAATCTTTTCTTCCAACCGTTTTTCGCCTTCTTTGCGTGGGTGAATCTTCTCAATATGCGCATCCAATTCTCCTTGTACCTCAAAAAGTTCACGTAGTTCCATGCTTCTTTTCCCCCTCGATTATTCATCCCGCTTCGCTCGCTCAACTGCCAAAATCCATTTCAGTTCCTCGTAATCGAATTCGTCTATTCGCTGCCCTTTAAATTCATTGATCCCCATTTGCCGCAACTGCTGGATCGCGTTGTGCCTCTTCATCTCCCTTTCGACTTCTGATTTTTGAAAATAGCGGTAGAGTGAACCCATTTTCGTTCCCTCCATCAATCAATATCAAATCGGCTTTCCACAAGAGCGATAAGTTCCAATTCGAACAAATCGACTGGCCGCATTCGCTTATTCACTTTCTCCATTTTTGTTCCTCCCTTTCTTTCTCGTTTCTCATTGTTATCAGTTGTTCGAACCATTCTTGATCGCTCGTGTCCAATGCGATGTTCACCATGTCGTCGATGTTCTCCCTCGTCAGTTCCCATTGATCCACAAGCGCCAATTGCCGGAGCAACATTTGTTTTCTTCTCCGGACTGGTTTTTCATCGTGGTCAAGTGTGAATCGAACCATCGCCGCGGGCGGTCTAACCCATTCGACGTAACCCAACCATCCACAATACGCGCTATTTACGCTGACACAATACACCCAATCTCCCGGTTTTATCGATGTTTCGCTATCGAGCCACTTTTTATCCGTTTCCTTCACCCTCTACCATCCCTTTCGTCAAAACGGCAAATCGTCATCGTTCATTTCGATCGGCTCCCCGTTATCAGCAAAAGGATCATTAAACCATCCCTGTCCATCTTGTGGCTTCATAAACGCTTCTCTCGCCCTCCTAGAGGCGTTTTTCTCTTGTTTGGATGTCTCCCTATTCCCTTTCTGCTTCTCGCCCGAATTCGAAGCGTTGCGCGGCTCCAGAAATGTTGCCGTATCCACCACGACCTGTGTATAATACGTCCTCCGTCCGTTCCGTTCATAGCTGCCCGTTTCCAATCGCCCGTCGATCCCGACCATACTTCCTTTCTTCAAGTAGTTTGCGATGTTCTCCGCCTGTTTTCGCCATGCGACGCAACGAATAAAATCAGCTTCCCGCACCCCGTTTTGATTCGCAAACGGACGGGTAACGGCCAGTATGAATGTGACAACAGCCACTCCGCTTGGCGTATATCGAAACTGCGGATCGTCCGTCAGTCGTCCTGTCAAAATGACGCGGTTAATCATGACAATCCCTCGCTTTCTATTTCTCGGCAAACACAACATACGCAAATTTTTTTGGTCGGCTCTCTATGGTTTTGATCTCTATCAAACACTCACCATCCACCGATTTCTTTTCCTGTACAATGACGTACCACTTCTTCATTTTCCTCTCTCCTCATAAAGTCTTCGAAGTTCTCCTTTAGCGGTTCTTTGATTAGCCCGTTTTCATACAAGTCGTATTCATCCGCCCAGTACCATTTCCCAAACATGTCTTCCCTCACCGCCATCAGCCTTTCCGCCAACGCCCGATTCTGGTGGACAGCTTGATGACAGCAGTGGCATAAGGGAGCAAGGTTTCTCCACTTCCCCCTCCCGCCTTGAGAACGGAAACGGACATGGTGCGCCTCAATTCGCGGATCACCGCACATCATGCAACGACAGCCAAACACTTCGATCATGCGATTGTACTCGGTTTTGCTAATGCTTCCTCTCGTTTTTGACGAAGGTGCTTTCCGTTTTCTCCGCTTCTCCGGCACTTTCTTGGGAACGGCTCGACATTCCTTGAAACTCACTCCCTCACCTCCTTTTGATAAAATCCTGCCAGTGACGGAAACGAATTCTTCGCTCTTGCCATCTCTCGAAAAGTTGTGAAGCGATTGCCAATCGAAACAGGAAAATCTATCGGATATTGAAAACAGTTTTTCGGTTCTATGCCGTATTTGTGCCGAACAAACGATTTTGCTTCTTCTTCGTTTGCGGCAAACACAAAGGCAAATCGCCCCTGCCCGATTTTCAATGAAAAGACGCGAATTTCGTACACCTTCAAAGGGTTTTCTTCAATAAGACGCGCGATGGTGCGTGTATCTTCTTCAGCCACGCTTTCCATAGCCGCTTCGAGTTCATCCATCGTGCTGTCACGCCGTATCCGTCCTGCGGACAAAAAATAGTGAAGCGTATAGATAAGAGAAGCGGCTTCGTCACGAATGGCTTCTTTCATCAGTTCATGAACGGTATAAATCTTGAATCACCCCCGTGTTTCGATTGTATGAAACCCGAACCGTCCCGACCGCTCCATTGCGGCTCTTAGCCACAATGACTTCCGCAACGCGGGGATCAGCTTCGGCGTTGTAATAGCTGTCGCGGTATAGAAAGATCACCACGTCCGCGTCTTGCTCAATGCTTCCCGACTCTCTGATGTCCGACATAAGCGGTCTCTTGTCGCTTCGTTTCTCTACATCCCGCGACAATTGCGCCAGTGTGACGATCGGGCAACTGAACTCTTTGGCCGTCTCCTTGATCGCTCTGGAAATCTCGGTGACTTGCAAATGCATGTTTCCACCGTAATATCGTTCCGGCCGTATCAACGTGAGATAGTCGATAAACACGACAGGTTTTCTGTCCGGAAACCGGTTTACGGCCTTTCTGATTTTCGAGCGAATGTCCGCGATGCTCTGTCCGGCGCCGTCAAAGATTTGCATGTGTGTTTCGGATGCCTTCCCAATGACTTCGATCCACATGCGCTTCTGTTCTTCTGACAAATCGTGATACGGATTTCGCAACTTCATCCGGTTGAATCCGCCAATCGAGCCGATGAGCCGGTCGCGAATTTTGTCGGCCGCCATTTCAAGCGAAAACACGATAGGCAAGTACCCGTGCCATCCGACGCTCTTCGCGAAATGGATCATGAAGTCGGTCTTCCCCATGGACGGTCGCGCTGCCAAAATGATCGAATCGCCATCGTTGAAACCGTTCAGCATTTTGTCAAGTTCGCTAATGCCCGACGGCGCCCCCATTTTCCGCTCGGTCGGCGTCCACGGCGCTTCGGCCACCTCATGCAACAAATCGCTGATGTCATGATGGTCGGTGATCCTCCCTTCGTTTAAACGAGTCAGCGCGGTTGTGATCTTGTCAATATCCCAATTTTCCTGCGCCGCCACAACAAGAATCCGCCGCTTCTCACGCTCTTTCCATTCGTCAAGAACCAACGCCTCGTATTGGTCGAATTTCGTTTCGTTTGCAAATGCGGATACCTCGTTGAGATAGGAGAGGCCGCCAAAGTCAGCCACATCTTCTGTCGTGGAAAGCGTCACAATATCCGGTTCGTCTCCTTGCTGTGCGATCCGCTTCATGGCGGCGAACAGCTTCCGGTGCTTCGGATCGCTGAAATGCGTTTCGGTCAGAACCGTTTCTTTGAGCAGGTAGGGACATTCAAGAAATGTCCCTAACACTGCTTTTTCTGCCTCGACACTCATTGTGTCCAGTCCTCTCCGGCGTTCATGTTATGAACATACAGCTCATAATAAGCTGGCCGTTCATCCCTATGGCAAAGTTCGGCGATCGTAGGCGGATAGGTCTTTTCTTTTGCATGCCGCTTGGCGTTGGACAGCACCAAGTCGAACGGTTCGTCCGCCAACAAGTCGTACCAAATGTCTACTTTCTCTTTCGATACCTCGAAGTTTGAATAGACGAATGAAATGAGCTTCATGACGTGTTTCACTTGCTCTCTTGTCACGCCGGTTCTCCCCCCTTTGGTTAGAGTTCGTCCCAGTTGATTTCCGTCGGTGATTGCCGGCGGCGCGGCGCCTGTTTCCTCTTTTGCTCGAACATTTCGTTGTACTCTTTTACGTCCTCAAGAGTGAACAGCCCCATAAACTCGAAGTTTCGTAGAATGCTAGAAATGTAGCGTGCCGGATTGCGCGGCATCTGTTTCCGTGCCAATCGGATCGCTTCGACGATGATCGCTTCCGGCTCTTGAAATTGTCCGTTCTCAATGACCTGTTCAAATTCTTGTTGCAAAATAGAAGGCGGTAGATAACCAAATGCTTTCTCGAATTCGGTAACAGGATTGCATTCGGTTTTTTCTTCTCTCGAAATTTCGTTTATCGGTTCGTCCTTATCATCATCATCTATATTTGTAGTAGTCTTTGTAGTAATCTCTGTATTTGTCTGGCGCTCTATCGTATAGGGTGTTACGTTAGAACGTAATACCCTATCTGTTGAAACGTCAGAGCCTATTTCATCTGTCGTCATATCCTCTATACCGTATGTGAATTCTGATAGTTTTTCCGGATTCAGTTCTATAAAAAGCACGTTAGTCAGTGTCATTCCATCTACATGGATATTTCGGAATTCCCGTCGTATTAGGCCTTTATCTTCTAACCGCTTTATAGCATCCCTCACCTGTCTTTTGGTGAAGCCAAACTGTTCAGCGAAGCTATCGTAGCTTCGTTGTAAAAGATCGGCTTTGAAGCGTTTCCGAACCTCCTTGATTCGTCCTGTCGCTTCGTCCTTTATGAACATTGGCCGATACCAATACACAATTTCGGACAGAAGAACGATTGCAATCGTATCTGGCTTTCCATTTTCAAAGGTAATGGTGCTAAACCAATTGTGAGGAATTACCGTCCCAGCGAGATTTATTTTTGCTACTTTATCTACAATGGGATGTCCAGTCAGCATGTTGCTCTCTCCTTTTACGGCATCTTATCTTCCTTAACGCAAATCACTACTTGTTTTTCTCTATCTACACCGATCACTTTAAATTCGGGATGAACGATTTTGATATATCCAGTCGCATATGCTTCATATTCCTTCTCTGTTCTAGCCATCCACGTGTAGCAAAACGGAAAGGCTACTCGATATTCGAGCCCTTCTTTAAATGCCTTTTGAACCTTCTCTTTCTTCTTTCTTGTGTCCAATCGGTCTCATCTCCGAGTTTCAATGGTTCCCTATAAGAATCAAAGCGAGAATCGCGCCGGAAACGGCGTAAGGAAGCCACCCCAGCTTCGTTTCTCTTAAAATCGTATCCGTATCCTCATCGGTTTCGAGGAAGCACCAATATGCTTCCCCGAACCGTTTGATCCATGTTTTCATTCGAACCGCCCCGTTATGATCGAGATGGCTTTGCTTGCTTCCTCGACTGTCCATTCAGACGGTTCTTTATCGACACCCATCGTTTCTTTCAGCTTTTCGTACAGCATTTCTTTCGTCCAATCCGCTGTCACTCGGCGCGAAATGAGCGCATCAATGTAATCCAATTGGTTTTTGCTCGCTTTTTTGTTTTTCCCGTTTTCCTTTTTGTCAATCTTGCCGTTTTGTTTTGCTGTATCTCTCGCATCGGGATCGTCCTCGTCAGTCGGAACACTGAAAAACTTCATAAGGAAGTATCTCTCCGTATACGTCAACGCACTGCCAAATGCTTTTGAAATGTCGTCCTGTTGCCCCATATACTGCCAAGGAATTTCAATACGATCACTCGGATCGTCGGCGTTGATCCATACATATTTCATATCGCCAGTGACAACAAAGTCTGTTTTTGGCCGTTCGCGTTTATTTTCTCTGTCCCATACGGTATAATTAAAAGTAGAGTGGGTTTGGTTGAGGACGATTGGGACGAGCAACACGCCCAATTCGTCCATTTTTTCTCGAATCTTTTTCAGCACCTGCGTGCCGGACACATAACGATAACCGTACCCTTGCGAATCTTTCACGAAGACATCGACCGTTTTTCTGATTTCAACGAGTTTCTGATGAATATTGAGCGGTTTCGGTTGTTCTGCTGTTTTCGTCATCGAATTCTCACTCCTTTTTCTCGTTTTAGTTCAACTCCCGGAATTTGTTCGCCGCTTTTGATCCGCTCCAAAATGCTCTTTTTGTCCACCTCGACTTTTTGTTTCAAAAACTCTGCCGGAATCGCCGACATATCCACAACATCCACAGACGGTGGATTGTCTTGAATGTATACGGTGATGGTCGGGCGTTTAATTCTTTGAATGCCCGCGCGTTCCAACTGCTCGAATAGATACGTTTTCAGCCGTTTCACCTTATTTTCAATGGCGGTTCTCTTCTCGTTCAGCCGTTTTTCTTCTTCCCGAATGGCTTTCGCGTCCGATTCTAGATTCCGAATCAACTTCGCGATGTTCTCGGCTTTAAGTTCGATTTCATCGCGTATGGCTTCGAGCGTATCTACTATCGCATCGGATTCCATTTCTTCTGCCATTTCAAGCAGTTCGCGATAGTTTTCTGCTAACTCGTATAGCTTCATATCTTCTCCCCCCTTTGCTTCACCAAGCAATTTTCCGCTCTCCACTTTCCAGACAAAAAGCCATCGCGCAATGATTGTCATAGTGAATCATTTGCCCATCGAGAAACTCGATGAATTCCTCTCCTTCGACGATGTTCTCATAGCACCCGGCGCATTCGCCGATCACGCGCGGCTCTTCCCATTTCACGTTCAGCGTCATAGGATTTTCCACAGCCATTCATAACAGCCCCTTTCTCTTAAGAAAGTCGATTTGATTTTTGACTGATGAAACTCTTCGGTTTAGCATCTTCGCCAGCTCTCTGACCGGCAAATGAACATTGTCGATCAGTATCCGTCGTTCTTCCTCCGTCCATTTCTTGATCCCTCGATTTTTCCGGCGCTTACTGGTATTGGCGAGCCAATCCCCAAGCTCCCGCATTTCTTTGTAGACATCGCACGTCCCGCATTGTTTGACATATCGACTGCTTGTTCGAAGTCCCCCATACGGACATCTGCGGCAGGCGTTTAACAGCTCTCCTATGCGGATACGTGCTTTTCTTTTATCATCCAACGAATCACCTCCCTTCCCTTAACGCCCATATTCAGACGCAGGAAACAGGACAACTTTGGCCAAAAACATGAGGCAATTCGGGAAAACAGGACAACATCCTGCGCCTGACGATAGGCACTAAGGAGTAGTTGGCAAAGAAGGTGAGCAGCCCTCTTTGCCCTTCCCCTTTTTTTCTCTCAAGGTTGAATCGACTCATTCGAGGTTCAAAACTCGTATTTGCTATCCTCCCAACCGCACTCATCGCATTCTGCTTCCCAAACGTACCCTTTCCCCTCAACGATTTCCACTACTTCCCAACGAGCTTCTGCGCCACAACGTGGGCATTCCATGTTCATGTTTTTCACCTCCGTTTCACTCGAGGCCGAAGCGTTCTGGATGCGCTTTGATCGCGTCGCGAACCGTATCCACTCCGATGCGGTTGACGTGTTCAACTCCCAGTTCGCTGACACTCAGCTCAAAAATGAAGCTGTCACTGATCGCGCTGATCTCGTAGTACACCCGGCCGTCACCGAAATCCAATTCAGTGACTCGAAAGACATTTCTGACTTTCCGTTCCGCCAGCGCCCGATCCGCTACTTCTCTGACGCCGCTGGGCAACTCATCGAACGAGAGGTTTTTGATTTGCATCATCATTCACTCCTTCTCCCAATTTTTCGATTAGGCGCCACTTGATCCAAATAGGTCGAATTTTCTTCAATCCAGCGAAACACCTGATCGCGAGGATATCGGGCGCGAATGTGCGTGAGCTTTGGAAAGCCTGGAATATCGGTTAAATTGCTTACCGTGGAAAGCTGGACCTGGAAGATTTCTGCTAAGTCTTTCCTAGTTAGGACTGGAGGATAGCTATATCTCTTTCGCCCTTCCTCCACCCCCAACTCATACGCTTGGCGGACGAGATCCTTCACGTATTTATCAATGTCGGGAACCTGCACCACCATTTGCATGACGACTTCCCTTCCTTTTTTGCAGGATTTCCCCTCCTTTTGTCGAATGTTGACCAAGAGAGGAGGTGTTAGATTGATGAGCAACCGTATGGACGTAAAATCCTTGGCAGAAAGCTTACTCCCCAGAATGAATAGTTGTGGATGAATTAACTAAACGTTAATGTTTAGATATTTCGCGAATTTTTCTCGCGATTGTATCGATATCTACCTGAGCCGTCGCCTCATCGGCGGCTTTCTTTTCTAGCTCGGCAACGCGCTGTTCCAATTCGGCTAACCGTTGTTCGATATTCATTTCTCCTCACCCCCTTTCACGCCGTTTGGTCTTTCTTTAGCAACAACCGAAATGTTTCTTTCCCGCGTGGGGTAATCAACGTTTGCACATCGGCCTTCCCATTTCGAGCGAATTCTTTCAGTTTGAATAGTTCTGGCACATACTGCGCATATGGTTTCAATTTTCCTTTTTGATCTCTGTAGACAAATTTGTTATCGAGGAGCCATTCAATGAAATACCGTTCTTTCACCTCAAGCTCTTTGGCTGTGTCTCTAAAGTTGGTGAGTAGATTTCGATCAACTAAGGCGTCAAAATAGTCTGCTTTCGGCTTCATCGCCGCGATCTGCTCATTTTGCCGGCGCACCGTTTCCAGCACGCCACGGAACATCATTTTCGTTTGTTCGTCCGCGAACGGAAGATACGTATTGATGAACATGTCCTCGTTCGCGACGTAGCCGCCGGTTCGACGGATGGTTGGGAGGACTACTTCAAATATCCACTTTTCAAATTCCTCCGCCTTTTGTCTGATTTCCGGATTTTTGCTCTGATCAGCCGCCTTAATGATCAAGCGGTATATATCCCCTTCTGGGATAACTTTCACCGTTTGCTCTCCTCCATTAGTAAGGATGCGGTAAGTTACCGCCCCCTTGCAGTGACTTGAAATTGCTTCGTGCGGCCGGCTGTACCCCAATGCTTTTGCAACATCATTACCAACGGCGTGTGGATTGTTGTTAATTTCGACGAATCGAACATCGCCGAACATCGGATGATTAAAAATCTGTAATTGGTTCATTTAACTCCCTCCTTTTGTTCCTCATAAGTTAACTCCCCGACCAAAAAAATATCGTCTGGTCTTTTGTTAAAAACACGAGCAATCTTTACAGCCATTTCATATGAAAGCCCTCTTTTTCCTTGTTCAATCTGCCAATAATATGGCTTGCTGATCCCTACTTTATCTGCCACTTCCTGTAACGTCATCCCTTCTTTTTTTCTTGTGCTAATTAATTTTTCTCTCCTTTTGTTCAACCCGTTTCCTCCTTTCTTAAGTTAACCTCTTGTTAACTACATTATAGATTAACTTATAGTTAACTGTCAATAAAAAATTTCTAATTTGTTAACAAGATTTACGTTAGCTTTTTGTTAACTTATAATATCTGTAGAGTTATTAAATTAACGGGAGGTTTACAAATGAGTTTCCCTCAAAGACTAAGAATGTTAAGAAAAGCAAAAGGTTTAACACAAGAAGAACTGGGACGAAAGGTTAATGTTACTAAAGTATCAATTTCGGGATATGAGAGTGGAAATAGAACACCAGACATGGATACTTTAAAAGCTTTGGCTGATGCATTGGATGTAAGTATTGACTACCTATTAGGACGGGATAATACCCAACCCACCGACACCAAGCTCCCCGCCCTCACCGAGAAAGACGAGCGCGACATCCAAAAGGAGCTGGAAAAGATCATCAAGGGGCTCAAGACAGGAAGCGGTTTCGCTGCATTCGGCGGAGTGGACATCGACGAACTCGATGAAGAGGATCGGGAACTGCTGATCGCATCTTTGGAAAACTCTCTCCGCCTCGCCAAGCGCATCGCAAAGCAAAAATTCACGCCGAAGAAATATCGAAAAGAATAACCATCTCCAGGGGGTTCGCTATGGCTGAGAAGATCAAACAGATCGTAGAGAAATTAATCACCAAGCACGGCACGAACAACCCCTTTGAGATCGCATCGCAGAAAGGCATAGTGCTGTTGTTTGAACCGCTTGGCGGGACATACGGGTATCATCATACATTTCGCCGGATTCAGATCATTCACATCAATTCAGAGTTGGACGAGCCGATGAAACGCTTCGTATGCGCGCACGAGCTGGGGCATGCGGTGTTGCACCCCGAACTTAGCACCTCATTTTTGCGAAAACACACACTTTTCTGCATGGATAAAGTGGAAAGGGAGGCGAATGAGTTTGCGGTGGAATTGCTTCTGTCAGATGATGTTCTCTATACATACCGCGACACTGATGCAACCATTTATGAGGCCGCGGCGGCGTATGGAATCCCTAAGGAGGTGGTGCATCTAAAAAATTTTGACTTCTGAACCAAACGTATATTCCCACAAAAAGGAGATGATCAGATTGATTATTCACTTGGACGACTATCGTAATAAGAAGAATAAGAAGAATAAGAAGAAAAAGAAAACAAACAGCTGCTCCATGATCAGTATTCCTGTATTTTCACGAATCACCGTAGAGGATGGCAAACTCGTTGGTGTTTTAGAAAATGGTCAGAAGATCATCATCGAAAACTCAGAGGAGGACCGATAACATTGGCTTCGTTCCAAAAGTATAAAACGAAAGACGGCGAGAAATGGATGTTTAAAATGGATGTCGGGATCGATCCTGCTACTGGGAAGCGCAAAACAACGACACGCCGAGGTTTTAAAACCAAAAAAGAAGCGCAGCTGGCTGCGGCCAAATTGTACGACGAAATAAATAACGGAGGCTACGTGAAGGACACGAATATACTATTCAAGGATTTCGCACAAGAATGGTTAGCAATATACAGCGAAACCGCAAAAATAAGCACGATTCGCGCCAGGAAACATGAACTGGGGCACTTGATGCGTTACTTCGGTAACTTGAAGCTAAAGGATGTTACACGAAAAATGTATCAAGACATGCTCTTGGATCTCAAAAAAAAAGGATATGCTGACAACACCCTAGACGGAATTCATACAACAGGGAGAATGATTTTTAAAAAAGCGATGGAATTGGAATTGATAAACTCTAATCCTACGGAATACGCCAAGGTGCCTAAGCAGAAAAAAACAGTGGAGGACATTGAAAGCGGCAATAAAGACATGAAATTTTTAGAAAAGCATGAGTTAGCCCTCTTTTTGAAAACAGCCCAAGAACACGGGCTAGCTATGGATTATGTCGTGTTTTCAACCTTGGCATACACTGGTATGCGGCTAGGTGAATTACTGGCCCTTCAGTGGAAGGATATTAACTTTAAAGAACATACCATTGCGATTACAAAAACGTTGTACAGCCCTAGAAACAACGAAAGATATTATCAATTACTGCCCCCTAAAACACAGGGATCCATTCGAACCATCAAAGTCGATCCAAACATCATTTCACTTCTAAAGAAGCACAAAGCTGAGCAAAATGAAATCAAATTGCGAATGGGAGAGTTATATCACGATCTGGGTTTCGTGTTTGCGCGGCCAAGTGGATTTCCTGAAGTGCCTAAAAAAATTGAAATCAGAATGAAGCGACTACTGAGAATCGCAAACATTCATAAACATGTAACACCTCACTCCCTTCGGCACACTCATACTAGTTTACTTATTGAAGCAGGAGTGGGAATCAAAGAAATCCAGCAGCGCCTCGGCCATGCAGATATCGAAACAACCATGAACATTTATGCGCATCTAACAAAAGATTTGGAAGAAAGAGCTTCGCAGAAATTTAGCGAGCTTATGAGCAACTTCATCAAAAATTTGTGATTTTCGTGGTCAAAATGTGGTCAAAACAAAAAGAACACCGGGGAGAACCCCAGTGTTCCAAAGGATTGGAGGCGATGATTACATCATGCCGCCCATATCCGGCATGTTGTTGTTGCCTTTGTTTTCTTCCGGTTTGTCGGCAACGACCGCTTCTGTCGTCAAGACCATTGCGGCGACAGATGCAGCGTTTTGCAGCGCCGAACGAGTGACTTTCGTCGGGTCAACGATACCAGCTTCGATCATGTCGACCCATTCACCTGTTGCCGCATTGAAGCCGATGCCCGGTTTTTCGTTTTTCAGGCGCTCAACGATGATCGAGCCTTCCAGACCAGCGTTTTGCGCGATTTGACGAACCGGTTCTTCGATCGCGCGCAATACGATTTTCACGCCGGTTGCTTCATCGCCTTCCGCTTCGATGGCAGCGACTTTGTTGTAGATGTTCATGAGAGCCGTGCCACCGCCGGCGACAATGCCTTCTTCAACAGCCGCACGAGTCGAGTTGAGCGCGTCTTCGATGCGCAGTTTGCGTTCTTTCAATTCTGTTTCTGTTGCCGCCCCAACTTTGATGACCGCTACGCCGCCAGCCAATTTCGCCAAGCGTTCTTGCAGTTTTTCGCGGTCGAATTCGGACGTCGTTTCTTCAAGCTGCGCACGGATTTGGTTGATGCGCGCTTTGATGCGCTCCGAATCGCCAGCGCCTTCGACGATCGTCGTCGTTTCTTTCGTAACGACAACTTTCGACGCACGGCCGAGCGAAGCGATCGTTGTCGATTTCAATTCACGGCCAAGCTCTTCCGAGATCACCTCGCCGCCTGTCAAAATCGCAATGTCTTCGAGCATCGCTTTGCGGCGGTCACCGAAGCCAGGCGCTTTGACGGCTACCGCATTGAACGTGCCGCGCAGTTTGTTGACAACAAGCGTCGCGAGTGCTTCGCCTTCAACATCTTCCGCAATGATCAAGAGCGGACGGCCTTGTTGGACCACTTGTTCTAAGATCGGCAACAATTCTTGGATGCTCGATACTTTCTTGTCCGTAATCAAGATGTACGGATTTTCGAGAACGGCTTCCATTTTTTCTGTATCCGTAATCATGTACGGCGAAACGTAACCGCGGTCGAATTGCATCCCTTCGACAACGTCGAGTTCCGTCGTGAAGCCTTTGGATTCTTCGAGCGTGATGACGCCATCGTTGCCGACGCGTTCCATCGCTTCAGCGATCAATTGACCGACTTCTTCGTCAGCAGCCGAAATCGCAGCCACTTGGGCGATCGACTCTTTCCCTTTGATCGGTTTGGAGATGGCTTTTAATTCTTCAACCGCAACGGCAACCGCTTTTTCAATCCCGCGACGGATGCCCATCGGATTGGCACCAGCAGCCACGTTTTTCAAGCCTTCACGGATCATCGCTTGAGCCAATACCGTAGCGGTTGTTGTACCGTCCCCAGCGATGTCGTTCGTTTTGCTGGCGACTTCAGCGACCAATTTCGCGCCCATGTTTTCAAACGGGTCTTCGAGTTCGATTTCTTTCGCGATTGTTACCCCGTCATTCGTGATGAGCGGCGAACCGAATTTTTTCTCCAATACGACGTTGCGGCCTTTCGGACCTAATGTGACTTTCACTGCGTCTGCAAGTTTGTCCACCCCGCGCAACATCGCACGGCGCGCTTCTTCGCTGAACTTGATTTGTTTTGCCATACCCCGTTACCTCCTTATGAAATTGTTGGACTGCGTGCCACAAGTTAAGTATCCGATTAAGTACCCAGTATGTTTTCGGAATGTTTATGTGATGAACGCATATATTAGCGGATGACAGCCAAAATATCGCTTTCGCGCAAAATTAAGTATTCTTTGCCGTCGTATTTCACTTCTGTGCCCGCATATTTCGAGAAGATGATGCGGTCGCCAACTTCGACTTCCGGCGCGATGCGTTGGCCGTTATCGAGCACGCGGCCTGCACCGACAGCGACAACGCGGCCTTCTTGCGGTTTTTCTTTCGCCGTATCCGGCAGAACGATACCGCTAGCCGTTTTTTCTTCTGTTTCCACGACTTCAATGACAATACGATCGCCTAATGGCTTCAACACGGGGAACAACCTCCTTAACGATAGTTTTCACCGTTCTTATTAGCACTCATCACTATCGAGTGCTAACACACTTATAATATTAATGAACTTCTTTCAGTTTTGCAAGTAGGAAATGCAAAAAAATAACTGTTTTTCTCTCCTAAAGAAGAAAGAGCAAAAGGAGCCGGTTGTTTTGCCTCTACTCCCCATCCGCGCGGAGCTCGTTTTCATTATTTCACATTCCTCGGACTGATAAACGGCTCCGGTTCATTTTTTTACGGCGGTGAGGTGGGATGCGAGGATGCAGTTTTCTTACTATTTTCGCCATACATGTGCTACAATACGGATATAATTTGAAATAAAAGGGGTAGAGGGTTTGAAACGCAACCACTGGTACGTCATCATCACGTATATCGTCATGCAGCTGTCCGCCTTTGTCGGCGTGCCGCTTCTTCGCGCCCTCGGCGTCGGCCAAGGAACGGAAAGCCGCCTCGAAGCCGCCAAACTGGCTTCCGGGTATTGGGCGATCATTAGTTTCCTGCTCGCTTTTGTCATTATCCTATGGCTGCTCCGCGGTGACCGCAACGAACGAATGATGCGGCGGCTGCCGCTTGGTTCCTCGTGGATGTGGGCGGTCTTGGGCGTCTTTTTGGCGCTCACGGCGCAAAGCATCGCCGCCAACATCGAATGGCGGTTGCTCGGCATCAAACCAGGGTCGGAAAATACAAGGCAAATCATCGATATCATCCGCCTGACGCCGCTGTTGATCGTCGTCACCTCCGTCATCGGCCCGATTTTGGAAGAGATCATCTTCCGCAAAATCATTTTCGGCTCGCTTTATGAAAAATACAACTTTTGGCTTGCTGCGCTTGTCAGTTCGCTCTTGTTTGCCCTTGTCCATATGGAGCCGGAACATTTGCTTCTGTACACATCCATGGGGATGGTATTCGCGTTTTTATACGCGAAAACCGGACGCATTTTCGTGCCGATTTTCGCCCATGTCGCCATGAATACGTTCGTCGTCGCCATGCAGACGCTGTTGGCCGACGAGATTGAGAAAATGATGCGCCAGTCCGAGCTGCCGCTCGCCGTTTGGAGGGTTTGGCTATGATGCGAAACCCTCAGCTGTTTTCGCTTCCGTATTTCGTCTTAGGCTCAATGTTTACGTATTTGGCCATCGAAAGTGCTCATGAAACGGTTTGGAACGTCTCCACCATCGCTTTAGCGGCGCTCGCTGCCTTTGATTTCGGCACCGCCCTTCGCCTTCTTTTCGCCTCAAAACGCTGACCCCCTTCCCGTGATTCGCACGGGAAGGGACCAGAACATCAATCTCATGACGGCGATCATATCGTGAAAATGGAAACAAAAAAACAAGAGGCCGGCCTCAAAGCCCTGTTTTGCGGCTTTTGAGACAGCCCCTTCGTTTGGCCCGGCCTTGCTCGCTTTCCTCTCCATGTTTTTCGTCCCGCCTCACTCATTGCCTTCCTCCTCGGCTGCTCGCTGCGCTTTCCGATAGCCGATGCGCGCCACCCAAATGCTTCCTTCATACAAAATGGTGAGCGGAATCATGACGATCACTTGCGACAGCACATCCGGCGGCGTAATGACTGCCGCTAAAATAAGCAGCGCCAAATACGCATACTTGCGGATGCGAACAAGAAGCTGCGGCGTAATAAGCCCTAAGCGGGTGAAAAACAACACGACGATCGGCAGCTGAAACACGATGCCAAACGGCAGCACGAGCTGAAGCAAAAACTGAAAATATTCATTAATGCCGATCATTTGTTGAACCCCTAGTTGGTCAGCCAGCTGGCTCATAAATCGAACGACAAACGGAAACAAGACGAAATAAGCGAAGCTGACGCCTGCTAAAAAAAGAACGATCGACGCCGGGATATAGCTTAACGTCACTTTCCGCTCTTTTTCATACAGACCGGGGCTGACAAACGCCCAAATTTGATACAACAGCACCGGAGCCGACAGTACAGCCGCGATGACAAAGGCAAACTGAAAATACACTTTAATCGGATCGGTGAGGCGGAAGGCGTTCATGGTCAAATGCTTCGCCTCGGCCGTTCGCTGCAAATACAAAATGACATCATCGACAAAAAAGAAACTAACGACAAGCGCCGCAGCAAAAAAGATGAGCACGATGATGAGCCGTTTTCGCAGTTCACCCAGATGCTCATACACTGACATTTCTTTGTCATTCATTGTTTCCCCATCCTGCCTTGTCATCGGTCGGTTTTCGTTTCTTCGTCATCAGCGAGCCCTTTTGTGGCGTCTTTAAACTCGCGAAGCGACTGGCCGAACGACCGCCCTAATTCCGGTAGCTTTTTCGTGCCAAACAGCAACAAAATCACAGCAACGAGCAACAAATATTTCATGTGTTGTTCTCTCCTTTTTACGGGTTCATCACCAAAAGATGTACTTGACTTTTAAAGGCAAACATGATAGCAATGTTGCCCTAAGAAGGATGTGGAATAAAAAGGGAGAAGTGCAATTTTGGTTTCCACTATCATCATCTTCTTTCTTTGTCAAGCACACTTTGTGGTGAAGATCCTTTTTACGATGGCGATGGATAGTTTTTCAAAAAATAGACGAGCGACTGCAGCTCAATGGCTAAATCGATATGATGGACGCGAATATGGTTCGGCACGTTCAACCGCGCCGGAGTAAAGTTTAAAATGCCTTTAATTCCTTGCGCGACAAGGCGGTCGGTCAGCGCTTGAGCCGCGGCGGCCGGCACGGTTAAAATGGCGACCGGGATGTTTTCGTGAAGCCGCTCCTCCAACTCATCGAGATGATAGACCGGCACCCCGCCGACTGTCGTCCCTACTTTCCGCTCATCGACATCAAACGCCATCACGATTTTCGTATTGTTGTTTTTCGAAAAATTATAGTTTAAAAAGGCGGTGCCTAAATTGCCGACGCCAAACAAGGCGACTTCGGTCACCTCATCCTCTTCAAGCGTCCGGCGGAAAAACGACAACAAATAATTGACATTATACCCGTATCCCTTTTTGCCAAGCGCGCCAAAATAGGAGAAATCACGGCGGATCGTCGCCGGATCGACTTTCACCGCCTCGCTCAACTCGGCAGAGGAGACGCGTTGCTTGCCGGAAGCGTGCAAGTTTTTCAAAAACCGATAGTAAAGCGGCAGCCGTTTGGCGGTTGCCTGCGGAATTTTCGGTTGTTCGTTGCTCATGATCTCATCCCCTAGCTAATCGGTTTTCCGTCGGTAATGGCCAGACTTCCCGCCCGTTTTTTCGACCAAATACGTCGGACCGATGACCATTCCTTTATCAAGCGCCTTGCACATATCGTACACTGTCAACGCACAGACCGAAGCGGCCGTCAGCGCTTCCATTTCCACTCCTGTGCTCCCTTTCGTTTTCACCGTTGCCGTGATGACGAGCTTATGCGCTTCTCCATCGTTTTCCCAAGCAAAAGCAATGTCCACACCCTTTAACATAAGCGGGTGACACATTGGAATAAGGTCAGCTGTCTTCTTCGCCGCCATCACCCCCGCCACTTGAGCGACGGCGAGCACATCCCCTTTCTCGATCGCATTGCTCGTCATTTTTTCGTAAATTTCCCGGCTGACAGTCACGCTCGTTTGCGCCACAGCCACTCGCACAGTATCTTCTTTGTGCGTAATATCAACCATTTTCGCGCGCCCTTGTTCATTGAAATGAGTGAACGATGACAATACAATCTCCTCCATTTATACACTATACACGATTTTTCATCATTCGTCTTTGACCGTTTTCGCGACTTACGTTAAACTATTCGCGAGGTGACGGACATGATCATTTTGCAAGTGCACGGGCTCACGAAATATTTCGGCGCTGACCTTATTTTATCGAATATAAAACTAGAAATACAGTCCCGCGACCGAATTGCCCTTGTCGGCCGCAACGGAGCGGGAAAATCGACATTGTTGAAAATCATCGCCGGTGAACTCTCTTTCGACAGCGGCAAAATCATCAAACCAAACCATATCAAAATCGGCTATTTGGCGCAAAACAGCGGGCTCGACTCGCCGCGTTCCATTTGGGACGAAATGCTTGAGGTATTCACCCCGCTTCTAGGACTCGAAAAACAGCTCGCCGAACTCAGCATGCAACTCGGCGACCCAGACGTACTCGCCGATCCAGCTCGCTATGAAAAAACGCTGAAAACGTATGACGAGCTGCAAGAACAATACAAAGAACAAGGCGGCTACCAATACGAAGCCGACATCCGCTCCGTTTTGCACGGGCTGCAGTTTTCCTCATATGATTATAAAACAACGCCGGTCTCGTCGTTAAGCGGCGGACAGCGGACGCGGCTTGCCCTTGGGAAATTGCTGTTGTCCAAGCCGGATTTATTGATTTTGGACGAGCCGACGAACCATTTGGATCTTGAGACGCTCGCCTGGCTGGAGCAGTACTTGCAAGCCTATCCCGGTGCCGTCCTGGTTGTTTCCCACGACCGCTACTTTTTAGACAAAATCGTCACCGACGTATACGAACTGTCGAATGCCACGCTCAAACACTATGCCGGCAACTACAGCCGCTATTTGGAGTTGCGGGCCGAGCAATACGAACAAGAGTTAAGACGGTACGAGAAACAGCAAGAAGAAATCGCCCGACTCCAAGACTTCATCCAGCGCAACATCGCCCGTGCCTCGACGGCCAAACGGGCGCAAAGCCGGCGAAAGCAACTGGAAAAAATAGAACGGCTCGAACGGCCTGTCGGCGATGAAAAATCAGCCTCCTTTTCGTTCTCGATCGATCGACCGAGCGGCTATGAAGTGCTCACCGCTGAAGACATAGCCGTTGGCTATGGCGACGGTGCACCCATCATCCGCCAAATCAGCTTCCGCATCACGCGCGGCGAAAGCGTCGCCCTAGTCGGACCGAACGGCATCGGCAAGTCGACATTGCTGAAGGCGATCGCCCGAAAACTCCCTATCCAAACAGGAGAGCTCCGCTACGGCGCAAACGTCCAAATCGGCTATTACGATCAAGACCAAGCTGATTTGTCATCGAACAAACGGGTGCTTGACGAGCTGTGGGACGCCTACCCCGAAAAGACGGAAAAAGAAATTCGCACCGTGCTCGGCAACTTCCTGTTTTCCGGCGATGACGTTTTAAAACCGGTCTCCGCTTTAAGCGGCGGGGAGAAAGCACGCCTTTCGCTCGCCAAGCTGATGCTGCAAAAAGCAAATGTCCTTCTTTTGGACGAACCGACAAACCATCTAGACCTCGACAGCAAAGAAGTGCTCGAGCAAGCGCTCATCGACTACCCGGGAACGATTTTGTTCGTTTCCCACGACCGCTATTTCATCAACCGAATCGCAACAAAGGTGTTTGAACTTTCCAGCGGAGGCCTAACGGAATACTTAGGCGACTATGATTACTACATCGCCAAAAAAGAAGAAATGCGCGAACTGGCGCTCCTGAACGTCCGCCCGACAGAAACGGCAAGTGATTCTGCCAAAACGACATACGAGCAAGAAAAAGAGGAAAAAAAACGACGGCGCCAGCGCCAACGCCGCTTGGATGAAATCGAAGCCGAGATTGCAGCGCTTGAAGCACAAATCGCTGAGATCGAGCAGCAACTTTGTGATCCATCCGTTTACGGCGACTATGAGACGATGCAACGATTGACGCAAGAAAACGACGAGCGGAAGCAGCGAGTCGAAATGTTATTGGCCGAATGGGAACAGCTTTATACTTCACTATAACCGACAACCCGCCGAAACTAGAGGCGGGTTGTTCTTTAGTTAGTCACATTATCCACAAAAAAATCCACAATTTCCACCATGGAATATAAGTTATTCACCAACTTTTCCACATTATCCACAAAAAAACATCTTCTTTTTGCACAAAAATCGCTGTGTATTGTTTTCTTATGTTGATAGTGTTTTACCGCTTTTTCCACATTGTCCACAGATTTGTGGATAAAAATATACACAAACTTTTTTCACATGAAAACAAAAAGGACGATCCGTTTGCCTGCCGCAAACGGATCGCCCTTCGGTGTCTTTCGCGTTTCAGCCAGCTGCCTAGACAAGCGGCAAGCTTGGATTGGCGTTGAGCGCCAAATCAGCCCGCTTTCCTTGTTGATATAACACTGTTCCCGCAACGGCAATCATCGCAGCATTATCGGTGCATAGCGATAACGGCGGGATGACAAGCTCCACATCGGGGAGCTCTTTCATTTTATCCTGCAGTGCAGCCCGCAGCCCGCGGTTGGCCGCCACCCCCCCGGCGAGCAGCACTTGCCGTACGCGGTATTCTTTGGCGGCCTGCACCGTTTTCGTCACCAGCACATCGACGACGCTGGCCTGAAAGCTCGCGGCCATCTGTC
Organism: Geobacillus sp. C56-T3; assembly: GCF_000092445.1. NCBI lineage: Bacteria > Bacillati > Bacillota > Bacilli > Caryophanales > Anoxybacillaceae > Geobacillus > Geobacillus sp. C56-T3. Next base: position 250,501 of record NC_014206.1, on the reverse strand, counting down.
TCGGATCGATCTCCTCGCCGCGCTGCTTCGCGTTGTGGAGCGCATTGAGAACCGCCGATTTTAAGCCGCTGAAGCTGAAATCATACGAACCTTCCTCAAGCCACGCTCGCGGCAAATCAATCACTGGCTCTCCCTCATGAGCTAGCCGGTCGATGTGCGGTCCTCCTGGGTACGGAAGGCCTAAAGCCCGCGCCACCTTGTCATACGCCTCACCGGCAGCGTCATCGCGCGTTTCACCGATCACCGCAAAATTCCCATGCTCCTTCATGAACACTAGTTCCGTATGACCACCGGAAACGACGAGCGCCAACAGCGGGAACTTCATTTCGGCCACTAATTGATTAGCGTAAATATGACCGGCGATATGATGCACCCCAATAAGCGGCAATCCATGGGCGAACGCTAACGCTTTCGCCGCGTTGACCCCAACAAGAAGCGCTCCGACAAGCCCCGGTCCGGCCGTCACCGCCACCGCATCAAGGCCCGCAAACGATACGCCGGCCTGCTGCATCGCTTCCTCAATAACGAGCGTAATTTGCTCCACATGATGGCGGGAAGCAATTTCCGGCACGACGCCGCCAAACCGCCGATGGCTTTCCATTTGCGACGCCACTACATTCGATAAAACCTCTCTTCCGTTTTTCACGACTGCTGCCGCCGTTTCATCGCAGCTCGTTTCAATGCCTAATACATATACGTCCTCATTCATCTCAGCTTCACCCACATGACTAACGCGTCTTCAAAGTTATCCGGATAATACCGTTTGCGAATGCCTCCGTTGCGAAACCCAAGCTTTCGGTACAGCGACTGGGCAACATGATTGGACACGCGCACCTCAAGCGTCATCGTCGCCGCCCCGTGCTGCCTGGCCATGTCCATCAAGCGTCGCATGAGCGCTTCACCAAGCTTTTGCCCACGAAACTGCGGCAACACGGCTACATTCGTCACATGCGCCTCATCGATAACAAGCCACATCCCACCATACCCGATGATCCGCCCGTTGTACACCATGACGATATATTTGGCGTAGCGGTTGTACATGAGCTCGTTGTAAAACGATTCACGGCTCCAAGGCGAAGTAAACGATGCCCGCTCGACTTGCACGACTTCATCAATGTCATGAATGGTCATTGGCCGAAATTGAACATTGATCCCCATCGTTCTGTTCCCCTTTTTGTTTCGCGAGCCATTTCGCCTCCGCCTCGGCAAGGCGGAGGTAGTTCGGCACAAACACATGGGCGTTCTCGCGCTCTTTTTGTTTGCCTAGCATCACCAACTCGCTCGGACGCGGCAACGCCAAAGACGGCGGGGCCACGTGAACCCGTTCGCCTAAATGACTTCGAAACAAATCACGATATAGCGGTGCATCCGCACCAATGAACAATACATCCTCTTCCCGCTCGCTCAACCGACGCGCCCACTCATCCGCCGCCACAATCCGGTCCTCCTCAAGACAGCGGAGCGCACCGCCTTCGTAGCGATAAAGCCCGGTGTAAATTTGTCCGCGCCGTGCGTCAAACAGCGGAACGATCACCCCAGGAAAATAACGGCCATTGGCGGCGAGCACCTCAAGGCTCGACACTCCGGCGATCGGAATACCGAGCGACCAGGCAAGCGTTTTCGCAATCGTCACGCCGATCCGCACCCCGGTATACGACCCCGGCCCTTTCGCTACAACGATTAAATCGAGATCTTTTGGAGCAACGTCACATCGTCGAAGCAACAACTCAATGGCTGGCATCGCCCGGGATGAATGGTCTTTTTTCACATTAGTGATGAATTCCCCTTTCACGACATCACCATCTACCAACGCAATGCCAAGCGGCATATTCGATGTATCAATTCCCAATACTTTCATGATGGAAAAATCTCCTTGCACAACTGTTCATAACGCTCCCCCGACGGCTCAAAGCGAAGCAACCGCTCATCGCCACCTCGATGAAACAAGAAAACGGTCAGCCGTTCCTCAGGCAACTGGCCGGCGATCAAATGCGCCCATTCAACAACCGTAACACCATCGCCAGCAAAATATTCGTCAAATCCAAGATCTTCCCATTCATCTTCAAGTCGGTATACATCCATATGATAAAGCGGAAGCCGACCATCATATTGCTTAATAATCGTAAACGTCGGGCTATTGACCGTTTGTGTAATGCCCAGCCCTTCAGCAAGACCTTTCGTAAACGTCGTCTTTCCCGCCCCGAGATCACCTTCTAATGCGATGACCATTCCCGGCTCAAGATGTTCCGCCAGCCGGCGGGCCACCGACTTCGTTTCTTCCGGAGAATGCACCAAAATTTCAATTTTTTTCATTTTGTTCTACCTTATCCCCTTTTATCATCTTCACTCTTGCTTTTGAAATTGTATCATATCCGAACATCTTGCCGCCACTTCCAAAAACGAAAAATAGGCATAGGAGAAAAGGAAAAACAAAAAGGACGATCCCGCGCAGCCTTTTGGCTCGCTGACAGATCGCCCTGTTGCGCAATCGCCCCTAAAAAGAAAAAGGGAATGAGGCGTGTCGAAACTCCCTGGTGAATGAAGCTGCCTAGCAGCGACCTACTCTTGCAGGGGCGCTGGCCCCAACTACCATCGGCGCTGGAGGGCTTAACTTCCGTGTTCGGGATGGGAACGGGTGTTTCCCCTCCGCCATAGCCACTAGGCAAGCGGTTTGATTTTGACATCATTTATTATACTTGAAAAATAAACAATGTCAAGAAGGAAATTCATTCCTTCAAAACTAGATAACCGTCGGAAGAAGCCGCTCGCCTGCGCTTTTCGCTGTCTAGTTCCGGCCGCCATCGGCTCGCGACGCTTCGGTCCTGCTGCGGCGGGCTAAGCCCGCTCGCAGGCCCTCCAGCGCACCTCGCCGATAAGCGGGCGGCCTCCACTTTTCTTGCTGTCCAGTTCCAGCGCCTAGCTCTCTTCTGCCAAATAACCTTCCCCCTCGGGGTGCAAGCACCCCAGCGGGTGAAGAACATTTGGCTTCGAGAGCTAATCGCGGCGCTTTCACTTTTCTCACTAGGTCAAGCCCTCGATCGATTAGTATCCGTCAGCTCCACGTGTCGCCACGCTTCCACCTCGGACCTATCGACCTCGTCATCTTCGAGGGATCTTACCCGCCTAACGCGGTGGGAAATCTCATCTTGAGGGGGGCTTCACGCTTAGATGCTTTCAGCGCTTATCCCGTCCGCACATAGCTACCCAGCGGTGCCCCTGGCGGGACAACTGGTACACCAGCGGTGCGTCCATCCCGGTCCTCTCGTACTAAGGACAGCTCCTCTCAAATTTCCTACGCCCGCGACGGATAGGGACCGAACTGTCTCACGACGTTCTGAACCCAGCTCGCGTACCGCTTTAATGGGCGAACAGCCCAACCCTTGGGACCGACTACAGCCCCAGGATGCGATGAGCCGACATCGAGGTGCCAAACCTCCCCGTCGATGTGGACTCTTGGGGGAGATCAGCCTGTTATCCCCGGGGTAGCTTTTATCCGTTGAGCGATGGCCCTTCCATGCGGAACCACCGGATCACTAAGCCCGACTTTCGTCCCTGCTCGACCTGTCCGTCTCGCAGTCAAGCTCCCTTGTGCCTTTGCACTCTCCGAATGATTTCCAACCATTCTGAGGGAACCTTTGGGCGCCTCCGTTACCTTTTGGGAGGCGACCGCCCCAGTCAAACTGCCCACCTGACACTGTCTCCCACCCCGCTAAGGGGTGCGGGTTAGAATTTCAATACCGCCAGGGTGGTATCCCACCGCCGCCTCCACCGAAGCTGGCGCTCCGGCTTCCCAGGCTCCCACCTATCCTGTACAAGCGATACCAAAATTCCATATCAGGCTGCAGTAAAGCTCCACGGGGTCTTTCCGTCCTGTCGCGGGTAACCTGCATCTTCACAGGTAGTATAATTTCACCGGGTCTCTCGTTGAGACAGCGCCCAAGTCGTTACACCTTTCGTGCGGGTCGGAACTTACCCGACAAGGAATTTCGCTACCTTAGGACCGTTATAGTTACGGCCGCCGTTTACTGGGGCTTCGGTTCGCACCTTCGCTTCCGCTAAGCGCTCCCCTTAACCTTCCAGCACCGGGCAGGTGTCAGCCCCTATACGTCGCCTTTCGGCTTCGCAGAGACCTGTGTTTTTGATAAACAGTCGCTTGGGCCTTTTCACTGCGGCTCTTCAGGGCTCTTCACCCCAAAGAGCACCCCTTCTCCCGAAGTTACGGGGTCATTTTGCCGAGTTCCTTAACGAGAGTTCTCCCGCGCGCCTTAGGATTCTCTCCTCGCCTACCTGTGTCGGTTTGCGGTACGGGCACCTCTTCCCTCGCTAGAGGCTTTTCTTGGCAGTGTGAAATCGGGGACTTCCGGATCCATCCGTCGCCGTCACCGCTTGGCCTTATGATCCGCGGATTTGCCTGCGGATCAGCCTTGCGGCTTGGACAGGCTCTTCCAGCCGCCTGCTCGCCCTATCCTCCTGCGTCCCCCCATCGCTCAAACGGGAAGAAGGTGGTACAGGAATCTCCACCTGTTGTCCATCACCTACGCCTTTCGGCCTCGGCTTAGGTCCCGACTAACCCTGAGCGGACGAACCTTCCTCAGGAACCCTTAGGCTTTCGGCGCAGAGGATTCTCACCTCTGTTTTCGCTACTCATACCGGCATTCTCACTTCTAAGCGCTCCACCAGTCCTTCCGGTCTGGCTTCTCTGCCCTTAGAACGCTCCCCTACCGATGACCAACGGTCATCCCGCAGCTTCGGCGGCACGTTTAGCCCCGGTACATTTTCGGCGCAGAGTCACTCGACCAGTGAGCTATTACGCACTCTTTAAATGGTGGCTGCTTCTAAGCCAACATCCTGGTTGTCTCGGCAACTCCACATCCTTTTCCACTGAACGTGCACTTCGGGGCCTTAGCTGGCGGTCTGGGCTGTTCCCCTCTCGACCACGGATCTTATCACTCGCGGTCTGACTCCCGGGCATAAGTCATTGGCATTCGGAGTTTGACTGGGTTCGGTAACCCGTTTTGGGCCCCTAGCCCAATCAGTGCTCTACCTCCAAGACTCCTAAACCCGAGGCTAGCCCTAAAGCTATTTCGGGGAGAACCAGCTATCTCCAAGTTCGATTGGCATTTCACCCCTACCCACACCTCATCCCCGCACTTTTCAACGTGCGTGGGTTCGGGCCTCCAGCCGGTGTTACCCGGCCTTCACCCTGGACATGGGTAGATCACCTGGTTTCGGGTCGACGACGACGTACTTGACGCCCTGTTCAGACTCGCTTTCGCTGCGGCTCCGCCTCTTCGGCTTAACCTCGCACGCCATCGTCACTCGCCGGTTCATTCTACAAAAGGCACGCCATCACCCATCAACGGGCTCTGACTACTTGTAGGCACACGGTTTCAGGTTCTCTTTCACTCCCCTCCCGGGGTGCTTTTCACCTTTCCCTCACGGTACTGGTGCACTATCGGTCACTAGGGAGTATTTAGCCTTGGGAGATGGTCCTCCCTGCTTCCGACGGGATTCCTCGTGTCCCGCCGTACTCAGGATCCGCTCGGGAGGGAACGAAGTTTCGACTACAGGGCTCTCACCTTCTCTGGCCGGCCGTTCCAGACCGGTTCGTCTACCCCGTCCCTTTCTCACTCCCATCGTGAGCGGTCCTACAACCCCAAGAGGACACGCCTCTTGGTTTGGGCTGTTCCCGTTTCGCTCGCCGCTACTCAGGGAATCGCGGTTGCTTTCTTCTCCTCCGGGTACTAAGATGTTTCAGTTCCCCGGGTGTGCCTTCCATACCCTATGGATTCAGGCATGGATACTGCCCCATTACGGACAGTGGGTTCCCCCATTCGGACATCTCCGGATCAACGCTTGCTTACAGCTCCCCGAAGCGTTTCGGCGTTTGCCCCGTCCTTCATCGGCTCCTAGTGCCAAGGCATCCACCGTGCGCCCTTTCCAGCTTAACCTATTGCGCTCTCGGCTTCTTCCTTTGCTTTTCCGGTTATCTAGTTTTCAAGGAACGAAGTTGCTGCCTTGAACCTGCTTCTTCGCTGGTTTGCGTCGAGGAATTCGGCTTCTCCGAATCCGCTTGTAGACGCAGACGCAAACGAGACTACTTCATTGAATTCACTTCTCTGCAGTCTTGCATCGAGGAATCCAGCTTCTCTGAATTCACTTGTAGACGCAGAAGCAAACGAAGCTGCTTCCCTGAACCTGCTAGCAGACGCAGGCACAGGCGCTTTTGAAGGAACTTTTCATTCCTTCAAAACTGAACGAAGCGACTGCCTTGAGTCTGCTTCCTTGCAGCTTTGCGCCGAGGAATCCATCTTCCTTGAATCTGCTAGAAGACGCAGGCGCAAAACAAGTGAAGGAATTTCTCATTCCCTCAAAACCGAACGAAACAGAAGCGCGTTTTGCTTTGAATAACGACTGATGTCTAGCTCCAGCGCCTGGCTCTCTTCTGCCAAATAACCCTTCCCCCTCGGGGTGCAAGCACCCCTGCGGGTGAAGAACATTTGGCTTCGAGAGCCGAACGCGGCGCTTCCGCTTTTCTCTCTGTCTAGCTTCGGCTCGCAGCCGCTCGGGGTCAAATAACCTTCGCCTTCGGGATTGTAAATCCCTCCAGGCGAAGAACATTTGCCCATCGCGGCGAAACGCTCGCCTCCGCTTTTCATCCTTAGAAAGGAGGTGATCCAGCCGCACCTTCCGGTACGGCTACCTTGTTACGACTTCACCCCAATCACTTGCCCCACCTTCGGCGGCTGGCTCCCTTGCGGGTTGCCTCACCGACTTCGGGTGTTGCAAACTCTCGTGGTGTGACGGGCGGTGTGTACAAGGCCCGGGAACGTATTCACCGCGGCATGCTGATCCGCGATTACTAGCGATTCCGGCTTCATGCAGGCGAGTTGCAGCCTGCAATCCGAACTGAGAGCGGCTTTTTGGGATTCGCTCCCCCTCGCGGGTTCGCAGCCCTTTGTACCGCCCATTGTAGCACGTGTGTAGCCCAGGTCATAAGGGGCATGATGATTTGACGTCATCCCCACCTTCCTCCGACTTGTCGCCGGCAGTCCCTCTAGAGTGCCCAACTGAATGCTGGCAACTAGAGGCGAGGGTTGCGCTCGTTGCGGGACTTAACCCAACATCTCACGACACGAGCTGACGACAACCATGCACCACCTGTCACCCTGTCCCCCCGAAGGGGGAACGCCCAATCTCTTGGGTTGTCAGGGGATGTCAAGACCTGGTAAGGTTCTTCGCGTTGCTTCGAATTAAACCACATGCTCCACCGCTTGTGCGGGCCCCCGTCAATTCCTTTGAGTTTCAGCCTTGCGGCCGTACTCCCCAGGCGGAGTGCTTATCGCGTTAGCTGCAGCACTAAAGGGTGTGACCCCTCTAACACTTAGCACTCATCGTTTACGGCGTGGACTACCAGGGTATCTAATCCTGTTTGCTCCCCACGCTTTCGCGCCTCAGCGTCAGTTGCAGGCCAGAGAGCCGCCTTCGCCACTGGTGTTCCTCCACATCTCTACGCATTTCACCGCTACACGTGGAATTCCGCTCTCCTCTCCTGCACTCAAGTCCCCCAGTTTCCAATGACCCTCCACGGTTGAGCCGTGGGCTTTCACATCAGACTTAAGGAACCGCCTGCGCGCGCTTTACGCCCAATAATTCCGGACAACGCTCGCCCCCTACGTATTACCGCGGCTGCTGGCACGTAGTTAGCCGGGGCTTCCTCGTGAGGTACCGTCACCGCGCCGCCCTCTTCGAACGGCGCTCCTTCGTCCCTCACAACAGAGCTTTACGACCCGAAGGCCTTCTTCGCTCACGCGGCGTCGCTCCGTCAGGCTTTCGCCCATTGCGGAAGATTCCCTACTGCTGCCTCCCGTAGGAGTCTGGGCCGTGTCTCAGTCCCAGTGTGGCCGGTCACCCTCTCAGGCCGGCTACGCATCGTCGCCTTGGTGAGCCGTTACCTCACCAACTAGCTAATGCGCCGCGGGCCCATCCGCAAGTGACAGCCAAAGGCCGCCTTTCAACCAAAGACCATGCGGTCTTCGGTGTTATCCGGTATTAGCTCCGGTTTCCCGGAGTTATCCCGGTCTTGCGGGCAGGTTGCCCACGTGTTACTCACCCGTCCGCCGCTGACCAAACCAGAGCAAGCTCCGATTTGGTCCGCTCGACTTGCATGTATTAGGCACGCCGCCAGCGTTCGTCCTGAGCCAGGATCAAACTCTCCAAAAGAAAGTTGATTGGCTTTTGCTTTGGCCAATGCGGCCTCAGCTTTTCGAATTGTCTAGCTTCGGCCGCTATCGGCTTGCGACGCTTCGTGTCCCGCTGCGGCGGGCTAAGCCCGCTCGCGGGCCTCTCAGCGCGTTTCGCCGATAGGCAAGCGGCCTTAGCTTTTCGAATTGTCTAGCTTCGGTCCGCCGCCGCTTGGGATCAAATAACCTTCCCCCTCGGTGTGCAAGCACCCCTACGGGTGAAGAACATTTGCCCGTCGCGATCGCCAGGATGGCGATATTTCGCCGTTGCCCGCAGGACGCGGGCTGCTGTTAGGCGAAATACCGGACCTCCGCTTTTCGTTGCGCTTCGTTTCGTTCAGTTTTCAAGGAACGAAATAATCCTATGGACTCTTCATGGAGCGGGTGATGGGAATCGAACCCACGACATCAGCTTGGAAGGCTGAGGTTTTACCACTAAACTACACCCGCATAATTTTTGATGAAACACCCATCACAATCTTTCATGCCCCTTCCTCTGCCAGCCGATTCAAAGAAGCTGGATGCGTCGGGGCAACTCGAAGCATATTCGGCGAAGTGAAGGCTCGTGGCTGAGGTTTTACCACTAAACTACACCCGCATAATATTTAGTTTAACAAAATCGGGAAGACAGGATTTGAACCTGCGACCCCATGGTCCCAAACCATGTGCTCTACCAAGCTGAGCTACTTCCCGATGATGGCGCGCTCGAGAGGATTCGAACCCCTAACCTTCTGATCCGTAGTCAGATGCTCTATCCAATTGAGCTACGAGCGCAATAGATTATTGCACCAAAGAGACGGATTATATTTTAGCAACTCACTGTGTTGCTGTCAATAGTTTATCTAAAAAATGCGGTCGAGAGGACTTGAACCTCCACGGGGTCGCCCCCACTAGGCCCTCAACCTAGCGCGTCTGCCATTCCGCCACGACCGCATATTGACTAATCAGTGCGGGTGGAGGGACTTGAACCCCCACGCCGTGAGGCGCCAGATCCTAAGTCTGGTGCGTCTGCCAATTCCGCCACACCCGCTAATATGGTGAGCCATGGAGGACTCGAACCTCCGACCCTCTGATTAAAAGTCAGATGCTCTACCTACTGAGCTAATGGCTCATGGTTGGGTATACACTCACAGTGAACGATGTCCCTTCCTCTACTAGCATATTCGAAGATGCAGGATGCGTCGGGACAACTCGAAGCAAATCCGAAGATGCTTTGCTCGTTGCTCTACCTACTGAGCTAATGGCTCATGGTTAGGATAACACTCTAGGTACTACCTAACTCTACCTGCCTCTTCCTCTCCCAGCTGTTTCACAGATGCCTAGTGCGTCGGGGCAACTCGCAGCGAACTCGAAGATGTAGCGCTCGTTACTGAGCTAATGACTCATGTATTTAACACATAAAAATGGCTGGGCCAGCTGGATTCGAACCAGCGCATCACGGAGTCAAAGTCCGTTGCCTTACCGCTTGGCTATGGCCCAGCGATTTAGTGCAATGGCGGTCCCGACGGGACTCGAACCCGCGATCTCCTGCGTGACAGGCAGGCATGTTAACCACTACACTACGGGACCACAAATCGCGGGGATCACCCCGCGCTATTCAGTGACCCGTACGGGATTCGAACCCGTGTTACCGCCGTGAAAGGGCGGTGTCTTAACCACTTGACCAACGGGCCACGCATATACGTATTGGAGTGGCGGAGAAGGCGGGATTTGAACCCGCGCGCCGTAAAGCCACGACCTAACGGTTTAGCAAACCGTCCCCTTCAGCCACTTGGGTACTTCTCCAAAGAAATGGCTCCGCAAGTAGGATTCGAACCTACGACCTACCGGTTAACAGCCGGTTGCTCTACCGCTAAGCTATTGCGGAATGATGAAAAAATTATATGTCATGCATATCTTTACGATGTGCTCGTTGCCTCTTCCTCTGCCAGCTAATTCAAGGAAGCGAGATGCGTCGAGGCAACTCGCAGCCAATTCGAAGATGTGAGGCTCGTCGCTGAGCTATTGCGGAATGATGTTTGACAATCGACATTGTTTATTATATTGAGCAACTTGTCGTTTGTCAATACGTTTTCCCGCAACTTCCTCTGCTGTTTTCCGCCGTTTAGCGACGGCTTTTATAATTTAGCACACGATCATCCTGATTGTCAACCTTTTTTCGCAAAATGTTTTGTTTGATTATGGGCGTTGACTGGACATTATAGTTTAACAATTCTTGACGAAAAGGTAGCTTGTCTATTTTCTCGACTGACGAACACCAAGGCGTGACGGAAGACCGAACAACCACCCGCTTCACAGACCCATGCATGGGTCTGCAAGCGGCGTTGTTCAGTCGCCCGACAGTCGATCAAATGCTGGAGCTATGTAAAAACTGCAAATGTTAAAGTTTCAAATTGCATCTACTCTGAAAATACGTGAGCTTCAAAATGTGTAAAACCGTAATATTCGACATAGAGATATTTTCATCCTTCCGATGGCAACCAAATTTTTCTGTCATGGGAGTCTAGGATCGTTTGAGCTTGCTTCGGCAGCGGCCGCAAACATAACGGTCTATGTTGATCCGTCTTTTGCGGCGGTAGGTGAGGCCGCATGACGTGCAAATGTATGTGTAGATCGTTTTCGGCGCTTTTGTATTTCGAGCAAGCGGACGACAATAGCGAGGCGCCCCCACTTTTTGCAGCAGTTCGCGGAAGTCGCGATCGCGGTGGCGGTAGCCTTTTCCCTCAAGGTGCAAGTGGTAATGGCAAAGCTCGTGTTTGATGATGGCGATCAATTCTTCCTCGCCGAACTGCTCGTAATGTTTTTTATTGAGCTCAATGTTGTGCGTTTGCAACATGTAGCGCCCGCCGGTGGTGCGCAAACGAGGGTTGAAGAAAGCGGTATGGCGGAACGGCTTGCCGAACACGCGAATGGAAATTTGTTCGACAAGGGCTTGCAGCTGCTTTTGGTCCATGGCGGGTCTCTCCTTCATCTTTTGGCACAGGACAATTCACCATTACATACACATATATTACCTTTCCACTGTCAGGGAGGTGACTGATTTTGCCTACATGGCTGAAAAATCAGATGAGACGAGCCTACTATGAGAAAAACCGTGAGCAAATTAAACTGTTGAACCAATGCTGGTTTTTTTATCGGAGAAAACACTGCTCCTAAGGCAGTGCTTTCTCCATTTCACTCTTTCGGCGGCACCATCGACAGCGATATTCTTCCCTTCGCCACATCGACATGCTCGACCCATACTTTGACGACGTCGCCGACCGAAACGACATCGAGCGGATGGCGCACGTATTGTTTGCTTAGTTTGGAAATGTGCACGAGCCCGTCCTGTTTGACCCCAATGTCGACAAAGGCGCCGAAGTCAACGACGTTGCGCACGGTTCCTTCCAGCTCCATGCCTGGCTTCAAATCTTCCATCTTCAACACATCTTTGCGTAATAGCGGCTTGGGCAGCTCGTCGCGCGGGTCGCGCTCTGGGCGGCACAACGCGTCAATGATGTCGCAGAGCGTCAGTTCTCCGATGCCGAGCTCGGCAGCCACCGTCTCGACCTCGATGGCTTGCAGCGCCTGGCGCAGTTCATCACTGCCAATGGCGGCGGTCGTAAATCCTAACTTACGCAACAGTTGCTTCACTTCCGCGTACCGCTCGGGGTGAATCGGCGTGCGGTCAAGCGGTTCGTCGCCATCAATGATGCGCAAAAAACCGATGCACTGCTCGTACGTTTTCGCTCCGAGCCGAGGAATCGTTTTCAACTCTTCGCGGTTGCGGAATTTCCCTTGCTCTTCGCGACGCTTGACGATGTTTTCTGCAACGGTTTTCGTGAGCCCGGACACGTACTGAAGCAGGGAGACGGAGGCAGTGTTGACGTTGACACCGACTTGATTGACGACCGTCTCGACGACGAAACGAAGCGACTCGGCAAGCTTTTTTTGCGACACATCGTGCTGGTATTGGCCGACGCCGACCGATTTTGGATCGATTTTGACAAGCTCGGCGAGTGGGTCTTGGACGCGGCGGGCGATCGAGACGGCGCTCCGCTCTTCAACTTGCAGGCCGGGAAACTCAGCGCGTGCAAGGTCGGAAGCAGAGTAGACGCTCGCTCCTGCTTCATTGACAATCAAATAAAAGATATCGCGTTGCACATGCTTCAGCGTGTCGGCGACAAACTGTTCGGTTTCCCGAGATGCTGTTCCGTTGCCAATCGCGATCATATCAACGTGATAGTCATCAAGCAGGCGAAGAAGTTTCGCGCGCGCCTCTTCTTTTCGCTCTTGCGGCGGATGCGGATAGATCACATCAATGCGAAGCAGTTTCCCCGTTTCGTCGACAACGGCGAGCTTGCACCCAGTCCGATAGGCTGGGTCGATGCCGAGCACCGTTTTTCCTTTGAGCGGCGGCTGGAGAAGCAGTTTGCGCAAGTTTTCAGCGAAAATATGGATGGCCCGCTCCTCCGCTTTCTCCGTCAACTCGTTGCGGATGTCGCGTTCAATGGCAGGCTCCATCAGCCGCTTGTATCCGTCCTCGATCGCTTCTGCCACGATGGGAGCGGCCGGGGACGATTCATCAGCGACTGTTTTTCGCCGCAAATAGCGAATGATGTCCTCAACAGGCGCCTTGATCGAGACGCGCAGCACCTCTTCCTTTTCACCACGGTTTAACGCCAACACGCGGTGCGGAACGATTTTAGCGAGGGGCTCCTCGTAGTCGTAGTACATTTCGTACACACTCTTTTCGTCCTTTTCCGGCGCTTTGGCAACCGAAGCAATCGTTCCTTTCCGCCGCGTCTCGTCGCGCACCCATTGACGAAGAGCAGCGTCATCTGCCACTTTTTCGGCGATGATATCTTTCGCACCTTGAAGCGCCTCTTCAACGGTTGCGACTCCTTTATCTTCGTTGACGAACATTTCGGCCTGTTGTTCCGGAGTTGGGGCCGGTGGACACGAAAGGAGCCATTCGGCAAGGGGTTCAAGCCCTCTCTCTTTTGCGATGGTTGCTTTCGTGCGCCGCTTTTGCCGATATGGGCGGTATAAATCTTCGACTTGTTGCAACTTCGTGGCCTCAAGAATGTCGCGCTTTAACTCTTCCGTCAACTTCCCTTGCTCATCAATGAGGCGAATCACTTCCTCTTTCCGTTGCTCTAAATGCTGCAAATACTCCCATCTCTCCAGTACTTCACGAATTTGCACTTCATCGAGCGCCCCAGTCATTTCTTTCCGGTAGCGGGCGATAAACGGGATCGTGTTTCCTTCTCGATGGAGCGCAATGACGTTTTCGACTTGCTTCGCTGCCAGCTGCTGCTCGGCGGCAATGACTTCAATGAGCCGCTGTTCGTTAGCCAAGCGATTCCCTCCTTAATGACATGGAAAATAAAAAAGCGCTACCTGTACGCAGCTGCTTTGTGAAACAGTATACATAGATGAAAATGGAAGGACAGATCGTTCCGGGAAGACCGATCTGCCCGTCTCACCAACGTGAACACTCGATAATCAAGACCGATGCCGCACGTCAACGCCGCTTTCCCCATCCGCTCGGCCGCCCGTTGGCAACCGAAAACGCCGTTTCTCCTGTTCGCTGTTATGCCAAAAGCAAAGGTTTTTCGCTCTATCAAAAGTCGATCAGTCCTAAGCTAATTTGCAGCGCCTCATCGACTTTATCCATCATTTCATCGTCCAAATGAGTGATTTTATCGGTCAGCCGTTGCTTGTCGATCGTGCGAATTTGCTCAAGCAAAATGACCGAATCGCGTTCAAACCCGTAGCGTTTCGCGTCAATCTCGACATGCGTCGGCAGCTTCGCTTTTTGGATTTGCGCCGTAATCGCCGCGACAATCACCGTCGGGCTAAAACGATTGCCGATATCGTTTTGGATCACCAACACGGGGCGCACGCCGCCCTGCTCCGAGCCAACAACCGGGGAAAGGTCCGCAAAATACACGTCGCCACGTTTGACAATCAAAGCATTACCCCCCGCTAACTAAGCGTTCAACGGTGTGGTCGGCCTCGTATTCAGCATGAAACGCTTCAGAAGCGATAGATAAATTGATTTTCGCCATTTCCATGTAGCCTCGTCTCATCGCCTCGCGAATTTGCCGTTTCTTCCGCTCGCGAATGTACATTTTCGTCGCTTGATAAATGAGTTCATTGCGGTTGCCGTTTTCCTGCTTTACGAGCACGTCCAGTTCTGTCAGCAGCGACTGCGGCAAACGAACGACGATTTCCGTTGTTGCGCCAGATTCCGACACAAATATACACCTCCACGAACTGCAGCCATTGATTGCTTCCACTTCATGATACCATTAAACAACGGCGCTGCAAAGTCATTTCTCCATTTTCTATCCTTTGTCTTCCGAAGCAGATTATGCATCGCTTCATCCGCGGCCAACGGCGTTTCTCACTTCCATTATACGCTTATTTCGGAAAAAAATACGGGGCACCCGGTAGCTGATCGTGCACGGCACTTCATAATTGATTGTGCCCAAATGGCGGGCGACATCATCGATGGAAATGACTTCGTCCCCTTGGCGGCCAATTAATGTCACCTTCGTCCCGACAGGCAGCGGCTCCGGCAGGCGGATCATGCATTGGTCCATGCAGATACGGCCGACGATCGGCGCCCGCTGCCCGCCAACAAGCACATGAAAGTGCTGCAACCTTCGCAACCAGCCGTCCGCATAACCGATTGGAATCGTGCCGATCCACTCTTCCGTCTGCGCGGTGTACGTCGCACCGTAGCTCACCTTTTCGCCTGGTTGCAGTTTTTTGACGTGTACAAGGCGGCTATGGAGCGAAAACGCCTCTTTCAATTCGTATGGGAGGAGCGGCTTGATGTCCGGCGATGGGGCGAGCCCGTACATCGAAATGCCAAAGCGAACCATGTTGAACGCTCGATCGGAAAAACGAAGGGCCGCCGCGCTGTTGGCGCAATGAACGAGCGGCGGCCGCGACGGCAGCCAGTCAAGCATATGCAAAAAGCGGGCGTATTGATAAGAAAAGTAATCCGTATTCACTTCATCAGCGGTCGCAAAATGCGTATACACTCCTTCAAGCACAAAGGGCGGATGGCGATCGATCAAGGCCGCTATTCGCTTTGTCTCCTCTTCGTCTTTCACCCCAAGCCGTCCCATTCCCGTGTCCATCTTTAAATGGAAATGAATCGGGGTCGAACCGTTATACAGCGATGACGCCTTCTCGAGCCAATCAGAGCGAAACACGGTTAAGGCGATGCGGTGTTCGGCGGCCAACGCCACATCCTCGGGACGAGACGCCCCAAGCACTAAAATCGGGGCATCGATGCCTTTTTTTCGTAAGGCAAGCGCCTCGTCCAAAAAGGCGACGGCCAAGCGGGAAGCGCCCGCTTCGAGCGCCGTTGCCGCCACTTGGGCATCGCCGTGCCCGTAGGCGTTCGCCTTGACAACGGCCATAATTTGCGTACCCTCCGGCAAAAAGCGGCGCAAATTCGCGACGTTGTCGTAAATGGCGTCCAAATCAATTTCCACCCACGTATCGCGGTGAAACTCGTCCATCCTCTCTCGCTGCCTTTCTAGTCATAGCCAGTTTGAAAGCGCTTGAATCGATTGGATTCCTTTTTTAGTTTACCATGTTCCTAGGGAAGAAGGAATAGGATGAGCGGCGGAAAAATGAGAAAAACGGCGGAAAACATTGGAGATCGCAACGATTCGTCCACTGGCCTGCCTTCACTGCTTCTGCACAAAAACAAAAAGCAGCTTCTCCGCTTCAACGCGGAGAGCCGCCCGTTTGCAAATCCGCACTGTCATTTTGCCGCTTTTTCTTGCACGGAGCTGGCGACCATCACCATTTCTTCCGGCGTCAAATCGTCCGAGGCGAGCGTAAACTCCGCCCCATTGTACCACCATGTCAACGTTCGGTCGGTGAGGGCGCCAATGGTGAATCCTAAATCAACCGGGTCGCCGTTGACAAGAACTGGCATGCTTGTCGCTGGAAGCACATCCGCTTTTTCTTGCACGAGCGTAAACGATTTTTTGCCGCCAAATGTCATAATGACGCGCGTGCCGTTTTCACCTTTCACTTCTTTTTCCTCAAGCGCTTGAACCCCTTTCGGAAGCTGACTCGGGTACATGACGGCCATCACTTGCTCTTTTCCTTCGGCCATCGTTGGCACCTCAAGACGGGCGCCAGTCATGTTTTTCTTTGTATCAAACGCGTCATCATCAAACTTTTTGTTAAACTCGACGTTGGAAAATTCGACCGTCAACAGCGCTTTCCGGTCCGTATCCATCACTTTGACCGAGACGGGCGCCAAATCTTTTTTGCGCAGTGTAATCTCTTGGGTTGGAACGACTTCGCTGTTCGGGTAGTTCGTTTTCGTCTCAAACACATAGTAATCGTCCGTCGCCTTAAACTTCGCCTTCGAATCGCTCAAAATGTCTTTGACGAGCGATTCGTACAAATACGCTTGGCTGCTGTTTTTCGGCCAATCGCTCACAAACTTGAAGGTTTTGTTGAGCGCCGGCGTGAAGACGAACACCCCTTCGTCATTGCGCAAAATCATTTGGCTTTGTCCTTTGTCGGCGTTTTTCAAGCTGACGCGGTAGTAGGACGGCTGCTTGTGCCACACTTCAACATGATACACTTGCGGCTTTTCCCCGGTGCGGAACGTCATTTTCGCCTCAGCCTGATAACCCGTCATCTCATCGACCTTTTCATCAAGCGCCTTCAGCACCTCTTCCTGCGATTTCGACCCGCAGCCAGCCAAAGCAAACAGAAAAATGATGCCGACCAACGCCATCAGCACGTTTCTGCCCATCGCTTCAACCCCTTTGCCTCATATATCGATTTCTACCCATGCACTACAATATATGAGACAACTTTCGGGAATATGCAGACTAGCCATGGCAAGCATCAGCCGGCGTCATCGGTCCAAGGCGCTCAATGACGACTTGGGCGACGGCGTAATCGCGGCTATGGGAAATGGACAGATGAACCGTCTCGCCATCGCGGCGGGCAGCAATGCTCGGCTTTCCGTGCTCATCGGAAACGATCTCGATGTCTTGAAACGATAGATGCCGCCCGATCCCCGTTCCGAGCGCTTTGGCGTACGCTTCTTTAGCCGCAAATCGCCCAGCGAGAAACTCTGCCTGTCTTGCGGGCGGCAACTCGCCAAACTGCGCTTTTTCACGCGGCGTCAAAATTCGCTCTGGAAATTTGCGGCTCCGCTCAAGAAGGGAGCGGATCCGTTCCAACTCTACAATATCAATGCCAATGCCGACGATCACTGCTTCCTCACCTATCCTATCCGCCCTGATGGTCCGACAAATTTTTTATGAGAGACCCGCATAAGATGGCTTATAAAAAACGCCCCATTTCCGCGAAGAAGGGAGACCAACCCGTGTTTCAACATGCAAGCGATGTCCGCTCATTTGTCCGCCTTTATCCCGTCGTTGCCGCCTTATTATTGGTCCATATCGCCGCATGGCTGTTGTTTTCTCTTCCCTTGACAGCGCTTGAACCCATTTGGCAATACGCCGTCGGGACGAACGGCGCGATCCGCCATGGAGAGTACTGGCGGCTTGTCAGCCCAATCGTGCTGCATCGCGATTTCCACCATATGGCCGTCAACAGTTTGTCCTTATGGCTGTTTGGCCCCTGGCTGGAGCACGCACTTGGGAAAAGAAAGTTTTTGTTTCTGTATATCGGAGGCGGAATCGGCGCCAATGTCGCCACTTTATTCCTTCTGCCGCCGCTGTACACCCATGTCGGGGCGTCGGGCGCCATTTTCGCCTTGTTTGGCATGTACAGCTACCTCGCCCTATTCCGCCGCGACTTAGTCGCCCCCCGCCACGCCCAGTTGCTGCTTTCGGTCATGGCGGTTCATTTGCTGCTTGGCATCATGACACCAGATGGGAATTTATTGGCCCATCTATTTGGCTTCGCCGTCGGCGGCCTGCTTGCCCCCTTTTTGTCCATCCGCCCCAAGCGGCCGTCGTTTTACATGCCTCGGCTATGAAAAAACGGCGCTTAATGCGCCGTAATCCGCCGTTTCTTCGTCCGGCTGCGGGCTGAGCCGTCCGGGCGGCCGCCCCGTTTTTTCTCCCGCTTGACCGCTAAAGGCGGCTCTTCCGTCAATTGCACCGGCGTCGTATCCGGCTCGCGCGTCAACATTTTCAAGCAGGCAGCGACAATCGTTACCGAATCGTGCTCTTCAAGCAATTCTTCCGCTGCCCGTTTGTAAAATGACAGGTTTTCGGTCTCCACGACGTTGAGAAGCTTTTCGATAGCGATACGCTGTTGGCCTTCGAGCGCCTCATCAAGTGTCGGCGGCTTCATCCGCTCCATTTTCCGCTTCGTCGTCCGCTCAATATGGTGAAGCTGGCCGATCTCCCTTGGAGTGACAAACGTCATCGCCACCCCTGTCTTGCCGGCGCGCCCGGTGCGCCCAATCCGGTGGACATAGCTTTCCGGGTCTTGCGGAATATCAAAGTTGTACACGTGCGTTACGCCGGAAATATCCAAGCCGCGCGCCGCAACATCCGTCGCCACTAAAATTTCAATCGCACCTTCCTTAAACTTGCGCAGCACCGACAGCCGTTTCGCTTGGCTTAAATCACCGTGAATGCCTTCCGCTGCATAGCCTCGCAAGTTGAGCGCCTCCGCCAGCTCATCGACACGACGCTTCGTGCGGCCGAACACGATCGCGAGCTCCGGCGCCTGAATATCAAGAAGCCGCGTCAAAATGTCAAATTTCTTTTTCTCGTGCACTTCTAAGTAGTACTGTTGAATGTTCGGCACGGTCATTTCCTTTGCCTTCACTTTGACAAGTTCCGGCTCGTTCATGAAGCGCTCGGCAATGCGGCGAATCGGATCCGGCATCGTCGCCGAGAACAGCAACGTCTGCCGCTCGGCCGGCACATGGCTTAAAATCGCCTCAATATCTTCGATAAAGCCCATATTGAGCATTTCATCCGCCTCATCGAGAACGACCGTATGCACATGCTCAAGGCGGAGCGTCCCGCGGTTGATATGGTCGATAATACGGCCCGGCGTCCCGACGATCACGTGCGGATGTTTTTTCAAAGCACGGATTTGCCGCTCGATATCTTGACCGCCGTAAATCGGCAAAACGCGCACGCGCTTGACGGCGCCGATTTTGTACAGCTCTTCTGATACTTGGATGGCGAGCTCACGCGTCGGCGCGACCACAAGCGCCTGAATGGCGCCGTTTTTCACATCCACTTTTTCTACGATCGGAATGCCAAACGCCGCCGTTTTCCCCGTTCCGGTTTGCGCTTGACCGATTACGTCTTTATTTTGCAGACTGAGCGGAATCGTCTTTGCTTGAATCGGAGTCGTCTCTTCAAACCCCATCCGCTCGATCGCTTTCATCACTTCTTGGCTTAATCCTAATTCTTGAAATGTCGTCAATGTTATTCAAACTCCTTATAAAAAATCGTCCCTTTATCCGAGAGAAAGGTTTGACAGTTATCATACCATGTTATGCGGTGATTTGCAATGATGGGCATGGGCAGCGCGCAAAAATGTTTCCACCTCAGCAAACAGAACGTGCCGATCGATGCTATGACAAACATGATGGAACGAATTGGGCAAAAGCAACAGCTTTTTTTCCGCCGATCCAATCTGCTCATATCAACAGCCGATCATCATTTCCACCCCCGCCCGAATGAGAAGCGGCGCCTGTGACGCCGCTTTTAGTTTCTCTCGGGTTGCTTGATGTTACACCCAATATCGAAGCAACTCTTCCAATTTCATGCCGCGCGATGCTTTCAATAAAACAATGTCATCCGAAGTCGCGACGGAACGCACAGCCTCGGCCAACGCTGCTTTATCGTCAAACTCCCTCACCCGTCCATCATCAAAAAATGGGGCGGCCGCCGCGGCGATATGGTGCGCCAGCGGCCCGTAAGTGAACACATAGTCCACCATTCCCGGCCGCAACACCTCCCCGATCTCTCGATGAAACGCCACCTCTTCGTCGCCAAGCTCCAGCATATCGCCCAATACGGCGATTTTTTGCCGATAACCGCTCAATTCTTGAAGAAGCATCAAGGCGGCGCGCATCGATGTCGGGCTAGCATTGTAGGCGTCATTAATGACGGTAAAGCCATATTTCGTCTTGACGACTTCCGTACGCATGCGCGTCACTTGCAGGCGGGAGAGAGACGCATCAATGCCTTCCCAATCGATGCCGAAAAAGCGGGCGACCGCAATGGCGGCGAGCGCGTTGTATACATGATGTTTGCCTAATACCGGCATAAACAGCGTCCGGCCGGGGAGCGCATTGATGACAAACGATGTTCCTCCCGCTTCAATGCGCACATCGGTCGGATAGTAATCGTTCTGTTCGCCCGCCCCGAACGTCACGACATGGCGGGGAAGCGGCAGCTTCGGCACGCGCTCCGTCAAGAGCGGCTCATCGCCATGGTAGACGAATAAACCATCATGGTGCAAACCCGCCAAAATTTCCAACTTCGCCTTGGCGATGCCTTCCCGCGACCCGAGCTCTTGCAGGTGCGACTCCCCAATATTCGTAATCACAGCCGCGTCCGGCTTGGCGATCATCGTCAACCGCTCGATTTCGCCAAACCCGCTCATCCCCATTTCGACAACGGCCATCTCCGTCCCTTCGTCAAGCGAAAGAAGCGTCAGCGGCACGCCGATGTGATTGTTCAAGTTCCCTTCGGTCTTTTGCACTCGATAGTGGGTTGAAAGCAGCGCGGCAATCATATCTTTCGTCGTCGTTTTGCCGTTGCTGCCAGTGACGCCGATCACCTTCAGTCCAAGCTGCTCGCGGTAGCGGGCGGCGAGCCGCTGCAATGCCAAAAGCGTATCATCCACAACGACCACTGGCACACCTTCCGGCGGCGTTCCTTCCCTTTCCGCCCAGAGTACGGCGGCAGCTCCTTTTTGCGCCGCTTCTTGCACGAAATCGTGGCCGTTAAAGGTCGCACCGCGCAACGGAACGTACAAGTTGCCGGCTTGGATCGTCCTTGTGTCGGTTGACACACCGCTTACGACCATATTCTCCCATTCCGGCTTTAAACACTGTCCGTCAGCCATTTCGGCGATTTGCCGCACTGTCCGTTTGATCATCGGCTCTCACCTCTTTTCTTTTTTGAACGTGTACGTGATCGTCTGCTTTTCTTGATGTCGTTCCAATGCGAGCGCGATAAGCCGTTCAATCAGCTCCGGGTACGGCACACCGCTGTGCTGCCAAAGAAGCGGGAACATGCTGTATGGCGTAAAGCCTGGCATCGTGTTCACTTCGTTGATATAAACAGCGCCATCTTCGGCGAGGAAAAAATCGACGCGCGCAAGTCCAGACAAATCCAGCGCCTGAAACGCCGTAATGGCCATTTGTTTGATCGTCTCATACTGTTCTTTCGTTACGTCCGCTGGGATGATCAATTCGGTTTGCCCGTCTTCGTATTTCGCTTCATAGTCGTAAAATTCCTTTTTGGGAACAATTTCGCCAACGACCGAACAAATCGGCTCATCATTTCCGATCACGCCGATTTCAATTTCGCGGCCGACAATCGCCTCTTCAATAATAATTTTTCGGTCATACTTAAATGCCTCGATAAATGCGGCTTTTAAATCGCCGCGCTGCTTGCATTTGGAAATGCCGACGCTCGAACCGGCGTTGGCTGGCTTGACAAAGCACGGGTAGCCAAGCTCTCGTTCGATCCGGTCATACACCGTCTCGCCGCTTTTTTGCCAATCGTACTTCGTCACGGCGATATATTTTGCTTGGCGCAACCCGGCCTGCGCAAACAAGTTTTTCATCATCACCTTATCCATGCCGACCGCGGAAGCAAGCACCCCGTTGCCGACATACGGAATGTTCAATATCTCAAGCAACCCTTGCACCGTTCCGTCTTCGCCGTTCGGCCCATGCAAAAGCGGGAAAATGACATCGATCGTTTCCTCGTTTCCTCCCGCAGCCGAATCGGCAGCCGGAACTTGGTTCAAGGAAACCGGAATCAAGGCGGTCGCCGCCGAAGTGAATTGCAGCTGCTTGATTTCCTCGATCGGTCCGGTCAGTTGTTCGCCCTTGATCCATTGACCTTCCGGTGTAATATAAATCGGAATGACATCGAATTTATGAGGATCAATGGCGTTCATCACCGCCATCGCCGTCGACAACGATACTTGGTGCTCCGGTGATTTGCCGCCGTATAACACGCCAACTCTCGTTTTCATCATCGTTCCTCCTCTTTCCTTGGCCATCGTTCCTATTGTAACACGTTTCGCGCCCAACGGTCTGATATTTTATATGTACGATGCAGGTTGTTTCGCCACCCCCCCATAAGCGATAAGGAACAAAAAAGTGAGGGTGTCTAAAAAGGTGGTTCTTCTTTCAACAAAGCACAACATATCGTTTTCCAGCATTTGTTTTACACGTATATACAGGAATAAGAAAAGGTGCCCCGACCGTTTTGGGACACCTTCTGTCGCTACGGATGCAACACGCGCCAAGCCATGCGTTGCGGCATGGCCGCTACCACTTCGGCGAGCGCTTCTTGCCCCGTTTTTTCCACGCCGGCAAAATAATCAGACACACGGCGGAAAAACCGGTTTTTCTCCACATCATCCATCAACAAGCGAAGCATGTGCTGCTCGCCGCTTTCTGGCCCGACCAAATGATAAATGAGACCATTTTGCTGTAAATATTGCAAATTGATGCGCTCCTGCCCAGGCAAGCAATCGATCGTAAAAATCGGAATGCGCTTATGAAGCAACTCGCTGACCGTCACCCCGCCTGGTTTCGTAATGACGGCATCCGCCTCTTCATACAGCCGATTCATCTCTTCCGGGTCAGCGATGTATGGAAGCGGCCGGATATGAGGCAGCTGCCAGCTGGCGATTTCCTCGTACAGCTGGCGATTGGCGCCGCACAGCACCGAATAGCGGAACAACGTTGACGTGCGGGCCGCCCGCAAAAACGCCAGCATATTGCCAAGCCCTTGGTTTCCACCGGCGACAAGCACATGAGCAGGCTGCCGCTTGCGTCTCGCTTCCGACCGATTCATAAACACATCGTGCACTGGGATGCCAGTGACGATGATGCGTCCTTTGTCAACCCCGTACTTCGTGATCAGCTCCCATTTCGCCTCTTGATGGGGAACAAAATGATAGTCAATAAACCGTTTCCCCCAGATGCTGTTCATAAAAAAGTCGGTGTAGACATTGACAACTGGAACCGTCAGCACCCGTTTTCGCTTCAGCCGCTGCAAAATGCGCGACGGAAACGAATGGGTGCAGACGATTAAATCCGGCTGTTCTTCTTCCACCATCTTTTTCATTTTGCTTTCAAAATAAGGCAGCCATGGCTCAAACGAAATGAACTCAAACCGGGGCGGCTCTTGGTACATCAGCCTTTTGTACACACGGTGGTACGAAGCAGGATGCGAGCGAATCCAGCGCAAGTAGGCCTCTGACACCATTTTTTCCATCAGTTCATTGCAATAGCTCAAAAAATCGATCTTTTTGCTTTCGACCGCCGGAAACTGGCGGCGCAAAAAATCCATCAACGTATCGGCTACTTTATGGTGTCCCGTATTCATTTGAAACAGCGGCAAAAACAATACTTTCATCATCGATCGCACCCTTTAGCTTTCGAAAGATTTTTTGCGCCTCCGCTGCCCAACCCATGCCGCAAGCAAAAAAAGCAAAAACAACGCCAAACCGGCAAGAGGAAAAGAAATCAGGGGGATATGGATGCGCTGGCCGAGCCAAAGCCCCGCCGCGGTCAACGGAACGGCCCAACCTGCCGTTCCAAGCGCCGACAGCAACAAAAACGGCCCGAACGGAAACCGGCTCACTCCCGCCATATACGGGCAAATTTGCCGCACCCCGGGAGCATAGCAGCCGAATAAAATCCCCCATTTGCCATAGCGGCCAAACCATCGGCGAGCCCGCTCCCAACGTTCAGCCGTAATTCCGACGCACTTGCCGTACTTTTGCACAAACGGCGCCCCCCACCACCGGCCGGCGCCGTATGCCGTCACCATGCCGGCCATCGCCCCGCCCCAGCATGAAGCGAGCGACGGTCCAAGCAGCAACTGCTCCTTGGCAACCATCACGCCGACCAAAAAGAGCAAGCTTTCCTCCGGCGCCGGAATGCCGACAATGCCGCAAAACAAAAAGAAAAACAGCATCACATATCCATATGACTGGACATACGGCAACCATACGCTTGTATCCATAGCTCCCCCACTACATCGCCGAGATTTGTGTATTAGTTTGCACATTTCTCAGTTCCGTAATCGTCACCCAACGCATCTTTTTCGCTGCTTCATCCTTAAACAGCAACTCGAGCGCTGACAACATTTGCTCTGGCGCGCGTTTGTCAGCACCTAACGCATCCCCATTGTCATGAAGCACAATCACCGCCCCGCCGCGTATGGACGAACGCAAGCGGCGGAACAATTCCATTGTACCAATTTTTTCGTTCCAATCGCCAAGAATATGCGACCATAACACCGTTGTATACCGCTTTTGCACGATCGGCGTCCAAGCGTTAAAATGCCCCCACGGCGGGCGGTAATACACCGGGCGTTGGCCCGTCGCCCGCTCAATCGCCGCGGCGGCGCGGCGCACCCCCCAATCCAACCAAAGCGGCGGCAACAGCCAATTGCTGATGTGGCGGTAATTATGAATCCCAATTTCATGGCCTTCTTCGGCCATCCGCCGCACAATATCCGGATAGCGCTCGACTTTGCGGCCGACAACGAAAAACGTCGCCTTCACGCCATATTTCTTTAATAAATCAAGCAACTTTGGCGTATAATACGGGTCGGGGCCGTCATCAAACGTCAGCGCCAGACAATCGGATGCCGTTCCCTCCCGAAACAAACGCACCCGCTTTTTGCGAATGATGATCGTCGGTACAATCCCATAAATGGCAATTCCCACAATGAAACAAACGAACAGCCAAGCCCACATGGCATTCACCTCTTGATTGTACTTTACCAATATTTCTTCTCTCTGAAAATAGAAAAATGAACTTTAATTTTGTTTTACATCCAGCCGATCGTTCGCCACGTTATATCAAAGTCGACTTGTATGGAGATAAAACAGAAACGAAAAATCGAAAATTCTTGATTGCAACTCATATATATTCGAGATCATCACGCTGTAGATGTTTTATCATATAACAAACAAATGAGAAATCGAACAGAAAATCATGAAAATTTCATGCAGACCGTCCAGTTTCCTTACTATACGAAAAGCGCCACCGCTCGGTTTCCTCCCGAAGCTCGGTGGAATTTGCTATAATACATAACGATACACGAGCGATTAAAAAAAGACAGGTGATCCGCATTGCGAAAAAAAATCATTTTAACCGGCGGCGGCACAGCCGGCCACGTGATGGTCAACGTCGCCCTCATCCCGAAATTGAAAGAGCTTGGATGGGATATCGTTTACATCGGATCTCATCAAGGGATTGAACGGGAGATTATCGGCCGCATCGACGGCGTCCCGTACTATTCGGTTTCGACCGGAAAACTGCGCCGCTATTTTGACTGGAAAAACTTTAAAGATCCATTCAACGTGCTGAAAGGCGTTTGGCAGGCGTACCGCCTGATCCAAAAAGAAAAACCGGACGTCGTCTTCTCAAAAGGAGGATTCGTCTCCGTTCCCGTCATTCTAGGCGCTTGGCTGAACGGTGTGCCGTCGGTGATCCATGAATCTGACTTAACCCCGGGGCTTGCAAACAAAATCGCCATGCCGTTTGCGACAAAAATCTGCCTCACCTTCCCGGAAACGAAGCAATACGTCAATGCCGATAAAGCCGTCTACGTCGGCGCCGTCGTCCGCGAAGAGTTGAAGGATGGCAACGCCGAACAAGGGAGGAAGATGTGCCAGTTCGACGGAAAAAAACCGGTCTTGCTGGCGATGGGCGGCAGCTTAGGCTCGAAAAAAATTAACGACGCCTTGCGCGCCAACCTATCGACGCTTCTTGTCGAATTTGACATCATCCACATTTGCGGCAAAGGGAACATCGACCCAAGCCTCACAGGCCAAAAAGGATACAAACAGTTCGAATACGTCAACGAAGAGCTGCCCCACCTACTGGCCTTAGCCGACATCGTCGTCTCCCGCGCCGGGGCGAACGCCATTTTCGAACTGCTCGCCTTGCGCAAGCCGATGCTGCTCATCCCGCTCTCGAAAGCGGCAAGCCGCGGCGACCAAATCCTAAACGCCCGTTCGTTTGAAAAAGCAGGCTATGCGGAAGTGCTGATGGAAGAGGACTTGACGAACGAATCGCTGCAAGCCGCCATTCACCGCCTATATGAAAACAAAGACCGCTACCGAAAAAACATGGAGAAAGCCGGCGCAAGCGATCCGCTGCAAACGCTGCTTGCAATCATTCAAGACACCGCCCGCCGGTAAAAACAGGCGATGTCCGATGCGGCCAACCACGGCCGTTTTTCGGCATCGCCTTGTTTTTTCCTCACACCGGCTCAAGCCGATCACAATTCATTTAAAATAAATAATAAGGTGTTTTCTGCAAAGAAAAAATACAGAGTTTCGCGACGAAAAGTGCAGAGAATTACAACTTGACATGGAGCCTCTGGGGGCGTGATTAAAAAGCCAGGAAGCCGGCAATATCAAGGGCTGGCTATGCCTAAAAAGGCTATCACGCCCCCCTCTCCATGTAAAGTTGGCCTAAGCCAAATTCTCTGCAGATATCTGCATTTTTATTTTGCAATAAACATAATAAGGCCGCACAGAAATAATGATGTCTTCTCGATAACTTGTCTATGCGATGGGGCTACACCTAAAGTGATTTGACTGTATTATAACTTATAGTACAGAATAAGAGCAAGAATCTTTTTCCCGAGTTCGACAGTCACTAGGCAAACAAAATGCCTCTCGCCCCTTGAGGCAAAAGGGACGAGAGACATTTGGGCACACTTTGGGCGTGTATCTAGGCGCGAGGATGGATGCCTAGGATCTTCGGAGGAGGCTCCAGCCCTAGAGCCGCAAGGAATAGCGCTTGTTTGGCCGTCAGTTCGGTTCGTTGATCAAGGTCGCCGTTTTTGGAAGAAAAATGTCCAAGCATGAGACGTTCGCATTCGTCTCTTACTTCCGGCCACGATTCATGAGAAGGTGTCCCAAAAGCTATGGGGCACCTTCTCTCACGCCTGTATATAAGCATGACACCAACTCAGAAAACAGTATGTTGTGCCTCGTGGAAAGGCAAACAACCTTTTAGGACAACCCCCAGCAAGAGAGCCAACCAACTGAGCAGCAGATGCGCCCGGATGCGGTCTTCCAAGCGATGATACATAGGGCGCAGCTCGAGTGTTGATTTCAACGTCCGAAAGGCCTTCTCGATATCCACCAACTGCTTATACCCTATGGCGACATCCTCGGCAGACAAGGTGTCATCGGAGGTTCCGATGAAATATTTGCCATCGTACTTTTCCGCTTCACGAACCGCTTGCTTGTCGATGCGAAGCGTTCCATCCTTCAATTGACGCAAGTATTTTCCGTAGGACGGAGGGGAACGCAGCCGGCAGGTGGCCTTATGATGAGCTTCATTGGGGAGTTGGCGAAGCCCCTCTAACTCCTCTTTCAGCGATTCGAGCAGCGTTTCCCGTTCCTTGCGTTGGCGCTCGGCTTCGCTGGGATTATACACGAGAACATAGCGCTGACGCGCTTCTCCGTCGCCTACGATGATTTCTTTGATATGCGAGTCTATATTACAAACGATATCGGGCTTTTTTAAAAGGATAAATTGTCAAGTCTTGTGCCTATGAAATTCAGCGTTTTTTTCTAGAAGGCCGGTGAAAAAGTACACCCTGAGGCAGGAATTTAGGGGGCTTGTGTCGAAAAAGGAAGAAAAATCGTTGGAATGGAGCGTGAGCGGATCATGAAAGCTCCCAAAAACCCTTCGACTCAGCCTCGGCTGTTTCAAGTCATCGACATGGAGGACCTGATTCCCCCACATCATATCCTGCGCCAAATCAACGAAGCGGTTGACTTTTCCGTCATTCACGATTGGGTGGCTCCCCTGTACACGGAAAAAACGGGTCGCCCGGCGGCGGATCCGGAACGGCTGCTTCGCCTGATGCTGCTCTCGTATTTGTTCGACCACTCCGAGCGGGAGTTGTATGAGATCCTCCCCATGCATGCCGGATACTTGTGGTTTTGCGGTCTCGACTTTGAATCCGTGCTCCATCCGGATCCTCATCACCCCACACTGCCGGATCGAACGACGCTCGTCAAAACACGGAAACGCTGGCGCCAACACGGAATCTTTGATCGGCTGATGACCTACGTGGTGGATCAGTGCATCGCGGCGGGTCTGGTCTCGCCGGATGTGCATGCGGCGGCCGATGGCACCCAAGTGCGGGCGAATGCTTCGATCCACAGCTTGCGGGAAGTCAAGCTCGCTCCGGTGGAAACGTCGGAAGACTACCTCGCCCGCACTGCCCAGGAAGATGAACAGACCGAGTCACGGGATCCGGATGACGCCCCGCCCTCTCCGTCTCCCCCATCAGGGGAGTGCGTCCATGCCGAAGAACGAGGAAACTTCCGTGGAACCAGGTTTTCCAACCAAACCCATCGAAGCGTGACGGATCCGGATGCCCGGTTGTACAAGAAAGGCAAAGGACAGGAAGCGTATCCTCGGTATCTGGTGCACGACGTCATCGATGTCCAGTCGCGCGTGATTTTGTCCAGACGGGCCAGCCTCGCCACCGGAACGGCGGAACGGGAGACGAGTTTGGAGCAGCTGGCTTCGATTCGGTTTCGCCACCCGTCGATCACGATTCGGACCTTGTCCGCGGACAAAGCGTATGGCACCACGGAGTATTTGAAAGCGCTCTTCATCCAAGGCATCACGCCGCTCGTGTCGCTGCGCCGCAAGGAGATGGAGGAGATTCCAACCTGGAAGCGCCGGGCGAAGGATCCCGCTCAGGAAGCACAACGCCAGGCGAAAGTCCGAGACGTTCAGATTCGCAACCAAGCGAGGCTCATTCAGCAACAGGGCGGTTATCGATCGATTCAAGCCCTTCGCACGCGTTGTGAGCATGTGTTCGCCGAAGGGAAGGAATGTCATGGGCTGGACCGGGCCCGAAGCCGGGGCCTTTACGCCATGGAAGAACAGGCGCTGTTGACCGCCGTCGTGCAAAATCTGAAGCGATTGTGCCGGTTTCGAAAAAAACAAGGGGGGACCGGCTCTTTGGCGTGCGCAAAAACGGAATTGGGAGCAGGAAGTCCTGCTCGTCTTCCCATCCTTTGGCGCCAAATGGCGGGGAGAATGGCCTCCAAAATTCGACATGAGGGAAGTCTATGCCCCATTAATTCACCGGCCTTCTAGGATCGGTATCGCGAAATCCAACAACATTTTGGCCATTTTCATTTGCCTAAAGTGGCCTCAAAACTGTCGAACTCGGGTAAACATTTGTTCCTGAATGGCTTGAACGGATTGCAGCAATATGTTGTAAGATGGCCATGTGCCTATAATTCGCGCTCCCCTCCAATGCCATCCCATATCACTCTTCTCCTCTATATCGCTTGATTCTGCTTTTTTCAGCGCTATCTTCTACGGGTGTTGCATTACCGTAAAACTTGAAAACGCATAGTACTAAACGCAACTCTTACTGGAAACGGCGCTTCAGTCTTATTCTTTTCAGGGATTCCGATCATGATTATTCGTATACTGTTATTGCTTTTGATATTTGAAAGGTCAATAGGAACAACCGCTTTTGTGAATGGGGCAATATCAACTGAATTTGGGTCATTGTTTTGAACTTCATAATCATTAAGAACATACATATTAGCTCTCATATTAAACTCGTCTGAGTTATTAAATGATAGATAATACATTCCTCTAGTAATACTATCTAATATTTCATTTGATAGTTTTTCATCTTTAAATAGTTTTAATGAATGGTCTTTTTTAGCGTCAGCTTTTAAAACAGAAATTGGCTTAATAGATTTTTGAGAAATTGCCTTTGTCACTCCTTCCTTACCTTTTAATTGGAAATAATAGAAAGACATGAATGTTTGAATATTGTGTTTTTCTACTGGATTCTTACTGTTTAGATCCTCTTCATATATTTCAGTAAATAAATAAACAATATGATTACCTTTAGGCACATTGCTAATGGTAAAAGTAACGGAGACTTTTCCTTTTTTGGGTACTTTCATGACATGGTACTTTTTCTGTATTCCATTAATTTTGACTGAAATTGGAGTATTAGTATTTTCCATTAAGATATAAAAAACCATTTTCTCTGGGGTTCTAGTATTATGTTTTAAAGTATAAGTTGCTTCAAACTTGCCATCTTGATCTACAGTGTATAACAATTTTTTAGAGTCAACTATATAATCCAGCTTTGTAGTCATACTAGTTTCTCTTATGTCTGTATAGCTATATATTTGTTTCAATTTCGGCCTCCCGTCTGTTTCCTGATGGTTTCCTTTAACGATATACAAAGTGATGAAAAAAGATAGTAGCATTGAAAGTATTATGATTAAAAATCCTGTTTTATTACTTATTGTCATAAGTCAAATACCTTTCTATAAACGGAAAAGAAGAGAAATAACTCTTCTTTCTAATTATTATAATTATTCAATAATCTTGGCGTCATTTGTTGTAGAAGTATAAGTTCCAGTTAAAAAGGTTATGGAATGAGCAGCTTCTCCATATATAAGTGTCCCTACAGAACCTTTTGCCTTTTTGTTTGTACCTGTTGTAACATCAGCAGCACTCTTTGTTGCATATTTTATCTCTTCCTGATTGTCTACCCATGTAATTTCTGAAGCAGATGGTGATTGTTTTCCTAACCAAGCATTAACCACTACTACTGGAGTTAATTGATATGGAATTGTACCATGAACGCCTTCATAATATAGTCCTTCGTCTACTACATAGGTATAACCCTTGGCCCCTACAAATTCTGTACTTGTTGATGACGTGGAAACTTGTCCTGAAGACACTTTTCCCGAACTTTGAACTGGTACTTGAATGCCTACATTCTGTTTAAGATTCCAAGTTTCTGGATGTTTAAGATCAATCCCCTTGATACTTGGGTGATAGGATTGAATGGCCTTGATTTCTTGTTGTTGTTTTGCCGTTAACACATCCCCTTCAGCAGCAAAGCATACTGTAGCTATAGAAATGGACAATGCTCCGATGAGTGAAAATGCTAATACTTTTACCTTTTTCAAAATAAACAACTCCTCATTCATTATCTTATCAAGCCGGCCGGCTTCACCCTTACTGTACCAAAATAAAATCGAAAAAACATCCGTATTTTCCGCAAATTTCATTGCGGAAAATACCTATTTTTTGAAATTTAGTTAATGGATTAGGCTGAGAGAGACGGCCTCATTGGACAAAACGGCACATCGTTCATCCCCCTGTAAAACTCCATCGTTTTCCACAGCAACCCGTGTTTCAACCAAATAAACAGCCACTCACAATGTTTTACGGGGGTAGCGTCAAAAGTTTTATGAAAACTCCACACAGGCCATCCCATTGAGCATCATTGGGCATGCGGAGAGCCGGATTCGCCCTTGACCAACACCCGCCAAAGGTGCGGAAGAGTCGTCAAGGGCGACGGGGACAAAAAAGAAGGCAATAAGAAAGCCGCCCTTGCCATGACCGAATGTTACCTTTGGCGGTGTTCGGTTGGTCAAGGGTTCGCTTCGCCGAATCCGGCAGGAGTTCTGTTCAACGGGCTCCGGAGGACAAAAAAGTCAGGCCGCCTCTTGTTGGAGAAACGCTTGTGCCATGGCGATCAGCTTCGTCCACCGGGCCGGCATATGCGGAAGATCCGCCAATTCCGGGATGACGACCGGCACCCGGCCCTCGAGCGCGCTATGCGGGCGCAGAAAGTTGAAATACGCCACAAACAGCGTCACAAAGGACACCGAGCCTTCTTCCGCACCGAACCCATGGGTCGGGCGGTAGTTGCCTTTAAAAGTCCGGTTGAATCGCTCGATGATCTGCTTGAGAGGGCGAAACTCTTCCGAGACCGGATCTTCGTTGGTCAGGCCGATCACCTGGCGGACGTCAAACGAAATCCCGTGCTGGGCAAAGAAGTGTTGCGCCAGCCGGTAAATCGGGTTGCCATCCACGACGAACGACAAGTCGTCTGGGAGGGACGCCAGCTTCCTCAGGACATCATCGATGGCCTTGATGGCCGAGAGCGTGTCCCGGTTGGGCGAGACGCGATAGGACAGCACGATCTTTTTGACGGCGTCAAATAGAAAGAACAGGTCATGCCAGCGCCCTTTGACGCGAATATACGTCTCGTCCCCGCAAAACGAACCGGACAGCTCATACGGGAACCGGTCGACAAAGGGCTTGATCCAAAGCGCGACGCTGTTGGCGTAGTTGAGCACCGTCTGATGGGAGATCGAGACGCCATGGATGTCCTTCATGGCGGCGGCGGTCTCCCTCGAGGACATCCCAAAGTTGACGTAGTACGTCAACACGAGCCCCAACACGTGCGGCGACGCAGCCAGCCGGGACAAATCGACCTTCGGCTTGATGAGCGACGAGGAAGCCAACGGGAGAAAGTCAAACAAGAACTCTCGAAACAAATACCGCACCTTGAAGGCTTGAGGATCCTGTTGAAACTGTTGGCGCTCCTTCTTCGTCATCCGGCGAAGGTTGGCCTGGTAAAACGGGCAATCGTTGTTCTTGCACTTATAGATGTGGTATTCTTTGCGTTCCTTGATTTTTTCCAGCGTCTTTTTGCAGTGCGGGCAGCGAAAGACCGCTTGCTTGGTGAACCGATTTCGGTGGTTGAACCGGCATTGGCACACTTTGCATTGGTATTGCCCGTTTCCGCCGTTATTGGCGTACAGGTAAGAAGAGGGAGCCTGGCAGCGAGGGCAGGTCAACGAATCCGGAACACGGTGTTTCGCATTCGCGCGGCGCTGGATGGGCCGTAAAGGACGTCCGTGCTGGGCTTCGTAGTCCGCCAACAGCTTCCGGTAATCAAGGGTTTCCGGCACATCGATGATGGGAAGGTCATCGACCTGAAGTTTCCGGCACGGCTTTTGGATGGGTTCGTCCAAGTCCTCGAGATTCAAGGATTTTCCCAATATCACACCCATCAAATACACAATGATTTGATATTGGGTCTTGATGATTTGAAGCAAATAGGCTAATCATTGAGGTAACAAAGCTTGTCACTCCTTTGTTTTGGCTGTTGGGTGTCGTTACCTCAATGATGGCCGAAAACAACGGGGGTGGCAAGCTTTTTTTCGTTCAACCGTTGAAACTCAAGGGAAAACCGTGAGTGTGGAGGATACACTTTTGACAATACCTTTACGGGGGGGGGGGAGGGAAGAAATTGTGAAGATCAAAGTTCCTGCTAGTGGATGATCATTGTCTTGTCATGGATGGCACGTGAGTTAGACTTGGAAGTGATGGGCGCCGTTTCCTCTCCGACCGACTTGGAGCAGAAAATAAGCTCAACATCAGCCTGACATTATTGTCATGGACATTCGCTTCAAAGGGAAAAACGGCCTCCTTTGGATAAGGAAAATCGCATCATTATTTCCTGCATGCAAAGTCGTGATTTTGTCTCGATCTCATTGTTTGGAGTGCATGAACGCCGCCTACGAGGCAGGCGCCTATGCCTTTGTATCCAAACAAGACTCTGTCGAAACACTTATTCACGCCATTCGGGAAAGCCATCGAGGGGTGAAATCATTTCCGACCCATCTCGTTTTCCATGATCGTTCGTCCCTAACCGAAATGGAGTTGGCCGTTCTCGATCTCATTGCCAGAGACAAAACGAATAGCGAAATCGGCGAACAACTGAACATCAGTACTCATATTTCGCAACCTTTGCATAATATACAAAAAACGACCAGAATATTCGCATAAATATAATTTTTTATACAAAAATTGTAAAATAATTAATTTTTATTCGGTCAAATCGGGCTTATTTCAAATTTTTATTCAGGGTGCGAAATGTGAGTCAGTAAACGAACCGTGGAGCACCACGTATCTCCCATATTTGTGAAAACTTGATGTAAAGTCGCGGGCGGGAGCGGTGGGAAAAGCCATCGAACTCGGATTGTTTGGATGATTGAATTGTGGAAAACGCTAATTTTTCTTCTAAAAGGCTGGTGAAAAACAAGTTTTTTGCTCAAACCAGCCGTATTTGATCAGCAAGGAGAACAGATCTGACAAAGTTTCTCTAATTGAAAAAGAGTTGGGATGAGTTGCCTTTTTCATTAATTCACCGGCCTTCTAAAAGAGTGGTTAAAAAACCTGTCCTTTTCCATCGATGGTTCTCTACGAAGACGGAACACCGGATTTAGAAGGTTTTTTAATTTAAA
This sequence comes from Geobacillus sp. C56-T3, assembly GCF_000092445.1. Lineage (NCBI taxonomy): Bacteria > Bacillati > Bacillota > Bacilli > Caryophanales > Anoxybacillaceae > Geobacillus > Geobacillus sp. C56-T3. The sequence goes on along the minus strand of NC_014206.1, from coordinate 215,936 downwards.
AAAACATTGCTGGAGAACAGGATTTTTCAGTTAAATGATCTCCCTTATAAAATGGATGTATATACAAGCAGTCATTTTCAAGGCTGAAGTGTAACATGCGTTCATGTTTGTTTGTTGCTGCCTTCCCGTGTTCACTTCCCGTCAAACGAAAACCGCCCGTCGGAACAACCCCGCCAGGCGGCACGACTAGAAGTATAAGAAATAAATGACAACGGCCAGCACGATCCGATACACCGCAAACGGCACGAGGCGGATGCGGTTGATGAGCTCAAGGAAAAAGCGGATCGCGAGCAAGGCGAAGACAAAGGCGCTAAAAAAACCGGCGATGAAAAACGGGATATCGGCGGCGGTGACGTATTGCCAGTTTTTCAACAGCGACAGCCCGCTCGCCCCAGCCATGATCGGAACAGCCATAATGAACGTGAAATCGGCGGCGGCGCGATGGCTCATGCCGACAAGCACCCCGCCAGAAATCGTCGAGCCGGAGCGGGAAAAGCCGGGCCACAAGGATAAACATTGCATCAAACCAACAAAAAACGCCTGCTTGTACGTAATTTGGTCGACCGTCTGCGTCCGCGCGGCTTTTTTGGCGAATTTGTCGGCGGCAATCATAAGCAACGCGCCGAGCACAAGGCCGATCAGCACCGTTTTTGTCGAAAACAAATGTTCATCGATGTAATCTTCAAACAAGACGCCGAGCACCCCAGCCGGCAGCAGGCCAATGATGACGTGAATGAGGTTAAGGCGCGGATGTCCGCCCGGATGGCGGCCGCGAACGCCAAGCAAGTCGAGAAATCGGTCTTTAAACACGACCACAGCAGCTAAAATCGAGCCGAGCTGAATGACGACTTTAAATGTATTCGCCGCGTACTTGCCTAAAAACTCTGTGGATTTCAGCCAAAGATCGTCGACAATAATCATATGGCCGGTCGAGGAAACAGGGGCAAACTCGGTCAGCCCTTCGACCATCCCTAAAATGATCGCCTTCCATAATTCCATCCAGTGCATGTCCTTCCATCCTTTCTGCGCGGGGTCGTCCTTTCTATACATATGGGCCAAGCGGATGGAATAACACTCCGCTTTTGGCCGCGCCTGCTCTATTGTACTACAAATCTTTGTCTTGTACTACCCGCGCTTTTTCTAGTCAGCGACCTTGTTTTCGAGACAGAATCATCGACTTCCTGTTGCTGCCTAATGGGACGGGCCGGACGCTTCCCCTAACTCCCCGCGCCGCTCTAAGTAATGATACAAAGCGCCGAGCAAGTTCGCATCGTTTTTGAATTGGCACGTCTCCACCACCGGCTGGACTTTGGCAATGGGAACGAGCGACAATAACACCGAAAGCCGCTTGTTGATTTCGTCGACGAAATCGGGGCGGCTGCTAATGGCCCCGCCCAAAATGATTTTTTCCGGGTCGTATGCGTACTGCAAGTTAAAAATCCCTTGGGCCAATGAAAAATAAAACCGGTCAATGGCCTTTTGCGCGGCTTCATCGCCGCTCTCGGCCAACGCAAATACTTTTTCTCCGTCCAGCTCCCTCTCCGGCATCCCCTTTTCCTCAGCCGCCATCCGGATCAACGCGCTTGTCGCCGCCAGTTCGCTCCATGTTTTGCATTCGATCCTTCCGTTCTTATAGCGGACATCCATCAACATATAGCCAAATTCCCCGCCGTGCAAATGCGCCCCTTTATGGATGCGTCCGTCTTTCACGATCGCCCCGCCAATGCCGGTGCCGACAATGACAAAGGCGATGTCGCGGCAGCCCCGTCCCGCCCCCTTCCATAACTCGCCAAGCGCCGCGCAATTCGCGTCATTTTCCATCTCCACCGGCAGGCCCATCGCCCCGCCGAATACTTCTTTAAAGTTTGGGCCGTGAATGCACGGCAATGCGCTGCTTCCGCCGATGATGCCAAGATCGCTGTCAACGCTTCCTGCGGAACTGATCGCAATGCCGGAAAGTGGATAGTTGGCCTGCGCCTGGCGGACGACGTTAAGCAAGTCATCGCGAAATTGATGAAAGTCATGCCGCTCCGAACGGTAACGCCCCTTTTCGAAAAAGTCGCCATGCTCGTTCATGACGGCATGTTTGACATATGTGCCGCCAATATCAAAAACGATATAGTAACGCACCGATGACGCCTCCTTCGTTTATGATCTTTCCTCTCTTCTAGCTCCATTAGGCTCAGCTGTTTCTCCGCTTTTATGTATTCGCCGTCGGTCCATCCGCTCCTCCCCGCTGCAAGGAAAGAAGCCGCCCCGTTAGGCGGGGGCGGCTCGCCTTCATCATCGTTCATATCCCATTGACAACGCCTTTTGCGCATTGCGAACATCGTTATGCAGCAGCTGGGCAAGGTCATATGCCGGGTAATAGCCGCGTTCATACATATAGTTGAACGCTTTTTCGTGCGTGTCAATGGCTTTGAGCAGATGCTTCACAAACGTTTTGCGCAGCACCGGCGTCGCCGCCTCGGTAATGGCAGCAGCATAATTACGCACTGCCGTTTTTGAAAAGCCAAGCAAATCGCCAGCGTGCAAGGCGCGGTCGCCATCATCATGGTCGCGGCTTTCTTCCATCATAGGTGCCGCCGGAATGAAGGCAAGCAGCTCGCGCAAATTCGTTTCCAGCCCTTGAATCGTCTCAAGGTACAATCCTTTTAATTCAGGACAGTCGATTTTGCCGACCGCCTTTTTCATTTTTATGAGCCCGTTTGCTTGAAAAGCGATCAGTTCATGCAGCTCCAACGTTTCATGCCAAGCCAAATGGCGATGGCCGTGCATCTGTCCATGCATATGGATCACGTTCTCCCCTTGTTTTTCATTGGTTGATTTCCATTTACTGTATATGCCTGCCAAAAGGAAATGGTCACTATTGTCCAAGCTTCCCGCACCAGCAAAAAAAGGCGTCCCGCGAAAAGCGAAACGCCTTCCTCAGTCACTGTCACAACAGATCCCCGCCGTCAAATCCATCGCCGCCATCAAACCAATCATCCACGTCCAACCCGTCAGCGACATCATCGATCACATCGTCAAGCAACTCTTCCGCCACCATTCCCGCCAACATCCCGGCCGCAAATCCTCCAATGGCGCCAGCCCACCCATGTCCGCCATGATGCGAATGATGGACGGGTGGATAATGGCCAACTGGATGGCTATAAATAGGCGAATGCGGCGTTGCCAACGGATGCCCGCTCAGCTGGCCGAACGCCCCGGCCGCCCGCACCGCCTCTTCGATGGCTTCTCGAAGCAGACGGGCTGCCGTCGCCGAATCGCGAAGCTGTTCGTGAGTGATCAACAGCTCCCGTTTCATTTCGCGTTCCCCGCCAAAGCCGTGACGGACGTCGATCTCCATATACAAACGCACCCCTTCTCCCTCGACGAGGGCAAAAAACTCGACTTCTTGGACGATCCCTTGAAATTCGCTCGTCGGGAAGAACGAAAATTCCTGGCCATGCGGCGTAATGCTTCCGGATGTCGCTTTCTCCCGGAATCCCAGGGCGGCCAAAGCGGAAAACACTTGCTCCAAGGCCGTCGGCGGCAAAATGTGAATGGCGTCTTGGTCATATGCATCCGCCCCATCGGCAATATCCAGCCGGGTGACGAACGTATAACGGACCGTTGGGCGGCTGATCGGCAAATGGAGCGGCAGTGCGTACGAAAACGGGAGCACTTTCCGCTCACCGGGCTGAATCGTAAACGAAGAAGCGACCGGGATCACCGCTGCGGTTCGGCGATATGCCTTTCCTTCCGCGTGCACTTCCAATTGCAATACGACATCTAGGTTCCGAATGTGTTGGGCGACCGAACCACCTTCCAGCAAAAATTCCCCTTCCAACGTTTCACCAAGGCGCACATGAGGGCGATGCAGCACAAGATCCACTTTGGCAGCGCCAATGCCGAATTTCGATAAAAACTTTTTCCACATCGAACCTCTCTCCTTTCATCAACCTAATTTCACACTTGAATTACGAACAAGCCGCCAAAATGGTGTCACCGAAATAATTTGATCAACCCTAGGACGATCAACACAACCCCAGGCAGCATTGTTGCCTTTTTCATGATTCCCGTTTTCGACACCATGTACCCCAACAATAAGCCAACGCGGATGAACACGAGATTAAACACGCCAACTAACAGGGCAAACGAAAGCGGAGGAAAATGCAAAAGCGACGAACTGATCCCGGCGCCAAACGCATCCATCGACAGGGCAAGCCCGATCAACACCGCTTCTTTTTGGCTGATCGTGCCTGAACGATCAAGATCGCCAAGTTCGGGGCGTTTCAATACTTGAACAGCGCCGCTGAATCGGTTAGCCTCCCCTGCTCCATCAGATTCCATAGATGAATCGCTTCCATCTCCCTTTGGCTTATAGACGTTATAAATCGCCCAACCGCCAAGCGCAATGAGAATGACTGAAGCAAGCCCTCGCTCGACTTGCAACGGCAAAAAAAGCGCCAACAGACGGCCGATGTTCATGGATGCAAACACCACCGCCCCGGACATGGATGCGATAAGCGCCAACGAAAAGAAGGAAAAACGGACACCACCCATTCCATACGTAATGCCTACGCTCAAGCTGTCCATGCTCACGCTGAAAGCGAGCAAAATCATGGACACCCATAACCACATATGAATCCCCCCTGCCGTACGATATGCAATTCCGTACGGAGAGGGGACTTTCTTGCCATTCGACACGCATCGATTTCCGGGGAAATGTTTCCCCTTTTCTCGACATTATTCCCGCAAATGATACGGCAATGTCGCAATGACAACATCTTTTTTCATGATCAAGAAAAAGCGCAAGATGATGGCTGTTTGGTTATGCAAAAATGTATGCCACCATTTTTTCACGATAAATTGAGACAAGAGCACCGTCACCGGCGCGCGGTCTGCTTCTTTTTCCGCTTTCGTGATGTATTCTAACAATGGCGACAAAATGGTTCGGTACGGTGAATAGATGACTTTCAACGGAATGTCCGGATAAAACTTCTCCCACTTTTGCCGCAGCTTTTGTTCGTCTTTTTCGTCGAAAATAATCGACAGTGCCGTAATGTCGTCGGAAATGCTGCGAGCGTACTGAACGGATTGGGCGACCACTTTGCTGACGCCGGAAATGGGAATAATGACTTTTGGTTTCAACAGTTTCTCGCGCTGTTGCCACTCCCGTTCGTCAAGCCGCAGCTGCTCGCCAAGTTTTTTGTAATGTTCATGAATTCGGCTGAACATCCAGACAAACAACGGAATCGCCACGATAACGATCCAGGCTCCTTGCGTAAATTTGGCGACCATCGTGACGAGCGTGACCATCCCGGTGACAGCCGCTCCCGTTCCAACGGTAAGCAGCACGCCGATCTTCCGTCCTTCTTCCCGTTTCCATAATTTTTTAATCAACCCGCTCTGACCGATGGTAAAGGAAAGAAATACGCCGACCGCGTAAAGCGGGATGAGCGAATGAGTTTTGGCATGAAACGCGATGATCAATACGATCGCCAGCACGCTCAACAAAATGATGCCATTGGAAAACACGAGGCGATCGCCCCGGGCCGCCAAGCTTCTCGGCAAAAAACCGTCCTTCGCCATAATCGACGTCAGCTGCGGAAACCCGGCAAAACTCGTATTGGCTGCGAGCACTAAAATGACCATTGTCGCCAGCTGAAACAAGTAAAAAAAAAGACCATTCCCAAATACATGGCGCCCGATTTGCGAAATGACCGTCTGATGCTCAGTCGGGGTAACACCAAACCCTGCCGCCAACACGGTGATGCTTAAAAACATCGTGCCAAGCAGCACGGACATCCATCCCATGGTAATGGCGGCGTTTTTTGAACTGTCTGGCCGGAACGCCGGCACGCCGTTGCTGATGGCTTCGACCCCGGTCATCGCCGAACATCCCGACGAAAAGGCGCGCAGCAAAATAAACAAGCTGTAACCGGACGCAAACATGTGAGCGGTTGACGCATGCTCATGCATCGTAAACCCATGCCATCCTTCATGCCACAACTGCCACCCACCGACAGCGATCATCACAAGAACGAAGCCAATGAACACATACGTCGGATAGGCGAAAACCGTCGCGGATTCGGTAATGCCCCGCAAATTGAGCACCATCAAAAGCAAGACAAGAGCGACAGCGAGCTCCACTTTCCATGACAGCAACCCCGGAAACGCCGATGTCAACGCGGCGACGCCGGAGCTGATGCTGACAGCGACGGTCAAGATATAATCGATCATAAGCGCCGCCCCAGCCACTAAACTGATTTTCGTCCCCAAATGGTCTCGGGCGACAACATACGCCCCGCCTCCAGACGGAAACGCGTAAATAATTTGCCGATACGACAACGTCACTAACAAGAGCAATACTAAAATCGCCATCGCGATCGGCAGCGAATAGAAAAAGACGCTTGTCCCTAATAAAGCAAGCACAAGCAAAATTTCTTCCGTCGCGTAAGCCACCGATGACAGGGCATCGGAAGAAAAAACGGCCAATGCCTTCCACTTGGGCAATTTTTCATGTTTCAACTGTTTCGTTTCCATCGGTTTCCCAATCAACAAACGTTTTAACGAAGCCATGCTTCCGTTCCTCCCTAAAGCAGCATATAGAGTTGACTCATCGATTCAAAAGAAAAAACCGCTGAGGACGCACTCAACGGCTACAAATGTTCTAAGGTCATACTCGTCCCTCCCCAAAGCGCTTGCGAGGTTAGCTGTCGGGTTCGGGCTCGGAGAGATGCCCGTCCTTTCGGATTCACCCCAAGACAGCAGACGCTGCCAAATCGGGTCCCCCGCTCCATGCCGGATTCAGCGCATCGTATCAAGTTATTCTTGCTTCCATATCTTACCCCTTTGCTTGTCCCTCCGCCAACCTTGAAAAAGGAGGAAAACAGCGAGTTTCTGGGCTTTTGGGCTTATTTTTTCTTTATTATCTTCCCTTCGCTCACGCTCCCGACATTTTTCTGTTTTTCACTCATCCAATCATCATTTTCCCTTTCGGATAGCGGAACGGATCGGGCTGACGGCGCAGCGTGACCGCATAAGCGATCGTCAACGGGCCTACGCGGCCGGCAAACATCGTGAAAATAATGATCGCTTTTCCAAGCGGAGACAATTCAGGCGTTAATCCCATCGATAGTCCAACAGTCCCAAACGCCGATGTCGCTTCGAATAAAATCATGAAAAAGTCTTTTCCCTTTTCGGTAATCGTCAACACCATCGTCACAAGCATGACGACAAACAATCCGCTCATCGTCACCGTCAGCGACTTGTATACCGTATCGTAGACGATTCGTTTTCGGAACAAAATGACGTCTTCCTTCCCGCAGATTTGCGACCAAACCGCGCCGAGCAAGGTCGTAAATGTCGTTGTTTTGATTCCTCCGCCCGTCGAACCCGGGGAAGCGCCGACAAACATGAGAAAAACGATCAAAAACAGCGTCGGTTGCGTCAAATCCGGGATGTTAAGCGTATTCGAGCCCGCCGTTCTCGGAGTGACCGCTTGGTAAAACGCGGACAAAAACTTGCCTGAGAGCGACAGCGGCCCCATCGTCTTCGGATTGTTCCACTCCAGCAGCAATATCAGCGCCATGCTGGCAAACACCAGCCATGCGGTCGTGATGACCACCACCTTCGTATGAAGAGACAGCCGCCGTGTTTGCCGGTACTCATACACTTCATTCATGACAATAAATCCGATGCCGCCCAGTATAATTAAAATCGGCACGACAAGGCTCACGACCGGATCTTCCACATAGCCGGTCAAACTGCGAAACTCGCCCATCAAGTCAAAGCCGGCGTTGTTAAAGTTGGAAATCGCATGAAAGAACCCAAAGTACACGGCTTTCCAAAACGGCATATCGAACGAGAAACGAATCGCCAACAGCAATCCGCCGATGCCCTCAATGACGACGGTAAAAACGAGAATGCGTTTCACGAGCCGAACAATCCCTTCGATGCTCAGCTGATTGAGCGCCTCTTGCAGCAACAACCGCTCTTTCAAGGAAATCCGCTTGCCGAGCAAAAAGGCAAACAACGTAGCAAATGTCATAAATCCAAGCCCGCCCACTTGGATCAGCGCTAAAATGACCAGCTGGCCGAACAACGTGAACGTCGTCCCCGTATCAACCACAACAAGTCCGGTCACGCACGTAGCAGACGTCGCCGTAAACAAAGCGTCTAAAAACGGAAGTCCTTTTCCGTCAACGGTCGCCGTCGGCAGCATCAACAAGAAAGCTCCAACCAAAATAATCAAGGCAAAGCCGGACACTAATACTTTCGGCGGATCGAAAAATTTACGGTTCGCATTCAAAGCCCCATCCCTTCCCCCTCGCTCACATAATCGCCTCTTTATAGTTGTGGATGATGCATAGAAAAAATATACCAAAAACAAGCTTGTTCGGGTACTCTAAACCATTTTCATCATAACATTCTTTCTGCATAATAAAATGGATAAAGGGCATGGCCACCGACTTCAAGAATGTGGATGCATTGAAACCTTTTCCGTCTCCGTTCGTCTATATGAATGGCGAATGACAGTCCGACTGGGACCACACAGGCATTGAAGCGCGGAAGGGGGCTTGCACCAGTCCCATAAAAACATTCCATTGACTTTTGGCAACAGACGTATTATGCTACTTGACATGGAGACGTTCCGATGTAAAATCATGTAAGAATAAAATGTCTGTTGCTGTGGGCAACGGCTGTTGATATAAACATAGAAGCATCGTTAAGAATACGAGGCAAAGGAGGAGAAGAGGACGTGAAGGCAATTTGGGAAAAATGGTTGAAAAAATGTCGTTCTCTCCCTAACCAATACATTGGCTTTTTTATTTTTGCCGTGCTCTTATTTTGGTTGAAGACGTACGCCGCCTATTTAGCGGAATTTAACCTTGGCATCAGCAACTCCATGCAGGAGTTTTTATTGTTCATCAACCCGATCAGCTCGGCGGTATTCTTCCTTGGGTTGGCGCTGTTGGCCAAGGAAACGCGTGTGTACAAATGGATCATTATTATTAATTTCATCTTATCGTTCATTCTATACGCCAATATCGTTTATTATCGTTTTTTCAGCGATTTTATTACATTCCCGACGTTGACGCAAACGAAAAACTTCGGCGATCTCGGCAGAAGCATTTGGGAGTTGCTCCGCTGGTATGACGTGTTCTATTTCTTGGATACGATCATTTTGGCGGTGATCGTTTTCTCGAAGCGATTCTCGCTCCCGGAAGTGCAGGCCGGCCGATTCAAAAAAGGCGCCATTTTCGCTTCGGCCATTCTTATGTTCAGCATCAACTTGGCGCTCGCTGAGACCGACCGCCCGCAGCTCTTGACAAGAACGTTCGACCGCAACTATATCGTCAAATATTTAGGCGTGTACAACTATTTGATTTACGATGCGTTCCAAAGCATGAAATCATCGACGCAGCGGGCGTTCGCAAACAAAAGCGACATCACGACCGTGCTGAACTATGTGCAGGCGACGTATGCCAAACCGAACCCGAAATATTTCGGCGTGGCGAAAGGGAAAAACGTCATTTACATTCATTTAGAGTCGCTGCAAAACTTTGTGATTAACTATAAGTTGAACGGTGAAGAAGTCACCCCGTTCTTAAACTCGCTCACCCGCGATCCGAACACGTTCTATTTCGATAACTTCTTCCATCAAACAGGACAAGGGAAAACGTCGGATGCGGAGTTTATGCTCGAAAACTCGCTGTTTGGCTTGCCGCAAGGCGCTGTCTTTACGACGAAAGGACAAAACACGTATCAGGCGGCTCCGGCCATTTTGCACCAATACGGCTATACAAGCGCCGTCTTCCACGGCAACTACAAAACGTTCTGGAACCGCGATGAAATTTACAAGTCGTTCGGCTTTGACCATTTCTTTGACGCCAGCTACTACGATATGAACGACGAGGACGTCTTGAACTACGGTCTGAAAGATAAACCGTTCTTCCGGGAGTCGATCCCGCTATTAGAAACATTGAAAGAACCGTTCTATGTGAAATTTATTACGCTGTCGAATCACTTCCCATACCCGATCAGCGAGGAAGATGCGACGATCCCGCCGGCAACGACAGGCGACGGCTCGGTCGACCGTTATTTCCAAACGGCACGCTATTTGGACGAAGCAGTGAAAGAGTTCTTTGACTACTTGAAAAAATCAGGTCTGTACGACCGCTCGGTCATCATTTTATACGGCGACCATTACGGCATTTCGGAAAATCATAACAAAGCCATGGCGCAAATTTTAGGAAAAGAAATTACGCCGTATGAACATGCGCAATTGCAGCGGGTGCCGCTGTTCATCCACGTGCCGGGCATAAAAGGCGGCGTCATTCACGAGTTTGGCGGCCAAATCGATTTGTTGCCGACGGTCTTGCACCTGCTGGGCATTGATACAAAAAATTACGTCCATTTTGGAACGGATTTGCTGTCACCTGAACATCAAGAAATCGTTCCGTTCCGCAACGGCGACTTTGTCACGCCGAAGGTGACAGCGGTCAACGGCAAGTACTATGACACGAAAACAGGCGAACCTGTTGAAAGCACGCCGGAAATTCAGCGGCTCGAACAAATCGTCCGTACGAAGCTTGACCTATCGGATAAAGTCGTCTACGGCGATTTGCTCCGGTTCTATACACCGAAAGGCTTCAAGCCGGTCGATCCGTCGAAATACGATTATAACAACCGCGAAGACAATGAAGAGGGAAGCGATCAATGATCGCCTCCCTCTTTTTTCTAGCGCTGCAGCAGCTCGACAGCGCGTTTGGCGTTGACATAGCCGGCTCCGTAGACGTTCGGGTCGCGCCCTTTCCACAAATCGGCGCCGTCTTTTAACGCCCGCTTGATTTCATCCGGCGTTGCATTTGGTTTGGCCTGAAGCATCAACGCGACAATGCCGGCGCAAATCGGCGTCGCCATGGACGTGCCGGACATCGATATATAATGGTCACCGACCCGGCTTTGCTTATTCATCTTGTCAAGAAATGAACGCGGGGCGCGAAGCGAAATAATGTTGACCCCTGGGACGACGAGATCCGGTTTTGTCACCCCGTACTCCGTCGGCCCTCGGCTTGAAAACGACGCCACATCATCGTCGGCGCGCATTGCCGCCGTATCATGATCGTCAAGAGCACCGATGGTAATGATACGGTCGCTAATGCCCGGACTGGCAATCGTGCCGTAACTCGGCCCTTCATTCCCGGCCGCCGCACAGACGACAATCCCCTGCTCCCACGCCCGCTCCGCCGCCTGCACGAGCGGGTCGTCATTTTCGGTCGGAAACGGTTGCGGCTCCCCTCCTAGCGATAAGGAAATAATATCGATTCGTTTCGATGGATGTCTTTCATTGTAATCGATGCACCATTCAATGCCGCGCATAACCGTTTCCAGCGTCCCGCTTCCTGAACGGTCGAGCACCTTAACGCCGATAAGGTTTGCCTCGTACGCCGGTCCAGCATACAGCCCATCGGACATGCGCCCGTTCCCAGCGGCATCGCCGGCGCAGTGCGTACCGTGTCCGTTGTCATCATATGGCGTCGTACGCCCATTGACAAAATCGACAAAGGCGGCAATCCTCCCCTCCAAGTCCGGGTGCGGGTAAATCCCCGTGTCGACAATAGCGATCGTCACTCCTTTTCCACTCAACTCCGTCCCGTTGACCGCCACGCGTTTCGCATTGGCCGACGGCACTGCATTGTTTAACAGCACCTTGACTTGCCGGTTAAGGTACACTTTTTTCACTTTCGGATGCTCGAGCAGCTGCTCGAGCGCCGCCGGCGTCACGCTGGCGCTGCAAAATGGAGCATGGCGAAAGCGGTGATGCACTTTCATGCGCAGATGGCCTTGCTCAACCGCAGCCACCGCTTCGATTCCGGCTTCATCCTCTACTTGAACGAGAACCGGAATGGTCCTCCATTTCCGCATCCATCTCTCCAGCCAGTGGTGAAAAACGCACGGCATATGCATCATCGGTTTATACATATTGACGAGCACATGACGAAGCGGACGGTCAAGCCGTCCCGCATGGCGGCGGACGAGCTGCACGATGGAATGGCCAAACATGCTCTTCCTCCTCTTTTCGTTTGTCGCTATACTCATATGACGCGCAGACAAAGAAGGAAGCGGCAGTTCCACTAGGACGAACGAACGAAAAAAAGCCTGCCCCGTCAAAACGAAACGAAGCAAGCTTTTTCTATCATTCTTCCACCTGTTCAAGCACAATCTGTCTGGCTCTCCCTAAATGCTGCTCGACTTGACGAAGCACGTTTTCCCGTTTGGCAAATGCGCCGACTTGCGTCCCATCAACAATGACGCGGGTCAATGCTGGTTTTTGTTTTTTCCGCAGCCCAAGCGCCCGCTCCAACCCATTCACATGCCCGCGGGCGACCATGCGCAAAAAACGGGTATCATTCAGTTTTCTCGCATCCTCTTCCCGGTCAATAAATCCGTTCTCCGTGAGCACGGCTGGCATCACGGTCTCCCGCAACACATGAAAATTCGCTTTCTTTTTCCCGCGATCGCGAAATCCTGTAGACTTGATGACTTCTTCGTGAATGGCATCGCGGATGCGGGCTGTTGCCGAATCGTCATCGAGCCGATCATAAATATAATCTTCATACCCAGTGCCGCCACCGGCATTCACGTGAATCGCGACGTATAAATCCGCCCCCCATTGATTGGCCCGGTCCGTCCGTTCATCAAGCGGCACCGTTTCATCTTTTGTCCGGCTCAACTGCACGGAAACTCCTTCATACTCACTTTGCAGCAGACGATTGATTTCGAGAGCGATAAACAACGTAATGTCTTTTTCCAACAACCCGTTGCCGACCGCGCCGGCATCGTTCCCACCATGCCCTGGATCGAGAAAAATTTTGACCATCTTTCTTCTCCTTTCACATCCTTCGTCGTTTAGGAATATGGCACTATTAGCATAAGCGTGGCACTCCCAAATGCCATGGATACTTCCCCAGGGCCAACAAATAAGGCGCAGTCAAAAAGAACGACTGCACCTGACATTCCCGCTGATCGACTTGTTCGATATGATGAAAGCCCCCCACACAGCCATACAAGAAAACATAGACCGCTGGGCATTATACAAACTGTCCACTCTGTTGGCTTCGGCTAAACTTGTAAACAGCCAGAAGGAAAAAGGTCAGCGCAAAGGCGAGAAGAATCAACAGATGCCAATACAAACTTCCAAAAGAGCGCCCCTCCTGCAGCTTTACCAAAAAATCGAGCGCCCACCGCTGCGGCATAAAATACGCCGCTTTTTGCAAAAATTTCGGCATCAGCTCGACCGGCCAAAAACAGCCAGCCAGCATACATGTCGGCACAGTAATCAATGGCTGCAGCGCCCCGGCGGAAGCAGAGCTGTTCGCAAACATCACTGTAATCAAAGACAAGCCGATCGCGGATAAAGAGAAAAGCAGGAGCACCAGGGCCATTTGCCACATCGGAATATTAGGATCAATATGAAAGATGTTCTTCATTGCCACGATTGTCACGATGATTTGTGCCGTCATAATCAACAAATTCACCACGATATTCGATAACACATACGTTCTCGCCTGAATCGGCGTCGTCAATAAACGAGAATAGGTGCGCTCTTCTTTTTCTTTGATGATGATCTCCGTCAAATTTCCCGCTGACATCAACATAATCATGACCAAATAACCGATCGTTTGATACGTGACCCCTTTTTGTTTGGCTGTGTCGGACAGCGAGTGAACGGACAAGCGGAACGGCGCTTGTTGATACCGTTCATACATCTTCCAAAAGAGATCGCGATCCCCATTGGCCAATCGCCCCAATATCGCCAGATGATCGATGTATTCATGCAAGTACGACTTGATGAACATCGTGATTTCCGCTCCCTTGAGCGAGACGAGTTTGATCGGCCGGGGCTGGCCGTGCTGAACGCTTTCGGAAAACCCTTGGCGAAAAATCAGCACGCCATCCATCTTTTGCGAGGTGATTTGCTCATCGACCGCTGATAACTTCACGCTTTTCACGGAGAGATGATCAAGGCTTTTCAGAAAACGGATCGTATCATCGGAAATCCGCCCATGATCCTCATTGACCACCCCGATGCGCACATCCTTGGCCGGGGAGCTTCCGTAAGCAAACAAGGACAACAGAATCGCGGCCAAAGGGGTGCCGAAATAGAGCAAAAAATTGATTTTCCGACGAAACGTTCGCTTTAACGTATATCTCACCAACCAGATGACGTCATTCACCTTATAATCCCTCCCGTCTCGCCATCGACACGACAGCGATCACCAAAAACAACGCCGCTATACCGATATTCAGCAGCATAGTTGGAACGACGCTTGACAAATCGTTCGCATACACGATTTTGAAAATCGTGTCATTCATCCAAGAAAGCGGAGACAAATGGGCATACCATGCTGTTTCATCGATCGGAAAATAAGCGCCGCCGAAAAAGGAAGACAGCTGAATGATGACCATCGCAATCGTTCGCGCCGCTCCTTCCGTCCTTGCCATATAGCCCATCCCTAGACCAAAGCTGATGGCTAAGACCACCTCGGTCAACATAAGCAACCATACGAGGCTTACGTGATGCCCCCAATCGGCATGAAGCACCCATTGGCTGAACAACATGACGACCGCAACACAAAGAAAATTCGCCGCGACGTTCCCGGCCAGCTTTCCAATAAAAATCTCGCTTTTGCGAACAGGAGCAGCCAAAAGGCGATCAGCCGTCTTCCGCGTTCGCTCCCCCCGCAGCAACGAACTGCCCGGCAATGCGCTGTACAAAGCGATCATCGTCGTCATCGCCACCGCATAATAATCCATCGCTCCCGGTTTGCGCTTGGCATGCAGCGACCGTTCTTGAATATACTCATCATGCACACTTTTATTGGATGGAACAAAACCGGGCTTCACCTCTGAAACGGCCATCGCCAGCTGGCATCGGCCGACAAACGCGGCCATTACCCCCTCTACAATGCTTCCTTTGATCTTGTTGCGTTCATTGGTGTACAACTCCACTCCACGCGGGCCGATCTCGATGTATCCATCCGCTTTTCCTTCCTGCACCGCTTTCGTTCCTTTTATACGGTCGGATGCCTTTTGAAAATCGATGTGGGCTTTCTTCGCTGCTTGGATCATCGTTTGAATATACGGCGACAACGGCCCTGCTTTTTGATCGTTGTACAAGACGTGTACATCACCGACAGAAATCGTCCAGTGAAACGCGTTGGAAAGGGCTGTTCCTAAGATGAACATCAGTACGATCGGAAACAGCAGCATAAAAAACAGCGTCCGGACATCACGAAAATCGCTTTTGATTTCCTTGGCTGCAATGCGAAAAATATTCAAAAGAAGCACCTCCTTCGCATGATGGCACTCCAAACCGCTAATCCCGCAAATTTCTCCCCGTCAGCGCCAAAAAGACCGTTTCCAAGTTCGGTGATTTGTCTTCCAGCGAACGGATTTCGACACCGTCATTGATCAGGCATTGCACAATTTCGTTTAAATTATTGACACTGATATCCGAACTGATTTTGATCATATTTTCTTCGCATTGCACTGCCTTGACCCCGCGAATGTCTTGGAGATGCTGCTTGTTGAGCCGATCCATCCCCCTGATTTCCAGCCAAATATCTTTTGTATCGGTGATAATCGCTTCCAGCTTCTCCTTTGTCCCCTCTGCGATGATCTTTCCATGATCAATGATGGCGATCCGTGTGCAAATCTCCTCCACTTCCTCCATATAGTGGCTTGTATAAATGATCGTGCATCCCATCTCATTGAGCTTTTTCACCGAAGCCAAAATATAATTTCGCGACTGTGGATCGATGCCAACAGTTGGTTCATCCATAATGATGAGCTTCGGCCGATGGGCAAGAGCGCAGGCGATATTGAGCCTCCGCTTCATCCCTCCTGAGAAATGTTTCGGATAACTTTTGCGCTTATCGCTTAAACCGACAAACTCGAGCGCCTCTTCAACCCGCTGGCGCAGCTCCGCGCCACGCAGTCCATACAACCCGGCAAAAAATTCAACATTCTCATACGCCGTCAAATTTTCATAGATAGCGATCTCTTGGGGAACAATGCCGATATGTCGTTTGGCAAACTGGCGATGCTTGGCGATGTCCTTGCCGAGAATCTTGATTTCTCCTGCATTCGGACGGAGCAACCCAGCAATCATATGGATGGTTGTGCTTTTTCCCGCGCCATTGGCTCCGAGGAAGCCAAAAATTTCCCCTTCGGCAACCGTAAGAGACATATGATCAACAGCGATGAAGTCACCAAATTTTTTGGTCACTTGTTTGATCTCTAACATGTTCATCGTTCCACCTTCTTTCCATGCTTGGTATTATGGATTATAGAAAAAAAGATGAACTCCTGTAAGTGCAGGAATTCATCTCGTTGACATGAGAACATTCACGATTTACTCATGAATCGGAAGCAACGTCGTGACAGAGAAACCGTTCGTTCCATCGACAATGACCGTGCCATGAACAGAGGCCGCTCGTTCCTCCATGCCGATGATCCCAAGTCCTTTCTTGATCTTGGCCGCACCTTTCCCGTTATCTTTCACTTCCACCTTGATGACTCGATTCAACACGTGAATTTCAACGGCAATGGCCGTAGCCTCAGCGTATTTGCTCGCATTCGTCAACGCTTCGGCAATGTTCTCATAAATCACTTTCCATTGGATTGGTGTAATCACATCCAAATCCCCTTTGCATACGAGTGGAACAGGGAGATGATGTTGGGCGGAAAATTCCTCAATGAATAATTTCACCCGATTCAGCCCGATTTGCTCGAGCGGTGGCTTGATCTGTTTTAATGTCATCCGGATTTGTTCCATGCCTTCTTTGGAAATATGGATGGCGTTTTCCAACAGTTGTTTCGCCTTGTTGCGGTCCGCATCCATCAACCGTTTGGCCGCCTCCATCTGAATGAGCGCTCCCGCGAGCGAGTGGCCGATTTGGTCATGGATGCGCTGCGACAGACGGTTCCGTTCTTCCAACTGCAACGTATATTCCGACTGCTTGATGTATTGATGATATTCGCTGATCCTTCTTGTCAGCCGATGCAAATCGTTGCGCATTTGATCCAAACGATCTTCTTGTTGTTCCATCCGCTCGATGTGCCGCTTGACTGCCGTCACGCTGACAAAACTGAACAATGCCACAAAGCCGTATAATTTCCCCGCCGATGGATCAAGCCAAATCATCGGCGTCAACAACACCGCCCCGATCCCCCAAACTCGGTGGATATACACGGAGGCCAGCTCATACCCATTGAGAGGCAGCAACAACGCCCACAGCGGCTCCACAAAGGCGGCGGCTAGAACGAGAAGAACAACGGAACCAAACGCCGCTCCCCTTTTCCACCTCATATGCCGAACGATCAGGGCAAACAGCTGAAGACAAAAATAGATCAGAGAGACGAGAACAAAGCCCGCTCCCGTTTGCTGTTTCGATGAAATGTAATCGAATGCCGCATACCCCCATACAATCAGCTTGTAAATGATCAGCAGCGATTCCATAACGTCCCCTCAGCCGACTTTTCCCGTCAGATAATAAACGGCAATTTGCGTTCGATGTTGCAGTCCAGTTTTGTCCAAAATCGATGTGATGTAATTGGCCACCGTTCCCTCGGAGAGAAATAGCTGTTTGGCAATCTCTTTATTCGAAAGCCCCTTCGCAATGAGCGCCATAATGTCCAACTCTCGTTCCGTAAACAGGCTTTTATCGATTTTCGGGGCTGCTTCTGCTTCTTCTTTTAAGTTGGACTTAATTTTGTCCATCACAATCTCCTGCATCACCACTTGGCCGTGATACACCGCTTTGATCGCTTCGCGGATTCGTTCCGGATCGGTATTTTTTAAAAAATATCCTTTTGCACCGTATTGAATGGCGTCTAGGAGGCTGGTGATTTAGTACAAAATGCTGCTAGTTCCAGCTATTTCTCAATTAGAAAAACCTTGCGAAATCAGCCTTCTTTTTTGGCGAAATGCCGCTGATTTGCTCGTGACAACCGTTTTTCACCGTCCTTCTAGAATGTATTCATCATCATCAAACATCGTCAAGATGAGCGGCTTTGTCTTCGTCTGCTCGCATAGAAGCTTTATCGCTTCCACTCCATTCATGTTCGGCATGCGCACATCCAATAACGCGACATCAACTTCATGATGTCGACAATATTCCACTGCCTCTTTCCCATCGCCTACAGTCGCGGCGACATCAAACTCGTCATACGTGCTTAAGATGATCCGCAGCCCTTCGCGGACAAAAGGATTGTCATCGGCGATGAGCACTTTTATGCGCGGAACATGGGACGAAGAGTGATGTTCCATCTTTACCCACCCCTTTTCATCATGACGCCTGTCCACTACCTCGCGTGCATGATTTTTATGATTTACTTTCATTATAATGAATAAGGGGGATTTCTTCCATTGCCATAAGGGAAATGAGCCAAATGACGATAGAGAAGATGTTTATGGTAAAATGGAAAACAGAATTCCATAACTAGAAGGAGGAAGAGCCATGTCCCGCGCAAAAAAATGGGTGCAATATTTCCTTTCCCACCGCCATGTCACGATGGAACTGATCCACAAAATCGACGAAGCGCATTATGATTACAAACCGACGCCGACCTCGATGACAGCGAAGCAGCTGGCGACGCATATGCTGTTCAGCTTCTACAATTTCGCTAACACGGCAAAACACGGCGATCCATCGCTGTTCCGGCAAAAAATCGAGGAACCGGAGACGAATTTGGCCAAGCTGGCGGAAACGTATACGGAAAAAACGAGGCAGCTCATCGAATCGATGAGCGATGACGACTTCGACCGGACGCTTGATTTAACTGCCATCTTTGGCACGCAAATGTCCACAGCTCAGTTCCTGCAATTGGCAATGGACCATGAAATCCACCATAAAGGCCAGCTGTTCGTCTACGTCCGCGGCATGGGGCATACGGACTTGCCGCTGTTTGTGAAACGCGGTTAATCTTCCCCATTTTTGTTTCATCTAACTAACCGAGAGGCTTCTCCGTGAAAATAACAAAAAAGCCGGCTAAGAAACCCCTAGCCGGCTTTTCCTTTTTGGTTGAGGCGATTTAGTCAATCGAGCAGCTTCCGTCTGCGCACATTCCGCCTTCACCCGCCAACGACCGCAACGGGGAAGCTTGTTGTTCTTCCTCCCATACTTTCTCTAGCGCCCGCCGGAACACGTCAACCGGCTGGGCCCCCGAAATCGCATACTTCCCATTCAGCACGAAAAACGGTACGCCGCGGACGCCCAACGCCGCTGCTTCTTCCTCATCGCGGCGCACCTCTTCCGTGTAACGGCCGCTTGCCAACACCTCCTCAGCTTCCGCCCGGTCAAGCCCGGTTGCTTCGGCGATCGCAAGCAGCACATCGCGGTCGCTGATTCGCTTTGACTCCGTGAAATATGCATAAAACAGCCGTTCCACCATTTCATTCAGCTTCCCTTTTTCCTTGGCATAATGAGCCAAACGGTGGGCGTCAAACGTATTCGTCGGCTTCATCGTCTCAAAGCGGAATGTCAATCCGACCGCTTCCGCCTGCCTGCCGATATCGGCATTGGCCCGCTTCGCTTCCTCGATTGAAATGCCGTATTTGTTAGCAATGATTTCGTGAATCGTCAATGGCGTCTCTTTTTTCGCATTCGGATCCAATTCAAAGCTGCGAAATACAATCTCAACATCTTCTCGGTGCGGAAACTGTTCAAGCGCCTGTTCCAAGCGACGTTTGCCGATATAGCAAAACGGGCAGACAAAATCGGACCATACTTCAATTTTCATGGCCATCCTCCTCTACTTTTGACGCGCTTCCCCTCCATTGTAGCCCATTGCCGGTCGAATGGCTAACGAAAGGCATGGGGACAGACCCGCCCGCATACATTGTACTACCATGCTGTTGGGACAAGGAGGGACAAAACCGATGCATTTCCAGGAACTATGCGCCTTTCTATTGCGGATTGTCACCGGGTTCATCTTTTTCGCCCATGGCTGGGTGAAATGGCAGCGGGGGCTTGAGGCGGCAACGGATTCGTTTGCGACGCTGGGGCTTCCCGGCTGGCTCGCCTACATCGTGACGATTGTAGAGCTTGCCGGTGGCTGGGCGATGATGCTCGGCCTTGGCACACGCCCGATCGCCGCGGCGTTTGCCGTCATCATGGTCGGGGCCATCGCCACGGCGAAAGTCGACGCCGGTTTGCTCGGCAACGGCCGGGAAACGGGCTATGAATTCAATCTCGCCTTGCTTGCGATGTCTATTTATTTATGGTTAAACGGCAGCCGGCTTTGGTCGTTAGATGCGGTCATCGGACGGCCGCGGGGCTGAACAGCCGGCATGAAAACAAGTGTCCCGCACATGACGCGGGACACCTGTTTCTTTCTGTCTGCTTCACCCTTTTTCCACTGTCAGCTTGACGACGCGCTCGCCGATCGCCCGAATCAATTCAGGCGGCATCGGGAAACTGATCGCAGCCGGGTCAGATGCCACCGCTTGAATCGTCGCCGCGAATTGTTCTTCCGTCATCGGATAGTCGGCAAAATCAGCCGGCAGCCCGATGTCATCGCGCAATTGACGAATTCGCTCAATGGACTTTACCAACAGCGCTTCATTGCCTTGACCGTGATCATGAATGCCAAGCGCTTGAGCCAACAGCTTCGCTTTCGGCAAATACAACTCCGGAATCGCTTCCATCACGACCGGCAAAAAGACGGCGTTCGCCAAGCCATGTGGAATGCGAAACATCGCTCCGTACGCATGGGCGAAATTGTGCACCGGAATGGCGTTTAACGCAAAGCTGAACGCGGTGATGCCAAGCAAGCTCGCCTGCAGCATCTCCAAGCGGGCGCGGATGTTCCCGCCGTCACGAACCGCCGCCGGCAAGTAGTCACGAATCAAACGGATCGCCTGCAAGGCGCATGCATCGGTGAGCGCGGTCGCCATCGGCGAGGCGAGTGCCTCAATGGCATGGGTGAGCGCGTCCATGCCGGTAAACGCCGTCACCTTCGGGGGAAGCCCTACCGTTAAATCAGGATCCAAAACGGCCACATCAGCATTGATAAACGGATTGATGATGTTCGTTTTCAAGCGCAGCTCTTCGTTATAGATGACCGCAATTGGCGACACTTCCGACCCCGTGCCGGCCGTCGTCGGGATGGCGATGTGCGGGATCGGCATGAATTGCGCTTGCGGGAACGACTCGTACCGCAGCCCGCCGGGAATCGCCTCTTTAATGTCGCGCAACCCTTTAAACAGGGCGTATTTCACCCCTTTGGCCGTATCGAGCACGCTGCCGCCGCCGACCGCCAACAAGGCGTCCGCTCCGATCTCGCGCGCATAGCGCACCGCTTCATTGACGCATTCGCTCTCCGCATCTTGGCGAATATCCAAAAAGATGCCCGCAAGCTCTGGTCCGACTCCATGCATCGTCAAGTCAAAGAGGCTCGCTACTTTTTCGACAACCCCAGCTTGCTCGAGCCCACGGTCGGAAAGCAATAGCACCCGTTTTGCCCCCAGCCCGCGGAACAAGTCCGGCACGAGCGCTCGGGTGTTCGACCCGGTGTAAATTGCCGTGCGCAGCCAAAAGTTCGCTAACGTCGTCATGTTCCTCATCCCCCTTTACTTTTTCATCATGGTGTGCAGGCGGGAAAACAGCACTTGATACCATTTCCGCTTCTCGAGCTCCGGCACCATTGATGTGTGCACATGCTTCAGCTGCGTGTAAGCATCAAGTGAATATTTGCCCATCTCGCGCCCGATGCCGCTTTGTTTGTAGCCGCCAAACGGTGCGTCATTGCGCAGCATATGCCAATCATTGATCCAGACGACGCCGGCCTGCAGGCGCCCGGCGATGGCGTACGCCTTGTTGACGTCGCGCGTCCAAACGCCGGCTGCCAGCCCGTAGATCGTATCGTTTGCCATCGCCACTGCCTCTTCCACGTCATGATAGCGGATGACCGACAGCACCGGGCCGAAAATCTCTTCTTGGGCGATTGTCATGTCATTCGTGACATTCGAAAAAATCGTCGGCGCGACAAAATGGCCGCCTTCACAGCCGGGCACTTCGACTTCATGACCGCCGCATACAATGGTCGCACCTTCTTGCTTGCCGGCTTCAATATAGGAGAGCACTGTCTCTTTTTGCCGCTTGGAGATAACCGGCCCGACGTCGGTCGCCGGATCAAGCGGATGGCCGATTTGCAGCGTCTTCGTCAGCGCGGCAAGCTGCTCGACCACTTCATCATGGAGCCGGTCAGGCACAAACAGCCTTGTTCCCGATTCGCACAACTGACCAGAATGCAAAAAGACGCCAAACAAACTGCCGGGAACGGCAATGTCCAAATCGGCATCTTCGAGCAAAATGTTCGGCGACTTGCCGCCAAGTTCAAGCGTAACGTTTTTCACCGTTTCCGCCGCCAACGCCATAATGCGGCGGCCGACTTCCGTCGAACCGGTGAACGCCACCTTGTCCACTTGCGGATGGCGGACAAGCGCCTCTCCCACTTCCGCGCCCGGACCAGCCACCACGTTGATGACCCCCGGCGGCACAAAGGACGAAATGATTTCTGCCAGCTTCAGTGTCGACAGCGGTGTATAGCTCGCCGGTTTCACGACGATCGTATTGCCCGCTGCCAGCGCCGGGGCGATTTTCCACGACGCGATCATGAGCGGCAAGTTCCATGGTGTGATCGCCGCGCAAACCCCGATCGGCTCGCGCCAGACAAAGTTGTGCGCCGGTCCGGGAAACGGCGGAATCGGCAGTGTTTCCGAAAACGGGTACTCTTGGACGATGTTTGCCATCGTTTGGAATAAATCGACCGTCTGCAAAATATCGATCGAGCTGATGCGCCGGATCGTCCCTCCGCTTGAGATTGCTTCCAAATAGACGAGCTCTTGAGCGTTGGCGGCAATGGCTTGGGCGATCACATTCAGCACGCGCGCCCGTTCTTTCGGTTTCATCGCCTTCCAATCGGTCTCGTCAAACGCCTTGCGCGCCGCCTTCACCGCCCGGTCAACATCATCCGCTGTCGCCTTCGCGACGGTCGCCACCGCCTCTCCGGTCGCCGGATTGTATACGTTAAACGTTTCCCCGCTGCTTGCCGGCTGCCATTGGCCGTCAATGAAGAGCGGAAAATGATGCATTTGCACGTCAATCGTCATGATGGCATCTCCTTTCTCTTTTTTTGTTGCCCATATGGCATCACCCATCGATTTCCCCTGCCGCTGAACAGCCAGGCACCAGTGCGGGTTGGCGACTGCCTGTCCAACGCACAGAAGACCGTTCTTCGGCTTAATCTCTCCCTATCACCCGACAATTTCGCTTTCTTCAAGCCCAAACAGCTCGTCAAACGGTTTCTCCTGCGCTTTTTTCAACACTTCCATCCTCGTTGCCAGTTGGCGAGCGGTGAAATTCATGATGTCGGCATGGTGATCGGGGCCGAACATCGAATCGTGGGCCGCCGCTTCCAACCGCTTGGCCTTTTGATAAAGCCGAAACGGAAACGAATCCTCCTGCAGCCCGCGGCTGCCTGTTGTAACCAACGGCTCGGCCCGCCGCACGCTCACCACTCCTTTTCCATTTTTCTTGAAATGTCGGCTGGTGTTGTACTTCTGGATAGATGAACGCGGGGACAACCAATCAATGTAAAGGCTTACAAATAGGCTGTTGCGACAATAGGCGGGTTGCTG
This sequence comes from Geobacillus sp. C56-T3, assembly GCF_000092445.1. Taxonomy (NCBI): domain Bacteria; kingdom Bacillati; phylum Bacillota; class Bacilli; order Caryophanales; family Anoxybacillaceae; genus Geobacillus; species Geobacillus sp. C56-T3. The sequence continues at coordinate 192,235 of NC_014206.1, read as the reverse complement.
GCAAAAAGGCAGGTTGTAAAAATGACCAAAATGTTATGAATAGTCAATCATTTTCCCTCATTCTAGCAACCTTCCCTTTCTTTCGTCAACAAAAAGCGAATGACATTTTCCGACAATAACGCTAAAAAAACAGAGGGGGTCACAACAGCATCGAGACCTCCTCTGCCACGGCCGTATATCCGCATCGAGCTGATTTGTTATTCAATCTCTCGCACTCCTCTTGAAAGCCAGCACCTCGTTAGGACAGCACCTACTCCGGTCATGCCCGCACTTTTCCGTATTCTTTCCGCAGTTCGCTCGCAATGATGTTGCGCTGGATTTCCGAGGTACCTTCGTAAATTTTCGTAATGCGGGCATCGCGGAAGTAACGTTCGATCGGGTAGTCTTTCATGTAGCCGAGGCCGCCGTGGATTTGCACGGCCATGTCAGCGATTTTGTTGTACACTTCCGAACCGAACAGCTTGGCGATGGCCGCTTCTTTGACGACGCGCATCTTTTGGTCGACCATCCAGGCGACGCGGTAGACGGTCGAACTCAGCACTTCGATCAACATGCTCATTTCCGCCAGCATATGCTGGATCGCTTGCTGCTCGATAATCGGCTTGCCGAACTGTTCACGCTGTTCGGCGTATTCCATGCAGTATTCCAAGAGGCGGATGCACGAGCCGAGGTTGCGCGCGGCAAGACCAGCACGGCCGTTCGCTAAAATCTTCAAGGCGTTGACATACCCTTCGCCTTCTCTCCCGAGCACGTTTTCGGCCGGCACTTCCAAGTTGTCAAAAAACAGCTCAGCCGAATGCGATCCGCGCAGCCCCATTTTCCGCTCGACTTTTCCGACGATAAAGCCGGGAAAATCTTTTTCTACGATAAAGGACGTGATGCCTTTCGGGCCTTTCGACGGATCGGTGACTGCCATGACGGTAAACACATGGGCGTCGACAGCGTTCGTAATATAATGTTTCGAGCCGTTAATGATGTAGCGGTCGCCTTTGCGGACGGCGGTCGTTTTGATCGCAGCGGCGTTTGATCCGGCGCTGGGCTCAGTGAGAGCAAAAGCGCCGATCCATTCGCCCGTCGCCATCTTTGGCAAATAGCGCTGCTTTTGTTCTTCCGTGCCGAGCTCAACGATGCCGACGGTGCCGATGCCGGTATGGGCGCCGATTAACGTCGTATAGCCGTTATGCGTTTTGCCGAGCTCTTCGTAAATGGCGCATTTGCCGACCATTGACAAACCGAGGCCTCCGTACTCTTCCGGAATGCTTAATCCAAACAGCCCCATTTCTTTCGACTTTTCAATGATATCTTGCGGAATCTGGTCATTTTCCTCAATATCCATCGCCACCGGTTCGACAACTTCTCTCACAAACTTGCGGACGTTTTCTTTTAAAAATTCAATCTCGGCTGGCAGCGTGAAATCCATCTTCTTCCCCTCCCCATGATTGAATTCCATATTTTTGCGCCTTGCGCACGAGTGTCGACGCATCGACACCAAGCAGTTTCGCAGCCCGCCGATACGTCTTCGCCTTGTGAAGCGCCTTGATGATCAGCTGGCGCTCGACCTCAGCCGTTGCCTGTTTGAGCGGGATGATCTCTCCGACCGCCACCGGGCTCGCAGCTGGCTCCGGTTCAAGGTGGAGCCATTTCGCCACTTGGTGTTCGTCAATGACTGGGGAAACGGCGGTCACAAACATACGTTCTACAGCATTAACGAGCTCTCGAACGTTGCCGGGCCAGTGATAGTCCATCATCGCCGCCAGCGCTCCGTCGGTAAAGACAAGCGGTTTTTGATACTTTTCCGCAAACCGCTTTCGGTAATGGTCAACCAAGAGCGGAATATCTTCTTTCCGGTCGCGCAGCGGCGGAATGGCAATCGGCATCACGTTCAGCCGGTAAAACAAATCAGCGCGAAACCGCCCAGCGGCAACAAGCTCCTCAAGCGGCTTGTTCGTCGCGGCGATGACACGCACATCGATCCGCTTCGGCGCCTCCGCCCCCAACCTCATGATTTCCATCGACTGCAACACGCGAAGGAGCTTCACTTGCAGGTGAAGCGGAATTTCACTGATTTCATCGAGAAAAATCGTCCCGCCATCCGCCTGCTCGAAATAGCCTTTTTTCCCTTTCTTCGCCGCTCCGGTGAACGCCCCCGGCTCGTAGCCGAACAGTTCAGACTCCATCAACGTCTCGGGGATCGCCCCGCAATTCACTTTCACAAACGGTCGGGCGCGGCGGGCGCTTTGTTTCCAAATGTAGTTCGCCAATTCCTCTTTCCCGGTGCCCGACTCTCCGGTCAACAACAACGTCACATCGACAGCCGCCGCTTGGCGGGCGATATTGACAACATGCGCCATCGCTGGAGCGCGATAAATGAGATGATCTTCTTCCTGACGGCCCAACATATGAAGGAGCCGTTTCGTCTCCTCCAGTTCCGAGCGCAGCTGTTCCATCTCGGTCATATCTTTGACGTAGAGAACAACCCGCTCTGCCCGCCCATCTTCCTCGATGATCGGCACCGCGGAAACGATCCAAATATTTCCTGTTTCCATCCCCTGATGAAGCATCGAACAGGGCTGACGTCCATCAAGCGCCTGTCGAACGACCCGGTCAAGCGGGGCGGTCACCCGCTCTTGCTCCGTTCCTAGAAACAGCGCATCCCATTTTTTGTTTCGCCGTGTGATCATTCCACTGCGGTCCGTGATAGCGATGCCGTCGCTGGATGCCTCCATCACCGTTTGCAATTCATTGACGATGCGCTTGACGGTCTCAAGTTCGTTGGAGATAAATTCAATCTCGGAAATGTCTTGAAACACCCCGACCGCCCCAACGACCTTCCCCTCGTCGATAATTGGCGAGCGGTTTGTAATATAGACGCGCTTGCCGACGCGGTATTTTTCCGTATGCCCTTTGCCGGTGCGCACGACCTCGAGCAAGCCAGACGGGATCACGACATCGGTCAAAAACTTGCCGATGGCTTCTTCTTTCGTCGTCCGCGCCATTTTCTCAGCCGGTGGATTGATCGATGTAATCCGTCCTTTTGCATCGATCGATAAAATGCCGTTATGGGCGGCGTTGAAAATGGCATCCAAATGTTTTAAGCGGAGTTGTGCCACCTTCGCATATGCCGTCAAATGCTGCTCTTTCGTCAACACACCGACAAGGCGTCCGCTCTCATCGACAACGGGCCGGAGCGGACCGCCGCCAAACTCGATCACTTCCACACGGTCGTGAATGGAAAGCGGCGGCAGCGACGGGCGCATCACCTCACGCACAGTTGTTTTCCCTTGGACAAGACCGAACAACACGTCTTTGACCGCCACCACGCCGACGATTTCCTCACTGCAACGGCATACGACCATCCCATCAAGTCCATATTCAACGAATGTCCGAGCCGCTTCATCAAGGGAATCGCTTTCAAAAATTACTGCCTTTGCCTTCACCATGATGTCTCCGACCATCATTGCCATTTCCTCTCCCACCGTTCCGCCTTATTTTCTACTCAAGCAATTTTTGTGCCAAAAAAGTTCCCGCTATTCAGAAAAAACAAACCCCTAGAAGGCTGGTGAAAAACAACGGATTCGCTCGGTTTGTGAGAAATCGTAAGGAAGGAGGTTATGGTGTTGCAAGGTTTTTCAATTTGAGAAACACTGTTGGAGAGCAGCATTTCCCCTTAAATCACCAACCTTCTAAAATTCATCTTACTTGATCGCTTGTTGCCAAACAACAACATATTGTTGCAATCTCGCAACAAACAGAACGAATTTGTTGCAGTTCTGCCGTTATTCAGCTAAAAAATGTTGTTATTTCGCAACACTCATTAGTCACTTCTTTGCAACTATATAGATGCAACAAAGAAGTTTAACATATCCTTGACAGAAAAGTGGTTTGCCCATTTTCGACTGTCGAAGGCAAGCGTGTGGCTTGCCTCCGTCACGCCTTAGCGTGACGGAAGACCGAACAACGACTCGCTTCACAGACCCATTCATGGGTCTGGAAGCGGCGTTGTTCGGTCACTCGACAGTCGGATGCAATGACCGGCAAAGACGAAAAATGTTAAAGCTTTAAATTGCATCTATATAAAATTGATTCCCATTTTCAAAAAATCATTGTTTTTTTCATTGGATGCGCTATAATAATATTGATATTGATTCTCATTTTCTTGATCCGGAAGGAGGTGGCCTCATGGTCCGCCTATACGCCGAGGAGTTGACCGTCCGCTACGATGACCGGACGATTTTCGAACGCTTGTCCGTCCGCATTCCCGACCGACAAATCACAGCCATTATTGGACCAAACGGATGCGGAAAATCGACGCTGCTCAAGACGTTGACGCGCATCATTTCCCCGCAGTCCGGCGCCGTCATTTTGGACGGCCGGGCCATTTCGCAACAGCCAACGAAAGAACTGGCGAAAAAAATAGCTATTTTGCCGCAGACGCCGGAAGCGACAAGCGGATTGACCGTCGCTGAGCTCGTCTCGTACGGCCGCTTCCCTTATCAAAGAGGATGGGGCCGCCTAACGAAACAAGATTACGAAGCAATCGACTGGGCGCTTGCCGTAACGAAAACAGCCGATTTGAAACACCGGCCGGTTGACGCCCTCTCCGGCGGACAGCGGCAGCGCGTCTGGATCGCCATGGCGCTCGCTCAAGAGACGGACATCATCTTTTTGGACGAACCGACGACGTATTTGGACATCGCCCACCAGCTCGAGGTGCTCGAGCTGCTTGAACGGCTGAACAAAGAAGAAGGGCGGACAATTGTGATGGTGCTCCATGACATTAACCAAGCGGCGCGGTTTTCCGACTATGTGATCGCCATGAAGGCGGGCACGATCGTCAAAGCCGGGCCGAGCGAAGACGTCATTTGCCGCGATGTGCTTCGCGACGTGTTTGGCATTGACGCTGACATCGGCCGCGACCCGCGGACGAACAAACCGATTTGCTTCACTTATCAACTGCTTAGGGAGGCTTGATTCGTCATGAGGAAAACATGGCTTTCCTTGTTGCTTCTTTTGGCGCTTGTGCTAAGCGCCTGCGGCAACGCGGCGGACGACAACAAGAACAGCAGCGCTTCACCAAAAGAAAAAAAGCCGGAAACGATTACATACCAATCGGAAAACGGACCGGTGGAAGTACCGGCTGATCCAAAACGCGTCGTCGTCTTATCGACGTTTGCTGGGCATGTGCTGGCCTTGGACGTCCCCATTGTTGGCGTGGATTCGTGGTCGAAAATGAGCCCGCTTTTTCAAGAAAAACTGAAAGATGCCGAAGTCGTGACCGATGAAGACATTGAAAAAATTATGGCGTTAAAACCGGACTTAATCATCGGATTATCCAATACGAAAAACGTCGACAAATTAAGCAAAATCGCCCCGACCGTCACCTTTACATACGGCAAAGTCGATTATTTGACACAGTTTTTGGAAATCGGGAAACTGTTGAATAAAGAAAAAGAAGCGAAAGCGTGGATCGACGATTTCAAACAACGGGCGCAACAAGCCGGGGAAGACATCCGGGCGAAAATCGGCGAAAACGCAACGGTCACCGTAGCCGAAAACTTTGATAAGCAGCTGTATGTGTTCGGCAACAATTGGGCGCGCGGCACAGAAATTTTGTATCAAGAAATGAAGCTGAAAATGCCAAAAGCGGTCGAAGAGCAGGCGCTCAAACCGGGCTACTATGCCGTTTCCCTTGAAGCGCTGCCGCAGTTTGTCGGCGATTACCTCATCTTAAGCAAAAACGGCGACGGCGATACATCGTTTATGGAAACGAACACGTTTAAAAACATCCCTGCTGTCAAAAACGGCCGTATGTTCGTCGCTGATGCCAAGGCGTTTTATTTCAATGACCCGATTACGTTAGACTACCAGCTCGATTTCTTTAAAAAGCATTTTTTAGGCCAATAATGACGAGACGGGGCGTTCACGGACAGTGAATGTCCCGTCCTTTCTTGTGAAAAGGAGGAAACCGCCGATGGAAGCAAACCGCCGGCTATGGCCGTTTCGTTATACGTTTCTCTTCTCTCTTATCCTGCTGATGGCCATCTGGTTCGGATCCATGGCCATCGGCGTCGCTGATACGACATGGAGTGACGTATGGCGCGCGCTCTTTTCCGATGAACAAGGTAAACAACTGGACTTGATTCGCGAGCTCCGTTTGCCTCGGGAAACCGCGGCGGCCTTTGTCGGCGCCGGACTCGCCGTCGCTGGGGCGATCATGCAAGGAATGACACGCAACCCGCTTGCTGACCCAGGACTGCTCGGCTTAACCGCTGGAGCGAACGCAGCGTTGGCCATAACGATGGCCTTTTTTCCTTCCGCCCATTATCTCGCAATCACCATCGCCTGTTTGCTTGGGGCGGCGGCCGGAGCAGGGATGGTCTTTGGCATCGGCGCCGCCCGCAAAGGCGGCTTTTCGCCATTGCGCATCGTCCTAGCCGGCTCGGCGGTCTCAGCGCTTTTGTTTGCCGTCGCTGAAGGAGTTGGCCTTTATTTTCATATTTCCAAAGACGTTTCGATGTGGACATCGGGCGGGGTAGCCGGAACGTCGTGGAAACAGCTGTCAGTCATCATTCCGCTCATCGTGATCGGGCTCGCCATTGCCGTATGGTATTCGCGGCAGCTGACGATTCTTAGCTTGAGCGAAGACGTCGCCGTTGGCGTCGGACAAAAAACAACAGCCGTCAAAACGTGGCTGTTTTCCGCTGTGTTTTTATTAACAGGAGCATCGGTCGCCATCGCCGGCAACATCACCTTCATCGGCTTGATGATCCCTCATCTTGTGCGCGCAATCGCCGGCGCCGATTACCGATTTATCATCCCGCTGTCGGCCACGGTCGGCGCGACCGGCATGATCGTCGCTGATACGGCGGCCCGCACGGTCAATGCCCCATTTGAAACGCCAGTGGCAGCCATCGTTGCGGTGATCGGCTTGCCGTTTTTCCTGTTTGTCGTGCGGAAAAAAGGGAGGGGCTTTGAATGAGAATGCGCATCACAGCAGTGTTAGGCATGCTTTTGTTGCTTATTGCCGCAACAGCCGCCATCGCGTTGGGCACCGGCGAAGCGCCGCTCTCGTACGGACGCATCGCGCCGACACTGTTCGGCTACGGTTCGATGCAAGAAGCGTTTATTTTGTTTTCTCTCCGCCTGCCGCGCATCGTGATTACGTTGCTCGCCGGGATGGCGCTCGCCTTGTCGGGAGCGATGCTGCAAGGCACCACCCGAAATGAGCTCGCCGATCCGGGCATATTGGGCATCAACGCCGGTGCCGGCGCAGGCGTCGCTATATTCTTTTTATTTTTCCCGATTGAAGCCGGGACGTTCCTTTATGCTCTGCCGCTCGTCGCCTTAGTGGGAGCACTGTTGACGGCGGCGGCCATGTACGCCGTTTCCTACCATCAAACAACCGGGCTGCAGCCGGTATCGTTCGTCCTGACCGGGGTCGGGTTTTCGATGGCGCTCTCCGGGCTCATGATCATCCTCATTTCCGCCGCGGACCGAACGAAAGTCGACTTTATCGCCAGATGGCTTTCCGGAAACATTTGGGGCGATGATTGGCCGTTTATTTGGGCGATGCTGCCGTGGCTTGTCATCGGTGCATTGATCGGTCTATATCGGGCGAAACGGCTAAACCTTTTGCATTTAGGCGATCCGGTCGCCATCGGCGTCGGCGTTCATGTTCGCCGCGAGCGGCTCGTACTGATGGCGACAGCGGTCGCCGTCGCTGCAGCGGCCGTCGCTGTAACCGGGGGCATCTCTTTTATCGGCTTAATGGCGCCGCACATCGCCAAAATGATCGTCGGCCCGCGCCATGAACGGGCCATTCCGGCAGCGATGCTCATCGGCGGCTGGCTGCTGCTTGCCGCTGACACGATCGGGCGAAACGTTCTCGCCGAACCGCTTCCGGCCGGAGTTGTTGTGTCATTCATCGGTGCACCATACTTCATTTATTTGTTATTGAAGCGTTGAACCTTTTGATGGCCATGAGACGGATCAAGGATGGCGGATAAGCTCGTTCAACTGCCTTCATCTTCATCTCTCTACTCCCGTTTCACTTTGAAACGGGAATTTTTCCGTTTGCGATGCGAAAAGGGCTGGCTCCAAGACCGAAAAACAGCCTTGGGCGCGCAGCCCTTTTTGGCAAAACCATTCCTTAAAATGCCGGAATTAAGAAGCCCGGCGCCGCTTCCAAAAGCGGACAGCTCCAATCAAAATGATCGCAGCAATAATGACATACACCACTTCGGCGTACATCCCAATCACTTCGGATACTTTCCCCCACGACTCACCGAGCGCCGCCCCGATCGAGATTAAAATCGTATTCCAAATGAGCGTGCCCAGCACCGACAGCCAGACAAACAGTCCGATATTCATCTTCGCCATGCCCGCCGGGATGGAAATCAAGCTGCGCACCAACGGAATCATGCGGCCAAGAAAGACGGCCCATACCCCATAACGGTGAAACGTCCGGTTCGCCTTGGCGATGTCTTCCGGCTTCACCCGCAGCCATCTCCCCCAACGGTCGACGATCCGCTCGAGCCGTTCAACCGACAACAGCCGGCCGATTCCGTACAGCACCAATGCCCCGGCAACCGAACCGGCGGTCGCCGCCGCAATGACGCCGGGCACCGTCAAAGACGTGTACGTCGTCATAAACCCGCCAAACGGCAAAATGACTTCCGACGGAATCGGTGGAAAAATGTTTTCCAGCGCGATGATCAGAAAAATGCCGATATAGCCGAATTGTTCCATTACATTCGTGATCCACGCCTGCATGGCGCCATTCTCTCCCTTCCGCCCGGCTCATTGTATGTATGCATGTCTCTTTCCTCATTAATGTATGTATATGATATGGTAGTACAAAAAAAGATCCTTTGCAAAAAAGAAAAGCAGCTTGCTTTCGCTCTCCCTTCGATATCACCGGCTTCATCGGCGTCCCGCAAACGAAAGGCCGCCCACCCCCAAGCAGATGAGGATGGACGGCGCGCCCCCCTAGCAACAACCTTTCCATGATTATACCCAACCACGGTAGCGAGCTGCTTCTGCTGTTTGGCGCAGCCCGATCATGTACGCCGCCATGCGCATATCCACACGGCGCGATTCCGCCAATTCATAGACGCGATGAAACGCGCTCGTCAATTTCTCTTTCAACTTCTCGACGACTTCCTCTTCCGTCCAATAATAGCCTTGGTTGTTTTGCACCCATTCAAAATAGGAAACCGTCACCCCGCCAGCGCTCGCCAGCACATCAGGCACCAATAGCACGCCCCGCTCCGTCAAGATTTTGGTCGCTTCCAGCGTCGTCGGGCCGTTGGCCGCCTCGACCACAATTTTAGCGCGAATATTCGCGGCATTGTCACGCGTAATTTGATTCGCTACCGCGGCCGGAACTAAAATATCACACTCTTTTTCCAGCAGCTCTTGATTGGTGATGACATTCTCAAACAGCGTTGTCACCGTGCCAAAACTGTCGCGGCGATCCAACAAATACGGAATATCCAGTCCGTTCGGGTCATACAACGCGCCATACGCATCGGAAATGCCAATGACGCGAGCTCCAGCTTCATGCAAAAATTTGGCCAAAAAGCTGCCTGCATTGCCGAATCCTTGAATAATGACCCGCGCCCCCTGCAACTCAATTCCCGCTTTTTTCGCTGCTTCTTCGATGCAAATCGTGACACCGAGCGCCGTCGCTTTTTCCCGACCTTGGGAGCCGCCGAGCACAAGCGGCTTGCCGGTGATAAAGCCAGGCGAATCAAATTCGCGGATGCGGCTATATTCATCCATCATCCACGCCATAATTTGCGAGTTGGTAAACACGTCCGGCGCCGGGATATCTTTGGATGGCCCCACGATCTGGCTGATCGCCCGCACATAGCCGCGGCTGAGCCGCTCCAGCTCACCCATCGACATGTTCCGCGGGTCGCAGACGATGCCACCTTTGCCGCCGCCATACGGCAAACCGACAATTCCGGCTTTGATCGTCATCCACATCGACAGCGCCTTCACTTCTTCCTCGGTGACATCCGGATGAAAACGAATGCCTCCCTTGGTCGGCCCTACGGCATCGCTATGCTGGGCGCGGTAGCCGGTAAACACTTTCACCGTTCCGTCATCCATACGGACGGGAATGCGTACGGTAAGGACGCGCAATGGTTCTTTGAGCAGCTCATACATCTCCTCACCGTAGCCGAGTTTGGCCAGCGCCGCTTTGATCACACGCTGGGTGGAGAGAAACATATTTTCTTCCATCGTCTCATTCGCCTCTTTGACTCGATTTATGGACGGGACAAGACATTCGCAATCCGTTCAAACGCCCAATCCAATTCCTCTTTCGTAATGATGAGCGGCGGTGCGAAACGAATGACCGTCTCATGCGTTTCCTTGCAAAGCAATCCTTGCTCTTTCAGCGCCTCACAGTACGGACGCGCCGGCACATGCAGCTCGACGCCGATAAATAAGCCGCGGCCGCGGATTTCTTTAATATCGGCGTTTCGGATTTGTTTTAGTTTCGAAAGGAAGTATTCGCCAAGCTCAAGCGAACGCTCCGCTAGCCGCTCTTCTTCAATCACTTCGAGCGCCGCTATCGACACCGCACATGCAAGCGGATTGCCGCCAAACGTCGATCCGTGCGAGCCGGGTTCAAACACCGACAAAATGTCGCGGTTGGCGACGACGCAAGAAATCGGGAACACCCCGCCGCCGAGGGCTTTCCCTAAAATATACATGTCAGGCACAACGTCTTCCCAGTCGCAGGCAAACAATTTTCCTGTCCGCCCGAGACCGGTTTGGATTTCATCGGCGATGAACAACACGTTGTTTTCTTTGCACACGTCATAGGCCGCTTTTAAAAAACCTTGCGGTGGGATGCGGATGCCGGCTTCTCCTTGGATCGGTTCGACAAGAAACGCCGCCGTATTCGGTGTAATCGCCGCTTTCAACGCTTCGATGTCGCCGTACGGGATGATTTTCACTCCGGATAGCAGCGGCCCAAAACCCCGTTTATAGGCCGGTTCGGACGACAAGGACACCGCGGCGAGCGTCCGGCCGTGGAAATTGCCTTCACAAACGATGATTTCCGCTTCGTTGTCCGGAACGCCTTTGACGTCATACGCCCAGCGGCGCGCCGCCTTGAGCGCCGTTTCCACCGCCTCGGCGCCGGTGTTCATCGGCAGCACCATGTCCTTTTTCGTCAGCTGACACACTTTTTCATACCACGGGCCGAGCTGGTCGTTATGGAACGCGCGCGATGTGAGCGTCACCCGATCGGCTTGCTTTTTCAACGCTTCAATAATCTTCGGATGGCGATGGCCTTGGTTGACAGCGGAATAAGCGCTTAACATGTCCATATAGCGGTTGCCCTCTGGGTCTTTCACCCATACCCCTTCCGCTTCCGAAATGACAATCGGCAATGGATGATAATTTCGTGCTCCATATCGTTCCGTTTGTTCGATGAGCTGTTGCGATTTTGTCGTCATCAAAATCCCCCTTTTTTCCTCACTCTCCACCTTCACGGACAACGTTTGCCTTCATCCGACGATTGACGGACCAACGTTCCATTACAGGAAAAGGGCGGCTGCGGCCGCCCCGCCATTAAAACATTTCCGATACGGTTTTCGCTTGCATATGGAGAATCAAATAGTCCGGGCCGCCAGCTTTCGAGTCGGTGCCTGACATGTTAAAGCCGCCAAACGGCTGATAGCCGACAATGGCCCCTGTGCAGCCGCGGTTGAAGTACAAGTTGCCAACATGGAACTCGTGCCGCGCTTTTTCAAGATTTGCCCGGTTGCGCGAAATGACGGCTCCTGTCAGACCGTATTCGGTGTTGTTCGCAATCTCAAGCGCATGGTCAAAGTCGCGCGCTTTCGCAAACGCCACGACCGGTCCGAAAATTTCCTCCTGCATGATGCGCGCGTTCGGGTCGACATCAGCAAACACGGTCGGCTGGATGAAGAACCCTTTCGAATCGTCTCCTTCTCCGCCCGTCATGAGACGGCCTTCTTGTTTGCCGATTTCGATATACTCCATAATTTTGTTGTACGCCCCTTGGTCGATGACCGGGCCCATAAACGTCGCTTGCTCCGCCGGATCGCCGACGTTGAGCTGCTTCGTCAGCTCGACGACGCGGTTCAACACTTGGTCATAGACATCTTGAACAACGATCGCGCGCGAGCACGCCGAGCATTTTTGCCCCGAGAATCCAAACGCCGACGCGACAATCGATTGCGCCGCCAGTTCGAGATCGGCTTCTTTATCGACGACGATGGCGTCTTTGCCGCCCATTTCCGCGATGACGCGTTTCAGCCAAATTTGCCCTGGGTGCACTTTCGCTGCCCGCTCATAAATGCGGATGCCGACATCCCGCGATCCGGTGAAGCTGATAAATCTTGTGCGCGGATGGTCAACCAAATAGTCGCCGACTTCCGCGCCGCTGCCCGGGATATAGTTCAATACACCAGCCGGAAGCCCCGCTTCTTCCAACACTTCCACAAATTTATACGCCACGACCGGCGTTGCGCTCGCCGGTTTCAACAGCACCGTATTGCCCGTGACAAGCGAAGCGACCGTTGTTCCCGCCATAATGGCAAACGGGAAGTTCCACGGCGAAATGACAACCCCGACGCCAAGCGGGATATAGAAAAACCGGTTCGTTTCCCCCGGACGGCTTTCGACCGGAATGCCGTCTTTCAACTTCAACATTTGCCGGCCGTAATATTCCATAAAGTCAATCGCTTCCGCGGTATCGGCGTCCGCTTCGCGCCACGGTTTGCCTGCTTCTTTCACCAGCCAAGCGGAAAACTCGTGCTTGCGCCGGCGCACGATCGCCGCCGCCCGGAACAAAATATCGGCCCGCGCTTCCGGGCTCATCCGGCTCCATGTACGGAACGCCTCATCAGCGGTTTTCATCGCCCGCTCCGCCAGCTCTTTGTTCGCTTTCGCCACCCGGCCGACCACTTCCGTTTTGTTCGCCGGATTGATCGAAATGATTTTGTCTTCCGTCATCACCCGCTCGCCGCCGATCACAAGCGGATAATCGCGCCCAAGCTCCGATTCCACTTTTTTGAGCGCCGCTAAAAACGCTTCACGGTTTGCTTCTACGGTAAAGTCGGTGAGCGGTTCGTGTCTGTACGGCTGCACCATTTCGTCATCCTCCTTTTAAAGGCAAAAAAATTTTTCGTTATAAAACGGTTTCATAGTTATATTATGCAAATGATTATGGCTTTTTTCAATTGTTTTTACTTGGCGGCCTTGAGCTCCCCTTTTTCTGCGGCTAGGGGCTGAACCCGTTTTTTCGCCACAAGGTGGTAGTACCCGTAGCAAGCGAGCAAAAACGGAATGCCGCAGTAAAGAGCGATCCGTTGATCTGGGATAAAGGCCAGTCCGATGATCGTCGCCATATTCAACGCAAACGCGGCCAGCGGCACGAACGGATACAACGGCGTCCGGTATTTCAGATCGCGCACATCGCCGCCTTCGCGCAAAAACGCTTTCCGGCCGAAATAGCTTGACAGCGCGATGGAAGCCCACACCGTGACGGCGCCAAACCCGGCGATCGCCGTCAGCCAGACGTACACCGTATCTTCCGCATACACGCTGCACAACAGAGACAAGCAGCCGATGGCAATGCTGGCAATAAGCGCATTGATGGGCACGCCGCGTTTCGATAGCTTGCTGAAAAACGGACTGACCATGCCTTGGCGCGACATCGACCAGAGGACGCGCGATGTCGCATATAAGCCCGAGTTGGCCACCGACAACACCGCGGTAATAATCACAAAGTTCATAATATCGGCCGCATACGGAATGCCGATATTGTCAAACACCTCAACAAACGGGCTTTCCACAACGCCGGCTTTCTCCCACGGAAACAAACCAGCCAGCACAAAAATGGCCAAAATAAAGAAGATCAAAATGCGCCATACGGTGTTGCGCAACGCAACCGGCACCGTTTTTTCCGGCTCGCGGCTTTCCCCCGCGGCCACGCCGACCAATTCCGTCCCTTGGAACGAAAAGTTCACAAGGATCATGGTCGTAAAGATGGCCCAAAACCCGTTTGGAAACAATCCGCCATGATCAGTAAAATTCGAGAAAAACGGAGCGGGTTGTCCATTTTTCATATGGATGACTCCGAACATCGCCGCCAGACCAAGAACAATAAAGGCGATGACCGTCAACACTTTCACGCTTGAAAACCAAAACTCCACCTCGCCAAATCCTTTGACAGACAACGCATTGATCAAAAACAAGAGCAAAGCGAAGACGGCGCAAAACACCCATGTCGGCACATCGGGAAACCATCGTTTCATGAGGATGCTGACAGTGAGAAGCTCGATGCCGACCGTCACCGACCAGTTCAGCCATGACAGCCAACCGATGCAATACCCCACTGCCGGCGAGATGAACTTCGTCGCATACGTCTGATACGACCCGGCATCAGGAATCCTCACGGCCAATTCTCCTAACGAAAGCATTGTCAAATACATGACCAATCCGCCAAAAAGATAAGCAACGACGGCCCCTCCTGGCCCCGCCTCATGAATCGTATAACCCGATCCTAAAAACAAACCGGTGCCGATCACTCCACCTAGCGCGATCATAAATAAATGCCTGCTTTTTAGCTCTCGTTTCAGTTCTTGCACTGGTTGCATCCGAAAACTCTCCCCTCTCTATGATAGATTCCGCAACCGCTTACATTTTTATCAAACGAACAGCAACCTCCTTTTATGCAAAATTATTTTTCAATTTCTAATGTATTACAACTTTATTATGAAATGATTTTTTTCTATTTTCAATATATTTAGCAAAAAATTTTTTCACATCTTTCTTTCCCTTCCTGTCTCCCATCCACCTTATGCTATAATACAAAAAAGAGAGGTGCTGATCGTGAACCGGGATATGGAAACGCTTTTATCGATGTATGAGCAAATTCTCGAAATGATCGACCTTGGCGTCCATGCGGTCGATCAACATGGGAAAACCGTCATTTACAACCGGAAAATGCGGGACATAGAGGGTATGAACATCGAGGACGTACTCGATAAAAACATTTTGGACGTCTTCCGCTTCAACCCGGAGCAGCCGAGCACATTGCTTGAAGCGCTGCGCACCGGTGAAAGCATTCTGAACAAGCAGCAAACGTATTTCAATAACAAAGGACAAGCCGTGACAACGGTCAATCAAACACACCCGCTGCAAAAAGACGGGCGCATCATCGGCGCCGTGGAAATCGCCAAAGACATCACCAAATTCCGCAAGCTGATCCAAGAGCACCACCAACGCGGTGAAGCCGGTCGCACGTTTGCGGACATCATCGGCCAAAGCGAAGCCATGCAAAAGGCCATCCGCCTTGCTCGTCATGCCGCCCGCTCCGAAGCGTCCGTGCTGCTCATTGGGGAGAAAGGGACAGGAAAAGACTTGCTCGCTTCCTGCATTCACCATGAAAGCGAACGGCGAGCTAAGCCGTTTTTTGCGCAAACGTGTTTGTCGCTTCCGGACGATTGGATGGAAACGATGCTGTTTGGCAGCGAAGAAGACGGCGAGATCCAGCCCGGCTTGTTTGAACAAGCGGACGGCGGCACCGTCCTGCTTGACGATATTGACTCGTTAAGCCTGCCGCTTCAACAAAAACTTGCCCGTTTCCTGCAAGAAAAACAGTTTGTCCGCGCCCATGGCCAAAAACCGGTTCGTGCGGACATTCGCCTTATCGCCTCGACAAGCGGCGACCCGATTGACGCGGTCCAAAACAGGGAATTGCTCAAATCGCTTTACTACCAAATTGCCGTCCACTGCATCGTCCTGCCGCCGTTGCGCGAACGGAAAGAGGACATTTTGCCGCTCGCTATCCATTTCATCCGTCAAGGCAACGAGCGCTATGGCCTACATGTCGAAGGACTCGGCGATGACGTGCAAGAGGCGTTTCTTGCTTACAGCTGGCCCGGCAACGTGCGCGAGCTTGAGGCCGTCATTTTGGAAACGATGGCGACGATGGAACAAGAACAAACCATCACCCTCGCCCATCTGCCTGCCCCTTTTCGAGCCAAGCTGGCGCCCGACGAAACGAAAACGGACTTTTTATTTGATACGGAAGACATTTTGCCTCTTGACAAATACATGGAAGAAGTCGAAATTTACTACATCCGCAAGGCGCTGCAGCATCACGGCTTCAACATCACAAAAACGGCCAAAGCGCTTGGTTTGAGCCGACAAAACTTGCAATACCGCATCCGCAAGTACCAGATTGATAAGGAATGGGGATGAAAAGGCGAAAAGCCTCAGCCAGCGGGACGGCAAAAAGGACAGGGGAGGTCGCTGTGGATGATCGACGCTCATATTCATCTCGACCAGTACACGGACATCGATGAACAAATCAACCGTTGGCAAGAAGCGGGCATCATCGGCGTCGTCGCCGTATCCACCGATTTGCGCTCCAGCTGCCGAACGCTCGAGTTGAAACAGCGATTCCCTTCCTTCGTCTACGCCGCCATCGGCTTTCATCCCGAGCAACCGCTGCCAAGCGAAGCCGATTGGAACGAATGGACAGAGCTTGTCAAGCAAGAGCGGCCGCTGCTCGCCGCCATCGGCGAAGTCGGGCTGCCATACTATTCAGCGGAAGCATGCGCCAAGCTGCCCGCGTATCAAGAACGATTAACCGAAATCGCGGCCATCGCCGCGAATGCCTCCTTGCCGCTCGTTCTTCACGCCGTCTACGACCGCGCCGAAACCGCCTTGGCCATCTTGCAGCAAACTCGCGTCCGACAAGCCCATTTCCACTGGCTGAAGGCCGAGCCTGCCGTTGTCAAACAAATCGTCCAATGCGGCTACTACATCTCCGTCACGCCGGAAGTGTGCTACCGCGAGCGCGACAAGCAGCTGTTATCCCTCGTTCCCATCGAGCAGCTGCTCCTTGAAACCGATGGCCCATGGCCGTTTGCAGGCCCGTTTGCCGGAAAACTGACGACGCCGTTATGGCTATTGGACTCCGCGCGAGCCGTGGCGGCACACTATGGCCGAGATATCGAACAAGTCAAAACCATGATCACGGCGAACACAAAACGGCTTTACGGTTGATCTTCCTTATCGTACGATGAAACCAAATCTACATCGAAATGAGGGAAACATGATGGATCATAATGAGCGAGTGCGCCAACAGCTGATCAAAAGCGTTTCCGGGCTGTCGGACGAACAGCTGAACACCCGGGCGGCGAAAGGGAGTTGGACCATCGCCCAAGTGCTCGAACACCTGTACTTAATCGAAACATCGATCGCAGCCATGATCGCCCATACATTAAAGCATGGCGAGAGCCAGCCGGTTGAGGAGAAACCGATCCACTTGACCGTTGACCGTTCGAAAAAAGTGGAGGCGCCTGATTTCGCCCGCCCGGACAACCGCTTTTTCACTCGACACGAACTGGAAGAAAAATTGCATCAATCGCGGCAGCGGTTGCGCCAAATCACGGAGCAAGCCAATCCGGCTGACTTGGAAGCCAAATCGTTCCCGCATCCAATTTTTGGGCCACTGAATTTGAAGCAATGGGTGGAATTTGTCGGCTATCATGAACAGCGCCACCTCGCGCAAATTGAAGAAATCAAGGCACAGCTTCCGTGAGGAGCGGGCGGCTCATCAAGGAAAAAGCCGAGCAACGGCCAACGAATCGTAGCCCTGCTCGGCTTACAACGATTTTCCATCTGCATGTGAACGCTCCACTGCCCCTGTCACAGCAATTGTTTTCACTTGCTTTAACGTCGCCACGATGAGAAAACTGACAATAACGAGCAAACACCACGAACTCACCTTCCCAAGATGAACAAGGCTCCACGCCTTCGCCTGGTTTGGATATTGCCAAGCGCCAAAAAAGGTGGCGATGTTTTCCGCGATCCAGATGAAAAACCCGATCAGCAAAAACGACAAAACAAGCGGCATCCGGTAGCGGATTCCCCCAACCTCATACGTCACCCATGACCGCCAAAAGACAAGCATGACGAGGCTTGAGAGCCACCAACGAACGTCCACCCAATAATGGTGGGTGAAAAAATTCAAGTAAATCGCCGAAGCGAGAGGAACGACCATCCAAAACGGCGGCCATTGCACCAACTCCACCTTCAGCCTTCGCCACACCTGGCAAAGGTAACTGGCGACGCTCGCATACATAAAGCCGCTGTACAAGGGCACGCCAAAGATTTTCGTATACCCCTCTTCCGGATACGACCACGAACCCATGCGCACTTTAAACAGCTCGAGCGCAAGTCCAATGACGTGGAACAAGGTGATCACTTTGAGTTCATCCCGCGTTTCCATCCCTGACCGCACCATCCACCATTGCATGAGAAGGCAAATAACAAGCAGCCAATCATACCGCGGCAATAGCGGAAGCGGCGCGATCTTCGTCAGCGCCAATGAGGCAAAAATGACAACCGGAAACACGCACGATCGCGCCTGCGCCCAACCGAAGCGAACAAGCTGCACAAACGCTTTGATGAGCCGCGACTTTCTGCCAAACTGGCGCACCCGGACGATCATGAGGCCAAACGGTGGAGATTCGTCCACCGCTAGCTCTTGCTTTTCCCCTTTCAAGCCGTCCCCTCCCTACTCACGGATTTGACTCCCCTTCATCACTTCGATACTCCAAAATGTCCCCGGGCTGGCAATCGAGCGCCTTGCAAATGGCTTCGAGCGTCGAGAAACGGATCGCCTTCGCCTTCCCGTTTTTCAAGATCGACAAATTCGCCATCGTGATCCCGACTCTCTCCGACAGCTCGGTGACGCTCATCTTCCGCTTCGCCAACATGACATCAAGATTCACGATAATCGGCATGCCATCCACCTCAAATGGTCAACTCATTTTCTTGTTTGATTTCAATCGCCTGCTGCAGCAGCTTTTGCAAAACCGCGGCGAACACAGCGATGACAAGCGACGCAAACGGCACAATCAGACCGACGAAAATGACACCCGGAGCGTCGTCTTTCTCGGCGAACAAGTAAAACAGCGGCAAGACAAGCAAATGCAGCCCGCTGATGGCGACGGCGCAATGTTTGATCGTCTTTAACGCTTTCACCGACGCCTCGGAAAACGCGTCGTTTCGGTCAATATACACTAACAACCGGAACGCCTGATACAAAGCGAAGTAGAACGGCAGCGCGGACACCTCAAACACAAGATAAACAAAATACTTGATCCAAGGGAACGTTGGCACCAGCTTGACAGCCACCTTCGCAAGCGCAGGAACCAAAAATAGGCACAATGCCAAAACCGGAAGGCCGATCAACACTAAAGACGCCTTCAAAAACAACGTTTCCCGTTTCATCGAAACACCTCACTGACTCGTTTTCGACTTTATTGTAATGAATGTCTTATCGTTTATCAATAAATAATTGTTGATTTAAATTAAATTTTTTCTGCAAAACAACAAAAAGAAAAGACGTCCCCACACGGGAACGCCCGACCATACCTATTGAGACAACAGGCACACCGTATTCACTTCCACGCCGCCCATTACCAATCGATTCGCTTTCCATCCCGGAAAAAGCCGCCGTTCGGCCCGTCAGGCCCGATTCTGCTATTTAACCGCACTCCCCCCAATTACTCGTTTTTCATCGACAGCCCGTGCTTTCGCGGAAATCATAATAGGATACCCTCCTTCAATCCATAAATTTCATCAACACCTGTCTATCATTATAAAAGAATGAGGGCACTTTCAATGGTTAGATCAAGACAATTCGTTGATTATTCAACAAATTGTATGAAATTATCGATGATCGATTCGATGTTTTCTTTTCCAACATCGTCATCCTCGCAAAGGAACAAACCCTACCAAAGATTCCCGATCATGAGGTCATATCGAAAACAACATCCGCCCGTTTAATCGGCTCTTCGGTTTCCAAATAATAGTCTTCTGCTTTCCAATACCGGTTGATGAACTTTTGGATGTTTTGTTTCGCTTGATCGTTTTCACGGGCAAAGCGAATCTCCCGCGGACAATCCAAATAGACGACGAAATCAAAAAACGGCCTCCATTCTTTCCTTTGCAGAAAAACACCTTCAATCATGATCATGTCCGAATCAGAGAGGTAAACCGTTCGCTTGGAGTGCGTATCGGTCTCATGATCATAAAACGGAAGGGTCAGCTGGTGGGATGCTTTGAGTTGACGGAACAACTGATGCGTTAGCCACTCCACATCCCACTGTAAATAATAATATTCAAACCATTCCTCGTTTCCCGTATGATAACGTTTGGCTCGCTCGACAATATGATCATCCATGTGAAAAACGCACACGGAGATGCCTTGCTCCCGCAACGTTTGACTCAGCTGATTGGCTAATGTCGTTTTGCCCGATCGGCTTAGCCCATCAATCCCGAGGACCAATCGGCCCGCTGTTTTGATCGCCAAAATGGTCTTGCATAAGAAGTCGATGCGATCACGCAACTCCATCCCCCCTCATGTATTTTTAGGATAGCCTATCTATAAAAAAGTACAAATTCAAAATCGCCCTGCTGCGGCGGAAAAGAAGCGGTTTTTCCCGATGAACTCCGCTGTTTTTTCCGCTGCTTCCGTTTTCCTTTTCCAGCGATCACTTGCTCTAACCCTTTTCCCATTAATTTGAAGGCAAAAATGGCAACGATAAAGGCAACACACGGCCCGACAACAATCCATTGGTCAAGCATCATTTCCCGATAGGAAAGACCGATCAAGCCGGACCATTCGTTCGAAAGGGAGAGCGCCACCTTCTCCGGAGGGCCCAACCCATCGGAATCATATATAACTTTTACGCCTCCTAGCAATATTTGAAACGCCCCGAGATGCACAAGCAGCAAGAGCGACTGCACCGTCTGCTGGGTAAACAGCAAAAACAGCCGCGGCCGCATATACGGGAGAACGTGCTTGCGGATGAGCCAAACGTGATCAGCTCCCATCAGCCGGGAAGAAACGACAAATTCATTTTGCAAAAAGACAGCGATATCATTGCCGATGACCAGCATTAACGGCGGAAGCGCAACAGCCGCAAGCACCAATAGTTGTTTGATCAACACTCCCATTCCAGCTCCTTGCTCCTCCAATGGAATGAAAGCAAAAAAGAGCATCGTTAAAAAGATCGCCGGCACAAACCGAAAGGCGCGGACGATGGACTCGGCAATAAACCGAAATTTCTGTAAATAAAAAGCATACATGATTCCGCCGACCGTTCCGAACGCCAGCCGCAGCAAACTGACCGCCAATGCGGTGAAAATCGTATATTTCGCCCCATCGATGACTTTCCAAAACACATCTTCGCCTTGGCGATCGACGCCAAACGGATGGGCCCAGCTCGGCGGGTACGGAGGAACGTCAACGAGCCGCCCAGCCTCATTGTAGATCTGCTTCGACGGCTGTGGAATGATGTCTTTCAGCCAATAAGAATAGAAAAAACTGGCCAGCAATAGACCGGCCGCGATCATAAACCCTGTCGTAAAATAAACGTTACGGAATGCGCGCATCACGCTACCCCCCTCTCGATTCCCGTCAAATAAGCAATCACTCGTTTCCCGGCCACATCAATGATGTAAAACGGCAAAAACAGCATGGCAAGACCGATAGCCACTACTTCCGGCGTATGGAGCTGCTCATACAAAAACCGGAACAATCCGTGCATATTAAACAAATATTCCGCCACTAACAAGTTCGACAGCATAAACCAAAACAAATATTGGACGTTAGAAAACACGGTGATCAGCGCGTTGCGGAACATATGGCGCCATAGCCTGCCGTTTTTGACAATCCTTTCGCTAGCGCATATTCGACGTATGGCTTGTCTTTTTCCTCCGTAAACGCAAGAAATGTCATTTGGAACAGCAGAATGGAAGGCAAAATGGAAATCATGACAATCGGCAGCACGTATACATTGTCAAAACCGGCAACAGGATTGACAATAAGCAAATCTGTCTTTTTAAACACCCAGATGACAAACAGTTGCGTAGAAAAAATAAAAATAACATCGGGGATCGACTCAAGAAAAAACGCGATTCCTTTAACCATTTTTTGCAGCGGACGCGGAAGCAGTTAGACACAACTAACCAATGGAGGCGCAGTTTTTATATGACTAAATAAGTTTAGAAACTCAATTAGCTGCAGTAGGGCTTATCTTGAAGGGGGAATTTTATTCCCGCTATATTTGGATTTTATCCGGCTTTAGCAGATTCCTTCTTCTATGACTAGTTTGGCGACATGAAGGTCTCCTCTTTTAGTTCCAAATAAAAAATCGAGAAAAGCACCTTTAGGTGCCTTTCTCGATTCCCTTCAATCCTATTTCCTTCTCCCTAATTGGAATCCCATCCTCGTTGCCAATCAAACTGAATTGAATTTGTTTCGCTTCGATACGATCGCGAGTATAAGGCTTTTTTTGTCACCTAACAACAGCCTTTCCGACCAACGAACCGCTCACTCCACCGTCACGCTCTTCGCCAAGTTGCGCGGTTTGTCGACGTCGCAGCCGCGGTGCAAGGCGGCATAGTATGCGATCAGCTGCAACGGCACGACGGACACAAGCGGCGTAAGATCCGGATGGACGGCCGGGATGATGAAGCGGTCGCCGTCGCCTTCCAGGCCGCGCATCGAGATGACGCACGGGTTCGCGCCGCGGGCGACGACTTCTTTTACGTTGCCGCGAATGCTTAAGTTGACGTGCTCTTGGGTAGCGAGGGCGATGACCGGCGTGCCGTCCTCAATCAAGGCGATCGTGCCGTGTTTCAGCTCGCCGCCGGCGAACCCTTCCGCTTGGATGTAAGAGATCTCCTTCAGTTTCAGCGCGCCTTCTAGGCAGACATAGTAGTCAACGGCGCGGCCGATGAAGAAGCAGTTGCGCGTCAACGTCAAGTAGTCGCTTGCGATTTTCTCCATTTCTTCTTTCGCATCGCACAGCATTTCCATCACATTGGCGACGATGGCAAGCTCTTTCGTCAAGTCAAAGTCCAGCTCAAAGCCTTTCGCTTTCGCCGCCGCGGCGGCCAAAATCGCAAGCACAGCAATTTGCGCCGTATATGCCTTTGTCGAGGCAACGGCGATTTCCGGGCCGGCGTGCAACAGGAGCGTATAATCGGCTTCCCGCGACAGCGTCGAACCTGGGACGTTCGTGATCGTAATCGCTTTATGGCCGAGTTTGTTCGTTTGCACGAGCACGGCGCGGCTGTCGGCCGTTTCGCCGCTTTGCGAGATAAAGATGAAGAGCGGCTTTTCCGACAACAGCGGCATGTTGTACGAAAATTCGCTGGCGATATGCACTTCCACCGGAATTTTCGCCCACGATTCGATCAACTGCTTGCCGACGAGACCTGCATGGTAGCTCGTTCCGCACGCGACAATGTACAGGCGGTCGGCGTTCAGCACTTCGTTGATGATCGCTTGGTCGATCGTCAATCCGCCGTTTTCGTCTTGGTATTTTTGAATGATGCGGCGGATGACGAACGGCTGCTCATCAATTTCTTTCAGCATATAATGCGGATACGTCCCTTTTTCAATGTCGCTCGCATCGAGCTCAGCCGTAAATGGCTTCCGTTCGACTTTTTCACCGTTTAGCGTTTGAATCGTGACGTTCTCGCTCGTGACGATGACGAGTTCCCCATCCATCAGTTCGACGAATTGATTCGTCACTTGGAGCATCGCCATTGCATCGCTCGCCACGACGTTAAACCCATCGCCCAATCCGACAAGAAGCGGGCTTTTGTTTTTGGCCGCATAGATGGTGTTTTCGTCTTGTGCATCGATCATGGCGATGGCGTACGATCCTTTTAACAGCGAGAGCGTTTTTCGAAACGCTTCTTCCGTTGCCAGTCCATCATTGACGAACTTCTCCACGAGCTGGACGATGACTTCCGTGTCCGTGTCGCTTTGGAATGTGACATCGGCTAAATAATCGCGCCTGACCATTTCATAGTTTTCAATGACACCGTTATGCACGAGCGTAAAACGGCCTGAGGCGCTTTGATGCGGGTGGGCGTTCACTCGGCTTGGCGCCCCGTGTGTCGCCCAGCGTGTATGGCCAATGCCGACCGTCGCGTTGACGTTCGGGTCGACGATGCGGCGCAAATCAGCGATCCGTCCTTTTTCCTTAAACACATGCACGCCGCTTTCGTTCAACACGGCGATCCCCGCCGAATCGTAGCCGCGATACTCGAGTTTTTCCAATCCGCGCAATAAAATTTCCTTCACATCTTGGTAACCGATATAACCAACAATGCCGCACATGGCAAATGTTCCTCCTTTTCATCTTGGAGGCTGCCGCTAACGAGAACCGTCTTTCCTGTTCAGTTGTCAAAGAACATGTTCGGGGTCTCGCCGATCCACGGGCGGCAGACTCCCTTCTTCGTTTTGCGCGATGACATCCTCCCCTTTGTGCAAAGGGTCGCCCCTTTGTTTTAAGAGAGGACTTGCGGCTGTCATCGCTCCAGCCGGGAGGCATCCGCCGAAAACCTCGATAAACCTCCTCCTCGTCAACTAAGCGTTCTTCCGTCCAACGCTTAGTCCAGGCGCTTTGTGATCGTTAAAACCGATGCAACAGCCAACCACCTTTTTGCTTTGTTGGCCATGCCCACGGTTGCGGCAAGCCATCACTTCACCATGTTCCGCTCTTCGCCCTTCCATCGCCTCCTTTCAAGAAAAAAGCAACAACGTTAATATTACAGGACATTCCCAGCGGCGTCAACTATCATCTATCCATCCCTTTATATAAAATAACCTATGCATAAACGGAAGCGAACGTTCCGTCTATGCATAGGGTGGTTGTCCAAGCGGTCGGTTATTCCACTCCCATTTCACGGCGGACGACATCCGCGATCCGCTCAACGTAGGCGCGGCACGCTTCCTCGGTTTGGGCCTCCGCCATAATGCGCACGAGGGGTTCCGTCCCTGACGGACGAACGAGGACGCGGCCATTGCCGTTCATCTCTGCCTCCACTTCCTGGATCACTTTTTTCACTTGTTCGTTTTCCATTGCTTTTTCCTTATCGGCCACCCGGACGTTCACAAGCAGCTGCGGGTATTTTTTCATTTCCCCCGCCAATTCGGACAGCGGCTTGCCTTTGATTTTCATGATGTTGACAAGCTGGAGCGCCGTCAACATGCCGTCCCCCGTCGTGTTGTAGTCGAGGAAGATGATATGTCCGGACTGCTCGCCGCCGAGATTATAGCCGTTCTTCTTCATTTCCTCGACGACATAGCGGTCGCCAACGGCCGTTTGTACACTTTTGATTCCCTGCGCCTCAAGCGCCTTGTAAAACCCAAGGTTGCTCATGACCGTCGAGACGACGGTTTGCTGTTTCAAGCGGCCGGTTTCTTTTAAATATTTGGCGCAAATGTACATAATTTGATCGCCGTCAACAATGTTGCCGCGTTCATCCACGGCGATGAGGCGGTCGCCATCGCCGTCAAAGGCGAGCCCGACATCGGCTCCTTTTTCTTTGACAAACGCCGCCAACGCTTCCGGATGGGTGGAACCGACTCCTTCGTTAATGTTGAGCCCATTGGGCGACGCCCCCATCGTCACGACATCCGCATCCAAATCGGCAAATAAGTACGTCGCAAGCGATGACGTCGCTCCGTGCGCGCAGTCGAGGGCGATTTTCATCCCGGAAAAATCTTCTTCATCGATCGTTTGTTTTAAATACTGCAAGTATTTTTGCCCGCCTTCAAAATAGTCGTTTACTTGCCCAAGTCCAGCCCCGATCGGCCGCGGCAGCATATCCTCCGCGCTGTCGATCAGCGCCTCAATTTCCGCTTCCTGCTCATCCGACAGCTTGAACCCGTCCGGGCCGAAAAATTTAATGCCGTTATCTTGCACCGGGTTGTGAGAAGCAGAAATCATGATGCCGGCCTGCGCTCCGAGTGCCTTCGTCAAATAGGCGACACCTGGCGTGGAAATGACGCCAAGGCGCATCACTTCAGCCCCGATCGACAGCAGCCCGGCGACAAGGGCGCCTTCCAACATATGGCCGGAAATGCGGGTGTCGCGCCCGATCAATACTTTCGGGCGCTCAGCGCTTTTGGTCAGCACGTATCCGCCGCAGCGGCCGATTTGAAACGCCAACTCTGGCGTCAATTCACGATTTGCGACTCCTCGTACACCATCAGTGCCAAAATATTTGCCCATTCGTTCACTCTCTCCTTACTATGCAGTTTATTGTGCAGTTGCTTTGTCGCTAATATGGACCATCGCCGTTTCCGCCGACGGCTGCCATTGGACTTGTTCAGGGTGGTTCCATTGAATGGGAACTTGATGTTCGCCGGTGTCAAGCCCACGGACATCGACATACAAACGAATATCGTCTTTTGTCAACCCGCGGACGACATCGGGCGGACCGACAAGGCGGACCGTAATTTTGCCTTCAAGCGGTTTGACAAATTCGGCTTTGTATGAATCCGGCAAACCAACGACAGCGATCGGCACGTCTTTCCACGTTTGCGTGACGTCTTTTTCCACATCAATATGCACCTTGATTTTGTCTGGATCGACGTTTTTTGCCCCATCAGGGAGCGGAGCGTCAAGTTCTACCGTCGCATCATCAGTAATGTCGTCCAAATCAACTGTCAATCCTTCCAGCTTGTCAATATGGTTCAACACTTCCTTCGGTCCATAAATCGTCACTCGATCCGGCTCCGGCGTGATGCTGACAAGATGCACACCATCCGGCAGCTCTCCGGTTGTCTGCACTTGAACCGGCACCGTCTTGCTCGGGCTTTTCACCGGCACGGTTACTTCCACCGACGATGGCTCTGGCTCAATATCCAACTCATTTCCCCGTCGATCGTACACCCGAACGCGCGCTTCTCTCGTCAGCGTTTCCGTCGCCCCATCTAAGTCGACGATGGCTTTGACAAACGCAATCTCGTCGATTAGTTCCTTCGCCCCGGTAATCGTCACGGCATCTGGTTTCACAGTCGGTTCTCCAACGGAATAGCCATCCGGCATTTTGTTTCGATTGAAAAATTCAACACCGACCGAAAACCGTTTCGACACTTTTTCACGAATCGTCACTTTGGCCGAGGAAGGCTGAATCGTCACTTTCAACTTGTCGGAGATGTCCCTGTATTTGATCGGCACCGTGTATGTCCCTAATGGCAATTCCGTTAAATCGACATACACCTCGAAATTTCGTTGCAGAGCCGTCGGCTTGACAATGCTGGCGGGTCCTTGGAGCGTAACGTTCACGTATTTCGGGACGCCAGATACGACCAAGTTGTCTTCATCATAGTAAGCGACCACCGGAATATCGATCAACGTTTCCGTATCTTCCTGGCCAAACGTGTTGCGCGTCTCACCGGTTTTCGCCCCGACATTGGCCGACATATACAGCATAATCGCCAGCAATAAGGAGACAACGCGAATAAACCAAGGATGGTCCATCAACTTATCCATGTTTCTTCCCCCTCCACTGCCAACGGGAAGAAGCAGGCGCCTTCGTCGCTGGAGCAAGTTCGCCGGTCAACAGCTCCCGAAACTCATCGATCGTTAAATCGCGGTACAGCTCGCCGTTTTTCGTCAACGATACTGCTCCCGTCTCTTCCGACACGACGACGGTGACGCTGTCAGTCACTTCGCTGATGCCGAGCGCCGCCCGATGGCGTGTTCCGAGCTCTTTCGAAATAAACGGACTTTCCGATAATGGTAAATAACAGGCCGCCGCAGCGATTTGGTTTTTTTGAATAATGACCGCCCCATCATGAAGCGGCGTGTTCGGAATGAAAATATTAATGAGCAGTTCCGGCGATACATGAGCGTTTAACATAATGCCGGTTTCGACATAATCGTTCATTCCGGTTTCCCGCTCAATGGAAATCAGCGCGCCGATGCGTCGCTTCGCCATATACTCGGTCGCTTTTACAATGGCTTCCACCATTCGCATCCGCTCTTCATCTTCATTGACCGTATTGCGGGTGAACAGCCGTCCGCGGCCGAGCTGCTCAAGGGCGCGCCGCAATTCTGGTTGAAAAATGATGATGATCGCGAGAAATCCCCAAATGATCGCCTGATCCATCAGCCATTGCAACGTCGTCAATCCGAGGTAATTGCTCACGAAACGAACCAAAATAATTAAAAAAATGCCTTTTAACAGCTGAATGGCCTTCGTCCCGCGAATCATCATGATCAACTTGTAAATCACATACCAAACGACAAGGATATCAACCACTTTTAACAAATATGACACGATGGGGAGCTCTCCGAAGGACATCTTCACACTTCCTTTATCTCTAATTCCAATCTGTTGATGGCCACGGAAAAAGCCATCGAACGATGGCTGCCATCATTCAATCGATTGGAGCGCACGATTGAACCTTTCTTTAATATTATACCAAATCCATTCAAACACTTGATTAATTTCCTCCACTTCCCCTGTCACTTGCCCGGCGGACGCCATATATTTCTTTCCATGGATCACAGTCACGTCCCCATCAACCGTTCCTTCAATCCGAATCGAGCCATTGCGGACGACAATATCTCCTTTGACCGTTTCTCCTTTCGGCACGATGACAGTATGATCGCGGATGATGACATGTTCATCAGCTGAGACGGAAAACGCGCCTCTTTCCCCCCATGAAGAAGCTAAGCTGCCTAAAGTGAGCGCTAAAAACAACGAGGCAGCCGTAAGCAGCGGATGACGATGCATAAAACGGCGCAGCCGCGCGGTCTTTCTCTCTTTCGGCATCGCCTCCATAACCTTGGCTGCAAACGACGGCGGCGCCGCAACGTGGGCGGCATATTGGAGGAAAGCAACCGTCTTTTTCAGCTCGTGAAAATGGGCAGCGCACGCAGCGCACGAACGCAAATGTTCTTTCAGCTGCTGCTCTCCTTCTGGCTGGAGATCTCCATCAAAATAGCTGTGCATGAGCAACACGATTTCTTTCGGACATTCCATAGTCTCCCACCCTCTTATAAATGACCCAATTGCCTGCGCAACGCTTCGCGGCCGCGATGCAGCCGCGTTTTCACCGTGCCGACCGGCAATCCTAAAATCTCGCTGATTTCTTGCAACGACAAATCTTCCATATATTTCAACACGATCACGCTTCGATACTTTTCTGGCAACTGCTCAATCGCTCGCTGCACCGTCTCTTGCAGCTCCAGGCTTTCCACTGCCTCCTCCGGGGATGCTTCGCGGGAAGGAAGCTGAGCCTGCATCGTCAACCCGTCCGTGCCTCCGACCTCTTCATCTAAATACACGTCCGGCTTCCGTTTCCGCAATTTATCGATCGTCAAGTTCGTCGCGATTCGGTACAGCCAAGTGGAAAACTTCATTTCAGGATTGTACGTATCAATATGGATGTAGGCGCGGATGAACGCCTCCTGCGCCGCATCTTCCGCCTCATGCCGATTGCCCAACATTCGATAGCAAAGACGGTAAATCTTGTCCTTATACAAATCGACAAGATCCGCGTATGCGTTTTGATCCCCTTTTTGGATCGCCTTAATTCTCTTTTTAATAAATAGATCCATAAAATACAATACCCCCGCCTCACGGCTTACTGTATATTACGGCGCTCGATCAAGAAAAGTTTCATGCAACATATTTATTGTATCATACAACTGAAAAAGAGGGGACGCCAAACAAATGGCAGCCCCTCTTTCACAAACAGCGGGAACAAATCATCATCATATCCGTGAATCCCGCAACCAACCCTCTTTGCCCACATGCATTAAATGAGTTTTTCACCAAACAACGACCCCATCAGCGCTACAGCAACTGATGCTGTTTTGTTCCGCTCATCCAAGATCGGGTTCACTTCGACAAATTCCGCTGAAGTGATGATTTGTGCTTCGGCCAGCATCTCCATCGCCAAATGGCTTTCGCGGTATGTCAATCCTCCAATGACAGGCGTTCCGACTCCCGGTGCGTCGCTTGGGTCAAGGCCATCCAAGTCAAGCGACAAATGAACGCCATCCGTTCGTTCTTTTAAATAGGCGATCGTTTCTTCCATCACCCTTGTCATTCCGAGCCGATCAACCTCATGCATCGTGTAAATTTTGATTCCTTTTTCGCGAATAAACTTCTTCTCCCCTTCATCAAGGGAACGGACGCCGATCAACACGACATGTTCCGGCTTGATTTTGGGGCTGTATCCGCCGATTTGCGTCAGCGCCGGATGGCCAAACCCGAGGCTCGCCGCCAGCGGCATGCCATGAATGTTTCCAGACGGCGACGTTTCCTCGGTGTTGACGTCGCCGTGCGCGTCATACCAGATCACTCCAAGCCGCTCATAATGTTTCGCCACCCCGGCGAGCGTGCCAATGGCGATGCTATGGTCGCCGCCCAGCACAAGTGGGAAGCGCCCCCGCTGAACGACTTGGTCAACCGCCGCCGCGAGTTTCTCATTCGCCTCCGCAACCGCTTTCAAATTGCGCAACCGTGAATCTCCTTGCTCGTGCAACCGCTCTGCTTTCCCAATCGGAATATCTCCCAAATCTTCAATATCGTAATGAAGACGTTCCAGACGTTCGATGACGCCTGCATAACGCATTGCGCTCGGCCCCATATCAACGCCGCGGCGTGTCTGCCCTAAATCCATCGGAACCCCGATAATTGAAATTGGCTTCATGCTGTCTCCCACTCCTTTCCGGTTCCTGTTACGTCTTTATTGTAGAGGAAAGAAAGGGGATGACTCAACTTGACAAAATTTTGAATATTTATACCGATATAACAAAAAAGAGCAGGCTGCTTTTGGTTGTCAAGCAGTCTGCTCTTGATGGAGCCTATCGGGATCGAACCGATGACCTCCTGCGTGCAAAGCAGGCGCTCTCCCAGCTGAGCTAAGGCCCCGCCCCAAGCGGAAGACGGGACTCGAACCCGCGACCCCCACCTTGGCAAGGTGGTGTTCTACCACTGAACTACTTCCGCGCTATGGTGAGCCATGGAGGACTCGAACCTCCGACCCTCTGATTAAAAGTCAGATGCTCTACCTACTGAGCTAATGGCTCATGGTTGGGCATACACTCACAGTGAACGATGTCCCTTCCTCTACTAGCATATTCGAAGATGCAGGATGCGTCGGGACAACTCGAAGCAAATCCGAAGATGCTTTGCTCGTTGCTCTACCTACTGAGCTAATGGCTCATGGTTGGGTATACACTCTAGGTACTACCTAGCTCTACCTGCCTCTTCCTCTCCCAGCCGATTCAAAGATGCCAAGTGCGTCGAGGCAACTCGAAGCGAACTCGAAGATGTAGCGCTCGTTACTGAGCTAATGGCTCATAGTTAGGATAACACTCTAAGTATGCTGCCCCTTCCTCTGCCAGCCTGTTCAAGGAAGCAGATGCGTCGGGGCAACTCGATGCCTATTCGACGATGTAACGCTCGTTACTGAGCTAATGGCTCATGACCATTTTTATGTACAAAAAAATAATGGCTGGGCTAGCTGGATTCGAACCAGCGCATCACGGAGTCAAAGTCCGTTGCCTTACCGCTTGGCTATAGCCCAACGCGATGAGAAAGAAACGCTGTATTCAATTGCTATTATATCTCAGCAATCAGGGAAGTATACACTTTTCATTTCGGCCAATCATCCTTGAAAGGACGACTGGCCGAAATGGAGTGACCCGTACGGGATTCGAACCCGTGTTACCGCCGTGAAAGGGCGGTGTCTTAACCACTTGACCAACGGGCCGGAAAATAAATGGAGCTTCCAACCGGGCTCGAACCGGTGACCTCTTCCTTACCATGGAAGTGCTCTACCTACTGAGCTATGGAAGCGTAAAAATGGCTCCGCAAGTAGGATTCGAACCTACGACCTACCGGTTAACAGCCGGTTGCTCTACCGCTGAGCTATTGCGGAATGATGAATAACTATATGTCATGCACATCTTCCCAATGTGCTCGTTGCCTCTTCCTCTGCCAGCTAATTCAAGGAAGCGAGATGCGTCGAGGCAACTCGTAGCGAATTCGAAGATGTGAAGCTCGTCGCTGAACTATTACAGAATAATGAAACATTGCCTAGCAGCGACCTACTCTTGCAGGGGCGCTGGCCCCAACTACCATCGGCGCTGGAGGGCTTAACTTCCGTGTTCGGGATGGGAACGGGTGTTTCCCCTCCGCCATAGCCACTAGGCAATGGTTATCATCTTGGACAGTAATTATTATATCCATCCTGTTGGATTTGTCAACAGGATGTTCATTCCCTCAAAACTAGATAACCGTCGGAAGAAGCCGCGGCGCTTCCGCTTTTCGTTGTCCAGCTCCGGCTCGCCGCCGCTCGGGGTCAAATAACCTTCCCCCTCGGGGTGCAAGCACCCCTGCGGGTGAAGAACATTTGCCCATCGCGGCGACCCGCTCGCCTCCGCTTTTCTTGCTAGGTCAAGCCCTCGATCGATTAGTATCCGTCAGCTCCACGTGTCGCCACGCTTCCACCTCGGACCTATCGACCTCGTCATCTTCGAGGGATCTTACCCGCCTAACGCGGTGGGAAATCTCATCTTGAGGGGGGCTTCACGCTTAGATGCTTTCAGCGCTTATCCCGTCCGCACATAGCTACCCAGCGGTGCCCCTGGCGGGACAACTGGTACACCAGCGGTGCGTCCATCCCGGTCCTCTCGTACTAAGGACAGCTCCTCTCAAATTTCCTCCGCCCGCGACGGATAGGGACCGAACTGTCTCACGACGTTCTGAACCCAGCTCGCGTACCGCTTTAATGGGCGAACAGCCCAACCCTTGGGACCGACTACAGCCCCAGGATGCGATGAGCCGACATCGAGGTGCCAAACCTCCCCGTCGATGTGGACTCTTGGGGGAGATCAGCCTGTTATCCCCGGGGTAGCTTTTATCCGTTGAGCGATGGCCCTTCCATGCGGAACCACCGGATCACTAAGCCCGACTTTCGTCCCTGCTCGACCTGTCCGTCTCGCAGTCAAGCTCCCTTGTGCCTTTGCACTCTCCGAATGATTTCCAACCATTCTGAGGGAACCTTTGGGCGCCTCCGTTACCTTTTGGGAGGCGACCGCCCCAGTCAAACTGCCCACCTGACACTGTCTCCCACCCCGCTAAGGGGTGCGGGTTAGAATTTCAATACCGCCAGGGTGGTATCCCACCGTCGCCTCCACCGAAGCTGGCGCTCCGGCTTCCCAGGCTCCCACCTATCCTGTACAAGCGATACCAAAATTCCATATCAGGCTGCAGTAAAGCTCCACGGGGTCTTTCCGTCCTGTCGCGGGTAACCTGCATCTTCACAGGTAGTATAATTTCACCGGGTCTCTCGTTGAGACAGCGCCCAAGTCGTTACACCTTTCGTGCGGGTCGGAACTTACCCGACAAGGAATTTCGCTACCTTAGGACCGTTATAGTTACGGCCGCCGTTTACTGGGGCTTCGGTTCGCACCTTCGCTTCCGCTAAGCGCTCCCCTTAACCTTCCAGCACCGGGCAGGTGTCAGCCCCTATACGTCGCCTTTCGGCTTCGCAGAGACCTGTGTTTTTGATAAACAGTCGCTTGGGCCTTTTCACTGCGGCTCTTCAGGGCTCTTCACCCCAAAGAGCACCCCTTCTCCCGAAGTTACGGGGTCATTTTGCCGAGTTCCTTAACGAGAGTTCTCCCGCGCGCCTTAGGATTCTCTCCTCGCCTACCTGTGTCGGTTTGCGGTACGGGCACCTCTTCCCTCGCTAGAGGCTTTTCTTGGCAGTGTGAAATCGGGGACTTCCGGATCCATCCGTCGCCGTCACCGCTTGGCCTTATGATCCGCGGATTTGCCTGCGGATCAGCCTTGCGGCTTGGACAGGCTCTTCCAGCCGCCTGCTCGCCCTATCCTCCTGCGTCCCCCCATCGCTCAAACGGGAAGAAGGTGGTACAGGAATCTCAACCTGTTGTCCATCACCTACGCCTTTCGGCCTCGGCTTAGGTCCCGACTAACCCTGAGCGGACGAACCTTCCTCAGGAACCCTTAGGCTTTCGGCGCAGAGGATTCTCACCTCTGTTTTCGC
Source organism: Geobacillus sp. C56-T3 (assembly GCF_000092445.1). Lineage (NCBI taxonomy): Bacteria > Bacillati > Bacillota > Bacilli > Caryophanales > Anoxybacillaceae > Geobacillus > Geobacillus sp. C56-T3. The sequence goes on along the minus strand of NC_014206.1, from coordinate 158,316 downwards.
TACTCATACCGGCATTCTCACTTCTAAGCGCTCCACCAGTCCTTCCGGTCTGGCTTCTCTGCCCTTAGAACGCTCCCCTACCGATGACCAACGGTCATCCCGCAGCTTCGGCGGCACGTTTAGCCCCGGTACATTTTCGGCGCAGAGTCACTCGACCAGTGAGCTATTACGCACTCTTTAAATGGTGGCTGCTTCTAAGCCAACATCCTGGTTGTCTCGGCAACTCCACATCCTTTTCCACTGAACGTGCACTTCGGGGCCTTAGCTGGCGGTCTGGGCTGTTCCCCTCTCGACCACGGATCTTATCACTCGCGGTCTGACTCCCGGGCATAAGTCGTTGGCATTCGGAGTTTGACTGGGTTCGGTAACCCGTTTTGGGCCCCTAGCCCAATCAGTGCTCTACCTCCAAGACTCCTAAACCCGAGGCTAGCCCTAAAGCTATTTCGGGGAGAACCAGCTATCTCCAAGTTCGATTGGCATTTCACCCCTACCCACACCTCATCCCCGCACTTTTCAACGTGCGTGGGTTCGGGCCTCCAGCCGGTGTTACCCGGCCTTCACCCTGGACATGGGTAGATCACCTGGTTTCGGGTCGACGACGACGTACTTGACGCCCTGTTCAGACTCGCTTTCGCTGCGGCTCCGCCTCTCCGGCTTAACCTCGCACGCCATCGTCACTCGCCGGTTCATTCTACAAAAGGCACGCCATCACCCATCAACGGGCTCTGACTACTTGTAGGCACACGGTTTCAGGTTCTCTTTCACTCCCCTCCCGGGGTGCTTTTCACCTTTCCCTCACGGTACTGGTGCACTATC